>NZ_CP143890.1:0-3153373 GCF_036417395.1 Akkermansia sp. AE01SA01
CAAACCCGTACAAATTCCATCCCCCTTCTTCGGCGATGGGATCACGATTGATCCACCTGCCATCAACCGGATTGTAATAGCGGTAATTGTAATAGACCAAGGAAAGTTCTGCATCGTTCATCTCGCTGCTCCACTGCACCGGCTGGACGAGGCTACCCGTACCGGTTACGGTCCCATAGGGTGAGTAATCGTAAGCCGCCGCGATCGTTCCCTGCGCGTCGAAGACTTCCGTGACGTTCTTGTTGAAGTCAATGCCATAGCAGTACAGGGCATTGTCTCGCACCAGGGCCAGGGGGCGCGTGGCTACTGGTTCCAAAGGATCCCACAACAGTGTCCGGAGCACGTTCCGGCTGTTGAGCATGTCCAGCGCAGCTATCTGCAGGTAGCCGCGGTACAGGTAGCGTTCATGGCTGGTGACCGTTCCGTTGACGGTTACTTTCTTCATGTAGCGGCGGCCCTGGTAGTCGTACCCGCATTCAACCACCGTAGCGCCGTCCTGGCTGGTGAAGCCCACCGCACGGTTGGCCGCGTTGTAAGCGGCCGTCCAGATACCCGTTGATGTTTTGATCAGCGTCTGGTTGCCCGAGGCGTCGTAGTGCGGCACGAAGGGGGCTTCCAGAGTTGAGAGTGGAGAGTTGGGAGTGGAGTTGGCGATGCTGGTGTACTGGTTGAGTTCGTTGGCTGTGTAGGCGAGTTCCTCGGCCAGTTCCTGCGCCGTCTTGCGGTTGCCGATGTTGTCGTAGCTGTAACCGTAGGGGGCGGTGCCCAGGGTAGCTGCGGTGAGTTCGTTTCTGCCGTTGTAGCTGAAGCTGTCATTGCGGGCAGCTTCGGTTCCCCGCTGCCGGGTGCGGGTGACCGGGCGTCCCAATGCGTCGTAGCTCTGGGTGCGCGAGACCGGCACGGTTTCTCCCAGATGGTAGTTGATGGCTGTTGCCAGGTCGCGGTGTTCTTCATAGGCAAGTTCCCTGACGATGCCGTTGGGCATCGCCAGGCTGAAGAGCAGGCTGCTTCCTGCCAGATAGCTGTAGGCGAATGTCTGTTCTTCTCCTCCGTGCATGATTCCGGCGCCGGCAAGCCGCCCGTTGGCTTCATACCCCTGGCTGACTTCCTGAAGAACGGTGGTTCCCTGCTTTAAGGCGTAGCCGGAGGAGCGGCCATAGGCGTCGTAGCTTTCCTGAAGCTGATAAGCGCTTCCCCCGATGGTGATGCTATCGGTGTCCGGTTCGCTGTATTGGTTGTAGGAGATGGTGCGCGTACCGGAAGCGTCCGTCACCCGCATCAGCTGGTTGAGGTAGTTGTAGGCGTACTGGATGCCGGGCGTGGAGTCGCTGTAGGAGACGGAGGTGTTGACCCCCTTTTTCAGGTTGTAGCCCCAGGTGGTGACGATCCCCCGCGCGTCCGTGAGGGTCGATTTGAGGTTCAGGGCGTTGTAGGCGGTGTCTTCATGGGTGCCGTCCGCGTAGGTTTTGCGCACCAGCAATCCCGTGGCGTCATCGTAATTCCAGGCGGTGACATCCCCGTCCGTGCGTCCCGTGGGATCGGTGGTGATGTCGCCGGCATCCTCCCGGAAGGTGGTGAGGCTGACCATTCTGTCGGCTTCGTCGTAGGCAAAGAGCAGGGGCTGGATGGCCGTGCCCCATTCGGCAGTCTTTCGGCCCCGGAGGTCGTACTTGTAACGGGTCTGCATTCCCGAGGGCGTTGGTGACCACGGAAGGCTGGTCAAAGAAGGGATCGTAGGCGGTAGAAGTCGTGTTGCCCGCCGCATCCGTCACCGAGACGGTGCGCCCCGCAAGATCGGTACGCGTTGTGGTCGTGTTGCCCCGGCCGTCGGTGCTGGCGTAGATGACGCCGGTTTCCGCATAGGTGCGGGTTTGGCTGGTAGTGATGCCCGCGTGGTCCGTCTGCGACGTGGTGAACCCGTCGATGACTGTAGCGGTGGCCGTGACATTGGAAGTGGGAATGCTGCTTTTTTGCGTCCGCAGGGCGCCTGTTCCGTATTCGCTCCACTGCGTGGATATATTTCCCCTGGGGTCGATGGAAATGACTTTGCCTTCCAGCGTGGACGAGAGGACGGAAAGAAGCGTCTTCTGCGTCTCGTCATAGGTGCCGCCCTGGCCGTTGTTCCTGGTCGCCGTGACGACACGGTACACCCCGTCTTCGGCTTGTTCCACGCCGTAGCTCCACGCGGTGATGCGCGAGTTGGACACGGTGGCCGGATCGGCAAGCTTCCAGGTTTCCTTGACCTTGTTGCCGAAGGCGTCGTATTCCCACAGGGTCGGGGCCATCGTTGTGGCCGCGGTTTCCGCATCCGTCTGTGTTTTGGTGAGCTGTCCCTTGGCGTTGTAGGTGTTTCTCGTGTACATGAACCCGCCGACGGTGTTGGGGACGCCCGTGCGCAGGGTTTCCCCGGCTCCGTTGACGATGCTGCGCTGCAGTTCGGTTTCCGTTTCACCGGACACGGCTTTCGTGAAGGTCCGAACGCCGTCATTGGCCAAGTCAATGGAATGGATGACATGACGCTGTCCCGTGCCGGATTCTTCCAGGACCGTTCCGTCCGGCGCGTTGCGCGTGACGAACGTGGCTCCGGAGGGAGTGGTTTGCGTCGTCGTCAAGCCGTCCTGGCTGTAGGCGCAGGTGGTGACCCGGCCCAGGACGTCCGTAGAGGAAGTTATCCTCCCCAGCAAGTCGTACTCCGTGCTTTCCTCGGTCGTCATGGCCCCCGTATCCCGGCGCGTGGAGAGGATGCGTCCCGCCGCATCCCGCGCGTAGGTGGTGATGGTTTCCGGCGTGACGACGGTTTCCCCGTCCGTCACGCCGGAGCGGGTTGTTTCCATCAATTGTCTTGCCGTGTCGTAGGCATAGTCCGTTCTGACGCCGTCTTCATCAATACCCCACAGCAGGCGCCCGTCGCACATCAATTCGCGCTGCGTCACCCGGCCGTTGCCAGCCGTCTTTTTCACCCACCGGTTCTGCGTGTCAAATTCGTAAGAGGCGCTGTCTGTGATGGCCCATTCCCCGCTGCTGAGCAGAACGTGGCTTTCCTCCCTGACGCGCTGCCCTTCCGCCGTGATCCAGGCAATGGTGCGCGTGCTCTGTCCCGGCACGGTTTCCCCGTTGAGGCGCGTTTCAACCGTTTCCGTGTAGAGGGCGCCGTGTTCCGTCGTGGCCGCGTAGTCGTGCCACGTTTGCACGCCGTTGAGGTCCCGGGTCATCCGGGTGCGTCCGCGGGCATGGATGTTGGCGGCGCCGGCCAGCCATTGTTCCGTGGCCGTCAGGCGCGTGCCCGTCACTCCCAGCCCCGTGACCCGCTTTTCCGTCCTTTTGACGTGGTTGGCCGTCGTGTACTTGTAGGCAATGGTGGTCAGCGTCTTGACGTGTCCTTCCAGCGGAAGCAGGTCTACCGTTTCCGTGGCGGGTTCGCCGTTGAAGTCGGCTTCTCCCGAATAGGCATAGGTGTAGCGCGTGATGCGCCTGCCGCTTTCCGCCCACGGTTCGTCGCGGGAGAGCAGCCGGCCGTAGAGGTCATACGCGTAATGAGTCTGGCTGCCGCCGGGAGCCGTTTCCGTCTTGAGCCGTCCGCACTGGTCGTAGGCGTATTGCGTGGTTTGCGCCTCCGGGCTTTCGTAGCCTTCCACCCGGGTGAGCAGCAGGTCGCCTACGTCCGTCGTTTGATAGATGGAGCAGGTGCGCGCCGCCATGATGCCCCCTTTGGAGATTTCCGTCACCAGCTGCCAGACCGAGTCTTCCGGTTCCACCTCCGTGCGCGTGCGGGTGGTTGTAATCGCCTCTTCTCCCGTCCCCCTCCGCATGTTCCACGCCAGGCCGTTTTTCCACCAGGTGACGGCATAGGGCTGCCTGGCCGGCGTCTGCTCCGTGATGGTGAATTGGCCGTCCGTGGAAAGGGAGAGGGCAAACGTTTTGAAGGGAACGCCTGTAACGCTATAAAATCCCTGTTCGTCCGTTCCGGTGATTTGCCCCGGCGTGTAGAGCGCGATGAGGTAGCCCGTAGCCGTGACATCTTCCACGTTGAGCAGGCCGTCCCACAGGTTCCAGATTTGCCTGAGGGAGCCGTCCTGGGCATGCCTGACGTCCAGATAAGTGGCGACATTGGAGATGACCTGCCTGTCGGCCGTGGTGTAGGTGAGGAGCGTTCCTGTTTCCGCCGAGAAGAGGTAGGCGCTGCCATCCATGACGGTCCATTGCAGGCAGGATTGCCCCTCCACCGTGGCCAGAGCCGCGCGCCCTCCGCCCGACGTGTCCACCCCGATGGGCAGCACGGACCCGTCCGTGTAGCAGCGCATCGCAATCACCCGGTCTCCCTGCACCAGATTGAACCGCACTCCGGGCACAATGCCCCCTTCGGGCACGTCCAGACGGCTGTTCAAGGGATGGTTGTAGGCCAGAGACACCGGGTTTTCCAGGCCGGAGATGTTTTCCTCAGCCCTCAGTTCCAACCGCCCCGCAGGAAGATTTCCCAGCCCCCTGAATGCCCCAAAGTTGCACGACCAGTACATCAGCGTAGCCGTGCTTTCCGCCGTCACGCTGCACCCTGCCGAGGAGTAGTTCCCCAGTGTGCTGCTTTTCACACCCGCCGCAGAGCCCGACCGGGCCAGCGACGGGGAGGGCGGCGTTCCGCCGCTGTTATCACACGTGTCTCCCTCGCACGGGCACTTCTCAGGTTCCTCCTTGCCGCCCGGCTCCGTCGGAACCACGTCGATGCTGTAGTTGCAGATGGAGACGTTGTCTTTTTCAGGCTTGTAGTCGATGTTGGTCTGGTTGACTTCCCAGCTGTAAGCGCCGGAAGGCAGCTGCGCCCCGCCGGTGCCCGTGTGGTATTTGTGGCCGCCCTGGTCTCCCGCCTCCTGCGAGTTTTCCTTCAGGTCCACCTGCGCCACCACCTTGCCATTGGAGTCCTTCACCTCCAGGCTGCCCCAGTCGTCCACCCCCAGGAAGAGAGAACAGGTGCCGTAGAGCTTTTTGCCGTCCGCTCCTTCCGGGATGGTGAAGGTGCCGTAGGTGCTGTACCCGTCCGCCGAGGTGCTGGGAGGACCTACTTTGTGGTTGTCTTTTTCGTGGATTGGTTCAAACGGCAGCGGATCGGGCTCCGAAGCGGTGCGCATGCCCCGCAGCATGGGTTTGGCCGTAGAGCCGAAGTACCATTTGCGGTAAGCAGGAATGGAAGAAGACTTGCTGCCAGGAGTAGCAGCTGGAGTGTTCATAAGGTATTAAGGTGTTGGGATTGATGAACGAAATGAGAGGAAGGCTGTCCTCCATGATCATTTCCCCAGTAGCATATGTCCGCATCTCATGTCAATGTAATTATCCCGAATTTTCCATATTTACGTTATGAAATCATGGGAATTTATTATGGATAAACTACACTACTATTTTTAACATCAATTTGTTTGTATCATAGACATTAATATTTTCTATCTGTTAGAGAAAAGTTTCTGATAGAAGACCATTTTTTCCTGCCTCCTGTCAGATTCCCGGAAAAAGTCCTATTCTTCGATAGGAAAGAAAATACTTATGTCTGCGAAGACAGGTTTTATCCGGCTTTAATTCACTTGCAAAGTTTCAAACAAATACTGCACGCTTGCAAAATTTTTCATGTGAAAAACCAGAAGGAGAAAGATTGCTCCTTTTCCATGGAATCCGTACACTTTTGCCATGCCTGTGACTCCGGAACATATTCTCCAAGACATTTTTTCTTTTTACCGGGAAAAAGAACTCCCCGTGCTGCTCAACCAGTATAAAAGATGGTCGGAAAGCCGCCCGCTGGAAGGATGCCGGATTATTGACGCCTCCCCTGTATTCCGGAACACCTGCGCCAAATACGCCGCCCTGCTGGCGGCCGGAGCGGATTTGACGGTGGCCGTCTCCCGGGTCATGCCCCATGATCCGGAAATCCTTCTCCTGCTGGCGGCCTATGGAATTCCCGTGATAGGCGCGGAACGGACCGAAGGTCCTTACGATGTCGTCCTGGATTGTGCGGGCGCCCTTTCCCATGTCCCCAGCCGCTGCGGTTATGTGGAATTGACGCGGTCCGGTGCGGAACATTACGCGGGATGCACGCAGCCCGTCTGGATGGTGGATGCGGGGAAAATCAAACAGATTGAAACCTGCCTGGGCACCGGGGAAAGTTTCTTCCGCGCCCTGGCCTCCCTGGGATTTGATGACTGGCATGGGAAAACGCTTGTCGTCATCGGGTATGGGAAAGTGGGCCGAGGCATCGTCCTGCATGCCCTGAACAACCGGATGCGCGTCATTGTGGCTGATGTAGAAGAAAAACGCCTTCCTTCCCCGTCCGTTTCCTTTCTCTGCGCGACGGATGGCGCGGCTCTCAGCCACGCGGTAAAACAGGCCTTCTGCGCCGTCACGGCCACCGGCAGGCGGCATGCCCTGTCAGGTCTGATTGATCCCGCCCTGCCCTGCTCCTCCGGTGTTCTGCTGGCGAATATGGGTGTGGAAGACGAATGGGGGCCATCCATCCCGAAAAACAGCATTCTGAATGAAGGGCGTCCCCTCAATTTCATCCTGCCCGATCCCACGCAAATGTGCTATATTGATCCTCCACTGGCTCTTCACAACCAGGGCGCCGTGGAACTGGCCGCAGGCCGCGGAAAGCCCGGTCTGTTTCCACCTCCTCCGGAAATGGAGGAATACTTCCTTTCCCTGATCCGTTCCGGGGGAATCATTCCAGAGCAACTGCTGGACTCCCTTTCCTGACTTATCCTCTTGCGTCCCCGGAGCCGGAAGAGTATCCTATAGAATGCGGCTGGAAACTCAACATGCCCGCCGGATCCGTTTCATTGACTTCGCAACTCATGAGCACTTATTATTCCTACCATAGCTATCACCTGGCCGGGAAGCTTTACGGCACTCTGGGGTGCGCCCTGGCGTGGGGCATCTTTGGAGCCGGCTGGTGGATTCTCCCACTGGCTGCGGTCCTGACTTGCCTGTGGCTTTCCGTCATTCTCGGCAGGCCGCATTTTTTGACTGTCACGTCCGTCTTCATCGCATGGGGCAACGGAATCGCGCGCAGGGAAATTCCCTGGGAAGCCATTGAAAGCATAGGATATACGCCGGACCAGGAAAACAAGCCGGGTCTCAAAATAGAGTTGAAAGACGGCAATATTCTGGATGTGGATTCCTCCTGCTTCTCCTCCCTGCCCGCCGTGCGGGAAGCCATTCTTCAAGCCTCCGGCAAATATCCCGTGCATCTTGCTCCGGACCTGTTTGCCGCTCCGGGCATGCTGAGCGAATAAGCATTCCAAAAGCCTTTTTTTCCACAGAGGGAGGGAAGACGTTATCCTTTTATTTTCCACAGATCCATGCTTCATCTCATTCGGGAAAATGAAAAATGTTCCACGTAGAACATTCATGTGAATAACATATTCATTCCATTCACTTTCAAACAATAAAAAACAGGCGCCATGTTTCCACGGCGCCTGTCCCTTTGTATGAATGATTTTGTGCCAGTCAAAATCAGTTGGGAGATCTCATCGGCATGAGCACGTACAGGAACTCATCGCCAATCTTCAGCACGCCCGGGCTCATTTCATCAATGAGGTTCAGCGTGATCATCGTATCGCCGGGCATGGTTTTCAGGGGGGCCATGAAGAAGTCCGGATTGAAGGAGATGGAAAGGGGCCTGCCGGAATAAGTGATGGTCACGGATTCGTGCGCCTCACCCACGCCTTCCGCGCTGGATGCCACTTCCAGTTCGTTTTCCCGGAAGTTCAGCTTGATGTTCGTGCTCTTGTCCACGGAGAGGAGGGAGACGCGGCGCACGGTTTCCAGCAATTCTCCGCAGGGAAGCTCAATGCTTTCCTTGCAGTCCGTCGGAATCACCTGGCGGTAATTCGGGTAATTGCCGTCAATCAGCTTGCTGATCAGCAGCGTATCGTTGATTTCAAAAGCCGCCTGGTTGCGGGTGAAACGGATCGTGACGGAACCCACTTCATCCAGCAGGCGCCTCAGTTCCCCTACGGCCTTGGTAGGCAGAATGGCGTCCAGCTGCTGTTCTTCCGGGAAATCCAGAGCAGTTTCCGCCAGGGCCAGGCGGCGGCCGTCCGTAGCCACCAGCGTCATCTTTCCATTGCGGAAGGAAAGGGAGATGCCGTTGAGCACGTAGCGGGTCGTATCCGTGGAAATGGCGTATTCCGTCCGGCGGATGCAGTCGCGCAGAAGGTTCTGCTCCACCTGGTACACGGTTGCCTGTTCAAAGGAAGGAAGCTCGGGGAATTCGTCCGCCGGAAGGCCGTTCAGCTTAAACTGGGAGCGGCCGCATTCCACGGTCGCCTGGTTGCGCTGGTTCACATCCACCTGCACTTCCGCTTCAGGAAGTTCGCTGATAATGCTCACCAGCTTTTTGGCGGGAAGGGTAACCGTACCGTCCCTCACCACGTTGGCGGGCACCACGCCCGTGATGCACACATCGAGGTCGGTTGCAGTAAAGCGCACCTGCCCGTTTTCAGCTTCAATCTTTACATTGGAAAGAATGGGCAGCGTCGTTTTGGAAGACACCACACTGACTACCTGTCTCAGGCCATCCAGAAATACTTGCTTGGAAATAGTAAACTTCATGTGACTGTGCTTTTATCTGCCTCGCATCCTCTCACAAATGCCTCCCTCTCTTCAAGTTCTTTCTCCGTCAAATCGGCATATTTGGCAGTATTTTTTTCAAAAGCATACCATATATAGTAATTCACCATTTTAAAGGGCATATCTTGCATGGTGCGTTTTTTGAGATTATTTAAGCATTCTTAAAAGTCTGTTCCACCAGCTGTGCGTCTCCGGCATTTCCGGTTCGCCGGAGCATTGGAAATGCAGCTTCAGCAAGGTTTTCGGACAGAAATTTTCACAAATGCAGGAAACGGAAAGAAATAAAGTGGTAAAAACTTTTTCATCCGTACTCATTCCGGAAATCTTGGAATGAAACAAAAAACTTTGTTGGTTTCCACTCAGGATACCCCCGTTCACGGGCAAACCATGTGTTCGGTTCCGAAAAACCGTCCTACCGGAAAATTTCGCCGGGCATGGTCCATGTTCCGGGGGAAACCACTCGTCCCGGCAGTACAACGGTATTGGCTCCAAGCCTGACGTGATCTCCAATGACGGCTCCCAGCTTGTTCCTTCCCGTTTCTACCAGCCTCCCTCCAGCCATCATCCGCTGCTCCGCCCCGTCGTGCCTGAAATTGGAACAAACCGTTCCCGCGCCAAAATTGACATCGTTTCCGATGATGGAATCCCCGGCATAACTCAAATGAGAAATAAACGTCCCGTCCCCCACAATGCAATTCTTCAACTCAACGCCCTGCCCCACAACACACCCGTCTCCCAAAGAAACATATCCCCTCAAATAGCAATTCGGACCAACCCTGCAACCGTCTCCCACCCATACGCAGCCTTCCACCACCACGCCGGGCAACACTGCGGAATCCCTCCCAAGCCGCAAGGTTCCCATAACATGCGCGCCGTCTTTTATGAAACCGCCATCTCCTTCCATTCCCCTCATCACTCTCTCCTGCCAGTCCAGCAGATCCCACGGATATACCAGCCGCTCCACGGCCATATTCCTTTTCAAGGAACTCCGCCGTACTCCCGGAGCCCCCTTCCCCGCCAGAAAACAACCCTCCGCATTCCTCAGCTCGCATTCCCCCGGTCCGTAATCCGCCAGCCACACAGCAGCCTCCGGTGAAAAATCATGCATGGACACCTCCACAGCTCCATCCCCGCTCCCGCGCTCTTCCTCTTCCGGTCCCAAAACGGCTTCAAAGCCCGCTTCCCGGAGTTGTAAGGCACAATACGCACCTATGCTTGTCCCGGCCACGGAAAACGCGTGGAAGGGCCTTTCAGGACCCGTTGCCGGAAAAGTGAGATCCCTCTCAGGAATATAAATCAATCTGGCAATCCGCATGCAGGAATGATATTCCCTGTTCCGTACTTTCTGCAAGAGCAATGCAGCCGGTGCCCGGAGTGACCTCTTCAGGAAATAACTGTGTGAAAGGAATAGTGAATCACAAGTGAATACTCTGTGAATAACTTATTCAGACATTATTCACATTTCTGTTAACGGAATTTATTCACATTTGCAAAAAGGCAAACCACACTCATTTTAAACGCGAAACCAGTGTTGTTCACAATTGCCACAGGGTAGAAGAAGAAGGAATTTAATATTGTTAAATCTAATACTCTTCAACACACATCTCTATTGTCCTTTTTCCATGATCCATGATACAAGGTCCCCATGAACGCAGAGGATCGGGATGCCCGCTGGATGAAACTGGCCATTGAACTTGCCGGAAAAGGGCTCGGACTAACCAGCCCCAATCCCTGCGTAGGCGCCGTCATCGTTCACAAGGATCAAATCATCGGCTCCGGATTTCACGAAAAAGCCGGCCTCCCCCATGCAGAAAGAAATGCCATTGCCGACGGTATTGCCAAAGGCAATGCCGGGCTGTTTCCAGATTCCACCCTTTACGTTACATTGGAACCGTGCAGCACGACGGGAAAAACTCCCCCTTGTACGGAAGCCATTATGGAACACGGTTTCAAGAGAGTAGTTTACGGTTCGGAAGATCCCAATCCCGGTCACAAGGGAATTGCCGCAGAAATCTTGAAGAATGCAGGCATTAAAGTTACCCGGGGAGTTCTGGAGAAGGAATGTGACTTTTTGATCAGGGCTTTCCGTCTGAACATGATGGAAGGCCGTTCCTGGGTAATCGCCAAAAGCGCCATGTCCCTGGACGGACATATTTCCCGCAGTTCGGAACGTTCCCAATGGCTGACCGGAAAAGCGGCCAGGTCTTTTGTGCATACGCTCCGTTCCGAATGTGAAGCTGTCATGACAGGAGGAAACACGGTGCGCATGGACAATCCGTCTTTGACGATCAGGAATCCGGAAAAACCCGTTTCTCCCCTTAAGGAACAACCGTGGCGCATTATCCTGACCCGGAATGCCGCTTCCATTCCGGAAAATTCCATCTGCCTGACGGATGAATTTCGCGACCGCACCCTGATCGTAGAGAATGTATCCAATTATTTGGAATTGTTACAAAATTTATACACGGAAAGAAAAATAAGCTCCCTTCTGCTGGAATCTGGAGGTGTTCTGATGAAGGAATTTTTGAAAGCCGGTCTGGTGGATGAATGGGTGGGGTTTTATGCTCCCGTCATTACGGGCGGCGGTGTTGACGGAGTGGAGGGAGGGGATTTCCTGGAGCGTGAAGCTCATCTTGTAAAGCCGTCTGCAAGGATGTTTGGAAACGATGTATGCATCCGGGGTGAAGTGCGTTATCAATAACAGGAAGCTTTGTCTCCGGATGCCGTGACGTTATCTTCCTTTTTACGGCAGACTATTTCCGTTTTTCTTCTGGAATTCCGTTTCAGGTCCTGGTGAACCTGCCATTTGACCATCTCTTTCATCATTGCCTGGTGCCTGTCGTTGCTTTCTTTCTGCAGGACAATTAATATGGCATGGACCATGCCGGGAATGTATCCGACAAGGCAAAGGAAGATATTGAGGATAAAGCTTCCGCATCCTCCATAAGCCAGTGCCATGGAAGGCGGCAGCAAAATAGCCAGAACGTACCGCATGATGTAATGATCATATGTCGTTTTCTATAGGTCAACAAGCACAATGATTTTTATCTTTGCGTGCTGAAGATTTCCAAGAAAGGAAATTTCACCCGGAAAAAGTAACGCGAATGCTGTTTATCTGTTCCGTTTCTTCAAATAGACAAGCAGAAGCGCTATATCCGCCGGAGTAATGCCGGGAATGCGGGAAGCCTGTCCTATGGTGGCAGGACGTATTTTACCCAGCTTGATAACGGCTTCCTTTTTTAAAGCATGGACGGATTCGTAATTGATATCGTCAGGGATAGTTTTTTCCTCCATCCGTACGATTTTTTCCGCCTGTTTTTTTTGCCTTTCAATGTGGCCCTCATACTGGATGTCCGTAGCTATGGCATCCCAATGTTCCACGTGGAACATTTTTTTCATGTCTTCCGGCAGCATGGACCAGTCATTTCCGGGGCGCTTGAGCCAGATGGAAACGGGCACACCTTCATATTTCATTGCCGTAGCCTGTTTTATTCCCTCTTCAATGGCCTTCCGCCTGTTTTCTGTTTCCTTAAACAGATCATGGGTGATGAGGCCGTTTTCAAACGCCAGGGGAGCCAGCCGCAGGTCAGCGTTATCCTGCCGCAGCAGCAGTCGGAATTCCGCGCGGCTGGTGAACATGCGGTATGGTTCGTCCGTTCCCTTGGTAACCAGGTCGTCAATCATGACGCCTATATAAGCCTGGTCCCTCCGGAGAATCAGAGGGGTTTTTCCAAGGACTTTCAGGGCGGCGTTCGTTCCCGCCATCAGGCCCTGGGCGGCAGCTTCTTCATAACCGGAAGTCCCGTTGATCTGTCCGGCAAAATACAGGTTCTCTACGAGCTTGGTTTCCAGAGTGGGGTGAAGTTGGGTGGGTGGGCAGAAGTCGTATTCCACCGCATACCCCGGGCGTATCAACTGGGCATTTTCCAAACCGGGAATAGTGCGGATAAATTCGCATTGAGCGGAGTAGGGCAGGGAAGTGGACACGCCGTTGAGGTAGAATTCTTCCGTGCTGCGTCCCTCCGGTTCCAGAAAAACCTGATGGCTCGTTTTTTCTGCAAACCTCACGATTTTGTCTTCAATGGAAGGGCAGTAGCGCGGCCCTATCCCTTCAATGATACCGCTGTACAGGGGACTGAATTTCAGATTATCCCGGATAATGTCGTGCGTGGTCTGGTTGGTGTACGTGATCCAGCAGGGCATCTGCTCCATCCGGAAATCTTTGTCTCCCCACGTGTTCAGTGTACAATAGGGTTCGGAAAAACGCTTCAGCAGCTTGCGTGAGCGGTAGCTGAACAGGGCAGGGGGAGTGTCCCCCGGTTGGAGTTCGCAGACAGAAAAATCAATGGACCTGCCGTTGATGCGGGGAGAAGTGCCTGTTTTCAGCCGTTCCACCTGAAAGCCCAAATCCGCCAGGCCCGAGGAAAGCGTGGAAGGTGCACAACCCATGCGGCCGCCTGTGATATGCTGCAGTCCTACATGCAGCAGGCCTTTCATGAAGGTGCCGGAACAGATGACCACGCTGCGTGCATGAATGGTATAGTCCAGGGAAGTGACGGCGCCCGCGGCCTGCTGTTCTCCATTGACAAGCAGCTTGACGACGTCTCCCTGGAACAGCCGTACGCCGGGGGCGGTTTCCAGCACTCTTTTCATGCGTGTGCGGTAGGCAGTCTTGTCGCATTGGGCGCGCGGAGCGCGGACGCTGGGGCCCTTGGAAGCGTTCAGCATCCGGAATTGAATGGCGGTGGCATCCGTATTCAGGCCCATGGCTCCCCCCAGAGCATCTATTTCCCGGACAATATGCCCTTTGGCAAGGCCGCCGATGGCCGGATTGCAGGACATTTGGCCGATGGTGTCCAGATTATGAGTAAGAACGGCTACGGAACAGCCCATGCGGGAAGCGGCCAAAGCCGCTTCAATGCCCGCGTGTCCTGCGCCGACGACGAGAACGTCGAACACGGAAGATGCTTGGGTGGAGGAATTCATCAGGATGCTGAACAAATGGCAAGACGGTGCAGGACCAGCCGAGGATCAAGAGAAGAGGAAACCAGGGCCTTGTCGGCCTTCATGCACTCCTTCAAGGTCTGTTTCAGTTTCTCCGTCTTGAATTTGGCGGCGTTTTGAGCTGCCAGGAAAAGCGGGTAGGCATTCGGGGTGCCGTCCTTCTTCAAGGGAATCAGCGCGGATGCATAAGAGGGCAGGGAAGAAATTCTGGCGGTGAAATCCTTGAAATTGGTAGGTTTCAAATTGAAAGCATCACACAAAAGCTTGGCGGCCAGCAAATTTCTAAGGGTCGGAATAAACGCGGCACGCATGATGGTGACGGCATTTTCCCCGCGTTCCAGTTGAAAATCGATCAGGGAAATGGCTGTGTCGCTCTTCTTGTTTTCCAGCGCCCGTGAAATTTCGAAAATTACTCCCGTGCGGGTGAGTGGAACCATTCTTTCCACATCCTCCGGCATGACCGTCCGCCGTTCCGCTCCCAGGAAAAGATCCAGCTTTTCAATTTCGGAAATAATCTGGCGGGAAGACTCGCTGACGCGGTGGATGAACAATTCCAGTGCGGAAGGGTCGAAGGCCATCCCTCTTGCAGCCGCTTCCTTGTTTACCAGGGGCATCAGGCTGCCTTCCCAGCCGGCCTTGGTAATGTCCGGCTTATTCAATTCTACCGCTGCGGAATGCTGGAGCAAGAATTTATTAAAGGAGCGGCGTTTGTCGAATTCGGAAGCGGAAACAACCAGAATGACGTCCGGACCCAGCCCGGCTTCCAGCAATTGCTTCAGGGAATCCAGAGCCGTTTCCGTGGTGGAGGATCTGCCTGTAACGGAATCCCCCAGGAAGTTGCAATTTTTCATCCAGACCACCTTGCGTCCGGGGAAAAAGGGCAGTGTGCGCAGGGCCTCCATGACCTGGCGGACAATTTGGGCCGCTTCATCGGAATCTCCGCAGCCCGCTTCCAGAATTTCATGGGAAAACTCGTTCGTTCCTTCCGTCAGGGCGGCAAAGACGCCGGAAGCCTTTTCACGCACCATCCCTTCATCCGTGCCGAAAACGAGATGAATGGCCTGTTGTTCTGGAATAAAGCTGCCCATAAAGCGTGCCCGTTCATACCACAAAATCCGGTTTTTTGAAAGACGTATTTGTCATTAGAAAGTTTTTTCATTTGAAGAAGATAGGCTTAAATAGTATCAATGGGAAAGGAATGAGGGATATAATCCGGAGTTTTTCCGTTCCTTCCCTTCCCATACCCTTGTGATCAAGCCGAAAACCGTTTGATCATCACCACGGCAGGGCATTTTCATGAGATCGAACATCTGGACACGGACTCTACTTGTCATCATGATGACGGTTATGATGACCGTTGTCGCCGTGGCTTATTGGAGGTGGGAAAGCCGCGTTACGGAAAGGAATATTTCCTTCAGGTCGGAAGTGTTCACCACCGCTCAGGAATCCGAGTTGAAGGACACGGACATTCCCACTCTTCATCAGCTCAATGAGGAATACTCAAAGGTGGCGCAGCTCGTGGAGCGGGTTCTGGTCAGCATAGACACCACGGGCGTAACCAATGTCACCCAGCCTTCGGAAGACGGACAGTCCGTCATTGAAAAAAGGCTGGCGGTGCACGGCCTGGGTTCCGGAGTCATTGTCACCAAGGAAGGGCACATCATCACCGCCTACCATGTCATCCAGAACAAGCATGCCCTGAGGGTCACCCTGAGCGACGGAAGGAGCGTCTCCGTGCATCTGGTGGGAGTAGACCCGGAACTGGATATCGCCGTGCTGAAGGTGGACAAGCCGGACAACCAGACGACCTTCAATCCTCTTCCCTTCGGCAACAGCGACAAAGTGGCTCCCGGAATGATCGTTCTGGCCTGCGGCAACCCCTACGGACTGGGCACGACGGTCTCGCGCGGCATCATCAGCGCCCGGGAACGCAAGCTGATGGATTCCGGCCTGGATCTGATTCAGACGGATGCCAGCATCTTTCCCGGCAATTCCGGCGGGCCTCTCATCAACATTCGCGGGGAAATCATCGGCATCAACAAATCGATTCTCCCCAATACGGAAAAAAGTTATACGGGCATCGGCTTTGC
This sequence comes from Akkermansia sp. AE01SA01, assembly GCF_036417395.1. Taxonomy (NCBI): domain Bacteria; kingdom Pseudomonadati; phylum Verrucomicrobiota; class Verrucomicrobiia; order Verrucomicrobiales; family Akkermansiaceae; genus Akkermansia; species Akkermansia sp. AE01SA01. Next base: position 15,702 of record NZ_CP143890.1, read on the forward strand.
CATTCCTTCCAATCTCGTCCAGCACTCTTTCCAGCAAATCTGCGTGCATGGCCGTCCCATGAGGGGGTATCTGGGACTGGACATCGTACCCAATACGCCCCCTCTCCGCAGTTTTCTGGACTATCATGAAGCCACGGGCGCTGTCGTGAACATGGTCAAATCCGGCTCCCCGGCTGAACAGGCCGGTCTCCGGACGGGAGACGTCATGCTCAATTTCAATGAAGTTCCCATTCTGAACGTTCAAGATGTGCTTGACCGCATAGAAAACCTTTCCATTGGCGACAAATTCCGGTTGAAAATCTGGAGAAAGGGGCAAAAAATGAATCTTACCCTGAAAGTTGGTGACAGCATTCTGCAAAATGCCCCCTCTCCGTGGGCGGACTTCATGGAAGGTGTAGGCATGCACTTGCGCGAACTCACGGCGGAAGAACAATCCATTGGCGCACGGGGGCTGCTGGTCATTCAGGTGAACCCGAAAAAATCCGTGGGCCAGATCCTCCAGACGGGGGACATGGTCTTTGCAGTGAACCACCAGAGCGTCAGTACCATGGAAGCACTGGTCAAAGCGTTGCGGGAGGGGCCCGCCCTGCTGACCGTTTCCCGTGACGGACAGCAGTTCAACGTGAAGGTGGATGCCCGCCCGGTTTCGGAAAAAACCCTGCTTCCCCGCATTCCCACGGCTACGAAAAGCAATGCCATCCTGCCGAGGGAACTTTGAATTCCGCTGCCGCAGTTTCCTGCGGAGCGCTTCCTCTGCCGTCGCATTTTGCGGCATTCCCCGGCACAGGCTTGACTGCCAGATAAAAACGCATATAATATATCACCTTTAAGAAATTAAACTTATGACTCGTCATACCATCTCCGTACTTGTTGAAAACAAATTCGGCGTGCTTGCCCGCATTGCCGGTTTGTTCAGTGGACGGGGCTACAATATTCATTCGTTGAACGTTGCCCCTAGCCAGGACCCGCGCTTTTCACGGATGACCATCGTCGTACGTGAAAAGGAAGACGTCCTGGACCAGATCATCAAGCACTTGGAAAAACTCGTCAACACGGTGGAAGTGGTGGATTTCCGCAACACGGACAACGTGTACCGGGAGACGGTATTGACCCGCATCGGCGTGGATTCCGCCACGCGGCATGAAGTCATTGAATTCTGCCAGATACTGGGCGCCTCCATTGTGGACGTCACCAAAGACGCCCTGACCATCGAGGTTACGGGCGGCGAGCATAAAATCGACCGCTTCCTGTCCCTTATTGAAGATTACAACGTGCAAATGCTGACGCGCAGCGGCCGCATCGCACTTCCCAAACCCCGGCAGTAAGAAACCTTTCCGGCTTTTCCATCAAACCCTGCAGGACGGTCTTGCAGGGTTTTTTTCTCCCTTCCTTCCATGAACATCACTTATCCTGACCTTCCCATCTCCCGCCGCCGGGATGACATTCTGGCGGCCCTGCGGGAGCATCAGGTCATGGTGGTGGTCGGGGAAACGGGTTCCGGCAAAACCACCCAGCTTCCCAAAATGGCCATGGAACTTGCCGGAGACAGACCGGGCAGAGTGGGCTGCACCCAGCCCAGAAGGCTCGCCGCGGCTTCCGTCTCCCGCCGTGTGGCGGAAGAACTGGGCTGCGAATTGGGCGGTCTGGTGGGGTACCAGGTGCGGTTTGAAGAAAAGGCGGGACCGGATACGCGTTTGAAATTCATGACGGACGGCATCCTGCTGGCGGAAACTCAGCATGATCCGGACTTGCGCCAGTACCATACCCTGATTCTGGACGAGGCTCACGAACGCAGCCTGAACATCGATTTTCTGCTTGGATATCTCAAGCTCCTGCTGGACAGGCGGCCGGACCTGAAGCTGGTGATCAGCTCCGCTACGCTGGACGCGGGGGGATTCTCCGAATTCTTCAACGGCGCGCCCATCGTGCAGGTGGAAGGGCGTACCTACCCGGTGGACCTGCACTATTTGCCGCCTCTGCATGAAGACGAGGAACTGGCCGCCCATGTGGCGCGGGCCGTGGACTGGCTGGATGGCCTGGACGACCGCGGGGATGTGCTTGTCTTTCTTCCCGGCGAACGGGAAATACGGGAAGTGGCGGAAAAACTGGAAGGCCGCCAGTTGAGGAACACGCGCATCCTGCCCCTGTTCGCAAGGCTGGGCCTGGCGGACCAGCAAAGAATCTTCCATCCGGAGCAGGGGTCCAGACGCATCGTGCTTGCCACGAATGTGGCTGAAACGTCCCTGACCATTCCCGGCATCATTTACGTTATCGACTCCGGCCTGGCGCGTATCAGCCGCTACAGTCCGGCTCGCCAGGTGCAGCGGCTCCAGATAGAACCCGTCTCCAAGGCCAGTGCTCGCCAGCGTGCGGGACGCTGCGGACGCGTGTGCGAAGGCGTCTGCATACGCCTGTACAGTGAAGAGGAGTGGGAAGACCGCCCCGACTTTACGGACCCGGAAATCAAACGCAGCGCCCTGGCCGGAGCTCTGCTCAGGATGAAAGACCTGGGCCTGCCGGAAATGCCGGAATTCCCGCTGCCGGACCCTCCTTCCTCCAAACTGGTGACGGAAGGCTACCGTACCCTGCGGGAAATAGGAGCCTTGGGCAAGGCCCGGCAACTTACATCCGTGGGCAAAAAACTGGCTCGGCTGCCCATTGATCCGCGGCTGGGCCGTATGCTGCTGGAAGCGCAGCATGAACAGGCCCTGCCTGAAATGCTTGTCATCGTGGCCGGTCTGGGCATCATGGATCCCCGTGAGCGTCCGTCGGACGCCGCCCAGAAGGCGGATCAGGCTCATGCGCAATGGAAGGACGAAGACAGTGACTTCCTGTCCCTGCTCAAGCTGTGGAAAGATGCGTGGCAATTCAGGGAAGGGCGGCGTTGGCGTAAAAACCAGCTCCGCAAATGGTGCGGAAAAAACTTCCTCAACTTCAACCGCATGATGGAATGGTTCAACCTGTGGGAGGACCTCTCCCGGCTGGTGAAGGAAACCTTGAGGTGTAAAATATCCCCTCTGGAACAGGAAACGGACCGCCAAGCCTCCTTTGCCATGATCCACCGGAGCATTTTGGCCGGCGTGCCGCGCCAGTTCGGCCTCTGGGATGCGGACAGCCGGGAATACCGCGGCGCGGGGGGGCGTTCCTTCGGCATTTTTCCCGGCTCCGGCCTGTTCCGCCGCAAGAAGCGGAGCGAATGGGTCATGGGCGTGGAACTGGTGGACACCACCCGCCTGTGGATGCGCCGCGCCGCCCGGCTGGAACCGGAGTGGGTGGAGCAGGTGGCTCCCCATCTCTGTGAATCCCATTACTCCGGAGCGCGGTGGGACAAGGAACAGGGTGCGGTTTACGCGGTGGAGCGCGTGGTATGCGGCGGCCTGCGTATCATTGACAACAGGCGTGTTCATTACGGACGCATCAATCCCGCCCATGCGCGGGAAATCATGATCCGCGAAGGACTGCTTGGTGGTGGCTTCCGCACGAAGGCCGCCTGCATCCGGCATTTGGAATCGCTCCGCGAGGAAGTGCGCCAGATAGAGCTTAAACTACGCCGTCCGGACCAGGTCTGGTGCGAGGAAGGCGTTTTTCAATTCTTCAACGGCCTTGTTCCGCAGGACTGCTGCACGGCGAAGGCCTTTTTGCGGTGGGCCGCAGGCATGGAAAAAAACAACCCCGAATCCCTGCATGTTCCGGCGGAGGAAGCCATGTATGAATTCTGGGGGAAGGACCTGCTGGCCGGTTTCCCGGATGAAATTTCCTGCAACGGTGCGGAATACGCCGTCTATTACCAGAATGACCCCGGCGCGGAAGATGACGGCGTAACTTTGGGAGTCCACATCGACCAGCTTCCAGACGTGCCGGAATGGCTGCCGGAGTGGGGAGTGCCGGGCCATTTGGCCCAAAGGGCGGAATGCCTGCTGCGCACTCTTCCCAAAGATCTGCGCGTCTTTCTCCAGCCCATCAGCCAGAAAGCCGCCTACTTTGCTGAGCTGCGGCATGGACTGGAACCGGACGGCCCGCTGGCGCGGAAACTGGCGGAATTTGTGGAAGCGGAAACAGGGAGGTTCTGTGCTCCATCCTTCTTTGATATGAAACGTATTCCGGCGGAACTGGTTACAAAAGTCTGGGTATGCGACGATGAAGGCGAAGAGCTTGCCATGGGTACGGACATTGCGGAACTAAATAGCCGCCTGGGTAAAAAACTCTCCCGTCGGTTCAAGGAAACAGCAGCGGATATCGTATCTGTGACCGGCATGAAGGAATGGACCTGCGGAAATTTGGAGCGTACGGTGAATGTGGCGGGAAGGCCGGGTTATGTGGCCCTGGTGGATGAAGACGGATCTGTGGGCGTCCGTGTTTTTGAGGATGAATTGCGCGCGGCGGAATCCCACCGGAAAGGGTGTTTGCGCTTCATGCGCTTGCGCCAGACGGACCAGCTCAACCATCTCCGCAAGAAATTTCCTCTGAGGCTGGAAGGGAAACTCTCCCTACATACGCTCGGGCAGGTGCCGTCCACCAATGCGGACGACTTGGTGGACGTTTCCGCGGAGATGGCCATGGGGCGCCCCTTGCCGCGCACGGCGGAACAATTTGCTGCTGCGGAAATGAACCTGCGCCAGAACCTCTTTGACGCCGCGCATCATGTAGCAGAGATATGGGAACTGGTGGCGGCTACGGAACATGCTGCCAGAGACTTCATGGCCGCACAACACGGAGTGCGCCATACGGAGCGCATCACGGCTGATCTCCAGAGCCAGCTTGACTGGTTGCTCCGCCCCCGTTTCCTGTGGGCGCATGGAGCGGAGCGCCTGCCGGACCTGAAGCGGTACATGCAGGGCATCGCGGAGCGCATCAGGCGTATCGGCCAGCAGCCTCTTGCCAGAGAACTCGAACGTCTCGACCTCTTTGAACGCGTATATCTTCCCTGGCATCAGGCCCTGCCGGAACATTCCGGAGACCCGCGCTGGACGCAGTACGGCTACCTGCTGGAAGAATACCGCCTGGCCGTCTTCGCGCCTGCCGTCTCCGTCAAGGGCCGTATCTCTGAAAAGCGCCTGGGAACCGCTTTTGAAGAATTAAATATTAGGTAGAAATTGAAGAGATTTTTTACCATTAGCCGTATTTTTTTCTCATACCATTATTTTACTGATTTAATTAAAAATCTTGCCAGACTTGTAGATCACAAAACGGAGGAAATACAAGAATTGAATTATTGTCTCCGAATATGGTTCATTAATTCACTCAATAAAAAATCCTGTTTTTTATTTGAATGAATACAATACGAATCTGGCAGATGGAAAAAATGCCGTCTTATTGTAACGGGGCTGATGAGACGAAATAAATTTGAAACATTACGAAAGCTGAGAATTTAAAGCAATGGATTGACGTTCAGTATTTTTTGTGGATGATTCAGGGATTTTTAGAAATTCTTTCTCTCCTATGGGCATGGAAGCATCGGGAAAATAATCCCTTGCTTTTATCTGTTAACTGTTCATCCTTCCTCTGTCTGGTTGCCGGAATTTATTTAAACCTGCCTCCTCCGCTGGCCGTAGTCTTTTACTGAAGGCGGGAGGATATGCTGGATTTCCACTCATACCAATCCGCAGGGATACATGATTTTTAAGAAATTTGCCATTCGGAAAAAGACGGCAAATAATTCGGGAGAATCTTATTCTCCATTCCTTGCGGCAGTTTCAATAAAAAATGCGGGTTCCGGCTTGAGCCGTGGTCCCCTGTCCATGGAAAATGTTTCCGGACTACAGTCCCTTGGACAGCTGGGCGAATTCGATCAGGTTCGTTTCCTTGCCGAACAGCACGAGAATGTCGTGGTCCTCGAACACGAGGTCCGGGGATGGGGTGCCGATCACGGGAATGCGCGGGATGGAAAGGATTTCACGGCGTCCCTGGGGCGTTTGGGCCTCCCCGCGGCGTACGGTGAGCAGATTGAGGTGGTGTTCCGTGCGCAGGCCCACGTCGCGGAGCTGCTTGCCCACCCAGATGCGCGGCACGGCTATTTCCACAATGCTGTGGTTTTCATCCATGGGGGAAACGCGCAGAAATTCGGGGGACTCCAGCTGGCTGGCGAGCTGCTTGGACGCCACGCGCGACAGGTTGATGAGCGCGTAAACGTTCATCTGGCTCAGAATATGTTCGTGCACCGGGCTCATCACGCGTGCGTAAATGTAGCGCACGCCCATTTTCTGGAGGTGAGTCACGACAAGAAGGTTTTCTTCAAAACTGTCCCCGATGGCCACAATCACGGCGGACTGGTCGTCCAGCTCCAGTTCCCGCAGGGCGGCCGGATTGGTATAATCCGTCACCACGGCGTAAGTCACCAGGTCCTTGACCTGCTCCAGTTCTTCATCGGAGGAGGCGACGGCCACCACTTCAATATTGCGGGCGGAAAGCTCTGTGCAGAGTTCCTGTCCAAACTGGCCCAGGCCGATAACGGTGTATCTCATAACGGTATATTCAGGTTAGCGGGATTTTGACGGATGGATAGCGGTAATGCCGCGGGGTGGGGGTGCCAGCCAGGGCGATGAGGAAGGCGAAAAGCCCCACGCGGCCGGCGAGCATGTTGATGATAAGCAGGTATTTGGAAGGGTCGCCCAGATGGGGCGTGATGCCCCGCGACACGCCTACCGTAGCAAAAGCGCTGCAATTTTCAAAGAAGATATCCAGGGAGCTCAGAGCTGGCTCCAGGCTGCAGATCAGAATGGTAAAACAACCGATCCACGCGCAGGACACCACCACGGTGATCACGCACCGCGCTACGGTCCGCTGGTCGATGCGGCGCCGGAAAAACTCCACATGCTCCCTGCCTTGGAGAATGCGCAGGATTTCGGCCCCCGCAATGGCGCAGGTGGTGGTGCGCATGCCCCCCGCGGTGCCTCCGGGGCTGCCGCCCACAACCATCAGCCCGCACATGATCAGGCTGGCGGCGGGCAGGTAGCGGCTGTAATCGCTGATGTTGAATCCGGCCGTGCGCGCCGTCACGCTGTCGAAAAGGCAATTCCAGAAATGCTGGGCCAGTGGTTCGGAGGCATGCGGAGCGGATACGGTGAAAATCGCCAGTGTTCCTCCGATCAGAAGAATACCGGTGGTGATCATCACCAGCCTGAAATAGGGAGTCCATTGCATGCGCAGGCGGCGGTGTCTGGCCGTAAAGCGGTTGACCAGCCGGGCGTAGAGTTCCTTGTAAATGCCGAATCCCAGGCCGCCGCAGACAATCAGGGTCATGATGACCGCCTGCCCGGTGTGGCACAGGCGGATACCCGGTTCCATCAAATTCATCGGGAACGTGGAAAACCCCGCATTGCAGAAGGCGGAAACGGAATGGAAAAGGGAATGCCACCACAGCGGTTCCCCCATCAGGTTAATGTCCCTTCCCTCCCAGGAAAAATAGAGCAGTACGGCTCCGCACAATTCGATAAGCAGGGTGCTGACGATGATGGTGGTGATGAAGGAAACCACGGAACCCAGGTTCCCCTCGTCCAGCAGGTCCGTCAGCAACACGCGGTCGCGCAGGGAAAAGCCCTGGCCGGCCACCATGGCCACAAAATAAGCGAAAGTCATGATGCCGAACCCTCCGATCTGGATCAGCGCCAGCACGAACATTTCTCCCAGCGGTGTAAACACATTGGCGAAGTCAACTACGTTCAGCCCCGTAACGCAAACCGCGCTGGTGCTGGTGAATAGGGCGTCCGTAAAGCTCAGCGTAATGCCGGGATAGGTGGAATTGGGAAGCAGAAGCAATCCGGTTCCGGCCAGAATGACTATTCCCAGGGAAGCTACAAACTGCATGGCCGGAGCCATTAGTGGCCTTCCGTGTTTCTGCTTGCGCAGCAACCATTCAAAAATCCTGGTCAGGGACATCAATGTGGGAATGGCGATCAGGCCCGCCGTGATGACCAGACGGGACAGCTCCGTAAAACGCATGAAATTGTCTTCCTGCTGTTCCCGCGCGATCAGGGCGAAAATCAGCAGGCAGCTGACAATCTGGAAAACAAGCAGCCGCGGCCGCGGCCGGTTGATCTCTTTCCGGAGGTAGGAACCCACGACGCCCGTCAAGTGCCCGAAAGTGGCTACGGCGGCAATCAGGCGCGCCCATTCGTGTTCCGCCCGGTCCAAGGGCCAGCCCAATTCCCAGATCACCGACCCCAGAAGGATGGCAATGCAGATGGCTGCAAGTTTGGTGAATCCCGAGCGCGTGGTTGTCATGGGTGAAATGCCTTGCGCGGAGTCTACCACCTGGATATGGAAAGAAAAGCTCTTAAGCCGTTTGCCGTTCCTCGCCCGGGTTCCTTTGGTTAATTTCGGAACTTATGCCGTAAATACGGTTAAGGGAAAAGACAGGCCTCTCGGAAAATTCCCGGCATGATCCGGGACTGTTCTGGAGCGCCGGCATCCATTCTTTTTTGTTAACTCGCGGGCAGATAAATACCCGGGAGAAAAAAATCACCCTCGGCGGCGCATGGTCAGCAGGGCCGCCATGCCCAGGAGTCCCAGCAGGGCTGAAGACGGCTCGGGAACGGAAAGCGTTACGATTCCTGTGGAAGTGTCGTAATCCAGCACATTCCAGTCATGGGCGGCGTCTGCCATGGAAAAATCTTCCGCAGAGGAAAGCCCTTCCAGGGTCCCCCCTGAAATGTCCATTATCTTGAATGACATGGTATCCGCAGCATTCGCAATTCCGCTGATGTCCAGCGTCAATCCGTTCAGCAGGTTCAAGGTTCCACCCGTCATGATGATGGCGGCCAGCCCTTCGCCTCCCTCTACCAGGTTCATGGATGAAAGTTCCACGGTAAAGTTTCCCACCGTCAGACCGTCGCCCGTTCTGACCGTCATGGAATTGCCGGCCAGGATGCGGGAACCGTCGGACAAGGTGAGCGTTCCTGCCAGATGCTGGTTGGCCCAGACAACTTGGTGGGCGATTTCCACCCGTGCCGCCGTTCCCCAGTTCAGCACCTCTCCTCCGGCCAGGCGGATGATGTTGGAAACATTGTAATGGTTCAGGTTCAGCGTGCCTCCAACGTTGACTGCTGCCGTTCCATTGCCCAGGGCACCCTTGTTCCCCAGTTGCAGCGCGCCTCCGTTAACCTGAGTGCCTCCTTCATACGTATTGGCGTGGGCCAGCACCAACGTATTGTTCGTGGTCTTGGCCAGCGTCCCTTTTCCAGAAATTTCACCGTCCAGGGTAAGAACCTTCCCGGCGGTATTGGAAGATCCGCCGAAAGAGGATAGGGTACCTTCCTCCAAAATAAAACGGTTGTTCCATGTATTGCCCGCATTTTCCCAGCCGGCAAGAACGGTAGCGCCCTGCAGGGTTACCGTTCCGGTTCCCCATCCGGAGCCCGCCGTCTGGGAACCGGTTCCGTTCATCGTCATTTCAACGCCGGGGCCGATGAACCAGCTGCCCGTGAAAGCGGGGGCGGTCGCGCTGAGATAAGTATTCACCTCCACCCGTGCTACGCCGGAAGGGCTTTCCACCAGCGTGGAATTGCGGATGGCGACATCTCCCGTTCCCGTGATGAACGTGAGCTGGTGGTTGCCGGAGGAGCTGTTTCCCCGGATGGACAGGGTGCTTCCTCCCGCAATGTCCCACTGCTGGGTGCCCTGAAGTTCCAGTGCGGAGGCGATGGTCAGGTTTTTTCCGGCGGCGATGTCGATGCCGCCGCTTCCCAGGATCAAATGGCCGTCCTGCATGGAGGGCGCGGAACTTCCATCAGCGGCTACCCCACGGATGGTGATGGTATTCAGGTATGTGTCTTCAATCCTGATGCCGTAAAGCGTGGCGTTGATTCCGGCGGCTGAACTTACCATATTATCCTTGGCGGAGGAGGCTACGTCCCAGACGGCCACGCTGTCCATCGGCAATTTGCCGTTCATCCAGGCCTCCGTGGAGGAAAGGACGGCGTCGTAATTTCCGCTACGGACCGTGCCCACGTCATAGCCGGCCAGTCTGGCCGCCTCATAGGCATACCGGGCTCCGATCGTAATCTGGGACTTTCCGTCGTAATGAACGCCCATGCTGTCGCCGGAGGTGATTTTGGCGAGGTCCCGTGTGGGAACCCAGCCCATCTGGTCGTTTGCCCGGGCCAGGGCCTCCTGCTGTTCACGGGTCGTTCCGGAGGAACCTTCATTGCCGTTGAATCCTCCGGTGACGTCTCCCGTTTCGGCATTGGTGACATTCGTTGTATTCCACTTGGCTTGTTCTCCCAGTATGGCCTGGTGCTCCGTCAACCGGGAGACATCCACCCCTTCCTGTGCCACATCCCTTTGCAAATTGTCCAGAAACGTTAACAAGGAATTGGCTACATTATTGCTTTCGGCGGCTGTGTTGGATTCCCCCTGCAGGTACATCACGCCCATGATCTCCACCTTGTCGTAGTTGTTGGCCAGGGCGTTTTCACAGGCCTTCATGACGGTTTCCACGACCGCATTGTAGGCGTTCGTACCCTTGTTCCAATAGGAATTGCCTCCTCCGTCCAGGGAGGCTTTCACGATCCCCATGTCCGCATTGCCGGAGGACGGTCCGCCCAGGGACCATCCCTTGCGCTCCATCACGGCGGCGAACCCATACTCCGGCCCCATGCAGTTGTAAGAACTGGCGGCCGTTCCGCATACCTGGGGAGCAACGGAGCCCCAGGAGGAAGAGGGTGGAGGATTGTAATCCACGGAATTGCCAGTATTTTTGTTGAAATTGTTGTGCCAGAATTTGGTGCTTCCGTCGGACTTGTACTGCTCCAGCATCTCTACGGACGCCGGGGAACCCTTGACGGCTCCCAGGGAATTGGATTGCCCTGTCAGGATATATAATTGGAGCGTTTTGGCTTCCGCTGCGCTGATTAAAGCCGCCGCCAGACAGGCGTACAGCAGGCTGCGGCAAAAGGGAGTCGGTTTCATTGTTGTTGTAGTTAGAAGGGTAAAAATGAAATCCGTTGGCAGCGCAACACGGTCAGCGGCTTTCAGGGAGTGGAAAAGCCGTGGCCTATTTCCTCCGGCGGTGCAGGAACAGTGCGCCAAGTCCCACAAGGCCCAGGGAGGCGGTTGCCGGTTCCGGGACATTGATGATGGCGGCCAGGTCGTCCTGGGTTGCCGCTCCCTCCCAGAAGCTGATGCCGGATATCGTTGCGGCAGACTGGTATCCGGGAAGAGTAGCCCAGGAGCCGAGGTACAGCGTGTTCAAAGTTCCGGATTGTTTTTGGCTGGGCCAGGATAAGGCTTGAGCAAAGCCGTTTTGTGTAATAAACAGCGTGTAGGCACCCTCCGCCTGGACGGAAAGAGTCAGGGAAAAAGGATTGTTGAAGTCAATGGCTGTTCCGCTTAATCCGCTTCCGGGGCGGCCTGTACTGCTGCCGTTGTTGGCAATGCCAATCTTGTCTCCATTTTCGTAACGCCCTATCAGGGAATTGCTGTTGGCTTCTCCTATGGAAGCGCAAAAAAGGGAATCCTGATTGTTGAGGTCCGTTGCCTTTTGAAAATTGATGTTGACAGTGTACCCGCTGCCTCCGGTCGCACCGGAAAGTCCCAGAGAAGATACGTCCAGCATCGTTTTCGTATTATTCGCAGGGTTGGTGGTAAAAGTCCCGTCGTCGTTTCGGGTGGCATTGGCAAGTGACAGGGAGAGAGATTTGGAACCCAGATCGGAAACTGCGGTTTCTCCCTGTCCGAAATGGGAAAATCCGGAAACAAGAGTAACGGCCGCTTGTGCGGCGGAAATTGCGGCGGCGCTGATGATCAGCATAGAGAGTGTTTTCTTCATTGCATAAGCTAGTGTGAATTAAAAACGTTTGCAGAGAACGCTCCCATCCCTCTATCGGATTCTAAATTCGGTTCCCTACGAGTATGAGTTAGACTTGATACAAGTCCGGGAAATCCTGGAAAAAGGAGAAATTAAAAAAGGCCAGAAACAATTTAATAATCTTATTTTCAATAGATTAATATATATAATATGTTGATTGTTAATTTTTCTTATTGTTTGCGGATTTAGAATCCGGAAATACTTCAATACATAACATTATTTGTTGAAATACAATGTGTATTTTACAAAAATGAAGGTACTTGTCATGGAGGGAAGAAAAAGATCTTGGGTAGAAAAAACGATACCCTCCTTTTGAAAACATCCTGAATCAAGCCGTATTTTAGGCTTTTCCTTTGCTGGCGGGAATGGCTTGATAAGGCCGTGCTGGCTAAAAGAATCATTCCGTGTCTGGACGTGACGGACGGCAGGGTCGTCAAGGGGACCAATTTCGTCAATTTGAGGGATGCCGGGGACCCGGTGGAATGCGCCAGGGCGTACGACGCCCAGCAGGCGGACGAGCTCGTTTTTCTGGACATTACCGCTTCTTCCGACGGCCGCGCTACCATGGTGGACGTCGTGCGCCGCACGGCTGCATGCTGTTTCATGCCGCTGACGGTAGGCGGCGGTATCCGTTCCGTGGAGGACATGCGGGAAATGCTCCTGGCTGGCGCGGACAAGGTGTCCCTGAATACGGCGGCCATCAACCGTCCGGATTTGATTAACGAAGGAGCGGCAGCATTCGGCAGCCAGTGCATCGTCGTCGCGATTGACGCCAAAAGGCAGGCACCCGGCAAATGGGGCGTTTCCACCCACGGCGGCCGTAGATTCGTGGGGCTGGATGCGGTGGAATGGGCCATGGAGGCGGAACGCCGCGGCGCCGGGGAAATCCTGCTTACCAGCATGGATGCTGACGGCGCCAAAACCGGGTATGACATTGAACTAACCCGCACCGTCAGCGAGGCGGTGCGCATTCCCGTAATCGCCAGCGGCGGGGCGGGTAATCTGGACCACATGGTGGAAGTGCTGGTGGAGGGAAAGGCGGATGCCGTGCTGGCGGCCTCCATCTTCCACTTCGGCGAGTATACGGTACCGGAAGCCAAAACCTACTTTGCTTCCAGGGGGATTCCGGTGCGACCCTTGGCGGAATAGTGCGGATGTTCTTTTTTCTTGAGAGAAAATGGAATTCCGGTACGTAATGTACGCATGCGCCACTTTTTTTTCCCTCTGTGCTCCGTTATTGCATTAACGTCTTTTGTTCAAGCCCAGTCGCCGGACAGGCATCCCCTGTACGAACCCGCTCTGGTTTCCGCTGGAGCGGCGGGTGATGCGGGCAATTTGTTTGCCGGGGCCAAAGTCACCGCTTCCGGACATTACGGCAATGACCGTCCGGAACTGGCCGTGGACGGCCAGGCGAACAACGCCGGCAAATACTGGGGCTGTGAAGGTGTTCCCGTCTGGCTTCAGGTAGATATGGGAAAACCCCGCTCCCTTTCTGCACTGCATGTCTGGCCATATTGGGAAGGGGGACGCATTTACAAGTACAAGATAGAAGGTTCGGAGGATGGCAAGAACTGGAAGATGCTGGCAGACCAGTCATCCAACAGCATTGCAGCCACTTCGGAAGGCGTCCCCTTCAAATTCAATCCCCAGACGGTCCGGTACGTCAAAATCACCTTCCTGGGCAACAGCGCCGGCAATGACAAGGGAGGGCATTTGGTGGAAATCAAGGGTTACGGTCCCGATGCCGCTCTGAATCTGCAGGCCGCCGCGGTGAAGGATTATGACCGTATTCCATGGAGCGGCGCTCCCAGGCAGGAAATGCTTCAGGATGCCGTGCGCCTGTCCGGATGGAGGGGCGAACGTGCCGCCGGACAAATTGCCGTTTGGTCTTCCCAGGCGCAGCCCCAGTTGTCCGCCTCCTGCGCCGGAGTAAAAAACGCTGCCGGGCAGGTTATTCCCGTCCGGACCACCATGATACGCTATACCAAGGGCGGCAACAGGATCATTTCTGATATTATCGGTAGTGAAAACGGCTGTGACCTGCAGGCGGGAGGCGTCCGGCCCGTCTGGGTGGAAGTCAATATCCCCCCGTCTGCCAAACCCGGCGTGTACAAGGGAAAAGTAGTGGTTTCCGCTGAAAGCGGCTCTCCAGTGAGCATTCCCGTAATTCTGGAAGTGGCTCCGGAATTCCTGCCTGCCCCCTCCAACTGGCAGGTTCATCTGGACCTTTGGCAGCATCCGCAGGCTGTGGCCCGCTGGCATGATGTGGAGCCGTGGTCCCCGGAACATTTCGCGCTGATGAAGCCGGTGATGAAAAGGCTGGCGGACGCCGGGCAGAAGGCCATTACCTGTTCCCTCATTGATGAAGCCTGGAACGCCCAGACTTACGACTGGTTCCCCCCCATGATCGAATGGATCAAGGGCAGAAACGGAACCATGCGCTGGAACTATGCCAACTTTGACAAATGGGTTTCCTTCATGATCAACGAGGTGGGCATCAAGGGGCAGATATCCTGCTATACCATGATTCCGTGGAACATGAAAATCCGTTATCTGGATGAAGCTACCGGAAAATACAAGTTCCTGGACCTCAAGCCGAACGATCCTTCCTACGAAGCCATCTGGGGACCTTTCCTGACGGATTTCCGCAAGCACGTCAAAAGCAAAGGCTGGCTGGACAAAACCTGCATCGGGCTGGATGAACGGCCGGACGCCATGGTGAAGGCGGCCAAGAACGTGCTGGACAAGTATGCTCCGGAATTCAAAATCGTTTCCGCCGTCAACCGGCCTACCGCCATGACCCGGCACGTGTATGACGTCTCTCCCGTGCTTGACCATGCGGATACGGTCACGAGCGATCTGCTGGCGCAGCGCAAGAAAGAGGGGAAAAAGACGACATTTTATGTTTGCGTCTATCCCAAAAAGCCAAATACCTTTACCATCTCCCCGTTGGCGGAGGCGGAATGGCTGCCTCTCTTCGCCGCCGCCAACCATCTGGACGGTTTTCTGAGGTGGGCCTACAATTCCTGGAACCGCAATCCGTTTGAAAAAACGGACTTCGGCAACTGGCCTGCGGGAGACTGCTACCTGGTTTATCCCGGCAACCTCAGTTCCCTGCGGTTTGAAAAGCTCCGCGACGGGCTGGAAGAATTTGAAAAGGTTAATATCCTGCGCGCCCGCGCCGCGAAGAATCCGAAGGCGAAAGCCGCCGTGGCTCGCATGGATGAGGAGCTTTCCAAACTCTTCACAGTGGAAAGAAGCCGCGGCGATTCCCATGAGGATGACGTGCGCAAGGCCCGTAAAATCATCCGGAAGACGGCAGAAGCCACTAGATGATTTCATAGATTCCGTATTTCCACATCTTTATTTGATAGAAAGCCTGTTCCTGTCTTTCCGGTTACCGGAAACAACGGACAGGCTTTTTTATCGTTCTATCACCGATGGAAAGAGGGCAATACTCCAAATACTCTTCCTGTTTTTCTTTATGATCCCGGTAAAGCCGGTCACTATCGCGCGTGACTGAACGTTTCTCGACAATGGTTCATTTCCAGATATAATAATCACGGTTTGGACTATGCGGACAGGGTTCTGACTGGAATATTTATTATGAACACCTTGCTCACAGGGGTATGCTTTTTATGTTGTTCGGCCGCCTTGCTAAAGGCGGTCGAACCCCCTGTTTTTTCCCTTTCTTTTTCAGAGCTTCCCTCTTTTCTTCAGTGGAACATACGGAAACAGGTTTCCGGACAGGGAGACCTTATTGAATCCTGGACGGGTTGGAATTCTGGATTAAAGAATTCGGAAGGCCCCCACGGAGGCCTTGTTTTTATGCAGGAAATCGATCTTGTGGGGGACAAGGGGAAAGAAAGAGTCTTCTTATATCAAAGTCCCGAAGTAGCTGGAACTCTTCCACGGCAGGATGAACATGTAAGTTTCATCTGTAATGCAGATGGCATCTATCTTTATACGGTTCCTTCCTTCTGCCTGCGCGGGAAGAAAATCGGCAGTGTTTTCCGCGGTGAAGAAGCCTATTATTTTTGTCCTGACAGGCATGTTAACAGGTATCGCTTTACGTATGGATGGAAGCAATGGGAACTAACGGAACAGTATGGCAGGATATTGGAATGGAGTGGCTGTGAAGAGACTGATCCCAAAGATGGAACCCATTGGAAAAGCGGTGTGGAGCAGACGGAAAGCGTTTATGTAACTACGGGCGTCATTAAGGAAACATGCTCCCTTTCCCCAGGCAGACGCCGGGTCCCTCTTTCCCAGAAAGCCGAAGGTGAAGATCCGTTTGAAACAATAGTAAAAGAAAAGGCAAAATCGCCTGCATCACCTGAACAGGAAAAATTGAAAGAAAACAAACCTTCTGAAACAGTTTGGGTTGTTTCCCTGTTTGAGCTTCTTACGCAGGATATTCCCCATTGGAAATGCTTTAGGGAAGTTTCTTTAAAAGAGGCGGAAAAAGAATGGAGGAAAGTTTCCGGTCCTGCCATTGAACAATCCCGGCAATGGAACCATAAAGAAGCCGTGCGGGCCATGGATGCGCTTCTTCACGTAAAAAATCTCCGAGAAGTAAAAGCCTGTCCCTTATTTCCATCTCCGGCTGAAACTATATTTGAAAGAAGTTCAATGAAGCCGGAAGGAGCTGTGGACCGGGAAGAGCCGTAAAAACAGGAATATTCTTTGTCTAGCGGGCTTGGTGGATGTCCATTTGCTGATAGGCCTTTCCCCAGCGGGACATGGAAGCCAGAATGGGATGCAGGCTGTAGCCCAGTTCCGTAAGTGTATATTCCACGCGCGGAGGGACTTCGGCATAAACCTTGCGGGTGAGCAGGCCATCTTCTTCCATGGCCCGCAGATTGGCTGTCAGGACTTTCTGCGTTACGGGACCGATGGATTTCCGGAGTTCTCCGAATCGTTTTGTTCCTTCCAGCAAATCCCGGATGATCAGCACTTTCCATCGGGAGGAAATCAGCTGGAGAGTCGTCTCGACGGGACATGGAGTCATTTTGCGAGTCATTGGTTTTAAACGATAGTTCCCTTTTGGTAACTAAAGCACAATTTTCTGCCTACTTTACAGATGGGATATTCAGGCCTACTGTAGGGAAGGTTTGCCGGACAGGCAAGCATGATAGGGAATAAATCACAAACACGGGAATAAAATGAAACGAATGGAAAAAATAGCCGGCGGTGAAAATTTCAGCGCGGCAAGTGTCGGCAAATTTAATGAATTGGGCGATTATGTTCTGGAACTTTCTCCGGAAGTGAGAATTCCGGGCAAAGTATTCGGAGGAGCTGCCCTGCATACAGGCGGGGGGGATTTTTCCTTCCAGCTTTTTCAGCCGGGCACGGAAACGGGATTCCTGCATACGCACAAGAATCATGAGGAACTCTACTTTTTCCTCAGCGGCAGGGGAGAATTCCAGGTGGACGGCAAAGTTTTTCCCGTATCTGAAGGCAGTGTTGTCCGCGTAGCGCCTCCCGGAAAGCGTTCCGTGCGCAATAATGGTTCGGAGCCGCTCGTGATGCTCTGCGTGCAGTATCGCGGAAATACGTTTACGAGCGAGGATGCGCTGGACGGCGATATTCTTGATGAGCCTGTGAAGTGGCAGTAGCGGGTTTCGCCGGGACGCTTCCGTCTGGCGAATCACCAAGAAAATGACACTCCGGATTGTTCCGGAGCGCCACTCCCTTTTGCCTGCCAGCCGTTGAGCGGAAAATTGGCCGGGACTCATGGCGGTTCTAAACTCGTGCAGACTTCATGAGGGCGCCTGCAGGAAAATAGAAAGGCTCCCTGATGAAAACTCACATCCGGACAAGCCGTAAATCAATAAAAAACGCCCCTGGCGGAAGAACCGCGCAGGGACGTTGAAATTAAGGAAGATAACCTTACTCCGCGTCCGCAGGTTTTTCAACGGGCATCGCGGCCATGTTCTGGTACAGGTTCCAGCGGCGCCAGACGTCTTTCTGGGCCTGGTCAAGGAGGTTTTCAAATTCTTCCTTGTTGGTCTTGGCCAGAAGCTTGAAGCGGTTTTCGCTGAGCAGGACGTCGCGCAGGTCGCCCTTCGGGCCCTTGCCTTCCACGATCAGCGGATTCTTGCCCTGCAGGGCAAGATCCGGATTGTAGCGGTACAGCAGGATGCGGCCCGTGTCTACCCACGCCTTTTGCTGCTGCAGACCCTTGGCCATGTTGATGCCGTGGGAAATGCAGTGGGAGTAGGCAATGATCAGGGCGGGACCGTCGTAGGCTTCCGCTTCCACGAAGGCTTTCAGCGTGTGTTCGTCCTTCGCGCCGAGGGCGACGGAGGCCACGTACACGTTGCCGTAGGTCATGGCCATCAGGCCCAGGTCCTTCTTCACGCCATGCTTGCCGGTCGTGGCGAATTTGGCCACGGCTGCGCGCGGGGTGGACTTGGAGCACTGGCCGCCGGTGTTGGAATACACTTCCGTGTCCATGACCAGCACCTTTACATTCTTGCCGGTGGACAGGATGTGGTCCAGTCCGCCGTAACCGATGTCGTAAGCCCAGCCGTCGCCGCCGAGAATCCAGACGCTCTTGCGGACCAGCTTGTCCGCAAGAGTGAGGAGGCGCGCACATTCCGGCTTGCCAGTGATTCTCTGCTTCAATTCCGCGACGTTTTCGCGCTGTTCGGCGATGTCGGCTTCGTCCTTCTGCGGGTTGGCAAGGATTTTGTCCACCAGTTCCTGGCCGATGATGCCGGCGGCGTCATGGAGGAGTTCGATGGCGTGTTCCATCTGCTTGTCCAGGGAGACGCGGAAGCCAAGGCCGAATTCGGCGTTGTCTTCAAACAGGGAGTTGGACCAGGCGGGACCGCGTCCTTCGGCGTCGTGGGACCACGGGGTGGTGGGCAGGTTGCCGCCGTAAATGGAGGAGCAGCCCGTGGCGTTGGCGACCACCAGACGGTTGCCGAAGAGCTGGGAGAGCATCTTCACGTATGGGGTTTCACCGCAACCGGCGCAGGCGCCGGAGAATTCGAACAGCGGGCGGAGCACCTGCATGGAGCGGATGTTGTCCGTCTTCACCTTGGTGCGGTCCACGTCCGGCAGGCTCATGAAGAAGTCCCAGTTGGCTTCCTCCTTGTCGTGGATCTTCTCGTTGGGAACCATCGTCAGGGCCTTGTGGGTCGGGTCCGTCTTGCTCTTGGCCGGGCAGACGTCGGAGCAGAGCGTGCAGCCCGTGCAGTCGTCCGGGGAGACCTGGATGACGAATTTTTCACCCTTCCAGTCCGGATGTTTGGCGTCCAGGCATTCGAAGCCTTCAGGAGCGCCGGCCAGGGCATCCGGGGAGAAGAACTTGCTGCGGATGGCGGCGTGCGGGCAGACGGCCGTGCATTTGCCGCACTGGATGCAGAGAGTGGGGTCCCATTCCGGCAGGTCCAGGGCGAGGTTGCGTTTTTCGTACTGGGAGGTGCCGTTCGGGAAGGTGCCGTCCACGGGCATCTGGCTGACGGGGATGCTGTCCCCTTCACCGCACATCATTTTGCCCAGAACGTCCTGGACGTATTCCGGAGCGTTCGCGGACATGACTGCCGGGATGGCGTGGCCGTTGACGGTCTTGCCGGTGATGTCCACCTGGTGCAGGTTGTCCAGCGTTGCGTCTACGGCGGCGATGTTCTTGTCCACCACCTCCTGCCCCTTCTTGGCGTAGGTCTTGGCAATGGCCTTCTTGATGTAGCCGATGGCTTCATCTGCGGGAATCACGCCGGCCAGCTTGAAGAAGCAGGTCTGCATGATCATGTTGATGCGGCCGCCCATGCCCGTCTTGCGGGCCACGGAGAAGGCGTCGATCGTGTAGAGCTTGATATTCTTGTCCAGGATTTGCTGCTGCATGCGGGCCGGCAAGGTATCCCACAGCTTGTCCGCCGGATGAGGGCTGTTCATCAGGAAAGTGGCCCCGTTGGCGGCGTTCTTCAGGAAGTCAAACAAATTCAGCAGGGAAGGCTGGTGCAGGGCCAGGAAGTTCGCCTTGGTGATCAGGTACGTGGACTTGATCGGGCGCGGGCCGAAGCGCAGGTGGGAGATGGTGGAGGAGCCGGACTTCTTGGAGTCGTACACGAAGTAGCCCTGAACATACAGGTCCGTGTGCTGGCCGATGATCTTGATCGCATCCTTGTTGGCGCCCACGGTGCCGTCGGAACCGAGGCCGAAGAACATGGCGCGCGTCACGTCATCCGCTTCCGTGGAATAGTCTTCGTCGTAGGGAAGGCTGGTGCCCAGCACGTCGTCGTTAATGCCGATCGTGAAGTGGTTCTTGGGCTTGTCCTGGGCCAGGTTGTCATAGACACCCTTGACCATGGCGGGAGTGAATTCCTTGGAGGACAGGCCGTAGCGGCCGCCGACCACCGTGGGCATGCCATTGGTGAAGGCAAGGTCTCCGCTGGCCTGGGCGTCAAAGAGAGCCTGGATAACGTCCTGGTGGAGCGGTTCGCCCTGGGCGCCGGGTTCCTTCGTGCGGTCCAGCACGGCGATCTTTTTGACCGTGGAGGGAAGGGTCTTGATGAGTTCCGCGGCGGGGAAGGGGCGGAACAGGCGCACTTTCAGCACGCCTACCTTGGCGTTTTCACGGGCAGTCATGGCTTCCACCGTTTCTTCCACCGCTTCGGCGCCGGAACCCATCAGGATGATGACGTTTTCAGCGTCCGGGGCGCCGGTGTAGTCCACCAGGTGGTAGGAGCGGCCCGTCAGGGACGCGAATTTGTCCATGGCCTTCTGCACGATGGCAGGGGTAGCGGCATAGAACGTATTGACCGTTTCACGGCCCTGGAAGTAAACGTCCGGATTCTGGGCGGTGCCGCGCAGAACCGGGGCGTCCGGTGTCAGGGCGCGTTCGCGGAAGGAATCCAGCCATTCCGTCTTCACCATGGCGTTGAGCGTGTCGTCGGAAATATCGGCGATCTTGCCGATTTCATGGGACGTGCGGAACCCGTCGAAGAAATTCATGAAGGGAATGCGGGATTCCAGCGTGGCGGCGTGGGAAATGGCGGCAAAGTCTGCGGCTTCCTGCGTGGAGGAACCGCAAAGCATGGCCCATCCGCAGGAGCGGGCGCTCATCACGTCGCTGTGGTCGCCAAAGATGGACAGGGCTTGGTAGGCTAGGGAGCGTGCCGCCACATGGAACACGGCCGGAGTCAGTTCCCCGGCAATCTTGAACATGTTCGGAATCATCAGCAGGAGGCCCTGGGATGCGGTGAAGGTCGTCGCCAGGGAACCGGTCTGGAGGGCGCCGTGAACGGTGCCTGCGGCGCCGCCTTCACTTTGCATTTCCACGACGGAGGGAACGGTGCCCCACAGGTTCTTCCGGTTGGCGGCCGCCCAGCTTTCGGCGGATTCACCCATCGGAGAAGACGGGGTAATGGGGTAAATGGCAATGACTTCAGAAAAACGATAGGCTACAGAGGCTACGGCTTCGTTAGCGTCAATCGTGCTGTAAGTTACGGTTTTTTGATCACTCATAAGTCTGCACGGATAGTATAATTGATAAATATGGTGCGTCTTAACGGAATTGATTATAACATGTCCCCCTCCAAAGGTAAAAGCAATTATGTGTATGTGCTCTCCTGTCGTTCATTTTTTATAATAAGACCAGATACGGACCAGAGAGAAAAATGCCGTTCGCGGCGTATGGTATTGGTTTTCTTAGAAAAAGATTATCTTTTGAAAAAACGGGGAAGTGTACTGAAATGCAATTTCAGGATATTTGCGGGGACTCCGGCCCATGTGGAAAGGCTGGCTCTTCTTTCTGCCGCAGGATGGTGGAGGAAAATGGAATCCTCCCTGCAGAATGTAAGGGAGGAACGGCATTTTACGCAGGAGAACCCTTCAAAAATGGATTCTGCCTGACAATCCGCTAGCCAAAACGGAACCAAGCCTTTAAAATCCCCCGCACTATGTCCGAACAACAGCAGGCACATCCCAATACGACGGAATCCGAACTCATTGCCGTGCGCAGAGACAAGCTCGCCAAAATCCGCGAGCTGGGAATCGATCCCTATGGTGCAAGATTTGACGCGACCACCACGCCCGCCGAGTTGAAGGCCGACTTTCAGGAAGACAGGCAGGTGGCCGTGGCGGGGCGCCTGCTGGCCATTCGGGACATGGGCAAATCCCAGTTCTTCGTCATTGGAGACGTGCGCGGCAAAATCCAGGGCTTCCTGCACCGGAATGAAGTAGACGAAACTACCTGGAACCTGTGGAAGCTGCTGGATCGCGGGGACTGGATCGGCATCACGGGGACCACGTTTCTGACCCGTACCGGAGAGCCTACCGTCAAGGTCTCCGGCCTGGTCATCCTTTCCAAGAGCCTGCGCCCCCTGCCGGACAAATGGCACGGATTGGCGGACAAGGAAGCTACCTACCGCAAGCGGCATCTGGACCTCATCTCCAATGAGGAAAGCGCCGCCCTGTTTGTTACCCGTTCCCTGATGATTGCGGAAATCCGCCGTTTCCTTCAGGACCGCGGCTATCTGGAAGTGGAAACCCCCATGCTTCAGGACGTAGCCGGGGGCGCCGCCGCCAAGCCGTTTGAAACGTACCATAACGCCCTGGACATGCCGCTGACGTTGCGCATTGCGCCGGAACTCTTCCTCAAGCGCCTCATGGTAGGCGGGTTCACCAAGATTTTTGAACTCAACCGCAGTTTCCGCAACGAAGGCATCGACCGCCGCCACAATCCGGAATTCACGATGCTGGAAGCCTACTGTGCCTGCGGAGACTTTGAAACCATGGCGGACATGGTAGAAGAACTCATCTGCCATCTGGCGGAAACGTTCTGCGGCGGTCTTCAGATCGACCACAAGGATGCGGAGGGCAACGTTCTTTATACCATTGACCTCACGCGCCCGTGGAAACGTGCCGACTACCAGGACCTGATCCGCGGCGCAGCCGGCCAGGACTGGTTTGACATTACGCCGGAGGAACGCCGCGCCCGCTGTGCGGAACTGGGTGTGGAAATCAGCCCGGACATGAAGGATGTGGACGTTTCCCAGCAGGTATATGAAAAGCTGGTGGAGGAAAAAACCATGAACCCCTGCTTTGTCACCCACGTTGCCAAGGACCTGGTGCCCCTGGCCAAGCTCAACAGGGAAAATCCGGACGTGGTGGACGTGTACGAACTGGTGATCAACGGCCAGGAAATCTCCCCCGGCTATTCCGAGCTCAATGACCCGGACGTCCAGAAGGAACGCCTGGAACACCAGGCAGCCGGGGAAACCCAGCGCGTGGATTACGACTTTATTGAAACGCTGGAATACGGAATGCCCTCCGCGGGCGGCATCGGCATCGGCATTGACCGGGTCATCATGATGCTGACCGGCGCTTCTTCCATTCGTGACGTCCTGCTCTTTCCCCAGTTGAAGCGGAAGGACAGTTAACCTTACCGCATGCCGCATGGCCCGACGCACTCCCGATTCCCTGGACTGCGCTTCCGCTCAATGGATCGGCAAACGCCGCGAGCAGGAAGACGTGGTAAAAAGCCTTTCCGTTGACGGCGGAATGCTGGGAATCGTGTGCGACGGCATGGGCGGCCATCTCCGCGGCGCCTGCGCCTCCTGCGTGGTGGCGGATGCATTTGCCTCCGCGTTTGTGGAAAGTGGCCGGCAGGACATCCCCGCCCGCTTGGCGGAAGCGCTGCACGCGGGCAATGAGGCGCTGGCCGCTACCCAGAAGGAACCCGAAGAATCCGGAACCACCCTGCTGGCCGTGTTCATCCGGGACCGTTGTCTGTGGTGGATTAGCGTGGGGGATTCCCCCCTTTATTTGTGGAGCGGCACGGATGGAGCCCGGATGGACCGCCTTAATGAAGACCATTCCATGAGACCGATTGCGGACTGCCTTTACAGGAAGGGGGAAATGTCCCTCCAGCGTGCCCTGCGGCAGCGCTGCGTGCTCCGCTCCGCCGTAATGGGCGGCCCCATGGAACTGGTGGACATCAGCGCGATGCCCCTGCTGCTCCATCCCGGGGATGCCG
Source organism: Akkermansia sp. AE01SA01 (assembly GCF_036417395.1). Taxonomy (NCBI): domain Bacteria; kingdom Pseudomonadati; phylum Verrucomicrobiota; class Verrucomicrobiia; order Verrucomicrobiales; family Akkermansiaceae; genus Akkermansia; species Akkermansia sp. AE01SA01. The sequence goes on from NZ_CP143890.1 coordinate 39,494, forward strand.
TTCTGGCCTGTTCGGATGGCTTGCAGGTTTGGTCCGAATTGTTGAGAGAGCCTTCATTCCTGGCCCTTAACGCGGCGCGGGACCGTTCCAGCCGGCATCTGGTGGAAACCATCATGGAGCAGGTGAAGGATATGCTGGAGCCCCAGCAGGACAATGCCTCCGTCTGGGCCGCCGTGGTAAGGAAATCTTGAAAGCCTTCCTACGGAACCATTAAAACGGATTCAGCGTGAACCATAAAGCGGGCGCCACCTTGCCGTTGCGTCCCTTGGCTATCAATTCCGCCAGCTTGGAACTCCACATGTCGATCGTCTTTCGGTGATTGCCGTACATCGTGTAATCCCTGACGCTGCCGAAAACGGTCGGTTCATCCGAACGGTAGTCGCCGAATACGGCCAGACGTTCTCCGGTGCGCGCATCCGTTACACGGCCCGTCATGGCCATGTCCCCTTTGGAGATCAACCCCAGGCCGTAGGAAACCCCTGGAATAAAAAAGGATGACCCCAGGGACAGAAGATTGACGCCCACCAGGGTGCGGTTGATGCTGACAAAGGCCGTCTCCAGTACCAGGTCGGCTTTTTGACGGCTGTCCGCCAGGGCGATGGGAAGTCCTGGTTGTGCGGCCAGATCTTCCCGGAGTTTCCGGTCAAACTCTCCCGCCAGTTTCACGGCCTGGGCTTTAAACTCTTCCGGGTGCCAGTGATGGCCCGCTTCCGGCGTCAGGTAGTCTATGGTCGTTGGGGCAATGTAAAGCCGTGTATAATGCTTTTCTTTTCCCTGGACTTTCGGATTCACCCAAAGGCCTTCAAACGGGGCGTTCCACGGTTGCAGGGTTTCGGAGGCAAACTCCGTCTTCGGTATTTTGGCAAGCAGATGTTCCGTACATGAGCAGAACAGGCTGGCCAGTGCGGCGCAGACAAATACCAGCGGAAAAAAGGATTTCATAAGGATTTTTATGAGGACGGAATTTGTGTGAAGACTAGCAAATCTCAGGAAAATCGGCAAGGGAATCCCTCTGGTGAAGAAAAATGCTGCGGACTGTGCGGAAACGGCACGGTTCGCGCTCCGGAAACCGGGAATATGAGGATTCGGGTTGAAATCACGAAAAAACGGACTAATGATACAATCCTGTGAGAACTATCCTTTGCTCTTTGTTGTTGGCTTCCTCCGTTGCCGTTGCTGCGCCTGTTTCCATTGGAGTGGCGCCTTCCGGCGTTGTGGTAAGGTTTGATATGCAGAATTCCCCCGGCTTTATTTTTATAAGCGATCCTTTTCCCGGTGTGGAAGTAGGGTTGCTCCTGACGCCTTCCGAGGAAAAGGTGCAGCTGGTCGCCGGCAGGGAGAATGGGCGCCTTGTTTGTAAGGACTCCACAGGGAAGGACCTGGGCAAGGTAACTATTGCTCCGGTTTATTCCATGGGGGTTGTCATACCTCCGCAATGCGGATGCGCCGTGAATGCCCGGGAAGCGCCTGCTCCGGAAGCACAATGGATTCATGTCAAGGGAACCTTGCCCGTACAAGTTCTGGACGGAGAGGAACGAATGGAACCTGTTGCGCTTGAAATGAAGAAGGGGGCGACTGCTTCCGCGGGCCATGTGGCGCTCACGGTGGAAAACGCTGTTGTCAAAGACGGTTCCATCAAATTGAACTTGAAATTGTCCCGGAAAAACAAGGACGTTCCAGTAGGCAGAATTCTCTTTCAGAAAATGGATGGAACAGCTCTTGAGGCCAAGGGAGGCACGAAACACATCTATCTGGCACAGGAGGACTATACGGTTGAGTGCGAATATGCCATCCCTTCCGCGGATGCGGAACTTAAGGTGGTGCTTTTCAAAAAGACAGGCAGGGAAGTACAGGTGCCTCTTGACCTGAAAGTAGGCCTCGGAGGTCCCGCCAGGTAGGGAAGGCCGTTCCGGCGGTCCGGGTCCGGGAAATTCTCAATTGTCATTTCCCCGGTGCAGGGGTAGAATGCTTTCCACACGAAATGACTGCCTGGATAGTTCTCTACATTGCGGCCTCCTATCTGGTGGGAGCGGTTCCGTTCGGCTACCTTGCCGGCAGGTGCAGGGGGCTTGATCTCAGAAAGGAAGGGTCTTGCAACATTGGCGCTACCAACGCATGGCGCGTGCTGGGCTGGCGGTGGGGCGCACCGGTATTTGTCCTGGACTTTCTGAAAGGGTTCATTCCCGTATTTGGCGCATTGCACTGGCTGCCGTTTCTGACCGGGGACAGTGCCGGATGGGACTTCAACACGGCGGTGGTCCTGGTATGTTTTGCCGTGGTGTTGGGCCATACGTACACCTGTTTTCTCGGATTCAAGGGGGGAAAGGGCGTGGCGACAACGGCGGGCGTTCTCTTTGCCCTCAATCCGGCAGTGGCCTGTACGGCTTTGGCTACGTGGCTGGTGCTCGTAGGAATATCCGGCATCGTCTCCCTGGCCAGCATTCTGGCGGCGGTTGCGATGATCGTGGCGGGATGGTGGATGTATCCGCTCGCCGAGGGAGGAAGCATCTCGTCCCAGGTTCTCTATATTGCCTTTTTTACGTTGATCGGCCTGCTGGTCATTTTCAAACACCGTTCCAACATGGCAAGACTGTTCAATGGAACGGAACACTCCTTCTACTCCAAAAAGTCCAAGTAAGATGATAAATCGGTTACATAAAATAGCGGTGATCGGCGCCGGTTCCTGGGGCACGGCTTTGTCCATGGTGCTGGCAACCAGGGAATGCGAGGTTGTGCTGTGGACTCCGGTGGAGGCCCAGGCCAGGGAACTGGCGGAAACGAGACGCAACCCTGTTCTATCTGAAACCGCCGCTCCCCTGGCTCCCAACATTCATCCCACTTGTGACCTGAACCTGGTGAAAGATGCGGAACTGATCGTGGTGGTGGTGCCTTCCGTAGCCATGCGTTCCGTGGCGCAGCAGCTGCGTGATCTGCCCGTGCGGTCGGATGCCGTTATTGTCTCCTGCACCAAGGGCATTGAACAGGGAACCCATAAAAGAATGACGGAAATTCTCCAGGAATATCTCCCTTCAAATCCCATCGGCGTGCTTTCCGGTCCCAACCATGCGGAAGACATTTGCCTGGGTCTTCCCTCCGCCTCCTTGATTGGTTTTGAGGATCCGCAATATGCGGATTGGGTGCAGCAGATATTTGCCTCCAAGACCTTCCGGGTTTATTCCGCTACGGACATCATCGGAATGCAGCTGGGGGGGACCATCAAGAACGTTTTTGCCATTGGAGCCGGATTATGCGAGGGACTGAACCTGGGGGATAACGCCCAGGCCGCCCTGCTGACGCGCGGGCTGGCTGAAATGACGCGCATCGGCGTAGCCAGCGGAGGCCGTAGGGAAACTTTCATGGGCCTTTCCGGGGTGGGAGACCTCATTGTCACCTGCTATTCCCGCCATTCCCGCAACCAGACGGTGGGGCGCAGGCTGGCGGAAGGAAAAAGCCTTCAGGAAATCCTGGATACCCTGGGCATGGTGGCGGAAGGAGTGCCCAACACGCTATCCGTGTATGAAATCGCCCGGAAATTGAAGGTGCGCACGCCTCTGATAGACGCTGTTTACGCCGTGCTTTATGAGTCCAAGGCGCCGATGGAAGTCCTGACGGAACTGATGACGAGAGACCCCAGGCCGGAAATGGATGCGGACGATCATTGATCGTGGCTGTTGTGCGAGGTGGGCCGGTACAGGCGTGCCGCCGTCATGAGCGCTGCGTGCTGCAAAATGGCCGTAACCTTGTTAGGAAGCAGAAAAATTACGTCCGCGAACCGGAACGGGCAGGAGTCACAGGGGCGGCCTTTATCAATTTCCCGGACGGATCGGATGCCTCCCTCCAGGATCCCTCCGTCGTCGCCCATCCGGGCGGCGTCAAGGAACAGACGGCAGGGCTGCATGCCCGGAAATTGGCAGAACAGGGTGATCATTGCCTTTGACGCCCCTTGCCAGGGTGAAAGAACGGGTGAACCGTGGCATCTGGAAAATCCTTACGTCAGGACTGAAGGCATCAGTGTGTTAATTGATTACTTGACCCCGTTTTCCTATGTGGATAACGGCAGGAACGCATTCCCTGCGGATTGTTACGGGCAGCGCTGCCGGGAGCAAATGGATGAGCGATGATCCATATGTCCGCGCGGCAAGCGGGGCCAAAAGTTACCGCGAGTGGAAGGCGTTGACCACATATCGTTATATGACGTGCCGGAATATGTGGATGAAGCCTTTTTCATTCTGTCATCATTTTTCAAGAATCATCCTTAATCTGTGCCCGGAAGCCTTGCTCTTCCTTCTGCGGCATCCCCCGCGGCGAGTCTGTGCCGCAAATGGAGAGGAACAGGCTGCCGTCCCCGGCTTTTTCCTTTTCAAGGGAGTCAGGCGCAGAGAGCGGATGTTTTTTTGTTTTTTTGAGTTGCTTTTCCTCGACAAATTATACTATATAAACAATCAGTATGAAACGTGCCATCATCTCCGCTCTTTTCGCCGCCGGAGCCCTTGGGGTTGCCAGTGCGGACATTCAGGCTCCGCCCGCTTCCGAATACACTCCGACCCGCAAGCTGGGCCGCGCCCTTGCCAACCTCATTTACTCCGTTGAAGAAATCCCGCTGGGGATTATCAACTGGACGAGCCGCGAAGGCGACTACGCCGGATTCTCCGTCGGCATTGTGGATGGTACCGCCACCATGTTTGAACGCATGGGCTACGGCATCTATGAACTTGTCACTTTCTGGGCGCCTACCTACAAGTGCACCTACAGGCCTCCTTATCAGGGCCGTTGCGGCATGAGCGGCCTCAAGGAATACAATCCCAACGGCGGCTTGAGCGAATTCCCTGCGGAACTCAGCTTCCAGAGCTACTATAACTATTCCCGCCAGCAGCGCGACTAAGCCGGGAAACTGATTGATCAATTTCAAAAGGGTTGCCTGTACTGCGGGCAGCCCTTTTTTATGGTATTCTTATCCCGGGAAGGGAAGTTGCATCCTCGTGTGCGGAATGAAAAACAAGCCTGGAAGAAACGCTTTTCCGGGAACGGCGGTTTCCGTAGAAAAGAAAACAGGCACGGAAACGTTTTGCATCATGTGACGGCAGTCACGATTGACGGAAGACAGGGAAAGAAGTACCTTTTCACAACGGAAAGGCTTCAATACCATGAATAATACAGTTGCTTTCATCGGCCTGGGCGCGGCAGCCTGCATTACGGCGCCTGCATTTGCCCAAGACACCCATACTTCCCTGACCAAGCAAAGCGTGGCCTGCATGCAGGAGATTACCGCCGCAATGAACAAGGTGACGGACGAGCCTGGAGCTGCCGCCGCAGTGGAAACCGTCAAGAAGGTGCATGAGAAACTGGTGGACCTGGGAAAACGGCAGTTGGAACTGCCCGGCGCCACTTCCCAGGAGCAGGCCCAGATTGCCGCGCAGATGGTGGAAATACAGAAAGTTTCCGGAGAACTGGTGAAGTCCCTTGCTCGTCTCAAAAAGGAAAACCTGCTTACTCCGGACTTGCAGAAAGCCCTGATAGATTTGCAGTCCGTTCAGACGGAACTGGCGCAGGCTTCCAAAGACAAGGCTGCCCGGGCGGAACCGTTTCCGAAGGATGCGGAAGGCAATACGCATGAAACCCTCCTGGAAAAAACCGTGGAAGAAGTAAAGAAGCTGGATGAGGCTCTGGCGAATGTAAAGGATGTGGAAACTAGCGCCGCCGCCGAGAAACAGGTCAAGCATTACCGGACTGCTTTGCTTGACATTGCCAAAAAGCAGGCCGCCCTGCCGCCCCTGACCAGGAACCAGCAGGCCAAGCTGACGGGAATACAGCAGCAGCTTGTGGAAATGATGCAGCCCGTCATCAAGCACATGGCAGCTGTCATGCTTTCCCCCAATGCCACGCAGAACCTGAAGGAATCCCTGAAATCCCTCTCCGAGCTGCCCAAGGAAGTCCAGAAAATTCGCGAAGAAGCGGCCAAGTAGCCATTTTTGGAAAATGCCTCCTTTTGGGCTGGTCAAAGATAATAATTGTTCTAAAGTGGCAGTCCTGAGGAATGCGACCGACTTTTAGTGAAACAGATCTCAATGAACGTCCCTTTCTGGTTTTCTGGGAGGTGACGCGCGCTTGCGCCCTTGCGTGCAAACATTGCAGGGCCGTGGCCCAGCCGCGTCCGCATCCTGATGAACTGGACCATGAAGAAGCCTTGCGGCTGATTGATCGGCTGGCGGAACTCCGGCCGCCCATGCTCGTGCTGACGGGAGGGGACCCCATCATGAGGCCTGATATTCTGGAACTGATCCGCGCGGCGGCGGACAAGGGGCTGCATGTGGCCTTGAGCCCTGCCGCCACGGCCAGGCTGGTGCACGCGGACTTTCATGCGTTGAAAGAGGCGGGGGTGCAAAGCATGTCCCTGAGCCTGGACGGCGCCCATGAAGCCACGCATGACGCCTTCCGGGGCGTGCCGCACACGTATGAACGGACCCTCCGCGCGGCGGAAATGGCCAAGGAGGCGGGCATGCACCTCCAGATCAACACCACCATTACCAGGAGCACGCTGGGTGAGTTCGACGACTTTGTAGAGCTGATGAAAAAAATGCAGCCGGGCATGTGGAGCGTCTTCCTGCTTGTTCCTACGGGCCGGGCGGCAATGGATGAAATGCCTGCTGCGGAGCAGGTGGAAGCCGTCTGGAAAAAACTCAGCGAGGTCAGCCGGGAAGTCTCCTTCGGCGTCAAGACCACGGAAGGGCACCATTACCGCCGGGTGGCCCTTCAGGAGGCACGTGCTCAGGGAGCCACGCCGGCGCGGCGCGCCATTCCCACGCGCGACGGAAAGGGCATCATGTTCATCTCCCACATCGGTGACATCCAGCCCTCCGGCTTCCTCCCCATCACGGCGGGCAATGTCCGCACGGACGACGTGGGCGAAGTGTACCGCACGCACCCCCTCTTCCTCAAGCTTCGGGATGACAACGCGCTACTGGGCAAATGCGGCCGCTGCGAATACCGCACCATTTGCGGCGGTTCCCGCTCCCGGGCATACGCCGTGTACGGAGACATGATGGCGGAGGACAACCTCTGCCCCTATCAACCCAGGCTTTCACAACACCATGATTAACATCACCAGACTTTGGACAGGGGCGGAACAGCCCGCGGACCATTTGAGATACGGCCAGGGCCACGGGCACGGCCGTTCCGCCGGGGGAGCCGTGGAATCCTGCGCTCCCGCCTCTTCCCGCGTCCGCAAGCCCATTGTGGTATGGAACATCACCCGTACCTGCAACCTCAAATGCGTTCATTGCTATGCGGACGCGTCCGCCCGGAAATTTGACGGAGAACTGGACTGGGACCAATGCTGTACCGTCATTGACGATCTGGCGGACTACAAGGTAAACGCTCTCCTGTTCTCCGGCGGGGAGCCCCTGGTACATCCCCGTTTCATGGACCTGCTGGAACGGGCCACGGGAAAAGGGCTGAAAGTCACCATCTCCACGAACGGCACCCGCATCACGCCGGAATCTGCCGCGCGGTTCAAGGAACTGGGTGTGGCGTATGTGGGCATCTCCCTGGACGGCATCGGCGCCGTTCATGACCAATTCCGCGGGGTGGAAGGCTCCTTTGACCAGGCGGTGCGGGGGTTCAAGCTGTGCAGCGACGTGGGCCAGAAAACGGGCCTGCGCCTGACCCTGACCCGCAACAACGTGCAATGCATGGAGCAGATTCTGGACTTCATTGACGCCAACGACATTCAGCGCGTCTGCTTCTACCATCTGGTGCCTACCGGCCGCGGCGTGGAAGTGCAAACGCTTACCCGGCAGGAAGCCCGCCATGCCATGGACACCCTCATTGCCCGAGTGGAAGAATGGAAGGCGGAAGGCAAAAACCGGGAAGTGCTTACCGTTACCCAGCCTGCGGACGGCATTTATCTGCTGCTGCGCCAGCTCCGGGAAGGTTCCCCTCTGGCGGAGGAAACGTTGAAACTGCTTCAATGGAACGGCGGCGGAGCGAACAGTTCCGGCCGCGGCATTGCCAACATCGACACGCAGGGCATGGTGCATCCGGACCAGTTCTGGCAGTCCGTGACGCTCGGCAACGTGAAAAATAACCTGTTCTCCGACTTGTGGGACGCCAAGGCGGGAGCCGCGGCGGAAATGCTGCCCGAATTGCGCGGGTCCGACGACCCGCTGGAACGGCAGAAAAAAATAGAAGGCCGTTGTGGCCGCTGCGTCCACTTTGCCCTGTGCGGCGGCGGATTCCGCACGCGAGCCGCTTTTGCCAACGGGCACTGGTACGGTTCCGACCCCGGCTGTTATCTGACGGAAGAAGAAATCTCCACTCCGCTTCCGGAAATCAAATAATCCTATTGGTTCCGGCAGGGGCGGAGCGGCATATGCTCCTTCCCCCCTGAAACATGGACGGAAAACAATTTTTCACCGCAGAAAACGTTCTGCATGGAAGAAAATATTCCGTTGTGAAAAGGAAATGGCCTTGAAGGCAGGGAAACCCGGGAATTCTCCGGTTGACAGTTGCGTAGTGTAAAGCCTCCGGAACGGGCGGATCTGTTCCAGTCCCAATTTTCGGCAAAAAGACAGTCTTCGTGAAACACTACAGACAATCAGGCAAAAGTGGCCTTGCGGCTCTGTTTTCCGGGAATCCGGTGTTCCGTCCCTGATGAATGAAACACTGCTCTCCACTCCGGCGGAGAAGGCGCCGGCGTAACAATTCACCGTGGAAATTTCTTCTCAATAAATGCACCCAATGTCCGGAGGAGGAGGGAAACTCCAGTAAAAACACTCCGCGGGACGTCCCTGAGCAATCGCAATATTTTGTTCCCCGGCCCATTTGGAACCACCGCCTTCCCGTCCTTTTTTTCCCTGCTTTACAAGGATGGGGGCATCGCATAGCATCCCTGCATCATGAATCAGGAATTGAGACCGGAAACCCTGTGCGTGCAGGCGGGCTGGACGCCGAAAAAAGGCGAACCCCGCGTGCTTCCCATTTACCAGAGCACGACATTCAAATATGAAACCAGCGAACAGATGGCCAAGCTGTTTGATCTGGAGGAACCTGGTTTCTTCTACACGCGACTGCAAAACCCCACCAACGAGGCAGTAGCCAGGAAAATAGCTGACCTGGAAGGCGGCGTGGCTGCCATTCTCACTTCCTCCGGCCAGGCTGCCTCCTTCTTTGCCGTCTTCAACATCTGCGAGGTCGGCGACCACATTGTCAGCGCCGCTTCCATTTATGGGGGAACGTACAATCTCTTCGCCGTTACGTTCCGGAAAATGGGCATAGAAGTCACCTTCGTGGACCAGGACGCCCCGGCGGAAGAAATTGGCAAAGCGATCCGTCCCAACACGAAAGCCCTGTTTGCGGAAACCGTCTCCAACCCGACGCTCTGCGTGCTGGACATCCGTAAATTTGCGGACATCGCCCATGCCCACGGCGTGCCCCTCATCGTGGACAATACGTTCACCACGCCCATCAACTGCCGTCCCTTTGAATGGGGTGCGGACATTGTCACCCATTCCACCACCAAATACATGGATGGCCATGCCGCCGCCGTGGGCGGCGCCATCGTGGACAGCGGCAACTTTGACTGGGAAGCCCACAGGGACAAATTCCCCGGATTGACGGACCCGGACCCGTCCTATCACGGTCTTTCCTACAGTAAAAGCTTCGGCAAGGGCGCTTACATCACCAAGGCGACCGTCCAGCTCATGCGCGACCTGGGTTCCATCCAGTCTCCGCAAAATGCCTTTCTGCTCAACCTGGGATTGGAAACCCTCCACTTGCGCGTTCCGCGCCATTGCGAAAACGCGCAGAAAGTGGCCGAATTCCTGCAGGAACAGGAAGACGTGGCCTGGATCAACTATCCTGGCCTGCCTTCCAACAAGTACCATGACCTGGCCCAAAAACAGTTCCGCGGCGGCCAGTCCTGCGGGGTGGTGACATTCGGCATCAAGGGTGGCCGCGAACGGGCCATCAAATTCATGGACAGTTTGAAACTGGCCGCCATTGTTACTCATGTGGCGGACTCCCGTACCTGCGTGCTCCATCCCGCCAGCCACACGCACCGCCAGTTGACGGACGAACAGTTGATGGAAGCAGGAGTCAGGCCGGACCTCATCCGTTTCTCCGTAGGCACGGAAGCGGTGGAAGACATTATTGCCGACCTCAGGCAGGCTCTGGAAGCCATCCGTTAAATCTGTCTTGCCTTCCTGTACATGCAGCCGTTCCGTGGAGATGTCCGGAACGGCTGTTTTTGCATCTGTGATGGATGAGGCGGGCAGGATGTCGGAGGAACGTTGAAGGGCGAGCCTGGAAAAATAACCGGAGCATCCATCCCGCTGCAAGAAACGGACCTATGGCAATGAAGGCTGGTGCCTCTTGTAAAATCTTGCAGAAAGTCATGAAGGGGCAATAATTTCATCTTCTCTTTGTTGGAACGTTTGTTTTTACGTAAAAAACTGATTTTAATGACGTTGTACAGAGAAAGACAGAGATGGAGCTTCCTCGGAAAGGGCTCGTTTTTTCAGTTTCAACAGGATGTGAGTGATTTCAGAAAAGGTGGAAATTTCAACTGCTTTTCTTCGCAATTGTAAATTGACATGCCATAATAAATTTATTACGATGTGGTACTTATGAAAAGTAGATATTGTGCTGTATTAATAAGTTGTGCCAGCGTGGTGACTGCAAATGCCGCTACCATCATTGCCGAACTGCCTGAATCCGCCAATCTGTCGCAAACTGCGACGATGGCGCCGCAAACAGGAGAACAACTGCTGAACAAGGTAAAAAACCGTGAAATCGGGGTCTATGCGGGAGGCAACAACAACAGCTTGGGCAACTGGCCCCAGAACGGAGAGGGAACCTGGATCAACAATGATAATATCGGCTCCATCATCCTTTGCGGCAGAAGCGGAGTGGCGGGCGATTCCTTTGCCATGGTGTTGGGCGGACCCCAACAGGGAGACCTTGTTTCCTCCATCGTCTTTTCCTGTGATACGCCTACCTCCGTCATCACCAGCTACACCATGGTTTTGGCGGTTTATGACTCTTCCGGAACGCTTGTCCAGAACCTTTCCACCGTGCAAGGCTTCACCTTTGATTCCACGTCAAGAACCACGTCCGTTTCCTTGAACATGGCGGATTCTCCACTGACGTGGGGTGAAGGGTACAAGCTGGTTGCCGGGGTACGCGGCGGTGCGGGTAGCGCTACCTCCCCCTACACGCTCACCAACATTCAGGTAGCCTATGAAGTTGTTCCGGAACCGGCTACCGTCTCTCTAGGTCTGCTTGGTCTGGGAGCATTGGTTATCCGGCGCCATCGGAGCCGGTGAGCAGCAAGCGTGCCCATCGGGAAGAAAACTGTCTGGAAGCCATCCCTTTTTCCTCTCTCTGTCCGGGAGAGGCTATCCTTTGGAATGGAACGAAACGTGACATTCTAAAGGCCGCGCGTTTTCCGGGATGAGGTCATTCCCGGAGGGAGCGTTCAAAGGCCCGGTACTGGACGGCTTCATACAAATGGTGATCCTGGATTTCCGAGCTGTCCGCCAGATCTGCTATGGTGCGGGCCACTTTCAGAATACGGTCGTACGCCCGTGCGGAAAGGGCCAGTTCCTCTACCGCGCGCAGCAGAATGGCCTGTCCCTCCGGCCGCAGGCGGCAATGCTTGTGCAGGGCTTTTCCGGAAAGAGCGGCGTTATTGCGGATTGAGGTACCCGCATATCTTTTTTGCTGGCGTTTCCGCGCGGCCACGACGCGTTCCCGGATGCTGGCGGAGCATTCGCCGGAAGGAGCCGCCGCCAGCATGGCGGGATCTACGGCGGGAACCTCCATCAAAAGATCGAACCGGTCGAGAAGGGGGCCTGAAATCTTCTGGCGGTAACGCGTTATTTGGGCCGGGGAACAGGTGCAGGTTCTTCGCCGGTCGCCCAAATAGCCGCAGGGGCACGGATTCATGGCTGCCGCCAGCATGAAACGGCACGGAAAAGTCATGGTCCCGGAGGCGCGGGAAATGATGGCGTGGCCGGACTCCAGAGGCTGCCGCAGCGTTTCCAGCGTCGCACGACGGAACTCTGGCAGCTCGTCCAGGAACAGCACTCCGTTATGGGCGAGAGACACCTCTCCGGGCGTGATATTGTTGCCCCCTCCCATCAGGCCTGCATCGGAAATGGTGTGGTGCGGAGCACGGAATGGCCGCTGTGTTACTAGGCCGCTTCCGCGTTTCAGCAGGCCGCATACGGAATGGACCTTGCTGGTTTCCAGAGCTTCTTCCCGGGTTAGAGGCGGCAGAATGGTCGGGAGTCTTTGAGCCAGCATGGACTTGCCGGACCCCGGAGAACCGCTGAGCAGGATATTGTGGGCGCCTGCCGCAGCAATCTCCATGGCGCGGCGCGCGTAAGTCTGCCCCTTGATCTCGTCGAAATCGACATTGGCTTCGGAGATGTCCCCGGCCTTTTGCGGTGCCGTAAAAGGTGCAGGCAGTGCGGAGGACGTCAGTAATTGCCAGGCTTCCTGTAAAGTGGAAACGGGAAAAATTTCCACACCGTGAACGGGTGCTGCCTCATGCACATTGGCGTGAGGCAGCATGATGCGTTTCCTGCCCATGCGCCGCGCTTCGATCACCTGCGGCAGGATACCCTGCACCGGGCGCACGGTTCCATCCAGAGCCAACTCTCCGATGATGCACCAGAGAGAAGCGTCAAGAGGCTTCTCCGCCGCTCCGGCGATCATTCCCAGGGCAATGGGAAGATCGAAACCGGGTCCCTGTTTCTTCAAATCCGCGGGAGCCAGGTTCACCACGAAAATCCCCTGCTGAAAAGGCAATCCGCTGTTCTGAATGGCCGTTTCCACGCGTTGCCCGCTCTCCTTGACGGCCGTATCCGGCAGACCCACGATGAATGTGCGTTTTTCCGCCATGGGGCGGAAATCCACTTCCACCTCCACTTCTACGCCTTCCACGCCCAGGACGGTGGAGGAATATAACCGTGTCATCATGCCTGCATCTTAGGCAGGAACGAAAAGAAAGAAAGAAAAATGAAATTAAATATGGATAAAACCAATAAAACCTTCAGCGCTGGGAGGCGCGCTTGAGGATTTCCCTTTCTCTCTCCGTCAGGCTGGACAGGCCGGAACGGGAAATCTTGTCCATCACTTCATTCACTTCTGCTTCCGTAGGGTAGGGTTCCCTTTCAGCGGAGCGGGAAGACCACGGAGCGGGGCGGCGACTATAGGAAACGGGGCGTGGAGAAGAGAGCTTCTCCTTCAGCAAGATCAGCAGCGTTAAAATAAACCCGGCCAGCATGCCGCCCAGGTGGCCGGCTTCGCCGCCTGCATTATTCCACTGGAAAATTACCACGGCACAGGCAATACCCAGCACGACCAGCGCAAACTGGCGTACGCTCAGGTTCACGGGGGGGAACAGAAGCTGGACCCGGGCATGGGGGAAAAGCACGGCGCAGGCGGCCATGATGCCGTAAATGGAGCCGGAAGCGCCCACCATCGGGATAAAGCGCCATTCCGGGTCAAAAAAGCCCATGTAACCCAGCAGGGAGGAAAACAGAGCCGCCGCCACGCCGCAGAACAGGTAATACAGCAGGAAGCGCAAATGCCCGAAACGTTCTTCCACCACGGGGCCGAAAAACCACAGGGCGATCATGTTGAACAGGATATGGCCCAGATTGGCGTGCAGAAACTGGTAGGTGAACAGGCGCCACAATTCCCCCTCGTGAAAACACATGTACTCGCTGTAGGCCCCATACAGCTGCACAAGGTCCAGGCGCCCCGGCGGGTAAATATCCCGCGGAACTTCTACCTGGAAAAAGAACCCGAGGAAAAAAATGACCACATTGAGCAGGATCAGCCAGTGCACGACAACGGCGCCGCGCTGGTCGAACAGGCGCTCCTTCACCGTATTTCCCCAATTTTCCTGCTCTGCTCGCATATAAGACCGCATGTAAACGTGTTCAGGGCGCTTTGACAAGGAAAATGCATGTCCCGTTCAAGGTAGGCCGGAAAGAGGGAATACTACTTCCACAGAGCGGCGGGGAGCAGGTCCGGAGGCAGTACCGCTCCGTGAACCAGGTGTTCCGCCAGTTGCGCCGCAGTCCAGGGGGATGTCGTAACACCCTTGCTTCCCAGCCCGGAAAAGACGAACTGCTTTTCCAAACCGGGAATGGGTCCGGCTACGGGCTGGCTGCGCCGGATGATGGGACGAACAGCGGCACGGGCGCGGATAACGTTCATTTCCCCGGAATAGCGTTTAACCATGTCCAGCATCAGTTCCTGGACGGCTGGCGCTTCCGGAACGCCCGGGGCATCCCAGGACCAGGCGTACGTGGCGCCGAACCGCCAGAAAAATCCGTTGTAAACCAGCCAGTGCCCGAAATGCAGAATGCCGGCGTGCCATTCCAGATCCTTCAGCTCCAGATCCAGAATCGTTCCCTTGGATGGCCTGCCCTTCAGGGGGGCCATGTCCGGATGCATTCCGGCCTCCCAGCCAGTGCACCACACAATATGTGAAAAAGAGTCCCCGCACCAGTGAAAAAAGCCGTCTGCAGCCGGCTGAATATCGTCGGGAGCCACCTCCGCTTCTACAAACCGGCCCTCTTCCGAGAAAAAGCGGCGCATGGCATTCACCATCGTTTCCACATGCAGGACGCCGGAACCGCGCGTGTAGGCCGCCTGCCCTTTGCCCTCCCAGTGCTCCGGCCACGGAAACAGGGGACCGGCGTAAGAGCAGGACTCCGGGGCCGTCTGGCGTTCCTGCCATATCTCAAGCTGATCCTCCGTTTCCAGCTCCCGGAAAATGGGAGTCTTCTGCCACCATGAACCTCCCAGTTCCCGCTCGGTTTCCGGGTAAAAGGAGGAAAGGGCGGAAAGACACTCCTCCTGCCGCCACCCGGGCCGGAAGGCGCGGCCTGTCAGCGGATTCACCAGTCCGGCGGCTACGCGGGATGCCGTTTCCGCAATGGGACGGTCGGCAATCGTAAAATCCGCTCCGCGCCGTTTCAGCTCCCATGCCAAGCAACTGCCGGCAATACCCTGGCCGATGATAAGAACTTTCATGACTTGCTGTGAAAAGGAACCGGACATAAGCCGGAATAAATGGAAAAGAAAGGTGATAGTACTCCATTCTCTTCCGGGAAGGGAAAAGGTCCGCAGGTGCATGAAGCGCCTGCGAACGGTAAAAGGGGCATTTACAGGGCCGCCACGATGGCGTTCCCCATCTCCGCGGTATTCACGCGGATTTCCCCGGCGGCGCCCGTAGCCAGGTCACCCGTGCGGTAACCCTGGTCAATCACGCTGCGGACGGCGGAATCAATCGCGTCCGCCGCCTCCTTTTCTCCGAGGGAATAGCGGAGCAGCATGGACAGGGAAAGAATCTGGGCGATCGGATTGGCAATGCCCTTGCCGGCAATATCCGGAGCGGAGCCGCCGGAAGGCTCATACAGGCCGAAAAACAGCCCGTTGTCTTCGGCGCCCTGGCAAAGGCTTGCGCTGGGCAGCATCCCCAGGGAGCCGCAAATCATGGCCATCTCGTCGGAAAGAATATCGCCGAACAAATTCTCCGTGACCAGCACGTCGAACTGGCGGGGATTGCGCACCAGCTGCATGGCGGCATTGTCCACGTACATATGAAGCAGCTCCACGTCCGGGTAGTCCCTGGCGACCTCCGTCATCGTTTCACGCCACAGGAGGGAATTGGTCAGGACATTCGCCTTGTCCACGCTGGTGACACGCTTGCGGCGGCTGCGGGCTGCCTCGAAAGCCACTTTGGCAATGCGCACCATCTCGCTCTTGTGGTAGCGCATCGTATCCACGACGACTTCGTCGTCCCCTTCCTGTTCGCGGAAACGCGGCTGGCCGAAATAAAGCCCTCCCGTCAACTCCCGCACGCACAAAATGTCAAAGCCGCCTTCAATCAGCTCGTTCTTGATAGGAGAAGCATGCGTCAGGGCGGGGAGACAAACGCCGGGACGCAAATTGGCATACAGGCCGAAATGCTTTCTCAGCGGCAGCAGGGCGCCGCGTTCCGGCTGTTCGTTGGCGGGCAGGTGCTCCCACTTGGGACCGCCCACGGAGCCGAATAAAACGGCGTCCGCCTCTTCACAGGCGCGGATGGTCTCCTCGGGAAGGGCCTTGCCGCAATGGTCGATGCCCGCGCCGCCCACGAAAGCCTCCTTGCGGCTTACGGTAAATCCAAACTTGGCGCTCACGGCGTCTAGAACCTTCAGGGCCTCCGCCATAAC
The DNA here is from genome assembly GCF_036417395.1 of Akkermansia sp. AE01SA01. Classification (NCBI taxonomy): domain Bacteria; kingdom Pseudomonadati; phylum Verrucomicrobiota; class Verrucomicrobiia; order Verrucomicrobiales; family Akkermansiaceae; genus Akkermansia; species Akkermansia sp. AE01SA01. Next base: position 55,729 of record NZ_CP143890.1, read on the forward strand.
CTCGGGCCCGATGCCGTCGCCGGCCAGAACAGCAATATGATGGTGATGTTCACTCATGTCGCTGACAGACTGAGCGTTCTCCCCCCAAAGGTCAAGAAGCACCGTTGCCATGCCTGCGGTGCGAAGGCCTTTTTGCGTCAAAAAGCGTGCAGGAACAAAAAAGTACTTGCCAAACGCCTGAGTCTCCGCTAAAAACCCCTCCGCGCTCTACGGAACGCAAACTCCCCTGTAGCTCAGCGGTAGAGCGGGTGACTGTTAATCACTAGGTCGTTGGTTCGAGCCCAACCGGGGGAGCCATTAATAAGCCCTGCAAGCCAAAAGCTTGCAGGGCTTTTCTTTTGGCAGGAATAGAAAATCTGATGCCGGAATGGTTTTACATTTACAGAGATTATCAGGAATTTCTAGCTATTCTGGAAGAATAGGCAGGAACCCTTTTTAAGGCTATTTTCCCATATGGGGAAGTAATTGTTAAGAGTTTGATAATATAGTGCTCCAATGATTATACTGGCAAATTCCGGGAGCTCCCTATAAAGTAAAATCGCCAGAATACTATAAAATATGGAAAAACTTTTGTACAATAACAAGTTATACGTTTGTCACGAGTATCTGCTGGAAAAAGATTTTGAATCGGCTGTCATTGAACAAGCGCCTCATATTTTTGGAGAGAACAGTATCTATATTGATATTAAGAAACAAATCGGCGAAAGCATCATCACAATTCCGGATGGATACTTGATAGATTTTTCTCTTGAGGTTGAACCCAGGCTACACATTATTGAAAATGAATTATCCAGCCATGATCCTTATAAACACATCGGTTCTCAGCTTTTAAAGTTTGCTATTTCATATAAGGCCAGTGGCAGAAAAATAAAAGAATTTCTGCTTGATGCTTTAATGAAAGACGAAAGCATGAGAGAACGTGTTGAGGCAGGTTTTCTTCGTGCAGGATACAGGAATATAGATGCTTTTCTTGAAAGTCTTATTTTTGAAAAACCGTTGAACGCTGTCGTTGTTATTGATCACTCTTCTCCAGAATTGGAAAATGTTCTTGGCCAATTGACTCTTAATACGGATATTGTTGAATTTAAAACATTTAAATATAGAAATGATTACATTCATCAATTTACTCCATTTAATGCAGAGGTGAGGGACGTCATAGAAAAAGGTAAAATCCTTAAGCCTGAGACATTGAATACCGTGGTCGTACCTGCAAGAGAAGAAGGATTTGAAAAAGAATTTCTTGGCAATAATCGTTGGTATGCAATACGTATTAGTGCATCCATGATAGATCGGTTAAAATATATAGCTATTTACCAGGTTTCTCCTGTATCAGCAATCACCTGCTATGCTGAAATCGTATCTATGGAAAAATATCAGGATACAAATAAATACTTGCTGTATGTGAAAAATTTGAAAAAAATAAAACCTATACCGCTGGATGCGAATAATAAAAGGTTAGCACTTCAAGCGCCTCGGTATACCGCTATAGATCAGTTACTGAAAGCCAAAAAACTTTCGCAGGTATTTTGTTAATCCGTGGAAATATCAGATAGCTTGTACCAGCATAATATTTTTGTGCCGATTCTTGGTTGATGATGACCAAAAAAGCTTCCTCCTTTTTCTTCACTTCTGGTTGGAGGTACGCATCAGCACGCGTTTTTTCAGCCAGTCGCGGACGGGTTCATCGTACAGTTTCAGGCAGGCATAGGCCAGGGCTATGCAGATAATGAGCGTGCCGGCGATGACGGGAAGCGCCTGGGAGAGGGGGACCTTGTTGTTGTAGAGCCACGCCGTGTAAAGGTAAACGATGGGATAGTGGGTGATGTAGAGGGGGTAGGAAATATCGCCCAGGAATTTGCAGGCTTTTGAGGAGAAGCGGTCTTTCGTGTGTCCGCTGGCGGCCATGAAGATGATCAGGGGAAAGATGACGATGATGCAGAAGGCATCGTAAAGGCCGTTCAGGCGGAAGTATTCCGCGCCTCCCACATGGGGCATGGAGATGGCTGCGACGAGCATCAGGCTGCACCACCAGAAGGCGTTCCGGATGCTGGCGAGTTTCCCCAGGCGGAACAGGAGCAGGCCGCCGAAGAACGGGAAGATCAGCCTTGTCGCGCCGATTTGGAGTTGTTCCAGGTCCAGTGTCCAGCCGCCGATGTTGTTGCCCTGGCTGAAGCATTGGTGGATCAGGGCGCAGCCCGCCAGAAAGACCAGGATGGAGAGCCAGGTGTTGGAAAACCTTCTGACGACGGTGGCGTACAGGATGTTGGCAATGTATTCAAAGAAGAGCGACCACGCCGGGCCGTTCAGCGGATGCATTTCCGCCCAGCCGCGAACGTCCATGGAGGTGGGAACGGGAAGAAGCGTAAAGCCGATGGTCATCACGAGCAGCATTTCCCACATGGGCGTGGAGGCCATGGCCGGATAGATTTCTGAGTCCTGGAAGTAGAAGAAGATGCCGCCGATGAGCATCCCCATCACCACCATGGGCTGCAAACGGACCAGGCGCCGCTTGCAGAAGTCCCACAGGCTCATTTTGCCCCAGCGGTCATCGTAGGCGTAGCCGATGACGAAGCCGGAAAGCATGAAGAAGAAGTCCACGCAAAGATAGCCGTGGTTGATGATTTGGTCGGTATGGAATTCCCGGTCGCTCAGGCTTCCTTCAAAAAGGTGGAACAGCACGACCATGACGGCCGCCACTCCCCGGAGGCCGTCAAGAATGGCGTAATGGGGCTTGGGCGCCAGCAGGGAGGCGTCGTTGGAGAGAGAGGTGCTCATGGTCGGAAGTACGTGAACAGGGGTTGTTTTCTTACAGGGAGAAGGCTTGCCGCCGCCGCGAGAGAGTCGGCGGGGGAAACGTACGAAGGCACAATCATATTTTTTGATACCCCAGAGTAAAGAAAGAAAAGCGATGATTTTGTACGGTTTCTTTTCCGGAGGATGGACAGGGAAAGTTCTTCCAGGGCCGACGAATACTTTCTGTCCGGGAGCTTCGGGAAACGTGCCGTTTGAAATGGGAAAGAAAGCACGCTTCATTATCCTCCCTGCGCCGTTTTTGAAGAAGTAAAGGCTTCCCTTCCCCCTGTTGGGAGAGGGAAACCGGTAGAGATTTATGATCCGTGGATACTGGAAATACCCAGCGCCGACGGAAATCCGGCAGTCCGCATTTTTTTGCGGACAAGGAATCCGCATCAGGCCAAATGCATGCCGCCGGTGACGCCGAAGACTTCAGCCGTGATGAAGCTTGATTCCTGGGAGGCCAGGAAGACATAGAGGCCGGACAATTCCACGGGCTGTCCCGCCCGTTCCAGAGGCGTCTTTTGGCCGAATTCCGGCAGGTGTTCCTGCAACTGGCCTCCCGTTACCTGCAAGGGTGTCCAGACGGGGCCGGGAGCCACGACGTTGACTCGGATGCCTTTGGAGGCCACCTGTTTGGCCAGGGCGCGGCTGAAGGCAATGATGGCCGCCTTGGTGGAGGCGTAGTCAATCAGGTTTTTGCCCGGCTGGTAGGCCTGAATGGAAGAACAGGTGATGATGCTGGCTCCCGGCTTGAGGTGGGGGAGGACCGCCTTGGCAATCCAGAATAACGAGAAAACGTTGACTTCAAATGTTTTGACAAGCTGCTCCGTGGTGATGTCCTGAATGTCCTCGGTCGCTACCTGCTTGCCAGCCACCAGGGCCAGGATGTCCAGGCCGCCGAGCTTTTCCAGGGCATCGTGAATAAGATTTTTGCAGAATTCCTCGTCGCTGAGGTCGCCCGGAAGAAGGACGATATTGCGGCCTTCCGCTTCCACCAGCCGGGCCACTTCCTCCGCGTCGCTCTGCTCTTCCGGCAGATAGTTCAGGGCAATGTCCGCACCTTCCCGGGCGTAGGCGATGGCGGCCGCCCGACCGATGCCGGAATCTCCTCCGGTTACCAGCGCCTTCCTGCCGGCCAGCCGGTTGCATCCTTTATAGCTCTTTTCACCGGAATCGGGAACGGGGGTCATGTCAGATTGCAGGCCGGGCGCTTCCTGCTGTTGTTTTTCATATTTCCCGTCATAGAATTGATGACGGGGGTCCTGCATGTCGTGAATGTCTTTGCTGCTCATTTTTCCATTAATCGTGATGTTCAGAAGGGAATACCGCGGGCCGGGGAAGGTCTAGGCAAATTTGATGCCGGACCTTGCGCAGGGCTTGCTGCGCCTGCATGCATTCCCATAGGCGTGGAGGCCTGAAAGACGGACGATCGTTCAATTGAAAACGCTGTTTAAGCGTTCCATGTCATTGATATTTCAAGGATTTTGCCAAGTTGAACAATATTGTGCCTTGGTTGGGATTACAGGCTCAACCGTACCTTTTCCGTGATCTGCACAAATTCGCCGGGCAGATTTTCAGCTATGGAGGCCGGGAAGAAGGCCGCCTGTTTTTTCCGCCGCCATGCCTTTTCCTTGGAGAAAGGAGCGGATTGACGGAGATTCAACGCAGCCCGTAAACAAGGTATCCGGCCGCTCCCGTCAGAGTCATCAGCAGGATGGGGTTGACGCGCCATTTTCTCAGGGCAAACAGAGCGGCTCCAAACAGGATGAAGCTGGGAATGTCCACCCTTTCCACGGATTGCCAGTCAAAGGTGCCGCAGAAGGTCAGCATCAGGATGGTTCCGCCCGCGGACATGATCAGGCCTACGGAAGCCGCTTTCAACCCTTCCAGAATGCCGGAGATGTAAAGGGAACGCCGATGCCTTTGGAAAAAAAGGTGCAGCAGCAGCGCCGCCGCCACGCCGGGAAGGACGCAGCCCAGTGTAGCCGTCATGGCACCGGGAATGCCCGCTATCTGCAATCCCACGAAGGTAGATGTGTTGATGGCCAGCGGGCCGGGCGTCATCTGGGAGATCGTGATGATGTCGGTAAACACCTTCTGTGTGATCCAGCCGTGATGAATGACCACCTGGTCACGGATCATGGGGATAACGGCATACCCGCCGCCGATGCTGAACGCTCCGATTTGAAGGAAAGCGCTGAAGAGCTGCCAGAGCATCTGCATTATCCGGATCTCCTTTCCTGTTTTATTCGGACGTGCCACAGGCTCAGGATGCAGCATACGGCCAGAATAACGGCTATATGGAGGTGAAAGACGAAGCTTGCTACAAAGGCCCCCGGTACCATGGCGTTCAGCAGGGCCGATTTTTTGCGGAGAATCATCCGCCACATGTCCACCACAATGTCCACGATGAGGGCTGCCACGCCCGCCTGCATCCCCCGCAGGACGGCTTCCACCGCAGTGCTGGAGCTGAATGCCTCATACCAGGACGCCACGGCGGACAGGATGACCAGAGAGGGAATGACGGCGCCCAGACAACTGGCAAGCACGCCCGGAAGCCCTGCGGTGCGGTGGCCTGCCAGGGCGGAGAGATTGACGGCGATCGCTCCGGGCGTGGATTGTGCGATGGCGGCCATGGACAACAATTCCTCCTTGGAGAACAAATGTTTTTTCCGGACGTAATATTTGCTGATCATCGGGACCACAATGTAGCCGCCCCCAAAGGTGAACGCACCGATGAACAGATTGATCCAGAAGAGCCAGAGGCATATTTTTATTTTTTCTCCGGACATGCTGCCTGAATGGAATGTGCAGGGTACCGCCGGGGATATACATAAGAGGTGTTTTCCTCCATTTTTTCCTGCTGCCGGAAATGTCTTTACACCGGAAAGCCCGTTTCTGCGATACGCCGTGCAATGGTAACGGCATGTTACCACATCCGAAAGAAAAATGCATGCGATTTCACAGGAAAAATGAGGGAATTGCCCGCCTCCGCAGATAAAATGGAGAGGTCCGGAAAACCACCGCCGGAATTGCCTGCTTTTACCGGCATCCAGCAGACTGTTCCGGAATACTTCATGTTTGACGGGCAGCGGAATGGCCGTAATCACCCACTAACCGGCGGCATTTCCGGGATTCCGACCCCTGGTGACGGATATGTGTCTGCGTGTGTCGCCTATGGCGGCGGGTCGAATCCCTTGTATTTCCGATATGCAGAACAGACGTCGCCGTGCTGACGGGCGCGATTCATGGCGGGCCCTGTTTTTTCAGGACCGGATACCGTTCCTGATAAATCCGCCGTCCCCGCATTTCGCGGATTTCAACGGCGGCCTTTTTCCAGTTCGTCCCTGCGCGCCATGATCTTTTCCATGACGGCCTTCCGGTCGCGTTCCGGGATTTCCACCGGATTGCCGCGGTAGTCGCTCGTCATGGCGGCCAGGGCGCCCCCTACATGGTGGGCGTCAAAAATCGGGAGCTTCCAAGTGGAAGGTTTTTCCGGATCAGGCACATAGGCGAATTCGGAAGCGGGGTATTCCTTGCCGTCCACTTCCTTTGTCTTGGGCTGGTGGTCCTGTTGCATGAGGGTGAGACAAGTTCCGGAAGAAGATCATTGCAGGAAAAAGCCCGATAAGACGCAATACTTCACGCGGCAAACCAATACGGTCACATCTCCCATGGCGGCCAAAAGACTGTGAATACCGGACGAACCTATTCTACGAAAACGATCTTTTGCGGGGGAAAGCCCGCTTTCTCCTTTTTCTCTTTACACCCGGAGGGGAATATACGAGCATTTTTCTGTTAATTATAATAATTCCTAAAATGAAAGACACCATATACGAGGAGAACAGACTCCCGGAAGGGCGCATGCCCGCCCTGCGCGTGGAACCCATGCCGGCGGATACCAACCAGCACGGCGACGTGTTCGGAGGCTGGGTAATGAGCCAGGTGGACCTTGCGGGCGCCAGCACGGCCATGCGCTATGCGCTGAGCCGCTATATTGTGACGCGGGCCGTCAGCAGCCTGACTTTTGAAGCCCCCGTGATGGTGGGGGATGTGGTCTCCTTTTACACGGACATCATCAGGGTTGGGCGTACATCCCTGACGGTGAGGGTGGTGGTGTATGCGGAGCGTCTGACCAAGCTGTGCAACAACGTGGCCAAGATCACGGAAGCCGAACTCGTTTACGTGGCCCTGGGACCGGACAAGAAGCCGATTGACCTGGAAGAGTCGCGCGCGCAGTTTGCCCAGTGCTGTTCCCTTGAAACGGGCGGGGAGGTTTCCTGTTCCTGAACGGAAGGAAAAGTTCCGCTCACCGTCATGCGGTTTTCCGCTTTTTGCGGGTTTTGCCCTTGTCCTTGTCCACCAGGGCGAAGATGAAGGAACTTGCCGCCGCAATCGTTCCGATGGTGACGAACGTGGCGTGAAAGGCCGATTCCACGGCAGGCCCGGAAGTGGCGGCATGGCCGCCGAAACAGTCCAGCAGCAAGGAAGCCGCTGCGATGCTGACGGCAATGGACAACTGCATGATCATGGAAAGCAGGGAATTCCCGCTGCTGGCGTCCGCGTTCGGCAGATCAATCAGTGTCAGGGTATTCATGCAGGTGAACTGGATGGAGTTGGCTGCTCCCAGCAGGGCGAGCATGGCCAGCAGGGTGAATTCACGAGTGCCGGGACCGATGAAATAGAAAGCCGCCAGCAGGCTCCCGATCGTGAAAGTATTGATGACCATGATGTTCCGGTAGCCGAATTTTCCAAGCAGCCGCGGGGCCACCGTCTTTGCCAGAAGGTTGCTCACGGCCAAAGGAATCAGGGACATGCCGGATTTAAGGGCGGAATACCCCAGCACCACCTGGAAGAAGAGGGGGATCAGGTAAGGCAGGCAGCTCCCGCCCAGGCGGCAGACGATGTTTCCGGCTATGCCGATGGCAAAGTTCCGGATGCGGAACAGGGAGGGGCTGAAAAGAGGCGTTTCCGACCGGAACGCCAGCGTCCAATATACCGTCTGGAAAAGAATCCCTGCCGTCATGAGAATCCCCATCCGGGTCTTGTCCGGGGACCCTCCTTCCGTGGAAAGGCTCATCGTGATCAGCAGGGCGGAAGCGGAGAAAAACAGAAATCCCGGCCAGTCGAACTTCTGTTCCTTGACGGCCTTCAGGTCCGGCATCAGCTTCCGCGTGGCCCACAGGCCCGCCAGTCCCACGGGAATGTTGATCAGGAATATCCAGTGCCAGGAGATGTACTGCACGATGATGCCGCCCAGCACGGGACCGAGCAGGGGCCCCAGCAGCGCCGGGATGGTCACGATGTTCAGGACGTTGACGAACATGGAGCGCGGGTAGGAGCGCAGGATGACCAGACGCCCCACAGGCATCAGGAACGCCCCGCCGATGCCCTGGACGACACGGCAGGCCGTCATCATGGCGACGGAGGTGGAAAGGGCGCAGAGCAGGGAGCCGAACGTGAACAGGGAGATGGCGAAGAGGAAGGTGCGGCGCGATCCCAGTTTGTCGGAGACCCATCCGGAGGCCGGTATCAGCACGCACACCGTCAGCATGTAGGCGGTGACCAGGGAATGGAGCTGCAGCGGATGGGTGTGGAAGCTGCGCGCAATCGTAGGAATGGCCGTATTCAGGATGGTGGCATCCAGCATCTGCATGAAGAACGCCGATGCCACCAGAAAAGGCAGGTAGCGCAGGGACCGGGAGGATGTCGGCAGTTTTTCCATGAATGCTGGCCGCCAGTATCCGGCGTCTTCCCGGTGGGAGCAAGGCCGATGTCTGTCCGGCTTTTTCGGAACACTTCCTTGCCATTCCCGGATTAGGCGGTGTTCATGTCTCCCCAGAACGCCGGCGCCCTTGTCTCATGGGCCGGGGAATGGAATCTTGGTTCAGGTTTCTGGAACGAGCAAGATGGATTTTGTTTCGGCGCCGCTCGTTATTCCCTTCACGGTCAGCGTGCATTTCCCCGGCAGCAGGGTGATGGCGCCGGGAGAGTATTTGGCAAATTTGGTCCAGCCGCCCGTTCCCGGGAAGGTGAATTCCTCCAGGTTGCCGTTTACGGAATAACCTATCTTGAGAAGGGTGGAGGCAGGCGCGGCTATGGCGTAATCCGTCGTTACCGTGTACGTGCCTCCCTTTTTCGTCTCAATGTCCCAGCTGACGGAACTGAAGTGAGACAAAACATTGAATTTTCCGAGGTCCTTGGCCTGTGCGTGGGAGATGAAGCAGTTCTCCGGAGTGAGGATGATTTTTCCTCCCGCCGTCGGCTGCACCACCGGAAAAATGTCTGTCGGAATCAGGCGGATGTAGCGGACATAGATGCCGTCCCTTCCTTTTTTCCTGATGGTAAAGGTTTGTTTCCCCTTGGTGAGCTTCATGCTCCCCGGATGGTAAATGCTTCCGTCATTGATGCCTCCGCCGTTGGTCGGTACTTTCCACACGAAGGAGGGGGAGGAACCGCATTGCAGTTCATATTGTGCGGAAGCGCTTGCCGTCCAAGGAAAAACGTACCAGATTTCAAGAATGTATTCCCCATCGTTGAGGACATTGATTTTCCAACTGGCGCCGGAATCCTTTTTGGCCATGCCGGCAATGAATTTATTGGAGTTTATTCTTTCCAGCTTGCTGCCGGCCAGTTCCGCGTTTTCCGCCTTCATCAGAATGGCTTTGCCCTGAATGGCTCCGCTACTGGCCGTCTTGATCAGTCCTTCCACCGGGAATTTAGCCTGGACGCCCAGAGGCAGAGAAAAAGGGATGAGGTTAGAATAAAAAACAGTTTCATCGTGTAGGGGGGAGTATCCCTTTTCTCCTTTAAATGCCATTAGTTGTCAATGGGAAATAGTCCATGCCTAACTAAATCGTAAAATCCCCCGTGAGGAAGAGCCGGAAACGCGCAAGAGGCCGGAAAACATCCAGACAGAGGGGGGAATTTTATGCTACTGGCCGAGAATCACCTGATTTTCCAGCGTTTTCCCTTCCAGAAATTCCCGGATGTTATGGAGGGTGACTTCCGCAATGTTGTGCAGGGCTTCCTTTGTGAAAAAACCCTGGTGGGAGGTCAGGATGACGTTGTTGAAGGAGAGCAGGCGGGCAAGGGTGTCGTCGTCAATGATCTTGTCGGATTTATCCTCGTAAAAATATTCCCCTTCCTCCTCATACACGTCCAGCCCGGCGGATCCCACCTTTTTGGATTTCAGGCCGTCTATGAGCATATCAGTGTGGATCAGCTTGCCGCGCCCCGTATTGATGATCATGACGCCGTCCTTCATTTTCCCGATGGAGTCGGCATTGATCAGGTATTCCGTCTCCGGCGTGAGCGGACAGTGCAGGGAGATGATGTCCGACCGCGCGTACAGGTTGTCCAGCGTGGTGTAGGTGATGCCGGTTTCCTCGGCAAAGCGTTTGTCCGGGTACGGATCATAAGCCAGAATATTCATGCCAAATCCCTTGAGGATGCGGATAAGTATTTTGGCGATCTGGCCCGTGCCGATGATGCCCGCCGTCTTTCCATGCATGTCGAATCCCATCAGGCCGTGCAGGGAAAAGTTCCCATCTCTCGTGCGCCAGTAGGCGCGGTGGATTTTGCGGTTCAGCGCCAGCATCAGGGCCACGGCGTGTTCCGCCACGGCGTAAGGCGAGTACCGCGGCACGCGCACGACGGGCAGTCCGTAGCGCTCCGCCGCTTCCAGGTCCACGTTGTTGAACCCGGCGCAGCGCAGGGCCAGCAGCCGGACGCCGTTTTCCTTCAATGCACGGATGACTTCCTCTCCCGCCGTGTCGTTCACGAAGATGCAGGCCACATCCATCCCGCGGGTGAGCGGCACACTGTCCGTATTCAGATGCCCCTTGAAATAACGGATATCGTAATGGTATTCGCGTTCGTTGATCGGGTTGAAGGAGTCCCGGTCATAGGACTTGGCGTCGAAGAATGCTATGCGGCAGGGATGGTCGGTCATGTCGGGAATGGGTTAGGTGGCGGGGGTATTTCCGGACGCCTGCCCCTGGCTGGCGACGGCTTCCATGCGCCTGCGGACTTCATCCGGATCTCCCAGGAAATAGTCTTTCTGCAGGTTCAGCGAGTCGTCAAATTCGAATACGTACGGAATGGCTGTGGGCAGGTTCAGGGAAAGGAGCTTTTCGTCGGGAATATGCTTCAGGTACTTGATGATGCCGCGCAACGTATTGCCGTGGGCCACGACGAGGATGTTGTCCAATGTTTTCAGGGAGTTCAAAATGGTCCCTTCCCAATAGGGCATCAGGCGCTCAATGGTGGATTTCAGGGATTCCGTGCGCGGCAGTTCGTCGTCCGGCACTTCCCTGTAGCGCGGGTCCCAGCGGGGGTTGTTCATGTCGTCTTCCGCCACGGGAGGAGGCGCCACGTCATAACTGCGGCGCCAGACCAGAACTTGTTCGTCGCCGTATTTTTTAGCCGTTTCACTTTTGTTCAGGCCTTGGAGCATGCCGTAATGCTTTTCATTCAGCCGCCAGCTTTTGGCAACCGGCAGCCAGTCCTGGTTCAGGCGGTCCAGAACGCAGTTCAGCGTCTTGACGGCGCGCTTGAGGTAGGACGTATAGGCCTGGTCAAAAGCCATTCCCTTGTCTTTCAGCAGGTCGCCCGCATAATACGCTTCCTGCACCCCTTTTTCCGTCAGGTCCACATCCGTCCATCCTGTGAACCTGTTTTCCCGGTTCCATGTGCTTTCCCCATGGCGCAGAAGAACAATTGTTTTCATCTCGATTAGTTTAGACAAACTTTTTCCGGTTTTTGTGCAAAAAACAGAATGTATGACATTATTCCGGAACTTGTTTGCTCCAGCGGTACGGGAAGGGAAAATGTAATTGGCAACCGCCTTCAAAAAAGGTAACAAACCGGAATGATGAAGCAACATGGATGCATGGGAGCCGTCGCTCTGATAGCCGGAATGGCCGCCCTGGCGTGGGGAGGTCCTGAAGCCGTTCTGAATGTGGGGAAACCCGCTCCCACGCGGGGAACCCCTGCCGTTTTCAAGTTCGGCGGAGAGGATAACCAGGAATTCATGCTGAACGGCAAGCCGTTCCAGATACGCGGCGCGGAAATGCATCCCCAGCGGATCCCCAGGGAATACTGGAGGCACCGCATCCGGACTGCCAAGGCCATGGGTCTGAACACAATCGCCTTTTATGTGTTCTGGAATGACCATGAGCAGCCGGACGGCAGCTTTGATTTCAAGACCGGCAACCGGGATTTGGCCGCGTTTCTCAAACTTTGCCAGGAGGAAGGCATGTGGGTGCTTTTCCGCCCGGGGCCGTACGTCTGCGGGGAATGGGACCTGGGAGGACTGCCTCATTACCTGCTGAAAGACCCCAAGGCCAAACTGAGGACAACGGAAGACGCCAAATTCATGAAGGCCCAGGCCCGGTATCTGGAAGCTGTGGCCAGGGTGGCGGAGCCGTTTCTGGCCAAAAATGGCGGCCCCATCCTGATGACTCAGCTGGAGAACGAATACGGCAGTTATCAGCGCAAGGACCCCAAGTACATGGAATGGCTGAAGACGTTCTGGACCCGGAAGGGATTTGGACCGTTTTACACGTCCGACGGCGCCGGGGAACATTACTTGAAGGGAGTCACGCTTCCCGGCGTGGCCGTGGGGCTGGACCCCGGATTGAACGACGGGCATTGGAAGATTGCCAACAAGTGCAATCCGGGCGTCCCCGTCTTCTCCTCGGAAACGTATCCTGGCTGGCTGAGGCACTGGGGGGAAGGCAACTGGAATCCGACTCCCGAAATTGTCGACCACGTGCGCTGGTTCATGGACAAGGGGCGTTCTTTCAGCCTCTTCGTTTTTCACGGGGGCACCAACTTCGGCTTCACGGCGGGAGCCAATAACGGGGGGCCGGGGCAATACCAGCCGGATCTCACCAGCTACGATTACGGCTCCCCTGTGGATGAACACGGCCGCATGAACGAATATTATACCCGGATGAGGGAGATCATTCTGGCCAAGCTGCCGGCGGAGGCGGCCGTTCCGGAGCCTCCCGCGGACATTCCTTCCATGGAGATACCGGAGTTCACTCCGCAGGTGCATGCCGGATTGTGGGAGAACCTGCCCAGGCCGTTCCGTTCCAAATTCCCGCAGCCGCCCTACTTTGAACAGTGGAACCAGAATCAGGGCATGGCCATTTACAGCACCGCCGTTCCGGCGGGGCCTTCCGAAGCGCTGGAATTGTCCAATGCCAACGATTACGCGCAGGTTTACCTGAATGGAGAACTCATCGGCACGCTGGACCGCCGGCTGGGGCAGAAAAGCCTGGTTCTGCCGGAGCGCAAAAAACCGGGAACGCTGGAAATCCTGGTGGAAGCCATGGGCCATATCAATTTCCATATCAGTATGGAGAGTGACCGGAAAGGATTGCACGGCGCCGTGAAGCTGGGACCGCGCGAATTGAAGGGATGGACGGTCAGGGCACTGCCGCTGACAGCCGCCTCCATCACGCAGGCTCCCAAGGGGAAGGGATCGTCCAAAAATCGGGCAGGAGCCCATTTCCGGGCCGTTCTGAACATTGAGAATCCTCACGACACCTTCCTGGACATGTCACGCTATACCAAGGGATACGTTTGGGTCAACGGCATCAACGTGGGACGGTACTGGAACGTGGGACCGCAGTTGAGGCTGTATGTGCCCGCGCCTTTCCTGAAAAAAGGGGAGAACGTGATCGACATCCTTGACCTTCACGAAACGGAGCCCAGGGCCGTCCGCGGCATGACGGAGCGCAACAAGGAACCGGGCAAGGTCAATACGAAGAACCTGGATAACCAGTGGTAAGGGCGGATGATGGCCGTCTTTTTCCCGGCAGGGAAGAATCCGGAGTTCTTCCGGCGTTGTTTCTGCCGTCAGGATGCCTGCGCCGCCTTCCGTTTGCGAAAGGCGGACTTGAACTCCTCCCAGTCCGTGGTTCTCAGCAGTTCGGAAAGGTTGGAATAATAGGACTTGTGGTGTCCGAACCGTTCGTCCTTCAATTCTTCCTCGGCTTTTTCGGGGCTCCAGCCCTGTATGACGATGCGGTAAGCCGCGCAGACAATGCCTGTGCGGTCGGAACCGTGCCAGCAGTGCACCAGGATGGGTTTGGGAGCTTGATCAATCAGCAGCAGGCACTCCATCAAATCCTGGGCGGTTACCTTCCCGGCGGCCAGCCTGATGCGGTAGAGGCTCAGGGAAGTACCTTCCGCTTCGTCGTCGTCACTGTGGTATTCCCGCAGGTTCAGCACGGATTTGATGCCCTGTTTTTCCAGGGCTTTAAAACCATCGTCGCCCGGCTGGGCGGAACGGTATAATTCCCGGCTGAGCTTGTAGCAGTTATTAACGTTTTTCACAGACACGGGTACGGCAGCTGCTATTTTTGCATCCGCATGAATGTGCGGCATGCAGCCTGCCATCAGAAAAAGCATCAACAGAACGGGCTTAAGAGGCATGGCGGCATCAGGGAATGGCAGGATAACCTACGCTCTGGGCATACAGAACCTTCTTGAACATATTGAGCTTCAGCCGTTCATGAAGATTTTCCTCATTCAGCATGGCGCGGAAGACGGTGCCAAGCCCGGCGGAAGCGCAGAAGAGATAAACGTTCTGGCCGACAAAACCGACATCCGCGCAGGCCGTCGTCAATTTTCTTTTTGCGTCAAAATCGCCGGGCTGTTTGGACTGGTCCACTACATACACCAGATTAAGGGGAGCCTGCGCTACGAATTCCTGCGTACCTGTTGAAGCCCTCAGGTCCCCCTGCATCACTTTCTTCAATTTATGCGTCTCCGGTTTGTAAAGATAGGCTGCATCCGGAAGGACCACATAGATTTCTATTTCATTGGAGTTCCGGGATGACGGCGCGGTCCGGTAATCCATGTCCTCGCGGTTGACGCCCTGGGCAGCCCACAGGAGGGAGGAAAGCACCTGGAGAGGAATGGGGCGGTCTGCGAAGGTCCGGATGGACCGGCGTTCCTGCAGGGCCTCCATGAGGGGCTTGCCGCCCTTCCTGTCCGGCTCCGGCAGGATAATGTCGTTGCAAAGGGCGTTTCCGGAGGAAAGCCATGCGGAAACGAGAAACAGACGGGGAAAATGGATGCGGGGGAGGTTCATGCGGGATAAACAGTAGTAGAGTCTCTTGAACAGAATATATGTTGGATGTTTCCCTGACTTTTTGGGAAGAGGAGGGGGAGCCGTTATCCTAGGAAATAAATAGGGTTGTGCAAGAAAAAAGAAATGATCCTGTTTTTCTGCGGATGTCTTGCCGTAAAGGGCGCCGCGACTTTCTGTTTTCCCGGCATCAGGCGCGGGAAGGAAGGCAAATGGAAACTTATCTCTGTAAACAGGTTGTTTCAGATTGACCTTGAAATAATATTGCGCTTTTATGTCAAACGGAACCGGGTGCTGCGGCCCCTTCCAAATTGTTAATTTACCTGAATTACTTTAATTTCTTAAACTGCCTTATGAATATTCCCCATTCCTGGAATCCGCCTCCGCCGAAACGTAAAAAATCTTCCTCGGGCGGATCAATCATGGCGATTGTCGTGATACTGGCACTGGTAGGCGGCGGCATGGTGTACTACCGCATTTCCGAACAAAGAAAAGCGGAAACAGCAGAATTGGCTGCCAGAAAAGAAGCGGAGGCCCAGGCCGAGCGTGCGCGCGAAGCCGCAGCCCAAGAAGCCAAAGCCGCCCGGAAGGAGGCGGAAGCCCGCGCCCGTGCGGAGGCTGAGAGAAAGGCCCGGCTGGAGGCGGAACGCCGAGCCGCCGAAGAGGCCGCCAAAAAACAGCAGAAGGAGCCGGAGGAAGTGAAGCCGGTTCCGGTGGAGCCCAAGGAGGAGCCCATCGTCCAGGAAGAGGACCCCCGTTTGGAGATTTTCAAGAAGCCCGTGCTGCTCGTCAGCCTGAAAGCCAATGATGCCGCCAACCGGAAGTTGTTCAAGGACGCCTTTGACCTGGCTCTGGAAACGAGCCGTTATGATTTATATGCGGAATTCCTGCGCACCAATCTGGAAAGGGATGCCGTGAAGGTCATCAAGTTCGGCAAATTTGATGAAACCATGTACCAGCAAAGCCCCATGCTCATGCGCGCCAACGAGCTGTACCAGCTCATCAGCAAGGTGGGGCCGGACACCATCCGGGAGCATACCATGGAAAGCACCCCCAGGTATTTTTATCCATGGCTTTTTTCGGATAAATCCAATCCCGTAAAGCTCTTTCTGCGTACGGTGGCGCGGGAGCAGACCCCCAAGGAACAGTGGGCCGGCATCCTGAGGAAATGGGCCGAATTCTGGATGAAAACATCCGCCATGCCCCGCAGCAAATATTCCTCCCTGGCATTGGCATGCGCCATGCTGCATCCCGGCATTGCCTCCAGTCCGTCCAAATTGCGGGCATCCTCTTCCGGCAATATTTCCACGACGCCCCTGACGCTGGAACAGGTATTTGAATATTTCATGGAAATGGACGAGAAGCATGAACTGCTGACGGACATCACCAAGCTGAGTCCGTCCGAGCTGCTGTTCATCGTGGATGTCCGCCTTCCGCGGTCGGAAATGGACTGGGCACGCAAAAAGGTGCGCCTGACGCGCAAGGGATGGGGAGGCGCCTATTCCATGATCCGCTACCGCATGGACCGCGCCGCGCTTGGCAAAGACCCGTACAATACCTACTCCTTCCAGGAAATCCTGGATGAAGGCGGCATCTGCATGGACCAGGCTTATTTTGCTGTTAACACGGCCAAATGCAACGGCATCCCTTCCGCATATGTTACGGGCGACGGCAACCGCGGACCGCATGCCTGGGTGAACCTGCTGACGGCGGACGATACCTGGCAGTCCTACGGAGGCTACGGATACAATACGGGCCATTTCTCCCATCCGCACAACCGCAAGTCCAAACATGAATCCACTCTTCTGCAGGGAATGGACAGGAAAGTGAACGGTGCCAGGCTGGACGCCACGCTGGATTACCTTTCCCTGGCGGACCTGTTTGAAGAAATGCAGAAACCGGATTGCGTCAGAGTCATGCTGGAAGCCGCTACGGAAAACACGCCGGGCAGCCCCCTGGGCTGGGAACGGCTGATTGAAGTAATGGCGCGGCCTGAAAGCGGGACAAAGCTGGAGGAATGGGACAGGCTGGTCACCCTGATCAAGCGGAAGTTCCGCTCTCGTCCGGATTATCTGGCCATGGCTGCGCGCGTGGAGGACGAGTACATTTTCCCCCAGCGCGATGCCGCCACCAACAAGCGCAATGTGGCCCGCGATCTGAAGAAACTGGAAAAGGAAACGGATGAAGGCCGCAGCGACCTGACCTCCGCCGCTATCAAGCGGCAGGCGGATATCCTGATCAAAAAAGGGGACAAGGCGGCTGTGGCGGCCCTTTACCGGAAGTCCATGAAGGACTATGCCGTCCGTGCGGAAGTATTTGAAGCCCTGATGGGGCAGTATTACCGCTATGTCTCGGAGGACCAGGCCGCCGTACTCCAGCTGGCCAAGGAGGCGGAATCCTCCTACAACAGGTACATCCGGACAAAGTCCGACGACTATTTCAAGGTGAAAAAGGAAGTTTCCATCCAGAAAAAGATTGCCGGATATTACGAGAAGGGCGGCAATGAAAAGAAGGCCGCCTTGCTGCGGAAGGACGCTGAAAAGCGGGAGAAAAACAGCAAGAAAGGCATCAGGGAGGAACGTTGACCCGGATGGCTGCCGGAGTGGGAAAGGCACCTTCCGTTTCCGCCGGGAACGGAGGGCCGTCCTCTCTTGCCCCAGGTTGCGGCATATCCGGGGAATGAACGTTTTTAAGCTGGAATGCTGTCTTATCTTCAACTAATACATGTCCCATATGGCAAGAGAACCTTACGCGAACTTCTGGCCCAAAGTGGCGGATACCGCTTTTGTGGCGAACAGCGCCGATCTGATCGGCGATGTCACCATTGGAGAGCATGCCAGCATCTGGTACCATACCACCCTGCGTGCAGACATCAACAAGATCGTCATTGGAGACTATTCCAACATTCAGGACAATAGCTGCATCCACTTGGCGGACGATTACGGCTGCTATGTGGGCAATTACGTGACCGTGGGCCACGGAGTGATTCTGCATGCCTGCACGGTGGAGGACGAATGCCTCATCGGCATGGGGTCCACCATTCTGGACGGTGCGGTCATCGGCCGCGGGTCCGTGGTCGGCGCCAATTCCCTGGTGACCAAAGGCACGATTATTCCTCCCAATTCCCTGGTGCTGGGTTCTCCCGCCAAGGTGGTCAAGGACTTGGGACCGGAATCCCAGGCTAACAACCGCAAGTGGGCGGAAAAATACGTAAAGGTGGCTACCCGCTATACGGAGCGGGTCATCAATCCCGGTTTTTAATTTCCGAACTTTTGCCTGCCATGCCGGAAGAAAAGCTGATTACCGTGGAACCTTATGCGCTGCTCTATACACGGGCAGGCGCGGGGGTATGCCTGCGTGATCCGCTTACCGGCAAGGTAGGCGTCATTTTCATGGAGCTGCCGGACGGCATGGCCCTGGAACAGGCGCTGAAGGGGGAACGCCCGGCGAGGCCGGACACTTCCTCCCTGCTGGCGCACCTGCTCTCCGCCATGGAGTGCCGGGTCAGGCTGGTGTTGATTAACGGGCGCAAGGATGAAGTCTTTTATGCCCGGGTAGCGGTGGAAGCCGTCAATGAAGTTATGGAGAAGCTGGTGGAACTGGATTCCCGTCCGTCCGATGCCCTGATGATTGCCGCCCGCTTTGGGACCGGAATCAAGATCATTCCCGCGGTGTGGGAGAGCATGGAAAATATTTTCCCTCAGCTTGAACAACTGGAGACGGACTCCCTGGACAGCCGTGCTCCGGTATATGTGGCTGATTTGTAGGAAGGCCATGAGTTTTTGTTCCATCCGGAATCGGCTTAACTGAAAAAAAACTTGCCAAGCGCGGAGGAAGTCTATACATTCGGCCCACATCACTTCAAGTGGGTAGATTCCCGAGCGGTCAAAGGGGGCAGACTGTAAATCTGTTAGCATTCGCTTTCGAAGGTTCGAATCCTTCTCTACCCACCACTTTTTCTTTTTTCAAGCCTTGCATGAATGTAACAATGCAGGGTCTTTCCTTTTCTTCCTTCTCCTTCTTTTCCCGACTTTCACGGCGGTGATGGCTTCAAGAGGCTTCTTGAAGATACCCCCCTGGCAGAAGCAAGGATTTCCGCGGCAAATGTTGCCGTTTTCCAAAACCATCAGGTTTTTCCAGCAGGATGACATCTGCCGATTCCCTGGCGATGTTCACAGCGGTATCCACGGAGATCCCTGCATTCGAAGCTTTCATCGCAGCGACCTCATTAAAGCCGTCCGCCATGAATCCGCCGATATGTCGATTGTCCTTAGTGATTTTACAATCAGCTACTTTTAAAAGGGAAAAGTTTGGCAATGCTGCTCCGTGAAACATTCCGGAATGCCGGGTTTTTCAGCAAAACCGCTGCGATTCCGGCGGAAGGCCCAGGAGTATGCCGCATGGATGACTTCTGGGCTGGTCGACAAGGAGGGAACGGATATGTTAGAAAGGGCTCCCTTTTCCAACTGCTGCACTGATTTAATATGTTGACCACACTGATTATTCTGGGAGTCTCGGCCATTCTGTTTGTCCAGGGGAGAATTCGTTCGGATATTGTCGCCTTGTGCTCCCTGTTGTGCCTGATGGTGTTCGGAATTCTGGGCCCTGAGCAGGCTCTTTCCGGATTTTCCAACTCCATCGTCGTGATGATGGTGGGACTTTTTGTGGTGGGCGGCGCCATTTTCAGGACGGGACTTGCCAAAATGATAGGCGGCAGGATTGTGAAGATGGCCGGGAAAAGCGAACTGCGCCTGCTGGTGCTGACAATGCTCGTGACGGCGGGGATAGGCGCGTTTGTCAGTAATACGGGCACGGTGGCGCTGATGCTGCCCATTCTTGTGAGTCTGGCGGCGGACGGAGGGATTCAAACCCGCCGCCTTCTGATGCCCATGGCATTCGCCAGCAGCATGGGGGGCATGCTGACACTGATCGGCACGCCTCCCAACCTCGTGGTGAACAACCAGCTTCAGGAAGCCGGGCTGGAAGGGCTGGGCTTTTTTTCTTTCACTCCCATCGGCATCATGTGCATCGTCACGGGCGTTCTGGTTCTGATTCCCCTGAGCAGGAAGTTTTTGGGAGAACGCGGGGAGGAACCGCAATACGAGGCCAAAGGAAAATCCCTGAGCCAGTTGATAGACGAATACCAGATCATCGGCAACCTGTACCGGCTGCGCGTGCTGGAAGATTCCGAGTTAACGGAGCATCCCCTGCACGACCTGCATATTCCGGACCGCTACCATGTGAACATTGTGGAGGTGCGCCGCAGGCACTCCGCCCGCCATTCCTTCCTGCAGACGGTCAGCCAGACCATGGCGGGGTCCGATACGCGGGTGAGGAAGGCGGACGTGATTTACGTGATGGGGGAGTTTGAGGATGTGGACCGTTTTGCCCGGGATTTCGGAGCCGTGATGATCAACCGGAAGACGCCGGAAGATACGGATTCCGTACTCAGGAGCAAGTTGAAGTTTGATGAAATCGGCATTGCGGAGATGCTGCTGATGCGCAATTCCGACTTGATCAATACTCCGGTCAAGTCTTCCGGGCTCCGTGCCAAGTACGGCGTCAACATTCTGGCCATCCAGCGGGATAATCATTACCTTTTCCACAATTTGAAGGACGTAAAGCTCCAATATGGGGATACGCTTCTCATTCAGGGAACGTGGACGGACATCGCGCGTCTAAGCGAGAAAACGTTTGAATGGGTGGTGGTGGGCCAGCCCCTGGCGGAGGCTTCCAAGGTGACGCTGACGCACAAGGCGCCCCTGGCCGCGGGAATCATGATCCTGATGATCGTTGCCATGGTGTTCAATTGGGTTCCGGCCGTGGCCGCCGTTCTAATTGCCGCCGTCCTCATGGTGTTGTGCGGCTGCCTGCGCAACGTGCAGGAAGCGTACAAGACGATCAACTGGGAAAGCATCGTGCTCATTGCTGCCATGCTGCCCATGTCCCTGGCACTGGAAAAAACGGGGGCGTCGGAAGCCATTTCCCATGGCCTCGTGGCGGGGCTGGGAGGGTTTGGTTCCCTGGCCCTGCTGGCCGGCATTTATTTCACGGCGTCCCTGCTGACCATGTTCATTAGCAATACGGCTACGGCGGTGCTTCTGGCGCCCATTGCCGTGCAGTCCGCCGTGAGCATGGGAATCAGCCCCTATCCGCTGCTGCTGGCGGTTTCCGTGGGTACCAGCATGTGTTTCGCATCTCCCTTTTCCACGCCTCCCAATGCCCTGGTGATGCCGGTGGGAAAGTACACGTTCATGGATTACGTAAAGGTTGGCGTGCCGCTTCAGGTGATCATGGGACTGGTGATGATCGTCGTAATTCCCCTGTTTTTCCCGTTCGGCAAGGCGTAGGGTGTTCATGAACGGGGAAGTATGGCAGGGATTTTCCGTTTTTTGCGAGAAAAAGAGAGACAAGGCCGCGGTCCGGGAGTAAAACAGGAGTAGTTATAAAAGCCTTTCATTTTATTATGAAGAAGTATTTGTTTATTGCCGCTGCCGCCATGTTTGCCCTGCCGTCCATGGCTGCTGAAGACGCCCCAAAAAAAATGACCTCCGCAGAGAAGAAAGCCGCCATGCTGGAAAAATATGATACCAACAAGGACGGCAAGCTGGATGCGGAAGAGAAGGCCAAGATGAAGGAAGACCTGAAGAAGCAGAAGGAAGAGGAGCGGGAAGCCAGGAAGCACGGCTCCCGCAAGTCCGACTGATGTCTTTTCTTCTTTCATTCACAGGATTCCGTATGTGAACGGCCTGAAATATGTTCAGGCCGGAGGGGAACCGGGCTTTTTAGGACGATGAAATACGGCAAATGGAACAGATGGTGTGCCGGCGGCATGCTGGTTTTGCTGACCGCCTGTACGGCGGAGGAATGGGCGCAGTTTTCCAAGGAAATGGAGGAAAACCAGCGCGCCGCTGCCGAACGCCGCGCCACCTACCACAATATCAGCGTCCAGTGCTCTGATTGGGACATGAGGGATACGGCTATGGCCGGCCTGTCTGCCAAGGGTTTCCGGGTCATCTATCCCGGAGAGGGGAATTACGGGGCCATCGTTACCGTCGACAAGACGGCGGAAGAACATACCCTGATTCGCAAGGGCCTTTACTTTTTCCCTACTGCGGGGCCTGATACGCGGCCGGGATACAAGACAAAGGTCACGGTCACCGTGCATGATTTGAATGGCAGAAAGCTGGCGGAATACCAGGGGGAAAGTTCGCCCGGGGAGTCCTACCACCGTTCCGAGGCGGCGCGCTCCGCCTGCCGCAAGGCAATTTCCCGAATGCCTGCCAGCAGCTCCGTTTATTGGTAAAGGAACACGGCTTTTTGTAAAAAATTACAGCCGGGATCCGGGTTATGCCGGGGGACTGATTTTACGTTTTTTGCGGGACCGGATTTTGTAGGCCAGTGTGTCGATCAATTCCCGGACGGCATTGACCGGATTTTTCCGCAGGACGTGGCGCCCCTTCAGGACGGCTCCGGGCCGGACGATCCCTGTTCCGCGATGGTTATGGATGACCGTGGCTGTCTGGGCGAACATGTTGTATTTTTCCAGAACCAGGCAGCGTGCTTCCCGGATGGCGGGAAGGCGTTTTTCATATTCGCCGTCGTCCATGGCTTTGCGGATGATTTCAAAGGCTTTTCCGGGGTCGTTGATGGGTACTGGGATGAAACTTTCCGGCGGGAAGCATTCCGTGGCACGCGGATCTCCGGCATAGAAGGGGAGGGTCATGGCAACAAAGGCGTCCGAAAGCTTTTCCGTCCAGTGATGGGGCTCCAGATGGTTTTCCACGCACAGGTGGTACTTGTAGTCGTCCATGGCGACGGTCTTGTTGTCTATTTCCCGAATGCCGTGCCCGAACCAGTCCAGCTCAGGCAGCCTGTCCGCCAGGTAGCGCGTAAGGTCGTAGCGCATTTTGTGCATCGTGTGCGTGTGCTGCTTGGCGGAACAGATGGTGGAAAGCATTTTGGTCTTGGGGAATTCCTTTTGATCCAGGATTTCCTGCATGGGTTTGATATAAAGCCATTCCAGGCAACCCCGGCCCAGCGTGTGGTTGGGGTGGGGAAGGTCTGTTGGGGAATGCGTGGTCAGGACGGTGCCGAACTGGCGAGTGTATGCACGGCTGTATATCTTGATGGATGGCGGTTCCACCGTGATCAGAATGGTTTGGTCCGGCGGACAGAGCAGGGGTTCCGTTTCATTCCTGATGGTGCCGATGTCATGTCTTGGAAATTCGTCGTACACCAGCACCCAGTCGTAGTCCGTCATGGCGGCATCCGTGCAGAATAGGCAGCCGTCCCACAGCAGGGAGTCGGTTTCATCGGGAGAGGCCTTGGTGGATTTTCTGATGACCTTGATGCGTATGGGGCTGCTGGAATCCTGCATATGGAGCTGGTGTTGAAGAAGACGGCCGGGAAGGCCGCCGGATTTCCGGAACACGGAGGAGGCGTGGAGCGCTACCGTGCCCGTAGTGTAGGGGGAGCACCTGCCTTGTCAATGCCAAAGGGCCTGCCCTTTTTCCACGAATGGCGGCAGGTTAGTTGGATGCCGTGTTCTCCCATTCCGGGAAAAGACGGTCAATGACGCTGGCGACCATTTTCCTGGAGCCGTAGGGCGAGAGATGGTTGTCGTCACAGTACAGCAGGTGGCCTTCTTCCTGCTCCATCCATTGTCCGTTTTTATGAAAGGCTTCATGGAGCAGGACTACTCGGCACAGTCCGGTTTCAGCCATGTGTCCAAGCATCGTGAAGACGGGACGCTGGCGGGTATTGAAGTCTCCGCCCAGCAGGCGGTCTGACCGGTTGGAATTCAGCAACGCGTTGCGGCGCATGAGTTTGCATGGCCCGAATGTCCATTCCGGCACGGGACCCAGCAGCACGACCTGCCTGCCCGACTGGCGGATGCGTTTGCAGGTATTGTACAGGCCCTGGAAGACGAGCTGCTTCATCTGTTCATCCCGCTGGTCGTTGACAAGCTCGATCCAGCGGTTATGGATAAACACGGTGCGAATATGGGGAGTGTGTTCCAGCCAGTCCAGGATCAGGTTCATGTTGTGTTCCCAATGCGGGTACATGAGCCGCAGCTGGGCCAGTGCACCGCTTTCTGAAGAGTTGGAAATGCCGCTCAAAGGGCATAGACGGGCACGGAAAAAGAGGCCGGATTTGTGCAGAAGCCTGGCGGCGGAGTCGAACCCCGGAGAACTGGCCATGGCATGGCTGTCTCCGATCAAAAGAAAAGCCGGTGCGAGGTCCTCCCTGCCGAGACTGACAAGGGGATATCCGGTTACGTCGCCGAGCTCCGGGTGATGGGACTGGATGAGGTTTCCCTTTTCCACCACGGCCTTGTCCGGCGGCGTGATGCCGAACGAGGGGGGAAGGCCTGTCCGCGCCAGTATTCCGGAAACGGCATGTTGTTGATCGCCACATGCCAGTAGTTGCGGGCGCCGTCCGTCCATTTGAGCCATTCCCCGGCAAAACCAAGCATGCAGCAGCCGACCGTAGTGAAGACGAAAGCGTTTTTGCGCGTCCAGAACGCGGGTGCCGTTCTGAAGGGCATTTCAACGAATTTCCAAGAGAGGTAGGCCAGGGCGAGGGAGGCGAGAAACATTCCCGCATAATCCCATACGCCGCACTCGTTGAAACGGCAGTAGGTCCAGTAAACGATGACAGGCCAGTGCCACAAATACAGGGAATAGGAGATTTTACCGATACCCGTGCAGACGGGATGTTTCAGAATGCGCCCGGACCAGCCGTCACTGCCGTAGCGTATCAGGAGTACGGCCCCGGCAACGGAAGGCAGTGCGGTATAGCCGGGAAAGAGGGTGGAGGAGGTATAACAGGCAAAGGGAGCGAGGATTCCGGTCCATCCTGCCAGGGCCAGCAGCCCTTTTCCCCGCGTTTTGTCCGCCACGGCGGGAGCCAGGGCGAGCAGGCAGCCGGCCAGAAGCTCCCAGGCACGGCCGGGAAGCAGGTAAAAGGCCTTGCTTTGCTCTACCATGTCCATTTGGTAGGCAGCTATGCACAGGGAAAGAAGCATGGTTCCGCAGACGGCGGCCATTAGGGCGGAACGCCGGGTTTTCCACATGAACAGGAGGGCCAGCGGGATGACGAGGTAGAATTGTTCTTCCACGCTCAGCGACCACAGATTCAGCAGGGGGTTTTCCTCCGTGGCCGGGCTGAAATAATCTCCTGTGGTTCTGTTGAAATAAATGTTGGTGATGAAGAGCGTGCTTGATCTAACTGTTCGGCCCAGGGAACGCAGGTCGTCGCAGTCCAGGACAAAGCAGCCGAAGGCCAGCACCACCGCAATGAGGCAGAAGTAGGCAGGCATGATGCGCTTGATTCTGCGGCAGTAAAAGGAAGTCAGGGAAAAGGAGTTTTCTTTCAGACTGCGAACAAGGCCCCCGCCGATCAAATAGCCGGAAATGACAAAAAAGATGTCCACCCCAGTGTAGCCGCCCGGGCACAGCCATTCCTGCAAGTGGTACAGGACGACGGAGAGTACGGCGAATGTCCGCAGGCCGTCGATGTGGGGAAAGTATGTTCCGTGAATGAAGTTTCCGCCCTGCCGGGAAGAAGGTGAACAAAAGTTTTCAGAGATGCATTTGTCCATAAGGGTGAAAGGCGCGTAAAGTCAGGAGGGATAGCAGGAAGGAATGAAAAGGCTGTTTGCAGAGAGTCCGCGTCGTGTATGGCTCTTCGTTATTGATGGAGGCGGGATTTCAGGCTGTGCCAGGCCAGGCGCCCTTTGTGGCCGCGTTTCAGAAAACGCTGATAATAGGAGATCCATGTACCGTCACCCTTGCGGTGCGCTTCTTCCGGCGCCTGGTCGAAAATCCTGTAGAGCTTTTCCGTTTCCCGTGCCGTTTCTTCCAGAAACAGGATTTCCTGTTCCGGTGTTTTCCAGGGGCGGGACATGATTTCACACCAGAGGCCGTTGTCCTCATCCACCTTTTTTACATAGGCCACTGCGTCGTCCAGCGTGGGAAAGTCATGGCAGTTGATGAAGGAGGAGGAGTTGAATTCCCTGCCAATGTCAGGATTGCCCCAGTAAATGGGGATGGTGCCGGCAAGCATGCTGGTGACGAGTTTTTCGCTGGTATAGCCGGGGTACCAGGCATTTTCAAAGGCAATGGAGAATTTGTACGGTTTTTTCATCCGGATGGATGAGGCGTACCAGTCTCCCGTCCGGAGGCCGTCGCCCGGCGTGTTGTTGAGATGGCTTCCCAGGGAATTGACGAATTTATAGCTGGAAAGCTTGTGGAACATGGCGTCCCGGTTGGGGTGGGATTTCCGGTTGGCGTAAATGAAATTGCAGAAGCCGGTTTTGGCGGCGAGAAGGTTTTCCGCATTCAGTCCTTTCTTGGCCCCGTGCACTTCCTGAAGGTGGTGCCGCAGGCTGGGGAGTTTTACGGTGCGTTCGCTGGCGGGGATGGCGTCCACCCCTATGTAATAGTCAAACAGCATGAAGTCCGGAGCAATGGCTTCATGACAGCCGTACATGATGGTGAGATGGCCGGGCGAGCGCTCCAGGAAGTCGTAAAACGCTTCACGATTGACGTAAAACCACGGTGTGGCAATCAGGTAATCAAAGTCGGAATCGCTTTCCTCTATATGGTATCTGTCTTCCAGAAGGTGCCGGATGCCTTCCTTCCCGAAGTCCGGTGTGGATTGCAAAAAGGAGATTTTAAGCGTTTTCATGAATGGGAAGGGCAGGCTCCGACCAGTGTAGGCGGCATGTCTTCCGTGTCAATGCCAAAGGGCCGTTTTTCTCCGGAGCAACCGTTCGTAGCGGTTGGCCAGCTGCTGGACAGCTGCAGGTGAATGTCCCTATGGCCGCAGCGATCCAGTTCCTCCATAACGGAAGGAATGAAGGCCTCTTTTGTCGGACTACGAATCCGGTAGTGCCGCGGGTGATGACGAACGCCCGGATTACCTTGCATGTTCAGGACATTCAGTGAGAAAGGAAGAGCCCTTCTCCTGCCAGGCAACAGGAATTCAACGCCGCATGCCAGTTGGCGGCACTGGGCGCCTCACGTTCTTCTGGCGGCAAAATAGCTTTCATCACTCTTAACACTTTCTTGATCAAAATGAGCTTTACTTTCACAGATCTCAGAGAACCTTTCGCGCAAAAGTATCAATGCATGATTGACGGTTTTTCAGTTTAAGATTGTCAAAGGTGTTGTTTTTAAAGCATTCCTATCAAGCGAGAACAAACGAATGCGCCTCTAAACTTCTTCTCTGAAAAGCGGGAACGGTAAAAATATTTGATTAGATGCGATTCTCCGACTCTTAACTAGGCGGGATTCTAAAATTTTTAGAATAAATGGATGATTATTGATTTTGCTATCATAAATTATACTATTTTTATTTTTGTTAAATCATTTATTTTCAAAAATTAAAATTGACACCGAATTCGTAGTTCCGTAGATTTTGCCCTCGGGATGACCATCAGTAGAAAAGATCATATAGCCGTTATTTTTTCTGTGAATGAAGGTTGGGCTCCTTATGTCGGCGTAGCCATCCATTCCCTGTGCCGCAGAAGCGATCCGGGGTATTCCTATGATTTGTGGATCATGCATGACGGAATGAGCAGAGAGAAGATGGAATGCCTGTCTTCCCTTGTAGATTCTTTTTCTCATATAACTTTGAATTTTAAATCCATGGTTAAAATCAGGGAAGAAAAGATGAATGCCAGGAATTTGCATGGGGTGGCATGTTCCATTTATTACAGGTTGTGGCTGGCTACTTTGTTTCCCGAATATGACAGGATGATCTACTTGGATGTAGATGTGTTGTTGAATGCGGACATTGCGGAATTGTACCATACGGATCTTAACGGTTGCCTCATCGGCGCGGTAACGGATATTTCCGTTTTGAAATTTCTATCATCGGGGGAAGCTGCTTTGAATCCCAACAGGCAGCTTCTTGAGGAGCTGGGCATTCGGGATATCAGGCGGTATTTTAATAGCGGAGTACTGGTCCTGGATTTGAAGGGAATCAGGGAACAAGGGAAGGAAGCCGTGTTGATGGAGCTGTTCAACCGTGAAACGTTCTTCAATCACGACCAGGATATCCTGAACATTGCTTTTTATGGTTCCTGCAAACATTTGCCAGTGGAATGGAATTTCCAGTTTGAGCCTTATTTGAAGGGGGATCCGGATGAAGCCTCGTGGAGGGGGACGGAATTTGCCGATATTTTCCGCATCCATGAAGAAAGGTCCTGGAAAATCCTTCATTTGATTGAGAGTAAGCCTTGGGATGTGCATTCCAGAGTGGCTGCCCACGTTGTGCATGGAGCCGTGTGGTGGGAGGAAGCTTTTGACATGCCGGTTTTCCAGCTGCATTTCAGAAGGGTGTTTTGCCAGTCTCTGGAAGCCACTCGGAAAAAACTGCGCAGTCATCAGTGGAAAATGTGGTGTTCCTTGGGCCATGTCCGGACCAAGCGGAAGCAGAGAATAACCCTGTGGAGGGATTATTTAAACATGCTGGAGTATTTGGCGCAAAAACATGAGTTGCGGTATTATTGAAATCAGGACATAGGATACGCGTCATGGAATTTCCCTTCAAGGTGGCACAGATTTCCCATAATGTTTCGGAAAGTTCGATGCCATATCGGTTGAACGACGCTTTGAACCGGCACGCAGAGGGAACGGATTCCCATCTTCTCCTCCGGAGAGCGGGGAATGGGATTGGAAAGGAAATAAGAAGATCCTGCTACCGGAGGATGCAGGATTCCGCCAAGCGGTGGATAGCCCGCGGCATGTGCCGCTTGACAGTGCCTTACGATCGCAATACTCCTTTTTACAGTGTTTTGGGCATGGGGTTCAGTGTAGATCAAATGGAGGAGGCTGACATCGTTAATCTTCATTGGATAGCCGGACGCACTCTGGATTTCAGCCGTCTTCATTTGATTGGCAGGCCCCTCGTGTATACGCTTCACGACACCATGCCTGTTACAGGCGGCTGCCATGGGGAAATGGGATGCCTCCTTTACCGGAATAGCTGCAGGGGAGATTGCCCTCGCCTCGGGCATATTTTAGGCTGTGGGAGCTGGCCGGGGTGGTTATTCCGCAAGAAGAAGGAATATTTTGCCAGGATACCTGATTTAACCATTGTCACGCCATCCAAGTGGTTGTTGGATATGGCCAGGGAGAGCCGAATGTTTGAGGGCAGGCGCTTGGTGCATATTTTTAACCCGGTGGATACGTCCGTCTTTATTCCGCCCGTGAATAAGGCGGAAGCGAAGAAGCGTCTGGACGTGCCGGAAAATTCTTTTGTCATTGCCTTTGGAGCTGTCAACCTGCAAGACCCTTTCAAAGGCGGAGAGTATGTGATGCCGATTTTACGGGAATTATACAGGCAGGGGGCACGCCATATTCACTTATTGATTTTTGGAAATGACGATTCCAGTACAGAATGGCCTTATCCATGTACAAGGATGGGATTTCTCGCGGACATGGGAAAGCTGGCCCAGGTTTATCAGGGTGCTGATATGTTTTTGAATCCAACCAAGCAGGACAGCCTTTCTTACGTGAGTCTGGAAGCCATGAGTTGCGGGGTCCCTTCCGTCAGTTTCCGGACGGGAGGAGTGCCTGAGGTCTGTTTGGATGGGAAAACCGGATTGATTGCAGACCAGTTTGATATTGACCGGATGGCTGCCCATTGCCTGCTTTTATATAACGACAACCAGTTGTTGAAACGCCTGGGCCATGCCGGAAGGGAGTATGCGGAGAGAGAGTTTTCCTATCCTGTGATTGCGTCCCGTTATGCGAGTCTGTATAGGGAGATACTGGCGACCGGCTGTTCCGGAAACATCCGTTAACCTGTTTTGCGGAAGAGGCGTCTCCACAGGTTCCCGCAGGTTTTTTGTGTTGGGGAAACGCTGATGTCCCGCCTATCCTGGAATGGAAACAAGGCCAGTCGGTCCCAGTCTTCCGCATAAGTCTCCGAACAGGGAAGGGCAGTAACGCCGCGCAGTTTGCACAGGATGGAAAAAATGCTTTGGTCGTACCGGTTTTCTACGAATTCCTCCAGATTGGGAGAGACAGAGGGGGAGTTGTCCACCAGATTCAGATGGTTGTAAAAGATATGGAGCCAGTCCCGGATCAATTCTACCGCCCTGGGGCTTTTTTTTGATGAAGACATGTCCGGCCGCGATTTGTTGGCTATGCGTGATGCGGGTATTTTCCGGAGAGATGGAGAAATGGCGGAAGATGTCCCCCTTGGTCCATTTGTATTCAGGCTGTCCATTGTAAAATGCCAGCATGCCATTGTTGTCCCGGTCCAGAATGTCCACATATTCCCGGAAGCGTTTCATGCCTGCCGGATTGATGTGGCAGCCGGCATCCAGATACAGGAGACGGTCCCCATCCTTCATTTTCTGCAGGGCGTGGCTGATGATCCACGGTTTCCAGGACCAGTAGCCGAATCCCTTGCAGGAGGGAGTCAGGTATTTGCCCATGCGGCTGGTGAATTCCGGGAGAAGGTCGTGTTCCGTGAACGACGTGGTTTCATCGAAAAACTCCAGGGCCTCCGCCTGCCGGCACAGACGGTTCAGGGAGTCCGTCATGCGGGAGTCTGCGAATGAAATAAAATGGTTCATCAAGCGGGAAGTTGATGTGCTGTGTTATATAGGGAAGGTGGAGGAGTGTCAATCAGGCCTTTGCGGAGAGGCTGTCGGGAGTCCGGAGAAGGAGCGGGTATCAGAGAGGTAGGTGGAAAGGACCCGTTTGCAGGAATAATACCTGCCCTTCTGTCCCGGCAGGCAGGACCCGGCCAGCAGCAAAATGCGGCTGAAGCCGTTGGAAGGAGGAGGTACTGAATTGAGCAGATCGGCCAGTTGCCTGTCTCGTCCGGAAAGGGTGGAGAAAAAGAGATCGCCTCCGGCCTGCCGGTAGAATTCATGCCACCATGCCAGAATGATCCGCTTCTGCGGAGGAGTCATGCGGTTGAAGAGCGGATGCTTGGAGATGAAAAAGGGCTTGAGTTTCCGCACGCCGTAGGCAAACAGGCCGGCGTTTAACCAGCCGCGTGCCTTCCAATAGTCCACGATGTACAGCAGCCTTCGGAATTCCTGGACGCATTGGGAGTGGGGAATGTCGTCGCAGTGTCTGGAAAGGGAGTCCCGGCGCATCAGGCGGTAATAATACAGGCAGTCCGGAATGAACAGAAGGCGTGAAGCATGGGGAAGGACTGTCAGGCGGAATGTTTCATCTTCTCCTCCACATTTCAGATCGGCGTGGAACCGGAGGCTGTGCGTTTCCAGCATGCTTCTCCGGAACAACTTGCTCCATACGCAGATATCCATCTTTCCCCAGACGGAATCCCGGAAGAAGTTGGCGGGAGACGCATCCGATTCAAAGTTCCATGCGGGCGATCTTCTTCTGGAGACGATCAGCTCAGCCGTGGTATCGGAAAAAACATGATTTCCGCATTCCACCACGTCGGCATCATGTTCCAGCGCTCCGGAAAGAAGGCGCCCGTACATTTCAGGGTCCGCATAGTCGTCCGGGTCCGCAAAACCTACGTACAGTCCCCGCGCCGCATCCAGCCCCGCATTCCGTGCGGTGGAAACGCCTGCATTGGATTGGTTCAGAAGGATGATTCTGTCATCCTTCGCCTGCCACCGGAGCAGGCAGTTCCATGTGTTGTCCGTGGAACCGTCATTAATGCAGATAATTTCTATGCTGCGAAGAGTTTGCCGGGTCAGGCTTTCCAGGCAGACATCTATGTAAGCGGCTACATTATAGCAGGGAACGATAATGGAGACGTCAGGAGGCATAAAGAGGCTTCTTATGGGTAACGGATTTATAGTCCGTGGTCAATGGTAATTTTGGGAAAGCAGGTCATTGAAGAATTTCCCAACGAGGAGGAGCGTGTCCGGGAGCCGGGACAAAAGTATGATAAGTATGCTGAGGCGGTTTCATTCCCATGGATTTCCATCTTGTCCGGATAGGAGTTGGAGTACCCGAACCGTAAATTTGTTGAAAAGTCGCGTTCCGGGACATTTCAAATGGCAGTTGCCTAGCACAGGGAGGCTGTGGTAAAAGAAGGCGGTACAACTTCTTTATCTATTTTTCTGTTATGATTATTGTCACAGGCGGAGCCGGATTCATCGGTTCAAATATTGTCGCAGCCCTGGAGAAGGCCGGCAAAAAAGATATTGTCGTGGTGGATACGCTGGGCTCCTCCGACAAATGGAAGAACATAGCCAAACGGGAGTTGTGCGCGGTGGTGCCCCCGGAAGACATGTTCGATTACATGGAAGCGCACGCGGAAGAAATTGAGGCCGTCATTCACATGGGCGCGATTTCCGCGACGACGGAAACGGATGCGGATCTGATTATCCGGACGAATTTTACATTGAGCTGGTACTTGTGGGAATTCTGCACCTTGTACGGGAAGCAGTTCATTTATGCCTCCTCCGCGGCCACTTACGGGGACGGCTCCATGGGGTTTGACGACAATCCGTCCTTGGAGCATGTCAATGCGCTGCGGCCGTTGAACGCCTACGGATGGAGCAAGGCCCTGTTTGACCGGAAGGTGGCCAGGGAAGTGCGGGAAGGGCGCACGGTCCCTCTCCAGTATGCCGGCCTCAAGTTTTTCAACGTGTACGGTCCCAATGAGTACCACAAGGGCGGCCAGAAGAGTGTGGTGGCCCACATTTTCCCCCAAGTAAAAGTAAATGAGACGGTCAAGCTGTTCAAGTCCTATCATCCCGACTACAGGGACGGCTGGCAGCTCCGGGACTTCGTGTGGGTGGGGGACTGCGTGGATGTGGTTCTCTGGCTGCTGGGCCATCCGGAAGTGAGCGGCCTGTTCAATGTGGGCTCCGGGGAGGCACGTTCGTTTTACGATCTGGCCAAGGCGGTGTTCAATGCCCTGGGCCTTCAGGAAAAAATCGGCTACCGGGAAATGCCTGAGGAACTCAAGGGCAAATACCAGTATTACACGCAGGCTGACCTTTCCCGGCTGCGCACCGCCGGATATTCGGCTCCCATGACTTCTCTGGAAGACGGCGTGCGGCAGTACGTGCAGAAGTATCTGGACCGGGAGGACAGCTACGTTTAACCCCGGATTGTTTTTCATTCATGCCTGCGCAACGCATTCTGATCATCAAGCACGGGGCCCTGGGCGACGTGGTGCTGGCCATGGGGACGATGAAACGTCTCCGGGAGCTTCATCCGGAGGCCCGCATCACCCTGATGACGATGGGAATGTTCGTCCCGATGGCGAAGCAGCTGGGCGTGTTTGACGATTTCATCGTGGATGACCGGGTTCCGTACTGGAAGCTGGGTGCCACCTGGGCGGCCATCCGTTCCATCGTTAAGGGAAATTTTGACGTGGTATATGACCTCCAGGAATCCTCCCGAACCAGGAAACGCTATTATCCGGCCATCCGCTTTCTGCTCAACCGCGATATGGATTGGGTGGCCTGCAATTCCGGAGAACGCCGCAGATTGTTGAAAAACGGAGGGTTTCGTCTGGGGAAGGTGGAAAGGGAGCCGTATCGGCTGGAGCGCGTCCTGACGGATTTATCCTTCATGCACGGGGAGGGCCGGCATTTTGACGAACTTCCGGAACGGTATGTGCTGATGATTCCGGGGTGTTCCCCCTCACATCCCTACAAACGCTGGCCCGTGGAGAATTTCTGCTCCCTGGCGCGGCGTCTGGCGGAGCGGGGCATAGCGTCCG
This sequence comes from Akkermansia sp. AE01SA01, assembly GCF_036417395.1. Lineage (NCBI taxonomy): Bacteria > Pseudomonadati > Verrucomicrobiota > Verrucomicrobiia > Verrucomicrobiales > Akkermansiaceae > Akkermansia > Akkermansia sp. AE01SA01. The sequence continues at coordinate 89,321 of NZ_CP143890.1, forward strand.
TAGTGATTGGCACCAGGGCGGAAGCCGAGGAAGTGGAGGCCATCGCCTCCAGTTCTCCGCTGGCTGTCAGTTTTCTGGGCAAGTCCTCTCTGATGGATATTCCTCAGATGGCGTTGCGCTCCCTGGCCTGTGTGGGCAATGATACGGGCCCTACGCATATGTGCGCCTATTCCGGAGTACCCGTAACGGCCATTTTCTGCCACCGGACGCGCAAGTCCGCCATCACGGCCTGCCGTATCACGAACCTGATTTCCCCGGGAAGCATTGAGGAAATCACGGTGGACCAAGTGTGGTCCACGCTGGTACCCTATTTGTCCCTGAATCTTTCCGGAAAGAATGGCCATGACGCATCCTGTTAAAATTTCCGTTATCGTGCCCGTTTACAATGTGGCTTCCTATGTGTCTGCGTGTTTGCAGAGTCTTTGCAGCCAGTCTTTCACGGATTTGGAAATTATCTGTGTGGATGACGCTTCCACGGACGCGTCCCTGTCCATTCTTGAGGAATGGAAGGAACGGGACCCTCGCGTCAAGGTAGTCAGCGCTCCTTCTAACGGAGGGCTTTCCCGTACGCGCAACTTGGCGATGAAGCATGCGGAGGGTGAGTTCCTTCTCCTGGTGGATTCCGACGACTGGATGGAACCGGACGCTTTAAGAGAGATGTACGAAACGGCGTGCGCCTGTTCTGCGGACCGGGTGGTGTGCGGTTACCGCTATTTTTATGAGGATGAGCCGGAGAAGAAAGATTTCTATTTGCCAAAAGACGTAGCGGAACCGGACGCGAGCTGGATCCCCTGTACTCCGTCCACCATTGGAAAGGTTCACCATGGCGCCAATGGCATGATGGTGCGGCGTTCCGTTGTGGAACAATACGGAACACAGTTTCCGGAAGGATTTTTATGTGAGGATATTTATTTTCATTACCTCACGTTTCCATTCTGCAAACGTGCCTGTGTCGTGCGCAAGCCGTTGTACGTCTATCGCAAGCGGAGTGGTTCCATTACGGACGAATTTGCTTCTGGTTGTTCCGTGAAGTCCTTGGATTATGTGAAAGTGGCGTTATTAGTTTTAAAGGAATGGAAAGAGAAAGGTTTGCTGGAGGAGTACCGGACGGCTTTTCTAAGGTTGTTGGTGATGTGCGTGCGCAATGTACGCAAGTATGCGCCTCATTCCGAGCAGGAAGATGTTACCCGGACAGTGTGTCGCGTACTCCGTGAAGAAGGCCTGTACCGTCCGGAAGAAGATGACAGCTGCCTGACCGCCACGGAAGCCAAATTGCTGAAATCCTGGCTGGCCGGGAAGTCCGGCCTGGGCTTTTCCTATTATTGGAAGAAGATGCGCAAGAGAGTGCCTCAACTGTTCCGCCATTGACCCTACCCGTTTCCTCCCATGAAAAAGAATGAATTCGCCGTCGTCCTCGCCAGTGACAACCGGGGAATACTGCCCTTGAGCGTCACGGTTTTTTCTTTGCTGAACACGGCGGGGCCGGACACTTTTTACAAGGTTTACGTGCTTTCCGACGACATTGATGCCGGCAACCGCCGCAAGCTGGAAGAGCTGGCGGCTCCGTTCGATTGCCGGCTGGAGTTTATTGAGATTTCCAATATCCTGGAGGAGCACGATTTCCCCCATACCGAACAGTGGCCCGTACCCGCCTGGGGGCGCGTGTTTATTCCGGAGCTGCTGAAGGAGGAAAAGGGCAATATTCTTTATCTGGATATTGATGTGCTGGTTTGCCGGGATTTGACGGAGCTTTTCCGCACGGACCTGACCGGAAAGGCGGTGGGAGTGGTGTTTGAGAATTTTTCAAAGCCCGGTTCCCATTTTAACGAACGGCTGGACATGCCGCTGAACTGCACGGGGTATTTCAACTCCGGAGTGCTGCTGATGAATGTGGACGTTTTCCGGGAGAAGGGGCTGGTGCGCGCCGTGCTGGATTATGCCGTCAGCCACAGGGACAGGCTTACCTGCCCGGACCAGGACGCTCTGAACGGCGCCTTGTGCGAATTGACGGTTCCTCTGCATCCCCGCTGGAATTGGCATGACGGGCTGACGCGGCGCATTTTGAAAAATAATCCCGGAGAGAAGTTCTGGCGCGGCGTGACGCCCCGGCAGGCGGTGGAAGCGGCCCTGGAGCCCGGAATTCTCCATTATCAGGGTGTTCACAAGCCTTGGAGGTATAATTGGCGCTATGAAGGGAAGCGTTACGAACGGGCCATGCGAGACGCCGGACTTCTGCGCGGTCCTCTTCCCGGCAGGACTCCGCTGGCCGTGCTGAAAAAGTACCTTTACAAGCCGGTTTATAGAATGACCGGAAATAAAATTCTGAGGCTGCGGGAACGATTTGATGAAGAAGACAGGGGATAAGGAAGAGTCAATTCCCAGATTGCCCCATTTCGGATTTGATGTCTTTTAGAACACGTTTGTAATAATCTTCATATGCCTCATTCTTCGCGTTTTCGCAAGGTGGTTCGGGAGAAGAGGAACGGACTTCCACGCTGAATTGTTCCAGCAGGGCTTTTACAGCATTGGTCGGCTGTCCGTAAAAGACGATGCGATTCCGAATGCGGTTTTTGATTTTTGGGTCACGCAGCCATCGTGACCTGAGATTCAAGATATACAATAGGTCTATTTCTTCCGGAGAAAGGTTCAGGCCCAGGATATGAATATTGGAGAAAAAGAAGGCATCAATCCATGATTCTCCTTTCCGAAGCTTGTAATCCTGTAATTTTTTATACATGCGCGGAACGGAGACTTCCTTTTTGTGCAACTGATAGGTGTATGTGCCTTTTAAATAATTGTCGATCTTGCCGATGCATCCGCAATAATGCTCGTATCCATATTGGATAGTGAAGGAATCCGGCTTGTCGTTGTAGGTGCCGTGGATGTTCCAGATGCGGCATGAATGTGAATGTTCCTTGTTTTCCATGCAGGCATGGCGCCGGATGCTGTATTTGGTTTCCGAATGCTGGCTGGATTTTTGTTCATAACCCCGCAATTCCAGAATCCGGCGCAGGAAGGTATCATAGTTGGTGGTCAGGTAATCATCCGCCCGGAGGTCCGCGAGGGCGTGCAGAATGGATTCCGGATGGTTCTGCGGGGTGAACTGTTCCAACTGTTTTTTGAGCTTTTCACGCATCATGGCAGAGAGGCTGCGCATGTTCTTTTCCGGATGTTGTTTTTGCTCCTTCAAGATCAGGTATTCATAGATCAGAGGAAAAGGGAGGCAATTTTTTTCCTCGGTGAAGGGGCAATAGGATCCCGCACATTCTCCGCAGGGCCGGCTGCAGATGGTTTCTTTGAGGAGGTCCGGGCTGCTGGGGCTTCCCAAAGTGCGCATCAGTCCGTTGCCGAACAGGATGGCATTTTTTATTGCGGGTGTTTTATTGGCGGAAACAGGCATGAATGGAGAGGCAGGTGAACTTTCCATGCTGGCATATGCCCGAAGAAAATCAAGCAGTGAAAAACAGACCTGCGGCTGTTTGTTGCCATGCGGAAACAGATTGCCGCCATCAGTGCAAGGTTAGCAGGTAGATTTCCGGCGGGCAGTTGAAGCGCAGGGGGAGCGTGCTGGTGCCCAGGCCTTTGGTAATCAGATATTTGTTTCCGGCGGAAATATGCCAGGGGTAGGTATAGGGCTGGGTATGCTCCGGGCTGGCTTCAAACCATAGCAGATTGAAGGGGAGGCGGATTTGGCCGCCGTGCGTATGGCCGCTGATGATGAAGTCCGCGTCCCCTTCTGAAAGAATGTGGTCGATTTCCGGACGGTGGCACAATACGATGTGAGGGATGTTTGGGGACTGCCGTTCCGGGAATTGTTTTTTTGAGTGGCGGAAGGAATCCAGAAGCCCGGAAAGCTGGAGCCTGCGCCCGTCGTTAAGCGTGATGAGAACGCTTTTGTCGGCAAGAATCCTGATGCCCGCATGGGTCAGTTCCTTCTTCCAGTTGTTCCAGCCGAATGTGAAATCATGGTTGCCCTGAATCGCGAATACCCCGCAGGGTGCTTCCAGCCCTTGGAGGAGCTGTGCCGCCTTTTGCGGGTTCATGCTGGCGTTTTTACTGGAGCCGCGGGCATAATCCCCCACCAGAAGGATCAGGTCCGGCTTGAGCTGCATGATCCTCTGAACGTAGCGTAGGACTCTCACTTCGTCAAATGCGGTGGGCATGAGATGGAGGTCTCCGGCGACAACGACTTTCAGGGGGCTGCCCCGCCCATTCCACTGGGGAATGCGGTAGTCCACCTGCCGGACGAACAGCAGGTTGGGCTCAATCAGATAAGCCCAGCTTATGGCGGCTACCCCCAGCGCGCAAACACCCAGCAGCAGGATGCCGAAAAACCGGAGGATTCTAACGGAGAAAGGCATAGCAAAAACAGCTTTGCGGACATTATACCTTCCCATGCCGTGAGGCCAGCGATTTATGCGTCTTGCCCCTTGCAGAACCGTCCGTCTCCGGCCGGAAGGCATTCCGGGAACAGATTTTATCAAATTTGATTGACGGCCGCCCGGATGGTGTGCTTTTATGCTCCAAGATATTTCCATATCCTTTATCACCCATCATTTAACCACGCATATGAAGAAGATTACCATTCTGGCTCTTTCCGCTTTCGCGGCAAGCATCATGGCTTCCTGCTGCTGCCAGGATCAGGGCGCTCCGCCCCTGACTCCCCTTCCCAAGTTCAACGACCTGAACCAGCCGGGCGCCGATATTGCCCCCGTGGTCATGAAGTCCAAGAAGTAATCCTCTTCAGGGATTGACACGACTTTTCAAGCCGCACTTGGTGATTGTCCAGGTGCGGCTTTTTCTATACAAACGGGGCAGACCATATGGAAGATTGGAAACATTGTCCCGAATTTGCGCCTTTGGCGGACTTGATCCGCAATTATGACAGCTTTGCGGTAGTGGCGCATATCCATCCGGACGGGGACGCCATCGGCTCCACGCTGGCTCTGGGGGATGCCCTGAAGAACATGGGCAAGCACGTGGTCATGATGAATGAGGACGGCGTTCCTGCCAGCCTGGCCTTTCTTCCCGGCGTGGAGGACATTATTTCCACGCCTGACGAACCGGTGGATGTGGAAGTGGCCATTTCCGTGGATAACGGCGCCTTGAAACGCCTGGGGGAACGGAGCCTGCGTGCCCTGGCCGGAGCCAAGGTGTGGGCGAACATCGACCACCACCAGACCAATGAGAGGTTTGGGGACGTGCAGTGCGTTCTGCCGGATGAATGCGCCACGGGGGCGGTGCTTTATTATTTTTTCAAATATCTGGGCATTTCCTTTACTCCGGTGATGCGCGATGCCCTTTATGTGGCCGTCAGCACGGACACGGGGTCTTTCCAGTACCAGATGACGACGGCCGCCGTGATGGAATTGGCGGCGGACCTGATCCGGATGGGAGTCAATGTGCAGGATATCAACCGCCAGCTCTATCAGGAGAAACCGTGGGTGAAGATGCAGTTGTTCCGTGAAGTGCTCAATGGCATGCAGTTGACGCCGGACGGCAGGATTTGCACTTTTTGCCTGACGAATGAGGCCAAGGCCCGGATAGGCTGCCGCCCGGAAGATACGGAAGGATTAATTGATTTGCTGCGTTCCGTTCAGGGCGTCTGGCTGGCCGCTTATTTGGAGGAGTCCGAGGACGATCCGCGCATCCGCATTTCCCTGAGGTCCAAGGTAACGGAAATTTCCGTGGCCGAGTTGGCTTCCCGCTTTGGAGGCGGCGGCCATGCGATGGCTGCCGGAGTGCGCATCAGGGGACCGGTTGAGGAAGTGCGCCTCGTTATTCTGGAGGCCATGCAGGCGGAAGTGGAACGCGTACTCCAACAGCAGATTTCATGAATAATTCCGATTCCATACAAACTCCGTCAGGCGTACTGCTGATCGACAAGGCGCAGGACATGACTTCCCACGATGTTGTGGCGATTGCGCGCCGGTCCCTGGGGATCAAGAAGATCGGCCACTGCGGCACGCTGGACCCCATGGCTACGGGGCTGCTGATGCTGGTGGTGGGAAAGGCCACCAAGCTTCAGGACAAGCTGATGTGCGAACACAAGGAATACGCCGGCACGCTGACGCTGGGCGTGGAGACTTCCTCCCAGGATGCCATGGGGGAAGTGGTGGCGGAGTATTCCGTGGAAGGTGTTACCGATGAGGCGGTGAGGGATGCCTTTGACCGGTTTGACGGGCAGTTTGAGCAGATTCCTCCCATGGTGTCCGCCATCAAGAAGGACGGCGTGCCGCTGTACAAGCTGGCGCGCAAAGGGCAGGAAGTTGTCCGTGAACCGCGGCCCGTGGAGGTTTTCGGCCACCGGATTACCCGCATGGCCATTCCGGAAGTGGATTTCACCGTTCAGTGCTCCAAGGGTTTTTACGTGCGTTCCTATGCCTATGATATAGGAAAGGCGCTGGGCTGCGGAGCCCATTTGAGCGCCTTGCGGCGCACGCGGTCCGGCCGCTTTACGCTGGACCGGGCCATTACGGTGGAAACCCTGAAAACCGCGCCCAGGGAGGAGTTGTTCCGGGCAATGCTTTCCCTGGCGGAACTGGCGGCCATCCTGATTGCCAAGTAAAAGCATGTTTGTTTACCAGGAGTTCAAGCAATTGAAGGACGTGTCCTCCCCCGTGCACTGGGCCATGGGGATGTTTGACGGGCTGCATGTCGGCCATGCGGCGGTGATTGGCGCCGCGGTGGAAGGCGCCCGCAGGAACGGCGGAATTCCCGCTGTGCTGACGTTTCGCCGTCATCCGCTGGCACACGTCCGGCCGGAGGAGGCGCCGGCAGCCATTATGGCCGCGGACCGTGAAAAGTTCGCCCTGTTGGAAGAAATGGGCGTGGAGATGGTGTTGAGCCTGGAGTTTTCCGCGGCGCTGGCGTCCATGAGCCCGGAAGAGTTCATCGGGGAATTGTGTTCGTCCTGCCGGGTGGCCGAGGTTGTCGTGGGCGAGGACTGGCATTTTGGACGCGACCGTGCGGGCGATGTGGGAACTTTGCGTAGCCTGGGAGAACATTACGGGTTCAAGGTGACGGCCATTCCCGCCATTTTGCGCGATGGGGAACGGGTCAGCAGTACCCGCATCCGGGAGACCGTGCGGCTCGGAGACTTTCCTCTGGCAATGCGGCTGCTGGGGCGTCCCTTCCGCTGGCAGGGGACGGTGATTCATGGCCGCCAGCTGGGGCGTTTGCTGGATTACCCCACGGCCAACATGAGGCCCGGTACCGAGTTGCTGCCCCCCCAGGGAGTTTACGCCGTCCGCGCCCGCGTGAACGGGATGGGTTACGGCGGCGTGGCCAATCTGGGAATACGCCCCACCGTGGAAGGAGAAGCGGGTGAGCTTCTGCTGGAAACCCATCTGTTCGGCCAGCCGGGGAATATTTACGGAGCGCAGATGGAGGTGACGCCCGTACGGTTTCTGAGGCCGGAAGCCAAATTCCCTTCTCTGGACGCCCTGAAAAGCCAGCTTGCGCTGGATGCCCGGCAGGCCGCGGAAGTGCTGGAACGGGCAGAGTAAGACACAAAAAACTGTAAAATGAAGGATGTCGGCTTGACCGCGGGGGCGATCGGGGGTTTTGTGTTCGCACGTCATGTTGGTTGAGCAGTTAAAATCAAAAATCCATCGTGCCATGATTACCCGCGGCGATGTTCAGTATGAAGGCAGCATCGAGATTCCTGCCGATCTGATGGCGGCGGTGGATTTGTGGCCCGGGGAGAAAGTGCTCGTGGCCTCCGTCACGTCCGGCAATCGTTTGGAAACATATGCCTTGCAGGGCCCGGCGGGAACGGGGAATATTATCATGAACGGAGGCGCCGCCCACCTGATCAAGACGGGGGAACGCGTGGTGATTATGAGCTTTGCCCTGTCCGACAAGCCCATTGTCCCTAAGAAAATCGTCTGCAACGAGCATAACGAAATCATTTCCTAGACTTTACAAACCATTCGAATTCACACATACTCCCCGCGCTCATGAACCTTTTTCTAGCAGATTCACTCAATATCAGCATTCAGTTGCTTTTTGCCGTTTTGGTTGTTGTCTCCCTTCTTCTTCTGGGCGTGGTACTTATGCAAAGACCCAAGCAGGAGGGGCTGGGCGCGGCCTTCGGCGCGGCCATTACGGACCAGGCTTTTGGGGCCCGCACGACGGACGTGCTGAAAAAGGCTACGGTTTATTTTGGTTCCGCATTCATGCTTCTTTGCCTGGTGCTGGCCATGCTGATCAACCGCCAGCATGTCAAGAGTTCCGAAAGTTTGCTGAGTCCGGAAATGCAGGAAGCCGCCGCCAAACAGGAAGCTTCCGTCCCCGTCAAGACTCCTGAAGAGCTTCAGCAGGAGGAATTGCGCAGGCGCGCCGCAGAGGCTGAAGCGGCCGCCGCCAGTGAAACGCCCGTTTCCGATACTCCCGGGGCTCCGGCTCCCGAAACGCCTCCGGCGCCTCAGCAATAGAAGTTTGCTTTTCCAAATATCCCCGGCATGATTTTTTGTCTGCCGGGGATGTTTTTGCATAAGGCAACGGCGCGTGTTTCCGGATAGCCGGGAAGCGCCTTTTGAAATTGGGCGCCCGGCAAGTTTTCCGCTTGCCCTCAATCGTAATTGCGGTACTCTTGGCAAAGTATGAAAGCACCTTTTCTGAACCGTAAATCCAAGGGATTCACGCTGATTGAATTGCTCGTGGTGATTGCCATTATCCTGACGCTGGCCGGCATCTCCATGATCGTGGTGAACGGCGTGATGGAAAAGTCCCGCATTACCACGGCGCGGAGCGACTGCAACGGATTGCAGACAGCCATAGAAAATTACATGATGGACAACGGCCGGCCCCCCGTAGCCTGGACCGGTCGGGAAATGAGCAGGAAGGCTCGCAAGGACGGCCAGTATTATCTGACCACCGCTCTGGACGACGACAGCCGCATCATGAGCATTCTGACGAATCACATGGACCGTGGAGATGAAGACAGGAAGCTCAATCCCAAGAAGACTGCCTACTTCAACACCACCACCACGGACGTGGAAGGCGCTCCCGGCCTGTTTTTTGAGAGCCGCGGACGCGTGAGCCTGATAGACCCATGGGAATCTCCCTACCACATTGTTCTGAATGCCAATCCGGACGACCGTTCCCCCCGCGTCCAGGTGGGTTCCCGCATGGTTACCAAGAACGTGGCCGTTTACAGCGTGGGCAAGGACAAGCAGGGCAGCACGGAAGACGGACATATCAACAATCAGGAATTTACGGATGACAATGTAACGTCCTGGTAACGCATTCGTGATCCGTTCGTTTCCGAATGGGTTCATTCTTTTTAAAAGGGCTTTCCGGCATGCCGCCGGAAGGCCCTGCGATTATTCAGGCATACTGGCTCCAAACCGTATTTTTTTCTTTTCAACCCCTATCAAAAACCCCTCAATAAGTCCCAGACATGAACTGGTTCAAAACAGACGACGTACGCATTCAAGACATCGAGCCCCTGATTTCCCCCGCCATCCTGATCAAGGATTATCCGGCGACCACGGAGATCGCGAAGATGGTGGCTACGACACGCAAGAATGCGGAGAACATCATTTCCGGCCATGACGACCGCCTGCTGGTGGTGGTGGGGCCGTGTTCCATCCACGATCCCCAGGCAGCGGTGGATTATGCCGCCCGTCTCAAGGAGCAGATGGTGCGCTTTGAGAAGGATCTGGTGATCATCATGCGCGTGTATTTTGAAAAGCCCCGTACTACGGTAGGCTGGAAGGGGCTGATTAATGATCCGTTCATGAACCACACGTTCGACATCAACCGTGGATTGCACATGGCGCGCGGCCTTCTGCTCCGCCTGGGAGACATGGGCGTGCCTGCCGCGACGGAGTTCCTGGACACCATCACGCCCCAGTACATTGCAGATCTCATTACGTGGGGCGCCATCGGCGCACGCACGACGGAAAGCCAGGTGCACCGTGAGCTGGCCTCCGGCCTGTCCATGCCCGTGGGGTTCAAGAACGGCACCAGCGGGAGCCTTCAAATTGCGGTGGACGCCATCATTTCCTCCTCCTGCCCGCATTGCTTCCTTTCCGTGACCAAGCAGGGTGTTTCCGCCATTGTCTCCACGACGGGCAACAAGTCCTGCCACCTTATTTTGCGCGGTTCTTCTCTGGGCCCGAATTTCGATGAGATGCATGTGAAGGATGCCGGGGAAGCTTTGCAGAAGGCCGGCATCAACAACCGCATCATGGTTGACTGCTCCCACGGGAACAGCTGCAAGGATTACCGCAACCAGCCGGGCGTTGCCGCCGCCATCGCCAAGCAGATTGCCGAAGGTTCCGACCAGGTAGCGGCCGTGATGATTGAAAGCAATCTCGTGGAAGGAGCGCAGCCTTTGAGTTCCGATCTGGTGTACGGCAAGAGTATCACGGACCAGTGCATCGGGTGGGATACGACGGTAGAAGTATTGGAAAACCTCGCCGCCGCCGTTCGTACGCGCCGCGCGAAGCGTCAGGAAGCCTGATGCCTCCCGCGGGGGGATGAAAAGAGGCGGATGAACGGCAAAAGCCGGAGAGAGCCGGCAGTTTTTCGTCTTTTGACGGAGAGGCCGTTCCGATTCCAGTTTTATTATTAACCCTTCGGCGAGAAGCCGGAGGGTTAAACTTTGTCGTTCCAAAGGTAGGAATGGCGTTCCGACAGGGTTTTGCCGTTTTGATCCTTCAGAAGCAGTTTCCACGCCAGTATCTGGCCGTTTTCCTTGGCATCGTCCCCAATGAATTCAAAGACGGGGGATTGCGTGCCGCCTTTCCGCCCGGCAGGGTAGGAAATGGATTTGGTCAGGATTCTGGATCCCGTTTTTCCCTGGCGGTACATCATGACCAGCGTGACCGCCTGGTCCGGAACCGCATCATACCAGGTGACGAAGTAGTACTGGCCCTGGCGCTGGACGCGTTCCTTGTTCGAGACAGCCCCGTACAGCAGGAAAGTAGCCTGGGAACGGTGCATGCCTACGTCCTCCGACGGGAGTGACGTGGTTTTCAAAGGCACTTCCCTCACGTGTTCAATCCTGGTGATTTTCCCTGCACAGGAAAACAGAAGCGGAACCGTGGCCGCGATGCAAAAGGGGGCAGGGAATCTCATGAAGCACATTCAATACATATCCGCCTGGAGAGTCAACACAAAGGTAGGGCTCCCTCCGGGCCATGGTTTGTGGATAGAGGGAATTGGGGCGGTTTTTCCCTTCCGCCGGGTGCCGCTGCCGTTCCGAACGTGACAGGCGGTCAGTGGCGCCGGATTGGAGGCGGTTTACAGAGCCGGACGGGGAATGAAGGTTGAAAGGCGAACAATATCCAGGATGGCGGCACGGGAATGGTGAGTACCGTCCACCCCCGGCAGGATCAATATAAGGGAACCACCAGCATGGACCCCAGGGTGAGCCAGCAGGGCAGTGTCAGGAAGGAGGCTACGGTGGTGGTCAGCAGGATTTGCGTGCCCAGGTCCGGATGGCCGCCGAACCGTTTGGCCAGAATGACCGGAATGACAGCGGAGGGAATGGCCGCCTGGATGACGATTACCCGCTTGATGTAGTCGTCAACCGGAAGGAAGTACGCCATGAGCAGGAGCAGGGCCGGGGCCAGTCCCAGGCGCGTCAGAAGGCCGCAGACGATAGGCTTGGGCTCCCATTTCATGTTGTGCCACAGGTCCCGCATGGAACAGCCGAACAGGATCAGGCAGAGGGGGGTGGCGCAGTTGCCGATCATTTCCAGGGCTTTCATCAGGGGCGCCTGGGCGACGTAGGCTCCCAGGCCGGACCATGCAAGGGCAAGGCCTACAATGACAGCCAGCAGGGGACCGCGGAAGAAGACGCCCATGTTCAGGTTGCCGGGACCTCCGGCAATGATGATGACGCCAATGCTCCAGACCACCAGTTCACACCCCACGTTGTGGACGAAGAGAACGCCCAGCGTGGGGTCATTGCTGGCCGTGAACAGCATCTGGATGATGGGGATGACGAAGAAAGCGTAGTTCTGCACCCCTGCCGTCAGGGTGAAGGTGCGCAGACCGGTGCCGATGCGCATGCGGAGCATTTTGGCTACCAGCCATGCCGCCGCAATGCCGAGCAGGAGCTCCAAAGCGCCAGCGCCTATGGCCTGGAGGGAGAAGGCGACGCTGCTGAGCGTTTCATTGCCGGAGAGCACCATGTATTTCATGATGCTGTGAAAGACCAGGCACGGATAGGCTACGTCCATGGCCAGCCGCATGATGGGGGCGTCGTGGTCCGCCTGAATAACCTGCTTGTGCCGCAGGTAAAACCCCGTGGCAAAGAAGAGGTAAACGGGAATAGTGGAGAGAAAGGAGGCGACGATGATGGAGCTGGTGTCCATGGCGGGGATTTTTGTGGGGGAAATGGACGGAAACTGGCGTCGGGGGATGGTTTAACGACACATCATCCGGCATTCAACACAAAAAACGCAACAGGTCTTGGACACTGGAAAATACCTTGGAAGGGTTGGCCTCTTTCAAGGCGGTAACGTCTGCGCCTGCGCTCCAGGCGGCGGACAGGCAGGTTACGCCCGCGGTTCTGCATGCGGCGACATCGGAGACCGTGTCTCCCACATAACAGAATTCCTCTTCGTTGAGTTGGTAAAAGTGCAGCAGTTCCGTGATGGCTTCCGCCTTGTTCGGCTTGTCTTCCGATCCTGTCTTGATGGAACAGAACAGGTTCTGCATGCCGAATTTTTCAAGCGTGATCATGCAGCTTTTTTCTCCCTTGCCTGTGATCAGGGCGACCAGTATTCCAGCGGCCCGCAGCGTTTTTATCAATTCACAAATGTCCTCATAGGGTTTGGGGCATTCCTCATGCATCCTTTCATAAATCGGATAAAAGTCATGAAGCGCCTCCTGCCATTTTTCCCCGGCAACCATTTTGATCATTCCCTCTTCATTCAAGCCGAAGGTCTGCACAATTTCCCGTTCGCTCAGCACATGGCCCGCGTATGGTGAAACCGCCTGCTTGAACGCCTTGATGCACATGGGGATTGTTTCCCCTATCGTGCCGTCCAGATCAAATGCTATCAATTTAATCATTGTCCGGGGTTCCCGTTGATTTTACGGATAACTTTGCAGGGATTCCCGGCGGCCAGGCTGTCGGGCGGGATGTTTTTGGTGACCACGCTGCCGGCGCCGATGACGCTGCCTTTTCCAATCGTGATTCCGGGCAGAATAATGACACCGCCCCCGATCCAGCAGCCGTCTTCTATCGTCACCGGGAGGGCGAATGTACGGCGTATGTAGTCAACGCCGTCATTCGTTTCAACAGGAGCGAGGCGTTCATTCAGATCAACGGGATGCGTAGCCGTATATATTTGGACGTTGGGGGCTATCAGGACATTGTTCCCGATGGTGATTTTATTGCAGTCCACGAAGGTGCATCCCGTATTGACCGTGACGTTGTTCCCGATATGGATGTTGCAGCCGTAGTCGCAGATGAACGAATGACCGATGGAGACTTTGGTCCCGATACTGCCGAGCATTTCCTTCAGCACCTCGTATTTCTCTTCCTTCCGGTCGTAAGGGAGGGAATTGTACTTCATCAACAGATGATGGGCCTTGTTTTTAAATTCAAGAAACACCTTGTCATGGCAATCATACCATTCTCCCGCCATGCATTTTTCCAATTCGGTTTTCATATCAGTTTCGTGATTGTCTGGTTGGAGAGGAGGCGCACCCTGCCGCACGGGCGGCGGCAGGGCAGTAGAGCCTTTATTCCCACTCGATGGAGGCCGGAGGCTTCGTGGAAATATCATAAAGGACGCGGTTGATGCCCTTTACTTCATTGAGGATGCGGTTGCTGGTTTCACGCAGCAGGGCGGCAGGCAGTTCCACCCAGTCCGCCGTCATGGCGTCTTCCGACACAATGGCGCGCAGATTGGTGGCCCATTCGTAGGAACGTTCATCCCCCTTGACGCCCACCGTCTTGACGGGAATGAGGCCGGCATAGGCCTGCCAGACTTTTTCATACCAGCCGTATTTTTTCAGGTTGCCGATGAAGATGGCGTCGCATTCCCGGATGATGTCCAGCCGGTCCCTGGTGACCACGCCGGGGCAGCGCACGGCCAGGCCGGGGCCGGGGAAGGGGTGGCGCCACAGAATGTCGTGGGGGATGCCCATGGAGGCTCCCAGTTCGCGTACCTCGTCCTTGAACAGTTCCGCCAGGGGTTCCAGTACCTTCCCCTGCGCCTGAAGCTCCAGCACGCGTTCCACGCGGTTGTGGTGCGTCTTGATGACGGAAGCCTTGGATTTGGCGTTGGAGGCGCTTTCAATCACGTCCGGATACAGGGTCCCCTGGGCAAGCATTTCCGCATTGCCCACGGCATCCCAGAATACGTCAATGAACAGGCCGCCGATGATGCGGCGCTTCTTTTCCGGATCTCCCTCTCCGGCCAGGGCCGTCAGGAAGCGTTCGGAGGCGTCCACCGTTTCAATCTTGACGCCCATGCGTGCGAAGTTGGCGCGGACTTCATCCGCCTCGTTTTTCCGCAGAAGGCCATTGTCCACGAAGATGGCGCGCATGTTTACCCCGGCTTCATGCAGCAGAACGGCCAGCACGGTGCTGTCCACGCCGCCGGAAACGCCGCAGACGACCTGCTTGTCGCCCACGCGTTCGCGGATTTCACGGATGAGTTCCCTCTTGAAGTCGCCGATGTCGAATTTTTTCAGATTGGCGGCGCAGGAGAGGAAATTGCGCAAAATGGTCCGCCCTTCATGGGAGTGGGTCACTTCCGGGTGGAACTGGATGCCGAAGGTGGTTTCCCCCCATTGCAGGGAGACGGGAATTCCTTCCGCATTGCGGGCGATGACCCGGCAGCCTTCCGCCAGATGGTCCACCGTGTCCGAATGGCTCATCCATACCTGGGAGGAAGGGGACATGTCCTGATACAGCCCTGTGAGGGATTCCGGAATGAGGGCGGCAGGGCCGTATTCCCGCTTGTTGCTGGCCTTGACGCTCCCGCCATGTTTGATGTTGAGAAGCTGCATGCCGTAGCATACGCCCAGAACGGGAACGTTCAGGCCCTGGAGCCAGTTGAAGTCGATATCCGGCGCGTCTGCGTCCGTCGTGCTTTTGGGGCCGCCGGAAAGGATGACGGCTCCGGGTTCGTGGATTTGGTCCAGGTCTTCCAGAGCGTACAGTTTGGCCATGTAGCCCAGTTCGCGCACGCGGCGCACGATGAGCTGGGTGTATTGGGAGCCGAAGTCGATGACGGCTACGAGATGTTTGTCGTCCATGAGAGAGGTTTTAGCAGGAATAGTTGATAGGTTCTTCCGTGATGGTGATGTCGTGGGGGTGGCTTTCCTTCAGGCCGCCGGAAGTGATTTGGACGAACCGAGCCTTTTCCCGGAGCTCCTGCAGGTTGCGGGCGCCCAGGTAGCCCATGCCGGAGCGCAGGCCGCCCATGAGCTGGAAGACGACGTCCGCCAGCATGCCCTTGTACGGGACGCGGGCTTCCACGCCTTCCGCAACGAGCTTGCCGGAGCTGTTCTGCCCGTACCGGTCGCCGGAGCCGCGGCGCATGGCTCCGAGGGACCCCATGCCGCGGTATTGCTTGAAGTGGCGGCCCTGGTAATGGACTACCTTGCCGGGGCTTTCCTCCGTGCCTGCCAGCAGGCCGCCCAGCATCACCAGGTCGGCACCGGCCGCCAGGGCCTTCACGATGTCTCCGGAATAGCGGATGCCGCCGTCCGCAATGACGGTTACGCCTGCGGGGCGGGCCACGGAAGCTACTTCCTTAATGGCGGTGAACTGGGGCATCCCCACACCGGAAATGACGCGGGTGGTGCAGATGGAGCCGGGACCCACGCCCACCTTGATGGCCTGGACGCCCGCCTTGATCAGGTCGGAAGCGCCTTCCGCAGTGACTACGTTGCCGGCCACGATGGGGCGGTCCGTCAGCTTGCGGAGATTGGAAACTACATCCATCACGCGTGTGGTATGGCCTGTGGCGGCGTCGATGAACAGGGCGTCAGCCCCTGCGGCGACCAGGGCCTTGGCCCGGTCCAGGTAGTCGGGGCCTACGCCTACGGCAGCGCCGCAGCGCAGATGGCCGTGGTCGTCCTTGGAGGCGTCCGCAAACATGGCGCGCTTCTGGATGTCCGTTTCCGTGATCAGGCCGGCAAGAACGCCGTTTTCATCCACGAGGGGAAGCTTTTCAATGCGGTGCGTGTAAAGGATGTGGCGAGCTTCTTCAATAGTGGTGCTGGGGGCGGCGGTAATCAGGCGGGAAAGAGGGGTCATCACATCTTTCACCAGCACGTGTTCGTAATCGTCCACTCCGCGCATATCGCGGCCGGTGACGATGCCTTCCAGCTTTCGGTTGGCATCCACCACGGGGAAGCCGGAGTAACCCTGGTCCATCATGACGTGATGGACTTCTTCAAGCGTCATGTCTTTGCTCACCGTGACGGGGTTCGGGATGACGGCGTTTTCAAACCGCTTCACGCGGGAGACCATGGCCGCCTGAATGTCGATGGGATTGTTGCGGTGGATGACGGCGAGGCCGCCTTCACGTGCCAGGGCAATGGCCAGTTCCGATTCGGAAACGGTGTCCATGGCCGCGGAAAGCACGGGGATTTTCATGTTGAATCCAGGAACGAGCTGGGAACTGATGTCCGCATCACCGGGAAGAATCGCGCTCAGGCGGGGCAGCAGGAGCACGTCGTCAAAACTTAATCCAAGAGGGAAATCTGCCATGCGACAATCTACAGTCAAATGCCCTCTGACGCAAGCCGAAACACAAGAGGGACGTTTGTTTTTTTGAGATAACGCTGCGCCGCGGGAATGGTGAATCAATGTTGCGGCAGGATGCGCCACAGGCCAGGAACAGGGGTCTTCTCCAGGTCGCATTCTTCCTGCAGTACGTGGAGGATTTCGGGGTTTTCCAAATAGATATATCCAACATTGTATTCCTTAAAGAAGGGAACGGCGTTTTTCTTTTCGAGATTGGAAGGGGAAAGAGTGAAGGGAATTCCTGAGAGAGAGGCGAATCTGGCGATACTCATTGCCGAGTTTCTGTCCATCATGAGTACTTTGTTTTCAGGATTATTGCCTTTCAGATAAGTGTCCATTTGCCGGGCGACAGGTTCCGGGATGGTCATTAATTCCACTCTGTCAAAGGGCGACAGGAGGGAGCGCAACTGCCCTCTATTGATATAAAGTGCAGCGATGGCGATGGTGAGTGCGATTAAGATATTTGTTGTTTGAAATTTGGTATCCTTTTCCCCCGAGGCGAAGCGGAAACGGAAGATAATAATGGTAATGAGAGCCGTATAAATCCAGGGAACATGATAGCGGGAGTCGGGATATCCGGTAATGATAATCGGTGCAAGTGAAAGGAGAATGATGCAGAAAAAGATCCATATTCCGGAAGGGATGGGGGATGGTTCCATATAAGTTTTTGATTTCCTTAAAAATAAGGAGCCAATATAGAATACCAGGAGAAGAAAAGCCGCGGGGATGATCATGTGTACCAGTGATGTGCATGAACTTTTCATGCGGACCAGAAAAGCCTGCATCCACAGGGAAAAATTGTCGCGAATGGTGTGCGCAGGGCAGCTATCACAGAAAAATGTGGAAGGGCGTGTATCTTCAATGGTCCAAATTCGTCTGGCATTGTCTGTAACGAAAAGAACATCAAAATGATGTATGGAATAATAAATCCATGGGGAAATGGTCAGAAGAAAAGTCAGGGAAAGTACTGATATTGCTTTGATATTTCTTTTTTTGAGGCAGACGAACAAATAGTAGATGATGATTAATCCGGCGAATCCGATAAAGTCAAATCGGTTCATGACGCCAAGACCAAGGAATAAGCCTGTGAAAAAAGAATTCCTAAGTTTGAATCCGTTGATCCGGTTATCAAGATAAAAATAAAATGTACCTAAAATATAAACGAGGCTCCAGGATGTGGTGCCTCCGCAGCAGACTTCCGGGGAAAATTGACTGAAACAGAAAATAGCCAAAACAAGGATTCCCCACAGGGAGGAGCCGTTGGCATTTAGAATACAAATTTTCCGTATGAAATAGGCAAAGAGGAAAACGGATATAAAGTTGACGTACAGGTAGGAGTTGATTTGCTGTTCAAAAACAAGATTGAATATATAAAGGAGAAATGGGTAAAGAGGAGGGAATCCGATTGCCTGGAAAGTTGGATAAATATTTTGCCGTATATAGTTTATTTTGTAAAATTCATTCTCAAATGACTTTGAGAGATCAAACAATTGCCATATATCGAAATTGACATTCTGTCCATAAAGCGCAGAAATGAAAAAGACCCATAAAAAGGACAGTGCCGAAAACGGTATGATTTTTTTAAGAAGGGCATGTTGCTTCAAGTAGTAGGCAGCCAGCCATAGGGGAACGATGAGTACCTGGAAAAGGGGAAGAGAAGAAGGAAAGAAGGGGAAGACAGCCAAAGCTACCGCCCCCCAAAGGGAAGGAATAAAAGAAGTTTCAATGAATGCCGGATAGCGTTTATGTATCTGATGCGCGGCAAGAAAAGCAATGAAGGAAATGGCTATATATCCTTGGACGGGAAGTTCATGAATGAACAGGGAAAGGAGAAGGCCCCAAATGACGGCGAATGCAAAGAAGTAGCGGCATATACTTTTGGCGAATTGACCGTTTACGGGATAAGTAGAAGCCATGATTTACAAGAGGGCTGATTTTTATGGGTGGTACTTCCGGAAAAGATTCTTCACCAGGGTGGCAAACAGATTGAAGTTGCCTTTGAAGAAACTGATTTTGGTGGGGACTTTTCCTTTGGGAGGATAGGCGCGGGTAACGGGTATTTCACAGGCTTTCAAGCCAAGCTGTGAGGCACGTACGGAAAGATAGGCAAGCAGTTCGTAGGTTTGGAATATATCCCTGAAGGGCTGTACTTCGGGGTGCTTGAGATAATGACGGGAATAAGCCCGGTAGGCGTTGGTTGTATCGGTAAACCATTGACCCGCGCTCAGGGAAATGAGAGGGGCGTGCATGAATTTCAGGGCGACATGGCGGATAAAAGGCGTGTTGATAGCCTTCCCCCCCTTCCTAAAACGCGAGCCCTGAATGAAGTCGAAACCTTCCTGAAGCTTGGATATGAATTTAGGTACGTCTTCGATGCTGTCCTTGTCATTTCCGTCAATGGTAATGAATCCGTCGTAACCGCGTTGCAGAGCCCACCAAAGTCCCATGCGCAACTGAGCTCCCTGCTTGCCAGGGCCTGTTTTGACAAGAAGCGTGTTGACACCGTATTGACGCAGAAGGTGTTCTTCCGTAGATCCGTCTGTGGACCCCCCATCACAAATGATTATGTCCCCAAAAGATGGAATCTTTGCGTTCGTGGCTCTTTCCAGTTCGTGATGAATGCGTTCTCCTTCATTGATAATAGGGATGAGAATGCAGTACTTGCTTTGTTTGGTCTGATAGCTTTGAACCGTAAAAGCGGGGACTCCCGGTATGGAAGAATGAACTGATATAGAGTCGTCTGCAGTGTTTTCCGGTTCTGAAGAACTGGTCATGGCTTTTGTAACTGGGTTGGCTGAAGGAGAACGGTTGATTTCTGCCGCATGAGATTGGAGGCAGTTTTCCGGAGCCGGTAAGGAGGGATATATTGATTCTTGGAAGGTTAATTAGCGGTCGCGGCCGGTTTGAACTTTATTGTTATGGCTGCCTTGGCTTTCTTCCCTGACATTGAGCGCCTGCATGTCCAACATGACGGAGGAGTGTCTTTCCTGGACGATATGGTATGCGGCTGCATTGGCGTTGAGGATGACGAGCCTGAGTATGTATTCTCCGAGGATGGTAAGAATAAGGAAAAGACTGATGAAGAAGATGGACAAAGTAAGCATCAGCGTGGTCCAGCCTTCAACAACATGGTCGGAAAAAAAGCGAATGGCAATGGAATAAACGGCGACGAGAAAAGCTATGAAACTTGTGAACAATGCGAGAATGTTGACTGCCCGCAGAAGGCGCGTGGAGTTGTAAATGATGATGTTCATCCCTTTCATATACCCGTCGATAATGCCTTCCTGACGACTGATGGCTGCGGGCAATGCGTATTCTACAATATTGGTGGGGTACCCTGTGCGGAAGAGGCAGTAAGAGAGCATGTGATGGAAATAGAAAGCTTCCATGACGGCATTGACTGCCCGGCGGCTGATGACTCGGAAACCGGTATCGTTTGGGGGGATTTCATATTTGACGATATGGCCGAAAATCTTGCGGAAGATGAATGATCCTATTCTGTAGCAGGTATTTTTCCTTACATCCGCACATCCACAGACGATGTCGCTTCCCTGACAGCAGATATCTACTCCCCGTTCCAGTGCGTCCGTGGAAAAATTTTCATTGTCGGCCAGAATGACGATGTCGCCAATAGCATTTTCCATGCCGGCCGCGAGAGAAATGTCGTCGGCAAGATGGTGGGAAAAAAGAAGGTATCTCAGCCTGGGAACGGTAGAAAGTGTTTCCGATATGCTGCGGCTGAGCAGACGGCGCGGATCGCAGATGACGATTTCAGAGTTCGTATAGCGGGCATTGAGAAAATCCGATAGAAGAAGGAATTCTTCTATTTGCATCGGACGGGTTACATTGAAAACAAGGGAGATGAAAATGTCTTTTTTCATGATGTTAGCTAGAGGAGGGGCCGGCTCCGTTCAATCTGGCGGATGAAATCCATACAGTCATAGATATTGTCTATTTTTCCGCCCATGATGCAGTGGTAGCCGGAAATGCCTGCGTAATTGGATTTAAAGAGAATGGGGCGGCTGTCATCTACTTCGCTTATGGGAAGGACGGTTTTGACCTCCCACAGAGAATCACGGTATACGGTTTTGCCGATGCTGGGCATGTAACGGGCGGCATCATGTACCATGGCTTGGTAGGAACTGTGTTTTGGATCTTCAGCCAATATCCGGTAGGCGTCGGTATAAGTGTCGTTTTCCTCTTTATCATACCATTCATAATGAGGTGTATACCGTACATGGCTCAGGGTATATAACTGACGACTGGGAAAGGGCATGATGGAAAAGAATGGTCCGCACATGACAGTAAATCCCCGGTTTTGAATTTCTTCCGGTACTTCGACGAGGGCCATTTCAGTCATTTCATGCTTGAGGGGAATTAGCCTGATTCTCGAGGCGGCATTCAGTTTATTGATGCGGGCGTAGGTGCAATTATAGAGATTGCGGCAGCGAACGGTAAAAAGTCCACCTTCTTTTTTTGATGTAATGTCTGTCTCCAAGCCTCCTTCTGCGATCTGGCGGAATTCCAGAACCTGCGTGCCTGTACAGATTTCTACGCCATTTGAAGCGCAGCGCTGAAGAATATTGTCACGGAGAATAGTGGCATCAAAAGCAAATTCCCGGGCATCGAAAACCGCTTCAATGTAATGGGAGTTGAACAACCTGCAAATGTTTGAGGGAGCCGGCTGACAGGGAGCTCCGATGTGCTGGCAGAAGTTTTGAAACTGCTGAGCCGTCACTTTACCTAAAATCCGGCCAATGGCGTAATATTTTGCAAAATCATCAATGACGCAATCTGGGAATTCCTTGATGAACCGTGGAAAGGAAAGGCATGAACGCATGCCGGTCAGAAGACTGCGCGGGTAATGATACCCTGAATGGATGCGAGCCTGGTTATTGTAACTGGCATGAGTCATGCATGAGTCTTCGTACTCGCACAACAGTACTCTCTTGCCCTGAGAGGCAATAAAATCAGCAATATAAAGCCCGTAAAACCCTCCTCCGATGATGATACTGTCGTATATGTCTTTTTTCATGGGGTCTGGTTCCAGATACCGGCAACAAGAGAGAGGCTATTTTCCATGTTCTGGATAGGATCTCCTTTTGCCGGGCAACTCATTTCAATGGAAACAAAGTGCTCGTATCCCCCATCTTCCAGAATTCGCTTTAAATCTGTCAGCAGTCTTTTACGCGGAGTAAGGGGAGCAAGCATGGGTTCGCTGAGATGAACATGGCTAATCATATGAACCTTATCCGCGACCAGGCTGAGCAGTTCTCCGTTGGCAATTACGCAGCCCATATCCAAATTCAATTTAAAGCCGGAATGTGCGATTGCCTGGCAGAGATGAATGGCTTCTTTTACGGAGGTTACGAAGTTGCCACCATAAATGCCCGGGTTAGGTTCCATGCCGATCACGCACCCATGGGCTGAAGCGAAATGGGCCAGCTTAGTGAAAAAATCAATAGCAGTTTCCCAGTCTTTTTCATTGTGGGAAATTCTATTTTTAGGACTGCCGAAGACAAGGTTGCGGATACCCCCTGCTTCAGCAAAAAGTACGGCCTGTTTGAGGTAGGCAAGCAGTGCCTCCCGTTTTTCTGTTCCTTCAAACAATCGTAGTTCCGGATGCCCTGCGAGTAATGACTGCATGCTTGGCAAAGTAAATCCGTGCTCCCGCAGCCGGGCAGCAAGTTTTTGCATCGGAATAAGATGGGAGTAGGGGACTTCAGGGAAAAAACGGGTTGGTGCAATCTCCAGCCCAGTGAAGCCGTAATGTCTCATAAGGGTATAAACCGCCTCATCGTGCTGCTCCTTCCACGCTATATTGGAGACCGCCAGTTTCATGCGATTCCTCCTTTTGTGTTGCGGACGCGTTCCGCCTGCTGATGAAGGAAGGCTTTCAGCCTCCTCAGAACGTTTTCACGGTCTTGAAAGTAACCTCCTTCCACATGGCGGCTTTTCATGTTATAGTAAACAGGTTTTTTTCCGGGAATGTGATTGTGCAGGGTAAGTCCCAGACATTCCTCCGCCACTTCTGCACAGGAAAGTGGTTCGACGGCCATGTTAAGTATCTTCCAATCTTCTGCCAGACCGCGTTTGATTAATGGCCAGATATCTGAAATATCCAGAAAAGGAAAGACACTGCGGCTGTCTGTAAGGTGCCATGCCGTGAAATTGGATCTTTTGAGTATATCGAGAGCCGCTTTTTGTTTAGTGGCCGGAGATTCTCTGTTGATGATATGGTTGTGGTCCCCTTCTTCCTCATAGACAGCTTCCAGCCGTTTTACCTCTTCGTCCTTAAGGGAAGATACCAGCTCCATCCATTTGCCGGCGGAAATCATGCTGGGAAGAGGATGCATCAAATCAAAGATGAAGTTTTTCTTTAACCCGTTGGCGAAGAGGGCCGGAAGGCGAACGATTAATGAAGAGGGGAAATGTTTTCTCACCCAGCATTCGAGCTGGTAGCGGTTTTTTCCGTAGGCGTCCTGGCGTGTTTTGTCAGGAATTGAAGATTCATCCGGAGAGGGAATGAAGGAGGAATACACATCAATCGTGGAAATGAGAATGAAGTGTTTGGCTTTTACCGTAGAAAGGCAGTCCATCAGTATTTGAATGGCCGCCTTGTCTTCCTCCGGGTGTAAATTGGCATACCATTTGACGGCATTTACTCCGGCGCATACGAGCAGGTCAAATTCCCCACCTTTAATTTCTTCAATATTCCGGGAATTAAAGAATACATCGAACTCGTGCTGCTCCCGGAGATTGCTTCCAACAAAACCTGTATGACCGATGAGAGCATTCATAAGGTGAGTTTAAACTGACAGTTAGTGAATATGGAAGGACCCTATTCTTGTTTCGACAATGGAATAAAATTTGTGAAGCGGGAGAAATGCTAACGGATTTGCAATCCGGCTGGCATTTTTATAAGAATCATCGAATCCTTCATCAATTGAGGTGACATCTTATGATTCGCCATATTTATGATGCATTTCATCATCAATAATATTCATATATTATTAATAATAAGTGATTTATTATCATAAAATCTAAAGAAAAATGAAAAAATTTCTTCTGTATTGCACTTGAGGATTAATTTAATTCCAAACTAGAAAGACCCCATTCCTCCGTAATATGGAATTCGTACAAATAAGAGAGAAAATTATCTCAAATGTTTTTTCCTTAGAACTGTAGCTTGACTCCGGATTGCAAATCCGTTAGCATATAATTTACAAAGAGACGAATTGTTTTTATCTTTGTTTGAAATAAGGAAAGTTTTAGCTTGATTTAAATAGTACGCATGGTTATGAAACGCCGATGGAAAATGAGTTGTTCCCGATGGATGTTTCTGCACCCTGCCGTATCCTTTTCGTCTGCTTGGGTAACATTTGCCGTTCTCCCGCTGCGGAAATCATTTTCAAGACCATGGTAAAAAAGCAGGGGCTGGATGGAAGGATTGAAAGCGACTCCGCCGGCATGATTGGCTACCATCGGGGATGTCCTCCCGATGCCCGAATGCTGGAAGCCTTGAAAAAATACGGCTACA
The DNA here is from genome assembly GCF_036417395.1 of Akkermansia sp. AE01SA01. NCBI lineage: Bacteria > Pseudomonadati > Verrucomicrobiota > Verrucomicrobiia > Verrucomicrobiales > Akkermansiaceae > Akkermansia > Akkermansia sp. AE01SA01. Next base: position 113,596 of record NZ_CP143890.1, read on the forward strand.
GCAATCCAGGACTCAAATCACGCCCTGTCCGGAAGAATGACTTGGAAGAGTTTGATCTGATTGTGGGTATGGACCGGGAAAACCTGCGCGATTTGAAGAAGATGGACAAGAATGGGCTCGCAGAACGAAAAATCGTGCCCATGTGCTTTTTCGCAACCCATTTTCTGGATGAAGAGGTACCGGATCCCTATTATGGCGACCGGGAAGGATTTGAACACGTCGTGAAACTTCTGGAAGATGCCTGCTCCGGTTTACTGGAACATTTGAAAAAACAGATGAATCCCTGAAAGGTGTCTAAGGCTATTATTTCATGATGTCAAAAGACTGCCGATATGACGGCTGTTGGGAGAAATGAATAGGAGTCGCTGTCTCTCATGCTTTTAAATGAAATTACAAGGCCATGGTAATTTCTAAATTATTCAGGCCATTATGCATCACTTTTATTAGGAACATTCTTTTTTTTGCCGTTGCAATCCTTTGCGGCAATTATTTTTTTCCTGGAAAATGTATGATAGGGGTTTTTATGTTGAGGTCGAGAATTTGAAAATTTACGCCGGCGAGGATTCGGAATTTCGGTACGGGCTTTATTAATATAATTTGACTTAATATATTTCTCTATATATTTATATAAGAAACTCAGTATAAGAAATACAATAACAGTAATTATGGTATAGTCATTAAAAAGGACATCCTCTGCCCAAGATAATAAAATCATGAAAACAAGTGTAATAATTCCTAAAAATGCACCTTTCCTCCACCCTTTTAAATAAATTATAATGGTGAAAGCAATAATTAAATAAATTGCACTCAAATAATTCATAATACAGATTTAGCCGGGTAGATAAAAAACAGGGTATGAGGGGAGTATAATTTGAATTTTTATTCAAGAATATTTTCTCTAGAAATTTTAGAGACAGGAATACTAAAAATCTTTTTATGACAGTGGAAAAGATTCTGAAACAACAAATATAGATAATTCTAAAATCTTACCAGTGGCGAATGTCTTTTTCAGTCAGTACAGGACGCCGGTCAAAAATGAATAAGGTAAATCCGTTCTTTAGAATCAAGGCATTAATACTATATCGGTCATACGGCATTCCTTCTTTTTCTTTCCACTCCGTATCTTGCCAACATGCTTCTATATCATTCGGATAAATTCTCGGATAATTCAACAATTGGTAGACTGAATTGATTCTTTTTAAAATACGATCAATCTGCTCTTTGGAATTGTCACTATCTTGCGGTCTTATTTTTAATTCAATGTGCTTTCCCGGCAGGAAGATACGGTTCTGCGAGTGAGCAAAAACTCCTTTCACTTTCTTCTGAATTTCAGGATACTTGGTTCGTATGGAATACCCGAGACGGCTGGAACTTATGTTATGTTCTTCCAGAGTCGTGAGCTCCTTGTCAATCCAGATTTTAGAGGATGAGGGAAAACTGTGGAGCTCCGAATGATTGTGTAATGCCGTTCCTGTTTCAGGAAGGTTCCTGGAACGCTCTTCCAAAGTTAAGAGTGGCACGTTATTGCCTTCATCGCATGCAGTTGTATAAATGTATGTAATTAATATTGTGATGTATATGAGGTTCATTACAGGTCATTTTATAAAGAAGACAAACTTCATTCATGTTCGCCTTCTATATTACCATCTTACCTGGTTTTTCCGCTACGCGATGGACAATGGAAATCAAGACCAGCTTTCTGAGTCTGTGCATTTTACCGCTATGCCTATTTCTATCAATACATGATATTAAAGGATATTTATGAATAAAATGATCTGATTGGCAAGTATGTTAAGATTCTGATTTTGTTAATTTTCAGATATTTCCTTATTCTGTTTGAGAGAAATTTCTTTGAGATAGTCGATTTGCCTTTGCGCGTCAGCATCCCCCAATTTTTTTGCTCTTTCCAATAATTCTATTGATTTTTCGTAATCAATGAGGATGGCTTCTCCTGCCTCGTCATTTAATTCTCCTGAATAAAGTAATGCCAGATTCGTTAAAGCAGGGGCATAATTTTTTTCAGTTGATTTTAACAGCCATTTTTCGCCTTCTTTCAAATCCTTCTTTGTATAAAAACCTATCAGGTACTGGTAACCATAATTGTTCAGGGCCTCGGCGTCACCTGTACGAGCTGCTCGTTTTAAAATTTCAAGCATCCACAATTTTTCCTGGTCTGAATAGTTTTTGATGAAAGATGGCCCTGCAAATATTAGTAAGGAAGCAAGTCTATATTCTGATCTCTGATGATGCTGAACGGAAGCGGCTTGAAACAAAGAGATAAATTCCCTGCCCAGATGTTCTTTAAGATCCGGGTCGGGTTGATTCATGAAGCAGAGAAATAGAAATCCTCCCAATTGATTTTGAGCTTCCGGTATTTTGTCGACAGGTGGCTTGGACAGCATGAAAGCCCCCATGTTCCAATCCCCTTCTTCTATATAATATTTGGCTTTTAAAATTATTCCAAGGGGATGATTGGCCTTTGCAAGCTTTTCCAGGCACTCCTTCCGGCGTTCGCCGCTCTGGTTCAGAGCTGCAATATAAGTCAGGCGGGAGGATGAGGAAGCCAGTTGGTTCATTTCTGCATCCATCTTTTCCGTGTCTTTTCCCACTTGCATGAGAAGAGCTCTGTTTGTAAGAAGCAGGTACATCCGGGCCAATGGATTCCCTTTCTTGGACAGTGCTGTTAGCTCCTGAAGTCCTGCTATAGAATTTTTCTGGGGATGAAGACCTAAGATGCGTGTGACAGCAAGAAAAGCACCGGCTTCTTCATCTCCCCCTTCTTTTGCTTCCTGTAAATAGGAAAATGCAAGTTGGGGGGGATAATCCGTATATTGGGGGTCGAGAAGCAGTTGTCCTGTGATTCGTTTGGCGATCTTGTCTCCCCGTATTGCTGCTTTTGCAGGATTTTGAGGGCTTCAACACGGTTATATGGGACTTGTGTTCCTTGTAAATAGATGCCGGCCAAGGCACGAGCCGCGCAATCGTTTCCTGTTTTCTCCAGAGATTGGAGGTTTTCTACAATTTTATTTACAGGAATATTTGCATTGTCGAGGAGGCTATAGACATTACTTTCCTTTTCGGCGGGGTTGAAAAAATCATTTTTCCAATCGTAGAAATCGTCGAGGACCAGTCTAAAAGGTTGTGAATTTTCTTCTTCTCGAATTTGTATATCACCTAATGTATTGAGTTCTGCAGCCCATATCGAGCATATGGAGAAATAGAAAAGATATAATATATATTTAATCATATTCTGATTTTGTATTTATCATAATCTGATGTTCAAAGTAATAAGGTAAAAGTCAGTTTCTTGAATATTTTTCATCTATCAGCCATTGGCTCAAGTCTTATCCTGCATGCATATCTCTATAAAATCCAAAGCTGTTGTCAACTTGTCTGATTGATATTCCTCCTACTCCCTAGTTTAGCGATTCCTGAGAAGAATATTGATGATAAACTGTATTTCCCAAAATTCTTTTTCGTTTAAATCTGCCTTCCCTGTAAATTGTTGCTAAAGCAGAGAGCAGATAGTTCCTTTACCTAAATCTATGCTTAAAGCAAACGTTGCCGTCCACGCCTTATTTGTATGAGGCGCCATTTTTTAACCATGATTGGTCATTTTGATACCTCGCTACTACGTTATTAAATTTTTGTGAATAATGCGATCTTTATGATCTAAGTCACAATATTTTTCAGAATTATATACTTTAATCTTGCTCCGCCTAATCTCCCTGGCTCACTCATCTCCAATCATTGATAAACAACCTTAATCTTCTGTAGCTGCCATTCTAATACCGTTGGCAGAGAAGAAAAATGACGTTACAAGATCATTGCATAATTCCGATATTTTTTATATTTATTGGTCCGATAAAGAGTCGTATTCAGCTTCTTTTACGCCTTTCACAATGAAAGTTTTTGCATTAAAAATATATTCAGGAATTCTTCCTCCAAGAAAGCAGGCTGTATTCCTGAAACATTTCCCCAGTTTTTCTCTCCATGTACTATTTTTATTGAGAGGGAGAAAATTAAAATCATAAATGTCATGTATATATAATGAATATTTCATTTTAAAATTATCGTCGACAATACCTCCTACAATATATCTGTAATCTCCTAAAACATATGCCAAACCATTTTCTTCAGCGTGACTGGAACCCCAGTTTTTCATTCGAATGTTTTTATTACATCTATTTTTAGGATCTTGCTTCACGAAAAGAATAGCCTGTCGAATAGCAGTCATTTCAGGTTTTCTTGGTAATTTTTTTGGATCAAATGTATAATCAGTTCCACGACCTGCCATATAATGAACGTATATTTTCAAGACATCTGGATTTGAATTCAACAAACTAGGTCCTCCTACGGCTGCTACAAATATATTGCGAAGTTGATATATACTCGTGTCAAATTGGACAAGAATTTGAGTGTCTTCTATATATTCTTTTTCTGGGTCTCTAAAATGAAAATCATATCTATTTTTAACTATTTCTTTAACATCTCCTAATTCCCATTCAATTACTTTTAATCCTAAAAAGTCAAAATTATGAATATGATTATTACCCGCAATTCCATATAAGTTCCATTTACTTTGTTCTTGGATGGGATCGCGATTGATCCATCGGCCATCAGCGGGGTTGAGATACCTGTAATTGTAATAGATGAGTCCCAATTCATGATCCACATACTCGCAGGAAAAACAGAACTTGTTGGAATGGGCGATATTCCCTTCCGCTGTCAGGAGCTTTCCAAAGGGGGTATACTCGTAGCGAGCTTCTCGTGTTTGATGCTCATTGAAAATGGAAGTGACGTTTTTCAATGCATCATGCATGAAGCAGAGGTTCTCTTTTACTTCCATCCCTTTCTCTTTCCAGCATGTCATCATCAGGATGCGCGTGGCTATGGGCTGCGTCGGATCCCAAAGGTAACTCTTTTCCAGTACTGGCCGGGGATGCATCAGATTTAGTTCCGCCACCTGCAGGTAGCCCCGATAGAGGTAATAAGTATGGCTGACAGCTGTTCCGTTGGTAAGTACTTTTTTCTCAAAGCGGCGTCCTTGATAGTCATAGCCGCAGGCCACGACGGTGCGGCCATCTTCGCTGGTGAAGGAAACAGGCCTGTCATTGGCATCATAACAAACGTTCCAGATTCCTGTTGAGGTTTTAATCCTGGTTTGGTTACCGTCCACATCATAGACAGGCTGGAAGGGAGTTCCTGCTCTGACGATGTTCCTGTACTGGTTAAGCCGATTGGTGTCGTAAGATACTTCTTCCAGTTCTTGCGCTATTTTTCGGTTGCCGATGTTGTCGTACTGGTAGGCAAAGTTGCCTCTTTGCTGGAGTTCATCATTGATAAGTTCACTTCTACTATTATAAGTGAAGTACCTTGTTATTGTCGGTGTAGCGGTATCCCAGGAATCTCGGCGTTGGGTCGGGCGCATCAATTCATCGTACTGGTAACCATGTCCGGCCAATATGCCGCCATCCCCAGCATCTTCATAGTTGACGGAGGCCATGAGGTTGAGGCTGGGATGATAGATATTCTTGCGGACCATGCCATTGGGGTAAGACAACTGGTTGAGGAAGCCGCTGGTTTCATCATACTCCCACATAAAGGGAGCATCCAGTCCTTCCACATTTATTCTTACCATGGTACCTTTGTGATCATAGTCAAGATGGGAGTGCTGCACGGTGCGGGTACCGATCATCAGGCGGTATCCGCAGGGACGCCCGAAGGCATCGTATTCTTCCTGGATGCAGCTTTCCGCAGTTCCAAAGGAATTATCCTGCCGGATTCTCCCATAGGCGTCATAGCAGAATTCCCGGATTCCTGAGGCGTCAGAAACAGATATCATCTCCCCCAAGTGGTTGTAGGAGTAGAGCCATGGCTGGGTGTTGTCGCTGTGAGAGACGGAGACTAATTCCCCGGTGGCCGGAGCGTACTGATAAGTTGTCACAATGCCCCTGGCTTTGGTGAGTGTTTCCAGGCGGTTGAGCCTGTCGTAGGTTTTGGAAACACAGGAGCCGTCGGCATAGGTTTTCTTGAGTTCCAATCCCGTGGCTGCATCGTAGAGCCACCTGGTGGTGTCTCCGTCGGTGCGGCTGGAAGGATCGGTGGTAATATCGCCTTCATCTGCCCGGAAGGTGGTCAGGGCAATCATGTGATTACTCTCATCATAAGCGAAGCAGGAGGGCTGTATGGCAGCCCCGTATTCGGCCGTTTTCCGGCCGCGGATATCATAGCAATAACAGATGGTGCCTCCCAGGGCGTTGGTGATGCAGGCAGGGGCGTCACAGCAGGGGGAGTAGGCAGTGGAAGTGATATTGCCTTGTGCGTCGGTTGTCCTGATGGCGCGTTCGGCCAGGTCGGTTTCGATGGCAGTGACATTGCCCCTGGCATCGGTTTGCTTCAGCATCATTCCTGTGGAGGCATAGGACCGTTCCTGTGAAGAGTGGATTCCTGCATAATTGGTTTGGCTTATGGTAAATCCATCCACTACAAGGGATTCAGCAACAATATCCGAAGTGGGAATGCGACTGAACTGGGTACGCTTGGAGGGAGCGGTGTATTCCGTCCATTGAACACTCTGCTGACCGTACACATCGAAGGAAAGAGCTTTGCTTTCCAGTACAGGGTCCAGTTGAGAGACCATGGTTTCTGCAGTTTGGGTCAGAGGCAGCCCCTCGGCATTATAAGTTATGGAGGTTTGTACCTGATAAATACCGTCTTCCCGTATCTGGTAGCAGGAGGAACTTTCCGATATCCTGTTTTTAGCAGGATCACCCGGATGCAATTGATCCAGAAGAACAGTCTGTTTTACAGTTTGGCCCAGTTCATTGTATTCCGTTAAGGTGGGAGCCATGTCTTCTGTCTGGGTACGTATGCGCTGCCCTTTGCTATTATAAGTGTTACTGGTGACAATAAATCCCCCCCGAGTATTGGGATGCTCCTGCCGGATGGTTTCTCCGAAACCATTAGACAGAGAACGTGAAAGAACGACTCCCTGGGACAGGGTTGTGGTAAGAATGCCTTCCTGTGTCAACTCAAGCTGGGTTTCCATTTCCTGCTGTCCTGTTCCACCCGTCCAGACAATACTGCCATCGTAGTACTTCTTCGTTACCAAGGCAGCTCCTGAAGGAGTGATTACAGTGGTGGTGAGCTGGTTGTCGCTGTATTGAGTCCTGGTCACACGTCCGAGGATATCGGTTGTGGAAACAACCCTGCCCAAGTCGTCGTACTGGGTACTTTCAACCGTGGTCATGGCCCCGACATCCTTTCGTGTGGAAATGATTCTTCCGGAGGCATCTCTCGTGTAGGAAGTGATGGTTTCCGGAGTGGTTTTCGTAGCCGATCGGATGGTTTCCACCAGTTGCTTGGCAGTGTTGTAGCCGTAGCTGGTGACCACTTCGTCTTCATCGGTTTCCTTCAGCGGACCGCAGCACATCCATTCCGTCTTTTGAATGCGTCTGTTTCCCTTCGTTGTTTTGATGCAGTTAAGCTCAACGTCGTATTCGTAGTCTTCCGAAGTAATTAAAGACCAATTTTCACCTGTGTGGACGTATTGCTCCTGTCTGGTGATGGTGCCATTTTCAGCGACGTATTGCACGGTTCTGGTACTTTGACCGGGAACAATGCTCCCCTTTGCCTGGACAGTTGAGGTCACCTTGTGAATAGCTCTGTATTCTGAGGAGGCTTCATAGGTATAGACGGTTTGAACGCCGTCTATGCCCTGGCTCATCTTCTGTCTTCCCCGGGCATAAGGATATTGTGCTGCTTCTCCATAAGTCTCCGAGATGCTTGTGTGAACCTGGTCGGAGCCCAAAGCTGTTTCGGTCACTGTCGTGCGGTTGACTTCGGGGCTGTCTTCATAGGTGTATGTTTTTGTCCGCAGAACGGTTTCGGTTCCGTCCTGGGCAATGATCACCTCTTTCTCCGTTGCCGGCCTGAAATCATTGAAACGCAGGTCGGCATAGGTGGTACGTGTTCCTTTTTCTCCTCCTCCTGCCCACGGTGTTGCTTCCAGAACCACCCGGCCCTGGTCGTCGTACTCATAGCGCGTGTAGCCTCCGTCGGGCTTGATTTCCAATGACACGCGGAACTGGTCGTTGTACGTGTAGAGTGTTGTTTGGGCCAGAGGAGTATCGTAGCCCTCCGTGCTGCTGATGGTCAGCCAGCCTCCGTCCGTGCTCTTCTGGACGGTGCGTACGCAGGATACGGGCGTTTCCTCGTTGATCTTGCGGTAGCTCTCAATCATTTCCCATTTGCCGCCGGGCAGGAAATTGCGCTCAATCCGCCGTACGATGCGCTCGTCCCCTTCACCCTGGGTGATAGTTACATGGTTGCCTTCCACTTTCCGCTCCGTGCGGAAGGCGGGCATGCCCTGCCTCTGCTCGGTGATGAGCATCACGGGTTCTCCATCCTTGACAGTATTTTCATAGCTGACCGTCTTGTAGGGAGTCCCGGAAGCAGTTACGCTCCGGGCGGTTTTGTTCACCTGGGAGGGGGAGTACCACTCCAGGGTGAGTTTGTTGCCTTCAGGCACTGCCTGGAGAAGACCCTGCGACTGGGACCAGATGCTTTGGATGGCGCCGGTGGAGGGATGGCGGTTGACCTGGAGTTTGGCAGCATAGGCTTCCGCCGTGGTTTCCACCCCGGAAGAAGAAATCAGGGAGACAACCTTGCCGGTGGAAGCCGAGAAGCGCAGGGTACTTCCATTGCTCTGGACCATGTCCAGATAAATGGGATTTCCGTCAGTGCAGGGAGACTTGTCCCGGTTGAGCAGCCGGACCCTGTAGTTGAGTTTGCGTGAGCCTCCGGAAACGGGAGCGTCGGCGCTTCCGGCGGCGGCGCGGAAAGAGATGGAGCTGCCGGTTGGGCGCTTGACAGTTGCCTGGCGGGAAGCGGAGTCCCAGGAGCAGGTCCATTCGAGGGGATGCTTGTAGCGCAGTCCAATGGAGCATTGAGGATTGGCCCGGAAACTGAAGGAAGCTGCGCCGCCTCCTTCACCCCCGCCTCCGGAGTTTTCCCCGCCGACTTCCAGCATGCCTTCACAGTCGTCGGCATCATCCGGGTTGCCGCCGAAGGAGTGGCCTCCGGCAGAGTTGGGTCCTCCATTCTTGTCACACTCGGATTGAGCGCTTTCTTCCTCGCATTTGCAGGAACAGGGGCATGGGCAGCCTTCTTCTTCCGGTCCGCTGGAGGAGGAAGAGGAATTGCTGCTGGAGCTGGAGCTGGAGCTGGAACTGGAACTGGAACTGGAACTGGAACTGGAGCTGGAGCTGGAGCTGGAGCTGGAACTGGAGCTGGAACTGGAGCTGGAGCTGGAGCTGGAGCTGGAGCTGGAACTGGAACTGGAACTGGAACTGGAGCTGGAACTGGAGCTGGAGCTGGAGCTGGAGCTGGAGCTGGAACTGGAACTGGAACTGGAGCTGGAACTGGAGCTGGAGCTGGAGCTGGAACTGGAGCTGCTTGACTTGGGATCAAACCCAAAATCAAACCCTCCCCCTTCCGAAGAGCTGCTGGAGGTGGTCTCCTCTTCCTCGTCCCGATAAAGATTGACCAGGGTGATGACTTCCTCTCCTTCCCTGTCCGGAGGAGTTACATTAGGGTCGAGGTAGGAATTAATATCGGGCGCCTCCGCCTTGTCGGAAAGAACGGCAATGCAGAACTCCTGTCCGGAGCCCAGGGCGGCATGGTGCTCATGGACGATTCGGCACCAGTAATACCCCTGTTCCAGCACGACGCTCTCCGGCTTCACGGAAAGGTCCTTTGCTTCCTTCGTGAACTCTACATTCTTGAATGGGATGGCCAGGGAGATGGAGGAATCGGCGTCCAGGGAGAGGAAATAGGTACCGCGTTTCATGATCTTGAGGTACCCGGTCCATTCGTGCCGGGTGTCGCCGGAAGCGGAACGTGGTGAGATGAGAACGGGGGCGGTGATGCCGTTGACGTAGAAGTCGGCCTGCGGGAGTCCGTTGGCGAACATGGGAACGAAGGGATAGCGGGGTTCCAGGGTAATTTGGGTATTATTCATTGTCTTGTAAATCAGGTTGGTTCAAATGATTTGTAAAATGTAAAAATCAGGATCAGAGTTAGTTGTTTTATTCAACCGTACAAGAGAGAAAAGGGAGAGAATGTTACAGGCAACTTACCTTGAATGATTGTGGTAATAATTTGCGCCACAATGGTTTCCACGCCTTATACGTTTACGTGTGAATATTCAGGTTCTTGGAAGAAGGGACACCAGGGAAACGGTTTTTTCTTATCAGCACATTTTTGAACAATGTGGAAATTGTGTGAATTGAGTTAATTGTAAAATCTCCCGTTTAATTGATATTGAACTAGCAATTTTCAACGTGCTTTAAGAGGGGCTTTCACGAGAGCGGAACAAGGGGCCGATGTCATCCAACAAATAGCTCCTGCTTTGCTGCATGTGTTTTTTGCCATTCACGGATTTTCTTCTTGTCTTGAGAACCTAAAAGGGGGAGAAGATGGAGTGTATAGAATCCCCTCCCTGCATGAAACCTCATTTTTTTATTGCTGCCTGCCTATTAAGTATTTGCAGTATCGCCTCCTCTCTTGCCGCCACAACGGTGCGCTATCCCTCTTCCGTTCCTTCCCATTTGGCGACGGGACAGCCCTTCCAGCTTGTGTTTGACAAGGCCGTGGTGGCGTCCTCCGAGGTTGGCAAGCCGTTGAAGCCGGGCTTGCTGAGTGTTTCTCCAGACTTGAAGTTTTCTTCCAAATGGATTGCCCCGAATGTTTTGGAGTGCCGTCCGCAGGATATCATCCATTTCAGGGCCAGTTATGAATGGAAACCGGAGGAAGGAGCGCGTTTTCAGGACGGCTCCCCCATTCCGGAGGACGCCGTCCGCCTGACAGGGCGCAGGAAGTTGAATGCCGATCTGGAATCCACAAGCCGTTATTGGAGGAATGATGAAATTTATCCTTGGGAGAGTTTTTTCCTGGTGCTCCCCGATTACGTTCCTGGAGAAGAAGCCCTGCTGAATAAAACTTATTTTACCACGGTTTTGACGGATGAGCAGAAGAAAGCCGGCGTGGAACCCCATACGATTGCTTCCAGAATGAGGCCGGCGCTTTTGAAGGAGGTGCGGGAGGCGGAGGCGTACCGCGTAAGGTACCGGGTGCAGGGCAGGGAGTTTCAGGGCAAGCCGGACGATACGCCCGTTCCAGGCGTGTACGTAGTAGAACCGGAAACCCTGTTTTCTTATGGCAGCACTTATTATTTTGTCATTCCGGACATTGGAGAGGCCTCTCCGCAGGGCAAACAGTCTGAGAAGTGGGATGAAAGACTGGGCAAGGTGGCCAAATTTTCCTGTTCCGCGTATTATGGCACGGTGTCAGATCAGGAAGGTCGTCTGACCATGAAATGGACGCAGCCGGTAAAGATAGAGAATGTGGATCAATTTTTCCGTGACCATGCCGAGTTTTTCATCGGGAAAAATAACAACCCCATGCCTTATGACGAAAAGGTTCGCGGCTTTACCGCCATGGTGGAGAATGAGGCTACGGGACAGAATCAAGAGGTAGTGATACGCCCGGATCGTGAACGTCTGGCAAAGGTGAAGCTTGTGCGGCCGGATTGGTACGGTTCCCTGCCCGTGCTGGTATGCGGAAGCAATCCCGTCTTTAATTTGAAGTGGAGGTGGAAAAACGTCCGTTCCGTGGACGGCCAGAGGCTGGAAGGCACAAATGCCGGCTCCCATGTGGAAGTGCGCCCGGAAAATCCCTCCCTGTTTCTGGATGCGGGGAATAACGGCATCATGTCTGCCGGGGCGCGCAAATTGAAGGCTTCCGTCAGCAATTTGAAGGATTTGACCGTACGCGGCTACCGCATTCGTGAAGATGCGCAGCACCGGACGCTCACAGCCTACAAGAAGATTTACGAACGGGACCAGGCGGCTCCGCTGCCGCGTACCGTCACGGACAAGGACGACAGGCATTTTCTTCCTGCCGAACTCCTTTCCGCAGACAGAAAGGAAGTGATGAAGGTGGATGTGCGCGGCAAGACGGAAGCCGTGATCGGATTGGACGAGCTTTTCGGCGGGAAGGCGGACCCGGGCATGTACTTCATTGAGGTGGAAGGGCAGGTGAGCGATCCGGTATTGGCGGCATACAAGCTTTTCGGCGTGCCGGGACCGGACGGGACCAGGAAGGAATTCAACAAGGAGAAGCAGGCAGCCTACGCCGTACAGGCTGTCGTGCAGGTGACGGACCTGGGCGTCCTGCACAAGAAGACGGCGGATGACATGTTCGTGTACGTATATTCTCTGGCTACGGGCAAGGCGACGGAAAAGGCGGAAGCACAGCTTCTGGATGCGGACGGCAGTCTTCTTGCATCCGCCTCCGTGGAGAAGGGCACGGTACGCCTGCCCATGAGCGGAAAGGCCGCCTATTTGCGCGTCCGGTCCGGAGCGGACAGTTACCTGAGCCCCTTGAAGGATTGGAACGGCCGCGTGGGGCTGTGGTCTTTTGACGTGGAGACGCTGCCTTACTGGTGGAATGAACTTGGCCTGAATCCCGCCACCACGGCGGAGAACAAGGTGTTCATGTTCTCGGACAGGAATCTGTACCGTCCGACGGAGACAATGCATTTGAAGGGGATCATGCGTACCCTGCTGGATAACAAGCTCAGCGTGACGCCCGTGGAAGAGGTGCAGCTGACGATCAGGGACGGCCGGCAGCGTGAAGTTGCCGTCAGGCAGGTGAAACCGTCGGATGCAGGTACGTTTGATCTGGATTTCAACTTCCCGGAAGGGGAAACGGGGATGTATTCCATTACCGCCAAATTGCGGTTGAAAGGAGATGCGGAGGAAGATTCCGATGAAGACAACGACGGCGAGTACGACAGCAACCGCTATTACCGCAGGGAGTTCAACCGGAAGAACCGGGAGTTCCGCTATTCCGTAGAGGTGGCGGAGTTCAAGCGCAATGAGTTTGAAGTGGAATCCGTGATTCATGACCTCAAACCCGGCGACAAGGTGTTGAAGGCCGACGTGAAAGCCACGAATTTCACCGGAACGCCCGTTTCCGGAGGGAAGGTGAACTGGGGGCTGCGCAGCATTTTTTCCAATTTTTATCCGGCAGGATACAAGGATTACCGTTTCGGTGATTACCGGAATGAGGATTATGGGTATTGGGATGCTTATTACGGTTATTCCGGCGGAAGTCCCTCGTCAGGCATGCAGCAGCAGTCCGCTGTTCTGGACGCGAACGGGAAGAATGCCGTGGAGTTTTCCCTGGACGGGCAGGCTTTTCCGCGCGTCCGGAAATTGATACTGACCGCTTCCGTTACCAACGGGAATGAACAGTTGATCAAGGCTGCGCGCAATGCCACGTGGAATCCAGCCTCCGTATTCGTGGGCGTAAAGAATATTTCCTCCATCTGCCGCCAGGGTACGCCGCTGGATTTGCGGCTGATTGCCGTGGGTCTGGACGGCAAGCCTTACGCCGGAGGGGATTTGCCGTTGAATTTGGAAGTAACCCGCACCGCCTTCCAGTCCACGCGTTATGATGGAGACCATACCACTACCGTGCGCAACGAACCATTGACAAGCACCGTTGAGAAGAAGGAACTGGTTCTCGCTCCGTCGGATTCCGCCAATCTTCAGGAAGGCGGCAAGCCCGTATCCATTCCTACAACGCAGGATGGCATTTATGAGGTGACGCTGTCCGGACGTGATCCGGAAGGCCGGGAATTCCGGACTGCCGTGAAGTACTGGGTGTACGGCAGCGACGTTTCTCCGTGGGAATATCATGACGGCTTGAAAGTGAAGATCATTCCGGACAAACAACTGTACAAGCCGGGAGATACGGCGCGTCTGCTGGTCCAGACGCCCATTGAAGGAGAGGTCATCGTGACGGTGGAACGCGAGAAGGTGCTGCGGAGCTTTACCAGGACGCTGACGCTGGACAATCCCGTTATAGAAATTCCGCTGGAGAGCATGGATGCTCCGAATGTTTATGTGTCCGTTTTCCTGGTCAAGGGGGCGGATTTAAGCAACCGCAAGGTTCAGAATCCCCAGTTGAAGCTGGGATATGCCGCGCTGAAGGTGCAGCCGGCAGACAATATGCTGAATGTGGAGATGAAGGTTCCCGCCGGCATGTCCCTGCCGGGCTCCATCGCCACAGTCAGCGGCGTGGTCACGGACCACCGCGGCAAGCCTGTCCGCAATGCGGACGTATGCCTGTTTGCGGAAGATGAAGGCACCCTTCAAGTCATCGGTTACCGGACGCCGCAGCCCATCCGGTATTTTTATGCGGACCGTCCCTTGTCAGTGGGTACCTGGACGACGCTGGAGCAAATTCTGGATGAGGACTGGGGAAGCCGTTCCACGGATAACAAGGGCATGTTCATCGGAGGTGGGGACGGCGTTTTCGGTTCACCCATGAACGCTGCGGCGCAGCAGGCGGTGTATTTAAGGGAGGATTTCAACCCTTGCGCGGTCTGGCTTTCCTCCATCCGGACGGATGAACAGGGACGTTTCAAGGCTTCCTACAGGAATCCGGACACGTTGACCCGCTACCGGGTCATGGCCGTCGTTCTGGCGGGGAAGTCCGACTTTGGCAACGGGGAAGGGGCCTATGTGGTAAACAAGCCCATCATGCTGGAACCTGCTCCTCCTTTCACCGCCACAGTAGGGGATTCCCTGAATATTCCGGTGACTGTCAGCCAGACGGGTACCAGGAAAGGGAAGTGGACGGTAACGCTGAAGTCCAATGATATTGCCGCTGTTCCCCAGCCCACCCAGACGCTGGTGCTGGAGGGGAATCAGCCGAAAACACTGATTTTCAATGTTAAATTCAATAAGTCCGGAAAGGCCCGGCTGATATGGGAAATCCGTGCCGCGGATGCGGAAGGAGTGCCGTATTCCTCCGGTGTTTACTCCCTGCTGCGGGATGCCGCAGCCAATACGTTTGAGGTGGTTCCTCCCTTCCCGGATTTGCGTGAGTTGCGCTGTTTCTCCCTTTCCTCCGGTAGCACGCTGGATGTTCCCGGCATGCTGTCTACGCCTTTCCTGCCGGGCACGCCCGTACAGGTCACTCTCAGCACATCGCCGCTTATTTATGCGGACGGAAGCGTGAATTTCCTGCTGCGTTATCCCTACGGCTGCCTGGAACAGCTTTCTTCATCCACCTTGCCCTGGATTTACGAACCGCTGCTGGCCAAGTATCTGCCCGGCTTCAAAGGAAAGACGAAGGAAGAACGCAACAAGGCCCTGCGGGGAGGCATCCGGAAAATTCTGAGAAACCAGCTTCCCGACGGGGGCCTGGCCTATTGGCAGGGCGGAACTTCGGTGAGCGAGTACTGCCCGTATGCCGCCCTGGTGCTTACCCTGGCACGGGAAAGCGGGATTGACGTTCCGGAGAAGCCCCTGGACAAGTTATACGGTTATCTGGCAAGGAGCCTGTCCAATAATCCCCGGGGGAATTTGCTGGGGGCATGGGTTCTGGCACGGGCAAAGCGCATGCCTGATTCCCTGCTGAACCGCCTGCTGGACAGGTCCGGTGAATGGAGTCCGGAAAACCGGATGTATCTGGCTTTGGCCGTGGCCTTGTCTTCCCGTCCGGATACCGAAACGCTGGGGCGCCGTCTGATAAGTACGGAACCGGAGAAAAAGGAACCGTCCCATGTCCAGCTTTTAAGGAGCCTGGCGGACATGTCCCTGGCTTCCGATAATGCCGCCGCGCGGATTCGCCTGGCCCGGTTGATCATGGACAGGACGTCCCGCTCCTTTGGAGAAAGGCCCCTGTACACGACCTGGTCTTCCGGATGGGACATCATGTTGCTGGGCGAGTATCTCAAAGGGGTGAAAGAGTCTTCCGTTTCCGCCCCCTTCCGGGTGGACCGCGGGGCACAGGTGACGAGCGGAACATGCTCCCTGGCTTCCCCCGCGCAATTCCGTACGGCAGTGGGGGAAAAGGCCGTGCTGAGCCTTCCTGATGCCGGTTCCACCGTGTACGGCATTGCGGAGGCTCACGGGCGCAGCAAGACTCAGGAAGACGGCGCCGCCGTCAACAAGGGGTTTGCCGTTTCCCGCGTGTATGAGAAACTCAATTCCGAAGGCAAATGGGAAGCTGCGGTGGAATTTGCGGTGGGAGACCTCGTGAGAATCACGCTGCATGTGGACAAGGGGCCCAACCTTCTTTCGTATGTGGTGATGGAAGATTATCTTCCTTCCGCCTTTGAAGCCGTCAATCCGGCGTTGCTCTCCCAGATACCGGGAGGCCGGGAGAACGAGGCTGCCAGCCAGGGAGACCGCTGGTTCTACTGGAATTCCTGGGTGTCGCACCGGGAGTTTCTGAAAGACAGGGTACGCTTCTTTGCCAATTCCTGGAGCCGCGAACGCTTTACGGCCCGTTACTTGGCGCGTGTAACCAAATCCGGCATCGTCATTGCCCCGTCCGCCAAGGCGGAGCTGATGTACAGACCGGAGGTGTACGGCTTGAGCATTCCCCAGAAACTGGATGTACTGCATGGTGATGGGAAGTAAGCATTGCTGCGGGATAGAGGCCGTCTGCCCGTTTTTCTCCCTGATAAACCGGGAGGGCACCGCCATGACGGCGCCCCTCTGCCGTGAAAGGGGACATGAAGGATGTGATTTCAAAAAAGCTTTTTAAAAGAAAAAAACTGCTCTGCACAGCGGCAGGGCTTGCCGCCGCGTGGCTGTTTGCCTGGTACGTTTTTCCGTGGTGTTTTTCCGTACCGGAAGGTCTGGAGCATCCGGAAGAGCCGGGAGCTGTCGTGCTGGACAGGGACGGAGGCAGAATTGCCACGCTGCCGGGACGGGATTATTACCACTGTGAACCTGTCTCGCTCCGTGCTGTGCCGGAAATGCTGGTCAAAGCCACGTTGGCTGCGGAAGACAAGCGGTTTTACAGCCACGGAGGGGCGGATTTTCTGGCATTGGGCCGCGCCGTCGTGACGAATGCAGCGGACGGGGAAATCGTGTCCGGCGCATCCACCATCACCCAGCAGCTGGCCAAAAATGCCAATCCTCCGGGCAAACGGAATCTAGCCGCAAAAATGAGGGAATTTTTTCAGGCCCGGCGTCTGGAAATGACCATGAGCAAGGAAGAAATTCTGGAGGCCTACTTCAATCGTCTGGATTACGGTAATTTGCGCCGCGGACCTGCGGCTGCGGCCCGTTTTTACTTTGGCAGGGACATGGACCATCTCTCCCTGGCGGAATGCGCCCTGCTGGCGGGCCTGCCCCAGGGACCGTCGCGCCTGAATCCTTTGAAGTATCCGGACCGTGCCCTGGAACGCCGGAACCGCGTTCTGCGCAGAATGAAGGAGGAAGGCATGTTTCCCGGAGAGATGCTGGACCGCGCCTTGCAGGAACCCCTGTTCAGCTCCGGAACGGAAAAGCGCCGCCAGGCGCTGGCCCCCCAGGTGACGGCCTCCTTTCTCCGTGCCTTCCGGACCGGGGAAGTTCATACCACGCTGGATTCCGACTTGCAGCGCGGAGTTCAGGAAATCGTAGGGAGGGAACTGGCGAATCTTGAGGACCACCATGTGACCCAGGCTGCCGTGGTGGTGGTGGAAAACGCTACGGGAGACATTCTCTGCCTGGTTGGTTCCGCGAACAGAAAGCATCCGCAGGGGGGGCTTCTGGATGGAACATCCATGCCGCGCTCCCCCGGGTCCGCCCTGAAACCGTTCGTGTATGCTCAGGCATTCACCCTGGGGGCGTATCCGGGAACCGTTCTGCCGGATGTCCCGACCACGTACAGGAGTGCGCACGGCCTGGAAGCGCCGCAGAATTACAACAAGACCTACATGGGACCCATTTCCATCAGAAAGGCGCTGGCATGCTCCCAGAACATTCCCGCCATGCGGGCTCTGGGCTCGTTCGGCGGCCCGTCCCGCCTGTTGAAATTGTTGAAGGAACTGGGCATGCAGGGCATTGACGGGAATGCCCTGCATTACGGCCTGGGGCTGGCTATCGGAAATGCGGAAGTGACTCTGAGGGACCTGACGGCCGCATACGCCTGCCTGGCCCGCGAAGGAAAGGCCGTCACTTTGAATCTGGAGAAGGCTCCGGTGGCAGAATCTTTTCCGGAGCGGCCGGTATTGCCCGCGGCTTCGTGCTTTCTGGTAGCGGACATTCTGGCGGACCGGGAAGCGCGCCGGGCTACGTTCGGAGATCATGAGTTGATGAATCTTCCCTTCCGTTACGCGTGCAAGACGGGCACTTCTTCCGATTTCCGCGACAACTGGTGCGTGGGCTTTACCCGTGAAATTACGGTTGGCGTCTGGGTGGGCAATTTTGACGCTTCCCCCATGAGGCAGGTAGGGGGCATGACGGGCGCGGGGCCCATTTTTGCCGGAGTGATGAAACTGGCGCACCGGAACAGGAGAGCGACTTTTCCGCAGCCCGGTGCGGACTTGGTGCGCATCCGCATTGATGCGCGCACCGGGAAGCGCACGGGGGCCATGCAGATACCCGCAGCCTATGTGCGGGAGGAGTGGGCATCGCCGGCGAACATGCCGGGACAAGCTTCCCGGGGAGATTACGATGCGCGGGGAAGGGCTTATCTGGACAGCCGTTATACGGAATGGTTCACCAGTCCGTCTTGCACGGCGGCGGACGCCTGGTGCCTGCTTCCCGAATACTGGTCCGGAGAACCTCCCCGCATCCTGGTCCCCCGGGACGGCTCCCGTCTGATCCTGGACCCGGAAATGCCCGGTGGCGGCCGCATGCTCAAACTACGGTCCAACCTGCCCACAGGAGCGCTCTGGTCATGTCCCACGCTGGAAATCGTGCAATACGGGGATGAAGCCCACGCAGTGCTGGCGCCCGGTACGCACGTCATTACCGTGTGGCATCCGGAATTGAATCTGGAACAGAGATCGACATTCTCCGTCAGGCAATTATGACTTGGTTCAGTTTGATTGTTCCCGACGCGGCTCCCTGCCGGACGGAAAGGCCGTTCAGTCCAGCGGCAGAATGGAGGTGACCAGCATTTTGAAGCGCTCCCTGGCTATGACGGAGTGGGGGACTCCGGCCGGGATCATCAGCGCTTCTCCCTGGGACAGGTCCGCTTCCGCATTGCCGATGGTGAAGTAGGCGGTTCCGTCCACGACCTGGACGAGGGCAGGCCCCGGCGTCTGATGGGTCGGCAGGAGCTGTTCATCGTCAAAGGCAAGAATGGTTATATTGACTCCCTTGGAGCGCAACAGGGCCAGGCTGGTGATCTGCCCCTCGCGGTAATCGATCAGATCCGCATAATTAAAAGGTGTCTGTTCAGGGATATGCTGCATTTCCATCATGCAGGTTGGACACTTTCAAGACGATGCCCTGTTTCCTTCATGACGAAGCTTTTTCGGAAAAAGGCCCGCTCCTGACCCAAGAGCGGGCCTTGGCATTCAGCATTCATATGGTGCGTGCTTACAGGTTCAACATCCTGATTTCATAGGCGTGGGGTCGGTTAGTTAGTAAACAGCAGCCGCCTTATACATAAAATAACTTTACTGTTTCAAGTTAATTCTGAAGAATCGCGGCAGATGGGGCCGGAAGGTTCCGGCCGCGGGACTTCCCGGATTATTTCCGGGGGCGATGCCGCCCGTTTTTTCTCTTCACAATTTTCTTGCCGGGACTTTCCTGGTTCTGCCTGGGAACGATGGCAAAGTCCGCCCACTGCTGTTCCCGGTCTACCTTCACGGGAATCACGGGTACGCGCAGCCCTGCGCACAGGACGAATCCCTGATCGTTTTTCCAGCGGTTGGCGAAGGCTTCATACACCCATCGTCCGCCCGGAAGCTTGTCCGGCTTGACCAGTCCCTTGATCTGAAGACGCGGAATTTCCAGCAGAATGCCGAAGTGGCGCGTATCCGTAATCAAGGCGTCGTGCACTTCCGGATGGTCTGCAAAGCACTGGCCTTCCAGCCATTCAAAAAGCTTCATGCGGTTGGCATCCTTTTCCGCACTGGCGGAAACGCGTTCCGTTTCGGAAATATGTTCCGCCGCTTCCTCCAGAGCCGCTACGCTGCCGGGGCCTTTTGCCCCTTTCGGCGGGTTGGCCAGCAGGGGATCCAGGGAACGGTGCACCACCAGGTCTGCGTAACGGCGGATAGGGCTGGTGAAGTGGCAATAATTGGGGGTGGCCAGCCCGTAGTGCCCCAGGGGTTCCGTATCGTATCTGGCGCGCATCAGGCTTTTCAGCAAGGCCAGCTTGAGAAGCTGTTCGTCCGGGGAGCCCTTGATGGACTGCATCAGTTCATTCAGGTACTGGCGCTGGCCGATGTCATGAACGGGATGGCCGTACAGCCTGCAAAGCTGGCCGAATTCGAACAGTTTGGCGGCATCAGGTTCCTCATGAACGCGGTAAATCGTGGGGCGGTTGCGGTTTTTCAGGGTCAGGGCCACGGCTTCATTGGCTGCCAGCATGCATTCTTCAATCAACTGGTGGCTTTCGTCGTATTCCTCCGTGACGATGTCCGTCACGCGGCCGTCCTTGTCCATGACGGCGCGTACTTCCGGGAAGTCCAGGTCCAGCGCACCTTTCGCATAACGGTTGCGGCGCAGGATGGAGGCCAGCTTCCATGCCTCCCTGACCAGCGCGGGAATTTCCGCCTTGTCGCGGCCGTTCATCATGGCGAACGCTTCCTGGTAGGTAAGCCGGGCACTGCTGCGGATATAAGCGTCCGCGAAGCGGGCGTGGAGCATTTTCCCCTTTTTGTTGAATTTCATCTCACATGCCTTTGTCAGCCTCACGACGCCCGGCCTCAGGCTGCACAAATCGTCGGAAAGGCGCGGGGGAAGCATGGGCAGCACGCGGTCCGGAAGGTAGGTGGAATTGCCCCGTTTGCGCGCTTCCCGGTCCAGAGCGCCGCCTGGCTGAACAAAGTGGGAGACGTCCGCAATGTGGACGGCCAGCACCCAGCCTTCCGGCGTGGTCCTGATGGAAATGGCGTCGTCAAAATCCTTGGCGCTTGCCGGGTCAATGGTGATGACGGTCCGGTCCGTCCAGTCTTCCCGCCTGGCCAGTTCCCTGGCGGAGGGCTCTGCGGGCAGCGCGTCCGCTTCCTGAAGCGCTTCGGCGGGGAATTCCACGGGCAGGTCGTATTTTCTGATGACGGCTTCCATATCCACATGGGGTTCGTCCGCGTAACCGAGCACTTCCACGATTTTCCCGCGCGGTGACTTCTTGTCGCCGCCGTAGGAGACCGGTTCCACGGAGACAAGCTGCCCCGGCAGTACTTCCATGGCGGGGGCTTCCGTCAACTCGATGTATGCCGGAGAACCCGAACCGTCTCCCAGGACGCGCCCGAATTTGTTCTTTCCGGTGCGGAAAACGCCCAGCCAGCGGGATCTGGCGCGTTTCGTCACTTCCTCCACGCGCGCCTTCAGATTTACGTTTGACGCGGAAGAGGCGCTCTTGCGGCCGTTGTGCCTGCCTTTGGATGCCTTGCGTTCCACGCGCGCGGCCACCTGGTCTCCGTCCAGGGCGGTATTCAGCCGTTCGGGTTTGAGTTCCAGCTCCGGAATGGAATCCAGGTCCCAGCCCATGGCCGCCGCCGCGGAATCCCCCTTTTGGGGGAGAAAAAGAATTTTGCCAGACCTCAGGATGCGGATTTTGCCCCGCACCAAATCGCGCCGTTCCCGTTTCAGGGCGTACTTCCCCTTCTGCAGGCAGACGAGCGTGCCCTCTTCCTCCAGTTGGTCCACCAGATTCCGGAGGTCCAGGCGCTGGCGGGAATCCACATTCAGGGCGCGCGCCAGTTCGGACTTGCTCTGTGGCTCATAATGTCCGTCTTTCATGTGACGGAGCAGGCGGTCTTTGAGGGGAGTATTCATCTTGAAATGCCGGGAAGGGAGTCTTCCATTCCCATGAGCGCCATCATAAGGCGGTTTTTGCGCCGCTTCAAGGCGCGGGCGGTGCATTCTACGTTCATCTGCGGCTTTTGGCATGCTGCCGCATATCCCGTTTTCACGGGCTTTGTCCGCAACCCTTGATTTTATATTTTAAATTAATAATATATTGACAAATTTTTGATTATGAGCAATTTAAAAACAGTTTACCTGAAGTTTCCCATGAAAACATTCCTTTGCCTGTTATTGATCAGCTGCTCCCTGACGTTCAACAGCCTGGCGTCCAAGGGCGTTGAAATAAAGCATGAAACCCAGTTTTGCGCGGCGGAAGTGTACTTCAAATACCCCGATCTCAACCCTCCCCAGGAGGAGATTGACAAAAGCAACAGGGAAAGAACGACCGTCACCCTCCGGGAATACATCACCCTGACCGCCACCCTGGACGGCAAAAAACTTCCCGAAGGAACCCGGTGCAGCTGGACCGCCGTTGAAGGGGAGGAGTATTTCAAGCTTGAAAATATAGATGACAAACCGGATCAAATAACCGTCAACATCAATACCCTGGCCAAAGAGCAGCAAAAGATCAAGGTGAAGGCGGAAGTGGACGGAATGGAGCAGGAGATCGAATTCACCCTCATCCCTCCCAAGGTCCTGGACTACGCAGGGGCGCAGAGCCCTTTCCAGAAAGCGCTGGATGAAGCGGCTAAAATTAAATGCACCACAGGGCTGAGCGCTCTCAGAATCCTGCGCATCTTTCCCTTGAATGTCAGCTTCAGCAATCTCTACTCCCTGGAGCAGCATGCCGGTTATGATCCCGACCCTCTTCCGGATCATCCCCTGGTCACGGAGCACAAGGTTTCAGCGAATCCCTCCGGGTTTCCGTAACCAATGAAATTTATGACAGCACCAATTGCCTGTATCGCCCGGAGCACATTGACGCGTTCACGGGTTCCATCAGCTGGACGTGGAAGTGCCGCTGGCAAATATTCGGATGCAAAGACAAACCAGAAAAAGACAAGTACACGAAAGAAAAAAATCTCTGGGATTTTAACACGGATCAGATTTTCACCATCAGGCGTGATCCTGTGACGGGAACGGTTCATTACCGGATCCAGAAGTTCAAGGGATTGAATAAAAATGATCCGGGCATCGTCACCGCAACAAGCAACTAACTTCCTTTATGAAACACTATTTGCCCCTCTGTATTTCATTCTTCCTCCTTTTTTCCTCCGGAAGCCGGGGGGATGAAACCGCGTACAACGACCTCCCCTCCTTCATGGACATCCGGCACGACCAATTGGGCGGAGAGGCCCGGCATCTGAAAGGCCTGCTGGACCAGGGAAAGCTGGGCGACTTTTACCAGCAGGCCCTGCCCGTGATCGACAGGGACCTGCTTGACGAGGACGGCCGGATGTCTCCCTCCGATCTGGAGAATGCCCTGTTCATCAACAACATGGTCGTCAAGGCGCCTTATAAGGACTACCGGCTCGACAATTTTTCCAACTGGATCAATGGGGCTGAACTCGACGCCAAATTTAAAGCATGTTCAAATCTTTCCAAAATTCAGACATATGCGCGGGACAACAAGAGGCTCAAGCAGGGCAAGGAGCTCGCGAGGTTCTGCCTGGAAGCGGAGTTCGAATACGTCAAGCGGATGATGCTCCGGGGAGCCGCCGTCTACCGCTACATCGCGGGCCTGGAAAAGGCGCATGGAAAGTTCCATCCCGTGCGTCCGGTCGACACCTTGCCCTACTGGCGCTATGAAGAAGAACATAAGCTTGCCGTGGAGTCCCCGGAGGAAAGACGCCGTAACCGGATCGTTTACGAATGGAACGTGGACGGCCTGGTGCGTCTCCGCGAGTCCTTCCGCTGGTATATCAAAAACAGTGAGGGACTGCTTTTGAATATCGTTCTGAAACTTCACCCCGGGAACAGAACGCGCGTTCTGGAAAAATTGAGGGACTGCGGCTACAAAACGGACCGGGAGCTGGTGGAGTTCCTGGAGCGGACGGGAGGGATGGACAAGGATACCCGGTTCCTGTACTCTCCGGGGATGCTCCGGGAGTACAGGAGCATCAGGAAGGAGAATTGAATCATCCATGACCGCGAATGCTTTTTTGAGGATGCCGCTCCTCTGTATTTCAGCTTTTCTCCTCTTTTCCTCCGGAAGCCGGGGGGATGAAGCCGCGTACAACGACCTTCCCTCCTTCATGGACATCCGGTCCGACCAATTGGGCGGAGAGGCCCGGCATCTGAAAGGCCTGCTGGACCAGGGAAAGCTGGGCGACTTCTACCAGGAGGCCCTGCCCGTGATCGACAGGGACCTGCTTGACGAGGACGGCCGGATGTCTCCCTCCGACCTGGAAAACGCTCTGTTCATCAACAACATGGTCGTCAAGGCGCCCTATCAGGACTACCGGCTCGACAATTTTTCCAACTGGATCAATGGGGCTGACCTGACTGCCAAATTTAAGGCATATGGAAATCTTTCCAAAATTAAAAGATATGTACGGGATAACAAGAAGCTCAAGCAAGGGAAGGAGCTCGCGAGGTTCTGCCTGGAAGCGGAGTTCGAATACGTCAAGCGGATGATGCTCCGGGGAGCCGCCGTCTACCGCTACATCGCGGGCCTGGAAAAGGCGCATGGAAAGTTCCATCCCGTGCGTCCGGTCGACACCTTGCCCTACTGGCGCTATGAAGAAGAACATAAGCTTGTCGTGGAGGCGCCTGAGGAAAGACGCCGTAACCGGATCGTTTACGAGTGGAACGTAGACGGCCTGGTGCGTCTCCGCGAGTCCTTCCGCTGGTATATTAAACACAGGGAGAGTGCGCTTTTGAATATCGTTCTGAAACTTCACCCCGGGAACAGAACGCGCGTTCTGGAAAAATTGAGGGACTGCGGCTACAAAACGGACCGGGAGCTGGTGGAGTTTCTGGAACGGACGGGAGGGATGGATAGGGATACCAAATTCCTGTACTCTCCGGGGATGCTCCGGGAGTACAGGAGCATCAGGAAGGAGAATTGAATCATTCCATGACCGCGAATGCTTTTTTGAGGATGCCGCTCCTCTGTATTTCAGCTTTTCTCCTCTTTTCCTCCGGAAGCGGGGGGGATGAAGCCGCGTACAACGACCTTCCCTCCTTCATGGACATCCGGTCCGACCAATTGGGCGAAGAGGCCCGGCATCTGAAAGGCCTGCTGGACCAGGGAAAGCTGGGCGACTTCTACCAGGAGGCCCTGCCCGTGATCGACAGGGACCTGCTTGACGAGGACGGACGGATGTCTGCCGCTGATCTGGAAAACGCTCTGTTCATCAACAACATGGTCGTCAAGGCACCCTACCAGGACTACCGGCTCGACAATTTTTCCAACTGGATCAATGGAGCTGACCTGACTGCCAAATTTAAGGCAGGTATCAATTTTTCTAAAATTTACAAATATGTGCAGGACAACAAGAGGCTTAAGCAGGGCAAGGAACTCGCGAGGTTCTGCCTGGAAGCGGAGTTCGAATACGTCAAGCGGATGATGCTCCAGGGAGCTGCCGTCTACCGCTACATCGCGGGCCTGGAAAAGGCGCATGGAAAGTTCCATCCCGTGCGTCCGGTCGACACCTTGCCCTACTGGCGCTATGAAGAAGAACATAAGCTTGCCGTGGAGTCCCCGGAGGAAAGACGCCGTAACCGGATCGTTTACGAATGGAACGTGGACGGCCTGGTGCGTCTCCGCGAGTCCTTCCGCTGGTATATCAAAAACAGTGAGGGACTGCTTTTGAATATCGTTCTGAAACTTCACCCCGGGAACAGAACGCGCGTTCTGGAAAAATTGAGGGACTGCGGCTACAAAACGGACCGGGAGCTGGTGGAGTTTCTGGAACGGACGGGAGGGATGGACAAGGATACCCGGTTCCTGTACTCTCCGGGGATGCTCCGGGAGTACAGGAGCATCAGGAAGGAGAATTGAATCATTCCATGACCGTGAGTGCTTTTTTGAGGACATTATGCGTTTTGTGCCTGACGCTCGGCATTT
Source organism: Akkermansia sp. AE01SA01 (assembly GCF_036417395.1). Taxonomy (NCBI): domain Bacteria; kingdom Pseudomonadati; phylum Verrucomicrobiota; class Verrucomicrobiia; order Verrucomicrobiales; family Akkermansiaceae; genus Akkermansia; species Akkermansia sp. AE01SA01. Next base: position 139,453 of record NZ_CP143890.1, read on the forward strand.
CCCGGGGTGGTGATTCTATGATGATAGAGAGGCTTTTGAAGGCGGATTATTCTTCAGTCATCATTGATGAAGTGCGGAGCCAACTCCGGAAACAGCTTGATTCCGGCGCCCTTTCTCCAGAAAAAATCCGGGAGCTGGTACATGATCCGGAACTGGAGCAGCTGTGCCATATCGGACAATTTTTCCGCCATGCCAGTCAAGGAAAGGCGTTTCAAACAAGGGAACTCCGGGACCGGGCATTCACCAGATGGCTTGTCTCTCATCCGGAAGTTTTCCGAAAACTGGCCCATGCAGGGTACGCCCACCAGAACAGCCTGGCAATTCTCTACCGCCTGTGGAACAATGCAGACAAGAAGTTATACGGCGTTGACCTTAACATCGCCCTGGGGCCTGTCTCATCGCTGATGTTTTCACGATAGAGGAATGCATGGCCAGATATGGGTTTTACCAGGATTCCCATCATCACGGCAGGTGTTATCCGCAGGCCGATGATCTTGAACCATGGGAATGGGCCGTGGTTCTGAGAGGAAAGGAGAGCCTGGAAGACCTGGCATGGGCCCAGCAGTTTATTGAAGGAAAGAACATCAAACCGGAGCAGGCAGGGAGTAAATTTACCGGATTTATTCCCTACCGTAAAAAGAATCACAAGGGAATCAGCGTGCATGCCGGGGCAGCATTTTATGATAATAAACCCATTACCCTTAAGCTTTACACGGAATACGGCGGCGTGTGCGGGGCCGTCTCCAAGGGAGCCGCAGGTTTTTTAAGGGCCAAAGGCGTTCCGGCGTACCCCATCGGCCAGCCGGGCCATTGCGCCTTCATTTGGAAGCATCCCAAGGGGCAATGGCTCATCGGCAACAATATTGGAGGATGGAACTGGGCCAACGGAGGAAATAAACTGCCGTGGAAAGGCCCCGTGCAGATCATCACCGCTCTCTGCGCCTTTTGGCAGAGTCCGCAGGCCCGGGAATCTTCCTTGATGTATGATTTATCTTTTTATTCCCGGAATCCGCAGCATGTGGAGCTGCTGCTTCAAGAGGCTTGCCGGACTAATCCCTGCAATTACCCGGCATGGGCGCGTTATTTGGGCATCAAGGCGGGAGGCGTGAGCGATAAAAAGAAGCTGGAGTACCTCATCCAGTTCAGCAAGGCGATGCCCCGGGAACATAACCTGATTCATTACGTGGCGAATCATGTTTTGAAGATTAACCCTGAAAAGGTGAATCCCTATGAAGTGTACGCCTGCGGGGTCAGCCCGGACGGTACGCCCGGAGCAGAGGAACTTTTCATCCGGCAATTTTGGAAAAAACTGACTGCTGATTGCCCTGAGATCAAGCCCCATGCTGTTTACAAAGAAGGAACTACAGGAGATTTTTTGAGTTTGTGGCTGGAAAAATCAAAAAATGTCAAATGGAATTCTAAAACAAAAAGCAAAACCGGCAGGGCTTTCCAGCAAGCTTTGCTGGCTTTGGCTGACAAGGAAAAAACTTTTGTCAAAGTGATCAAAAGCTACCGCCGGTTTCTCATCATGTGGGATGATGAGAAATACATGATGCAGGCACACGAATTTGTGCAGGATCATTTAAAAAATGTCACCAACGAATCGGTTAAGAAGGAGATGGCCGGCCTGGGAAAGAAGATGGGCGTCCTTTTAAAAAATGACAGGATATTAAAGATGTATGATAAAATCCCGGGAATCTAAAGGTGGATCAACTATTTTTCAGTGCGGCGTTATCCGGGCCGGAGCGTGCCCTCCGTGGTGCCGAGCTGTTCCGCGACGTCCAGCTCCCGGATGAGCCGTGCCGCGGTGCGGGAGCCGTCCAGCAGCTCCCGGTAGCGGGACACCAGAAGGCGCACCTTGTCCGGAGAGTCATCCAGCAGTTCCAGGCGGAAGCGGGAAAGGCCCAGGCGGCGGAAGTCCCGGAAAAAGCCGGCTCCCGTTTGGGCGCGTCCGTTGAACAGGGTGTTCCGGCACCCGGCGTCCGCCAGCAGGGGATGATGCTGGCCCACGCGGTCCCGCAGCTGCACATGATACCGTTCGCAGGGACGGCCGCAGTTTTTATAATTGGCGCCGTCCGAAAGGAAGGTGCAGAACACGCAGTGCTCCATATGGAACATGGGCATGTGCTGGTGCAGCGTCAGTTCAAACCATTCCGGCGGCGCGGCGCGGAGCAGATCCGCCACCTGCCCGGCGTTCAGGTCATAGGAAATGGTGAGGAATTCCAGATTACCCTGTTCCTTCAGGATGGCCGCGCTGCAAGGATTGGCCACGTTCAGGGAAAAGTCTCCGATGCGGCGCAGGGCGGAATGGCGGAAGTACTGGGCCGCGCCCAGGTTGCGGATCAGCACGCCGTCAGCCTCCGCACGTTCCATGAGCTTGAAGTACCCGGCTTCCGAGGTCTTTTGGATGCGGGGAGTCGCCAGGAAGACGGGAACGCTTTTCCCGTGCCGCCGGACGGCCTGCACTCCCGCCGCATAGTCCCGGAGGTCTTCAAAGTCCAGATAGACGGCGTCCGCCCCGGCGTCCAGCGCGGCGGGTATCTGCTCAGGCCTGCGGCACAGCACGGATAAATGCGGCGGCAGGGCCGGAACGGCGGCTGGCGGAGGGAGCTCAGGAAGGAGGAAAGGCGCCGGAAGGCGTCGGGAGGCGGCTTCCTTCTTCTGCCGGGCCGCTTGAATTTGTTCCACCAGGGCCCGCCGCGTTTGATTGAGGATACTGAGCGGAAGCATCAGCCCTTCCGGCAGGCGGCATTCGCAGGAGGCCAGGCGGAACCCTGTGCCTCCCAGCCTGCCGAGCTGCTGTTCCAGCACTTCAGAGGTCAAAGGACGCTTTTCCGCTGTTTGCAGCGGCTGGACGGACTGTACGGAACATCCGTATTCCGGGCAGGAAACCGTCAGGGGTTCCCCGGCGGACCCGACGCATGCCAGATGGAGGGGAACGGCAGCCTCCGGCAGGTGGTCCCGCATTTTCTTCAGCTTCGCATTCAAGACGGGATCATCCGTTTTCCAGAGCTTTTGCCCCGGTTTGACCCTGCTCCAGTCAATGGAGGAGGCCTTTCCGTGGAAGAAAAGGCGGTTTCTCTGCACCTTCCAGATGCGGCCGCCCTGTTCTTCATTGCGGTCCTCCCCGGCGTCAATGACGAAGCCGTCGCCGGGCGCGAGTGGAACGTCCCCTTCCGGGCTGAGGTCCAGCCAGCCCCGGCCGCTGTCCACAATGACGCCTGCATAGGCGCCGCGCTTCTTGCCGTGGCGGCCGTGAGTCAGCCGCGGGTGGTCCGTGCCGTCCAGCCAGCCGGTGGAGAAACCGCGTGAAAATACCATTTGCAGTGCATAGCGGTCATGTGCGGTCACCATTTCCTTCACGGGTATTCCCGCGCAGGCGGCGTCCAGGGCCTTCCTGTAGGCGGCCGTTGCCGCCGCCACGTATTCCGGGCTTTTCAGCCGTCCCTCGATCTTGTAGCTTCTCACCCCCATGCGGACCAGCTCCGGAATGCGGTCCAGGGCGCACAAATCATTCGGGCTGAGTAGGTAGCGCCTTTCACCAAGAGGAACGGGTTTGCCGTCCACGACCAGAGTGTAGGGCAGCCGGCAGGCCTGCGCGCATTCCCCCCGGTTGGCGCTGCGCTGGCCCAGACTTTCCGACGTGAGGCACTGGCCGGAATAAGCCACGCAGAGCGCTCCGTGCACAAACACCTCCAGAGGAATATCGGTGTGCCGCACGCATTGTTCTATTTCCTTCAGGCTCAGTTCCCGCGCCAGCACGGCCTGTTTCAGGTCTAGGAAACCGGAGGCGAATTCCAGGCCTTCCGTGGAGGTAAGCGTCATTTGGGTGGAGGCGTGCAATTCCAGCTTCATGGCGGGGTCCTGCCTTCTCCATTCCGTCAGGCAGCGCGCAAGCCCGATGTCCTGCACGATCACGCCGTCCACCCCGGCGGCGTTCAAATGGCCCAGGTAGGCGAGGGCGTCCGCCAGTTCGGAGGTGAAGATGAGCGTATTCATCGTCACGTATCCCTTCACGCCGTGTACATGGAGAAAACGCATCAGCTCCGGCAGGGAAGCCAGCGTGAAGTTGTTGGCGCGCAGGCGGGCGTTGAAGCGGTCCAGGCCGAAGTAAATGGCATCGGCGCCGTTGGCGACGGCGGCACGGGCGCAGTCCATGTCTCCGGCGGGGGCCAGCAGTTCGGGGCGCACGTCGCCGGGGCGCAGGGAGGAAAGGGTGGTGTCGTCTTCGGGAATCACGGCCATGGGGAAGTTCTGTTTACTGGGAGGTACTGCGCTTTTCCGTGCGGCGGAGCAGGGCTTTCAGGTCTCCGAGCAGGAAGAGGGAACCGGCGGCCAGGGCGGGCAGGGAGGAGTCCGCCGCCTTGCGGAGCCCTTCGGAGAGGGAAGAATGAATAAAAACAGGTTCGGATACGAGGTTTTTCAGCAGGGCGCCCATGTCTTCCGCAGGCATGATGCGTGGGGATGAACAGGGCACCAGGTGCCATTCTCCCGCAATTTCCCGGAAAACGGGAATCATGTCCCGAATGTGCTTGTCCGCGGCTGCGGCAAAGACCAGAGCCGCCTTTTGTCCGGGAAATTCTTCGTTCCATGTGGCGGCCAGAACGCGGGCGGCGTGTTCATTGTGCGCTCCGTCCAGTACCAGGGGCGGCGTGCCGATGCGCTCGAACCTGCCGGGCCACTGCACGGATTTCAGGGCTTTATCTGCCAGGGTTCTTTCCGGGAGGGCATTGAGCTGTTTCATTGTTTCAAGCGCAAGTGCAGCATTTTCAAGCTGATGCGTTCCGGGAAGAGAGGGCCGGGGAGTGTCGCTGTCCGCTCGCGCAACGGTAAGCGGGGAGAGCCGTTCCCGTGCCGTCCGTTCGATGACGGCTATGGCTTCCGGTTCCTGAACGGCGGTGACGACGGGCTTGCCGGAAGCAATGATCGCCGCCTTTTCTCCGGCAATTTCCGCAAGAGTGTTTCCCAGATACTGCTGGTGGTCCAGCCCGATGGGAGCCAGCACCGCGATGTCCTTGCGCAGGGCATTCGTGGCGTCCAGCCTGCCGCCCAGCCCCGTTTCCAGAATGATGAAATCTGCACTGTTCCTGATGAAGTGGCGCAGGGCGACGGCCAGGGCCAGTTCAAAGAAGGTGGGGGACTGTTCCCATCCTTCCACAAGGTTTTTCAGAAAGAGGATTTCTGCCGTCAGGGCGTCCCGGGGAATCATTTCCCCGTTCACGCGGATGCGTTCGGCAAACTCCACCAGATGGGGAGAAGTGAACAGGCCGGTTTTATAGCCTTTTGCACGCGCCAGCGCTTCAATCATGGCGCAGGTGGAACCCTTGCCGTTGGTGCCGGCCACGTGGACGACGATGGCGTCCGGGTGGTCTGCACCTGCCACCTGCAGCAGTTTCCGGGTGTTTTCAAGTCCCAGCTTGATTCCGAAGAATTGGGTGGAAAACAGCCAGTCAAGAGCGGCGGATACGTTCATGGGCGGCATTCTACCATGAGAGTCCCCCGGTTCAATCCCGGCGTGAGCCGTTCAACAAAATACCGCCGGGAACGGACGCGGCAAACACGAACAAGCTACCGTTGCTACCTCTCGGTCCTGGCGGGGTTTGCCAGTCGTGCCTCCACGGGTTCCCGGCGGCCTGAACAGTAAACTAGGTTTGCCGTGCAGTGTCAACCATCAAAGAGTTCATTTCCTCCTGGTGAAGGAGAGCAGAAGGGAGACCAGAAGGACCGCGCCGATAACAGTGGCCGCCGTGAAGAAAATTTGTTCCTCCTGTTTCAGGCGGCTGCGGTATTCCTCAATGCTCCCGTCCCTGATCCTCTGCAGGCTGTGTACTACCTTGGCCTGTTCCTCCACATTCGCCTCCGTCCGCATGGTCAGGCTTTCTTCATGGCTTACCGCCTGGTCGAACGGGGCGATCATGGCCTGGAATTCGGGATCCTCCGCTAGAATGGCCGTATCGTCATATTCCTCCGCCAGGGGGGAATTCATCGTGTCCCTGATGCTGGCAATCTGCCTGTCCACCTTGTTCTGGAACAGGGAAAGCTCCCTTTTCGCCTTTTCCCAGGCTTCCGTCTGCTGCCGGATCATGGCCTCCCCTTTCCGGGTAATGCGTTCCAGTTCCTGGGGAAGGCTGGTCTGGAGCTTGAGCAATTCCTGCCTGTTTTCCGTCACCTTGAATTCCTTGCTCTTCGTGTTGGAGGCTTCCGCACGCTGAATGCGGTCGATGTCCAGCCGAGTTTCCACCTGGCGGATTTGTTCCTGAAGCCGTGCCTGGGCGGCGGAAAGCTGTTGCCTGGTGGTATTCAGCTTGCTCTGGAGTTCTTCTACGTCCGCAGCACGTTTGTCGTATTGTTGCAGCAGCCGGGCAATCCGGTCTTCCGCAGTACGGGAATGGGGCGTCCCGGAAGAGGCGCGTGGTGTTTTTGAAACCGCCGCAGCCTTGTCCGCCTTTTCCATTTGGCCGTCCCAGTATTTCCGGACGGCTTCCTCCTTGCGCTGGATGGCCGCCTGGAGGCGCGCCGCCTGCTGTTCGTGGAGTTCCGCCAGTTCGTCAAAGCGCATTTGGGCCGCATCCAGTTCCGGATAGGGTTCCATTTCCAAGGCCTTGATTTCCTCATGCCGGGGCACGAGATCGGTTTGATAATAATTCCAGCCGTAATAACCTCCGGCGAGCAGCAGGATGAGAAGGAAGTAGCGCATAACTTGAAGTGGGACAGTAGGCAGTAGGTTCTATCATAGTGGAAGCTTACCGGGCCTTTGCAAATCATAAAATGAGCCATCCGCTTCTTTTTTCATCCTCTTCAGGAGAGGTGATAAATCCGGTATGGAAAGGGCGTATCTTCCATTGAATTATACTTGCAGATTATGTCTATTTTTTCATCTCGCAGAGAATTTCTCAAATCCCTGGGGCTGGCCGCCGGAGCGGCTGCGGTCGGGAACGGTTTCACGGTACAGGCCCTGGATATTCCCTCGGAAGAGTGTCTTTGGAGCACTGGTGCTCCGGCGTCTTCCCGCCCCTCCGGTTCCGTGTACATGGGCGGGTTCCGGGCTCCCGCTCTGGACCGGGTCAGGATAGCTTTCATCGGCGTGGGCGGCCGCGGTTTCTCCCACCTGGCTCAGATGTGCGTGATGGACGGCGTGGAGATTACCGGCGTGTGCGACTTGAAGCGGGATCTGACGGAACGCGGAGTGGACAGGGTACGGAAAAAAACGGGGAAAAAGCCTGCGGGATATTCCGGCGGTGAAATGGAGTATCTCACCATGCTCCGCGAGCTGAAGCCGGATGCGGTCATCATCAGCACGGATTGGAGTTCTCATGCCCGCATCGCATGCGATAGCATGCGGAACGGAGCGCACGCCTTTGTGGAAGTGCCCATGGCCGTTTCCCTGGAAGAGCTCTGGAAGATCGTGGATACCAGTGAGGCAACGCAAAAACACTGCATGATGATGGAAAACGTCAATTACGGGCGCGACGAGCTCATGTTCCTCAACATGGTCCGGCAGGGAATGATTGGGGATCTGCTCCACGGTGAAGCCTCCTATATCCATTGCCTGGTGACGCAGTTGGGAGATACCCGCGGGGAGGGAGCCTGGCGGCCCGAGTACCATACCAGAATCAACGGCAACCTGTATCCCACGCATGGCCTGGGACCGGTGGCCCAATACATGAGCCTGGCGCGCAAGGACGACAATTTCAGCCGTCTGGCGGCGTTTGCCTCCCCGGCTCTGGGGCGTACGGCCTACGCCAAAAAGCATCTTCCTCCCGACCACCGCTGGAACCGCACGCCCTTTGTGTGCGGAGACATGAATACGGCGATTGTGAAAACGAATCTGGGACGGACCATCGTCGTTCAACTGGACGAAACGTCTCCCCGCCCCTATTCGCGTTCCAATCTGATTCAGGGAACTGGCGGCACCCTGGCGGGTTTTCCCACCCGCGTAGCCGGGGAGAAGCTGGGCAACGGCAATTATCACGAATGGATTCAGGGGAAGGACGGGCTGAAAGCTGTTTATGAGAAATATGACCATCCTCTCTGGAAGCGCATAGGAGATCTGGCCATGAAGATGGGCGGCCACGGGGGCATGGACTTCGTGATGCTGTACCGCATGGTGGAATGTCTGCGCCGCGGAGAGCCGATGGATCAGAACGTTTATGAAGGAGCCTACTGGTCCTCCCTGCTGCCCTTGACGGCGCACTCCATCGCGCAGGGCGGCGTTCCCGTGGAGTTTCCGGATTTCACCCGCGGCGGCTGGAAGACCACGGCTCCTCTGGCGGTTATTTCCTGAACCGGGTGTTTTTCCAGGGCGTCACCTCCACAAGGGCAAGAGTCTCATGGACGCAATTATACAGGCCATGAGGCTTGCTTGTGCGGGCGGAACAAGGAACATCCGGCTTGCCCGCCAGAGGGCAGTTAATCCGTTGTTCAGGATTGGCAAAGCAGTTTCTTCAATTCTTCCGGGCTCATGTTCATCAGCCATTGTTCCGGCCCTCCGGAGAACAGATCATCCGCCATGCGGCGTTTTTCCGTCAGCATGGCGTCAATGCGGTCTTCAATGGTACCGCGGCAAATCAGGTGGTGCACCAGAACGTTGCGGTGCTGTCCGATGCGGTAGGCGCGGTCGGTCGCCTGGCTTTCCACGGCGGGATTCCACCAGCGGTCCACATGGATGACGTGGGAGGCCTGCGTCAGCGTCAGCCCGGTTCCCGCTGCTTTCAAGGACAGGATACAGAAGGGGGGACCTGATTCTTTTTGGAAGGAGGAGACGATGTTCTGCCGTTCCGGAATGGGCGTACCCCCATGCAATGTGAGGCCCGGACGGCCGAAAATCCCGGAAAGCAGGTCGTGCAGATGGGGGATGACGGAGCGGAACTGGGTGAACAGAATGACTTTTTCCTGTCGCGCCGCGATGGAGGAGCACAGATCCTGAAGACGGAGGAATTTTCCGGAGCGTTCCGGAAGATAATCGTCCGTACCCTGGAATTGGGCGGGATGGTTGCAGATTTGCTTGAGCCGTGCCAGCACGGGGAGGACGAGCATGAGACGTTTGGCCGGGTCCGGCTCGTCCAGCATCGCGTGCAGGGTGTCTATCTGGTGATGGTACAGAGCGGCCTGTTCCGGGGTCAATTGGCAGTAGGCGGGGATTTCCGTTTTGTCCGGCAGATCCGGAACCAGCGCCGGATCCGTTTTCATTCTGCGCAGAATAAAGGGGCGAATCAGGCGGCGGAGGGGGGCATATCCTTGTTCCAGGGAGCGGGTGAATTTCTCAAAACTCTTTCTGTTTCCAAGCAGTCCTGGATTCAGGAATTCCATCAGGCTCCAAATTTCATTCAGGGTGTTTTCCACGGGAGTTCCGGACAGGGCAATCCGCCTGTCTCCGTGCAGGGCGCGAATGGCGCGGGAACGCGCGGAAGAAGCATTTTTGACGGCTTGCGCCTCATCCAGAACAATGGCGGGAAAATGCAGGTCTGCCAGGGCTGGAATACGCACGGCCATGCCGTAGGTAGTGATGACGGCGTGGCATGGGGTGTCCAGCGGGTTTGGGAAAGGCTGCCAGGAATCCGGAACGGAAGGGTGCATGATACGCAGGACGAGTTCCGGAGCGAAGCGTTCCGCTTCCTCTTTCCAGTTGCCCAGCAGGGAGGTAGGGGCAACGATGAGCGCCGGCACGGCCTCCAGTTTTTCCTGGCGCCTCAGCGTATCCAGCCATGCAATGGCCTGAAGGGTTTTTCCCAGTCCCATGTCGTCCGCCAGGCAGGCTCCGAATCCTCTTTCCGTGGTTCTGTACAGGAAAGAGAAGCCTTCCTTCTGGTAAGGCCGCAGAATCCTGTCCAAATGAGGCGGTAGTTCCGGCACGAGTACGGGGGAATTTCCCGCCAGCACGTCCAGGATGTTGCGGAGATTGCCGCCCGGTTCCATCAGGCAGTCTTCGTCCGGCTCCGGGAGTTCCGCCAGGCGGTCCGCAGGTCCGTTCACCAGCAGCCGCAGCCCCTGCACCAGGGGAATGCCCAGAGAACTCATCATGTGTGCCGCCCTGTTCCAGCGTTCCATGAGGTCTTTCACCTTTTGGGCGTCCACGCGAACCCACTCTCCCTTGAAACGGATAAGGCCGTCTCCGTTATTGAGCAGTTCTTCCAGTTCTTCCGGTGTGAGGTCCCTGCCACCCAGCGTGGCGGAAACGGAAAATTTCAACAGGGTGGAGATGGAAAGGCCGGAGGAATGGATGGCTTTTTCTCCGTCCGCCGTATCAGCCGTGACTTTCACCTGAAGCCTGGGAGGCGCCTTTTTCCACAGGTTCACCATGCGGACCATGATCCCCGCCCGCTCATAAAGGGAGCTGTCCTGCAGGAAGTCCCTGGCTTCCGAAGCGCTCCAGGCCAGGGGGGAGTATATTTTCCCGCTTTCCAGCAGGTTTTGGAGCAGCCGGCTTCCACGGGCGGCTTCCTGCAAAGGCTGGAGGACGGCGAGCAGGGCCGCATGATTGCCTTCATGAAGTTTCAGGGCGGAGGAAAGGGGCAGATGCCGTATCTGGTTGTCCGCCGCGCTTTGGTGCGCAAAAGTGGCCATAAAGGCGAAGGGGCGCAGCCCCGTGGAATCATCCCGGTTTTCCGCCAGATGAAAAAACACTTTGCCAATCTGGTCCCAGGGCGCTCCCAGGGCCTTCAGCCATGCGGCAGGCGTGATGCCGCGTATGCCGGTTTCCTTTTTTACCAGGCGGCGGAAGTCTTCAAACCATCCGGAGATGACAGTGGGCGTGATGTATTCGCCGCCCGGCACGGGGGGGAACTGATCCGCCAGGGATACTCTTTCCGCAGCATTGGGAAGAAGGTGGTCCAGCACGCTGTCAACCTCGTCAGGCCGTTCGGCGGCGGCATGGGCCATGCGGGTGAGGGCCTGCCTTGCCATGGTTTTCATGAAAAAGGCCGCCGTACCCAGCGGCGTTTCCCAGCTGGAAGTGGCAAGAGCGTACAATCCCTGTCCGGAGCCTGCTTCAAACAGCCGGTCAAAAGGCGGGCTGGCCATTGCAGGCGCTCCGGATGGCAGGATGTGGAGGTCGTCCATGTTTCTGTTTCGCTCCGGTACTGCATGATGGGGTTCCGGCTGCATAGCTCCATGATTATAACATGGGCCTGCGGTGCGTTCAATCGCTCCCTGTGTTTCTGCAAGGACGCCGCAGAAAACGAAAGGGACGGAAACACGGTCTGAGAAAAACTCTGACACCGGAGTGCCGCAGTTGCGAAAATTGCGTTGGGAAAATGATTCCGGCTCAGTGGATTTTATGCCGCAGCTTGTCAGAAAGCGGAGAAATGTTCCATTTCTTCCTCATGTTTTCCGTGTTTACAGGGAGAATGTCGTCTTTCTGATGATGGGAAGCTGGGTAGGCGGGGGATTGACCAGCTCCTTGAGCTGCGTGAGGTAGGAGATTAATGCCTGGCGTACGGATTTCCCGGCAGCGGTACCTTCTCCCTGCTGGGGAAAGTTGAAATTATTGCACAGGTAGTCGCCCATGGCGACGGTGTATACCACTCCGTCCCTCAATGTGCTGGTGATGCTTGGGTTAATGCCGTCCATGATTTGGTAGGAGAAGCCGGAACTGTAAACTTCCAGCATGCCGCCTTCCTTTTCCATGGGAGCCATGAATTTGGTCAGGATCAGTTGTTCGATGTCCGCCTTGGTCATTTTGCAGGTGACGACCGTTTCCCGGAACGGCTCCATTTCATAGACGTCCTTGATAGTTACGGGACCTTTGGAAAGATGAGTTTTGGCCCGGACTCCGCCGCGGTTGTAAATGGCGATGTCTGCGTTTGCCGCTTTCTGGATGGCCTTGCAGAAATAGCGGCCTATGGTAACGTGCGTAATTTCTTCCTTGGCAATAGCAATTTGCTGGTTGAAAAAGGGGTTGGAGGTGAACTGCCTGACAATCGCTTCAACTTCCGGATCGTCAGGAAGGGTCTCCAGAGATACGGCTTCCGTGGATTTGGAGAGGACGGCCGGCTTTTCATCCGTGGAGAAGATGATCTTGGTGACTCCTGCGTGGCTCAGCCTGTGCCCCGTGTGGCTGAGCAGGGAGCCGGTCCTGAGATGGCCCTTGGGCAGCATGACATGGGTATGGCCGCCCAGAATGACGTCGATGTTCGGAGAATATTTCATCATTCTCAGATCGTGATCATACCCCATATGGCTAAGGATAATATTGATTGTATTGTGATGGAGGCGGAATCTGTCCATGATGCCTTTGTAGTCCATTTCAGTCGGCAGTTTCCATGTAATGCCGTCCATTTTCAGGATATCCGTAGTCTGCATGTCCACCAGTCCGATAACGCCTACGGAAATGGGAGTCCCCTTGATGGGAATGGTGGCATAGGGAAGGAAACAGTTTTCCAGAACCGGAGAAGGAGAAAGATTGGTGACGACGAATTTTGTTCCCGGCATTCCCTTGATGTGGTCGCGGAGGGCCGTTTGTCCATAGTCCATGTCGTGGTTGCCGATGGTCGCCGCGTCATATCCCAGCTTGTTCATCAGGATGGTGATGGGCAGGCCGGGTTTTTCCCAGTCGTCCACGAAGGGATTGCCCATGAAATAGTCTCCTGAATCCATCAGCAGCACATGAGGGAATTTGGAACGGTATTTTTTCACCAGGGTGGCCAGTTTCGGGAATTTATCCAGATTGCCGTGAATGTCGCTGGTGGAGATGATGATCAGCGTATGTTTGGGGTCCGGTTCAATTTTCTGTGCCAGGGAAAGCGGACACAGGCAGAACAGTCCGGCAAGGAGAATGCGGGAAGAGATCATGGATGAACGGAAATACAAAGAAAGGTAATGAAATGTATGGCTAACGAGCGAAGATTTCATATTTGCCGTCGCCCACGGAGACTACTTCCAGACGAACTTTTCCAATGCCGCGGCCTTTCAAATTGATGCGGTGCGCGGCTGCCGGGGTCAGGTCGATCAGACGGTTGCTGTGAAATGGTCCGCGGTTGTTGACCCTCACAATGACGGATTTTCCGGTTTTCAGGCACGTAACCTTTACTTTGCATGGCATCGGGAGTGTCTTGTGGGCCGCCGTCAGTGAAGTTCGGGGATTGATATGCTCTCCGGAGGACGTCCTGAGGCGCCGTTTTGTTCCGCCGTACCAGGAGGCATACCCCGTTTCCTTGTAGTCCAGGGCTTCCTGCACGCTCATGGGAACATATCTCTTTCCGCCGGCTTTGTAGGGGGCATTTTTTACATGCGCCTCCGTTGCCTGCACGGACGAAGCCGTATTCCGGACATGCGGGCTTTTTCCTGTTGTAGAACAGGCGGGCAGCAGGCAGGGCAACAGAAGGAGGATGGGCCATTTCACGTTTTTTATCCTTAACACATATTTATAATCCTATATAACAAAAAAAGAACGAGGAATTGGAATTTAGTGGTTTTCCGGGTCGGACGGAAATCTTTCCCCGGCCATGGTTTACCAGTTGAGCAGGGGATGGAAATGGAGTACATTGCACGCATGAACCCTCCCAAGGTAATTGGCCTGGTTGCTCTGGCGGAGAAACCAGGCCTGGTGGAAGCGTTGCGCATCATGCGCCGTGAACTTTCCCGTCACGGACTGGACTCCTGCGTTATTGAGACGCCGGAAGACCTGGAACAGATGATCCCCCGGTGCGGCATGCTGGTGACATTTGGAGGGGATGGGACCATGCTCACCGTATCTTCTCTGGCGGCCATGCACCATGTGCCCCTGGCCGGCGTGAATCTGGGCAGGCTGGGCTTCATGACTACCTGTTCCGTGCAGGAGCTTCCGTTGCTGGCGTATGCCCTTCAGGAGGGTTCCTACCAGACAGATGAGCGCGCCATGCTGGAAGTGACAAGAATCAGGGTGGACGGCGTTCCGGAATCCATACGCAAGCTGGCCCTGAATGAGGTTTCTCTAATCCGCGCGCAGACGGGAAAAATGGTGGACCTGGATGCGGAAATAGACGGGGAATTGTTGAACCGCTATCATGCGGACGGCGTGCTGGTTTCCACCCCTACCGGTTCCACCGCGTATTCCCTTTCCGCCGGCGGTCCGCTGGTATGGCCCATGTCCCGCGTGGTGTGCGTTACGCCCATTTGCCCGCACAGTCTCACCAACCGGTCCGTGGTTCTGCCGGATACCATGACCATCCGCCTGAGGCCGAGGGAACGCCGCGGACGCTTTGACTCCATGGTGTATTCCCTGGACGGACGTTCCGCCTATCCCATGGAAGTGGGAGAAAGCCTGCTTATCCGCAAGGCCCCGGAAAGCCTGGTCCTGGTGCATCTCCGGGAACAGAACTTCGGCGCCCTCCTGCGCGCCAAGTTGCGCTGGCAGGGTGCGGAAATTCCTTCCGATGAGGACTGATGCAACAAAAGCGGCCAAAGATGCCCCGGCGATGTTCGTCCGTTGCCGGAAGATATCCTTTCCGTGAAAACCGGAGCCGGAAAAAGAGAATTTAAATAGACAGTGGGAACCTCCCTTCTTCTGCGTGCGTTTTTCGTGTTCAAGAACTAAAAACGATTTTTTTAGGATGCGGGCTTGACGAAAAGGCACATCCTATAATACTCTTCCTGCCCTGCCACCAAGGGGGTGGTAGATCTTAATCGCATAAACGCGTAAGAAATAGTCATATATGAAGACCCACGTGAAAAAAGGTGATGAAGTAGAAATCATCGCCGGACGTAACCACAAGGGCAAGCGCGGCACCGTTCTCGCCGTAAATGCTGCTAAAGGTACTGTCATCGTAGAAGGCGCCCGCACACTGAAAAAAGCCGTGCGCCCGACCGAACAGAATCCGGAAGGCGGCATTCAGGAGATCAACGGCCCGATTCACATCTCCAACGTGAAGAAAGTAGGCTAGGCTTTTTGCCTGACCCTGCGCTTAAGCCATAAAATCATTATCAAGAGCTGACCCGCTAAAACAATGAGTACACCAACACTGCAAACATACTACCGTGAAAAGGTCGTTCCCGGCCTTCAAGCGAAGCATGCATACAAGAACGTGCATCAGATTCCCCGTCTGGAGAAGATTGTTGTCACCTCCTGCATGGGCAAGCACCCGGACCGCAAGCAGGCCGTGGAAGATGCTGTCAACGAAATCGCAAAAATTACCGGACAGAAGCCGTCCATCACTTATGCCCGCAAGAGCGTGGCCAACTTCAAGGTGCGCGAAGGCGAACCTCTGGGAGCCCGCGTAACGCTGCGCGGTGCCCGCATGTGGGAATTCCTGGACCGCTTCATCAATATCACCGCCCCCAATATCCGCGACTTCCGCGGCCTTCCCTACAAGTCCTTTGACGGCAACGGGAACTATGCTATTGGTATTTCCGACCAGTCCATCTTCCCTGAAATCGAGCTTGACCAGATCAAGCGCCAGATTGGTTTCGATATCATTTTCGTGACGTCCGCTCCCACGGACGATGAAGGTCGCGACCTGCTCCGTGCCTTGGGCGTGCCCATGCGCGAAGCGAAGAAGGCTGAAGAAACTCAAACCGCTAACGCTTAACTATTTCTTATTATGGCCGTATTAAGTGACCCTATTTCCGACTTCCTCACCCGTTTGAAGAATGCCAGCCTGGCCGGCAATGAGGAATTTACCGCACCCTGCTCCGGCATCAAGGTGGAAATCGCCCGTATTCTTCAGGAAGAAGGCTACATCTGGAGCTACGAAGTGATCGGTGAAGGTGTGAAGAAGCAAATCAAGGTAAAGACCAAGTTTACCCCCCAGGGCAAGCCGGTTGTCACCGACGTGAAGCGCAGCTCCAAGCCGGGGCGCCGCCAGTACGTTTCTTCCCAGGACATTCCCCGCGTCCTCAGTGGGCTTGGCATTGCCATCGTCTCCACCTCCCGTGGTGTGATGACTGGTGCGCAGGCGCGCAAGCAGAGCATCGGCGGCGAACTTCTCGCCCTTGTCTGGTAACCTTAACATTTCCTAAATCATATGTCCCGAGTTGGTAAAAAATCCATCACATTGCCGGACAAGGTAACGGTAAAGGTTAACGGCTCCTCCGTACAGGTGGAAGGCCCCAAAGGCAAGCTTTCCTGGACGCTCCCGGAAGGCATCACCGCTACCGTTGAAGGCAATCAGCTGTCCGTTGACCGCGCTGGCGAAAGCCGTCAGCTCCGCGCTCTGCACGGCACGAACCGTTCTCTTCTGAACAACATGGTCATTGGCGTTTCCGAAGGTTTCGTCAAGAACCTTGAAATCGTCGGCGTCGGTTTCCGCGCCGCCGTCAAGGGCAACATCCTGGACCTGAACCTGGGCAAGTCCCATCCGATCAACCAGGTGATTCCCGAAGGCCTCAAGGTGACCGTGACCGAAAATACGAAAGTGACGGTCGAAGGCATCGACAAGCAGGTCGTGGGCCAGTTTGCCGCTGAAGTCCGTGCGTACTATCCCCCGGAACCCTACAAGGGCAAGGGTGTGCGCTTCGCCGGTGAAGTTATCCGCCGCAAGGAAGGCAAGAGCGTCGGTAAGTAATTCAGGTAATAACTATTGCAACATATTTATACACGATGAGTACTATCAATCGCAAAGCCGTCCGCGCCAAGGTGCACCGCCGCATCCGCAGAAAGCTCTCCGGTACGGCTTCCCGCCCCCGGCTGGCTGTCTACTTCTCCAACCGTCACGTCTATGCCCAGATCATCGACGACACGGCAGGCAAGACAATCTGCTCCGCGTCCACGGCCGATGCCTCCATCGCCGATCCTTCCAAACTCGCCAACTGCGCTTCCGCCGTCAAGGTGGGCAACCTGATCGGCGAACGTGCGAAGGCCGCCAACGTCACCGAAGTCGTCTTCGACCGCGGTGGGTTCAAGTTCTGCGGCAAAGTGAAGGCCCTGGCCGACGCCGCCCGTGAAACTGGTTTGAAATTCTAATTGAAAGATTCCCTAAATGAATAACGAAACGGAAAACACTGCTCCTGCTACGGAAGCTCCCGCTCCCGCCCAAGCGCAGCAAACCGCACCTGCCGGTCGTGACTTCCGCGGCCCCCGCGGTCCCCGTCGTGACGGTCAGAATGGCCGCGGTCCGCGCCGTGACGGACGCCGTGGTCCCCAGACTGAAGCTCCTGTTGAAGAAGGTCCCCAGTTGGCTGAAAAGGTTGTGTTCATCAACCGTTGCGCCAAAGTCGTCAAGGGCGGCCGTCGCTTCTCCTTCTCCGCCCTCGTCGTGAGCGGCGATATGGAAGGCCGCGTAGGATTCGGCTTCGGCAAGGCTAACGAAGTGGCCGACGCCATCCGCAAGGCTACGGAGTCCGCCAAGCGTCAGCTTCGTCCCGTGTCCATCGTCAACGGCACGATTCCGCACGAAGTTTACTCCGAATTCGGCGGCGGCAAGGTGCTCCTGAAACCAGCCTCCCCCGGTACCGGTCTGATCGCAGGCAACACCATCCGTGCCGTGCTGGAAGCAGCCGGCGTGCGCGACATCGTTGCCAAGTCTCTGGGTTCCTCCAACCACGCCAACGTGGTGAAGGCCACCCTGCAGGCTCTCGCTTCCCTGCGTACGAGCGACCAGGTGCTTGCCGACCGCGGCAAAAAGAAGGAAAAGGCTATCTAATTTGACAAGGAGGCGGCTGCCCGTGCCGCCGCCTCCACGACAACCCAACCATTGTAAATAACATGTTACAGCTTCATTCTATCCAGCCCAATCCGGGCGCCAAGCACCGCAAGAAGCGCCTTGGCAACGGGGAAAGCTCCGGTCTTGGCAAGACTTGCGGCAAAGGTAATAAGGGCCAGAAGGCCCGTTCCGGCGGCACCATCCGCCCGGGATTTGAAGGCGGCCAGATGCCCCTTCACCGCCGTCTGCCCAAGAAGGGGTTCAACAACACCCGCTTCCAGGACAAAATCCTTATCGTCAACCTCTCCCAGCTCGAACGCGTGTTTGAGGCCGGCGCTACGGTTGATGAAAACTCCCTGCGCGCCGCCAAGCTTGTCCAGGGCCCCTGTGACGCCGTGAAACTTCTCGGCAACGGGACTCTGACCAAGAGCTTGAACGTGGTCGTGGACTTCGTGAGCGCCAGCGCCCGCGAAAAGGTCGCCCAGGCCGGTGGCTCCGTCACTGTGCTTAGCGAAGCCTAATCACATTTGGCGAACCGGGTCATGCAGCTTGACCCGGTTCGCATCATTGTGTTTACTGTTGCGGCTCCCATGGATGCCCCGGGTACAAGCCGCCGCGACAGGAACTCCAAGCTGCCCGACAACTTTTATAAAACAGGACCATGATATCCGCATTTGCAAACTCCATGAAAGTACCGGAGCTCAGGCACCGGATTTTGTTCACATTGGCGATGATCGTCGTTGTCCGCCTCGGGGTGCAGATACCCCTGCCGGGTATTGACGTCATGGAGCTGCAAAAGGTGATTGAGGCCTCCGCCAATGCCAGCGGCCCCGGAGCGGGGCTGGCTACGGTCCTGACCATCTTTTCCGGCGGCGGCTTGCAGCAGTGCGGCATTTTTGCCCTCGGCATCATGCCTTACATTTCCGCTTCCATCATGACCCAGCTCCTTTCCGCCGTGGTTCCCCAGTGGGCCAAGATGGTGCGGGAGGAAGGCGGCCGCCAGAAAATGACCAAGTGGACGCGCGCCATTGCCATTGTCATTGCCATTGTGCAGGGCTGGTTCCTGGTAGGCACCCTGGAACATCCGGAGCGCTTGAAATCCCTTGGCCTCAACATTCCCGCAGACTGCCAACTTGTCATCAACCCCGGCATGCAGTTTGCGCTGATGACCGTGCTCATCATGGTGGCCGGCACCATGTTTCTGATGTGGATCGGTGATCAGATCACGGAACGGGGGGTAGGCAACGGCGTTTCCCTCATTATCTCCGTCAACATCATTCACGCCCTTCCCGGTGCGGTCACTCTGGCGTGGAAAACCCTCGTGTACAAGGATGGAGCGGTTGTTCCCATGGGCGCCATGCTGCTTGTGGCCCTGATAGCCTTCCTCATCATTGTCGTGGCCCTTGTCGTCACGGTGACGCAGGCCCAGCGGCGAATACCCGTGCAGTACGCCAAGCGGGTCATGGGCAACAAGATGTTCAGCGGAGCCACGCAGTACCTGCCGCTCAAGCTCAACTATTCCGGCGTGATGCCCGTCATTTTTGCCACGGCCATTTTGTCCCTGCCGCAGGTGCTCTTTTCCCAGATCGCCCATTACAACACCACGCTGCAGTGGATTGCGACCAAGATGAGCGACTGGATGAACCCTGCTTCCTCCGGTTATTACATCATTTCCGGTCTCATGATCTTCTTCTTCTCCTACTTCTGGGTGGCTACGATGTTCCAGCCCTCCCAGATTGCGGAAGACCTGAAACGCAACGGCGGCTATATCCCCGGCATTCGTCCCGGCCCCCCCACCGCCCTTTTCCTGGACCAGACCATGCAGAGGCTGACCTTTGCCGGTTCCGCCTTCCTGACCCTCATTTACTTCCTGCCGTCCCTGCTGAACATCGGCGGCAGCATTCCCTACCTGGTTACCCAGTTTTTCGGCGGCACCAGCCTTCTGATTCTCGTCGGCGTGCTGCTTGACATGATGCGCCAGGTGGAAACCACGCTTCTTTCCCGCAACTACGACGGCTTCTTGAAGAAAGGCAAGCTTAAGGGCAAGTACGGCCATGTGCAGGGCACCGGCTCTGCCGCAGGCAGCCGCACGGTCGCTGTGATGTGGGTTATCATCGCCGTGCTTGTGTTGGCTGGCGCCGTAGCATATAATGCCATGCAGTGAAGCAGAGCTTTACAACCTTTCTGAAAGTGACAGATATGAAGGATCTCAAGCATTTTATTCTGGTTGGGGCTCCCGCATCCGGGAAAGGAACCCAGGGGCGGTTCCTGACCGATGCTTTCAATCTGAATTCCCTGAGCACGGGTTCCATGCTGCGCCGGGAGATTGAATCCTGCACGGAGCTGGGCCGCAAGGCGCTCAGCTATATGGACAAGGCTATGCTGGTGCCGGACGAGATCGTCAACGATATGGTGCGCGGTTGGCTTTCCGAGGTGGACAACGATGCATGGCTGCTGGACGGTTATCCCCGTACTGTTGCCCAGGCGGAAGCTCTGGACCATTTCCTGACCCAGCGCGGAACCGCCGTGGACGTGGTTGTCTGGATGGACGTAGCCAGGGAGCTCATCGAACAGCGCATTTTGCGTCGTCGGGAATGCTCCACCTGCGGCTACGTAGTGCAGACTCCCGATGAAGTGTGCACGAGATGCGGCGGGAAGATGGTCTCCCGCAAGGATGACAACCTGGAAGCCTTCGCCCGCCGCTGGAAAGACTTTGAGGCCATGACCCTTCCAGTGGCCAAATATTACGAAGCGCGCGGCATGGTGGTCAAGATGACCGTGACTGAGGAACGGGAACCTGCCGAGGTTTCCCGGGATCTGGCCTGCAAGCTGGAGGAGTACCGACAATAGAAAACCGAATCTCATGGCAGAACGAATCCACATCAAGTCTCCCGGTGAAATCGCCAAAATGCAGAAAGCCGGTGCCGTTACGGCGGAAATCTTGATGGAGATCGGGGCGGAGGTCCACGCGGGCCGCACGACGCGGGAAATAGACGACATTGCTCGCGAAATTTTCAAAAAATACAAGGTAGGCAACGCCTTCTACCAGTACCGCGGTTTTCCCGGCCAGCTCTGCATTTCCGTGAATGAGGAGGTCGTGCACGGCAGCGGCGGCCCCCGCCGTATTGAAAATGGTGACATTGTGAGCCTGGACGTGGGTGCCATTGTGGACGGCTGGTATGGGGACAATGCCATGACTGTGCCTGTGGGCATGGTGGCTCCTGAAACGCTCCGCCTTCTGGCTGCCACGGAGGAATCCCTGTTCCGCGCCATTGACTTGGTGAGGCCCGGGGCTCTCCTGGCAGACGTGTGCGGCGCGGTGGAAGCCTTTGTGCGCCCCCGCGGCTTTACGGTGGTGAGAGACTTTGTCGGACACGGCATAGGCCGTCATCTGCATGAGGAGCCCCAGATTCCGAATTACCGCCCCCATTACAAGTTGCCGCGCCTGAAAAAAGGCATGGCTCTGGCGATTGAACCCATGGTGAACGCCGGCAGGCCTTCCGTCAAAATCCTGGATGATGGCTGGACGGTGGTCACGGCGGATGGCAAGCCTTCCGCCCACTTTGAGCATACTGTCATCGTGACGGACGGCGCACCCCTCATTGTGACGGAGCGCCCCCGGATCGCGCTTCCCGAACAGCTCGGGATTGCCCCCCTCTAAAAAATCCTGCCGGAAAGGGAATCATGACGCCCGCCGCTCCCATTCCCGATTCCGTGATTTTTGAAAAAACGGCTACTCATCGCATGGTCTGGGTGGATGTGGCGCGGGTCGTTGCCTGCCTCCTGATCATTGCCAATCACATGGCTTTTTATTCGGCGGAACTCTACCGCTGGGTCTGGGCGGAGTTTCTGGCGGCGCGCACCCCTTTCTTCCTGCTGGTTGCCGGATATTTTGTCGGGCGCGGTTCGTTCGGTTCTCTGGATGGGCGCTTTTTCCTGTGGAAACGCAGCTGGTTTCTGCTGCGCCCCTACCTGATCTGGGGATTGACGGCGGTCGTCCTGATCGGCTGGTCCCCGTTGCATGAATATTATGAATCCTACGTCCCCCTGTACGGGTGGCTGCGCGGGGAGCCGGGGAGCGGTTTCTGGCCCGCCTTGGCGGCATTTGCTCGCTGCATGGGCATTGCGGGACATCCTGTGGACGCTCCCATGTGGTTTCTACGGGACATCATCATTTATACCGCTATTGCCCCTCTCCTGCACCGGCTGGGGAGCTATTTGCTCTGGATGGGGCTGCTCATGCTTTCCCTGAACTATTTTGCGCTGGATTTGGCGGACCATGACTATCCGATTGCCAACAGCCTCGGCTTTTTCCTGTTGGGGATGTTTATTTCCCGTTATCCCCTGCCGGATTTGACGGCCGCCGTGCGCCGCCATGCCGTAGCTTTCCTTCTCTGCACGCTGGTGCTTACCTGGTGGCTGGTAGGCCACAGGGACCAGCACAATTCCATGCTCATTGCGCTGGGTATGCTGGGCCTGATGTCCCTGGCCATTCTGTTTACGGAGTGGTTCCCGCGCTCCGCCAAATGGATGGCGGGGCTTGCGCCGGCCTGCTTCTTCATCTTCGGAACGCATTACATTGTTATTATCCTGTTGCGGGAAAGCGGTTGGATCACGCTGAAGGGAACCTCCTGGGACGTTTTCTGGCTTTGCTTGGTGCCTGTCATTTTCAGCGTGCTGGCGGGGCTGTTTTTCTGCATGAAGCGGTTTGTTCCACGCCTAGTTCCCTTATTGGGGGCATACAGGATATTGATTGATAAATAGTAATTTTAGTTATTTGTAGGCATGTATGTTAGTGATTTCAACCAGTTTTTTCGGTGAGTCCTGTCCGTATCATTTGCTGTTGACTATAAATTTTAAATCCGTTTTACTGAACGAATGAGATTATTTTGCCAACAGGACGGCAATATAAAAGCGTTATGGAACGTTTTTTTACGGTATTTGCTTGTTGGCGGAATTGGATTTTTTATTGATTTTGGAATTCTTGTTATATGCTTTAGAATTTTCGGATTATATTACTTGGTATCTTCAGCTTTTGGTTTTGTGGCTGGGTTAGTGGTTGTGTATATTGCAAGTAATACATGGGTATTTGAGCGACGGAAAATAGGCTCAAAACCTGCTATCGAATTTATTATTTTTGCTTTCATAGGCATCGTGGGACTCCTGTTAACGCAATTGTTGATGTGGTTGTTTGTAGGTCAATGTCTTATTTCTGTGGAAATATCCAAGTGCCTGACTACCTCCGTTGTGCTAATATGGAATTTTGGAGTTAGGAAATACATTTTATATTGATAATTTTAATGAAAACAGTTTTGATTATCGGAGGTGGTCCTGCCGGGTTAACGGCTGCTTATGAGCTTGGAAAAACAGGAAAATTTCATGTAGTTGTCTTGGAAAAGGAGAAGCAGCTTGGAGGAATTTCCCGAACACTGATGTATCAGGGTAACCGCATTGACATCGGTGGGCATCGGTTCTTTTCCAAATCAAGGGTAGTAATGGACTGGTGGAAAAACATGCTCCCTCTGCAAGGAGCTCCATCTTGTGATGATATTGCTCTCAAACGGCGGGTTGCCTTGACGGGGGACGGAGAAACCCCTGATCCGGAAAAGGAAGAAGAGGTTATGCTGGTTAGGTCCAGATTGTCCCGGATTTATTTTTTGAGAAAATTTTTCGCTTATCCGATTTCCCTAAGTGTAGAGACAATAAGGAACCTGGGTATGATGCGCGTGTTTAAGATGGGGTGTTCCTATCTTTATTCTGTTTTTCATAAACGGGAGGAAAAAACGTTGGAAGATTTTTTCGTAAACCGTTTTGGAGAGGAACTTTATAAAACGTTTTTCAGAGATTATACAGCCAAGGTTTGGGGGGTGCCCTGCAGGGAAATAGGCGCTGACTGGGGTTCTCAGCGTGTCAAGGGAGTATCTGTGGCCAAAGTCCTGGGCCATGCGTGTCAGAAACTGTTTTTTTGGAAAAAGCTGAAAGGAACAAAAACGGAAACGTCATTGATTGAGGAGTTTTGGTATCCAAAATTGGGACCGGGACAGTTGTGGGAAAAAGTGGGCCGCGAAGCCTCCCAATTAGGCGTGTCTATACAATTACACCAGGAAGTTGCCAAAATTCTGTTAAAAGGAGATCGTGTTGCAGGGGTGGAAGTTTTGTCTTTGGATGCTCAAACCTACAGAACAATTTACGCTGATTACGTTATTTCCACCATGCCGGTAAAAGAGCTTATTGCAAAAATGGATATTCCAGTTCCCGAACCTGTGCAGCATGTTGCTGCGGGATTGGTTTACAGGGATTTTATGACTGCAGGGCTATTGCTTCATAAACTGAAGATCAAGAGTAAATATATGAATACCAGTGTGGGTGAAGATGGTGTGGTTTTCGATAACTGGATTTATATTCAAGAACCTGATGTCAAGGTGGGGAGACTTCAGATTTTTAACAATTGGAGTCCTTATTTGGTTCATAACAGGAATTTTGTTTGGATTGGTTTGGAATATTTTGTTAATGAAGGAGACGATTTGTGGAAGATGGAAGATAAAGATTTCTGTCAATTTGCGATTGAGGAATTGGAAAAGATAGGCGTTATCGATCAGAAAGATGTTATTGATCAAACTGTATTCCGCATTAACAAAGCTTACCCGGCCTATTTTGGAACTTATCCTCAGTTTCAAAAAATCAGGGAATACTTGGATGGTTTTTCCAATTTGTATTTAATAGGCCGCAATGGCATGCATCGCTACAACAATATGGATCATTCCATGTTGTCTGCTATGGAAGCGGTCAAAAATATTATTTCTGGCCGTATGGATAAATCCAATATATGGAATGTCAATACGGAAAAGGAATACCATGAATCCAAATAAACCGAGAGCCAGCGCGGCAATATTTGAAGTCCTGAAGGGGAAAGTAATCTTTTGCCTGCGGTATTGGCCGTTTTATGTCATTGTGGTGACCTTGTTGGTTTTTGTGGCATGCTATTCTCCGTCACAACGAATGGTAGACAACTATTCGCAGTTATCGGATCAACATTCTCCTGTTCTGGCTCTCAAGTCATATCCGTTGATCGCCTTGTGCTCTCTATTGCCGTGGTTTCAGGCGACAGCAGTAAAACTTGTGTTCCTGCTTTTTTATCATCTATGGATTTTATTAGTGGGCGTGGGATGTTTATTTCTGGTTAGAGCTCTGGACTCCTCATCCACTCGTTACCGTTGGATTGTGTTTATACTGCCCATGACAATGCTTAATTCTTATACTGCATTTACTGTCATTCGGACGGATTTGGCTCTGTATGCCAATCTATTATTTTTGCTGGGGCTATCCACCTATTTGATAAGCAAACGTATTAAATCAGTGTGGATATTTATTGGGAGTATTTTATTGATACTGAATGCATTGTCATATCGAAGCAATGCCTTGGTATTATTGCCGTTTTTGGTTTGTTACATGACTCCTTTACTGCCAAAGTTTGTTAAAATGGGGCGTTGGAGACAGATCTTTTTATCCGTCTTGCTGATAATTGTCGTTTTTCTGATTCAGAGTGTTTTGCCTGTGGACAGGGAGTATCCTATTCGCGTTTTGATGAAAAGCGATATTTTGTGTACGCAGCTTCTTGCTAAAGAAAATACTGAGGATCAATCTAAAGAGGAAGGAGTATTGTTCCCTCTTTATTGGTATGGATGGAATAATGACGGGAAAACAAAGGAGGAGCAATTTTCTGATTTATGTAGCCAGTGGAAAGAAACGATCAATAATCATCCTCGAGAATTTGTGGCGACAAGAAGTATTAATTATCTGCAATTTTTATTCATAGGGATGCTGCCTGAAAGTATATGCAATATAATCAGGAAGCACTATCCTGACGTTAAATTGCCCGAGCCCCATATGTTCATTTATCATAAGTTGTGCGGCAATATGCTTGTTCATGAACATTATTCCGATAAAAGCTTTAACTGGAAATATTTTAACTGGGTACCGGTTTCAAGAGTAGTTTTTATCATCAATGTTTTCTCGGTGCTGACAGCGTCATTTTTTATATTAGTTATGCGGCACCCTCCGAGAGAAATAGAATTGCGATTTGTGAAGTCGACTTCTTTAATGGCCGTGGCTTACCTTCTTTCCTTCTTGGTGGCTACACCCTCGCCCGATATACGGTTCCATTTGACCAGTGTAATGTTTGGAATTTTCAACATGGCAATTTTAATCATTTTTGGATTCAACTCCCATCGTCGCCACAAGCATGTCTAAAAGCTGGTTGTGAGCCGCGCTTATCTCTTGCCGTCAAATGGCAAATCCCTTATTCTTCAGCTTGCTGGAAGGGCCGGCGTGACATTGTTGTCACGCTGCCGTTCTTGTCGTACGGCAGGGGAAACAATACATGGTAAGGCAATGATGCAAGGCGATCAGGCTCAGGATTCTGAAATATCAACGCAGGCGGTCATCTACCTGGGGCCCAGCTCCATGAGCCTGATGGTGGCGGAGGTGGCCGAGAACAGGATACGCATGCTGGATTTCCTCCAGCAGCCCGTTCCCATGGCCCGGGATATTTTCCGCCTTCACCGCATTTCCCGCCATACGATGGACCGTTGCGTGCAGATCATCGGGGACTACCTGGAAATTCTCAAGGAATATGGAACCGGCGTCCGGCTTTCCGTACGGCTGATGATCTCTAACATCATCTCGGAAGCGGATAATGTGGATGTATTCGTGAACCGGATGCATGTGGCCCACGGTTTGCGCGGCCGGCGCATTGACGACGGCAAAATGACGCGCCTCATTTATGTGAAGGTGCAGGAAACGCTGGCCCGGTATCCCGGATTCAGCAAGAAAAAGGTGCTTGTGGTCCATACCGGACCGGGAAATACCCGCGTGCTTCTGTTCCAGAAGGGGCGCATCATGCGCTATTCCTGCTACCGCCTGGGAACGCACCGCACGGGTGAAGCCGTCGGAGAAATCGAATATGGGGACGACGTAACGGAACTTTCCCTGCTCCGGGAGCACATGCGCGGGCAGGTGGACCAGATCTGCCTGGATTACGGCGGCGTCAAGGGATTGGCCGGCCTCGTTGTCATCGGGCAGGAAATGCAGCAGTTGCGGGAGCGCCTGAATCCGTCTGCGGAGGGCAAGGTTTCCTGTTCCGCGCTGGTGGCGGAAGCTGAAAAAATGTCCCGCACCACGATGGAGCAGCGCATGAACGTTTACGGTGCCGACTTTGCCGGGGTGGATTCCCTGCTGCCCGCCGTGTTGATGACGGAAATGATTGCCCGCAGTCTGAACCTGAATGACGTCATTATTCCCGATAGCGGCTATGAGGAGGAATTCCTCGGCAGTCTCATCCGTGCGGAACGGCATCCGGAGGATCTGGAGGCGGAAGTGCTCCACTTTGCCGGCATTCTGGCGGACAGGTACAAGGCAGACAAGGGGCACCGGGAGCATGTGGCGCACCTGTGCATGGAAATGTTTGACCAGCTCCAGGACCTGCACCGTCTTTCGGAGCATGACCGGTTGCTGTTGGAGGTAGCCTCCATCCTCCATGAAGTAGGGTCTTTCATCAGCCAGCAGAACCACCAGCTTCATTCCCAGTACATCATTCTGAACAGTGAAATTTTTGGCCTTTCGCGTGACGACGTGGAAACCGTGGCTCTGCTGGCCCGCTACCACCGGCATGAGGTTCCTTCCAATTCTGATCCCATGTACGGGGAGCTGGAACTCACGGACCGCATGCGCGTGGCGAAAATGGCCGCCATCCTGCGCGTGGCGGATGCCCTGGAGCGCGGGCACGCCCAGCGCGTGAACGGCGTCAGAGCCCATATCCGCGGCCGGATGCTGGAGCTGGAACTTCAGGGCGTGCGGGAAACCGCCGTGGAAGACCTGGCCCTGCGGCTGAAGGGTGACCTGTTTGCGGATATTTTTGGCTATGACGTCGTGCTGGTCCCGCAGAGGTGACCCTGCTGCAGAACCCCTATCCTCTTTTTCCCATGTCTAACGAATATATCAACAGAGAACTTTCCTGGCTGGAATTCAATCAGCGCGTGCTGGACCAGGCTGTAAGGACGGATCTTCCTCTTCTGGAACGGCTCAAGTTCCTGGCCATTACCGCCTCCAACCTGGACGAATTTTTCATGGTGCGCGTGGGCGGCCTCCAAATGCTCAGGCATTCCGGTTCCCGCGTAAAGGACATTTCCGGAATGACTCCGATGCACCAGTTGAAGGCTATCCGTACCCGGGTAGGGCGCATGATTGAAGACCAGTACCGGCTTTTCCATGAGGAAATCCTGCCGTGGATGGAAGTCAACGGCATTAATCCCCTGGCTCTGGAAGACCTCAGCACTTCCCAGAGGCTGACGCTGGAACAATATTTCAACAACCAGATTTTCCCCCTTCTGACTCCGTTGGACATGGATGCGCCGGAAGCGCCGGCCCTTCCGTCCCTCAAGCTCCTGATGGGGGTGGAATTGCGGGACAATGAGACCGGGGACGTACGCGTGAGCGTGGTAGCCCTCCCGGACGGCCTGCCGCGCCGCGTTCCCGTGCCCTCTGCGGAGACGGAGCGCTACGTGATGCTGGAAGACCTGGTGCGGGAATGCATAGGTTCCGTTTTCCCGGGAGAAACCGTTCTTTCCGCCGCCGTGTTCCGCGTCACGCGCAATGGAGATATCGCCGTGCAGGAGGAAGATGCGCTGGACCTGGCGGATGAAATGGAGGAAGTGCTTGTAGCCCGCAAATTCTCCGAATGCGTGCGGCTGGAAATAGAATCTTCCGCTCCCGTTCCCCTTCATGACCGGATCATGCTGATCGTCGGCGCAGGCAAGGCGGAGACCTACGACCTCAAGGGGCCTTTGATGCTTTCCGACTTCATGGAAATGGCCTTTGCCCCCGGCAATGACCAGCTCAAGGTGGAACAATGGTCTCCGCAGCCATCGCCCGCGGTGGATCCCGCCGTCAGCATCTTTGAAAACATCGCCAACGGGGACATTCTGCTCAACCATCCTTATGAAAGTTTTGAGCCGGTTCTGCGTCTGGTGGAGGAAGCGGCGGAAGATCCGGACGTCATCGCCATCAAGCAGGTGCTGTACCGTACCGCCAGGAATTCCCGCATTGTGGCCGCGCTGAAAAAGGCGGCGGAGAGCGGCAAGCAGGTGACGGCCCTGGTGGAATTGAAGGCCAGGTTCGACGAAGCGCGCAATCTGGAAAAGGCGGAGGAGCTCCAGCGTTCCGGGGTGCAGGTGGTTTATGGCGTCAAGGGGCTGAAAACCCATGCAAAAATCTGCCTGGTCGTACGCAGGGAACAGGGCATGCTGCGCCGCTATTGCCATTTCGGCACGGGAAATTACAATGAAGTCACGGCCAAGATTTACACGGATATTTCCTACCTCACCTGCGATGACCAGCTCGGGGCGGACGCCTCCCAGTTTTTCAATTCCGTGACGGGCCGCACCAAGCTCATGCGGTTCCGCAAGCTGTATCCCTCTCCGGCGCTGATGAAGGCCCGTCTCATTGAGCTGATTGAGGGGGAGGCGGAGCGCGCCCGGCAGGGCGAACCCGCACGCATTTCTGCCAA
The DNA here is from genome assembly GCF_036417395.1 of Akkermansia sp. AE01SA01. Taxonomy (NCBI): domain Bacteria; kingdom Pseudomonadati; phylum Verrucomicrobiota; class Verrucomicrobiia; order Verrucomicrobiales; family Akkermansiaceae; genus Akkermansia; species Akkermansia sp. AE01SA01. The sequence continues at coordinate 168,571 of NZ_CP143890.1, forward strand.
AATGAACAGCCTTCAGGATGTGGAAATTATTGACGCCCTGTACAGGGCCGCCGATGCCGGAGTGGACATTGAACTGAACGTGCGCGGCATCTGCTGTCTGAAAACGGGGCCGCGTCCCAACGGGAAAGTCATTCGCGTCGTCAGCATTGTGGACCGTTATCTGGAACATGCCCGCATTTTCTTTTTCCACCACGGCGGCAACCATCAGCTCTTCATCGCCAGCGCGGACTGGATGACCCGCAATTTGGATAAGAGGGTGGAACTCATGGTTCCGGTGATCAACGGCAGGCTGGCGCGGCGCCTCAAGTCCATTCTGGATGCCTGCTTCAGGGATAACGTGCAGGCATGCAGCATTCTGCCGGACGGCTCTTCCGAGCACGTTGTGCGCAAAAAGGGCCAGAAGGCCTTCCGCCTGCAGCAGTACCTGACCAAGGAGGCGCGTCGGCTTGCCAAGGACAAGGAGCGGGAGCGCCAGCAAATGCTGGAGCCGCACAAGCCGCATGAGTAGCGGATGATTCCACGCGTTTCGCAAGAGTTGGGAGCAGGGAAGCGTGCTTGCCTTGTTTCCGTCTGTTTGCAGGTACACGGGAGCCGGCATGATTTTTCTTTCTTTTTTTATTTTGATAATGAGTATGTTGGATATATCCGGCCTTGATGCCGCCCCGTTGGAGAATGTCCGTTTCCGCCTCCGTAAGACCGTGCCTGCCGGGCGATTTTCTCCTTCCTGATGGCAGGGCGGAAATGGAGAATTTTGTCCGGATTTATCAGTCCGGTAAGCCTGGCATCTTCCGGCATGCATTCAACAGGACAAGGGCAAGGGCATGTCTTCTTATGAAGACATGTGTACCCGTATCTTCTGTTTTCTTTTTGCGGTTTTGGCTCTGGGGCCTGTTACTGCAAAGGCTGAAGGCTCCGCCTGGAAAGCCTCCGGTCCTGCGGGACCGGGTGCTGCCGTGAAGGCTCCCGAGCATCCGGCGGAGGACGGGCTTTATGCCCGGTTGAAGGAGATGCCCTATCTTTACAAGAACAAGGATTCGGAATTTTTAAACCAGTTCAAGCTTCTGCTGACCGGACAGTATCAGGCGGCATGGGTGGCTCCGTCCGGAGCCAATAAATTCCGGAAGGGTTCCGGCGGCCATGAGGATGAGTGGCGGCGCCTTCAGATCGGCTTTGAAGCCGTTTTCCTGAAAAACCGCCTGACTCTGCACAGTCTGACCAACATGGGGGAGACGGACGGCATGTACAAGCTGGAAAACGGCCGGTGGAGCCGCACAAAGACGGACTGGGGCATTTTTGAGCTTTATCTCAAATACAAGGTCAACCCCTCCTTTTTTGTACGCACCGGAAAGATCACTACGAAGATGATGACCGAATTCCGGGAGACGGCCAGCGAGATCAAGACTCTGGAACGTTCGGACCTTGTCAACCAGCTCGGCAGCATTTCCAACTGGGGCATCGTGCTGGAAAACCCGCGGCAGGATGTTCCCGTGGGGTGGGAAGCGGCTGTTTTCCTGAATGACACGAGTACCAGCCTGGCCCATGAAATCCAGTTCAATACGGAGGACAATGCCTTTGCCAAAGCCTCCGTCCATATGGATGCTCGCGGCTTTCTGCCGGGGGAGAAAAGCCGTGTCTGGCTGACTTATGCGCATAATTTCACCCATTACGCGGGACGTGCCCTGCCGGAAGACTCCTACTATTCGGGGCTGGGGGCCAGGGATGTGGTGACGATGGACTGGGTAATGTCCCAGGGGAAGTTTTCCATGGTGACGGAACTGATGTCCGGCTTCCGTGTGGTGGGGGATGCCTACGGAGAGAATGTTTACGGGCTTGTCCTTCTGCCTTCCTATAGGTTTTCCCCCCATCTGGAAGGCGTCTTCCGGTATCAGCTTTCCCACGGAAGGGATGCGGTTAAGATGTTTGTCCGCTACGTTCCCGCCGTGACGACTTATCCCAAATGGGTGAGTACGATGAATTCGTTTTACTTTGGGTTGAATTATTATGTGTTCCCGAAAGACCCGGACATGCTGAAATTCATGGTGGGCGGCGAATACACCGCTACCAGCGGCGCGCGCGGCGGAGCCAAATGTTTCAACGGCTGGACCTGGTTCACCGCCGTCCGTTTTCATTTCTGAACGGGATGGCCTTCCTCCTTCTCCATGAAGTTGGATTATGGACAGCCTGCAGCGGAATCCGGGATGCATTTGTAACAAACAACTTGTCATGTGGAGCTTTATGTGTTAATGGGATTGGAATGTAAGAAGGCTGGTTCTTCTTTCATCTCCTCACCCTGACTACCCTGGACATGAAACTGCTGTATTTTTTCTGCCTGCCTGTTGTTGCCGTTTGCGTGGCTGCCGCCCAGACGGCGGCTTCCCGCCTGCCTTCCCTACCTCCCCCTTTCATGAAGACGGAATGCCGCCAGGGGGAAAGTCCCGTTTCCGTCGTTCAGGCGGAAATCAAATCCCGTGTGATGGAAAACCTGGCGGAAACGGAAGTGACTCTGGTATTCCGCAATCCCAACAGCCGCGTGATGGAAGGCGAACTGGCCTATCCCCTGCCTGCCGGCGCCACGGTGCAGGGATATGCCCTGGACATCAACGGCCGCATGGTGGACGGCGTCCCCGTACCCAAGAAAAAGGCCCGTGTCATCTTTGAAAATGAAGTGCGCAGGCAGATTGATCCCGGATTGGTGGAATGGTCCGGCGGCAACATGTTCAAGACACGCGTTTATCCCATTCCCGCGGGGGGCACGCGCACCATCCGGCTACGTTATTCCTGTGTTCTTCCGGAGAATGCCGAAGGCGTTCCCTCCCTCCAGATTCCGATGAATTTCAAGGAAAAGCTGGACTCCCTCAAGTTGAGGATGGAAGTACTCAACAGCCGGAAGCCGGTCGTCGTTTCCTCCCCGCTGGACAATGTGGAATTCAAGGGCTGGAGCAGCGCGTTTCTGGCGGAAAAGGAATGGAAAGGCTTGTCCCTAACGGAAGATTTGTTCATAGCCCTGCCGCGTGCGGAAGGAAAAAAAGCGGAAGAGGCTTCCGTATTTGTAGAGTCTTCAAACGGCAAGTCTTATGCGGCCGTTTTTCTTCCTCCGTCCCAGGCGGCTGTGAATACGGAAGCCCGGGCATGTCCCGGTTTCATCCATCTGGTTTGGGATGCCTCCGGTTCCATGAAGGATATCGATGTAACGAAAGTCCTTGATTTCTTAAAGAGTTATCTTTCTTACGGCAACGTTGGGAAAGGCGTGGAACTGTGTTTGACCGTAGTGAGGGACAGGGTTTTGCCGTCCAAAACCTTCACGGTGGCTCCTGACAGGCTGGAAGATTTGTCCAGGGAATTGAAGGCCCTGGATTATGACGGGGCTACCGGGGATTTGGGTGTGGCCACGGCCCTCTATGCGGACCGCAAGGGGGCCTGCATGGTTGTGAGTGACGGATTGGTCAATTTCAGCGCTGCTCCCGGGCGGACCACACCTCTTCCGGAGGAGGCGTATGCCGTGGTGGCCGTTCCCCGCAAGGATGTCAACCTGTTCAAGAGCATGGGCTTTCGGATTCTTGACCTGAGTACCCAGACGGTGGAGCAGGCCATGGAAAAGGTCCGTTCCGGAGAGGTACATGCCGGTTTTGACGACAAGGGAGACATGCCCTGGGGTGCTTTTCACCGGTATGAATCTCCCGGGCTTCCGGCGGGCTCCGTTCTGCTGGTGGCGGAACTGGAAGGGAAAGGCGTGTTTACGGGAGGAATAAAAGTTTCCGGCGGTGGTGTTCCGGACAGGAACATCCCGGTAAGCGTAGATACGGATCGGGCCCTTCCAGGCACCATGTTGCGGTCCTTGTATGCCCAGGCCAAATTGAACGAATTGATGCGCCAGCCAGCTTCCGGAGGCAGGGATGAGGCAGTCAGGGAACTGGGAATGGAATACGGCATGGTAACTCCCGGCACATCCCTGCTGGTGCTGGATTCCCTGGACCAGTACCTGGAATACGGAGTCCGGCCTTCTGCCTCTTCTCCGGAATTGCGTGCTGAATATGACAGAATGATGATGGAAGGAGAAAAGAGGGAAGTCTTGAAAGAAGAAAGCGCCCGGCTTGACAGATTGAAAACTTATCTTGCCTCCTGGGAGCGGCTGCAGAAGTGGTACGACAGCGTGAAATATGTTCCGGCGGAAGTTTTGTGGAAGCAGGGAAAAATGGAGGAAGCTATTGGTGCATATGAGAAAATATTGAAGCAGGATGCCGGAAACAGGTATGCCATGAAACGCCTGAAAGAGTTCAGGAATACTCTGGAAGGTGTGAAAAAGGCCGCGAAGGCGAAAGAAGAACGCCAGACCTTGAAAAGAAAACTGGAAAAGGAATATGCCGTAGGGATGCCGGAAAGCGTTCAGGGCATGTTGTCCCTGGCGTCCGGATTCCGCGATGTCGGCGATTATGAAAAAGCGGTGCTTCTGTTCGGCAATGTGCTGAAAAAAGATCCTGATAACGCAGCAGCCCGCCGTGAGCTGGAAAGTATTAGCCGCAGAATGGTTTTCTCCTGCAGGGCCGCCTTTGACAAAGCCAGGGCCGCCATGCAGGAAGCTGTGGATGGCGCGTCTGACGATCCCTTCATGTTTGTTCCTGTTCCTGTTTCTTCTCCTGTGATGCAGTTTTCCGGTAACGATGAGAATTCGGATCCTTTTGGAGCCGATTTCGCGGTTGATAGCGTCAATGGAGTTCCAGAAAGAGTATCCGCCAGCACGGTTGTCGAAGAAGGAGACCTTTTACCGCCCGCCGAGTTGGGATTGGAAGAGGAAAATTCTTTCTCCGGTAGTGCTACGGGAAATACGGATAAAATAACATTGCCGACGATTTCCGGTGCGGCCGGAGGGTTTGGCAGCTTAAGCGAAAATGCAGGGGCTTTGAGAAAGAGCCGTTCCGGCAGTTCCCCCGTGGTCAATGTGAAGGCATGGGATTCCAAGGCTCCGTATCTGGCTGCCCTGGAGGCAGCCGACCGGCCTGTTGCAGTGTATATGAGGCTTAAGGAACAGTATGGAGAAAGTCCCGGATTTTATATGGACTGCGCGGACTGGTTTGCCGGAAAGGGGGAGAAGGCGCTTGCCATTCAAATTCTCTCCAATTTGGCAGAACTGGAGCTGGAAAACCGTTCCCTGCTCCGGGTTTTGGGCTACAAGCTGCGCTACATGGGGGAACTGGAACAGGCAAAATACATTTTTGAGATTGTAAAAAACCTGTTTCCGGAAGAACCGCAGTCTTACCGGGACCTGGCTCTGGTGCTGGACGAACTGGGAGAAGCCCAGGCGGCGTTCGATATGTACAAGGAGGTGCTGGACCGCCCGATGCCGGAACGTTTTACCGGTATAGAGCAAATCGTACTGGTGGAAATGAACCGTCTGCTTTCCCGCAGCAAGGGCCAAGGGCTGGATTTGGATACCAGAAGAATTGACCCCGCCTTCATCAGGCCTGTTGAAGCGGATTTGCGCGTGGTCATTAATTGGGATACGGACGCATCGGACATGGACTTGTGGGTGACGGACGCCACCGGGGAAAAATGCTATTACAGTAATAAATTGACCAAGTCCGGCGGTCATCTTTCCCGTGACGTGACGCAGGGCTACGGTCCGGAAGAATACCTCGTGCGCAAAGCAATTCCCGGTCCCTACAGAATCCAGACGGACTATTACGGAACCCATTCGCAAAAAATGCTGGCGCCCGTTACCCTCTATGCGGAGGTATATACGGACTACGGCCGCCCGGAGGAAATCCGCAAAACGTCCGTGTTCCGTCTGGACGGAAGAAAGCAGGTGGTTCACGTGGGAGATGTGACGTATGGCCGGAATCAGCAGGAGGGCATGACACGCGATTACCAGGTGAAAGCCGGGGAAACGCGCTCTTCCATTGCAGCGGATCAGTTGGGAGATAAGGAACGGAAGAAGGAGATCATCCGGTTGAATCCAGAATTAAAGGAACGGGAGCCAAAGGCAGGAGAAATCATCAAGCTTCCCCAGTGAAGAAAAATGATGGAGCGTGTTCCGTACATCCCATACATGCGCGATCATGCCCTGCCGTTTTCAAAAGCGTGCAGCAGACGTTTCAACAAGCGGATTCTTTTCTGGCGTTTGCGGAAATTCTTTCCGAAGGAGAAGGGAAGGTGCCATTGGTTGTAGCGGAGCTGCTTGCGCGTCCAGCGTGTGAATTCATCCAGCAAATTCTTTACGTAGGGCTGGTGGGAAGGGGTTTCCATGGCCGCTTCCCACCAGACATTCGTGGACATAAGGTATTCTTCCGTCTTTTCAGGCTGAAGCCAGGGTTTTTTGGAGCCGATCATATGAAAGAGCTTCCATGAGCGGTTGGCGTAAATCGTGGAAATGCCGGAGAATTCCGTTCCCTCCGCTGCGGCTTCCAGGCCGTCTTTTTTCAGTTCAAACTGGAAGTGATAATTCCATTCAACGGGGAGAGGGGATATCCGGTCGTGAAACACGATGTTCAGGGCGTCCTGGTCCGGATGCTCCAGTTGTTCGTTGTATTCTTCAATCACCTGAAGGAGGCGCGGTTCCGCATTTTCCGCCCGTATCAGGGCCAGATCCAGAACCAAAACGCCCGAGTTGAAGTAATGGCGGGGATTGCTCAGGCCGAGCGGTTCCAGTTTTCTGAGCTGGAGGCGCGGATAGCCTGCAATCAGGCTGCTCAGTACAGATACGTCCCGAACGGCACCCAGAGGATTTCCGCCGAGGTCGGCATCATAAAGTTCCGCTACATCCGCATAGATGACCGTATCCGCATCCAGATACACTATTCGGTTGTGAGAGGGCAAAAGGCTGGCGGCCAGCAGACGTGCATATGCCAGGGAAGAGAAGCGTTTGACGTCCCGGTGGTCCAGCACAGCCGCCAGTTTGTCCGGCATCGTGCTGAAATGCAGGAGCACATGAGGATATGCGGCAACGGCTTTACGCAATTCCTGTATGTTTTCTCCGGTCAGACCGTCGTGGACGATCCAGATTTCATAGCTCCGGTCCGGATTGGCATGGGCGCACAGGGAGTGAAGGGTGACGGCCAGGCAGACGGTCCATGGCGCAGTAGCGGCAAACATGACAGCAACGGCAGCCTGTCCGTGCGGGGAATGGATTGATGTAGATTGCATAAGGGTAAAAAAAAGGAAATTTTTGAAAATATAGTATTATTGCCAGATGCCGTCAAAGACGGCCAGCAGTCGTTGAAGACCTTTGATCTTTATCCGGCGTTTCCGGAAGACTTTGGGGGGGGAGATGAGCAGCCTCCATTGGTGGCGGTGCATCCGGGAACGGATGGGGCATGTGAATTCCCGGTAGAGGGAATGCAGTTCGGCGCGGAATGCGGGAGTCCGGCGGGCGGCCGGCCACCAGAGGGAGAGGTAGAGGCGGTGGTAAGTCTTTTTCATGTCCGGCGGGAGCCAGGGCTTGTAGTCGCCGACCAGATGGAACAGCTTCCATGAACGGTTGTTGAACAGGACATGCACTTTCTCGAATTCGGTTCCGGTGATGAAGGCCTGCATTCCTTTGTGGTGCAGTTCGAATTGGAAGTGGTAATTCCACTCTACGGGTAGGGGCATCATGCTGCCGTGAAAGGCGATGTTCAAAATGTCCTGATCCCCGTACGGAAAAGAATCCGGGAGGGAGCGGAGTATCCGGAAAAGAGTATTTTCCATGTCTTTTTGCCGTATTTGACAGAGATCCATGACCATTACTCCTGTATTGCAGTACAGCAGGGGGAAAGTTACGTCCGTGCCGTCCAGGCATTCCAGGTGGGGCGCGAGCCTTCCCGTGCAGATGCTCTGCAGGACAGCGCAATCCCGGACGGCGGCTATCGGTTTTCCCTGAAGTTCGGTATCGTAAAGTTCAGCTACGTCTCCGTTCAGCAGGATGTCTGCATCCAGATACAGGAGCCGGTCATACTGGGGAAACAGGCCGGCAGCCAGAAGGCGGACGTAGGACAGGGAGGAAAATCGGCCGCAATCCCTGTTCTGGAGGGATTGGAACAGTTTTTCCGGGAGCGTGGCAAAATGAATTGATATATGGGGATGGCCGGAGATGGCCTTGTGCAGTTCCTTCATTTCTGAAGCTCTCAGGCCGTCATGAACGATCTGGATTTCATAAAGGCGGCGGGGATTGGAATGAAGGCAGAGAGAATAAAGGGTCACCGCCAAAGGAACAAGCCAGGAGGAAGTGACGGCAAACATGACGGGAACGGGATGCCCCTTTTTCTGGCAAGGAGAAGATGAAGTCGGCATGTGCTGGATTTCAACAGGAAACGAAAAATGGGTGGAATGAGGAGAGGTTCCGGTGCCTTTGAAGAATCCTTATGCAGGGAATGGTGGAAGAAGGAAGTTTCAATTTCATGATGAGGATGAATTCCGGTGCGCTGGGGAGGAAGCGTAAAAAACACGTCTGCAACTGCTTTTTCCGTTATTCACAGCATAGGACAACTTCTGCGGTAAAAACGCTCATGATACGGAATTAATTATACGGATTAGAAATCCGGAAGGTTGTTTTCGATTTTTCCCAAGGTTGATTACCAGTTGTTAATAAAACAATTATGTTAAATTCTGGAAAGAAGCTCATAGGAAAATCTTTTTTCAGGAACATGCGTCTGGCAATGCGTATGCCCTTTTCTGTCCGGCTGTTTGGTTTGACTTCGGATTTCTAATCCGTTACATGGAGATTGCATTGCATGCGGTAACTGTATCCATCATTGTTCCTTGTTATAATGTAGCTCCCTATCTGGATGCGTGCATGGACAGCTTGGTGCACCAAACCCTCCAGGATATTGAAATTATTTGCGTGAACGACGGATCCACGGATGATACCCCTGCCTTATTGCGCGCCTGGGAGGAACGGGACAGCCGTGTACGGGTGATTGACCGGGAAAACGGTGGTCTTTCCGTGGCCCGTAATACCGGCATGGAGTTGGCGTCCGGGGAATACATCGGCTTTGTGGACCCGGACGACTACGTGGAACATTCCATGTATGCCCGTCTGCTGGAAGAAGCCCGCAGGCATGACTCGGATGTCGTGGCATGTGGTTATACGTGCTTTTCAGTTCATGGCGGGAAGGTTTTTGAGAAGTGGAATATCTCGCCGGACTTCGGAGTGGAGGAAGATGCACAGTCAAGTGTATTTGGATCACGGTCTGCCTGTGAAAGAATGGATATAGTCGCTTGGAACAAGCTATATAAGAGAGAGTTTCTGGAAAGAAACAGCCTCTGCTTTGAACCTTCCTGCAGGCAGGCGGAGGACGTTCTATTCTGGCTAATGCTGCTGGCGCATGTTTCCAGCCTGGCAGTAATTCCCGACCGTTTATACTGGTACAGGAAGGGGAGGGAGGGCGCTCTTTCCCTGAAATGGGAAGAAGAAGGGGCCCCCGTTCTTCTTTTGATAGATCGTCTGGCATGTGCTACCGTTTACTGGAAAAAATGCGGATGGCTGGAATCCGGACTGGAAAGAGGGTGGGTAGTTTATTTCCTGCGGTGTTACCTGTTGCAGCGCCTGGTGCCCGTACGTAAGCCGTTTCCCCTTTTAAGCAAGGAGGAATGGCGGGCTTTCCACAGAAAATTTCAGGAGTGGTTTGCGCTGGCTGGGGGCAAGGTGGACAGGTTGCAGATATTGGATAAATGGGAGACAGCGTTTTGCCGTCTATTGTCCCAACCCGCAAAAACTCCGTACTGGATACTCCGCATGTGGTGGAAATTTCTTTCCCGCCGCCGTGGGCGCCGTGGCCATTATTATACCCTGAAGATGCTTTTAAGCACCCGCAAATGAAAAGGCCATTTCTGATATCCCATGATTGCTGCCGTATCCATTATTGTTCCCTGTTATAATGTAGCTCCCTATCTGGATGTCTGCCTGGACAGTCTGGTGAACCAGACGTTGCCAGATATTGAAATTATCTGCGTGAACGACGGGTCCACGGATGATACCCCGGCCCTTTTAAGGGAATGGGCGCAGCGGGACAGCCGTATCCGGATCATTGACCGCGAAAACGGCGGACAGGGAGCCGCGCGCAACACCGGGATGGACGCAGCTGAAGGGGAATACATCGGCTTTGTGGATCCGGACGACTACGTGGAACATTCCATGTATGCTCGCCTGCTGGAAGAGGCCCGCAGGCATGAGACGGATATCACGGCGTGCGGCTATGCATGTTTTTCCGACCATGATGGAAAATTGCTGGAAAAATGGTGCCAGTCTCCGGCAGCCGGAGTGGAGGAAAACGTAAAATCCAGTTTATTCCATTTGAACGCCCTCTGGATGCGGACGGATGTCGTCGTCTGGAACAAGTTGTACAGGAAAGACTTTTTAAACAGGCACCATCTCCGGTTTGAAACTTCGTTCCGGGCCGCGGAGGATGATGTTTTTTGCCTGATGCTGCTGCCGCATGCAACCCGCGTAGCTGTGATTCCGGACCGCCTGTACTGGTACCGCAGGCAGCGGGAAGGTTCCATTTCCTCCTCGTGGGACGAGCGGGGAGCCCCTTTCATGATTGCCGTGGAACGGTTGATGCATGCGACGGAGTATTGGAAGAAAGTCGGCTGGCTGGATTCCGGGCTGGCTCAGGGCTGGGTTTCCCAGGCATTGCGGGTTTATTTGCTGGGCCATTTTCTGGCCCAGGATTATCCTCTGCCGCAGTTGAGTGAGGCGGAGTGGGCCTTGCTCCGCGACAGATGCCGGAAGTGGTTTGAGATGGTGGGAAACATGGATGCTTACCGGTCCTTGGGGAAATGGGATTTTGCTTTTTGCCGCTTGCTTGCCTCTCCTCCTGAAGGAGCAGGATGGTTGGCACGCGCGTGGTGGAAGTTCCTTTCCCAGTGCCGTGGACGCCGCGGCCGCTATTACGAAGTATGCCGGAGGCTGTCTCTTCCGGAAGGGCAGCGGAGGAAAAAACTGCGGTCGTAGAAGCTACCGCCGGTAAAGGGCATGAAGATCTGAATGATGAGAGTTGAATCTTCCATAAATGGTACGGTTTCCATTATTTTGCCTTGCTATAATGTAGCTCCGTATCTGGACCAGTGCCTGGAAAGCCTGGTCCATCAAACCTGGAAGTCTGTGGAAATCATCTGTATCAATGACGGTTCCACGGATGAAACGTCGGCTGTGCTTCATTCGTGGGCGGCAAGAGACGGCCGCATCCGGGTGGTTGACCGGGAAAACGGCGGCCAAGCTTCAGCCCGTAATGTTGGCATGGATATGGCTTCTGGCGAATACATCGCGTTTGCCGACCCGGATGATTATATGGAACATTCCATGTATGGCCGTCTGATGGAGGAAATTTGCACGCATGATGCTGATGTTGTGGCTTGCGGATATACCAGTTTTTCCGATGAAAACGGCTCCGTGCTGGAAGAGTTGAGCAGGTCCCCCGGTTTCGGTGTGGAGAAGGAGGCGCGGTCAAGTTTTTTCCATGCGGATTCCGTCTGGATGAAGATGGATGTCGTCACATGCAACAAGTTGTATAAAAAGGAATTCCTGAATCAATGCGGAGTTCGTTTTGAACCTTCTTTCAGAAGGGGTGAGGATGACGTATTCTGGCTGATGGTACTGTCCCATGCCCGGTGCTTCGCTGTGATACCTGACCGGCTGTACTGGTACCGGAGGAAAAGGAAAGGTACCGTTTCCTATGCGTGGGAAGAACAGAGATGTCCCTATTCCTTGGATATGGACCGACTGGAGTACGTAACCGCCTACTGGAAGCAGATCGGCTGGCTGGATACCGCCGTGAGTCGGGGATGGCTGGCCCATGTCATGAAACGCTATTTGTTGTCCCACGTCACCTCCGGAGAGGAAATTTTCCAAAAGCTGGATAAGCAGGAAAGCCGGGCCTTGGTGCAACGCTACCGGGAATGGCTGTGCGGCATGGAAGCAGGGGCGAACCCTGCGGGATTAAACAAGTGGGACCGCGCTTTTTGCCGCCTTTTGCGCACAGAGCCTGTGAAAGCCAATCCGGTTGTTGGAATTTACAACAGGTTCATGTCGGCATGCAGTGGCAGGCGCGGACGGTACTACCGCCTCAAGTCCCTAATGTCCAGTTTATCCTGAGGAATACTCTTCCGCAAGAGAACATGGCCTTTTTGGTTTTCTGCCGTGCGCCCGCTGTTCCTGCTACCGGGAATTACACCCCGGTGTAGCACATTTGCTCCTTGAGCTGGGCCACCTGGAGGTCTTCTCCCAGGTATTCCCCGATGGAGTAGCCGAAGAGCATGGCGGCTCCGGGGCCGTTAGCGGTGAGCACGTTGCCGTCCAGAACCACATTTTCATCCTTGATGATGTGGGCCCCAGCCTCGTTGAGTTCCCGGTAGACGTCCTGGGCCGGGTAGGCCGTGACGTCCTTGTCCTTGACCAGTCCGGCTTTTGCCAGAACGATGGGAGCGGCGCAGATGGCGGCCACCAGTTTGCCCGCTTCATTCATTTTCTTTACCAGATGAATGACTTCCGGCGTATCCCGCAGGATCCAGGAGCCTGCGCCGCCGGGCAGAACCAGGGCATCCAGCTTGTCAGCGTGGAGCTTGTCCAGCATGGTGTCCGTAGTGACGGTTACGTCGTGGGTGCTAACCACCTTGTCTGATTGTACGCCGGCAAGCAGGACTTCCATATTCAGCCGGCGCAGGATGTCCAGCGGGGCAATGAGTTCGATTTCTTCAAATCCGGGTGCGGCAAGAATGGCGACTTTTTTCATGCTTGGTAAGACAGAATGGCAGGATGGAATGTTCAAGGAAACAGGCAGCCTCTACAGGAGCAGCAAGACCGGGTTTTCCAGCAGGGTCTTGAATTCGGCGGCGATTTTGGACGCCTTGCATTCCGGAAGGATGTTGGCGTTCACGTACAGGGTGACGGGCAGGATGAGTTTGGAAACGGGGCGTCCCGCTTCAATGCCCGTTTTTGGTGTCGTGCCTCCGATGCTGATGATGCTGTGGGGCATGTCGCGTATGACGGAGCGCTGGGCTTCCACATTCACGCCGCTGTCGCAGAGCAGGATGTTGGGCGCCACGGTCCCCGGAGCGGGAGCACCGGATTTGGGTGCGGCGAACCGTTCCATGGCAATGTTGTAGATGGTCTTGGCGCCGGCGTTTTCAATGAGAACGTATTTCTCTCCCTTGTCCAGCACCATGAGCAGTTCCGCGGAAGCGTCTCCCGCCAGCCATTCCGGTTCGCTGAGGCATGCCTTTACGGCGGCGCGCACGACGTAGTCGAACAGGCTGTAGCGCCCCCCGATGAGTTTTTCACACTGGACGGCAATGGGCGTGCTGATGGCGGCCAGGTAGGACATGTTGGCGCCCAGGGTATAAAGATAAAAGTTGTCCACGCGCGTAGCATGGCGCGTATCCTTCGGTGCAAGAGGGGTCTGTACCTTCCGGGCTGGGCCTTCGGTCCTACGGACTGCGGCGCGTACGTCCGCCGCCATGATTCTGGCGTGCGGACCGGTGCCGTGCAGGCTGGCGGGGTCCATCCCGGCTTCCGCCGCCAGTTTGGCGGCCAGAGGACTGAATTTTACCGCGGGGGAGGAAAGGGGACAGTCACAGGAGGCCGCACCGAATTCCGATTGCAGCAGGGCAATGGGAGTGCCCACGGCGGCTGTGGCGCCTTCCGGCACCAGGATTTCCGTCAGGGTTCCGTCCTCGCATGCCTGAAGTTCCACGTGGGCCTTTTCCGTTTCGATGTCGGCCAGGTGGTCTCCCACTTCCACAAAGTCTCCTATTTTTTTGATCCATCTCAGGACGATGCCTTCGTGCATGGAATCGGAAAGGCGGGGCATTTCAATGGTAATGGCCATGGAGAGTGAATATTGAATGTTGGAATATGGGAAAGTGCTGTGTGATGGAGCGGCTTTGCCGCTCCATCACACAAGTGTGCGCATTCAGGCGCTGTATTTTTCTACGCCGTCGATGAACACCCTGGAGGTGTTGAAATCATCGTCCAGCAGGACCATGTCCGCCGTGAAGCCGGGCGCGATCTTGCCGAGGCCTTCCAGTCCCAGGGACTGGGCCTGGTTCCAGGAGGTAGCCTTGACCAGCTCGCTGAGGGGCTTGCCGGTGAGGCGGTGTACATTTTTCAGGCCGTGGGCATATTTGAGGGTGCTGCCGGCCAGGGCGCCGGATTCCTGCAAGCGGGCCACGCCGTCCTTCACGATGATGGGCAGGCCGCCGAGATCGCCGGGGCCGTCCGGCATCCAGGAGCAGGCCAGGGAGTCCGTGATCATCATCATCTGGTCCGTTTCCTTGTTCTTGAATACGGTTTTGAGCATGTCCGCGCAGAGGTGGATGGTGTCGCAAATGATTTCGATCTTGATTTCCCTGTCCAGCAGCCCGGAACCCACGAGGCCGATTTCACGGTGGTGCAGGGGGGACATTTGGTTGCAGTAGTGGGTCAGGTGGACCAGGCCGGCGGCTTTCGCCTTGTTGAAATCCTCGTGGGTAGCCGCGCTGTGGCCGGCGGAGCAGCGGATGCCTGCGGCGGATGCTTTCGAAATGAAGTCCACGGCGCCGGGCATTTCCGGCGCCAGGGAGACCAGCAGCACCCTGGCGATGGAATTGAGATTGGCTACTTCATCATAGTCCGGCTGGCGGACAAAGGCGGGGTTTTGCGCACCGCAGCACTTGGGATTGATGAACGGCCCTTCCAGATGAACGCCGGGGGTTTTCGCAAATTCCTGGTTCTTCATGTATTCCGCTACGGAGGCGCACACGTTTTCCAGCACCTTGGGAGACAGGGTGAGGGTGGTCGGCAGCCAGGAGGTGACGCCTTCCTTCATTTTGCATTCCGCGATGGTGCGCAGGCTTTCCAGCTTGGCGTCGCAGGTATCGCAGCCGCCGGCACCGTGGCTGTGGATGTCGATGAATCCGGGAAGGAGCATCTTGCCTTCCGCGTCCACCACCTTGTCCGCCGCGGGAAGTTCGCTCCCGGCGGGATAAACGGCGGTGATGACCGTTCCTTCGATTTCCACGGCTGCCCCGGGCAGGTCGATGCCGGGGGAAATGATGCGTGCGTTTTTAATGAGTGTTTTCATAAAAATAAATAATTGTTTGGTGGAATGGATAAGTATGTTTGATGAATGATGGGGAAGAGATGTTACAGTTCCTTTCTTTTGTCAATGACAAGCCAGGACCATTTGCGGCACCGGGGGCAACGGCCGAAGTTCCTCTTCCTGCCGGATGATTTGTAAAGGATGCCGTATTTCCCGAAGGGTTCTTCCAGACCGCACTTGTTGCAGTGCATTACCCAGCCGGGCGCCCTTTTCTCCCATTTGGCCAGGTTTTCCGGCGTTGCCTCCACTTCCCTGGGTATGGAAATGTAGTCGATCAGCCGGGTGAAGATGTTGGGAGCCATGGGAGGGGCAATACGGGACGGTCGGCATGAATTACTTCTGTGCGTCCAGCGTCTTGTTCCACTCGGCCACCCGGGCGGCTTCCACTTTCAGAACGGCGTCTGCCTCGGCCTTGTCCAGAATGCGGATGTCCTTGATTTTGTCTCCGCGGGCAATGGCGTTGACGACGGCTTGCCCTTTCAGCACTTTCCCGAAGACGGTATGGCGTCCGTCAAGATGGGGCGTAGCCACGTGGGTGATGAAGAACTGGGAGCCGTTGGTCCGGGGACCGCGGTTTGCCATGGAAAGGATACCGGGACCGTCGTGTTTGAGGTCGGGGGAGAATTCGTCTTCAAACTCATAGCCGGGACCGCCCATGCCCGTGCCCTGGGGATCGCCTCCCTGGATCATGAAGTCCGGAATCACGCGGTGGAAGGTTACTCCCTTGTAATAGCCCCTGTTAATGAGGTTCAGGAAGTTGGCGACAGTAACGGGTGCCTTGGAGGGATAGAGGGCCAGTTCAATGTCCCCCTTGGTGGTGGACATGACTACTTTCACGTCCTTGAGTCCGGCGGTGGAGTCGGCGCAGGCCGTAAAGGCCGCCAGGGCGCACAAGGAACACAGCAGAAGGGTAAAATACTTTTTCATGGCTTCTTGTTGTTCCCCCATGTTGCCCTAAGAGAGGCCGGTTTGCAAGTAAATCGCGTGCCCTGGCGGGAGAGTGCCGCACGCCAACGGGAATTGGAAGCGGGGGATCAGAGGCATCAAAGGCATTTTTAATCTCAATATGCTGTTTTTAAATGATTTTTCATACTACTCCCCCGGCTGCACGGGAAAAACGGAAGATCAGCCAGGTCATGCACAGGCTCAGGACGCCCATCACGACGAACTGCCAGGATGGGGGGATGACCAGCATCATGGCGTACTGGAATCCCACGGCCGCAAGACCCAGAACACAGTCCACCAGGTTTCCGGCGGCAATCATGTCGCCGCGCTTGTCGTTGTCCGCCCGGTCTTGAAAGAAAGCGTTCAGCGGTACCAGGAACAGGGCGGCGGAGATGCCGGCCGCCATCAGCAGGGCGTAGAAGACGGATGAGGTCATGGAGACCGTGGAAAGGGCCAGGCAGCTCAATGTCATCAGCGTCCCCCCCGCCACGGACACTTTCATGCGGATGTGGTTCCTGCACATCAGGGAGGCCAGGATCCCCCCCAGTACGGTACCGCCGCTCATCCAGGCCATCAGCACAGCCCCTACGGAGCTGAAATCGTCGCTTCCTCCGGAGATTTCCTTGGCCATCTGAATGGTCATCAGCATCACGGTGCCCCCGAAGAACCAGAAGTACCCTATGCCCATTTCGCTGACGCGCAAGTTCCTGTTTTTCCACATTTTGGAAAGCTGGTGGAAGTGTTCGTAGAACAGGGACCAGGAAAAGGACCTGAATCCTTCCGGAGCGTACCGGGGAAGGTAGAAGCTGGAAATTGCCACAGGAATGGCCAGCAGAAGGAACACCAGGCACGGGAAGG
This sequence comes from Akkermansia sp. AE01SA01, assembly GCF_036417395.1. Lineage (NCBI taxonomy): Bacteria > Pseudomonadati > Verrucomicrobiota > Verrucomicrobiia > Verrucomicrobiales > Akkermansiaceae > Akkermansia > Akkermansia sp. AE01SA01. Next base: position 185,421 of record NZ_CP143890.1, read on the forward strand.
AAGCTGCGTACCAGCCGTCGTTGAGGCCGGAGGGTTTCAGCCAGGCGTCAAACCATTGGAAGAAGCCCTCCCCCAGCAGATGGTGCCAGACGGTGTCCGTGGAGGGTTCCAGCAGGTAGCGGAACCAGACGAAGACGCCTATCTGGCCGATCAGCAGGCTGAGGATGGAGGCCATTTCCACAATGCCGCTGGCAAATCCCATGCGGGAGGTTCCCACAATGTCCTTCACGATTCCCTTTTTTGACGGACTGAAAATGGTGGCCTGCAAGGCAAAGACGCAGAACCACAGGATGGCTCCGTTCAGGTTGTGGGAGCGCAGGCTCCAGTACATTCCCCCCAGCACGCAGATTTGGAGAATGGCCATGGATTGAATGATGCGAGCCTTGCAGAAGCGGTCGGACAGCCACCCGACAAAGGGAGAAAACAGGATGAAGGGAAGAACAATGATGGCCCCCAGCGGATATTCCAGGTCTCCCTGCGTACCGTACAGCCATACGCCCAGGGGAATCAGCAGGAACTGGGCCCCCTTTTCGTTGAAGGAGTTCTGCGCCTGGATCAGCACGAGCCGCCAGAAGGCGCCCCAGGGCACCTTGTCAACCGGTCCGGGGGTGTGGGAGTCATGTTTCATGAAATCATATGCTTGGTTCCTCCGTTTTTCTGGATTCAGTACGGGATTCCGGACCAGGCAGGGCGGCCCGGCAAAGGGCGCCTGTCCGCGGAGCTTAACTTTTCCCCGTGTTGCTGGCAAGCCGGAAGAGCCCAAGGGGCCGCATCCCAGGGGGTCATCAGTATCCGGGGGCTGTAGGTGGAAGGGATGCCGCTCCCGGGGGAGATGCTGTGGAAGGACGCAGAAGGGAGGCTCCGTACCTTCAGCTCATGGGACCTCCCGTTTTGGCTTCCGGTATTTTATGCAATTTCTTCCGATTCCCTCAGCCCGGAGCTGCGGAACAGGCAGAGAACACCGATAACGGCTACCGCCACGACGCTGGCGATAAGCGACGCCTCATAACCGAACCCGCACATTTCCGGGCTGGAAAACAGGTATTGGAAGACGACCAGGCTCAGGAACGCGGCGGGAACGGCGGCTATCCAGCAGCAGCGGGTTTTGCTGCGCAGATAGATGGAGACAGCCCACAGCGTGGATGCCGCCAGGAGCTGGTTTGCCCAGCCGAAGTACTGCCAGATAATGTTGTAATCCATGCTGCTCACGGCGATGGCCACGGCAAACAGGGGGATAGCGATCATCAGGCGGCGGCTCAACTGCTCCTGGTTCAGCTTGAAGCAGTCGGCAATCATCAGGCGCGTTACCCGCAGGGCTCCGTCTCCCGTGCTGATGGGCAGGATCACGACGCCGATCATCACCAGAATGGAACCTGCGTGCCCCATCCAGGATTCCGAAATCATCTGGATGGCCAGGGCAGGGGCTTTCCCGTTGGCGGTAGCTATGCCCAGCGCCTCCGGAGAACCGTAGAAGGTCAGGGCGGCTGCGGCCCAGATGAAGGCGATGACGCCTTCCGTAATCATGGCTCCGCCGAAGACGGGCAGGCCTTCCTTTTCCGTTTTCAGGCAGCGGGCCATCAGGGGGGACTGGGTGGCGTGGAAGCCGCTCACGGCTCCGCAGGCAATCGTGATGAACATGACCGGGAACAGCGGGAAGTCCGCCGGGTGGAGGTTGTGGAAAAAGTCCATGTCCGGCAGCACCTCCATGCGGGGAATGTGCATCCAGTACGGCATGGATTCCGCAAAGGGCATCAGCAGCATCACGCCCAGAATGCCGGCCACCATGATGATCAGCGCTACGGAAAACAGGGGGTACACCCGCCCCATGATGGCCTGGATGGGCAGAATGGTAGCCAGAAAGTAGTAGCCGAAGATGATCCAGACCCATGTGGAGACGCTCCACCCCGTCATCGGGGCCAGAATGGCGGCAGGCCCCACGGCGAATACCACCCCCACCAGCACACTGAACACAATGCAGGCCGCGCGGCTGATCCACTGGGCCTGGCTTCCCAGATAGCGGCCCAGGATTTCCGGAAGGTTCTCCCCCTTGTGCCGCAGGGAGATCATGCCGGAGAAATAGTCGTGCACCATGCCGCCGAAGATGCAGCCGAACACGATCCAGAGCAGGGCGGCGGGGCCGTACAGCACCCCCATCACGGCTCCGAAAATGGGGCCCAGCCCTGCGATGTTCAGCAATTGAATCAGGAAGATGCGCCAGCGCGGCATGACCACGTAATCCACGCCGTCCGTGTACGCCACGGCCGGTGTCCGGCGTTCCGAGTCCGGCTGGAAAATCCGCTCCAGCACGCGGCCGTACGTAAAATAGCCGGCCGCCAGGACCAGCATTCCCAGAATGAAGTAGCAGTAACCGTTCATGTTGAAAAGGAGGACTCCCGGGCAGAAATAACAAGAGGCCGTCCGCGTGTGAAACGTAACTTTTCCATTGCATTCTGGCAAGACGTTATTGATCTGTAGATTCCGGATTTTTTGCCCGGAAAATGAAAAGAAACACAACGTCAATTTCCAGATAATCTGAGCGGATTGCAAATTCGTCCAAGGAGAAGCCTTGTCCGATGAATGATATAATTACTTAATAATAAAGTAACATGAATATTGATAAAATGAAAAACTAGACTTGGGTAATCTGACTATTTTCTCAGGGTTAATCCTTATAAATCGTTTTGTCTGAAAAAAACATGTTGACTTCGAATTTGCAATCCGCTAAGAAGATGAGGCTGACTCTTTGGCACTTTAACTTACACTTGCAGTATCATGAAGAAAACTTTGTTCCTGCTCTCATCTCTTGCCCTGGCTGCGGCATCGGCTCAGGCGGCGGTCTTGTGCACGACGACATTCAACCGGACGGGTAACAGCCTTGGATCGGTAACGATTAATAACGAGTCTGGATACGGGCTGGAAGGCCCCACTTCCATTTCCTCTTTCAGCAAAGGAGGAAATCCGGCTGGAGGCCAAAGCGGAGATCTGCTGGGACAGAGTTCCATTCCGTCCTCCGTGGTAACTCCCAATTCCAATGTGGCAAGCGGCGGTTCCTGGAGCATGTCCTTTACGTTTACCAACACCGCTGCCCAGGACATGCAGATTTCTTCCATTGACCTGACCATGATAGGGGTGACCGGCGGTGGAGCTGCCCAGAACACGGGCAATGGAGTAGCAGGCCAGGACGGATGGATTGGCACGACTACGGGCTTGAGCAACAAGCCTATCAACCTGGCCCTTTCCATAGATAGTGTCGGTTCGCAAACTCTTGTTTTCAATGCTGCCACGGATGGATCCAATTCAGGAAACTGGAACATGACCAAAACGGGAGGATATGATTTTTTCAACGGTTTTATTCTGAAGGCGGGAGAGTCGCTGACCATCACGATTGACGCTTCCCAGCATGAAGCCTATAACAAGGGGTGTTTTGCAGGGTTATCCGGCATTCAGATCAATGGGGAGCTGGTTCCCGAACCGGCCACGGCGTCCCTTGGACTTCTGGGGCTGGCGGCATTGATGGTGCGCCGTCGCAGGGCCTGACCATTTCAGCAAAATTTAATCAAGCCGTCCTGTGGATTTTCCGAAGCAGGCGGCTTTTTTCTTTCAAACGGGACTCTCACATGTTGTTTGCTTAACTGATGCTTGTTGCCATCATCCAATCCGTTTTCTCCGCTAGAATTTCCTGTCCCGGTCCTTTTCATCCGGGGTCTTTTTTCCATTGACTGCCATGTTCATGTTTCGCTTCTTATCCGCTCTGATTTCCTCCCTGCTGATTCTGTCTCCTGTAAAAGGAGAGGATGCAGAATATGTCTGGAGAGGGACGGGAGGAAATGCCTGGGGGACCTTGTCCAATTGGAGCCCGTCAGTTGCTCCGGGAGCCCAATCTTCTGCCTACACGCACTGGATGACCACTAATGGAGCGGATTCCGTGGGAAGAACGGACGTGGGAGGCCTGGGTTCCGACGGAAGGTATCTGAAGGGTGTCCGGGTGGAGGGTGTCAATAACCAGCCCGGAGGGAAAATTCAGTTGTTCATCAAGAATACAAACGAAAAGGTTTACCTTCGTATCCAGGATGGCGGCATTACTGTATCAAATACAAGCACGGGGGGATACAATGCGGATTTCGGGATTGCCCAGCTGCGCGTAGCCTCGGACCAGACCTGGCATGTGGAGGAGGGCCGCAGTTTTTATGTGGGGAGCGATGAAACGGCCCCCGTCGGCGGTCTCTATTCCCTGACTTCTGAAAACGATGCCGCCCGGGTGGTAACGCTGACGGGCGCCGGCGCCGTGCGCATCGGGGAGGGAATGCTGCTGAACAATATTTCCGGCGTGATCGGCTTCGTGATGAGTGCGGGGCAGGGAACGCCCACGCTGGACCTGGCGGACCGGGGAATGAGCAATACGATTACGGTGGAGGACGCCGCGCGACTGGAGGGCATGGCCCTATATCAGGGCTCTCTGATTACCCGGGAAAATTCTTCCGTGACTTTCTCCGGGACTACGGCAAAGGTTTCCAGCTTATGGAACATCGGGAAAAATACGGCCATCATGCTGGAAAGTTCCACACTGGACATGTCTGAAGCGGGAGTGGAGGCTGAAGCGATTCTTTCCGGAACATCCGGAGTTTCAGGTTCACAGGGAACGCTGAAGCAGACGATTCTGGATGATGCCCGGATCACCTACACGAACAGGGAAGGCAAGCCGGGAGAAATTCAGTCCGTAGGGAAAAACGTCACCATTACCCTGAATAATTCCTCCGTTGATTTTAACGGAGAAGTTCCGGAAGTAAATCTGGTCGTTCAAGGGAATTGTTCCCTGGCGGGAAGCGGAAATTTCAACGGCACGATTACATATGCTCCGGGCGGCACTCTCGCTGTGAAAGGGGACATTACCCTTCCCAGTTCTTCCCTGGCCTTGGGCCGTTCCCATGTGACCGCCCTGGACGGCGTGCCGCAGGCCGGGGCCGTGCCGCCGGAAAATTCCTCCCTGCAGGCGCAGGAATACGTCATCCTGTTTGATTCGTCTTTTGAAGACCTGATTGCCGAATGGCCCGGAAGCCATACGCTGACGGTGCAGTTTGCGGAAGGGATGGAAGCGGAAATTACCGTGAAGGACCTTCCGAAGGGAGCCGTTTCCTGGAGCTATGACCGCGCTTCCAGAAGGCTGAACCTGGTGACGAATGTGGCGGAAAAGCCTTCCATGCCTTCCGGTGTATCCGGCTCCAGGCCGAACATCATCTTTGTGCTGGTGGATGACATGGGCTGGGGGGACCTGAGCGTCAACTGGACGCAGCAGGATAAAAACGGGCGCCAGGTGACGCGCAGGAATGAATTCAAGACTCCGACCCTGGATACGATGGCTACGGAAGGCATGCAGCTCCGGCGCCATTACAGCGCCGCTCCGGTGTGCGCTCCGGCGCGCGCCTCACTGCTTCTCGGCGTGCACCAGGGCCACTCACGCGTGGTGCGCAACAACACCTTTGACTACCCCATTGAAAACTCCCACACCCTGGGAACGCTGCTGAAGGGCGCGGGTTACCACACGGCGGCCATCGGGAAATGGGGCGTGGGCGGCGGAGGGCAAAGCGGCAAGGGGCTGACCGGAGCGCCCCATATGCGCGGGTTTGACTACTTTTACGGAATCATCAAGCATCTGGCGGGCCACTTCCACTATTTGACGGCGGGTTCCCAGGAGATTTACGAATATGATGACCAGTCCGCAGCCCCGGCGTGGGCGAACGTCAGCGCCAAGGTCCCCGGCACCGCCTATGATACGGACCTCTTCGGCGCCCGGGCCAAGCAGTGGATTATGGAGCACCATGAAAAGGCCCCTTCACAGCCTTTCTTCCTGTACCTGGCTTTCCCCGCCCCCCACGGCTGCCTGTCTGCTCCTGCCTGCGCCTATCCGGAGGGATTGGGAAAAACCGGCGGCCTGCAATGGGAGAAGAAAGATGGCTATGAAGCCTGCAATACCGCCGCGGACGGCTGGACTGGCGTGCAGGGGGATTTTGGCCCGGATACGTACATTTATCCGGAACACACGGTTTTCGGCAAGACGGAATCCCGGCACGCCACGATGATCCGCCGCGTGGACGATGTTCTGAAGGATATGATCCAGCTGCTCAAGGAGCTGAACCTTGACAGCAATACGATGATCGTGTTCACCTCCGACAACGGCCCCCACAATGAGTCGGGCTCAGGTAATTACAACAACGGGGCCCAAGACCCGCGGTACTTCATGAGTTATGGAATGATGGACGGCATCAAGCGGGACTGCTGGGAGGGCGGCATGCGCGTGCCTGCGGTGGTGCGCTGGCCCGGAGTGGTTCCCAGCGGGATCAGCCTGGGCGCCAGCCAGTTCCATGACTGGATGGCCACCTTCGCGGATGTGGCGGGGGTACCCGTTCCGTCCCGCTGTGACGGCGTTTCCCTGCTGCCCACGCTGGTAGGCGTTCCGGAGCGCCAGAGAACCGGCGTCATTTACACGGAATATGCCTACGGCGGAAATACTCCGGGCTACAGTGACTTCCTCCAGGCCCACAGGAACCGCGGCAGGCAGCAGCAGCAGATTGTGTTTGCGGACGGTTTCAAGGGCCTGCGGATGGGCAATGCCGCTCCCGCTACGGACTTTGAAATCTATGATACGGAAAAGGACCCGCAGGAGGCCAACAACTTGGCTTCCTCCCGTCCGGACCTTCAGGAGAAAATGAAGGCGCAGGCATTGCGCATGCGCCGTCCTTCTCCCACGGCAGCTACGAACTTTGACACTGCTTACGTTGCACCCGTCGCGCCTCCCTCCAACCTCCGGCAGGGGCGGTTGCGCCAGCGCGCGTGGAACCGCGGGTTCGACTGGGTGCCGGATTTCCGCCAGATGGAGGAAGCCCCGGCCGTCACAGGAGCTACGGGCGCTTCCGGCGTGCTGGATGTCAACCCCGCAATTTCCGGCCAGAAGGGCGTGGAACTTACCGGTTATCTCACCGTGCCTGCTACGGGGGAATATAAATTCTACCTGAAAACGGATTCCAACAAAGGTTCCAAGGCTTTTGTCCATTTGCACGACATGCAGCTCCTTGACGCGGATTATGCCTATACGCCGGGAACGGAAGTTGCCTCCAATGCGCGGGAAGGTGTTTCCAGCGATGTACAGCCCAATGCCGTACAGACGGTCAAGCTTACGGCGGGCGTTCATCCGATCCGCATCGGCTATGTGGGCCAGGGTTCGTCGTCTTCCCTTTCCATGCAGTGGGAAAGCGCCGATGCGGGCATTTCCAAGCAGGAGATCCCCGCCAGCGCGTTTGCGTATGAATACGTGAATCCTTTCAATATTGATAAAACGGAGGAGGCCGTGGGCTTTGCCGCTGCGGAGACGACGCTGACCGTGCAGACCCAGCTTCCCTGGACCGCTTCCTGCGACCAGCCCTGGGTCACGGTCATTCCCGCTTCCGGGAACAGTACCGCTACGCTGGCTGTCAGCGTGGACGCCAATAGCCAGGAAACACATCGTACGGCAGTTGTGACCATTACCTGTGACGGCGAACAAAGGACCTTCACGCTGACTCAAAGTGCCGCGCCGCCATTGACCGGATACGATAAGTGGAAGAAGGATAAGTTCCCCGCCGGAACGACGGAAGACGACATGGCTCCGGGAGCCAGCCCTGCAGGCGACGGAATCAGCAATTTGATGAAGTATGCTACCGGCCTGGATCCTTTGAAACCGTGCGGCAGTGTAACAACGCTGACGGTGCGGAAGGAAGAGGGCAGCCAGGAATATCTGGTGCTGGACTGGCCGGTCAATACGGAAGCCGTGGATGTGGTTTTCAGCGTGGAAAGCTCCGCGGACCTGAAGACCTGGAATGAGGAGGAAACGGTAGTTCCGGCAGGCAGCAAGGGAGAATACCGGGACACGGTGGCCATTGATGAAAATGCGCCGCAACGCCGCTTCCTGCGTTTGAAAGTAACGAGAGAGTAGAATCTGGGCCTGTATTGGCATCGAAAATTGAATGCCGATACAGGCGGTACTCCATGCCGGGATTTTTCGTGATCCGGTTACCTTTTATTAATAGCGAATCACCGTTCCGGAGCTCTTCGGAAGATTTCTCCGGAATTCCTTCTCTTTGCCGAGGTCTATTTCCGACCGAAAAGCAAAAAACCGGGCACGGGCCGCAAGCCCGGCTGCACGGATTGCGCCACGCGAGATTCACGAAGGATAAAGCGACCGTGGGAAGCAGTGACCAAATGTGTACTCCCAAAGACGCTTATGGAAAGATACCTCCGGAAATGTCTGTTTGCCGGGAGTCACGGCTCCGGTGTCCGGGGCGAGAGTATCCTGTTTTTGACGGACAGATTTTTTTGCCTTCAGCAGGTGGAAGAATCGCTGTTTTCCAGTATCCGGAGTGTTATTCCAGGGGGCCGCGGGATTCAGGCCTGTTCTTCCTCCGGATCTGCGGGAGGGGCTTTAGGCAGATTTTTGTCAATGTCGTCCAGCAGGTTGACCAGATCAACCCCGCGCTGCGCGGAGTCGTCCAGCCGGAAGGAGAGCCGCGGAGTGTTGCGCAGAACGACTCTTTTGGCTACGGCCGACTGAATGAGGCCGTGGCGGGAGTTCAGCTTTTCCAGAACCTGGGGAGGAGCCATGCGGCCCACGACGCCCACCCAGACCCTGGCTTCTTTCAGGTCATCCGTCACTTCCACTTCAATTACGGTGACAATCGTTCCGGGGAATTCAAAGTCCCGCTGGATGGTGGTGCCTATTTCCCGGCGGAGGAGTTCATTAACCTTGTCTGTGCGTCTGCTCATATGAAGAAATAGAGTAAGGGGCTGTCCGATTGTTCAATCGGAAGGAGGGATGTACACGAATGGCAGAAATGGAAGCTCCCTAGGGGACCCTGTCGGAGCCCTGGGGCGGTTCCATTCCCGCTTCGGTGAGATTACGTATTGGCTTACAGCGTCTGCTGGATTTTTTCCAGCGTGTAGCATTCGATGATGTCGCCAGCCTCATATTCGTTGAAGTCGCCCAGGCGAATGCCGCATTCCAGACCGGCCTTGACTTCTTCCACTTCGTCCTGGAAGCGGCGGAGAGTGGACATCTTGCCGTCGAAAACGGGAGTTTTGTCGCGGATGACGCGCGCTTCACAGCTGCGGAGGATTTTGCCGTCCTCAACCATGCAGCCTGCGGCGCGACCCTTGTTGAGCTTGAAGACCTGGAGAACCTTGGCGTGGCCGATGATGGTTTCACGCGTTTCCGGTTCCAGCAGGCCCAGCATGGCGTCCCTCACCTGGTCGATGAGTTCGTACACGATGGAGTACAGCTTCACCTGCACGCCTTCACGTTTGAGAAGTTTCACGGCGTTGGATTCCACCTTGACGTTGAAGCCCAGGATGACGGCGTCGGAAGAGGAAGCCAGCAGGACATCAGATTCCGAGATGGGACCGGCGGCGGCATTCAGGAAGACACATTCCACCTTGTCCGACTGGATGTCCATGATTGCCTTTTTAATGGCTTCCACGGAACCCTGGACGTCCCCCTTCAGGAGAATCTTGAGCTGGGCCTTCTGGGTACCGTCGCCCATCATGGCGAGCAGTTCCTCCATGCGGGCCTTGCGGGGCTGGGCCAGGCGCTGCTTGCGCAGTTCCTCCTGGCGTTCTTCGCCCAGTTTCTTGGCGGCGCGTTCGGATTCCATTTCCACGAGTTCGTCACCCACGTTCGGGGTCTCGGAAAAGCCGATGATTTCCACGGGCATCCCGGGGCCGACTTTTTTGACGCGTTCGCCGTGGTCGTTGACCAGGGCGCGCACCTTGCCGGCGTAAGGGCCGCAGATGAAGGGCATGCCGATGCGGATGGTGCCGCTTTCCACAATGGCCGTGGCGGAACTGCCGGTACCGGGTTCCACGCGGGCTTCAATGATGGATGCCCGGCAGTTGGCCTTGGGATTGGCTTGGAGTTCAAGCACTTCCGACTGGAGGGAAAGGAGGCCGAGCAGGTCGTCAATGCCGTCCCCGGTCAGGGCGGAGACTTCCACGCATTCCACATCGCCGCCGAAGTCCGTGGGGACCAGCCCTTCTTCCATCAGGCCGCTCTTGGCTTTCATGGGATCTGCCGCAGGGAGGTCGCATTTGTTGATGGCCACGATGATGGTTTTGCCGGCCGCCTTGGAATGGGCGATGGCTTCCCGCGTCTGGGGCATGATGCCGTCATTGGCGGCTACGACGAGCACGACAATGTCCGTCACGTCCGCTCCGCGGGCGCGCATTTCCGTAAAGATGGCGTGACCGGGCGTGTCCAGGAAGGTGAGGGTGTTGCCGTTGTAGTCTACCGTATAGGCGCCGATATGCTGCGTGATGCCGCCGGCTTCCCCCTTCGCTACGTGGGCCTTGCGGATGTAGTCCAGCAGGGAGGTTTTCCCGTGGTCTACATGGCCCATGACCGTGATGATGGGCGTGCGGGTGATGAGGGTGGCCTTGGGTTCTTCCACGACCGGCACTGGTTCCGGCTCCTTCACCGGTTCCTGCTGGGCCTTGACTCCACCTCCTTTTTCCCGTTTTTCACGGGCGAAGGTGTAGCCGTGCAGGTCACAGATGGAACTGACGGCGTCAGCGTCCAGCGGCGTGTTCGGGTTGGCGAAGATGCCCATGCCCATCAGGTCCTTGATGATCTGGAAAGGCTTGGCTTGAAGCAGAGCGGCCAGTTCGGAAACGGAAACGGGCGGCTTGAGGTTGATGACCTTATCCCTGGAAGACGGTTCCTCTTCCTGCGGCGCGGGTGCGGCGGCAGGAGCTGGCTGGACGGATTCGGGAGCCGGTTTGGCGGGAACGGGAGCAGGCGCTTTTTTCTTGGGGCCGGAAAGCAAGTCGAGAGCTTCTTTCTTGGCCGGAGCCGGACGGGGGATGGGCGCCGGGGCCGGAACGGGTTCGGGCTGCGGTGCGCGTTTCTTTTTGGGAGATCCGCCGATCAGATCCAGCACTTCTTTTTTGGGTTCGTTCTCTTCTTGTTTGTTAGGCATTTGATTTTAAATTGGTTAGATATTGAGCGCCGTGCTCAATGGTTTATTGGGAAATGAGGTCCCTGGCCTTGTCCAGAATCTGGGCGGCTTCCTCTGCGGGAATACCCATGCTTTCCGCGATGTCGGAAGCTTCAAATCCGGTGAGGGCCACCAGGTCCGTTCCCCCCATGGTTACGAGGCCCATGGCGGTTTCTTCCGGGATTTCCAGTTGTTCGCTGAGGGTTTTCGCCGCGGCCTGGCACTGGCGCATCACTTCTTCAGCGGCTGCCTGGCTCTGGAGTTTTTCAGCTTCCTGAACGTCAAAGACGCGCACCTGGACATCCCAGCCCATCAGGCGGGAGGTGAGGCGGGCGTTCTGGCCCCTGCGGCCGATGGCCTTGGAGAGGTCCTTGTCGTCCTGGACGATGACGAAGACCCTCTTGGCGTCTTCGTCCACGGTGATTTCCCGGGGCTCCACGGGGCTGAGGGCCTCCCGGACGAATTCGACGGGGTCTTCCGTCCATTCCAGGATGTCCACCTTTTCATTGTTGAGCTCCCGGACAATGTTTTTAACGCGGGCTCCGCGCATGCCCACGCATGCTCCCACGGGGTCCACCTTGTCGTCGTGGCTGATGACGGCCACCTTGGTGCGGTAGCCGGCTTCGCGGGCGATGCCGTGGATTTCCACCGTCTGGTCACCGATTTCCACCACTTCCGATTCAAAGAGGCGGCGCACCAGGTTCGGGTGGCTGCGGGAAAGGATGACTTCCGGTCCGCGGCCTTCCGTGCGCACTTCCACCACGTAGAAGCGCATGCGGTCGCCTACGCTGTAGTCTTCGTTCGGCACGCGCTCGCGGGAGGTCATGACGCCCTCGAATTTTCCGAGGTCCACAAAGATGTCCCCTTTCTCAAAGCGGCGGATGGTGCCCGTGACCAGATCGCCGGCACGGTCCTTGAACTCGTCGTACAGCATTTCCTTTTCGGCATCCAGCAGTTTCTGGAGCATCGTCTGGCGTGCCGTCTGCACGGCGATGCGGCCGAAGCCCTTGGGGGTGATGTTGGTGGCCAGCAGGTCGTGCAGGACGGCATTCTGGTCCAGCTTGACGGCCAGGGAGAGGGGGATCTGGTTGAATTTGTCCTTGTATTCTTCATCCGGAACTACTTCCAGATCAGCAAAGATGCGCACCTTGCCCTTGTCCACGTTGATTTCAGCCCGGAGGTAGTTGATGGAGCCGGAACCGGGGACCATTTTGCGGTAGGCGGACAGGAAGGCAGATTCCAGAGCGAGGAGAATTTTTTCACGGGAGAGCCCTTTTTCCCTCTCGTAGTAGTCGATCAAAGCTTTAATGTCGTTTGTCATGAGCGTAGAGATGTGTGATGGATAGACAAAAAAGAGCGGGTCGACAGACCCACTCTCGAGTGCCTCTCGGGGTGTTTGCCTATCTAAGTAAGCATGACCCCTGCCGGTTGGCAAGAAAAAACACTTGTCCCGTGCGGCATGCAAGATACTGGGGATGATTCCGGAAGAAGGGTTTGCGCGGAGGGATGAAGCAGGGCCGACGAAGGGGAGTTTGAGGGCTTGACGGGAAGGGGAAAAACGGGAAGTATGCCCGCATGAAACTCGTTTCTTGGAACGTGAACGGATTGCGCGCGATTCTGGGCAAGGGGCTGGGAGAAGCCGCGGATGCGCTGGATGCGGACATTCTCTGCCTTCAGGAGATCAAGGCGCGTCCGGAACAGGTGGATGATTTGTGGCTGTCTTCCTGGCCGTACCAGCTCTGGAATCCGGCGGAAAAGGCGGGTTATTCCGGAGTGCTGGTTCTCAGCCGCGTGAAGCCCCTGTCCATGTCCACAGGTATTGGCTGGCCGGAACACGACCGGGAAGGACGCGTGTGCACCATGGAGTTCGAGCAGTTTTACCTGGTCAACTGCTATACGCCCAATTCCCAGAGCGAGCTGGCAAGGCTGCCCTACCGGCAGCAGTGGGATCAGGCGTTCCGCAATTACGTGGCCGGCCTGGCGGCTGTCAAGCCGGTCATTTTCTGCGGCGATTTGAACGTGGCCCATCAGGAGATCGACATCGCGCGGCCCAAGGACAACCGTTTCTCCGCCGGGTTCACCGACGAAGAACGCTCCGGGTTCACGCAGTTGCTGAAAGCCGGATTTACCGATACGTTCCGCCTGCTGCATCCGGAGGAACCGTCCTGGTACAGCTGGTGGTCGTACCGCGGGGGCGCGCGTGCCCGGAACATCGGCTGGCGCATTGATTATTTCTGCGTTTCCGATTCTCTGGCTCCCAGGGTGAAGAGCGCGGCCATCCATATGGACGTGATGGGTTCCGACCATTGCCCCGTAAGCCTGGAGATTGACTGCTGAGAAAAAACACGACACGAGAATTTCAACATGATGCAACAGGAATTGCCATTGCTGGTGGTTGCCACGCGCAACGCCCATAAAACCGGGGAAATCCGTGCCATGCTGGCCGGAAAATGGGAGGTAAGGGACCTTTCCGACTATCCCCAGGCCCCACCCGTGGAAGAAACCGGCGTTACGTTTACGGAAAACGCCACGCTCAAGGCAGTCTCCGCCTCCAAATGCATTCCCGGCATTGTCCTGGCGGACGATTCCGGGCTGGAGGTGGATGTTCTGGATGGCCGTCCGGGCGTCTGGTCTTCTTCCTTCGGGGGAGAGGAAGGTAATCATGAACGGAACAACCGCCGTATGCTGGAAGAGTTGCGGAAGGCCGGAGTGCGCCCGGGAGGCAAGCCTGCCGCCCGCTTCCGCTGTGTGATGGTTTTGGCCCGCGAAGGTGCGGTGCTGGCGGAATTTTCCGGTTCCATAGAAGGCCACATGCTGACGGAATTGACCGGGGAGGGAGGATTTGGATATGACCCCCTGTTTGTGCCGGAAGGGTATGAGCAGAGCTTCGCCCAGCTCCCCATGGAGGTGAAGAATTCCATGTCCCACCGGGGCCGTGCGCTGGCGCAGGTGGTGGAGTGGATGGGCCGTGCGTGAGAAGGGTATTCCTTAAGTATCTTCCGGTCTGCGTTCGCCTTCCGGAAGCTGAAGGAATGTCAATCCAGCCTGAATGCACAAATTTGAAACGGTGCGGGCGTGGAAGTGTTCAGAAGCTGGTATTTGCCTGTTCTCCACAGGTGATGGGGAAGCCGGGAAAGGAATTGTTCCACGGCGGCCGCTTCCATGTCTCCTCCCTCATGGCCCGGATAGCACATGACGCTGAGGATTCCGTTGGGGGCTGTCAGGTTCACGGCCTGTTCCAGGGCCGCCAGAGTGGAATCCGCACGGGTGGTGAGGTTCCTGTCCCCGCCGGGCAGGTAGCCCAGGTTGAACATGATTGCTTTGACCGGGCCGCGGACCAGTTCCGCGAGGCGCGAGTGGCTGGCCAGATGGAAACAGACGGCGTCCGTAAGCAGCCCCTCTTCCCTCAGGCGTTCCCTGGCGGAGCGGATCGCCTCTTCCTGAATGTCGAAGGCGTGCACTTTCCCTTCCGGGCCGACCAGGCGTGCCAGAAATGCAGTATCGTGCCCGTTTCCCGCTGTGGCGTCCACCACCGTGTCTCCGGGCAGGACGAGACGGCTGATCCAGTCGTGCGCGCAGGTCATGGGCCGGCTGAGCAGGGAACACTTCATGACCGGGTTTTATAGGAGCCCGGCGTGTATGACAATTAGTTTGTGAATTTCCCGCAGGGAAAATGATTGACAGGTTGTTTTTCCATTTTCCGTATGATAAGGTAGGCACTAAGGCATCGGAAATGCTCCGTTGCCGGAAAGATGAACATTTGACTTTGCACCAATATGACTGACAGACGTACATTTTTGAAGGGGACCGCCGCCGTGGGCGCTTTAGCGGCCATTACGGACATGGAAACCCTCTTCGCCCAGGAGACGTCCCCCCAGACGGCTTCCGGCATTCCCGACCTCGTTGCCGTCCGCAATGGGACTCGCGCGGAAATGGTTAAAAAGGCCGTGGAAACGCTCGGCGGCATGCAGGCATTCGTGAAGCCGGGCCAGACCGTGGTGATCAAGCCGAACATCGGCTGGAACAAGGCGCCGGAGTTCGGGTCCAACACCCACCCGGAAACCGTCGCCACGCTGGTGGAACTGTGCAAGCAGGCCGGCGCGAAGGAAGTGAAGGTTTTTGACCACTGCTGCCATAATGGCGCGTATGAAGGCAGCGGCGTGAAAGAGGCCGTGGAAAAAGCCGGAGGCGTGATGGTGGACGGCGGCAATGAAGGGCAATACGTTCAGACGGAAAACCCGAAGGCCAAAAAATTCACTTCAGCCAAGGTGCACAAGGCCGTTCTGGAAGCGGACGTTTATATCACCTGCCCTCCGCTCAAGCACCACAGCGGATCTGAAATGACCGCCTGCATGAAGAACGTCATGGGCACCGTATGGGACCGCGGCGCCATGCATAAGAACGACTTGCACCAGTGCATTGCGGATGCCGTGTATTTTCGCAAGCCGGACCTGTGCGTGCTGGACGCCTACATGCCCATGGTGCGCAACGGTCCCGTAGGCAAGGACACGAACGATCTGGTGGAGCGCAAGACTCTGCTTGCCTCCCGCGATATCGTGGCGATTGATTCTGCGGGCGCGGCCCTGCTGAACAAGGCGGGCAAGATCCGCCATGTATTGCTGGGAGAGGAAATGGGGCTGGGAACGGCGGACCTCACCAAGCTCAATATCCGCCGCATCAACATGGCCTGATGTTTTTTCCGTCCGTCCGCAATTATTGCGGACGGACGCCAACTTTTCGTTGCGGGCGGTGTTTCATAGATTGGTATGTCAATCATTAAAGCTTTTTTTGTGAGTCCGTTGAAATGGCTCCGCGCAACCGTGGCCGTCATTTTCTTCGTGGGGATTGCCTATGCTTTCCTGCGCGGCATTCCCGCGTGGAATGTGCCGAATATGACGGGAGGCGGGGAGGGGATGGAAGATTCCTTTGCGCTGGCGCAGTGGCAGTTTGTCCCTTCCGTGCTGGGGACGTTGAATTGGGTGGGTGTTTCCGTGGCGGCTCTGGCCGTTCTGCTGGTCCTGACCTTGCTTTTCGGCCGCGTTTATTGCTCGTTCCTCTGTCCCCTGGGCATTTTGCAGGACATTGTGTTCAGGATGCGCAGATGGATCAGGCCGAAAGTTTTTTTGAAATTTTCCCGGCCCGTGCCGTGGGTGCGGTATATCATTCTGGCGGCACTGGCCGTCTGCTGCGTGATCGGTTTTGCCGGGTTGACGCTCAATTGGCTGGATCCGTACAGCATTTTCGGGCGCATCATGTATGTGCTTGCGTGGCCTGCCGCCGTCTGGGGCAACAACCTGCTCGCGGCGGACAGCGCTTCCGCGGACCTGGTCCGCATGGACTATTATCCCGTGGCTCTTCCCGCCTTGCTGGCTTCCGCCGGAATGCTCGGGCTGGTTGTCGCCATGAGTGCCTGGAGGGGACGTTTGTATTGCAATACGGTGTGTCCCGTCGGCACCCTGCTGGGGCTCCTTTCCCGGGTTTCCCTTTTCCGGCTGGGTTTTGATCCCGCATCCTGCAAAAAGTGCGGCAAGTGTATCAAATCCTGCAAGGCCCAATGCCTGAATCTCAAGGAATACCGGATAGACGCCTCCCGCTGCGTGGCGTGCTACGATTGCGTGCGCGCCTGTGATGAGGGAGGAATCCGCTACCGCTGGTTCACCAGGGCCCGGAGATTGATTCCTGCCAAAAAGGAAAGGAAAGAGGCTTCTTCCCGCCCTTCGGCGGCGTTTTCTCCGGTTGTCGCGAAAAGTTCCCGTCGTGAATTCCTGGGGGCTACCGCCGTCGGGCTTGCCGGAGCCGCCCTGTCGGGATGCCGTGGGGATGCAGCCCAGAGGCTGGACCCCACCCAGTGCGTTCTTCCGCCCGGAGCCGGTTCCCTGGAACGGTTTCTGGACGTATGCACCGGCTGCCAGATGTGCATCGCCAGCTGCCCCACCCACGTGCTCCAGCCCGCTTATTTCCAGATGGGCATTAAGGGATTCATGAAGCCCCGGATGGATTTCAGCACCAAGTATTGTCTTTACGACTGCCACCGCTGCGCGGAAGTGTGCCCCACCGGGGCCATCAGAAAACTCCCTATTACCGCTGAAAAGGATACGACGGAAATCACGAAGGATACCACGCGCATTGCCGTGGCCCAGTTTTACGTGTGCCGCTGCCTGGTCAGGAGGGAGGACATGGACTGCGGCGCCTGTACGGAACACTGTCCCACCAAGGCGCTTTACACAGTGCCCTACATCGGGCGCGACGGCCAGGAACACCGCCTGCCGAAGCTGGATCCTACCCTGTGCATCGGCTGCGGGGCGTGTGAGCACGCCTGTCCCGTTACGACGGAAAAGCCGGAGGAACGCGTGCGGGTAGGCCCCTGCAATTTGTGCGAGGAAAAGTGCGAATTCAAAAAGCGGGAAGCGGTGCCCCCGAGAGCCATTGTGGTGCGGGCCGTGAATCCCCAGCAGAAGGCCGTAAAGAAATTTGAGGAAAAAGCCGTGGACCCGGTGGGCGATACGGATTTCCCGTTCTGATGCGGTTGCCGCAGGGCGGTACTTGGGCCTTGTTCATTTATCCGTTGTTTTTTCGCGGTTTGTTCTCCTATCCGGCAGGAGAGGATGAAAGGCATGATGTTCCATGCCGTGCCCCTGCTTGTGCTTTTGCGGAGAAGGGTGTAAAATGGACTGTGTGGTTAATTATTAAATATTAAAGTCCATGAGTGTTTTGGAATTCATCTTGCGGCACATGATGGGATTTTTGGAGGACATCCTGATGAAGGTTTTCCTTATTTCTCCCTTCTACCCGGAGGAATGGAGCCTGATGCGTGTGATCAACACATTTTTGCTGTGGTGTGCGTTGATATTCCTGGTATGCGGGGTATTGCTGGAATGGTTTTCCTTTTGGGTAGCGGCGGGGATTTTTCTGGCCGGGTGCTTGATCCGGCTGGCCGTAGGGAAAATGTTGGAATGAAGTGTTCCTCTTCCTGCGGGGGCCGTTTTTTCAAGCCTTCTTTTCCAGAAACGCCATGACGGTGCTTCCGGCATTCCGCGTGTACAGCTTTTCGTAACCCAGTTTGCCGTACAAGTGCAGGGTTTCCGGAGTTTCCTCCGACGTGAACAGGAGGTACCGGGAGGCTTTTCCGCGGAAGTATTCTTCCAGCGCCTGCATGAGCTGCCGTCCGATTCCCCGGTTCCGGCAGTACGGGTCCACAATCAGCTTGCCCACATGGCAGGTGCCGGAGGCATCCAGGCTCCCTCTGACCGAACCGATGATATGCCCGTCCTCCGTATATTTAAGAAATACAGAGTTCTGCTCTTCTTCCAGCAGTTGTTCAATGGTTTGTTCCAGCGGAGGCAGAGTGGCGGCGTTCAGGCGCCGGGCAACTTCTCCAAAGGCCCGGAGCTGGAGATCCAGGATTTCCGGAAGATCGTCTTTTACCGTCCGGCTGATCATGAAGCCCATGATGCCTCCATCCGGGCGGGGAAGCGAGGAAAAAGAAAGGTTCAGCTTTTTCTTCCGATTCAATCAAGAGGTTGACATGGAATTCTTTTTCCGGAGTTCCGGCACCCTGGAAATCCGTTAAAAAGAGGACCTCACAGGAATCACAAGTAATCCTGATGAGCAGGGGAGGAGTGGAGGGAAGATTCTTCGCGGCGCGGAAGTCGCAAATCCACAACATGAGGGTAGTCAGGTGTTTCGTCGTCCGGGGCGGAACCTTTTCAAAATAACAAGTTTGCGCATGGGTTCAACATGTGAGGGAAGAGTCCCGATTTTCCTTGATGATGCGGAGACTGATGGGATAAGGTACATGCATTATGTTGCAGGCGGACGGCATTACGTACGAGATAGAGGCCCAGGACGGTCCTTTGAAATTGCTGGACAATGTGAGCTTTAATGTGCCCAAGGGGCATTTCATGGCGGTCGTGGGGCCGTCCGGCTGCGGAAAGACCACGTTGTTGAAGGCTATCGCGGGCATGGTCGCGGAGACAGACGGCAGTTTTTTCTGGAATGGGCATGATTTGGCGGAAGAGGATTTTGAACCGACGGAGATCGGGTTTGTCCCCCAATTCAGCATTGCCTATGACCAGTTGAGCGTGGATGAGAATGTGGAAAGCGCCGCGAAGCTCCGCTGCAAGTTCGAGTCTCTTGACGATCTGGACGACAGCATTGACAACGCCCTGGAGGTAACGGGCATGGAGGGAATTGCAGACAGGGACGTGAAGATTCTTTCCGGGGGCCAGAAGCGGCGCCTGGCGCTGGCCATGGAGCTGGTGTCCGATCCCCGGCTCCTGATTTGCGACGAGGTGACTTCCGGCCTTGATCCGCGGTCCGAGCACGATATCGTGAACCTTCTGCATGAGGTGTCCCGTTCCGACGGGCGCATCGTCATTTCCGTTACGCACAGCCTGGCTCATCTGGACAGTTACGATTCCATCCTGGTCATGCATCAGGGATGCGTGGTCTACCACGGTTCCCCCAAGACGATCCTGCATTACTTCGGTGTTTCCGCTCTTGAAGAGATTTATCCCAAGCTTCAGGACCGGACCGGAGCTTCCTGGTCCCGGTCCTGGGCCAAGCATCGGGAGTCCTATTATGCCCGGCTGGAGAAGGAAAGGGAGCAGAAGATTCTTTCCGGAGAGTTGCCGGACCCAAATGCCAAGCCTTTTGACGAAGAGAACGGAGTAACGCCGGCTCCTGCCGGAGAGGAAGATGGGGAACGGGGATCTTCTGAACGAGCTTCAGCCGGAAAAGAAATTGCCGCCGCATTTGAGGGCGGGGAGGAAGCCATTCCCGAAGTGCCCGGTTTCTTCACCCAGTTTTTCTGCCTGCTGGGGCGCCGGTGGCGCATTTTCTTCCGTGACCGCTCCCAGCTTGTCCTCCAACTGGTAATGGTGCTTTTGTTTCCCGTGCTGGTAGCCATGTTCACGGATAAGGGAACCGGGCAGATCGTAGGGCTTTCCGCCACGCAGGACGTGCAGACGCTGCAGAAGGATATTGAGGCGCAGCAGTTGAATATGAAGACCGGTTCCGCCGTTTCCGGCATCATCATGTTTGAGGTGATCCTGCTGGGGCTGATGGGGTCCAACAATGCCGCAAGGGAGGTGGCCGGGGAACGCGCCATCATGGAGAAGGAGAAGTATGCGGGCATGCGGCCTTCCTCCTATCTGGCGAGCAAGCTGGCGTATTTGAGCGTGCTGGTGCTGGTTCAGTCCGTGTGGATGTTCGCCTTCGTGGATTTCTTCTGGGACCGGGGCGGCAGCCTGACGCATTTGTTTTTCCTGATACTGGCCAATGCCGCCATGACGTTTGTCTGCCTGGGCATTTCCTCCCTGGCCAAGAGCGCGGACCAAGCCTCCCTGCTGAGCATTTACCTGGTGGGCTTCCAGCTTCCCCTCTCAGGGGCGGTACTGGCTCTCCCGGAGCAGGTGGAAAGCTTCATCCGGCCGTTCATTTCCGCGTACTGGTCCTGGTCCGGAAGCATTTCAGCTCTGAAGCCGGACGTGTACAATGCCGTCAAGAATGTGCTGGATACGGGGCTGACCCCGGCCCTGATCTGCTATATTGTCCTCGGCGCGCATGTTGCATGCGGCATCGCCGCCTCCTACATCGGCATCCGCCGTTCCCGCTGGGAACTGTAATTTAATGCGTGCAATCACTGCGTGTTCGTTATACATTTTCTCGACAAGAGATTATGGCGAGACGACGTGCAGCGAAAAAGAAGAGTTCATCATCATCTGCTCCAATGCTGGTCATCGGGGCGGTGGTTCTTGTGCTGGCGCTTGTTATCGGCTATGCCGTGACGCGCTCCAGCAACAAGCCCCAGGCGGGATCCGACATCCCGCTGGATATTCTGGCGATGAACGCCTCCCAGCTTTCCAACAACAATTACGTGCTGGACGGCACCGTGATTGACCGTTTTCCCCGCGGCGAGTCGGAATTGATTTCCTTTTTGTACAAGGATGCGTCCGGACGGGAATACATTATTCCCATCTGCGTTTCCGCAGAAGCCAGAAATGGAATGAACATCAACAGAGACCAGCAATACAGAATAGAATTCCGGGTGGAGGATATCAGCCCGAACGTGCGCGGCGTGTGTATGGCTACCTCCATCCTGCCTAAATAACCCGAGCTTTTTCGATCCATGAAATACTGCTTTCTTCTGACCTTGGCCTGTACGTTTCCTGCGATGGGGCAGATGATGTACAATCCTCCGGCAACGGGAGGAACCCCCGCTCCTGCGTCTCCACAGCCAGCCAATCCATCCGGCTCCATTCAGCCCAACGCCTACCAGCCGGGCAGCCAGGGAGATGCCAAATCCCTGTACGGCAATGAACTGCCGTTTCTGAACCCGCAGGACGGCACGGTAACCATCAACGGGCAGACCCTGAACATGGGCAGCTTCCGGGAAATTGAGGCCCGCTTCAACAAGTACCTGAGCCAGCCGGAGGAGAATACGGAGGATGCCCGTGAATACCAGAAGGTTTTCAACAAGATTCACGAAGTGCTTTCCATGCGCAAGGAAAGGCTGGCGGCGGACAATGTCCTGCGGCAGGTGGTAGACCTGCTGACTGCCGCTTCCAGCAATCCGCTGGACGGCGGTGTTTCCGACGCATTGTGCCAGGCCATCTATACCGCATGGCAGGCCAAGACCAACGGGAAGAACAAGGGAAAGATGATGGACGCGATGGAACGCGAAATCCGCACCAATACCCAGAAAATGAGCCTGATGGAAAGCGGTGTGACGACGTCCTCCGGTTCTGCCTCTAACCAGAAGGGGGGCAGGAAGGGGAATTCCTCTTCCAATCCGGCGCGGGACAATCCGCGCTACAAGTATTTGGAAAAGCGCGTGGTGGAGATGCAGGCCCGCAAGCTGAAACTGGAAACCGAGCAGGTGCTTACCGTAACGGAAGCCAAAATCGTGTTCCAGTCCACACTTGTCCAGTTGTTTGCCCAGCGCCGTTTTGACCATGTATCCATCGGCTGCGGCGTGTACAGCCGCCTGTTCAATGACGGCGATACGAAATTGCGCCTGGAGAAGGGTTCCGATGCGGCCAAGATGTTTGGAGGTACGCTGGGCGTACCTCCTACCGTGGCTGTTCTGGACAATCTTTCCCGGGAATTGGCGCGGGATTCGGACCGCCACATGAAGGCCGTGAACAATCTGGTGGATTCCCACCATTACGTGGATGCCCTGGAACGGTTGAATGAAGCTCTCCTGATCGGCGAATTCATGGCGCCCGTCAGTACGTTCCCGTACGAGAAGAAGCAGAAGCTGTATGTGTTCAAGCGGGATGTGGAGAAACTGTTTGAGCTGATGAACGGCAAGGATTACGAGGAAGCCCTCACGCTGGTGGAGGACCTCAAGAAGACTTCCCGGGATTTCAGCACGGGCCGGGCAGAATCCGCCATCAGCGCTGCCGTGTTCGCCAGCGACGCCTATATCGCCCAAGGGCAGGAAGCCCTTGCCAAGGGGGACCGCGTCAAGCTGGAAGAATGCCTGAAGAAGGCCATTGAGATCTGGCCCAAGAATCCGCGCCTGCTCCCCCTGCGCAATGCCATGATGGCCGCAGGCCAGCAGTCCCATGCCCTGGAGGATTTCAAGCGTTTCCACAAGAACAAGAACTATCGGCGTATTTTCGACAATCAGCACGAGTTTGCCGTGCTGGTGAAGGATGACCCGGAACTGCAGGCCCAGTTTGTGGATGACCTGGCTAAAATGGCGGTCATTGAGCGGGCACTGGGCGCGGCGCGTCAGCGTGAGGCCATGCAGGACGTTTACGGCGCCTGGGAGGAATTGCAGCAGCTGCGCCTGCGCGACCAGGAATTGTTTGTCAATGACCAGGAGCTGAATTCCCAGTATCTGGATCTGACGACCAAGGCAAGCAGGCTGGTCAAGCTGCTGGACGATGCGGAAAATGCGCGGAATGCCAAGGAAGTCGGTTCCGCCCTCGGCAAGTACATGGAAGCCAAGAAGCTTTACCTGCATTCCCGATTTGCCAAGGAGGGGATAGAATCGCTGCTGGACGAGGTGCTTCCGTTGAAGTAGGTACTCTTGTGTACGTCTGCCGGATGCCGGGGAAGGACGGAGTATTTGCTTCCCTTCCGGAGCTTCCCCGGTATGCTACGGCGCATGAAGGGTATCTATGTATGCGTGTGCATGCTGGCGATGTTTTGCGCTGCGGCCATGGCTCTCCCTGAAGATTGCCGCCAGGTAATTGTGGGGACGTCCGACGGCTGGAACAGTTCGCATGTGAAATTGAGCCTTCTGGAGAAAGGTCCCCAGGGGTGGATGATGGTGAAGGGGCCGTTTCCGGCCCGCTTGGGGAAGTCCGGACTGGTATGGGGCAGGGGGGTCAGCAGCCCTCCCGCGGAAGGTCCCGTGAAGAAGGAGGGGGATTTGCGTTCTCCCGCCGGAATTTTTGAATTGGGCGGAGCGTACGGCACCGTGCCCGTTCCCAACAAGAAGCGTTCCATGCCATACCGCCGCATCACGCCCCGGGACATGTGGGTCGATGATCCGTCTTCCCCTCTTTATAACCAGCATTTCGTGCTGAAGCATGATCCCGTGACGCCTTGGGAGTTCAAGCAGCAGATGAAGCTGAACGATTACGCCCACAGCCTGAAGCTGTTCATCAGGCATAACGCCGCCGGAGATCAGGGGCGCCCCGTAGCAGGGGGAGGGTCTTCCATTTTCTTCCATATCTGGAGGAGGGACGGCCAGGCCCCCACGGCCGGATGCACCGCCATGAGCGAGGAAAATTTACGTGCCATGATCGCATGGCTGGACCCTTCCAAGCATCCTTTGTACGTCCTGCTGCCTTCCAGGGAATACCTGAGGCTGCGCAAGGCATGGGGGCTGCCGTGATATGGCCGTTCTTCGTATGGCGGGTTCCCCCGCAATTTACAGGCTTCTGGAGGCGGCGTAAGAGGCAGGAAAGCAAAGAGCCGGCTTTCCCTGAGGGAGAGCCGGCTCTTGATTCGTAAAAACTTGTTTTATGCCTGAGGCTGGGTTTCCGGCTGAATCAGGGGGGTGGAAGTTTCCTTTATTTCTTCCATAGAATCCTGTTCTTCCTGCGGGGCGCGGGGTTCGCGGGCCGGCCTGGACTGTTCCTGGCGTTCGTTGGCGCCGCTGACCAGCAGGTTTCTGCCCATGAAAGGCTGGTTGTGAAGAATGTCCACGGAGCGGACGGCATCTTCCAGTTTCTTCATTTCCACGAAGGCGTAGCCCTTGGATTTGTGAGTGCGGGGATTGTAAATGATTTCCACGGAGGTTACTTCGCCAATGCCTTTGAACACGTCTTCAAGGTCGCTTTCCGTAGCTTCGTAGGAAAGGTTGCCTACATACAGCCTGCGGTTGGAGACAGGCTGCTTGGGAGTGATGATGCGTTCCTGCTTGGTGCGGGCCACCCTGGTATTTGTTTTGGAGGCGTTTTTGTCTTTGACGGCAGGCTTGCCCTTGGCCGGGCGGATGCCGAAGATGCCCAGGAAACGCTGCCATAAAGAGAGCTTGGCAGGAGCTTCTTTTTTATATTTGGGACGGTATCCGCCGGATTCCCGGCGGTCATTGCCATAGGAATGGCCGCCCTTGTGATAGCGGCGACGGGGGCCTTGGCCTTGTCTTCCCTGTGTGTGGTGTTGCGACATACTTATATGCTAAGTTGATGATTATGTTGGTGTCATGCCGGATTTTCATGCCCCATGCAATAGGTTCCGTCCGGCGAATCGCCGGGGTGTTCCGTTTCCGTAAGGAAAGACAGAAATGCGGATGCCCCGTGCCCCGATCAACGGTCCGTGCATGGTCTGATAAGGAGCGATCCGGCTGTGTGCGGTGTCAGTCCGGCGGATTGACGCGTATACCAATGCACACGGAGGCCGTTTCTTGCAAGCCGGTATCCCGTCATTTTGGGCTTTCCAGCCCCGCGGAGACGAAAACCCGTTTGCGAAAACTGGTCTTGTGACGGGAAGGCAGTCCGGAATTGGATGAAACTTGACAAAAACTTTGGCATCATTAACTATGTGGTCCGCTAGCTCCTTCATTCTCGATGCTTATCCAAAACGCAGACCGTACAACTTACGGAATCAATAAAATGGCGGTCACTGTTCTGGCGTTTGTCGTTTTTATGGTTGTTGGGTTCATTTCCTGGAGTTCACTGGGCGTCCAGCCTGAACCCTGGCGGCTCCGCACACTGGTGCTCGCCCCTCTGACCATGTCCCTGCTGTTGTATTTCTGCTGTGACCAGTTTGGGGTGTATTACCGCTGCATGACGTTGAGCGGCACCGTTTGGCGACTGGTGCTGGCCTACGCATGCTTTGTGGTGCTGAGTTCCATCATCTGGAAGTATCTGGTCCCATTTTCCGGAGATCCTGCCGTTCAAATACTGGGGTATCTGCTGACTTTTCTTGGAGTGCTGTGGCTGTGTATTTTCCGGTTCCGGTCGGAAAAGAAGCTGGAAGAAGAGGCTCCCATGCTTCTGGTAGGCGCTCCGGAATATGTGGACACATTCCTGAAGCAGATGAAGCGGGACCGCGTGGATATTCAGGGAGCCCTGACAGTGATTTCTCCCAAATCCGTGGATTCTGTCACAACGCGGGATGTGATGATCAGGAAATGCATCAGCAAAGTCGTATTTTTGCCGGAAGGGGTGGATGTTTCCGTCGCGAAGTGCCTGGCCGATCTTTGCGGCAAGATGGGAGTGGACTTTTATGCTTCCATGATGGTGAGGATGCCAACCGTCCACAAAACTTACTTTGGAGTGATGGGAGAGGTCAGAATGCTGGTGTACAAGTCCACCCCCATTCCCTACACCACGTCCTGGCAGATAAAGAAAACCATGGACTGGCTCGGTTCCCTTGTCCTGCTGGTGCTTACTTCGCCTTTGTGGCTGGTTGCGGCCGCCGGCATCAAGCTGTCTGCTCCCGGTCCCGTTTTCTACTGCCAGAAGCGTTCCGGATTGTATGGAAAGGAATTCGGCATGTGGAAATTCCGCACCATGTATCAGGATGCAGACAAAAGGCTGGATGAAGTAAAGGCCAGCCACGGCAATGAGATGGACGGCCCCATTTTCAAGCTGGGGAATGATCCCCGTATCTTTCCTTTCGGCCGCATTCTGCGCAAATTCAGCATTGATGAACTGCCTCAGCTCATCAATGTACTGAAAGGAGAGATGAGCCTGGCGGGCCCCCGGCCGCTGCCCGTTTATGAAACGGAGGCTTTTACCAGTGATGCACACCGCCGCAGGTTGAGCGTGCTTCCCGGAGTCACCGGATACTGGCAGATAGCGGGGCGCAGCAACATCAAGGAATTTGAAAAGCTGGTGGAGCTGGACATGTATTACATCGACCACTGGTCCCTGTGGCTGGATGTCAAATTGCTGCTGAAAACAGTCCCCGCCGTATTGTTTGCCCGCGGGGCCAAGTAAGGATTTCCGGCAGCTGGGAGGGTACGGAAATGCCCTGTTTACGGGCCTGGCATGCGTTTGGGAGGGTGTTTTTCGGCTTTCTGCCTCATGTCCGCCGTGGCATCAGGCGGTCTTTTTCTGAAAAAACTCAAAAGTTTGGTAAAAAATGAAGTGATTTGAGGCCGGGCGGAGACTTTAACCTTGAGGTGTGGGAGGCGTTGGGGCAGAATCAGCCCACTATGGATTTAGTTCAGCGAGAAATCTCTAAAGAAACGGTGACTCCGTATTTCATCGAGTATTTCGGTCAGGCTCCAACTCATGTGGCAGCGGCACCGGGACGTGTGAACCTCATTGGCGAACACACGGATTATAATAATGGTTTTGTGATGCCCATGGCTCTGGACAATCATTGTGTCGTCGCGGTAGCTCCTTCTCCTGTCGGCAAGCATCGCTTCTGCGGTTCGCTGGGAGACCAGATACATGAAATTGCCGTGGAGGACGCCCTGGTTCCCGGCGAGCCGTTCTGGTCCAATTACGTGCGCGGCGTGCTGGCCAATCTGCACCGTCGCGGCGTAGAAATCGGCCCGGTGGACATGCTGATTGACAGCAACGTGCCCCGCGGCGGCGGTCTTTCTTCCAGCGCTGCTCTTGAAGTTGCCGTCTGCACCGCGCTGGCCGCCTTTGCCGGCGTCAGGATTGATCCCAAGGAGGTTGCCTTGATCGGGCAGGCCGTGGAACATGAGTTCGTGAATGTGCCCTGCGGAATCATGGACCAGTTCATTTCCGCCAACGGCAAGAAGGGCATGGCCCTCAAGCTGGATTGCGCCACTTTGGAATATGAGCTGGTGCCGATGAATAACGATTCCGTTTCCGTACTGGTTCTGGACAGTGCCGTGAAGCATTCCCTGGCGGACGGAGCTTATGGCCAGCGCCGCAAGCAGTGCGAAGAAGCCTCCGCCATCATGGGGGTGCCTTCCCTGCGCGAAGCTTCCCTGGAATTGCTGGAATCTTTCAAGGAACAGCTTGGCGACGTGCGTTACCGCCGTGCTCGCCACGTCATCGGTGAAAACGCGCGGGTGGCTGTTTTTGCGGATGCCCTCGCCCGCGGCGACTGGGATGAAGCCGGCGTCGCCATGCGCGGCAGCCATGCCTCCCTGCGCGATGATTATGAAGTTTCCTGTGCGGAGGTGGATACTCTGGTTTCCCTTTGCGACCGCATTCCTTCCGCTTCTTCCATTTACGGAGCCCGCATGACGGGCGGCGGCTTCGGCGGTTGCATCGTCGCCCTGGTCAAGACGGAAGATGTTGACAAGGTAGCGCAGGAACTGCTCCAGGCCTATTGTCAGGAAACAGGGATTGAAACCACCTACCTCGTGACGAGTGCCGGTGAAGGCGCGCGTGTACTGTACCAAGCTTAATCCATACTGATTATGAGAAAACTAGCAACCATACTCGGGGCCGTAGCCCTGATGACGTGGGGCGCCGCCGCCCAGGAGGGGGCCGTTTCCGCAACAGCTCCGGACGCCCAGCCCACGCTGGCCGCTCCGGCTTTGACGCCTGCTGCGGAAATGCAGCCAGCCGCTGACATCCAGCCAGCCTCTCCCGTGGCTGTGGAAAACGCCGTCCCAAAAGCTGATGAGTCCAGTGAACCGACTCCGGCTCCACTTTCCGCGACGGAAGTCATTTTATTCTGTGTGGTGGTCGTAGGTGTCATTGCTCTGGGTATCTGGAAGAGCCGTGATCCGCAAGAGACGGAAGAAGAAAAGAAAACAAAGGGCGCTTCCGACTATTTCCTGGCCGGCCGCGGCCTGACCTGGTGGCTCGTCGGCTTTTCCCTGATTGCCGCCAATATTTCCACGGAGCAGTTTGTGGGCATGTCCGGCAAGGCCGCCAACTGGGTGGGCATGGCGATTGCCGGTTATGAATGGCTGGCCGCCATTACGCTGGTGGTCGTGGCTTTCTGTTTCCTTCCCAAACTGTTGAAAGGCGGGGTGTATACCATTCCGGAATTCTTGGAACAGCGCTATGATACTGCGGCACGTTCCCTGATGGCTATTGCTACGCTCCTGATTCTGGTGGGCGTGCCGACCGCCGGCGTTATTTACGCCGGGGCCAAGGTGATTTCCGTATTCTTTACCGGCTACAGCGCCATGGGTATCGACTTTGGCAATATTACCGTCGGCTGCATCATCATCGCATTCTGCAGTACCGTGTATGTATTCGTGGGCGGTTTGAAGGCCTGTGCCTGGACGGACCTGTTCTGGGGCGCCGCCCTGATTGTAGGCGGCGGCGTAGTGGCCTATTTTGCCCTGATGGCCCTGAGCGGAGCAGATCCGAATCACCTGGTGCAGTCCGCAGCCGCCAATTCCGGGGCTACGGTGGCTTCCCTGGGGGATCCGTCCAACAGCCTCTGGCACGGGGTAACGCGTTTCTTTGAACTTAATTCCGGGGATGCGACCAGCGGCGTGAACACTGTGGGCGGCAAGCTGCATATGATCCGTCCGGCGGACGATGCCGAAATCCCGTGGACGGCCCTTTGCCTGGGCCTGTGGATTCCCAACTTTTTTTACTGGGGCCTCAACCAGTACATCATGCAGCGTACGCTCGCTTCCAAGTCCCTGGCGGAAGGCCAGATGGGCATCGTGTTCGCCGCTTTCCTCAAACTGATCATCCCGTTCGTGGTAGTGGTACCCGGCATTCTGGCCTACAATCTGTACCGCAATGATCTGAGGGAACAGGCGGAAGTAAAGTATGAGAAGCAAATCGACAAGTCGAAGGATGCCGCCGTCGTCAAGGGGCGTCCTGTCATTTACAGGATCACGGACAGCTTCCTGGTAGAAAACGTGGAAGCCGGCTGCGCCCACGCCCTGCACAACGCTGCGGTCATGAAGGCCGGCGAAGATGTGATGGCCGAGTTGAAACAGGCCTGTGACGAACTCAAGGCGGATGCCGCCAATGAACAGACTACGCTGGCGGAACGCGCTCCCTTTGTGGCAAAAATCGCCACTCTCAATGACGAGATCATCAAGCCTGCTGCGAACGATACGGACAATTATTATTTGACGGATACGCTGGTAGGTTTCGACTATGATTCCGCTTTCGGCACGCTGATCAGGAAACTGCTGCCCGGTACGGGGTGGACCTGGTTCGTACTCGCTGCCCTTTTCGGGGCAGTGGTGTCTTCCCTGGCGTCCATGCTGAACTCCGCATCCACCATCTTCACGATGGATATTTACAACAAGCTGCGCAGAAACGCGAAGCCGACGGAACTCGTTACCGTTGGCAAGATCGGACTGCTGGTGTGTGCCCTGATTGCATTGTGCATTGCCCCGTTCCTGGATAGTCCGGCCTTCGGAGGTATCTTCAACTTCATTCAGGAATTCCAGGGCTTCCTGAGCCCGGGCGCCTTGTGCGTGTTCCTCTTCGGCTTCTTCGTGCCCAAGTGTCCGCGCATCTTCGGCTGGCTGGGCATCGTCATCAATGCCGCCCTGTACGGCTTCCTGAAGATCTGGCAACCGGAAATGGCGTTCCTGAACCGCATGGCCATTTGCTTCATTACCGTAGTGATCATCGGATTCATCTTTACGGCCGTGAACGTCGCCCGCGGAGGCCAGGCCATCGTCCTGCCCGACAGAGGGGCGGTAGCGCTGCAATCTTCTTCCCGAGCCAAGATTTTTGGCTGGTTCGTGGTTGCCGCGACGGTTGCTTTGTACATCATCTTCTGGTGATGTAAGGCGACAGGGATTTCTTTCCTCCTCCCGGCGGTTGCGCCGGGAGGATTTTTTGTGGCCGGAATACTTCCGTCATTGGAATAAACGGAATGAAAATCATAACCTGTGGAAGCAAGCTCATGGCTATCCTCTTGATTCAGAAAAGACGGCCCAGGGAGGAAATGAAAACCCGGCATGGAACGTAGGGCACCCGGTTGATACTGGTGATATCTTCCTTGGAGGCTTGCGGAAAAACGGTCCCTATGCCATTTCTCCGTCTTCACCGAAGCGGTGTGTCCCTGTCTCCGCATGGCATTCAAATCATCCCGTAAATGCAAAGAGAACAGTATTCAATTTCCAGGACGCCTGTTTGCCGAATACGGATGGACAGGTTATGGGGGCTGCTGCATTTCGACAGCGGCGCCCCGGAAATCCTGTTGTCCGGGGACCTTTTCGTAGTGGCCTGGGAGCAGGAAACGGATTCTGCGTTTCAGCCCTTCATCAATAGGGATTTCCAACGGATTGCTTGGGCCGCATGACAATTACGGCATTTTCCCCCATGGCGGTAACGCGCGGTGTTTCCGCCTCGATCCTTCTTGAGCCCGCAACGGCGGCTCTGTGCCAGATGGGAACTGTGCGCCGCCGTGTTTGTTAATCAAGGAAAACGTTGTATTCATGAATAGATACCGATTATCCCGACTACCTATTCATCTTCCAGAAGCATGCTGCGGAGGGAATCAAAGAAGTTTTCCGATTCCTCTTCCGTAGCCTCCGCATTCATCAGGTCTTCCCATTTGGAATATTCCATCAGGTGGGGGGGAATTTCGCTCAGGAAGGAGGAACGCTGGCAGGGCATGCGATCTCCGTAGCGCAGGCGTGTGGCACAGTAGGTCAGCATGAGTCTTTCCTGCGCACGCGTGATGCCCACATACAGCAGACGGCGTTCTTCGTCGCAGTTGCCGTCTTCCAGCGAGCGCTTGTGCGGCAGGATTCCTTCCTCCAGGCCTACGAGGTAAACGACGGGGAATTCCAGCCCCTTGGCGGCGTGCATGGTGATCAGACAGACGCCCGGCTTGTTTTCCACGTCGTCATCGTTGTCCTCCTTGTCCAGGGTAACCTGGGCCAGATAGTCCCTCAGGCTTTTTTCCGGTTGCCAGAAATTGCGGAGGGAGGCTTTCACGTCTCCGATGGAAACGAGGCGTTTCTGCGTTTCCGCCTCCGTCTTGCACAGCCGAGTGACGTAGTCGCTGAATCCCGTTTCTCCAATGAGCTGTTCCATGGCATCTCCAAAGTTGGTTTCCTTGTCTTGGAAAATATCGATGTATTTGGTGATTAGCTCGTTGAATTCCTGAATGCTGTTGCGGGCGCGGGTGGTCAGGGTTTCCAGGAATTCCTCGTCCTGCAGGGCAGCCCAGACGCTGTTGCCGTGTTCCCGGCTCCAGTCGATGGCAAGCTGGGCCGTCAGGTCGCTGATGCCGCGGGGGGGCGTGTTGAGGATGCGCAGCAGATATTCGTCCGCCTGCGGGTTTTCAATCGTTGCCAGGTAGGAGATAAGGTCCTTCACCTCCTTGCGGTCGAAAAAGCTCTGCGCCCCCACCATGCGGTAGGGTATTTTGTGTTCCCGCAGGGTTTGTTCAATGACTCGGCTCTGGGTATTGGCCCGGAACAGGATGGCAAAATCCTCCCAGGGGCGTTCTTCCTGTCTGCGGACGTTTTCAATGTCCGTGATGATGAATTCCGCCTCTTCCGCGTCGCCGGGCATGGAGATGAGGCGTACGGGATCTCCGCCGCCCTTGTGGGCGCGCAGCGTTTTGTCTCTGCGGCCCAGGTTGTGCCGTATCAGGGCGTTGGCCGTGTCCAAAATGGGGGCGGTACAGCGGTAGTTTTCCTCCAGCTTGATGACGGAGGGGTTCGGGAAAAAGCGTTCGAATTCCAGGATGTTGCTGATCTGTGCGCCGCGCCATCCGTAAATGGACTGGTCGTCGTCCCCTACCACGCAGACGTTGTGATCCGGTCCTACCAGGTGGCCGAGGAGGCTCATTTGCAGGCTGTTGGTGTCCTGGAACTCGTCCACGGTGATGTACCGGAAGCGCTGCTGCCAGGCGGCCCGGACATCCGCGTGTTCCTTCAGCAGTTTGTCCGCCAGTATCAGCAGGTCGTCAAAGTCCACGGAATTCTGGGCCTGAAGCTCCCGCTGGTAGGAGGCGGCGATATTGGCCGTCAAGTTGTCTTCAATGGAGTCAATGCCGAGGCCGTTGTTTTTCATCCGGCTCATGGCGGACAACACGTCCTTGGGCCCGATTTTTTCCTTGATGCCGCCGTGGCGGACGATGAGGCGGCGGATCAGGCCGCTTTGCTCGGACCCGCTGTAAATGGTGAAGTTGGTCTTGTAACCCAGACGGCCTATGTCCTCCCTCAGGATGCGCACGCACAAGGAGTGGAAAGTGCTGACCATGATCTGGCGCGCCGCCTTCCGGTCCACCATCTGGCCCACGCGTTCCCTCATTTCCAGAGCGGCCTTGTTCGTGAACGTAACGGCCAGGATGCTTTTCGGACTGATGCCTTTGTCCACCATGTGGGCAATGCGGCAGGTGACGGTGCGCGTTTTTCCCGTTCCCGCTCCGGCCAGGATCAGGACAGGCCCCTGAAGGGTCTGAACGGCCCGGCGCTGGGCCGCGTTCAGGCTTTCCATGGAAAATGACTTGGCCATTTACACGTCGAAATGGATGTCTTTCAAATTTGGGTGCCCAGCGATGAGTTGTGCAATGTTCATGCGCGTGCTGCCTTCCAGTTGAACGTCCGTCACCAGCAGGCCTCCTTCACCGCAGGCAATCAGCAGTCCCTGCTCCCCGGCGGAAAGCACCTGGCCCGGTTTGCCGGAAGCCTCCGGCACGATGGTGAAGCCAGGGAAGATTTTCATGTTGCGGATGCGCCCCTTGCGGTTCCAATAGTTGGTAAAGGTACCCGGCCAGGGATCGTAGGCCCGGATCATCCGTCCGATTTCTTCGGCGGGAACGGTCCAGTCTATCTTGCCGTCCGCCCGCAGAAGCTTGGGGGCGTATGTGGCCAGGATTTCCTGCTGGCGGACGCGTGCGGCCGTTCCCTTTTCAATGGCATGGATGACGGGAAGAAGAACGTCCGGGGCCATTTGCGCCAGTTTGTCGTGCAGGCTGCCGCCGGTTTCCGTGCCGTCCAGGGGAGTGCTGATCTGGGCAATGATGTCTCCGGCGTCCAGTTTTTTGACGATGTGCATGATCGTTACACCCGTATGGGAATCCCCCGATTTAATGGCGGACTGGATGCAGGCCGCGCCGCGGTGGCGCGGGAGCAGGGAGGCATGGGCGTTGATGCAACCCATGGGGGCCATGTCGATTACTTCCTGGCTTAAAATCTGCCCGTACGCCATGACCACGATCAGGTCCGGGTTCAGCCTTTTGAGGCCCACCAGGGATTCCGGCGCCTTCAGGGAGGCCGGCTGGAACACGGTGATGCCCGCTTCCCGGGCGATGTTCTTGATGGGGGGTGCTGTGAGAATCTGGTGCCTGCCCACCGGACGGTCGGGCTGCGTAACCAGTCCTACCAGATCCGTGTGCCGGATCAGGCTGCGGAAGGCGGGAATGGCAATGTCGCCCGTACCCATGAAGACGATGCGCATGGCAGGGAGATTGCCTTGCCGGCTTGCGCAGGTCAATTTAAATCAGGAGACATGGAGGGAATATCGCTGCGGGGAACCGGTTTTTTGCGTTATGCCGCGGCGGTGCGCCGTCGTCTGTTTCCCGACGGCCCGGTTCGTGAGGAAAGAAGTTCTTTCCGATTGGGTGGAATATGGTATATGTTTCTCCATGGAGCATGGAAGGCTGCCGCGTATTTTGATCATCACCGCAGGGTATGGAGAAGGGCACAATTCCGCTGCCCGCGGCGTACAGGAGGCGGTGAAGGGAAGGGCGGAAACGCGTCTTGTTGACTTGTGTGCGGAGGCCATGCCCGCTATGTTCCGGATGACCCGCGCGGGATATCTCTGGGTCATTTCCCGCATGCCCGGCCTCTGGAAGCTGATGTACGACGTGAGTGACCGGCGCAACATGGCGGAAAAGCCGGTCAAGGGCCTGGGCCCGGTGGAAGGGCTGCTGGAACGGCTGCTGCTGGAATGGAAGCCGGACGCCGTTGTCTGTACATACATGGTGTATCCCTACATGCTGGATTCCATCGCCGCGCGTACGGGACGCGCCGTGCCGTATATCACCGTGGTGACGGACTCCTTTGTTATCAACAAGTCGTGGCTGTGTGCGGATTCTCCTCTCTTTGCCGTTACGGATTCATGGACGCGGGACGTCATGGCGGGAAAGGGAATTGATCCGGAAAGAATTCGCGTGACCGGTTTTCCCGTAAATCCCTGTTTGGAGGCGGTCCGGAAGCATCCCATTTGCTGGAAGCCGGGGGAACCGTTCCGCGTTCTTTATTTTGCCCAGCGTTCTTTCCGGCATGCCCGTGAAGAGCTGGAGGCCATGCTGGAGGCCGACCCCGCCGTGTATGTGACCTGCATCCTGGGCCGCAAATTCAGGAGGATTTATCCCCATATCCGCGATTTGCGCGCGAAATACGGTACAAGGCTGACCGTGCGCGGCTGGACGCGCCGCGTACCCTCGTACCTGACTGTAAACCATGTGGTGGTCGGCAAGGCCGGAGGCGCTACGGTGCATGAGGTGCTGGCCGCCGCGAGGCCCATGCTGGTGAATTTTCTTCTGCCCGGACAGGAAGAGGGAAACGCCCGCCTGCTGGAGACCCTGGGCGGCGGCGGCCATGTGCAGGATGCCGCCGCATTGGCGGAAGCCCTGAAGAACATGATGGCGGACGAAGGAGCGCCATGGAGGCTCCTGCATGAAAACCTGCTGAAGGCGGATATGACCGGAGGAAGCGGAAAGATAGCGGATTTGGCCTTGAATCTCGCGGCGGAACGTACTAACTGATTCCCGTGACCTATCTGCTGATCGACAACTCCAATACGCGCACCAAATTCGTGCTCTCCACCCCGGAGGCCCTGCTGAAGGAGCGGCGCATGATCCCCACCCGGGAAGTGAGCGAGGAACGGCTGGACGACGCCCTCAAGGGACTTCACTATGATGCCGCCGTCGTGTGTTCCGTGGTGCCCCGCGTGGCGGATGTTCTGAGGAACTGGCTCACCAGGCCGAGCCATTTTCTTTCCTGCGATTCCCGGCTGGGCGTGGGCATAGACTATCCTTCCCCGCGCCAGATCGGTGCGGACAGGCTGGCGAACGCCGCCGGGGCCGTGGCCTATTACGGTTATCCGTGCATTGTGGTTGACTTCGGAACGGCCGTGACATTTGACGTGATCGGCCCGGAGCGCACTTATCTGGGCGGAGCGATTGCCCCCGGGCTGGCCAGCATGGGGGATTACCTGGCACGCAATACGGCCCTGTTGCCCGCCATTGAACCCCATGAGCCGAAACATGCCATCGGAACAAGCACGGTGGAAGCCATGCATTCCGGCGCCGTGTACGGCTACCGCGGCATGGTGAAGGAAATTCTGGCGAAGCTGGAGGAAGAAATGGGAAGGCGCCCCACGGTCGTGGCTACAGGCGGAGATGCGGCCCTGATTGCCCGGGGAGTGCCGCGCATCGACCATGTGGACCCGGATATTACGCTGAACGGCCTGCGGATGGTTGCCGGGCTTAATCTTTGAAAAGTGGTGCAAGAGCCTGCTTCAGAAGGGATTTCCCTCCGGGTGGCATGATAGATGACACGTAAAAACTCATAAATAGGTATTGCAAAACCTGCATGCCCCATGTAGTATCCATGAACCTTAACAATAAATATCATGTCTGATAACAGCATCGAAGAAAAAGTAAGAAGTATCATCGTTGACCAACTTGGCGTTGAATCCGATAAAGTGACTGCTGATGCGAAATTCATCGAGGATCTCGGTGCTGATTCGCTGGATACCGTTGAACTCGTGATGGCTTTCGAAGAAAACTTTGACATCGAAGTGCCTGACGAAGAAGCGGAAAAACTTCAGTCCGTGGCAGACGTCGTTGCCTACATCGAAAAAGTTCAGGGCTAAGTTGAACTGCTGAAATCCTTTGTATAAAAAGCGGCTTCCCTGTAATTCTGCAAGGGAGCCGCTTTTTCATGGGATGACCTCGGTTTCCGCCTTTCTGCCATGAGTGAATTGCCCCCATATTCCCGTGACGACATTCGCTACGCGGCGGAAATGACCCGCGTAGTATATGAACCGGACCGCCGCATAGATACCTTCGGCGACACCCGGTTCAATTTCCTCCTGATCTCCGAAGTGATGGACGAGATTGACGTGGTGCGCGTACGCAGCGGCTGGGTGGAGGCAGAGAAGCCCAAGATCATACGCCCCTCCATTTACAATGAAGTCAGTACGGAGGGTTTTTCCGGGGAGGCCAAACGCTTTTTTGACTGGTTGTCCAAAAATGGTCCCGGTTTCCTGACCCTGCTGGAATATGGATTCCGGTTCAAGAGGTCGGAGGTGCGGGAGGAAATCCTGCATGAACCGCTTGAATCCGTTCGCGGCCGGTTGCTGGACCAGGTGCGCAACGGGGAGGACACGTTCATGGCCCTTGTGGAAGGGGTGGATGACGCATGGGAGGTCTCCCTCTTGAAATTCACCGTGGAAATGATACAAAAATCCCATGAGATCAACATTTTCGACTTCAAGCGCAAGGGCCTGCTGTAGCCTTCTGGCGGCGGTATTCTGCGTCCAGGCCGCTTTGGCCGACGGGGAGAATTACTCCCTCTGGCCGCGCCGTCCGGCAGCCCTTGAAGAAGCGCGCAGGTTGATGGACCGCGGCAGTCTGGCGCAAGCCCTGGAACTGCTCCAGCCCTTGGTGAACCAGGGCGGCGTGGTGGGCCGGGAGGCCAAGGATCTCATCGGGGCTTTGCGCATCCGCCAGGTTCTGGACCCCAATGGGCCGGACGTGAAGGAATACACCGTCAAAAGGGGAGATTCCTGGATACGCATGGTCAAAAAGCTGGGATGTTCCCAGGCCATGCTGGTGCATTTGAACGGCCTGATGGATGTTCCTTCCCTTCAGCCCGGGGATGTATTCAAATACCGTCCCCTCAACTTTCATGTGGTGGTCAACGTGCCTGAAAAGGAAGTCTGCCTGTACGACGGTGAAAACTTTGTGAAGGCCTATTCCATGGTGACCATGAAGGACACGGGGCGAAAGAATTTTGAGACGACCGTCAAGGATGAACAGGCTTCCTTTTCCATTTACGACAAGCACTATCCCGCGGCGGACAAGACCCTTCTACTGGCTGCCGGAGGATATGTCATTGAGGCTGGAAACGGAGCTCCCCGTTCCCCCGGATTTTATCTGAACCGGCAGGACTGCAATGAACTGGCCATGCTGACGAGGCCGGGCACCAAGGTAACTATCATCAGGGAGAAGGGAACGGAACAATGAGGCTGGTCGTCCAGCGGGTGACGGAAGCCGCCGTCCATATCGGGGGAGTCTGTGCGGGCCGCACGGGCCGCGGGCTGATGATTTTGATAGGCATTGAGGAGGCGGATACGGAGGAGGACGCGCTTTGGCTGGCCAAAAAGGCGGCTGACATGCGCATTTTTTCCGATGAAGAGGGAAAAATGAACCTCTCTGTGAAGGACATCGGGGGAGGAGCCCTGGTCGTCAGCCAGTTTACGCTGCACGCTTCCACCAAAAAGGGGAACAGGCCCTCCTTCATCCGCGCCGCGAGACCAGATCATGCCGTTCCCCTCTATGAACGGTTCAAGGAGGAACTGGCCGCACTGCTGGAAGGCCGGGTGGAGAGCGGGGAATTCGGTGCGGACATGCAGATTTCCCTGGTTAATAACGGCCCCGTGACAATCTTCATGGATTCCCGGAACAGGGAGTAAGTTTTTCCTCCCTGGCGAGCGCATTGTTCAGAGAGGAGTCTCGCGTTTCATTTGGGACGGATAGCCGTTAAGACTGGGAGAGCTTGATTCCCGTTCCGCAGACAAGCGGGAAAAGACGCGGTGGATATCCCGGTTGCCTCTGCGTGGCTCCGTCCGTGCGGAGGATGGGGAAGAACTTTCTGCCTTTCTGGTTGAAGGCGGCATGCCGTGGGGCGGGATGATTGAATACTATTCTCAGTAACCGTCCTTGCTGAAAGACGGCGGGGTTTCAAAAGGGATTTAAAAAACAGGGGCTGTTCCGCTTTTGGCAGAACAGCCCCTTGATAGGGATTTTGCTGAAAGTCCTGTTAGTAGCAGAGGCCTTCCTTGGCATTGGCGCGGATGAAGTCGCGGTTGAGGCGGGCAATGTTGTCCACGCTCACGCCCTTCGGGCAGGCCGCTTCACATTCATACTGGTTCGTGCAGTTGCCGAAGCCTTCCGCTTCCATCTGCTTCATCATGGCCAGGACGCGCTTGGTGCGTTCCGGCTGGCCCTGGGGCAGAAGGTTGAGGTGGGCAATCTTGGCGGAGGTGAACAGCATGGCGGAGGCGTTCTTGCAGGAAGCCACGCAGGCGCCGCAGCCGATGCAGGCGGCGGCGTCGAAGGCGGCTTCCGCCTTCACCTTTTCCACGGCAATGTTGTTGGCATTCGGGGCCGCTCCGGTGCGCACGTCGATGTAGCCGCCGGCGGCAATGATGCGGTCCAGGGCGGAACGGTCCACCATCAGGTCCCGCAGGATCGGGAAAGCCTTCGCGCGGAAGGGCTCGATCCAGACGGTATCGCCGTCCTTGAACTTGCGCATGTGAAGCTGGCAGGTGGTCACCTGGCGTTCCGGCCCGTGGGGGATGCCGTTGATCGTCAGGGAGCACATGCCGCAGATGCCTTCCCGGCAGTCGTGGTCAAAGTGGATGGGCTCCTTGCCTTCCTTCACCAGACCTTCGTTGACGATGTCCAGCATTTCCAGGAAGGAGGCGTCCACCGGGATATCCTTGGCGGCGTAAGTCTCAATGCGGCCCTTGGCATCCTTGTTTTCCTGGCGCCAGACCTTGAGGGTGAGATTGATTGTTTTAGCCATGTGATAATCTTTCTTTTAAGTGTTAATGTAGTGGCTATTTTTACTTGTAGCTGCGGATGGCAAGGTGCACGTTGTCGAAGGTCAGCGGTTCCTTGTGAAGAATCGGCAGTTCGTCCACCCCGGCGTATTCCCAGGCGGCCACATAGGCGTATTCTTCGTCGTTGCGCTTGGCTTCGCCGTCCGGCAGCTGGTATTCCACGCGGAAGTGGGCGCCGCAGGATTCCTGGCGGTTCAGGGCGTCGTAGCAAAGGAGCTGGGCGAATTCCAGGAAGTCCGCTACGCGGCAGGCTTTTTCCAGTTCTGCATTGATGCCTTCCGCGGTGCCCGTAACGAGTACGTTTTCCCAGAATTCCTTCCGGAGCTGCGGAATGCGTTCAATGGCGCGCATGAGACTTTCTTCCGTGCGGGCCATGCCGCAGTCGTCCCACATGATCAGCCCCAGTTCGCGGTGGAAGGAGTCCACCGTCTTGGTGCCCTTGACGTTGAGCAGCTTGTTGATGCGTTCCTTCACAGCGTCTTCCGCAGCCTTGAATTCCGGAGCGGCCGTAGTGACGGCGCCGGGCTTGGTGGACGTCAGGTAGGTTGGCAGGGTGGCGGGGATGACGAAGTAGCCGTCGGACAGGCCCTGCATCAGAGCGGAGGCTCCCAGGCGGTTGGCGCCGTGGTCGGAGAAGTTGGCTTCACCGAGGACGTGCAGGCCTTTTACGTTGGACATGAGGTTGTAGTCCACCCAGAGGCCGCCCATGGTGTAGTGGGAGGCGGGGTAGATCATCATGGGCGTTTCATGGGGATCGTCGTCCGTGATTTCCTCGTACATGTCAAAGAGGTTGCCGTACTGGCCGTCAATCCATTCCCGGCCCATGCGCTTGATTTCGTCAGCAAAGTCCAGGAACACGCCCTTGCCGGTGATGGCCACGCCGCGGCCATCGTCACAGGCTTCCTTGGCGGCGCGGGAGGAAATGTCGCGCGGAGCGAGGTTGCCGAAGGAGGGGTACTTGCGTTCCAAGTAGTAGTCGCGTTCTTCTTCGGGAACGTCGGAGGGTTTGATTTCCTTCTTGCGGATTTTTTCCGCTGTCTCACGGGATTTGGGCACCCAGATGCGGCCGCTGTTGCGGAGGGATTCCGACATCAGCGTCAGCTTGGACTGATAGTCCCCCTTCACCGGAATGCAGGTGGGGTGGATCTGCGTGAAGCAGGGGTTGGCGAAGAATGCGCCGCGCTTATATGCCTTGTAGGCGGCGGTCACGTTGCAGCCCATGGCGTTGGTGGACAGGAAGAACACGTTGCCGTAGCCTCCCGTGCAGAGCAGCACGGTATCACCGGCGTAGGACTTGATTTCACCCGTTACCAGGTTACGGGTGACGATGCCCTTGGCTTCGCCGTCCACGATGACGAGGTCCATCATTTCATGGCGGGTGAACATTTCAATGTGGCCTTTGGCGATTTCCTTTTCCATGGCCTGGTAGGCGCCCAGCAGAAGCTGTTGGCCGGTCTGGCCGCGGGAGTAGAAAGTGCGCTTGAGCTGGGCGCCCCCGAAGGAACGGTTGTCCAACAGGCCGCCGTATTCACGGCCGAAGGGAACGCCCTGGGCGACACATTGGTCAATGATGTTGGAGGACACCTCCGCCAGGCGGTACACGTTGGCTTCGCGGGCGCGGAAGTCGCCACCCTTCACGGTATCGTAGAACAGGCGGTACACGGAGTCGCCGTCGTTCTGGTAATTCTTGGCCGCGTTGATGCCGCCCTGGGCCGCGATGGAGTGGGCGCGGCGGGGACTGTCCTGGTAGCAGAAGCATTTTACGTTGTAGCCGAGTTCGGCCAGAGTCGCGGCTGCGGAACCGCCGGCCAGTCCGGAACCCACGATCAGCACGGTGTATTTGCGCCTGTTGTTCGGGTTGATCAGCTTGGCTTCAAGCTTGTACTTGGACCATTTGTCCTGAATAGGGCCGGAGGGAATATTGGCGTCCGGCATCCAATCGCTTACGGGAAAATTAATCATGTCTTTGCAGTGAGTTGAGGTTATTTGATGATACCCAAAAGAACCGACACCGGCACGGAGATGAAGCCGGCGCATATCACCACGCCGTAAGCGATGGCGATGAAGTTGTACACGGGGCGGATTTTCCGGGAGTCAAGGCCCACCGTCTGGAAGATGGACTGCACGCCGTGGCGCAGGTGGCTGAAGAGCATCAGGATGGCCAGGATGTAGAACGCAGAGCACCATACGTTGCTGAACCCGTTGACAATCATCCTGTAAACGTCGAATGTCTCCACTTTGCCGTCAGAGATGTAGGCGACGTATTGTGCGGGATCATAGCCGACGCGCAGGGTGTACTGGTAGAGATGGTAGATCAGAAACACCAGGATGGTCAGGCCGGTGTAGATCATGTAGCGGGAGGAGAGCGTCGCCTTGATCGTGTTCTTGAACACATAGGGTTCGCGGGCCGCGTTGTTTTCCAGCTTCAGTTGGATGGTCAGCCAGATATGGATGATGAAGATCACCGCAAGGCCCAGGCGGATGCCCCACAGGGCGGCTTCCGGCATGGAGTGCAGGCCGTGGGCGTATGTGTTGATCCACTCAGGCCCCCCGAAAATGAGGAGGTTGCCTGCCAAGTGTCCCGCAAGGAACAAGACTAAACATAACCCCGTCAGAGCCACAATGATTTTGCGGCCGATGGAGGATGTCACGAATGTACATATGGTTTTTACTAGTGCATTCATAGGCGCTCTAATGAAATAAATGCGTCTCCACAGGATGACGGATTCAGGTTCGGATGGCAAGCCTCTTCTTGAATTCCCGGCGCTTTTTGGATTTTCGCAAAGGCGCGGGAACCCCTTGCAAATCACTAGTTTGGAATAGTTATAAATTTGTTACCCATTCCGGCTTGACTGGGCTTTCCGCACGGGCGTATCGTCACTGCATGAAAAGGAGCAAAAAAGAGGTTCTGGACGCGGACTTTGCCGCGGCGCGTGCGGGCGTGCTGGATGTAGCCGCATTTCTGGACCGTGTGGACAGAGGAGAAGGAGAAGCCGATTTCCGCTACCAGGCATTGCTGGAAGTACTCCCGCTGTTGTCCGTCCCCGGCCCCGGGCGAGCCCGCGCCGTGCTGGAAGCGCTTTCCTGCCGGGATGCCGCCATAGCTGAAACCGCCGCCTCCAAGGCCGCCTGCGGAGCACCGAACCCGAACAAATAATCATCATGGCTTTCATTGAACCACATATTCACATGGTGTGCCGCACCACGGACGAATACCGCGCCATGGCCCAGGCCGGATGCCTGGCCGTGGGGGAACCCGCCTTCTGGGCCGGGTATGACCGTTCTTCCGTGGACGGTTTCCGGGACTACTTTGTCCAGCTTACGGAATGCGAGCCGGCCAGGGCAGCCAAGTTCGGCCTGGATCACTATACCTGGCTGTGCATCAACCCGAAGGAAGCCCAGGACGTGGTCTTTGCACGGGAAGTGATGAAGCTCATTCCCCAGTTCATCGACCGGCCCAATGTCCTGGGCATCGGGGAAATCGGCCTGAACAGGAACACTTCACGGGAACTGGCTATTTTTGAAGAGCATCTGGACCTGGCCATCCATCTCAATCAGCTTGTCCTGATTCACACTCCCCATTTGGAAGACAAGCTCAAGGGGACCAACATGATTCTAGATGCCCTGAAAAACCGTCCGGAATTGGAGCCGAGCCGGATATTGATTGATCATTGCGAGGAACATACGTTCCCGCTGGTGAAGGATGCCGGTTACTGGGCAGGCCTGACCCTGTACCCGACCAGCAAGCTCAATCCCAAACGTGCGGCGGATATTCTGGAAATATACGGAATGGACCGTGTCTGGGCCAATTCCGCCGCGGATTGGGGAGATTCCGATCCCCTGGCGCTGACTGCTCTGGCTTGTGAGCTTTACGGGCGCGGTTTTTCCCGGACGGAAGTGGATCGCCTTCTTTTGTCCAATCCGGAGGCGTTCATGGGCCAATCTCCCAAGTTTCGGAAGGTGTCCGCCCGGCTGGGTTAGGGAAAATTTCCGGTCCCCCTGTCCCTGCCTGGAAACAGGGCAGGGGGGAATAGCGGCATTTACCCGTTCCTGAAAACGGGAGGAAAGCGGTGGAAATGGGCTATCAGGAGGGTTACTGTAGTGCCCGGCGGTTCTGCCTGCCGGGTCCGGGAAACTTTAAGACTTTTCGTTAGCGCAGGAAAAGAAGGATGCCGGTCAAGGCTTCCACTCGTTGATGGCACGGGCCACTTCCACACAAAGTTCGCGGATGCGGTTTTGGAGTCGTT
Source organism: Akkermansia sp. AE01SA01 (assembly GCF_036417395.1). Lineage (NCBI taxonomy): Bacteria > Pseudomonadati > Verrucomicrobiota > Verrucomicrobiia > Verrucomicrobiales > Akkermansiaceae > Akkermansia > Akkermansia sp. AE01SA01. Next base: position 228,834 of record NZ_CP143890.1, read on the forward strand.
CATTGTCCTCCGGATTGGATGCAGCAAAGGCCGGTTCCACCAGAACGGCGGGCATTCTGGTTTTGGTGAAGTAGGAAACGGCACGTGCGCTTTGCCTGTTGACCGGTTTTAACCCCCGGTTTTTCAGCTCCAGAACACTTACCATGGCGTCGTTTACCAGTGTGGCTGCCAGTTTTCCCTTGGGGGAGCTTTCCCAGTACAAAGTTTCCGTGCCGGTAGCGGAAGGAGAATCCGCGCTGTTGAAATGGAATTCAATGGCCAGGTGCGCCCCGGTGTTGTTGCAGGCTGCCGCCGCATGTCCGGGAGTGGTTCCTCCGGTGTCGGAACGGTTGACGATAGGCGCCTGGTGCCCCATCTGTTGAAGTTCCTTCTGCAGCAAGGGCAGATGATGTTTCCAGAAAGAGTATTCGGAATATTTTTTATCATATGTTTCCGCTCCTCCGTCTTTTGGAGAGTGGCCGATGGATAAGGCAATTTTCATGGCGATGTGTTGTCGGAATTGTTAATTGAACGGAGCTCCTTTGGCCCACGAATTACAGACTAGGATAAAGACGGTGGAAAATCAATGTGCGTAATACGTTTTGAAGATATTGCCCACGGAACAGAAGTCGCTCATGTGGAAATTCTTCCGCTGAAGATACCGCAGGAATAAACGGACGGTGTGAAAAGGAAATTCCGCTTTTCTGGTTCAGGAGACGCTTGGGAATGTACCGCGGCATTTGGAAATGTGCGGAACGGAAGAAGAGCAGCTGTGCATGAATGCAAACAGTACCGGAAAAGAATACCCTTCAGTATCGCCTGCCTTGCGTAAACTTTTCAAAGATGAAAAAAGACTGCTCCGCATTTGGCGGAGCAGTCCCGAAAGAAAGATTAAAAAGGATGGAAAACCTATGCTCTGCGGCGGCGCATCATCAGAGCGGCCAGCCCCAGCAGGCTCAGGGAAGCAGTGGCGGGTTCCGGAACGTTTGCTATTTCAGCCATGAGCTGGCCTATCTGCTCTTGTGAAAGGGCGGAATCATGCACGTAGAGCTGTTCAATGGCGTCCGCCATTCCCGCGTTAATCAGGAGCTGGGTGATATCCACATTGCCGAATTTCAATCCGCTAGCAGTATAATAGGTGGACTCGTCCCCCAGATAAATGCGGGTTCCGGATTCTCCGGTAACCACGGAAATGGTCAGCGTGCCTTCCGTACCCAGGGTTGTCGTCGTAGGGCCGCCGGAATAGGCTCCATTATTCCACAATCCCTGCAGGGTGCGGTCTGTATTAAGGCCCACACCCCAGCTTGTACTTCCGCCTTTGGCGTTGAACAGAGCGGTATAGCTTTCAGGAGTATTGAGTTTTGACAAATCCAGAACCATGGAGAGGGTCATGTTGTTGCGCCCGCCATTACCGGAAGGCTGGCTGAATTTGACATCCGGACCGGACAGAAGCAGGTTGTCGCCGCTTGTGGCGATTGTGACGGAGTCCCGCTGGGTGCCGAAATCGGCGATTCGGGACTCAAAATCGGAATATCCCACGATTGACTGCTCCAGGAGGGTGGTGGCTGCGGAAGCGGCTACGTTGAGACCTGCTGTAAGCATTAGAATGGACAATATTTTCTTCATGGCTGATTTTAAGTGGCGGGCTTGTTTCCCGCCTACATAACGGTTTTGGAATCCGTTCTGTTTTTCATACAAACTGAAGAAATTATTAAATCTATGTAAAACAAAGAATTCAAAGCCCCCTGGATGAAAGAACCAGTTATATAAAAAGCCAATGAATATTAATTCTTTAGGAAAACATAATATTGACGGTTAATATTTTTGGTTGTTGGCGGATTCCAAATTCGCATAGGTAAATTTCATATATGGAACAACAGTATTAGCATGAAGAAGTTATTGATTAATCTGCTGGTATTAAGAGTGCAGTGTGATTGGTGAACACAATAGGCCAACATCCGTTTTTACGGAACCCCGTGGGAAACGGCTCCGGAATCTGTTACGGCGGCTTTGAGTCTTCTTGGTCCGGCTGCACTGCTGATGCATTGCCGCATGGAATGAGCGTTTCGTTGATGGATTAATTATTTCTTTGTCATAGCCCTAGGATTGTTGGTCCTAAAGCCGAGCAAAGATAATGTACCGGATAGGTCATTATTCCATAAACGACTCGGAGGAATGCATTGGTGAACTCAGGATTTGCAGCCATTCACCGATTGAAACGGAGGCGCACTGAGAGGAATTACTCATGGTTCCCCTTTAGAAAAATTCCAGAGGCGGTGCATGGTAATTACGTCCGGGATGTGCATGGGGCGTACCACGCGGAAGCCAATCATGCCGCCGTCTGTCAGGTACCAGATGCTTTTGGGGTTCTGGGGGTCTTGCCGGTTCCAGGCGGGGGTGCTGGCACGGCGTGCGGCGCTTCGCAGTCGGTCCGGATCATCCTCCCATGAACCGCCCCGGACGATGTGGGGCGCTCTGGGCCGGATAACTAGCGGGTCTTTCACGGCATTCCCGGTTCTTTTCCCGTAAGCATCCGGTGCGTAGGAGTCCAGAACCCATTCCGCCACGTTTCCATGCATGTCGCGCAGGCCCCAGGCATTCGGTTCTCTGGTTCCCGTCCGCTGGTAGCGGTCATTGGAGTTGTCCCAATACCATGCGTACCGCTCCAGGCGGTCTTCTCCGCTGCCGTAGCAATAGGCACCGGGATTTCCGGCACGGGCGGCGTATTCCCATTCCGCTTCCGTGGGAAGGCGGTAGTAATGCCCGGTCTGGGCGCTGAGCCATTCGCAGAATTTACTGGCGGCGTGGTGGGACATGGAAATGGCCGGCATGCCGCGTTCATAGCCGTGGCCCATTCCCAGGTTCATGGCGGTATAGGGCGCTGTGGGCTGTGTCACGGCATCCCAGAGTTCGTCGTCCGGCTGTTCCTCCAACAGTTGACCGTCTTTGGCGCGCGGACGCCCGTTTTCCATGAAGGCGGTGTAAAGTTCCCAGGGGATTTCCATTTCCGAGATCCAGAAGGGAGAAATGCTTACTTCATGCTGAGGGCCTTCGTCCGGCTTACGGTGGGGTTCATTTTCCGGGCTTCCCATCAGGAAGGAACCTCCCGGTATGGCAATCATGCGCAGGGAGGCGCCTGCCGCGGGTACGGCCTCCGTATAGGATTCAAACCGGGCAGGGGTACCCGTTGATTCGATGAGCTGATGAATTTGGCGCGTGGTTCCCACCAGTTCCGGAGAGGGCAAGCCGTCGGGAACGGGAAGGGCAGGTCCTGCAGCACGTTCCAGTTCCCGTTTTTGAAGCGCGGAACGGCTTTCTCCCCACTGGCGCGCGCCGGTAATGCGCGCGGCATCCTCCGTGGCTGGCCTGGGACTGCCGTCATCCCGGCACCCTGCCAGCAGGGCACCCCCCCCGAGGAGGCAGGAAACAAGGAAAATGCCGCGCATGGAAAAGTGATGTCCGGGCCTTACATCGTCATGCCCCCGTCGCAGGTGATGACCTGTCCGGTGATATAGCGTGCATCATCGGAGGCAAGGAAGGCGGTAAGGGATGCGATGTCGTTCGGTTCTCCAAGGGACCCCAGAGGAATCTTTTTGAGCATTTCCTCCTTGATCTTTTCCGGGATGGCGTCCGTCATGTCCGTGGCGATGAAGCCGGGCGCGATGGCGTTGCTTGTTACTTTACGGCTGGCGAATTCCTGGGCAAGGGACTTGGTGAAGCCGATGAGGCCTGCCTTGGAGGCGGCGTAGTTGGCCTGGCCCATGTTGCCCGTGAGGCCTACGACGGAACTCATGTTGATGATGCGGCCCGCAGGGGATTTCATCAGGATGCGCTGGAAAGCCTTGACCATGTTGAAGGCGCTTTTCAGGTTGGTGGACATGACGGAATCCCAGTCTTCCTCTTTCATGCGGAGCATCAGGGTGTCGCGCGTAATTCCGGCGTTGTTCACCAGAATGTCAATCTGCGGAAAGTTTGCCAGAATGGCCGCCGCAGTTTCCTGAACCGCGTCATAATCTGCCACGTCACAGGGATAGGCCGTGCATGAACCGGGGAATTCCTTGTTGATTTCTTCCGCGGCTCCCCCGCAGCTGGATGCGCTGCGGCTGATCAGGATGACCGTAGCTCCTTCCGAAGCGAAGCGCCGGGCAATGGCATTGCCGATGCCGCGGCCTGCGCCGGTGACGATTGCTGTTTTACCTGCTAATTTTTGCATGCGGCCCTCAGTAAACCTGTTTTCCGCGTATCCGGCAAGCTTGAAATGGAGCGGGGCAGGGGGCTGAACCCGGTGTTCCCGTTTCTCTCAGGATATGCTGTCCCTTGTTCGTCTCTCTTGCCGAATTCCGCCGCAGATTCAAAACACGATGGCCTTTCCATCCGTCTGAACCGTGTAACGGGTAGGCCTGCGCTCTTGGTCGGGAGTTTCCATCCGTCAACCGTGTTGCTGGAATACATTACCCAGACAGATTATTGGACTGCACCGTATTTCCGTATCCGGCCTTTTGATGGTGGAGGCCGTTTTGCAGGCAACCCGGAAGATGTGAGGTATTATTCCTCGTCTTGCTCGTCCCCTCCGGAGGCAGGCCCTCCCTCTTCTTCGTCCTGCTCGATGAATTCGCTAAGTTCGTCCGAGTTATTCATCACATCTTTCAGGGCGGTGGAGTTGTAAAAATCAGCTTTTACCAGGCGCTTGCCTTCCTGTTTGCAGCTTTCTTCCAGTCTTTTTCCCCGCTCTTCCATCTTTTCTAACAAATCGAACGCTTTTTCCTGTTCCGCATCGCTGAGTTTATTCATGAGATCCTGGAAATGCTTGATGTCTTTCTGAATACCTTCCAGGGTTTTGGCTGCTTTGTCTGCGCTTTCCTTGTCCTGGGTTGCGGCCAGGGTCTGCTGTATGTTGATTAACAGGGAGAGAGATTGATTGACGAGGGAATCAGCCGAAGGGATGGCCTCCTTCGCGGTCGCAGTCGCAGCCGGAGTGGATGTCGGCGGAGCCTGGGGAACGGCGGGTGTGTCTGCCAGCAGGGGAGCGGCGGACAGAAGGACGAAACTTAAGACGGGGATGGAAGAAGTCTTCATTTACTCTTTGTAAAGCAGAGAGGCACACGGAGCAAGGAGAAAAGAAGACGTACGCGGGCTATTCCGCCGTGATGCCGCCCTTCTCGTCGTCCAGAATCCCGGATTTCTCCAGGTAATAATCGTAACCGCCTGCGTAGGTGGTGATGGTTCCCCGGTTGACGTGCAGGGTTTTTTCCGCCAGGGAGCGGATGAAGTGCACGTCGTGGGAGATGAAGACCAGCGTGCCTTCATAATGTTTCAGGGCCTGGACAAGGGCTTCCACGGAAAGGAGATCCAGGTGGGTAGTCGGTTCATCCATCAGCAGGAGGTTGGGAGGGTCCACCAGGAATTTGACCAGACTGAGGCGTGATTTTTCTCCCCCGGACAACACGCTGACGCGTTTCTCCACATCCAGGCGGCGGAACAGGAAGGACCCCAGAATGGAACGCGCTTCCTCCTCCCGGATTTCTGCATTGCACTTCATGATTTCCTCCAGAACGGTGTTTTCCGGATTCAGGTTTTCCGTACGTGCCTGGGAAAAGTACCCGATGCGCGTTGTGGTGCCGGGAATACGCTTGCCGGAGTCGATGGGGATGATGCCGGCAAGGATTTTCAGAAGGGTGGATTTTCCCGCACCGTTGGGACCCACTAGAACAGTTCTTTCCCCGCGTTCCACCAGCAGATCCAGGTTTTCATAGACTTTGTGGTCGCCGTAGGACTGGCACACCTTTTCCAGCTCAATCACCTTCTGTGTACTGCGCGGAGGCTGGGGGAAGTTGAACTTGAACACCTTTCTGCGTGCTACGGGCTTTTGGATGACCTTCATTTTTTCCAGCTGCTTGATGCGGCTCTGCACCTGGCCCGCCTTGGAGTTAATGGAGCGGAAACGGTCGATGAACTCCTGAATGTGCGCGATTTCCTTCTGCTGGTTGCGGTAGGCGGCCTGGAGCTGTTCAAAGCGGACATCCCTTTGTTTCAGGAAATCCGTATAATTGCCGCGGTATTCTACCAATTCCTCGTTGTCGATGTCGTACACGTTTTCCACCAGCTCATCCATGAAATCCCGATCGTGGGAAATCATCAGGATGGCGCCGGGATAATTTTTCAGATAACGCTGGAGCCAGAGCAGGGAAAGAAGGTCCAGGTGGTTGGTGGGTTCGTCCAGCATCAGGAGGTCCGGTTCCAGAACCAGCAGTTTGGCCAGATAGGCGCGCATGATCCATCCGCCGGACATCTCCCGTGCGGGACGGTGAAAATCGCTTTCCCGGAAGGCAAGTCCCTTGAGAATCTTCTTGGCCTTGGGTTCCAGCTGATAGCCGTTGGCGGCATTAAATGTGTCAATCGCGTCCGCATACTCCGGCGTGTCCGTTTTATTGGCATTCTCGCTCATGCGGATGATATGGATCGCCCGTTCCATTTCCGGTGTGACGCCCATCGCTATTTCCAGCACGGTCTCGTCCTTCGGTTCGCTGGCCTCCTGGGGCAGGTAGCCTACAATGGCATATTCATCCAGGCTGATGGAACCTTCGTCTGGCGTATCTTCCCCGAGAATCATGCGGAACAAGGTGGATTTGCCTGCGCCATTGGGTCCAACCAGGGCAACTCTCTCTCCCCAGTTGATGGTCATTTCCGTTTCTCTGAACAGGGTGCGTCCGGCGTGGGCTTTTGTAAGTTTTTTAATTGTCAGCATGGTGGAGGAAGGGGCGCATTCTACCGATCAGGTGCGGAGAAGGCAAGAGCGGGCAGGTTGTTGCCGGGGAATTTTGAAAGCTTTGCTGGATTTTCCCGTGCAGTTTGATAGCCTTGCCGCGCTATGCCAGCCATGAACACATTCAGGCTTTTTCTTGCCGCCGTACTTTTGGGAGGCTGGAGTTCCTGCTGCACCCCTCCTGGTGAAAATTATGTGCAACAGACTTATGCACAGCATCAAATGTCCAGTCTTAAGGAGTCTTTACTGGGTTTGTTGCCGGGGAGCCAGGCTTCCCGGCCGGCTGCGCAGGAGGAAGCCAAATGGCTGGCTGATACGGCGGTAACGCAGTCGGCCTCCATTGCCCGAAGAAACAGGGTGGTGTTATTCGGCTGGCTGAACAATATTCTGGTGAATTCCAATCTGCGGGACCGCGGCCTTTGCTGGGAAGTCCAGCAGGATCTGTACCGGGATTTGCGGCGCCGTCCGGTCAAGTATTTCCGTGTAGGGCTGACTATCCGGGACCGCGGGACAGGGCGCGAGCACAGTTGCGTGTACATCAATGCGGCCGGGAAAGGATTGAAGGACTCCCTGGTGCTGGATGCCTGGAAAAACTGTGGCTACCTGGTTGTTCTGACCCAGAAGGACAGGGAAGGCGGCAGATGGGAGGAAGACTGGCGTGAGCCTTACGTCTCCGCCGCTTTTCCGGAAGGCCATTCCTATGATATGCAGTACCATCTCGTCTGGCCCGGATGGGCTCAGAGGCGCAACATGTTCCAGCGGATGCAGACTCAGCAGAAAGCTCCCGAATCCGGTACTGCCGGGCCAGCTTCCTGAAATTGACGGAATTGTCCGTGCATATCCGTTAGTCTGAAGTGAAACTGCGGAAAGCCACCGTTTTTCCGGCCGTCGGCAAATTAATTCCATAACCGGAAGGCGCGGTTCTTTTTTATGGGTGAAACGGTGGCCTGAAAAATAAAAAACGCACTCAGTGCGTACACCGAGTGCGGATTAAATGATAATTTGCTAATGTAGCAGGGCGCGCCCTGCAGCAAACTTACTTCTTCATGGGCTGAACAACCGGGGGGTTGCTCGGTATGGGCTGCTGTTGCTGCTGCTGCTGGGAGCAGGAAGCAACCAGGCAAGCTGCGCCGGCGATGGCGAGGATAGCGATGTTCTTCATAATTCGAATTAAATTACAGTGTTTGTTAACTACTGGAACCTCCGCATCCACGGAGGTTTGCTGGGACCAATGTAAATGGTGGCAAGTAGAAATCAAGAGATTTTCTTGTTCCATGTCACGGCATTACAGAAAAAGGCAGGACTCCCTCATCGGGAATCCTGCCCTGTGCCGCGCAGTGCGGAAAACGTCCGTGTGCCCGGCTGGCGCACTTCACTTTATAAAGTAGTGCCGAGCTCAATGATGGAGTAATCTCCGTCCGGCCTTCTGTACACGATCTGAAGAACATCGCGGCGGGCGTTCCTGTACAGCACGAAAGGCTTGTCGGAAAGCTCCAGTTCCATGATGGCTTCTTCCTTGTAGAGCTTCTTGAGGTTATAGCTTTCCCGGTGGATCAGCATCGGTTCCGGGTCTTCCTTGGAATCTTCCGGATGATCGAGTACGGAATCGTCATACACGGTTTCATCCAGCTTGCGGATGGTTTCCTGATGATGAGGACGGAATTTTTTCATCAGGCGTGTTTTGTGCTTGCGCATGCGGCGCATGATCTTGGTGATCGTTTCGTCGATGCAGGCGTACATGTCCGCTCCCTCCGTGGAAGCGTCAATGGTGATGTGGTCCGAGCAGAACAGGATAACCTGAGAAATCATGCGGTCGCGTTGGACATCAAGTAAGACTTTAACCTCCATAATGCGCGGGAAATCCAGACGGATCCCTTCAATCTTTTTCGTTACGAATTCCCGGATCGCGTCGGTTACTTCCACATGGCGCCCCGTGATCGTAATAGGTGTATTTACGTTTACCTTTTGCATTGTCGTACCTCTTTCTATTGATGTTGATTGCGGAACCCTGTCCGCACCTTTCAAGATATACAGATTTGACAATGTTTGTCGAGGAATCCTTTCTTTTTTTCCGCCCGTGATGCCGGAAATCGTCCGTTCCCCCTTCGGGTGGTGAGACCCCGTTTTTGCGCCTATCGGTTGTTTTCCAGTCTGCGGCGCGAGTGGCCTTTAACGCGGCGCGGAAAAAAGAAGCATTTGAAGTCATTAGGGGCCTTTGTCATACGACAAGGAATGTTAAAAAATCTTATAGCAAAATACTTGACATCCTGTAAAAAGAAGCTATAAAAGTTTTGCACTCCTCTACGGATGCTTTCCAAATCGCGGGATGGAGCAGCCAGGTAGCTCGTCAGGCTCATAACCTGAAGGTCGCAGGTTCAAATCCTGCTCCCGTAACCATTTGAAAGCCCTGCAAGTCAAAAGCTTGCAGGGCTTTTTCGCATCCGGAACACCGTGCTTGAAACAAGCCGGAAATAGGGTGGAATAAGTGTCAAATGGCCGCTTGGGCCTCTAAAAACGCAAGTCAAACTGCGTTTATGATGGTAGGGGGAGCATTGCGGCTTTTTAACGTTGGGAACAAATCCATGTGGCTCGGTGCCAGAGCCCTTCCAGCGGGCCATATTTGTGCCGCGCCAGCCACCATTGACAAAACCTGATCTGCAACAGCATGATGACCAGGCCAACAAGGAAGCTGTTCAAATACCCCAGATAAGGGGCGAGGCCCAATGCATACGGGAAAAAAATCAACGATCCAATGATCGACTGGGAAATATAATTCGTCAAACTCATTTTGCCGTAGAATGTCAGCCCTGCCGTCATTTTACGGAAATATTCCAGCCGATAAAGCAGGACGAAAGCCGCTACCCATATCCCCGTAAAGCTGACATTATGCCACATGGTAAAGATGGTTTTGACGGGGGTGTAAAGTGTCGGCACTTCTTTTGCAATAAAGAATGTGAAAGAAACAACGGCGGAAATCAACAGAGTCCTGACCCAGAAAACCGTATTTTTGTCGCTTTCCTTAAAAAAGCCGCCCTTCCCCAGAATGAATCCGAGGATGAACAGGCCCGGGGCCTGCATCAGGCGCCCGGCGTCAATACCCCAAGTATAACTGGCGACTTGCCCCAGAGTCAGGTTATGCCAGGCCATGGACCAGAAGTTGCCCGAATCCACAAAGACCTTTAACGTGGGATAAGATTCCGGCGCATGCAGGATGGGAGGCGTCCAGCCGGGTGATATCCATTGAACTGCAGCATAAATGATTTCCAGCGGCTGAGCCAGAAAGAAGAAGGAAGCCAGGACAAGAGCCGTTGTGCTCAAACGACGCGCGGGAATTAAAATGAACCCGACAGTTGCAAAGGTCAGCAGGATATCTCCGCCGGGGAAGAAAATGGCATTCAAACAGGCAAAACCGGCCAACAGGCATAACCTCCAGGCGAACCGTCCGGCAAAGTCCTTTCCCTTCTTCAACTGGTTTCCATATTGAATCGCATATGTAAACCCGAACAACAGAGCAAACATTGTATAAGATTTTCCCGCAAATAGGAAAAAGAAAGCCTCTTTTACCGTTTCATTGACGGAGGCCATTGCCGGAGAAGAAGAAACCGGATAGGAATTATAGATGAAGTGCTCCAAAAAATGAACCAGCATAATGGCAATGATCGCGAAACCTCTCAAGGCATCTACAACCTGGATACGCTGGGTATTGTTAATAGGAGTGTTTTCAGTCATTGTCTCTTCCTACGGGGGGGAATACCTTTGTCTTTCAGACTGAATTTTGAAAAGGATTATTTTTCAGTTGAATATAAGCAACCGGCCGCTTTGTCCAAAGCCGGAATAATATATGGAGTGAAAAAAGGAAGATAGGGAAATGATTAAGGGAAGTAAACAGATGCTGTCCGCTGTAAAATAAAAAGGTCCCGGATGTATTTAACATAAATGCAGAAATAAAGCGCAAAACTTTGATTTTTGCCGGTGGCAGGTATTTCTTTGCCATATTTTCAAAACTTGTCCATTGCCAGGATAAAAGTCTGCGTGCTAGCGTCGCTCAGTGAATCCACTTGAGAATTAACCCATGAGCACCTCCTTAAAGAAAATCTATGTCAACGGCTTCCCCAGCCTCTACGGCGGAGCCGGAACCGAACTCCACCACCAGATACTGGTCTGGAAACACATGGACATTGACGTCCACATCATCCCCACCAACGACGGCTTCCAAAACGAAGCCCTCTACCTGGAAATGCTGGGGCTGGGCGTCCATATCCACGCTCCCAACGACTGGTCCGTCCTGGAAGAAGGGGATGCCATCATCGGATTCTGCAACGGAGAATACCTGGAAAACCTCCCCGCCATCCGCCAAAAAACCAGGCGCACCATCTTCGTCAACTGCATGACCTGGCTCTTCAACAAGGAAAAGGAACTCATGAAGCAGGGGCTCATTGCCATGTTCCTTTACCAAAACGAAGAAGTCCGCCAGAAAAACATGCCCCTGCTCAAGCGCTGCAACGACGACCCCTCCATTGCGTTCATGACCTTCAAGCCCTACTTCCACAACGACTCCTTCCCCTTCATCGCCGAGAGAAGCGGGGAATACTTCGGCTGCGGGCGCATCTCCCGGCAGGACGCGGACAAATTCGCCGCCAACACGCTCCACATCTACGAATACTTCGTCTCCCCCCTCTTCAAGCGTGGCCTGTTTTTGGGCTTCGACCAGAGGAGCCGGGAGAAAATCGGAGAACCCTACGGGTGGATACGCACGGCGCGCGACCAGAGGGAGGTGAGCCAGCAGGACTTCTACAAGCACTGTGAAATAGTGCTTCAGCCCACGGACACGACGGAAAACTGGCCGAGAGTGGGCTTTGAGGCGATGGCCAGCGGCAGCGTGCTGGTGGTGGACAACCGCGGAGGTTGGCGCCAGATGGTGGAGCACGGCAAAACCGGATGGCTGTGCGACCATGAAAGGGACTTCATCTACTACGCCAGCAAGATGGCCTACGAACCGAACCTGAGGAGGGACATGGCGGAGGCGGCTCGTGAGCGGGGTATGGAGCTGGGGGGGCTGGAATCGTCGGTATCCAGCTGGGAGGAAATCTTTGAAGCGGTGGAACAGCTTCCTGCCTAGAAAGGAGAAAAGACATGAAAAAGCAAGTGAAGATACTGGTAGGAATCTGCTCGTGCCAGCGGATGAAGGAAAAGAGGGATGCGGTGAGGGAGACGTGGCTGGAGCATCCGGCGGATGGGATAGAATGCGTGTTCTTTGTGGGAGGAAAGGAAGGACTGGAAGAGGAAAGGGGGGATACGGTGGTGCTGGACACAGCGGATGGCTACGACGAGCTACCGGGGAAGGTGAAGTCTTTCTTTCGGTATGCGCTGGAGAACTACGACTTTGAGTGGCTGTTCAAGTGTGATGACGATACGTATGTGGATTTGAGCCGTTTGGAATCCGTGGTTGATGATGAGTATGACCTGATCGGAGATGTGATGGTATCGACTCGTCACTCTCCGAGTGGGGGAGCGGGTTATTTTCTGAAAAGGGGCATGGTGGAGAAGCTTGTGGAGGCGCCCGGCTTTGCTGATTGCGGGGCGGAGGATCTGATTGTGGGTGAACTGGTAGGGAAGCTTGAAGGGAGGCTGAAGTCGACAGGCCGTCTTTACATGAATAATGTATATTACCCGGATGCCGGGAATGACATGGTAACGGCGCACTGGTGCACGCCCCCTATTCTGCGCGCCCTGTATGCATTCAATTACTCCCGGCCGGATTTGGTAGGTGATGCCAGCCATCCGCATTGGAAGGATGAACTGCATTTTTATGCCAATGGAGTATTCCGTCGCAAGTCTTCGGGCTGTTATGGCTGGTGGAGTATGGGAAGCCAGGGAGAGCTGATATTGAAATGGCTCGTCTGGCCCATGGAACAATTGCTGCCCCAGCATGGGAAATATGTGGGATCATCCATCACGATTCAATTTCATGCCGGAATGATGCCTCTGGAACAATTGTGCCAGGAACATGGAAGCAATGCCGAATTTCCGCATTCCTCCAAGTTGTATGTCCATCTTGGCTGCGGAGACCGACGTTTAAACGGCTGGCTGAATCTGGATGCTCCCAATTATGATATATCCCGTCCGCTGCCTTGGGAAAGTGAATCTGTGGATGCTTATTATTTGGAACATGTCATTGACGGGATAAGCTCGGAAAAAGCCTGCTGCTTCTTTTTTGAGGCATTTCGTTCTTTGAAACCCGGCGGCATTTTGAGGCTTGCATTCCGGGATGTGCTTTCTCTGACGGGGACTGTTACTCCTGCATTCCGCCAATACATGAAAAGCAAGTATCCGGACACGTTTATTCCTGCCAATGAAGTGGGGGCCATCCTGGCCTTCTATAAACAAAAATCCTTGTGGACGGTTGATTCGCTGACGGAAGTACTTAAATCCGCAGGTTTTGAAGTGGAGGTTCGGGATCCGGGAGTGTCGGAGTATGGTCACTTGCAGTCTCTGGAACGTCGTTCCGACCGCGATGAGCATCCTTTCGATCTGCTGGGGACCGTGTGTATGGAAGCGAAAAAGCCGGCAAACGGAACTCGGCCCGGACACGCCCCCGTCAATTTTCGTATCCTTTCTCCGCATAAGTGGAATGGTTGCGTAGCTCCTTTCTTCAAGGACTATGCACGCACCGGAAACCACCTTTTTCAGATCGCCGCTACTTACGCCCATGCTCTTCGCCATGGGCTTGAATGCAAAATACCCTGGAAAATGAGGGAAGAAACCAGGAATTTGCAAGAGTGGCTGGGAGACTCCTGCGCATGCTGTCCGGAAGGAGGATACGACTTTCCCGTTGTTTACGAGGAACCGTGTTTTTCCTACCGCCCCATTCCCGGCATGATTCGGCAAGGAGCCATAGAAGGTTACTTTCAGAGTGAAAAATATTTTGAGGAATATGGAAATGAAATTCGAGCCCTCTTCGGAAATTTAATCGCTCCCAAGCAGGAAGGAACGGCGGGAGTTCATTTAAGAATGGGTGATTACCTTAATCTGACCTTCCTCTACCATACTCCGGATGTCCCCTTCCTGAATGAAGCGCTTGCAAGGCTGTCCGGCAATATCAGGAAGCTGGTTGTTTTCTCCGACTCTCCTGAACATGCCCGGAAGCTAATGGAGAATGTTTCAGAAGCTCGCCGTTTCGAAGTGACTGTGGATGAACATAAAACGCTGGGTGCCCTTCGGGAATTGACAGCCATGCAGGAACTCGTTCTTTCCTGTTCCTCATTCTCCTGGTGGGGTGCCTATCTGGGAGATCAGGATAAAGTCTTTATCCAGAAGGAGTGGTTTGTAAGTAAAATTAAGGATTATCAGGATGTCTATCGAGATAAATGGATAAAGATTTAACTTTAAATAACAGAGTGAAATTTGGGTATAATTCGCCGTGAATACAAGGACAGCACGAGACATACGCATTATTCATTTGCGACGGGAGGAAAACTGCCGCATAGAGGACCTCCGGCTTTTCCGGGAACCGGGAAATGACATGTCTACCCTTACGAAAGGAGCTGGAGAAAATCCCCGGGCCCTCTTCTCGTCCGGGTATGAAAGTATCGAGACGCTGGCTTATAATCCGGTTACTGATAAGTATTCCGCGACAGGAGCGGCGGGGCGGTGGCAGGGCCGGCATTTTGCTGCAAGCGTGACCGGAGAAAATATATTCTCCATGTACCGACAAAAACTCTAATGTACCTGATTCCCAAAAATGCGTGCGGCACGCAGATAGGAACCGTATTTCACGAACTGGGATCCAATCCTGCGGCTAGGAGTCCGGTAAGGGTTTGGAATGAGAATACCTGCAACTATTGCCTGAACAATCAGGATTATGATGCGGACAAATTCCGGGAATACAATCATCTGGCTGTTTTCCGCGATCCTGGCGAAAGATTTGTCAACCTTGCCAATTATGCCTGGTGCATCAACCGGGGAATATTTTCTCCCTTCACTTCATCCTGCAGGAGCAAGAGGCAGTTGCTGGACACCATGCATTTGCTTATTCGGATGAATGAAGCCAATCATCCCGGCAGGTGTGGGCGGCATTTTGAAGTACAGGCCTGGTATTATGACCGTTGTCCCCGGATTGACACGATAGTCCGCGTTGAAAACCTGCCCGACTATATGAGGACCGTCATGAACGTGGAGCCGTGCAATTTCAATATGGATGGCAAACATGAACTGACACGGGGCGATTTGACGGACGCCGACATTGCCAGCATCAGGGAAAACTGGGCCGGCGACTTTCTGCTTGAAAAACGTTTCAAGAAACTTTTCTGGATTAACCCCACGAAATAACAAACCATGACTGACTGGATAGAAAAAACACACAGAATCATTAAAACGGCTCTTTCCAAGGCGAAGCGCCCGGCCGTCCTCTGCTCCTACGGCAAGGACAGCATTGTCCTGCTGGACTTGCTCCGGCAGCACATCAACCTGGATCGGCTGAGGGTCATTCACGTCGATACGACCTTTGAATTCCCGCAGCTTTATGCCTACAAGAAATACATTATCAAGGAATTCGCTATCGGTTCCGGTGATCTCACCGTGACTAATACGGCTGCTCTGAATTCCGGAATGAACTATGAAAATACGCCTGTTTTCGAAGTAACGGCTGCGCTCAAGACGGAACCCCTCAAACAGGTTATCCGTGATGAAGCAATCGACTTCCTGTTCACGGGAATCCGCCGCGATGAAGAAGGTTCGCGGGCCAAGGAACGCTACTTCTCCTACCGGGACGCCCAAGGCGTCTATGAACCGTCGGACAACAATCCGGAATTCCATCCCTTTGAAGGAATTAATATTTCCACCCCGGAAAAAGGGCATTACCGCGTCAATACCCTGTTGGACTGGACGGAACTGGACATCTGGCAATACACCCTGGAACGCAAGCTTCCCCTGTGTCCCCTTTACCTTGCAGTTGACGGCAAACGCTACCGTTCCCTTGGGTGTATGCCTGTAACCACCCCCGTGGATTCCGGAGCGGATACTATTGAGAAAATTATTGATGAAGTAGCCGTAACCCTCGTTCCGGAACGCGCCAGCAGAGCGCGCCAGGATGAAGCCGTGCCGCATTGCATGGAAATGCTCCGCCGCAACGGTTTTTGCTGATCCATTCTCCACATTTAAACATATGAAATCAAAAGCCACTATAGCCGTATGCGGCCTGATGGACAGTGGAAAATCCACGCTTATCAAGAGCCTGCTTCGGAAGAACACGGGACGCGTGATTGAACCGGATGCGCTGTGCATTGAACAGGCCACGGGCCGTACGATCACGGGAACCCGTATCGCCTGCCCCGTCAATGACCATACCGATCTGGTCTTCTGCGACTGCCCCGGGCATCTGGAATACCTTCCGGAAATCGTGTCGGGGTTGTGCGCCTCCAAGGGATATATCCTGATCATTGATGAAAATCGGCGGGAGCAGTCGGAAGCGTACCAGAGGAAACTGGAAGAAATTGCCGCTGCCATCGGCGTAGAAAACATTGCCGTGGTTCACAGTCATTCCATGGCGGAACAGGCGGGGCAAATCCATTATGATACGGAACAACCTTCCTTTGATGCCGCCATGGATCGGCTGCTGGAGGTCATGGACCGTTTTCTCCAAAAGGAGCGTCAGATTCCGGCAAGCGAATCCCGCATTGTATGGTTCGATTCCCTGGACGGAACGGCCCGGTACGTTCTGTATGATTTGGCAGGACATCCTCTGGACTGGTCCCATGAAGGCAACCATGATCCGGGGGACTGCTCTTCCATTGACGGATTGCCGCCTTCCCTCTCCGGCCGTTTTCTCGTTTGCCGCGCCAAAAAGGGAAATATTGTAGGCGTGGGATGCGCCGCCTGAAACATTCAGAAATAACCCGCATGCCGTTGGTTCTTGGTAAAAGAGCCGGCGGCATGTCGCATTTTCCAGTGCTTCGCCAATCTGCCGTCCGGGTTTTCTATGGCATTGACCAGGAATATTATTGAGGCATAGTTCAAAAGAGGGTTGTGCCCGGATGAAACGCATGCGGGGGAAAGGATGAAAAAAGCGCAGGAAACTGCCGGTATATCTGGCAGCTGGAAAATGCCGGAGCGCATGGCCCTCTTTAATATGATTCGCGTACACATCCGATATTGCAGGCGCAGCCTGTACAGGAAACTACATAGTTGATAAAAAAGGGGGATTCCATTCATCTTTGGATTGATTATTGGAGTTCATTTTGAGACGGTGTTCCGGCTGACGTGATAAAAATGATATGATAATGGGAAACTCAACTGACAGCAGCATGCTGAGGAAAACTGTTTTAATGACCTGCGGCGTGTCTCTCTTCTTCTCCGGCTTTGCCTTTTCCGCCCAGGGTGGGCCGCAGGAAGGGCGGCAGGCCCCGCTGGTGGAGGATGCCCGGAAAATCAATCCTTCGGCCGTCGAGGTGCTGCTCGGGAAAGACCACCGGATGACCTTCGACTTTTACGGGGACAACATCTTCCGCCTTTTCCGCGACGATTCGGGAGGAATTATCCGGGACCCGAAAGCGGAGCCCGAAGCTAAAATACTGGTCGGGCAGCCCAGGAAGGCCGTGTCCAGACTGGATGTTGGCAACCAAGGGAATATGGTCACAATCACCACGGGGAAAATCAGGGTGGAAATTGACAAGAAGACTTCCCTGATCAAAATCGTTGATTTGAAAACCGGAACAGTGGTTGTTGAGCAGGCGGCTCCCGTCCTTTTTGAAAAGGGCAAAACCACTCTGTCCCTGAAAACGGGGCCGGAAGAATACTTCTACGGAGGAGGCGTGCAGAACGGACGCTTCTCGCACAAGGGGAAAGTAATCTCCATTGAAAACCAGAATAGCTGGACGGATGGAGGCGTAGCCTCCCCCACTCCCTTCTACTGGTCCACAAACGGCTACGGACTTCTGTGGCATACGTTCAAGAAGGGGCAGTATGATTTCGGCGCCAGGGAAAAAGGCATCGTCAATCTCAGCCATGATGAAAATTATCTGGATGTCTTCTTCATGGTTGACGACGGAGCGGTCAACCTGCTGCAAAAGTTTTACCAGTTGACGGGAAATCCCGTTCTGCTGCCCAAATTCGCCTTCTACCAGGGGCATTTGAACGCCTACAACAGGGACTACTGGAAGGAAGATGAAAAAGGCATTCTGTTTGAAGACGGCAAGAGATACAAGGAGAGCCAGAAGGACAATGGAGGAATCAGGGAATCCCTGAATGGAGAACTGGACAACTACCAGTTTTCCGCCCGTGCCGTGATCGACCGCTACAAGGCCCATGACATGCCCCTGGGCTGGCTCCTCCCGAATGACGGCTACGGCGCCGGTTATGGACAGACGGACACTCTGGACGGAAATATTGCGAATTTGAAAAGCCTGACTGATTACGCTCTGAAAAACGGAGTGGAAATCGGCTTGTGGACTCAGTCGGATCTGCATCCCAAACCGGAGATAAGCGCCCTTCTGCAGCGTGACATTGTCAAGGAAGTCAGGGACGCCGGGATACGCGTATTGAAAACGGACGTCGCCTGGGTAGGGCCCGGCTATTCCTTCGGACTGAACGGTATTACGGACGTCGCCCAGATCATGACCTATTACGGGAACAACAGCCGCCCGTTCATCATTTCCCTGGACGGCTGGGCCGGAACCCAGCGTTATGCCGGCATCTGGACAGGCGACCAGACGGGCGGAGCCTGGGAATACATCCGTTTCCATATTCCTACCTACATCGGCTCCGGCCTGTCTGGCCAGCCGAACATCTGTTCGGATATGGACGGCATCTTCGGTGGGAAGAATCCCGTAGTCAACATCCGCGATTTCCAATGGAAAACCTTTACCCCCATGGAACTCAACATGGACGGTTGGGGAGCCAATGAAAAATATCCCCATGTATTTGGGGAACCCGCCACCTCCATCAACCGGTGGTATCTGAAACTCAAATCGGAACTCATCCCGTATGCCTACAGCATCGCGGAAGAATCCGTCAGCGGAATGCCGATGGTCCGGGCCATGTTCCTGGAATATCCCAATCCCTATACATTGGGCAAGGCGACGCAGTACCAGTTCCTCTTCGGCCCCTCTTTCCTGGTGGCTCCCGTCTACCAGGAAACGAACGCGGACAAGGAGGGCAACGACATCCGCCACGGCATTTATCTGCCGGAAGGCCAGTGGATCGACTACTTTACGGGCGACTTGTACGAAGGGGGTAAAATCTACAACTGTTTTGACGCCCCCGTCTGGAAATTGCCCGTCTTCGTGAAAAACGGAGCCATCATTCCCATGACGGGCCCGAACAACAACGTATCGGAAATAAATCCGAACCACCGGATATATGAAATTTACCCCCATGGCCGCAGTTCTTTCACCACGTACGACGACGACGGCGTAACGGAGGAATACCGGCAGGGCAAAAGCGTCAGAACCCGGATTGAATCGGACCTTGACGGCAATAATAACGTGACCGTAACCGTTCATCCGGCAGTTGGCGACTTCACCGGATTCGACAAGAAAAAATCGACGGAATTCCGCATCAACGTGACGCGGAAGCCGGACAAAGTTTCCGCACGGCTTGGCAAGGACAATCTGGAACTGGCAGAAGCGGCGTCCAAAGACGATTTCCTGTCACGGGAGAATGTTTATTTTTACGATGCCGCTCCCAACCTGAACAAATTCGCCACGAAGGGAAGCGATTTTGAAAAGAAAGTGATTGCCAAAAATCCTCAGCTCCTGGTGAAACTGGCAGCGACGGACGTTACGGCAAATCCCGTTGTGCTTTCCGTGGAAGGCTTCCAGTTCCAGCCTGCGGAAAAATACCGCCTCTCATCCGGTCCTCTGTCCGCTCCCGGGAATGCCGGAGTTACGGAAGAAAACACGGCTGCCTACACGCTGAAACCCACCTGGAATGCCGTAGCCAATGCGGATTACTATGAAATCGAGTTCGGCGGCATGCTGTACACCACTATCAAAGGAACGGAATTCCTGTTTGAAGATCTGGAAGCCGAAACTCCCTACTCCTTCAAGCTGCGTGCCGTCAACCGCGATGGTCATTCGGATTGGACGGCCTTTAATGCCAAAACTCAGGCGAATCCGCTTGAATTCGCCATTGAAGGAATTGTTGGTGAAACAACTGCGGAAAACCAGGGCAATTCCCTGACCAAGCTGTTTGACTTCAAGGAAAAGGATGCTTGGCACACGAAATATGGTGCGAAGGCCATCCCGTTTGATTTAGTCATGGATCTGAAAACAATCAACAAGATTGAAAAATTCCATTACGTTCCCCGTGAAGACGCCGGGAATGGCACCCTTCTGAAGGGCACCGTCTACTACAGCATGGACAAGGAAACCTGGACGAAGGCCGGAACCTTCCAGTGGGACAAGAACAATGAAGTGAAAATCTTCGGGTTCAAGGATGCTCCCACCGCCCGTTACATCAAGCTGAATATAACCGAAGGCGTGGGAGGCTATGGTTCAGGCCGGGAAATCTACGTCTTCAAGGTGCCGGGAACGGAAAGCTACCTTCCGGGCGATATCAACAATGACGGCAAGATCGACAGGAACGACCTTACCTCCTACATCAACTACACGGGATTGAGGAAAGGGGATTCCGACTTCGAGGGCTATATCAGCAATGGAGATATCAACAGGAACGGCCTTATTGACGCCTATGACATCTCTGTTGTCGCCACTCAGTTGGAAGATGACTCCGACCAGCCGCAGGAGGATGCCGACCAGGATAAGGGAGATGCCAAAAAACAGAAGGACGCCACCGCCGGAAAAAAGAAAGCGGAACTGGGCGGCAAGCTTCTAATCAGTGCGGATAAAAAGAGATACGGCAAGGGAGACATCGCCAAAGTGACTGTCAAAGGGCAGAAACTCAGTCTGGTGAATGCCTTGAGCTTTGCCCTCCCGTATGATCCCAAAGACTATGAATTCGTGGGTGTGGAGGTCACGGGCATGAATAAAATGGAAAACCTGACGAACGACAGGCTTCATACGAATGGTGACAAGGCGCTGTACCCCACCTTCGTCAACATCGGTGACAAGGAGCCGGTAGAAGGTACCAAGGAACTCTTTGTGTTGAAATTCAAGGCCAGAAGGGATGTCAAATTTGATTTGAAACTCAAGGACGGCATGCTGGTGGACAAAAAGCTGAATACTAAAAAATTGTAAGGGCGTCTATTCGAGCGGCCCCGTTTTCCGGTAATAATTCAACCGGAAAACGGGGCCGTATTGTTTTTGTCGGTGGCAAATCCGGCATGATGAGCCTGCCGCTTCTCCCGCCTTTTCTGAAGCCAATGGAGAAGCTCTTCCTGAGTGCGGGAATAAGGAAAAAAGAACCCCTGGGAACGATGCGTACCTGTGGTCCAACACGGATGAAAGAAACCGGAAACAGGGGTATTTGGGAATCCGTGAATATGAATCTGAACCTCTCCGTCCATTCGGGCGGCATGCTTCTGAAGTAGGGACGGGTGTATTGCGACTGGAGTTACAACTGGGGAAACGTGGCGGACCGCCCCTATGACGGTAATTATATGGGAACCGGAGCCGGAAATGTGTTTGTGCTGTATTATTACGGCAGGCAGGACGCACTTGAATTGATGGTCCAGCTACTATGCGCCGGGCGGTTCAGGGAATATTCCTCCGGCGGCGTAACGGTGGCTTCCTCTGATCTCGTTGGATTGATGGGCATGCCGTCCTGGCTTTTTCACCACTTCCTAGATGATGGAAAAAGTTCCGTGGAAAAATGAACAAGGGATGGGAGGATACGGTTTCCCTGAATAGGAGGGCCTGGGTAAAACCCCTCTTCCGGGTAGCAATCCCCAACTCCCTGGGAACCGTTCTGGAGATGTTCAGCTATTATTTCATCAACAGCATGAGTACGGATATTCCGGCGCGTTTGTATGAAAGGGAACGTGCGGGGAAGATGCACGTTCATTCAATGCCAGAACCTTTCCGGAACGCTTGAAGGCGGAATTGCTGAAAAAGCACCAGACTCTAATGAATTAGGCGTTCGTTTCTTCCCCGGCCGCGGAATGCTTCTGCTCTTGGAAGGGACTGGTGGCCCGGTAGGAGAATCTTCAAGCGTCCATCTGTTTGGAACAGACGGAAAATCAGGATTGTTCCGCTGGCCGTGCAGTATCATTCATTCTCGAAATCCCACACGCGGCGGGGGCCATTCTTCTTCGTCCTGCCGCCATTGGCCTTCCGGAAGGGGTCGAAAAGGTTGTCCAGCCCGTTCCCCTTCAGGAGCAGGCATTGTTCCATCAGGCGTCCCAGTTTGCCTTTGGGGAACCCCTTGGCCTGGAACCATGCCAGATATTCCTGAGGCACATCCATCAGGGGGCATCCCTTGGGCGGGTATTTGGCCGGGCCGTACATGCCGAATGGGATGTGGGCCTGGGCTATTTCCTCCACCAGTTTTCTCAAGTCTTCCGCATCCGGGATTCCTGAATCATTCATAAGTTGCAGTGATTAGTTGTTGCAGGCATTTCGCCAGTTTTTCCGGAGCTTCCAGAGGAAGCCGATGGCCGGCATGGGGGATGATCACCGCCTTGTCCCCCGCTGCCCGGCGGGCAAGGGCAGTAAATTTGGAGTCCCGTTCCCCGGCTATCCATAATTGGGAAACACGGGACTGCTTGAGGAGCGGGGCCAGGTTTTCCTGGGCGCCCACGGACCAGTCAATAAACGCGCGGGAGATGGACTTGCGCCACGGTTTCAGGGAGGAGCGGCCAGGATTTCCCGCTTCTCCGCCAAACACGGCCTGCGCATCCCATTCCCTTAAAAAATCCTCCCAGGGGGTGGAGAGACATTTAACGGCCCATTCCGCATCCGCGGCGCGGCGCGCGGCCTTTTCCTCTTCATTCTTCAGACCGGGGTTGGCGCTGATGAACATGGCCCCCTTCCAGAGTGGGGAATGTGCCAGAACCGCGTGCATGGCCAGTCTTCCTCCCAGGGAATAGCCGCAGATATAGGGGCGCTTGTCCTGTGCGGCAATTTCAGAGCAAAGCACGCGGCCCATTTCGGGAAGGCTTTTAGGGCAGCATTCCAGATATTTCCAGAGGTTAAGAGCGCGGGATTCGATTCCGTTGGAACGCAACGCATCCATGACGGGCTTCCAGTCCGCCGGAGATCCCAAGTTGCCGTGAAGGAGCCAGATCATGGTCGAATTTCTGTTCTATTTGACGCCGTATCCCGCCAGGCCATTCATGAACATCTGAACAGAAATCATGATGAGCACCATGCCCATCAGCCGCTCCAGGGCGACTGTCCCTTTTTCCCCCAGCAGGCGCAGGAATTTATGAGCGATGAAAAGGACCAGACCGGAAAGCAGCCACGCCGTGATGATGGCGGCGGCGTAAGTCATCTGGGAAATGCTGTCCGGGCTCTGGGAAGCATGCAGCATGATGATGGCCAGGGAGGAAGGCCCTGCCATCAGCGGCATGGCGATGGGAACGATGAAAGGTTCGTTCTTTCCGGACGCATGGGCCGCGGACGTGAGCATATCCTTGGCGGGAAACACCATTCCCAGAGCCACGAGGAACAGCAGAATTCCGCCGGAAATGTTCAGGGTAGCCGGTTCCAGACCGAGCAGGTTCAGCAGGAATTTTCCGGAGAAAAAGAACAGGAGCAACAAGAACAGCGCAAAAACCAGTTCCCTTTTCAGAATGGCCTTTTGCTTCTCCGGCGTGTATTTTTTCATCATTCCTTGGATCATCGGCGCCAGTCCCACGGGATCGATGACAATGAACAGAAGAATGACTGTGGAAAGAAAGTCCTGCATGGATGTCTTTCTTTGTAACCCATGAAAAAGCGTCCGTCAAAGGCAACCGCCGGCAGCGGGCAAATTCCGGCTTTGGCCCACTATTCCCTTCAGCCGTTCGGAAGAGGGAAGCAGGGTCTGGTAAACCTGTCCACCCCGCCGGATGAATTCACTTTCTCGGAAGCTCAGGGAAAGGAACAGGGAGCGTGCGGAGAAAGTAGCCGGATGAACATGGACGAATGCCTCGCGGTCCGGCGGCATGCAGGAAAGAGCCTTCCGGGCCGGCAGGCTTCCGATGCCGTGCGCCTCCTGTATCCCGGCCGGACGACCAGAAAGCCGATTCCGCCGTGCTTTGGGGAGAATGCCGTTCCTCCGGCAAGTTCTCCTTCCGTCCAGGCGCCAAAGGCCGTATTTCTGGCAGTGCACCGTTCCATGACGCCACGATGATCAGCAGGAGCCATGCCGGGAAAATCGTCCCGGACGGTTGCGGTCATTTCCATCCAGGCGGGAAAATCCGCAGGCGCGGCCTGACGGATGAAAACGGGGGAATGGGTTGGCAGGGCGGCCATGGACGGCGGATAAAGACTTGTACCATTTTTTGGAAAAGCTTGCAAAAACCAGTGCCGGATGCGTACCTAATTCACTATTTTTAAGAGTTAAAGAAGCAGGTCTTGAATGCTGTCGGAAGAAATGACGCCCGTTTCCATGGAAGACAGAGTACAAATGGCATCCATCAGGTTTTCCTGGCCCAGGGCGAGCCCGGCCTCTTCCACAAGCACATCGTCGATGTTCAGGGAAGCGACGGAGATGGAGGGGGCTTCCGGCGCCGCAGGCTCCATCAGTACGGAAATGCCGATTACCCCGACGACCAGCGCCGCTGCGGAGGAGGCCCAGATGCGGAAGGAATTCCACTTGAAGCTTCGGATGGATTCTACGGGAGCGGACTGTGCGCGTTCCTCTTCGGCAATACGCATCATGACCTTACGGGTAAAGCCATCCCCCGGAGCCGTCTGGGAAGCATGGCCGAGCAGTTGCCAGAGTTTTGTATCGTCCTGTTCGTTCATCGTGATTATTCCGTTGGGGGTTCTATTACAGAAACCCCGGAAGGGGAGGAAGGTTTCTTGGCCGTGTCATTTTTTCTTTCTTCCGCCGCCCGGCGGATGACGGGAGCGAGAACAGAGGCTATCCGTTCATATCCTGAAGCGGATGGATGCAGGCCGTCGGAGGAAAGCTCCGCCGGAACTCGGCCGGATTCATCCGCCATCAGCCGTCCCGGTTCCGTGTAAAAAAAACCTTGCTCGGTGGCCAGGGCCTCCAAGCGCAGATTGATGGAGGCAATGCGCTCCGCCGTTCCCTCCCGGCCGCTGTTGCGCGGGTAAAATCCCTGAAGAATGATGGAAGCTCCGGTGAGCCTGTTCCTGGTTTCCCCGCATACGGCGCGAATGCCCAGCAGGATTTCTTCGTCCGTGTTTTCCGCAAAATTATTCGTGCCGATCAGCACCACGCACACGGCGTCTGCGGCGGCGCCGTCCAGCTCTCCGTGGCGTAGCCTCCACAGGACGTTTTCCACGCGGTCGTAGCCGAATCCCAGATTGGCGGCTCTCATGCCCTCTGTGCATGCGGCCCAGGTCTCCGGGGATTTTTGAAGGATGTCACGGTGCGGCTCGTCCACGGGATTCCCTCCCCAGAAATGGGTGATGGAATCTCCGATGAAAAGCAGGTCCGGATGTGTTTCCCGGACCAGGCGGCAGACCGCTTCATGCCGTGCGGGCCAGTCGTAGATCAGGAAATCCCTGTTCTGGGTGCAGGGAACCAGCGTGGAAGGAACGGGGGAAATGGAGGGGATTCCCGGCATGACGAAGGTTTCCGGTTCTCCGATTCCCTTTTTGCCCGTAAAAAGGCGGTAGCGTATGCGCGTCCCCGGAGGCGCCTGGATGGGGGCCAGGTACTGCCCCTGCGTGCACAGCATGCGGGAAGAATCCGCATTGAGGTCCACACGGATGACGGCCCCGTCCGGAGCATGGGCCGGGGTAAGTTCCAGTTCTCCGGCATCGTTCAGAACGGCGTGGATTTCAGGGGATGGAAGGGCTGCCGTCATGATACGTCGCGCATATGCTGCCGCATCTGCCTGCGGCCGATGGAGTCGGGATGACGACCTTCCTGCATGCAGTAATTGACAGGGCGGCTCTGGGAGGCCCCGTGCGGGGCGCCAAGCCTTTTATCCGGTTCCGACGGAAGCAGGCGTACTACCCGCTTGTTTTTCCAGACCAGCCAGAGAACCGCCAGGGAAACCAGTGCGGAGACATGCAGGATGATGCCCGCAACATTCGCCAGGGCGAAGGACATCCAGGCCTTCATCAGGACGTGCAGGTGGGATTCCGGGGCTTCCTCCGTCTCCAGGATGGTTATATTGGCTTCCGGGATGCTTTCAGGATTGTCCGCTTCCAGAGCGGGCAGGGCGGGCTTGGGGGCGGCGGCCATATTGGCTTCCGTTCTCCGGGCCAGGGAAATCATGGCCGTGATCAGCTCGTCCTGCGGATTGGTGAAGCGGGAAGCGTCCTGCTTCACCTGGTAGAGCAAATCGCGCCGTCCGGCATCCCCCAGATGGGAGCTGAGGTCGGGATCCAGGGCTATCTGGGCGCTTTTGATATCCCCCATATGGAAATGCAGCAGCAGGTTGCGTTCCTTGTCCTTGAAAATCTGGCGCGCGATGGTGGGGGCGTTGACGGAGGGGGGGACCTTCTGCCCGGCGGCGAAGATGCTGACAAACAGATTGACGTTGTAGCGGTCCTTGATGAGCCGGATAAGTTCAATGACGTCGTTCCTCTCCACTTCTCCAAGTAGCTTTTGCGGATCTATCAGCCCTGTCGTGGTCCGGATATATTCCGGCAGGAAATATTCGTTTACATCCGTGAAATCCTCCGGAATGGGGTCCACGGCGGGGGAATCTGCGTCCGCAGGCGCTTCCGGCGCGGAGGGAACCGGAGAAACGGCGGCTTCCACGGGGGGGAGGATGGGGGCATGGCTTTCCCACCATGTTCCCTTCATCAGGGACTGCTGGTCTTTGGAAGACCATTTCAGGAGGGGAAGCTCCTGAGCGGGGGCCGTCAGGACCGCCATGAAAAGCATGGTTGCAGGCAGGAGCTTTTTCATGCCGCACCGCCTCCTTTCCTTTCTGCCGGAGAGGGCGGCGTAAGACCGTACCTCATGGGATGTCTGACCTTGGAACGCGCCTTCCGGGCCACAAGGTGGACGGCGTCCTTCATGATGGAGCCCGCGGCGTGCAGAAGCATGCTTTCCCGGAGGGGAATGCGGGCTTTCATTATGGACTTGTTGATCAGGTCCGGTTCTACATAGGGATCCAGTTCGTATCCCCACATAAAGCAAGCCGTATCCGTCCGCACATCCAGCACCAGAACCAGCAGCCACTGCGGATCGAGGGGGCCCTGGTGATTGGGAAATCCGGCTTCATCCACCATCAGGTGGTTCATCATCCAGAAACTGTGGGGAATCAGGGAGAAGGGCTCCAGAATATTGGGAAAATAGACGGAAAGAAGAACGGGGGGAATGCGGCGTTCCAGTTTTTCCAGCAGGGCGTTCAGCTTCACGCGGTCCTGCTGGCGGAGCGCTCCCGCGTTGTCGCACACGCGGCGGTAGGGGATGGAATCCCTGCCGTATTTCTTGTCCAGATTTTCCAGGGAAAAGCCGCAGTGAGGGCACAATGATTCCGCCCCGCGGTGGAAATTATGTAAGCACTTCGGACAAGTCGGCACGAGGAAAGTTTAAGCACGAATTTCGTTGCCGAAAAGGCTAATTGTCAGAAAGAAATCGTGTATGTCTCAATCTTCCAGATTTTCTCTCGTCACGCGGTAGATGGCGGCGCATCTGGGGCAGGTGATTTCCAGCTCATTTTCTCCCTGGAACAAATCTTTCTCTTTCTCCTGGAGCGCCTTGAGCGTTGGAAGTATGCGGTCCAGGGTACAGCCGCAATAAAAACGGAAGCGGCGGGTTTCCAGCACGCGCGTATTTTCGTTTTCTTCCAGATGGGCCATCTTTTCCTGATTGAGGGAATTGAGCCATTCCTCGTCGGCGTCCGGCTGGGCCGTCACCATCGTATAGCATTCGTCCGGCAACTCAATGCAGCGTGCCGTTCTCTGTTCACTCTGCTTGTAAAATTCCTCCACCCACTGGGCGGGGGATACACCGGGAATGGGAACGACGGAATAACGCGGCTCCTGCCCCTTGCAGAGCATGGTGGAATACAGCGTATTCTCTTCCGGCTCTTTTACGTCCTGCGTGAAGACGCGGCCTACGACGGATTCCGTCAGGGATGATCCGGAAACGAACAGGTTGGCCACGATCGGAGTTTTCAGATTGACTGTCCACGCATGCTGTTCCGCCCAGGGGCGGGCAACCATGTACAGCGTGAAATAGGCCATCAGCTCTTTCAGCAGGCTGTCGTAAATCTCTTCATTGCGCAGGCCGTACTGCATGAGATGAAGATAGTAGTCCGTAAACAGGGGTGAGAACTTCGCTCTAAGCGCCAGGCAGTTGCGTCCACGCACAAAGATAGATTCAACCGTAACGAATTCTTCTACCATTTCTTCGCTCATATGATGCAAATTCATCCCTTTTACAGGGAAAATCAATCATGCCTCCTGTCATCGCCGGCTATCATGACAGGCCGGAACGGCCTGTTCCGGGGAAATTGCGGGTATGTTACCCTCCTGAAAAGGAAGATGAAAAAGAATTCTTTCCGGAAGTACCTGGCGGGTTCCTTTTAATGATGGAACGGTTGAAATAAGGGGGGGAGGAAAGCCGGAAACCTTGGGGATTTCCGGAACGCTACGTTCGGAATCGGGTATTCCCGACGGATGAATTAACGTATTCTCCGAAGTGAGGATGGGGCCGCCGCAGTCCCTGCGCCATTTCTTTTTTCATCCATGAAATGCGGCAAATGGTCTTCCGCAACATGGACTGGAGACAGCATCATAAAGAGGTGCGTAAACGCGCGACAAATCCCTGCGCACCAGCGTAGGAAAGTGAAAAGGAATTGGGAGGGACCAATAAGGAACAGGCCCTCTATTTGCACGCAATACAGCCTTTACCATGCCTTTCCATGCGTTTAACATGCGTGCATGGCAACCGACAAGAATATTACCATCCATACTTCCAAGGGAGACATCAAGCTGACGGTGTTCGCTTCCAAGACGCCCGTGACGGCGGCTTCCTTCCTGAACCTGGCTTCCCGCGGCTTTTACGACGGCCTCAAATTCCATCGCGTGATTCCGGATTTCATGATCCAGGGCGGCGATCCCACCGGGACGGGCATGGGAGGCCCCGGCTACCGTTTTGAAGACGAATGCCGCCCGGACCTCAAGCATGATGGCCCCGGCGTACTTTCCATGGCGAATGCGGGCCCCGGTACCAACGGCTCCCAGTTCTTCATCACTCATGTGCCTACCGACTGGCTGAACGGCAAGCACACCGTCTTCGGCAAAGTGACCGAAGGCCAGGACGTGGTGGACTCCATCGAGCAGGGAGATACCATTTCCCGCATCACGATTGAAGACGACACCGCCGACCTGTTCACGGAGCAGGCTGACCGTATCGCCGCGTGGAACAAGGTCCTCGGCAAATAAGGATTAAAAGGAAAAACGGTGGAGGCGGCGCGGAAAACGTTCCTCGAACGTTTTCCGCGCCGCCTGTCCCGATGATTGATTCCGGCACATGGTTCTGGCCGTTCAAAATCTGCGCGTGCAATATGGCGCGCGCGTATTGTTCAACGATCTCTCCTTCACGATTGAGGACGGGGAGCGCATTGCCCTGGCGGGGCATAACGGCGCGGGCAAGTCCACGCTGATGAAATGCATTGCCGGCCTCAATGAGCCGGACTCCGGTTCCATCATTCATTCCAAACACTGCCAGGTGGGTTATTTGCCGCAGGAGGGCATTCACGTCCGGGGGCGCAAACTGGTTGACGAAGCCATGTCGGCTTTTGCGGACCTGATGGACATTCAGCAGCGTATTGATGCGCTGACGCAGGACATGGCCGGGCTGGACCCCCGTTCAGCCGCCTATTCCGAAGTGCTCAATGAAATCGGGGAGCTGGAACTCGTGCTGAACGCCCATGACACCGCCCGTCTCCGGCCGCGGACGGAATCCATTCTGCGCGGCCTCGGATTCAAGGACCGGGATTTCGACCGGGACTGCGGCGAATTCTCCGGCGGCTGGCAAATGCGCATTGCTCTGGCGAAGCTTCTTCTTCGCGAGCCGGAAGTGCTGCTGCTGGACGAGCCTACCAATCATTTGGATATCCAGTCCCAGCGGTGGATGGAACAATATCTGCGCACCTACCGCGGTGCCATCGTGATCATTTCCCATGACGTGGCCCTGCTGGATTCCCTGGTTTCCCGGACGATCGCCTTTTATCACGGGCGTGCGGAGGAATATGCGGGAAACTTCTCCTACTTTCTGAAGGAAAGCGAACAGAGGAAGGAAATCCTTCTGCGCCAGAAAAAGGCCCAGGACCGGGAAATAGCCAAAACGAAGGAATTCATCGACCGTTTCCGCTACAAGGCCACGAAGGCTTCCCTGGTGCAGTCCCGCATCAAGCAGTTGGAAAAGGTGGAACTGATTGAGGTGGAGGAAGACGACGCCGTGATGGACTTTCACTTCCCTACTCCCCCGGCGGGAGGCCATTCCGTCGTCAAACTGGAAAAGGTCTCTAAAAATTACGGCCCCATTTCCATTCTGGACAAGTTTGACTTTGAAATCGTCAAGGGCGACCGCATCGCCATCGTGGGCGTGAACGGAGCGGGCAAGTCCACTTTTTCCCGCCTTATTTCCTGCGGGGAGGAACCGACTGCGGGACATGTCACAATGGGCCACCATACCCGGATCGCCTTTTTCTCCCAGACCCACGCCGACGATCTGGACCCGGACAAGACGGTGCTGGAATGCGTAGAAGCGGCTGCAACACGGGAATCCGCCCCCATGGTGCGGAATCTGCTGGGTTGCTTCCTGTTCCGGGGGGACGACGTGCATAAACGCGTGGGAGTGCTGTCCGGAGGGGAGCGGTCCCGCGTGGCCCTGGTCTGCATGCTGCTGCATCCCGCCAATTTCCTGATCCTGGACGAGCCTACGAACCATTTGGACATTCAGTCCCAGCAGGTCCTTCAAAAAGCCCTGGCCGAGTATCCGGGTTCCTACTGCATTGTTTCCCACAACCGCAGCTTTCTGGACCCCATTGTTACCAAGGTGCTGGAATTCGTGCCGGGGGAAAAGCCGCGCCTGTACATAGGCAACGTATCCGATTATCTGGAAAAGGTGGAGCGCGACCAGGCCCTGGGCGCTGCAGCGCGTTCTGCCGCCGCCGGAGGAACGGAGCAGGGCGGCGGGGGGGACCGGAAGGCACGCAGGCGCATGGAGGCGGAAATCCGCCAGAAAAAGACGCGCCTGCTTCGTCCCCTCCAGGAAAAACTGGAAGGCCTGGAAGCGGAAATAAGCCGTCTTGAAACGGAAAAAACGGACATCACGACCCGTCTGGAACAGCCGGGAACAGCCGCGGACACGGATGCCGTGATGGAATTGACCATGCGTTTCCAGCAGGCCGACCGACAGTTGGAAGCATGCTTTTCCCAATGGGCGGAACTTTCTGAAGAGATTGAGGAGACGGAAGCCCGCATTGAGATGGAAGCTGCAAAAAGCATTTCCGGCAGCTGACCAGATTTTTTTAACGAAAAACAGGGCCGTTACCCGAATGAGGGTAACGGCCCTGTTTTTATAAATATAAAGGGGAAAAGGATTATACCCTGCGGCGGCGCATCAGGAGCGCGGCCAAGCCGAGTAGCCCCAGAGAAGCGGTTGCCGGTTCTGGTACAAGGTCCCCGTGAAGCCCCAGTTGGGAAAGGCCAAGAAAGGTACCTCCTGTCTCGGGAGCTTTGGCGTTGACGGTCAGGGTGAATGTTTCTCCGGCCTTGACTGTGAGGGGGGTATTGAAAGAAGCTTCCTGTACGTCCGCTGTCGGAGTGCCATCTTTGTCGGCCTGGACGCGCTCGAAGCTCAGATCAGCCGTGGAGGACAAATCTCCGGAGGCTAGGGTAACGGTGGCGGTTCCTGCCTTGGAGTCCGCATTGTCATGCCGTGTGCCGGTACCGGTGACGAACTGAAAGCCCAGGTCCAGGGAAGAAATGGTGATATCCTGCGTCGCCGTGAAGGAAAAAGTAACAGTCCATCCGGTGTTATTTCCATTCATTTGGACGCTGGGAACCAGAAGGTTTGCGGCCAGATTGCTGGAAAGGGACGTGGAAGGATTGGTGAGCGTGACGGAAGCATTGTCCAGAAAGTCACTGTCGGCGTTAATGACTGTCTGGCGGAATTGGGTTTCATACAGAGTAGTTGCTGCCTGTACGCCGGAAATGCACAATAAAAAAGCTGAAATGGAGAGAAATGCTCTCATGTCCGCCATGCTATCGGTGTGTTAATCCGCAGTCAACGTAAAAATTACGGTAGAAATATGTTGACTAAAAATTCCTTGAAGAAAAGGGGAAAGAACTTTAATTTATTTTTCTCCCTTATCCTTTCATTTACAGTTGATTTGATCTTTCAGGAAGATAAAAATCCTCCTGCGGATTAACACTCCGCTACGGGCTAAAATCGAAATTGCTGGGACCTCTCTTATACGGTTGGCTGATTCCGGAGAATTTCTGCTTGCAGACATGTGTCTCCATTGATGAAGGTCCTTGTTCCCTTAAAAATTTCTTTATGGAATCAAAGTTGACGGAAGCCAATCCGTAGAAGTATCTCAGCTTCCTTGTTTTTCATGCCTGGAAAATGGGATGGTCCGGAATTTATCCGGATCAGCATTCTTTCAGGCCGGCTTATCTTTTCCCTCCTTTTTCCTGTATTCGGAAATCATGACGCCGCAGAGGGTCAAAAAAATCCCGGTTATGGAAATCCATGTCAGGCGTTCTCCCAGGATGATAGCGGAGGCTATCACGGCCACAACCGGGACCATGTAAATATAGACGCTGGATTTGACGGCTCCCAGCACTTCCACCACCCGGCTCCAGGCCAGGAAACACAGGGCGGAGGCAAAGAAGCCCAGATACAGCAGATTGGCGGCGTTGACGGGCCGGATGAACAGATCCCAGTCAAAGTTCACCGGCAGCAGAGACAGGGCCGGCACCATCATCACGATGCCGTAGAAGAAAATGCGGCGTGTGCAGGCTACCATGTTGGACGTATTGACGCCGATTTTCTTCATCAGGATGGAATAAACCGCCCAGACAAGGGCCGCCCCCAGGGCCAGCAGGTCGCCTGCCGGATTCAGTTCCAGAACGAAGGCTCCATTCGCCATGATGAGGAAGATGCCCGAGAACGCGGCGACAAAACCCAGGAAAAAGCGCGGCGTGAACCGTTCCCCCTTGATCAGGAAGTGGGCCAGAAGAGCTGTGAAGAACGGCACCACGGCCACGATGATTCCCACGTTGGAAGCCAGTGTGTACGTCAGGGCGATGTTTTCCAGCAGGAAGTACAGAGTGACTCCCGTTAAACCGGCTCCGGCAAACAGGAATTCCTTTTTCCAGCCGGAGAAAGGCATCAGGCGTGGTTTCAGGCACCAGAGGAAGGCGTAGCCGATGACAAAGCGCGTGAAGAGCACCGTAACGGGCGTAAAGTCCCGCAGCAGCACTTTGGTGGAGACGAAGGTTGTGCCCCAGATCAGGATAGTCAGCAGGGCGGCAATGTGCCCAAGGGTTTTTTGGCGGCGCGGCATGAAAAAAGTGGACGGAAAAAGTTCGGCGCGCATTCTGTAGGCCCTGACGGGCATGATCAACCACAAATATCCTTAAGCTCCGGGGAGGATACCGATATTTCAGTCATGCCGGAATATTCGGCAGGGAGCGTTTTGCTCCCCGGAAAAGAAAAAGCCGTTTTCCTGTGGGGAAAAACGGCTTTGAAATGTTTAAAGACGGGGGTTACTTTCTTCTTCTGCGCATAAGCAGGGAAGCCAGCCCGAGAAGGCTCAGTGAAGCAGTGGCCGGTTCCGGAACCAGTTCGGCAGGCATGGCATTCTGGCTCAGGTAGGCGAAATCGTTGCCATTGAGCACGCCGTCATAAACGGCCACGTTGTCTATATAGACTTGGGAATTAGTAGCGGCATGTTCGCCTCCTCCCCTGATGCCGGTAACGAGGGTGGAATCTGAAAGGCCGGTCGTGATGGAATTGGTCAACTGGCCGTTTTTGTACACATTCATTTTGTCGCCTTGGAAGGTCAGACCCAGGTAATCCCAGTTGCCGGGGTCTGTCTGGAAGAGAAGAGTTCCTTGCGGAATACCTATGTCGGCACCGTTGTAAATCACCCACTGGTTGGAAGCATTCATTTCCACCCTGATGGTTGTGTTACCGAATGTGATGGAAAGGGCATCCTGCCAGACGGGATTGTTGCCGTTCTTCAGATGGAGGCCGACGCTGAATCCGGTGGAAAGGTTGATGCCGTCAATGCCGCCACTGTTGCTGATATTGAATGTTGCGCCGTTCACTCTGTGGGCATAGCCTCCATCACCGAGGGGAACATTGTCGCCGGTCCAGTTAATGTACCCGGCTGTTCCGTTGATAGCGGTTGTTCCGCTCCCCAGGTTGGTTAAATTCTGCTCATTCAAATTGTTGAAATCCAGTCCGTAAAGAAGGGTGGAAGCATCGGCGTTTGAAGCCAGTAATGCTGTTCCCATCATGACACTGGAAAAAAATACAGCCGCCAAACTTTTGCGCATGGCCGGATCAAAACGAATTTGAAATCCGAAAAAGCTTTCAAATTATTTTGAAAAATACATAAATCATTAATGGTGATATTATTGAATATTTATTCATATAGTTTCTCCCCGTCTTTCCAGCTCCTTCTTCACTCTTTTCAGCTTTTCTAAGACATTTTGTATCAAAAAATTTCATTGACTTCGGATTTCAAATTCGATGTATGAAGAAATATTTAATATTAAAGAAAAAAGAATCTTTCAGAAGAAGGAACAGATTTGCGTTTTTATGTGTAAGAATGAAGGTGTCTTTAAAGCGCTTTAATTGACTTGATTAATCGAAGAATGAAATATGGAAGGAATGATGCAGGCCAGCTCCCTTTTGTCCTGATCGAAAAAAATCCGGGCAATACTGGAAAAGCATTGCCCGGATGTGTAATTGTCGGTTAACGGATTGTCAGGAATTTTCTGTCTTAGCTTTTGACGATGTCATAGTCATCCTTCCGGTCCTTGATAGTCCAGCCCAGGGCCGTTACTGCAGCCCGGAGACGGTCGGCTTCCGCCCAATCCCTGCTCTGCTTGGCCTGCCAGCGCTGTTCCGCCAGCGTACGTACTTCCTCCGGGACTTCTTCTTTTTCCTCTTTCGGCAGGATAATGCCGAAAGCGTTCAGGATGAAATGGAAGGCATGCCGCATATGAAGAGCCTCTTCGGGAGTCAGAGAGGGAACCTCCGCTTTTCTCATGGCGGTGAAGACGTGGCCCAGAGCTTCCGGAGTGTTCAGGTCATCGTTCAGGCTGTCCCATGCAGGCTGGAAAAGGCCCAGTTCAGGACGGGACACGCGAAACTCGTCGTAGGAAGGGATGTTATCCATTCCTGCGGCGGTTCGGAGCAGTGCGTCGAATTTGGCCATGCGGTTCAAGGCGCCTCTGGCATCTTCCAGGGAAGAAAGAGTGAAATTCAGAGGCCGGCGGTAGTAGCCGCCTGCCAGCACGTAGCGCACGGCTTCCGGTTTGTGGCCCAGTTTCTCTAGGTCTTCCAGCGTGTACATATTGCCCAGGGACTTGGACATTTTGCCGCCGTCCACCAGCAGGTGGGCGATATGGAACCACAGGCGCGCAAAACCGCCTCCGCAGGCGCAGCGTGATTGGGCCGCTTCGTTCTCGTGATGGGGAAATACCAAGTCCACACCGCCGGAATGAAGGTCGAAATCATTGCCGAAGTATTTGTGGATCATCGCGGAGCATTCCAGGTGCCAGCCGGGGCGCCCTTCTCCCCACGGAGACGGCCAGTAGTTGTCTCCGTCTTCCGGACGGCGGCTCTTCCAAAGCACGAAATCCGCCACGGAGTCCTTTTCATACTCATCTGCATGGGATCGGGCGTTGGCGGTTTTGCCGAGATCCAGTTCCCGCTTGTCCAGATGGGAAAGACTGCCGTATTCCGGGAAAGAGGAAATCCTGAAATACACGGACCCGTCTTCGGAAGGGTAGGCGTGGCCTTTTTCCACAAGGGCTTTTACCATTTCTATCTGCTCCGGAATGTGGGCGACGGCGGAGGGTTCCACATGCGGGGGAAGGCAGTTGAGGTCCTGGCAGTCCTGATGGAACTTGTCCGCCCATGCGGCGGTGAATTCCGCCAGAGTGACGGCCGCCTTGCGGGAGTCGCGGATGGTCTTGTCGTCCACGTCCGTCAGGTTGCGGACATGCGTGGTGGCTGTTCCTCCCAGTTCCACAACGCGGCGGAACACATCCTGCATGATGAAGGTGCGGAAGTTGCCAATGTGGGCGGGAGCGTACACCGTGGGACCGCAGCAGTAAAAGCGCAGCGTTTTTCCATCCATTGGGGAAATCTCCTGTGCCTTCCGGGTGCGGGTATCGTAAAGGTGTAACATGGCGGGACGATTAGAAGGGAAGAGCCGCGTCCGGTCAAGCGGGAAAAAAAGAACGGGGACACGTGGTTGACCGTGTCCCCGTTCTGAATGAATCGAATGGCTATGAAAGGGCGGAAAAACTACTTGTCCGCGTTCTGCTGACCCTTCTTGTAGTTCTCGTTAATGCGGTCGATTTGTTCCTGGGTGATGAACTTTTCGCGGTAGGGCTTGTTCTCGACTGTACGGTCCAGCGTATAGCCGAAACGCTTCTGAAAGTGCTTCCTGTGGGTTTCCATCTTTTTCTCGAAATCTTCCAGGCTGGGGCGGTTCTTGTGGTTGCCCCAGGCGGTTTCAGAGACGGCCATGGCCCGCGGATAGGTCATGTACATCAGCAGTTCTCCGGAAGGAATCCATTCCGCCCACATGCAGAGGTTGATGCCCTTGATGTGCTTGACGTCGTTCTTGTCCCGTCCGTTGCGGGGGTCGAAGTTGTAGCAGTCCTTAAGCAGGATGGGGCCGCCGCCGGGCCTGGCCCGTACGTCGTCCTTCGGGAATTTCATCTGGGTGCGGGCCAGGTAATACTTGTACTGGGGAGTGACGATCAGGTCGATTCCCTGTTCCTTCGTCTTGTCGATGCAGCGGGGGAATTCTCCCGGCAGCCAGGACATGACGGTTTCTCCCTTGTGGTAGTAACCCTTGTTGATGTCATACCACAGGATGGGCTTTTTCTTGTTTTTGGCCAGAAGGGCGCCCAGGCTCTTCGTGAAATCGCTCATCTGGGCTTCCACATCATCTCCCTGGCCCTTCTTGGCGCGTGCCGCCTGGCAGTCCGGGCACTTCTTCCAGTCGCCCATGGGGCATTCGTCCCCGCCGATGTGCACATAGTCAAAGGGGAAGATTTGTTTGACCGTGTCAAACGTGTCCTTGATGAACTTCTTGGTTCCCGGTTTCTGCGGGCAGATCAGTTTGGAGGAAACGCCGCCATGCGTCCATACCTGGGCACGCTTGGTATTGCAGCAGAATTCCGGGTAGGAGGCTGCCAGCGCCATATTGTGGCCGGGCATTTCCACTTCCGGCAGCACCTGGATGCCGCGTGCCCTGCAGTAGGCCACCAAGTCCTGGAGTTCCTTCTTGGTGTACATGCCTTCATTGGCCAGCAGGGCGTTTCCCTGGTTGGGCGGGGCGGAAGGGCGGACCGCTCCTATGGTACGGAGCTTGTCGTAGCCCGGAACGGGCAGGCGCCAGCCCTGGTCTTCCGTCAGGTGCAGGTGAAGGACGTTGTACTTATAGTAGTGCATGGCGTCCACAAAATTGTAGAGCTCCTTCATCGGGTAGTGATAGCGGCCTACGTCCACCATCATGCCGCGCCAGCCGAAATCCGGCGCATCCTGGATGCTGCCGCAGGGCAGCCCGGCCGGAGTATCCGAGAGCTGATCCTGAAGCTGGAGGAGGGTTGCCATGGCCATGGCTTTTCCATTGGGCGTGGTGTAGCGCAATTCCACGCCGCCGGGCGTAAGCTTTATGGTGTAGCCTTCATTGCCAAGTCCGGAAACTTTCTGTTCATTCAGGATTTTGAGGTTTTTGGTAGTGCCGGAGGCGGTCGTCACCTTGACGGGTTCCGGAATGATGTTGTAGGGGTTGGTTCCGGCCCAGCAAAGGGAGCAGAGGAACGCCGCCGCAAATAGGAATGCTTTCATATATAGTGACTTCTATCAGATCTTGTTTGGTTTGATTGTATTTTGGCTATTGTAAAAATTATGCGTCGCCATGCGGCATTTTTCAGATGCGGAACAATGGAGTGCGGAGGCTTTTCAATTCTTGCCGGTCCCGCAGTCCCATCTGGGGGTGACGGACAGCTTGCCCGTGGCTCCGGGAAAACCTTCCGGAACCTGGCAGTCCTTGCGGAGCTGCTGGTATAGCCTTCTGAGTTCCTTCATGGTTTCCGCATACTCCGGCTTGGCGTGAACGTCCACCATCTGGGCGGGGTCCTTGTGGTTGTCGAAAAGCATCCATTCATCGCTGGTCCAGAGGTAGGAAAGAGTATAGCGTTCCGTGCGGAGGCCGTCATGGCGCGGAGCGTTGTGTTCTCCGGGATTTTCATAAAAGGCGTAGTACAGCGGACGGTCCTTGAAGTCCGGGTGATCTCCCGTCTTGAACAGCGGCGTGAGGCTGCGTCCCTGGAAAGTGGACATGTTTTCCGGAGTGGCGGCTCCGGCCACTTCACAGAAGGTGGGGGCATAGTCCAATTCCTGCACCATGGCGTTGGAACGCACGCCGGGCTTGATGTGCCCCGGCCACTTCATGATGAGGGGCATCCGGAAGGATTCCTCGAAAATCCAGCGCTTGTCATACAAGCCGTGTTCGCCCATGTAGAATCCCTGGTCCCCGCAGTAGAGAACGATGGTATTTTTCTCCAAGCCGTTCTTTTTCAGGTAGTCCATGATTTCCCCGATGCTTTCATCCACGGAAAGCACGGTGCCCAGGTAATCTTCCATGTAATGGCGCCAGCGGCGGAGCAGAATATCATTCTTGGTCTTGATCTTGCCGCTGCGAATGTCTTTCACGAGCTGGAGGGTGCGGGCCTTGTGATAATTGTACCAGGCTTCCTTCTGCTGCGGGTCCATGCGCACCCATTCGGGCATTTCCCAGTCGTACTTGGTGTGCAGGGTCTTGGATTCAGGGCATGACAGCATCTTCTGTATGTCTTCCGGGACGACCTCTTTGATCAGGTGTTCGTCGGACCACACATTGAAGTGATTGAGTAGCGTCTGTTCCGTCATTTTCAGGAATTCCGGACGGTTGGCAAAGTCGTCTTCCAGATTGGCGGGCGGATCGGCAAGGTCTGCATACTGCTTGGCGCGTCCCAGGTTTTGGATGGAAGGACACCAGCAGCGGTGGGGAGCCTTGTGGCCCACGACAAGCATGAAAGGCTTGGTCTTGTCACGCTGGTCCAGCCATTTGAGACTCTTTTGCGTGACCAGTTCCGTGGCGTAGCCGGGTTCCGTCTTCACCACGCGTTTGCCGTCCTTGCCGGGCGTGATGAAATCCGGGTTGAAGTAATTGCCCTGGCCGGGGAAAATTTCCCAGTAGTCGAATCCGGTGGGATTGGACTCATATTTGGACATGTCTCCCCTGGCATTTGGCGGAATGGCTTCCAGGTGCCATTTGCCTACAATGGCTGTCTGGTAGCCGGCCTTCTGAAGCATCTTGGGGAAAGTAGGCTGGGAACCGTCAAAGGGGGCGGCGTGTTCATTGAACAGGTAACCGTTCATGTGAGAGTGGCGTCCCGTGTAAATGCAGGCGCGGGACGGTCCGCAAAGGGAGTTGGCGCAGTAGCTGCGGTCAAACACCATGCCTTCGTCCGCCAGCTTGCGGAAATTCGGGTAGGGCATGGGAGAATCTTTTTCACAGGTCCCCAGGGTCTGGTAGGAATGGTCGTCCGTGACAATGACCAGAATATTGGGCCGTTGGTCTCCCTCCTTGGTTTGGGCGCTGAAAGCCAGGGAAGCGGAGCAGGCCGCAAGCAACAGGCCGTTCGTTAGATATTGATGCATGGGATATGACAATATAGTGAAAAAATACCAGGAAAAAAGAAGTGCAGAGAATTTCCCGGCGTGCGGCTCTCCATGAAATGGAGACATTTGAAGTACACTAGCACCCCTATTTTCTCTTGCAAGGTAAAAAACAGACCAGAGAGTGCCGGAATGAGATAGCTGGCACGGAAGTATGCCCGGCCATGCATTTGATTTGCCGGAGAGACGCTTCCGGAAAGAATTTCCGCTAAAAAAGAGAAGCGAAGAAGACTACCGTTTTTCGGCTCCGGGAGCGGAGGCCTTCCGTGCCGCCTTTTGATCCAGAATCCATTTCCTGTCTTCCTCGCTAAGGCTTCTTAAAGAGGTTTTATTCTGGTGGCCGTCGAATTCCTGAAGCCAGACGGCCTGGTCCTTCTCCGAGTAGCGTGAAAGTTTGGCAAACAAGGTGTTGCCGTTTGCTCCGGTCCAGGTCCTGTAGCCTTTGGGAATCAGAGTTTTTTTAAACTTTTCATACTGCTGGTTCGCCAGTTTGACGCTGTTTTTGATCTGGTCGAAATAAAGGCGGCTTTGACCGTTGTAATAACCGCGGAGGGTATCCACCTTGGTGCCGTCCGGAGACATGATCAGCAGTACGGGCGTGCCCCTGACCCCGAACAGGGAAGGGGCCTTGCTGACATACTCTTTCATCCGACTGCGCTTTTTGGCGTTCGGCTCGCTTTCAAATTCTTCCGCCTGGTCATAGCAGACGCGGATAATATTTTCCTTGGCCCATTCCTCGAACTCCCGCGTGTGGAGCAGGTCCGCAGCCAGTTTCCTGCTGGGGGGGCTTCCCTTGGAATGGTGGAACCAGATCAGGATGGGATAGCCGGTTCTCTGGGCTTCCCGGAGGGCGGACGAATAACTCTGTATCCACCGCTGGTTTTCCTTCTTCCGCGTGAAGGCTTCATCCAGGCCGGGAATGGATGCGTCTGAATTGTAGGGGTCCGTGAAAAACACGGCTCCGCTGTCCGCACTTGCCAGCATTTCCTCCTGGGTGGAGGCGGTCAACTGGGTGGCCTGCTGCGTTCCGGGGCCGTTCCCCATCAGAGAAGGGGGAACGTTGGCGATGGATGCGGCCAGATTGTCCTGAAGCTGTTCGGAAAGGCTTTTCCGGACTTTCGGCTTGTTTGCATCCGGAGACGTCCCTGCACAGGAGGCCAGGAGAAACGACGTTATTATGAGCATGAAGGGCCTGAACAAACTCATGCCCGATCTGATAACATAACGGGAAAGGAGATGCAATCCGGGAATTACCCGGGCTACCTTCTGGCATTCCGGGGCGTTTGTCAGCCGCTTTTATTGTCCGGCTTTGGCTTTCTGTGCTTTCAAAGCTCTGTCAATTGAATGCAGATACCGGTCGTTCACGCTGCTCTCCTTTCCGGAACGTATCTTCCTTTCATATCTTTTCCCACGGGCGCCTTGATACAGGAATTCCGTTTTTGGAGTTCTTGCCAATGTTCTGAAGATAAGTTCGTCAATCTCTTCTTCACTCTGGTAACCTGCCAGTTTGATATACTTTTCCACTTCCCGCGGCTGACCGTGAAAATAACTCCACAGGCGCCCCATTAAAAGCTCTTCCATCATGTTGATGTAACTGGGAATGGTACTGTTTCTGTTATCCCTGAGAATTTGTTTGTTGATAAAAAAGAGATAATTGCGTTTACTTATTTCCGCAGGGTCGTCTTTGCGCGATTGGAATTTCATTTTTTTCAATTTTTCTTCCAGGTCCGGGTCGTAGCTTTCCCTTACTCTTTTTAATAGACCTGCAGAATAGGAAGCGAATAAATGCACTAATTCCTTGTGATGCTGTCGTTCGTACCTGAGGTAGTCTTCGTCGGAAATCAGCTCGAACGCGATTTGCATGAGAGCGGCACGTTTTAAAACATAGTCGTCTTTATTAAACCGGGGATGAGGAACATCCGGAGAATAATCCACGGTGAGTAGAGGCACTGCCGTGATGTAATATAGCATCCAGAGCCTGTCCAGATAGCCTTTCTCGGAAAACCGGTTTGTTTCTTTCAGTTCTTGGCGGGAATCGTGCAGTTTCTTTTTAGCCAAAACATAAAATTCTTCCAGCCGCCCTTCCTCAAGCAGACTTTTTAATTGGGAGGATGAAGTTTCCGGATCTTTCAAAATCTCCTTGTTCCATGGAATGGGAATTGTCCTGGCCAACTGGACGGGTTCTCCTCTGCCGGTCGCAAGCGAAAGTATCAGGGCAAGCATGCAATAAGTGATAGATTTCACGGCTCTTGTTTTTCTTTTGTGAAGCTATGGTTTCCTCCTGTAACGCGGCTTACTTTACAACCGAATTTGCTTAAAATGGTTTCGATTGTTTTGACGTCTCCCGGTTTGTGTTGAAGAAAATCTATTCTTTGCTCGTAAATTCCTATGCGGGAACGGATCTCCTCATGGCCGGCATTCTCCAGGGCAGTATAAAAACCGCACAACCATGTCCAACCAACGGGAAGAGGCAACGTCAGATTCATGAATTTGTCCAAGCTTTTGCGTGCTCCTATATGATCCCTGCCTCCATTTTGTTTTGTGATGAGCGTTGCAAATGGAGTAGGCCGGTGCACTTCAATCAATGATGGCGGAATCTTATGAAATTAAATCTCTTGGCCATTGTCATCATATTTTTTGAAGCCATGGTCCACTTCAATTTTTGCGAGGTTCCAGAAGCTGACATCCGTAGGATGAAAAGTCAGGTTAAGAACGGAGGATGCTCCGGAAGGCTCCCAATCTCCATTTGCGGAAATCCTTCCCCGTATTCTCCATCTTTACCGGAAACCGGACGCCCTTCATGTTCAGCAGTAATTTTGGAGGGAAGAACGGCTGTGAAGGTTTTTTTTGGCTATAATTTCTTCTCCTTGTAGGACTTGCACATTGAATTCTCCTTCCGTTTGCAAAGCTGCATCTCCTATTTCCTTTTCAGGATCCTGTGTTTCAGAAGTGTCGAAAACGAGGTCTTTGTTAATAGTCAAAACAACAGGAA
Source organism: Akkermansia sp. AE01SA01 (assembly GCF_036417395.1). NCBI lineage: Bacteria > Pseudomonadati > Verrucomicrobiota > Verrucomicrobiia > Verrucomicrobiales > Akkermansiaceae > Akkermansia > Akkermansia sp. AE01SA01. The sequence continues at coordinate 271,541 of NZ_CP143890.1, forward strand.
CCAGTAAACTGGGATTATTTCCATCGTCTACCTCTATTTGAGCCCAGTTGTCTCCTTTTCTCGGTTCAATTCTCCATACCAGTTTTTTGGGATCTTCAATTAATGCTTCCTTTCCTGACAATCTTAACTTTACCAATTCACCAGCCCCAAAGCGGGTCCTTTTTCGCTCCCTTTCTTTTTCTTCGTCAGAGATAGGCTTTCCCTAGGCCTCGGCGATGCACAAGTCTGCGGAAAATTCATCCGGCTCCGATTCAATTTCCAACTTGGCTTTTTCTTCTTCACCAAAGGCGAAATGATGGAGGCCAGATAACAGGCAAAACGAGATGATGAATAATCTTGACGGAAAGATGAATTTCATTTTTATCTGGCCCTATGATAAAACTCTAATTTTGTTAAAAGGTATTAAACAATAGAAAAATCAATATTTTCCAGTTCAATTATTATTTCATGGATATTATCTTGAATTTTCATAAAATCAAGATTTTTAAATGAAATCTGTAAGAAGACATGCTTCCTGTACGGCAGGATGATTTGGAACCGCAGGAATGGAAAAACAGAGCAGGAGCCGGAATCAAGTTAGTCCCCAGTTTTCAGCACCTTGATGAAAGCTTCCTGCGGGATATTGATTTTCCCGATGGCCTTCATGCGCTTTTTCCCTTCCTTCTGCTTTTCCAGAAGCTTGCGCTTGCGGGTCACGTCACCGCCGTAACATTTGGCGGTAACGTCCTTGCGCATGGGAGAGATGCTTTCACGGGCGATGATCTTGCCGCCGATGCAGGCCTGGATGGCGACGGTGAAAAGTTGCCGGGGAATGACGTTTTTCAGCCGTTCAGCCAGTTCCCGGCCGCGGGAGGCCGCCTTGTCCTGGTGGACGATCATGGAGAAGGCGTCCACCGGCTCTCCGGCGATGAGCATGTCCATCTTGATCAGCTTGGCGGCCTGGTAGCCGGAGTATTCATAATCCATGGAGCCGTAGCCGCGGGTCATGGACTTGAGCTTGTCGTTGAAATCCACAAGGATTTCCGCCAGCGGCACGGTGCAGGTGAGCATGACGCGCGTATCGTCAATGGTCTCCGTATTGTCCACACTGCCGCGTTTCTCCAGAACGAGCTGCATGATGTCTCCAATGTATTCGCCGGGAAGCATGATAAACACCTTGACGATGGGTTCCCGGATCTCCTGGATTTCCTGGGGTTCCGGAAGCAGGCTGGGGTTGTCCACCTGCATTTCCTCGCCGCTGGTCTTGGTGACTTCATAGATCACGGAAGGATATGTGGAAATAATATCCATGTTGAATTCCCGGCGCAGGCGTTCCTGGATGATTTCCATGTGGAGCAGGCCCAGGAAGCCGCAGCGGAAGCCGAAGCCGAGGGCCACGGAAGATTCCGCCTGGAAGGAAAAGGCAGCGTCATTGATCTGGAGTTTGGCCATGGCGGCCTTCAGCGCTTCAAAATCAGAGGAATCAACCGGGTAAATGCCGGAAAAGACCATGGGGCGGATTTCCTTGAAGCCGGGCAGAGGCTCGGGGCAGGGGCGCATGCAGTCCGTGTAGGTATCCCCGATCTTGACGTCGGAAGCGGACTTCATGTTCGCGATAATATAGCCCACGTCGCCGGCTTCCAGCGTATCGGTTTTTGTCATTTTGGGCGTGAAAATTCCCACTTCCTTGACCTCATACACTTCATCCGTGGCGAAAAGCTTTACCTTCATGCCCCGCTGCACGCTGCCGGAGATGACACGCACGTAGGACACGACGCCGCGGTAGGCGTCATAAACGGAGTCGAACACCAGGGCGCGCAGGAGACCGTCTTCCTCCGTTTTGGGCGCCGGTACCCGTTCCACGACGGCCTCCAGGATTTCATCAATGCCGATTCCCATCTTGGCGGAAGCGTGAATGGCTTCCTCATGGGGAATGCAGACGATATCTTCCAGCTGGCGGTACACGTTGGGAAGGTTGGCGCTCGGCAGGTCGATCTTGTTGATGACCGGAATGATGGCCAGGTTCAGGTCCATAGCCAGGTGCATGTTGGCCAATGTCTGGGCTTCCACGCCCTGGGCCGCATCCACGATGAGGAGGGCCCCTTCGCAGGCGGCCAGCGAACGGGATACTTCATAGGAAAAGTCTACGTGGCCGGGAGTATCCAGCAGGTTCAGCTTGTAGGTTTTTCCGTTCTTGGCCTTGTAAAAAATGGTGACGGGGTGGGATTTGATCGTGATGCCCTTCTCCCGTTCAAGATCCATGGCGTCCAGAATCTGATCCTGCTTTTCCCGGTCGGAAATGGTATTGGTCTTTTCCAGCAACCGGTCGGAAAGGGTGGTCTTTCCGTGGTCGATGTGCGCGATGATGGAGAAATTGCGAGTCAATTCAATGGACATGATGCTTCCTTACTCTTCTAACGTGAGTGCCCTGTGCGCGGCGAGGGTAACACAGCCTTCCTCCCGGTCAAGACCGGAGCATGACCGCCGCATGGTTTTCACCGGCTGCGGCGTGAATGCCCGTTCCAGAGCGGGGTTGGAAGTCCGTCATTCATGACAGCGCGCGTCCGGTGATATTGAACAGGAAGCCGGAACAGCGGCTCTCAATGCGTGAGGGGCGTGCAGAAGAGGCCGTCCGGATCAATTCTATTTTTTAAGCATATGAAATCATTCCTGGCAGCTGTTTTAAGTTTGTTCGTCCCCGGTCTGGGTCAATTGTACAAGGGGCACTTCGTCCAGGCCATTGTCTGGTTCCTGGTGGTGGGCGCGGCTTACGGCCTGTTGTACTGGTTCATCTTTGCCCTGGTTCCCATTGTCCTGCATATTATCTGCATTTTGCAGGCCTACTTCATCGACAACGAATAGGAAGCGGGAAAACGGCATCACGCTTTCAGCACCGGAAGGCGTAGCACGGTTTTCAGCCGTTCCGCAGGCGTCTTCCGGGGGTCTGAGAGATAAATTTCATGGTGTGTCCGCATACCTAATGTATCCGGGCGCAGTCCCGACTGCTCCATGAAAACATGCATGCGGGCCAGCGTGGCTGGTTCATCGTCATAGGAACCCGTGTGCAGGCATTGTACGCAGAACCCTTCCGCAAAGGAAGCCATGCGCGCCATTTCCACGTTCAAATGGGGCTTTTTCTTCATGGCGTTCATCCGAGCGTACTCGAATGCCTCCGCAGTGATGAAGCCGGGCTGGCGTATCATGGAAGTCCAGCGGAACGTATTTTTATTTGCGGAAGGGTTTTGCCCCGAATTCCACCAGAGCCCTTCCAGGGGAGGGACGACGTATTCCAGATAATCCGGAGCCGGGAAAGCTCCTTTTTTCCCTCCCATCCGGACGGCGTAGGAAAGGGTGTACAATAATTCCAGGGCGTGTGAATACTCTCCGTCCGGAGCATTGGGATTGCCCGTGCCGTCCACCATGAAAAACTGCATTTCCGGCACGTCCACCACGGCGGGAACGGCAGAGGGAAGGTAAAGGCGCCTGTCCTGTTTCTTGTAATCCAAAGGGGGCATGGAGGCATGCTAACGGCAGAGGGGAGCTTATGCACGAAAAAAGAAGGCCGCCCCGTTTACGGGACAGCCTTCCATATATAAGGAAAATGAAAGAGCCGGTTCAATTCCTGCGGCGGCGCAGCATCAGCGCGGCCAGTCCCAGAAGGCTCAGGGAAGCCGCGGTGGGTTCCGGAACCGCCAGTGTTCCTTCCAGCGAAATATCGCGGATGATTCCGTTGTTGCCGTTGGTGCCCCCCGAACTGCCGATGACGGCATAAACCTTGCCGTTGCCGTTTGTCTTCATGGCCGCAAGCTGTTCGTCGGTCACATCGTAGGAAACGTTCCACTGGGAGGCGTTGTTGCCCCTGCTTCCCCTGCAAAGTTCCACCAGGTCTCCGTCCGTGGTTTCATACCAGACGGAATAAGTGTACGTGGGGCCCGTTCCGGGAGGAGTCAGGCTGAAGCTGAAGGTGAGCCCGGAATAGGCCTGGATGTTTTCAATGGTCATTTTCAGGCCGGCGCAGACCCCGGCCGTACCGGGCATGTTGGGAAGGCTGATAGTCTGGTTGGCTGTATTGACGGAAGCGCTGCCCCAGCCCATGTCACCGTTTCCGGTAGTGGTGTACCATCCGTCCGCGCGTCCGGCGGGTCCCAGCCATGCCTTGACGTCGGCGGCTGTGATATTGTTGTTGGCAAGACGTCCTGCGGAATTGTAGCCCTGGCCGGTGATGGAGGAGATTTCCGGCATCAGCTCAATGGTAGCCGCCGAAACGGAGGTTGCCAGAAAGGCCATGCCGAGGCAGATGGTGCATAATATTTTCTTCATTGCTGTTGGATTGATGTTGCCGTTAACATGCCGGATTGCAAATCCGCCCGGATTCACATGAAACAGGAAAAGGTTTCAATCAATTCAACGTTTTATAGTTGGCGTGAAAATCCCGTGGTTTGGAACAAGGCTCCCGGGTTTTTCAAACATGCCTTTTTACAGCAAAGGTCAAAGTTTCAAAATATTCTCTTGACACCGGATTTGCAATTCGTCCTGGGGAGGAATGCCTTGAGTGTAAGATATTTTAATACAGAAAAAGGGCCGCTCTCCTTGCGGAAAGCGGCCCTGGAATATGGTTTGGGAACGGATTAGCGTTCGTTGTCGAAGTTGATGGTATCGTTCAGGACTTCTTCGATGGAGTCCATTTCATCATCTTCGCCGGCGAGCACGATTTCTTCAGCTCCTTCCGCGGGATCCACTTCAATCTTGCTGTAGCGGGAGAACCCGGTACCGGCGGGAATGAGGTGGCCCATGATGACGTTTTCCTTGAACCCTTCCAGCGTGTCGGTCTTGCCGAGGGTGGAAGCTTCGGTCAGAACGCGCGTGGTGTCCTGGAAGGACGCGGCGGAGATGAAGGATTCCGTTTCCAGGGAGGCCTTCGTGATGCCGAGCAGAACGGGCTTGGCGGCGGCCGGCTGGCCACCCTGGGCGATCGTCTGTTCGTTGATGCGGTCAAAGGTGGTCTTGTCCACCTGGTCGCCCCACAGGAACTCGGTGTTGCCGGGTTCCGTGATGACTACCTTGCGCAGCATCTGCCGCACGATGATTTCCACGTGCTTGTCGTTGATCTCCACACCCTGGAGGCGGTACACTTCCTGCACTTCGTTGACGAGGTGCTCCTGGAGGCGTTCCTTGCCGCAGACATCCAGAATTTCTTCCGGAGAAACGGGGCCTTCCGTAAGCTGGTCGCCCATGTGGACGTGGTCGTCTTCGTGAACGATCACGTGCTTGTTCATCGGCACCAGATGGTCCACCAGTTCGCCCGTGGGCGTTTCAATGGTGATGACCTTCTTGCCGCGGGAGGTGTTCTTGCTGCTGAGGCGCACAATGCCTTCCACGCGTGCGATGGTGCAGGCGTCCTTGGGCTTGCGGGCTTCAAACAGTTCTGCCACGCGGGGAAGACCGCCGGTGATGTCCTTTGTCTTGGCCACCTTGCGGGGCGTCTTGGCCACCATGGTGCCGGCGGAAATGGTCTCTCCGTCCTTCACGGTCAGGTTGGCCCCGGCGGGAATGGCGTGGTGGGCCAGAACCTCGCGGGTCTTGGCATCGCGGATGACCACCTGCGGGTGGAGTTCCTGCTTGTGTTCCATCACGACGAGGGTGGACGTACCGGTTTCACGGTCCGTTTCCTTGGAAACGGTGATCCCCACGATCATATCCTTGAATTCGACCATCCCGCCCTTTTCAGCGATCACGGGCACGTTGTACGGGTCCCATGTGGCGAGGGTTTCATCCTTCTTGATGGAGCCGCCGTTGGGAACGTACAGGATGGTGCCGATGACGGGCTGGTAGGATTCCAGCTCGCGGCCCTGTTCGTTTTCAATGCGGACGGAGCAGTTCTTGTTCAGAACCACGAAGTTGCCGTCCACGTTTTCCACCGTGCGGAGGTCTTCCGTGTAGATCACGCGGCCGTCGTTCTTCGCCTTCACGATAGGCTGCTTGAACGCCGTAGTGGCCGTGCCGCCCACGTGGAATGTACGCATGGTCAGCTGGGTGCCGGGCTCGCCGATGGACTGGGCGGCGATGATGCCGACCGCTTCACCGATCTTCACTTCCTGGCCGGTAGCCAGGTTCAGGCCGTAGCATTTGGCGCAGCAGCCCTTCTTGAGTTCGCAGGTCAGCACGGAACGGATCTTCAGCTGTTCAATGCCGATCTTTTCCAGTTGTTCCGCCTGCTTCTCGTTGATGAGGTCGTTGATGTCCACGATGATCTCGCCGCTGACGGGATCGACGATACGCTCGCAGGAAACGCGGCCGTAAATGCGGGAGGAAAGGGAGGCCACCTCTTCATCGCCATCATAGATGGCGTGAACGGTGATGCCGTTATTCGTACCGCAGTCGTCCGCGTAAACGATGACGTCCTGGGCCACGTCCACAAGCTTGCGGGTCATGTAGCCGGAGTCCGCCGTCTTCAAGGCGGTGTCCGCCAGGCCCTTGCGGGCGCCGTGGGTGGAAATGAAATATTCCAGCACGGAGAGGCCTTCACGGAAGTTGGCCGTGATGGGGCGTTCGATAATTTCACCGCTGGGCTTGGCCATCAAACCGCGCATGCCGGAGAGCTGCTTGATCTGCGCCTTGTTGCCTCGGGCGCCGGAATCCACCATCATGAAGAGCGGGCTGGCCATCTTGGAACCTTCGTTGTGTTCCAGCTTGCGGTACAGGGCCGCCTGGATCACGTCCGTAGTCTGGGTCCAGATATCCACCACCTTCTGATAGCGTTCGCCGTCCGTGATGATACCGTTCTTGTACTGCTTGGTGACCTTGTCCAGCTCTGCATAGGCCTTTTCGATTTCCGTCTTCTTCTGGGACGGAACGACCATGTCCACAATGCCGATGGAGCAGCCGGAACGGGTAGCTTCTTTGAAGCCCAGGTTCTTCAGGGCGTCCAGGGTCTGCACGGTACGTTCCTTGCCCACCGTCTGGTAGCAGCGCCAGATGATGTCGCCCATCTGCTTCTTGCCCACGTTGCGGTTGATGTAGCCGAGTTCTCGGGGCCAGATTTCATTAAAACGCACGCGTCCGGCCGTAGTCACGATCACCTTCTTGGTTACGTCTCCGTACACCACTTCGGACGGCTTCTTGCCGTAGTCCGGGTTGTGGAGGCGAATCCAGTCATGGTAGCCGATCTTGCGGGCGGCAATGGCGTATTCCACTTCATCGATGGATTCGAAAAGGGGCAGGTGCTGGTGGTTGTCCTGGTAATTCTGCACTTCCGCGGCACGGGTGTGCGTCAGGAAGTACGCGCCAAGAATGATGTCCTGCGTAGGCGTGGCGATGGGCTTGCCGGATGCCGGGGAGAAGATGTTGTTGGGCGCCAGCATGAGTTGGCGCGCTTCCATCTGGGCTTCCACGGAAAGCGGCACGTGCACGGCCATCTGGTCGCCGTCGAAGTCCGCGTTGTACGCGTTACAGACAAGCGGGTGCAGACGAATGGCGGAACCTTCAATCAGGACCGGTTCAAAAGCCTGGATGGAAAGGCGGTGCAGCGTGGGCGCACGGTTGAGCATGACGGGGTGGCCCTTGGTGACTTCTTCCAGGATGTCCCATACTTCCGGCGTCTTGCGGTCAATCAGCTTCTTGGCGGAACGCACGGTGTGTACGTAGCCCAGCTCCTTGAGGCGGTGGATAATGAAGGGTTCAAACAGGATGAGGGCCATCTTCTTGGGAAGGCCGCACTGGTTGAGCTTCAATTCCGGGCCGATCACGATCACGGAACGGCCGGAGTAGTCCACGCGCTTGCCCAGCAGGTTCTGGCGGAAACGGCCGCCTTTGCCTTTCAGCATGTCGGAAAGGGATTTGAGGGGACGGTTGCCGGCTCCCGTGACGGCGCGGCCGTGGCGGCCGTTGTCGAACAGGGCGTCCACGGCTTCCTGGAGCATGCGCTTTTCGTTGCGGATGATGACTTCCGGAGTCTTCAGGCTCAGCAGGGTCTTCAAGCGGTTGTTGCGGTTGATGACGCGGCGGTACAGGTCGTTCAGGTCGGACGTGGCGAAGCGGCCGCCTTCCAGCGGAACCAGCGGGCGCAGGTCCGGCGGGATGACAGGCAGCACGTTCAGGATCATCCATTCCGGGCGCGTGTTGGACTGAAGGAAGCCCTGGGCCAGCTTCAGGCGCTTGGCGATCTTGCGCTTGTTCTGCTTGGAGTTGGTGTTGTCCAGCTGTTCCTGGAGATCGGCCACGAGGGAGGGCAGGTCAATGGAGGCAAGCATCTTCTGGATGGCTTCCGCACCCATGCCGGCTTCAAAGCTGTCATAGCCGTATTCGTCCTCCGCGTTGCGGAATTCCTCTTCCGTCAGAATGGCGCCCTTTTCCAGGGGAGTGCTGCCGGGATCCACCACGATGTAATCTTCATAGTAAATCACGCGTTCGAGATGGCGGGCCGTCAGGTCCAGCATGAGACCGATGCGGCTGGGCATGCACTTGTAAAACCAGATGTGGGAGACCGGAACGGCCAGCTCAATGTGACCCATGCGTTCGCGGCGCACGCGGGCGTTGGTCACTTCCACGCCGCAGCGGTCGCAGGTGATGCCCTTGTGCTTGATGCGCTTGTACTTGCCGCAGGCGCATTCCATGTCGCGGGTGGGGCCGAAAATGCGTTCGCAGAACAAGCCGCCTTTTTCCGGCTTGAACGTGCGGTAATTGATGGTTTCCGGGTTGACTACTTCGCCATGGGACCAGCTGCGGATGGTATCCGGATCAGCCACGGTGATGGCTACCTGGTCAAAGGTCTTGGGCTTGTCGCTCAGACCGTGCATTTCCCGAATGGTAGGGGTATCAGACATATGTTAAAAATCTTAAGAAGGGTTGATGCCCCCTCCCGCACCGTGCGGGGCGGAAGGGGAATGCGATGGATGTTAGAATTTAAGGTCGGAGAAATCGACATCCGCCAGTCCGGCCATGTCGTCGCTGTCAAAGCCTTCCGTCATGCCGTCCACCGGGGCAAGGTCCGTACCGCCGAGCTGCAGGGAAGGTTGTTCATCCTTGCTGCCGGGGCGTACGTTCAGGCCCAGGGACTGCATTTCCTTCATCAGAACGTTGAAGGATTCCGGAGTGCCGGCTTCCAGGGTGTTGTCCCCCTTCACGATGGATTCGTAAATGCGGGTGCGGCCCTGCACGTCGTCGGACTTCACGGTGAGGAGTTCCTGGAGGGTGTAGGCGGCGCCATAGGCTTCCAGCGCCCACACTTCCATTTCCCCGAAACGCTGGCCGCCGTACTGGGCCTTGCCGCCCAGGGGCTGCTGCGTGACCAGGCTGTACGGACCCACGGCGCGGGCGTGGATCTTGTCCGCCACCAGGTGGTTCAGCTTGAGCATGTAGGTCTGGCCTACCACAACGGGATTGTGGAAGGGTTCGCCGGTAAGGCCGTCGTACAGGATGCTCTTGCCTCCCACTGTGCCGTCCTTGCCGTCGCCGATCCAGGTAAAGCCGTCCACCTTCTTGGCTTCGGACATATAGTTCCAGATGGTTTCTTCACTGATGCCGTCGAACACCGGAGTGGCCACCTTGAAGCCGAGGGCCCTGGCCGCGATGCCGAGGTGGGCTTCAAGCACCTGTCCCACATTCATTCGGGAAGGTACGCCCAGGGGGTTCAGCACGATGTCCACCGGAGTGCCGTCCGCGAGGAAGGGCATGTCCTGTTCGGGAACGATCTTGGCTACCACGCCCTTGTTGCCGTGGCGGCCGGCCATCTTGTCACCCACGCCGAGCTTGCGCTTGGCGGCGATGTACACCTTGACTTCCTTCAGGCCGCCGGGTTCGGATTCGTCCCCGGATTCCATCTGGTCCAGTCTGTGTTCGCGTTCGTCGTCCAGCTCGGTGAAGCGGCCTTCGAAGGAGGTGATGATTTCCAGAATCTTGTTGCGGATCGGGCTGGGCTCGATTTCGATGTGGTCGTGAACCAGCGCCAGCTTGCGCAGCAGGGTCTTGGTGATCTTGCGGTTGGCCGGAATGATGATTTCGCCGGTCTGTTCGTTGACGACATCAAGCGGGATCTTTTCACCCAGAAGAATGTCGGAAAGCTTCTTGGTCAGCTGGTCAATAAGCTGTTCCTTCTTCTTCTTGTGCTCGTCGTTGATCTTCTTGAACTGCTTCTTCTTCTCCGCGCTGTCCACCACAAGGTCGCCGCGGTGATGGCCGGAACCTGTGGAAGAAATGCGTACGTCCATCACGATGCCGGTGCAGCCGGAGGGAACGCGAAGGGAAGTATCCTTCACTTCCGCCGCCTTTTCACCGAAGATGGCGCGCAGCAGGCGTTCTTCCGGAGCCAGTTCCGTTTCAGACTTGGGAGTGATCTTGCCGACGAGGATGTCGCCGGGCTTCACTTCCGCACCGATGCGGATGACGCCGTCATGGTCCAGGTTCTTCAGGGCTTCGTCCCCGGCGTTCGGAATGTCGCGGGTGATTTCTTCCGGGCCCAGCTTGGTGTCGCGGGCCTGCACTTCAAACTCGGAAATGTGGATGGAGGTGAAGGTGTCTTCCTTGACCGTCTTTTCGGAGATGACGATGGCATCTTCGAAGTTGTACCCGTTCCACGGCATATATGCCACCAGTACGTTGCGGCCGAGAGCCAGTTCGCCCTGGTCCGTGTTCGGGCCGTCCGCCAGCACGTCGCCGGCCTTGATCTTGTCCCCGCGGCGCACGATCGGCCTCTGGTTGATGCAGGTGCCGGCATTGGAACGCATGAACTTGCGCAGGGGATAGACGTAAATGCCGTTGTCGCGGTCGGTGCGGACGCTGTCCGGATCGGACAGGTACACTTCCGGGCGTACGGGCAATTCGCCGTCCTTCGTGGTGATGATAACTTCCGCAGAGGCGGAGGCAACGATGCCGTCCGCTTCCGCCAGCACGACGGAACGGGAGTCCCGGGCGCACTTGCCTTCGATGCCGGTGCCCACGTACGGGGATTCCGCCACCATCAGAGGCACGCCCTGGCGCTGCATGTTGGAGCCCATCAGGGCGCGGTTGGCGTCGTCGTGTTCCAGGAAGGGAATGAGGCCTGCGGCGATGGAGACGAGCTGCTTGGGAGACACGTCCATGTAATGCACGTCGGCCGGGTCCACTTCGATGAACTCGCCCTTTTCACGGGCGGTCACGCGGGAAGTGGTGAAGTTGCCCTGTTCGTCCAGCGGGTTGTTGGCCTGGGCGATGAGGTAGCCTTCCTCCTGGTCGGCGGTGACGTATTCGATGGTATTGGTGACCCGTCCGTTTTCCACCTTGCGGTAGGGCGTTTCAATGAAACCGAATTCATTGATGCGGGCGTAGGTGCACATGGAGTTGATCAGACCGATGTTGGGGCCTTCCGGCGTTTCGATCGGGCAGATGCGGCCATAGTGGGAAGGATGCACGTCTCGCACTTCAAAGCCGGCGCGGTCGCGGTTCAGGCCTCCGGGCCCCAGGGCGGAAAGGCGGCGCTTGTGCGTCAGTTCCGCGAGGGGGTTGATCTGGTCCATGAACTGGGACAGCTGGGAACGGCCGAAGAAGTCGCGTACGACGGCGCTCAGCGCCTTCGGGTTGATCAGCTTGCTGGGCGTGACGCCTTCAATATTCTGGTCGATGAGGGTCATGCGTTCCTTCACCAGGCGTTCCGTCCGGGCGAGGCCCACGCGGCACTGGTTGGCCATGAGTTCGCCCACGGCGCGCACGCGGCGGCTGCCCAGGTGGTCGATGTCGTCCACCATCCCTTCGCCCTTCTTGAGGCGCAGGAGATACTTGAGGGCGGCCAGGAAATCTTCCGCAGTCATCAGGCGTTGGTCCAGGCTGGTGTCCAGACCCAGTTTCTGATTGATCTTGTAACGGCCCACGCGGGTGAGGTCGTACTTCTTGGGATCGTCGAAGAGTCTCTTCAGAAGCGTGCGGGCCTGTGCGGCCGTAGCGGGGTCGCCGGGACGCAGGCGCTTGTAAATTTCCTTGAGGGCGGATTCCTCGTCGTGGGCGGGATCCTTCTTCAGGGTCTTGATCAGCACGTCGTCCTCGTTCTGGTTGATGACGTCGATTTCCTTGATGCCGAACTGGAGCAACTGGCGTACCACGCCCATATTGAGCTGTTCGAAGGCTTTGGCAAGAACCAGATCCTTGTCCTTGATCGTATCGACGGCGACGAGGTTGTGCAGGTCTTCTTCCGTCATATCTTCGCTCAGGGGAAGAGTGCGGATATCGTAAAACTGGCTGACGATGTCGCGGTCGGTCTTGAAGCCCAGATAGCGCATGAACGTGGTCGCAAGGAACTTGCGGCGGCGGCGGCGGCGGTCAAGATAGACGTAGAGCAGGTCGTTGGTGTCAAACTGGACTTCCAGCCAGGAACCGCGGTCCGGAATGATGCGGAAGGAATGCAGAAGCTTGCCGTTCAGGTGCTGGGCGCTTTCAAAGCAGATGCCCGGAGAACGGTGAAGCTGGGACACAATGACGCGTTCCGCGCCATTGATCACAAAGGTGCCGCGGTTGGTCATCATGGGCATTTCACCCATGTAAACAGTTTCTTCCTTGGATTCGTTGTCGGATTTGAGCTTGAAGGTGACCTGGAGGGCGGCGCTGTAGGTTTCCCCGGCGCGGATAGCCTCGTAGTCGCTCATCTTCGGCTGTTCTATTTCATAAGAGACGAAGTCGAGCTCAATGTTTTCGTCATAGCTCTTGATAGGAAAGATTTCCTTCAGAACACCCTGCAAGCCGATGTTTTTCCTGGCCGCGGCCGGCGTGTCCTGTTGTAGAAAATCGAAGTATGATTGCAGTTGAATCTCAATAAGGTTGGGAGGTTCGATGACTTCCTTGATATTCCCGAAGTAGAGTCGCTTTGACATGGGCTGCTGTGGCGGAGATGTTATGAATGTGCATCCTTGCTGCCCGGATGCGGGGCAGAACGGTTCCTTCCTTGGGGAGACGGAACCGACTGGAAGCGATTTGATGCGCAAAAAGCCTCTAGTCGGTCACGCGGGATGTGAAGACGAGGAAGCGCAACAGGAGAAAAAACGGGATTTCTCCTGTTGCGCGGGAAGTAAAAAGCTTACTTGACGTCGATCTTGGCGCCGGCTTCTTCCAGCTTGGCCTTGGCGGCGTTGGCTTCGTCCTTGGAAACGCCTTCCAGAATGGTGGCGGGAGTGCCTTCAACCAGTTTCTTGGCGTCCACCAGGCCGAGGCCGGCCTTCACTTCGCGGACAGCCTTGATCACGGCGATCTTGTTGGCGCCGGCTTCCGTCAGCACAACGTCGAATTCGGTCTTTTCTTCTTCAGCTTCGGCGGGAGCGGCGGCAGCACCGGCAGCGGCTACGGGAGCAGCAGCGGAAACGCCCCACTTTTCTTCCAGGAGCTTGACGAGGTCGGCGGCTTCCAGAATGGTCAGGGTGCCGAGTTCTTCAGCGATTTTGTTAATATCAGCCATTGTATTGTTTTCTTTTTTGGTTCTAGTCGCGCCAAGAGCCACTTGGCATTTCAGTTCTCCGGCCGGAGTTCCGACAAGGAACCTCTAGGAGAGGTCAGGCCCGGTTTTCACGCATTTTGGCTAAAGTGCAACAGGGCCGTCCGGTCAAGGGGTTAGTATTAAGCAGCGGGTTCTTCGCTGCCGCCGTTTTCCTTGTCCACATATGCCTGAATGACTCGGGCAAGAGCGGAACCGGCGGCATTGATGGTGCCAAGGAGCTTGGCCAGCAGCTGGTCGCGGGGAGGCAGGTCGCCGATGGCGCGGATCTGGTCGGCAGTGAGGACTGCCCCGTCCAGAATGGCTACCTTGTATTCGGCCTTCTTGGAAGCCTTGTTGAAGGTATTGATGGCTTTGGCGGCGCCAGCCACGTCGGATGCTCCGGTGATGAAGGCGGTCTGGCCGACGAGGTGTTCGCCGATGTCCGGCAGGCCGGCATCCGTCAGGGCCGTGCGCATGAAATTGTTCTTGGCCACGTGGCACTGGGCGCCGGAGGCGGCCAGGGCGGAACGCAGATTGGTGAACTCGGGCACGGTGATCGCGGTGTAGTCCACAACGATCAGGAACGGAGAGGCGTTGACGCGGGCGGTCAGGTCGTCAATGATGATACGCTTGTCAGGATTCATGATGTGCTAAATCGGTTCGGGTTACAGTTTGGCGATGGAAGCGGTGTCAACCGGGAGACCGGGGCACATGGCGCATGAAACGGTGACGGATTCCACATAGGCGCCCTTGGCGGAAGCCGGGCGTGCCTTGATGACGGAATCAACCAGAGCGGCGATGTTTTCGCAGATGCTTTCGTTGGAGAAGGACAGCTTGCCTACAGCGGCGGAGATGTTGGCGTTCTTGTCAACCTTGTAGTCGACGCGGCCTGCCTTCACTTCCTTCACGGCCTTGGCCGTGTCGTCCGTAACCGTACCGGTTTTCGGGTTGGGCATCAAGCCGCGCGGACCCAGTACACGGGCAACCTTGCGAACCTCCGTCATGGCGTCGGGGGTGGCAATGGCCGTGTCAAAGTCAACGAAACCGTCCTGGACCTTCTTGATGAGGTCTTCAAAACCCACGTATTCGGCTCCGGCTTCCTGGGCGGCCTTCGCGGCGTCGCCCTGGGCGAAGACGAGGACGCGGACGTTCTTGCCCGTGCCGTTGGGCAGGGAGACGCTTCCGCGGACCATCTGGTCGGATTTGCGGGGGTCCACGGTCAGGTGGAAGGAAACGGTGACAGTCGGGTCAAACTTCGGCGCCGGGAAGGACTTCATGGTTTCCACGGCTTCGGAGATGCTGTAGTTCTTGTTAGGAGTAACAAGCTTGGCTGCTTCTTGATATCGCTTGCTGCGTTTGGTAGACATGTGTGTATTTGGCAGTGCGTTCGGATTGGTTAATCCTCCTGCGGTGAGTGTTACATACCTTCAACTTCGATGCCCATCTGGCGTGCCTGTCCGGCAAGGATGCGGGCGGCGCTTTCGGGATCTTTCGTGTTGAGGTCAGGGAGTTTGGTGTTGACAACTTCCATCAGCTTGGCCTTGGAAAGGGTGGCAACCTTTTTCTTGTTCGGTTCGCCGGATCCGGAGGCAATGCCGGCGGCTTTCTTGAGAAGCACGCTGCCCGGGGGCTGCTTGGTGATGAAAGAGAATGACTTGTCCTTGTAAACCGTGATGACGGTCGGCAGGAGGTCGCCGGCCTGCTTTTGCGTGGCGGCGTTGAACTCCTTGCAGAATGCCATGATGTTTACACCGGCCTGACCAAGTGCCGGACCCACGGGCGGGGAGGGGTTAGCGGCTCCGGCGTTGATCTGGAGCTTGATGATTTTGGTTATTTCTTTTGCCATGGTTTTGCTTTGTTAGCGGAGAAAATGAACGGCGGGAATGTTGCGGGAAAAGTTTCAGGCCTTTTCAACCTGCCAGTATTCCAGGTCCACCGGAGTGGCGCGGCCGAAGATGGAAACGCTGACACGCAGTTTGCCTTTTTCCGGATCGATTTCCTCGATGGTGCCTTCCTGGCTCTGGAACGGGCCTTCGCAGACGCGCACCGGGTCACCGACGGCGAATTCCACCTTGGGACGGGCCGCGACGGCTTCTGCGTCCAGCAGGGGTAGCAGGTCCTCCACTTCGCGCTTGCGCATGGGGAGGGGGGCGTTGCGGGAACCGGCAATGCTGATGACGCCGTCAATCTGCTGGATGAAGTACCAGAGGTCCTTGTTCAGGGAGCCGTCGGCTTCCAGCAGATACATGTTGGCGTAAACGTACCCGGGGAACAGCTTGCTGTGGCGTTCCGTCTTTTTGCCGTTGCGGACTTCGGAGATAAGTTCGGTGGGGACTTCCACCCGGTAGATGAAGTCGGAAAGTTCGGCGTCCTTGGCCTTGCGGATGATGCGGTCACGAACGCTGTTTTCCTGTCCGGAGAGGACATGAAGCACGTACCATTGTTCGTGAGGCTCTGGGGTACTGGGCATGATCGGAAAAAGAAAGTGGGGGATAAAACTAGACTGCCAACTTGATGAGGTAGTTGACCACGCTGTGGAGGAAGATGTCGAACGATGCGACAAACGCGCCAAGGAAGACCATGGCAATCAGAACGACAAGAGTGGAACCCCAGAGTTCGCGGAATTTTTTGAACCCTTTCACCTTGGGATCGCTTTCCCAGGGCCAGGTGGTCTTCTTAAGCTCGCCCTTAACTTCGGCGATGAATTGAGAAATCTTGCGAAACATGCTTCAAGGTGGGGTGATGTATTTGGAAAGAAGTGGCAGGTCAGGAGGGACTCGAACCCCCAACTTTCGGTTTTGGAGACCGACGCTCTACCGATTGAACTACTGACCTGTTGGTTTTCTTCTTTCGTGGGAGAATGAGGGGACCCCGCGGGGAGGCCCCCTCATTCAAACCGGATGTGTAGATTCCTCTACTAGTCCAGAAGGGACTTAGTCAAGGATTTCGCTGATACGACCGGCACCTACGGTGCGGCCGCCTTCGCGGATAGCGAAGCGCATGGCTTTTTCCATGGCGATCGGGGTGATGAGCTGAACTTCCAGGTTGACGTTGTCACCAGGCATCACCATTTCCACGCCTTCGGGAAGGGTGCAGCAACCGGTCACGTCCGTCGTGCGGAAGTAGAACTGCGGGCGATAGTTGTTGAAGAACGGAGTGTGACGGCCGCCTTCTTCCTTGGTCAGGACGTAAACTTCAGCCTTGAAGTTCTTGTGGGGCTTCACGGTGCCGGGCTTGATGATCACCTGGCCGCGTTCGATGTCTTCCTTCTTCACGCCGCGGAGCAGCAGACCCACGTTGTCGCCGGCCTGGCCTTCGTCAAGCAGCTTGCGGAACATTTCGATGTCCGTAACGGAGGTTTTCTGGGTATCGCGGATGCCGATGATTTCCACTTCTTCCATCTTCTTCACGATGCCGCGTTCGATACGGCCAGTGGCTACGGTACCGCGGCCGGAGATGGAGAACACGTCTTCCACGGGCATCAGGAAGGGCTGGTCAACGGGGCGTTCCGGCTGGGGAATGTAAGCGTCAACGGCTTCCATGAGGTCCATGATGGACTGTTCGGCAGCGGCGTCGCCTTCCAGAGCCTTAACGGCGGAACCCTTGATGATGGGGGTGTCGTCGCCCGGGAATTCGTATTCGTTCAGAAGTTCGCGGACTTCCATTTCCACGAGTTCGATCAGTTCGGGATCGTCCACCAGGTCGCACTTGTTCATGTAAACGACGATGGCGGGAACGCCTACCTGACGGGCAAGAAGGATGTGTTCACGGGTCTGCGGCATCGGGCCGTCGGAAGCGGCAACCACGAGGATGGCACCGTCCATCTGGGCAGCGCCGGTGATCATGTTCTTCACATAGTCGGCGTGTCCGGGGCAGTCAACGTGAGCGTAGTGACGCTTGTCCGTTTCGTATTCAACGTGTGCCGTGGAGATGGTGATGCCGCGTTCGCGTTCTTCGGGAGCGGCGTCGATCTGGTCATAGCCGCGTGCTTCGGCGAAACCCTTCTTAGCGAGCACTGAAGTAATGGCGGCGGTAAGGGAGGTTTTGCCGTGGTCAACGTGACCGATGGTGCCCACGTTCACGTGGGGCTTGTTGCGCTGGAATTGCTCTTTAGCCATAATGATATGTTTAGGTTTGGGCTGCTATGGGTCTAGCTTGAAGATGGAGCTTCTGGCGGGAATTGAACCCGCGACCTCATCCTTACCAAGGATGCGCTCTACCCCTGAGCTACAGAAGCATAGACTTCTTCCGCCTTTCGTCGCTCTAAGAGAGTTGTAACTCCGCCCAAACCTGCGGTTCTAGCGGATAGATAGCATCCTCCCGTGTTGCCTGACGAAAAGCGGACGCTAGATTACGCTTTTAAATGCCTGATGTCAATGAAAACGTGAACATTTTTTCGCCTGCATGCCGCAATAATGTGGCATGAGTTTCCAATCTGCTCATCAGGAGTGCGTTGAATGCTTGGACCTGTTCAGGTCTTCCGTCAGTTTCAGGTTGGGGTCAACATCTTCCTCCAGAGAATGGAAAAGCCCCCGGCGCGCCTTGAGGCAGGCTACGTAGGCAATCATGGCTGCATTGTCCGTCGTCAGATCAAAATCTGGCAGAATAAGTTCCACTCCTTCGCGTGCGCAGGTTTCCTGCAGGCGCGTGCGCAACTCCCTGTTGCAGGAAACGCCTCCGGAAACGGAAAGGGTGTGGTGGTCCGAAAGGCGCAGGGCATGCAGGGCCTTGCGGATCAGCACGTCCGTAACGGCTCGCTGGAAGGATGCGCAGAGGTCGCAGAGGGTTTGTTCCGCCAGGTTGTGGGGATTGCCACTCTCCGTCAGCTTGGGCAGGGTATAGAGAACGGCCGTTTTCAGGCCGGAAAAGGAAACATTGGCCGAGGCCCCCTTCATCAGGGCGCGCGGGAAGGAAAATGCCTCCGGATTACCCCGGGCGGCCATGCGGTCTATTTCCGGGCCGCCGGGGTAGGGCAGTCCGAGCATTTTGCCTACCTTGTCGAACGCTTCTCCGGCGGCATCGTCCAGGGAACGGCCCAGCAGGCGGTAGTCCCCCACGCCCCGGACGTCCACAAAAAGGGTGTGGCCGCCGGAAACGACCATGCCCAGATGCGGTACGGGGCCTTCCGGACGCTTGACAAAGGGGGAGAGAAGATGTCCTTCCAAATGATTGACGGAGACGAAAGGCTTGCCTGTTGCCAGGGCCAGGGCCTTGGCCGTACTGTTGCCTACCAGAAGGGCGGCAACCAGGCCGGGGCCTGCCGTGGCTCCGAACACATCAATGTCTGCCGGAGTGACGCCGGCTTTCCGGCACGCAGAGCGGATGACGCCGGGAAGGTCCGTGGAATGGTTGCGGGAGGCCAGTTCCGGAACCACTCCGCCATGCTGGCGGTGAATAGCGATCTGGGAGGAAATGACGGATGAGAGTATCTCCGGGGCTTCTTTCTCCCCGGAGGAGCGCAGTACGGCAACCGCCGTTTCATCACAGGAGGATTCTATTCCCAGGACGGTGAAAGTATCCGGCATGGCTGGGTGTGGGAAGCGGGGTTCAGGACGCCTGCCGGATCTGAGCCGGTTCCTTGTCGGTGACTGTTTTCCTGGTAATGGTTACGGAATCCGTGTTTTTCATGCTGGGCACCTTGTACATGATGTCCAGCATAAGGTTCTCGAAAATGGCGCGCAGGGCTCGTGCTCCGGTGCCGCGCTCCATCGCCTCAGCAGCCATGGCTTTCAAGGCGTCCGGGTGCACGTCCAGTTTAGCCCCGTACATGGCGAGCAGCTTGGAATACTGCTTGACCAAGGCATTTTTCGGTTCCGTCAGCAGGCGGACAAGCTGGGCTTCGTCCAGCTTGGAAAGCGGGCAGAAGATGGGGAGACGGCCTACCAGTTCCGGAATCATGCCGAAGGAAAAAAGGTCTTCCGGCATGGCCTGGGCAAGAATCTCCTCTTCCGAGTATTCCTTGCTGCCGCGCTGTTCTGTAATGGCCCCGAATCCCATCTGGCTGGCGCCAAGACGTTTGCGGATGATATCCTCCAGACCGACGAAGGCTCCCCCCACGATGAAGAGGATTTTTTCCGTATTGACGCGGATATACTCCTGCTGGGGGTGCTTGCGTCCTCCGGTGGGGGGCACGTTGCAAATGGTGCCTTCAATGATTTTCAACAGGGCTTGCTGTACGCCTTCCCCGGAAACGTCCCGCGTGACGGAAACGTTCTGGGTCTTGCGGCCGATCTTGTCGATTTCGTCCACGTAAATGATGCCTTGTTCCGCCCTGGCTACGTCAAAATTGGCTGCCTGGAGCAGGCGCAGGATGATATTTTCCACATCTTCGCCCACATAGCCGGCTTCCGTCAGCGTGGTGGCGTCGACAATGCAGAAAGGAACGTTCAGCATCTTCGCCAGAGTCTTTGCCAGCAGAGTCTTGCCTGAACCGGTGGGTCCGGCGAGCAGGATGTTGGACTTCTCGATTTCCACGTCGTCCAGGGACTTGTCCTCCAGCGTTATGGAATTCTGGCGCAGGCGCATGTAATGGTTGTACACGGCTACGGAAAGCACCTTCTTGGCATGATCCTGGCCGATGACATACTGGTTGAGTGTGGCGCACATTTCTTCCGGAGTGGGAAGGGGGCCTTCATAGGAGGTCGCCGGGGCTCCTGCCTCCCGCAGCATTTCCGTTGCTGCGGCTTTCCGGGCCTCCGCCTGGCACATGGCATAGGCGGAAGGCTCCATGTTCAGGATGCCGCGGATGAAGCGGGTGGCGAGCGGAAGGCCGTTGTCCTTCACAATCATGTTGACGCAAATTTCAACGCAATTGTTGCAGATGTAAAAATCTTCCGCGATTTGAATGAGCTTGTCCACCTTGTTCCCCGGCTTGCCGCAGCAGGAACAGGCTGGAATGTTAGGGTTGGAACCGGACATAATCTGATATTGAGAGAGTAAGGGGCGGCCGGCAGGATTCAGGCCTTGCCCTTCTTCTTGTTTTCCTGTCCGTCCTCGTGATGAGTCAGCACCTTGTCCACCAGTCCGTAGGCGGCGGCTTCTTCCGCGGTCATGTAATTGTCGCGGTCGGCATCTTTTTCAATCTGTTTTTCCGTCTTGCCGGTGTGCTTGGCCAAGATGCCGTTGAGGCGTTTTTTCAGGTTGAACATGAATCCGATGGTGCGTTCCACGTCGGAGGCGGTGCCCTGGGCGCCGCCGGAAACCTGGTGGATCATCACATGGGAATTCGGCAGGCAGAACCGCTTGCCGGGCGTGCCCGCGGCCAGCAGGACGGAGCCCATGGAGGCGGCGATGCCCAGGCAGTACGTGTTCACGTCGCAGGAAACGAACTGCATCGTATCGTAAATGGCCAGGCCCGCGGTGACGGAACCGCCCGGAGAGTTGATATATACGTGGATGTCCTTCTTGGGATCGGCCATCTGAAGGAAGAGAAGCTGGGCTATTACGGAATTTGCCACGTCGTCGTCGATGGCGGAGCCGATGAAAATGACACGGTCCTTGAGAAGGCGGGAATAAATGTCAAAGGCGCGTTCTCCGCGGCCGTCCTGTTCCACCACCATGGGAACGTAATAGGACTTCACGGTTTCCGGATTGGAAGAGTGGGGTTGAAACATATGATTATTACAGATTCGATGTTTTATATTCGATGTAGTTCCCCTTCTGGCGGATACAAAACGGGGGAGTCGGGCATTCGCGCCAACTCCCCCTGGTAAAGTTTCTTGTGCAGAGGAGGGTTATTGCTCGTCTACGCTTACTTTGGCTTCTTTCGTCAGGAAGTCCAGAACCTTGGCTGTCAGCAGGCTCATTCTAATGCCGTGTACGCGGCCTTCACGCTGGATTTCCCGGATGTAAGCCTTGAGTGCCTTTTTCTGCTGGCGGGCCTGACGTGCCACTTCGTTGTAGAGTTCCATTTCCGTGACGGAGATCTTTTCCACCTGTGCCACTTCCTGGAGCATGAAGAAGACCTTCAGGTTGCGCCGGGCTTCGTTTCTGGCTTCCTCACGGGCGTCTTCCACGAACTTGTCCATATCGGCCGGGGGATTTCCGCTGTACATGGCCTGCTGGAGCTTCTGCTGGAGGATGCCGTACACTTCCCGTTCCACGACGGCTTCCGGCAGGTTGAAATCAAGCATGTCGGCCAGCTTTTCCGTGATCTGGTCGGCCTTGGCTTCGTCGATCTGAAGAGTCTTGCGCTGGGCGATGTTTTCCTTCACGGCGGCCTTGAGTTCCTCCAGAGTCTTGCCGGGCAGCACCTTGGCGGCGAATTCGTCGTCAATGGCCGGGAGCTCCTTCTCGCGCACTTCCTTCACGGTGGTGTGGAAAACAAGATCCTTGCCGCGCAATTCCGCGATCGGGAAAGTATCCGGAATGGTTACGGTAATATCCTTGCTGTCACCGGCCTTCAATCCTTCCAGGGCGGAGGCGAAGCCGGGCAGGAACTGGTCGTCTTCCACCTTCATCCACTGGTTTTCGCGGCCCTCCAGAAAGCCCACCGGCTTGCCGACGGCTTCCGCTACGGGCTTGCCTTCCAGCGTTGTTTTGAAATCAATGATCGCTACATCATCCTTCTTCGCGGCACGGTCCACGGGAGCAAATTCCGCAATCTGTTCGGCCAGGGAATTGAGGGATTCCTCTATGTCCGCTTCCGTCACTTCAGAGGAGGGAACCTTTACTTCGATCCCCTTGTACTCCGGCAGTTCAAATTCGGGAACCACAGTCATCGTGCTGGTGGCAGTATAATTGCCCTGTTCGTCGATGGACTGTTCCGGCTTGCCGAAATTGAGAACTTTCAGCTTGGGATTCTGTTCCAGAGCCGTGGAGCAGGCAGTTTCAAAGAGGGTATCCAGCAACTCTTCCTCAATCTCCTTCTTGAAGCGCTTTTCAATAATGGACTTGGGAGTCTTGCCTGGGCGGAAGCCGGGCAGCTTGGCCTTGCCGGCGTAGGAGTCCACAATGGAGGCGCGGCGCGCGGCCGTGGTTTCTGCGGGAATGGAAGCTTTCAGCGTGGCTGTGCAGTCCGGTTGAATATCAACGTTGATTTCCATAAATAATACGGTCAGTGTTAGAATGAAAGTGGTTTATCCCGGCTTCCGGCATAAGGGCGGCGTCAGGACACGGGCGGCGGTAAATGTAATGAGAGGCTATCTTAAGTGCAAGCTATTGCACAGGAATGACACAATTGCCATTCCGAGGCATGCGCGCGCAACAAGTAAAAATGGGCGGCAACTGCGTTCTACGCGGAATGTCGTCTTGACTATGTACGGGGAAAAGTCCTTTATATCCCAAGTATTAAGTTCCGCTCTCATGATTCGCCCCGTTTTCCTGATTGTTTCTCCTCTTCTTCTGGCGTGTTCGTCCGCCTTGTCCCAGGACAAAACCACTCTCAACAGGGGCGGTTACGGGTCCGTGATGACCCCGGAGCAGGTAGCTCGCGAACTGGGGCCGGAAACAGGTATTCTTCCCGGCGACCAGGCGTATGAAGGCAAGCCCGTCAAAAGTGTTTCCGTGCGTTACAGAAGCAGCGGGAAAACCGTCTCGGAAGATCGCCTGAAAAACCTGCTGGCTACGCAGCCGGGCACCAAATATTCCCCGGACGTGGTGAACAAGGACCTGGAACGCCTGTTGGAAAGCGGTCTGGTCGGGGGCAATACGACGGTTGCCGTAGAACCCTCCGGCGAGGGCGTCAGCGTGGTATTTGAAATGGCAGCCCAGAATCTGCTGGGCGGCGTCGGCTTTCAGGGCAATACCGCCTTCGACAGCCAGGATCTTTCTGAAGAATGCGGATTAAAGGGCGGGGAAGCTCTCAGCGACAAGGCGCTTAGCAGCGCCATCACCAAACTGCGCACCTATTATCAGGAATCCCGGTATCCGGACGTGCAGGTCTCCTATTTTTACCAGAAGACGGAACGCCCCGGCTTTGTGGATGTGGTCTTCAACATCAATGAAGGCAAAAAGGCCAACATTATCAACATTGATTTCGTGGGCAACGATCATGTCAGCTCCAAGGACCTGCGTCAGGTGATGAAGACCAAGGAAAAGGGCTGGCTGACCTGGATCACCAAATCCGGCCGCATTGACCGCGAACAGCTGGAGGACGACCGGGCGGAATTGGTGACTTATTACCGCAACAAGGGCTATCTGCGCGTCAAGCTGGACAAGGTGGAATACTTTGATTCCGGCAAGGGCAACGAGCAGAAGCTCACCATGAAGATCACGATCTCCGAAGGCCGCCGCTACAAGGTCAATCAGGTAGCGTTCGGACCCACCAAAGTATTCACTTCTCAGGAACTCGTGCCTGGCCTGAGCATGTACAACGGAGACACCTATTCCGCCCAGAAAGTGGCCGACGACGTGACGATGATCCGCCGCTATTACGGTTCCCGCGGTTATGCGGATGCCACGGTTCGTCCGGACATTCAGGAAGTGGGCATTGATCCCAAGACCGGCTACGGGCAGATCAACATCGTTTACCATGTGTCGGAAGGCAACCCTTACCGCGTGGGCAACATCCGTGTCGTCGGCAACAACCGTACGAAGGACTACGTCATCCGCCAGGAACTCCCCCTCCAATCCAATGACCCGATGAACTCCGTGGACCTGGATACCGCTCAGAAACGCCTCCAGAACTTGAACTACTTTGATCTGGTGGACGTAGCACAGGTAGGTTCCACCCGCCCCGGCTACCGTGACGTCAATATTGAAGTGGCGGAAAAACGCACTGGTTCCCTGAACATCGGCGTGGCGTTCTCCTCCATTGAAAGCGTGTACCTGTTTGCGGGGATTACGCAGTCCAACTTCGACATGTACGACTGGTCCTCCTTCGTGGGCGGCGGCCAGCGCTTCGCTATCAACACGCGCATCGGTTTTGAGACGCAGGATGCCAGCATTTCCTGGGTGGACCCCTGGTTCCTGCACCGCAAGCTCGCCTTCGGCACGGAAATCTTCTACAGCAACTCCTCCTACTATTCCGACTACTACGACCAGCAAAACTACGGCTTCGCCGTTTCCCTGCGTAAGCCGATCGGAGAACTGGACTACGTGAAGCTGGAATACCGCCTGGAACAGTACCGGATTGATGCCAAGGGGAACGCCCCCATCTTCTTCTGGCTTCAAGACGGGGATTATCTGCGCAGCCATGTGGAACTCTCCTACACCATTGACACCCGCGACGCCCAGATATTCCCGCGCAAGGGGGGCAAATTTGAGGTGCTGGCCGGTTATTCCGGTCTGGGCGGCGATGTACATACCTACAACTTCGGCATCAATGGCGCTTATTACTGGAACCTGCGGGGAGACACCATTTTCAGCATCAATGCCGGAGTTGCCACCGTGGACTCCTATAGCGGCCATGACGTACCCATTTTTGAACGCCTCTACCTGGGTGGTCCGTACAACATGCGCGGCTTCCGCTTCCGCGATGTGGCTCCTTACAATCCTGCCTTCAGCGGTGACGAAACCATGGGCGGCCGTTCCTCCTTCTTCTGCCAGTTTGAATACTCCATTCCGGTCATTGAAGAAGTCCGTGTCGCCGTCTTCTACGACATCGGCTTTGTAAATGGGGACGCCTTTGACTTCGGCACGTCCAAGATCGTTTCCGACTATGGCATCGGTCTTCGCCTGAACCTGCCCATCGGTCCGCTGGCCGTGGACTATGCAATTCCGGTCCAGAAAAACAATGCTATTGACCGCGGCGGCCAATTCCAGTTCTATCTTAACTATTCCTATTAATTTAATTCCTGCCTCCTGACCTATGAGCAATTTCCGTATCGTTATTCTGGTGCTTCTGGTAGTGGCCCTGGCTGTCCTGGGACTGATATACGTGAATCTTTCCGGAAGAATGGATGTCCTCCAGCAACAGCAGCAGCTTGCAGTCTCTTCTGCGGCTCCTGCTGTGAATGCTCCGTCTCCTTATCTGCCCATGCCCACGCAGGCCGCCCCGGCGTCAGTGCAGCCGGCAGTGGTGGCGGACCCCGTGATGGTTGAGGAACTGGCCCATAAGACGGCGGAATTGGAACGGGCGAAGAAGGAAAATGAAGAACTGCGCCGCCGCCAGGCCGTAGCGGAAGAAGAACGTGCCCTTCTGGTACGGCAGAATTTGGAAAAGGGGGATCCCCAGCTTCAATGGCTCAACGACATCAGTGAAGCGGAGCAGGTGGGCCGGGTGACGGAATACATCCGTGAAGCCAACCTCGTTTTGTTCCAGGCGATCGGCAAGCCGGAATTGACGGTCGGCCAGGAACTGGGCATCCGCCGCCGCGGAGGCATCTTCGCCGCGCTGATTGTGGACGGCGTTGATCCGGACGGCAAGACGTACCAGTCCTATGTAAAACGCAACAAACTTTTTGACAGCAACGACAAGGAACCTCTCAAGCCCGGGGATGAAGTAATTATTCCCCCTGCAAGCTGGCATGCCTCCCTGCCTGAACTGGACGAAAACAACGCGACCCCCGCCGGCAGCGCTCCCGTTGCCGCGCCTGCCTCTTCGGCTCCCGAGCCTTTTGTTGTTCCCATGGAACCCTGATCCGGCCTGCCGGATGCATCCAAGCAAAAAAGAAAAGACGTGCACTTGAAAGAAAGACTGCAGTCGGGCGCCGGTCCCACCCTGTCCTTTGAATTCTTTCCGCCCAAAAACGAACAGGCGGCAGCCGCCTTGTACCAGACCATTCGTGAACTAGAACCCTACCGGCCCAGCTTTGTCAGCGTGACATATGGCGCGGGCGGCTCCACCAGGGAACTAACGCGTGAAGTCGTCTTGCGCATCCAGAATGAATCCCGGATTCCTACGGTACCCCACCTCACCTGCGTAGGGCACAGCCGGGAGGAAATATGGAACATTCTGGATCGGTATGCCCAGGCGGGAGTGCGCGCGGTACTGGCCCTTCGCGGTGATCCTCCCCGCGGCGTGGGGCATTACGACCGTTCGGCGGATGCCTTCAAGTATGCGGCGGATCTGGTGACATTCATCCGTGAATACAATGAATCCGGTCACCATCCGGACCCGGGCGGTTTTGCCATTGGCGTGGCGGGTTTTCCTGAAGGCCATCCCTCCACTCCCAACCGTCTGCGGGAAATGGACTTTCTTAAAGCCAAGGTGGATGCCGGAGCGGACTATATCTGTACCCAGCTGTTTTTTGACAACCACTGTTTCCTGGATTACCGGGAACGCTGCCTGCTGGCGGGAATCAAGGTACCTGTTCTGGCAGGCATCATGCCCGTCACCAGCCTGTCCGGCATGAACCGCATGGCGGAATTATCTGGTGGCACCTGCTTCCCCGCCCGACTGCTCAAGGCCCTGAAACGCACCGGGGGCAATCCGGATGCCATTCAGGAAGTGGGAATCCAGTTCGCTTCCAGCCAATGTGCGGAACTGCTGGACGCCGGAGTGGACGGCATCCACTTTTACACGCTCAACCAGAGCCGCGCAACCCGCCAGATTTACCGGAATTTGGGACTGAGGGACTCCCTCCAGCTTCTGGAACATGGCGAAGATAAGTAAAAAGCTGATTGATTTGGACGGCACAACACTGTAGAACCCTCTTCAACGTACTATGGATATCAAGGATATTAAGCGGGCCATGGACAATATGCCCATGGGGGATGGAAGCGCTTTTGCGGAAATTTCCGTCGGACCGGCCAAACATGAGCAATTTCTGGATGAGCATTACGGCAAGGTTGCCTTGATCGTGTTGCTGTGCATTCTTGGCGCTGCCGGCTGGATCATTTACAGCGGCATGCAGGAATCCATGGAGAAAAAAGCCGGAGCCGCTCTGGTGGCCTCCATGCCTGAATCTCCGGCCACCGGAGAGATTTCCCTGAATGAACAGGGCCTTCAGCAGGTCATGTCTGACTTTGATGACTCGCGTGCCGCCGTCACGGCTTCCTATCTCCAGGCCGTAGCCCTGTGGAATGCCGGGAAGGAAGAGGAAGGCATCTCCAAAATGAAGGCGTTTATTGATTCTGCTCCCACGGAAGAATGGAAGGCCCAGGCATCCGTTACGCTTGCCTGTCGCCTGATGAACGGCGGCAAGGCGGACCAGGCGGCAAGCCTGTTCCGTTCCGTGGTTGATTCCGGTGATCCCACGTTTTCCGCTTTTGCCACCATGTGCCTGGGAGATATCGCCAGGGCCGGAAAGGACAGTGCTGCGACTGGAACCTTCTATCGTGAACTGGCGGAAAAATTCCCTTCCAGCGCGTTTGTTCTTGATTTGCAGCGGAATGGCTATATACGCCGCAAGGCTCTCTTTGATATCCAGAGTCCCGTAAGGATTGAGCCCGTTGAGGATAAAAAATAACCCCTCTCTTTTAAGAATACAGTTTTATGACCGCATGCCGCAGTAATGCAGGGCATGCGGTTTTTTGTGTCCGGATGCATGGCTGACGGCCCATTGCTGACAGGTGCGTGACATATTTAGACAAAAAGGGAACTTTGTTCGCGCTTTACGGATGTGGACCTGATGGTCCATGATCCATCAAACCATTTTCCGAACCATGAACAAGTACATGAAATCTTTCTGGCTTCTCCCGCTGTCTGGACTGTCCCTTTCCCTGCTGCCGTCATGCACGACGGACAGCTATGGAAACACGGCAGTGACGCCCGGGGGCGCTGCCGCCATTGGCGTGGGCGCTCTGGCTGCCGGAGCTGCCATTGGGGCGGTCGTCCAGCATGACCGTGATAAGGACAGGCACCGTAATGACTGGAACCATCATAACCCGCCGCCCCCTCCTCCTCGTCCCTACCACCGACCTCACCGGCCGAGGTAACTCTCTTTTTTGCGGAATGATTGAAAGCAGCCCGTAAACGGACTTGTTTACGGGCTGCATTATTTTTGAGGGGAATTGAAAAAATGAAAACCGGAAAGCAGAACATCCCATCATTGCGGAATTCCGGGAGGCGGCCTTCCCTTTGATGCCGCCTTATGGGTGTAAAGGAACGGTCTTGACGCGGATGCTCAAGTGCATTCTCCCTGGCGGATGCCGTTCAAAGCCCAGTGCATGCGTTGCTTGGCGCTGGCCGGGTCACTGAGAATGGACCCCAGTAACTCCAGAACGGGACGTGCCGCCTGGGGATCGTGTACCTGGAGCTGGCCGGAAAGAATAAAAGGAGCGCCGCCGCAGCAAACCAGATAAATAAGAATGTTCATGGGATTCCCGCTCACGATGGAGCCTTCCTCCTGGGCCGCCTGAATGGTCTCCAGCAGCACGAAAGGATGCCGTGTATGCAGCCCGGAAATAAAGCGGATCGCCTCCTTTTCCCCTGCCAGGGCATCCAGCACCAGCTGGGCGATAAACTCTCCGTGAAGGAGGAGGAAATCCATAATGTCCTCCAGAATAATCTCCAGCTTCTTTAAAGAGGGCAAATGAATATTGGCATGCGTCCTGACGCCGGTAAACAGGGGTTCGTACCAGCGTTCCAGCAATTCATTCAAAAAGGCGTCGCGGTTTCCAAAGTGATAGACGAAACTCCCCGGATTGGTTCCTGCGCGCAGGGACAGGCCGCGTACGGTAAGACCGCGGAGTCCGGATTCGCTGGCGATCATGGCTCCCGTATTGAGCAAATGCTCTCTGGTGGATCTCCGTTTGGTCATATGGAGGGAATGATAAAACCATGTGTGCCCCTTATGATTTGGAAAGGCAAGGACTTGTTACGTCTGTTATTGTAAAAGGCGGAACCGGGGCCTCGTCTATTCCCCGGTTCCGCCGGCTAGAATCCCGTCTGGTCAGGACTTGGATTCCAGCTCTTTCCTTCGGGCCGAAATCCAGCGGGAGAACAATTTGGCCGTAGCCGGAATAATGAGCAGGTTCAGGATCGTTGCTGAAACCAGTCCGCCGAACTGAACGATGGCCAGGGGGCCAAGCAGTTCGCCGCCGGGCTTGTCAATGGCCCAGATCAGCGGCAGCAGTCCCAGAACCGTGGTCAGGGACGTCATGATAATGGGAACCACGCGCTCACGTGAACCTTCCCGGATAGCTTCCACAGGGGTCATTCCCCTGTGTTCCAGGGCCCGGTACCTGTTGAGCAGGATCAGGCCGCTACGGATGGCAAAGCCGATGACGGTTACAAACCCGACGATGGAAGCTACGGAGAGAATAGGCGGAATGTACGTGGCGCCGAACAGGGAGGACAGGGTGCCCGGAGACGCCAGGAAAACGGCCACAATGCCGCCCACCAGGCACAGCGGAATATTCACCAGCGTCAGCATGGCGCGGCGCACGCTTCCCAGGGCGGAGGACAGGAGCAGCACGATCAACACCATCACGATGGCTCCCAGCACGTAAAGCCGTTCGGAGGCTGACTCTCTCGCCTTGATGGTGCCGTCATAATCAACAGTACAGCCCATGGCATTCATGACGGGGTCCAGCTTCTCCCGGCAGGCCTTCGCCAGGTCCCCCAGGTTGGAATTGGGGGAGGGATTGCAGGAAATCATGGCTTTCCGCATGGTATTGTCTCTCAGGATCAGGTTGGAAACCTCCTCACGGTACACCTGGGCCACGTCGTCCAGGCGCACGGTCTTCCTGTCCGGGGAAATAAGCTCCAGACTCTTGACGTCTTCAATGGACGTCTTCAGCTTGGGGTCGATGCGGAGCACGATATTCCAGTGGTCCTGGTTCTTGATCACCTCTCCCAGCTTCTGGCCGTTCATGGCCGTGGAAACCTGTTCAGCGGCATTGGCCATGGTCAGGCCGTAGGAGGCCAGGGCCTCCTGGTTGTACTGTACGCGAATGGTATCCACCATAATCTCCCGGTTGGCGCGTGCGTCGGCCACTTCCGGCAGGGAGGCCAGAATCTCCTTGGCCTTCTGTGCTGCCAGCCGGAGCTGGGGCAGCTCTGTTCCGTAAATGTTAATCGCAATTTCCGAATTGGAACCGGACAAGGCGGAACTGATGCGGTGGGCCAGCGGGTAGCCGATCATGGAACTGGTGCCGGGAATGTCGTCGATGCACTCCTTGATGGCGGCGCGCAGTTCCTTCTGGTCCTTGTTCAGGTCTACCCGGACGAGCAATTCGGAAGCGCTGACGGGCTCCGCGTGCTCGTCGTTCTCCGCCCGCCCCGTGCGCTGGGTAACGCTGAGCACGCCGGGGATGTGCTCTATATCTTTCATCACCTTGCGGGAAATGCGCTCCGTTTCGTCCAGGGACGTTCCCGGTACCGTGCTGACGAACACCGTGTAGCAATCTTCATTGAACGGAGGCAGGAAGCTGGTGCCGAAAGTGGAGCCCAGCCACAGGGCCAGCAGGGTGACAGCTGCCATGATGGCGCAGACCGTCTTGGAAAAACGCAGGCAGAATTCCAGTACGGGCGCGTAAATGCGCTTGATGAGGCGGGAGCTGAAGGAATCCCCGCTCTCCAGCGTGGCGGCGTTCTTGCTCTTCTTGAACCACATATAGCACAGCACCGGCGTGATGGTAACGGCTACGATAAGGGAGGAGAGCAATGCCAGCATGTAGGAAATACCCAGCGGACGGAAAAACTGGCCTTCCAGCCCGGACAGGAAAAGAACAGGGGTAAACACCAGCAGGATGATTACGGAGGAGAAGGAAATGGACCCTACGATCTCTCCCTTGGCCTCCATCAGCACTTCATACTTGCTCTTTCGCTGCTCTTCCGGCAGGGCGGCATTCCGGTTTAAATGCCGCCAAGCTATCTCCACGAAAATGATGGCGTTGTCCACCACATCCCCCACGGCCACGGCCAGGCCGCCCAGCGTCATGATATTGATCGCCAGGCCGAAAACCGGAAACATCATCATCCCGAACAGGACGGACAGGGGCATGGAAATCAGCGTAATAATAGCTGTCCGCAGGTTCAGCAGGGTAAGGAAAATCACGATCATGACCACCGCTCCCGCAATCAGCAGGGTCTCCGTGCCATTCTTCAGGGACATCTCAATGAAATCCGCCTGGCGGTACGCGCTGGTGTGCAGCTTCATTCCCTTAGGAAGCTGGCTCTGGCTGAACTCCTTCATGGCCGCATCCAGGGCTTGCGTCAGCGCCAGTGTATTGGCTCCGGGAACCTTCTGTACGGAAAGCACAACGGCGTCCTCTCCCATGAATCCGGCGTCGCCGCGTCGCGGAGCTCCGTCGATCTTGACCTCTGCCACGTCCTGAAGTCGCAGAATGCCGGAAGGATGCCCAGGAACCAGGGCGCGGTTAAGCTGTTCGATATTGGCTGTGCGGGTATCCTGCTGAATGGGAAGCTCCTGCCCGGCCACGTCTTCCAGATACCCGGCGGGCACGGAAGACTGGGACTCTTCAATGGCCGTTTTCAGGCTGGAAAGATCAACCCCGGCCAGCTTCAGCCTGTTGGGGTCGTAAACCACCTGGTATTCCGGCAGGCGGCCGCCCAGCACCGTCACCTGGCCCACACCGGGAATGGCCAGCAGGCGCGTGCGCAACTTGTATTCCGCAAGCTGCCGCATATCCAGCGTGGAAGTATCCTTGTCCCCCGTCAAGGCAATCAGCATAATCTCCCCCGTCACGGAAACGATGGGGGCCAGTTCCGGGGATGTATTCTCCGGCAGGGTATCCCGGACGGCAGCCAGACGTTCCGCCACGATCTGGCGCGCCTGGTAAATATCCTTGTCCCAGTCGAAATCCACCCACACGAAGGAAAGGCCGCTGCCGGATGAAGAGCGCACCCCCTTCACCCCGGCCGTGCCGTTCATGGCAGACTCAATGGGAATGGTGATGTACTGCTCCACTTCCTCCGCCGTCAGGCCGGGGGCTTCCGTCTGGATGGTGACGCGCGGCACCTTCAACTCCGGGAACACGTCCACCGGAATATTCTTCACCACGAAAATGCTGATCACCGCCAGGGCGAGCGTCAGCAGAATCACGGTGATTCTGTTATTCAGGCAGAATGAAATGAGAAAATTCATAAACTTTTAGTTATTGAATGCTGATAATTAAAGATCGGTGGGAATATTTCAGAAACCGTGCACTGATTCATTCTCTTCTTAATCTTTTGGTCATTGCGGATTAGTGCTCTCCTTCGTGGAACTGTCCGTCCGCATGGAAATGCCCGGCTGCTTTCTTGCTGCCTGAACCTTCTGCGGGCAGGATATACTTTAGCTCATATCCTCCCTTCGTAACGATGGTCTGGCCGGGAATCAGGCCCTTCACGGGCGTCTTTCCCTGGCGTGCGGGCAGCGTCTGCACCTTTTTCATGACAAACGCGTCCTCTCCCGTCTTGATAAACACCACGTCATTCACGCCCACTTTCACTACGGCACTGTTAGGTACGGGAATGAAGCCATCCGTAGCGGAATCGCGGGAATACAGGTCCAGCCGTGCAAGTTGTCCGGCATGCGTGCCTTCCGGCAGGCGGTCCGGCGTAAAATACAGGGCGCGTGACTGTGTAGCTGGGTCCACCTGGTCCGCCACTCTCAGAGAGCCGTCCAGCAGCTCCGTATTCTTGCCCCGGGTCAGCGCAAGCTGGGCCTTGGCGTAATGGACGGGGTCCGTCCCGTAAATGGTGGTGGCAAATTCCAGATCCCCCTTGTTGGTCATCACGAGCGCGGGTGCGCCCTGTTCCCCCCAGGCCCCCTGGGTCATATCCACGGACTGCACGGAGCCGTCCGCGGCGGCGTACACGTAAAGCAGGTTGTCTTTCAGCTCTCCGGAGGCGGTTGCCAGTTTCAATTTATTTTCACTGGCGTTCAGGGCGGCTTTCAGGCTCTCTTCCTCCGTCTCCTTGAACCGAATGGTGGTATTCAGCTCGCTGTTCTTGGTTCCTATCTTTTCCAGCGTCTGCCGCCGTTCCTTGAGGGCGGCTAGGTCTGCGATGCAGCGGTTCAGTTCCGCTTTGGCCTGGGCGGCTGCTCCCTCCATCTCCACAATGTCCGGAGAGGCCAGCGTGTACAGGAGCTGGCCTTTGCGCACCTGCTGGGCGGATTTTACATGGAATGTGACCCGGCCCGCTGCGGGAAGAGCATACGTATTCACGGCGTGCGGGGGAATGACCATCTGGCCGTGCAGGGTCCTTTCCGCCCCGTGGGGCACGGCGGTCACCTTCTCGAAGCGCATGTCCAGAGAATGGCGGGCTTTTTCATCCACGTGCAGGGGAATCATGTCCTCCAGGGCGCCGGCCCCTCCTGCTGAGGGCTTGTCGTGGTCATGGTCGTCCGTGCAGGCCTTCCCTTCCGCATGCTGGTGGCCTTCATGGTCGTGGTCGCCGGTGCAGACCGTGCCGTCCGGATGAGTATGCTCCTTGTGGTCGTGCCCTTCCGTGCAGGTTTCCCCCTCCTTGTGCTGGTGTTCGTCATGGCCGTGGTCTGCCGTGCAGGGAGTGCCGTCGGCGTGGTTGTGTTCCGCGGAAGTCTCCTGGGCGCCGAGAACGGGGCTGAGTCCGAAGACGGGGGCAATTCCCAGAATGATGGAAAAATAGAGACGTTTCATATTTGTGAAAATGGTTGATGGAAGTGAATGAATTATTTTGATTGGAGATTGGCGTGGGTGAGGTAGCGCAGCTGTGCCTGAATGCCCAGCAGCTTGTCCAGATTATCCAGAAATGCCAGGCGGCTTTCGTACAGCTGGTGGCGGTTTTCCGCCAGTTCCAGCAGGGAGGCTTCACCGATGTCGTGCAATTTCTCCATGGTCTGAACGGAGGAGGAAAAGGACTCCATGCGCTGAAGCTCCGTCCGGCAGTGGCGGATCATCATCTGCTGGGAAGCCTCAAGCTGGCGGGCATTAAACAACTCCGTCTTCCAAAGCTGGACGGTTTCCATCCGGGCCGTATTCCGTGCGCCGTGCGCCTCCGCAATGGCCTTGCGGTTGCGGTTCCACAGAGGAATGTTGAACCCTATTTCCCCCCCTACTTCCTTCTCCCCGTCGTCGCGAGTGAAGGAGGGCCCCAGTTCCAGTTCCGGATACTGCCTGCGGATTTCCGTCTTGAGCAGGGTTTCCGTGGTGGCATAAGTAGCCATTTGAGCTTTTATCTTGGGGGACTCCATCAGCGCGGCGGGAGACGGCGCGGTTACGGCGGCGGGGAGGCTGAACCCTTGTCCGGTGAGGAAACGGAGCCTTGGAACGCTGGAAGGGTGCATGCCCATCAATTTGACCAGCTCCATCTGCTGCTCCAGTTCCGTCTCCGTGACATTCTGGAATTCCCGGATGGCGTCGTTCATGCGCTGGGAGGCCACCTGGCGTGAAGAAAACTCAACTTCTCCCGCCCCAATCAGCTTTTCGATCATGCCGTTCTCCTTTTTCAGCACGGCCAGGCGGTCCTGAATCACGGACTTGCGGCGTTGCGTAACAGCCAGCCTGTTCCATGCCTGGTCCAGGGAACTGAGGAAATCCAGTTCCGCCTGGCGCAGCAGCCAGAAATCCGCTTCCTTGTACTGTTCCGCCACCTTCTTCTCCAGGGCGGGAAGGCCGGTGACCGGAATCGTGAAACCCAGACTGCCTGACATGTTGAGCGTATTCTCCTGCAGGACTTGTTCAATGTCCCAGGAAAAGGATGGATCATTCCACCAGCCCGATTGCCTGGCTGCTTCCTTGCTGGAAGCAAGCTTCAGGCGGGCCTTGTTCAGGTCCGGATTCAGGACCAGGCCTATCTGGCGCGCCTGGATCTGGGTGACGGCAGTATTGCGGTCAATGGCCCCGGACTCCTGCCTCCACGCGGCTTCCTCCGCGTTCAGGTCAATGGGGGCGTTCTTATAGACGCTGCATGAGGCCAGGAGAGCCAGCAGGCCCAGCCCGGAATAAAATGGTATGGATTTCATGTTGTGAAAGAGATGGGTAAACAAGGGAGTCCAATTTGAGTTGGACAATGCGGGAGACGATTCCGCGGAAAAAAGGGAACGTCCGGATTCAAAAAACAGACGCAAAACGGAAACACCGTCAAAAAAAGGTGTTCCTGGAAAA
This sequence comes from Akkermansia sp. AE01SA01, assembly GCF_036417395.1. Taxonomy (NCBI): domain Bacteria; kingdom Pseudomonadati; phylum Verrucomicrobiota; class Verrucomicrobiia; order Verrucomicrobiales; family Akkermansiaceae; genus Akkermansia; species Akkermansia sp. AE01SA01. Next base: position 306,810 of record NZ_CP143890.1, read on the forward strand.
AATCCTCTCTAAATCAGAAGGGGGCGTTGAAAACCCGCATGTCCCATACCGTCGTCCGCCAGCGGGTCGGGAGGGACTGGCGCAGGGGGCTTTGCCGTCTGACTTGTCAAAAGAAGAACGTGGGCCAGCTGATGGAAATCCGGCAATACTTGCCAGACGATGCAGGGAAGGGAAACCGGGGAAGAAACGGCCGGAACGACTGGATCGTCAATCTCCAGTTGACCGTGTTCGCACCGATGGTCTGCCGCGGGAATGGAATCCGTGGAGCTGGAATCATGGCGGCCACAGCCGCAATCAACTGCCTTTTCATGGCAGGAACAGGAGAACAGGAAAATCTCCGCATGGCACGAGCACACGGAAACGATGCCCGCTCCGCCGATAATAACCAGCAGAAGGGAAATCAGCATGATGCCGTTGCGCAATGCTCTAACCATTGTACGTGGCGAATCGTAGAAAGGTGCCGTGGAAGCGTCAAGAGCAAAGTGACGGATGGCGGAATCACGGGCGGCAAGAGATAGCAGTGATTCTGTAGAAAAAGAGCAATCGTTCTCTGATTGAACTTGTAATGAAAAATTATACATTGTATTAAAATAACAGTAAAAAGGAATGTTGATTTTCTGTATGGAGAGGCCACAAAGGCCAAGTATCCGTTATCCTTGGCCGGATTCTCTTCTATGGAATAATCTGAATTCCTTTCTGAATTGATTTTGCTCATATAAATATATTGATGATCAAACATCTGTGCATTTAATACATTTGAAAATGGTAAGAGTGCAATCAATAAGGAATTGTCTGAGACCGTAAAAAAGAAAAAGCGGGAACAGGAAAAGTATATGAAAATTCAGAAAGTTTACCAATTAAGAAAATAAATGATATGAAAACAAAAGTAATCATCATCAGCCTGTGTTCTCTTCTGGCATGGAGCATTTGCGCGGCGGAGGATGTAAAAGATATAAGTAAACAGCCTGAAAGAAGGAGCATGCAGGAAGGACCTGTTAAAAAGGCTGTAAAAGTAAGGAATGAGGTTTCGCAACTGCAGCAGGAGCTCAAAAGATTCGTTTCCGCTTACGAAGAAAAGAAAATATCGTTGGAGCAGCTCAGGAATTTCTATGAAAAACGGGTGAAGAGTTTCTGTCTTTATTACCATAAGTTATCCAGGGAGGAACTGGCCGTTCTTCTCGATATACCTTCTAGATTTTCTATGAATACAGGTTTCTTATGGGATATGAGAGTCGGGTTGAATGATTTGACACAAATATTCATAGATGAAGACCAGGGCGACGGATATGTTTGGGGCAATAAATCCTACACGGGGCCGAAAGAGGTGGTGGCGTTAAAAGTGTTTTCCGACGGGATGGATAATTTCCTGGAATGGATGGAAATATTCAAAGACAGCATGGATGGCGCATAATTGGGACAGTTCCACTTACCTCTTGGATTAAATGAAAGTTGCAAGATCTTCGGATTTATGGATAAGGTCTTCGGGCTTGGGCCTGCCTCTTGAGAAAATAAACGGTATGAAAACAAAAGTAATCATCATCAGCCTGTGTCCTTTGCTGGCATGGAGCATTTGCGCAGCGGCTGAGGTAGAAGATATGGGAAAACAGCCTGAAATAAGGAGCATGCAGGAAGGACCTGTTAAAAAGGCTGTAAGATTAAGGAGTGAGGTTTCGCAACTTCAGCAGGAGCTCAAAAGATTCGTTTCCGCTTACGAAGAAAAGAAAATATCGTTGGAGCAGCTCAGGAATTTCTATGAAAAACGGGTGAAGAGTTTCTGTCTTTATTACCACAAATTGTCTCGAGAGGAGCTATCCGTTATTTTTGATATAAATCTTATATTTTTTAAAAAGGTAGGTTTTTGTGCGGATATGAGAATCAGGTTGAATGATCTGACAGAAATATTTCTCAGTGAAGACCAGGGAGATTCCATTCCGTTTACAGGACGCAATAATTCATATACGGGACCAAAGGAAGTGGTGGCGCTGAAGGTGCTTTCGGATGGGATGGATGATTTTCTGGAATGGATAAAAAATTTAACTGATTATGAAGAAATGCAATGAATAAACGGGAGAGACTCCGTTGCTTAATGAAATATTCCTCAGCTATTTTAATGCAGATCATTTATGATTAAAAAAGTGGTTCGTACAGCCATTATTTATATCGTGTCTTTAGCTGTGTTTGCCTGTGCGTTTGGGCAAGCCAACACCCTTTTGGAAAACTGGAGAGCGGTTCTGTTTTTTCAGCTTCTTGTATTTTTCATTATTAATGAAGTTTGGTATTGGCTGTGCACGTGGCCGGGCATCTTTCTGTCCCTTTTTCAGCAGATAAAAAATAAAAGGGTTCCGGAGCAAAACCGGGAAAAATATGTGAGAGGGTTGAACAGGCTCGTCAGAATGACAAGCATCATTATTCTCTTGGTGCCGCATGTTATTTATGGCACGTTGTGGCTGGTCAATCTCCTGTCGCAGCATGCCTTGCAACGATGGGGAGGGGTGAACCTGGATGCGTCTCTTTTCCTTCCGTCCTACCTCTCATGCATTGTCTTTTTCATTCTGGTTTTTATCTTTCCCATTCAGCCGTATTCCATCAGCCATTTCATGATGGAATGGTTTGAACCGAATCTGGGTAAGGAGAAAGTGGCTGAGGAAAAGGATGATTCAAGAACTTCTTCGTACACTGTGCCGCTGAATGTACGGGCTGAAGAACACGGAGGTCGTTCCATCCTCTTTGACGTCCATTACGGAAAGATAATGAAGGAGATGGAGGCCGGTGAGGAACTTCTGGCCATGGCCGCACCTGTTCCCTACGCTTTTAACAGGCAGACCCGTATGGAATTCATAATAGGCGTGCCGTTTATTTTTGCATCTGCATGGGTGGCATCCATGCTTTTCAAGGTCGTTTCCCAGTCTGGTGTCTCGCTCATTTTCTGGGCGCTCTTCGTGATGCTTCTTGTCTTTTTCTCGGTAGGGTGTTTGTTGGTCTTTTCTCCGGCCCGGTGGAAAAAGAGGCTTTCCCGGACTGATTATTTTATCACTTCCAGACGTGTTTTTCTGGCGGAGGGAAATGATTTACGCCAGTTTTTCTGGAAAGATGAACCGTATGTTTCCTTGCAGATGCACCATGAATTGCTGGGAAGCGTCTATATTTCACGCAGAACCCGTATTAATGCCTGTCTGGATAAATTGTTTGGCAAAGGAAAGGTCAATGCCTATGAGACGGATGAAACGGGGAAAATGAACGGATTGCTAAACATTCCGCAGGCAGAAAAAGTATATGCGATGATTGAATCCCTCATGGAGCATTCAAAAGAGCCATGAATATCTGTTTTAAGAAGGGGCTATCATTTGGCCGGAATTCTCAGCAGTGATCTTTTTATTTTTCCCCGTCCTGTTGATCGTAGTTATGCCATCTTTTTAGGGGGGAGCAGGAAGTGAGTTTTGTCATTAAAACAAGCTCTGGGAACAGTTTTCTTTCCCAATCCGCCCCATTTTCACACATCCTGTCCAGTCCTGGATTTATTGCCTGAGCCTGAAATGGCGTAGAAACCGTACAGTCGGGAAGGCATGGCTGCCGCCGGCCGGGTGTGCGGGTAGGAAATTCCTTTCTACACTGGTTATTTCACCGCCGCCTTGCGGAGCAGGTCCACGGTGCGCTCAAAAGCCATGCCGCGGACGTCGATGATCTGAGAATGCTTCGCTACGGCTCCCATGATTTCTTCCTTGAACTTTCCGGCGCTCTTCTCCGTGAGCAATTCTTTGGAAATCAGGTTGCGCGTAATGACTTGGAGGACATAGTCTGTTTCCACAAAAGCCTGACGGCCGACTGCGGTTTTCATGGCCTCCATGAATTCGGAAGCGTGTTCGGGGGAGGTGGTGGAGACCACCTTTTCATAGGCTTCCGTAAAAGTATCAAGTGGAGCTTTGGAAACTTTCGTTTTGGTCAGTTTAAAGCTGCCCTGGTAGGCTGCTGCCCCTTCTTCTGCAAGTTGAAGAGCGGTTTTTCCGAATTTGTTGACGGCGTTCATGTCCGCTCCTTTTTCCAGCAGAAGGGCCGCTACCTGGATATTGCCCCGCATGGCCGCCAGCATCAGGGGCGTGAAGCCGTTGTCCTCCTTGTTGTTGATGTCCGCCTTTTTCTCAATCAGCATTTCGGACAGTCGGTCCAGCCCGCTCCAGGAGGCCCAGTGCAGTGCGGTCCATCCATCCTTGTCCTTCTGGTCGATCTTCAGGCGGGGATCCTGCAAAAGCCTTCCCAGATAAGGGGCCCGCTTGGCTTCCAGCTTGAGCGTTGTTTCAATATTATTGTAATTGGCGTAGCACACCCACATGACGGGTGTTCTGCCATGCGGGTCCGTCATGTTGACAAAGGCTTTCCCCTGTTTTTCAGCCAGCTTTTCCCCTTTTTCCAGATTCTGTTCAAATTCCTGCATGCCCTTTTCCCGGGCTTCCCGCTCCTCCTTTTCCGTGGAGGCATTCACTTCCTTGGCCTCTGCCTTTTTCATGACGGTGATGAGGTCCAGGGCCGGATTGTCTTCCCCCGAAAAGGATTTGGAAATCAGCAGGCTGAGGCCGCCGAGGACGGAACTGAAGGCCACCAGGACGAGGGTGTCCAAAATGATGTTGCGCGTGTGTTGGGTCATCGTCTCGTTCTGTCAGGAGTTGGCTTCCGTAAGTTCTTCCGCTGTCACGGCCGGGTCCGTTTCTGCCGTAATGGCTTCAATGGGTGGAGAGTCCGCGTCTTCTTCCGGGTGGTCGGAAGTGATGGTCTTGCGGGTCATAATGATGGCAATGGGACTAATGACGGCCAGGGCGAGGTAAATGGTCCACATGAATTCGGGGGAGGACCAGAAGCCGATGTGCCCGGTGTCCATCTTGGCGCAGATGCCGTCATAGCAGAGGTAGGCTACGAGCAGGCCGCCGATGATCCCGTTGATGGGCTTGGCGATGAACATGGGCAGGGCGGCCAGGGACATATAGGAGGCTACCTTGTCCTTGGGAGCTACGCGTGCCACATATTCGGAAAAACGGGGGGAGAACAGCAATTCGCCGAATGCAAAGACCAGGATCTGGGCCACGATGGCCACCAGATACGCCTGGGAGCGTGTTTCAATTCCGGGAACCACATAGTACCATTCAATGGGAATAGCCATGAAAACAAGGGAAAACGCGGAGATGGACATGCCCACGATCATCAGGCTGACGGTGGAGAAGCGTCCCAGCAGGGGAATGAGAAGAATGAGGCCTGAAACGATGATGGCCGGGTTGATGGCATTGATGGTGCCGATGGCGAAATCATCGTAAAGCGTGCGCACATAATACTTGGGCATGACCAGGAATTGCAGCGTGAAGACGATGCGCACGCCCATGGTGAGGACGAGGAACAGGATCAGCTTGCGGAAGGCGGATTCCTTCCAGACCTCCCTGAAAAGCTGAAGGGGGCGGCGCTGCGGGGCGTTGAGGTTTGCCTCCTTTTCGCTTGGCTCCGCGAAATTGTTTTCATCAATGAAACGGGTGGTGATGCAGCCCAGCAGCACCATCAGCGTGCCGAAGTTAATGATCCAGAAGCCGCTGTCCACGGCCCCGAAGTGTTTCCGGAAAAATTCGATCAGGAAGACATTCGCGACGACGGCGGAAATGTTCATCAGCAGATAATAGATATTGAACCCCGTGGAACGCGCATTCAGCGGGGAAAAGCGCCGGATGGAAGTCTGAATGACGGGAGACATGAACGCCGTGCCGAACGACATGATCAGGATGCCCGTCATGACGGCCAGGCGTCCGCTCTCCACCGTGGGGCAGATATCCGGGCCCAGCCCCATGATGAGGCGTCCGGTGATGAGGATGATGAAGCCGATCAGGTAGGCGCGCCGGATGCCGATGATGTCACAGATGGAACCCACTGCAAACACGAATGCGGAAATGAACAGGGTGTACAGTCCCACCCACAGGGCCGCGTCCGCATCGTTGAAGCTGCAATAATCCGTCAAGTAAAGGACGAACACCGTGATCATGGAGAAATAGGCCATGCCGTCAAAAAACTGGACGACGTTCGTGAGCCAGAAATCTTTGGAAACGGTTTTTAGTATCTTGAACTCGGAAAAATATTTAACGATGGGGTTGGCGGATTCATTCATGCGGAAATAGGGAGGAAAAGTGAAATTTAACGACGGTGAAAGAGTGGGTTACACGCCCTGCCGATTCAAGATTTTTTTCTCCCAAAAGCCGGATTATCCGGTAAAATGCAGAATAACGCCGCCCCCTGCCGCCTACCTGGGCAGGATGCGCCGGAACCCGGCCACATGGCACCAGGTGAGTGCCTTCAGGCACTGTTCAATGGCCATGGCGTCCGAAGGGAGCTGGGGCCAGAGTCCGGCTTCCTTGAGCCCGGATTTGGCTATTTCCGCAGCTTTCCATTCACGGAACTGGGTGGGAATGGCGGAAAAGGTGAAGAAAGCCCAGCACGCCAGGCCTATGGCCAGGGCAATCTGGAATTTCAGCAGGCCTGCCGCTATCATGCCCAGCAGGACCAGGCCGGTGAAAAAGGGAATCATCGTGGCGCGTGCGATTGCCGTTTTGCGGGCTTTTGCCGCTTCCGCGTTTTCCTTGACCAGGCGGCTTAGAGCCCAGGTGTGGGCTACACAGGCCATCCGGCCCGCGGTCACCTTGCCCTCCCAGGCGGGGGGCAGGCTGATCAGACCGTTTTCATCCACGCCGGGTGTGCGGGCTTCCGCCAGTTTCCTCCGGCGTTTTTCGGCGCCGTCCAAACGGCGGATCAGTCCCGCGGGACCGGGAAATCCCGGCAGTTCTCGGGATTCATAGGTACGCAGCGGAATGACGCCCTTGGTGAAGCGCAGCGCTGCAATGACGCCAAGCACCACCAGGGAAAGGAAAATCACTACTGCGAAAAGCATAGGGTGATCTTTCTCATATCCCGCTTTTCCCGTCAATCTCCGCTCACGGCATCGGTCATGCCCGGTACAGGCTGGATTTGGATTGCTTTTGCGGAACTTTTCGTGTAATTGCTGACCGCAATGGCATACCTCCGGGAATGTATGGGGAAATGGCTGCCCTTCGTTGTGATGGCGGCGGCGCTGGAGGTGTGCCCGGCCCAGGATGTGGCCAGTCCGGATGCCGCGGAACTGGACCTGGATCTGGTCAAATTGAAAAAGGGGCCCAAGGGCAGGCAGAGGGAAGCCATCCGGAAGGTTCTTTTGCTCGTGTACCTGAAGCAGAAGGAAGCATGGCTGGCGGAATCCGCGGAAGATCCCTCCGCCCACCTGGCCGCGGAAATAGCCTTCCGGCGTTATCTTTCCTCCGTGGATGTAGCTGCGTGCCCGGAGGAATTCCAGCGCGCTTTCCGCCGTTATGCAGGTCTTCTGAACTCCTTTGAGGAAAAGAGCCTGAAGAGTGTCAAGGACTTTCCGGCCGTTACCGTGCAGGAGGCCGGCAGAGAACTGTTCCGCGTATTGCTCAACTACCGTCTGGAACCGAACCTCCTTCTGGAGGAAATGAAAGCCCTGGTAGATGAGGAAATTGAAGGGAAGGAAGACCTGTCCGTGGAGCGGATGACGGCCATCGTTCAGGAATTGAGGGAATCCCTGCAGGCCGGAAAGCGCCCGTTTCCGGAAGAACGCTCCGCCGATGAGCTGGTGCCGGAGAATTAAGTGTCTCCGGTTCAGTCAGCCTTCTAGGCTTCAGAAAACATCTTTGCAAGCATTGTCAAACGCCTCTTCATTAATATTTTTCAAGGTTGATTTTACTTTTTCATTGGCGCCCATGGATTTCAGAAGAAACTTGAGAACAAATTCATATTCAAATGAATCCAGCTCATGAATGTTTGTAAGAGAGGGCAGCGGCGTCTCATGGCTGCCGAGCGCCGTCCGGTAGCGTCGGTAAAAGTCAGTTTTCTTTTCTGCTTCTGTTAAAGGAAAGATATTCAACCGGTCCAGAGCGTAGAGGAGATAAAGGGCATCGGAATTATTGGCATCCGCCGCCTGCCGGAAGAGGGCGAGGGCTCTTTGCTCGTCTGGTACAATGTTGTAATTGTTGAATGATGAATAAATGCAGCCCAATTCCCAAAGAGCGGGTCCGTAAGACTGCCCGGCGGCTTTAGTCAAATAGCTGAAAAGCTCCTCCTCCGAAAGATCAACATTATAATACACGTCCATTTGAACTGCCGGGTTCCCTCCCGTGTCGGCCGCTTTTTTCAGCCAGAACTCATAATCTTCAGAGAGGAGGCTCTCTTTGTCCATGAAGATATCCTTCGCCATCTGGACCATGGCCGGCACATGCCCTCCCTGCGCCGCTTTCTGCAGAAGATTCTCTCTCTGACCAAACCGCAGGGATGGAGATAACTCCATGTATTGCCGGTACAGTTCCTCAGGGGAGGGTTCCCTCGGGGAGGCTATCCAGTAAACACCCAGCGAGGCTGCGAGAACACAGCCGGAAATGATTAGCGCGGATTTGACTTTCATGGTTGATGAGCGTTTATCCTCCGGGATTTTGTCTTCAGTCAGACGAATCAGCTGTTATTTTCTCCAAATGGGTCCTCCTCAGGCAGCAGGAAATCCGGTTCCGGGAGAGCTTTGACTTTTTCGTTAGCCGGGAGGTAGGTCCTTAGGAGATCATACGCCTGAGAGCTTTCTGTCACGTCTTCCGGATAGTCAAGCGATGGGGAAATTTGATGCTCCGCCTGTTTTACGTCTTTCTGATAGCGTTGGGTTATTTGAGCAATTTCCGCTTCCGGAAGAATCTGGAGCCGGGCCAGGAGATACATCAGGCAACGGGCATCCGGTTCTTTGGCTTCGGCGGCGCGCCGATAACATTCGATCGCTTTTCTCTCATTTCTGGCAATATAATGTCTTGGACTTCCCTCGGCGTAGAGGAGACCGAGGGCCAGGAGAGCCGGGCCATGATTTTGTTCAGCTGCCCTGGACAGGTAGGCAAGGCCTTCTAAGTCGCTCATGTCGCATTCGCGGAAGGCTTCATATTGCGCTTCCGGGTCTCCCATGTTCGCTGCCTTCCTTATCCAGAAATCATATTCATTTCCTATCGTGCCTTTGGGAGTTCCTCCTTCACGCGCTTCTGCGGCCATTTGGCGAACTGCGGGAAGATAGCCTCCGTGGGCTGCCTTGGCCAGTAGCGTTTGCCGCTTTCCGGTTCTTTCCGCAGGGGAGAGCTCCATGTATTGGGCATACAGTTCTTCAGTGGAATGCTCTACAGGCTGCTTGTCCGCTTTATCACGGGAGAAACTGCACGACGGATGAATAAAGCAAAAGACGGCAACAGCTGCAAGAATGAAGGAAAGAATAAATGCGGCAGTGAAGGCACAAACGTATTTAATAAAGCTCATGAGGATGAAGTTGGATGTCTCTATATGTTAGAGATTAACTAAAAATAATGGAAGGTCAATTTATTTTATCGTTTCCAGGCAGCGGCCATCAGGGTCTGGAAATGGGGCGGTTCCGGCTCCCTGTCCACGATGTCCGTGTGGATGTTCCCGAATCCCGCTTCCTTCAGCATGCTCTCCAGGGCGGCGGGGGTGAAGCCCAGCCAGCGGTCCGCATACAGTTCCCGTGCCTCCTCCTGGCCGTGCTGGAGCAGGTCAAGAACGACCAGGCACCCGCCCGGTTTCAGGATGTTCCAGGCGGCTTCCAGCGCTTTGGCGGGTTTTTGCGCATGGTGCAGGGCTTGGCTGAGCAGGGCCAGATCCACCGTTCCGGGTTCAATGGGGGGAGATTCAATGTCTCCCAGGCGGTATTCCAGATTGTCCAGGCCGTGCTTGCGGGCCAGTTCCTGCCCCAGTTCCACCATGCTCGGGGAATTGTCCACCGCAATGACCCTTTTGGCGCTGGGGGAAATGAGCTGGGAGACGAAGCCTTCTCCAGCCCCCAGATCGGCTACTACGTCGTAATTCAGGATGCGGAGCAGCGCTCCGGCCAGCGCCTTCCATGAACGGCCTGGGGCGTAATTCTTTCCCAGGCGGCACACCACTTCGTCAAAATAGGCCTGCGTACGGTTTCTGCGCTTGTCCAGAATAACCTGGAGAGCCTTTTTGTCCGCCTCCGCCTCCGGCAGTTCCTCACAGGCCTTCATCGCTACGTTGTGCAGGTCGTCGGCCAGGGAGAGCGTGTAAAAAACGTTCTTGCCGGAGCGCGTGTCTTCCACCAGCTCTTCCTGCCGCAACTGGGCGAGCTGGGTGGAAATGCGGCTCTGCCCCATGCCGAGAATTTCCTGAAGTTCCGCAACGCTCAGGGATTCTTCATCCAGAACGTTGATGATGCGCAGGCGGGTGGGGTCCGTCAGGAGTTTTAGCGTTTTTAGGATTGACTTCATGGCAGAATAATATATCAACGCATCACGATTTATCGATATGAGTAAAAACAACCCTCACATCTTCACCTCGGAATCCGTAGGAGAAGGCCACCCGGACAAAGTGGCCGACTACATTTCCGACTCTATTTTAGACGCCTGCCTGGCTCAAGACAAAACTAGCCGCGTTGCGTGCGAAACCTTGGTGAAAAGCAACATGGTCATCATTGCCGGGGAACTGACGACCAAGGCGGTCATCAATCCGGAAAAAATCGCCCGCCAGGCCATCCGGGAGATCGGCTACTGCAACGGGCAGGATGACGACGTGTTCCATGCGGACACCGTCTTTTTCACGAACCTTCTTACGGAACAGTCCCCGGACATTGCACAGGGCGTGGACGCCCGCGAGGCGGAGGGCAAGGGCCATGCGGAACAGGGCGCGGGGGACCAGGGCATCATGTTTGGCTTCGCCACGAACGAAACTCCGGAACTTCTTCCGGCCCCGATCGTGTTCGCCCACAGAATTCTTATTGAACTGGCCAAACGCCGCAAGCGGGGCCATGTGGACTGGCTGCGTCCGGACTGCAAGTCCCAGGTGGCCGTGGCCTACGGCGAGGACGGGCGCCCGGCCCATATTGAAAACGTGGTCATTTCCACCCAGCATACGGAGGACGTAAGCCATGAAACGATCTCCGACTACTGCAAAAAGCTGGTCAAAAGCGTCCTGCCTGAAGAACTGCTGGATGAAAAGACGGAATACTTCATCAACCCCACCGGCAAATTCGTGGTAGGCGGCCCCCATGGGGATTCCGGCCTGACAGGGCGCAAGATCATTGTGGACACGTACGGGGGAATGGGGCGTCACGGCGGCGGCGCCTTCTCCGGCAAGGACCCGTCCAAGGTGGACCGCTCCGCCGCGTACATGTGCCGCTGGGTGGCCAAGCACATCGTGGCCGCCGGACTGGCGGACAAATGCGAGCTTCAGGTGGCCTACGCCATCGGCTACCCCACACCGGTATCCATCCGCGTGGACACCTTCGGCACCGGAAAAGTGGAGGAAAACGTTATTGAAGACGCGCTGGAAGGCATCTTCTCCTTCAAACCCGCGGACATGGTCACCCAGCTGGACCTGCTGCGGCCCATCTACCGCCAGACGACCCATTACGGGCACTTCACCAAGCCGGACCTCCCCTGGGAGACGCTGGACGAAGCGCGTCTTGCGTCCCTGAAAAACCTCCTCCATTAAACCATCACCACACTGACCACATGTTTTCAGAAACGGAACACTACAAGGTGCGCGACATCAGCCTTGCCGACTTCGGACGCAAGGAACTGGACATTGCCGAACATGAAATGCCCGGCCTGATGGCCGTGCGTGAAAAATACGCCGCTTCCCGGCCTCTGGACGGAGTGCGCATCATGGGCTCCCTGCACATGACCGTGCAGACCGCCGTACTCATTGAAACGCTGACGGCCCTGGGCGCTTCCGTCCGGTGGGCAAGCTGCAACATCTTCTCCACCCAGGACCATGCCGCCGCCGCCATCGCCGAATCCGGCACGCCCGTTTTTGCCTGGAAAGGGGAGACCCTCAAGGAATACTGGGACTGTACCTGGAAGGCCATGAACTTCCCCGGCGACCTGGGACCGCAGTTGATTGTGGACGACGGTGGGGACGCCACGCTGCTCATTCACCGCGGTTATGAAATGGAAAACGGCAGTGACTGGGTGAACACCCCGTCCGAATCCGAGGAAGAACAGGTCATCAAGGACCTGCTGAAAAAAATCTCCGCAGAAACGCCGGGCATCTTCCACCGCTGGCTGCCGGAACTCAAGGGCGTTTCCGAGGAAACGACCACAGGCGTGCACCGCCTGTACCAGATGCAGGCTGCCGGCAGGCTTCTGATTCCCGCCATCAACGTGAACGACTCCGTCACCAAATCCAAATTCGACAACCTGTACGGCTGCCGCGAATCCCTGGTGGACGGTATCAAGCGCGCCACGGACGTAATGATTGCGGGCAAGGTGGCCGTGGTCTGCGGCTACGGAGACGTGGGGAAGGGCTGCGCGCAATCCCTGCGCGGCATGGGCGCCCAGGTGGTAGTGACGGAAGTCGATCCCATCTGCGCCCTTCAGGCCGCCATGGAGGGCTACCGCGTGCTGACGGTGGAGGACACGCTGGGCTGGGCGGACATTTACGTGACCACCACGGGCAACTGCAACATCATCCGCATTGAACACATGGAAAAAATGAAGGACCAGGCCATTGTGTGCAACATAGGCCACTTCGACAATGAAATCCAGGTGCACAAGCTCCAGACCTACCCCGGCATCAGGCACCTCAACATCAAGCCGCAGGTGGACCGTTACACGTTCCCGTCCGGCAACAGCCTGTACCTGCTGGCGGAAGGGCGCCTGGTCAACCTGGGCTGCGCTACGGGCCATCCCAGCTTCGTGATGTCCAACAGCTTCGCCAACCAGGTGCTGGCCCAGCTTGAACTGTGGAACACCCGTGAAAATCGTTCGGTGGGCGTCGAAGTGCTGCCCAAGGTACTGGACGAGGAAGTCGCCCGCCTGCACCTGGGCAAGATCGGTTGCAAGCTCACCGTCCTTAGTCCGGAACAGGCGGACTACATCGGCGTTCCGGTGGAAGGCCCCTACAAGCCGGACTTCTACCGATATTAGAACAGGACGGGGAAAACGGCCGTCCGTATTTCTCCTTTCATGGCCGCAGCCCCTTGTTGGCGGCTGCGGCAGTTTTATTTTCAGTAATGCCGCAAGAGGGGAATCCTTTTCCGCCACTGCTTTTGCCTTCCCGTGTGGTGGGGGATAAAAAATCTCCCGCCGCGTCTCCATATCCCGGGTATTATGGGAAGGGGTGCACCGTTTTCGGCATGATTCTGATAAAATTTGTTACCGTAACAATGATGCGCCTCATTTAGTGCCTGTCCAGACGGACCTTGATGGAAGCCTGTCCGGTTTTCAAGTCCTGCGTGCGTGCCCATGCACAAATGCGCCAGGCATTTGAATGAGGATCGAAGTTGATGGGAACCCGTACTGTTCCCTTCTCATCCGTATAAAGTGTGCTGCACCATTTGACACACCCGGGAGACCGGAGCGTGCCGTGGAACGGCAGCCCGGTTTGAAGAAAAGCTTTGTTGGAAACGGCATGCCGCCATGCCTCGGAGATTTTTGAAAACGATGCCGCATATGCGTCAAACTGCTCCAGGTTATGGGCTGAGCCCCATGAATGCTCGAAGTAGGGACCGGGGATGGCGGGCGTATCCGGAGTGAGAAAATGATATTCGTGTTTGATCAGGTAAGGATGTTGATCCGGATCTGACAGGCTGTGGTCAACATGTTTATGGTCGTTCATGGATGGCAGTAAAAAATCATTGCTGCATGCTTTCAGAATGGTATTCGGTTTTCGCCAGATGAACTGTGTGAACATGGAATTGTGAAGAGGGGAATGGAGATGCAGGGAATTGTCATAGGCACTCAGGGTCACCCGGCTGTTTTTGACGGGATTTCCGCATTTGTCGCGTACGGTCACAAGGGCTGCAGCGTTTCGGCTGTTTGCCTTGTCTGGGAACTCCATGGAAAGTGCCACATTCAATTCTTTTCCGGTGTGGGGCACCGATAGCTCAACCGCGTGTTCGGCGGAAAATTTCCCTTCCAGAGTGAAAGCCTGAATTCCCAGATTGGGCATGTCCCCCGTTGTGACGGGGACCTTGACGACTTTTTGCTGTCCTTTCACATGCAATATCTCATAGCTTTCTGTTTCCCATCCACCTCTCAGTACAAGGCACACCCGGGTATCCGGTTTCCGTGTTGTAATCAGCAGGCGCGCCGTGTCTCCCGGACGGTAGAATGCCTTGTCGGGAATCAGCCTGATGTCTTCATAATCCAAAAGCTCATGTTTTCCAGGCCCGGAGCATGACAAATAAGTATTTTTCTCCACTGTGCGCCCCTCTTTGTCTTTCAGTACGGCCTGCAGGATATACTGGCCCGGGCTGGGCGGAATGAACGAAAAAACCGCCTGTCCCCGTTCATCCGTCGCAACGGGAAAATCCTCAATGGTTTTCTTTGCTGTGGGAACAGGGCGGTTCTCCTTCATGCCCATCTGCTGATGAATGATTTTCAAATGCCCCTGCGCTCCGGGTACTCTGTTTCCGTAAGCATCGGCAGCAACGACGGTTCCTTTGAAAACACGCCCGGATTCGGCAAACAGCCGTTCTCCCGTGAAGAAAATGCGGAAAGGCCGGGAGGACTTGACAATGAATTTGGTTGTAGAAGACGGGAGGGCGTTTCCCTCCGTTTCCATGGATGCGGTTATTTGATAGCAAAGATCTCCGTCCGGCCTTCCCTCTGCATCCGGGTTCGGATGGAAAGTGAACTCCGCACGTCCCTCTGCATCCGGTAGCAGCGTATCCTGAAAGACAGGATCATTGTTCAATGGAGCTGGGACGTATTCATAAGGGTTGCTGAACAGATTTTCCAAAGCGGCGGGAAGCGGTTTCCACTCCCGTTCCCTGGGGATGGTGAACTCCCGGACGGCGACTTTTATCCGGGAATTCGAGGAAGGAACGTTCACCTGAACATGAATGGGAGACATCATTTCTGCCGGGTCCGCCTGCACAGTCACCATGGGTGGCGGTACAGACTCCGGTTCCACTATCTGAAATTCCGCGGCGGTTTCCCATGAAAACCTGTCGTCCTCATTCTCAAACCATTCCGGGGGAGTTTTTCTGGGAGGGGGCTCCAGGGAGACCAGGATATGGCAGGCTCCGGCCGGAACAGTGAGAGGGAGGCGAAAGTCCAGATCGAACTCGCCGGCTTCATCCGTTGTGACGTTTTTTTCCAGAAGAGTATGTTGTTCCTGTGTGCCGGTTGCAATGCGGACGCGCAGGGAAAGGCCGGCTGTCGTGGATGCGCTGGATTCGTGATTGCCGGCTCTCCAATGGATTCCTTTGACATGTACAGTCTGTTCAGGGAAATAGGCCGGCTGGCTGGTGATGCAAAATGTTTTTGCCCCATGGTTTTTGGGAAGCGTTTCTTCGGGAGGAGTCTCTTCGGAGAGGAAATGGAACGGATCGTTGTCGGAGCTGGGAGACTGCGTATGAAATGGAAGAATCGGGAATGTCCCTTCCCGATTAGTGTCAACCCATCCCATGATCATGCATGTATCGGGCAGAAGGGGCTGCTGGAAGCAATAGCCTTTTGCATTGGTTGTCTCTGTCAGGAGAAGAGGGGAAGCTCCCTGTTTGCAAATGGCCAGATGGATGTTGGCTGAGGGAATGGGATTACCTGTCCGGCTGTCGGAAATATACCACAGGATTCCTGTTTTCAGGGTAATGCTTTGAATGCGTATGCGGTTGAGATGGATCAGAAGGCGGGATTCGCTGGAAGGATGGACGGAAGCCCTGAGGATGTAGGAACCTGGCTGGGCTACAGGTATGAAAAGTGTGGTGGCAAGGTCGCTGTGATCCTCTGGTTTATTGAGTTTCCGCATCAACGGCTCTCCCTGGGTTTCCAAAAAGGGCAGAAAGGAAATGGCTGGCTGTCTGTTTTCCGCAAGGGAGGGACGAAGGCCGATGGCGCGCAAAAATTTTTCCGAGTTATCGAATACGTCAAAAAATGCCTGAAGTTCCTCCTGTGTGGGAGGCGTTTCCTTCCATTCCTGTATTTTTTGACGGATAGCCTGAACCAAATTCAACTGTTCCAGCCGCAGAGTTGCCTGGTCGGCATTCCGGGAAAAAAACGGGAATTCGACGCCTTCTGAAACGGGCGTATAAAGAAAGGAATATAAAAATCCTCCTCTGGGCTGACTGATAGAATCCAGCAGGTTTTGCAAATGACCCAGTAATTGAGCTCCTTCCTCCTCTTTCCTGATGTCAGGAGGAAGCTCTTCCATGTTTTGACGTAACTGCTTTACGGCTTGATCCAGGTTCTTTTGGCGAATGCATTGGAGCACCATGTTGGACATTTGGCTGGCAGTGTGCCGGCAGATTTCCGGAGAGGAAGGGGAGAGATTTTCCCCTGGCATGGCGGAAAGAGCGGCATTCCCCACGGCGGAAAAAAGCAGAAGGAACAGGCAGGACCGTAAAACCGGATTCAGGAGAGTGAATGGCATTCTTCCATGTTAGGAAAAATGCCGATAATGAATCAAGAATATAACGTATTTGAAATAAAAAAGCGCCGGAATTTTCCGGCGCTTGGAAAGAGAGGATTGACAGACCGCCCTGTTACCAGGTGGCGTCAAATTTGGGAATGGGCGTACCCTTTCCTCCGGGACAGTTTTCCGGGACTTTGTAGGTCTTCCGGAGTTCCTGGTAGCGCTTCTTGAGCTGTTCCGCCGTGGTTTTGTAGGCCGGATCGTTAATGACGTTCTTCATCTGCATGGGGTCCTTCTGCATGTCGAAAAGCATCCATTCGTCGCTTGTCCAGATGTAGGAAAGTGTATAGCGGTCCGTCCGGATGCCGTCGTGGCGCGGAGCGTTGTGTTCGCCGGGATTCTCGTAGAAGCAGTAGTAGATGGCATCCCTCCATTGGTCCGGCTTCTTGTTGGTGAAAGCCGTCGGGAGCAGGGAGACGCCCTGGAACGTGTTCATGTTTTCCAGCGTGTCGGCCCCGGCCGCGGAGACGATGGTGGGGGCATAGTCGATGTTCTGCACCATCGTGTTGTTGCGCGTGCCTGCGGGAATCTTTCCGGGCCATTTCATGATGAGCGGCATGCGGAGTGATTCTTCAAAAATCCAGCGCTTGTCGTACATGCCGTGTTCACCCATGTAAAAGCCCTGGTCCCCGCAATAGATGACCAGCGTGTCTTTGGAAATGCCTTCCTTGTCCAGATATTTCATGAGGCGCCCGATGCTGTCGTCCACGGAGAGCAGGCAGCCCAGGTAGTCTTCCATATACGCGTGCCATTTCCATTCCGCAAAGGCTTTCGGATCTTTCAGCTTTCCGGATTTCATGCCGTCCACCAGGGATTTGGTACGCTTGGCGTAATAATCCGTCCAGGTTTTCTTTTCTTCCGGAGTCATGCGGTTCAGTTCCCCCAGATCCCAGCCGTAGCCCGGGGAGACGATGCTCTTGCGCATCTCTTCCGGTACCTGGTCCTTGAGAACCTTGAGGTCGGAATAGATCGCCATGTGTCTGGCGACGGTCTGCTGGTTTTTCTTCAGGAACTCCGGACGGTTGGCGTAATCGTCGTGGAAGTTGGCGGGCGGCGACAGCCTGGAGGTATTCACCTTGCCCAGGTGGCGCAGGGCGGGACACCAGGCGCGGTGGGGTGCCTTGTGGCCCACCACGAGCAGGAAGGGCTTGTCCTTGTCCCGGTTTTCCAGCCACTGGATGGATTTGTCCGTGACCACGTCCGTGGCATAGCCGGGGAAGCGCTTCGTCTGGCGTCCCTTGCCGTTCGGCTTGGGGATGATGAAGTCCGGATTGTAATAACTGCCCTGGCCGGGGAAAATTTCCCAGGTATCAAATCCGGTGGGGTTGGATTCCAAATGCCATTTCCCGAATAGAGCCGTCTGGTAGCCGGCTTTTTGCAGCATCTTCGGGTAGGTGGGCTGGGAGCCGTCAAGCGGCCTTTGGCCGTTAAAGACGAAGCCGTTCATATGGGAATGCCGCCCGGTCAGGATGCAGGCGCGTGACGGGCCGCACAGGGAATTGGCGCAATAGCTGCGGTCAAAGACCATGCCCTGTTTGGCCAGCTTGTTGAAATTGGGCAGGGCAACGGGAGAATCATGCTTGCTGGTGCCCAGCGTCTGGTAGGCATGGTCATCCGTAATGATGAACAGGATGTTCGGTTTTTTATCCTTTCCGGACGCAGTCTGCGCCATCAGGGGAGAAGCCGCCAGCAGCGCCAGTGTTCCGGCGAGGATGGTTTTTAGAGAGCTCATAGTGGTGAAGAATATAGAACGCACACACCATGTCAATGTCATAGGATTCCTTTTGCCGTAATTTTGCGTTATGGTACAGTAACTCTCATGTATTCCTCCTCTCTGGAAGATGCGTTGCACCAGTTCGGCAAACGGGAATTCCGCCCCATGCAGCGGGAACTGATGGAATGCTCCCTGCGCGGCCTTTCCTGCATTGGCATTCTCCCGACGGGGGCCGGCAAAAGCCTTTGCTACCAGATTCCTGCAGTTCTGATGGACGGAGTGACTGTAGTGGTTTCTCCTCTCATTGCGCTGATGCGTGACCAGGTGGCCGGACTGGAAAAACTGGGCGTGGCTGCGGCCAGGTATGATTCTTCCCTGAGTGATGAAGAAAAGGAGGCCTTGATGGGCTCCCTGAAATCCGGCGTTGTCCGTCTGTTGTTCGCTGCTCCGGAATCCCTGGAATCCCCATGGATGCAGCAGGCCATGGAGTTCGTTTCCCCAGGTCTGTTTGTGGTGGATGAGGCTCATTGCCTCTCGGAATGGGGGCATAGCTTCCGACCCGATTATCTGGGATTGCCGGATTTTTTCAGAAAATACGGCTTCCGGAGCGTCATGGCTCTTACGGCTACGGCTACGGAACGGGTCTGTCGCGACCTGGCCTCCCTTTTCAGCGTGAAGGAGGAGTGCATTTTCCGCACCCCGCCGTACCGCGCGAATATCGTCCGCCAGGTGGAAACGCTGAAGGAGGAGGATAAAACCGCTCGGCTGGTTGAGTTTTTGAAGGAGGACGGCCACCGTCCCGCCGTGGTGTACGCGCGCACCCGGAAGGATGCGGAAAGCCTGTCCTATGAGCTGGGCCGTGCCGGGTTTGCCGCCAAATCCTACCATGCGGGCATGCCTCCGGAAACGCGCGCCGGGGTTCAGGACGATTTTTTGAAGGGGACGGCGGACGTACTGGTGGCGACGATTGCCTTCGGCATGGGAATAGACAAGCCGGACGTGCGCTCCGTGGTGCATTACCACCCGCCTTCCAGTCTGGAGGCCTATGTTCAGGAGTCCGGCCGTGCCGGGCGGGACGGACTTTCTTCCGCCAGCCTGGTGATATTGTCGCCGCAGGATGATACGGCGGTGGTCAACCGCCTGCATGCAGGCGTTCCGGACCCTCATGGCCTGAAAGGGCTGCTTTCAGTCCTGGCCCGGCGCGGGGAACATATCCTTTCCCTGTATGAAGCTTCCACCCTTTACGATTTGCCGGATGTGGCCGTGGACCGGATATTGTTTGATTTGAAAAACCGTGGAAAACTTTCCGAACAGGGCATGGGGTACAAGTATTACAAGGTGTGCCCCCTGTTCCAGATGGAGGAAATCTTGTGCGGCAGGGACGGGGAAGAGGCCGGACGCCTTCAATGGATGGATGCCAGGAGGGAGGGGGAAGTCCGGGATCTGGCCTCGGAATGGGGCATTTCATGGGAAGATGCCGCCGCCTGGCTTGACGAACTGGCCCTTTCCGGGGAATGGAAGGTGGAGCTGCGCCAGATAGCCCTTCATTTGCATTCCCAAGGGTTTGATGCGGAAGATGCCGCCGGGGAATTTAACCGGTATTTTTCACGCGCGCGGCAGAATGGCCTGGAACGGTGGGAGATGTGTGTTTCCGTCCTGACGGCGGCTTCCTGCCTCAACAAGGGAGTGGACGCTTACTTTGGATTTGGGGATTCCTCCACGCCGTGCGGTCATTGCCCGGCGTGTTGCGGATTGGTCCCGGAAAAGCCGGAGGTGCGGGAAAGTGCTCCCTTGACCGGGGAATTGCGCGCTGCCATCATGGAACTGGTGGGGCAGAGGAAACCCGCGCTGGCCCGCCTTTCTCAGTTGACGCGCTTTTTGCTGGGGCTGGCCTCCCCGGCCGCTATGCGGGCCAGGTTGTGGAACCACCCTCTTTATGGAGCATTGGCGGACAGGAAGTGGGAAGACGTATGGATTGAGGCGCGTGTACTGTTGGGGAAGTAAACGTCAGTCCCGGTGCTTGGATTTTTCGTAAAAATCCAGGATGCGTTTGCAGGAATTGACAGCGAGCAGCTGGTCTTTCCAGTATCTGGAAATTTCCCGGGGGTCACGTTTTCCGGTTTCCCAGAGGTGAACTTCCTCCATCAGGGCTGCCACCATGCCTTCCGGCGTGTTCCGGGGGCTCAGCGTGCCGGAATCATGGGAAATGTACCATTCCGCGCAGGAAAGCATGGGAATAAGTTCGGGCGCGACGATGGAAGCTCCGGCGCACAAAGCTTCCGCGGAGACGATATGCGAGCTTTCATAACGCGAGGTACAGAGGCATATCTTTGCTTCTGCATAGCTTTTCTGCAATTCTTCATTGGGGACCACGCCCTCCAGGCGTATTCTTGTCTGTTGCCCGGAGGGAAGGGCATCATGCCATACCCTCATGAAGGAGGGTACGGTTCCGTAGATATCAATATCCCAGTCGTCATTCCCGTTCAAGAACTTTTCCAGGGTCTCCATGAGGAGTTCCGGATTTTTTTGAAAGCGGTCATCCCAGCGTCCCACAGCAACGACCAGGTTCCGTTTTTGAAAGAGGCTCCCCCTGGATTCATGCGAAGCAATGGGGGTGGGTATCAGGGCAACGCGGCTGCCGAGACGTGTTCCGTAAAGCCGTCTGTTTCCCCGGATGGAGTCAAGGGCAAGCGGGATGGGAAATGTGATGAGATCAGCCATTTCCAGATGCTTCCTGACGCCCGTGTTCAGGGCTCCGATAGTGTGGGCCCTGAGAAAGCGCAGGCAGAAATAAGCGGTCCCTTTCCATTTCCCTTTCCGGACTCTTTCCATATTCCAGAGATGACGCGTAAGCACGCTCCAGTAACGCCAGGGATAAAACAGCCCGGAAGTGTCCATATATACCACCAGGTAAATGCCTGCCTCATGCACAGCGCGGGCTACGGGAGTGTACTTTCCCATTCCCCAAGCATACAGAACCAGTCCGTCAATACCCAGGGATTTCCACCAGCCGGAATCTTCCAGGTTGGAGTATTCCGTGCGGATGAGGTCGGGGTCGTCCCCTTCCTGGATGGGCGTGGGCATGATAGCCCTGCTTTCCACGCCGATTCGCTGGAAGGCCTTGCAGAAAGCGCCGGAATCACGGCAGAAGAAGGTGTGATCTCCTTTAAAGGGAACGGGCGTGCAGGTGTACCATTTCATGATGCCGAGGTGGTTGAGGATTGACGTAAGATGCGGAGTTCTTCAAGAAGGCAGCCCATGGCCTGGAGCCATGCGGCGGGGGAGTGCGTGGAGGACAGAAGCTCTTGCCCGTGTGCGCCCATTGATGGCCAACGTTCTTCTTCCTTCAGGGCAGTGTGCAGCATTTCCGCCAGCGCGTCCGCGGAGGGTTCCCGGGCAATCCAGCCGTTCCGGTCGTGGGTGATGAGTTCCGGCAGGCCGCCGCACGGCGTGACGATGACAGGCGTGCCGTGCAGCCATGATTCCAGAACGACCATGCCGAAGGTTTCCTCCCAGAGGGAGGGTGCGACGGCTATGCCGCAGGAGGCGCGTACGGTTCCCTGTTCCTCATGGGGAATGAATCCCGTCAGGCGGATGGATTCAAGGCGGCGGGAAGACACGTAGTGCTCCAGTTCCCCGCGCAGGGGGCCGTCTCCCATCAGGTAAAGAGTGCGTCCGGGCGGGGAAAGAAGCTCCCATGCACGGATAAGCTGGAAGACGCCCTTTTCCGGGGCGAGGCGTCCGGCGTACAGAACGTCCCGGCGCGGGGCGTCCGGTATGGGGACGGGTTTTTGCCGGATGAAATGGGGAATAACCCTGATTTTTTCTTCAGGTATTCCGGACTGGATGAGAAGTTCCCTCTGGCGGCGGCTGACGGCGATGTAGGAGGAAAGGCGGGTCCAGGCGCCCATGCGGCGTGTTTTAGAGAGCACGGCCGCCGCCAGGGCGGAATAGGCCGCGTTGCCGCGCCAGCAGGCGTGCATGACGCCGGGAAGGTAATTGCCGTTTTTACAGGAGAAGCAGGGCGCGCCGTCCCGGTAGAATACGCCATTGAGGCAGCCGGAGCGGTAGTTGTGCACATAGTGGATGACCGGAACGGATTGTTGCAGGGCCAGCTCATAGACGCAGGGAGACATGGCCGGAAACGTGTTGTGGATGATCCACGCGTCATAGCGGCCGCGGCGCAGGCATTCGCGCAGCTTTTCCTCCACGTCTCTATTGTGGAGCATGTAGCGCATTTTCGTCAGCGCGCCGTGGGAGCTTTGGAACAGTTCCGCGGTGGAATAGACAAAGGGGGTAACGTCTGCCACGGCGCCCAGCGCTTCCGTAATGGCGTGGAAGCAGACTTCTTCTCCCCCCACCCCGCCGTAGCGGCTAAAAATGTGTAGAATGCGTGGATGTTGCATGACCGCGGCGGAATGGGGTTATCCCTGAAGTTCCCTCCTGAGTTTCTGTGGATCCTTCAACAGTTCCCGCTGAATGGCTTCCTGCTGCTGGCGCAGGCGGTCTTCCCGGGTCTGGAGTGCTCTCTTGCCTGGCCCCAGACTGGGATTGACAAAGGGGTTGTTGTCTCCCCACTTGGACCAGGGGCCGCGGGGAATGCGGTAGAATTCCACAAAGCGCCAGTGGACGATGGCCGTTCCACCGGGAATGCCCAGATAATCGCGAACGGCAGGGGAAATGTCGATGCCGGCCCCCTTGTTGTGGGTGTTGACGGGGGGCTTGTCGCCAAAAACATAGGGCCAGTCCTCCGTGGTGAACGGGCCGCAGTCCTCCCATTGGGCAAAGCAGCTCCGCTTGTTGTAAATGATTTGCACCCACCTTCCCTTGCAAACGGATTGTCCTTTTCCGGAGAATTCCCGGTGGAACCAGGGAATGACGCGGGAGGCTTCCGGCTTGTGTTCCCCCTTGCAGACGTCGTTGTAGGGAAGAGCCACATAAAAGGGATTCTGCCTGGGAATAAAAGTCTTGGGTCGGAAATCCATCGTGCGGTGCAAGGGGTCCGGATTATCGAATCCGCCGAAGCTTTCCTTCCACGCGGAATCCCAGGAACTTTTGTGGTTGGCTACCGGATTGCGCTCCGTGGCGTCTTCTCCCACCCAGAACACGGTGGCGGTGATGTTGAGCCGCCACGGATAGGTTCCGGGGCTTTGCGGAGCCGTCCGGGGGAGAATGCGCGGCTGGGGCGCCGGGCGCTTGCCCGCTCCGGACGCCGTAGGAGATTTGACGACGACGCCGGGCAGCGGGTCCCGGCGCGTTGGGGTGATGACGACGGGGCCTTTGGGCCGTTCCGTGCTGGACAGGGCGCGGGCGGCAGTCCGTCCGGACTGGATGTCGGCACGGGCATTCCCCGCCAGTACGGCGACGAGCAGCGGCAGCAGGCATGCGGCAAGAGAGGGGTTCCAGCAGGAACCCTTCCATGATGCCTGTTGACGCTGCCTGTGATTTACCATCGGTGCAGTTGAGTGACGAAACGGTGATCCAGCTTGCCGGGATAATCCGTATTGAAATTCAGGCCGCGGCTTTCGTTGCGGCGCATGGCGCAATCCACGATCAGGGAGGCCACGGCTACCAGGTTGCGCAGTTCCAGAATATCCGGCGTAATGCGGTACCCCCAGTAGAAATCCTTCACCTCCCGGTGCAGCATGCGCAGGCGCGTTGCGGCGCGGTCCAGCCTCTTGTTGGTCCGTACGATGGAGACATAATCCCACATCAGGCGGCGGATTTCATCCCAATTGTGGTAAATGACGGAAAGTTCATCCGGCAGGGCCGTATCTCCGTGGTGCCACGCGGGAATGCTGTAGTCGGTGGGGGCGTCTTTCCGCAGGGGCTGCTGGGCCAGCATGGCGTTCAGGGCGCGCTTGGCCACCACCACGCATTCCAGCAGGGAATTGGAGGCCAGCCTGTTGGCTCCGTGCAGCCCGGTGCATCCGGTTTCCCCAGCGGCGTAAAGGCCGTCCAGCGTGGTTTGGCCGTTGACGTCCGTCAGCACTCCGCCGCATTGGAAATGGGCGGCGGGAACCACCGGAATGGGTTCTTTGGCGGGGTTGATTCCGTAACGGTTGCAGGTTTCGTAAATCAGGGGGAAGCGTTCCTGGACAAAACCGTCCGGCTTGTGGGAAATGTCCAGGTAAACGCACATGCTGCCCGTCCTTTTCATCTCGGAGTCCACGGCCCGGGCGGTGATGTCCCGCGGGGCCAGGGATTTACGGGGATCATACTTGTGCATGAATTCCCTGCCGTCCGCACCGGTCAGTACGCCGCCTTCGCCGCGGACAGCCTCGGAAATGAGGAAGGACCGGGCTTCCGCGCCTTCCGCCCGCGTGTTGAAAAAGCAGGTGGGATGGAACTGGACGAACTCCATGTTGGCAATCGTGGCCCCCGCGCGCCACGCCATGGCTACGCCGTCGCCCGTGGCGGAATCGTTGTTGGTGGTGTACAGGTACACGCGGCCGCAGCCGCCCGTGGCCAGCAGAACGCGATCCGAACGGAAAATCTCCACTTCCCCGGAATTGCGGTCCAGCACATAGGCGCCCAGGACCCTGTCTTCCGTGACCAGTCCCAGCTTGGTCGTCGTGATCAGGTCGATGGCGAACCGGTCTTCCATCAGTTCGATATTGGGATGCAGCTTGGCCGCTTCCAGCAGCTTGGAGGTTATTTCCAGGCCGGTGGCGTCCTTGGCATGCAGGATGCGCCGTTTCGTGTGGCCTCCCTCGCGGGCCAGCTCGTAATCCTTCCCCTGCGTCGCCTGGTCGAAGTTGACTCCCCATTCCAGCAGTTCCCGGATGGCTCCGGGGCCTTCCTCCACGATCGTGCGGACGACTTGTTCATTGCACAGTCCGGCTCCGGCGTCCAGCGTGTCCGCGACATGGTCCTCGAAAGAGTCGTCATGGTCCCACACGGCGGCTATCCCGCCCTGCGCCTTCGCGGAACTGCAATCCAGAAATTTTCCCTTGGTTATGACCGCAACCCTGCCGTGTTCCGCAGCTCTCAAGGCGAAACTTAATCCGGCAACACCTGCCCCAATGACTAAAAAGTCGCTCGTCTTCATTTTGAATGGTACGGAACTGTAACATACGGGGGGGCGGCAAGTCACGCCCAATGATGGGGGCAGGGGGCATATTTGTCTGGAAAAAAGGCAGGAAACACGCTAATTCATGCGCATGAGACCCCAAGGGAATGAACAGGAAGCGCGCCGGAACAAGCATGTCCGCAGCGCTCCGGCAAAAATCGCCGTCAGGGCGCTGGGCGAGGATGCATTGGATGAAATCCTTGACGGCGCGTCCACCCCCCTTCTGCTGATCCTTGACTGCGTGCAGGACCCGCACAACCTGGGCGCCATCCTGAGAACGGCCGACGGAGCGGGAGTGGACGCGGTGATTGCCCCCAGGGACAAGTCCGTGGGCATCACGGAAACCGTTCTGCGCATCTCCGTGGGGGCGGCGGAAAAGGTCCCCTTCATCCAGGTCACCAACCTGGCGCGGACCATGAAGCAGCTCCAGAGCCGCGGCATCTGGATATTCGGCACGTCGGACAAGGGAGACCGGGATTTGTACGGAACGGATTTCACCGGCCCCGCCGCCCTGGTGATGGGCGCGGAAGGGGAAGGCATGAGACGGCTGACGGAAGAGAATTGCGACTTTCTCCTGCGGATTCCCATGAAAGGTTCCGTGCCCTGCCTGAACGTATCCGTGGCTACGGGCGTGTGCCTGTATGAAATCCTGCGCCAGCGGTTCCTTTCCTGATTCGTCTTATTTCTCCATTTTAAGCTCATGATCAAGGAACTTTCCCTTTCTCCGGGAGAACGCGTACGGTTTGTTTCCGACATTCACTTCGGCCATGCCAAGGCCCTGGTCAGGGAACCTGAAGAATTGAAATTCCTGCTGGAAGGGTGTACCCATCTGGTCGTATGCGGGGACTTGAGCGAAACACGCGAGAGCCCCTATCAGGCGGAAGGACTGGAAAAACGCGCCCGTTTTCTGTGCATGTGCACCCAAGCCGGAGTGCAGCCCATCCTGCTGGCGGGCAATCATGACCCAGATGAGGAATTCAGCCTGCTGAAATTGCAGGGCGGCCGTTTTTATGCACTCCACGGCCATGCCCTGTTCAAGGAAGTGGCGCCATGGGGGTGGGAATACCTGAAAAACAAGCATATTTCCCGCGAGTTGATTGCCGCTTTTCCGGACGCGGATGCGGATCTGTGCCGCCGTCTGGAGCTGGCCCGCGCCATGAGCGTTCTGGTTCCGCCCATTTACACGCGTTCCCGGGTTTACAGGAACAGGCTGGTGCGCTTTCTGGCACATTCTGCATGGCCGCCGGAGCGCCCTGTGCAGATTCTTCTGGCATGGTTGACGATGATGCCCCGCATGCGTCGGTTTGCGGATCGTTTCTTCCCTGAGGCGGAGACAGTCTTCTTTGGCCATTTGCACCGCCGCCTGGTGAGCGGCGGACGGGGAGGGCGCCGGTATGTCAACCTGGGGGCCTGTTTCCATCACGCCGCGTGCTACGCGGCTGATCTGACAGCGGAAGGAGCGGTGACTGTCCGCAGCTATACGCCTGCGGGGTATGAAGGCCCGGCAAGGGCTGTCCGCTGAGAATTTGCTTCTTGTGGAAGGGAAAAAGGGGGCGGGGAACGCGTCCGGGTTTGGCGATAATGTGTTAGAGCACCGGATGACTAGTCCATACAGTTTTTGGACGCGTTCCCCAAAGGAGCTGGCCGTTCCCATGTTTCCTTCCGGGACGTGCAGGCCTTTCCGCTGCACTTCAACGTGCATTCCCGGCAGCAGCGGGGGTGGGAAGAGGAAAAAAGCCGGGAGAAGAAACCGCCGGTCCTGTTGAAAAATCCGTCGGAATCTTTCCGCCTCTGGTTCTTTTCCGGAATTGGGCTGACCATGGACAAAAGTTAGTTCAAGCTAACAACGCTCGCAAGAAAAAAGTTTGCCATTACTAATATTTATTCAGGAAGTAATTGACTTCATTGACACTTAATATATTGTTGTGTTAGTTGAATCTAATAGTTCTGTGATGATGAATAAAAAAAATGGATTTCCCGAATTGAGCAACAGCTTGGAAGACTATATTGAAGCCGTGCGCAACATTGAACTGGAAAAAGGATGCGCCACCGTTGGGGAGATTGCGGAGGCCCTGAACGTGAAAAAGCCGTCCGTCTCTCTGGCCATGAAGCAGTTGAAGGAACGTGGACTGGTGGAATATACACAGTATTCTCCCATTGTTTTGACCAAATCCGGCCGCCATGAAGCCGACCGCGTGATCTCCTGCCATACCATAATCAAGGAATTTCTGATGACGGTGTTGCATATGGAAGAACCGCGTGCGGATGAAGTGGCCTGCGGCATTGAACACATCATGTCTCTGGAGGAAATTTCCAGATTCCAGTTGCTCACGGACCATGTCCGGAAGTACTGAGAGGAGTGTTTATCCAAATAGGAACTATTTACGTTGGTCTTCTCTCACCCTATCTGCCTTTCCTGCGGATTGATGACTGAATTTCAATATTCAGCAATCATGCAGTATTCCCACAAGATTATTCTGCATAATTCCGTTTATATTTTCATCTCATTATTATTTCAATATGAAATCAAATTCTTCTTTTTTCTATTTTCTTCAATATATTTATTATTCTAAAACACTCAACGGCTATAATAAGATAAGCAAAAATCAATGCTATATATGATATTAAAAGTCCATTCGAAAAATTTTTCCATAATATATTTATGCCATGATAAATTGTTGATAAAACTCCAATTATTCCTGAGATCAGAAATAAATAAATTGTAATTTTGATAATTGGAAAAAGGAATTTATTAAATGAAAAATTAAGAGTATTTTTTTTGATCCAAACAAGGATTCTTAAGAATAAGATTACGAAAATACATCCACACCATGATTCGAGATATTCATATACAGTTAAAGGAGATTCGGGATAATTCATAATACAGATGATTAATTTCTAAAAATACAAGAAAATATTATTAATTAATTCCGGAACTATATAGAATAGTCTGGTTATGTCAATGATCCTTCATCAGATGATGAGATTGGAATGTGAAACGCTTATAATGCTCCCTTATTCAATGACCAGATGAAGACAAATCAAACAACTGAAGCGGGACAAGATTAAAGTAGATAATTTCGATTAATTTTAATATTGAATTCATTATTTGGAGCATAATTTTATATTTTAATTTAAAAATTTGTTAGTAATTTCTTCAGTTTGATCTATAACAAACGGAATTTTCAAAGTAGCTATAATCTTAACATAACCGTATGCATCTAAAGTTAAAGAATTGGTTCTGCATTCAAAGTTAACTTTGAACTTTTCTTAAGATCAATAGAATAAGATGATTTTATATAAGATGATAATGTAATGCCAGCATCAATTCTATGAGACAACCCTAAAAATTCTTCCCGATAGAATGGTGAAGTATTGCCATTACAATTGTCGATTTTAAGTGTTTTTTCACTACTTAATCCGGCAACCATAGCTCGTAAAAAATATTCAATGTCAGGCAGACAGGCAGCCATTTTTGTTTAATTTTAAATCCCGCACCTGCACCTGTATCAACATCCGTTCGGAATTTTGCTTCAATGCACACAATTTTTCTATTAATATACTTCCCTCAATAATAATAAGAATGGACATGAAACCTGCAGGGATAGTCATTGCTTAGCCAAATTCGTTAGTTTCTTTTCCTAGATAACCAATATATAATACCATTCCATTATTGACGGCCCCATAAAGATTCCATCCCCCCCTTCTTCAGCGATGGATCTCTATTGATCCACCTGCCGTCTGCGGGATTGTAATAGCGATAGTTATAATAGCCAGCTCCAACTCCTTATCGTTCATCTCACTGCTCCACTGCACCGGCTGGAGGAGGTTGCCTGTGCTGTCAACTATCCCCTAGGGAGAGTCGTCGTAAGCTGCCACGACCGTTCCCTGCGCGTTGAACACCTCCGTCACGTTCTTGTTAAAGTCCGTTCCATAGCAGTAGAGGGCATTATTCTGCACCAGGGCCAACGGGCGGGTGGCCACCGGTTCCAGGGGATCCCACAGCAACGTGCGAATCACGTTCCGGCTGTCCAGCATGTCCAGAGCCGCTAGTTGCAGGTAGCCGCGGTACAGGTAGCGTTCATGGCTGGCGACCGTTCCGTTGACGGTTACTTTCTTCATGTAGAGGCGTCCCTGATCGTCGTAGCCGCATTCCACCACCGTGCCGCTTTTCACACCCGCCGCCGCAGAGCCCGAGCGGGCCAGCGACGGGGAAGGCGGCGTTCCACCGCTGTTATCACACGTGTCTCCTTCACAGGAACACGGTTCGGGCTCTTTCTTGCCTCCCGGCTCCGTCGGAACCACGTCGATGCTGTAGTTGCAGATGGAGACATTGGCGCTTGAGGGCTTGTAGTCGATGTTAGTCTGGTTGACTTCCCTGCTGCAGGAGCCGGAGGGCAGCTGCGCCCCGCCGGTACCCGTGTGGTATTTATGGCCGCCCTGGTCTCCCGCTTCCTGCGAGTTTTCCTTCAAGTCCACCTGCGCCACCACCTTGCCGCCGGAGTCCTTCACCTCCAGGCTTCCCCAGTCGTCCACCCCCAGGAAGAGCGAGCAGGTGCCGTAGAGCCAAAGTACCATCTGCGGTAAACAGGAACGAAAGAAGACTTGCTGCCAGGAGTAGCAGCTGGAGTGTTCATAAGGTATTAAGGTGTTGGAATTGATGATGAAATGAGAGGAGGGCTGTCCTCCATGATCATTTCCCCGGTAGTATTATTCAGATCCAGTGTCAATAAAGTTTATTTGAAATTTTTTGTTTGCTTATAAAATCATGGTGAATTTTTCATATAAAAAGAAGTATATAGTTTTTATGATCAAGATATTTCTCCTCTGGACAAAACTATGAGCTATTTGTTAGAAAAGATTTCTGATAGAAGGTCATTTTTTCCTGCCTCCTGTCATATTCCCGGAAAAGTTTATGCCATGGAGAAAGAATAGTTGCTGACTCAGGAGTTTGTCTTCACCGGATTTACAAAAACAATTAAAACATGGTAAGTCATTCAAGACATAAAATTCTATTCTGTCGGGGTTCTCTGTATCGTTAAGCCGTTGTGTGAACTGAAAGATTGACGATATGGTTTTTTGCTCTGTAGTGGTCCATATGCAAAAAATTTGCTTTGCATGTGACGTTCATCTTTCCTCCGGTCGACAAACGTCTTGCCTGGCAGAGAGGCAGCTTCCGTGCTATACATATCGATGTGCACTCCAAGGGGGAATAGGGCGGAACTTGCCAGTAAAGAACCAGTTTTTTTGCTGATAGCATTGTCCATCATGATTTGCAATTGATGCTATTTGATTGCCGGAGAGGGAGAGGAAGCGGGAATTCCGCCGTATAAGCTTGCCGTGAATTCAATTTTATTAGTTGAGGCTAATTTTTTTGAAGAAGAGAAATTTCCCTCCAGGAAATCTTCAATCAATTTATAGTTAACATATTTTGTAGTTACTTGCGCAGAATTTTATCCGTTCCGGGAAAGAGTATTTTGAGAAAAAGAGTTGACTTAAAAGTTAGATCAAACTAACTTCCGTCCGTTGCATGAACTTGACCCATACAGGATATCACCGTTTCTTTCACCGGGCCTGCCGGTACTGGAAGCTTGCCGGCCTTCTGGTCCGGCGTCCCAGGTACCGCCTGCTCTGCGGGGATTGTGTATCCTGCATGGGCGCATGCGGCAAAGTCGTGGAAACACAGTCCTCCGCAGGCCGGGAACAGGAAGGTTCATCCGGTTCCGCGCAGGGTTGAACATCCGCCAATGACGAGGAAGACTCAAAATACAGCATTACTATGAAGAAAAGCTACATGATACCCGCCCTGTTTGCCTGCTCCGGCTTGTGCATGGCCGGTACGGCATCCGTAGCCACTCCCGCCGCTGCTCCGGCTGTGGAGGAGGCTGAAGGCAAAGGGGCCATTCTGGACGACATCGATCTGTTCGGGGATGAGTACGGCGACGAAAGCACGCCCATTCCGAACGATGCGCTTACCCGCGCCCTCACGGATCTGCACAAGGGAGCTTATGAGAAAGCCAGGTTCCAGTTTCTGCTGGAACAGGCGTTTCTGTATACCAGAGGCCATCACGCCGCGCCGAATGACGAGACTTCCGGTTCCAGCCAGAGCTGGTACAAGCTGCACGCCCAGGCCGGGCTGCAATTGTTCAAGTCCGGCCGCCACCAGGGCACCTGGATCAAGAGCGAGCTTTCCGGTTCCGTGGCTCTCAACAGGCATACCCACCGCACCACCCTGGACGATTCCTGGGGAGCGAGCGGCCCCGCCAATTGCGACGTTTTTGAAGACGGGTATTTCTATCTTCCGGAATTGCTCATTTCCCAGGGTTTTCTGGACGGCCAGCTCGTCATCATGGGCGGCATGATCAACCAGACCAACTACTTTGACGCCAATACATATGCCAATACCACGTTTGGCCAGTTCGGCGGGGCTCCCTTCGTCAACAACCAGGTGCTTCCGCTGGGCGACTCCAACTTCGGTTTTGTGGGCCAGTACCAGTTCAATGACAACTGGTTTGTCCAGATAGGCGGCAACATGATGGACAATGAGCCGCGGCGTAACCCCTTCCACAACACGACGGGGAAATCCTTCAACCTGCTTGGTGAAATCGGCTGGACGCATGAAAAGGCCTTCGGCATCGGCACCGGCACTTATCGTTTGCAGCCCTTCATGTTCCACGCGAATGGCAAGAATCACGGTGGCGTGGCGTTCAACCTGGAACAGGACCTGGGCAGCAGCCCGTTCGCCCTGTTTGCCCGAGCCGGGTGGAGCAGTGCGGAATCAGGCAACATCTGCGGGGCGGAAGCCCAGGCTTCCGCCGGGGTAGTGTTCAAGAAGCCTCTTGAAGTCATGACCGGCATGAAAGAGGCGGACGGCAACTTCTTCGGAATCGGTTTTTCCGTAAGCAAGCCGGATTCCGATACGCTTGCGGAAACGCGTCCAGGGCACGACCGGGAAATGATTCTGGAATGCACTTACAGCTTTTCCATCACACCGTACTGCCTGATCCAGCCCTCCTACCAGTACGTGAAGAATCCCTCCGGGCGGGATGACGTCAATTCCGCCAATATATTTTCCGTTCAGTGTGTAATTACCTTCTAGGCTGCCATGTCCGCACGCCTGTGAAACCACGATAACGTTTCCATCTTCCTTGCCGTCCTGCATGTGGAATGCGGATTCCTGCATGCATCGGCACTGAAGAGGTCTGCATGACCTGGCAACGTCGCATTCTCGATCAGGTAGGGGGTGCGGCGTTGCTTATTTGTCATATTATCTCAAAGGAAGCGAAAGACGCTTGAAACGTCTGTGCTCCTGAATCTTCTTGCCCTGCTGGTCGGCCGGGGCAGCGGAGGGCCTGGCTTGTGCGGAGGCTGTGGCCGATATGCTCCGTACGGGTTCCGTACGGACGGCAGCAGCCTGGCAGGCGGCTGCCAGCAGGCAGCCGGCTCCCGTTATGATTAATGTGTACTTGTTCATCATCGTATTATTCGCGGCTGGTTATGACCGCTGATGGTTAGATTAGCACCAGAACAGGGATGTTGAAAGTTCTTTGACTTGACTAACAACAAGTTAGATGAATTAAACACGAGGAAGAACATTCTGATCAGCACGTTGCGTAAGACCGGATTTATGACAATTAATGACGTTTCCGGCATCCCGGTCCGTTCAAAACCATGTTGACTTGCACGGAAAGCGTTCTAAACTGACAGAATGAGTAAGGTGCAATGGGAAATTTCAAATAACGAAGTGACCGACCGTGATACCGCTCTGCGCCGCCTTCAGGAAGGGACGACAGGCCATGTGGTGTGCGCCCGTGATGGAGCCTGCCTCCAGTCTTACAAGGAAATGGAAGGTATTTACCACTGTGAAATCGTGTTCAAGACGGACAGCTGCTGTCCGCCCGTATTCGCCGCTCCGGAGGGGGTTACGGGAAAAGAGCTGGAAGCGCTGTACGACCGTTTCGCGAACGGGGACGATTTCTCCTTTGTGGAAAAGGAATGGGAACCCTTGGTTGCAGTGGAATACCGTCATCGCCACAATATCATGTGGTTCGTGTTTCTGTTCATTGCGATGGTGGTTGTGGCTGTGATGGCCTACGAGCACGGCTGGATGTGAGAGTGCCGGAAACGGGCTGAGGCGCTTGTCTGCGGATTGTTCCGCAGTGGAATGTTGTTCATCCTTCCGGGAGAATTGGCACCGGGGGCCTGCCTTGAATCCAAAAGCCCCCGGAAGGTATTCCGGAGGCTTTCGGGAGAAGCACATCCCTATGGATGCGCCTGATTTCATAGACTGTTAATGGTGGTTGTGATGACCGCCGCAATGGCAGGAATGCTTGTTGCCGGTTTCCCCTTCAGAGGAGGGGGGGCCTGGCTGGCAACAGCCGGAGCAGTTGCCGCAACAGGATTTCCCCTTGGAGAAAAAAGTGCGGTAAATGGCGTAGCAGAATGCCAGGAAAATCAGGGTTCCAATGATATATGTAGCCATGATGAATAGGAATTAATGGGTTGATTTCTTGGGAGCGGCCTTGCGGAAGATCAGGTAGATGCCTCCCGCCAGGCCGATCAGCGCGACGACCTGTCCCGCGCCGAACGTGCCGTCCCGGACAAGGATGCCCAGCTGGTACACCAGGAAGGCCACGTAATAGGCCCAGCCGCAGAGCCAGAGAATGGCGAACCATGTCCATTTGGCGCTGTTCATTTCCCGGCGCATGGCGCCCATGGCCGCAAAGCATGGGGCGCACAGCAGATTGAAGAGCAGGAAAGAGAATGCCACGACGGAGTCGCCGCCCAGTGCATTGGCGGCACGGAGCACGCCGGCGGTGGCTTTTTCTTCCTGTGCTTCTTCGTCAAGCGCTTCTTCTTCAGCAGCAGCGGAAATTTGTTCGCTGCCGGACGGTTCATCGGCGGCAGATGCCGGAGCTTCCTCCCGGGGACGGTGGGAGTTCCATGCGTCCAGGGCGGTTATTGTCAGGGCGCTAAGGGCATTGCCCTGTGTAAAGAGGCTGAATTCCGGCTCTGCGGGGGCTTCCTCCTCCTCTTCTTCAGAGCCCGTGCTGTAAAGCATGCTCATGGTGGCTACCACGTTTTCCTTGGCGATCAGCCCCGTAATCGTGGCTACCGTGGGCTTCCAGTCGCGCGCCTCATTTCCCACTTGCGCCCACCCGAGGGGGGCAAACACGGGGGAGACCGCACTGCCGATGTCCGCCAGCATGCTCTTTTCAATGGGTAGGGAGGCAGAGTCTTCCTCCGTGGGGGCAACGGCTTCGGCATGGTTTTCATCCAGATAGTTCATGCTCCAGTCATGGCTCTGAAGGAACCAGATGAGGGCGCAGGCAAAAAAGATGACCGTACCGGCCTTTTGAACGAACGCCTTGCATCGTTCGATCGCCCGGAGGCTGACATTGGAAACCGTCGGCGTGTGATAGGCGGGGAGTTCCATCACGAAGGGAGCGGGATCTCCGGCAAAGAGGGAACTCTTTTTCAGGATAATGCCGGAGACGATGATGGAAGCCAGGCCGATGAAGTAAGCGCTGGTAGTGACAAGGCCCGTGTCTTCCGGGAAGAAGGCGAAGGCCAGAACGGCAATGATCGGGATTTTGGCTCCGCAGGGCATGTTGGTTGTCAGGATGATCGTCATGCGGCGGTCCTTCTCGTTTTCAATCGTGCGGGTTGCCATGATGCCGGGCACGCCGCAGCCCATGGAAACGAGCATGGGGATAAATGACTTCCCGGAAAGGCCGAATTTGCGGAAAATCCGGTCCATGACGAACGCCACGCGCGCCATGTACCCGCAGTCTTCAAGAATGGCCATGCAGAGGAAAAGCACCGCCATTTGAGGCAGGAAGCCAAGCACGGCGCCCACGCCGTTGACAATGGCGTTCTGGACGAAGTCCACCAGCTTGTGGTCGCAGTTCAGCGCGAGCGTTCCGAGCATCGCTATGCCGAAGCAGACTAGGGAAAGGACGATGTACTGCACCCAGAAGGTTGCAACGCCCGTGCGCCCTTTGAGAGAGAAAATATGGGTCAGATTTTTGCGGGAGAAGGGGGATTTGTCCGGAACGGGGCCGAATTCATTTTTGTTCCTGGTGCCGGGCTTGAACAGGCAGAGAGCCAGGAGGGCGGCATTGGCCGACGCCAGCACCCACATCAGGGGCTTGTAGAGGAACAGGAGAACGCCGCCCAAAGCGGAGGTCAGGCCTTCCACGCAGGAGTCGTAAAATTCCATGACGGATGAAAGAGTTCCGATGACGGCTCCTTCATCACTTTTTTCTTCTGCTTCCTCCGGTTCCGCCGCTTCTCCGGCGGGAGTGCCGGCTGCGGCAACGACAGTGGCAGCGCTGGCGGCTTTCCCTTCTTCCGCCGTCGTGCCCTGGACATTGGCGGAAATGGCAGCCGGAGCCTCCATGGGTACGGTGTTTCCTTCGGAAGCCTCTTCCTCCTCAAAGTTGGGCATGACGATGAACGCCAGAATGAAGGGAACGATGGTCAGATACATCCATGCCCCCTTGAGATTCAGGTCGTGCAGGCGGCGCAGGAGAAGCGGGAACAGCACGATCATGGAGAGAATGACGGCGATGAAGGCCACCAGGCCAATTCCCGCCGGAGCTGTACCGATGAAGCCGTCCATCCAGGGACCGACGATTTCCCCGAAGAAAGTGTCGTTGGCCCAGCCCGTGCCCCAGTCGCCCACCGTGTTGATGGAAAGGTAATACACGGCCCACATAACCAGGAAGAAAATGGGAAGGGCCAGAATGCGGTGGGTGACGATTCTGTCTATCTTGTCGCTGATGGAAAGCCCCATGTGCTTCTTGGTCTGGCTTTCCTTGACAATGCCGGCGATGGCGGCATACCGCTCACTGGTGATGATGCTTTCGCTGTCGTCATCCATTTCTTCTTCCACGGAAAGGATGATTTGTTCAATGGCCTGGGAAGTCTGCCCGTCCAGATGGAGATGTTCCACGACCTTCGGGTCCCGCTCAAAAAGCTTGATGGCGTACCAGCGTTTCAAGTCCGGATCGCAGGAAAGGTACTCCGCAATCCGGGAAAGGGCTTTTTCCACAGTATCGTCAAAATGAACGCGGGACGCTGGTTTTGCCTCCGGATTCCCGGCTGTTTTGACGGCCAGCTCCACCAGTTCCTTAAGTCCGGTCCCTTTGAGGGCGCTGATCTCCACCACTGGGCAGTGAAGCGCTTTGGCCAGCTTGGTTTTGTCAATGGTGATGCCCCGCCTGGCCATCAGATCCGCCATGTTGAGGGCGACGATGATGGGGCGTCCCAGTTCCTGTAGCTGGGTAGTCAGGTAAAGGTTGCGTTCCAGGTTTGTTGCGTCCACCAGGTCGATGATGACGGACGGTCCGTCCTGAACCAGGTAGTCGCGGCTGATGACTTCTTCCAGAGTGTATGGGGAAAGGGAATAAATGCCTGGAAGGTCCTGAACTTCAATTTCCGGGTATTCATTGAGTTTTCCGGCTTTGCGTTCGACCGTCACCCCGGGCCAATTGCCCACGTATTGGCTTGCGCCTGTCAGCGCGTTGAAAAGCGTGGTTTTGCCGCAATTGGGGTTGCCGGCAAGAGCGATAGTTATGTTGGTCATGGATGTTTCCTTGTATCTTGAGATGGGAATATCCGACGTCTTGCTGTCAGGTCAGGAAACGTGCGGCGGAAGAAGGGTATTAGCTGATGTGGATGTTTTCGGCTTCCGATTTGCGGATGGAAAGTTCGTAGCCTCGGACGGTGACTTCAATGGGGTCTCCCAGAGGCGCCACTTTGCGGATAAAGAGTTGCGTGCCTTTGGTTACTCCCATATCCATGATGCGTCTTTTGATGGGGCCTGCCCCTGACAGCTTGCTGACGGTGACCGTATCCCCGATGGCTGCATCCCGTAATGTACGTTGCGTTGTCATAGATGATGTGTGGTGAATGAATGTGAATTCAGGAGACGAAAATCTTGCTGGCAAGCAACTTGCTGAGCGCTATCCTGGATTCCTTGATGTTGACGATCAGGTTCCCGTCGCATTCGGAGACGACGGAGACCGTAGTACCGGCTACGAACCCCAGGCTTTCCAGAAAGTGCCTGGTGTCGTCCTTGCCGTGAATCTTGTTGACGTGGCGAATATCGCCGATATTGAGCATGGAGAGTGGCATGATATGGTATTGAATCAAATCCGAAGAGAAAGTTAGTCTTATCAAACAATAAGTCAATAATATTATGCGCCTGTTTTACTGTAGATTTTTTTATTGGTTCATTATTAGAATTTTATGGATTAGCTTCTTCTAAGTTTGACGACATCTGATTAAAGGGAGAATTAAGAACCTTTCCCTTTTTGGATGGGAAACCCCGGCGGCCGACTCTCGTGTCTCTTTTCCGCGGAGCGGGAAAACAAAAAAGCCGCGCCATGAATGTTCATGGCGCGGCTGAAAAGGAGAAAGGGAGCCTTATGGAGCAGGACAGACCTCACCCTGTACGGGCTTGCCCTGGTATTCGCCCGTCAGGGTTTTCAGAAAGGCTACCAGTAGCCGCACTTCGTTTTTGTCCAGTTTGTCGTAGCCAAGCTGGTAGTGGTACATTTTGGTGATGGCTTCTTCCAGCGTCTGCGCGGAAGCATCGTGCATGTAGGGCCAGGTGAGCTCCACGTTGCGGAGGGTGGGAACGCGGAATCTGTGCTTATCCGTTTCCTTCTTGGTAAAGTTCATCAGGCCGTTGTCGTCGTTGGTCTTGGCGCGTCCGCTGAAGAAGTCACCCTTGAGATCGGCGTATTCAAAGGACTGGCCGCCCATGGCGGGGCCGGTATGACACGTCTGGCAGCCGAGCTTGAGGAACAGGCGGTAGCCCTTCTTGGCGTTCTCGCTGATAGCGTTTTCATCACCCTTCAAATAACGGTCGAACGGGCTGTTCGGCGTAATGAGAGTTTTTTCATACTCTGCAATGGCGTTGGTGATGGTTTCCCCAGTGAAGCCCTGGGGGTAAACCTTCTTGAACTCCGCAGCAAAGGCGGTGTCCGCATTTAGCTTGGCGGCGATCTTGTTCCAGTCGTCCGGATGTTCGTATCCCATTTCCACGGGATTCAGGGGAGGGCCGCCTGCCTGTTCCTGGAGGTTGGCGGCGCGGCCGTCCCAGAACTGCTTGGTGTGGAAGGCGGCGTTAAAGACTGTGGGAGCGTTGATGCCGCCCTTCTGGCCGCGTACGCCTGTGGAAGTGGCCAGGTTATCCGTGCCGCCCTTTTCCAGGGAATGGCAGGTCGCGCAGGAAACGGTGTTGTCCGTGGAGAGCCGCACGTCATGAAACAGCTTGTAGCCCAGTTCCACCTTGGCCGGGTCCGCGGGCAACTTGTCCGGAATGGGCGCGATGGGGGAAATGGCGTATTCCGCGCCCACCATGTCGCCGAAGATCTTCAGGCGCTCGTCCCTGATCCATTTCTGCATGGCCGCTTTTTCCAGGGGGGTGAGCGTGCTGCCCCAGTGAACCATGGTGTAGGAGGTGGGGGGCATGGAGCCGGTCTGGAGCACATGCTCCAGTTTGGAGAGGGTGACGGCGGAGGGCGGTTCCTCCATGTTGTAGCTGCGTTGGCCGTCCCTCATGTGGCGGGCGAGAAGGCCGCCGGAAAGGGTATTCACCAGTCCAGGAACCTCGGTCCCGGGCTTGTGACAGTCCGCACACTTGGTATCCATGGTATGTGCGGTAATTTCCGCCGCCTCGGCGGACGTCAAATCTTTCGTGTTCTGATTGGGCAGGAACAGCGGTGCGACGGCGGCCGTCACGATGACGGTGCCGCCCAGAATGGCTCCGGCCTGGAGGAAGGAACGTGTTTTGCTCATAAGATTCGCGGTTGCAGGAATTGGTTGTATGGTAAAGGGTGGATGAGGGAAATCAAGATTTATTCTAAAGTTCTCCCGCCTTTCTCAAATCTTCGTTGATGGCTTCCAGGACGTCCGCCTCCGGCTTGAAATTGGCGGCGTGGTAGGAACTGCGGACAAGCGGACCGGACGCCACATGCCTGAATCCTTTGGCACGGGCTATTTCTTCATACCGTGCGAAGTCGTCCGGATGGATGTACCTGACCACCGGCAGGTGATTGCGTGTGGGCCGCAGGTACTGGCCCAGGGTCAGTACCGTAACGCCGTGCTCCAGCAGATCATCCATGGACTGGAACACTTCGTCCTCCGTTTCTCCCAGACCCAGCATGATGCCGCTCTTGGTCGCTACTTTTCCGTTTACACAGTCCAGGGCCATCTTCAGTACGCGCAGGGAGCGGCGGTACTGGGCGCGGAAACGCACAATGGGGGTGAGGCGTTCCACCGTTTCCAGATTGTGGCCGAAGATATGCGGACGCGCAGCCATCAGTGTCTGGATGGAGGATGTCTTTTCATTCAGGTCTGACGCCAGAACTTCAATGATGGTGGACGGGCTGGCCTTTCTGACAGCGCGGATGACCTGGGCGAAATGGGCGGCCGCACCGTCCGGCAGGTCGTCCCGGGTCACCATGGTGATGACGGCGTGGCGCAGCTTCATATGCACGACGGCGTCCGCCACGTGGCGGGGTTCTTCCGGATCAAGGGGGAAAGGTTTGGCCGTCTTGACGGCGCAGTAGGCGCAGGCGCGCGTGCAGCGCTCCCCGGCGATCATGAACGTGGCCGTGCCCTGGTTCCAGCATTCGTAACGGTTGGGGCAATGGGCTTCCTCGCAGACGGTAAACAGGTTTTTGCCTTCCACGAGCTGCTTGACGTCCCAGAATTCCCTGCCGTTGGGAAGGCGTACCTTGATCCAGGAGGGCTTGCGTTCCGTGTCGCCCGTAGTTTCGTTGTCGTACCGGGGTTCCATAGAGCCGTTAGCTTGCCGTGAGTCGGCCTTTTTGGCAAATGCAAAGTGGTTTATTCGGGGGCTTTCCCGCCATCCTCCTGCGGGGAGGGGGGAAGTTCTCCGGCCTGTTTCCTTTTCTCCCTGGCCAGCAGGCGGGCCTCCCGGAAAAATTGCTGCAGATGGTACAGGCATTCCTCCCCCAGCACTCCGGACTGCACCTCGCACCTGTGGTTGAGGGGGGGATTGGAGTCCAGGAGGTTGATCCACCCTCCGGCGGCTCCCGTCTTGGCGTCCGGACAGCCGAATACCACGCGGTCCGGGCGGCAGTGCACGATGGCTCCCGCGCACATGGGGCACGGCTCCTTCGTGACGTACAGGGTGCAGCCTTCCAGCCGCCAGTCCCCAAG
The DNA here is from genome assembly GCF_036417395.1 of Akkermansia sp. AE01SA01. NCBI lineage: Bacteria > Pseudomonadati > Verrucomicrobiota > Verrucomicrobiia > Verrucomicrobiales > Akkermansiaceae > Akkermansia > Akkermansia sp. AE01SA01. The sequence continues at coordinate 347,279 of NZ_CP143890.1, forward strand.
GGCTTCCTGGGCGGCCGTCAGGGCGATCATTTCCGCATGCGCCGTGGCGTCCTTCAGCGTTTCCACCTGGTTCCAGCCGCGGGCGATCACATGGCCGTCCCTGACCACGACGGCCCCGATGGGCACTTCCCCCCTGGCCAGGGCTTTTCTGGCTTCCTTCATCGCTTGGCGCATGAACCACTCGTCCGAACCGGGCATTTCCATCATTGCGGCCTTTATCATGGCCTGTGCGAAGGCCGTTTGGCAAGTCCTTTTTAAGGGATATTTATTGTACTATATACAAGAAGTGGTCCATAGGACGGAATAGGATGGCTGCGAATGCGTTTTTGCGTTGATTCCCGAAGGTTGCTGACATAAGTATGAACCATGAGCTTTTCAGAACCCTGCGCACTGGCCGTGGACTTCGGCGGCACCAGCATCAAGATGGGCGTTACGGCGGGCGACCGCATTCTGGCAACTGCCGACCGCATTCCGACAACCATGTTTGAAAGTCCCCAGGCAATCATTGACGCCATGGTAGCGACGGCACTGGTCCTGCGCGAGCAATTCCCAACCGCCTGCGTGATGGGGATGGGCATGCCGGGATGGTGCGATTATTACAAGGGGGTGCTCTACCAGCTTACCAATGTGAAGGTGTGGGACCATGAGATCCCTGTCAAGGAAATGATGGAACGCGCGGTGGGGCTTCCCGTCGTGCTGGACAACGACGCCAACTGCATGGCCTATGCGGAATGGAAGCTGGGGGCCGGCCGCGGCATGTCCAGCCTGGTGTGCCTCACCATGGGAACGGGCATAGGAGGGGGGATCGTGTTGCAGGACCGCATTCTGCGGGGCAGGCGGTTTTCCGCGGCGGAGGTCGGGCAGACGAGCATCCATTACCAGGGGAAGACGGGTCCCTTCGGCAACCGCGGCGCCATTGAGGAATACATCGGCAACAATGAACTGGCGGCGGAGGCCGTCCGACGGTACACGGGGGCGGGCATTGACAAAACAGTGGACGAGTGCACCCCGCGGGACCTCGACGTCGCCGCCCGCGCCGGGTGTCCCGTGGCCCTGCAATTGTGGGAGGATACCGCGGAAATACTGGCCTGCCTGATCATGAACCTGATGTACACGCTGGTGCCGGACGCCTTCATCATTGGCGGTGGCGTGGCCAAGGCCGGGGACTTGCTGATGAAGCCTCTGATGGCCAAGCTCAGGGCGCAGATGTTTCCGCTATTGATGGAGGACCTGGTGATCCTGCCTGCACGGTTTGGCTCGGAAGCCGGGTTGCTGGGAGCCGGAGCCATGGCCATGGATGAATTCATGGGGCATGGCGTTCTGGAAAGGTTTAAGCGGAAATAAGACTGCCAAGCCTTGTGTTAGATATAACTAACATGAGGCTTGCCATAGTGGCGGAGCAGGCGTACAAGCGGAACAGATCATGAGCAAGGAACATTCCCACGAACACGCTTTTGAAGAAATGTCCTGCGGGACCGGGTGTTGCTGCTCCGGAGGTTCCTGCGGAACGGAAGGGGCAATTAGGCCCGTACCCGCCGTCCTGGGGATAGCCCTGTTTGCCGCGGCTCTGGTGGCGGGGGGCGATACCTGGTTCGGTTTGGCGGCTTATGCGGGGGCCTATCTGCTGATCGGGTGGGATGTCTTGAAAACGGCTTTTATCGGACTGAGGCACGGGCGCGCCATGGATGAAAACTTCCTGATGAGCATCGCTTCCCTGGGAGCCATGTTCCTGGGGGATTATTCCGAGGCGGTGGGGGTAATGCTTTTTTACCGGGTGGGGGAATACCTCCAGGAACGCGCCGTAGGGAGTTCCCGCCGTTCCGTAAGGGAACTGATGAAATTGAGGCCGGATGCGGTACATGTAAGGGAGGACGGCGCCGTCCGGGACGTTCCTCCGTCTGACGTGAAGCCGGGCACCCTGATTGAAGTGAGGGCCGGGGAGCGCATCCCTCTGGACGGAGTGATCGTGGGCGGCCGTTCCGTGCTGGACACTTCCGCCATGACCGGGGAATCCCTGCCGGTGGAGGCGGGGGAGGGAACCGCCGTCATGGCCGGATACATCAACGGCCAGGGCGTACTGTATGTGCGCACGGACCGTGACTGGAAACACTCCGCCCTGGCGCGGGTGCAGGAACTGGTGGAAGCCGCTTCCGGCAATAAATCCCGCATGGAGGGAAGGCTGAGCAGGTTCTCCCGCATTTATACGCCGCTGGTTATCGCCATTGCCGTCCTGGTGTTTCTGTGTTACCCCTTTGTAACTGGCGGAAGCTGGGGAGACGGCCTTTTCCGCGCCCTGGTGCTGCTGGTGATTTCCTGCCCGTGCGCCCTGGTGCTGTCCGTCCCCCTGGGTTTCTTTGCCGGGATAGGCCGGGCGGCGCGCAACGGAATCCTGGTGAAGGGCAGCAGCTATCTGGATGCGCTGCGCAAGGTGAAGACCGTGGTGTTTGACAAAACGGGGACGCTGACGGAAGGCGCGTTTGCCGTGGATGAAGTTCTGCCGTGCGCCGGGGTATCCCCGGAAAGCCTGCTGTACTGGGCGGCCCACGCGGAAAGCGCCGCTTCCCATCCCTTGGGCCGTTCCATTGTGAAAGCGTATGGAGGCGCCCTGTTTCCGGAGCGTGTGGCGGATATGGTGGAAGTGATGGGCGGAGGCGTTTCCGCCCGGGTGGAGGGCAGGTCCGTTCTGGCGGGCAAGAAGGCATTTTTAAAGGATGCCGGTGTGGCGGTCGATGACCTGGAGGAACGCGGTGCAACGATTTACGTGGCCATGGACGGAGTGCTGCTGGGGCGTCTGCGCATGTCCGACCAGGTGAAGCCCGGAGCGGCCCTGGCCGTCAGGGAATTGAGGGATTTGGGCGTAAACAGGCTGGTCATGCTGACGGGGGATTCTTCCTCCGCCGGCAGGGAAGTGGGGGACAGGCTGGGACTGGATGAAGTATTCAGCGGCCTGATGCCGGCGGAGAAACTGGAACATATCCAGGAATTGAAAGGCGTAAACGGACTGGTAGCCTTTGTGGGGGACGGCATGAATGACGCGCCGTCCCTGGCCGGGGCGGACATAGGCATTGCCATGGGTGGCGTGGGATCGGATGCCGCTCTTCAGGCGGCGGACGTGGTGCTGATGAAAGGTGATCCCGCGGCCGTCCCGGAAGCCATCCGCCTTTCCATGGCAACAGAGCGCATCATTGTCCAGAACATCGTCATGATTCTGGGAATCAAGGTATTGGTCATGGTTCTCGGCATTTTGGGGCTGGCCGGCATGTGGGCTGCCGTGATGGCGGACGTGGGCGTTTGCCTGCTTGCCGTCGGCAACTCCATGCGCATTTTCCGCGTAAAAACCCGGCAGGGGAAGAAATAAAGGCGGTTTCCCTGTCCCTTCCGGCACTTTGGCAGACATGGCAACTTGCGGGCCGTGTGACGGGAATTCATGCCTTTTCCTGCCCTCCCGCTATTCATGCGCAGCAAGCGGTAGCATGGAATCCGGGCAGGAAGGGATGAAGGTTTTTTCTTCATTTTTGCCCTTGATTCATCAAAAAGCCTCCGTGCCGGGATGCGGCACGGAGGCTGGAGGAATGAAAAGCCCGTGAATGCTGGGTTTTAACGCAGGCCGGTCAGAAGCAGCTCCGCGTTGTTCTGGGTTTTGGAAATATTTTGCAGCAGGGCCTGAAGGCCTTCCCAGCCGGGCTTCATGGCAAGCTGGCGACGGAGCTGCATGATTTTGACGAACTCCTGTTCGTTATACAGCCTGTCGTCATTGCGGGTGCCGCTTTGGGAAAGGGAAATGGCCGGATAAATGCGCCGTTCGGAAAGTTCCCTGTCCAGGCGGATTTCCAGATTGCCCGTACCCTTGAATTCCTCGAAGATCACTTCATCCATCCGGGATTCCGTGTCCACCAGGCAGGTGGCGATGATGGTCAGGCTGCCGCCTTCCTCCACATTGCGCGCGGCGGAAAAAAACTTGCGGGGCTTTTCCAGGGCATTGGAGCCGAGGCCGCCGGACATGATGCGGCCGCCCGTCTGATTGGCATTGTAGCCGCGTGCCAGGCGGGTCAGGGAGTCCAGCAGGATGACGACGTCCCGGCCCATTTCCACCAGACGCTTGGCGCGTTCAATGACGAGGTCGGAGACCTGGGCATGGCGGCGGGAAGGTTCGTCAAAGGTGGAGGCATAGACCGGGGCGTCCACGGTCTCTTCAAAATCGGTCACTTCCTCCGGGCGTTCGTCCAGAAGAAGAACGATCAGTTCCACCTGGGGATAGTTGGCCCTGATGGAGCGCGCGATCGTTTTCAGGAGAACGGTCTTGCCGCCGCGGGGAGGCGCCACGATGAGTCCGCGCTGCCCCTTGCCGAAGGGTGTCATCAGGTCCAGCACGCGCATGGCCGCGGAATTGACCTCCTTGTTTTCCAGCAGCAGGCGCTCCTTGGGGAAGAGGGGGGTGAGTCGTTCAAAATCCTGGGCCGCCCTGTATTCTTCCGCGGGAATGCCTTCCACGCTGATGACGGCGGAGGCGGAGAGGTATTTGTCATGGGGCCTCAGCTTGCGCAGCCTGACCTTGATCAACTGGCCCACGCGCAGATGCAGGGGCTTGATCAGGTTGCCGCCCAGGTAAATGTCGTCCGGGGAGGTGCGGAAACTTTTGACCGGGTCCCTCAACATCGCGTAATTGTCCTTGGCCTGTTCCATGACGCCGGAGACGACTACTTCATGGCCCTTGGCGAGAAGCTGCTTGCCAAGTTCAAAAACAAGCTGTGACTTGGTGAGGGAGGAGGCGTTCCTTATGGGAAGGGCTTCCGCCATTTCCTGGAGGTCGTTCAGGGGGCGGCGGCGCAGCTCGTTGATGTCGATCTGTTCCAGAACGGGCCGGGATTCCGGTTCCTCCTGCGGAGATTCCGGGAGGAAAGGCGAATCCGGGGTGCTCTCTTCCGCCGGGGCAGGGAGCAGGACCGGAAGAGCCTGTTCCGGAGAGGAGGCATTCTGTGCGGAGTCGGCCTGGGGAGTGTCTTTGTCAGGGGGCGGCTGGTTTTCGCGTTCTTCAGTCATGGAAAAAGTGTTGATAAAATCTTTGGGTTTGCTGGCGGAGCAGGGATGGAGGGCCTTCGTTCCAGATCACGAAATCGGCTTTGGCCACCTTTTCCATGATAGGATGCTGTGCGGCCAGGATAGCCTCAATCATATCCTCGCGGAATCCGTTCCTGAGGGCCAGGCGGCCCTTTTGCGTTTCCCGGGAAACAGCTACTACGCATACGGCATCCTGATGGTAGCGCGCCGATGTTTCAAAAAACAGCGGCACGTCGATGACAAGCCCGCTTACCGCCGCATTCTGCCGCGCCGCCTGCATTTGCGCAAGACATTCTTGGTGCAGCAGGGGATGAATAAGCCCTTCCAGAATCTTTCTGCTTTCCGGATTGCGGAAGACCAGCTCCCTCAGGAAATGTCTGTCCGCCCGTCCCGCGCCGTCCACGCTGCCGGGGCCGAATGCCCGGATAAGGGCGTCTTTCAGAAGACCGCTGTCCAGCAGCCTGCCTGTTTCCGCATCACAGTCAAACAGGCGCAGATGCGGACCGCCCATTTCCATGAGCAGGCGGATGGCTGTGGATTTGCCTGCGGCGATTCCGCCTGTAACGACGAGTGTTTTCATGGCGGGCAAGGAGGAAAGACGTTGGGTTGGGATGCAAAGAGCGGGTGAAAGGTCACCCTTTCACCCGCTCCGGTATGGACTTTACGCACACTGACTACATAGGAGGCAGCAGGGCTGCATCAGCGGACGGCAATGCGGTTTCCACTCCGGCGGCCGTCGTCGGGAGGGAATTCCCGCGGACAGGCTGTCCGGTGGCATCAATAATCTGACCGGTCACGAAGATCATCAGATTCTTCTTGATGTGGTTGTCGGAATTGCTGCGGAAGAAGCGGCCAACGAGGGGCAGGTCACCGAAGATCGGCACCTTGTCTTCCACCGTCTGGACGTTTTCCGTGATCAAACCACCGATTGCCACGGTATGGCCGTCGTAGATGAACAGGGACGTTTCAACGGAGCGCTTGGAGAAGATAGGCTGCTCAATGCGGTTTTCCGTCAGGGTCAGGGACATCGGCTTGCCGTCGGAACCCACGCCGGTGGATTGAATCGGGCTGCCGTAGTTCACGAAGCCTTCAAACTCCACGATGCTGGGCTTGAAGCTCAAATCAATGATGTATTTGTTCTCCGCGATAGTGGGCACCACTTCCAGGGTAACGCCAACGGGCTTCATTTCAAACACGCCGGGAGTGGCGGGAGTGACGGGGAAGCTGGTTACCTGGGCCGGATTGTTGTTGAGAACATCATCCAGAATATTATTCCGGTTGTTGTTGTTGCCCCAGCTGCTGACGTTGTTGGGAAGTTCCGGGGGTTCGTATTCGGTGGGATACCAGAATTCGCGGATGATTTCAATTTTGGCTGTTTCTCCGGACTTGGCGGTAACGCTCGGAGCGGTGAGAACGTCGGAACCCTTCTTCTGGGACAGGCCGCGCATCAGCATCTGGAAGGAGCCTTCATCATAAATGCCCGTGAGGGACATGATGCCGGGAGCCGGGCTCTTTTGCGTCGCTTCGGAACGGTTGGTGCTGGTAAGCAGGTTGTCCACGGAGTTCTTGGAGATGGCGAAGTCGCCCGTGCGGTTGCCGCCCACCAGGCCGTTCACCAGGCCGTTGCCGTGTGAATCCGTGCTGCTGCTGTTCACGGGCCAGCCGCTGACGCCGCCGGGAGACTGGGTGAAGTCGCTGGAATTGAGTCCGGAACCTTCGCTGGTGCCGCCGCCCAGGAAGGTGCTGCGGTCATTGCTGACGGAGAACGGAGTGACAATCCAGTCAAAGCCGAGTTCTTCCGTGTTCTCCTGGGTCACTTCCACGAACTTGGTCATGATGCGCACCTGCTGGGATTCACCGCGGGTTTGTTCAATAAGCTGTTCAATGAGGTCCAGGTTGCCCTGTGTGTTGCGGACAATGAGGGTGCCGTTGCTGGCGCTGAAGATGGCGGACGCCCCGTCCGGGAACTGCACGCCGGCCTTCTTGAGCAGGTTGTAGGCGGAAGGCAGGGGCCTGATGCCGGAGGAGGAGCTGTCGCTGCTTCCGAAGGGATCGGTGTCGCTAACGTCGTCGCTGCCGCCCAGGGAACTGGACAGGGAGCGAAGGAAGCCGGGAGGTACGGGGAACGTACGCTGGTACAGGTCCACATCATTGCCCCCGGCGGGAAGAATGGTGACGGCATAGTCTTCCACCTTCTGGCGCAGGCCGGCATTGCGGCAGATGAAATTGAGCACTTCCAGCATCGGAACGTTGGTGAGCTTCAACTGGCCGATCTTGCGGGTGCGGATGCTTTCCTGGGGAGCCGCCGCTACCGGAGCGGGTTCCGTGGATTCCATGCTGTCTTCACCAAAGCCGGGGTCATCCGCCGGAACGGTAGCCACGGGAGTGGTGCCCACGGGCTGGGCGTCATTGATGACAAAGTTGATGCCGCGTTCTCCATTCGGGCCTACGGTGCGGTCCAGTTCCACGGACTTCCTGCGAAGGTAGTCGATGGCATCTTCCACCGTGGTGTCTTCAAAGGAAACGGAGGGAATGATGATGCTCTTGAGCTTCATCAGGTTGGCGGTAGCGCCGCTGACTCCGGGGTCAGGAGCGGTGCCGATAGTATCCGCATCGCCCGGAATTTCAACCGGAATGGGGCGTTCCCAGATCTGGTCCACTTCCGCCAGCATGGTGCTGCGGGTTTCGTCATACGCAGCACGGTAGTAGGCGGACCTGCGGCGGTTTACCGTTTCCATGCCGCGGCGCGCTGCCACGTTGTAGCGGTCAATCGTGAGAACCTTGTTGAATTCGGCGATGGCTTTATCATATTCGCCGAGGTCATAGTAACCATAGGCCATGTGAAGGAGGGTGTTCACCTTTTCCACGTTCTTGACGTGTTCGGGAGTGAGCGCCGGATTCGTGCGAATCGGGTCCTTCATGTATTCGAGCGTCTGTTTGGCAAGCGCAGCTTTCTTGGGATTAAGCCGGATGGCGTCCTGCAGGAGCTTGTCGGCTTCATCATAGCGGCCTACCTTGATGTATTCCTGCGCAACGGCAATGCTGGCGTCGCCAATATTGTTGGCGATGGCCTGCCTGCGCTGGTCATTGATCGGTGCGGCGGGCAGCGTGCTGTAGGCGGCATTGAATTTATCCAGGGCTTCCTTGTACTTGCCTTCGCGGTACAGCTCACGGCCTTCGGAAAGGAGCTGCATCGCTTCCTGGGTTTGAGCCTCGCGGCGCGCCATGGCGCGGTGTGCCGCGTCTGACTGGCCCGCAGAATAGTATCCAGCATAGGAGGTACCCAAGGCGCTGGAGGCTCCGACGCTGCCGTAATCACCGGCCTGCGCAAAAGGGCAGGACGCGGCAATAGCCATCAGCGCGATCAGAGAACGCTTCGATTGATAAAGTGGTGCGTGGTCCATAGTTAGGTTCTTCTTTTTACATGTTTTTCGGATTTGTGAAGCTTTTTTTTTAGAAAAGTGAAAATCCGGGTCTATTTTTTCTTGTTCAGTGTTGTTTGTTCTCCTGTTGTTTTGTTGGCAATGGTTACGGTTTGTGTTGCATTATCAACGGTTTTCAACGTGTAAGTCTGCTTGGTGTCACCTGGTATCTGGAAGTCGGCACCTTCCTCTACTTCAAAGCTGGTATCCCGTTTGGGACCGGCGGCAATAGTAAGGTTTACTTTCTTATCAATGATGGGTATGAAATACTTGGCTCCCCTTCTGATCGTGTAGGTCTGTCCATTCTTGGTCGGTTTCAGATCCTTGACGGTCGCTTCGGGGTCCGTTTCCACCATGTTGAGGCTTTCATTCTTGAATTCCTTGTTGGCCACGCTGACAAGCTCGAATCTTGGCTTCTCATTCGTGTTTTTCCTGGCTCCGAACTGGCCGTTGAGCTGGACAGTGCTTCTCCACAGGTCCTGCCGGGCGCGATTCTGTCCCTTGAAGGTGAAGTCGTTGCCGTCCGCCTGAGAGAAGACCAGGTAAAAGCCGAATTGCTTGATCTCGTCCACATACAGCTTGTTAATGAGGGACGGGTGGCTGTTCGGATTGTTGGGATGCGTTTTGGCTTCGTATTCCTCCTGGACGGTAAAGCCGTCATTGTCCGGGTCCCGTGTCAGGACGTCCGAATAAATGAAAATATCTTCCAGCCCGTTGTCCAGGAACCATTTATTGGGGATGTTTCCATGAATGGGCGGTCCGGACACGATGTCGAAGGGTTCCGTCCCTCCTGTCTTGATCCAGAGGTTGGGGGCGACGAACCCCACATATTCCTGAGTTTCCTGGATGATGGGTTTCAGTTCATGGGAAGCGGAAATTTCCTGGTTGACGGTTTCCGCCTTCTTGATGCCAGAGGGCGGTTCCACGGGCTTTTCCGAAACACGGGTGGTAAATTTATACTGGTCATCCAGCTTCAGGAAAGTCCAGGCGCCGTAGGCGGCTACCCCCAGACCCAGAACGATGCCGGAGACCATCAGGATCTTGTCGTAGTTTTGTTTTTCAGACATGGTGAAATTGTTTTCTGCGAATTGATTGCCGTAATTAGTCTTCAGACGGTTCCTGCACCTTGGGCTGTGCGAAGTGAACCAGGTTCAGGGAGACCTGGACCATGACCTGTTCCTTGCCCATGTAGGGCTTGATTATTTGCTGGATGGGCGGTTCCGCCGGAGCAGCCGTTTCCCCTGCCGGCGTCAGGCTCGCCACTCCCGTCTGGGGCTGTGCGGCGGCAGGCTGTGCGGCTGCCGGATTGGTGATGGGCGGCGGCATCATCCGTTCGTTGCGGATTCTGATAGAATTGACCGTGAACAGGTATTCCTGGGAATCCGTAATGGCGTTCATGGCTTTCAGGACGCTTCCCCGATCTCCCTGGAAGGCGATTTCCAGCGGCATGCCCGTCCAGGGAGCCTTCAGATCTGAATCTTCCTCCTCTTCCAAGTTACGCGCCGGGTTTTCAATGGGAAGCTGGGAACGGTAAACCTTGATGAATTTGGTCAGTCCGCAATCCGTGAGCTTGTTGACCAGGCTGTTGATGGCCTTCATTTCAAAGGTCAGCGTGGGCGTAGCCTGCACGGAGGGAGCCTGGGTGCTGTAAAGCTGGAAGCCAAGCCAGGAAGAAGTATCCGTAATCTGGATGTTTTTCTTCTTGCAGGAGGCTATCAGGGATTCCCGGAAGGCCTTCAGTTCATTCTGGAACGCCGTGGGGGTGGTGGGCGTCAGCACGGAGGAAGCCATGAAGGGTTTGTAGGCCGTTTCCAGATTGCCGATGGCCTTGGCATAGCGGTTCAATTCCTTTTCCAGTTCCTTGTTGGACGTGCGGCTCGGTGTAATTGGCGCGGCGTTGGCCGACTTGATTTCCTGAGAAGCGGTTTTGATCTTCTTGTCCAGGTCGCTGCGTTCGGAATTAGCCATGTACCCAGCCACGGACAGCCCAAGGAATAAGAGAAGCCCCACACCCGCTACCGTAGCGGCAGGCTTGTTGTCTGTAATCCAGTTGCTCATAAAATGTATCTTGTTGGTGTTGGGTAGGTATTACTTGTTAAAATGTACGGGAATGGGGGTTTTCAGCGGAAGCACCAGCTTGAAGGGAATGAAAGCCCCGGCCGCAGCGTCTACCTTGGCATCCTTGGCGCCCAGTTCCATGATCTGGCGGACTTCCAGCTTTCTGTCTCCGTCCTTGAATGTGAACAGGGAATCCTTGTTCGCATCCATTTTGGCCTGAAGATCCTGAATAAGCTTCTGGCCGCCGTCAGAGCGTTTGGCGAGGCCGGTCAGACGGATGGCATTGACACTGTAAACGGCATTTTCCTCTCCGTCATTGGCAGAGTTTGCTGCCGTCTCCGTCCTGATGTTCTCCACTAGGGAGGTGTTTTTGTCGGAAAGGAAGGAATCCTTGATGACGGAGTAGCCAGTGATCTGGGTGGCGTCCTCCGGGTTGAAATGCGCCACAGGTTCAAAATCCGTGAACCAGTAGGGGTAATTCTTGTGTTCCGATTGTTCCAGAAGATGTTTGATAATGTCCGCATAACCGTACCGCTGGAGGGTCAGCTGCTGGTAGGAGGCGAGGGTGGCGTCCATCTTCTTCAATTCTTGTTCCTTGAGGCGCAGGGCGGATTGTTCGGACTTGATGGCGCTGACGGTGGGCGATACGCCGGAAAGGGTCTGCTTGGCCTTTTCCACGCCCATGTAACCCGTGACCGCATAGGCGGCCGCGCCGAGCATGGCGATGACGGCTCCGGTGATGATGGCGGGCATCTTCTTCTGGTTGGCCCGTTTTTTAGCCACTGCAGTGGGCTCCAGGTCAATGTTGAGGGAAGCGCGGTCTACAGCGTTGATGGCCGTTCCGATCATGCCGCCCAAGGTGAAGGCTTCACGTGAAATGGTGTTCACGTCCACACCGGAACCTACGCCCACGTTGTGCATGGGGTTGAAGAAGAAAATTGGTATGCCCAGCTTGTCTTCCAGGAATTCCTTGGTGTACGGAAGGGAGGAACCCCCGCCGCACAAATAGGCCTTCACTGGCGCACTCCCTTTCATCTGGGCGCGGTAGTGGTTGGTCGTGCGCTGGATTTCGGAAGCCAGCCTGGTCATGGCCGTGCGGATGATGGTGGCCAGATTGGCGGTGGCCGGGTCCAGCCCTTCCGTCTGTCCGTTGCTCATGGAAACGAGTCCGCTGGTGATCTTCAGACGTTCGGCTTCCACGAAGGGAAGATTGAATTCACGGGCGATGGCGGAAGTGACGAAAATGCCCCCTGCGGAAATACTGCGGGTGAAGAAACGTCCCTGTTCGCTGTAAATCAGGTCAGTGGACTTGGCGCCGATGTCAATAAGCATGACGGGCTCCTTTTCTTCCGGATAGCTGTCTACGTATGCGTTGTACAGAGAAGTCTGCGTGCAGTCCACTTTGCCGGTGGAAAGCCCGTGGGAGGTGATTTCATCATTCAGGGAATCCAGGTCTTCCGCCTTGATGGCGACCAGGACGGCCTCGCGTTCCAGCCCGTTGGCCGGCAGAAGGTGGTAGTCCCAGACGACTTCGTCCAGAGGGAAGGGAACATGCTGCTGGGCTTCAAACCTGATGAGCTGTTCAACGTCCGTGTCGTCCAGGGCGGGAAGTTTGACAAAGCGGATGAAGACGGACTGTCCGGATACGGAATAATTGGCAACGCCGCCTTTGACGCGGAGCTCCTGAACGAGGTCGGCGACGGCCTCCCCCACCTTTGTCAGGCGCATGCCTTCTGCGGACGGATCCAGTACGATGAGGCGCGTAGCGTAGCGGTCCAGGATGAGAGCGTTCTTATTCGTCTTGGAAAAGACGCCCATCGATACTCGCTGGGAACCTACGTTTAATGCGACGATTTGTCGTGAATTAGCCATGGGTGATTTCTGTTAAATAAAAAAGTGAAATGTGTACAGTCTTGGAGGAATCGGAGCGGAACGATTAAAGATCGTCGGTTTCCGGAGGCGTCGGTGTTCCGAAGCCGGAAGGTTCCGGAGCAGAGCCTCCCTGGTGAAGATTGGGCTTCATGATTTCCGGATAACGGTCATACCAGTACACGGAGAAGGGTGTTTCATCCTTGTTCAGCAGGGGATAATAAGTGGTTTCCACAATGCTGGGAGACTGGATGGTCCACCACTTTTCCATCTTGCCGCGTTCGGAGGAATAGGTGGCCACTACCTTGCCGTTGTATTCCACGACAACGCCTTCATACTTGACCCACTTGCCGCGGCCGCCTTCCGAGCCGGTGATGCGCTTGACGGAGGAGGGGGAAAGGTAGACGGAGGCGTAAGTGGATTCACCGACCGGAACGTTGACGTATTTGATTTCCTTGTACAGTTTCAGGTACTGGCGCGCGCGGTCCGGATTGACCACGGCAATATAGAATTTGAAAGTCAGGGAATCAATGTAGCCGGATTTGGGCATCGGAGAAGCTTCCACCTTGAAGGGCACTTCAAAATCCGCCCATCTTTTCGGCTTGGGCAGGGGCCGCGGATCGTCCTGCGTGGTCACGTTGGGGGACTGGCGCATGTACAGGGACAACTTGTCCAGCGTAACGCGCACCTGCGTTTTTGGATTGCTCGTGCTTTGTGCGGATGACGCAGGAACAAGAAGCACGGCAGCCAGCATAGCCGTGATGAAAGTAAGGATGGATTTCATAGCACAATTCGATTCCCTGATTAGTTACACCAAAAACCGGGTTGTGGCTAGCAAAAATCTCTTGTTTCTTTCATGAAAATGGCAGGAAAAATTTGCTTGCAGTATTTGGGGGCTGCAAGCATCCGGTCAAGAAAAAATCATGAGGCACGGCTGCGGGCTTGACCTGGGGAGGGCGTTTTCACATGCTCGGCCCATGGCGATTGATTCGGATCTGCTGAAAAAATTTTCGGAAGCCCACGGTATCTCAGGGCATGAGGATGAAGTGAGGGCGCTTGTGGCGCAGGAACTTTCCGGATATGGGAAATTTTCCGCAGACGGCTCCGGCTGCCTGTTCTGCACCAGCGGGGATTCCGGCCCCCGAGTCATGCTGGCGGCCCATATGGATGAAATAGGCTTTCTCGTCCAGAACATTACGGCTAGCGGTTTTTTGCAGTTGGTGGGCATCGGCGGCTGGTGGCCGCATACCCTGCTGAGCCAGCGCGTTCTGGTGAGAACCCGCTCCGGACGCAGCGTTCAGGGAGTGATCGGCTCCCGGCCTCCCCATTTTTTGCCGGAAGGCCAGCGCAACAGCGTCATGGCCATGGATGCCCTGTTTGTAGATGTGGGTGCTGAAAGCGCGGAGCAGGTGAGGAACGAATTCGGCATCCGCCTGGGAGATCCCGTGGTGCCGGACACAGCCTTTTCCCGCTTGGAAAATCAGTTCCGCGTCATGGGCAAGGCATTTGACAACCGTGCAGGTTTAGCCGTCATGGTGGAAGCTTTCAAGGCACTGTGCCGGAAAGGGCACCCCAATACGCTCATCGCCGCCGCGACGGTGCAGGAGGAAGTGGGAACCCGTGGCGCCAAAACGGCGGGCGCCGCCATGAAGCCGGATTGCGTGATTGTGCTGGAGGCTCCCCCCGCGGATGATACCCCGGGATTTGCTCCCGGCGACTCCCAGGGGGCTCTGGGCGATGGCGTGCAGATTAGGTTGTTTGACCCTACGGCGATCACCAATCCCCGGCTGGCCGCGCTGGCGGAGGAAGTGGCCGTAAAGGCATCCATTCCCTTCCAGCTCACCGTGCGCCGTTCCGGCGGTACGGATGCCGGAGCGCTTCATCTCTCCGGAAAGGGAGTGCCCTGCATCGTGCTTGGAATCCCCACCCGGTACATTCATTCCCATAACGGGGTGCTTGACCTGCGTGATTACTGCGCTGCGGCGGAGCTGGCGGTGGCCCTGGTGCGCGCCCTGGACCATGAAGCTGTGGAAAGCCTTACCCAATACCTGCCCGGAAAGGAACATTCATGAGTGCGTCTCCCTATATACACGATCTGAACCCCGTCATTTGGCAGATTACGGACTCCATCGCCCTGCGCTGGTATGGCGTTGCCTACCTGCTGGGATTTATTGCCGGGTACTTCCTGCTTTCCTGGCTCTCCCGCAGGAAGCTGTATCCTGTTCCTCAGGACAGGCTGGCCGATTTCGTGACTTATGTGGCGATCTTCGGCGTGCTCCTTGGAGGCCGGCTGGGTTATGTGCTTTTTTACCATCTACCCAATCACGGGTGGGCCCATTTACTGGAGGATCCCTTCATGGCCCTGCGCGTGTGGGAGGGCGGCATGGCCAGCCATGGCGGCATGATCGGTGTGGGGCTTTACACATTCTATTATGCCTGGAAGCATCGCGTCAAATGGGTGGCGCTTCTGGACGGCCTGGCGATTGTCGCCCCTGTCGGCCTGTTCTTCGGACGCATGGCCAACTTCATTAACGGGGAACTATACGGGCGCATTGTCCCTCCCGGCTCCTCCCACGGCATGATCTTTCCGGCGGAACTCGCACAGGACCCGGACTTGTTCGTGCGGGTGGCCTCCCGCATTTATGAGGAGCCCGGATTGCTGGACAAGATGCACCTTTCCGGCATCTCCGTGCCGGAGCAAATGAATGCCGCCTGGGTGGCGGACAGGGTCAGGGATACCCCTGCCGTCAAGGAAATCGTGGCCCAGGTGATGGAGGACCATGCGCGCTACCCTTCCCAGTTATATGAGGCCTTTGCGGAAGGCGTGGTACTCTTTGCCATCCTGTGGTTCATCCGGGTGAAATTCCCGCGTGCCTGGAACGGCGTGTTTTGCGGCGTATTCGCCATTGTCTATGCCATCGGCAGAATCGTCTGCGAGGAATTCCGGGAACCTGACTCCCCGTTCTCCATGGGAATGACGCGCGGCCAGTTCCTTTCCGTATTCCTTATTTTCGTGGGCCTTGCCTTTCTGGTGTATGCTTTCAAAACCCGGAAGACGGTGCAGGACTGCGTTTTCTATGATCCCGCGGAAAAATCTGCCGCGGACGAGGAGAAGAAATCCGCTTAAAATGGGTTCAGATCAATCTGGCCCGTCTTGGGAATGTAGCTTGAAGGGCCATCCTTGAAAATAGAGGAAACTCCGCTGGCGAAAAGCCGGAGGTTCCGCTTGTCAAAGGCAAAACGTTCAAATTCCTTGACGGAAAACAGGGTGATGGGGTCCGTATTATAGGCTTTGAACTCCATGATGCCGGCATCCGTGCGCGTGTCCACAAGACGCCCTTCAATACCCACGTCTCCGCTCATGCAGCTGCCCAGCAGCAGGGATGTTCCCGGCAGGGGGGAAACCAGGGAAACCAGGTCCGACATGATGTTGCCGCCCACGTCCGTAGCTTTCAGCTTCACCATGGCCACGTCCAGAATGATGCAGCCTTCCGTGGGGCGGGAAACCAGTTTCCAGTTGATTTTGCCGCCGGTCTGTCTGTTCTTTTCTTCCAGGACTTTGGCGATGTCCTTCTGGAGTTCCGTTCTGAACTGTTCCGCCAGCGCCGGGGCTTCCTTCGGGAACTGTGTCTTGATGTAATTGATATTGACGGGCGCTACATACACGTTCAATTTTGGGGTGCTCCAAATGGCCTGTTCCGTGGGATTGTACCATACCCCTTCAAAGCAGCTTTGCCTGGAATCCGGGTGCAGGGGATGGGTGATCAGGGGTGAGGAAGGCAGCTTCTGGGAATTGGAGCAGGAAAGCGCCAGTCCGGCGCCCAGCAGCAGAAAAAATCGTGAAACCGTTCCGGACATGCAGGGTGTGACGGAATTCGAAAGACTCCTGTTAGGGGGTATGACCCGATTCCTTCCGAACGCTCTTCTTTTCTTGCGGAAGGCCGCTGAATCCATGCAATGCGCCTGTCCCGATGCATGATTGACAAGCCGGAAAAGCGGAGCATGCTGTCGGTATGAGATACGAGCCGCTTCCCTCCTCCTTCTATTCCGGCAACCGTAAGGAACTGGCCTCCCGGCTGCCTGCCGGCAGCATGCTGATCCTGCACGCCAACGACGTATTCCCTACCAATGCCGACGGCACCTTCGCCCTGCATCAGAATGCCAACCTTTTTTATCTCACCGGCATCGACCAGGAGGAATCCGTTCTGATCATGACCATCCGGGAAGACGGGTGGGATGAAATCCTGCTGTTGAGGGAGACGAACGAACAAATCGCCATCTGGGAAGGCGCGCGGCTCTCCCAGCAACAGGCCCGTGAGCTGAGCGGCATTCAGGATGTGCGCTGGACGAAGGAATACGACTCCCTGCTGGACCGCCTGGTACCGTCCGCCACGATGGTCTTTGTGGAGGCCAACCAGCATCCCCGCTGCACCTGCCCGGTGGAAACGCGCAATGCCCGCATGACCAAGGAGCTGAAGGAAAAATTCCCGGACGTGGTTTTGAAAAATGTCTATGAAATCCTTTCCCTGATGCGCCAGATCAAAAAGCCGGAGGAAATTGAAGCGCTCAAAAAAGCCTGTGAAATCACCAATGAAGGGTTCCGTGCGCTGCTCGGCTTCATCAGGCCGGGGTTGGGGGAATGGCAGATAGAAGGCTTTCTCTCCAACGAATTCATCGGCAGGGGCGCCCGCAAATTCTCCTTTCTGCCCATCATCGCCTCCGGAAAAGATACCTGCGTGCTGCATTACATTCAGAACAGCAAGCGGTGCGAAGACGGCGCCCTGGTGCTCATGGACATAGGCACGGAATACGGCAACTACAACTCCGACATGACCCGTACCGTTCCCGTGAACGGGAAGTTCACGTCCCGCCAGCGCGCCGTGTATGAAAGCGTGCTGAACATGATGACCTACGCCAAAAGCATCCTGAGGCCCGGAATCCTCAAATCCGAATACGAACGCCTGGTGCGCGTCTTCGCCGCGGGGGAACTCGTCAAGCTCGGCCTCATTACTCCGGCCCAGGTGGCGGAAAACCCGGCTGATCCCCCCATCGTCCGCAAATATTACATGCACGGATGTTCCCACTTCCTGGGACTGGACGTGCACGACGTCGGCGAAAGCAACCCCGTTGTGCTGCCGGGCATGGTCTTCACCGTGGAGCCGGGCATCTACATCGCGGAGGAATCCATCGGCATCCGCCTGGAAAACGACATCCTGATCGGCGAGACGGAAAACACGGACCTGCTGGGGGACGTGCCTCTGCTGCCGGATGACATAGAACGGCTCATGGCCCGTTAAATTAACCGGGATGAGGTTCTGAACTTGACAATGAGGGCCGCGTGGGTTTTCATTTTCGTCCCATCATGTCGAAGAAACTCAAAATAGCACTTCCCAAAGGCAGTTTGCAGGACTCCACCGTGGAATTGTTCCGCAAGGCCGGCTACAACATCTATGTATCCAGCCGCGGCTACCGCCCGACTTCCGATGACGACGATCTGGAGCTCTTCCTGATCCGCGCCCAGGAAATCGGCCGCTACGTCAACGACGGTTTCATCGACTGCGGCATCACCGGACGCGACTGGATTTATGAAAACCGCGCGGACGTGGAAGTGCTGACGGACCTTCCCTATTCCAAGGCCACCTCCAGGCCCACCCGCTGGGTGCTCGTGGTCCCGGAGGATTCCCCCATCACCTGTGCGGAAGACTTGCAAGGCAAGCGCATCGCCACGGAAGGCGTGGGCATTACGGAACGCTGGCTTCAGGAAAAAGGCATCAAGGCCCATGTGGAATTCTCCTGGGGCGCCACGGAAGTGAAGGTGCCGGAACTCGTGGACGCCATCGTGGACATCACGGAAACGGGCAGCTCCATCAAAGCCAACAAGCTCCGCATCGTGGACACCCTGATGACCTCCTATCCCCAGTTCATCGCCAACAAGGAAACGATGGAGGACGAATGGAAGAGGCAGAAGCTGGAAGCCATGGTGCTCATGCTCAAGGGGGCTCTGGAAGCGCGCCGGAAGGTGGGCTTGAAAATGAACCTTCCCGCCGCCGCCCTGGACGGCTTGGTGGAGGCCCTGCCGTCCCTGAGGCGCCCCACCATCTCCCATCTGGCGGAAGAAGGATGGCTGGCCGTGGAAACGGTCATTGACGAATCCGCCGTACGGGATATCATTCCCCGGCTCAAGGCCCTGGGCGCGGAAGGCATCATTGAATACCCGCTCAACAAACTGGTTTATTAACCTTTTCTCACCACAGTAAAACAACAAACGAACCACAATCATGGGATCGCTCAAAAAACGCCGTAAAGCAAAAATCAACAAGCATAAGCGCAGCAAGCGCATGCGTCAGAACCGTCACAAGAAGCGTTTGCGTTACAAGTCCTAAGGTTTGTGCGCTTCGCTGCTCAAACTGGCAGTCAATCCGATTTCCGGAAAATCCCGGCGTCCTCCGTACCACGGAAGGACGCCGTTTTTCTTTTGGACGGCTTCATGGGAACAATTTGATTTTATTTTGCTAATTTAAGGCATATGTGTTGACATTTAGGATTTATTTGCACATAAATAGAATGTGTATCTAATAAGTAAAAAAATAACAACATCTGTCTTTGCCGGAGCCTTGTGTTTTTGTTGCTTGCTAGCGGTTGCTTTGGGGAGGGATATTCCGCCGTGTCCCCATGCTTTTGTTGTGGCCGCGCTGTACAGCAGATCAGGAGATCTGTGGGTGGCGACGGAGGGAGAGGGACTGTTGAAACTTTCTCATGATTCGGATCATTGGGAAAAACAAAAGGGAAAAGGTCTGCCGGGAACGGTCAATTTTCTTTCTTTGGTGGAAGACAGGCAGGGGCGTATTTGGGCCGGTACGGATAATCAAGGCGTGGCCGTTTGGAATGGAGAAAGCTGGATGCAGTATAACCAGGAGAATGCCCTGTTGGGTGAGCGTGTTCCGGCTTTGGCGGTGTCTCCCTTGAATGGTGATGTAGCCATAGCTACGTCCGGAGGATTGACCATTTATTCCGCTGAAACGGAAGAATGGAAGGACTTCACACGTGCCAACGGCTTGCCGGAGGATCAGATCGTATCATTGTCCTTCAATGAGCAGGGCGGGCTGTGGGCTGCTTTTTTGACAAACGGCATAGGGTATGCATCCCCTGCTTCCCGATATTCGGATTGGAAAATGGTACAGACAAAGTTTTATTGGGATAAGGAGCAGCGTCTTCGCCAACCTGTGGAAGCGCGTGGAAAAGGACTGCCTTCCAACTTTAGTAATGCCGTTTGCGCAGCAGGTGGATCTGTCTGGGTGGGAACGATTGCCGGCCTGGGCTATGGAAAGAGCCTGCATGACTGGAATTTTTTAAGAGGCCGTGACTATGAAAGAAAAAATGCTGGCCTCTGGCTGGACACAGGGGACAAGCGCAAAAACAGGAGAGCGGGTTCATTATCTGATTCCTCGTTGCTGTCGGAAGACTACGTTACTTGTTTCTATCCGGTTCCCGGAGGAATGTGGGTTGGATTCCGTGAATCGGGAGCCTGTTTTGTCCGGACACCGTCCCTGACGATTCGTGAAGTGGATTTAAAGAAAGAAGTAGAGGAAAAGGCCCCTGTTTATACAACCTGCTTCGTAGTGCTGCCGGGTGGAGAATTGTATGCGGGAACATACGGACATGGTTTGGTGAAGGCAGGGAAAACGGCCGTGAGACCTTCACCGGCATCTGGGCGGACAACCTCCGCGAATCATCCGCGTCCACCGCTTCTCCCGGCAATGCGGCAGATGGCAAGTCTGTCTGCCGGTCGCACGACTCTGTCTCCAGAAGAAAAATTCGATACCTGCTACTGGTATGAGGATTGGGCCACGCAGGGAGATTGGTGCGGGCGTTACGGACAGGGGTACGCCATGTTGTGTGCGGCTAATTCTCCTATAGGTGATATAGAGTATTCTTTTGATCCATCCTATGGATGCTTGCCAGTCCGGGGGCCGCATGCAAACGCAACATGGTTGAAAGGTGCTGTTACTTATATAAATGAACCAGGAATGCGTAGCATCCTGTATTGTCCGGAGAGTACTACAAGAACGCTGGCTTCATGGGGAGATGGTGGGGAAGATTATCCTTCCACTTTTGATGGTCCCGATTTGGGCGCTATTGTTACTGTTCCCGAAGGGAGACACCTTTTATCTCTTTATTTTTATGATCCAACTCCGCTTGCGGAGTACGATCTCCGCAATGGGATGCGGGATTATCTCATTGAAGTACGCAAAATGACTTCGGATTTCAACCTGGATATGGCTACAGGGAATGCGAAGTTGGAGAAAGGCCGGAAGCCTCTTCAGTATTTGATGGAGGCTTTGACTACAACCAGCAGTATGCCCGTCCAGGCCAGGGGCCGTGTTAAGTCCTTTTCAGGAGGTGGAGTTTACAAGAATTTTATTCTGGATGGAAAAGGATGTTATTACATCCGACTGGTTAGGAATTATTCCGTCAATACAACTATCAACGGTATTTTTCTTTCTTCTCTGGATGAAACAAAAAAAGCTTGGATACGTTATAATAGCGTTGGGAAAATGTCTATCCCATATGGTTTAAAGGCTCCTTGTCCTCCTTCTTTGAAAGAACAAGATTTGCAAAAGTTGCCTGAAACTCTATTAGCAAGCTGGGCGGCAAGCCAGGATGTGGCCAGGAAAAACCTTCTTGAAATTTGGGAGAGCCGGAGGCAAGGAATTTATATTTATCGCAATTTGTTGATTTCGGATGGTTTGGATCATGTTAAAAGGAACTGGCGCTGGCATTTGAAGATATGGAATGACAGGGATAAAAATTATTTTAAAAGGCAGATGGAGAACGCGTGGGAGAGTCTTCAGGATTGTTTCGTCTTCTATCGTTCAAATGAATGGTCCCATTACGCACCTGAGACTACTATCCCTTTTTCCATTGAAGAAGTGGAAAAAATGCAAAGAAATAACATTGATTGGAAGCAGTACCGTGCCGATTCTGCAGTTAAGCCGGAAGTGAGCGTTGAAGAAATGAAAAAATGGTTAAAAGAACATTAAAAATGACTTTGAGACAATTATTGTCGCTGATATGCTGTTTATTTTCTGCACAAGTTTTTGGTGCAGATGGAATATATGAATTTAAGGTAAAGATAGTTCCTGAAGAACTTGGTGAGTCTCAAATGACGCCGGATGGGGAAACCTTAATTGTGGGACGATGTGAAAATGATTCATCAACAGAAAATTTTTCATTGAAGGCGATAACACAATTCAAACCCAACAATTCCGGATATGAAGAAATGATCAGGCCTCCACAGAGAACGTATGAATGGAAATCTGGAGGAGATGTTGATATTCGGGATGAAAATAAGAAGATTGCAAAATTTGAGACAACTGAGAAAACATGGGGAAATGAATTTGAAGTTGAGGTTAAAGTTCAAACAATTATTGTGGGGGGGAAGAAAATACGTATTCCTGGGCAAGCCAAACAGAAAGCCATTGCTCCCAAGATAACATTGAAATCAGCCGTATTTAGTGAAACGGGAGGGGGAAGCGGCTTCAAAATATTGGATACATTCCGAGGGAAGCCAGTATCAACCCCTGAATTTATTAAAGATGATGAAAATGAGGAAAAAGAACAACCTCCAATAGGTTTTTATGCAGGTAGAAAAATCTCTTACATTCCTGAATTTGAAGTTTTGCCGCAAACCATAGAAACCTTGGTGGCGTGGTGTGAAGGGAACATATTGGAAACAGAAAAAAAAGAATTTTCCGTCAAAGGGGGGAAGGCTAGAGATACGGTAGAAGGGAAAAAAGTTCCTCCACAAAAATGCCACCATGGGCCTGAAGACCCATTTGACCGGAATATATGGAAATTTAAAATATATGATGTGGAATTATCACTGGAAGAAAAAATGGATATTTCCTATTATGTATTATTAAATGAAGGAAATAGTCAGGACAAACCGTGGAAAAATTTACTGAAAGCGGCATTTGACAAATGGGAAATTGGCGGCGCTGAAAACAATAACGAATTGATGGATAAATTGAGTGGGGGAATCTCTAAGAGTTCAACATATTATGATGGCTGGAATCCCAAGGAAAATAAACGGACTTCTCTTTATATAGATCAGCAGCAATCTCCCATGCCGTTGTCCATAAGCAAGATGGTGGATGCTTTTTGCAATAATAATGCAGAGATCATTTGTATAGAGGCCGCTGGATTGATGGAATATGCAGCCGGGGTATTGGGAAACGGAGGTGTTATCAGCAAAGGTGTAAATTGGAAGGAGACAGGCCAGGTTCGTAACCCTGTAACGGGTCAATTGGAAGACAAAACTTGGTGGGATGGACACGCTTATTGTATTTTTGAAAGTCATGTTCATGATCCTGTTCCGAGGGGAGGCGGTCCAACAAATATGAATGAAAATAACTATATTGATCAAAAACTAAAGGATGGAAAACGAAGTGATTTCACTGATCCAGATCTCCGAAGCTTTGAATTTAAATAGATGTAATAATAATGATGAATTCCATGTGTCCAGCTAGTCGTTTCGGCCTATGTGTGATAGCATTTCTATGTATATTCTGTCAGGGTGTATATGGGCAATCAACGTTAAAGCCAGAGCCTCCTTTTGCCTTGAAGGATTACTATCTGAACAAGATAGCCTGGAGAATTGAACCTGGCATGGAATGGAAGAAGGTTTCTCTGGATATTTCCCCTGAAGAAAGAAAAATCAGCCTTGGGAATTTATATGAGGAGATTGATATAGATGAAAAAAAATCTGTAGAAAAACCGCCGCATACGGGGAATATTTTCGGATTACGCTCCTCTCTTAACTATTATATCGTGGGGAACAAAGGAGATAAAATGTGGAGCGTCGTAGATTCATTCGGTGAAGTATATATGAAATTCACTATTTTTTATTCTCCTGACAGAATATACAGCCGACAGGTAACGATGGAGAATTTCATGGAAATGGCGAGTCGTATGCCGCATGTACACCATGGGCTGTTCATCTATCAGATACATGAAAACGGCTCAACGATGCTTGTCAGGAAGGATATGGTTCCCAGAAGTCTTTATTCTGTGGAGAGAGAGGGCTACTCGTTATGGATAGATCCTTTTTCCTCTCTAAAATTGACGAATGAGGAAGCTATTCAGTTGACAGGAGAAATATTGGATGCTCTGGCTGGAAAGAGGAAATTTGGATTTTTCCCGACTCGAGCGCGTCACCTTGAAGCGATAAGCAAACTCGGTCCCCGGAAAAGGTCCATCCGGATGAGTCTTTTGAAAAGAGAAGCCAAATCGAAAATGGCTCCCGGGATTTGTGATGGCATAAACGGGAGAGGTTCAAAATTGATCAGAAAATTAAATACGATGGAAATCATCCGTCAAGCCGGTGCAAAGGAAAAAAGAGAGATCTTCCCAAACATCAACAACGGCATAGGAACACTGGGCTGGATTCGGAAAAATATGGATGTTTCTTTTGAACCAAATGCCCGGAACGATGAGACGCATACTAACGGAATCAGTGGAAAGTTTACGATAAAACAGGAAGATCAGGAATGCATTGTACATTACATGATAGCCCATTTGGGATCTCGAGCAGAAGCTTTGTGCTCCCTTTTTGCGATGCAGTGTAATCAATACGGGCAGCGCGTTGATGTGGACCGGATCGCCGGCATGACCCGCGTGCATCCGGGACGGGTGGGGGATTATGATCTTTGTGTGAAGCCGATTTTGAATGAATTGGGAATGCCGGTAACCGATTCGGAGAATGCGTGGATTTGTTTTGTGCGTGGCAATACAGCAGTGATGTTGAAGAGTGAGAACATGAAAATATCCGTGTTGCCTTTGGCTGAAATCATCGATAAAGCGTTGAAAAAAAATATTGAATCATACGAAACACCGGAAGTAGTTCGGTAATATTTTTGTAAAGATTACTTATTCACCTAAAGGTTGTGCGCTTCGCTGCTCAAACTGGCAGTCAATCCGATTTCCGGAAAATCCCGGCGTCCTCCGTACCACGGAAGGACGCCGTTTTTCTTTTGGACGGCTTCATGGGAACAATTTGATTTTATTTTGCTA
The DNA here is from genome assembly GCF_036417395.1 of Akkermansia sp. AE01SA01. NCBI lineage: Bacteria > Pseudomonadati > Verrucomicrobiota > Verrucomicrobiia > Verrucomicrobiales > Akkermansiaceae > Akkermansia > Akkermansia sp. AE01SA01. Next base: position 371,758 of record NZ_CP143890.1, read on the forward strand.
ATTTAAGGCATATGTGTTGACATTTAGGATTTATTTGCACATAAATAGAATGTGTATCTAATAAGTAAAAAAATAACAACATCTGTCTTTGCCGGAGCCTTGTGTTTTTGTTGCTTGCTAGCGGTTGCTTTGGGGAGGGATATTCCGCCGTGTCCCCATGCTTTTGTTGTGGCCGCGCTGTACAGCAGATCAGGAGATCTGTGGGTGGCGACGGAGGGAGAGGGACTGTTGAAACTTTCTCATGATTCGGATCATTGGGAAAAACAAAAGGGAAAAGGTCTGCCGGGAACGGTCAATTTTCTTTCTTTGGTGGAAGACAGGCAGGGGCGTATTTGGGCCGGTACGGATAATCAAGGCGTGGCCGTTTGGAATGGAGAAAGCTGGATGCAGTATAACCAGGAGAATGCCCTGTTGGGTGAGCGTGTTCCGGCTTTGGCGGTGTCTCCCTTGAATGGTGATGTAGCCATAGCTACGTCCGGAGGATTGACCATTTATTCCGCTGAAACGGAAGAATGGAAGGACTTCACACGTGCCAACGGCTTGCCGGAGGATCAGATCGTATCATTGTCCTTCAATGAGCAGGGCGGGCTGTGGGCTGCTTTTTTGACAAACGGCATAGGGTATGCATCCCCTGCTTCCCGATATTCGGATTGGAAAATGGTACAGACAAAGTTTTATTGGGATAAGGAGCAGCGTCTTCGCCAACCTGTGGAAGCGCGTGGAAAAGGACTGCCTTCCAACTTTAGTAATGCCGTTTGCTCATCGGGTGGATCTGTCTGGGTTGGAACAATGTCGGGGCTGGGTTACGGACGGAGTTTGTCCGACTGGAAATTTTTGAGGGGCATGGATTATGAAAAGAAAAACGAAGGGCTGTGGTTGGATAAGGGTGCTCATTCCAAAAATCGGAAAGCGAATTCGTTGTCACATTCCCTGTTGCTGCCGGAGGATTATATCACTTGTTTTTATCCGGTTCCCGGTGGGATGTGGGCAGGTTTCCGGGAATCGGGAGTCTGTTTTATCCAGGAGCCGTCCCTGATGGTTCGTGAAGTGGACTTGAGAGAAAAAGTAGAGGGGGAAGGATTCATGTATGTTACATGCTTTGTAGGATTGCCGGAGGGCGATTTGTATGCGGGAACATACGGACATGGCCTGGTCAAGGTCGCGAAAGTGGCATTACGGCCATCATCCAGTCTGGCGGGAGAAATTTCCGCAGTCCATCCCCGACCGCCCGTTCTTCCTGTGATACAGCAGATAAAGGAATCGGGAAACAAGGCAGGGATATTGTCCGGAAAAGAAAAATTTGAAGCTTGCTACTGGTATGAAGATTGGGCGACCCAAGGGGACTGGTGCGAACGTTACGGCCGCAGTTACGCCATGTTATGTGCTATGAACAGTGCGATGGGCGATGTGGAGAATGACTTTGAGCAGGGATATGTCTGCATTCCTTGGAAAGGGCCGCATGTAAAACCTGGAGATACCCGGATGAAATATTCTGTTATCTGGTCGAATGAACCGAAAATGCGCAATATTCTCTATTGTCCGGAAAGTACTACCCGGACTCTGGCCCAATGGGATGATGACGGAGAGAATTATCCTCGTTATTTTGACGGGCCGGATTTGGGTGCATTTGTTGAAGTGCCTGAAGGCAGGCACCAGCTGTCACTCTATTTCCATGATCCAAGACCTATGGTTGAACGGGCCTATCGCGACAGCCTGAGGGATTACATCATTGAGATACGCAAATTCCCTGCGGATTTTCATGGAAATGCCGCCATGGGAAAATTGTCTCTGGAAGAAGCCCGTTTGCCGAAAGACTATCTGATGGAGGAGGTGAGAAAAATAACCGGATTCCCTGCTTTGGCACGGAGCCGGGTAAAATCCTTTGCGGGTGGAGGCGTTTACAAGAACTTTATTCTGAATGGGAAAGGATATTATTACATTAGAATTGTCAGAAATTATTCAACGTCGGTTACCTTGAATGGAATTTTTCTGTCTTCATTGGATGAAACGAAGGCGGCGTTGGAATGCCATCGCAATACAAGAAGCACATCTTTCTGGTATGGGAGTAAAACACCCGCTCCGCCTGCGTGGGATAGGAAGGAATTAAAAAGTCTTCCCCGGGATGTGCTGGCAAGTTGGGGAGACAGCCAGAATATGGAGGAGCAGGAGGAACCGGATATCTTCAGTAGCCGGCGCCGGGGAATTTATGCGTACCGTCATTTATTGTCATTGCCCGGACTGGAAAATCTCAAATCCAATTGGCGATGGAGATTGAAAATATGGAATTCCGGGGATAAAAACCTATTCCTTAAACAGATGGATGATGCCTGGAAAAGCCTGCAGGATATGTATCCCATCTATCGTTCGGGGGAATGGGCGCAATATGCCCCTGAAAAAACAATTCCTTTTTCCGTGGCGGAAGTGAAAAAGATGCACGCGAAGAAAATTGACTGGAAACAATATCTTCCGGATTCCCCTGTTAAACCGGAACGAACCGTGGAAGAAATGAAGAAGTGGTTGAAGGAAAATGGAGATGAACGTAATTAAATTATTATTTTCAGGTTGTTGCTTTCTGTTGCCATGTGCCTGGGGGCAGGGAATCAGGCCTTGGTCCTATTCGGTTGAAATCGTTGCAAAAGAAGGAACCAAGTTGGGGGGAGACAGTGGCGAAATCATTATTTTTGACCGGTCATCAGATAAGGCTCAGGCACAGGTAACTGTCACGGCAAAGCCCAAATTCCAGGCTGATCCGAAAGGAGAGTATGTTGAATGTACGGCAGAGCGGAAATATTTATGGGAATCCGGAGGAGGAATCAGCATCAAGGATAAACATGCGCAGGAAACCGTATGTACGACGACAGAAGAATCTTGGGGGAAAGAGTTTGAAATCAACGTGAAGGTCCGATCCGACATTATTAATGAGAAGACTGAAAGAGCGAATGCTCAAGCAGCCAAAAAGGCTGTTGCACCCCTTATTAAAATAAAATCCGCTACCTTCAGTGAATCGGGTGGAGGAAACGGTTTTATCATTGTAGACAAATTTCAGGGCAATCCCGTCCCGACTCCGGAATTTGTCAGAGACGGCGAAAAAACGGGTGATGGCAAGTCCCCCATTGGCTTCTATGCAGGTCAGAAACCTGTTTATAAGGTAGAATTTGAAGTAAAGCCTACCTCCCTGGAGAATATTACCGCCAAATGTGAGGGAGGAATTTTTTCAACGAATGAAGAACTATTTGAAGTGGATGAGGAAGGAAAAGCGAAAGGAAAAATAGAGGGAACTCAGATTATCGAAAAAAAATGTCAGAGCGGCCCCAAAGATAAAGAAGAGGTGAAATGGTCTTTTTCCATTTACGGGATTCCTCTGGCATGTAAGAATGAAATGAAAGTGGATAAGTACTATGTCCTTCTGGACAAGGGCAATGGGGATAGGCCATGGAAAAATTTATTAAGTGTAGCTTTTGACAAATGGGGAATAGATGGTGCTGAAAACAGCGATGAGTTCATCAATAAACTTAGTTGGGGCATTTCTCATGGAGAAAAATATTATGAGAATATCAATCCGCAGGAGGGGAAGACGGATTCCTTGTACATCAAGGGGAAAAAACGTCCTTTAGTAATATCTATTGAGGCGATGGTTGACGCGTGCAAGACAGGAAAAGCCCAGATTATTTGTACGGAAGCAGCAGCGTTGTTGCAATATACCGCCACAGTGCTTGGACAGGGAAAAGTGAGCAGCAGAGAAGTATTTTGGAAAGAACAGGACCCCAAGACGAAGGAAGAATGGTCAGACGGCCATGCTTATTGCCTTTATAAAGGAATGGTTCATAATCCAGTTCCTTATGATTCCGGTCCAAGGAACAAGGGGGAGAAAGATTTTATTGATCAGGAAATTAAAAATACGAATCGGAGTGAATTCACTATTCCCCGTGACTTATTATTTAATTTTCAGAAATAATAGAAAGACAAAGAAATGAACTGGAAATTTAAATTTATTCTAAGTACTTCTTTTTTAATGGTTCTTGCGCTGGGGTACCCTTGCTTTGGAGAGGAAGCAATGCACGGAGCGCCTTGTCCTTCCGGGATAGAAGATTTTTATTCCCGGATCATTGCATGGGAAATCAAACCGGGAATGGTGTGGGAAAAGGTAAAATTAAATACTGGAGCAACAGGGAGGGAGAATACATTAGGTGATTTATATGAAGAGATAAAATTGGATGGGAAAGCTCCTTTGGAAAAAGCTCCTTTGGTGAATAATATTTTTGGGCTGCGTGTTTTAAAATATTATGTTATTGGAGAAAAAGGAGATAAAAGGTGGAGTGTTGTAGATTCTTTTGGGAAAAAATGTTTTGAATTTGAGATTTATTATTCTTCGAATCGAACTTACAGCCGGCAGATGGCTATGGAAAAGTTTATGGAGGAAATTAGGCGCATGCCACATGAGCATGGTGGAAAATTTATGTATCAAGCAGACAAAAACGGTACTAAAATGCTGATTAGGAAGGAAAAGCGTCTGATTCGCCCATATATGGTTGAGAAAAAAGGTTTTTCACTCAGGCTATCACTTTGGTATGATATGAAAGATGCGGAAGTTTTACCTGTTTCCAAAATAATTCTTGATGCACTAGCAGGAGGCAGAAAATTAGGGTATTTCCCTGAGAGGGCTAAACGCTTTGAAAAATGGAGTAAGCTATCCCTTCCGGAAAGGGAGCAACTTATGCATCAGTTGGAAAATACCAGAGGAAGCATGTCGGCAACTGCTCGCGATGGCCTTTATGAGTATGGTGAAAAGATGATTAAAGCTTTGAATATGGAGGCTGTGTTTGACAAGGCTGATCGTTTGGGTGAAAAAATCGTTCCCAATATCAATAGGGGAGTAGGTACTGTTAAGTGGATTAAGAAGCATATGGATATTCCTTTTACCCCGGAACAGGGAAATGATGAGAAACATGTAGATGGGATAACGGGAACTTTTTTTGTCAAGAAAGAGGAAAGAGAATATCCTGTGGAATACATGATTGCCCATTTGCCTTCCCGGGAGCTTGCGATGAGCGCTCTTTTTTCGATGCAGGCCCGGAAAGAGGTGGACGCGCAAACGAAGGAGGAAGATATCAAAAGAGTGGCGGAAATGACCCACCTTCACCCGGGCCTGGTTGGAGATTATGACTTGTGTCTGAAGCCTGTGCTGAATGGGCTGGGAGTCCCGATTCCCAATTCGGAACAGGCCTGGATTTGTTTCGTGCGGGGCAATACGGCCGTAATGCTGAAAAGCCTGGATATGAAGGTATCTGTGCTGTCTTTGGCCAGAGCCATTGATGAAGCGCTGAAAAACGCCATCAAATTATATGAGACGCCGGAAGAGATCAGGTGAAGCAGTTTGATATGATGCCTCAACAACAGTCATAGAGAGGATGAAATAGAAGATGCTCCGGTCGGTATTATTATTTCTGATTTTTTCATGTGGAATGGAGGCTGGAGATCTGCCTCAGCAACGTCTGGCATGGCAGATGGAGGGAGGGGATGTGCGGAATATTGCCGGGCTGTGCCGGCAATATGTTCAAAAGAAATTGGAGACGAATAAACCGTTTTCCGTGGGATCCGTGTTGGAGGGCAAAGAGATTGTCCAGGCTTGCTACATGGCCCATTTCTTTGGCTTGGTGGGGAAGGATAGAACCTATATTCTTCATGAACTAAAAGACAAGGAATTCGTTCAATGGCTGCTGGCCCATTCGGAAGTGTTTGAAAAACTCGTTTTTGCCCACGCTTCCGGCAAGGATACCTTAGCCGTTTTACGCGATATTTGGATAAAGGAAGGGAAGGAGCTTTCCGGAGTGGGGCTTCACATGGCGCTGGGAGCGGCGCTGGTTTCTGCATTCCGGGATCAGGATGCCTGTCTAGCCAGGTATGATTTCTACAAAAAGTCTTTTGCCGAAAAAAAATTGTTTCCTCAATTCATCACGCTGGAACCTTGGGAATTCGCCATTTTGTTTCGAGGGAGCGAGCAGCTGGATGATCTGGCCTGGGCGCAGGATTATTCATTCCGGAAGAAAGCGTTCAAAGCCCAAAATGCCGGATTTGTGGGATGTTCCTTTATTCCCTACCGGATGAAGAACAAGCAGGGAGTCAGCGTCCATGCCGGCGGGGCATTTTACGACAACAAACCTGTTTCCCTGCAAATTTACGTGGAGTACGGCGGCGTTTGCGGCGCCGTTTCCAAGGGGGCGGCCGGTTTTGTGAGAGCCAAAGGCATTCCTTCCTATACGATTGGCCAGCCGGGACATTGTGCTTTCGTCTGGAAAGGGACGGACGGGGAATGGAAAATTGGGAACAATATTTATGGATGGGTCTGGTCGGAGGGCGGTTCCGGCGTTCCCTGGAAAGGGTCCCCTTCCGTTGTTACGGCGTTGACCCGTTTTTGGAAAGGGGAGGGTGCTTCCGAGTCCAATTTGTGCTATTATTTGTCCCTGCTGGCTTCCGATCCCGTGAAGGTGGATGCCCTGCTAAAGGAGGCATTGAAGAGAAACTCCGCCAATTATCCTGCCTGGCAAGTGCTGGTGAAAAGGAATACCCGGAAGATGGGAGAGAAAGACAAGCTGGCGCTGATGCAGCAGTTCAAGGAGGCTTTTCCTGGAAATCCCGGCCTGTGGGAGCATTTCATGAAGCGGGAGCTGGGGCTGGACTGGAAAAAGGCGGACGGGTATTCCATCTATCCTCTTCTGCTGGATAAGAAGGAATCCGGAGCTTCCGCGGACGTGTACATGCGCAATTTTTGCACGCTGGCCCGGCGGGATATTCCGGATATGGCCGGAAAGCTGCCGTATGAGGTAAAAACAAAAAATGCCTTTTTCAAGAATTGGCTGAAGTATTATCAACAGGACAAGGCGGCCCGGAAAGTGCGGGTGCAGACTTGCACCGTGCTGGAGAGGGCTATTTCTGCGTTGCTGAGCCATGAAAAGACTGCGGCGAAGTTTCTGGGTTTCTACAGCCAGGTTCTTGACTTGTGGAATGACCGGCAATTATCGGCTCGTGCGGATGGCTGCCTGAGTGCATGGCTGAACCAGACGGATAATCCGATCCTCCGGGCAAAGATGGCGGAGGTGGGGCTGAAAATTGCCGCCCAGCTTCAGGATAAGAAAATTCTAATGCGTTATGCAGAAGCGCATGCAGGGAATCACTAGCAACCAGGTACCGGCGACTGGATAGGGATTGAAATCCCTTCCGGTGCAAGAGGGAAAAGAGTTCCCAGGTTCGGAAACAGAGGATTTCTGCTCAGAAGCGCAGTTGCAAAGGGAGTAATCAAATTCTCCTCTCGTGCTTTTTCATGGCTTCTCTTTACTGGGAATGTGAGTTTGATTGTTTCCTCTCTCCTGGAAGAATCGGGCTTTGCTTTCTTTCCATCAGTTTTCCCGGTTTTCTGCTTCTTTCGTGGCTGATTCGTTTCTGGAGCATGGGAGGGAGGGCTCTGTTTCCCATCCGCAATTTATTCATGAATGGTGGATTCCTCCGCGGAAGCGGAACAAGATATGCTTAATGCCGGCCGTCGCGTTGCGCTTCTTCTCCTTCCCGGAACCGTTTCAGAGGAATGGTGATGGTGAAGGCGGTTTCCCGATGGGGGACGCTGGTGACGGTGATGGTGCCGTCATGGGCTTCCACGGCCCGTTTGACGATGGAGAGGCCCAGTCCCGTTCCCTTGATTTCCGAGGAATGGTGGGTTTCCACCCGGTAGAATCTGTTGAAGAGGAAGGGAAGGCTTTCCGCGGGAATGCCCACGCCCGTGTCCGTCACGGTGATCACGCAGGCTTCCGGCGTTTTGGCGGCTGCCACAGTGACGGAAAGGCCCGGCTTCGTGTTCTGCTTGAGGGCGTTTTCCACCAGGTTGAACAGGACTTGCGTCCAGTAGAAGGGGTCCCCGTAGAGTTCCCAGTCCGGCGGAATGTCCATGTGCAGGGCGGCCTGCTTTTTCTCCCGGATGGAGTCCAGGCGGGAGAAGACGTCGTCCACGCAGGAGGTGATATGGAACCACTGCTCTTTCAGGATGGCCTTGTGGCCTGATTCCAGCTTGGAGATCATGAGCATGTCTTCAATGATGTTCATGAGCCGCTGGCTGTTCTGGTGCATGATGCCGATGAATTTGCGGGCCAGGGCCGGGCTTTCCTCCACCAAGTCGTCCTCCATCAGATTTTCCAGGTATCCCACGATGATGGTGAGCGGCGTGCGCAGTTCGTGGGAGGCGTTGGCCACGAAGTCCCGGCGCATCTGGTTGGTGAGGTAGTTCTGCGTGACGTTGCGCAGCAGGATGCGCTTTTCCCTGATGGGGGAGTCCGTGACGGCGCTGTCCAGATGCCAGGCGGTGATGCCGTTCTGCACTCCGCCTGGGGAGTTGACGGCGCTGAGGGTGAATTCCTTGGCGACGGGGCCGTCCGTGTCAAAGGCTTCCTGCACGTGGCCCAGAAGTTCCTGGTTGCACACCAGGGAGCCGACTTTGCGGCCTTCCAGGCGTTCTTCCTGGAAAAGTTCGCGCGCCAGCGTATTGGCCAGCACGATGTGTCCGGAAGGGCCGATGAGCAGGAAGGCCTCCCCCAGCGCTTCCAGAAAGCGCCGTTTGTCCGCAATGGCCTGTTCCTGGGCCTCCTCCCCGCGCTTCAGCAGGCGCTGGGCGTCCCTCAGGGCTTTTTTCCTGGCTTTCATGGCTGACCGGCATGTTTGCGCCAAGTGCCAGTTCAGGTACAGGGAGGCCAGCAGCAGGAGGATGAGGATGTAGTCAACGGCCGACATGGCGTGAAGACGTTAGGCAGGCTCCTGCGGAGGGCGGCGTCCGGGCAGGAGGAAGCGGTAGCCGATGCTGCGGACGGTTTCAATGCAGTCCGCATAGGGGGCCAGCTTCTGGCGCAACCGCTTCATGTGCGTGTCCAGCGTGCGGCTCTGGGCCTGGTGGCTGTACCCCCACACGCAGCTGAGCAGATCATTGCGGTTCAGGATCTGCCCCTCGCGCTCAATCATGTAGATCATGAGCTTGAATTCCGTGGCCGTCAGGTCCACTTCTTCCTTGTCGATGTAGAATTTCAGGGCGTTTTTGTCAAAAGTGAAGGGGCCGTATTCCGCGATGACGCTGCCCGGCGTGTGTTCGCACCGCTTCAGCACGCTGGCCACGCGCAGCACGAGTTCCTTGGGGCTGAACGGTTTGGTTACATAGTCGTCCGCGCCCAGTTCCAGCCCCTGAATGCGGTCTTCCGCCTGTGCCTTGGCAGTCAGGAAGATGACGGGAATGCCCTGGGTGCGGCTGTCGCGGCGCAGTTCCCGGAGCACGCCGTGCCCGTCCATGCCCGGCATCATCTGGTCCAGCAGGATGAGGTCCGGCTTGTCCCTGCGGGCCACTTCCAGAGCGGTCAGGCCGTCGTAGGCCGCCACCGGGGCATGTCCGGCACGTTCCAAGTTGTAGGCGACGAGGTCCGAAATGGCGTGATCGTCTTCAGCGATAAGGATGGTTGCCATGGCTGTTTTTTTAGGATGAAGGCGCTGCCGTGTCTTGAGAATAGGTGTGACGATTTGTTCACATTTCCCTGCCGCGGACGGGAATCGGAGCGGGGCGCCCGCTCCTTCCGTGAACGGATTGTAACGGAAGCGCTTCCGTTTTGCAAGACTGGCCTAGATTCAACTTCTCTTCCCGCCGTCATGTGGTACACTTGCCCCGCACCACAGTATATTGCCATGCGAAGCGATAAAGTTAAAGCAGGTTTCGAGCGTGCGCCGCACCGCAGTCTGATGCGCGCCACGGGGATGACGGATGAGGATTTGAGCCGCCCGTTCATCGCCATTTGCAATTCCTTCAATGAAGTGATTCCCGGCCATGTTCACCTGAATAAGGTAGCCGCGCTGATCAAGGAAGAAGTGCGCAAGGCGGGGGGCACCCCCGTGGAATTCAATCTGCCCGGCGTCTGTGACGGTATTGCCATGGGGCACGGCGGCATGAAGTTTTCCCTGGCCAGCCGCGAATTGATTGCGGACAGCGTGGAGACGATGCTCAGCGCTCATGCGTTTGACGCCATGATCTGCATTCCGAATTGTGACAAAATCGTTCCCGGCATGATCATGGGCGCCCTGCGCTGCAATATCCCCACCATTTTCTGCAGCGGCGGCCCGATGGCCGCAGGCATGGCGGAAGACGGCACCGTGCTGGACCTGAACAGCGTATTCGAAGCCGTGGCCCGCTTCAAGGCAGGCAAGATCAATGAGGCGGAACTCCATTCCCTGGAATGCCGCGCATGTCCGGGCGCAGGTTCCTGTTCCGGCATGTTCACGGCCAATTCCATGAATTGCCTGAGCGAAGTGATCGGGCTGGCTCTCCCCGGCAACGGCTCCCTGCTGGCGACGTCCGAGGAGCGCAAGGAGTTCTGGAAGCAGACCGCGCGCCGCGCCGTGGAAATGGCGAAGGCGGACGGCCCCCTGCCGAGGGACATCGTGACCCGTGACGCCATTGACAACGCCTTTGCGATCGACATGGCCATGGGCGGCAGTTCCAACACCGTGCTTCACACGCTGGCCATCGCCCGGGAAGCGGGCGTGGAGTATGACCTCCAGCGCATCAACGACATTTCCCGCCGCACCCCGAACATCTGCAAGGTGGCGCCTTCCTCCCGCTTCCATATGCAGGACGTGCTGCGCGCCGGCGGCGTGAGCGCCATCATCCATGAGATCGCCAGGATTCCCGGCTCCCTCCATCTGGATGCCATGACTGTCAGCGGCAAGACGCTGGGAGAAACCGTGGAAGGATGCGGAATCACGGATGAAACCGTGATTCATCCGCTGGAAAACGCCTATTCCAAAGACGGCGGCCTGGCCATTCTGTTCGGCAATCTGGCGGAGGAAGGCGCGGTTGTGAAGAAAGCCGGGGTGCACCCGGACATGATGAGTTTCCGCGGACCTGCCGTGATTTTCGAGTCCCAGGAAGATGCCTGTGAAGGCATCCTTGCCGGGAAGGTGAAGTCCGGCGACGTGGTCGTCATCCGCAATGAAGGCCCCAAGGGCGGTCCCGGCATGCAGGAAATGCTGGCGCCCACCTCCTACATCATGGGACAGGGCCTGGGCGCGGAAGTGGCGCTCATCACGGACGGCCGTTTTTCCGGAGCCACGCACGGCGCCTGCATCGGCCATATTTCCCCGGAAGCTGCGGAAGGAGGCCTTATCGGCCTGTTGAAGGATGGGGATATCATTGAGTATTCCATTTCGGACCGTATGCTGAATGCCTGTCTGGCGGAAGATGAGATTGCACGCCGCCGTGCGGAGTGGAAGCCTACGTACAACAAGGTTTCCTCCTCCTGGCTCAGCCGTTACCGCAAGCTGGCCACCAATGCCAGCCGCGGCGCCGTTCTCCAGAGCGGTGAATAAATGCCATCCGTTTTATTTCCGGCCGCTTTCCTCGTCGGGGGGAAAGCGGTTTTTTATTTCCGCCCGGCTTTGTATTTGCACGGAATTCTCCTCACAAAGAGAGCCGCTCCCTTTCGGGGGGAGCGGCTCCGCTATCAACATAATACCGAAAAAGCATGCATTACCTGGTGATCCTGAAGGGGCCGCCCAGGCCTACCGGAGACATGGCGGAGGAATCATAGTCTGTTACCTTGTAAGTTCCTTCCGTGGCGGAGGTAAAGGTCATTTCTCCGGAACTTTTAACGGTCCGGGGATGTTCGCGGTCTTTCTCGGTCAGTGTCATGGAAAACCGGGCGGAAGCGGCGCCGGGCGCATACGTGTATGTTCCGGAAAAGATGCCGTCACCCGTTTCCAGGGTGCTGGACGAGGTGATTTTGTAGGATACGCCGTGGCCGTCCGTCATCACGATGGTGCTGTCTGTTTCCAGCGTCTGCGGAGGGGCCACGGCGGATGAGTCCGATTTGCCGGCACCGCCGCCGCAGGAAGCCAGCAGACATGCGCAGCCCAGAAGAATGGCGGGGCGGATTGAGGTTGATGAGTTCATGGAAAAGAATATGTCCAAGTAAAAAATTGCCTTCCCGGCCGGGTAGCAGACCGGGAAGGCGGGAACGGCTTTCCGTTAGAACGAGTAGCTGACGGAGCCGTTGATGCCTTGGGCTGTCAGGCCGGCTCGGCTTTCCAGGGAGTACCCGATGCGGGCGCTCCAGCGGCTGCCGAAGGTGGCGCTGACTCCGGCGTTGACGCGCAGGGCCGTGCGCCCCTTATTGATGCCGCGTGCCGTCCAGGATCCCAGATCGCTGCCGACCGTGCCCTTGGGATTGATGCGGCTGAGGTCCTGTGCCACAGCCACTGTGATTCCGGGTGTCAGGGTGGTCTTGGTACCTACCGCAAAGGTACGGGACACGGTAATGCCTACGGGCAGAGTCCAGTTCTGGGCGCGGGCTCCGCTGAAGGTGCGTGCCAGGTCACCGCTTTCAGTGAAGCTGTCCGTCTTCCCGGTCATGAATTCCAGCCCGGCAAAGGGTGCGATAACCAGCTTGTTCTCCAGCTCTTCCGTCCAGGTGGCGTAAACGGCCGCTCCGAAAGAGTCCGCGTCAAACTCCCCATGGGCGGAGGTATCTGCTACGCGGGCGTTTCCGTCAAAGGAGGTGGTGCCGAAGGCGGCGTATCCGTCCAGGGTCAGTTTCTTGTTGCGGGAGGGAGTATAGCGGCCGTAGGCCATGGCCATGAAGGAATCCGCATCATAGCTGGAGAAGCCTCCCTTGTCCTGGAAAGTGCCGAAAGACTGGCCGACGGCCACCCCCGCCAGGGCGGAAGAGGAGAGCTTGAAGTCCGCGCCGACGGCATAGCCGCCCGCATCGTACTTGTACCCGTCAATGCCGTGGCGGGCGTTCTGGTCCGTCCAGGAGCCCAGTCCGCCAACCCATACGGAGCCGCGGCCGGAGGCTACGGGAGCCATGGCGATGGGGGAACCCTTGGCATCCACGGCCTGCATGGGCCTGGCAGCCGGGCTGTTCAGACCCTGGGCTGCGGAAAGTGCCCCCTGCGTCCGGACGAGGGACGCAAAGCCCTTGAGGGCGTCATTGGAGGCCCAGGCCGCATTGACTACGGTTTCTCCGCTGACGGACTGGATCATGGCTGCCGCGGCATCCGCGCTGGAGGTTCCCAGCAGGTTTTCAAAGAACCTGTGGGCGGCGGAGCCGTCCCGCACGTTCATCCGGACCTGCTCCATGCCTGCCGCCACTCCGGAAACGTTGCCGGAATATCCCTGCATGGGAGAAGCCACGCCTTTCATGTTCTGGGACAGCCGGATGGTGCCGTCCTCATTGGCGGCGGCCGTTGTGGAAACGAAGGCGGAGTTGAACAGGGGCAGCCCGGCCGCATCCGCCCCGGTAATGGTAACGTTGTCCACGGATGAGATGCCGGAGGCCGTGTGGGTAAGATCCCGTCCATTGCCCGCTTCGTCAGTGTGCCAGAGCTTGACGGAGGAATTGCCGTTGAACGTGATGTCGTTGAGCAGCAGGGAGGAGCCTTCCCCCACTTCCACCACGGCATTCCCGTTGAGTTCCAGCGTATCGCCGGCCAGGGTGGAATTGTCCGTCAGGATGATGCCCTTGCCGTTGATTTCATAGTCCGTCAGGTCTTCAACGCCCAGTTGGGCGCCTTCCACGACAAGTTCGTTGTCAATTTCGGCCACATGGCCCACGATCAGGGAACCGGCTCCGGAATACTGGAGGAAGTCGCCGCCGAATCCGTTGTCTTCCTGGTCTCTGCCGCCATAGAGCAGGTTGCCGCCTCCCAGCTGGACCAGGCTGGCGGATCCGCGGACCCATTCCGGATCGTCATCCAGGGTGAAATAGTCGGCGTCGGAAATGCCGCTGTTGATGACGGTGGTTGCGTCCGCGTCGGTATTGACTACGATGGCAGCTCCATCTTCGGCAAAAATGTCATTGGCTTCACCTCCCGCCATGTTGCCGTCGAAGAAGGAACCGGAGTCGATGACCAGAAGGCGGTCTTCCATCAGGTGAATGGCGCCGCCAAGGCTGCCCGCGGTATTATCCGTGAAAACCGTGTTTTTACCGAGCCAGATATTGGCTCCTTCGTTTTCGAAAAGGTCGTCCACATTGTCGCCTTCCTGCCAGGCTAGGTTGGCCGTCAGTTCGGAGGCGATGGCGCCTCCGTTGACTCCGGCCCGGTTGCCGGAGAAGACGGAACCGTTGCCTACGACGATGTCCAGAACTTCCGTGGTCAGTTTGGAGGTCCGTTCCCCGTCAACGTAGGTCATTGTCTCGGCAATGTTGTTCTGGGCAAAAACGGCGCCCCCGGACCCGGAGGCCGAGTTGTCAATGAAACGGTTGTTTTCTCCGATCACGATGTCTCCATGCGCATACAGGGCTCCCCCTCTGGAAATATCCATGGCGGCGGACCTGCCCGGAGCCGTGCTGTTCATGAACGTATTGTTGCGGCCCGTGGTGATTTTGTTCTCACGCTCCGTAATGGTGACGGTCCCGTTGAGGATGTTTCCGTTTTCATCCGTGTCCCTGATGCTGGCCTGGATGAGGCTGTTGTCCGAGTCGCTGAAGGCGCTCATGTGGTAAACGGAGGCATCTTCCGTTCCCTGGTAGGTGACGTTGTCACCCAGCGTGATGGTATTTTCCGCCGCGACGGTGGTCATGGTCAGGGTGACGTTGTTGCCGATGACGATGCTGCCCCCGTAGGTGCCTTCGCTGTATTCTCCGGAGGCCAGAACGTAGTCGCCCTCCGCATCCTGCTTGAGCGTTCCTTCAAAGGAAATGGTCCCGCGGGTGGAAACGCCTTCATCGTCGATATCTCCCACCGTATCCGCCGCCCAGATGTCGGCCATCTGGCTGCCGGAAAGGTCGTTGTCCCCGGTGATGGTGGTGTTGCTGCCAATGTAGATGTCTCCGCCCTCTGCGTAAATGTCCACGTCATTCAGCGTGGAATGGTCGCCGATGGAAACAGTGGCCTGGTCGCCCACGGCAGTGGTCATGTGTACGGTCCGGGAGCCGTCTTCCTTTTCAAAGATGGAGACGGAATCCAGTTCCACGGAAATGGCGTCCAGCGTGACAGAGGTCAGTTCCGCGCCATTTCCTATGAAGATGGAGCCTTCGGCATCCAGATCATAATTTTCGATGGAGCTGTTGCTGCCGATGAATATGTCGCCGGACAGCCCCATGGATTCCTGAATGCTGGTTCCGGGCTGGTAGCGGCCCTGGTTGTCCTGGATGGAAATGCCGGACGCGAGCACCAGGGCTCCCGTGGTGATTTCCGCCCGGTCCGTGGCGGAAATGTCGCTGCCGTCTCCCAGGAGAATGTCGCCGCCGGTATAGAGGTCGCCGTCTCCTGCCGTACTCAGATCGGTATCAGTCATCGTAACGGCGCCGGCACTGAAATCGATGCCCCCCGTGGCTCCCACGGATTCCGACTTGCCGATCAGGATCTTGGAATCTTCGTCTTCATAAACGGATGTCGTGTTGACGGCCCCAGTGGAGATGAGAGTGGAATCGGACAGGGAAATATCTCCATGGGAGACAATTTTACCGCGGACGCCGTCGTCCATGGACAAGTCCATTTCATCAATCCAGACATCCTTTCCCAGTTCCATGGCAATTTCTCCCGGAGTATTGGTGACAACCGTGGAGATGAAGGCTCCCGTTTCGGGGTCGATTCTTGTCTCTATGGAGGTGGAATGTCCGGTGGTGACATTGTTGCCGTCAAGAAAGACGCCGTCACCCGCTACCAGCTTGTTGTTTTCCAGTAACAACCATGTGCCGTCCAGGGTGGAGCCGCTTTCTATGGAAAGGATGATTCCACTTTCATCCGTTCCGCTGAGCATGCCGTCCGTCATGTTGCCGACCCGGACGGTTCCCGTCCCTGCTACATTCACATTCTGCATGGAGACTGAGGACATGTCCCCGTAGTTGAAATTGGAGACGGTGCCATGGCCGTCCGAGGCAAGGGTGATGCGGGCGTCTGCGGGCAATGCCGTCAGGTCCGTTCCCTGGAAGTCAATGGTTCCGGTGATCTTGAGCGTATCTCCATCAGCAAGCTGGTTCCAGGCTTCCTTGAATTCTTCCAGATTGGAAGCGGTGTATTCGGCTGCGAAAGCCTGGCAGCCAAGGGCGCACATGGCTGTCAGTAAAGCCCGGCGCAGAGGTAGTGGTAAACGAGGATTCATGATTTGGTATGTTTGTGTTCATCGGGAAGAAAAAGGATAGAAATGCCTTTTTCTTCCCAACACCTACATACAGGATTGCCAATCCTGTGTTCGTGAATGCATTTGTCTCGTTTACATATTGTTAGAAAGTCCTCTTTCCTTTTTCCCGGACGGGAGCGTCGATGTTTTTAATCTAACAAATAGATTGAAATTTGTACATGATGAATTAATTCTAAAACCGCCATAAAATATGAAATATTGTAGTTTTTTTACTTGCTATCAGGATTGGCAATCCTGTGAGGCATAAAACATTATTTTACAATTACATTACTCGAATGAGGGAACATATCGAAAATCGCGCCGAATATTTGGCGGCGGAAATGTTGTTGAAAGGGAGCGGGCTGAATATAGTGGAGGCGGCTACCCTGGCTCTGGAGCTGGTGCAGCTCTGCGGCGGTTCCCGATGCAGCATGCGCCGTGCCAGAAAGGCCATTGAGCTGGGAGCGGAGGAACTGAAAAACGGAGAACAGACGGTATCCTTTGCGGCCGCCGTGGATGAAACGCTGAAAGTGAAGTGCGGGCGGCGCCCCGCCACCCTGCGGGATATCAGGTACTTTACCGGCGCGCTGATGCGCAGATGCCCGGAATTAAAGAACTTCCCGGTCAGGAAACTGACTCCGGAGCATTGTTCGCGTTTTCTGGAATCCGCCTTTTCTTCAGGGAGGCAGCGTTACAAGGCGAGGGCTGTAATGAGCGGGGTTTTGAGTCTTTCACTGCGGCGCGGGTGGTGCGGAGAAAATCCTCTGGCCCGGGTGGATGTTCCTTCCTTCCGTGAGCAGGTCATTGCCGTACTGAATCCTGAGGAGATAAAATGCCTGAGGAACGCAGCGGAATCTCCCGAATTCCGTGATTGCGCTCCTGCTGTCTGGATCATGATGTATGCCGGAATCCGTCCGGGAGAGGTGGCGCGCCTCCGGTGGCGGGATGTGGATTTGGAAGAAAGGGTGATTTCCGTAAGACCGTTGGCAAGCAAGACGGGCGGCGCGCGCCATGTTACCGTTCAGCCCGTGCTGGAACGGCTTTTGACGGGGTATGGCATTCCGGAAGGGAACAGGATTTTATGTCCATCGAACTGGCTTCTGCGCTGGAGGCAGCTCAGGAAAAAAGCAGGGTGGGGAAGCGGCGGCAGGTTCGGGGCATGGAGGCCGGATGTCCTGAGGCATACCTACGCTTCCTTCCATGCCAAATGGTTCAGGGATTTCCCCCTGCTTCAGATGGAAATGGGGCACCGTTCCTCCGCCCTGCTGCGCGCACGGTACTTGAATATGGAGGGAGTAAGCCGTGAGAGGGCGGCTCTGTTCTGGGAAGTGCCGGAAAAGGAGGAACTCCATGGATAGGGAAGCCTGACTGTTCCGGACGCTTTTGCCGTTTCTTCATGGTACCCGGCTCGGACACGGCGCGGGAGGGAATATGAAAGCCGGGGCGCATGGCGTCTTGCGGTGGAATTCCCACGGTTTCTGCAAATGGCGCTCGGCACGCTGACGCGCATCAGGGGCAGGCCGCCGGGTTCTTCCGGTTTGGCTGCGGCATGTGTAAAAGGGAGCAGGGAGTTTATTCCCTGGGCAGGAAATAGCCGCGCTGCTTTTCGGAGACTGGCATGCCCATCCGTTCCATCACGGCCAGCATGTCTTCCCATACCTTGCGCTTTTCCCGCGGATTGTCCGACCTCAGCAGGTAGCTTGGGTGGTAGGTGACGCGCACGGGAATGCCGTTGAGATCGTGGAACCTGCCGCGCATGGAACTGACGGAACCCTGTTCCCCCAGCAGGCCGACTGCGGCAGTGCCTCCCAGGGCAATGATCATCTTCGGCTGGATGACCTGGATTTCATGCATGATGATGGGAAGGCAGGCTTCTATTTCCTCCGGCGTGGGGGCGCGGTTGTTGGTTCTCTGGTTCGGCAGGGAAGGCCGGAATTTGACGATGTTGGAAATATAAACCATGTCCCTGGAAAGCCCCATGGCTTTCAGAATCTGGTTGAGTTTTTCCCCGGCCCGTCCCACGAAAGGTTCCCGCTGCACTTCTTCATAGTACCCCGGAGCTTCGCCGATCAGCATGAGCTGCGTATGGGGATTGCCCGTGGCAAAGACCATGGTATCCCGCAGGGAGTTGAGGTCCCGTGCAGGCTTCCAGTTTTGGGCCAGGTCCCTGAGGTATTGCAGCTTGTCTTCCATTGTTCCCTCCGGCAGCGTGATGGAGGAAGACGGTTTCCGCTCTTCCGGGAAAAGCTCCGGATTTGTACTTGGGGGCGGTGTTTTTGTGGGTTGCGGTTCTGGTCGCGGAGACGGGGAAGACGGGGAAGACGGGGAAGACGGGGAATGTGCGCGGCTTCCCTTTTTGGCGGTTACATACCATGTTCTCAGGACGTCCCGGGCCTCCTCCGTCAGGCTGGCGCGTGTGGTTCCCCTTTGGATCAGGGAATTAAGGTAATGGCGGAAAAGGCTGTTCGGCGTGGAGGTCATGGGAGGATAAGGCCAGATTAGTCCACGGAAGGCCGTCTGTCACGACGATTTGCAGCTTCCCTTTTTCTCCCGGAATCCCGCCGTACCGGGAAATGACACGGTAAAGGATGGAATCCCCGGTGCAGAAAGGAGCAAATTGGCTCTCCCGGCGACGGTGCGGAGATTCCGCACAGGGATCGGTCCTCTCTCATTCCTGATTAGTTATCCTTATGCCCTTCTCTGAAGAATTAAGCACACTGACGGCCCATCCCTCTCCCCTCGTGCGCCGTTTCATGTCCCTGCTGGAACCTGTGGACGACGCCCGGCTGGAGGCGATGGCGCAGGAGAGCCGGCGGCTGACCCGGTTGCATTTCGGCAGGACGATCCGGCTGTTCGCCCCCATCTACTTGTCCAACGAGTGCATCAATAATTGCAAGTATTGCGGCTTTTCCCGGGACAATCCCATCATCCGCACCACCCTGACGGTGGATGAAGTGGTGCAGGAGGCCCGCTACCTGTACGGGCTGGGCCTGCGCAGCATCCTGCTGGTGGCTGGGGAGCATCCCAAGTTCGTTTCAGACGGGTACATGCAGGAATGCCTGGACGCGCTGCATTCCTTTATCCCCTCGCTGGGGCTGGAAATAGGACCGCTTCCGGACGACCGCTATGCGGAAATCGTCCACCATGGGGCGGAACAACTGGCCGTGTACCAGGAGACCTACAACCGGGAGGTGTATGAAACCCTGCATACGGCGGGCATGAAGAAGAATTTCAACTGGCGGCTGGATTGCCCGGAACGCGCCTACCAGGGCGGCTTCCGCCGCATTCAGATAGGTGCCCTGTTCGGCCTGTCCCCCTGGCGGCGGGAGGCCATGGCGCTCGCCGCCCATCTGGACTATTTGCAGAAGCATTGCTGGAAGTCCGCGCTTTCCGTGGCGTTCCCGCGCATGCGTCCCTACGCCGGGAATTACGAGTATGAACCCGATCCGGAATTGATGCTGGACGACCGCCATTTTGTCCAGCTTATGGCCGCCCTGCGCATCTGCTTCCCCAGGATAGGCATGTCCGTCAGCACCCGTGAGCCGGAGCCCATGAGAAACGCGCTGATGCATCTGGGCATGACCCACATGTCCGCCATTGCCCGGACGGAGCCGGGCGGCTACACGGGGGTGGGAACGGCCACGGCCCACCTGACGGTGCGGGGGAACAGGGTGGATTTGCCCGAAGAAAAGAAGGGCCGCTGCAAGGCGACGGAACAGTTTGAAATTTCAGACCAGCGTTCTCCGGAACAGGTGGTCTGCGCCATCCGGGGCGCCGGGCTGGAACCCGTCTGGAAGGATTGGGATTCAGGGCTGGACGTGGTTTGATCCCGGAATTTTCTAGACGCCTGCCGGACGTTCCTCCCTGCCGGGAGGGGAGACGCGTTCCGCTCAAAAACCGGATGACAGCCTTGTTGTCCTGATGCTGTAATGTGACATTGACGACTTGTTTCCTCCACTATATTTCATGGAGGCCATGATTCGTTATTATTGGGGCAGGTTTTGGCCGTTTCTCCTGTTTGCGTTCGGGATTGAAGTGGTGGAAAACCTGTTTACGGTGTTTTTTGAATACCGCAACATGGATTTCGGTTTTCTGCCTTTGCTGAAAACGGGGTATATTTTCATAACGGAGTTCCTGATCACGATGTGCTACTGGCTTCTGCCCTATGCCATTTACCTGTGGCTTCTGCCCCGCAGCAAGGCCGGAGGCAGGGCGGACCGCTGGATTACCCTGGCGTGGTTTTTCCTGTTTGCGCTGGCCAACCT
This sequence comes from Akkermansia sp. AE01SA01, assembly GCF_036417395.1. Classification (NCBI taxonomy): domain Bacteria; kingdom Pseudomonadati; phylum Verrucomicrobiota; class Verrucomicrobiia; order Verrucomicrobiales; family Akkermansiaceae; genus Akkermansia; species Akkermansia sp. AE01SA01. The sequence goes on from NZ_CP143890.1 coordinate 392,161, forward strand.
GTTTGAAGATGTGGCGGAAGCCTTTTTCTGGAACGAGTTCGAGGCCAGTTTCAATTTCATTGCGGTCGACTACCTTATTTACACCAAGGAGGTGATCGGGAACATTTACGAATCCTACCCCATTGTTCCTATTCTGCTGGGCATTCTGGCCGTCTCCGTGCTCGCGGCCTGGACCATGCGCCGCTTCCTGGTTCCCGGGAATGCGGAGGCCCCCCGCGGATGGAAGCGAGGCTGCGTGGTGGCCGCTTTGCTGGCTTGCGTCACAGGCGGTTATTGGCTGGTGGACATTAAGGACGCGGATTCCGTAGGCAACCGCTATAATTCGGAAATGGCCAAGGACGGCCTTTACAGCCTTTTCAGTGCCTTTATCAAGAATGAACTGGATTACCGGACCTATTACAAGACCCTGCCGGACCAGGACGCCGCGGAATTTCTGGCCGCGGAATTCACGGCAGACGATACTTCCGTGCCGGATGCCGCCGCCGGAAGCGTGAAGAGGCTGGTACGCCCCGCCGGGGAGGCCATCCGCCCCAATGTGGTGGTGGTCATTATGGAGAGCATGGGCGCGGAATTCCTGAATGAATGCCGGAAGGACGGGGAGGACATCACCCCATGCCTGAGCCGTCTGGGCCGGGAGGGAATCTTTTTCCCGAACACGTATGCTACGGGCACCCGCTCCGTGCGGGGGCTGGAGGCGGTGAGCACCTCCATTCCGCCGCTGCCAGGCATGTCCATCGTGCGGCGGGAGGGCAATGAAAACCTCCGGACAATCGGTTCCATTTTCAAGGAAAAGGGATATGACCTCAAATGGATTTACGGGGGGTACGGCTATTTTGACAACATGAATTATTTCTTCGGGAACAACGGGTTCCAGGTAATGGACCGCAACTCCATGGATGATTCCGAGGTGACCCATTCCACCATCTGGGGTGTCTGTGATGAAGACCTGTTCCGCCGCGCCATCCGTGAGGCGGATGAGTCCTGCGGACGCGGAGTGCCGTTCCTGCAGGTGGTGTTCACGACATCCAACCACCGGCCTTATACGTATCCGGAGGGCCGCATTGACATTCCCTCCCACACCGGACGCCTGGGAGCCGTGAAATACGCGGATTATTCCGTGGGGGCCTTTGTGGAGGAAGCCAGGAGCAAGCCCTGGTTTGACAACACGCTGTTCGTTTTTGTGGCCGACCACGGCGCCGGGAGCGCCGGGAAAAAATCGCTCAATCCGGAAACGCACCGCATCTTTTCCATTTTTTACGCTCCGGCCCTGCTGAAGCCGGAACGGCGGGAGACGGCGATCAGCCAGATAGACGTGCTTCCCACGCTTCTGGGCCTGTTGAAATGGCCTTATGACGCCTCCTTCTACGGCAAGGATGCCTTGAAACCCTCGTACCGTTCCCGTTACTTCGTGAGCAATTACCAGTACATCGGCTACCTGCGGGGGGACGACATGGTGGTGCTCAAGCCCCAGCGCGGCGCGGAATTCTACCGGGACGGGAATGAAGTGGCCCCGGACGACCGCATGAAGGAGCTTGAAAAGGAAGCGATTTATTACTATCAGAACGCTTCCGACTGGCGGAAGCACCTGAAGGAATAATTATTGATTCCCCTGATGTGTGCCGGGATGACCGCTTGGCTTTCCGGAGATGGATGGTTTCTGATAACGTTCCTCCCCGCCGGGTGCATATGCCTGTCTGGTGAAAGGATGAGACGGGTATCCGGAGTCCGCCGGGGAGAATGAGTGCCCGGAGAAGGAATCTTTTTCTTTGATTCAGCTTGCCGTCCGCCCATACGGAGGGCGCAGGAACCAGGATTTAATCAGGATTTGTCCGTGTCCTTGTAGTCCTGGAGGGCGTCCCGCAGGAACTTGAAGTGCTTCTGTATTTGCTGGCCGTTGGCAAGCACGAACATGAGGGAAATGCGGAATTCGTTGTCTTTCAGCCCATCCAGTTCCTTTCTGTCGATCTTCATGGAGAACTTTCCGCTCTTTTTCCCGAGGCGTTCGGAGAAGGAGACAGCATCGTAATCCTGGTTGACGGCGTAGGGAGGGTCCTGTACGTAAACGTTCAGGGCCTTGACGGTCTGCGGGCTCTTGTAGTTTCCGGAAATCAGGATCTGGTCCCCCTTGAAGGAGATGGAAATGCCCTTGGCTTCCACTTCCGGTTTGCCCTGGTAGTATTGCTGGCCGGGCGTGACGGAAAACACCTCGCAGGCGTCCAGCAGGGCGCAGCTGGCGGGGGTCAGGAACGTGGGGCTGGTGCCGAACGTGTAGTTGCCCGCTCCCATCAGGGCGGTGCCGTACTTCTTGCCGTCGGACGTGGTCTGGTGGTTGTGGGGCAGGTTGAGACCGTGGCCCAGTTCATGAGCCAGGCCGCCATACCATTTGGTCAGCAGCCTCCCTTCCTTGGTCGGCTGTCCCAGGTGCTTGATGTCGAAGGCGGGGTAGTCCAGGGCGAAGCAATAGCGGCCCATGCCGTAAAAGGGAACGCCTCCGGGATTGTCCGGGCCGTTCTTGTCGTCGTTCCATGTGGGCATGATGATCAGGGTGTGCTGGCTTTTCTTTTTGTCCGGATTGGCCTTGAAAAACTTTTCAATTTCCTGGGCCGCCTTCCATCCGCCGCCGTTTTCGTAGGGGTAATGGCTGGCCGGATTCTCGGCCTTGTATTCAATGATGTTGACGCGGCCGGGCGACTTGATGTCCATCCCGAAGGCCCTGGCTCCGTAGCCGTGCCTCTGCATCTCCTTTCCGTAAAACTGCTGGAGGTAAAGCATCAGTTCGCTGATGCGGCGTTCGTAGTCCGGCACGGGGTCCGTATCGCTGCCCAGGAAATAAACGATGTTGAGTTGATGCTCCGTTTTTTTCAACGGAATGCGGTTTTTCAAAATATCCGGGACTGTGACCTTGCTATCGGCCAGTCCGGCGGAAGCTCCGAGAAAGAGAAGGGAGAGAAGAATGGAAGCAAACCGTTTCAACATGATGAAAACGGTATGAAGCCTCCGGGGAAAGGCAAGGAAATTTATTGTCCTCCTTTTTGAAGGGCATGCGCGTTTGAAGATGCCGGAGACTGGATATTGCTTCCCGCTGCGGTCCTGGCCTTTTTTGGATGGATAATAAAGAAGACTGAAAGATAGAGATTGCAGGAAGGGTATTTTTATGAGAGTCTTATTAAAGCAATGCATCTTCAATCCCTTCTTTTCTCCGCTTTATCCGTAAGTGCGGTATCGCTTGGCTGGAGCGCTCTGGACAAGCCTTCCGCCTCCAACCTGATCTGGGACGACAAGCCTGCCGTGGTCGTCTATCCACAGGCGGACAAAAACCCTGACGGCAGCTTGGGCAAATACAAGAAGCCCTCCGCCGTATGGGAAGCGGAAGGCTATCCCATCGGCAACGGCCGCGTGGGCGCGATGATTTTCAGCGCCCCCAACCGTGAACGTTTTGCCCTGAACGAGATCAGCCTCTGGTCCGGCGGTCCCAATCCGGGGGGCGGCTACGGCTACGGTCCGAATGCGGGGACCAACCAGTTCGGCAACTACATGCCTTTCGGCGACCTGTTCGTGGACTTCAAGAAAGGGGACCAGCCCGCCTCCGTGTCCGTGGAGGACTTCACCCGCGCCCTGGACCTGCGCGACGGCATTTACAAGGTGAATTACAAATCCGACGGCGTGACCTACGACCGTGAAGCTTTTGCCAGTACCCCCGCCAATGTCCTGGTGATCAACTACCGCGCCAGCAAGCCCGGAAGTTTCAACGCGGACTTTTCCGTGAATTGCCAGGTGGATGCGGACATCTCCGCCAAAGGCCCCGTACTTACGTGGAAAGGTACCCTGAAGAACGGCATGAATTTTGAAGGCCGCGTCCTGGTACGCGCGAAGGGGGGCACCGTTTCCGCCTCCGGGGACAGGATTTCCGTGAAAGACGCAGATTCCTGCACGGTTGTCGTCGCCATGGAGACGGACTACCTGATGGACTACAAGAAAGACTGGAAGGGGGAGGCCCCTTCCAAGAAGCTGGACCGTTATGCGGCCAAATCCTCCTCTACGGATTATGCCGCGCTGAAACAGGCGCACATCGCCCAGTACAAGTCCATGTTTGACCGCGTGAAAGTGGACTTCGGCAAGACTGAGCCGGAAGTGGCCAAACTTCCCATTCCGGAACGCCTGAAATCCTACAAAAATAAGCCGTCCGATCCCGACCTGGAGGAGACCATGTTCCAGTTCGGCCGCTATCTGCTGCTTTCCAGCTCCCGGCCCGGAACCCTTCCCGCAAACCTCCAGGGCCTTTGGAACGAATACGTGAGTCCGCCGTGGGCCTGCGACTATCACAACAACATCAATGTCCAGATGGCCTACTGGGGCGCGGAACCCGCCAATCTTTCCGAATGCCACCAGGCGCTGATTGATTACGTGGAAGCCATGGCTCCCGGCTGCCGGGACGCCTCCCAGGCCAATAAAAAATTCAATACCAAGGACGGCAAGCCGGTGCGCGGCTGGACGGTGCGCACTTCCCAGAACATCTTCGGCGGCAACGGGTGGGCCTGGAACATTCCGGGCAATGCCTGGTATGCCCTGCACATATGGGAGCATTATGCCTTCACCGGAGACAGGAAGTATCTGGAAAAACAGGCTTATCCCCTGATGAAGGAGATCTGCCATTTCTGGGAAGACCATTTAAAGGAACTGGGCGCGAAAGGCGAAGGCTTCCTGTCCGGCGGCAAGCCCCTGAAGGAAGAGCAGCAGAAGGAACTGGCCGACATCAAGGCCGGCACTCTGGTGGCTCCGGACGGATGGTCCCCGGAACACGGCCCCCGTGAAGACGGCGTGATGCATGACCAGCAGCTGATTGCGGAACTTTTCACCAACACGATCAAGGCCGCCCGCATTCTGGGCAAGGATGCCGCCTGGGCCAAGAGCCTGGAGGGCAAGCTGAAGAGGCTGGCCGGCAACAAGATCGGCAAGGAGGGCAACCTCCAGGAGTGGATGATCGACCGCATTCCCAAGACGGACCACCGCCATACGTCCCACCTCTTTGCCGTTTTTCCCGGCAACCAGATCACCAAGCTCAAGACGCCCAAGCTGGCGGAGGCCGCCCGCCTGTCCCTGGAATGGCGCGGCACGACCGGCGACAGCCGCCGTTCCTGGACGTGGCCCTGGCGCACGGCCCTCTGGGCGCGCTTCGGGGACGGAAACAAGGCTCATGAAATGTTTGAGGGCCTGCTCAAGTACAATACTCTTCCGAACATGCTGACGACGCACCCACCCATGCAGATGGACGGCAACTTCGGCATCGTGGGTGGCGTGTGTGAAATCCTGCTGCAATCCCACGCAGGCGGCATTGAAATCATGCCTTCCCCCGTGGATGCGTGGCCGTCCGGTTCTGTGAAGGGGTTGAAGGCCCGCGGCAACATTACCGTGGATTTCTCCTGGAAAAACGGCAAGGTGGGCAACGTGAAGCTTTATTCCGAGCAGCCCAGGGTGGTGCCCGTGCGCGTCAACGGAAGCGTGACCCGCATGAAAACCCTGCCGCTGCAACCCAAGGCGGCGGCAGCGCCCGCCGCAGACAGGAAGGGCTAAAATCTGGGATTTCAGCAAAGGCCGAAGCGGCGCGTGGAGAATTGACGGCGCGGTGCGCCGGGGATTTCCCTGTCCGGTTTCCGGTTCTCATCATTACCCTGCGGGTTGGCCCGCAGGGTATTTCTTTCCGGGTCATTCAATTAAGGGCATCAAGAAGACGCGGCCTCAAACCGGGATGATGGGAAGCGCTCCATCCAGAAGCAGGAGGATGGATTCTGCGGTGCGGCCGGATCAGGGACGGGTCAATTTTCCGTACCTGCGGATAGGGGCAATGGGCGCGCCTTCAGGATTTTTTCCCCGGGATTCGCTGGGGACTCATCCTGCCGGTTTGCGGCAGAGCACGGGAACTCAACTGATGCAGCGGTTATAGTAGTCCACGCGGGAGATGAACCAGGACCATTTGAAGCCGGGTTTGCCGTTGTCCAGCAGCAGATGGGGGCAGCGCTTGCCCGTCCAGTAGTAGTGCGGCACCACGTTGCGCAGCGGGATGTTCTGGGAGTACATCGTGTAGGCGGCCAGCTTGGCGGCGCGGTCGAAGGTTTTGACGATGCTTTGTCCGCGCTTTTCGCACATTTCAATGCCGATGGAGTACATGTCTCCGGGGCCGCCGCGGTCCGCATGGCGGCCGGTTTCGTTCAAAGGGAGGTGCTGCATGGCCACGTACGGGTCCACCGTGTAGTGCCAGTTGCACCGCAGGGCTCCGTTGTTCAGGGCGCGGGCGTGCTGCATGGCGTCTGCGGACGGGTTTTCCGTGTTGTGCATGGTGATGAAGCGGGGCTTCATGCGGGAGGAACGCCGGCGCAGGGGGGAGGTTTTGGGCATGAACAACGGCTGCACGTTGCATTCCGCGAGGAGCTGGCGCGGGGAACGCTTCACCAGTGGAACGCTGGAGGGTGTGAAGGAGATCATGGGCGCCGGGCCGGCCTTGCCGGAGGTTTCAGCGCAGCTTGTCAGGGCGAGCAGGGCGGCGGCTTCCAGCAGGAATGTCCTGCGGTCCATGCCCTGGACTTTTTCCAGCATGGGCTGGAGCTGGCCGGAAACACGGGAAAGATACGTGGCGATGGTGGAAAGGTTGTTCATACGACAGTCGAAGGGCAAGGAATGGGAGACTGGTACAGGAAAAAGTTTAGTCCAAACTAAGAGCCGCCCTGTTTCTTTGCAACGAAAAAGTGTGAAAGCCCCGGCTTTGTGCGGAATTCTTTACCCTTTTTGTCATATTGACCTGTTCAAACCGTTGTTGAGAGGAGAACCGTGTCCGGTTCGGTGGCTGTTACGGCCGCCGACCGGACGGGAGAAAGAATGAATTCCCCCTGCGTGGCTTTCCTCCCGTCCCAGCCCACGCCACCCTGGAGCACCGTCAGGACGGCAAAGCGGGAAGCATCCTGCGGGATGAACCGTTCCCCTCTGTCCAGGCGGTATTCCCGGGAGGTGAAGTGGGGCGTGTCTGACAGATAGCGTGGATCGCGGCTGAGTTCCCTGAATTCACGGATGGAGTCCAGGGCCTGTTTCAGATGCAGTTCTCTTCCCCGTCCGGAGTCGTCCGTCCGGTTCCAGTCGTAGAGGCGGTAGGTGGTATCGCTGTTTTGCTGGATTTCCGCGATGAGATGGCCCGCGCCGATGGCGTGAACCAGCCCGGCGGGAATGTACAGGTGTTCCCCGGCGTTCAGATGGGCGGAGCGGATAAGCTGTTCCATCCGGCCCGCGTCCGCCGCACGGTATATGTCCTGCTCCGTGGCGGATTCCTCCATGCCTCCGTAGATTAGAGCGTCCGGTTCCGCGTGGAGGACGTACCAGACTTCATTTTTCACTTCTCCTCCCCATGCCTGCGCCGTACGTTCCGGAGGATGCACCTGGACGGAAAGGTTTTCGCGCGCGTCCAGTATCTTGCACAACAGGGGGAAACGCGGGAAGTGTTCATAACCGGGGCCAAAGATTTCCTCCCGGTGTTCCTCCCACAGCCGGTGCAAGGGCATGCCTTCCCATTCGCCTTCCTTCACGATGCTCATGGCTTCCGGCCTGTCGCTGATTTCCCAGGCTTCCCCGTAGGCCGTTTCCCGGTCGGGAAGTTCCCGTCCCAAGAGGGTTCTCATGTGCTGTCCGCCCCAGATGCGGGGCTGGTAGATCGGATGGAAGCGGAAAGGCTGCATCATGTCCGGAGGCTAGGATATCTTTGTTTCCCAGGCAAGCAAAATGCCCGCAGGAGGCCTGCGGGCATGAATGTGGGGGAAAGAAAGGTTTTCCGTGCGTTATTTCACGGATTCCCAGACGATGCCGATTTCGTCGAAAGGTACGTGTTCCTTGTTTTTGTCCGGCTTGGGCACGCCGTAATTGGTTCGGAACAGCGGCAGGATGGGGGCGCCCGTCTTGGGATCCTTGCTCATGGGTTCCATGCCTACTTCTTCCAGCAGCAGGGTCATGCCGAATTCCCCGCCGGGGATTTCACTGATCAGGATTTCAATGGGATAGACATCCCCCTGCTTGACTGTGAACGTTTTCCCGGCGACCACACCGCCCATGGTGTCATTCCAGTGCTTGGTGGTGGAGTATTTGTAGAAGGTGGAGGGCGGCACGTTGATTCCGGCGTCCCGGAGTTCCTTTTTCAGGGCGTCGTTGCCGGGCTTGTTCTGCATGGCATTGATCCATTTCATGTCCTGCGCCGCCGTCATCTTGCCCAGGGAGGCCTGGAACCAGCCGTAGTCGAATACGTTCTGGTTGTTGAAGCGGACGGCGATCACGTCGTCCCCGGCACCCACAAAGCGGAACGTTCCGGATTTGGGTGCGCGCACCTTCCCCCGGTAGATGGCGATCCACCGGCTGGGCTTCACCTTGTCCGCGCAGCCGTAGGCTTTGGGCGCCTCACTGGCGGAGGTTCTGGGAACGTAGAACTGCGCCGCGTAAAGCTGCTGCGGGGATTTGTAAAACCGGTTCAGGTCGGCTTCATTCCAGCCCCGGTTCACGAAGCGGGAAAGAATGGAGCAGAATTGTTCCTGTGACAGGTCGGTGGGACGGCCGCCCTGCGTCTGCTTGGTATCGTAAAAGGTGCCTACCAGCGTGCTGCCGGCGGGTTCCTTGGAGCCGAAGGCGGATGTGGAGTCTCCCAGGTCCGGTCCGAATCCGTTCCCCATGCCGAGCATGTTCCCTTCTTCCAGCATGACGGGTTCGTCGGGAGGGTCAATGTCGATCTTGGGCAGGTTCACCGGGGCTGCCGCAGCGGCCACCACTACCTTGACGGGAGTTTCCGCATGGGAGGGGGAGGAGGTTTCCCTCTGCACTTCCGGCGGGGGCGGCGTATCTGACGGCGGCGCGTCGTCAGGCGTGATGTAGCCTACGACCTTGGGTTCTTCTGGCGCGGCGATGATGATGGTCAGGGAGTAGAGGATGGCCCCGGCAAGGACTACGGAGAGAATGGATGTTGCCAGTGCGGCAATGTAATTTTTTCGCCTTTCCTTGCGCAGGGTTTCTACTGCTTCTTCTGTGGGTTCTATATGAAGGCTCATGCATGTATGATAACATGTTTGCCCCATATGTTGAGTAACATGCGGATAACAAGAGTAACATGTCGGTAACAAAGACCCTATTCCCTCTCGTTTCAAGAAGGAAGGCCCTCCGAATGCCTAGGCCGGATTTTCCGGACCGGAGGCATGTTTCCGGTTTGCCCTTCCGCCGAGGACAATGGCCGCCGCGGAGCACACTCCCAGAATCAGGGGGTAATACAAGTATTTCATGATCTGCAGGGGGGAGATCTGGGCGATTCCCGCGGCCATCAGCATCTGGGCACCGTAGGGAATGACTCCCTGTACCAGGCAGGAGAAGGTGTCCAGGATGCTGGCGCTGCGCCTGGGCGGAATGTTGAAGCGGTCGCTGATGTCCTTGGCAATAGGACCCGCCGTGATAATGGCGATGGTGTTGTTCGCCGTGCATAGGTTGGCGAGGGAGACCAGTGCGGCAATGCTGAATTCCGCTCCGCGCCTTCCCCGGATATGGCACGTGATTTTTTCAATAATATAGGCGATGCCGCCGTTGAAGCGGATCATGGCAAGCACGCCGCCCGCCAATAGCGTGACGATGATAAGTTCCCCCATCCCGGTCATGCCGTCGCCCATGGAACGGAACCAGTCCATGCAGGAGAAGTAGCCCATGCCCATGCCCACCATTCCCGCGGCCAGCAGACCCAGAGTCAGCACGGCCATCACGTGGATGCCCGCCAGGGCTGCGGCCAGCACCAGCAGGTAAGGAAGCACCTTGAGCCATTCTATCTGCACGTCCGCGCCTGCCGCCGGCGCCTGGACGCTCCACCCCGCTGCCATGTAGCAGGCCAGGGCGAGCAGGGCGGCGGGCAGGACCACCTTGACGTTGGCCCGGAATTTATCCCGCATGGCGCAGCCCTGCGTGCGGGTGGCGGCAATGGTGGTGTCTGAAATGAAGGAGAGGTTGTCGCCGAAGAAGGCGCCTCCCACCACAATGGCCGTCATCATGCCCGTGTTGACGTTTGTGGCTTCCGCCAGTCCCACGGCTACCGGGGCCAGGGCCACGATGGTTCCCACGGACGTTCCGACGGAGAGCGAGATGAAGCAGGAAGCGATGAAAACGCTGGCCAGAAGAAGGTTGTCCGGCAGGAGGTGCAGCGTGAGCCGGACTGTGGCGTCTATGGCCCCCATGTCCCGCGCGGACTGGGCGAAGGCCCCCGCGAGCACGAAGATCCAGACCATCATCAGGATGTTCCGGTTGGCCACTCCGGCGGAGAACAGGTCCACGCGTTCCGTGATGCTTTTCCCTTTCGTGATGGCTACGGACCAGATGGCCGCCGCCGTAAACGCCACGGTGACCGGCACGGCGTAAAAGTCCTGCACCGCCACGGAAATAACCAGGTAGAGCAGGAAGAACACCAGCAGAGGGCTCAGCGCCCACAGGCTGGGTTTGGCGGGGGGCGTATCCTGGCTGTTCGGAAGGCGGGTCATGGGCTGCGCGGAGCTGGCGGAAGGGTCAGTTGCCGGCTTCTGCCGTCCGGCCCAGATACCACCTGTAAATGCGTTCCACGCCCTCTTCCAGTTCCACGCGGTGTTGCCAGCCCAGGGAGTGCAGCTTGGAGACGTCCGTCAGCTTGCGCATGGTGCCGTCCGGCTTGTCCGCGTTGAACACCAGTTTTCCTCGGTAGTCTTCCGTAGCGGCAATGAGCCGCGCCAGATCGCCTATGGAGATTTCCTTCCCGGTGCCGATGTTGATATGGCAGTTCCGCACGTTCCTATCCTCTCCCTTCAACTGGCTGAAATCTACCTGTTCCATCACATGGACGCAGGCGTCCGCCATATCCTCGCTCCACAGGAATTCGCGCAGGGGAGTTCCCGTTCCCCACAGTTCCACGGAACCGGGGGAGATGCCGTATTTGCCCAGCACGGCCAGAATGGCCTCTTCCGCCGCCGTTCCGTCCACCTGTTCCACAGGGCGGGCGTCCAGGTCTCTCCGGACAGCGGCCCAGTTCCCTTCCATCAGGCACTTGGCCAGATGAATCTTGCGCACCATGGCGGGTAGCACATGGCTGTTTTCCAGGTGGAAGTTGTCGTTGGGGCCGTACAGGTTCGTGGGCATGACGGCGATGTAGTTGGTGCCGTATTGAAGGTTGAAGCTTTCGCACATTTTCAGCCCAGCTATTTTGGCGATGGCGTAGGGTTCGTTGGTGTATTCCAGCGGGGAGGTAAGCAGGGCGTCCTCCTTCATGGGCTGGGGCGCCTCCCGCGGATAAATGCAGGTGCTTCCCAGGAAAAGAAGCTTGGATACGCCGTGCCGGAAACTTTCCCCGATGACGTTCTGCTGGATCTGGAGGTTGCGGAAGATGAAGTCCGCCCGGTAGAGGGAGTTGGCGATGATGCCGCCCACGAACGCCGCCGCCAGAAAGACGTATTCCGGCTTTTCCCGGTCAAAGAATTCCCGGACGGCTGCGGGGTCCTCCAGGTCCAGTTCCCGGTGCGTCCGGCCGATCAGGTTGGAATAGCCCTTATTTTCCAGCGCTTTCCAGATAGCGGACCCCACCAGCCCGCGGTGCCCGGCCACAAATATCCTGCTGTCGTTGTCCATGGTCAGCGGATATCAACGTGTTTGACGTATTCCATATCATGGCGGACCATGATGCGCACCAGTTCTTCAAACGGCGTGGAGGTGGGATTCCAGCCGAGCAGGGTTCTGGCCTTGGTGGGATCGCCCAGGAGCTGTTCCACTTCCGCAGGACGGAAATACTTGGGGTCCACTTCCACCAGGATTTTGCCCGTTTTTGTGTCCCGGCCTCGTTCTTCCGCGCCTTCCCCTTCCCATTCCAGCTCGATTCCCGCTTCCCGGAAGGCCAGCGTGCAGAATTCGCGGACGGTGTGCATTTCCCCCGTGGCGATGACGAAGTCTTCCGGAACGTCGTGCTGGAGAATCAGCCACATGCATTCCACATAGTCTTTGGCGTAGCCCCAGTCGCGCAGGGCGTTCAGGTTGCCCAGGTAGAGCTTGTCCTGCATCCCCTGGGCGATGCGGGCTGCCGCCAGCGTAATCTTGCGGGTGACGAAGTTTTCCCCGCGGCGTTCGCTTTCATGGTTGAACAGGATGCCGTTGACGGCGAACATGCCGTAGGATTCCCGGTAATTTTTCGTGATCCAGAATCCGTACTGCTTGGCTACGCCGTAGGGGGAGCGCGGATAGAAGGGGGTGGTTTCCTTCTGGGGGACTTCCTGCACCAGGCCGAAGAGTTCCGACGTGGAGGCCTGGTAAATGCGGCATTTTTTCTCCATGCCCAGGATGCGGACGGCTTCCAGCATGCGGAGGGTACCCACGGCATCCGTTTCCGCCGTGTATTCCGGCACGTCAAAGCTGACCTTCACGTGGCTTTGAGCAGCCAGGTTGTAGATTTCATCCGGTTGGACAGTCTGGATGATGCGGATCAGGGAGCTTGAGTCTGTCATGTCTCCGTAATGCAGGTTGACCAGACGGCTTTTTTTCATGTCCCTCACCCATTCGTCCAGGTACAGGTGTTCGATGCGGCCCGTATTGAAGGAAGAGGAGCGACGCAGGATGCCGTGCACCTCATAGCCCTTGTCAATCAGGAATTCAGCCAGAAAGGAGCCGTCCTGCCCCGTGATGCCGGAGATCAATGCAATTTTACTCATGAATGGAAGTAAGTGTATGTTCAGGGTACGTTCGCCGGAACGTTTATGAACCGGAAAACCGGCTCCGTTCATTCAGAGCCGCAGGAAGAAATAGCGCATTTTTCCAGAAGTGACGAGGAAAAATGCGGCGGCATGAAAGGCGTTCGTTTTTTTGTGCTCCGCCTACAGCCCGCGTGAGGCAATCATCTGCTTGAAGTCCCGGAACAGGTACTGGGGATCCCTGGGGCCGGGCGCGGCTTCCGGGTGGTACTGCACGCTGAAAATGGGGAGCGTTTTGTGAGCGATGCCCTCCACGGTATTGTCATTCAGATTCATCAGCGTGATTTCCACGTCGTCCGGCACGGTGTCCGGATCCACGGCAAAACCGTGGTTCTGGGACGTGATGCTGATTTTACCCGTGCGGAGGTCCTTCACCGGATGGTTGGCGCCGCGGTGGCCGAACTTCAGCTTGAAGGTCTTCGCCCCCAGCGCGTGGGAAATGATCTGGTGCCCCAGGCAGATGCCGAACATGGGAACCTTCCCGATCAGGGCGGCTACTTCACGGTGGATGTCCGTCAGCGTGGCGGGGTCCCCCGGACCGTTGGAGAGAAAGACGCCGTCCGGTTTCATGGCCAGCACTTCCTCCGCCGTCGTGTGGGCGGGAACCACGGTCACACGGAAGCCGTTTTCCCTCAGTTGGCGCAGGATGTTGTACTTGATGCCGAAGTCGAAGGCTACGATGTCGTACTCCGTGGGGGGCAGTTCCCCTTCCGTCACCAGCGCGTCCACTTCCTCCGGCGTCATGGGGTGGGAGCCGATCTTGTCCACGATGTTGCAGCCTTCCATGAAGGGGGCATTTCTGGCGGCTTCCACGGCTTCCTCCGGCGTCAGCTCCGTGGTGAGGCAGGCGCGCATGGCGCCCGCGGAGCGCAGGTGCTTGGCGATCTTGCGGGTGTCCACCCCTTCAATGCCGATGACGCCCTGCTTTTCCAGCCACGGGCCCAGGGCTTCCGTGGCGCGCCAGTTGGAAGGAACCTTCGCCAGCTCCGCCACCACGAAGCCGCTGACCTGCGCCTTGCCGGACTCGTAATCTTCCGGGTTGACGCCGTAATTGCCGATCAGGGGGTAGGTCATCGTGACAATCTGGCCGCTGTAGGACGGGTCCGTCAGGACTTCCTGGTAGCCGGTCATGGACGTGTTGAAGCAGGCTTCCCCCACTTCCGTGCCCGTGGCTCCGAAGTGTGAACCGATGAAGACGCTGCCGTCTTCCAGTGCGAGAATGGCTCTCATGATATGGGTATTCTGTATGGTGCGGGGTTAAAGGGTTTCAGCGTGGTATTCCTGAATGATCCGGACCTGGAGGGTCCTGTTTTTCAGCGCCTCGATGGCGTTTACGCAGGCCTGGGCGGAGGCCAGGTTCGTGCAGTAGGACGTCTTGGTGGCGATGGCGGAGGAGCGGATGATGATGTCGTCCGCACGGGCGTCATGGGAGCCGGGGGTGTTGATGATGAAATTGATCTCCCCGTTCTTGATGTGGTCCACGATGTTGGGGCGGCGCTCCTCGTTCACCTTGTAGGCGCGTTCGCACTCAATGTCGTGCTGGAGCAGGTGGATCATCGTGCCGCGCGTGGCGCACAGGATGAAGCCCATGTCCGCCAGCTGGCGGGCCATGTGGAGCACCCGTTCCTTGTCCCGGTCATTCACGGAGATGAATACCTTGCCCTCCGTGGGCAGCGGGTTGAAGGCGCTGACCTGTGACTTGGCAAAGGCGATGTCCGGGTCCGGGTCAATCCCCATGACTTCCCCGGTGGACTTCATTTCCGGTCCCAGCACCACGTCGATGCCCGGGAAGCGGCCCCATGGGAAGACGGCCTCCTTCACGCAGTGGTATTCCGGCGTGATTTCCCGGGTGAAGCCCAGTTCCGCCAGCGTCTTTCCGGCCATAATCTGGGCGGCCAGCTTGGCGAGCGGCTTGCCGATGGCCTTGGAGACAAAGGGCACCGTGCGGGAAGCGCGCGGATTGACCTCAATCACGTAAAGCTGTTCGTCCTTCACGGCAAACTGGATGTTCATCAGGCCGCAGACGTTCAGGCGGCGCGCCAGCTCCTTGGAGGCGCGCGTGATTTCCTTGTGCATTTTCATGGAGATGCCCATGGCCGGGATCATGCTGGCGGAGTCTCCGGAGTGGATACCCGCGGGTTCCACGTGCTGCATGATGGCGCCGATGACGGCGCGCTCCCGGTCCGCGATGACGTCCACGTCAATCTCCACGGCATTTTCCAGAAAGCGGTCGATCAGCACGGGGCGTTCCTCGGAGGCCTCCACGGCTTCGTTCATGTACCGGCGCAGCTCCTGCTCCTCATACACGATGATCATGCCGCGTCCGCCCAGCACGAAGGACGGGCGCAGCAGCACCGGATAGCCGATGCGGGCGGCAATGGCGGCGGCGTCCTCCACGTTGGTGGCCGTCCCCGCGTCCGCCTGCTTCAGCCCCAGCTCCTTCAGCAGGGCGGAGAAATGTTCGCGGTCCTCCGCCAGGTCAATGGCCTTCGGGCTGGTGCCGATGACGGGCACGCCGTGGGCTTCCAGGGCGTTGGCCAGGTTCAGCGGCGTCTGGCCGCCGAACTGGACGATGACGCCGTCCGGCTTCTCCTGCTCGCAGATGTGGAGCACGTCTTCCAGCGTCAGGGGTTCAAAGAAAAGCTTGTCTGAGGAATCGTAGTCCGTGGAGACGGTCTCAGGGTTGGAATTGACGATGATGGTTTCATACCCCATTTCCCGCAGGGCCATGGAGGCGTGCACGCAACAGTAGTCGAACTCGATGCCCTGGCCGATGCGGTTCGGGCCGCCTCCCAGGATGAGGATCTTCTTCCGGCCCGTGTCGCGCGCCTCGTTTTCGTCCCCGTAAGTGGAATAGAAATAAGGCGTGTACGCTTCAAACTCCGCCGCGCAGGTGTCCACCAGGCGGTAGCCGGGAATGATGCCCTGTTCCACGCGTTCCTTCCGGATATGTTCTTCCGTGGTTCCGCGGGCCAGCGCGATCTGCCTGTCTGAAAAGCCCAGTTTCTTGGCTTCCCGCAGGTCCAGCGTATCCAGGCGGTCGCCCGCCTTCGCCAGGTCCTGCATCTGGGCCAGGAACCAGGGGTCAATCTGGGTGAGCTGGTGCACCTCGTCCAGGGAGAAGCCGCTGCTGAACGCCGTCTGAATCCAGAAAATGCGTTCCGCCGTGGGGACGGCAAGCTTCCGCGTGATTTCCTCCGCGGTGGGCTTCTGCGGCGCCTTCGCGTCGAATCCCCAGCCCCAGCGGCCCGTTTCCAGGGAGCGCAGGGCCTTTTGCAGGGATTCCTTGAACGTGCGGCCTATGGCCATGGCTTCCCCCACGGATTTCATGGAGGTGGTCAGGTGCTCGTCCGCCTGCTTGAACTTTTCAAACGTGAAGCGGGGGACCTTGGTCACCACGTAGTCAATGGTGGGCTCAAAGCAGGCGGGCGTTTCCCTCGTGATGTCGTTGCGCAGTTCGTCCAGCGTGTAGCCCACGGCCAGCTTGGCGGCCAGCTTGGCGATGGGGAACCCCGTGGCCTTGGAGGCCAGAGCGGAGGAACGTGAAACGCGGGGGTTCATCTCAATGACGATCATGCGGCCGTTGGCCGGGTTGATGGCGAACTGGATGTTGGAACCGCCCGTTTCCACGCCGATTTCCCGGATGACGGCGAAAGAGGCGTCCCTCATGACCTGGTATTCCCTGTCCGTCAGGGTCTGGATGGGAGCCACGGTGATGGAATCCCCGGTATGCACGCCCATCGCGTCAATATTCTCAATGGAGCAGATCACCACGCAATTGTCCGCGCGGTCCCGCATGACTTCCATTTCAAACTCCTTCCAGCCGATGAGGGATTCTTCAATCAGGATTTCCGAGACGGGGGAGAGGTCCAGCCCGCGGGCGCAGATTTCCTCAAACTCCGTCTTGTTGTACGCCACGCCGCCGCCCATGCCGCCCAGCGTGAAGGCGGGGCGGATAATCAGGGGAAAGGTGCCTATGTCCCCGGCTACCCGGCGCGCCTCCTCCATCGTGTGGGCGATGCCGGAGCGCGGCACGTCCAGGCCGATGCGGATCATGGCCTCCTTGAACAGGTTGCGGTCCTCCCCGCGGTCAATGGCGTCCGCGTTGGCGCCGATCATGCGCACGTTCTCCCTCTCCAGCACGCCGCTGCGGTGGAGTTCCATGGCGCAGTTCAGGGCCGTCTGGCCGCCCAGGGTGGGGAGCAGAGCGTCCGGCTTCTCCCGGATGATGATCTTCTCCACAAACTCCGGAGTGATCGGTTCAATGTAGGTGCGCGGGGCGGTCTCCGGGTCCGTCATAATGGTGGCGGGATTGGAGTTTACCAGCACTACTTCATAACCTTCTTCCCGGAGGGCCTTGCAGGCCTGGGTGCCGGAGTAGTCGAATTCGCAGCCCTGGCCGATGACGATCGGGCCGGAGCCGATCACGAGAATCTTTTTGATAGAGGTATCTTTAGGCATAATGGCGATGGAAGAATCCTGTGGTTCTGGACCGTGGATTTCCGCCGGGGGAATTAAGTGCCCGCAGGGCTCCGGAGGAAAGTTTTTTTACAGCCAATGACGCGGATTTTTCAGGGGGTGGTGGTCGGTGGAAAACAGTGGGAAAAGGGCGGCCGGGACAGGGGCGCCAAGGCCCCGGAGCCGTGCCTTTTTCCTCTGCGGGCAGAGGCTTGCCCCGCAAGGGGCCGGCAAAGCTCCGGAGCTCGTCGGTGCACCCTAATAGATGAACAGCATTTCCCGGTACTTGGGGAGAGGCCAGGACCGGTCGTTCACCAGGGTTTCTGCGGCATCGACGCTGGTTCTCAATCGGGACATCGCGGCAAGGATGTCTTCATGGCAGCTCGTGAGCGCGGTTTCCAGAGTATCCAGGTCGGACACGACGGAATCCAGGGCGTCGCCCAGCTTGTCCGCCAGCTTTTGCAGGGCGGCGGTCCCGTTGGTCCGCTTGGCGTCCAGCGCCCTGGAGAGCGCGGAAACGGTTTGCTTGTATTCGTTGCGCAGGGCAGGGAGGATGATGGTGGCCGCCATTTCCCAGGACAGGCGCCCTTCAATGCGGATGCGCCTGTGGTATTCCTCCAGGAAAATCTCAAACCGGGATTCCAGTTCCCTGCGGGAGAACACCCCGTACTTCTCGAACAGGGCCACATTCTTCTCATTCACCAGGCTGTGGAGGGCGGTCATCGTGTTTTTCAGGTTGGGAAGGCCGCGGCGTTCCGCTTCCTTCACCCATTCCTCCGAATAATTGTCTCCGTTGAAGATGATTCTCTTGTGTTCGGAAATCCTGCGCTTGAGCGTCTCCTGGAGCTGGGACAGGAAGGTTTCCGGCGCGAAGGAGGAGAGTTCCTCCGCCAGGGAGTCGAAGGCTTCCGCCACGATGGTGTTCAGCGTCATCATCGGTCCGGCGCAGGACTGGGCCGAGCCGGGGGCGCGGAACTCGAATTTGTTGCCGGTGAAGGCGAACGGGCTGGTGCGGTTGCGGTCCGTGGCGTCCCTGGGCAGGACGGGCAGCGTATCCACGCCGATCTTGAGCGTGTCGTTCCGTCTGCCGCATCCGGCCTCCCCATTGATGATATTCTCAATCACCTCATTAAGCTGGTCGCCCAGGAAAATGGAGATAATGGCGGGAGGCGCCTCGTTCGCGCCCAGGCGGTGGTCGTTGCCCGCGCTGGCTACGGAGTTGCGGAGCAGGTCGCTGTGCTTGTCCACAGCCTCGATGATGGCTGTCAGCACGGTCAGGAAAATGGCGTTCTGCTGCGGGTCCGTGCCGGGATCCAGCAGGTTCTTTTCCCCGTAGGAAATGGACCAGTTGTTGTGCTTGCCGGAGCCGTTAACGCCCACGAAGGGCTTCTCGTGGAGCAGGCATACCAGCCCGTGCCTGCTGGCCTGCTGGCGCAGGATTTCCATCACCAGCATATTGTGGTCGATCGCCAGGTTCACGTCCTCAAACAGGGGGGCCAGTTCAAACTGGGCCGGGGCCACTTCATTGTGGCGCGTCTTGGCCGGAATGCCCAGCCGCCAGAGTTCCTTTTCCACATCATTCATGAAATTGAGGATGCGCGGCTTGATGGAGCCGAAATAATGGTCTTCCAGCTGCTGGTGCTTGGCGGGCGGCGAGCCGAAAAGGGTGCGGCCCGTCTGGACCAGGTCCGGGCGGTTCAGATAGAAATTCTTGTCAATCAGGAAATACTCCTGTTCCGGTCCCAGCGTGATGGTCACGCGTTCGTCCGGCAGCCCGAAGCACTTCATCAGCCTCTTGACGGCGTTGCCCAATGCCTGCCGGGAGCGGAGCAGAGGGGTTTTCTTGTCCAGAGCGTCTCCCGTATAGGAACAATAGGCGGTGGGAATGCAGAGGGTGGCTCCGTTCCCGTGCCTCTTGATGAAGGCGGGGCTGGTGGGGTCCCACGCGGTGTAGCCGCGGGCCTCAAACGTGCAGCGCAGGCCGCCGGAGGGGAAGCTGGAAGCGTCCGGCTCGCTCACGATCAGGTTCTTGCCGGAAAAGCTCATGATCGGCTCCATGTCCTTGGGGTCCAGGAAAGAATCATGCTTCTCCGCCGTGGAACCCGTCATGGGCTGGAACCAGTGCGTGTAGTGAGTGGCTCCCCGTTCCAGCGCCCACTGCTTCATGGCGTGGGCTACATCCGCGGCAATGTCCGCGTTCAGCGGCAGGCCGTCCTGGATGGTGGACAGGAGAGTTTTTGCCGTGTCCCTGGGCAGGTACTTCTTCATCACCTCCGTACTGAAAACGTCGGCGCCGTAATAATCAATGCGGACAGGAGCGCTCTCGCTCACCCCGCTCACGGGAAGGGAGGCGATGGCGCTGATGGCTTGTGTTCTTGTCGAGTCACTCATCATGGTTAACTGTTGTATCTTTTTCCTAGCAAGAACCGTGCCAGCTTTTTGAATCAACTTGTGCCAGAGTGGTGTGGTGTTTTAAAAATTTGACTATAAATATATTATATAAATTGTGAAAGGAAGCCGTGGAAAGAAGAGGGATGAAAAAGGTGAAAGCATTGATTACAAAAATGTAAAATCACGGTAAAGGGGTAATTACGAAAATGTAAAAATATCTGCTTGGGAGAGGGAAGTCCCTTTGCCGCCATGGGGCCTCTGCCGTGCCGGAAGGCCTGTCAAATCATATAAAACCGGGGCGGCGGCGTTCGAAAAACAGGGAGGGTGGAAGGAGTGCATAATGTTGGCACGGTTTTTGCTATAAGGAAATCAGCTTAACTCAAATAAAACAGCAAACTGATGAATAGTGATCAATTCGAGACAGGCATTCCTGCGCCGCAGGGATTGTATGACTTTGAACAGGAGAGGGACGCCTGCGGCGTGGGGCTGGTGGCGGACCTGAAGAATGAACCGAGCCACAAAATCATTGAAATGGGTGTCACCGTTCTCAAGAGGCTGATGCACCGTGGTGCCGTGGGAAGCGATCCCGATACCGGGGACGGAGCGGGCATTCTGCTGGCCCTGCCGGATGAATTCTTCCGCCTGCTCCTTCCCAACAAACTCCCCGCCAGAGGAAAATACGGAGTCGCCATGATGTTCGGCGGCTGCGGCCATGAAGAGGAACTGGAGGCCGCCGTCACGGAAAACGGCGGCAGGGTGATTGCCTGGAGAGAGGTTCCCGTGGACCGGAACAGCATCGGCGAGAACGCCCGGCGCACCTGCCCCCTGATTCGCCAGCTCTTCATCGACGGCAGCGGCTTTGCGGACCAGGCGGCACTGGAACGCAAGCTCTTCGTGATGCGCCGGGAAATGGAGCGGCGCGTGGAAGGATGCTACGTGTGCAGTTGTTCCAGCCGCAGCATCGTGTACAAGGGATTGTTCCTCGGCACGCAAATTGACGGATTTTACGAAGACCTGCGCCATGAGCGTTTCAAATCTCCGCTGGCCCTCGTCCACCAGCGCTACAGCACGAACACCTTCCCCACGTGGAGCCTGGCCCATCCCTTCCGGTACCTGGCCCACAACGGGGAAATCAACACCCTGCGCGGAAACCTGAACCACCTGAGCGTGCGGGAACCGCACCTGTCCTCCGCCCTGCTGGGGGATGACTTGCAGAAGCTCCTGCCCCTCATTCCTCCCGGACAGAGCGATTCCGCCTGCCTGGACAACATGGTGGAACTGCTCGCCGCCGCCGGGCGCGACCTGCGCCACGCCATGCTCATGCTCATGCCGCAGGCCTGGGGCGTCAACTACCATCTGGGACCGGACGTGCGCGGCTTCTTTGAATACCATTCCGCCCTGATGGAGCCGTGGGACGGCCCGACCGCCGTCGTCTTCTCCGACGGCGTCAACGCGGGCGCCATGCTGGACCGCAACGGCCTGCGCCCCGCCCGCTACACGCTGACCACGGACGATATTTTCATCCTGGCCTCGGAAACGGGCGTAGCGGACATTCCCGCGGAAAAAGTGGCCCGCAAGGGCCGCCTGCGCCCCGGAGAGATGATCTACTGCGACCTGGTGAATCACCGTCTGGTGTCCGATGCGGAAACCAAGAATGAAATGGCCCGGCGCATGCCCTACCGCCGCTGGGTGGAACAAAACAAGATTTCCGTCCGCTCCCTGTTCGACTCTGTTTCCGCCTCCGCGGAAATGCCGGACCTGGCGGTTCATCAGCGCCAGTTTGGCTTCACGCAGGAGGATGTAGAACTCATCCTCCGCCCGATGATGATGAAGGGCACGGAACCCCTCGGCTCCATGGGGAACGACGCGCCGCTGGCCGTCCTCTCCGGAAAGGCGCCGCTCCTGTTCAACTACTTCAAGCAATTGTTCGCGCAGGTGACCAACCCGCCCATCGACCCCATCCGGGAGGAACTCGTCATGAGTCTGACCACGTACATCGGCAACCATCCCAACATTCTGGAGGAAACGCCGGAGCACGCCCGGCTCATCAAGATGGCGCGCCCCGTCATTACGGACGAGGAGCTCAACCGCCTCTGCAACATCCGGGAAGCCGGCTTCCCCTCCGCCAGGCTCCCCCTCCAGTTCCCGGAAGGCGGGGACGGAAAGGCTCTGCGGGAGACGCTGGACAGCCTGGCGGAATCCGCCGTGGGGCTGGTCAGGTCTGGCGTGCGCATCCTGGTGCTGACGGACCGCAACATAGGCCGCGGCTACCTTCCCGTTCCCAGCCTGCTGGCCTGCTCCGTGGTGCACCGCGCCCTGGCGGCCGCCGGACTGCGTTCCGACGTGGGCCTGATCCTGGAAACGGGGGAGGCGCGGGAAACGATGCACTTCGCCCTGTTGCTGGGTTTCGGGGCCACGGCGGTCAATCCGTACCTGGCTCTGGCGACGGTCACCTCCCTGGCCGCGCCTCAGGACTGCCCGCTGGACGTGGTGAAGGCCTCCGGCAACTACATCAACGCCATTGACAAGGGGCTGCTTAAAATCATGTCCAAGATGGGCATTTCCACCTTGCGCAGCTACCGCTCCTCCCAATTGTTCGAGGCTGTGGGGCTGAACCGGGAACTGATTGACGAATTCTTCCCCGGCACCGTCAGCCGCGTGGGCGGCATCGGGCTGGAGGAAATAGCTGCGGAATGCAACCAGCGCGCCGCGCAAAACGCCGGGAAGGAAGGCTGCCTGGATGCGGGCGGCCAGTACAAGTACAGGAAGGGCGGAGAAAACCACCTCTGGAACCCGCAGACGCTCCAGGCCTTCCGCGCCGCCGTTCGCGACAATGACGAACGGAAATACCGGGAATTTGCGGACTACAGCAACCACCAGGCGCAGCACCTCTGCACCCTGCGCGGCCTGTTTGAATTCGCTCCCGCGGACGCCGTCCCGCTGGAGGAAGTGGAAAGCGCGGATTCCATCCTGCGCCGCTTCGTCTCCGGGGCCATGTCCCTGGGTTCCCTCAGTCCGGAGGCCCATGAAACCATCGCCATTGCGATGAATAAAATCGGAGCCAAAAGCAACTCCGGGGAAGGGGGCGAGGATGAAGCCCGCTACAAACCCAACGCCAGGGGCGAGGTGCGCTACAGCGCGATCAAGCAGGTGGCGAGCGGACGCTTCGGCGTGACCATCAACTATCTGCGCCACGCCTCCGAGCTCCAGATCAAGATGGCCCAGGGCGCCAAGCCCGGAGAGGGCGGCCAGCTCCCGGCGCACAAGGTGGACCCGTACATCGCCCGGCTGCGCCATTCCATGCCGAATGTCAGCCTCATCTCTCCCCCGCCGCACCATGACATTTACTCCATTGAAGACCTGGCCCAATTGATCTACGACCTGCGGAACTCCAACCCAGACGCCCGCGTCTCTGTCAAGCTCGTCTCCGAGGTAGGCATCGGCGCCGTGGCCGCCGGAGTGGTGAAGGCCCACGCGGACGTGGTTGTGGTCAGCGGCCACGACGGCGGTACGGGCGCTTCCCCGCTCACCAGCGTCAAGCACGCCGGACTGCCGTGGGAACTGGGACTGGCGGAAACACAGCAGACGCTTGTACTCAACAAGCTCCGCTCCCGCGTGCGGCTCCAGGTGGACGGCCAGCTGCGCACCGGGAGGGACGTCGTCATGGCGGCCCTGCTGGGAGCGGAGGAGTTCGGCTTCGGCACTGCCGTTCTGGTCGCCATCGGCTGCGCCATGCTCCGCAGGTGCCATGAAAACACGTGCCCGGTGGGCGTCGCCACGCAGGACCCGGCCCTGAGAGCCAAGTTCAGCGGCAAGCCGGAATACGTCATCAACTACCTTCGCTTCGTGGCGCAGGAAACGCGGGAAATCCTGGCTTCCCTGGGCCTCCGCTCCCTGGACGAAGCCGTCGGCAGGGCGGACCTGCTCTCCGTGAACCGCGCCATTGACTTCTACAAGGCTCAGCATCTGGACTTCTCCTCCATTCTGCATGCGGCGGAGGGGGACGGACGCAGGTTTGACCCCTCCTTTGAAAAGGAACCTCTGGACAACTACGACCGGAACCGCCTGCTCCCGGACTTGAAGGGCCTGCTGGAAAAAGGTGAAAAGACAGAACTCTTCCGCGACGTCCGCAATGTGGACCGGACGGTGGGCACGGAGCTATCCGGAGAGCTGGTGATGAAATTCGGCCCGCGCGGCCTGGCGGAGGATACGCTCACGGTGCACTTCACCGGATGCGCGGGGCAGAGTTTCGGGGCCTTTCTTGCGCCGGGCATTACCTTTGAACTCGCCGGGGAGGCGAACGACTTCGTAGGGAAGGGGCTTTCCGGGGGCAAAATCATCGTGAGGCCTCCGGAAAACATCTCCTACGCTCCGTCGGACAACGTCATTGCCGGCAACGTCATCGGCTATGGGGCCACGTCCGGCAGCATCTTCCTGCACGGGCAGGCCGGGGAGCGTTTCGCCATCCGCAACAGCGGAGCCAAGATGGTGGTGGAAGGCATCGGCGACCACGGCTGCGAATACATGACCGGAGGCCGTGTGGCGGTGCTCGGCAAGGTGGGCGTCAACTTCGCCGCGGGAATGACCGGTGGCCTGGCCTACGTGTATGATGCGGACAACGACTTCGATCAGAAATGCAACCTGGGCAGCGTGGACCTGGAAACGGTCCTGCCGCACTCCGCCGACGAGGCGGAACTGCTCCAGCTCATTTACGAGCACTACATGGCTACGAAAAGCCGCCGGGCCTGCGACCTGTTAAACAACTGGCCGGAGGAACGCGGCAAATTCATCAAGGTCTTCCCGGTGGAATACCGGCATGCTCTGGCCATGCATTCCTGAAAGAATGCATGCAGCAATTTTCTGTTGTTTGGGTAAGCTGGGGCCTCCGCGGGTGCGGAGGCCCCTAAATTATATTGATCCCCCTTCCCGAAATTGTTGCGGCGGCTGGCCGCCATCCTTCGAAAGGGAAGAATTCACGGCGGGGCGAATGGGGAAGGGAGCGCGGTTCCGGCTGCTTGGGAAAAGTGAAGAAAACGTGAGGTTTAGCATGGAATCGGTACGTGGAAGGTGTTGGAGGAATTTATTTCATCTCAGAAATAGGTAGATTTTTCTTGGAAATATCAGTTTTTGAGTAGGCGGAAAGGTGGGGAATGATTATTTGATGAGTTTTATAATTTGTTGATTATTAGTATTATATAATATATATAAAGCTATTCTTTCGAGATGTGGAATTAATAATGAAAAATAATGATTTATATATTTTTTATAAAATAATGAGAATAAGTAAAGAAATGATGGGGAAATGGAAGAGGCAATTCTGATGCCGTTCACGGTATTGATGGGGTTCGTGCACTTCGATCTGGACATGAAGGATTTTTCGTATAGCTTATCGGAACTGACAGACAGTAAATTTATTATATTTTTAGATAGGGATAAATTGCTGTATTTGTTTGGAAATAAGTTGAATATTATTCGTCTTAATGAAAAATACCTTATATCATTAGAAATCATAATAAACTTAATGTATGTTATTGAGCATTATTCGTTTTATCGGAATGGCGGCAGTTGTTTTTTCTTTTTTTGGAATGCATGTGCAGGCCGCCTCTGTCAATGTACCGGAAAAATTACCCGAATGTCCGGTCAAGTTCATCCGGGGAATATTGGCGGACAGCCAAGGAGCCATTTGGGCGGTGGGGGAGCGCGAAAGCATCTACCGCCTGGATGTCAAGAACGGGGCCTATGAAAAGTCATGGGTGAATGTGAATTATTCTTCCAGCTTTCCGCAGAAGGCCAATTTTACCTGCATTGCGGAAGACCGGCAGGGCCGGATCTGGGTGGGGACGGACGATTGCGGCGTGGCCGTTTTCAACGGGCAGGGATGGAAAATGTATGACCGCAGCAACGCCCTGAATGGGGAACATGTGTATGACATTGCCGTATCCCCGATTTCCGGAGAAGTGGCTGTGGCCACTTCCGGAGGCGTGGCCTTATACAATCCTGCGGGCGATTCGTGGCAAATGCTGGACCGCTCCACCGGAATGACGGAAGACCAGGCGGCTTCCGCCCGTTTTGACTCCAGGGGGAATTTGTGGCTGGCGTACGGTTTTGGGGGTGTAGCCTGTGCTTCCCGCAAATCCGGATATTCCCAGTGGAAGACGGTGCAGGCTCCATGGTTCTGGGACAAGAACCAGTTTGTCCGCCAGCCGTATCAGCCGCTTGGTGAAGGGCTGCCTTCCAATGCCTGCAATGTTCTGGAATGCATGGATAAGGACCGGATACTAGCGGGAACCTGCGCCGGGCTGGCATTCAGCAACGGCATCAGTTCCTGGAATTTTGTGCGCGGCAGGGATTATGCCCGCAAGAACAACAGCCTGTATGGAGCCGCTGCAAGAAAGACCGCCATTCCTCCCCAGGGAGATACGCGCCTGTTGTCGGAGGACTTTGTGTCGGCCCTTGCCGGAAACGGAAAGGAAATCTTCGTCGGTTTCCGGACACAGGGGGTGGATGTGCTGGATGCCGATACGATGAAGGTTAGAAAGAGACTGCGGAAAGGACTGGAAGGGACCCATATTTCCGATTTGCTGGTCCTGGGGGACGGCAGCGTGCTGGCGGGGACCTATGGGGGCGGTCTGGTTATGGTGCAGGCGGGCGCCTCATCCTACAACCTGGATGCGCCGGAGCGGGAAAAGGAGCCCGGCTTTCCCGCGGAGGCGCGGATGGAAGAGTCCGCAAAAGTGTTGAAAAGCCTGGAGGATCTGGGACGCCGCGGCGACAAGGGGAAAAGTATTGTTTTCAAGGGAGAGGACTGGTCCACCAAGGGTGACTGGGGCGGCAAGTATGGAATGACGCGCGCCACGCTGTGCGCCACGAATGCCCCCATGAGCAATTCCGAGTTCATGGCCAAGACGGTTCCCTTCCGCACGCTGACGTCGGTTCCGGGATTTCCAGGCGTTACCGGAGCGGTGTCTACCTATTGGATTCAGGGAATCATGGGCCTGAACCGCAACAAGAACGATGCGCTGCGGTGGTGGGTGGAGAAGGTGAAGGACGACGGGAACCGGAATGTTCTTTTTGATCCGACCGATTCCGTCCGGACTGAAGCGGAATGGGACGACCACGGAGAAGTGTATCCGCATTATGTAGACGGGCCGGATATCTGGGTGGCTGTGGAAGTGCCGGAAGGGGTTCATGAAATAGCCCTGTATTTTTATAATCCCAACGGCTACCTTCGGAACGAGTCCAGGCGGGATTACCTGATTGAAGCCAGGCGGCACCCAACCACCTCCTTCATCCAGTTTCAGTTCAACAATATAGGAGATATTGAAATAGGGAGGAAGAGCAAAAATGGGCTGGCGCTTGCCAAGTCCATGGAGCAGTGGCAGTCCTTTCCTGTGGAGGCGCGCGCGCGCGTTTCACGCTTTGCCGGGTCCGGCGTTTACGAGCGGTTCATGTGCAGGCGGGGTGGCCTGTATCTGTTCCATGTCCGCAGGAACGGATCGTTCAATACTATCTTGAACGGAGTGTTTGTGAGTGAAAAAATTCCGTGGGAAACGCGGCAACCGGAAGAACTGCCCTATTATGTGCCCGGAGAATTTGCCGGCATCATTCCTACTCCGGGGAAAGTCAACTCATCCATTCCGGGGGAAAAGCACAAGGCCCTGTTCAAGCCGCTGTATGAGTTGCAGTATGATCGCAAGTACCTGACTCCGGAAGGGTGCAGTCTGCAGAACAGGTATCTTCTTGCCCTGTGGCGGGAGGCTTCCCGGCAGGAGGAACAGGATAAATACACGGTGGACGGCCTGCAGTGGGAGGCCAGGATCAGCGACGAACAGGTGCGGAAGTCATTTGACGAGACGATGAAGCGCTCATGGCACCAGAGCCAGATTTACTATCCGTGCAACCGGTCCAGGGAATTTATGCCGAATGCACCGGGAACCATTCCCTTCTCGCTCCAGGAGGTCATGCTCATGGCGAGACTGCGCATCGACTGGAGGCAATACCGGGACGATGCCAAAACCCTTCCTGAAAAATCCGTCCAAGAGATGAAGGAATACCTGAAACAGGAATTGTTGAAACAACAAAAATCAAGAAGAGAACGATGAATAAAATTGCATGTATACTAATGCTGATCTTGTCGGGGACATGCCTGCTGAACGCGGAGCTGGCTCCGCCAAAAACTTCGTGGTATGGCAAATACCTTGATTACACGGGCGTTTCCATCGTGAATAAAGTCCCTCTTCCGCAAGCGGGTATCAGGCGCCATGACGTGGATAGTACGGCATACGACATCACCCCCGTGAAGTTCAAGATGAGCACCACCCTTTCCAAGAAGCCCAAGACGAAGGAGGAGTGGTATTACAAGGGTATCTATTACATCATCGTCAAGTATTGCGGTCCGATTTCCGATCCCGATGACGGAGGAACCATCTATTTTGAGCAGAATTACGAGCACCGTGTCGTATTCGATCCCAAACATTACGGAGAATGGGGCATCATTTATACCTGGGTACACGTGATAGCGCGCTTTACCAATACGGACATTGATGCGGAAGGGGACCGCGGCATCAGCGGAGAGGATGGAAGCATCTTCTTCCAGTATCTTGAAAAATTGCTGGTGGAATTTTAACTTTCCGCCTTCTTTCCGTCCGGCTGCGGGGCATGGCATGTTCATGCTCCCTGCCGGACGCGTTTATTTCTTGGGTGCATGGCGTGGGTCCGCGGAGGGGGCGGGAGGATAGGGAAGATAGGGAATGCGTTTTTTGATGCGGGAAAGACCTGCAAAAAGAGGCATTCCCCGGCGTGCGGGGAATGCCTCTTGAATAGAACAAGGTAAAGGTCAGGCGCGGCGTTTGCGGCGCATCAGCAAGGATGCCAGCCCCAGAAGGCCCAGCGTGGCTGTGCCGGGTTCCGGCACGGCAAGACCGGTGAAAGTCAGGCTGCCGTCGTTAAAGGTGACATTGTCCCAGACAAGCTGCTGCCCGTTTTGGGTAAGGGTCAGCAGGGAATCCCAGTCTCCAGGGTCCGTGAAGGACGTTCCCGCGCCCATGGTGATGAGGTCAATGGTCTGGGAGATGGAGTCAAAGACCAGGTCGCTGCCCAGATTGAGGGTCAGTCCTCCGGTCACGCTCAGGGTGGACGTGCCCTGGAGATCTACCAGAGCCGTATTGAAGCTGGTGATGTCCAGAGTGGCGTTGTTCAGCGTGGCCGTCGTGGCTCCCGTCATCGTCAGGACCTGCCCGGTGGTGATCATGGGAGCATTGCCCGCGTTGTTCAGGACAACCGTGGAGTTGTTGATGGTTGCGTTCCCCGTCAGGCTGACGGAGATGTCCTTCGGAGCGGATGCATTGCCGAAGTTCTGCACGGCGCCCTGCTGAAGGGTGATGGCGTTTGCCAGAGACTGGCTGTTGGCGTTCAGCGTGCCGCCATTGATGATGACGGAGCCCTGGCCCAGCGCCGTGGCGGAGTTGGTCTGGACCGTGCCGCCTGTGATGGTGGTGCCGCCGCTGTATGTATTGTTGCCGGACAGGGTGACAGACCCCGTCTTGTTGACTCTTACGCTCAGTTTGTGGTCGGCGTCCTTGTCGGAGATGACGGAAGAGACCGTGTAGCCGTTGGTGCCTGACGAACTGTGAGTGAACAGGATTTCTCCTTCTCCCGTGATGGTGCCTCCCAGCTCGGTGCCATCCCCGTACAGAGAGCCTGCGACCGTGATGCCTGAGTCTGCGGCGTCAACGGTGATGTTGGCGTTGACCAGGGTGTTGTTCCAGCTTTTGCTGTTAAGCATTTCAAACATGGAACCGCTTTTCATCAGGATGGAGGGGGTATTCTCGAATACAGTTCCATAAGCCGCCAAGCTCAACTTTGCATTTTGGCCGATAGTGATGGTCTGGAATGTATAGCTCGTGTTTTCCTCCGTCAGGTTGACCGTGCCGGCATCAATCATCAGGTGGGCGATGTCAGAGACGTGGTTGGCACCAATGGAGCCTGTACTGTCCGTGGTCTTGCGGACCGTCAGTGTGCTGTCCGCATGCGTGATGGGGATGAGCGTGCCGCCTTCAAACGTGTATTCCACGTCCCCGGCGCCGGTAAGGGTAAGGGAGGAGGCGTTGTGGGCCCAGGAGTCATTGGCATTGTAGTTGGCGGCGGCCATGGTCAGGGCGCCTCCGAAGGTCCAGTTGGGGTTGGATGCCGTGATCGTAGCGTTTTCTCCCAGAGTCAGGGACCCCGTATAGCGGGAGACCGCATCTCCCGTGATGGAAAGGGAGGCATTGTCGCCCAGCATCAGGTTGCCGCCTCCCGACAGGCTTGTCAGGGAATTGGTCCCGTTCATGATGACGGTGCCTGCTCCGTCCAGGGCGGCGTTCCCCGTCAGGCTAGTGGACAGGGTGAGCGTTGTTCCCTCCGCCACGCGGAGAATGCCCGGGCCGGTCAAATTCAGGCTGCCGCCGGAGATGGTCAAATTGCCGCCGGAAACGACAAGGGCGTCCGTGCTGCGGGTTTCCCCGCCGGCAATGGTGAGCGTGGATGGGCCGTTGGTGACGTCTATGGAGGCATAAGTGCCGTCAGAGGCCGTGGAGTCCGTCCAGGCGGCCGTTCCGAGCAGGGAATCCGTCCAGGCGGAAGTTCCTCCGTCAAGCGTGGCGGCAATTTTGGCGCCGTCATAGGTATTGACGATTTGGATGCCGGAAATGCATCCGCGCGTTCCGGTGCCGGAACTGTTGCCCGTGCTGCCGATCGTGAGACTGGATGCAGTTTGTCCATCAACGTAGAGGACGTTTGTCCCTTCGATCAGCTGGTCCGTGGTGCCGGTGGCGCCCCAGCCCGAGGAGCCGGTTACTGTGGAAGAGCCGTTCCATGTGTAGGAGATGCCGTTGACGGTTTTGGCGGAAAAGTCAGTGCCGTTGTCGGTGTTGCAGTAAATGTAGACACCGTAGGTAAGAAAATCGAGGCCGCTGACCGTGATATTGATGCCGTTGCCGTCGTCCAGATAGCCTTTAAGCAACTGGCCGTCCCCGGTAGTGGGGGCGGCGTTGGTCTGCCAGATGTTTTTGCTGGACCAGGTGACGTCGGCTCCCGTGGCGGCTCCGTTGTTGTCTTTCAGGGCCTGTCTGGTTGACTGGGAAGCGTCGCTGAACTGATTCCAGTTGGAACCCGTAACGGAGGAAAGTCCGGCGGTTGAAGAATCCGGGATGGTTCCTTCATTGGAGCCGAAGTTGATGCTGATGCTTTCTCCGGCGGCCTGAGACTGGGAGGCCATGGCCCCGAAGACGGAGGCTGCAAGAACCCATGCGGCGAGTTTATGCGGTAAATGAGGTTGCATAAATTGTTTTGTTAATTTGGATGGATGAAATTGAACCGGCTCCAGAATACGGAATGAATCGTTCGTAGCGGATTATGAATTCGGATTATATGGAAAAATGGAGAATACTAAGAAAATGAATTGATTATAGTTATCATCACTTTCGCTTTTATTTTTTATTTATTAAATTTCATTTAATTAAAGTTCTCTTAACCTGTTTTTATTTAGACTTTCGGATTGACTCCGAATTCATAATCCGCTAAATTTTGCCTTTTCAGTCGGGCTTTCCGGAGTGACAGAGGAAGGGTGGAAGACAACGCCATGACGGCGGACGTTGTTGACAGGGGAAGGATAATTCCGATAGATACCGCCGAAGGTATGAAGATTGTTGTTTGCTGAATGCGGTATTTTTCAGGGAAAGGCCCCCTGAAGATACCCGTGCCTTGATTTTCCGGCGTTTCCTGTTCTCTTCAGGAACGTTCCAGGTACGACTTGCTCCATTTGCTCAAGCCGGATTTTCCCTGCCGCCCCGTCCGGGCAACATTTGATTGAATGAAAAGGGCCTTTTGCGCCCTCTAATATAAATGCATTACATACCTTGAAAGGAAATAAGACATTGAAAACATACCTTGAACAGCAATATTTGAAGGAGAACATGATGGGGCCCAACGCCATCACTCTTCTCAGGGAGTTGAGCTGCCAGATCCCCCTTGAGCCTTCCATGCGCGTGCTTGACCTGGGATGCGGCCGCGGGCTGACGTCCGCGTATCTGGCAGATACGTTCGGAGTCCAGGTTTTTGCCCTGGATTTGTGGATTCCGGCCACGGAGAATTATCTCCGTTTCCGGGAGCTTGGACTGGATTCCCGCATCATTCCTCTGCATGGGGATGCCTGGAACATGCCTTTTGCGGAAGAGTATTTTGACGCCGTGGTGAGCATCGATTCCTACCACTACTTCGGACGCGACGAGAAGTATATGGATTCCCGCCTGGCTCCGCTGGTGAAGCGCGGCGGCCTGATTGCCCTGGCTTTGCCCGGATTGAAGAAGGAACTGACGGGCGGGCTTCCTCCGGAAATGGCCCTTTCCTGGACGGAAGAGGACATGGAAACCATCCGCAGCGCCGGCTGGTGGGCGGAGCTCCTTTCCAAATCCCGTGAGGTGGAACTCCTGTCCGTGCGGGAAATGGACTCTTTTGACGAGTGCTGGGCGGACTGGCTTGCCTGT
Organism: Akkermansia sp. AE01SA01; assembly: GCF_036417395.1. Lineage (NCBI taxonomy): Bacteria > Pseudomonadati > Verrucomicrobiota > Verrucomicrobiia > Verrucomicrobiales > Akkermansiaceae > Akkermansia > Akkermansia sp. AE01SA01. Next base: position 424,286 of record NZ_CP143890.1, read on the forward strand.
GATAATTCCTATGCCGTCGGCGACCGCCGGGCCATGGAGGCCGGGGCAGGGAAGTACATGAACTTCATCTCCGTCGTCTGCCGCCGCAAGTAAGGAGCAGGGTTCATTCTGAAATAGGGAGGCCGGCGGAACGTCAGGTTCCGTCGGCTTTTGTTCCGGAAGGATAACGGGATTTTAGGGAGCCTCAAGGTAAACTGTGCCGTGTGAGTCATTGCCTCCAGTGCCCTTGAATCTGGCTTTGACCGTGTAGGAAGCCCCCTGCCTGGCTTCCGGAACGTTCAGGATGTACTGGATGTTTTCCTGCTTGGAGCCGCTCCTGCCCACATGAGCGTCCCGGGCAATTTCCTTCTCGCCTTCATACAGGGCCACGGATTTGATTTCAATGGCGTGGGCGCCCTTGTCATACAGCAGGGTGACGGTGTATTTTCCGGGAGTCTTGACCAGTTTGGTGACGTCGAATGAGTGTTCCTGCCCATGCAGGGTGTCAGGCGTCCATGTGCCGATGTGCGGCGTATTGAAAAAGTCGGACTTGTCTATTCGGCTGATGGCATCTCCAGCGTACTTGACGCCCATCAGGTCCATGCGCCTGCTATATTCCTTCAAGCGTTTTTTAAAGTCCCGGAAGTCTTTCTTACCGGAAGGTGTCCAGCCTACCTCCGCGAAGGCGCAGGTCCGGGGGAATGCCTGGTAGTGCAGGCGCTCGGGATTGGCAATCCATTCCGTCCATACCTGTGTCCCCAGTCCCTTGACCCTGGAATGGTATTCTTCCTCCAGGCCGGGGAAAATGGGCTCGAAGCCGTATGCCTTTTGCAGGGAAATTCTGCCGTAGCTGTAATCAAGGTAAGTGGAGCTGTGGAGGGAATTGACGATTTCATGCCCGTCTTTGATGGCGTTTTTAGCCAGGTCTGTATTGCCTTTCCAGAAGTGGATGACGGCGTTCGTGTTCAGCTTGGAGCTGGCTTTGCCTCCGCCGTCCCCGTTGACGTCATGGCCGTAGATTTCATTCCAGCCCATCATGCGGCGTCCTTTGCTGGCAATGATGCCGGACATGCGATTGGTGAAGTGCATCTGGACGTCGGAAAGGCTTTTCAACTTGTTTTTCTTCATGAACGCCTCAATTTCCGGCACTCCTTTCCACTGCTTGTCGTAGCGCACTTCATCCCCGCCGATGTGGATGATTTTACCGGGAAACATGGAGACGACTTCGTCCAGTACGTCGGACAGGAAGGCATAGGTTTTTTCCGAGGTTGGGTCAAAAGCCGTGTTGACGATGAAGGTGGTGGGCACTTCCGCGGGAGTTTTCAGGCTCAGGAAGGGATAGGCGACGGCAGCCGCGCTGGCATGCCCCGGCATTTCGATTTCCGGAACGATGGTGATGTTGCGCCGGGCCGCATACTGCACGATGTCCCTGATTTGCTTCTGGGTGTAAAATCCTTCATGCGGCGTACCGTCCGATTTGCCGCTGTTCCACGTTCCTGTTTCCGTTTCCCTGCGTTTGGAACCGACGGAGGTAAGGCGCGGGTATTTTTTGATTTCAATGCGCCATCCAGCATCGTCTGTCAGGTGCCAGTGCAGAATGTTCATTTTCAGCAGGGCCATCTGGTCAATGATTTGCTTGATGGCTTTTTCACCGAAGAAATGGCGGGCCTCGTCGATCATCAGCGCACGCCAGGAGAAGCGGGGATAGTCCACGATTCCGAACGGCGTCCGGGAAATGTTCCATTGCACGGAGGATTTGTCCGCATTCCGGTCGTGGAAAATGACGGGCATCATCTGGACCAGGCTTTGGGTGGCGTAGAAAATGCCTTTCGGATCTGCCGCAGAAAGAATGATTCCACGGGGGGAGGATTGGATGGAATAGGCTTCCTCTCCTTTCGATGCCAGGGAGGAGTCTTTTTTAATGATGATATTGGCGGCGTTTTTTGGCGCGTCCTGCGGCGTTTTCAGAGGAAGGGGAAGTTCTGTTCCTTCGCTCAATATTTGTTGCAGCTGCATGGCCCTGTTCAGGAACGCCTTGTCCCGGACGTCGGGTACGATTGCGGAATTCCGGGTCAGCATGGCCGAGGAACCCTTTTGAAGCGTGATTTCCGCCGGTTTCGGGATGATCTGCTCCTGCGCAAAGACGGAGGGAAGACAGAAGAGCAGAATGCAGGCCGGCAGGGTTAATTTCATTTGTTTTTGCATGAAAATCTACAGGTACATACCGGAATGAGGTCCGCAATCTTTCACGGCTTCCCTTTTTGGCATTTCTCCGCATGGATGACTCTTTTTTCCTCCGGTGCCCGTCTTTTCGGGAGGGGCTCCCTGATTATTGACTTGCAGGGGAAAAGAAGATGGACGTATAACTTGAAGGAGTGCGGTTCCCGTCCGGGCCTGCCGCCCTGGAAACGCTTTTTCAATACCGGAATGATATGAAGACGAGAACTGGAACAGGAGTGTTGCTGGCAGCCTGCGCCGTTTTTTCATGGAGCGGCGCCCTGGCGTCCACGACGAATTGCCTGAATCCGGCGCATTACTTGAAGACTGGATGTTCTCATCCCCTGTCCCTGGCGGAACCTGCGGAAGACAGGGTATACCTGCGCTTCCAGACAGGATGGGCCAGCAAGTACGAGTGCGAGGGCCTGGACCTCTGGGACGGCAGCCTGTGCACGTTCGTGCCGGAAATTCAGTACAGGGAGTGGGTAGGGAAGATATGGTACGGAGTTTCCACGGACCACCAGAACCATGCGGAACTGAAGTACCGGCTGGATTACGTGAAGGAACTGGGGAATTGGACGGTCATGCCGTGGTATGAGCACAGCTTCGTTTTTCCCGGAGACAAGGGGATTCCGCGTCCGGGACTGAAAACGACGTATCGTTTTTCCGACCGCTGGTTTGCTGGAACGGATCTGTACTGGCAGTACAACAATCATACGTTCCGCGGCTATTATGCGGCGTTTGCCGGACTGCATGAAGAGATAGCGGACTGCGTCCGTGTGGACGCCACAATCCGCTACGGCTATAACGGCGGGTATGTGGGACCGGTGGTTCATCACGGTTCCAATGCGCTGGATTACAATTTGAGTTTTACGTTCCGGGCCACTTCCCGGCTGACGGTGGAGCTGTTTACCAATTTCAGCCAGGCGCTGACTGTCATCAGCCAGAAAGGCCTGGGGAACGATTTTTATTACGGCATCAACCTGAAGTATACATTCTGACGCCTTTTACGGGTTTTCAACCCAGAGCGCCTTACGGGCGGACGAACTGGATGTGCATCCAGTCATATCCCAGTTCCCGACCCAGGGAGAATGCTCCCTCCCCTTCCACAATGGACCAGAACTCATCGTATTCCGGACCGGAGAATGCAGCCTCCGGAGCGCGCATGTGCATGGCGTTGCGCAAAGGGTCCAGATCCACGGCAATTCCCCAGGCGTGCAGGGAAGGCCTGCTGCCTCCCCTGACGGGCCGGTTGTTGAAGCAGCCGCCGTAAACGTCCAGGTGCAGTTCCCTGATGCGTTCCAGACCGTAGTGATCCAGCGTTTTCTGAAAGATATTGATGAGGGCGCCGGCAACCAGCCTGTGGCAGGTAATGGAGAAGATTTCCGTATCGGGAGCCCAGGAGGGCCTCAAGGGGTAGGGAAGGCTGACCGTGACCAGAGAACCCGCGTCTCCCGGTTTTCCGAAGATGGATCTGCCGGAGAGTACTTCCCGTTCCGAGGGCCATGCCGAAGCGGGATGTTTCACATCATGCGCCAGTACGGCGAATACTGTGCAGGCAATCAGCAGGAATGCCAGCCTCCGGAGGCGGGTGGAGACTTGTTTTTGCGGCTGGGGGGAAGAAGGCATGTCCGTTTTCGTATAGAGGGTGACAATACCGGTGTATCAGGTTTCCCTTCCGGTGCAAGGTATTTGACGGGGAGGTCTTTTCAAGTCGTTCTTTTCCGGGCTTCTTTTGTCCGCAGAGTACGGAATGCGGCGGACGGGGAAACATAAGGCCGCGGAGGTATCTGCGCCTGCTTCGAACGTCCGGGCGGAATTTCATGTCTTAACGGGACAGTCTTGTTTTCCTGCCCATGAAACCGTCTTCCTCCGATCCTCAGGCTCCTCCCGGTACAGTCTGGTATGGATGGATTTTAAACTTGTTCCATCACTTGAAGGTGGGGGAGAGCCAGGTGACTTTCATGTGGGCGGTGCTGGTAGGGATCGTCGGCGCCAGCATGTCCATGTGCTTTGAATGGCTGGTGGAGTTTATTCAATGGCTTCTCACGGGCATTTGGTCGGATTCCAGGGTGGGCGTTTTTTCCCTTCTGGAACCGGAATGGAGGATTGCCGTTCCGGCCATCGGTGGTCTGGTAGCCGGGTTCATTCTTTTGTTCGTAAAGAGAAGAATGCCGGGACAGGCCATGGAATACATGGAGGCCCTGGCCATAGGAAACGGGCTGATCAAGGTCAGGGCTTCTTCCCTGAAAGTTCTGTCCGCCGCATGGAGCATTGCTTCCGGAGCGGCTATCGGCAAGGAAGGTCCCATTATCCAGTCTTCCGCCCTGATCGCCTCCGCTGTGGGACAGAAGCTCCATGTTTCCATTCCCCGTCTGCGCCTGTTGGTGGGGTGCGGCGCGGCGGCTGGTTTCACCACGGCGTTCCACGCTCCTTTTTCCGGCTGCCTCTTCGTGAGCGAGATCATCATTGGAACGGTGAGCATGGATATTCTGGCCCCTCTTCTGATTGCCTCCTGCACCGGTTTCCTGATGCTGCACCTGCTGGGAGATCCCTCGCCCCTTTACAGTTCTCCGTTTGAGAGCTTCACGATGTTTTCCCAGTCCCTGTGGTGCGTGGCGCTGGGAGTGCTGGCCGCCGTGGCGGCCAAGGGCTGGGTGGCCCTGCTGGATGTGTCCAACAAGTATTTGAACGGACGCCAGTCCCTGCTGCCCGTGCGTCTGCTGGCCGCCGGGCTGCTGGTGGGCGTTCTGGCCTGCTTTTACCCGGAAGTGGTGGGCAACGGGCAGGCTCTGATTACGGGACTGGTGCATGAGGATTACGGGACGCAGGAGGCGCTGATTCTGCTGGCGGTGAAGGTGAGCGCCGTGGCGGTGGTGTTTGGCTGCGGTACCGTGGGCGGGGCGATGACGCCCACCCTGTTTGTCGGGAGCATGGTAGGGTTTATTTTCAGCACCCTGATGAATCTCATGGGCATGGAGGGCAATCACGCTGTGGCGTATGCCATGGTGGGCATGGCTGCCTTTTTTGCCACGGCGGCCCAGGCCCCGCTGACGGCGCTGGTAATGGTGGTGGAGTTTTCCATGAGCGGTCAGATGATTTACCCGCTGCTGATTGGCGTGGTGAGCGCCTACGGAACCAGCAAACTGATCCGGGCGCGTTCCATGTACGCCGCCAGCCTGTCCGGAAGCACCGCCTCCGTGGTGAACCTGCCCATGGCGCAGGTTCATGTGCATGATCTGGCGCGGCATGTGGTGCCGCAGGTGCTTCCGGAAGCTTCTCTGGAAGAAGTTTCCTCCCTGATGCTGAAGAATCCGGGGGATTTGATTTTCGTGGTGAAGCAGGACGGTACCTACCTGGGGACCATTTATCCGGGCGATGTGCCGGGTATCCGGAAGAAGTGGAACCCCGGTCCTGGCGGGAATCTTCCGTCCGCGGGGAACCTGATCCGTCCGGGCGCTCCCGTGCTGGACGGGAATACACACCTGACGGATGCCCTCAAGCTGTTTGAGCAGGACCATCTGTCCGCTGCCGCCGTCGTGTGCCAGGCGGACGGCCATCTGGATGGCGTGCTGTACCGTACGGCCCTGTTCCAGGTGATTACGGAAATGATGAAACGGGAGTCTTCCGGGGCGGAACCTATTTGACACGGGGTGGTGCCGGAGCGCAATATTACAATTTTGTAATTATGTTGTCATGCTTGTGACGGTATTATTCCATGTTGATGTTCAATAATGAATGTGATAATTGATTTTATTTTTCCCTTTCACGGGAAACCCGTTGCACGAAAAAAGGTTGGTTGAACGCATGCGCCCGGTTAATATCCGGACAGCTACGGGCTGCATGAATGGCATGAACAAGTCTCCCGATTTGGAAATGATCGTGTTGCAGGAGATCAGTTCTGCAATCGTCAACGAGCGCAACGGAACGGTTCTGTTGCAGCATATCCTTGATATTCTTTACCGCCGCATGAAGATGCTGCGCGGCACCTTCACCATCCGCCACGGGAACAACCTGATGATCGAAGCTTCCCACGGGCTGGACGAACAGGAAATGAAGCGTGGCCACTACCACGTGGGCGAAGGCATTACGGGCCATGTAGCGGAAACGGGCCGCCCCCACGTGATCGAGGATATTTCCCGGGACCGCAGGTTCCTGAACCGCACACGCACCCGCAAAAGCGGGGAAAAGGTGGCGTTCATCTGCGTGCCCATTATTCATTTGCAGCAGGTGATCGGTACCTTGAGCATTGACCGTTCCGTGGATGCGGAGACGGATCTGGAGCGGGACTTGAAGCTGATGCAGATTGTGGGGAACATTGTAGGGGATGCCCTGGCGGCATGCCTCCAGGCCCACGAGGAAAGGGAGGCCCTGATGGCGGAAAACGAAAAGCTGCGCGAATTGCTGACGAGCAATCCCGGCGAGCTGATAGGGAATTGCCGCCCCATGCTCCAGGTGTATGAGCAGATACGGCAGGTGGCCCCCAGCGACGCCACGGTATTGATCCGCGGCAGTTCCGGAACGGGGAAGGAACTGGTGGCGCGCGCCGTGGTGAATCTGAGCGCCAGGAAGGACAAGCCGCTGATTACGATGAATTGCGCCGCCATGCCGGAGAATCTGCTGGAAAGCGAATTGTTCGGGCATGAAAAAGGGTCTTTCACAGGAGCCACCAGCCGCCGCATTGGCCGCGCGGAGGCCGCGGATGGAGGAACCCTCTTCCTGGATGAAATCGGGGATTTGAGCCTGCAAATGCAGGTGAAGCTACTGCGCTTTTTGCAGGAGAAGACTTTTTCCCGCGTGGGCAGCAACCGGGAACTGCATTCCGACGTGCGCTTCATTGCCGCAACCAGCCGGAATTTGGAAGAGCTGATGACGGAAAACAAATTCCGTGAAGACTTGTATTACCGCCTGAATATTTTCCCCATCGTGATGCCGGACCTGGTCCAGCGCAAGGGGGACATCATGCTGCTTGCGGAGCATTTCCTTTCCAAGTTCAACCTCAAGTACGGCAAGCATATCACGCGCCTTTCCACCCCGGCAATCAACATGCTCATGGCCTACCACTGGCCGGGCAACGTCCGGGAGCTGGAGAATTGCGTGGAGCGCGCCGTCATCACGGCGCAGGACGACTGCATTTACGGCTACAATCTGCCCGCCTCCCTCCAGATGCCCAGCAGCGACGCTCCGAATTCCCGCGGAGGGGAGGAACAGGCGGATTTGCCTACGATGGTAGATTCCTTTGAACGGGAATTGATTGTGGCCGCGCTGAAGCGCTCCCCGGGCAACATGTCCGCGGCGGCCCGGGAACTGGGCATTTCTCCGCGGGTGCTCCATTACAAGATGCACAGGCTGGGCCTGCAAAAGTTATGAAGGGCCTCCATCAGCTTTTATCCGCCGTTTCCCGGTCCTTTTACCTGAGCATGCGCTTTCTGCCCTGCGAAATGCGGCCCGGCGTGGCCGTGGGCTATTTGCTGGCGCGCGCCACGGATACGGTGGCGGACACGGTGGATATGGATTTGAAGGAGAGGCTGGCCCTGCTGAAGATGATGGGCGCGGCTGTGGCAGGGGATGCCTCCCACGAGGCGGCCGCAACCTGCTTCGGCCGGCTGGGCGTGCTGTCTTCCGTGCAGAAGCACCGGGGGGAGGGGGAACTTCTGGCGCGCTTTCCCGAATGTCTGGTCCTGCTGGAAGCCCTGCCGCCGCGGGAGCAGATGCTGGTGCGGAACGTTCTGTCTACGATTGTGGAGGGACAGGCGTGGGACCTGGAATATTTTGTGGAGCATTCCTCCGTCATTTGTCCGGAACAATTGGAACATTACGCCTACATGGTGGCCGGATGCGTGGGCGAGTTCTGGACCAGGCTGGGCCTCCTTGTCCTTGGCGATGCGTTCAGCACCCAGCCGGAAGAGGTGCTTTTGCGGTGGGGAGTCCATTACGGAATGGGGCTGCAGCTGGTGAATATTCTCCGCGACCGGGAGGAGGATTTCTCCCGCGGGAGAAGCTATCTGCCCGGAGACGATGCGGAAACGTGGCTGGAAAAGGCGGAGCTGTGGCTGAAGGAAGGCGTGTTTTATGCGGAGTCCCTGCATAACGGACGATTGCGTTTTTCCACGGTGCTTCCGGCGTGGCTGGGGCTGGATACGCTGGATTTGTTGAAACACCGGGAAATTCCCTCTTCCGGAAAGGTGAAGATTACGCGCGGCAGGGTGTATTCCCGGATGTGGAAGGCGTTTCTGTTTTCCTGGAAGGAAGCCTTGTAGTCCGGGCGGCCTGCACGTCAGGGGGCCGCAGGTGCGGATGTGGAGGAAGGCGTGGGGGAAGATGTGGAAGAAGGAGTTTCCGACGGTTTGTCCGCAGCCGTTTTTCCGTCTTTTGCCGTGGTTTCCGGTTCCTTGTCGGAAGCGGAGGGAGAGGGAGAAGAGGGAGGCGGCTTGGGAGCAAGCAGGTCTTCCCACTGGTGGAGTTTGAAGGCGTCTCCCATGCCGCCTATGTCGTTGAGCAGTTCCCGGCATTTCGCCGTGAGTTTTTCATAGTCGGGCGGCCCGGCTTCCGGCTCCGCGGTGCCGGGGAAGATCAGGTAGCTCACCACCAGATCGGAGACGGGGCGGCTGTAAGGTCCGGATTTGGGGTTGATTTCCCGGCTCAGGCGCAGGGAGCCTTCCCCCGTCTTGTACCGGGGGCCGGCGTCCCCCACCAGGGCCGGGTATAATTTGCCGTCCACAATGACGACGGCGTAATCGCCGAATTGCGGGGAGAACGGGGAAGACTGGTTGACGACGCCCAGAGGGACTACGATGAAGGGATCGTATTCCGAGATCAGGAAGCTGTACCTTTTCAGTTCCGCAATGACCCGTTCCGCATGGTCTATTTTGCTGCGCAGGGCGGCTTTTTCCGCGGCGGGGGCCTTGGCCAGGCTTGCCTTGTAGGCAGCCAGCCTCTGCTGCCAGGGCTTGAGCAGGGGATTGGGCTTGTCCGTGCGCTTTTTCCAGCGGTAGGAGGTGCTGGGCTGGTAGAAGGAACTTTTCAGGATTTTGTCCGGCATGGTGGACAGCCGGTCACCGTCCGACCCGTCGGAAACGACGTCCATTTCACTTTGAAGCCACAGCAGTTTTCTACGGGTTTCCGGGTGGGTTATTTCCAGGATGGTTTCCGTATCATAGAAGTTGTGGCGGTCAAGCAGCTTGGTCAGGGAGGCCAGGTTTTTGCGGATTTCCGTTTGTTTGCGGGCGTAGATCTGCCCGTAGTAGGGAGAGATGCGAGCGTGACTGAACAGGGTGGACAGATCCGGGAGGATGGCCTCCAGTTTGGGGTTGAGCTTCAGGATATCTTCCTTTTTCGTCAGGGCTTGGGGCTGTTTGACGTTCAGGGTGAGCGTCATCTGGTAATTGCTTTTGATTTCCTTGTCGCTGGAAGCCAGCGTGCCGGGCAGGAAGTTGGCCTGGGTTTTCAAGTTCAGGCCACGGGCCAGCTCGTAAATGTTCGTGAGCGCTCCTGTGGACGGCCTGGTGGGCAGAACTGGTGGAAACGGCGGATACTGCACGGGGGGCAGGGCGATGGTGCGCTCCGGCGTCCAGGGAGACAGCAGGCGCGCATCTTCCGTGGCCGTGCCGGGGCGTCCGGCAGTATCCGGGGCGGCCGTTTGCGTCTGGTCCGGCTGTTCCGGGGGCAGGGAAGTGTGGGGCGGGTAGGCGTCCGGGGCATCCGTCGCCGGTTCCGGCTCTCCTTTCAGGGCGCGGATAATCTGGGCCGGATACGGCGTGAAGAGGGAAGCCGCCATGGCGGCCAGGCAGGCGCAGACCGTAAGCTTGAACCAGGTGATGCGGGTGATTCCGCGGCGGTGGGGTTTCATGGCGCGGGAGGGAGGGTTTCGGTTGGAGACGGCTGGACTTTCCGGGGGCGTTTGCCCATGAAGAAGCGGATCAGCCCCAGGGGAGCCGCATTCAGCAGCAGGGCCGCCAAACGTATTTTCACGCCGGGGAAGACTCTGGCGCGTCCGCGGGACAGGGCGTGCAGGCTGTCTTTCACGACGGTTTCCGTGGGGGTGTCAAAGGCGTTTCTGCCCGGCATCATGTTGCCGGTGAAGCCGGGGCGGCGCGCCGCTTTCCCGAATCCCGTGGAGACGGGGCCGGGACAAACGGCCAGGACTCGTATGCCGTGTTCCTTCAGTTCCAACCGCAGGGCTTCCGACAGGCTGGAAACGTATGCCTTGGTGGCCGCATAAACGGCAAAGTCCGGGATGGGGAGCAGAGCCGCCAGGGAGCTGATGTTGATGATGTCCCCGCCGTTTTTTTTCAATCCCGGTATCATGGCGTGGCACAGGCGCGTGAGGCTTTCCACGTTCAGGCGCAGCAGGGTGCGAATTCTGTCCCAGGAGCCTTCCGAGAATTCTCCGTAGTCTCCTGCTCCGGCGTTGTTGATCAGAAGGGTTTTTGCCGCAGGCAGTTCCAGAAGGCGGCCAGCCAGGTCGCCCAAGGCGGATTCGTCCGCCAGGTCGCAGGGAAGGGCGGCGGCGTTCAGTCCGGGATGTTTTTCTTCCAGCCCGGCGGCAAGTTGTTGAAGCGCCTCTTCATTCCGGGCGATGAGAATCAGTTCACCGGTGCAGGAGGCCAGCATCTGGGCAAAAGCCTTCCCGAATCCGGACGATGCGCCCGTGATGATAATTCTTTCGTACTGGAAGCGTTGGTTCTGCATGAGGGAGCCGGGTAGCCCGTATCATGGTCAATACGCAGCAGGACCGCAATGAAAAAGGGGGCCGCGGGACGCAAAAAATTGAGGGAATTGTTTTTCCGCCTTTCCGTGAAGGCGGCAGGGTATCGTGAGTTTCCGGTTTTGTTTTATCGTTCTGTACCGTTGCTGGAATTGGGGCGCCTTTTCCTGCATGCAGAGGGCTGTGGGGGATAATATTAAAGCAGAGAGGCAGGGTACCATTCCCGGTACACGGTGTCTCCGGCAGGCTATGCCGATTTTTTCTGTGGGGATTTTCCGGAAAAATCGCCGTATCATTCTCTGTCCCGAACGGAAAACTCCGTACCTCGTATAAGGAGATACGGAGTTTTTGTTTCTCGGAAAATGGGATGAACCAGAGTCAGTTTCTGCGGCGGCGCAGAAGCAGGGCGGAAAGCCCCAGAAGGCTCAGGGATGCCGTAGCCGGTTCCGGAACGGAGGTTAGCGCCAGAGTGTTGATGCTGCCGCTACCGCCCTCGGAGAGGATGTCAAGCCGGGTATTGTCGGCCGTCACGTCAAACGTGTAAGTCATCAGCACCCAGTCTCCGGTATGTGTATTGGCTGTGACGGTGGAGCCGTTCAGCGTGGCGCCGGAACCAGTGGAATAATCGTCAAGAATGGCCGAAATGTTGGCTATGCCATCGCCGCTGAGGCTGAAGGAAGAAGTATTGCCTGCCCCGTAATCGTTTCCGCGGCCTACCAGCATTGTCAGCGTGTAGGTACCTGCGGACAGATTGTTCAGGGACATGGTGAAGTTGCCATTGGCAGAACCGGCAGTGTTGACAACGCCCCCCATGGGATTGCCTATGGACATGTCCTGGCCAAAGACATCATAGAACTTGTTGTCATGGCCCGCCAGGGCGGATTCTTTTGCGGTAACGTCCGTCAGCACGCCACCTGATCCACAGCAAACACCGCCGGTCGTGACGGTGATGGCGGTAGTTTCCCCTCCGGTGGTTGACAATGCTCCGGAAGTGTAGGAATTTGAGCTTCCTGTTGAAATTTTATTTACTTTTTGCCCGGTTTCTCCGCGGTAGGTTCCGTTCACAACGGAGGTGTCATTGCCTGAATTGATGCCGAACGATATCAGGACTGTAGATGCTTCCGCAACGGCAGTTGCCGCAGCCATGGCAGTCAAAATAAATAATGTCTTCTTCACAGTATGCAGGGGATAATCAATGAAAAACAACAAATAAGCTACTTGCTGTACATCCCTATAACGAATTTGGAATCCGGCAGGTTTTCTTTGGAGAGGCAATCCAGTTTCTCCCGGCTGATCCAGTATTCCATATCCTGGTGAAGCAACGAAATCATTTTCTTCTGCCGATAAGCACAATCTTCTGGAAATAGGTCATTAGCATCACTTGTGAAAACCGCGGTGATAAAAAAAGGAAGAGGGATTTCCCTTCTCCATGCTTCAGGAATAACTCTATTTGTGGAAGCCGGGAAACATGCACTCCCCCGCCTGCGAGGCTCGCAGAAGCGGCAGAAATCTATTCAATAGCCTTCCCCTTAAAATTGTAGATTGACTTCGGATTCCAAATTCGCGCCAACTTTTTTCTTCAGCCCAACTTTTTTATTTTCAATATATAATTCAAAATATCACAAAAAATCCTCCATGAAACATGGAGGATTGAAGGAGAAAATTGGCGAATGACCGTTCTTAAAAGGCGGCTTCAATGGCGGTGATCGTGAACACCTTCTTTTTGTCGCCGTCCATGGGAACGATTTTAACCTGATCGCCCACTTTCTTGCCGGTCAGTTCCTTGCCAACCTGGGAAAGGTAGGAGACGATGTGTTTTTCCGGGTTTGTGTCCCACGCTCCCAGAATGGTGTATATCACGAGGTCTCCGCCGCCGAGTGGCTGGAGCGTCACTTTTGTTCCCATGGCCGCCCTGGAGGTGTCCGTTACGGTAAAGTCCGTGCCGCGGGCCAGGGACAGCGCATGTTCCAGCTCCGCGCGGCGGCGGTTGAGGACTTTTTCCACTTCCTTGGCGTCCTGGTAGCCGCCGTTTTCACGAAGGTCGCCTTCCGCACGGGAAATTTTCTTGTTGTGCAGGTTTTCCGGAATTTTCACATTCACCAGTTCTTCCAGTTCCTTCTTGCGCGCTTCCAGGCTTTCCCAGGAGACGAAGATCGGTTCCGGTTTGTCGGAGGTGTCCACCATTGCATCCAGTACGATGGAGTGAAGGTCCGGGAACACGCTGATCACACGGGCCATCAGTGCGCCGCGGTCCTGTTCGGAGAAGGCAGATGTGTTGTACAGCATTTTGGCGAACTGGCGCACTTCCGCCACGTCCTGCTTCCTGATCATTTCCTGAATCATGTTTTTGTCTTCCATGAACAGGTTTTTCAGACGCAACATGCGGTTGGGGCCGCCATCCATGTGGTCCTGCTCAATCAGGGAGAGCATGGCAATGCCTACCGGAAGGCCGAAGAGGGGTTTGGAGGCATCATTGCGCTGGCGGCAAATCCAGATGAGGGATTCCGCGGGAAGGGTCTGCCGCAGCAGGGAATGCTTCAAGTGCTTGATGAAAGTTTTTTCCTGTCCCTGTTCAATGAGGAATTTGGCGATTTCCCCCACGGCGCGGGCTCCGCTGGCGTCAAATAGTTCCAAGGCCTTTTCCGTCCATGAGTCGCCAAAGATTTCCGGAAGCACGGCATACACGCGCTTTTGGCGCACCGCGGGCATGGAATTGAGCACTTCCGCGAAGCGCTCCACGTCTTCAATGCCGGTTTCCACAAGGGAGCGAAGGGAGCAGGCAGTTTCCGCCGCTTCCGCGTTCTTGACGGCGGCGATCAGGTCGTCCCGCAGAATGGCCAGTTCCAGCACCTGCTGGAGGGCCAGGCTGCCGCCGTTGCATACGTCGGCGTTTACGGCCTGGATCAGGGTATTCACCGCATCCGGTTCGGAGACCACGTTTTCCATTTTGACGCTATCCAGCACGCGCACTTTCGCTTTCAGGTCGGCGGCCTTGCCGTAATCTTCCAGGGCGGCTTGGGCGCGGGAAAGCGTGTTGGTGCGCAGGGTGATGCGTTCCCCCTTGCGGGTCGGCATCATGAACTGCACGTTGGTGCGCAGCATGGCGCGCACCTTGTCCCACCAGTTTTTCCATTTGTCTTCCGCAATAACGGTGCCTTTCAGGGCGGCTTCCAGCTTTTCCGGGGTGAGGGAATTGCCGTAGCCCTTCAGCGTCAGGCGCACCAGTTCCACGGGATCGTCTGCTGCCAGGGAGATCAGGAATTCCGGGTCTTCATAGCGCTTGGCCAGGAAGTGGTCGTCACCGATGAATTCCAGAATGCGGGGAGCAAACTCCAGCGCGATTTCATGTTCCGGATTTTCTTCAAAATCAATGACCAGCTTTTTGGCCGGCAGGTTCCAGGAAATGACTTTTCCGGCTCCCCAGGTAGAGTGGAAGCAGTAATGGCCAGGTGAGATACAATCAAGTTTTTCAGCGAGAGCAGGGGTAATTCTCCCCAGAGACAACAATTTCTCCAAGTCGGCGTGCATACTGAAGCACATGATACGCCAGCCCCTACGGGTATCAAGACTAATATTCCCGGTGTATGCACAGAAGAGAGTGAACCGGCTGAATACGCGCGCCAGTGCGGAATCAATTCCACAGAAAACGGTTATTCCAACTGTTCCAGATGCCGCTTGCCCTGGGACATTCAGCCGCTCTGTCCCGGGCTGTTTTTCCCTGCAGGACGGCGCGCGTCTCAAAAATCCCCTGCAGATAGTCTTCGTCGATGAACAGGAGATCCGCCGTGTACCACAGTTCCATCAATTCGACTACAGTTTTCAAGTCCGCATCGGCAGAAGACATGATTCTTTCCGTTCCGTCAGCCCCGCGCACGATGCAGAAGGGAGCGAAGTACATCCCGTTCGTTTCCTCCACCTCGTTGTTGTTTCCTTTTCCGCCGGCCATTTTCCCTTTGGCAATGTCCGTAAGCGTTTCTTCCAGCAAACGGCTCAAGTCCCTTCCCAGGGAGATCCATTCCCGCCTTACTCTGGGTTCGCCATATCCTGCAGGCTCCCGAATGCCGTCGTAGGGGAACAATGCCCTTTCCGGGACTTGATTGTAAAACCACTCGTCATAAATGTCCAGGGGGGTATTGATCAGGGTTTCCGCACGTCCCATGAGTGTTCCGTCCAGGTAAAGACCGCTGATTCCCCTGCTTCCCACCCAGCATGCTCCCGGTTTTCCCTGAGTTCCGTTCGGGAATAAATCCCTCCAAAGCGGATTCCGGTCCAGAGGCTTCAAAAAACGCTCCCGGAATCCCCGTACATATTCTTCTTTCGTACGATGGGCAGGAGAATCGGCCTCCGGTTCTTTTTCCTTTTCCTCTTTCGCCTGCTCTTTCAAAGAGGCCTCTTTCTCCTTCCGTATTTTTTCTTCTGCACGTTCCTTTTCCATTTGATCATCAAGCCGTCGATAGAAGTCTTTCACCCAGGATTCGGAAACCATGGGGGGCGGGGCTTCTCCCAAATCCGAGGCATGGCACCGGATTTTGGCGCATTGATTCATAAGCCATTGCTCCGTTTCCGCATTCCAATCCTCCATCATGGCCATGTCCACGATTCCAAAAGCCAGCTCCCTCATCGCGGGCCTCAGCATTCCTTCTCCTTCACACAGGTCTTCCCCTACCGGACCGGAAGCTCCGCGGAAATAGAAATAATCCCCGTCAAGCCTGGTTAAAAGCTGCCTGTACATGTCCATGGCGAAAGTTTTCCGTTCAACCGCCTCATCCCAGGTTTTCCGCAAAGCATCTGCCAAGGCCGGATTCAAGGTTATTTTCCCTCTTTTGACGTACAGATGCCGGTAGAGAAACGGGTTGATCATGGATTCCATCCATCGGGCCGCGAACATGCGCCATTCCCCGTATTGGGGCAATTTGGAAAGCAAGCCCTTCCTTTCGGAAGAGGTGCTGAATATATCTTCCTCCCTTCCGCCTGTCATGCCGTCCCACCCTTCCAGCATGTTCCCCAGAATTGGAAATTGCAGGCACATCAGCAGAACGGCGCAGCGGTCCGCTCCCTGGCTTTGCAAGTCCACAATGGGCGTTTGGGAGAGCATTTGCACACTGGAGGGCCCGACTGCCCTGGCCCAGATCAAATCGTTTCCCTCCAGATAAAAACCAAATTCGCGATTAAACGAGGGAAGATAGATACACGCATAGGAAAATGAAGGATTGTCCGGAAACAGGACTGTCCAATAGTAGGAATCATGAGATTCCGCTGCAAAATACTGGGCGGGACTCCGCAGGACGACATAGGTTTCATCTTCGGGTTCCTCCCCCAGTCCGAAAAATGGAATCGCCAATACCAGCCAGGCGCATGCAAATATCCTGAACATCAATAGGCTTCCTAACAAGAAGAAAAGAGCGCGTCAAGATGATTAAGAATAGTCAAGCCATGTTGCGGCGCCCCGGTGATTCATAGGTTCATGAGCTGTTTTCAAACCTTATTGGGAAAGGTTCCGCGTCTGTACCTGTCGTTCATTCCCGGGAGTTCCGTGTTTTCCGGTTTTCCACCCTGCAGTTGTCTTGCGGCAGGCTGTTTTCAAATGACTTTCTTCAAATGACTTCCCGCTGCGCCCGTCCGCATTTTTGCGCGGCCTTTTCCCGGCCGGGCCGGAGGGGTGTTCTTCAGCCAGTTGCGGCTTGACCCTGCGTACCGTCTGGCGTAACATCCCCGCACGCATTCAACCCCGCGTAAAACGTATCATGGAACCTATCTACGAAGGCAAGGCCAAAAGACTTTATATGACCGATACTCCCAATGTCCTCCGCATGGAGTACAAGGATGACGCCACTGCCGGAAACGGCGCCAAGAAAGCCCAGTTCGAGAACAAGGGCAAGCTGAACAAGGCCATCACCCTGCTCATTTACAGAATGCTTGAGGAAAAGGGTGTGAAGACTCATCTGGTCGCTGACGTGGACGACATCAACATCGACGTCAAGAAGGTTTCCATTCTTCCGCTGGAAGTGATCGTGCGCAACATTGCCGCCGGTTCCTTCAGCCGCCGCATGGGTGTCAAGGAAGGCACCCCCTTCAAGAAGCCCATCGTGGAGTTTTCCTACAAGGACGACGATCTGGGAGACCCCTTCATCAATGACGATTATGCCCGGGAACTGGGCGCCGCCACGGAAGAGGAGTGCGCCTTCCTCAAGAAGCAGGCGCTGATCGTGAACGACGTGCTGATCGACTTTTTCAAGCAGGTAGGCCTGACGCTGGTGGATTACAAGATTGAGTTCGGCCGCCTGGCGGAAGATCCCTCCCAGATCGTGCTGGCGGACGAGATTTCCCCGGACACCTGCCGCCTGTGGGACATCAAGACCGGCGAGAAGATGGACAAGGACCGCTTCCGCCAGGACCTGGGCAATGTGATGGAAGCGTATGAGGAAGTCCTTTCCCGCCTCCAGCACAAGGCCTGATCCGCAAGCCTTTCCCCATGGGAGCCGGCCGGCCAGCCGGCCCCCATTTTTCATTTTACCACATTTCTGAGCCATATGACCCTCCATTTTGAAGTTATCAGCCGATTCCAGGCCGCAGCCAATGCAGACGCCCTGCTTTACACCCCTCTGAATGCCGGCCTCACCTTCCGCCGCAGCCGCGTGTACACGGTGGAAATCACCGGAGACGAGCAGAAAGCCCGCGACTACCTCCTGAGCGTGCTGGTTGACCCTATTGCCCAGGAATGCAGCGAGCAGGACGCCCCCATTCTGACGGGAGCCCTTTTCACCATCGACTACGGCATGAAGGCCGGGGCCCTGGATCTGGAGAAGGAGGCCATCCTGCAGAATTACCGTGGCCGCAAGAATATGGGCTTTACCCTGGACGGGCTGAAGATCACGCAGCGCGTGTACGTTTTCGGCCAGGGGGACCGGGAGAGCCTTTCCAAACGCTTCGCCAAGGACGTTTGCAATCCCGCCATCCACAACTGGACCATCGCCTGATTTTTCTCCCTCACGCCTACTTTTTCCCAGCAATATGTCCGCCAAAACCTACCGCACCGTTCCCGTGAGAGACCTGAGCAGCGACGAGCTGCTCGAGCTCAGCAAGCAGCAGAAGCTTTCCCTGTCCCGCGAGGACATGGAAGTCGTCCAGCAGATTTTCCGCGAAGTGGACCGCGACCCCACCGACGTGGAACTGGAAGTGATTGCCCAGACCTGGTCGGAACACTGCAAGCACCGCATTTTCTCCGCCTCCATCAGCCACAGCGTAAACGGAGGCGCGCCGGAAACCGTGGACAGCCTGTTCAAGACTTACATCAAGAAGCCTTCCGAGAAGATCATGGAACGCAAGCCGGGCTTCGTGCTCAGCGCGTTTGATGACAACGCCGGCTTCATCGCCCTGGATGACAAGCTGGCCGTCTGCCTGAAGGCGGAGACGCACAACCACCCCTCCGCCATTGAACCCTATGCAGGGGCCAATACCGGCCTGGGCGGCGTCATCCGCGACATTCTGGGCGCAGGGAAGGGGGCCAAGCCCATTGCCTCCCTGGATGTGTTCTGCTTCGGCGCTCCGGACACGGACCCCGCCTCCATCACCGCCCCGGACGTCATTCATCCGCTGGGCATCATGCGCGGCGTGGTGCGCGGCGTGCGCGATTACGGCAACCGCATGGGCATTCCGACGGTGAACGGGGCTATCCAGTTCGACCCCACTTACATTTACAATCCGCTCGTGTTCTGCGGAACCGCCGGCGTCATTCCCCGCGGGGACATCCTCAAGGAAATGCGCCCCGGCCTGAAGGTGATCGTCATCGGCGGCCGGACTGGGCGCGACGGCCTGAAGGGTGCCACCTTTTCTTCCGCCGCGCTGGATGAGGCCTCCCATGAGGAGGATTTCACCGCCGTGCAGATCGGCAACCCGATTGAAGAGAAGAAGACGCTGGATTTCATTCTGGAAGCGCGCGAACGCGGCCTGATCGTGTTCATCACGGACTGCGGCGCGGGCGGTTTTTCCTCCGCCGCCGGGGAAATGCTTTCCGTCACGGGCGGAGAGATTTTCCTGGACAACGCCCCCCTGAAGGAGCCGGGCCTGATTTCCTGGGAGATTTTCCTTTCCGAGTCCCAGGAACGCATGGTGATGGCCGTGGAGGAAAAAGACCTGCCGGAACTCCAGAAGCTGGCGGATACTTTCCAGACGGAGCTGACCGTCCTGGGCCATTCGGACAATACGGGCATCCTCAAGGTCTGGCACAAGGGGGAACTGGTGTGCTGCCTGGACAATTCCAAGCTGCATGAAGCCCCAGTCAAGAAGCTTTCTTCCGTGTTCACCAGCGGGCAGGGACTCACCGGGCAGCCGATGCCGGACGAGGACCTCGGCAAGTCCCTGGAAACCGTCATGAGCGATTTCGCCATCGTTTCCCGCGAACCCATCATCCGGGAATACGACCATGAAGTGCAGGGCAACACGATTCTGAAGCCCCTCGCGGGCGCCACGGCGGACGCACCGCAGGACGGTTCCGTGGTGGACATCGACGGCTCGGACAAGTGCATGGCCATGGCCTGCGCCATTCTTCCGGAATGGGGCAAGACGGATCCTTACGCCATGGGTACCGGCACCGTGGACGAGTGTGTGCGCCAGCTTATCCTGGTAGGCTCCAACCCGGACAAGATCGGCCTGCTGGACAATTTCTGCATGGGCAATCCGGAAGATCCGGAGGAGCTCGGCCGCCTGGTGGAGTGCGTAAAAGCCATCGCCAGGGCCGCGGACGCCTACAACGCCCCGTTCATTTCCGGCAAGGATTCCTTCTACAATTATTTTGAGACGGAAGACGGCCCCATCAACGTGCCCGTCACGTTCCTCTGTTCCGGTTTCGGCGTGGTGGAAAGCCCGGACCACGCCATCGGCTCCTCCATGCGCCGGGACGACAGCCTGCTGTACCTCATCGGCAATACGGAAGATGAAATGGGCGGCTCCGTCTTTGCACGCACGCACGGCGTGAACGACTGCAAGGTGCCGCAGACGGACTGCGCGAAGAATATGGAGCTGTACAAGGCGTACTACAATGCCCTGACTTCCGGCCTGGTTCTTTCCGCCCACGACGTTTCCGAAGGCGGCCTGGCTGTCACGGCGGCTGAAATGGCCTTTTCCGGCAAGGGCGGCGTCCAGCTTGACCTGACGAAGGTTCCTACCGTGAACGGCTGGAAGTCCCCGGCCATTCCCCTGTTCAGTGAAAGCACGGGCCGCATCCTGGTGGAGGTGGACCCCGAGTTCGCCGCGGATTTTGAGGCGGTCATGGAGGGCTTCCCCTGTGCCTGCATCGGGCGCGCAACTCCGGAAAAACGCCTTGCAGTCACCTGTTGCGGCGGGGAAAAGGTTCTGGACTGCGAACTTGCCAGACTCAAGAAACTCTGGAAGGACGGACTCACCCCCTACTATTGATTTCAACAGTCCCGCATTCAACCTACAACGATTTGACACTTACTCACATGCCTCACGCACTTTTACTCAAATACCCCGGCACCAACTGCGATGTGGAAACGGAACGCGCCCTGCGCACGGTCGGCTTTTCCACCCAGGTCCAGCCCATCGCCACCGCCGCGCCGGAACACGTGGCCAAGTCCCAGCTTGTCGTCATCAGCGGCGGTTTCAGCTACGGGGATTACGTTACCAGCGGACGCCTGGCGCAGCTGGAAACGGAACGTTTCCTGGGAGACGCCCTGCACAGGCACCACGCCGGCGGGGGCCTTATCCTGGGCATCTGCAACGGGTTCCAGATTCTGACCAAGCTCGGCATCCTTCCTTCCTCCAGCCTGATTGACAACAAGAGCGAACGCTTTGAATGCCTGTGGGCCAAGCTGGTGAAGGTGGCAAAGGATTCCCCGTTCCTGCAGGGGCTTCCGGACGAGTTTGAATTGCCCTCCGCCCACGCGGAAGGCCGCCTGGTCACCAGGCCCGGAGATGCGGAAAAGTATCTGGCCGCCGGGTATGTGGCCCTGCAGTATGCGGACAACCGCGACGGCTGCGCCTGCAGCATTGCCGGTCTCCAGGACGCCACCGGCCGCGCCATGGGCCTGATGCCCCACCCGGAACGCTTCCTGCTTCCCCGCCACCATTACGACAAGGACTGGGCGGCCCATGAAGACTGGGGCTGGGGTTATTTCCTTTTCAAATCCGCCTTTGACGCCCTGAAATAAGTTCCGGGAGTCTGCAACAACCTAGCACCCTTCCTCCTCAACATGACAGATACGGTATTCATCAGCTCCTCGAACGCCCTAGGTTCTTTCTGGACCTCAAAACGGTATTTCGACTACCTGATTGACGAAACGAATCTGCCGCTCCTGCGCGGCCGGGAATTCGGCCAGGCTGTTCTCATTTGTCCGTCCCTGTGGGAAGGCCGCCGTGCCATCCGAAGGAATGAGGAGGCATTCATTTCCCATGTCCGGCAGTTGATAGACATTCTGCACGAGGTGAAAATCGAACGCCTGACTTACGTCACCAGCATCGATACTCAGCCGGAGACGGGGAATGAAGATTCCCCGCTGGTTCATGAGTTTGAAGATGCCTTCCTCTCAGCCCTGGCGGAATTGAGGGATTACGTCAACCTCAAATTCGGCCGCGTGCTCAACGTGTACCTGCCGGAAGTCACCGGAACGGGTGCGGATATGAGCGTGGCGGATCTGCTGGCAAATGCGCCGGAAGGAAAGGACGAACTGGACGTGGCCCTGCTGGAACGCCACCAGCTCTACCCCATGCGCCGCATCGTAAATGATGTGGAAAAAGCATGGGAATGCGGCCTTTTTGCCGTCAATCTGGTTCCGGAACCCGTCACTGCCTTTGAACTGGCGGAAGCATGCTTTCCTTCCCTCGTGGGGCGCCTTCCGATAGCGAAGGAGGCGGATCCTTACGGAAGCGGCAGAATTTCCGTGCATTCCACGCAGTACCATGATCCGGACACCGGATACATCATGGGGAAGGCTGACGTTCTGGAGGGTATTTCCCGGGGGCTTCAGGCCTGATTTTTGCCCATTTATGAGAGCCCGCGTGCCCTGCCCGGCATGCGGGCTTTTCTGTGTGTACATTCCCCTGCTGAAGATGCAGCATCCATCCTTCTTTCCGGTTGAGCGGCATCCGGAACGGTGCTATAAACGGGGATATGAAGATCAGCGACGACAGCCTTGAGTTTTTAACGGAACTTCTGGAGACTCCCAGTCCTTCCGGTTTTGAGATAGACGCCCAGCGCATTTGGGCGGATGAGATGCGGAAGTACACGGAGGATGTCCAGTGCGACACTTACGGGAATACGTGGGCCACCTTCCATGCGGACAAGGAGAACGCTCCCACCCTGATGATTGAGGCCCATGCCGATGAGATCGGCTTCATGATCCGCCACATTACGCCGGAGGGCTTCCTGTACGTGGAACGCGTGGGCGGAACGGATACGGCCATCGCGCGCGGGCGCCGCGTGCGCTTCCTGGGCAGCCAGGGGGAAGTGATGGGCATTACGGGGAATACGGCCATCCACCTGCGCGAAGGTGGGGAGAAGGAGCCCAAGATCTGGGAAATTTACATTGACGTGGGCGCTTCCTCCGACAAGGAGGTGGCCGACCTGGGGCTGCGCGTGGGGCACGTGGGCGTTTATTGCGACGGCCCCATGCTGATGAATGAGAACAAGCTGGTTTGCCGCGCGCTGGACAACCGCCTCAGCGGCTTCGTTCTTTCGGAGATAGCCAAACGCCTGTGCAAGCAGAAGAAGCCCCTGGCCTGGAACGTGGCGCTGGTCAATGCCGTCCAGGAGGAAGTGGGCTGCATCGGCGCCGGGATGATCACTTACCGCATTCAGCCGGATGCCGCCATCTGCATAGACGTGACGCACGCTACGGATTCTCCCGGCCTGGACAAGGGGAAGTTTGGGGATATCAAGCTGGGGAAGGGCCCCGCCGTCATTCACGGAACCGCCAACCATCCCAACCTGGTGGCCCGCCTGGAAATTGTGGCGGACAAGAACAAGATCAATCTCCAGCATGAAGCCGCGGGCCGCCGCACCGGCACGGATACGGACAGCATTTACGTTTCCCGCAACGGGGTGGCGTCCGCGCTGGTTTCCCTGCCGCTGCGCTACATGCATTCCCCGGTGGAAACCGCCGCCCTCAGCGATGTGGAAGATACCATCAAGCTGCTGGTGGAGCTGATCAAGTCCCTGAAGCCCGGCGATTCCTTCGGGCACAAGCTGTAAGCGGCACAAGGCTTTTCATGCGGCGCATTTCCGCCTTCCGTGAAAGTGTTTCTCCGTTGCGGTTCCGGCCACGGAAGGCTGGAGCTTTTCAAAGCGGGGCGGCGAGACGGAACCGTTGCGAATGGCGCGGGAGGCTGCCTTGTTTGCTCGCATGGGCCGGATGGATGAAGAGAAGGCTGCCCTGCATCGGCAGGACAGCCTTTGACAATTGCATTCGGAAGCAATTCCGTCCGTCTTATCTGGCAAGCACGTTTTGAATGGCGTTGACGACGTTGTCCACGTTCATGCCGAGTTCGTCCAGGACCTGATTGCCCGGGGCGGAGAAGCCGAAGCGGTTGATGCCCACGGCTTCACCCTGGCAGCCCAGGTATTTCCACCACAGTCCCGTTACGCCGGCTTCCACGGAGACCCTCTTCATGCAGGAGGGGGGCAACACGCTTTCCCGGTATTCGGCAGGCTGGGCATCAAAGCGGAAGAAGCTGGGCATGGAGACCACGCGGATTCCGCTGCCGAGGCGTTCCGCGGCCTTCAGGGCCAGTTCCAGTTCGGAACCGGACGCAAGGATGACGGCTTCCAGCTTGTCCTGTTCCCGGCGGGCTACGTAGCCGCCTTTCAGCACGCCCTGGCGGCGCGTTTCCACGGGGATGTCGTTTAACGTGGCCACTTTCTGGCGGGTAAGGATCAGGGCGGTGGGGCCGTCGGCCCTTTGCAGGGCGGCCATCCAGGCTCCGGCCGTTTCTTCCGGATCCGCCGGGCGAATGACGTCCAGATTGGGGATCACGCGCAGGCCGGAGACGGTTTCCACCGGCTGGTGGGTGGGGCCGTCTTCACCCACGGCCACGGAGTCGTGCGTCAGGATGTAGGTGACGGGCAGTCCGCTCAGGGCGGCCACGCGGATAGCGGCGCGCATGTAGTCCACGAATACGCAGAAGGTGGCGGCGCTCACGCGGAACAGGCCGTCGTACGCGATGCCGTTGCAGATGGAGGCCATGGCGTGTTCCCGGATGCCGAACCAGAAGTTGCGGCCTTCCGGATTTTCCGCGGAGAAGTCTCCGCCGCCGTTGAGGTAGTTTTTATTGGAGCTGTACAGGTCCGCGCTGGTAGTCAGGAACCAGGGGTCGGCCTTCGCGATGGCGTTGATGGCCACGGAGCCGGAGGAACGGGTGGCGTCGCTGTAGTCCGGGGAGAAGGCGGGGATGTCCTTGTCGGAAACGGAGGGGTCCACGCCCCTGGCGCAGGCGTCCATTCCGGCGTCCAGTTCCGCGGCAAGTTCCGGGAAGGATTGGCGCCATTCCCGGTACATGGCGTTCCAGGCGGAGAAGGCGGCTTCCCGCCGGGCCTTGAGGTCGTTGAAGTAGGCGCGGACGTCTTCGGAAACATAGTAGCGTTCCCCGGCGGGGATGCCCCAGTTGGCATGCGCTTCTTCCAGAAGCCTGGCCCCGCCTTCGCCGTGGCCCTTGGTGGTGCCTTCAATGCCGGGGATGCCCTTGCCGATGACGGTTTTGGCGACGATGAGCTGGGGTTTGCCATTTTTGGCCGCTTTGGCGGCTTCCACCGCTTCCGCAACGGCTTTCAAGTCGTGCCCGTCAATTTGGCGCACCTCCCAGCCCAGGGCTTCATACACCGCGCGCGGGTCGGCAAGCTGGGTGCGTTCCGCGGGGGCATCCAGCGTGATGTCGTTGGAGTCATAGATGAGGATGAGGTTGTCCAGCTTCAGCACGGCGGCCAGGGCGAGCGCTTCGCGGGCCACCCCTTCCTGCAGGCAGCCGTCTCCCGCCAGGCAGAAGATGTTCTGGGTGAAGATGTCCATGCCGGGCTTGTTGAACCGCGCGGCGGCGCGCCTGGCGGAGAGGGCGAATCCGACGGCGTTCGCAATACCCTGGCCGAGCGGTCCCGTGGTGCATTCCACGCCTTCGGTATCCCGAAATTCCGGGTGGCCGGGCGTAATGGAGCCCTTGTGACGGAAGTTTTTGAGGTCCTCAACGCCGACGTTGAATCCTGACAGGTGCAGCCAGCCGTAAAGGAACATGGAGCCGTGGCCCGCGGAGAGAATGAACCGGTCGCGGTTGAGCCAGCGGGGCTGGGACGGGCAGACGTTGAGCAGATCACCGAACAGGACGGCCCCGATTTCGGCGCACCCCAGGGGAAGGCCCAGGTGGCCGGATGCGCAGTCGTGAACGGCATCCATGGCAAGGCCCCGCGCCTGGTTGGCGGCTTTTTGGAGAAGGTCAAGATTCATGCCAGGGCAATATGACGAGAACCGCCCTGCATGGAAAGTCTAAAATGCGTCTCCGGCAAGGGTTTCCGGATGATCCGGCAGCCCGGAAAAAGGGAAATTGGGGACTGTGGTTTTTTCTTTCCAGTTTCCCGGGGATTCGGTCATTGACATGGTTTGGAAATTTGTTTTAATTATTCTAAATAAAAAATATTGCATGAGTGATTCGAAAAATTTAACTACCGAAGCCGGAGCTCCTGTTCCGGACAACCAGAACGTTTTAACGGCCGGTCCGCGCGGCCCCATGCTGCTGCAGGACGTCTGGTTTCTGGAGAAGCTGGCCCATTTCGACCGCGAGGTGATTCCGGAGAGGCGCATGCACGCCAAAGGTTCCGGAGCTTTCGGCACCTTTACCGTGACGCATGATATCACCCGGTACACGAAGGCGGCCCTGTTTTCAGAGGTGGACAAGAAGACCGATCTCCTGGTCCGCTTTTCCACGGTAGCGGGGGAACGGGGCGCGGCGGATGCGGAACGAGATATCCGCGGTTTTGCCATCAAGTTTTATACGGAGGAGGGCAACTGGGACCTGGTAGGAAACAATACGCCCGTGTTTTTCCTGAGGGACCCGCTCAAGTTTCCGGACTTGAACCACGCCATCAAGCGCGATCCGCGCACCAATTTGCGGAGCGCCCGGAACAACTGGGATTTCTGGTCCTCCCTTCCGGAGGCTTTCCACCAGGTGACCGTGGTTATGAGCGACCGCGGCATTCCAGCTTCCTACCGGCACATGCACGGTTTCGGCAGCCATGCGTTCAGCATGTTGAACGCGGATAACGAGAGATTCTGGGTGAAGTTCCACCTGAAGACCCAGCAGGGCATCAGGAACCTCACGGATGAAGAGGCGGAGGCTATTGTCGCGAAGGATCGTGAAAGCCACCAGCGCGATTTGTATGAAAGCATTGAAAAGGGGGATTTCCCGCGTTGGACGATGTACATTCAGGTCATGACCCAGGAGCAGGCAAAGGCGTGTTCCTTCAATCCGTTTGACCTGACCAAGGTATGGCCGCATGGAGATTATCCGCTCATGGAAGTGGGCGTGCTGGAGCTCAACAGGAATCCGGACAATTATTTCGCCCAGATCGAACAGGCGGCGTTCAATCCGGCCAATATTGTGCCCGGCATCGGCTTTTCTCCGGACAAAATGCTTCAGGGTCGTCTGTTTTCTTATGGTGATGCGCAGCGTTACAGGCTGGGCGTGAATCATAACCAGATTCCCGTGAACGCACCCCGGTGCCCATTCCATAGCTACCACCGTGACGGCATGATGCGTGTGGACGACAACGCAGGCGGTACGCTGGGTTATGAACCGAACAGCTACGGAGAGTGGAAGCAGCAACCGGAGTTCCGGGAGCCGCCGCTTGAGTTGGACGGAGCGGCCTGGCACTGGGATTTCCATGAAGACGACCACGATTATTATTCCCAGCCGCGCGCCCTGTTCCGCCTGATGACGCCGGAACAGAGGGAAGCTTTGTACGGCAATACCGCGCGGGCCATGGGTGATGCGCCGGATTTCATCAAGCAGCGCCATATTGACCACTGCATGGAGTGCGATCCCGAGTACGGGGAGGGCGTCGCCAGGGCCCTGGGCATGTTCAAGGGGTAGTCGGTTGGCCTTTTCCGGGCGGAAGTTCCTCAGATGCGGAGCTTCCGCCCGGTTTTTGGTATTGGGGCGCCGGATCCGGCAATGCCGGGAGGATGTTGACGGGGTGTTCCGGACGCTGGATGTGCATTTCCTTCCGCGGTTCCGGTTGATAGGGGACCAGCGTGATTCTGCTCTGCGTAAGCCCCGCCAGATGGCTGAACCTGTCCCGGACAAAGCTCATGAAGGCTTGTGGAGGAATGCAGATGTTCACGCATTTTTTCTTTTTCCCTTCTTCAGGCTTCAGGACATCGTACATTTCCTGTTCCGTGCCCTTTGGATAAAAACGGCCGGCCTTCCACGTTCCACTGAGGAACGAAATGACCGGAAAGAGGGTGTACCCGGTATTTTCCTGCATTCCGCAGGGACCGTCCTGATCCTGCCACGGAGCAGGAAAAACCGGGCTGGCAGGTAATTCCAATAAAAGCTTTCTTCCTGGAATTGGGGCCGCATCCGGAAGGCGGGGGCATCGCGATGCCGGCCCATGAATAGTGTAATGCCGTTATCCAACTGGCTGTACATGCCGTTCCAGACAACGGTCAGGGAGTCAACTCTTTCCTGTTTGCCGTGGCCTGACGGGGCGGTGCCCTCCTCCGCGAAGACGGGGGAGAGTCCGGCTATGCCCAGGCACAGGAGAAGAAGGACGAATCTGATCATATGGTCACTATGGAGCGGCATGTGTCACGGGTCAATGAAAGTCCGTTTTCAAAAGGCGTTGTTACTTAAAAGTTATTTTAAATTGTCCTGCGTGTTCTGGTGAAAGGATGCTGCCGCTTCCCTGGAGTCCGGATGCGGAGAAGGGGCGCGGTTTTCCTCTTTTGCCGCAGCGTATCATTTGGAGGGAGAGACGATCCGGGGGGAGTTTTTTTCTTCTTTTCTCGGGAAGACCGTCTGGTGTACAGTGGCGGCAGACGCATGAAGATCGTAGTGAAGGTAGGAACGGGCGTGCTGACCCGTGAGAACGGAACGCTGGACGGCTCTTCCATCGTGCATTTGGTGAGCGCCCTGGCGGATTTGATGCAGCAGGGCCACCAGGTGGTGCTGGTGAGTTCCGGCGCGGTCGGGGCGGGGGTTTCCGTACTGGGGCTTCCGTCCTATCCGCAGGAGCTGTCCCTCAAGCAGGCCTGCGCCGCGGTGGGGCAGACGCGGCTGATGCAGACGTATGAGAATCTTTTCAACCATTTTGACGTGGATGTTGCCCAGCTTTTGCTGACGGCGGACGATTTAAAGAGCCGCCGCCACCATGTTCAGGCCACGGTGATGCGCCTGTTTGAGCACGGAGGGATTATTCCCATCGTGAACGAGAATGACACCGTGTCTGTGGAGGAATTGAAGTTCGGGGACAACGATATTCTTTCCGTACACATTGTCCGCATGCTGGAAGCGGACGCCCTGTTCATCCTGACGAGCGTGGACGGCCTGTATCCGCCGGGGGAAAGCCGGGAGGCCATCATCCACAGGGTGGAGGATGTGGATGCCGTTCTGGCGTTTGCGGAGGAGGACCGGGGCCGTTTTTCCATGGGCGGCATGAGCGCCAAGCTCCAGGCCATTCGGGAAGCTGTGAATGCCGGGGTAGGCACCTACATGATGAATGGCCGTCATCCGGAACGCATCGGGTTGCTGTTGGAAGGCGGCAGGGAGGGCGCAGGAACGTTTTTTGCACCTGCCAGGAAGGGATGAAGTGATGAATATGGAGAATCCTCTTGAAGCCTTGGGACGCGCGGCAGTGGCCGCTTCCCGTGAAATGGCAGCCCTGAGTCCGCAGGAGAAGACGGCTGCCCTGCTCCTGATGGCCGCAGGCGTCCGGGGAGCCGCGGAGAGAATTATCCGGGAGAATTCCCTGGATATGGAAGAGGCGGGAAAGAACGGGCGGAATGCCGCGTTTCTGGACAGGCTGCTGCTGACTCCGGAGCGCGTGGAACATATGGCGCGCGGCATGGAGCAGGTAGCGGCCCTTCCCGATCCGGTGGGCGAGTGCATCCGGGAATGGACGCGCCCCAATGGACTGCATATTCGCCAGGTGCGCGTTCCTCTGGGGGCCATCGGGTTTATTTACGAGAGCAGGGGCTCCGTCACCTGTGATGCCGCCTCCCTGTGCCTGAAATCCGGGAATGCCGTTATTCTGCGCGGCGGCAGCGAGTCTCTGCGGACCAACAGGGTTCTTGTGGCAGTGCTGCGGAAAGCCCTTGCGGAGTCTGCCGTTCCGGCGGACGCCCTCCAACTTCTTGATTCGGGTAGCCGGGAGGAGGTGAAGCAGTTGTGCGAGCTGGATTCCTGCCTGAACGTGATTATTCCCAGGGGAGGGAAGGGGCTGATACGCACCGTAATGGAGTATGCCAGGGTTCCGGTGCTGAAGCATCTGGACGGCATTTGCCATGTGTATGTGGACGCCGCCGCGGATTTGAAGATGGCCCTCAATATTTTGGACGATGCCAAGACCCAGCGGCCGGGAGTCTGCAACGCGGCAGAAACCCTGCTGGTGGACGCTGCCGTGGCGGAACGGTTCCTCCCGATGGTGGCGGAGCGCATGCGCCAGCGTGGTGTGGAGTGCCGCGTGTGTGGGCGGAGCATGCCGTTTTTCGGGCCGGAAGCCGTTCCCGCGTCAGAGGAGGACTGGTCCACGGAGTATGAAGACCTCATCCTGTCCGTGAAGGTGGCAGACGGCGTCCGGGAGGCCGTGGAGCATATCAATCGCTACGGTTCCCACCACAGCGATTCCATTGTGACGGAGGACGGGAAGGCCCGCGATTATTTCATGAGCCGCGTGGACAGCGCGTGCGTGTACCACAATTGTTCCACGAGGTTCAGCGACGGGGAAGAGTTTGGATTCGGCGCGGAAATAGGCATCGGCACGGACAAGTTTCATGCCCGGGGGCCGATGGCCCTGCGGGAGCTGACCTCCTACAAATACGTGATTGAAGGCACCGGGCAGGTGAAGGACCCTTCCCGGATGCCGGATGAAGTCCGCTCCGGCCCGGAGAAGATTTCCTGATGCAGAGGGGGGCACCGCAGCAAGACTGCGATGCCCCCGGTTGCAATTACACCCCGAAGATTTTTAAATTAGAAGGTCAGTCTGTAACCGATGCTTCCGTTGAGGCTGTTGGCACGGCTGCGCAAGTCGGCGTTGACATCCGCAAAGAGCGAGCCGGTGTAACCCACCGGAATGGTGAGGCCGGCTCCTATCTGCACGCCGGTGGAGCCTTCCCTGGCCCCGTTCACACGGAAGCCGGCTCCCGGCGCGCCGACGGGCGCCAGCGCGGCGGTGGTTTTCCGGTCGCCCAGGTTCTGGACAACCTGCACCCGCAGTTCGCCCATAGAGGCTCTTCCCATCAGACTTTCCGAGAGTTCCCCGCGGAGCCTGGCGCCCAGCCCCACCGTGCCGTAGGTGGAGTCCATGTCCTCCACGCTCATGCCCAGGCCTCCGGTTTCCGTAAAGCCGTCCATCCGGCTCTTGTAGATGGAGCCATTCACCAGGGGCTGGAAGACGGAAGTCCTGTTTTCGTTCAGGTACAGGTCATACGTGCCTTCATAGAACGCGCCCCAGCTGCTGCCGCTGGTACTGCCGTGCATGGAGTACATGTCGGTTCCCGCCACGCCCGCCGTGCGGTTGAGGGTGGCGTCATTCCATCCGTAGGTGAGAATGAGGTTGTGGGCCCAGCGGCCGGATTGGAGGCGCAAGAACAGGTTGCCGTAGTAGGAGTCCAGGTTTCCGTTGGCCCTGTAGGCGTCCAGATCCCCGTAGCTGGCGGAGAAGGCCGCGCCCCACACGAAGCTGTCGCTGCACGTGACGTCAAAGCCGAAGGTGCCCCCCCAGGTGTTGAGCTTGTAGCCTGATTCGTCCATTCGGTCATCCAGCTTGCGGTAGCCGCCCTCCCCTTCAATCCAGGTGTTGAAGCGGGGAAGGTCGTCGTTGACGTATTGCAGGGAGGCTCCCATGTGCGTGATTCTGTTTCTCAGGTGCAGCACCTGGTCCTTCAGGGCTCCCTTCTGGGCGGAGTGCAGAGCGGTAATCCCGCTGCCCGCATAGGAGGAGAGGGCGGACTGGATGGTTCCCGTGTCACCGGCGGCCTGGGCGTTTCCCACGGCATTGAGGAATTCCATCATGGCGGGGCTGATGTCCTGCGGGGCGGAGGTGACGGCCCACAGGCTGTCCACGGCGGTTTTCTGGTTGTCCGTGGAGGCGTAGCCCTTCAGCGGGCTGTCCCCCAGTTTGGTGAATTGGACCTGGAAGAGCTTGCCGTCGCCGGAGAGCACTTTGCCGATGTCATAGACGAGGTTGGCAAAGCCGGCATAGGTCAGGTTCACCATGTCCGCCGTCCAGCTGGCCCCGTCCGCCGTGACCAGGCCGTTTTCCGCATAGAGGGCGTTGATGGTGAATTGAGGCAGGATAGCCCAGTCCCCCGCGGAGCCGAGGCCGTAAATGTTGACGTTGATGGACGGGGAGGTTCCGTTGATGCGGATGGAGCCGTTTTCCGCCTGGATGGCCGCCCAGCGGGCATCGGCGCTGTGCGAGACGGTTTCCGTGTTGACGGTGAGGTCCAGCGATGCGCCGGAGGCCAGGTCCGCCGCCACGCCGCCGTTGCTGCCGGTCAGCACGAGCCGGACCGCCCTCTGGCTGGGGTTGCCGCCCAGGTAGAGTTTGCCGTTGGAGGCCATGGAGAGCGTGTTGGCCGTGGTGTTGTTCATCAGGGAGAGGTCCGCCGTGGCGTCCAGTCCGGAGGCGTCCCGGGTGTTGCTGCCTATGGAGATGTCCCTGTAGGCGATGGCGCCCTCCGACGCCAGATCCTTGTCTCCCAGTACGAGGTGGCCGCCCACTTGGGTATGGCTGACGTCCACATTGCCGTTCCCGGAGGAGAGGATGATCTGCGTGCCTTCCCCACGGTGGGCGATGGCGCCCGTACCGGTGATGTTTCCCTTGAAGGAGTAGGTTTTCCCGTCGTTGGAGGCCAGTTCCAGACGTCCGTTTGCCCCCAGGTGGAGCGTGCCGTTTTCCTGCTCCTGGTGCAGGCCTTCCAGGGCGATCGTGGAGCCGTCCTGCAGGCGCAGGCCGCCGCCGCCCAGATGGAGCAGCACGTTTTCTCCCAGATTGCTGCCCGTGCCTAGAACCAGATTGCAGTTGTCCAGCTTCAGGGTGCCTGTCCCGGAGATGGCCGCGTTGAGCGTCAGGTCCGAAAGCGTGTCCCTGGCGATGGTGAGCAGGGCCCCCCCGGCCAGGGTGATGGAGCCCGAGCCCGTCAGGTCCGCGGCGGCCAGGGAGGCTGAGTTGAGCGTCAGAGCGGCATCCTGCTCCACGTTCAGGGCGCCGGAGATGATGGAGCTTTCCTTTGTGTTCTGGAGCACGAGTTCCCCCTGCTGCACGTTCAGAGCGGAGGCGGTGATTCTGCCGTCAATGGTCAGCCTCCGTTCTCCGTCCTTGACCAGTTGGGCGCTTCCCAGAATGGAGCCTGCGTAAGCGGTGTTGCCGGGTTTGTCCGGGTCTGCGGAGGTTTCATTGAGCAGCGTGATGATTACATCATGGTCCGTGCCCGTGTTGAGAAGGGCAGCGGCTTCCGTGCCGGCCAGGTAGCGGATGGTGGTTGCCTTGTCCTGGGGAGCAGTCCCCTGGGACAAGTCAATGTTGAGCGTTCCGTTGTTGGTGACGCTGGGCGTTGCTCCCAGGGTGGCGGCGGAGGTGACGTTTTTGACGGTGTTGCTGTCAATGACCATGGCGTCCAGCTGACCAAAGGAGATGATCACCCGGCCGCCTTCCGTCCGGGTAATGTCCCAGGCCATGCCGTTGTATTCGCTCAGCGTGATGTTGTTGGGGTCTGCATGAAGAGCGGCGTTGGTGATGTGGAAGGCATAGTCTCCGGGAGCGGTGAGCCGGGCCACGGCATCCGCCGTCAGCGTCAGGGTGAGTTCTCCCAGCGTGAGGCTGGAACCGTCCGCGTTATTGAATTGGATGATTCCCGTGCCCTCCGCGCCCATGTTGGCGGCGGAAAGCCTCAATTGGGTGTCCGAGCCGGAGAGGTCCGCATGGCCCGTCAGGCCGGAGATGGTGCCGGTGCCGCTGCCCATGTTGATGGAGCCCAGCTTGCCGCCCTCCAGCCCGCCCAGGCTGATGTTTCCGGTGATGCCGGAGACGGAGACGCTGCCGGCTCCCAGACCTGCCGTGTTGGCCAGAGCGCCCTCGCAGATGGATATGTTTCCGGAGACGGCCTGTCCGGCCAGGTCCAGCGTGCCTCCTTCCACCCGGTAGGTGCCGGCCCCGGTGTCTGCGGATTTGAGGGTCAGGTTGTGCGAGGTGCGAATCGTGCCGTTGTTGGTAATCTCCAGCGTAGCCCCCTGGTCCTGGTTGAACCGGAGGGTGGAGCCTGCATCCACCGTCAGGGAGGCGACCGTATCGCCCAGCGCCTTGTCCAGAGCGAGATCCGAGTTGCCGGTGACCTGCACCTTGTCAAAGTTCTGGAGCGTTCCCAGGAAGCCGGCGGTGTAGTGGTCAAAGACGAGCTTCTTTTCCCCGTTCACCGTCCCGCCACCCTTGCCGTCAATCGTGCCGGCGTATTTGTCAAATTTGTGTTCGGATCCGTCTCCGGCAGTGGCGGCAATGTCCTTCAGGGTGATGGTGGTGCCTCCGTTGATGGTGCCGCTGGTTTTGTTGCCGCCGCACAGGAGCGTCCACGCCCAGTTGTCTCCGTCAGCCTTGCCCAGAATGGCGTTCGTGCCCGTGATGGTCAGGCTGGTTCCCTGGGCAATCGTTCCCTGCGTCTTGTTCCCGGCATAAATTTCATTCATGAACGTGCCGCCGTTGATGTAAAGGGAGGTGGAGCCGGAGATGGTTTTGCTCCCCGTGTAAACCCCGCCGAAGATGCGGTGGGAGAAAATGCCGTCATTGAACACCATGGTAATGTCTCCGTTCACGGCGGTGGCATAGGCTCCCGCTACGGAGGTGCGGTCCGCCTCCCCGGCAGTGAAGGAGGTATCAAAGTTTCCGGTGGAAGAGGAGAATTCCAGGTAAATGTCCCCGTGGACGGTTCCGGCGTTAACCGTGCCGAAGACGGTCGATTTGCCGATGGAACCTTCCGCAAAGCGCAAGTTGATGTCCCCGTACAGGTCGTCTGACGTGTGGCCGCCTATCCAGCCGTTATCGCTTATGACGCCTTCCCCCAGCGTTACCCACAGGTCCTGGCGGTTTTCCGCAGTACCGTACGCGCCGCTGTTGGCATGAATGAGTCTGGTACTTCCCGTTCCCGTAATGACGGCAATGTTGGAGTTGGCGCTGTTGCGGACATTGTACGTGTTGTCGGCTCCCGCCGGCGCTACGGCTGTGGCGCCGGTGTCCGTGGTCCATTCAATCATGCCCGGTTTCAGGGCGGAGGCTCCCCCATGAGCCAGGTAAATGGCTTCCGGCCCGGTAATGCCGCTGGAGGAGGGAGCGTAGGAGAGAGAGCCGTCCAATGCCAGATTGGACAGGATGGCATCCAGCGTGCCGGAATAGCTGAAGGTGAGGCCGGAGGAGCTGCCCCCTGCCGCCGTCTGCGCTTCCCCGATCAGGACGTCTCCCAGCCAGACGTAGTAGCCCGCGCTGAGTCCGTGAGCGTTGTCCCCCGCTACGTAGGCTACGCGGATGGAGTCCGCGTTGGCGGACATGTCCTTGGAGTACAGGATGGTGCTGCCCCACTGGATGTACGCTTCATTGACGTTCAGCGTTCCGTTGCCCAGATTCAGGGAAAAGTTGTTTGTGGTGTCCCAGCCGCCTGTGGCACCGTTGCCCAGGCGCAGGGTGAAATCCACCGTGTAGCCTTTGTCCTGCCCCTGGGAGGCACCCCAGTTGTAGGTCAGGGTGCTGCTGCCGGACTTGTTGAAGTTGATCGTGTTATTAGAGATGGTGACGTTATTGGCAGTAAAGCCCTTGGCCGTCAGCTCCTGCTGGGTGATAGCCGGCGTCTGGCCAAAGTTGACGCCCAGCTCGTGGGCGGCTTTCCTTTCCTGTCCGGCTGACCGTCCCGCGTAGCCCATGCCTTTGGCCAGGTTTCCCGCCATCAGCAAATCGCCCTGGGCGTTTGGATGCAGGCCGTCCCCCGCGGGATTGTTGAACATGGACCTGACTCCGTAGAAGGGGGTGGATGAGGCCACGTCAATGATGCCCTGGTTGGCGTCAATGACCGTAACGCCGTCCTTGTCCCGGCCCCAGTTTTTAAGGGATTCATTGTAGTCGGCCACGGCCTGGTGGGTCGCATTGGAATTGCCATTGGAGTGCTGGGTCCAGCACGGGATGGAAAGGACGATGATTTCCGCGTTGCTATTGGCGGTTTTCATGGCTCCCACTATGGAATCCATGTCTCCAAGCAGGTTTTGTGTGACGGTGGAGAGGCGGTCGTTGAGCGTGCCGTTGTTGCCGTCGGAAAGAAGATCGTTGGTGCCGGCCAGGATGAAGAAGGTGCCTGGGGCGGCGGTGCCGGTGAACGTTTGTCCGGTGTAAGTACCTCCTTTTGTTTTTTCCGTGCTAAGGCCCAGCCAGTTGTTAATGTTGGAACCGTTGAAGCGTCCGTAATTGGCACCATCTGCGCGTCCTGCGATTTCATAGGCGCGGGCGCTTGCCTGGGAGGAATGGGCGTTGTTGAATACGCGGCCGCCGTAGGAGATACCCGCCGCCACGCCGCCGGAGTAGTTGCCGGTGTTGATGCCCGCCGCACTGTAGGAAATGCCGTTGTCCGCGAAGATTTTGTGCAGAGCCCAGCGGTAGGAGCCGCTGTTGATGCCGTGTGTGATGGAGTCCCCCACATACATGACGTTGCCGAGGCTGCCGTCAGATACGGAAGCAGAGGTGATGAAGGGGCAGAAAATGCAGGAAGCCAGAAGCGCGGCTTTCAGGGAAAGGGGTAATCTTGGATGCATATTTTATGAATATGCGAATTACGAATTCGCAGCATCTCTCCGAACCAACGCGAAAGTGCCCCTGTTCCTTGATAATGGAGGAGAGAGATATATGACTCAAAAAAAGACCAGCCGTAACGCAACATCCTTCATTTCAATATATTAAAATTTGTAATACTTTGAACGTAAGAATTTTGGATTGAGGCCGGATTCGTAATCCGTTAGCCGTCAGTCGCAAAGACACTGGTTCATTTCCAGCGCGGGATTATCCGGAACGGAGTCATTGACAATGACGGCCGGAACGCCTGCCACGGTGGTGTGCGGCGGGACATCTTCCAGCACGACGGAGCAGGCCGCGATTTTTGCGCATTGGCCGATGGTGACACGGCCCAGAATTTTTGCTCCGGCGCCGATCAAAACGCCGGATTCCACGATGGGGTGGCGGTCCCCTTCCTCTTTCCCGGTGCCTCCCAGCGTGACTTCATGCAGGATGGAGACGTTGTCGCGGATGATGGCGGTTTCCCCCACCACGAAGCTGGTGGCGTGGTCCAGCAGGATGCCGCACCCGATGGAGGCGGCGGGGTGGATGTCCACGGCAAATACTTCGCTGGCAAGGCTTTGGAATTGCAGGGCCATGATCGTGCGGCCGTGTTTCCACAGCCAGTGGGAAATGCGGTAGGTGGTGATGGCGTGGAACCCCTTGTAGAACAGCAGGGGTTCCAGCGGGGTGCGGCAGGCCGGATCACGGTCCACGATGGCGATCAGATCGTGGGCGATCTGGCTCAGAATGCTTTCTTCATCCGCCAGGGCTTCCCTGATGAGGGGCTCGATCAGTTCCCGCGGCATGTCCCGGCGGGAGAGCTTGCGGGCCAGCCGTGCGGAGATGGAGGTGGCCAGGGAGTTGCGGGAGAGGCAGACGTCGTCCAGAATGCCGCGCATGGCGGGTTCCTCGTCCGCCGCTTCCCGGGCGCATTCCTCCACCCATTCCCAGACGCCGTTGATAACGCATAGGCAGTTGGTGCATTGCCGGAGTTTGGTTCTTTTCAGGCTGGTCATGAGCGGGCGGGGATGGAAGGCAAAAAAGGAAGGGCCTCCCGCAAATGGGCGGCCTCTCCCTTATGAGTACCAGAGTGCGGCGGCGTTGAGAACAGGAAAGTATGTCCTATGCTTCCCGGAGGGGACATGCCCGTCAGCCGAAGATGGCGTGCACGATGTTCATGAACCACGCGTCTATGGACCAGGGTCCGGGTCCGGTCAGCAGAAGAGCCAGTGCCGCTCCGGCGTAAAGAACATGGAATTCAATTCCTTCCCCAGCCTTTTTGCCGGACCAGTTGGCAAAGTAGCCGTTTTTGAGGTGCTTGGTCATGGCAACGATCATCATGATCATGACTCCCAGCGCCGCTACCCGTGTGAACAGCCCCAGGACCAGGCAGATGGGGGCGCAGAATTCCGTGAGCATGGCCACCTTGGTGAGGAACGGCGGAATGCCCATTTTTTCCGTAAATGTCCGGTAGGTTCCGTCCCATCCCGCGCCGCCGAACCAGCCCAGCACTTTCTGGGCGCCGTGGGGCCACAGGATCAGGGCCAGGGTGAGGCGGAGGACCAGCAGGCCCCAGCCTGCCGCGGCGATGGTGATGGAATCAATGCTGTTCATGAAAGGGGAATGATTCAGTAAAGACCCTTTTGTTGTTTTAGGCGTTCATTTCCAGAAATGAAAAAGGCCGGAAGGAATGGAATTCCTCCCGGCTCTTGAAACCGTCAAGGGACGTCTATTTGGGGATGGAGTGGTACAATTGCTCCAGGGAAAGGACGCAGTATGCCGTGACCAGGACGGGGTCCGCCTCCCACCAGCGGTTGTTGGTGTTCACCCAGGAGCCGTCGCTTTTCTGGATGGAGATGAGCTTGTTGGCCAGTTCGTCGCGCCAGTCCACCTTGCGGCCGTCTTCCAGGGTCAGGTAGTCGATGCCCAGGGCGCTGAGGGCCTTGGACATGGCCTGGTAGTAGTAGTAAAGGCCCTGGACGCCCATGCCGGGGTTTTCATCCAGGTTGTAGCTGTTTTCCAGCCATTTGAGGGCCAGCTTGACACGGGGATCGTTTTTGTCCACGTTGGCGTAGATAAGGGACTGCATGCCCGCATAGGTCATGCTGCCGTAGGCCTTGGGCGGTTCCGCCTTGTCAAAGGCGGCGCTTTTCGCATCCTTGGCGCTTGCTACGCCGGGGCGGTACACGAAGCCGCCGAGCTGGGATTTGTCATCCGATACCCAGGGTTCCTTGTTGACGGCGGGGTTTTGCTGGCAGCGGTTGATGAATTCCGTGGCCGCGTTCCAGTCCAGGTCGGGCTGTTCGCCGTATTTGCCGTCCTTGGCGAGTTTCTGGGAGTAGTAGATGGCTTCCAGGGCCAGGGAGGTGTTGGAGAGGTCCGCAATGGGGGGAGCCTTTTTGTCCCCGTAGCCGATGCCGCCGTTGTAGGGGTTGTCCGGAGCGAAGTGGTTCTGCTGCTTGATGAGGTAGGCGCGCGCCTTGAGGATGGCGGGGGCGTATTCCTCCTTGTTGGCGGCCAGCAGGGCCATCATGCACACGGCCGTGTTGTAGGAGGACATGCCGCGGTTGAAGATGGAGCCGTCCTCTTTCTGGGATTTCAGGATGAAGTCGTATCCCTTCCGGATGTATTCTGGGAGGGGCTTGCCCTGGTTTTCCGGATCGCGCATATAGGCGGTGACCGCCAGGGCCGTCAGGGCCGGGTAGGAGGGCTGGGCCCAGTAGCCTTCCGGATTCTGTTTGTTTTTCAGGTATTCATTCCCTTTTTCAATGGCGCGCAGGATTTCCTGCTTGATGGAGGCGTATTTGGCGGAGGCCGCTTCTCCCGGAACTGCCGTGAGAGTGGTTTGCCCCAATGCCGCCGTGCCCAGCGCGGCGGCCAGAGTTAATGAAAGTACGGATTTAAACATGATGGTTATTGTTTGGGTTGGACCGTTTTTTGAGAGATGGTGACGGTGACGTTGGTGCCGACGGGCAGGTTTTTCCGGGGATTGACGATCCAGCCCGTGTCATTGACGCCGTCGTGGAAGTCTCCGATGTAGTTGATGGGGGAGGTGCGGCTGGCAAAGATGGAGATGATTTCCCCGCTCAGGCTGGCCTGGTAGGCCCCTTCGTAGAAGAAGGAGTTGGTGTAGAGCCAGTCCTTGGGATCAATCCCCTTGCGGGTTTGGGAGTTGACGACGAAGTCGGAAAAGTCGCTTTTCTGTTCCTTGCCGTCCTGCGTGTAGGTCATGACAATCTGGACATAGGCGTCCGCATAGTCCGCCGGTTTGGGCTCCGTGAAAGGAAGCCATTCAAAGTTTTCATCCCGGACCGGGAAGAATTTTTCAAAACGGTGAAATTTGAGAAGGGTCATGCCCAGACTGATGTGCAGGGGGTCCGCCTCGGACACCAGCAGCGATTCATGAAGCTTGCCGTTGGGCATGCAGCAGACGTATTCCAGAATGCCCTCTTTCATGTTGACCTGGGCATTGAAGCTGACGGTGCGCTCCTTGTGGTTGACGATGACGTTACCTATCTTGATGCGGTGGTCGTCCAGCGGTTCGAATTTGGGTACCGTCTTGCCGTCCGGCAGGGGGACTTCCGGGGAGGTTTCCTCCTGTTTCTGCTGTGCCGGGGTTTCCTGGGCAACGGAGATGTCCTGGGCATGGGAGAAGCCCCAGGCGCAGGTGATGAGGGGTATAAGGAATTTGAGAGACATGCCGATTTTTTTTAGATTGGAGAAGGAACGGGTTCCGTTCAATGAAAAAGGCATCCGTGATGGATTTGTTACTTTTCTACCACGGATGCCGGAGAGTGTCGGACGGATGCGGAGGTTAGACCAGCTTCATCCGTGCCAGGTCCTGGAGGTCGATGATGCCGACGGGCGCCATGTCCTTGTTGAGTACCACCAGGTCGTCAATGTGGCGGTTGCTGACGGCTTTCACGGCTTCCGCCGCCAGGTCGTCTTCCATCACGTAGATGGGGTTGCGGGTCATGAGGCCGCCGACGGGCTGCTGGCCGATGAGAGGGTTGGCGCCGTAGGCCCTGACGAAGTCGCCGTGGGTGAAGATGCCGGCCAGTTTGCCGTCCGCCGTGAGCAGGATGCAGGCTCCCGTGTGGGCGGTGGTCATTGCTTTCAGGCAGTCGTTGACGGTGGCCGTTTCCGGAAGAATGGCCATTTCATCCCCCTGGCGCATGATGTCGCTCACCCTGGTAAGGAGGGCGCGGCCCAGGGAGCCGCCCGGGTGGCGTTTGGCAAAGTCTCTTGCGGTGAAGTGGCGCGCTTCCACCAGGGCCATGGCGAGGGCGTCCCCCATGACGAGCATGGCCGTGGTGCTGGACGTGGGGGCCAGGTTCAGCGGGCAGGCCTCGCGGGAAACTCCCGTGTCCAGGACGACGTCCGAGTATTTGGCCAGAGAAGAATGGATGTTCCCCGTCATGGAGATGACGGGAAGTTCAAAGCGCTTGATGAAGGGAAGGAGGGTCAGGAGTTCCGTGGTTTCCCCGGAGAAGGACATGGCGATGCAGACGTCTCCGTCCTGGACGATGCCCAGGTCCCCGTGCAGGGCGTTCAGGGAGTCCAGCATGACGGTGGGCGTGCCCGTGGAGTTCAGGGTGGCTACGATTTTGGCCCCGACGTTGCCGGATTTTCCGACGCCGGCGATGACGATCTTGTTGCCGCGGTCCAGGGCCAGGGACATGAGGTCCACGGCCTTGTTGAAGTTTTCATCCAGCCGGGACAGGACGCCACGCAGTTCTTCAATCTCCATTTCAAAAACGGATCTGGCGCGTGTTAAATGGTTCATATCTGGCGGGAATGATGCCAGAGGCCCCTTCTTCCGTCAATTTTTCATTGCGGCTCCTCCTCCCCTCCGTTCCTGCATTTGCAGGTGGGGCTGGGATGCAGGGGAATGACCGTGAATCGCATGCGCAGGGTGTCCGCGGAGAGCAGCCCTCCCCTGAGCGGAGAGGGGATGCCGGCAAGGGCTTTCAGGGCTTCCAGCGCCTGGATGCACCCGATGATTCCCGCATGCGCGCCCAGGATGCCCGCCGCGGAGGCGGTGTCTTCCTCCTGCATGGGCGTTTCCTCCGGAAAGAGGCAGCGGTAGCAGGCCGTGCCTTCGTGGGGGGCGAACACGGTCGCCTGGCCGATGAAGCCTTTCACGGCGCCGTGCACCAGCGGGATGCGGAGGGCGGCGCAGGCATCCGCCAGGGCAAAGCGTGCCGCGTAGTTGTCTGAAGCGTCCACGGCCAAGTCGCATTTTTCCAGCAGGGCCAGGGCATTGTCCGGCGTGAGGCGTTCCGTGGCCGTGGTGATTTCCACGGCGGGGTTCAGGGCTTTCAGGCGGCAGGACGCGCTGTCCGTCTTGGCGGTTCCGGCGGAGTCCGTGGCGTGCAGGATCTGGCGCTGGAGATTGGAGAGGGTGACCTCGTCCGGATCAATGAGGGTGAGCCTGCCCACTCCGGCGGCGGCAAGGTAAAGGGCCGCGGGGGAACCAAGCCCCCCGAGGCCCACCAGGGCGATGTGCGCCCGTTTGAGTTTTTGCTGCCCTTCCTCGCCCAGTTCCGGCAGGGAAAGATGCCTTGCGTAGCGTTCCGTTTCTTCCTGGGTGAGGGGCATGAATGATTAAAGTGATTCGCGGAGACGGCCGGAGCGGCCGCTGAAGGCGTACAGGAGCAGCGTCCATCCGGAGAAGATGAGTTCCACTGCAACCAGCGTGCCGATGAACCAGGCGGAGGATTCCGGCCAGCCGAAGATGACCATGAGACCAAGAATCAGCGTAATGATTACATTGAACAGGCGCCATCCGCTGGCAGGAAGGGAGCGGGTCTGGAGCCATAAGGCGCCCTGGAAGACGGCTGCGATGACCAGGCCCCATCCGATGATGAGCGTGGTGATGGCCAGGGAGATGTTCGGGTCACGGAACAGGAACCAGCCGACGATGGCGTACAGGATGGCCATTACCAGGTTCCACCCTCTGGAGGCCGGAACGGTAAATACCTGCACCAGCCGGATGACGGCCAGTACCATCAGCATGATGCCGATGACCCAGATGAAGCTGGCTCCTACGAGCCAAGGGGACGCCAGAGCAATAAATCCAAGAAATAGCTCAATGACGCCAAGGATGCCCATCCACCATGAACCGCCGGACACCGAGGTGCTGTTGACTTGAGGTTGAGTTGTCATATGGCGGTATGACCGGACCCGCGCAGGAAACGTTGAAGAATGACGATTTTATTTAGCGGCGCCCGGTACGGCGGGTGCGCTTTTAGGGACCATGGTCTTTAATAATTCCGGGGTGACGTTGATCAGCGAAGGCCCGTTTCTTGGGAGTTCCTTGGGCGGAACGAAGTAGGAGAAGGCGCGTGCGGGGAGGTGGCCTGGAATTTCCGGCATGATGTACACTTCCACCAGCACGGCTCCTTTTTCGCCGCTGGGGCTGTCTGCAAAGTTCAGCGTGATGGAGTTGCCCCCGTCTCTGAGGCCTCCGGAGATGACTTCCGCCTGCCTGGTGTTGTCAAATTCATGCTGGGAGATGTTGTTGATATTGGCCTTTACGGTGCGGCCGGGGCAGTCCACCAGGATTTTGGCGATGTATTTGGCCGGAGGGCAGAGAGGAGGCACGGGCGGGATTTTTCCAAGAGGCTGGAATCCGTCCTGCTCCATGAGCACGGTGGCGTCTCCGCGCTTCAGGCGGTCCCTGACGGCGGGGAGGCGGGAGAGGTTGAAGAAGCGGGCCTGGTCGTATTTCCATTTGCCGCGTTCATTGGTGAACAGCAGGACCAGAGCATTGGCGTCTGTGGGCTCCTCGCCCAGTCCCAGGTCCACTTTTCCGTAATAGGTGGCCGCCGCCGTAGGGCCGTCCACCACGGAACCCACGTACATGAGCGGAGACAGGGCCGGAGGCGCCATAGGCTGCCTGAACAGGGAGGCGGGGAAAGGGCGCTTTTCGGAAACGGCCAGATTGCGGACTTTTACCTGGCGGTAGGCGGAGGTAGTGGCCCTCCATCCGTCATAGTTGCCGCGGAGCATGTGCAGGCGCCAGGTGTTGTAGGCCACGTCCAGATCGTCCCTCAATTGGGAGTCTCCAGGGCGCGGTGCCGCGGGAGCGGAATTCACGAGGGCTGCGGTGCAGCAGGCAAGGGCAAGGAAGGAGCGGAAGGTCATTACACGATTATTTAGACATCAAACTTGCGCGGAGTGCAACACAATTGCATCATGAAGCCGTTCTCATGGAATTGTTCACGGAAGCCGATCATCTGGCGGAAGCCCGCTACAGGAAACTGTTGCGGGAACAGCCCGGCTTTGCATGGAGGCGCTTTTCCGACGGAGAGGAACTGATGGCCTACGCGTTTTTTCCTCCGGGCCATGAGGCGTCCGCTTCCATCCCCTCCGTCCTGTTTTTTCATGGCGGCATGTGGGTGGGCAAGAGCCTGGGGGATTTTGTGCCGTGGGCCCTTCATCTGGCCCAGCAGGGCATTGCGGGCATTATTCCAATGTTCCGCACGCGCGGCGCGTATGAAGTGGAGCCGCTGGATATTCTGGAAGAAGCGCGCGAGGCCTGGGCCTGGGTGTATGAGAATGCCTCCCTGCTGGGGCTGGACCCGGCCCGCATTACCGTAGCGGGCAGCGACGCCGGTGGGCTGATGGCCCTGCATGCGGCGCTGCCGGACCAGCCCGCCCGCTGGTCCCTTTTCCGTAAAAAAGCTCCTTTGCCGCCCGGACCTGCGGCGGTGGCCCTGTTCCGCGGCGTATGCGACCTTTCTGCGGATTCCGTGTTC
Source organism: Akkermansia sp. AE01SA01 (assembly GCF_036417395.1). Taxonomy (NCBI): domain Bacteria; kingdom Pseudomonadati; phylum Verrucomicrobiota; class Verrucomicrobiia; order Verrucomicrobiales; family Akkermansiaceae; genus Akkermansia; species Akkermansia sp. AE01SA01. The sequence goes on from NZ_CP143890.1 coordinate 467,973, forward strand.
AAGCTGACGGACACGATGACTCCGGAACAGAGGGATTCCCTGAATCCGCTGAAGCGTTTGCAAAAGGGGCTTCCCCCCTTGTTCGCCAGTCATGGGGGACGGGACAGGTTGCTGCCGTGGCGGACCAGCGAACGCCTGGCGGAATTGTGGATGAAGAAGAGGAATAAGGCCAGGTTCGAGCTTCTGGACGTGGCCGATCACACGTTTTACCATTTTAATGTGAATGCCGCCTATTTTGAGCAGCTTCTCAACAGTTGGAGCTCTTTCATGGTGGAGCAGGGCCTGTGGGAGTATAACGAGGGGATGGATGCGGGCCTGCTGGGCTGAGCCCGGCGCGTGGAAGGACCGTTTTGCGGGTACGGAGGGCGTTATTTCCTGCCGCCCAGCATGTTTTCCCTGATTTCCTGCATGTCGCGGCGGAATTCGGCCTGCGTCCGGGGCGTGGGAGGCTTGACATCCCATTCCGCCAGTTTTTTACGCACGCGGAGGAGCAGTTCCTGTTCGTCCACGCCGTATTTTTTACACAGGGGGGACAGGGCCAGTTCGGTACCCGTGAAGCGGCCTTTCAGAAAGAACGGCAGGTCATGCCGCCATGCGCGGCGGAAGTCTTCCGGGCATTGTTCCGTATTGATGGGGGAAAAGAGCTCCCGGACCTGGCTTTCTCTGATGCCTCCGGCGTTCATGCAGATGGAGGTTTCCACGTAGGCGAGCGTGAATTCCAGCATGACCCGTTCAATGGATCGGGCGGCTTTTTCCAACTGGGCTGGCGTGAGGCCCATGACCTGGGCCCGCAGAGCCGCCAGCGCCTTCAGGATGTCTTTGGGATTTCCGCAGGTGCGGGGGTCCATGCGGGGGATTTTTTCCTCTTCGTCGTAAAGCGGGATGGGGGGACGGACGCCGGGATCTATTTTGAACAGGCTTCCCTGGAGCCGTTCCCGCAGATCTTTCAGGCTGATGCCGTATTTGCGCAGCACCGGGGCGGCGTAGTTGCGGCCCGGTTTGGCCGCCTGCTTGAGCCAAGCCTCCTGGAAGTCCGCAGGGCAGTCTTGCAAGCCCGCGGCCAGCATGGCCTTACGGAAGTCTTCCGCCTTGGGCGTCTTGTTGACATAGGCGTGAGTCCATTCCAGTTCCAGCATCCAGATGGCGGTCAGGCTCAGGAATTGTTCAATGGCTTTTTTCGGTTCCTGGGCATTTGGCGTCGCCACGGGCTGCGCCGCCGTGTTTCCGGATGCCGCAGGGGGCAGCGAGCACGTCAGCAGGACCACGGAAACCAGCGTGATACGGAGAATGCACATGGGTTTATCATGACAGGCCCGTTTTCCGGTGGCGAGCAAATTCATTCCGCCGTTACCGTGACGTCCAAGGGCCGGGAGGAGACGGGGAATTGAAGTTCATAGAACCCGTTTCCCAGGTTTTTGACGGGCGTGCCGCCTGCCTTGACCGGGCCTTTTCCATGCCAGATGACGACCGGTCCCGATTCCCTGATGCGGAAGCGAAGAGAGGTTTCCGCATATTCCGGGCTGCCTTCGACGGCACAGGGGGAGAGGAATTTGTCCCCTCTGCCAATGACGGCCCAGCCGCCGACAATCGGAGCCAGGATGAACAGGCGGTCCTGGAAGCCCGTGATCTCCACGTCCAGCTCCGGACGGGATGCCGTGAGGGCGCGTCCCCCTTCCGCCGAATAGGCGGCGATGCCTTGCATGGGTGTCCCGTAGTAGTTTAGCGCCTGCTTTCCTTTCAGCAGGGCGGCGGCGTAACGGTAGTCGTTCAGGGAGATTTTTCCGCGGACGGCCGTTTCCGGAGAGGGGTGTTTCAGATTGTACAGGACTACGGCGGCGCTTTGGCCGGGCAGCGGGGCGATAACCCGGTAAAGGCGGTTTTCATTCAGGGCATCCAGAAAGACGGAGTCCGGCAGGGGGACGGCGGGGGCCAGGGGCCGAAGCAGCAGTCCGTCCGACCAGACGAGGGGCATGATGTGTTCCGGGTTGAGCTTGTCCGCCGGGTCCGAGAGATAGACGGGACCGCCGGATACGGCCTTGGAGACGGCCATCAGGCGGGCGCTGGCGGGGTCCGTGGAATGGAACATGTCGTGGTCCGGCCATGCAGTCTGCCCCAGCCATAGCGTGTTGGCGTAGGACTGGAGTAGGTGGGATTTGCCCATGGCCTCGTCTCCCATCTTGTAGTCGATGCTGCACCGGGTGACGGCGCTGTGCCGCGTGTTCTGGATGTTGACGGTTCCCTGGGCCATGCAGTTGATCAGTTCCAGGCCCGTCTGGCGGCATGCCTTTTCCAGCGCCTCGGAGCATTTGGTGTTGTGGTGGACCGGATTGTCCAGGCCGTCCGCCTGTTTCAGGTATTCCGCCTGGACGTCGATCTTCACGAAATCGAATCCGGCATACCTGACTGACTGGAGAAAGGGCTTGTAGAATGCTCCGGCTCCGCCAGGACCGTCGCCGGGCAGGATGCAGCCCTTGGGGGTGGAGACCAGTCCGCGCGCGGCCTGAGGGCCGAGCCGGTGTTCGGGGTGGATGCCCTTCCAAAGGCCATAATAGCAGTGCCACAGGCCCATCCATTTCAGCTTGGCGCTTTTGTGCTTCATGAGGGGTTTCCAGCCCTCCGGGAATTTATCCTGCCGGGGCTGGAAGCTGATCAGCTTGAGCCCTTCCTGGACCTGGAAGCCGTCGTCCACCAGCAGCCACCGGACGGGTACGGGGGATTCCTCCAGATGGCGCGCCGTTTTTTCAAGAAGGGCGGAAGTGATGTTTTTCTTGTATTGTTCCCAACTGCACCAGCCGAGATATTTGAAGGGTTCCGGGTAGGCCTTTTTTTCACGGGGAAGGGTTCTGCCTTTCAAAAAGGGGAGGGACAGGGCTTTTTCCCATACGGCGGAGCAGGTGTTGTAAATATTGCCGTCCACGGCCATGACGGCGAGGACGGACTGGGGTTTGGCGAGGTTTTTCCCCAAGGTGCCGTATTCCACCATGAAGTTTCCCTTTCCGTCAATGTTCAGCCAGGCCAGGGAATCCGGTTCGGCAACGGGCAGTACGGCCATGTACCGGCCGTCCTTGAGATGGAACAGGGCAAACATGGCGTGCACGCCCGGCTTCGCGACGGTGGGGTTCGGCTTGTCGTCCATCAGCTTGCCGGGGTCCGTTTTGCCAAACCAGGGCAGCACGCGGTTGCCGTCGCCGGGCCATCGGCCCCGGTCCGCCGCAAACCAGCAGAAGGATTGGTAGGGCGGTACGGGAAGGGGGAGTGCGGTTTTTCCCGGTACGGGACGCAGCAGGGAGGTTTGCGGCTGGGCAACGGCCGTCCAGGCAGTGAGTGCCATTAGCAATGGCATGATCAGGCGTGCGGATGTCATCATGTTCAGTAGGCTACAGTTTGATAAAAATGCTGCGTTTGTAGAAGAAAAAAAGAATCAGCCATTGCAGCAGGAGCAGGGTGACGGCCAGAAAAACGGGCTGGAAGGGCGGGAACAGGTCTGCCGCCCCGCTGAAGATGCGCTGGTTGAGGGAGTGGATGTTGAGAAGCTGGTAAATCAGGTAGGCCGCCAGCGCGTTCAGGCCGATAATACGCAGGGGGAACGACCATATCCGGAATTTCCAGACGTCTATGACCAGATGGAAAAAAGCCAGCAGTATCAGGGAGACGCCTGCCGCGGCCAGCACGAATGTACCGGTCCACATTTTCTTGATGATGGGGTAGATGCCGTCCAGCCCCCACGCCATTCCGAACAGGCATGTTCCCGCGGCCAGCATCAGCAGGATGCGGCGGATTGGCGGCACGCGCCCGTCCTGCAGGAAGCTTCCGGCCAGCCAGCCTCCCAGGCACAGGGCGGCTGCGGAAATGATGCAGAGGGGGCCTTCCGGATCAAATGTCCCGCCGTGCAGGCTCCCCGGGAGCATGTGCGCGTCCAGCCATGAATTGACGGAGCCGGAAGGAGTGAAGTCCCCTCCGAAGAATTGGAGCAGGGCGACCAGGGCCAGAATGCCGCCTGTCGCGGCGGCTATGGCTTTCCGGCGCCTGAGCAGGAGCACGCAGGTGCCCCCCATGGCGCAGGAAAGGCCGATGAGCCCCAGCACGGACGCATACCTCATGTCTTCCGTCCAGGTAAGGGGGCCGTTGACGAGCATTCCCAGGAGGACCAGGAGAGAGGCCCTCTTCCAGATTTTGAGCAGGCCCGGCCCCGGTCCGGTTTTTTCATCCGCATGCCGTGACAGTGAGAAAGACATGGAAACGCCCGCAATGAAGACGAAGACGGGGAAGACGAGGTCATACAGACGCAGTCCCTGCCAGCCGGCATGAGTCATCTGGATGGCGGCGGTGTTGAGCGGTCCGTTTCCCGGCGCCCTGGAAGCCAGCAGCAGGATAAGCGCGTCCAGTCCCAGGATGACGAGCATGTCCAATCCCCGCAGGGCATCCAGGGATGCCAGTCTTGGGGGGCGTTCGGAGGTGGGAGAGAGATGATTCACGGCAGGCCGGGAGAGAGGTGGAACAGGGATATATACGCGAGAAAGGGCTTTTCTTTATCATTCCGTGAAAACATGCCGGCCGGAAGGGAATCGTGCTTGATTTCCGCAGTTGGAGAGGGTAAGCAAGCCGCATGCCGCGCGCGCCCATTACCCTCCTCCTTTTCCTGTGTGTGTCCGTGCTGCTGGCGGGGTGCTCCTCCTCCACGAAGGCTCCCAACGGCAGGCCGCTGATGAAGGACGGCAGGTATGCCTCTTCCTACAATGCCTTTGTGGCGGACCCGAATTACCGCCATACGCGGGACGTCTGGTATCACGACGCCCGCATCAGCCGGGCCGGGACGAAGAACAGCAAAATTGTCATTCATCTGAAGAACCAGCGCGGCGTGCTGTGGGTCGACGACCAGGTGGCCATGGATTTCCCCGTCTGCACCGGAAGGTCCACCCATGAAACGCCGCGGGGCAGGTTCACCATCATCCAGAAGGATGAGGATTACCGTTCCCGGTCCTACGGCAGTGTGTTTGACGTGAGCGGCAAGTGCGTGAATTCGGACGCGACTTCCTCCTCTCCCGTTCCGCGCGGCGGCAAGTTCATCGGAGCCAAAATGCCGCTGTGGATGCGCATTCACGGAGGAATCGGCCTGCATGTGGGGACCGTGTACCGGGATGCCAATTCCCACGGGTGCATCCGGGTGCCTGTGGAGGCATGCCGCATTTTGTTTGACAAATGCGGCCTGGGAACGGCCGTAGTAGTTCAGGAGTAAGTGCAAGCGCGAATAATCGTTGATTCCTGCCCGTACATTTGGCACACTTCCGCAAGTTCATGAAAATGATGGCTTTGATACGTTCCCTGGTGTTGCTGGCAAGTTTGGGCGCCTTTGCTGCGGACACGGCCTGCGGCCAGGCCGCCCGCAGGGGAAGTTCTTCACGCCGGGCTGCACCCGCGGCAACTCCTGCTCAGGCGCCGGCAGAGGATGACGCCGTAAAAACCGTTGACCTGGGCGACAGGAAAACGTCTGACGGCACCGCTTCCGGAGAGAGGGAGGGGCTGGGCGATGTTCCGGAAATGCCCAGGGAAACGGACAAGGAGCAGAGCGGGCTGGATTCCCTTTCCCTGATTCCTTCCTTGAGCGGAGGCCGCCTGGATGCCGCGCGCGAGGCCCACACCAGCACGCGACCTTCCGCCAGGACGATGGCCCTCCTGATTCCCGCCCCCCGCGGCCCCATTCTGGACCGCCACGGGGAGCCGCTGGCCGTAACGCAGGTGGCCTACCAGCTGGCCTTGAGGTTTGAGATTTTTGAGAATCCGGACAGGTCCCGCGTGGTGGAGTTTGCCCGCAACTGCCTGGAGCAGGCGGAGAAAATAGCCGGAAAGGCATGGACTTTTTCCGATGACCAGTTCTGGAAGCATTATGAACACCGCCGCTGGCTGCCCCTGCCGTTGACCAATGTCATCCGCGCGGAAGATGCGGAGAAGCTGAAGGACAAGGTGAAGAATGTCCGCGGCCTTCAGCTGATGCCCATTTACATCCGGTATTATCCGGAGAAGTCCGTTGCAGGCCATATTGGCGGTTATGTGGGCTCCCGCGGCAAGCTGCCTACGGGGCCTATCAACCACATGGACCCCCTGTTTGAGCAGGTGGAGGGGCGTGCCGGGCTGGAGAAGGAATTCAACAAGGCCCTGACCGGAACGCCGGGCGTATGGCGCCTGATGTTTGACGAGGACGGCAACAAGATTCTGGACGAACTGCAGATACGCCCCAAACCGGGCGGCGCCGTGGTGACCACCCTGAACCTGAAATGGCAGCGGGATGCGGAACGCATTCTTTCCCGTGGCAAGAGACGCGGCGCCATGGTGGTGCTGGACTGCGTGACGGGGGAAATACTGGTGATGGCCTCCACGCCTTCCTATGACCCGAACCTGTTTATCCCGAACATTTCCCAAAAGGATTACGATGCCCTGCGCAATGACCCCGCCGGTCCGCTGGGCGCCCGTGCGTTCCAGGGGCGCTATCCCCCCGCTTCCACGTTCAAGGTGATGACCGTTGCCAGCGCGCTCAAAAACAGGAAAATTACGGAGGATTCCGTGATTGACTGCCCCGCTTCCATCCCGATCGGCAACCACGTGTTCAAGAACTGGAGCAAGGTGCCTCTGGGTCCCGCCAATTGTGTCCGCGCCCTGGCGATGTCCAACAATCCGTTCATGTACCAGATGGGACTGAGGCTGGGAGCGGAAGCGCTGATGGATACTGCACGGGCTTTCGGCCTGGGTGAGCGCACGGGGCTTCCTCTTCCGGATGATCCCGGCCTTGTTCCTACCAGCGAGTACATGATCCGCAATTACAAGCGCGATTTCATGCCGGGAGATGCCGCCAACCTGTCCATAGGCCAGGGTCCCCTGCTGGCGACGCCTCTCCAGGTGGCCCACATGATGGCGGGCGTGGCCAACGGCTATCTCCCCAGGCTTCAATTGATCAAGCAGATCCAGGACGGCAATTCCAATGTGGTTTACGCCCCCAGGCCCCAGGAGGTGCAGCGACCGCTGCCCGACTATGAAAAAGCCCTGGCCAGCGTGCGCAAGGGGATGAAGGCCGTCATTGAAGGCGGTACGGGCGGTCGCGCCCGCCTCTCCTATTCCAGCATTGCGGGCAAGTCCGGAACGGCCCAGTGGGGGCCGGAGCGGGAAGACAAGCGCCTGGCCTGGTTTGCCGGGTTCATGCCCTATGAAAATCCCCGTTTTGCGTATGTGGTGCTGCACGAAGGGCGGCCGCATGAAACCCTGGGCGGGGGCGCTGTTGCCGCGCCCATCGTGAAAGAGTTTTTTGAACTGGAGAAGAAGGATATCAAGGCCATCATCGACCCGCCCAAGGATGACATTCCCGTAGCGGAACCGGTGGAGGAAACTTCCGCTACGGAAGCGGCCGCCATCCGTGAGCAGGGCCGCGTTCCCGCCGTAGTCCCGGACAACCTGCCTCCCGGCCTGTATGATCCGGAAGGAATGGAGCCTATCAAGGTTCATGAAATTCCCGCTGATCTGGACGATTCTTCCGATGCCGAAATCAAGGCGACTCCCGTGGGCGGCGTTCAGCGGAGTGCCCGGCGGACGGCTCCTCCGCTTTCGGAGGACCCTTCTGCGGCTCCGCTGGCTCCGCAGCGCGGGGATTCCGACTACATACCGGGTTTGCCCCGCCAGATTCCGCGTCATCTCAATCATACCGTTCCCGTGACGTCTCCCGCTCCGCGAGCGCCTATGCCGGCGGATGATATACCGATGGCGGAACCTCTTTAGGAATAACTGGCTGTGGCTGGAGTGCATCGTGATTTCCCTGTCCGGAAGGGAAGAATATGCCGTTTGCTGCGGCTGTGGATGGGAGGAAGGGGAGAGGCTTATCCCGTGGCGGCAGGGGTGACGCGGCCGGTTGATGCCGCTGCTATTCCTCATTATGCTTGCGTCACACGGCGGGAATGCCTATATACTGTCAGTGTTGCATGTCGATAAGGCTGTTGTGTCCGGATCTCCGGACGCCCTGAGAGGTGCATTAAGACCCCATGTTTCAAGACAATGAAAACCCATTATCTTTACTCCATACCCTGTGTGGCGCTGACTTGCGCCCTTGCCGGATGTTCCGACGACAATAAGAATTCTTCCGGCAAGCCGGACCAGGATGCCGCGGCGTCCACTCCGGCCGCCGCGATTGACCTGAGCAAGCCGGTCACTGCCGATCTGGTGGCGAAACGCGCCGAACGCCTGGGCATAGCCGCCCTGTTCCCCAGGGAAATGAGCATGGTAGGGGGCATCTATGACATTCCCGGCATGATCAAGGGCTTCCAGGGCCTGAATATGTTCAAGACATGGGGAGCGTGCGAAGTGGATGTGGAAGAGGAGGATGAAAGTATCGCTATTTCTGGAGAGGACGGGGACGAGGTTGTCGTGAAGGAAGATCTTTCCGAAATTACCGTCAAAAAGGTGGACAGTCCGGTTATTGACGCCATGGTCGGCTTCGGACCCGGATGGGCGGCCTGGCTGGACAGCGCCCAGGGGGCCTTTGGCAGTATGGGGCAGAACCAGATGGAGTCGATGCTGGACATGTACACCCTCTTTTCCTCCGTCAGTTCCGGAGTGCAAGGAACTCCTGAGGCTCTGTCCGCCAGAACTTCGGTAATGATGAACAGGACTTTCAAAACGCTCGCTCAATGGGCTGCTCTGGTCGATCTGCGGCCTTCACAGGACAAGACGGCTCCGGTGATGGTCGCCGCCAAGCTGACTCCCGATGCCCTGGCCCAGGTCCAGTCTGCCCTGAAGGATGCCAATCTGCCGGAAGACATGGAGCTGCACGGCATTGTGTCTCTGTATGACAAGACATACAACGGCCTTGCGTGCAAGGTGGCGGAAGTGGACTGCAAGAAATTGCGCGCCAAGATAGAAGAACACCTGAAGGATGTTTACTCAGAGAATTCCATTACTCCCGAAACCAGGGAGCAGATCAACGAGGCATTGAAGCGCCTTGATGATTCCAAGCTGTATGCGGTCGTCGGTTTCGTCAATGACACGCTTGTAGGCTTTGTGACCGCGAATCCCGAATTGCAGGTGCATGTGGCCGCTTCTCCGCAAGATTCCGTCGTTGCCCGTCCGGATTTCAACATGGCGGACGGCCAGCTTCAGTATCCCGCCTACGGATTGTGCTTTGTGGACAAGGCTTTGGTGCAGGCCACGCTGAAGTCCGATATAGCCATGTACAAGGGCTATCTGACCGGCTTGAAGCAGGTGATGGAATTCCTCGGCAAGGAATGGAAGGTTGCGGATATGGCTCCGGCCCTGTCCTCTCTGGATTCCATTCAGGGAAATATTCTCGGCTTCTATGATAAGATAGCGCGCAACGCCACGCCCGTTTCCTGGTATTCCTGGCAGAACCAGGGGGTTCATCTGGAAATAGCCATGTACCCGATGGACTGCTACAAGCTGGATGCCCCCACGGCCATGAATTCCGTGCGTCCGGGGGCGGATACCGTTCTTTACTGGTCCGGCGCCGTCAACCGTGAGACCGTGGATATGTATCATTCTTTGGTCGGGGATGTTTCCCAGATCGTGTGGGACTACGCCAACGCCTACATTGCCGATCCCAAGAATAAGGTGAGCGACCAGGTGCGCATGGCTGCTCCCATGATCCAGATGGCCCGTCCCACTATTGAAGAACTCTGGAAGGCCCAGAAACTGGCCTGGAACGGGATGACCGGCGCAGGGGCTTATGTGGTGGACATGAAGGGAGCTCCCAATCCCATGCTTCAGAATGTTCCGTCCCCGCGCTTCTCCCTGGTGTATGAGATCAAGGACCGCGCCGCTCTGGCGCAGGCCTGGCAAAAGGTGATCGATGCTTCCAAGACGATTGTTCCGCTGGTCAGCCAGGGCAAGATGACGGAACTGCCCGCTCCCAAAGCCACTACGGAGGGAGATGTTACGACGTACGATTATCAATGCCCGATGGGTCCTGATCTGAATCCGGTGGTGAGCGTGTCCGATAGCCGCTGGGCTCTCAGCATGCCCAAGGCGTTCGGTGACGAAGTCCTCAAGGAGTCCATGAAGGCTCCCGGTCAGGTGGCTCCGATGGAGTTCCAGTTGAACCTGGTTCCGGTCCGGGATGCCTTGAAGAGCGCCGCTGACGGAAACAAGGACATCCAGAAAGCCACCAAGGCCCTGGACGTGATCACCTCCGACATTACGGGCATTCATGCTACGGGCTACAAGGCTGGAGACGGCAGGGACGTGTACCACATTCATATTCTTTCCGCCGGCAAGTAAATCTGCCATGACGTTTTGCGGGGGCCGCTTCACCATACGTGGAGCGGCCCTCTTTTTTATGCGGTGCGGAAGAAAGCTCCGCCTTTTCGGAAAGTTCATGGGTGTTCCCAACCCCTTCTTTCATGGCGGAGAGGGTGCAGGAACAGGACAATTCTCCTGGGGAGTATAAAATTATGAACAAATGTATACATTTTATTCACGTGGCAAGTTTTGGACTTGCCAAGGGTAGGGCGAAAGTCCACAATCATCACTGTCAAATAAAGGAGATACCTTTTATTTGACGGAATGGACACAAGCAATGGCTAGAGAGAAACAATGAGCAGATTTTTCCAGTTCCTGTGGTTGGCGGCGGCAATGGTGTCCGGCATGCTGGGCGGCACTGCCCAGGCAGCGGAGGAAAGCGGAGGCCATGGGCTGGACCAGGCGGCCCCCCACCTGTTTTCCCTGCCTCTTCCTGGAGGAATCGAACTGCCGGTTTCCAATTCCATGCTGATGCTTTTCCTGGCCGTTCTCCTCATCAGCCTGGTGGTATGGCTGGCTACGCGCGCCATGAAGATTCTTCCCTCCAGGTTCCAGAACATGGTGGAGTATTTTTTTGAGACCCTGTACAATTTTGTGGAGTCCCTTCTGGGGCCGCGGCTCACCCGCAAGTATTTCTGGTACTTCGGCACCATTTTCACCATTATCCTGGTCAGTAATTACATGGGGCTTTTGCCCGGCGTCGGCACCATTACCTATCATGGGGTCCCCCTTTTCCGCGGGGCGAACGCCGACCTGAACGTGACCATGTTCCTGGGACTGTTTTATGCCGTGATGTGGCTGTACTGGAGCATTCGGGAGCAGGGGCTGAAGCATTTCTTCCTCCATCTGTTTGGTCCCAAGGGGGGGATGAAGGGGTTCATGGGGGCGGTGCTGGTGCCCATTTTCATTTTCGTGGGGATTGTGGAGTGCCTCAGCATTGCCATCCGGCCCATTGCGCTGGCCGCCCGTTTGTTCGGAAACATTTACGCTGGTGAGACGATCATTGAAACGATGTCCCACATGTTCGGCCCCCTGGGAAGCGCCTTGTGCGTACTTCCATTCCTGGCCATTGAACTGCTGGTCGGCTTCATCCAGGCACTCGTATTCCTTCTCCTTACCGCCATTTTCCTGAAGCTCCAGATAGGCGATGAAGATTCCCAGAGGCACGACACTCCTCCGGAATCCCTGCCGGAACCCGGAGCCGGGAACAAGCCCTGAACCGGGTGCAGAATTTCCGTTTCCGACCATGGGCAAACCGTGGGGGAACGTTCCAACAACAAAAAACATAACCAACAGACAATATGATTGATCCTACCGCAATGGCTTCCCTTGCCGAACTGTCCGGCAATGTGGGGTTCGGCCTCGTTACCATCGGCGCCGGCCTGGGCATTGGCATGATTGGCGCGAAGGCCGCTGAATCCACCGGGCGCAATCCCGGCGCTTCCTCCTCCATCATGGTGATTGCCATCACGCTGGCGGCCCTGATTGAAGGGGTGGCCCTGATTTCCATTTTCATGTAGTCATGAATTTGCTCCGTTCCCGGGCGGCGTGGCCCGGCCGGGAACGGCCTTCCCCTTTTCCGGAGTATTTTCTCCGGCATGTTCCAACCAATTCATTTTTATGCTGCAAATCATAGCCGACCAGTCCTGGAACCCTTTCGCGCCCTTTGGCGTGACAAGCTGGGAGCCGTTTCTAGCCAACCTGATCGCCTTCATCCTGATGGTGGTGATTCTGCGTTACGTGGCATTCAAGCCCATCCAGAATATTCTGGAAAAAAGGCGCCAGCGCATTGAGGAAGGCGAGGAAATGCGGGAGGAAAGCGAACGCCAGCTGGCGACCGTGAAGGAACAGACGCGGGAAATGCTGGTGGAAGCTGGTGAAAAGGGGCAGGAGAAGATAGACGCCGCCAAGGCCGCGGCCGCCCGTTTGCTGGAAGAGCAGGAAGCCGCCGCTTCCGAAAAGGCGGCGGAAATCATCAAGAAGGCGCATGAGCTTTCCGCTCTGGAACAGCAGAAGGAGCGCGACGCCCTCAAGGAGCAGTTTGGCCAGCTGGTGGCGCTTGCCACGGCCCGGGTTACCGGAAAGGTGTTGACGGAGGAAGACCAGCGGCGCATCAACCGGGAGGCCATTGACAGCCTGGATTCCTGAATGTTTTTATGAAGATCGGCAAGGACACGCAAAACGCCGCGCGCAGGCTTTTCCGGCTCTGCATGGACGGCAATTCCGTGGTGGAGGACCGGGTTCGCCTGGTCGCCCGGAAAATCGTGGAACGCAAGCCCCGCAATTATGAGGCCCTGCTGACCGCTTTTTCCCGCATGGTGGAATACGCCGTGAAAAGCCGGACCGCCACCATCCGGAGCGCCGTGCCCCTGACGGACGAGGAACGCTCCCAGATCCAGCAGAAGCTGGCCGCGAAATACGGCGAGGGCCTTTATTACCATTGGGAGGTTGCCCCGGAACTGCTGGGCGGCATCCGCATCCAGGTAGGCGACGATGTGCGCGACGGTTCCGTACGCTCCAAAATAGACCGGCTGGCCGATCTGGCCCGCTCCCTTTCCAATTAACCAATGAACCATTTTTCCCATGAGCAACATACTTCAAGAACTCGAAGCAGAAATTAAGAAAGCCACGGCTGCCGTCAGCCAGGAAAACGTGGGCGTCATTCGTTCCGTGGGGGACGGCGTCGCCAAAATCGAAGGGCTGAGCGGCGTGATGCTCAATGAAATGCTTGAATTCCCCGGCGGCGTAATGGGCCTGGCGATGAACCTGGAAGAGCACGAAGTGGGCGCCGTCATCCTGGGTGACGATTCCGATCTGAAGGAAGGGGACATCGTCAAATGCACGGGCCGTCTTCTTTCCGTTCCCGTGGGCCGCTCCCTGCTTGGCCGCGTGGTGAATACGCTGGGCGAACCGATTGACGGCAAGGGGCCGATTGAGGCGGAAGCCTATTATCCCGTGGAGAAGATCGCCTCCGGCATTATTTCCCGCCAGTCCGTTTCCGTTCCGGTGCAGACGGGCATTCTCCCCATTGACGCGATGATTCCCATTGGCCGCGGCCAGCGCGAGCTGATCATCGGCGACCGCGCCACGGGCAAGACCGCCATTGCGGTGGACACGATGATCGCCCAGGCGGAACAGAACCGCCTGGCGGAGGAAGGCAAGCTGCCCGATCACCAGCCCCTGTACAATATTTATGTGGCCATCGGCCAGAAGCGTTCCAACATCAGCCGCCTGGTGGCCAAGCTGGAGGAAACCGGGACCATGAAATATTCCATTGTGGTGGCCGCTTCCGCCTCCGATCCCGCCGCCATGCTGTATCTGGCGCCGTACGCCGGGTGCGCGATGGGTGAATATTTCATGGACAAGGGGGAAGACGCTTTGATCGTGTACGACGACCTTTCCAAGCACGCCGTGGCCTACCGCCAGATTTCCCTGATTCTGCGCCGTCCGTCCGGGCGGGAAGCGTATCCCGGCGACGTGTTTTACCTGCACAGCCGCCTTCTGGAGCGCGCCGCCCGCATCAACAAGGAGCACGGCGGCGGTTCCCTGACGGCTCTCCCCATCATCGAGACGCAGGCGGGCGACGTTTCCGCGTATATTCCCACGAACGTCATTTCCATCACGGACGGCCAGATATTCCTGGAGACGGATTTGTTCTACCAGGGGGTGCGGCCTGCCATCAACGTGGGTATTTCCGTATCCCGCGTGGGTTCCTCCGCCCAGACGAAGATCATCAAGAAGCTGGCCGGCTCCGTGAAGCTGGACCTGGCCCAGTTTACGGAATTGCAGGCCTTCGCCCAGTTCGGTTCCGATCTGGACGCGAACACCAAGGCCAAGCTGGCGCGCGGCCAGCGCATCGTGGAGTTGTTCAAGCAGAACCAGTACGAACCCAAGTCCCTGGGGCTGGAGGCCGCCGACCTGTACGCGATGCAGAAGGGATATTTTGACGACGTGCCGGTGGACCGCATCAAGCAGTGCCAGAACGCCTGGGAGGCCTACCTGCAGGACCAGCATCCGGATCTGCTGGAAAGCATCCTGCAAGTGAAGGACCTGACCCCTGAGATAGACGCCGGGCTCAAGGCCGCCATCGAATCCTTCAAGCTCAGCTGGAACTAACGATTACCGGAGCACTGAACCATGGGCAACCTGAGAGACATCAGACGCCGGATCAAGTCCGTCAAAAACACGTCCCAGATCACCAGGGCGATGCAGATGGTGGCTTCCGCCAAGATGCGCCGCGCCCAGGAGCAGGCCGTGAAGGGCCGTGCCTACATCCGCGCCCTGGCGGAAGTGCTCTACCATCTCCAGGATGAAATAGATACCAATTCCAGCCCCCTGATGCAGAGCCACGGCGGCGTGGACCTGGTGCTTCTGGTGAACACGGACCGCGGCTTGTGCGGCGGCCTGAACGCCAACCTCATCAAGGTGACGCGGGAGGCCGCGCCGGAAGGCGCCCATTATGTCACCATCGGCCGCAAGCTGAATGCCACGCTGGCCAGGCTGGGGGATCAATTGGATGCCACCTGGAGCTTGACGGACCCTCTTTCCCTGTTGGAACTGAAGCCCATCTTTGACTTCCTGCTGAAAAAATTCAAGGAGGGGGAATACAGCCGCGTATTTGTGGCCTTCTCCGGCTTTGTGAACACAATGGTGCAGAAGCCCCTTTTCCGCCAGTTGCTGCCTATTGAGCAGGACCCCCTGATGAAGATGGCCAAGGCCGGGGGCGCCTCCCTGGACGGGGCGGAGGCCCACAAGCAGTTCCTGCTGGAACCGAGCCCCACGGACTTGCTGAATACGATTCTGCCGCTGTACGTCTTCCACGGGCTGGTGCAGATCGTGCTGGAGGCCCGCGCTTCCGAGCATTCCGCCCGCATGGTCGCCATGAAGGGCGCCACGGAAAACGCCAAAAACATCATTAACGGACTTACGCTGGATTACAACAAGGCGCGTCAGACGCAGATTACCAACGAATTGCTGGAAATCACCACCGCCATGCGCGCCATGGAATAAGGATACCGCCAGCTTTCACCCATCCCCCAAGCAACTTTTCCCTTCATCATATTTCAATATTAACATTTTCTCATTATGAATAACACAGGCACTCTCGTTCAAATCATCGGCGCCGTGGTCGATGCCGATTTTTCCCGGTCCGAAACGCTTCCCGCCCTGCTCAATGCCCTGGAAGTGGATTATGAGATCAACGGGCAGCGCAAGACCCTGGTGCTGGAAGTCCAGCAGCACATCGGAGACGGCTGGGTGCGCGCCGTGGCCATGAGTTCCACGGACGGCCTGCGCCGCGGCATGCCCGTGCGCGATCTGGGCCACCCCATTGAAGTGCCGGTGGGACCGTGCGTTCTGGGCCGCATTTTCAATGTTCTGGGTGAAGCCGTGGACGAGCGGGGCAAGCCTGACTGCGCCGGGGTGAGAAGCATCCACCGCAGCGCTCCCCCCCTGGACGAACAGTCCACCAGTACGGAGGTACTGGAAACGGGCATCAAGGTGATCGACCTGATCTGCCCCTTCCTGAAAGGCGGCAAGGTCGGCGCGTTCGGCGGTGCCGGCGTGGGCAAGACCGTGCTCATCATGGAGCTGATCAACAACATCGCCAAGGCGCGTAGCGGCCTTTCCGTTTTTGCCGGGGTGGGGGAACGTACCCGCGAAGGGAACGACCTGTACAATGAAATGATTGAATCCGGCGTGATCAATCTGGAAAAGCCGGAGGAGTCCAAGGTGGCCCTGGTGTACGGCCAGATGAACGAGCCGCCGGGGGCGCGCCTGCGCGTGGCCCTTTCCGCCCTGACCATGGCGGAATATTTCCGCGATGAAGAGCACAAGGACGTGCTCCTGTTCATCGACAACATTTTCCGTTTCTCCCAGGCGGGGTCGGAAGTGTCCGCCCTGCTGGGCCGCACCCCGTCGGCCGTGGGCTACCAGCCGAATCTGGCGGAGGAAATGGCGGACCTTCAGGAACGCATCACATCCACCCGGAACGGCTCCATCACATCCATGCAGGCTGTTTATGTCCCTGCGGACGACCTGACGGACCCCGCTCCCGCCACCACCTTCGCCCACCTGGATTCCACGGTGGTGCTGGAACGTGCGCTGGCCGCCCAGGGCCTGTTCCCCGCGGTGGATCCGCTGTCCTCCACCTCCAAGGCGCTGGCCCCGGAAACCGTGGGCGAGGAGCACTACCAGGTGGCGCGCGGCGTGCAGATGGTCCTGCAGCGCTACAAGGACCTTCAGGACATGATTGCCATTCTGGGCATGGACGAGCTTTCCGAAGAAGACAAGCTCATCGTCAGCCGGGCCCGCAAGATCCAGCGCTTCCTGACCCAGCCCTTCCATGTGGCGGAAGTCTTCTCCAGCATTCCCGGCGCCTATGTGCCCGTGTCCGAAACGGTCCGCGGGTTCAAGGAGATTCTGGAAGGCAAGCTGGACATGGTCTCGGAAGACGCCTTCTTCATGCGCGGCAGCATAGAAGACGTTCTCAAGGAGGCCAAATAACCCTTTTCCCGATCGTTCCGTACCATGAGCATGGAGTTCAAAGTCATTACCCCGGATGAAGTGGTGGTCTCCGCCAATGTGGAGTATGTGTACCTGCCCGGCAGCCTTGGTGAAATGGGGGTGCTGGACCACCACACGGCCATGATCACTTCCCTGGAACCGGGGGAACTCCGCTACAAGCCTGTGGACGGACCGGAGGAAAGCATGGTGGTGGGAACCGGATTTGTGCAGATCAACGACGACCATGTACTCATGGTGACGGATTTGGCGCTGGACTCCTCCCAGATTGATGAAAGCAGCGTGGAGCACGCCATTGAGGAAGCGCAGGAAGTGCTGAAGGCCCGTTCTGAAATGTCCCGCGAGGAACAGGCGCGGTTTGAGGCCAGCCTGACCAAGCAGATCATGATGCTGAATTTCAAACGCAAGCACAGAACCCCCGGACGGTGATGGAGGAAGATTGGAACGATACGTTTTACGACCTTTTCCGCGAAGCGGTGGGGCGCTACCATGAAGGCCACCGGAATGTGGACGGCTTCTTCACGGACCAGGAAATCATGTTTCTGTCTTCCATCGGCTGCCGCACGAGGGAATTGTTTGACTTTGTGGAATCCTATGCCCGCACGGGAGCTCCGTCTCCTACGACGGTACTGCTGATAGCCGCGGCGCGCCGGGATTTTTTCCTGATTATCCAGCATGGCCAGTTTTACCAGGGAAAACCCGTGATCGGGTATGATTTGCCCGGATTCGGAGATGAGCTCAGCGGCCTTCCCTACCTGCCGCGCCTGATTGCCAAGGCGAGAGCCAAGCTGGCCGGGTCCATGGGAGACGATATCATTTACTGCTGTGAAAACGACCGCCGTTTTTTCCGGGACCACGGCCACATTCATCCTGCCGATTTTCTGCGCGTAGTCTGGGCCGCCGGGGACAGCGATCCGAAGATTTACGATTATGTCCGCCAGTGCTCCCTGAGTTCTGCGGCAAAGCATGTAGAGGAAGAGTAGCGGGGCAGGTATTCCCTGATTTCTCTTTTTCAGGGATTGGTTTTATAGGCCGGGGAAGTAGTTGGAGGATGGAGGCATTTTTGCAGCCATGCCTGGCAGACAAATGGGCCTGGTGCGTTTGGTACTGCTTAGGGATTCCAGGAATACATCCGCCGGAATAACTAGGCTGATTTTATCGGCAGCATCTCCCATGAGATGATAGAAGATCAAATCCGGCAGGAAGGGAGTTTTATCTGCCGGGACGGCAACGGCGGCAACCGGAAGAGCGCATGGAAGGTGGAAAAAACATCCGGTGCAGCCTGCCGGATGAATCCGTGCTGGTGTGGAGTTAAGGTGGACACTTTCTGTAAAGCCATCTATGATACAGGCGGTAGGCAGGCCATTGCCCTAAAGTTTTTAAATGGTACCTGATATCCGTAACCCCGCAGGATTCCTTCTAAAAGGTTGTTGAGCCGGTTCAGAGAAATAATAACAGGGAAGCATCCGGAATATTAAATCGAGAGTACGTGAGGGAAATGGAAAAAGTAAATAAAGGTATTGTGTTTTTGATTTGTATCCCGAATTTGTTGATGGGATTCGTGTTTTCCGGTGATTCTGAAAAAATCGGATGTTTTGATAATGATTCTTTTCAAGAAGATAATTCCCTAAGCAAGATACAGGCTATACGGTTTTATGAAAATACGGCCGGGCAATATGTGGATACCATGTTTATATATTCCCTTTCCGACATATATTCTCTTCCCTTGTCGCCTGATGTTTTATTTCGATATAGTGCCGGTTATTCCAGGCAGCAGTTGCTGCGGAAAATGGAAGATAATTTATTGCGGATGACATCCATTTATCTGGATAGAATTCAGCATCATGAAATGCCGAGAGCGCTCGAAGTTGAAACTATTCTTGTTGATCGCATCCTTCGGTTGGAAGATCAATTTGATCAGAAAATACTTGAAAAGGTAAACAATTATCTTTCCAAGGAGTTTAATGTAAAAATAAAATATTATTCGGATGAAGAGCAGGCTTGGTTGATAGATTCTGAATTTGATACGCTCATTTTTCCATCAGGACACATGGAAGGCTTGTCTGCTTATCCCATATCTCCGGTTCAATCCTATTCGGATGATCAAATAAATTTTTTATATGAACAGGGATTGTTTTATTCCAGTGAATATATGGTGTTCCTCCAGCGTATGAAAAGATCGGATGTGTTTTTCAACGTATGTGAATATTATACAAAGAAATTAAATATGGTTCTTTTTAAAGAATGGTTTTCTGAAAATTTTTCAAGCGGAAGCTTTACTTCCGTCCATTGGAGGTTCTTTTATAGATTATTTCATTGATGAAATGATTTCAATAAGGCTTTTTATAAGTCTATGAAAATCAGTATTCGGTGAAAGATGGTGCTTGCGGACATTCCTAAGGATGCCGTCTTCTGCCTGCCGCATCGTGCAGAGCTCTCATCGTGACGGGAATCAAAGAGGTGCCATGGCCGGCATGAATCTATAAGGCCGGATATTTCTTTTACAAGGAAACAGGGAAGGCCCGCGGCTTTCTCGCCCAATTGCTCTATTCCAATGGAATGGTCTGTAAAAACACCTGCCCTCTTACGTCCGGCTTCCGTAGTCCCATGAGCTTTGAAAATTCCTGGAACAGAGGCATGGTTGAGAGACGGGTCTATCCTCATGACTGGCTGGTGCACAAAATAGAATATAGGTATTTTTGGGGCGGGGAGATACCTGTGATAGTGAGAAATAAATTGGATTAATAATAACAATGTATATGATTTGTTCAGCAAACCGGCAAGAGAAGCAGCCCCTGTTTTTCTCCAACCATCCTGTTTATGACCCGCCATTTTTGATCCGTGCGCTTCCCTTGCAAAACCTGTAGAATTATAGAAAATATCCCTTTTTATTAAGTTGCCGATAGTGCTGTTGATTAAATTCAGCCTCGTTTCCTGCCAGACGGCACAGATGGATACTTACTCAAAGTTAGGAAAAAGAGAGACGAATTCCTGTTTTGTGTTTCCGTATGGAGAAGGAGAACTTAAGTTGCCGAACCAGCTGGCCTTGTATCTGGAACATGTTATCGAATCTCAAAAGGAGATGAAAAACACATGGTCCTCTCATCAGGTAGTTATTTTGCCGGGAAGGCCTGTTTTGGGATATTTCAAGATTCATGATCGCTTGTACGCATGGGAAGGTTCGAATGTTCTTTACGATACCCTCGTTGACGGTAAAAGGTGCCAAGGAGCTTACAATCTTCATTCCGAATGGTATGAGTATAAAAGTAAGGTGGCGCTCCAAATTGACCGGGACAGGCTGCTTCTAATTCATGGAATAGGCGAGCCTGTGGATGTTAAACGTTATCACGAGTATAAGGATGAAAGAAGAAAACAGTATGATTCTTATTTCCATGCGTTATCAACTATATTGATGTCCAGGAGTGATAAGGATCTTCCTCCCATACCAGCAAAGTATCAATTTCAACGCTGAAAAAGAAACATATATTGTCATGGGAATTATGGCCGCGTGCGCCATTGCCGCGGTAAGTCTCTTGATGAGTTTTATCTGTGAACCTGCAAGCATTGCACTAAATGTTTTTATCAATTTGTGAGGGGAAATAAGCTTGTGATTTTTTGACGGAAATGTGCATTGGCTTTGTTGTTTCCCTCTGGTTTCCCTTTCGGTCAGACGGTTGTTTTTGAAGAGGCCTTTCAAAATGGATCGGGTGCAATGAGTAGAGTTTGCAGTTTGGGAAGGTGATGTCTTCAAACCTTTTTCATCAGAAGGGGCATGATTTTTTAAAGGCAATAGTTCTTGACCCAAGTTTATAATTGTCTTACTAAAAGATAGTTGTTTTTGTTTTCTAACTGGTTGTTTCTCTTTTTATAATTTTTCCCTGCAATCTTCAACTCCCCTCTATTCAACTTGAATCCCACTTGTTCCGCTACTGCGCCCTTTAAACCTGGCAATCCCGCATGCTTAGGAAGAAACCGGCGCGACGTTGTTGTGTACCAAGCGAAATTTCCGGGAGGGTAAAAATAGTCAACCCTTTGCCGAACGATGAAAAGAAATTGTAAATTTGTCTTTTTTGCCTCTGTATCAGTCGTGTTTTTTACAGGAGCAATGGCTTCTCCCGTACAGGAGAAGGCGGTTTTCCCATCGGAAAAGAATAGTAAAGTTGATGAGGATTGGTGGGAACTTCTGAAAGCTCCCTCGGTTCTCAGGCCTGCCGGGCGGGAAGCGCAACGAATGACGGAAATGTTATCCGAAATTACCCGGCTGGAAGAAGATGACCTGATTTGGCTGCAGGTGCCTGAGGATGTCTGCGACGGAGGAATAAGGATGTGGGCGATCAGCAGGGGGAATGTCTTGAAGGTGTCCCAGTCTGTTTACTTTCCTGAAGTTTACAGGTTTTTTACTGGATATGGGGAGAGTCCGCCTTTCAAGAATCTTGATTCCAGGATGTTGAATTTGTGGAGGGGGATGGAATTCCGCCAGGTTCCTTTGGAAAGAGAGCTGAGTGCGGCTGTTGAGTTGTTGTACAAGGCACTCGGCCGGTATTATGGCCAACCCGGTTTTGACGCTTCATGGAGCATATGCGCCGCGTGCAATCCGCAATATGACAATGATATGACGGGACAGGATGTGCTTGTGGCGGCCGGCAGGCTTGGAGGGGAATTCCACGGCTTCAGTACCGGCATGTGCAGTATGACCGTTGTCCAGGCGTGGGAGTATTTATGCCTGCTGCTACATGATTCAGCTCTTTTTGGAGTGCTTGGCCAGGATGAACAATTATGGCTGGCGATGCAGGGGGAAAGGCTTCTGGATCTGATTGAGCGGATTGAGAAGGGCCCGAAGCCGGAAAAATGGAAGGGTGTTGTGGAGAAGGAGTCTTTCAGAATGGAATGTCTGACATTGCCGGGGACTTTGAAGAATGAAGATATCTGGTCCTTGCTGTTTCCAGAAGGCAGAAGCGGTCTGAGCAGGATGTGGGTGGAGGAGAGAAAGCCGGCGCAAGGAGGGAATGGCCGGATGACGGTGGATGCCCAGAGTATCAACATGACGGAGTCCGGAGTCGATTTTGCTTCTGTAAATTGGAAGGTATCCGGAGGAGAGGAGAGTACGAGTGCACCGCATTTTGCCTACGTTTGTTTGCATAATATGTTGCCGGAAAAAAACTGGGAAGAGTCTGTGGCGGATTATAACAGGATGAGGAGAAAGAAGGGATGGAAAGAGATGGACGCAGAGGCTGTAGCCGTCATGGTATTCCGTCTGGGGTATATCAGCCGGGCCCGGGTCAAGTTATCTGAAGAGGAATGGAAGAGCCTGGCAACGAAGAAGGATGTCTGGGCATTGCGCTGGCATGGGCCGCGTAAGGGAAGGGAAGCCGAAGCTTTTGCGGAGCAGTGGAAGAACGGGTGCGGGGATTTCATTCGTCTTTCTGCATCTTCTTCCTGGCAAAATGCGAACCGAGTGGATTCCGATTTGGAAGAGGTCCTGTATTATTTTATGAAGCTGGGTAAAAACCGGGGGATGGAGAGCAGAGTAGGAAAGGATAAGAAGAAAAGGGTTATGGAGATTTTGAAAAAATGAAGTTAAGAGATAGTTGGATAAATATCGGAAATGGTCATGTGAATGAATGCCGCATCTGAAGGGCATGCAGCTTTTTAAAATCAGGATGATTCTGCCGTATATACCTCCTGTTTTATGCGCCGTTGTGGCATGTCACGGAGAAGCTGTGCCCCGTGATCAAGAGGATGTGACAAGGAACGGTATTCTTGTATTGCAGGCATGCATGGATGAGAAGACTACGGCGGAGCATTCCAGGGAAATTTTCCTGATGTTCAAAGGCGTTCTGTTTAATAAAACGATTCAGGCCTTGTTCAAGGCCGACAGGAATCATTTATACCATGCGGTTCTCTTGGCTGAAGTGGAAAGAATGAATCATCATGAATGGTTCGGTCTTCCTTCCATGCAGGATTATTCTAAAAAGATATGGAATGATCGTTTTTCTCTGACGGCAGCCACGGATCCTAATACCGTCCTTTTTATCAGGGAGGTAATTATTAAAGAAGTGGGGAAACTGCAAGGCCGGAACCCCCAGGCGAATATACCCGGCTTGATTTCAGATCTGGTTGAGTTTTATAAGGTTTTTGATCCGGAACTGTATGTGAAGGTGATGGAGTTTGAGGATAAGAGTCTGATCTGCACTCTTCATACTCTTAAGAATATTGATTTTCAAGCTCTTGGCGCCGATCCTCTTGCCGTGACAACCATTCGGCATTTGGTGGATGAAGTTTTCTGGAAGTATTCCCTGTGGCGGGAGGGAATACGGCAGTTTCAACGTGAAAAGAAATAAACCGGTTGTCCTGTCCCCGATACAGCCGTGCATGTGATGAATTTACAGGAGGGAAATGGCCTTTTATCCCCCCTGGCCGAGTTTACTCGTTTTCATAAGGTTCCAAAGACAGTTGGCCCAGCGTTTCCGGGCGGTTTTTCAGCGCCAGGCGCTTGAGGTGTTTGGCGAAGGTGGGGCGGCGATGGTATTTGGCTACGATTTCCCCCGTTGTTTTCAGACGAAGAATGTATTTGTACGTGGTGACGCGGATGGCGTCCTGTCTGGCCGCGGCACGCGGAACAGCTCCTATTTCCCGGCAGATGCGTTTCCACAATGGGCCATGGGTACGTTCTCCATGGCGGACCCACGCAAGGGCATGAGCTATTTCATGCAGGATAGTATCCCGGATTTCATGAGGCGCCTCCAGGTTGGCACGGACGAAATGGATGGAAAGAGTAATGCTTTTTTCCTGAAGGCGGCATACGCCCAGCCTCCTCCGTGCCCGGTCCCACCCGAATTGCCAGTCATGCAGCCCGTATTCATCCAGTTTCAAACGGGCATAGGCTTCTATCTCCCGGAAGCAGGATGGTCCGCCGGCTTGTTCATTCCCCGTGGTCATGTGAAGTCTATTGTACCACGTTTGTTTCCGGAAAGGATACGCACAAGGAGATCATGACGGAGTTGCTTGTCTTCCGGGGAAAACTGAAAAAGAGAAAGCCGTTTTTTCTTTCCGGAAGAGGGAAAGATTGGACGCCCGATTTCCGTATTGGGAATATTGCCATGGATTCAGCATCTGATACCCGGCCGCGGAGGATCGCCGCCATTGATGCCCTGCGGGGGTTCGACATGTTTTTTTTGACCGGGGGACTGGCTCTTGTCGTTGCCGGCATCAACCTGTTTTATGAGAAGAGTCCCGCGTGGCTGCTGAAACATGCCGCGCACGTCCAGTGGGAAGGTTTTGCGGCCTGGGACCTGGTGATGCCGCTTTTCTTGTTCATTGTGGGTACGGCCATGCCGTTTTCCTTTGGCCGGCGCGTTGGTTCGGAACCCGTGTGGAAGATTTATTTCAAGGTGGTCAAGCGGGTGATGGTGCTGTTTTTGCTGGGAATGGTGGTGCAGGGCAACCTCCTGAGTTTTGAGCCGGACAAAATGTCCCTGTACTGCAATACTCTTCAGGCCATTGCTTCCGGCTATCTGATCGCGGCCATCTGCCTGCTGAATTTGTCCATACGCTGGCAGGTGGCGGCCACGGCCATTCTGCTTGCCGCCTACTGGCTGGTGATGAAGTTTGTTCCTTTCTCCGATCCTGCCGTTGGGTCGTGCGCGGCGGGAGTTCTAGAACCCGACAGGAATGTAGCCCTGCTTGTGGACAAGTACCTGATGGGGCCCTGGCAGGACGGCACGAATTACGCGTGGATTCTGGGACAGTTCGGTTTTGGGGCCATGACCATGCTTGGATTGCTGGGCGGCCAGATGTTAAAGCAGATCCAGGGGCACGGGAAGAAGCTGCTGTGGTTGTCTGCCGCCGGGCTCGGCTGTTTGGCGCTGGGGTATTTCTGGAGCCTTGATTTCCCCATGATCAAGAAGTTGTTCACCAGTTCCATGGTCCTGTGGGCCGCCGGCTGGTGCTATCTGCTTCTGGCCCTGTTTTACGTGCTGACGGATGTTCTGAGGCTTACCTGGCTGACGTTCTTTTTCTCTGTTATAGGGAGCAATGCCATTTTCGTGTATATGTGGACGCAAGTGTGCCCGCCCACACGCAATTTTTCGCGCGTGCTTTTTACCGGGTTCAGCGAGTGTTTCGGGGACGGGCGGCAGTTCGTTTTTTATTTGTGCAATTACGCCCTGATCTGGGGCGTCCTGTATTATCTGTATAAAAACAGGACGTTCATCAAGGTATAGGCTTGTTTTCGGCCCTTCATCCATAGTAGGGTCTGTTCCATGCGGGCGGAGTTGTCCGCCCGGGTTGACATGCCCGCATGGGCGGCCTGCCTGCAGGTTTCTTTTGGAGCCATGAATATTCCTTTCAACCAACCTCATGAGCATGGTCCCGAGCTGGATTATATCCGGGATGCCATTCATTGCGCCCATTTGTCCGGAGACGGCAAATACACCCGGAAGTGTCATGAATTACTCGTAGAGCGCACAGGCGCCAAAAAAGCGCTTCTTGTCCATTCCGGAACCGCGGCTCTGGAAATGGCCGCACTGCTGATTGACTGTCGGCCCGGTGACGAGATTATCATGCCTTCCTATACGTTTGTGTCCACTGCAAACGCCTTCGTCCTGCGCGGGGCTGTGCCGGTGTTTGTGGATATCCGGCCCGATACCCAGAATATTGACGAGACGCTGATTGAAGCGGCCATTACGGAGCGGACACGGGCCATTTGCGTGGTTCACTACGCGGGCGTGGCGTGCGAGATGGATACCATCATGGATATCGCCCATAGGCATCATCTGTATGTGATTGAAGATGCGGCCCAGGGCGTGGGCTCCTCCTACAAGGGGCGCAAGCTGGGGTCTATTGGACATTTGGGGTGTTATAGCTTCCACGAGACCAAAAACGTCATT
Source organism: Akkermansia sp. AE01SA01 (assembly GCF_036417395.1). Classification (NCBI taxonomy): domain Bacteria; kingdom Pseudomonadati; phylum Verrucomicrobiota; class Verrucomicrobiia; order Verrucomicrobiales; family Akkermansiaceae; genus Akkermansia; species Akkermansia sp. AE01SA01. The sequence continues at coordinate 493,673 of NZ_CP143890.1, forward strand.
TGCGGCGAGGGTGGAGCCCTGCTGGTGAATGATTCCGCATTCATGGAACGGGCGGAGATTATCCGGGAGAAAGGAACGAACCGTTCCAAGTTTTTCCGGGGACAGGTGGACAAGTACACCTGGGTGGACGTAGGGTCCTCCTATCTTCCCGGAGAGATGACGGCCGCCTATCTGTATGCCCAGCTGGAACATGGACGGGAGATCAACGGTGAGCGGCTGAAATGGTGGAACATGTACCATCAGGCCCTGGAGCCGCTGGAAAAGGCGGGTATGCTGAAACGCCCCCGCATTCCGGAGGATTGCGTGCATAACGCTCATATGTATTACGTTCTCCTCAATTCCCTGGAGGAGCGCACCAGCCTGATCGCCAAACTGGCGGAGGGGGGCATCAAGGCCGTGTTCCATTATATTCCGCTTCATTCCGCTCCGGCAGGCGTTAAATTCGGGCGTACCTCTGGCAGCATGGAGTGCACGGACCGTACCAGTGATACCCTGCTCAGGCTGCCCTTGTATTATGACTTGGGCGCGGAGGGCTGCCGCCGCGTGTTGAAAGCCGGTTTCGGCATGGAAGGAGCGCCGGAGTCATGAAGCTGCGCCTGGTCAATGTGTCCGACGTGGACGAAGCCATGCACGCACAACTCCGTGCATGGCGCAATTCCGATGTGGTCAGCCCTTTTTTTCTGCTGGACCAGGTAACAGAAGAACAGCACCATGCATGGCTGAAGAAAAACATCCGCGGGGAGAATGCCTGCGCCTGCGTGATTTATGCGGACCAGGTCCCGCTCGGGTTGGTGTATTTGCCGTGGTTTGACCGGGATTCCCGTCAGGGCGAAATCGGTATTTATATTTATAACCGGGATTTTCAGGAATTGCGGCCTGCTTCCTTTGCCTATGAAGGGATGATTGGGTTTGCCGCAAAAGAACTCGGTTTGAAACGCCTGTGTGCCCGGATTCTGGAGAATAACGCCAAGTCCATTCATTTTCATGAGCGCATGGGTTTTGAGTTTTCCCCGGAAGATACGGGTGAATGCGTCAAGAACGGGGAGAGGAAACATGTTCTGATGTATGTGAAAGATTTATGACTGATCCGCAGATTCAATTGTCCATGGCGGCCACCGTGTACTGCACGGGGGAGTATTTGGCGGAGTTCTGTTCCCGCTGTTTTTCTGCCGCCCGTGCGGCTGGTTACGATCCGGACCGGACGGAAGTGGTGCTGGTGAATGATGGCTGCCCCAGGGACGGGCTGGAACGGGCTCTGGCGGAGCGCGAGAAGGACCGGAGGGTGCGGGTGGTGGATTTGTCCCGCAATTTTGGGCATCATCTGGCCATGTATGTGGCTTGCGAGGAAGCCCGTGGGGAGAGGATATTCCTGATTGACAGCGATCTGGAGGAATCGCCCGAATGGCTGGCGGATTTTTCCAGGGAAATGGACGACACGGGGGCGGATGTAGTGTATGGCGTGCAGGAGAGAAGGAAGGGAGGCTTTTTTGAGGCCGTGTCCGGTGAATTGTTTTATACCTTGTTCAATCTGCTTTCCGACCAGCAGATCACGAAGAATATGGTTACAGCGCGTCTGATGAGTGCCCAGTTCGTGCGTGAGATGTTGAAGTTTCAGGACAGGGAACCTTTCTTTTTCGGTCTGTGCGTTGCCACCGGATTCCGGCAGGTGCCGTGCACGGTGAAGAAGGCTTCCTCCTCCCCTACGACTTATACGTTCCGCAAGAAGATGGCGCTGGCGATCAATTCCGTGGTTTCCTACAGTGCCAAGCCTCTGGTGTATATTTCCTATTTCGGGCTGGCGGTGACTTTAGTAGCCATGCTGTATGTTGCATGGATTCTGGGGCGGCAGTTGCTGTATAATGTGGCGCCAACGGGCTGGGCATCCTCCGTGGCTTCCGTCTGGCTGGTTGGCGGCTTTATTCTGATGAGTCTGGGCGTCATTGGCATCTACATTTCCAAAATTTACACGGAAACCAAGCACAGGCCTTCCGTGATTGTGGCCCGGCGTTATGAATGATCTCCCGTCCATTGTCTTTTTCTCTCTTTCATGATCAATTATCTGGTTTTACATTTTCTTTTCATTGTCTATGCCTTCAATACGATGATGGGGCGCATGGCCGCCCCCTATGGCTGGCTGGATTGGCACAGATATGTCCTGCTGTGCGGCGTGCTGTTTCTGTTGGGCATTTACGCCATAGGATGGCAAGTCATGCTGAAGAGGTTTAATCTGGGCGTGGCGTACGCCAACCGCTCCTCAGTCGTGATATGGGGGATTTTGCTGGCATGGCTGTGCCTGGGGGAACCTCTTTCCTGGACACTGGCTCTGGGCGCGGCCATGATCATCGGTGGAATTATTCTGGTATCCATGGAGGAGGATGCTTCATGAATGAGGGGGGTTATATCGGCCTGACCTTGTTTTCCGTCTTTATGGCGTCCTGTTCCCAGGTGATTTTGAAAAAGTCCGCCATGAATGAGCGGCTGTCCGGTTTTTCCTATTTCGTGAACCGGGCTACTGTGTCTGCGTATGCCATTTTCTTGGCGTGCAGCCTGCTGACATTTTACTGCCTTTCCCATCTGCCGATGGTTACGGTCAATGTGTTGGAATGCTCCGCTTACGTGTATATCCTTTTTTTTGACCGCATTTTTTTCGGAAAGTCGGTGACGCTGCGCAAGGTGGTAGGAAACCTGCTGATCATTACCGGCATTATTGTCTGCCTGAACCGTTGAGGCGCGAGGGCGGTTGATGGACGAAAGGCCAAAGGATGGAACGGATACGGCTCTTGACTTTCGTTTTTCCCGTTTCTAGTATGCGTGCCCCGGCCAGCATCCATGATCGGGCAGTCAGGGAATTTGCTTATGATGAAACAGGTTTGGAGATGGATATCGTTTTTGCCCCTGCTTCATCCGGTATGGTTTAATATCATTCTGCTGGTTCTTGCCTGGAGTATTGCCGGGGTTGCTTATCAGTCCAATGACGATTTGGTGATCGCTTCCGTGCTGGACGGGTGGGGCGATCCTTCCTATGCCGATGCGCACGTCATTTTTGTCAATCCCCTTCTGACGAGGTCCCTTCTGGTGGCCGCCCCCGTTCTGGGTGGATTGTCCGTCTGGCCGGTGTTTTTGGCTGTTGCCACGTTGTCCAGCGGAGCCGCCATTTTCACGATGCTTACGGCGCATGCCCGCAAGGCGCGCAGCTATGATTTCACGACGCTTGTGCTGTTGCTGGTATGGTTGCTGATCATGCCCGGTTTTTATGCCGCCCTGCAGTTCAGCCATGCCGCATTTCTTGTGGGGTTCACCGGTGTGCTTATCTGCCTGAAGCATGGTTCCTCATCCTGGTGGAAGCTGGCTGCAGGTGTCTTTTTGTGTGTCTTGGGGAGCATGATCAGGCTGGATGCTGCTCTGGTGTGTGATGCTTTTTTCGGGGCGGTGCTGGTGGCGGGGAGTATGGACGGGTTCCGTCCCTCCTGGGAAAAGCTGCGTTCCCGGGGACGCCTGTGGGGAGCCCTGGCATGCGTGTTTGCTTTTTCCTACGGGTTGAACGGATACAACAGGCATGCCCACCGCAGCGTGTTTGAGGGATGTGACGTGGCTGCTTGGAATGAGGCCCGCGCCCTGTTGTCCGACACGTCTCCCATCCGTTCCGAGAACGAGTACGAATGCGCTTCCTACGGGGTGTTTGCCAACGATATCAAAATGGTGCAAATGTTCACGAATTGCGACATGGAAGTGTTCAACACCGATTATCTGAGAAGACTCAGGCTGGCGCGGGACGGGAATGATTTCTGGCCCAGGATGTGGATTCGCGGAAAAAAGGCCCTGCATTTGTTTTCCTGGGATTCCATTGTGGATCTCCTGCCTTGCTGGATTCTGTTTGGACTGGCCTGCCGCGCATCTTTCCGCCGTGGGGATTCTCCGGCGCTCCTGTGGTGCGTAGGCGGCCTTTTGGTGCTTGTTTTATTGTACATGGCCAGCATAGACCGCCTGTATTTCCGGGTGGTGTATCCCACATTCCTGATTGCCGGGTTATGCCTGCTCAGACCGGAGCATTTCCAGTCCGTCCGCGTCAAGTGGACGGGGAAGGGGGCTTTGACGGGCGGCTTGCCCATATTCTGCGCGTTTGCCGTCTCCCTCTCTCAGGCGTGCGCCGCCGTTTGGGAGGCCAATATGGAGTCGTTTTCGCCGGAGGCCGGACGGTTGCTTTGCGAACGGGTGGACCGGGAGCCGGATTCCCTGTTTTGTGTCCAGATGTCTGGCGGAACTATTGATGACCTGGCTCCCGGGCAATCCGTTTTCCGCAAGGCGTGGAGCTGTTCCCGGAAGAATGTGGTGACGCTGGGCGGATGGAATTTCCCGCTGAAGCCCGTGCAGAAAAAGTTGCAGGAAATGGGCTGGGACGGACAGACTGCCCTGAATCTTTGCCGGGATAACGTCTATATCGTCTGTCTGACGCCCCAGGGAGATCTTTCCGATATGGACAGGAAATTTTTTACGATGCTTTGCCGCCACATATGGGAACACCACGGTATCCGCACGGCGTGGCACCTGGATGAGAATATTGAGGGGGTGCGCATTTACCGCCTTCGGAAGACCTGGTTCCAGCCCGGCAGGGAACGTTCTCCGGTTTTATAAATGGAGTCCGGTCCGGATAATAAAAATCCCCCGGTTGACGGACCGGGGGATGAAAAAAGGAGCAGTCTGTTGGCCCCTTTAGAAGCGCGGACCTCCCGGCGGCATGCGGCGGTTGGTACGGTCTTCACGGAGTTTTTCCTTTTCCGCCGGGCTTAGAAGCAGGTATTCCAGATCCCGGATGGCCCGCTGCTTGTCGTTGGGGTCCTTGATGCCGGGAAGCAGGCTCTTCATCTTGTCCAGAGAAGCAACCTGGTCGCCGAGTTCAAAACAGGCTTTTTCCCGTTCCCACTGCCTTTTAAGGAGGAAGTTGGCCTTTTCCACTTCAGCCGTCTTCTTGTCGCTGGCGGTGTTGTTCATCAGCAGAGCCAGTTCCAGGCTGATGCGTTTGTTCCAGAGCTTGCGGAAGTTTTCCACATCCTTGTTTTCCTTGTACGGGGCCAGAAGCACGCGCTCGAAGATGCCATTGAGGTCCATTAGGTTGTCCGGCAGGGTTTCCGAACGGTAATCACTGATGTTCAGATAAGTGCGGATGACGTCGCTGGCTCCGCCTACCATGGCTAGCTGTTCGCCCACGTCCTTGGCGTTGGCGGCCACTTCATCCAGCATGGACAGCACGTTGGCGGAAACGTTGATCTCGCGCTCATTTTTTTCCGCCTCCGCTTTTTTCAGGCAGAGCAGCATCCATTTGCACTGGAGCTGGAGGGCCTTTTTAAAGCCGGGAGCTACATTGTTGCCCGTGTTTTGCTTCCGCCAGTTGGAGAAGGCGGAGCTTGGGCTTTCATTCTGGCTGCCGTTGCGGCCATTGTTGCCGCCTCTGCCGCCGTTCATGGCGGGCATGCGCATCATCCGGTAACCGCCGCCGCCGCGGTTCAGCATGCGGGACATCATGCTGGTAGGATTCAGGAATCTGTCTTTCATGGCGTCCACGTAAAGTTTCATGGCGGCGTTTTCCGTGGCAATGGCGGTTGTCAGAGCGGCCATGGCTTTTTGAAGACGGGCCGAACTGGTGTTCAGATGCCCGGTTTTGACTTCCTTGAGCCATTCCGTCGCTTCTTTTCTGGCGGAATCGGAAAGCAGTTCCTGGGCCTGGCAAAAGCCGGAACCCATGACAAGGAGGATGAGCGCGGAAAGCGCCGGACGTTTATGCAGGGGATTGAAGTGTATCATAACGGTGCGGAGGGTTTACAGGGTATTTTAACAAACACCGCGTATGAAAAAAAGTTTCATCTTTCCTTCAAAAAAATTGCCGGACATATCGTTTTGCCGCGGAGAATGTTTATCCCAGTATTTTCCGGACGCAGCCGGCACAGATGGAAACAGCCTCCTGCATTTCTTCCGGGGAGATGACGAGAGGCGGATTGAAGTACAGCACGTCGCCCAGCGGACGGAGCAGCAGCCCCTGTTTAAGGGCTTCCTTGTAAATCTGGTAGCCCAGACGCCGTTCGGACGGGAAGCTTTTCCTGCTTTTCCGGTCTTCCACCAGTTCGATAGCGTTGACGAGCCCCAAGTAGCGGATTTCCCCCACATGGGGATGATCTCCCAGGGCATCCACGATCAATTGATGGAAGAAGGGGGCCTTTTCCTGTGCACGGGGAATAATTTGTTCTTCATCCAGCACCTTCAGAACGGCCAGCGCGGCGGAACAGCCCAACGGGTTGCCGGCATAGGTGTGGCTGTGCATGAAGGCTTTGCCCTCCCGATAGTCCGCATAAAAGGCATCGTAGATTTTTTGCGTGGTGATGGCAATGGACATGGGCATGTAACCGCCCGTCAGCCCCTTGGAGATGCACATGATGTCCGGGGTGATTCCCGCTTGGTCGCATGCGAACATGCTGCCTGTACGGCCAAATCCCGTGGCGATTTCATCCGCAATGAGATGGACGCCGTAGGAATCGCACAGGGTGCGGAGCTTGGCAAGATAGGAAGGGGGGTACATTCTCATGCCGGCCGATCCCTGGAGCAGGGGTTCCACCAGCAGGGCAGCGCATTCTTCACCGTGGCGCGCGAATACTTCCTGCGCCGCGTCAATGCATTCCGCCTGGCAGCATCCGCGTTTTTTTTCTTTGGGACAGCGGTAGCAGTCCGGAGCGGGAATGCGCACGATGTCGAGCAGAAGCGGCTTGTAGAGTTCAGAGTACAGATCCAGGCCGCCGACGGACAGGGCGCCCAGGGTTTCCCCGTGGTAGCCGTCGCTCAGGGACATGAAACGCACTTTCCGGCGGTTGCCTGTCTGGTAATGGTACTGGAAGCTCATCTTCATCGCCGATTCAATGGAAGCTGAGCCGTTGTCGGAAAAATTGAATTTGCAAAGTCCTGGCGGAATTTTTTTCATCAATTCCTCGCACAAGGTGATGGCGGGCTTGTGCGAGAAGTTGGCAAAGATGACGTGCTCCAGGGAATCAAGCTGGTTCTTGACGGCCTGGCTGATTTTGGGATGGCAATGGCCCAGCAGGTTGCACCACCAGGAACTGACGACGTCCATGTAGCGTTTGCCGTCTACGTCGTACAGGCTGATTCCCCGGCCGTGGTCGATGACGATGGGGGGCAGCGTTTCATAGTCCTTCATCTGGGAACAGGGGTGCCAGATGTATTCCAGATCTTTTTTTGACCAGTCAGCGTGATTCATGATGAAGGGGGGGAGGGGCAGTAAGCCGGGAAAGCTTATTTCATGCGGACTTCGTATCCCAGTTCCGCGAGCATGGCCAGATCCTCCCTGATCGTTACTCCGGAGGTGGTGAGCATGTCGCCGGAAATGGCGGCGTTGGCCCCGGACATGAAGATTTTCCGGCCATGGTCCTGCATGGTGTTCCGCCCCGCGGCAATGCGGACGAACCCGTCCGGCATGATGAAGCGCACAAGTGCCACGATGCGCAATTGTTCTTCTTCCCCCAGCGGAGTCATGTCCGCATAGGGGGTGCCGGGAATGGGGGTCAGGAAGTTGATGGGAGCGGATTTGATGCCCAGGGCGGCAATGTCCATGTACATGTCAATTCTGTCTTCCCATGTTTCTCCCAGCCCCATGATGCCGCCGCTGCATACTTCCAGACCGGCTTCCATGGCCCACTTGATCGTCTGTATCTTGTCGTCGTACGTGTGGGTGGTGCAGATGTTCGGGAAGTTGCGGCGGGAGGTTTCCAGATTGTTATGGTAACGGGTGACGCCCGCCGCTTTCAATTGCTCGCAGTGCTTTTTGGAGAGAAGACCGTGGGAGGCGCACAGGGAAATGCCGCATCGGGCGGCAATGTTTTTGTAGCTGGCGCAGAGCTGGGCCACGTCCGCATCCGTCAGCCTTTTTCCGGAGGTGACAATGGAGTAGCGGAGGATTCCCTTGTTTTCATTATATCTGGCCCCCGCCAGCAACGCTTCGTCGCTCAGCAGGGGGTATTCCTCCACAGCCGTGGAATAGTGCGCAGACTGGGCGCAGTACTTGCAGTTTTCCGAGCATCTGCCGCTGCGTCCGTTGATGATGGTGCAGAGGTCGAAGACGTTTCCGCAGAAATGTTTCCGGATGGTATTGGCTGACCGGCACAATTCTTCCAGCGGTTCCCGGTTCAGGGCTATCAGTTCTTCTCTGGTGCAGGACGCTCCATGGAGCACCCTGGAAAGAAGGGAAGAAATAAGATTCATGCGGGAAAGATTACCTCCGGCGCGTGTCACGTCAAGGGTAGAGTTGAAAGGGAAGGGAGATGGAAGCCCCTCATTTTCTCCGGCATCATTTGCCCGTTTGTTCCAGGGCTTTGTAGCGTAGATCCGGGAAGCCGGAAGAGGATTTGCTCTCCTTATCCAGAACGGAAACGGCCAACTCGATGAGGTCGCGGCGGCTGGAAGCGAGGTCATGTGTTTCCGAGGGACTGTGGAGATGTCGTATACTTCCCAGTTGGCCGGTTTTTTTGCCTGGAAAGAGGTTGCGGCGCATGACTTTCATTGTATCGAAGCGCACGGCTGCCTGGTCTCTGTAGCTCCCGCCGGCCCAGGCCAGGGGGCGTCGGTCTTTCAGAACCGCTTTTTTGCTGAGTAGGACGGGGAAAGGTCCGTGCCGAGCGGGGAACCTGCATCCTTCCCCGCGGGGCGCACAGCGTGGGCATCACATCGGCATGGAATGCCGGCTGGGTGATGGTTCTGCCGCGAGAGATTTTTCCGGGCCAGCGGATGATGCCGGGGACTCTGATTTCTCCTTCGTAAAGCTGGCCTTTCAGGCTTCCAACGGAGTTGAAGAATTCATGGTCCACGCGTCGTGTGTCGTGCGTTGTCGCTGGTAAAGATGACGATGGTGTTTTTCTCAAGACCGCATGTTTCCAGTGTTTGTAGCAGGCGGCCTACATTGTGGCCCATCTGGGAGATCATGCCGGCATAGGAGCCCTGGGGAGCGGATGGGGCAGATAGCCGTTTTCTCCCCGGTAGGGGCGCTTGTTCCAGTCGCGCGGGTAACGGTCAATCCATTCCTGCAGGGGCTGCATGGCCACGTGAGGTTCCTGCGGGGCGTAATACGGGAAAAAGGGCTTTTCCCCCTGCGCCTGCCTTTTGATGAATTCCAGCATTTTATCTGTAATCAGATCAGAACTGTGCTTTTCCGCGCGGTAGATGTCCACCAGTATTTCCTCCTGTGGCTGGGAACCGAGCCCGATGGTGGCAGGGGGCAGGGAGGTGTTGAGCATTTCCTTTTTCCCGTCGTTTCAGAGATAGGGAGGATATTAGGTGTGGCAGGCTTTCTGGTCCATATAACCGTAGAACCTGTCCACGCCATGCTTGTCCGGGGTGCCCGCGGCCCCGAAGTCGCCTATGCCCCATTTACCAAATACTGCAGCGGTGTAACTGGCTTTTTTCAGGGCTTCCGGGAGGGTATAGGTTTCTGTTCTGATGGGCCAGTCACCCTTGAGGTCCCGCCAGTTTTCACGGGCATCCACGCGTTTCAGGTCCTGAATGTCGTAGCTGCCCGTATGTTTGCCGGTCAGCAAGACGTTGCGGGACGGGGGAGCAGACCGAGCACCGGAATAGAAGTATACCCATCGCTGGCCTTCGGAAGCCAGTCTATTGAGATTCGATTTTTTGATTTTCTTCTGGCCGTGGCACCCTACTTCCATCCAGCCCAAATCGTCTGCGTTAATGAGCTCAATATTGGGGCATTCCGCCCCGGCTGCATGCATGAGGAGGAATATGAGCAGGTAACAGGAATGGGGAAAATGCATGCTGCAGGATATATAGTCCCGGGAAGCATGAAATTTCATGAAACAGGACCAATCAGGAAAGGATGCCGCGTTCTGGAATGAACGGTGAAGTCCTGCTCCTGCCGGCGGAAAAACGTTGGTTGTCTCCGGGGGGTGCTCGGGATGTATCCGGAAAGACGGGAATCAGGGCACGACAATGTTTTCCACCGCAGCGCGGATGGCTTCATCGCTGAACTGGTCCAGGGCATGCTTCAGGAATCCCTGGGCAATCATTCTGCGCGCCGTTTGTTCCGGAATGCCGCGTGAAAGAAGATAGAAGATTTCTTCCGGGGAGATGGATGAAGTGGCGGAACCGTGGGAGCATTGCACCCGGTCTGCAAGAATTTCCAGGCCGGGAATGGAGTTGGCTTCCGCCTGCGGACTGAGGATCAGGTTGCGGTTGCTCTGGTAGGCGCTGGTATCGTGCGCTCCCTCTTCCACCAGGATCATACCGCTGAAGATGCTGACGGAGTCGTCGTCCAGCACGTTGGCGTAAAACAGATTGCTGGAGGCTCCGCGGTAGCGGTGCTTTTGGTAGGTTCTTTGGTCCAGTTCCTTGCGTTCCTTCAGATGATTGGCGGAGAGCAGGCGCACGTTGGCTTCGTCTCCCGTAAGGATGCAGACCGTTTCCTGCCTGGCCCATGCCGCGCCGGGATGGCTGGTGAGGTGTTCCATTTCCGCGGAATCGTCTGCCGTGATGTGGCTGAGTTCCACAACCCGTGACCGGGCATTGAGTTCCTGAACCAGGGCGTATTTGACGGAGGAAACGGAAGAAAGATGGTGTTGTTGCAGGGCGCCGCAGAACTGCATGCCGTGATCCGCGCTGACATGGCGTTCCAGAATGCGGAGGCGGCCGCCGGTTCCCGTGATGACCAGTGTGTAGGGGAAGACGGCCACGTTGTCTCCGGAGATGAAGTGGAAGATTTCCAGAGGCCGGGGGATTTCCCGGTCCGCCATGATGACCAGTCCGTTGTGCTGGAGGGCCATGTTCATGGCCGCCAGGCGGTCGGAGCCGAGCAGTTCCGGCATGTTTTCCAAATGTTTCCGCGCCAGGTCCGGGTATTGGAGAACAAAGTCTTCCAGATCCATCACGGAAAGCCCTTCGGGGAGTTCCTCCGGCATGGAAACGGGCAGTCCGTTGGCATACACCACCCGGAGGGCGTCCGGCATGGAGGCATGGTCCCTGATGATGGCTGCCAGGGTTTCCGGGTCCAGGGGGGATGCCGCTTCAAATCCTTCCAGGGATTCGTTGGCAGGCGCCCCGAACCGCCATGATTCCACGCGGCGGGAAGGTTCGGGTAGCTGTGCGGCCCGTTCCTTCATCTGCCTGTGCCGCGCTTCAAACCATTCGGGGAGGAAGCCTGCCGGAAATTGTTCGTCGTTGAGCAATTGATTCATCATTTCCTCCTTTATCCGATGCTGTCTTCCATTTCCAAGTCAATGAGCCTGCGCAGTTCCACGGAATATTCCATCGGGAATTCCTGTACGAGATCGTTGATGAAGCCGTTGACCGCCAGGGACATGGCCGCCGCTTTCGGAATGCCGCGCTGCTGCATGTAAAAGAGCATTTCCTCCGAGACCTGAGAGACGGACGCTTCATGCTGTACCATGTTCCGGTCTCCCTTCACCGTGATGGCGGGATAGGTATCCGTGCGGCTGTTGGACGCCAGCAGCAGAGCGTCGCATTCCGTATTGTTCTTGCAGCCCTTGAGCCCCTTGCCCATGACGACCTGGCCGCGGTAGCTGGCGCGGCCTTCTCCGATGCTGATGGATTTGGAGACAATGTTGGACGTAGTGTCGTCCGCCGCGTGGATCATTTTGGCGCCGGTGTCCTGGTGCTGGCCCGTATTGGCCAGTGCGATGGAGATGACTTCCCCTCTGGCCCTTTTGCCCTTGAGGACCACGGCGGGGTATTTCATGGTGAGGCCGGAGCCGATGTTGCAGTCAATCCAGCGGATTTCCGCGTCCTCCATGGCAAGGCCGCGCTTGGTAACCATGTTGAATACGTTGGAGGACCAGTTCTGCACGGTGACGTACTGGATTTTCGCTCCTTTCAGGGCCACCAGCTCCACGACGGCGGAGTGGAGGGTTGACGTTTCAAACTGGGGCGCCGTGCAGCCTTCCATATACATGAGCTCCGCGTCTTCGTCCGCGATGATGAGGGTACGTTCGAACTGGCCGAAGTTTTCCGAGTTGATGCGAAAGTATGCCTGAAGAGGGTGCTTGAGTTTTACGCCCTTGGGCACGTAGATGAAGGAACCGCCAGAGAATACCGCGCTGTTCAGGGCAGAGAATTTGTTGTCTCCCGTAGGGATGACTTTTCCGAACCACTGGCGGAAGATTTCTTCATGGTTTTTGAGGCCTTCCGTCGAGTTGACGAAGATGACGCCCTGGCTACGCAATTCCTCCTTCATGTTGGAATAGGCGGATTCGGAGTCGTACTGGGCTTCCACGCCTGCCAGGAATTGCCGCTCCTGTTCCGGCACTCCCAGGCGCTCAAAGGTTCGCTTGACGTCTTCCGGAACGTCTTCCCAGCTTCTTTTGGGCCGCTCTCCGTCAGACAGGTAGTAGCGTATCTGGGAGAAGTCTATTTTTTCAATTTCCGGGGAGGCCCAATGTGTGGGCATGGGCTTGCTTTCAAAGACGGCCAGGGCGTTTTTGCGGAAATGGCGTATCCAGTCCGGCTCGTCCTTGACGTCGGAGATATAGTCAATGGTGGCTTCCGTAAGGCCGTAGCCTGCGTCAAATTTGTGGCGTTCCGGGAAGGAGAAGTTTCCCTTGCTCCTGTCGAAGTCAAACGGGTTTTGCGTGCTGTCGTTCGCAGGTGTGTCAGATGTTTCGCTCATGATGACTGCCGGATTGCCGGGTTATGCGTTGGCTACTCCTTCGGTCTCCTTCAGGAATTCATATCCTCTGCTTTCCAGTTCGTCCACCAGTTCTCCGCCCCCGGTGCGGACAATCCGTCCGCCGGCCAGCACGTGGACCACGTCCGGTTTGATGTAGTCCAGCAGGCGTTTGTAGTGGGTGATGACCAGGAAGCTGCGGAAAGGGGAACGCATGGAGTTGACCCCTTCGGAGACGATGCGGAGGGCGTCGATATCCAGGCCGGAGTCTGTTTCGTCCAGAATGGCGTAAAGGGGATCCAGCAGGAGCATTTGAAGGACTTCGTTGCGTTTTTTCTCCCCGCCGGAAAAGCCTTCATTCACGGCTCGTGAAGTGAATTGGCGGGACATGCCAAGCTGGTCCATCTTCGCGTACAGCGTCTTGTAGAATGTGACGGCGTCAAGTTCCTCTCCCTGAGGCATGCGCGCCTGCATGGCCGCGCGCAGGAAGTTGGCGTTGGACACGCCGGGAACTTCCATGGGGTATTGGAAGGCAAGAAAAAGACCGGCACGGCTGCGTTCGTCAATACTCATGTCCAGCAGGTTCTGTCCGTCCAGCCAGACTTCCCCGCTCGTTACCTCATAATCCGGGTGGCCGCAGAGAACTTTGGAAAGCGTGCTTTTTCCGGAGCCGTTCGGCCCCATGATGGCGTGTACTTCCCCCTTGGGGATTTCAAGATTGATGCCTTTAAGAATTTCCGTGCCTTGCACGCTGGCGTGCAAATTTTTAATGACCAAGCTCATGATGTAAAAGGAGGAATTAACCCTGCGGCGTGATGATGGAGCCCCTCAAGGTGATTTGGGCCTCTTCCACGCATACGTCGTCGGGCAGATTGATGAATTCCCTCAGGTCCACGCCTTCCTTGATGGTAATGTCGTAAATCCGGCCGGTCCGGGTATCCTGGAAGTGGCCGTGGTCGACGAGGTTGGGACAAAAGCGGGAGGAGCTGCGTTCAAAGTTGACCTGATTGACCAAGCCGTGGTTTACCAGGGCCTCCAGGCAGTTGTAGACCGTAGCCAGGGAGATGCTGGGGAGTTTTTTGCGGACCCGGTGATAGACTTCATTGGCCGTGGGGTGGTCGCGCTGTTCCAGAAGGACCTGGTATACTTCCTGCCGTTGCTTGGTGAGCCTCAAGCCGGAAATGACTGGAAGGGTAGAAGCCGTTTTTACGGCGTCCGAGGTATCTGTTTTGGAACTCGTTTTATATTTCATGCTCTGCGGGGAATAGTGGAGAAGGCACTATCATTTTGCAAGAACAATTCCTGTTCTTTGTTTTGAACGGCAGGGAAAAAGAAGGGCGGTCACCTTGTGGATGGCCGCCCTTGCAGGGAAATAGCTGTGAACCGCAACGATTAGTTGGCGGACTCGGTTTCCGGAGCTACATTGACACGGCGGCCTTCACGGTCGAAGAATACGCGGCCGTCCACCAGGGAGAAAATGGTGTAGTCACGGCCCATGCCCACGCCCTTGCCGGGGTGCCACTTGGTGCCGCGCTGGCGGATGATGATGTTGCCCGCGATTACTTCCTGGCCGCCGAATTTTTTCACGCCGAGGCGCTTGCTGCGGGAGTCGCGACCGTTCTTGACAGAACCCTGACCTTTCTTGTGAGCCATAAGATTAAGATGAAATTAGAGGTTGAAATTAGGCTTTAATGTCGGTGATTTCCAGCTTCGTCATGGCGCGGCGGGAACCTTTTTTCTTGTGGAAGCCCTTGCGGCGCTTGAATTTGAAGGCGATAATCTTCTTGTTGCGGAATTGGCTGACTACCTTGGCGGAGACGGTAGCGCCTTCCACCGTCGGGGAGCCGAGGGTCACGTTTCCGTCATTTTCCACCATAAGCACCTGATCGAAGCTTGCTTCGGCACCCTCTTCAAGAGTATTGATGCATTCAACGTCGATCACGTCGCCCTTCTGGACGCGGTACTGCTTGCCACCTGTTTTGAAAATTGCGTATGCCATTACTATCACTGTTAAGGTTCGCCCGCGGTTGCGGGAGCCGCACTAAACCATATCACTTTTCTTTAGACAAGCAAAATTTCATAAAAAAATGAGCGAGTGGCATAAAATTTTTAAAAATGGAGCTGTTTTAACGCATTCTCCGGAAGAAATGCAGGCTCTCGGACGGGAAATAGGTAAAATTTTAATGCCTGGCGAGGTTCTAGGAGTGGTAGGAGAGCTTGGAGCGGGAAAGACGCATCTGACTCAGGGGATTATGGAAGGACTGGGGAGCACGGATGCTGCCGCCAGTCCCACGTTTTCCCTGGTGCATGAGCACCGGGACGGACGGTTGAGGGCCTGCCACTTTGATTTCTACCGGCTGCGGGACGAGTCCGAGCTTTTCGGGATAGGCTGGGATGAGTATCTGGACGGAGACACCGTGCTGGTTGTGGAATGGGCCAACCTGTTTCCGGACGCATTGCCGGAGGACGCTTCCTGGCTGCTGCTGGAGCATGCGGGGGAATGTTTGCGCAGGGTTTCCCTGGCTCCCCGTTCATAAGCCGGTTCAGTAATCGATGCTTTTGGCGAACGCCTTGTCAAATCCGGGACTGTGCCAGATGGTGTTGTGCATGGCTCCGGGGAATTCCTGATAGTTGACGGGAGTGGAGAAGCAGTCGCGCAGCCGCTTGGCATGGGCCGGAGGAATGACTTCATCCGATCCCGCCGCCAGGATGCTGACGGGGCAGGAGACTTTGGGGGCCGCCAGGTCGGAACGGAAGTGGTCGGGCAGGATGTGCCTGACAGGCAGATAGGGGAAGAGGTCCCTGGCGGTGTCCAGCAGACTGTCAAATGGGACCAGCAGCACAAGTTTTTTCACGTTCCGGACGGAGGCTATCTGGGTGGCTACTCCGGAGCCGAGGCTCTGGCCTACCAGAATAACGTCGTCCGGGGTTCTTCCCGTTTCCTTCAGCACGTCGTCCAGGATGGCCAGGGAATCTCCCATGATGGCCTGTTCCGTGGGACTGCCGGTACTGAGGCCGTAGCCGCGATAGTTGACAAGAAGCTTGGCGTGGGGGAATTGATCCAGATAGGGCAGCATCATGGAGATGTCCATGGCGTTGCCACCGTAGTAAACAAGAAGGGGCTGTCCTTGTTTTTCAATGAGCCATCCGCTGAGGCTGGCTCCTTCCCGGTGGAAGGTGCGCCTGTGGGGTTCCCACTCGGCGCGTTTTTGCAGATAGGCGGTCTTGTCCTTGGGCTGGGGAGGCAGATAGACCAGGGAACGGACGGAACAATGGGGGCACGCCAGCACCATGCCAGCAGTCAGCAGAACCGTTGTCCAGATTTTCCATCCTTTCCGTCTCATCAGGGGCATGTCTGGCTACCGGGGTGAGTTGTCCGTGATGGCAAGGGAGCCAGCCGCTCCGGTGCGAGGTACCGCACCGGGCTGTTCCTGATAAGTCCAGCCGGACAGCCGTGCCGCGTTTCCATCCGCGGATGAGCGGCGGACTTCATGGAGGCTGATTTCCCGTGAGGGTGTTTTAAAATGAAAGGTGGCGCTGATGTTCGCCTCCTGACGGCGCACGGTGGCTGTTTCCGGTGAATTTCCGTTGACACTGAGCACCCCCTGACCGTCCCCGTGGGACGTATAAAGCAGAGTGAGTGCGGCGGGGGCGTTCCGGGCCGCTTTATCGGCGCCCGGTTCTGTTTCATTCTCCAGAATAATGGCTGTTCTGCTGCCTTTGGGGAACCATTCCGCCTGTACATTGTCCGTCTCCAGGGTAGCTCCCCCACGGCCGCAGGCTGAGAGAGTGAGAAGGACGCCCGGCAAGATGATGAATCCTAGTCTCATGAAGACAGTGTCCATCAATTCCGGCGGAAAGGCAATCTCCGTTTTCAGGAGGTTCATTCGTAGCGGATTCGTTTTCCAAAAAAATGTTTGATAGGACAGGGGTGATTCGGCAGTATGATAACCGTCATGTCTTACAGAATGTTCTCCTGGTGTTTTGCGGCGGCCTGCATGACCGGCATGTCTTTTGAGACGTGCCGGAGTGCTGAAGAAGTCCCCCCTCCTGCTCGGATGGCCGTGGAAGTGCCTGCCGCCAGCCTGCTGATGGCGCGGCAAGAGACTGGGCAGACCAGGCTGGACAGGTCTTTTAAAGATGCCGAACTGAGCATAGGCGGCAAGAAGTATGCAAGGGGCATTGGCACGCATGCCACTTCCATGATTCCCCTTCCGGTGCCGAGTATTCAGGGAGGAAGAGTGGTGAGTTTTGAAGGCGCGTGCGGCGTGGATGACGGTACTGACGGGGAGGGAAGCGTTGAGTTTCGTGTGATGAGCGGCTCAGAGGTACTGTGGAGTTCCGGAGTCATGAAACGAGGGATGCCTGCCAAGAAATTTTCAGTGAAGGTGGCGGCCAACGGCCTGAAGAACCTGTATTTGATGGCGGACAGGGTGGAGAACAATTCCTATGACCACGCGGATTGGGTGGATCTGGCCTGGAGAATCGGAAAGGAAGGAGGTACCATGCAGGCAGCCGTAGTGAACGCAGCCAAGTTCGGAATGATTTCCGGTGTCAGGAAGGACCAGGGACCGGCTTTGCGCGCCGCCATTTCCGCCCTGAGAAGAAGGGGCGGAGGCGTTTTGAGCATTCCCAGAGGGGTGTATCATTTTTATCCGGATGGAGCACTGGACATGAGTTTTTACATTTCCAATCACGACCAGCCCCTCGTTCATCCGGTGTGCGTGCCTTTGACGGACCTGAACGATGTCAGGGTTGAAGGGAATGGTTCCCTGTTCCTGTTTCACGGGAAGGTGATTCCGCTGCTGATCATGGATAGCGAGAACGTCACTGTGGAGCGCCTGGCGGTCGATTATGAACGCCCCTATTATTCCGAAGGGAGCGTGACCAGTGTGGATGACCAGTTCACGGAAGTGGAGATAGACAAGAAAACCTATCCGTACGAAATCAAGAACAACAAATTTGTCTTTATCGGGGAGGGCTGGCGGGAAGGTATGGCCAGCTGCATGGCTTTTGAGAAGGGAACGGGGCATATCATTGCCAATACGGCGGACATCGGATGGAATGGCCATGTGGAGCCCGTGGGAGGAAACCGCCTCAAGCTGAAATGGAACCTCAAGAAAAGAGGGATCAAGCCCGGCGATACGCTGGTATTCCGGAATTACAACCGCCCCCATCCGGGATGCGTGATTTACCGGGCGCGGAAGACGCATTTGAATGACGTGGCCCTGCATCAAAGCACCGGCATGGCGCTGCTGGCGCAGCGATCGGAGGATATCAGCATCAAGGGAGGGGGAGTTTTCATCAGAAAGGGGACGAAGCGGGTACACACGTCCGGAGCGGACGCTACGCATTTTTCCAATACCCGTGGTGAAATCATTGTGGAAAAAGCTTTGTTTGAAGGAATGATGGATGACGCCATCAATGTCCATTCCACCTGCCTGGGAATTCAAGAGGTGGTGGACAGCCACACTCTGAGATGCAGGTATATGCACCGCCAGGCCGTAGGCTTTGAAGTATTCCTTCCCGGTGAAAAAATCCGTTTTATCAACGGCCCCACCTTGGAACCGCGAGAAACGGGCACTGTAAAATCAGCCGTCAAAGCGAATGAAAAGGAATTGCTGATCACTCTGGAGGAACCTCTTCCCGGCGGGGTAAAGGCGGGTGATGCCGTTGAAAATGCTGATTTTTATCCGTCTGTCGTGTTCCGGAACAATATTGTCCGCAACAACCGGGCGCGAGGCACCCTGTTCACCACTCCTGAAAAGGTGCTGGTGGAAGGCAATCTGTTTGACCATTCCTCCGGAGCGGCCATTCTGCTGGCCGGAGATGCCCAGGGCTGGTACGAAAGCGGGGCCTGCCACGAGGTGGTGATCCGCAGGAATACGTTCATCAACAACCTGACCTCCCGCTATCAGTTCACCAACGCGATCATTTCCATTTATCCGGAGGTCAAGCAGCTGAACAATCAGAAGGACTATTACCACCGCAACATTCTTATTGAGGACAACGTGTTTAAAACCTTCGATGTTCCCTTGCTGTTTGCCATTTCCGCGGAAAATATCAAGTTCATCAACAACAGGATTATTTACAACAACGATTACAGGGGATGGGGACAGAAGCCCTTCCAGTTCAGAAGATGCGCCAATATTCTGATCAAGGGCAACCGTGTGGAACCGCTGCGCACGTGGACCATAGCCGACTGCAAACTGGAGAATACGCCGGCAATCCAGGTGCACATGGATGAGTAATATTCTCCTGCCTGTCTTTACAATACCTACCGGTCTTTTACGGATGGCCGATTCCGGATGTCATGCGTGCGGGGGCCTGTCATGGAGAGGTACCGCAAATGGACGCAAGCAGGGAAGGATTGCGGAGCTGGTCGGAAATGGACTGAAAAGATTTTCATTACTGTTGCCATTCTGGTTGTTGTTGGTTCTCTCTAAATTATTTTGTTTAGTTTGACACCAATTTGGCAATCTACTATGTTGCCTTGTGCAATGCAGAAGGAACATAGTAGCGGCTGGTGGGCAAAGTACAATTGGCTGGTTTTGTCTTTCCTGTCGTGCTGTTTTTCATTTCATAACCAGAGTTTTTGGATTGATGAATGCTGTACAGCATTGTGTGCTGTACAGCCGAGCCTGGAAGAATGCTGGCGGCAAATTTGCCGAATTGGGGGAAGTGATGCCCAGATTGCTTTTTATTACTATCTTTTGTTTTTGTGGCATCAGGTGACGGGAGCCGAATCCGAGCTGGCTCTTCGCCTGTTCAATGGGGTCTGGGTTTTTCTGGCAGCTTGGTTCTTCAGAAAGGAGCCGAAAGTCCTGGTCATTCTGCTGCTTTCCCCGTTTTTTATTTATTATACTGAAGAACTGCGCCCTTATATTTTACAAATTGCGGCTTCCTGCGGTGTAACCATGCTGCTTTATCAAGCTAGCAGAGGGCATCCGCCAAGGTTCCATGCCATTTTTGGGTCCTTGTTTTTTCTGTGCCTGACAAGCCTGACGGGGGTTGTATGGGGTTTCGGCTTTATGGCTGCATTTTTCATCTTGTCATTCCGGCAGTTCAAAGGACGGAGTTTTTGGAAGGCCGTATTTTGCTGGATTTTTCCGTTTGCAGGGCTGGCCGCGTATTATGTCTATACCCTTTCCCTCGGGGCCCGTTCCGTTGTGATATCTTCCAGCTGGGTTGTTAATGTGGCCGCATCCTTGTATGAACTCATGGGACTGGCAGGGCTGGGGCCTCCGCGCGCCGAGTTAAGACTGTGTACGACCCTGGATTCCTTATGGAAGATGGAAGGATTGTTTTTTGGAGGTATTGTCGCTCTAGTCATGATTGGCACCCTGATTTATGGAGTTGTATTGTGGAGCAGGCAATCCTCCAGATCATTGCCATGGGCGCTCTTTGCTCTTGTGCTGGTTCCCGGAATTGTGTTTCTTTATGGAACGGAAGCCATGGATTTCCGGTTTTCCGGCAGGCATTGCGCTCCTCTGCTGCCTGTATTGTGCCTGATTTGGTCCAAGGTATGGCCCCAGAACTGGAAGTTTTCCGACCGGTGCCGGGTTGTTCTGTTTATCCTGATGATGATTGTCTGGCTGGCAAGCGATTTCCGTATTCGTTTTTGCGGTATTTATAGCCGGGAAAATTACCGGGAGGCTGTTTCCTATTGCAAATCATTGCAGGAGAAAGGAATGAAGGTTCTTCTCCTTTGCAATAAGTTTGGAGGGGAATTTTATGGATGGCATTTTCAGCCTCCGGCGAATTATTGGTCAGATTATGATGCCATTGTCGTTTCCCGCCCGGGCCGGTATGCTCTCGTATTAAAAGCGATGGAGGATTCGGGCTTGTATCAACGCTCCGCCCTGTGCCAGGGATTTACCGTTTATTTCAATGGAAAGGTTTTGCCGCCGGCAAGGAAGGATTGACGCTTTCCCCGATTGTTTCAACGTCTTGCGTCAGAGAGATGTCTTACAAGGATTATGGAAATTCCTTCCCATTTGATCAAACGCTGCAAGAAGTTCATTGAGCCTTACCGTGTGACGGACGACAAGGGATTTAAATTGTCCCGTCATGATCCGGGGGATTTGGGCAAGCTGGACAAGGACAGCAAGAAGGAAGCCGTTGAGAAGCTTGAAAAAGGCATCGAATTGCTGGGACAGTTGCAGGAGGTCCTTTACGCCAGCGAGTCCTATGCCCTGCTGGTGATTTTGCAGGCGATGGACAGTGCCGGCAAGGACGGGATTGTCAAGCATGTGATGGGAGGCATCAATCCCCAGGGATGTGTGGTGAGCAGTTTCAAGTATCCTTCCACTGTGGAACGGAGCCACGATTTTTTATGGAGGTGTGTGATGCGCCTGCCGCAGAGAGGCATGATCGGCATTTTCAACCGTTCCTATTACGAGGAGGTGCTGAGCGTGCGCGTGCATCCGGAATACCTTGCGGGGGAAGGGTTTGATCCGGGCCAGGCAGGCAAGGCTTTCTGGAAGGAGAGATACAGGTCCATCAATAACCTGGAACGCCATTTGCATGCCAATAAAACGCGTTTTGTCAAAATCTTTCTCCATCTTTCCTATGAGGAGCAGAGGAAGCGCCTTCTGGCGCGCCTGGATACTCCCGACAAGAATTGGAAGTTTTCAGAAGGAGATATCCATGAGCGCGAATACTGGGACGGTTATCAGAAGGCTTTTGAAGAGATGATCCGGAATACGGCCACTCCGGATGCTCCCTGGTATGTGGTTCCGGCGGATAACAAGTGGTATTCCCGGCTGGTCTGCCTGTGTGCGATTGCTGGCGCCTTGACGGATATGAAGCTGAAATATCCGCAAGTGTCCGGGGAGTTGAAGTCTTTCTTCCCCAGATTCCGGGAGGAACTGGAATATCCGCCGGACAGGGATAAGAAGTGAATGGCGCGTGCCAGGTCCTGTTCCGGAATAACCACCGTGCCCGGAGAGGGGATAACGGAGATGCGCCCGGAATGGGGGCATGTAAGCTCAGCTTCTGCGGAAGGGGGAACGCCTTATAATCAGCGCTTGCGTTCCCAGGATTTCACCTTGTCATTGATGAATAGAACGTATCCCGTATTTACCGGAACGTAGGTGACGTCGTTGTAATAGGGATAATACGGGCTATAGAAGCCCGGTCCCCCCCAATAAGGGCCGCCCCAGTACGGACCGTACCAGAAGGAGGGCGGCGGCGTGTAAACGGGCTGCAGGGAAGAGTAGATCCAGCGGGTGGCCGGCTTGCCGTTGAGGTTGCCTTCCGCCACGGCGGAGGGGTCTCCCCATGCCAGGAATACGGCGGGCGGCGACATGCCTTCCGCAATTTGGCCGGTTTCCACCAGCGCCTTTTGAGCAGGCGGAAGCGAATTGAATAAAACGGGATTTTTCTGAATACGGGAGGCGGGGGTGGACACGCAGGAAGCAAGGCTCAAAGCAGCGGCCAGGGTGGTGAAAAGTAACTTCCAGTTCATGATATGCATACGGATAACACTCACTTTGACTCTTGCCAAGGGGCTTTTGTTGAGTAAAATGAACCGACAAGTTATGAAAGCGTTCCGCAATCTGGCCTTATTACTGATGGTCCCGGGTCTGGTTTCCTCCCTGTCTGCAGCAGGAAAACCGGAAATTATCAATGAGTATCTTCCGGTCGGGAAGATGGTGGAAGGCTCTGCCGTGAGCGTTTTGCTTGACGAAGGCCTTCAGCCATTCATGGAAAAGATTGACAGCGTTTTCGGCAGCCTGCCTGAAAAAGACAAGAAGGAACTGGTGTCTCAGATTGTCCCCGGACAGCCTGTTCCGTATGACGAACGCCTGGGCTGGACCAAGGAAGATTATGCCAAATATCTGGAGTGCTGGAAAAAGAAGCAGATTCAGGAAGTGGCTCCCGTGGCGATGGGGATTTTCCCGGATGGGGATCAGGGCATCTGGAATCTGGCAACGGTGGTTCAGCAGGGTCCCCTGCCGATGAGCACGCTCAAGTATGATTCCAATACCAAGTCATGGATTTCCCCCAACGGTGCCCTGGCCCTGAAAGGTGACGTATCCTATGACGATATGAACGTGTACGGGGCGTGGAGCGGCAAGGAATGGACGCTGGAAAAGAAGACCATTCTCTCCACACTGACGGAAACCGTCATCCTCGGCAAGACGAAGGATGGAAAGTATGCCTACTTTGTGTACAACATGTCCGAGAAGAATCCGGACAATTTTGTTATTGCCAATCAGTCCATCGTGCTGCGCGTTCCCATGACCAGCATCGTGGGAGATCCCCTTCTGGAGAAGGCCAAGGCCCGCGCCCGTCAGTAATGGCTGATGTTTTTTCTTACTTCCGGTTATAAAGATGCGTATTATCAGTGGATTAGCCGGTGGAATATCCTTGTCCGTTCCCAAGGGGGAGGTTCGGCCCACTACGGACCGGGTGAGGGAAGCCCTTTTTTCCATTCTGCATCCTCTGATCAAGCATGCTGACGTACTGGACCTGTTCACCGGCTCGGGGGCGTTCGGGCTGGAAGCCCTGAGCCGGGGTGCAAGGACCGCGCGCATGGTAGACGCTTCCAGGTCTTCCTGCATCACCGTCAAGGCTAATTTGTCCAAGACCGGGCTTGAGGGCGGCACGGTAATCCAGGGGGATGCCGTCCAGTTTGTGAAGAGGGAATTGACGGCCGGCAGAAAGTACGATGTGGTGTTCGCGGATCCTCCCTATTGCAAGGGGCCCTTGGACCGGGATTTTGTCGTGGAATTGGTGGAAGCCGGGGCGGCCGGTCTGCTGAAGGATGAAGGCGTGTTCATTGCGGAGGTCCGGGAAGGATGGGGAACCGGAAGCGAAGGTTCCGCCGATTTTGACGGACTGCGCCTGGTGGATACCCGCAGATACGGGAAAAATATGCTGCTGTTCTATCGATTGCCGGAGAAGTAAGATGAAAGCCCTTTTATTGTCCTGTTGTTATAATATCCTGTACACCGTCGGCTGGCTGGTGACGCTGCCCTCCTATCTGCTCAAGCAGAAACGTCGGGGGGGATTCGGGACGGGATTGATGGAACGTTTTGGCCTGTACCGCGTCTCCTACAACAGGGAGCCGAAAGGCGTGCTGTATGTGCATGCCGTGAGCGTGGGGGAAGTAGTGATAGCCCTCAAATTCCTGCGTGCATGGCTCCGGGAGCGCGGAGGTTCCGCCGTGCTGGCCACCAGTACAGCTACGGGGCATGCCACGGCCATGAATGCCCAGATGCCCGGAGTACGTGTGATTTACGCCCCCTTTGACTTGCTGGGGCTGCCTGGCAGGTGCTTTGACCGCTTTGAACCGGAAGCCATTGTGCTGGTGGAAGCGGAGCTGTGGCCCAATTTTGCGCGCGCGGCCAAGGTGCGCGGTATTCCCATGGCGATGATTAATGCCCGCATGTCTGCCAGGTCGGAGAGCCGGTACCGCGCGTTCAAGTGGCTTTCCAAGTATTATTTTTCCTTTCTGGATGCCATGGGCGTCCAAGATAAGGGGGATGTGCAGCGGTTTGAGTCCGTGGGGGTCCCCCCCTCTGTCATCCATGTGACCGGAAGCATCAAGTTTGACCAGCAGACAGCGGACCGCCGTGATGCAAATCCCGAGTTTTCCGCCATTCTGGAGAAGTTGAAGCGCGGCAAGCCCGTGGTGCTGGCCGCCAGCACTCATGACGGGGAGGAAGTCCTGATTGCGGAGGCTGCCAGGAAAGCTGGAGGTTTTCCCCTGATCGTTCCCCGCCATGCGGAACGCCGCCATGCCGTGGTGAAGGATTTGTCCGCTCGCAGCTGGCAGTGCATTTTGCGGACGGAAGGGGAAATTCCTGAAACCCTCAAGGAGAACGTCTGCTATGTCGTGGATACGACCGGGGAGTTGAGGGACTGGACGGCCCTGGCCGACGTGGCCGTGATCGGCAAGAGTTTTCTGGCGGACGGCGGACAGAATCCGGCAGAAGCCGTTGCCTGCGGCGTGCCCGTGCTGACGGGACCGCACATGGAAAATTTTGATGCTCTTGTCCAGCTTCTGGAAGGGGTGGATGGCATCACCAGATGCGGAGAAGAACAGTTGCCGGACGTCCTCAAGGAAATGCTGGACAACCCCTTGCTGGCGCATGCGCAGGCTTCGCGCGCCCAGGTGGCGTTGAAAGCCCATTATGGCGCTACGGCTCGCACCATCCGCATGATTTGCATCATGCTCAAGATTCCCGTTTGACCGGAGGGGCGTCCGTCGTTTTTTTGTTCTCCTCCGGTATTGAATGGAGAGGCAGGGCATAGACTTCCCCCTGGGGTGCATCAACGATGATGTCGAAGTGCCGGAGGGTGTCCACGCCGATCTGGCATCTGCCGCCGGTTCCCGTCACGACAAATGAAAGGCCCTCCATTTGGAAGTCCGGTCCCATGTGGAGCGTGGACGGAACGCCCAGCTTCATGACGGAATGGCTGCCGCTGCTTCCGTTGATGTCTGATGTCATGGCTTTGACATGACTGCCGTCCGGGGCCGCCGGCCATTGCTCCACAGGGGCCAGAGAGAGCGTGGAGCCGGAGTCGAGCGCCAGGAGAAAGGGCGCACCGTCCCGGGTGCACCGGATATAGAGGATGCCAGAGGCATGGCGTTCGACGTCCAGCGGTTTCATGTCTTTAAGGGGGAAGCTGGAACGTTCGAGAAATTGCAGGGTGGCGTTGCTGACGGAGAGCAGGAAGGGGCAGAAGCCCAGATAATTGATGCCCAGGATGCCGTCCACGCGGATGTGGGTGCTTTTTTGAAGAGAGTCCAGGTCCATGGTGCATCCATAAAAGTTTTTGATCAGAAGGCCGCCGATGGAAAAGGATTCCATGGGAAATACCCGGGGCGCGGTATGGACATTGGAACCGGGGGCAATTTGCACTTCCTGCAGGGTCAGGTTTGGAAAGTGCTTCTGGATGAATTTGACGTCGAACGTAGTATGGGAGGCGGCCGTATCCACGATGAGATTGCACGGGATGCCGTTGATGCGGCATTCCGCAATAAGCAGTTTGCTGTTGGGGTCCCTTGCCAGTTTGATCGGCTCCATGCCGGTCAGGAATGCGGTGGCCCTGTCCGGAAGGGAAGCCTCTTCTTCCGCGAAGGAGAGCGGAAGCAAGGACAGCATCAGAAGGCCTGCAGCGGCAAGTGGCAAGCTGTGTACGGAAAGCATCCCTTACAGGTAAGCGAGCATCCGTGGCCTGGCAAGTCAATTTGACGGTGAGTTAGTCATGAGCCCGGTGGTTGGGCCTGTGACGGCGTTCCAGCTCCACGCGGTCTTCGTAATTACGGGCCTGGACTTTTCTATCCCTTTTCCCGGCCCTTTCCACGTTCATCTGCCGTTTTTTCTGGCGCTTGGCAAGCTGGGAAATTTCGTTTTCCAGATTCAGGAAGTTCAGGTAGCGTTCCTTGTCCAGACGTCCCTCTTCCACGGCTTTTCTGATGGCGCACCCGGCGTCCTTGCCGTGGCTGCAGTCCGCAAACCTGCATTCATGCGCCAGTTCCGTGAGGTCCGCAAAACTTTCCCGGAGCGTGTGCTCGTCCGTCCACATCTGGATTTCCCGGATGCCCGGATTGTCGATCAGAAGGCCGCCATGCTTGAGAAGCACCAGTTCTCGCGCCACCGTGGTATGCCTCCCTTTGCCGGTGACCTCGTTTACTTCCCCCGTCCAGAGCCATTCATCCCCCAGCAGGGTGTTGACCAGCGTGGATTTCCCCACTCCCGATGAACCTACAATGGAGATGGTTTTTCCCCGTTCCAGACATTTGCGGAATTCCTTGATGCCCTTGTTGCGGAGGGCGCTGATGCAGATAATGCCGCATTCCGGGCAGAGTTCCCGGAGGATGTGCGTGGCTTCCTCCACTTCTTTCCTGGAGAAGAGGTCCACCTTGTTGAGCAGGATGAGGGGCATGGCCCCGCTACGGCGGATGAGCGTGAAGTAGCGTTCCATGCGCCTGGGGTTGAAGTCGGTTCCCGGTTCCGTGACGACGGCCACGATGTCCACATTGGCGCCCAGCACCTGTTCCGCGCTGCTTTTTCCCGGCGCCTTGCGGGAAAAACAGGTCTGGCGGGGAAGAATGGCGCGTATCACGGCTTCATCCTCCGCTTCTCCGGGAGCGATCGCCACCCAGTCTCCGACGGCGGGCAGTTCCGCGTCTGTAGCGGCGTCATGCCAGAGTTTGCCGCTCACGACCACGTCTATATCCTCCCCTCCGTCCAGCAGGGCTGTGAAGTTGATCTTCGTTTCCCGGATCAGGCGCCCAGGAATCCAGCCGGATTTGGCAATGGCGTCAAAGGCGTTTTGAAAGTGGTCGTTCCAGCCTAGGTCCTGAAGGGTAACGGGCATGAAGGAGGAGAGGTATTGTTTGAGAGAAGCGGTATGCTGCGGCTAATATTTTATGATGGCTCAATTCCAGCTGGGTTCAAGCCCGGAAAAGGTATGCTGGCCGGGATGGCAGGTCTTTCCGGCGTACAAGCGGCACGCGCGTTCTACTATCTGGTGGGCGATGTGGGTTTTGGCGGCTTTTTCCAGCAGGTCCGTCCGATCTGGATAGATGAGTAGCACTTCGTTTTCCGATGCGTCGAAACCGATGTCCCGGCGGGAAACATCATTGGCTACGATCATGTCGCATTGCTTGCGCTCCAGCTTGCCGCGCGCATAGGATTCCACATCGTGGGTTTCCGCCGCAAAGCCGACCAGAATGCCGCGGAAGCCGAATTCCGAGCGCATGGAACCTAGAATGTCTTTCGTGCGCTCCAGTTCCAGAACCATGCGTTCCCCTGTTTTTTTGATCTTGCGGTCCGGTACGGAAACCGGCCTGTAGTCTGCGACGGCGGCACTGAGAATGGCTATGTCCGTATAGGACGCCTGGTTCTGCACGGCGTCATACATTTCCTGCGCGGTCTCCACGGGGAGGAAGTCAACGCCGTGCGGAATCTCGAGGGAAGTGGGGCCGGAGACGAGCAGGACGCGGTGGCCGTCGTGGGCCGCCGCCTCCGCCAGGCAGTATCCCATTTTGCCAGAAGAACGGTTGGTGATGTATCTTACGGGGTCAATGGCTTCTCTGGTGGGACCGGCCGTGATGAGGAAACGCATGGGCAGCATTATGCGGAATCGTGGGGAAAAGTGAAGAGTGATCTTGTTCAGCGGGGTATTATGTTCCGGCTTGACTCCTGTCCGTGATTGGGCGAGTTATGAAGGCGTGATTTATTGGGACAATAACGCCACCACTCCCCTTCTTCCGGAAGTTTACGCCGCCATGGAGCCGTTCCTGAAAGAACGGTTTTTCAATCCTTCCGCCGGGTATGGGGAAGCCCGGCGCGTGCGGGAGGCCGTGGAGGAAGCCCGTGCCGGAGTGGCGGCCCTGCTGGACGTGTCTCCGGCGGAAATTGTGTTTACTTCCGGAGGAACGGAGGCCACCAATGCGGCCTTTCGCCAGATGGCCCGTAAAGGAAAGGGCGTGGCCGTCCTGTCCACGGATCATGATGCTTCCCTGAAAACATCCATTACCCTGGGGAATGGACGCATTTGTTCCGTGGACCGGGAAGGAAGGGCCTTACCGGAAGAATGGGAAGCCCTGTGCGCCGGGGAGGTGAGCGGCGTTTCCTTTGCCTGGGCCAATAATGAGACGGGCGTGCTTCAGGATGCTGCGGCTTTGTGCGCCGCCGCCCGGCGGCATGGGCTGCCCGTGCATCTGGATGCGGTGCAGTGTGCCGGAAAGATTCCCGTATCTCTGCATGGGATGGATGTGGATTATGCATCCGTTTCCGCCCATAAATTGCATGGTCCGAAGGGCATAGGATGCCTGTACAGGCGCTCCGGCGCTCCCCTGGAGCCTGTCCTGTTTGGAGGCGGCCAGGAGTGCGGGCTGAGGTCCGGTACGGAGAATGTGCCGGGAATCATCGGTTTTGGAGCCGCGGCCCGTGTAGCTCTCCGGCATCTGGAGGAAGCAGGGCGCGTGAGACGCCTGCGGGATAGTTTTGAGTCTTCCCTGGCGCAGGCCATAGACGGAGTGACGGTGCATTCCGGCGCTGCGGAGAGGATTCCGAATACGTCCAATCTGGCTTTTTCCGGGTGCACGGCCGAAGCCCTGATGCTTTTGCTGGAACCCGCCGGATTGCTGTGTTCCGCCGGGTCCGCCTGCCATACCGTGCAGCCCATGCCGTCCCACGTGCTGACGGCTATGGGGCTGTCCGACGGGGAGGTGCGTTCCTCCCTGCGTTTTTCCCTGTCTTTCACCACAACAGAGGATGAGGTGCGGGAGGCCGTGCAGCTGGTGGCGGAGGCTGTCGGGAAAGTGCGCTGCGTCCAGTCTTCCCGTACCGGTCCCGTGTTTGTTTACAGGCCGTGAGCGGGAGACCGCCTGATAAGCACTTTATGGCGGTGGATCGTCCGTCAAGACGCCAAGGGCTGGTGCTTTGGGCAAATTGCCCTCTTCTCTTTCATTCTTGCCGCCGTGCATGGTTCATGCTACGGTTTATAGATTGTGGAAAACAGCGGTTTTTCCAGTAGATGCTTATGAATATAGAACATTATCAAAGCAAGGATGAGGCGGCGGTCCTGGATATTTGGCTAAAGGCGTCCGAACAGGCCCACGCGTTTGCCGGGGTTGGTTTCTGGTGCGGCCTGGTGGAGGATATGAGGCAGGTGTATTTGCCTAAGGCGCGGACCTGGATATGCCGTGACGGTGACCGCGTGGTAGGGTTTGCCTGCCTGGTGGGGGAAGGAGAATTAGCCGCCTTGTTCGTGGACCCGGAACGCCAGTGCGAGGGAATAGGGACGGAGTTGCTGAATTGGGCCAAGGATCACAGCAAGGGACTGCTGACCGTAGGAGTTTATGAGGAGAATCCGCGTGCATTGCAGTTTTACAAGCGCAGCGGGTTTGAAGAGATCGGCTCCCTTGAGGATGAACTTACCGGCAGCCGGGAATACCGTCTGGAGTGGAAAAGGCCGCGTCCGTCATAAGAAAGGGCGGAGGCTCCTGAAGAACCTCCGCCCGAGTTGATTTTTAGGATGCCGGCAGACGTTTAGGCGATTTCCACCTTGACGCCGCTCTTTTCGATCTGCTCCACCATTTCCGGAGCAATGGAGTCGTCCGTGATGAGCATGTTCACCAAGTTGGGCGCGACCGTATAGAATGCGGGGCTGTTTGCGATGCTTGTAGAAGGCATGGCGATGATTACCTTGGCATCCTGGGGGATGACGCTTCTGATGAATTCAGATTGAAGCATGTTTTTGTATCCGGCGCCATGTTTGGGGGAGTAGCAGTCCGGGGTGAGTACTACCAGTTCAATGTTCAGGGAACCGGCCGCGTGTGCCGCATCCTGGCCCACGTACACTTGGGCTTCACGGTCGAAACGGCCGCCCGTGCAGTAGAAACTGAGGCTCGGGATGCCTTCCAGCCGGGTCAGAAGGGTGGGGTTGTTGGAGACGATATGCGTATCCCTGGAGTTGACATGGTTGCAGATCTGGTAACCCATGGTGCTGCTGTCAATGAACATGACGACAGAGGTCGGGATGTTCTGAACGGTTTTTTTGGCAATCTGGATGGAGACATGGTCCTGAGTGACAATGTCTTCATGAAGAGATTTGTGAGTGAGCGCCAGTGCGCCGCCGTGAACACGCTTGAGGAATCCCCTTTTTTCAAGATTAATTAAATCGTTGCGGACAGTCTCATCTGTGACCTTCATCTGCTTGGCCAGAGCGATTGTCCTTGCGGCTCCATGTTCGGCCAGGGTTTTCAGAATGAACTCTTTACGTTGGGATGCTAAGTACATTGGGTTCTGTTTTTCTATATAGAATGTTTACACGTTCTACGTGTTAAGTTGTTTTCTAACAGTTTTTCACGGTGTCAGTCAAGCGTTAGAAATATTAACTTTTGACTGTTATTGTGAATAATGCCGATTTTGTAATACTAAGACAGCGTGATAACGATAAATGTACAAAAATATTTACTCAATGCACAAATTAGTTATTATTATGACAGAGATTTGTCAATCGGGTATGGATATGGTGGCCGGATCAAAGTTAGGGGTGGGAAAGGCAAGCTGGAGATGCCGGAGCTTTTCCACGATCAGGCGTGCAATGACAAGGTTTCTGTACCATTTCCGGTCTCCGGGGATAATATACCAGGGGGCTTCCGGAGTGGATGTTTTTTCAATGAGGTCCTGGTAGGCAGCTTGGAATTCATCCCAGCGATTGCGGTCGTCAAGGTCATCCATGCAGAATTTCCAGAGCTTGTCCGGATCCTGAAGCCGTGATTCCAGGCGCTTTTTCTGTTCCGCCTTGGAGATATTCAGGAAGAGCTTGATGATGGTGGTGCCTTCCTCCGCAAGCATGGATTCAAAATCCAGCACGTGTTTATAGCGGCGCTTCCAGACGGGGTCCGGGAAGATTTTCTTTACACGTACGGCGATGATGTCTTCATAATGGGAACGGTTGAAGATGGCAATCTGGCCCTTGGTGGGCACTTCCTTGTGCACGCGCCAGAGGAAGTCATGGTCCAGTTCCTCCGGGGTAGGTTTTTTGAAGGGCACCACATGCAGCCCCTGCGGGTCCACGCGAGAGAAGACGTGCTTGACGCAGCCATCCTTGCCGCCGGCATCCATCGCTTGGAGGATGACAAGTATTTTGTGCTTGTGCTGGGCAAAGAGTTTTTTCTGCAGTTCCTGCAGTTCCTCCCTCAGCTTGTCAAATTCGACCAGTGATTCTTCCTTGGTTCCAGAGAAGAGAGATCTGTCATCCGTGGGGTAGTCCTTTAAACGCAGTTTTTTGCCCGGAGGCACCAGGTAACGGTTCATAGTATGAGAAGTTAGTGTTGAAGAGGAAGCGAGCCGGTCGACTCGCTTTTCCGCAGAGGAGCGGTTGGCGGCAGGGGGGGGGCCGAAAAATTGAGTGAGGGCGTCCTTAATGACTTTTCTTTTGAATTTGGGGAACATTTCCAGCTTGATGTCCTGGAGAAGCACCCATTTTATTTTTGCAAATTCCGGGCTGCGGTGCAGGTCTGTCTTTGGGCGGCTCGTTTTACAGCGCACCAGAAAGTAGGTTTGTTCCTGGCCCACCCAGCGGGTGATTTTACGGTGGTTGGCAGGATATTTGTACCGCAGTCCGGGCAGGCGCGCCACAATGGTGTAGTCCGAGGGGCGCAGTCCCACTTCCTCCCAGACTTCCCGTGCCAGGGCGCGTTCAATGCTTTCATTCTTGATGACGCCTCCCTGGGGGAAATGCCAGTAGGGATTGCGGCCGTGGTCCTTGCCCAGCAGGATGTAGCCGTCGGCATCCATGATGATGGCAGCCGCGTTGATTCTCCATGTTCTGGCTGGTGAAGGAGTGTCCATAACGGGGCAAATCTGCTTACTGGGGGGCCTGTTTTGGTACAGGCTGCATTTCCGGCGGCTGTTCCGTTTCAACCGGGTCTTCCTGCCAGATGAAGTGCTCCAGTTGGATGCGGCGTGCATAGGCCGCCGCTTCTCTGGCCCTGGGGCCGGACGTTTGCGCCAGCTTTCTGGCCAGGGCCAGGGAGCCGTCCCAGTTCTGTGCCTGCCCCATGAGGCGTATGGACGCAAATCCTGCATTATAGAACCAGTGCCAGTCCCGGCGCTTGTTGGCGGAACTGCCGCTGGGCGTATGGACCAGGATGGAGGCATAGTCATCCAGGGCTTTTTCCTGGTCGTTCAGCCGTTCGTAAAATTGGGCCCGCTGGGTAAGGGTTTTGAATTTCCATGCCAGTCCCAGATTGGGAGTATTCAGGATTTCCGTGCACAGGTTGATGGCCTTGCGGAGGGTGTCTGAGTGGGTGTCTTCCTTGGTTACCCACGCATCCGCCTGGATGGAGAGGGCCAGCAGCCGCATGTAGCGCGGTAGCGGCTTGGAAAGCAGTTCGTCAAGCACGGCGATGCACTGGTCCGCTTTTCCCATGCGCAGCAGGACGGAGGCTTCTTCTATTTTGGCGGCCTGGGCAAATTGCGTTGTTCCCGCCCCCAGAGTCTGGAAGATGTTAAGGGCCGCTTCCAGCGTGTTGACAGTGTTGCTTTGCTGCGCCGCCTTTCCTGCCAGGAAGAGAGCCGCCGCTTTCAGGGGGCTGTCCGGATATTTGGAGGGGAAGGGCTGGAGTACGAGCTGGGCTTCGTGGAAGTCGCCGTTTTTGTACAAGAGTTCCCCAAGTTTGAGGTACAGGGCGTCGGCCTGCTTCCCGTCCTTGTTCAGGGCGATGGTTTGCCGGCATGCCTGGATGGCCTCCGTCCATTCCTGGAGGTTTTCCGCCAGCAGGATTTTCAAGCGGCCGAGCTGCATGGACTGGTCCGGGGTGAGCTGTTCCTTTTCCAGCAGAGGGAGGATGGATTGCACGGTCTGGATGTCCGGCGGATTGAGGTTCAGAGCCACTTCCGCCTGGTCCAGCCGCGCCTGGGTTTTCAGAGCCGGGTCTTCCGCCAGGGCTACGAAGGCAGCCAGGAGTTCCGTGGCCTCCGGGTTCATCCTTTTAGCCGCATAATGGGCCTGTTCAAAGAGGATATGTTCCCGCAGCCTTGCAGAGCCTGCGGCTTCCCGGACCAGCGCGGCCGCGCCTTTCGCATCGTTGGCATGCAGGGCGGAGAGGTTTTCATTGAAGAGCGCGGCTTCCGCCGTTTTTTCCGTACCGCGCCGGGAGGCTTCACGGAAGAGTTTTTGAGCCAGGGAGTAATCCCCTTTCTGGAAGGCCAGGGCGCCTTGCTGGAAGACGATGCCGGCAGATGTGCCCGGATATTTGGAGATGAGACGTTCCGCATCTTCCGTGCGTCCTTTGTCAAGGAGGGCCGTGATGACGTTCAGACAGAGAGTCTGGACAGGAACGTTCTGCGGATATTTGGCAAGGCTGTCTCCGGCAAGCTTGATGGCTCCCGCCAGGTCTCCCTTTTCCAGAAGAAGGCTGCCCATGGCGTACATGGCCGCAGGCTGCCGTGTGGCGTCTTTGGAGTTCACCCAGCCTGTGAGTTTTTCCAGTGCCTGAGGGTCGGTACGGAAGGTGTTTTCTCTCAGAAGGATGTTGAAGGCGTCCATCAGCAGGGGGGAGTCCGCCTTTCCGCCGATGAAGGTGATGAGCCGGTCTTCTCCCGTTCCGGCGGTGTGGATGTTTTCCTCTTCCGGCTGCTGCGCGCGCGCTTCTTCCTCCGCCTGCCCCGGATTGCGTTTTTCCCGGAGAATTTCCCCTTCCGCCAGTGCCACCCGTGCCAGATCACGGATTTTTGCAGGGTAGGAGGTGTTGTCCGCAATGGAAGCAAATGTTTTAATGGCCTGATCTACATTGCCCTGGATGACCGATATTTTTCCGTCCACCAGTTCTGCATAGGGAAGCAGGATGGGCGGCTTTTCCGTGCCGGACAGACTGTTTTTTACCTGTTCGAGGATGGATTGCGCCTCCGTATAGTTCTGCATGCCGGCTAGGGTGTCCGCCAGCAGGATGTTGGCGGTGTGTGAAACGGAGGGAGAGTCCGAGCGGCCCAGCCTGGTCAAGGATTCCACGAGAAGCTGCTGGTCTCCGAGCTGCCGGGCCAGCTGGGCTTTCAACTGGAAGGCGTAAACGGAGAGGGGATCGGAGTCCGGGATGGAGGAGAGTTTTTCCAGAGCCCTGGTGAAGTATCCCTTGTTGAACAGGCCCATGGCCGTCCAATAGGATTTCAGAACGGAGTCCGGCAGTTGTTCCCACAGGGCGAGGCCTTCATCCGTCTTGTGGGCGCGGATCAGGGCTTCCGCAAGGAACGGCCTGATGATGGCCTTTTGAGATTCCGGGAGGTTTTTCGTTTTCAGGCTTTCCTGAAAGTTTTTGCTGGCTTCCAGCGGGAGGTGTGCAGCCAGGTCCTTCAGGCCCTGCTGGTATTTTTTGTTTTTCAATAGCGCCTGTTCGTCCTGCGACAGGGCGGAAGCGGGGGGAGGAGTGTTGCCTGACGCCGCAGAGGAGAGGCCCCCCAGGGACAGCAGGAACGCGGCGCATGCCGCCATGGCGGCGGGGATGGTGTGGTGCCTGGTGGAGGGTATTTGCATGATCAATAAGGGGCTTATGGTTCCGTTCCCATGAAAATGAGCCGGATGTAGCGTTTTCCGGAAGCCGTCAGCCTGGGTTCCTTGCTGGAACCGGAAACGCGGTTGCAGGTTCTGTACAGTTGGGAGAAGGGATGGGGAACAGCCCGGATGACGGCAGGTTCACTGCAGGGTTCCGCAGAAGGAGTGACGGAGGTGGGAACTCCGGGTCCGGTGAAACTGATTTCCCAGGATTTGGGCTGTGACGGACCCGGTTTCAGCAGGAAGGGATAGTTTTTGACCAGGCTGGGTATTTTTCCGGTGGAGGGAACGCGCACTACGTATTGCACCGGGAGGGAAGAGATATGGCGGGACAGGGAGAATTCCTCCCCGTCCTTGCAGTGGATGAGGACAGGCGCCGCATCAAAGCCCGCCAGGTTCAGGCCGTTGTAATTGCCGTGGCGGTTGGGCGTGCCCATTTTCAGGCTGTCATACCAGGGTTGAAAGTTGTCCTGGAGCTTGAGACAGAGCTCCAGATGCAGGTGGGCCCGTGTTTTATTCAGCCCTGCGCCGGAATAACCCAGGCGTCCGATGACGTTTCCGGTGCCTACCTGGTCCCCCTCCCGGCAGTTGACGGAGGCGAGGTGGGCGTAAAGGCTATAGAGCGGTCCGTCTTTCAGCCGGTGTTCAATGACGACGTAGCGGCCGTAGTTGCTGTGCGCAGGGTTTGCGGAAGCATGGACCACGATGCCGCCAGCCACCGGGTGGACATCGTCCAGAGGGACGCCTGCGGCATCCCTTTTGAGGGGCTTGATGTCAATGCCTTCATGAAATTTGGTGGCTACCGGGCCTGCCTGGGTTCTGACTAGGGTGCGGGTAAAGCCGTAGGCACCGGCCTGCCAGGGCTGGGATTTCTGCCCCTCGAAGTTCCGGTCCACGTACATGTAAAAGTCCTGCGGACGGTCGTTCAGAAGGGCCGTGTTTGAGGTGGGGAAGCGCACGGCAATGTCCGCCGCCAGATAAGAGGCGCTCCACAGGAACAGGAAGCATCCGGACAGGAACAGGAGGAACTTGCTGTGCATGTTCATAAAACGTGCGGGATCAGAGCCGTCCGCGGCGGGTGCTGATCACGGTGCGGTCTTTGTGGTCTTCAGGGTCCTTGGCTTCTTTCTTTTCCTTGGTGGGGTCTATTGCAGGAAGCAGAGGCTTGGTGACGGGAGCGAGCTTGTTGATGGCTTCTTCCCTTTTAGGGTCCGCCGGAGGGATGAATTCCGCCATGGCGGCAAGGTCCGCTGGGGAGAAGCCCCCCAGAACGGCCAGTTTGCCTCCCTTGATGGGGTTGTTGTAGAGACGCATGGGCTGCATGCGGTGGCCGTTGACGATGGGCAGTATCTGTTTGCCGAGATTTAATGCGGTTACCCCTTCCACCCTGCTGTGCAGGCCTTTTTTAATGTTGAATACGGCTCCGTAAGTATTGTCCGCCGCCCGGAAGGAGTAGTAGGAGTCAATGTCATTCTGGGAGATGAAGGGTACTTTGGAGTAGTAGTAACCGTCATCTTCATTCCGGAAGGAGAATTTCTGACTGTCGGAGGCGCCTGTCTGCATATGGAAGCTGACGGGATATTTGTCAGACCCGCAGGAACAAAGCAACAGGGTTCCAAGGAAAAGAGTGAGCAGCTTCATGCCCGGAATGATAAAAGATTTATCCCTCCGGGGGCAAACCAATAAAAAGGCATGAGGCGATTTTTCCACAGCCTTTATGGCAGCAGGGAAAGAGTTTTTTTCACAATCAATTCCACGGGCATCAGCTTGCCCGTCCCGGCCGCTCCGCACGCAAGGATGCCGGCCTCGGCAGGGCCGAAGATGTGGTGACGTTCCCGCTGTTTCAGGATTTCCGCGTTTTTCCGGGTGGCGGGATGCTCCCACATGTGGACGTTCATGGCGGGGCAAATTAACACGGGGGCCTTGCAGGCCAGGTAGAGGGAGCTGAGCATGTCCGGCGCCATGCCGTGGGCAAAGTTTGCCATGGTGTTTGCCGTGGCGGGCGCCACAACCAGGAGGTCGGCGTTTTGAGCCAGCTGGATATGGGGGGGAATCCATTCCCCTTTTTCATCGTCAAAGGAGGAGAAAACGGGGTTGCGGGAGATGGTGTGGAGAGTGAGGGGCGTGACGAATTCCAAGGCCTTGGCCGTGCAGACGCAATGCACGTCATGTCCGTGCTTGACGAGGGCGGAAGCGATGTCCGCCGCCTTGTACGCGGCAATGGAGCCGGTGACGCCTAGGATGATGCAGGCCATGGAAAGGGGAGTTCAGGCTTTGGAGGAGTTTTTGCCTTCGTCGATCAGCTTCCAGAAATGCTTGGACTGGCTGAGGATTTCATCTTCTCCCGCCGTAGGAGAGATGTTCGTGCGGAATAAAAAGTCGTTCAGGCTGTTGGCATGCAGTACGCGGTGAACGACCACTTTTCCGTCAATGACTTCAAAATAGATTCGGTAGTCCTTGGCCACGTAACGGTAAAGCGTTTTGCCGTCTTTTTCCATTTTGCCGAAACGGGTGTCATCCAGCGTTTGAAGCATGGATTCGGAAACCTGGAATTCTCCCAGCAGGTCCAGTTGTTCCAGCGTGGGAATACGGGATATTTCCGCGGCACTGATTTTATTGAAGACGATTTGAAGCACGCCCCTTTTTAAGTGGGACGGCAGTCAAGTTCAAGCCTGAAACAAGGCAAGAACCCGATTTTGGGAGGGAAAGGCGCTCCTTTCATTCCTCCGGGATGCCGGGTCCGTATCAGCGGGGATCCTGCGTGGGGATGATGCCTTTGCTTTCCACAATCTGGGTTCCGCGGATGACCTGGATGGTCAGGGGTTTTTCCCCTGTCAGGTAGTAGGTGGCGTCCAGCATGTCTCCATAGTTGCGGATGGGAACGTTGTTGATGCTCATGAGAATGTCTCCGGTCTGGATGCCGCCGCGTGCCAGTGGGCCACCATTGATAATTCCTTCAATGACGGGGGTGGATGAGTTGATGTCCAGCAGGCAGCCCAGCCGCACCCGTTTGGCTTTGGGATTTTCTGCCAGGAAAGAGATGGCCTGGGCCGGCAGAAGATGGCAGGTGCCTTTGCGGGAGACGCCCAGGACGATGCCGACAAGACGGTTGTCTGCATCATAGCACGGCTGGCCGATCGGCGGTGCTGCCAGTTTGGGGAATTGAGCGCGGATAAGGCGCAAGGGAAAGCTGATGTCCCCTATGGAGTGCTCCATGCCCACATAAATACCTAGCGTGGGTTCATTCTCGCTGTTGGTGAAGGCAAGCCTGGCTCCCCGTCTGAGGGTGGCGTTTGCGGCGATGGAAGGGGATGTGCCGGAGAGAAGGGAGGGATTTACCTTGAACAGCGTCAATCCCGTAAGCTTTTCCTGCGCCCATACTTGGAGGGGCGGTGTCTCCTTGCCGTCCAGGTGATAGGTTACAGCTCCGTTTTTAAAAACCCTGTAAGGGATCAGGGCGGCAATAAAGCCGTTGCTTGTCTGTGCGGCCAGGGTCGTGTATGATTCCCCGTTTGCCTGCTGCGGAACAGCCGTTACTTTAAAAGGAGCAGGCACGGCCGCCGCTTGCTGAATAATGCCTGCGACGGCTATGCCTGCTAATATGGGAACCACCAAGTTCATAATGAGCATTTACATCTCAATGAGAACTCGGGATACCGGTTTGTCATCGGTATTGGAATCAGTCTGTAGCTGATTTTCTTTGATCGATGTTTCGTTAGACGGGGCCTCCGTGGTGAGCGTCGTTGTCGCTCCGGCCGCTCCGTCAGTTGAGGTTGTTTCTACTTCTTCCTCGCTAACGGGTTGAAGTTTCCCGTCGGGGATACGGGGGGCAGATACGTAAGCGTCCGCCGGTTCCATGTCCCCAGACGCTATGATAACGCCTACGGCCGCCAATGTCACGATGGACATGGACGCGTATATCCACTGCCAACCTCTAAAGTTTTGCAGATAGTTGTCCAGGCGTTCGAGCAACAATTTCCAAGTAGATTGAGTAGCCTGATCGGTTTCCTTTCTCAGATGAAAATTGCGGAGGAAATCTTCTTCAAAATTGTCATGATAACAAGCTTCCTTACGGAAGGACGCCAGCATGGCAACCAGAGTTTCCTCTTTTTGTTCTGTGGATTGTTTATCCATCGTCGTTGATTTTGTGTATGATATGGGTTAGGGTGTTTGGTCCTGATTCTAGGACTAAGCGTTTGACAGGCCAGCAGGATGCAGTGTTCAATATTTTTTAACGCATTAGCTCAGATATTCCGCCAGCAATCCCTGGAGTTCCTTGTGGGCGTAATGCAATCGGGATCTGAGTGTTCCTTCCGAGATGCCGAGAAGGGCGGAAATCTCCGTATGATTAAGGCCTTTGACATCGTGCAGAACCACAACTTCACGGTGTTTCGTGGAGAGCTTTTTGAGTGCTTCATTGATCTTGAGCTGAAGTTCGTTTAAATGAGTGCGGCGTTCGGGGTCCGCCCCGTCCGTTTCATCCGCCATGTTCATATCCTTTTCCGTATGGTCGCCGTATTCGTCGTCGTCCAGACTGTAGGTCATTCTGCGGTTGCGCTTTTTCAGGAAGTTCCTGGCGTGGTTGACGGCAATGGAATGAAGCCATGTGTAAAACGCGCTTTGACCGTTGAAGTAGCGCAAGGCCCTGTAGGCTTTGGAAAACGCTTCTTGCGCGATGTCATAGGCATCGTCGTAGTTATCCGTCATTTGGTACAGCGTGGCATGAAGCTTACGGCTGTGGCGGATCACAAGCTCGTCAAAAGCACGAGAATCTCCTTCCCGAGCTCTGGCGACCAGTTCAGTGTCTTCCAGGGTCGTATAATCAATGGGGCCCGACATATTAGGCGTAGATTACCTAAAAATCGGGGGGGCCTACAAGGGCAAATCGTATGCACGGCCCCCTTTACCCTCAAACCAGCGCATGTATGCCACATTAACTGTGGTGTAGCCGCCCGGCGTGGGATAGTCGCCCGTGAAATACCAGTCTCCGCAAGGGCCTTCAATGGAGGCATGGAGGTTTTCGATGGTCTGGAAGATGACTTCCACCGGGCACGGTGCGTCGTGCGGCGTAACCAGGCGGGTGATTTCCCGTGAGATTTCCGCATCCGTCAGGCCGTCGTAAATGGCTTTGACGCAGTTGCGGCGTTCTTCCCTGGGTTTGGCCAGTTCCGCCTTGCATGCCTGGAACACTTCTTCCAGCAGGCGGGCTTTTCCGTGCTGCTTGATCAGGGAGACTGCGGCCTGGAAGGCGATGAAGTTGCCCAGTTCAGACATGTCGATTCCATAGCAGTCCGGATACCGGATTTGCGGAGCAGTGGAAGCGACGACGATTTTCCGGGGATTGGTGCGTCCCAGGATGCGCAGGATGGACCTTTTCAGCGTGGTACCGCGGACGATGGAGTCGTCAATGGCGACGAGGACGTCTTCCGGCCCTACGGCTCCGTACGTAAGGTCGTATACGTGGGAGACGAGCTGGGCGCGGCTTTTTTCCTGCGTGATAAAGGTACGCATCTTGATGTCCTTGTGCGCGATTTTTTCACCGCGCGGCCAGCGTTTCAGGATGGCGCTGTCCAGCATTTTTTCATCCAGCGTCCCGTTCCGGAGGGCTTCCAGTAGCTGGGCGTGAACGCGCTTGCGGCGGTACACCCGCAATCCTTCCAGCAGTCCGTAGTAGGCGGTTTCCGCCGTGTTGGGGATGTAGGTGATGGCGGATTTGTCAAAACGGTCTTCCAGGGAGTCCACAATTTGCGGTGTCAGGGCTGCGCCAAGAGCCTTGCGTTCCCGGTAAACGATGGGGTCGTTGCCGCGGGAGAAGTAGATTTTTTCAAAGGAGCAGGGAGTGGGGGCCAGCGGCGTGGTGAATTCCGTGATGGCGTGCGTGCCGTCCGCCTTGATGGAAAGCATGTTGGCGGGAGGAAGCTCATGCACTTGTTCGCTTTCCACTTCAAATACGGTCATCAGGGGGACGCGTTCGGAGGCCACGGCGATGAATTCGTCCGTAATCAGGTAGTGGCAGGGACGGATACCGTGGGGGTCGCGCAGGCAGAAGTAGTCTCCGTTGCCAATGGCTCCCATGATGGCATAGCCGCCGTCCCAGCGCTGGGCGGAGTTATGGATGATTTCCTGAATGTTGAGACGGGAGGAGATGGCGTGGGGAATTTCCGGGCCAGGCATGCCGCTGTCACGCAAAGCGCGGTAAAGGTCCGTGTGGGCTTCATCCAGATGGTAGCCGATTTCTTCCAGAACGGTTTGCGTGTCCGTGCCGAAGACGGGATGCTGGCCGCGTTCAATCATGCGCTGGTTGAGTTCCGGCGTATTGGTCATGTTGAAGTTGCCCAGCACCATCAGCGTGCGCGTGGGCCAGTTGGTGCGGCGCAGGTAGGGATGGCAGGAGCCTTCGTCAAAGAGGCCGGAGGTGCCGTAGCGCAGATGCCCCATCAGGATTTCTCCGCCGTAGTCAAAGTTGTTTTTGATGTCTTCCGCATCTTTCAGGTTGACCTGGCCGCGGCGGATTTTCTTGTTGAGCTTCTTGATCTGGCCGTTGAAGATGGTAGTAAGGGCGTCCTTGCTGGCGTCCCGGGTACGGAACAGGTAGGGCTGGCCCAGGGGCATGTTGAGCTTTACGCAGCCGATGCCCGCGCCGTCCTGGCCGCGGTTGTGCTGCTTTTCCATCAGGATGAGCAGTTTGTTGAACGCCCAGAGGGTGCTGCCGTATTTGTCCTGAAAATAAGAGAGAGGCTTAAGCAGGCGAATGGCGGCTACGCCGCACTCGTGTTTAAGAAAATCGCTCATGGGATTGATATGAAAGGATTGTCCTGCAAGTGTGGCGTAACCGACGCGGAAAAATGATGTTCTCTATTCGCCCTCTACTTTTACATGGATCCCGCGGCCTTCTCTCAATGTGCCGATCACTACGCCGCCCGGGCCTGCCTTGAGTGCGGCCTCCACGTCTTCCGGTTTTACGATAGCTACCCAGCCGATGCCCATGTTGAACGTGTTGAAGCGGTCTGCTGCGTCCACGTGCTTCAGTATTTTCTGGGCCGCCTCATTGTCCCAGTACGGAATGGACAGGTCCGCGCCATAGTCTCCCAGGAAGCGTTCCAGGTTTTCCGGAAGGCCGCCTCCGGTGATGTGGGCGTATGCCTTGGGTATGACGTTGGAACGCCGCATGTCTTCCACCACGTCGTGGTACAGGCGGGTGGGTAGCAGCAGGGAGCGGAGTTCCTCTTCGTTGACGACATCCGGGTTTTCTTCCAGAACGCGGCGGATGAGGCTCCAGCCGTTGGCGTGGAAACTGTCGGATTTGTAGCCGATGAAGATATCTCCGGAGCACACGGTCGTGGGATCGATCATCTTGCTTTTTTCACAACACCCGATGCAGAAGCCGGAAAGCTCCACGATGGATTCCGGAACGACTCCGGGCATTTCAGCCGTTTCTCCGCCGGCCAGGATGCAGTTGCAGGATTCCAGATAGTCGCACATGCCGGCGACCAGGCGCGTGATGCGCGTGCGTTCCGCTTCCAGATTGGAGATGCCCAGATAGTCCAGGAAGAGAAGGGGATCGCCTCCGGTAGTAAGGATGTCGTTGACGTTCATGGCCACGAGGTCCTTGCCGGCGGTTTCCACCATGTCCAGTTCAAAAAGGATTTCCGTCTTGGTGCCAACGCCGTCGCATCCGGTGACGATGACGGGTTCTTGATAGGAACTCAGGTCATAAGCGGCGGCAAAGAGACCGAAAGCTTGATGCAGAGAGCGTTTTTTCTGTGTTCTTTTAACGTGAGAACTAATGTCGGATACAAAAGCTGCCGCTTCCTTGGTATCGACCCCCGATTGCTTATAGGTTAATTTGCCGGACATGAACGGATGGACTGGGTGTGGCCACATCCTAAAGGAAGGCTCCTGCCGCGGCGAGTGAAAAAAGAAGTATTTTTGCCATGAGGCCGCGCGGGCCGGAGGCTTTTAAGGGGCGTTTATTCCACCTCTATTTTGCAGTCCTTCCGGAGCCACCATGCATCCAAGGAGAATTTGCCGGGTCCCGTATAAAAGAGGGTCAGGTAAATCAGGAGGTAGATGGCCGCCAGTTCCTGGGCGCCCCATCCGGACAGGCCAAGGTAAAGGAATAGCGCCACGCACATGTTGATGATGAGGATGAGGGAAGACAGGCGCGTCAGGAAGCCGAAGAACAGGAGGACGGAGCACCCTACTTCCGCGCTTACGCAGAGCAGCAGAGAAAGAAAGGAGCCGATGCCCAGCGGATCTTCAAACATGGCCCAGTTTCCGCTGA
This sequence comes from Akkermansia sp. AE01SA01, assembly GCF_036417395.1. Classification (NCBI taxonomy): domain Bacteria; kingdom Pseudomonadati; phylum Verrucomicrobiota; class Verrucomicrobiia; order Verrucomicrobiales; family Akkermansiaceae; genus Akkermansia; species Akkermansia sp. AE01SA01. Next base: position 536,662 of record NZ_CP143890.1, read on the forward strand.
GGAGCATGTTCAGCTTCGGGATGCCGTGCACCAGCATCATCGCGCCCACGCCCAGACGCAACAGCAGAATGCCGAAGTCCATGCTGGTGTTTGTGGCAAGAGATCCCAGCAGGCAGCATGCGGAAGATTTGCATTGATTCTGTTCCATGCACTATATGACCTTGCCGGAAGCAAAAATGCTCAAATAAAACGCAATATAATTTCCACTCCTCCATTTCCTTTGACGGCCAGTGCCGTCTGGCAAAGAAAAAGACCGTTCCCCTTGGGAATGGCCTTGGAAAAAGAGGATGAAAGACGTTATTTTTTTGGCGGCAGCAATCTAAATACGGAAGGGGATTTGGAGGATTTGATTGTCAGGGGCTTGGTCGGGTCCGTCTGCGTTTCCGTTCCAATGCTGATGATGATCCTGTCTCCGGGATGAACGACCGTGGCGTTTTCAAAGACAAGCGTGCCGGCTCCATCCGTGAGCCTCCATCCGTCCAGCAGGATGCCGGAGTCTCCCTTGTTGTTGATGATGAGACTGTCCGCACCTTCTTCCAACTGGGGAACCGGCTGTTTGATTTTCATGCTTTTCATTAGCTTGGCGAAGGTGATTTCCGCAATGCGCCTGGCGCCTTCCGCCGTGGGGTGCAGACCGTCCACATACCATTCCGGATGGCCGGAAAGGGGAGTGAGGGCATCAAAGAGGGCGATTTTGTGTTTGCGTGCCACGGAGGCGATCAGTTTTTCCGCTTCCGGCCGGTTGGCGGCGGAACCGTTGTCCGATAATGCGTATTTGCGTACGTCCGGATAGCAGTTGCCGGGAAAGGCTTTTTTGCCGAGAGGTCCGCGGTAGTCAGGTCCCAGCATGCCCCAGGCAAAGAATTTAGCTTTCGGGCTGGCGGATTTCCAAGCTTTGAACAGGTCCTCATAGCCCTTGACGAACAGGCCGGAGTTCCACCAGCGGCCCGTATCGTTGATGCCCAGGTTGCTGATATAAATGTCAGCCTTGAAGTCCAGGGCCTGCTTGTGCTGGGGGGTGCTTCCGAACCAGCGGCCTGCCTGCCCCGGGTAGTCTCCCGCCGTTTTTCCCGGATTGCCGAATCCTTTGACGTCATAGCCCGGCCCCATCAGGGTGGCGAGCACCTCGGGATAGCGGGCATCTCCCGGCTTGAGGCCGGAACCGAAGGTGATGCTGTCCCCTACACAGGCTATTTTGGTGGGGGCGGCCTGCACCGCGAATCCCAGGGAAAGGGTTGCTGCGAGGGAGGCGAAGAGAAGATGAAGGTTCATGGTGTGAAGGAGTAAGGCGGGTTATTTTTTAGAGGAAGGTGTATCCGTCCGGAAAGGGCGGGCGGGGAGCTGGTCGCCGTTGACCAGGTTGGGCGTTACAAAACGATTCCAGCAGTACCGGGCATGCTTTGGGGATTTGACTTCCGGGGAGGTGAGGCGGATGACGGCGGTATGGCCTTTCCTGTTCGTGATTTCCGCCGAGGCGGGATGGTAGACGCCGTCCGCTCCGGCAATTTCAAACTGGGCCGGTTCCCTGCCGTCCGTCGTGGTCAGTCCGGCGGCATGTTCCATTTGGATCAGGATGCTGGAGCCAGAGGGCTTGAAGGTCCTGAGGGCGGGGCCTTCACAGGGAACCTTTTTGCCGTAGATCTTGTTCAGAGCCGTGTTGCCCGCGCGTTCCCCTACGGGACGCTTGAACGGGGGATGCACGTCTGCGTTGGTGGATCCCAGGTCAATGGTATTGACGCTATAGACGTGCGGGACGGTTTTGGCTACCGCATCCTGCATTTCACGGAATTCGGGCCATCCGGCCCGGGTTTTTGACGGATCGTTGATGCGGGGGAGCTGAATCATCACAAACGGCATGTCCGGATTCCGGAAGGCCTTTCTCCAGGAAGAGATCATGGTTTTCAGCAGCTTGCCGTTTTGTTCGTTGTCAATGATCTCCGCATCGGATTCCCCCTGATACCAGAGGACGCCGGTGATGGGGAGGGCCGTTGTCCACGCGATGCCGGATTCATACAGGAACGCTGGCTTGTAGGGGTGGTTCGGGGAACCCTGGTTGAGCCGCGGGGAGATGTTCTTTCTGGCGCGTCCCTTCACCCAGCCGGAGATGAGAGGGGAATCCAGCCAGTTGTTGCCGCGCAGGGTGCGGAAGCTGCTGTTGGTGTTGATAACCTGCTGGGGAATCCACGCCGCTATTTCCGAGCCGCCCAGGGATGAGTGGATGATGCCTACCGGGATGCTCAGGCCCTCGCGGAGTTTTTTGCCGAAGTAGTAGCCGACGGCCGCCATCGGACCGGAGGTGGAGGGCGAGCTGACGACCCATTTTCCTTGGTAGAACTTGTCCGTGGTGACGGCATTAAAGTCTTTGTCGGAATAGGGGGCGTTATTCGTATGGGCCTGGGGAACGTTGTTGAGCAGCCGGAGCTGTTCGTCGCCGGAGGCGGCTATGTCTTCTTTGGCCGTGGAGGTCTGGTTCAGGCGAAACAGCATGTTGGATTGCCCGGAAGCCAGCCACACTTCGCCCACTAGCAGGTCGTCCAGTTGAGAGGAGTCTCCGTTTTGGGAGGCTGTCAGGGGCCGGCCCGTGGCATTAGGCTGCATGGGAGGCAGTGTGACGCTCCATTTTCCCTGGGGATCAGCTTTTGTTTTCAGGGTGACGCTGCCGAAGGTGACGGTTACTTCCTTGTTGGGATCAGCCGTGCCGGAGACGGGCACGTTTTTTCCATGGGGAATAACCATGTGGGAACCGTAGATGCGGTCGAATTGCGGAGCGGCTGCCCACGCCGCATTCAGAGCAATGACGGCAGCCAGGATGCATGGAGTATGGATGTGCATGGTTTGGAGCTATTTAAGAAGAAGTTCGTCCCGTGTGAGACCGGTCAACTGTCCGAGCCGTTTGATGAGGCGTATCATGATCAAGACGAGGGCGACCAGGATGGGCACCCCGATGATCAGGAAACCCCACCAGGTAATGCTGCCGATGGCTACGTTGTAGGCCACCTGCTGTTCTTCTGCGGGCAGGCGCATGACGGAGGACATGAAGGAGAGACTCAGGAAGAAATTGCCTATGGAGGACGCCACGAGCGTTCCCGCCAGAATCCAGGAGGAGCCGGCCAGCAGGCGCTGATAGTCCCGTTCCCTGCCGCTGGACGCCACTGCCTGTTCTATTCTGGGGACGTCGAACAGCTCCGGTGTGTAAATGAACATGTTGAGCAGGGGGACGCTTGTGGAGCGGGAGACGATGACGGCCGCCGCCAAAATGAGGGGGATCAGCGCTTCCTTGCCGGCAAAGAGCCAGGGAGTGGCGCCGTGGATGCGGCCTCCCGGCCCGATGACGAAGATGCTGATGATGCCGGTGAGAAGCACGCCGGCCATGCCCACGCCGGACATGAGGTCGAATTTTTTGGTGACGACCAGGGAACGGATTCCGTACACTAACGGAAGAGACAGAGCAATTACGAGAGCCCAGACCGGGCCGATATGCCAGAAGCTTTCTCCGGCGGCCCGTTCGAGGGGGTTGGCGGGGCCTGCGCTGCAGTAGTCCAGGATCAACACCGGAAGAAGGATATTGATGAAGATGCCGAGAAGGGAGGAACGGGAGCCGGATTGCGTTTTATCCATGAATTGAGCGATATAAGTTCGTAACATACGTACAGGTTTCCCCGCAAGTTGCAAGCCCGTGTGCGAACGTAAAGACCAGAAGAGGCAGAAGCGGCCTTTTTCCGGGAGAATGGCGCTCTGCGGAAATCGTGGCATGTGGCTGTATGTTTCGTTCTTTTGTCTGGACACGGCGGGTAATAACGTTCAGCTTCTCCCGTGGCCCTGAAAGAGCCTTTTTCCCCATGACTCAGACATCTTCATTTTCGACGCTTGGTATTTCACCGGAAGTTCTGGAGGCCATCGAGGTTCTCGGCTTCGACACGCCGTCCGCCATTCAGGAGCAAGCCATTCCCGCAGCCATAGGAGGGTCTGATATCGTGGGACTTTCCCATACGGGTTCCGGCAAGACGCTTGCGTTTGCCATTCCGGCGTTGGAATGCATTGATCCGGATGAACGCGCCGTCCAGGTGCTGGCCCTGTGCCCCACGCGGGAACTGGCCGTGCAGATTTGCCGGGAGGTGGACAAGCTGGCCCTGTTCATGGACGGCGTTTCCGCGGTACCCATTTACGGCGGCTCTTCCTTCCGCCCCCAGTTGGACGCCCTGCGCCGCGGCGTGCAGTTCGTGGTAGGCACCCCGGGCCGCGTGATGGACCTGATGGAGTCCGGCGCCCTGCGTCTGGACCATCTCCGCATGCTGATCCTGGATGAAGCGGACGAGATGCTGGACATGGGATTCCTGGAGGATATTGAGCGCATTGCGGAGGCCATGCCGGAAACGAAGCAGACCCTGTTTTTCTCCGCCACCATGTCTCCGGAGATCAACCGGCTGGTGAGCCGTTTTATGAAGGATCCCGTTCAGATTACGATTGAACGGCCTACGCTGACGGTACCCACGATCGAGCAGCTTTATTACGAGGTGGTGTTTTCTTCCAGGATTGAGGTGCTCAGCCGCCTGCTGGATACGGGAAAGATCAAGATGGGGCTGGTGTTCGCCAATACCAAGAAAGTGGTGGATGACATCGTGGACGGCCTGACGGCCCGGGGGTATGCCGTTGACCGTCTTCACGGTGACATGCCCCAGATCATGCGGGAGCGTGTGATGGACTCTTTCCGCAAGGGGAGCCTCCGCCTGCTGGTGGCTACGGATATTGCCGCCCGGGGCCTGGACGTGGACGATGTGGATGCCGTGGTGAATTTTGAATTGCCGCGCGATCCTGAGGATTACGTGCACCGCATCGGCCGCACTGCGCGCGCCGGGCGCAAGGGAAAAGCCATTACGTTTGTAGGGCGCCGCGATTTTTCGCTGATGAGCCGGATTGAACGGTTCATAGGCGTCAAGCTGACTCCAGAACCGGTGATGACCGCCGTCCAGGTGGACCAGCTGCGGACGGAATCCCTGGTGGATGATATTCTGGAACGCCTGAAACCGGATGCTATTCTCCCGGAAGAATTGAAGGATGTGGAAGCGGCCCCGGAATCCCTGGCGGCGGCCTTGTTTGATTTGCTCAGGGAGCGTACCCACCGGGAAGTGCAGCCTATTCCGGAAGATAAGCCCGCTCGCCGGCCGCGCCATACGCAGCAGTCCGGAGAGGATGGGGAAAGCCCACAGAAAGGGGATTCCTGGATGAACAAGGATGATACGGTTACGCTGTTCATGAATGGCGGCCGTATGATTGGCCTGCGGCCCAAGGATATTGCCGGGCTGTTTTACAATACGGTGGAGATGGAGAAAGGCGCCGTGGGCGATATACGAATTTTTGCCAAGCATTCCCTGATTGAAGTGGACGCCTCCGTGGCTCCCCAGCTTCTGAACGCTCTGGCGAACGCTACGATTTGCGGCTATGAGGTCAATGTTCGCGAGGACAAGGGCACGCCGGAATATTCCGATGGTCCGCGTCCCCCGCGCAGAAACGGCGGGTTCCGCGGTGGCTACCGTGGTGACCGGGACCGCAATGACCGCGGGGGCTTCAGAGGACCCCGCGGCGGGTTCCGCAGTGACCGGGGAGAGCGCTGGGGCGACCGGCCCCGCAGGGATGACAGGAAGAAGAGGTTCTGACGCCTGTTCCCTTTCTGCAAGGAAGAGTGTTTCCCCCCCTTCACGATCGCCATGGGCCGCCTTCGTGGCGGTTAAATCATCCGTTTTTCCGGCACGGAATGCTGCCGTTTGAATCGCATGGTCATGAAGCCCGGCTGTCTTGTTGCCTGACGCCGTATCTGAAAAAAATCGGGGCTGTTCCGCGTCTGGCGGGACAGCCCCTTCAGTTCCCATTGAAGCCTGAAGAAAACAAAGGGCCGTCAATGGGGAATTGTTCTGCTCCTTCTCCACAGCAGGGCAGCCAGTCCCAGCAGGCTGAGGGTTGCGGTTCCCGGTTCCGGAACCTGGGCGAAGATCATGGCGGTGTTGGCCTGGGGGTCCGTCGTCATCTGCGCGTCATAGAGGACGCCGTTGCTCAGGAATTTGATATTGGCCAGGTTGGCGGGAATTTCCGTCAGGGAAAGCGTGTAGCTGCTTGTTCCGGTGATGTCCACGATGACGGAGCCCGCAGTAAGCGCCTGAAGCGTCAAGGCCGCGTTTTCCCCCAGCACCAGGGATGTCAGGTCCGAAGCTCCGGCCAGCGTCAGGGCGCTTCCGGATTCAATGGTCAGGGTGAGGGCACCGCCCAGGGAATCCAGCGCGGTATTGGTGCGGTTGACCACGGAGACGTGGGTAAAATCACTCAGGGAGGCCTGGAAGCTGTTCACGGTTACGTGGTCCAGAACCAGGGTCCGGTTGCCGCTGACGTTCGTGCCGCCGCTGATGGCTCCCGCGTATTTGTCAAAGCCGTAGGCCGCCGTGCCGGAAGCGAGGTCTTTGATGCGGACCTCGGAATTCCCGCCGACGGTGCCTCCGGAGCCTCCCCCGGAGATGGAGCCCCAGGAAGAACCGTTGTGAAGCACGGCGGAGTTGCCCGTCACGGTGACGGACGTATTGCCCCGTACGGCGCCGCTGCTCCCTCCCGCGTAAACGTTCCCCCTGATGAGGCCGCCCGTCACGTTCACGGAACTTCCCTGCATGATGCTGCCCCCTTTACCCGCCCCGTACACGGAGCCGGAGATGTCGCCGCCCGTAACCGTGGCGTTCGTGCCGCCGTCAATGGTTCCGGTCAGGCCGCCGCCCATTACGTCCCCGTTCACGCTGCCGCCGTTGACGTAGACGTGCGCGCCCCCGCCGATGGTTTTATCGTTTCCGGAGAAAATGCCGCCCATGACCTGGCTGGAAAACGTGCCTGAATTGATCACGATGTCCACATTTCCCCCAATGTCGGAGCCGTAGGAACCTGCCACGGAAGAAGCGTTGGTGGTTGTGAAGGTGCCGAAGAATGCCTTTTCCGCGGAGAATTCCAGATAAACGTTTCCGGTCACCCGGGTGGAATTCACGGCGCCGAAGACGGTGCTTCCTCCCTTGGCTGAACCCGTGAAGCGCAGATAGGCGCTGCCGTCGAGCGTGCCTCCGTTCTGACCGTATTCGGCGCCGTGGGCTCCGTACCAGGATGAGGCCTCCCCTTCTCCGGAGATGGTTAGCCAGACGTCGCCCGTGTAATTGCCTTTATTCGCGAAAATATAGGAGGCGCTGCCGGAAGTGATGGTTGCGGAGACGGAGTTTCCCGCCTTCCCGGTGGAAGAATCCGCCATGGAGCGCGCGTTGAAGCCCCCGGAGCAGACTAGGCCGTCTTTGACGTGGGTGAAGCCTTTTTCCGGCCAGACGATGTTTCCTTGAGGCGGGCTGGCCGCGTTGCCGGAACCGGAGGAGATGAACGCGTTGTCCTTGTTGACCAGACCGGAGGTGGTGGGGGCGTAGGAGCCGGTCCCGTCCAGGGCCATATCTTTCAGAATGGCGTTTCCGCTGCCGTCATACTGAATGATGACGCCGTTGAGGCCGGAACCGGAGGTGACGGAAAGGGCCTCCCCGATCAGCATGTCCCCAAGCCAGATGTAATAGCCTCCCTTCAGGCCTTCCTGTTCATTGCCGTTCACATAGGCCATGCGCAGGCTGTCCGTGTTGGCGGACATGTCCATGGAATACAGGATGGTGTCCCCCCATTTGATGTAGGCCTCGCAAATATTGAGCGTTCCGTAAAAGGAGCCGTTGCCCAGGCTGACGCTGAACTGGTCGGAGACGTTCCAGCCGCTGGCCGCTCCGTCTCCCAGGCTCAGCGTGAAGTCAAAGGTGAATCCGCCGGACAGGTCGGTCCCTTCCGTCCATGTATGGCTGATCATGCTGCTACCGGGCTGTCCCAGGCTGATGCCGGCGGAAGACACCGTGACGTTGGACACGGCAAAGCCGACATCCGTCAGATCCTGCACCCCGGTCCATGCGGGGGCCTGGCCTCCCTGGTGGAAATTGACGGCCAGATCGGAGACGGCTTTTCTCTGTTGTCCCGCGGAACGCCCTGCGTAGCCCATGGCCTTGGCGATGTTGCCCGCCATGATGAGGTCTCCCTGCGCGTTGGGGTGCAGGCCGTCTTTTCCGGGGGCGTTGAACATGGAGCCGACGCCGTAGAACGGGGTTTTGGAAGCCACGTCGATCATCCCCTTGTTGACGTCGATGACGGAGACTCCCTGCTTGTTCTGTCCCCAGGATTTCAGGGAATCATTATAGGTGTTCACGGCCGCGTGGGTGGCGTCGGAGTTGGCATTGCCGTGTGTCGTCCAGCAGGGAAGAGTCATCACGATGACGTTCGCACTGCTGTTGGCAGTGAGCATGCTGTTCACGATGGAATCCATGTTGCCCAGCAATGCGTTCGTGGCGTTCTCGATGCGGTCGCCCAGGGTTGCGTTGTTCCCGTCGGACAAAAGGTCATTGGTGCCGATCATCAGGAAAAAAGTATCCGGCGTGTCGGCTCCGGTAAAAGTCGGCCCCGTATAGGCGGCTCCGTTTGTCTTGGTGCCGGAATGGCCCAGCCAGTTGTCGATGTTGGAGCCGTTAAAGCGGCCTCCGTATCTTTGTCCTGAAATTTCCCATGCCCTGGCGCTGGACTGGGAGGAGTGCTTGTTGTTGAAAACCTGACCCCCATAGGAAGTTCCAGCCGTGACGCCGCCGGAGTTGTTGCCGGTGTTCACGCCTTCCGCGTTGCAGGAAATGCCATTGTCCGCAAAGATCTTGTGCAAGGCCCAGCGGTAGGACCCGCTATTGACGCCGTGGGTGATGGAATCCCCCACGAACATGACATTGCCCAAATCCGTTCCCGAGGCGATGGTGGTTGAGGGGGCGGCGACCGCCAGCAGCGCGGCGAGCAGGGAAAGGGGAAGCCTGGTTTTCATGGAAATGGAGAAGAGAATGAAACGGGTATTTGAATTTCAGGTAAAGAACGGCCATCCGGGTCGGGCCGGATGGCCGTGAAAGGTTGTCAGGGATGAATTCCGGTCAGGATCTGCGGCGGCGCAGCATCAGCACGCTCAAGCCCAGCAGGCTAAGGGATGCCGTGGCCGGTTCAGGGACCAGCTGGTTATAGTAATTCTTGAAGGCTTCTTCATCCATGACTCCGCCCGTCACGATTTGCATGCCTTCGAGGGTCAGGTTGCTGGAGGGAGTGAAGCTGTTGGTGATGCTTGTGCTGTTGGTTGTTCCTTTGCCTCCTACGAAAAGATGTTCCAATTGTTTGCTGAAGTTGATTCCTCCGCCATTGGATGTGATGCTTCCAATTTTACCACTGTCCAGGTAGACATCCAGATTGACATTGTTATCAGAGGTTTTTGTCCATACAACAGACAGATTGCCCGTATTTCCCGTTACGGAGATGGTGGGATCTGTTGTCCCGTATTTCCCTTCGGTTTGGGTGGTACCCCAGTAGCCGAAATGAACTCCCCCGTCCTTGTACTGGGCTCCGAAAAGGCCGGCGTAGGCGCCAGTTCCAAATTGAGCGGAAAACAGCGTGGAGCCTGTTCCAGAATCAAGAGTGGAGAGATCGAAGGTCAGGGCTACGCTGAAAGACTGGCCTGCATTAACATTCGGGCGATTCGTTGCTCCGGTCATGGTAAAGTCCAGGGAACCGTTGTTCAGGGAAAGGCCTCCGGTACCTGTTGCAGTGGCATTTGTTCCGCTCAGGGAAATGCCGTCCTGGCTGGTTCCGCCGAGAAGGCTGGAGAAATCCGTAATGGTGGTGGTTGCCCCCAGGGAGACGGAACATCCCAGGACGGCAAGCAGGGCGGATATAGATTTAATCTTCATGCAGTATAATATGTGAGGGTTGGAAAGGCTGTACGGACAGCGATATGGGTTCTTTACCGGATTGCAAATCCGCAAACAATGCCGAATATTGGAGAGCAAATCCTTAATTGACCTCAAGTTATTCTTTTTTAGAAAACTACGGTTGCTCTGGTCTTTCGCTGGAATGTGTTTCCTGCTGACTATGAGTCAGTTATCCGGTCATATAAAAAAGAGGAGAGTAAGCGCGGATTTGCAACCCGCCGCTGGGCCGTGCACAAACATGATTTTTTCTTCTTTTTTTTCTACGCAATGTTCTCCAAATGAAGAAAATATCCATTTATTCCTTCTGCCCGCCAATTTCTTTCCGATGGACCGGAAGAGAAGCCCTGACGGGGCGGAGGGTGGGCTGCGGCGCACCGGAACGATCGGTACGGGGTGATCTTTTGCGGTACCGCAGCCGGTACTGGTCTTTCCGTCCGCCGGTTCTCCTCTTCCTCAAGGGGGTGAAAGAAAACAATTGTTTTTCCGAATATATCGGGGGCTGTCCTGAATCAGCAGGATAAAATGGTTCTTCAAGTATTCTTTGACGCTTTCACATGCAAACATGCTTTCGGAGTACCGTATTGTCCAGGATTTCAGGGATTCCTCTTGTATGTGATAAAGAAGGGCTGAACGGAGGAGGAGAATGCCAATGAGAACAGGGAGGAGGTTTCATGACACTCTCCACAATAATTCGTGTGGCTCCATGGTCAATTCGGCGGCGCTGTTTAATTTGCTTGAGGGGAGTCAGGTTTTCTGTAAGATTGATCATCCCTGCAACGTTTACATGTTAATCACATTTCCATTTTCAAGATGAAATTGCTGCCTTTCCTGACCGTTTTGCTAACTGCCGCCATTCCCTGCATGGCCGTTCCTGGAAACGCCGTGAACCCTTCCGCCAAACCGGGAAAAACTGAGCGGCCCAATATCATTTTCATTCTGGTGGATGACATGGGGTGGGGCGATCTGGATTCCAACTGGAGCCAGGAGAATTTGAATGGACGCACGGTGGGCAGGAAGAACGAGTTTAAAACTCCGGCCTTGTCAGCCATGGCCCGTGAAGGGATTCAGCTGCGCCGCCATTATTCCGCCGCGCCCGTATGTGCTCCGGCACGCGCCTCCCTGCTGCTGGGCGTGCACCAGGGAACTTCCCGTGTGGTGAGGAACAACCGGTTTGACCATCCCATTGAAGATTCCCATACGCTGGGTTCCGTCTTGAAGGAAGCCGGATATGATACCGCTGCCATCGGCAAATGGGGTGTGGGCGGCGGCGGGCAGAGCCATGGCCCGGTGACGGGCGGCCCCCACCAGCGCGGATTCAATTATTTTTATGGCATTCTGGACCATTTGGCCGGACATTTCCACTATCCTTCCGAATCCCGCGATCTTTTTGAATACAACGGTTACGCCCCGAATCCGGAGTGGAAGAATATCAAGGAGCAGGTTCCCCTGACCGCCTATTCCACGGATTTGTTTGGCGCCCGCGCCAAGCAGTGGATCATGGACCAGCGCAAGTCCGCCCGCAAGACCGGCAAGCCGTTTTTCCTGTATCTGGCTTTTCCGGCTCCCCACGGGAGCCTGACGGTTCCCGGTACGCCCTATCCTTCCGGCGGCGGTGTGAAAGGCGGCCTGCAATGGGTAAAGAAGAACGGCACGGAATCCGCCAATACGGCTTTTGGCCCCAAGGCGGAGAAGGACAAGGATACTTATATTTATCCGGACAATTCCCGTTTTCCGAATGAGGTGGCCAAGCGTCATTCCACCATGATCCGCCGAGTGGATGATGTAGTGGCGGATTTGATTCATTTGCTGAAGGATTTGAAGATAGACAACAATACGATGATTGTTTTCACGTCCGACAATGGCCCCCACAATGAAGGCGGCGCCGATATGAAGCATCAGCACGGAGCGCAGAATCCGCAGTTTTTCAAGAGTTACGGGATGATGGACGGCATCAAGCGGGATTGCTGGGAAGGCGGCATGCGTGTTCCCACGCTGGTACGCTGGCCTGCCCGCATTCCCAAGGGTCAGGTCAGTCTTCAGCCCGGTCAATTCCATGACTGGCTGGCTACCCTGGCGGATGCCGCCGGCGTGCCTGTTCCGGCCCGCAGCGACGGTGTTTCCCTGATGCCGACGCTGACAGGGCACGCGGACAAGCAGAAGCCGGGCATTGTTTACACCGAGTACAACCACGGAAGCAAAACCCCCGGTTACAAGGATTTCCTGGGTGAGCACAAGGGTGCCCAGCGCGGCCAGCAGCAGATCGTCTTTGTGGACGGTTTGAAGGGGCTGCGCATGGGGGTGAAGGATGCGGACAAGGATTTCATGATTTTCGATACCTTGAAGGACCCGCAGGAAAGCAAGGATCTGGCCGCGTCCAAACCGGAACTGCAGGCTCGCATGAAGGCTGCCGCATTGTCCAATCGCCGGGCATCCCATCCTTCCAAGACGGTGTTTGATACGGCTCTGGTGCCTGCCGTGGAAGCCAAGGGAGTTCCCGGCCTGAAGTGGTCCCTGTATGAAGGGGAATTCCCCTGGGTGCCCGATTTCCGCCAGATGAAGGCTCCGGCTGTCTCCCACGGCGTGACGCAAGCCCCGTCCGTCAAGATGAACGGTCCCAGGAAGCGGGGCGTGGAACTGACGGGTTACGTGAATGTTCCCGCAGACGGCGCCTATACCTTTTATCTGACTACGGACGCCAACAAGGGGAGCAAGGCTTTTGTGCGCCTGCACGGGATGGAGCTGATTGATGCGGACAAGGTGTATCATCCCGGAACGGAAGTATCCTCCGACCTGGGGGAAGAAAACAATCCCGTGTATTTGAAGGCGGGCCAGCATCCCATCCGCATCGGCTATGTGGGGACGGCCGGTTCCGGTTCCGCAGTGACTCTGAAGTGGAAAGGGCCCAATCTGCCCAAGCAGGAGATTCCCGTTTCCGCATTCAGCCATTCCCCGGATGGCAAGTAAAGCCAATCCATGAGCGATCTTTACGAGTACCAGGCAATTGACGGTTCTTCCAAAGGACCAGTTGCCCTGGTGCTTCTGTTGCAGGCCAGGAACCAGGGGCGGTTGTCCAACCAGGCTCTGGTGAGAAAGTTGCCCGACGGGGCTTGGAGGCCTTTGTCTTCCTATATTCCGCCCATGACTGTCTTGGACGAGGATGGGGACATGGAGGTGGCGGAAGGAGAGGCAGATACCTGCGAAAGGTCTCTTGCTCCCGACTGGTCACGGCAGAAGTATTGGCGCAGGGTGGCCAGGGAATGGTGCAGTTTCCGGGGGCGTGCAGGCAAGGGTGAGATGCGGGAGGTATATGCCACTCTGGGGTCGGTGTGGCTGGCTGTGGCCTGTCTTCCGGCCCTGGAAAAGTACGGTTTTTTCTCCTATCCGGCACCGTGGATGGAAAGCGTCTTTTTGGGGCTGTTTTATCTGGTTTTGTCCCTCCTGGCCATTCCTCTGGCGGCTACCATGGTACGCCGTCTGCATGATGTGGGGAGAAGCGGTATTTGGCTGGTGTGCCTGGGGCTGCCCGCGCTGGGATGGCTGCTGCTGTGGTATTTGTCCTACGGGGAGAGCCAGCTGGGTGAGAATAAGTACGGAGATCCTCCGTGGAATTGATGTGTTCCCATGTTTAAGACGTCTATTCATGGGGAGAGGCGTCTTAGGGTCAGGAAAGGGTTTCTCCGGAGAGGAAGATATAAGGTGCAGGCGGGAATGTTTTCGATTTGTTCCAGATAAGGTTTATCCATGAAAAGCCGGAATATGGAGAGCTACTTCCTTTCGGGGTCGGCTTGCTTTCACAAAACGCAGAGAAGAGGATTTTTAAGACCGGGGAGAGAGTTTTTCCTGCCTTTTCCTTTTATTCCCGCGTCACTTTCAGACGCAGAAAGCGGCGTTCCGGCGCATTGCTGTCAATCGCCGCCGGGTCTTGATACTCTCCCCGTGAACCCGTCGGAGTTACCACGCCTTCATCATTCCATTTTTTCAGGTCTGTTGAGCTTTCCACATTGAAGACGACGTCTGTGGCATCCGGATTCACCGGCCATTCCAGCACCAGGTGCGGCATGCCATCCACATTCCTGACCGTTAGCGTAGTGACGGTGCCGCAGGGTTGAAGGGGCGGCAGCCCCGTGGCGTATTTCATCAGGTTGGTGATGCCGTCCCCGGCGGGGGCGGCTTCCGGAGCGGTTTGGTCTTCCGGAGTGTCGTCTGTAAAATGGTCATTCTTCCATTTTTCATAGGGAGAAGGAGTGGGAGTCCAGCTTAAGACCAGCGCGCTTTTTCCTATTGTTTCCTCCCGGTGCAGGGAGAAGCTGCCCGCCTGCTGCCACGGAGCGGCTGTTGCCGGGTCATAGGAGACGGAGGGCTGGCCCGTCATGGACAGGGCACTGCCTTCCACGAGTTTCCATGTTTTGCCTTGTTTTGTGTCCGTTATTTCCGGCAGGGTCACGTGGAGTTCCGAAGCGCCATTCAGGTTAACCGGCCCTTGAGCGCTCCATTTGGCATTTGCCGACGGTTCTGCGGGCAGCGTGAAGCCCAGACGGGTTCCTCCGGCTATGTCCAGTTCCGTCATCCCTTGCAGGGAAGCTGTCGCACCCAGATTTACCGTGCCGGCTTCCACGCTTACCGGAAAATGGCACCGGGAAATGCCTCCACCGAATCCGAGGGTACCGGGCCCCGTTTTCCGCAGGCTTGAGGTGGCGGAGTATCCTGCAAAGGAGTAGATGGGGTCCTCCATGCTGATCAGACAGTTTTGTTCCGCCTGCATGACCATGCTGACGTTGCCCATGACCGTGATGGAGTTGGCGCTTCCGCCCGCAGAGGTTCCGACGGCCCTTCCACGGTAGTTGCCGCTGAAGGAGATGGGGCGGGAGGAGTCTGCGGAGTGAAGCGTCAGTTCCGTTTGGCAGGCGGCGCCTTTGCCGGCTGCGTAGATGGCTCCCCCCAGCTTGCCCGCGCTGTTGTTCGCGAAGGTACTGCCGCTTTCAATGTTTGCGGTGCGGAGAACTTCTCCGTCATTGGCATCCAGGCACAGGGCTCCTCCGTTGTTGGAGGCCGTATTGCCGGAAAAAGAGGAGCCAGCCGCAATTTTTACGTTTCCGCGGCAGTAGAGCGCGCCGCCGCTGCCGGATTCCGCCCGGTTGCCGGAGAAGGAGACGGCCTCATTCTGGATGACGGAGCCGGCGTAAACCGCTCCGCCCTGGGAAAATCCGCTGACTGTGTTGTTTTCATAGACGGCCGTTCCGGAAATGGTGACTTGGCCGTAGTCCAGCGTGCCTCCTCCATTGCCCGTTTTTTTTACATTACTGACGCCTCCTCCGGCATTGATGACGGTGTCGCCCATGAGGAGAGCCCCTGAAAGGAACATTCCAGTGCAGATGACCAGCCTGCCAAGCCGCATGCGGGCAGGAACGGCGGAATAATGGCGTGGTTGCTTCATGATTCTTGTCCTGTTGGTCGGAGTGTTTATTCCTGAATGGGCACGACGGACGAAGGATCGTCCGGGTCCGTTTCCCCGGGGTCGATGAGCCCGTTTCCATTGGCGTCTTCAATTAGATCCGGTACGCCGTCCCCGTCAGAATCCACATCCGGGAGGTCCGGCATGCGGATATAGGCCGTACCGATGATTTTTCCGTTTCTTTTAAGGAGGGGATATTGGGCGTCGGCTCCGTGGAGTTCCCTCATCAGGGCGCGCGCCATGCGCATCAGGCGTTCTTGCTGCGCCGGATCCCGGGCCTGGTCCTTGCTTTCGCTGATATCGTCCTTTAAATTGAAAAGTTTCCACGGAAGGCGGCCCGCCGTTTTATACCCTTCGTTATAGGTGGTCCAGAGATCTGTATTAGAGTATTGGTCCAGATAGTCGTAAATGACTTTCCAGTCTCCCTCCCGGTAGGTGGAATAGAAGTGGCCGTAGCCATGGTAGTGGGGGTAATGGTGGTAGATCTTCTGAGTGCGGTGGAAGGAAGCTTCCCCCTTGAAGTAGGGACTGATGTCCTCCCCGTCCACCTGCTGGTCCACCGGAACCTGAAGCTTCAGCATGCTCAAAAGGGTGGGATAGATGTCCCAGATGGCTACGATGTCATGATTGGCGACATTTTGCGGAATGGGGTATTCCTGTTGGATGGGGGCGGAGGCGTTCACCTTCGCCCAGCCCACGATCATCGGTATCCGGGTGCCCCCTTCATAGCGGTTGCCTTTGCGGCCCCTGAGCGGCGCGATAGCGCTGACCTTCTCCACCATGGGCATATTGCGGCTGGATCCTTGCTGGATGGGAGAGTCCCCGCCGTTGTCGGACATAAAGATGACCAGCGTTTTGTCAGCAACGCCCAGTTCCTGGAGATAATCCATAAGATCGCCCAGGGATTTGTCCATGCCTTGGATCAAGGTGGCGAAGTTGCCTATGTTCTGATTGATGTTTACATTGCCTTCAAAATCGGTACGCCCGGGCTGGAGGGCCTGGTAGTATTCTGTGTCCCCATTGGGGTCCGGCTGGTCGTGCCGCTGGTGAACGGCATAATGGGCCATGTACGCAAAGAAGGGCTTCTGTTCATCCACGGCCGCCTTGATCTGTTTCTTCATTTCCTGAGTCAGGGCATTGGTCAGGAAGTTCCTCTTCCTCTCTTCCGTCGTGGTATATTTGTAATATTCCTCCAGACCGGCAACGTGGTAGACGCCGGACCCGAACTGGGGAGTGTAAGAACCGGGCTGTCCGGCGGAGCTCCCGCCGATATTGACGTCAAACCCGAGGTTGATGGGGTTGGCATAACGCTCTGTGGCCGGGGCGAAGTGGGCTTTCCCTACCATGATAGTCCGGTAGCCGGCTTCCTGTAGCACGCGTGGCAGCGGAATTTCCTGCTGGCTCATCCCGCCCATGTTCCATTGCGGAGCCTGCATGAGCACATGCGGGTTGGAATCATTGAGCACAGGGCTGTTCGGAGATGTCCAGTTGGTAACCCGGTGACGGGCGGCATTTTTTCCCGTCATCAGGGACGTACGGCCCGGGGAACATACGGGGCATGAATAGGCGTTCGTGAATTTCAGGCCCTGTGCCGCCAGCCTTTCCATAGATGGGGTTTTGTAGAAGTTGTTCAGGGCCGTTTTAACGGGCTGGCCGTTTTGATAATAGAAAGGAACGGAGGTATCCTGCCAGCCCATGTCGTCTACCAGAAATAGAAGGACATTGGGCGTATTTTCCGACAGAACGGAGATGATGAGTGATTTGCTTTTCTGTGTTCCATCGGCAGCGGTCAACGTCAATGTGTAGAGAGTCGTCTCCGTCGGTTTGACCCGGAGAGTGCCGGCTCCGTTTTCACTGGTGATGGCGATGTTTTTTCCGTTGGCCGTCAGTTCCAGATTTTGTGCCTTGACGGTGCTCCAGGTCAAGGTGGCTTCTTCATCCGCTCCGGGGACAATCCTCTTTTTATCCGATTCAAATATAAGGATTTCCGGTTCTTGCTTCTTGATGGTTACCATTACTTCCGCCGCAGATTCCGTTCCGTCCTCTCCCCGAGCGTTCAGTACATAGGTAGTTGTTTGTTCAGGATTGACCGTAATCGCTCCCGTGCCGTTTTCCGTGGTGACGGGAATGTTTTCACCGTCTTTTGTGCTTAAGGTGACTTCTCCGCATTTCCAGGTTTTCCAGCTTAGTTCCGCGCCCGCGGCGCTTCCTTCCATGATTTCAGGCGGTGTAGCGGTGAAGGAGATGATGCCGGGAGCAGGGGAGATCAGGCGCACGGCGTTGATGGCGGAGCGGGTGGAGTCCGCTCCGTTGCCCGTGATGGTGATGACGCCGTTCACGACCGGGACATACCGCAGGGTGACCTTGTTGGCTCCTTCGTTAAATGTGCCGGAGAAGTTTTCCCTGTCCTGGATGGTTTTCACCATGCCGTTGACCGTATAGAGCATGTCGCGGTCTGTGGTGTTGCAATCCCCGTAGATTTCCACATGGCAGTATTCCGCCATGGAGTCGGGGAGCTGGGAGATGACTACATTTTCCATGCCCCGGATTCCGGCCCAGGAGTCCATGAGCAGGTAGTCACGGTTTTTGTCGGCGGCAAACGTGCCGTTGCTGAAGCAGTAGCCGGGATTGTTGAAGGATATGGAGGCCTGTGTGGCTGTTCCACGAACAGTTTTCAGGCCTGTTGCCGAGGTTTTGGCCGCCGTCGTCGGAGTGATGAAGTTCCATGTTTCCCCTTCCTGCGCCAGTGTTCCGGGCTGGGCATTCAGAAACGCCGCTTCCGTAGCCACGGTTCCGTTCAGGACGCCGATACCTATTTCTTCCGCATTCAGGGAGCCCGTACCGGCCAGGAATAGAAGGAGAGTTGCCGATATGCCGCGGAGGAATTTCATGAGATTCAAGGAGCGCCTGCGTTCCATATTCCTTATTCTAACAAAAAAATGTATATTCTCAATGGGGAATCCCTCCGACCGGATGATTCCGTAAAAAGAAATCAATGGAGACCGTCATTGTTGCGGCCTCCATTGATGAGAGAGCTTGAGTCGCATTAAGCCCGGCGGCGGCGCATCGCCAGGACTGCGAGACCCAGCAAGCCGAGAGAGGCCGTGGCGGGTTCCGGGATGCTGGATAATGCAAGAGCGTTGATGTTGCCGGTACCGTTTGAGGTCAGACTCAGCGTGGTGTTGTCCTCCGTGACCGTAAAGGTGTATTCCACCAGAGCCCATTCTCCTGCTCCAGATTCCGAGAATAACGTCGTGCTGGAAAGTGAGGCATTGGAACCGGCCGAGTAGTCAAGCAGGGTGGCGGAGAGACCTTCTATATTCCCGGTCAAATCATAGGTTGAAGAGGCGGTTCCAAAAGAGTTGCCGCGCCCTACAAGCATGGTCAGCGTATAGCTTCCGGCGGAGAGCCCCCGCATTTGCATGGTGTACGGGCCGGGATTTTTATTGATGCATCCTCCTCCATTGTTGCCCGTTGTGATGTCGGAACCGAATACGTCAAAAAATTTGTTGGAGTTGTCGGGATTGTAGGAATTTTGGATGTTGTCCGCTGTCAGGACGCCTTGGGCACCGCAGGCCCCTGCTCCTGTTACCAGAGTGATACCCGTAGATGAACCATCGAAGTTTTTGAGGGCGCCGCTTGTATAATTGCCCCCTGAACTTCCGGTTTTGATCAGATTTACTTTGCCCTGTTCCCCAAGATAGGTGCCATCCATGGAGGATGTACCTTGAGCCAGGGAATTTACGCCGAATGTTATCACCACCGTGGCCGCTTGAACCGCGATGGAGGAGAGTGTGATGAGGGCCGCCAGGAATAAGGTTTTCTTCATAGACAGACTAAAATATGGGGTTAATGGTGGCGCGAGTTAGCCGCCACTCCATTTGCCAATAGCGGATTATAAATTCGCTGAAAATTCGATAAATCCATTTTAATGTAAAAAAATCATATATCTTTTATAATCAATCATTTCATTTTTTATATAACATCTGCAGCAACTTGAGAAGCAGCAGTAATAGACTGGTCCTCCTTTCTAGGCAGGCTATAAATAATGCCTTGGAAATGAACATGAGAAAAAGAAAATTCTGGCTTTTTATATTGACTTCGAATTTATAATCCGATTCACAGGGAAGAAGTAATATATTCATTAGATTAATCGTTTTTTGTAGAAAGCAGGTTTCATGCGATCAATAACAGCATGAGTTGGAAAAAGTGATTATTCCTGCCGTGGGAGCAATTTGAAGGAACCCCGGATGGTTCCTTTGTGGGCTGATATCCCATGAAGGGAGATGCAGCCTGATCGAATTCATTCTGCCGGAGAAGAATAAAAAAGCCGTCCCGGATCAGGGGACGGCTTTTCGCGGTTAAGGGTGTATTTACTTTATGCTTCCACAGCCTTGGAGAATTCCTCCACCGTGTCACAGGTGCAGATCAGGTTGCGGTCTCCATACACGTTGTCCACGCGGCCAATGTACGGCCAGAATTTGTGGACGCGCAGTCCGGATACCGGATAGGCCGCCTGGCTGCGGGAATAGGGATGCTTCCATTCGTCGGCAGAGACCATTTCCGCCGTGTGCGGGGCATTTTTAAGGATGTTGTCTTCCTTGTCCGCTGTTCCGTTGATAATGGCCGTGATTTCCGCATGAATGTGTTCCATGGCTTCAATGAAACGGTCCAGTTCCTCCTTGGGTTCCGATTCGGTGGGCTCCACCATCAGGGTGCCGGGTACGGGGAAGGACATGGTGGGGCCGTGGAATCCGTAGTCCATGAGCCGCTTGGCGATATCGTCCACGGTGAGGCCGGCGTCATGGGTGAGCTGGCGCGGGTCCAGGATGCATTCATGGGCCACCAGACCCTTGTTGCCGGAGTAGAGAACCGGGAAGAGGCCGTCAAGTTTTTTGGCAATGTAGTTGGCGCTCAGGATGGCTACTTCCGTTGCTTCCTTGAGGCCGTCCGGCCCCATCATGGAGAGGTACATCCAGCAGATGGCGGCGATGGAGGCGCTTCCCCATGCTGCGGAGGCTACGGCTCCTTCTTCACTGTCCAGGCTGAGATGGCCGGGCAGGAAGGGCACGAGATGTTCCGCCACGCCAATGGGGCCGATGCCGGGTCCGCCTCCGCCATGGGGCATGGCAAAGGTTTTATGAAGGTTCAGGTGGCAGACGTCCGCGCCGATGCAGCCGGGGCAGGTGAGGCCCACCTGGGCATTCATGTTGGCGCCGTCCATGTACACCTGGCCGCCGTTGGCGTGCACGATGTCGCAGAGTTCCTTGATGGTTTGCTCATAGACGCCGTGTGTGGAGGGGTAGGTGACCATGATGCAGGAGAGGTTGTCCCGGTGGGCTTCTGCCTGGGTTTTCAGGTCGTCCATGTCGATGTTGCCCGCTTCGTCACATTTGACGGGGACTACCTTGAGACCGGCCATTGCGGAGGAGGCGGGGTTCGTGCCGTGGGCGGAGGTGGGGATGAGACAGACGTTCCGGTGGCCTTCTCCCGCATGCTGCTGGTAGCGGCGGATGGCCAGAAGCCCTGCGTATTCTCCTGCCGCGCCCGCGTTGGGCTGGAGGGAGACGGCGGCAAAACCCGTGATTTTAGCCAGACGGTTCGCCAGAATGGAGAGCATTTCCCGGATGCCTTCAGACTGCTCTGCAGGGACGAAGGGATGCAGGGAGCAGGTTTCCGGCCAGGTGATGGGGATCATTTCGGAGGCGGCATTGAGCTTCATCGTGCAGGAACCCAGCGGGATCATGGCTTCGTTGAGAGCCAGGTCGCGGGATTCCAGGCGGCGGATGTAGCGCATCATTTCCGTTTCCGAGTGGTAGGAGTTGAAGGCCGTTTCCGTGCAGAAAGGGGTCCTGCGCGTATGGATGGGCGTCCATGCCGGAGATTCACAGTAGCACGGGGCGGAAGTCTCCGTACCTGTGAGGGCGGAGGCCACGGAGGCCACGTCCGTGCAGGAAGCCGTTTCATCCAGTGAGATGGCGACATGGTCGGCATCCACCTTGCGGATGTTGTATCCCGCATCCAAAGCCTGTTTGACGAGTGCGTCCGCCCGGCCCGGCACCGTCAGGAGCAGGGTGTCGAAGAAGTTTTTGTTTTCTATGGAGATGCCGGCTTCCGTGAGAGCTTTGTACAGGCTTTTCGTTTTCCGGTGGATTTCCGTGCCGATGCACTTGAGGCCTTCCTGTCCGTGGTACACGGCGTAGAAGGCGGCCATGACGGCCAGAAGGACCTGGGCGGTGCAGATGTTGGAAGTGGCCTTGTCCCGGCGAATGTGCTGTTCCCGCGTCTGGAGTGCCAGGCGGTAGGCCGGCCGTCCCTGGGAGTCTATGGACATGCCGATGAGACGGCCGGGCATGCGGCGCTTCAGGGTGTCCGTGCAGGACATGTAGGCTGCGTGCGGCCCCCCGAAGCCCATCGGGACGCCGAAGCGCTGCGTGTTGCCCACGCAGATGTCCGCTCCGAAGGAGCCGGGTTCCCTGATGACAGTGAGCGCCATCAGGTCGGCAGCCACGACGCAGAGGGCTCCGGCAGCATGTACGCGGGAGAAGAAGTCCGTGTAGTCATTGATGCGGCCCAGGGTGTCCGGATACTGGACCAGGACGCCGGCAAGGTCTGCTCCGACGGAAGCAGGATCAAAAGAGGTCCAGTCCCCTACTACGATGTTGACGCCCTGCCATGCGGCACGGGTACGGATGACACTGATGGTTTGGGGATGGCAGGTGTCCGCCACAAAGAAGGTGTTGGCCTTGGGGCGGGTGTTCCGGCACATGGAGACGGCTTCTGCCGCAGCCGTTCCTTCATCCAGCAGGGAGGCATTGGCGACCGGCAACCCCGTCAGGGAGGCTACCATAGTCTGGAAGTTCATAAGCATTTCCAGCCGTCCCTGGGCGATTTCCGGCTGATAGGGCGTATAGGCCGTGTACCAGCCTGGGTTTTCCAGAACGTTGCGCAGGATGACGGACGGAGTAATGGTGCCGTAATATCCCTGGCCAATGAAGGATTTTAGGATCTTGTTTTTTCCAAGGATGGAACGGAGTTCCTCCAATGCTTCCGTTTCCGATTTGGCGGCAGGAAGGTCCAGAGGGGCTTTCATGCGGATGTCTGCAGGGACGATGTCCGCAATGAGTTCTTCAAGCGTTTCATAGCCGAGGCTTCCAAGCATTTCCCGGCGTTTTTCCCCCTGGGGGCCAATGTGCCGGCTGGCAAAGTCTGTGTGGGTGTTCATGTGGTGTTTGGCAGTGTGGCGTCCGGTCCGAAGGGGCCGGGCTAAAGCAAAAAGCCCCGGGACGGAATCACCGGGGCGGAAGAGGAGGAACTGTTCAGGAGCAGTATTCCTCGTAGTCGGTTGCGTTCATCATGTCTTCCGTTTCCGTAGGAACGTCCAGGCGGATCTTGTAGAGCCAGCCCGCGCCGTAGGGATCGGAGTTGATGAGGGAGGGATCATTGGAAAGTTCCTCATTGATTTCCAGGATTTCACCGGAGACGGGAGTGTACACGTCGCTGGCGGCCTTGACGGATTCAACGACGGCCACGGGGTCCCCGGCGGCGACCGTGGCTCCTACTTCGGGGAGGTCTACAAAGACTACATCGGAGAGCTCCGCCTGGGCATGGTCGGAAATACCGATGGTGCCGATGTCTCCGTCAATTTCGATCCATTCATGATCTTTGGAATACAGCAGGTTTTCTGGTACGTCGTGCATAAGATTTGGTTGTATGAGGTAAGAGTGTAGTAATTTACAGGATTTGTCAGTTTATTTTTGCGTTGTAGTGTCAGCCTTTTTTATAAAAGGGTTTTTTGACCACAAGGGCGGGGAATTTTTTCCCCCTGACATCTATTTCCAGCTCTGTGCCGACCTTGGCATGGGCGGCAGGAAGGTACGCCAGAGCGATGCCTGTCATCAGGGAGGGCGAGAGTACGCCGCTGGTGAGTTCTCCAATGGCTTCGCCGCCGGGGAGATGAACTTTGTAATGGGCGCG
Organism: Akkermansia sp. AE01SA01; assembly: GCF_036417395.1. NCBI lineage: Bacteria > Pseudomonadati > Verrucomicrobiota > Verrucomicrobiia > Verrucomicrobiales > Akkermansiaceae > Akkermansia > Akkermansia sp. AE01SA01. The sequence continues at coordinate 559,918 of NZ_CP143890.1, forward strand.
GGGCGGCGCTCCCTTGCCCGTGTATTCAATGGCCGCCAGACGTCGGGTGAGGCCATTGGCCTTTTGTTCGCGGAGAATGCCGGAACCGATGAATTCCGTGTCCAGCGCGCAGAAGAAGCCCAGTCCGGCTTCCAGCGGAGTTTTGTCCGGCGCCAGGTCGGAGCCGTTCAGCGGATAACACATTTCCAGGCGCAGGCTGTCGCGGGCGCCGAGTCCGCAGGGTTTGGCTCCGGCGGACAGAAAGGCTTCAAACCATTTGACGCCTTCCGTAGCAGGGCAGAAGAATTCGAAGCCGTCTTCCCCGGTGTAGCCGGTACGGCAGATGATGAGGTCCGTGGCGTCCATTGTGATGCGGGCGATGCCGTTGCGGGGCGGGAGTTCCACTCCGGGAATGACTTTGGCGAAGATTGCCCCGCAAAGAGGTCCCTGAACGGCCAGGCCCACGTATTCGTCGGAATGGTTTTCCAGCGTCACGTCCGCAGGCTTGTGCGCGGAGAGCCAGGCGAAGTCTTCACCAATCTTGGAGGCGTTCACCACCACGAAGAAGGTTTCCGGTTCCATGCGGTACAGGATCAGATCGTCGATGACTCCAGCCTGTTCGTTAAGCATGATGGAATATTGGCCCTGGCCGATGTCCAGCTTGTTGATATCGTTGGTGAGCATGGAGTTCAGCCATGCCGCCGCGTTCGGGCCGGATACCGTGAACTGGCCCATATGGGAGATGTCAAAGATGCCGCAGGTCTCGCGCACCGCTTTGTGTTCGTCCAGAATGCCGGTATACTGCACGGGCATGTTCCAGCCGGCGAAGGGAACCATTTTGGCTCCAAGTTCAATGTGTTTGGCTGCCAGGGGTGTGGATTTGACGTCGGAATCAGGCATAAGGTGATGTGAAGTTATGAGCAATCTGCTCTTTGCGTTCTGAAAAGTCAATGGAATTCCGGGGACTTCAGGGCTAGACATTAAAGCGGAATTCGATGACGTCCCCATCCTTCACGATGTATTCCTTGCCTTCAATGCGCAGCTTTCCATGTTCGCGCGCTCCGGCCTTGCTGCCGCACGTAACGAGATCGTCATAATGGACGACTTCCGCGGCAATGAATCCGCGCTCAAAGTCCGTATGGATGACGCCCGCTGCCTGGGGGGCCTTGGCTCCGTCCGGGATGGTCCAGGCACGCGTTTCCTTGACGCCTGTAGTCAGGTAGGTACGCAAGCCCAGCAGATGGTACACGGCGCGGATGAGGTCGGAGACGCCGGAGTCCTGCACGCCGAGAGATTCCAGGAATTCGGCGGCTTCCTCTTCCGATACGTCGATGAGTTCCTCCTCAATTCTGGCGGAGATGACGATGGCTTCCGCATTGTGGTGTTCCGCCACGTATTTTCTTACCTGGGAGACGTAAGGATGGGAATCCGGGTCATTGATGGCGGCCGCCAGCTCGTCTTCATTGACGTTGCAGGCGAAGATGCTCTTTTTGTCTGAAAGGAGCTGGAAGGAGCGGAGCAGCTTGCGTTCGTCGTCATCCAGCTTTTCTTCAAAGGTGATGGAGGGGAGTCCCTCGTTCAGATGGGGGAGGAGCTTGGTGATGAGGGCCACTTCCGCCTTGGCTTCCTTGTCGCCGCTGCGGGCCTTGCGCTCCCGGGAGGCAAGCCGCTTGTCCATGGTGGCTATGTCCGCCAGGATAAGTTCCGAGTTGATGATTTCAATGTCGCGCAGGGGATCCACGGAACCCAGTTCATGGATGATGTCGTCATTGTCAAAGCAGCGCACCACCTGGACGATGGCATCCACTTCACGGATGTTCGCCAGGAATTGGTTGCCTAGTCCGGCTCCTTCCGAGGCTCCCTTGACCAGTCCGGCGATGTCCACGAATTCAATGAGCGTAGGGATGATTTTTTCAGAGCCGGAGATGTTGGAGAGCACTTGCAGGCGCGGGTCCGGCACGGTGACCATACCCACGTTGGGGTCAATGGTGCAGAAGGGGTAGTTGGCCGCCTGGGCCTTGCGGGTTCTGGTAACCGCGTTGAAGAGGGTGGATTTGCCCACGTTGGGGAGACCTACAATACCTGCCTGTAACATAGGCAGGACTGATAGCGGGTCAGGCCGTGAAAGTCAAACCCCAATTCCGGGGAAGCTTCAGGCCGCACCGCTCAGGGCCCATTTGAGCAGATTTTCCGATTCTGTCCAGATGCGGGATGGATGGCAACCGAGCACGACCACGATGACGTGGCGTCCATTAAATCCGGCGGAAGAGACTAGGCAGCGCCCGGCGGCATTCGTATAGCCGGTTTTCATGCCGGTGACCCAGGAGTGCTGTTCCAGCAGTTTGTTCGTGTTCCGCAGGAGAAGCGTCTTGCCGTTGGCGCGGGTGAAGGCGTATTGGCGTTTGCAGATAATGTTGCGCAGTTCCGGGTTCCGGTAAACGTAATAGGCGCAGCGCGCCATGTCAATGGCCGTGGAGTACTGGTCCGCAGGCAGTCCGTTGGGATTGACGAAACGGGAGTTGTACATGCCCATTTGGCGGGCCTTGGCATTCATCATCTGGGCGAATCTGGGCACGGACCCCGCCGTGTCCCGTGCCAGGGCGAGGGCCACGTCATTGAAACTGCGTATCATCAGGGCATTCAGCAGTTCACGGCGGGAGTAGACTTCCCCGGAACGGAAGCCCAGCTTGGTGGGATCCGCCTTGGTATCGGACGGCTGGATGATTACCTTCCTGTCCAGGTTGCCGTGGTCAAGCACGACCATGGCCGTGACAAGTTTCTGGGTGCTGGCCACCTGGCGGCGCTGCATGCCGTTGTGCGAGAAGAGAACTTTTCCCGTAAGAGCGTCCATGACGCAGGCACTCGCGCAGCGCGGGGTACGCGGAGCACTGGGCGGGATGGCAAGGGGGCGGGTGGGAAAGTTGGCCGGGCGCGGGAGGGCGTTGGATACGGACTGGGAGAGCTGGGGGGGGACAGGCGTCGCCAGGGGGATGTAATCGTTCGAGTCTCCGTATGACTGGCAGCTCGTGGAGCTCAGGCAAAGGGCAATTCCTGCGAGAATGGCGAACAAACGCATGTCTTTTGCTACAGTAAGTTGTTTATTTCATCAAGCCCAAACTCAGTATTGGGCAGGGAGTTGGATAAAAAAAAGGCCGCGGGATGGCTGTCCGCGGCCTTTTTTCTCTATTAACTACCTATGGAACCAGAACCACCCTTGACGGTATTGAAGGTATTTTCTTCATGCGCCGGATAGATCTCGTGCAGGTGTGACTTTGACCCGGAAAAAATCGTTCAAAGTATGTCCAAGAATAAACTTTTTTTAATGATTTTTTAAATGGTTTCATTTATTTTAACTGATTAGGAAAGAATGTATTTTCCTTCACGCTTCTTATTCCGACAGGTCCGGAAAATGCTGCCATGAGGGTGGAATGAACGTATTCCGGTTTACTGGCTCGGGCATCCTGATATGCGGAAATTTGTTAGATGGGCTCTTTGGAGTGTTTGAAGTGGTTGATAGTGTTTCTTTTGCGTCGTGGATAAAGGGTTTTCAAGGGGAAGAGAAGATGAAAGGGAAGAAAATAGTCATTGCAGTGGATAGGTTATTGTGATTTTTTATTATAAATTTTACACATCATGAAGGTACCTGTTTTATTTCTGTCTCTCGCGGCTGCCTGCATGGCGTGTGCCGAAGTTCTTCCGCTCAAAACACCGTGTTTCGATACCAAGAGATGTACGGACAAGGCGAAGTCTTCCCTTTCCATGGAGCAGAAGGAGGCGAGCGTGGATGTGACGCTGGAGGACGGCGAGGAAAAGATGGAGATAAGTATTCCTTTCCGCGACAAGAACCATTACAGCAATCTTGCCGTTTTTGAAAAGGCGTTTGCCAGAGATAATATTTCCAAGAAAATGGAGGTTCTGAAAAAAGTGGAACCCAGGCTTGTGAAGAGCATCATCCGCGGTAAGGAAGCGGTTTGTCCAGTAGTACCGCTTGGTGTGCTGAAGGGGGAAGACGGGATGGTTCTTAATTTGTGTCTGGGGTCTTATGAGAAAATTGATTTCAAGGCACAAGAGGAAGGCCGCTTTCAAAAAAAGAGGAATCCGGGCGACATCAAGTTTGTGTATGGAGTGATTTTCGAGATTTCCGATCCTGTGTCCAAGAAAAAACTTGCTTCTCCAGTCAAGTGGGAGCAGGCGGAAACCATCTCCGCCTGGATTGATTCCTTGCGGAAGGAAGTTAAGCAATAGGTCCGCACCATTGGTTTTTCGGGCGGCCGGGAAATGTGTGCTGCTGGGGGGAGACTGCGGCCGGTTCCCATTATCGGGGGCGGTTTTTCATGGTTCAGCTGATGGAGAAATAGCCTCCGGAGTCCGGGGTTACCCTGCCGGCGATTTGGAGCCTGGCCAGGTGGACCGTAACGGCGTGGGCCGGCAGCCCGAGAGAGGAACATAGGGAGTCAATGGTGTTGAATCCCTGCCTGATGGCGTACAGGACGTCTTCTTCTTCCCGGGTGATGGGGAAGGTGTCCGCAGGAACGGGGCTGGGGGACGGCGAGAAGAGGGGAAGACCCGCTTCCGGCGCTTGCCATTTCATGTCCTGCAGGATGTCTGCGGCACTGGTGGCAAGTATGGCTCCGTCCCGGATGAGGGCATGGCAGCCGTCGGAAGAATGCCTGTTGACCGGTCCCGGCACGCAAAAAACGTCCCGTCCCTGTTCTCCCGCCATGCGGGCCGTGATGAGGGCGCCGCTATGCGCGGGGGCTTCCACGACGAGCGTGGCGCGGCTCCAGCCGCTGACAATGCGGTTGCGCATGGGAAAGGTGGTGCGGGACGGGGGCATATCCATCGGAAGTTCTGAAACCACGGCGCCGTGTCCGTCTGCAATGCGGCGGGCAAGTCCGCTGTTTTCCCGGGGGTAGAGTTTGTTGAGGCCGGCTCCGATGACCGCAATGGTGCGCCCGCCCGCATCCAGCGCGCCTGCATGGGCTTCCGTGTCCACGCCGCGCGCCAGGCCGGAGATGACGGTGACGCCCGCTTCCGCCAGGTCATGGGATATGGTTTTTGCGCAGAGCCTGCCGTAATGGGTGGCCATGCGCGAACCCACCACGGCGATGGAACGTTCCGAGTCCGCTGGGGTCCAGCTTCCCCGGGAATAAAGAACCACCGGCGCGTCCGGCAGTTCCCGCAGGGATTCCGGGTAATTCCCGTCAAACAGAGTGGTTACGGAAACGCCCGCCCTGGCCGCCAGTTCCAGTTCCCGGTGCGGGTTGACGATGCTTTTCCATGAGGAGATGCACCGGGCCAGTTCCGGCCCGATGCCCGGCACGGCCGCCAGCATGGCGGCGGGGGCTTCCAGAACAAGTTCCGGAGAGGCGAAGGTGCGCATCAGGCGCATGATCCTGACAGGGCCAAGTCCCGGTATCAGGTTCAGGGTGACGGCGGTTTCCTGCGGTGTCATGGCGAAGGACTGATTTCCCGGTATACGTCCAGGTGGGCCTGGATCATGTCGCTCATTTTATAAGGGGAGGGGATTTGCCGGGGAATGGGGGGAGGCTGGGCATGCCAGCGGGCGAGCAGGGCGGTCATGGCGGCGGTGTCTCCAACGGGGATGTTTCCCTCCGGCAGGAAGATGTCCAGCTGTTCCTTGACCCCGCCATGGGCGTATCCGGCTACGGGTTTTCCCAGGGCCAGGGCTTCCAGCGTGGATTTTCCGAAGGCTTCCGGGCTTTGAGTCAGGGAGAGCGTGACGGAACAGGCGGAGAGGATTTCCCGGAGGTCCTTGCGGTGGCCAGTCCACGTGAAGGCATGGGCAAGGCCGGCCTGTTCAATTTCTTGGAGAATTTCATTTTTATATTCGTCCTTGCCCTTTTTTACTTCTCCTACAATGACGGCGTGGGCCGGGATTCCCTGGGCCAGAAGGTCACGGATAATAGGTATCATGTCCAGCTGGCCTTTCAGGCGCGTGATGCGGCCCGGCAGGCAGAGGGTGAATTTGTTTCTGAGTTCCGGATAGGCCATGTACCAGCCCGTGAGCCATTCGCGGGCCGGGGAGTATCCGGAATGGTGCAGTTCCGGGGAAATGGCGTTGGGGATGATCCTGATATGTTCCTCCGGCGTGGAGGGATAATGCCTGAGGATGTAGTCCCGGATGCAGTTGGAGACGGCGATGATCCGCTCACCCCTGCACATGATGGCGGAGTACCAGTTGACGGAGTAAAAGCCGTGCACGCTGGTGACCAGGCCGGGCCTGTCTTCCGGCGGCAGTTTTTTCCAGGCCAGGTAGCCGGCCCACGCGGGCACGCGGGAATGGAGGTGGAGGATGTCCGGCCTGATGGCTTGCAGAAGAGCGCGGAGCGCCCCTATGCGGAAGAAGGTGGAGAGGCTTTTTTTGCCGATTGGCATCAGGATATGGCGGGAACCTTCCTTTTCCAGCTGTTCTACCATGCGTCCTCCGCCGGAAATGACAATGTTTTCCACACCCTGGGCGGAGAATCCCCTGCCGAGCTCCAGAACGACTTGTTCCACGCCTCCGGATTCCATGGAGGGGACGAGATGCACTACTTTCATAAGGTTGTGAGCTGGGGGAAGAGTCTTGAAAGGATGTGGTCCGCGGCGCGGTCCGCCTCAAGGAGAGGAGTACCGGGGGCGGTGAGGCGGAAGCCCTGTTTTTTCCATTCCCGGTAGCTGGTGACGAGTCCGTCCCGTTCCAGCATTTCCAGGCCGGCCAGGATGCGGGATTTCCCGCCGTTGCGGCGGCGGGGGACGGTGATGATGCCTACGGGAGCGCCTGAGCCCAGCGCTTCATATACCATGGAGACGCTGTCCTGGCTCACCCATGCGCCGGAGGCGTGCGCCAGATGTCTGGCTACCCAGCCGGGGCCCGTTTCCTCCACGGGAACGACGATGATTTCCGGCACGGCTTTTCTGATTTTTTCCGCAAAGCCCTGCGGCGTACGGCGCGACGTGGTCAGGACGACGTCGCCGGGCGTATGGATGCTGATGTCCGAGAGCTGGTTGAGCAGGGATTCGTCATCCCAGTCAAAGTCCTTGCTGGGGCCGCCGAGGAGGATGAGGGTGATGTTCTTGGGTATGGAGAAGTCCGGCCTCATGGGATGAAGAGCCCCCCAGGTCGGGAAGATGTTGGTGTCCGCATAGTCGCGGTCCGCGCGGAGATCGTGGCGCGGAATGAGGCAGAGGTCGAAGAAGGAGCAGGGGAGGGTGGGTTTCATGCACAGCACGGTTTTTGTTTTGAAGTGCTGGCGTGCGCAGATGAGCGGAAGATGCGTGGCGTGCCCGGCGGCAATGAACAGATCGGGCCGCGGCTTGTCGTTCCCGGAGACGACCTTGCGGATTTTGCCGAGGGTGGAGAGCCCCTGCAGCTCCACAATTTCCACAGCGCCTCCCGCTTTGGCGACAAGGGCCTGAGCCAGCCCCAAAGACTGGTTGAGGTGGCCCTGTTTGCCGTCGCTCAGAATCCGGATGTTCATATGTGTCTATTATGGGACGGCAAGGATGTTCAGGCAATCCAATTTCCGCGGGAGCGAAGAAAATTCTTGGTGCCAGGAGCGCTCTTCGCCATGATGGCGGCGTGCCGAATCCGGATTCCTCACTTATTAAAGATTCTCTGTCCTCCGTTTCACGGAGTTTGGGCTTTTCCGACTGCAGGGTGGCCCGTGCCGGGAGGGCCCTTTATGCGGAGGAGTTGTTTCTTTGGCTGGAGAGAGGCTGGCATGCAGGCATGGAATGGATGGCCCGTTCTCCGGAACGCCGGGTGAATCCGGTCGAGGTACTCCCCGGATGCCGTTCCGTGATCTGCCTGTCCTATGATTATGACAGTTCCGTGAGCCGTCCTTCCGGGAGCGGTTCCATCTGCCTGTACGCCCACGGCAGGGATTATCACGGCATTTTGGAAGAGAAGCTGGCCGATCTTTCAGAATTGCTTTCCATCTACGGAGGGGAGCAGAAGGGGTATGTAGACGCCGGTCCGGTCATGGAGAGGGATCACGCGGAGGCGTGCGGCCTGGGATGGCGCGGCCGCAGCGGCCTGATCGTACGCCGCAGGGGAGGTTCCCGTTTTTTTATTGCCACGCTGCTGACGACGCTGGAGCTGGAACCGGACGCCCCGGCTTCCGGTACGTGCGGAAGCTGCCGCCGCTGCGTGGAGGCATGCCCGGCAGGGGCCATTATGGAGAATGGCCTGGTGGATGCCAACCGGTGCCTTTCCTATTGGACGATTGAACACCGGGGCGCCATTCCGGAGGATATCCGCCCCCTGATCGGCACGCGCCTGTACGGGTGCGACACCTGCGTGACCGCATGCCCCTGGAATAAAAAGCCTCTGCCGGACGCGGACGAACGCTTCCGCATGCCTCTCCGGCTTGCCTCTATTTCCTTGCGGGACCTTCTTTCCCTGGATGATGCCGGTTTTACCGCCATGTTCCGGAATTCCCCGTTGAAAAGAATCAGGAGGGAGGGCCTTTTACGCAACGGATGCATTGTGCTGGGGAATGCCGGAACACCGGATGATTTTGGTTTGCTGAAGAGACTTTGCAGGGAGTCCTCGCTGGTAGCGGAGCATGCGGAATGGGCCATGGAGCGCATTCTGCACAGGCACGCGGCAGGGGGATGCCCCGACGGCGCGGAAGATGAAAAATAGAAAAAATGAAGTTTTGGTCTTGTCAAAACCTCAATTTATGGTATCCATCTTGCCCCAAGCAATAGCTCTGCGCGAGGCAGAGAAAAATAACAGCTAGCAAATCCAATCCATTATGGCACGCCTTTTCGGTACAGAAATACCCAACGAGAAGCGCATCGAGGCTTCCCTTCCGTATATTTACGGAATCGGCCACTCGACTTCTAAGAGAATCCTGGAACAAGCAGGCATCAATCCCGACATCCGTACGGGACAGCTTACCGACGAACAACTGACGAAGATTGTTCAAGTAATCACCACCGACGGCATTTTGATTGAAGGTGACCTTCGTCGTGAAAAGCAATCCATTCTCAAGCGTCTGACCTCCATCAACTGCTATCGTGGTCAGCGCCACCGCCGCGGCCTTCCCGTTCGCGGTCAGCGTACCCGCACGAATGCCCGCACCCGTAAAGGCAAGAAGAAGACTGTTGGCGCACAGGCCAAGAAGAAGTAATCCGCCAACCTGAACTTATTATATAGCTTTATTATGGCTAGCGAAGAAATTACCAACGAAACCGCTGAACAGCCCGTGGAAGCCGTCGCTCCTGCTCCCGCTCCCGCCGCTGAAGCTCCGGTCGCCGCTGCACCTGCTCCTGAAGAAACCAAGAAGCACGAACCCCGCAAGGATATCTTCGCGGAACTCGGCTTGGGCGGTGATGACGACAAGCCCAAAATCCTGAAGGCCAAGGGCAGCAAGAACGTTTCCTCTGGCGTGGTTCATGTTTCCTCCACGTTCAACAACACCGTTGTGACTGTGACGGATCAGCGCGGCAACGTGATCGGCTGGTCTTCCGCCGGCAAGATGGGCTTCAAGGGGTCCCGCAAGAGCACTGCATACGCCGGCCAGGTGGTATGCCAGGACGCCTGCCGCCAGGCCATGGGCCACGGTCTGCGTGAAGTGGAAGTGCGCGTGAAAGGTCCGGGTTCCGGTCGTGAATCCGCGGTACGTGCCGTGCAGTCGATCGGTATTGAAATCACCTCCATCAAGGATGTGACCCCCATCCCCCACAACGGTTGCCGTCCTCCGAAGGCCCGCCGCGTCTAATTGAACTTTTTTACCTATAGATCTAATATATCATGGCTCGTTATACCGGTCCCCGCGATAAAGTGTCCCGCCGTTTCGGCGTTGCCCTTTTCGGTTCCACCAAGGCTCTTGAAAAGCGCCCCTTCCCTCCCGGCCAGCACGGGATGCGTGCAGGCCGCAAAAAGAAGTCCGACTATGGCGTGATGCTTGCTGAAAAGCAGAAGCTGCGCTTCCAGTACGGCGTGCTTGAAGGCCAGTTCCGCAAGTATTATGCAGAAGCCGCCCGCCGCCGCGGCATTACCGGCGACATCCTGCTTCAGCTCCTTGAACTCCGTTTGGATAACGTCGTGTACCGTCTCGGGTTCAGCAATACCCGCGCCGGCGCCCGCCAGCTCGTTTCCCACGGTCATATTACCGTGAACGGCAAGAAAACTAACGTTGCTTCCTTCTCCTGCCGCCCCGGAGACGTGGTTGCTGTAGGAGGCAAGCCCTCCTCCCAGCAGCTTGTTACCCGCTCCCTTGACCTGACCCAGGCCACGGTGGTGCCGGACTGGCTCGAATGCGACCGCGACAAGCTCACGGGCAAAATTGCCCGCGTGCCTTCCAAGGAAGAGATCGCTCCCATCGTCAACGAGCAGCTTATCGTGGAATTCTATTCTCGTTAATCCCGTCTCTTCTGGATTTGCTTTAAAACCCCGGGTGCCGAAAGGCGGCCGGGGTTTTAGGCGTTCAGGGGAGTTGAGAGTTGAGAGTTGAGAGTTGAGAGTTGAGAGTTGAGAGTTGAGAGTTGAGAGTTGAGAGTTGAGAGTTGAGAGTTGAGAGTTGAGAGTATAGGATGGTGGCATGACGGATGGAAGGAAGAAAGGAGGGCTTGCCCTGTTTGACATGGACGGCACACTCCTGCCGTGGGATACGCAGTATGTGTTTTCCTGCTTTGTGGTTCAGCGGCATCCCTGGAGGCGGCTTCTGCTGCTGTTTTATCTGGCCTGTCTTCCGCTGTTTTTTCTGGGGATATGGGATGAAACCCGGATGAAGAGGGCCTTCCTTTGTTATTTGTGGAGGCTGCCCCCGGAAACGGTTCTCCAATACGGACGGGAATTCGCGGAGCTGGCGGATGCATGGGTTTATCCCGAATTGCGTGAACGGCTCCAGAGGCACCGGGACAGGGGAGATGCATGCATTATGGTATCCGCGTCTCCATCCTTTTATGCGGAGCCCCTGGGGAGGTTTCTGGGTTTTGATGCCGTTCTGGGAACGGACGTGGTGCTCGATGACCGCATGCCCTTGATGCCAGAACTTCCATTGGGAAACAACAAGGGGAAGGTCAAGGTGGAGCGTTTGCGGAACATGGGCATTCTGCCGGAGAATGGCATCCCGGAAGATTCCATCGCCTACAGCGACAGCACCGCGGATATTCCCATGCTGCTTGCCTGCCGACGCCAGGTATTGGTAAATCCATCCCGGAAATTGAAGACGAATCCCAGATTGGACGGAGCTGAATGCCTGTATCCCTCCACGCCCTGGAGAAACTCGCTGGAGAAAAAATGGGAAATTGCTTTATTTGTCATGGGGATGATTAGGTTAAGTGATGAATAATCAGCATGTAATGGTGATTTTAGGAGAAAAGTCTTTACTTTTGTGACGAAAATGTTTCACTAAACCTAACAAGGGGGAAAAGAATACTTTAAACCTTTGTTAGCAAATCAACAATTAATACCCTAACCAAATAATAGTCATGCAAACCAAGAACATCATCAGTGTTGCGGCGGTTGTGGCATCCTTTGCCGGCGCCGCTTTTGCGGGAACTCCCGTCAAGGTTGTTGCTCCGACACCGGTACCGCCCGTGCCGACTGTCAGCCCATGGTCCGGCGATCTTTATGCCGGCTACGCCTCCAATTACACCAGCCGCGGCATCGTGGCATCCCACGCCTTGGTGGGAGGGGATAGCGTTATCCCTGCCGGTGTTAATTTGAATTACAAGCTGAACGACGCCAATTCCATCGTCGGAGCCGCTTCCTACACCTCCCTGACTTCCGGCCATGAATTGCTTGGTGAAAAGGATATCGCATTCCATAATGAAACCAATTTCAACCTCGGCTGGAAAAACCAGGACGGCCTTCTGAAGAATCTGTCCACCACCGTCGGTTGGAATCTGATTCACGGCGGCCTGCTCGGCAACTTTGCCAAGTATGATTACAGCGGTGTTTTCACCAATGATTTCGTCGGGAAGCGTCATGCTCATTCCGTAGCCCAGGAATTCTATGTGAACCTGAACTACGACGTGTGCAAGAATTGGTTCGCAGGCGTTACCACGAGCTACGGCTTTCAGGGAATGACCGGATGGTGGTTCCAGCCGTATGTCGGCTACAAGGCCACCATCTGCCCCGCTACGGACATTGTGCTTACTGCCGGGATGTCCGCCACTGCAGGGTACTTTGACAGCAAGTCCGCTTTCATGGCCAACGGCTCCCAAGCCTGGTGGGTGAAGGCCGAATTGCCGATCAAGGTGGGCGTGGAAAACCTCACCGTGGTGCCTTTTGTCAGCTTCAACTGGGCTGGCAATGGCGCTCTGAAGGCCAACAAGCAGTTCGTGGAAGGCTGGAAGCCCTACAAGAACTTCGGCGTGGTAGCCGGGGCCAACCTTGTTTATTCCTTCTAAGCTGACGGCTTGAGATTGAATCATGTTTTCAGTGCGGCGGAGGAATCCGCCGCACTTTTTTGTTTGTTGCCAGTGTGGATGTTTTGATTCAGAATGAACCGCACAGAAATTCCCTGTCCATGAATTATTCCTTTCTTTTTGCCCCCGTGGCGGCTCTGGCTGTTTCCTTTTCCGTTTCACTGGCTGAGTCCCGCATTCCGAACCATCCTTCCGATACTTCCCTCAGGCCGGCAAGCGGCAGACTGAAAGCGGGGTATTCCACCAATTATGAGTTCCGCGGCCTGATTCCCGCCGGCTGCAACCAGACGGCTCCTCTTCGTCTGGATTGGCGAAGTGATGTGAATGAGCATTATTCCTTCATTCTTGCATTGAAGGAGGAGTTGTTTCTGGGGAGGCCGGCCATTGATTTTGATGATGAAACGGTGGTGGATATGGGCTTTCAGCGCAAGCTGGGGAAGGCTGCGTACGCTGCGTTTTCCCTACGGGCCAATGACGGAGGCCTTGCCGGCTTTGCTGCGGAACGCCTCTTTGGCAACAGCGGCACGACTTACGAGGCCGCGCTTGTTCTGCGCCGGGATCTGGACATCCTTCCCGGCTTTTATGTGCAGGGCAGCTCCGCCTATTCCTTTTACGGCATTACCGGATGGTGGTTTGACATGTGCACGGGCTCCGATTCCCGGCTGACGGAGAATTTGTACATGGGGTTCAAGTTCGGAGCCGTGCTGAGTTCCTCCTACTGGCCGTCCGGCAGCAATGGCTGGCAGTCTCTATATTTCAGGGTAACGGCCAGTTACCGCCTTTTCGGGGACGTGTTTGTGGAGCCCTTTGTGGGATTGCACTGGCTGGGGAGAGGGGCGCATGGAGTGAACCGTGCGTATGGAAAAATTTTGGTGAAAGGCAACCGCTGGGTGACCGGAGTCAGCCTGGTTTATTCTTTCTGATCCCTATGGGGAGTATCCGCCCGCATGCGGATCATGTCAATGCACTGGACTCCGTTATCCCAAACCGGTTCCGGATAGTTGTCCGTGAAGTGGTTTTTAATGGTGCCCGTAACGTAAAACCCGCAGCTGCGGTACAATGCCATCGGGCCGGGAGAAGTATCCGACGTTCCCAGTTCCGCATACCGCGCCCCCTTGCTGCCGATCACGTCCAGAGCGTGGCGGACCAGGGCCATTCCATATCCCTGGCGCCTGCAGTCCGGAGAGACGGAGCAGTTCATGATTTCCCAGGTGTCCGCCGCCGTCTGGCAGATGACGGCAACCCCTACGGGGATTCCATTTTTGCGGGCTACATGGAGTTCTCCATGCGCCAGGTGGGCGGCCACCTGGCGTTCGTCCGGGTCAGCGTCCAGCAGCAGGGCGAGAATGGATGGGGACGGAGGATAGTCCCCCGCCTCTCGTGATATCTGAATCTGCTCGGGGCTCATTCGGTACGCATGAAGATGATGGAGTCCGCCAGGAGTTCTCCCTGAAGGCTGTCCCCCTGGATGACGACAGGCTGCCCGGAAGCGACCAGCCCCTTTTCCTTCAACAGATCCAGAGCCGTGGATATCATGCGTGACGGGTCCTTGAGGAAGGGGGATTCAAAGGCGGTGACATCGCGGGCCAGGGCCAATTGGCGGACGACGACGGGATCATTGCTGAAAGCGTAGATGGGGGCCCGCTCCGGACGGAGCACGGCCGCCTGTGTGGCCGCCAGCCCGCGGCGGGTGAAGACGATGAGGCAGGCGTTTTCCACGGAGTCCGCCAGGGAGATGGCCGCTTTCGTGGCTTTTTGCCGGTCACCGTTCAGGATAGCCGCCGCCGCAAAGTTGAGGTTTCCGGAGCGTTCCATGCGCTGGGCGATGGAGTCTAGGACTTCCACGCAGCGTACGGGGTAGTGGCCTACGGAGGTTTCTCCGGAGAGCATGACGGCGTCCGCCTGTTCAAAGATGGCGTTGGATACATCCGTTACTTCCGCACGGGTGGGGGTAGGTTGGGTGATCATGGATTCCAGCATGTGCGTGGCGACGATGCAGCGGCGGCCCAGCCTGTGGCAGTGACGGATGATGCGGCGCTGGATGATGGGCAGTTCCTCAATGCTGACTTCAATGCCCAGGTCGCCGCGGGCCACCATAATGACGTCCGCCGCCAGAATGATATCATCGATATGGCGGATGGCCTGCTGGTCTTCAATTTTAGCGATGATCTGGGCGCGCCCTCCCAGGTTGTCTATATGTTCCCGGAGTTCCGCGATATGGGCGGCGTCACGAACGAAGGACATGGCGACGTAGTCCGTTTCACATTCCACGGCTACTTTCAGGTCCTTCAGGTCTTTTTCCGTCAGGGCCGGGAGCCGCAGGGCCACGCCCGGCAGGTTGATGTGGCGGCGGGAGCCGAATACGCCTTCCGTAAGCACCTTGCAGATGAGCCGGTCCGGGCGTACTTCTTCAATGCGCATCAGAATGCCGCCATTGTCCACGACCATGGTATGGCCTGCCTGGACGTCCTGAAGAAGGCCGTCATAGTTGACCGTGGTGGAGAAGGGCAGTTCCGGTTCCGCTGTGCTGAGGCGGATTTCCATGATGTCTCCGGCTTTCAGGTTATAGGGCTCAGAAAGATCACCAGTGCGGATGGACGGTCCCTGGAGGTCGAAGAGAATGGCTACGTTTGCCTGGAGTTCCGCGGCCTTCCGGCGGATGCGGAAGACGACTTCCCGGACCCAGTCGTGCTTGGAATGGCTCATGTTGAGCCGGAAGACGTTGGCTCCGGCCTGGATAAGGCTGCCCAGCATGTCGGAGGTATCCGTTGCCGGTCCAATGGTGCAGATGATTTTTGTGGCGCGAAGCCTGGGAGGCGTACTCATGGTCTATGTCAGTGCCCCTACTTTATCCTACGGAGCGTTCAAATGAAGTTTTTTGTAGTACATGGCAGGATTGTTGCATGCCAGAGTGGGGGGGACGGGCGCATAATGGAGACATGAAGAGTGTGAGGGTTGAGCTGATTAATACCGGTACGGAAATTTTGCTGGGAAGCATTGTGAATACCAATGCGGCATGGCTGGGGAACAGGCTGTTTGAAGCGGGCTTCCGCGTGGAGAGGGAGACTGTGGTTCCCGACGGCTATGCCATTAGCGAGGCGATGAGGGAGAGTGCCCGCAGGGCGGATATCGTGATTGTGAGCGGGGGCTTGGGACCGACGAGCGACGATGTGACCAGGGAGGCCCTATGCGATGTCTGCGGCGTGGACATGCACCGTGACGAGCATGTAGCGGAGGGATTGAGGGATTATTTCAAGCGGAGGGGCATTTCCATTGCGGAGTGCAATTTCAGACAGGCCATGGTGCCTGACGGCGCCGCCGTGCTGGAGAATCCCAACGGCACGGCTCCGGGGCTGGTGATGCCCGCTACCGACCGCCTGCCCATGTTTATTTTGCTGCCCGGACCGCCCCCGGAGCTAAAGCCGATGGTGGAGAGGTCCGTAATGCCCTTGCTGGAGTCCATGGTGGACTGCGATATTCCCCGTTTGCGCGTGTTCCGCCTGGTGGGGATTGGAGAGAGCGATCTTCAGGATCTGGTGGACGATTCCCTGCACCAGGTGCAGGGATTGGAAGTGGCTTATTGCGCCCGCATCGGAGAGGTGGATGTAAGGCTGGTTGGCAATGAAGTGGCGCTGAAGCAGGGAGAGGCGCGTCTGCTGACCCTGGCCGGAGCGTATGTGCTGAGGCCCCTGGGAGCTACTCTGGAGCAGGCCGTAGTGCTTCATCTGGCAGGGCTCGGATTGAAAGCGGCTACGGCGGAGAGCTGCACGGGTGGCCTGATTGCCAAGAGGATTACGGATGTTCCCGGTGCTTCAGGAGTGTTTGAGTTTGGCTGGGTGACTTATGCGGACCGGGCGAAGACGGAGATGCTGGGCGTTCCGGCAGAGGTGCTGGAAGAGCACGGAGCGGTGAGCGAACCCGTGGTGAAGGCCATGGCGGAAGGTGCGTTGGAACGTTCCGGCGCGGATGTCGCTGTCGCCGTCAGCGGATTTGCCGGACCGGACGGCGGTACGCCGGAGAAGCCCGTGGGCACCGTGTGGTTTGCCTGGGCGTTCAGGAACGGAGGAACGGTTACGGAGATGATGTTTTATCCCAGGGACCGGGAGTCTTTCCGGCAGATGGTTTCCCAGAAAGCCCTGATCGGGATGCTGGCTGCCAGGAAGCCGCAGGCGGTCACGGAATGAAGAACCATACGGGGAGGATTCCCGCATCATGCAGCCCGCTGATGAATTCAAAGATACCGATGAACCACAGGGCATCAAAGATGTTGTGCGTGAATGTGGCCGGATTGACTGAGTAGGTGGCGGGCGCCGGTTTCAGCAGGGAAAGGGAGGGGATGAAGGAAGGTCCCGTCCGGCAGTAGTCTCGGTAGGCGTTTCCGAATAGGGAGATGAGACGTTCCTGCTCCCTTCTGATGATGGCAGGATAGTAAAATACCGAATGCCAGTGCCGTAAGGAGGGGGATAGGGAAGGTTTCCGTAGCGCACGCCACCCCATGCCCCCGATGAAGCTGAAGAAGTAAAGCGGGTTGCGGAACATGGAGTACGCCCTTCTATCACCAGGGCATTGTTTTTATAGCCTGCGATGTAGAGGGAACACCAGATGCGTCCGAAGGCGCCGATGCCGGCCATGAAGCAGGCAATAAGCATGAGGCTTTCCTCAACGACGGGGTATGTTCCCAGCGCGTTTCCCCGAAGAGTAGGGCACAACCGATAACCAGTCCAAAGATAAGGGAGATGAGCGTGCGCAGACGTTCATTGAGTGATTTGGCATGGGGATTCATAAGCTGGATGAATGGAGATAGGGAAGATGCTATATTTGCATGGAAATGTGGAAAAGCCTTTTCTGTAACGTTTTCGTCACAAAGAAATATCGCGGATATTGAAAAGGGCTGCACGCATGTGCGCGCAGCCCGTGAGATTTGCTGTTTTTCTTTGATTTCACGTACACCGCCAGAGGTGGAGAGGCGCAGGCTGGCAATTCCGGCCTGTGGCATGGTCCGGGGAGAGGGCGGCGGCAGGGCCTCTATTCGTTTTCCTGGTCGTGTTCGTCGGCTTCCCGCGTGGAGAAGCGCATGAGCTCCGCTTCAAAGTGGAGCGGGACGTCGCCTGTGGGGCCGTTGCGGTTTTTTGCCAGATGGAGGTTGGCCCTGCCGGCCATCTGTTGCCGTTTTTCCTCGTCTTCCGCATAGTAGGCAGAGCGGTAGAGCAGGCCGATCATGTCCGCATCCTGTTCAATGGAACCGGATTCGCGCAAATCGGAGATGCGGGGAACGCCCAGGCTGGCCCCCGTGCGGCTTTCCGGGCCGCGGTTGAGCTGGGCGAGAACGATGACGGGCACCTTGAGTTCCTTGGCAAGCGCTTTGAGGCCGGCGGAGATTTCCGCTACTTCTCGTTCGCGGCTGTTGGCCGCCTGCTTGGAGTGGGAGCGCATCAGCTGGAGGTAGTCCACGCCGATGGCGGCCAGGGCGCCCAGGTCCCGCATGACGCGGCGAGCCTTGGCCCGGAGCTCGTTGATGGAGATGGCCGCCGTGTCATCAATGACGAGCTGGGATTCCCCCACTTCTTTTACGGCCTGTTTGAAGTGCTTCATTTCCAATTGGGTGAGATTGCCGCGCTTGATGATTTCCGCACGGCGCACGCCGGAACGGGCAAAGAGGAGGCGTTCCGCGATCTGGACGGCAGGCATTTCACAGGAGAAGAGCAGGGTGGGCTTTTTTTCGTTGAGGGAGATGTGTTCGATGATGTTGAGCAGGAAGGAGGTTTTCCCCATGGAGGGACGCGCCGCAATGATGAACATGTCCCCGGGCTTGAGGCCGTTGCTTTTTTTGTCCAGCTCCTCGAATCCGGTGGTCAAGCCCTGGATTTGACCCTTGCTGGCGATGAATTTTTCAAAGTTGGTGACGGCCTGCTTGAGGATGCTTGCCAGGCTTTGTTCGTCCTTGGCGCTGTTGTAGCGTTCCCGTATCTGGAAGATGTGTGTTTCCACGGAGTCCAGAAGCTCCGCGACATCGTCGGGATTGTCGAAGGCCTGCGTGGTGGATTGGTTGGCAATGTCAATGATGGAGCGCAGGATGAATTTGTCCTTCAGGATGTTGAGGTAGTGCTCAAAGTAGGCTCCCGTGGTGGTGAAGGTGTAGATTTCCGCCAGCCCGGCGCTCCCGCCTACCGCTTCCAGCTGGTGCATGTCTTCCAGCGCCTGGGTGATGGAGACGATGTCGATGGGTTCGTTTTTGTTGTAGCGGGTCTGGAAGAGGCGCCAGAGCAGCTTGTGGGCCGGAAGATAGAAGTAGTCTTCCGTCATGCCCAGAGTAACGCATTGGCCCACATAGGTGGCGGGGTCCATGGCCATGAGGGCCAGTACTCCTTTTTCCGGACCCGGTGCCTGGGGAATGTCCCGGACGTCCAGAACCGGAGCTTTCCGGGGAGCCTTGGTAAGTTCCAGAGTGGCAGAGGCGTTATTGGTATCCGTAGTGTCCATGATGATACTGGCGGATGGCGTCATCCGGCTGGAAAGGAATAGCACAACGAGGGCTTCCGGGCAAAATAATTACTGCAATTTTGCAGTAATTTTAGTAACGATTCAGTTCGTCAGAGGGAGGTTCCGCCGTTGTCTTCCCGTTCCTTCCTGAGCCTCAACTGGCCGCAGGCGGCATTGATGTCATGGCCCTTTTCATACCGCATGGTGACGGGGATGCGGGCCTTGCGGACGGCGTCGCGGAAGGTGCAGCAGCGTTCTTCCGAGGGGCGTTCCCAGGGAAGCCCTTCCACGGTGTTGTACGGGATGAGGTTGACCTTGGCGTGCAGGCGCTTGGCGATTTGCATGAGATGGGACGCGTCTTTCAAGGAGTCGTTCACGTCCCGGATGAGGATGTATTCCAGCGTGGGCATCTGGTTCCGGTCCCTTCCCCATTCCTCCAGAGCGGGGATGAGCTGGGAAAGAGGCCATTTTTTGTTGACCGGCATGATTTGGCTGCGTACCTCGTCCGTGGCTCCGTGCAGGGAGACGGCCAACCGTATCTGCCTGGGGTAGGCGGCCAGTTTTTTCAGACCCGGCACGAATCCGGAGGTGGAGATGGTGATATGGCGCGCGCCTATTTCCAGCCCGCGGTGGGAGGTGATGATTTCCAGAGCGTCCCGCAGGTTGTCAAAGTTAGCGAGGGGTTCTCCCATTCCCATGAAGACGAGGTTGTTGACTCGTTTTCCCGCAATGGATTCCGCGGAGAGTATCTGTCCGGTGATTTCTCCCGCGGAGAGGTTGCGCCTGAGCCCCAGCAGGCCGGAAGCGCAGAATTTGCAGCCGAAGGCGCAGCCCACCTGGGAGGAGACGCAGAGGGTGGTCCGGTCCGCCTTTTCTCCGTCCTCCGCAACGGCGGCGGGGATGATGACGGATTCCACCAAACTGCCGTCTTCCATCCGGGTAAGGAATTTGCGCGTGGAACCCGGGGTTCCACTGATTTCCACAATTTCCGGCGTGTGGAAGCGGAAGTTTTCCGCCAGCAGGCTTCTGAGCGCCGGGGAGAGGTTGGTCATGGCGTCAAAGGAGACGACGCGCTTGCGCCAGACCCAGTCCATGATTTGCTGGACGCGGAATTTGGTGTGGCCGCGCTCCGTGAGGAAGGCCAGCAGCTTTTCCTCCGTTTGCGCGGTGATCAGGGGGGGCGGGTTCATGGCAGGGGAGTTCCCGTTAGAGAAGGGAGTCCACGTAGCGGTCCCGGTTGAAGGTTTCAAAGTCGTCCGCCTGTTCCCCTGTTCCCAGGAAGGCGGGGGAGATTTGCATTTCATCCATGATGGCTACGGCTACGCCGCCTTTGCCGGAGCCGTCCATTTTAGTGATGATGACGGCGTCCAGAGGGGTGGCCTTGTGGAATTCCCTGGCCTGTGCCAAGGCGTTCGCTCCGGTGGTGGCGTCCACCACCAGCATGGTGTAATGGGGGGCGGAGGCGTCCTGCTTGGAGAGGGTCCGGCGGATTTTGGAGAGTTCCTCCATAAGGTTGTGGCGGGTATGGAGCCGTCCGGCGGTGTCGCAGATGAGGTATTGGCAGCCTTCCCGGATGGCCTGGGCATGGGCTTCATAGCAAACGGAGGCGGGGTCCTGGCCGGGCGCTCCCTTGTAAAGGGGCAGGTTCAGCTTTTCCGCCCAGCTTTGGAGCTGTTCCACGGCGGCGGCCCGGAAGGTGTCCGCGGCAGCCAGAAGCACCTTGCCGCCCTGTTTTTGCAGCAGATGGCCCAGTTTGGCGGCGGAGGTGGTTTTTCCTGTGCCGTTGACGCCAACCACGAGGATGACGAGAGGATAACCCTCCGGAGGAGCCGGCAGGGTGGGCGGAGTGGCCGGGAAGGCCTGGCGGATGACTTCACGGGTGGATTCCACCAGGTTTTCCGCATCCAGCCCCCTGCTTTCCCGGAGCTGGTCAACAATGTTCATGGCGCGCCTGATGCCAATGTCCGCGGTCACTAGGTCCGCTTCCAGTTCATCCCAGTCTATCCGGGTGCCGCGGGAGAATTTGGTTAGGAGCTTTTTGAAGAATCCGGCCATGAGTCTGGAGGGAATATGGGTTAGGAGGGGCGCGCCGTTTTGGCAATGCCGGCAAGCACGCCGTTGACAAACCGGGGGGAGTCCGCGGAGGAGAAGCGTTCCGCCAGCCGGATGGCTTCCGAAATGACGACGGGAGCGGGAAGGTTTTTCCGATGGAGCAGTTCGCAGGCACCCAGGCGCAGGATGGCGCGATCCATGGCGCTGACGCGTTCCGGGGAGTAGTTTTCCAGGATGCCGTTGATGACGGAGTCCAGTTCTTCCCGGCGGCGCAGCGTTTCTTCTCCCAGTGTTTTCGCTTCCCGGTAGAGTTCTTCCGCATCCTGGCCCGCTTCCACCACTTTTTTTACTTCCGCCAGGGAGGGGCGGCCGTCCTGATGGATGATGCAGTTGATACGGTCGTTGATTTCCTGAAGTTTGCCGCAGGAGGATATGAGGGGAGACCAGATGCTGTTGTAGGCCGGGAAGTCTCTGAGCGAGTCCAGAAGGCGGCCGCGCATTTGCATGAGGGCCGTGTTGAGTTCCTGCACGGTGTCACATGCGGCGGAGAGGGTTTTCCTGTCGTTGGCGGGGTCGTCATGCAGGGCTTTTTTCAGTTGAAGCAGGGCGGCGTTGAATTCCCCTTCCTTGTTCAGCAGGTCGTGGAGCTGGTCGCGGACGGGCAGCGTGAGGGGGTCATGCTGCAGTTTTTCCGCCGTTTCCCTGGCGCGGGTGACGAAGAGGCGCAGCTTGTCCGGGTAGTCACGCGTAAGGTGGCCGGAAACGGCTTTCGCCCGGAGCTTGCAGTAGTCCGCCCGGAAGGGTTCCATCAGGATGTCCCAGATGCCTTCTTCCTGTTCTTCGGTGATTTCCGGGGATTGGGAGGCGCCGTAAAGGTATTGAAGGGCTGTTTGTCTGATTTGGTTGCGTGAGAGCATGACGGTGGGAGGAAGATAGGTCGGGAGGTGTGGCTTATTGCCGGGAGAGGGAGTTGATGAAGAGTTCCGCCATGCGTGCGGCGGTGCGCGCCGCTTCTCGGCCGCGGTTGAGCTGGGAGGCGATGCAGCGGGCGAATGCCTGTTTTTCATCATTCAGAAGCAGTACTTCATGGATGACGGGAGTGGTGAATTCCAGCGCCAATTGCATCAGGGCCTGCGTGATGGTGGAGCCGATGAGGTCCGCGTGGTCCGTGCTGCCGCGCAGGATGACGCCCAGCGCCACGACGGCGTCCGGCCGTTTTTCCGGGGAGCGGGACAGGATGGATTTGATGGTGACCGGGATTTCAAAGGCGCCCGGAACGCGAATTACTTCCAGCCGGACGGACGGGAGCACGGCGGCCAGTTCTTCCGAGCAGTTGTCCACCAGGGCCTGGGTGTATTGCTCATTGTATTCCGAAGCGACGATGCAAATTTTGGCGCGCGTTCCCGTAGGGCGCTGGCGGCGGGGGAGTTCCGTGGACATGGATGATGGAGGGACGGGTTACAGGGTGTGGCCCAGCTTGCATTTTTTGGTAGCCAGGTATTTGCTGTTTTGTTCGTTGGGTGGGATGACGATGGGTACCTGCTCCGTGATTTTAAGGCCGAAGCCTTCCAGCCCCACGATTTTGCGCGGGTTGTTGGTGAGCAGGCGGAGCTGGTCCGCCCCCAGGTCATGCAGGATTTGGGCGCCGATGCCGTAGTCCCGCAAGTCGTCCGGGTAGCCCAGCTTGAGGTTGGCTTCCACGGTGTCCAGCCCCTGTTCCTGGAGCTTGTAGGCCTGGAGCTTTGCCGCAAGGCCGATGCCGCGGCCTTCCTGTCGCAGATAGAGGAGCACGCCGCCTTCCTGCGCGATGCGGCGCATGGCAGTGTGGAGCTGGCTGCCGCAGTCGCAGCGGCGGGAGCCGAAGACGTCTCCCGTAAGGCATTCACTGTGTACGCGGACCAGAGTGGGCTTGTCCGCGGAGATTTCTCCGTGGACGAGCGCCAGATGCAGGGCTCCGTCCAGATGGGATTCGTAAAGGTGGCAGGTGAAGTCTCCATAGTCGGTCGGCATCTTGACGGTTTCCACCAGGCGGATTTGTTTTTCCTGGGCGCGGCGGTGTTCAATGAGCTGGGCCACCGTGCAGGCTTTCAGACCGTATTTTTTCTGAAAGGGCCCCAGATCGCCAATACGGGCCATGGTGCCGTCGTCCTTCATGATTTCACAGCAGACTCCGGCGGGCTGGAGCCCCGCCATGCGCACGAGGTCGATGGTGGCTTCCGTATGGCCGGCGCGGCGGAGCACCCCGCCGGGAACGGCGCGGAGCGGGAAGACGTGGCCGGGCTGCACGAAGTCGTTGACGGTGGCCTTCGGGTCCGCCAGGGTGCGTATGGTCAGGGAGCGTTCCCCGGCGCTGATGCCGGTGGTGATGTCATGGGCTGCATCCACGGAGACGGTGAAGGCGGTGGACATGTTTTCCCGGTTGACGGAGGTCATGAGCGGGAGCTGGAGAGTGTCCGCCCGTTCCGGAGAAAGGGGGGCGCAGATGAGGCCCCTGGCGTGGGTGGCCATGAAGTTGATGGCTTCCGGCGCGGCGAATTCGGCGGCGATGATGAGGTCCGCTTCATTTTCACGGCCGGGGTCGTCCGTAACGATGATCATCCGTCCCTGCCGTATTTCTTCCACGGCTTCCTCGACGGAGCAGAATTGGAGTTGATCGTCCATAAGTATGGGGTTGATGAAAGAGGAATTTATTTTTGCTTTTTGGCCCAGGAGTCCTTGAGGGCTACCGTGCGGTTGAAGACAGGGCGCTGTCCGGGCACATGGTCCCTGCGGTCCGCCACAAAGTAGCCCAGGCGCTCAAACTGGCAGTTGAATTCGGGTTCCACCCCGGCCAGGGCGGGTTCCAGCTTGGCTCCGGTGATGACGGTCAGGGAGCCGGGATTCATGACGGAGAGGAATCCGTTTTCCGCCGCGTCCGGGTTTTCCTCCGTGAACAGGCGGTCGTAGATGCGGATTTCCCCGTCCACGGCGTGGCGGATGCTGACCCAGTGGATGGCGGCGCGGCACTGGATGCCTTCCGGAGGGTTGGAGCCGATAGTGCCCGGAATGTGCTCGCAGAAGATTTCCGTGATGTTGCCGTCTGCGTCCTGCCTGTAGTCGGTGCAGGTGACGCAGTAGCCGCCGCGCAGGCGCACCGTGCGGCCGGGGGCCAGGCGGAAGTATTTTTTGGGAGGGTCCAGCATGAAGTCGTCCCGTTCAATCCAGATTTCCCTGGTAAGCGGCACCTGGCGGAAGCCTTCCTCCGGTTTTTCCGGGTTGTTTTGTACTTCCACCATTTCTTCCGCGTCTTCCGGAAGGGTAGTGATGGTGAGCTTGAGGGGATTGAGGACGGCCATGCGGCGCGGGGCGTTGGCGTTGAGGTCTTCCCTGACGCTGTATTCCAGCAGGGCCACGTCCGTGAATCCGTTGAATTTGGTAATGCCGATGGTCTGGCAGAAGTTGCGGATGGCCGCCGGCGTGTAGCCGCGGCGGCGCATGCCGGAGACCGTGGGCATGCGGGGGTCGTCCCAGCCGGTGACGTGCCCTTCCTGGACAAGCTGGAGCAGCTTGCGCTTGCTCATGACGGTGTACGTCAGGTTGAGCCGGGCGAATTCCGTCTGCCGCGGACGGGACGGGACGGGGCAGTGTTCAATGACCCAGTCGTACAGGGGGCGGTGGTTTTCAAATTCCAGCGTGCAGAGGGAGTGCGTGATGTGTTCGTAGGCGTCTTCCAGGGGATGGGCGAAGTCGTACATGGGGTAGATGCACCATTTGTTGCCCGTGTTGTGGTGTTCCGCGAACATGATGCGGTACAGCACCGGGTCACGCATGTTCATGTTGCTGGAGGCCATGTCTATTTTGGCGCGCAGAATGGCCTTTCCTTCCGGGATTTCCCCGTTTTTCATGGCCTGGAAGCGCTTCAGGTTTTCTTCCGCGGAGCGGTTGCGGTAGGGGGATTCCTGGCCGGGCACGTTTACGTTGCCGCGCTGGGCGCGTATTTCCTCCACGGTTTGTTCGTCCACGTAGGCCAGCCCCTGGTTGATGAGGGAGACGGCACATTCGTAGAAGAAGTCGAACATGTCGCTGGCGAAGAAGAGGTTGTCCCCCCAGCCGAATCCCAGCCAGTGGATATCCTCCTGGATGCTGTCCACGTATTCCTGGTCTTCCTTGCTGGGGTTGGTGTCATCAAAGCGCAGGTGGCAGCGCGCGCCGGGGAATTCCTGGGCTATACCGAAGTTGAGGCAAATGGATTTGGCGTGTCCGATATGGAGATAACCGTTGGGTTCCGGGGGGAAGCGGGTTACCGGAGCCTGATGCTTGCCGGAGGCAAGGTCATCAGAAATCATATCGCGGATGAAATCTCGGCGTTCGGCAGACTGCAATGACATGGCGAAAATTCTACTACCAAACCTTCCGTTCTGCAAGCGTGTTCACTCGGAATGACGTGGGGTGAGGCATTTGCGGGGTACGGCGTTTTTTATCTTTTGTTTATGTTGCAGATATGAATATTTGAATAGTTATTATACAGGATTCTTTGGGAATGCGTATTTTCATGTTTTAAAACCGGAAACACAGCAGATCTTCCCCTCCGGGGGAGGGGTTTATCCGTGCCTGTAACGTCTTTCTGATTTTTTAATAATATGTTGGAAATCAATACATTATTTATGTTTTCCTGAGAAGGAGATGCAATGTTTTTGTCCGGAAGCAAGGTTTTCCCGGCGGATGGTATTAACAAGGAACTTTTTTCATATTCATGCACGGAAAACCATGAAGAAAAGATTGCGACACGGGTATTGCAAAAGAATCAAAAATATCATATTGAAAGGGGAGTGAATCTGAACTGTCCCAATTGCAAACAGCATATCAATGTCCCATCTTCCGAGGAGGGGGCCATGGTGAGTTGCAGCAAGTGCGGGCATGAGTTTCTTTGCGACAGGGAAAAGCTGATGTCCAAAAAGCCTTTTGCCAAGGCGAAGGGGATCACCGATGATCATTTCGGGAAGAACCGCGGGGCTGTTTTTCAGAGCGCTGTGATGGAAACGGGGCTGATTCAACTGGTGTGCCTTGGCGTTTCCTTGCTTATAGGAGCCGGTTGCGTATGGATTTTTTACAATGCTTCTACGGAGATGGACGGAACGTCCTTCCTTTCCCTGCTGCTTCAGCCGCAGCAGAAGGCTTTCGCTTTGTTTTTCGCCTGTCTGGCCGGAACGCTGATGGCTTTTTCAGGCCGTCGGCACAAAGCGGTGTTCATTGTACTGGGGCTTTTACTTGCCGGCGGCATCGCCTCGCTGCCTTATGTTTATCCTGTCAAGGTGCATCCTTCCCTGCTTGGCGGGAGCGGTTCCGGACAAGTCCAGAAGGGTGAAGTTTCTCAAGACCATGCCGACAGCATGGCCCTGCCTTCCGATGCCATACAGAAAGCCTCCGTTCAGAATTACGGGGAAGGGGACCTGAGGCCCCTGTTTGCCGCCATTGCCCGCAAACAGGACCAGGGTGTCCTGGGTCTGTGGGTAGTGGGTGTTAATGCGGCCAACCGGGACATGGTGAAAAGTTATCTGAAACGGATGACGCAGTCCGGAGACGAGCCGATGTTTTACGACCGGAAGGGTACGGGAGGCGGTCTGTTTGTCATTACGCCCACGCCGATTACGTTCAAGGAGTTTGTAGATGTCGTCTCCAGGCTGGGAAAGGTGACGCTGGAGGACAAGGAACGTTCTTTTGTGGAAGTGATCCTGAACCGGGACAAGTTTGAGGCTCGTCCGGCTTCCGCCGCCCTTCAGGATGAACGTCACCAGTATTTCGTGCTGGCGAATTTGAAGGAGCTGTCCTCTCTGGATATCCGACGCATTATTGCGGCGGCAAAGCGGCTTGCCGCCGTGAAGCCCGACAAGCTGCGCCATGAAGTTTCCTCCAGGCTGGTGGAATTGCTCAAGGAACCTTGGGGGCGCGATGCCGAGTATGTGACTGCCCTGGCTTCCGCCCTGGTCGTATGGGCGGAGGAACAGGATGCGGAAGCCCAGCGCGTGGTGTATTATGTTACGGAAGAGTTGAAGAAGGCTGATTGCGAGGTTCCTTCCTCCCTGTTGAGATTTTTGCTGCGCGGTCCGGAAAAGGAGAGCGCATTCGGGATGCTTTTGAGTGAGTGGAAGAAAGACCCCCAGAGGTGGGAGGATGAATGCAAGTCCATCGGCCCCACAGGGGAAACCGCTGTCATCCAGGTACTGAATGAGGCGGACGATTTCGTGCTGAAACGTTCCGCCGCGCGCATTCTTGGGGAAATTGGGACGGAACCGTCTCTCGCCGCGCTCAAGGAGCTCATTCATGATGCCGACAATGAATTGCGGCTGTGCGCGGAACTGTCCGTGAGCCTGATTGAAAAACGGCTGGGGAAGGGAGCTTCTCCCGCCATACAGTAATCATGCGACCGTGGATCATCCGGGAGGGGCACTCCTTAGAAAACGTGTTTTTCCGTAACCATGGCCCTGTGGCAGGGGGGGAGAAAGCGGGCTGTCCATTACACGGAGAGTGCCGGGAGCCAGTTTTTTGTGGAAATGGCCTCTTTTTGGTTGCGGAGCAAAGTCATTTTACTAGAATGCAACGACCATGACAGACCAAGAAAACATGAAGGCCGCCGTCCCGGATGCGGCCAAGCGGTACATGCGCTACCTCCTCATCATGGCCGGTTTGGGCGGCCTTCTCTACGGTGTGGACGTCGGCGTCATTGCTGCTGCGCTCCCTTACATTGAGCAGACGGCCGGGTTTAATCCCTCCCAGCTTTCCCAGGTGGTGGCCGCCGTGCTTTTCGGCAGCGTGCTTTCCTCCCTGTTTGCGGGTTATCTGGCCGACAAGATGGGACGCAAAGCTTTGATTACGATCGCTGCCGCCCTGTTTACGCTGAGTATTCCCGTGATCTGCCTGTCTCAGGAAGTGTTCGGCATCATGCTGCTGGGCCGCATTTTGCAGGGCGCCAGCGCCGGTATCGTCGGCGTGGTGGTTCCGCTGTATCTGGCGGAATGTCTGAGTGCGGAGTCCCGGGGCAAGGGCACGGGGATGTTCCAGTTCCTGCTGACGGTTGGCCTGGTGTTTGCCGCTGTGATAGGTCTGTTTGCCGCCAAATACGTGGGTGGCGTGGAGGATTCCGGCGTGAGCGAAGAAGAACTGGCTTCCGCAAAGGTGTTTGCCTGGCAGGCCATTTTCTGGGTGTGCGCCATTCCCGGCCTGTTCCTGTTTTTCGGCTCCTTCCGTTTGAGCGAATCCCCCCGTTATTTGTTCCGACGTGGCCGCAAGGATAAGGCCATGGCCGTGCTCGTCCGCAGTTATGGGGAAGTGCGCGCCCAGGAGGTGTTTGATGAAATGGTTCATATTGAAGAGGAAGAGAAGCTGAAGGCGGAAGAGCTGAAGAAGCAGAGTTCCTCCGGCGAGTCCCTTCTTCAGCGCAAGTATGTATATCCCTTTATTCTGGCGGTTCTTGTTCTGGCATTCACGCAGGCTACGGGTATCAACTCCGTGCTGAACTATTCCGTGAAGGTATTCCAGCAGGCCGGCCTGGAAGGCACGACCGCCAACTGGGCGGATTTCACCATCAAGGTGGTGAACTGCCTGATGACCATCGTCGCCATGATGCTGGTGGACCGCAAGGGCCGCAAGTTCCTGCTCAAGATCGGCACGGCCGGTATTGTGGTGGGCCTGCTTGGCACCGGTTTCCTGTTCAATAATGTGGAAGAGGCCCGCAAGGACGTGACTTCCGACGTGGCTGCCCTGCTGGCGCAGCAGAGCCCCTCCGTCCAGAAGCAGTTTGAAGAAGGCAAGGAAGTGGACAGCATCCGTACGCTGCAGCTGGAACGTACGCCCGATTCCACATTCGTCAAGGATCTGCTTTCCAAGAATGGCATGGCGGACAAGGATATCAACAGGATGCAGCTGATCATCACTTACGACCAGCCGGAAGCCAATCCCGCATGGTATCAGTTCCTGATGGGTTCTTCCACGCAGCTTTCCGTCGTGGAGTTTTCCGAATTGACGAAGGATCCCAAGGATATCAAGAAGGAAGAGGACAAAGCCTCCCTGGCCGTCATCAAGGCGGTGCCGGATTCCACCAACAAGATGGTCGTAGCCGGCAAGGACGGCTATGCCATGAAGCCCGTTTCCATCCTGAAGGCGGAGTTGGGTGAAAAGCCGGATTCCTCGGTGGGCTGGGGCGTCACTGCCTTCTTCATCATCTTCATCGCCTTTTATGCGACGGGTCCGGGCGTTTGTGTCTGGCTGGCCTTGTCCGAGCTGATGCCTGCCCGCATCCGTTCCAACGGCATGGCGATTGCTCTGCTGATCAACCAGCTTGTGTCCACGGTGATTGCCGGTTCCTTCCTCCCGTGGGTGGGAAGCTGCGGCTATTCCGGCGTGTTCTTTACGCTGGGCGGCATTACGGTGCTGTACTTCATCACGGTGGCTTTCTTCCTGCCTGAAACCAAGGGCCGTTCTCTTGAAGAAATTGAAGGTTATTTTGCTACAGGCAAGATGCCGGAAGATCTCAAGATGATCGGTGAAGGGATTGAAGCGGAAGAATAAAGAACCGCTTTTCCTTTTCAAAGTCGTCTCCCGTCCGGGGAGGCGGCTTTTTTTGGGCCGTTCAAGCAGCCGTCCGCCGGGGCATCATGGACATTGTGGACATTGTGGACATTGTGGACATTGTGGACATTGTGGACATTGTGGACATTGTGGACATTGTGGACATTGTGGACATTGTGGACATTGTGGATGGGGCCGTTATATGTTTTCTTAAATTTTTCTGGAAATATTTGAATTTTCCGGAAAGTTGCTTCAAGGATTGCCTGTTTACAGCCAGGTCCGCATGGGGATGGGTATTTGTCCTGTTTTTGGATGTTTCCCTGTAAACGGGAGGGAAGAAGGACAGGCGGTTTGAATGTTGTCCGCGGGAGCTTTTCCGTTTGGGAGATTACGGCTTCATTTTCTGCGGTATGAGCGAATGAGCGCGAAATGCCGTGTTTTACTGGTCCTGTGCAGTTTTTTTCTGTGCCGACTGCCATTTCTTGATGGCTTCCGCAATTTCCCGATACCCGTTTTTCATGTGGAAGTCATAGGCCGTCTGGCCATCTTCGTTGCGGAGAGAGGGATTGGCGCCGTTGTTCATGAGGCGGACGGCTATTTCCGGGGAATTGCATGCCATCAGCGGCGTCAGACCGTCCACATCCAGTTGGTTGGGGTCCGCACCCGCCTTGATGAGGAGTTCAATGAGAGGAATCAGTCGTTCCGGAGGTTCTTCCCTGGCGCAGACCAAGTGGAGTGGAGATTGCTTGCTGGCAAAGAAACGTTCGTTCACATCGCAGCCTGCCTGGATCAGCCGTTTGAAAATGGCGGTGGAAAGGCTGGAGAACCCTACTCCGCGCGTATGGGCGTTTAGCCTGCGCTTGAGGTCTGGGCTGCCGGCATCCAGCAGGGCCAAGGCGATTTTTTCCTGTTCAGGGTCGGAGTTGGTCAGGGCGGCGGCCCACATGAAGGGGGTAGTGCCTCCCGGTCCCGGGAGATCGGGGTCTGCCCCGTGATTGAGGAGGGCACGGACTACGGGAAGCCTGTCCACGGCTGATGAGTCCTGGTAAATGCCCGCCGAACATGCCCAGATGAGGGGCGTATCCCCGGGTTCCTTCGTGCCGTTATGCGGAAAAACGGTCTGGGCATTGACTGGGGCTCCCGCTTCTATCATCCGGACGGCCAGCTTGTTCAGGCCCATGGCGATGCAGAGATGCAAGGGCGTGTTGCGGTCGGGAGCCTGAAGAAGGAGCCTGCCTGTTTCCCGGAATTGCTCCATCATTTGGTAGCATTGCAGGATGGAGTTGAATTCCTCCTGCATTTTTCCGGGAGACATGATGTCCAGAGGCCAGGAGTCATACAGGAAGCGGAAAGTGAGGGAAAGCAAGCGTCCGTTCGCTTCCCTCAGTTCCTGTTTTTCTTCTTCTGTAAGTCGCATCGTTCTCTCCTCCGCGTTTGCCAGCGGAACCGCCATGAGGGCCGTCACGGACGCGAGCAGAACAGAACCTGCCATCTGTCTCATGCCATTCTTATAAGGGAAGGGACGACATCTGTCACTCCAAATCATGGACTGCGGCCGTCGGGCGACGGCGCATTCCGCGGAGAATGAGGCAGTTGTGGCCCGCTAGACGAGCCTGGAGAGGCTGGCATGCACGGCTTCCACCGTGCGGTCAATGTCTTCTTCCGTATGGGCCAGGGAGATGAATCCCGTTTCATAGGGAGAAGGGGCAAAGTAGACGCCCTGTTCCAGCATGTTCCAGAAGAAGGGCTTGAAGAGAGCCTTGGAGGCTTTCTGGGCGGTGTCCAGGTCATAGACTTTCTCTTCCGTGAAGAAGAGGCAGAACATGGAGCCTGCGCGGTGGAAGGTGTAGTTCCTGCCGTGTTTCCGGATGGCTTCCCGGATACCTGCCTCCAGCCGTGCCCCCAGCTGCTCCAGGCGGTCATAGGCATTTCCTTCCAGAAGCTCCCGGAGCTGCGCCAGCCCTGCCGCCATGGCCACGGGGTTTCCGGAGAGTGTACCGGCCTGGTACACAGGCCCCAGTGGGGAAAGGCAGTCCATGATTTCAGCCCGGCCTCCGAATGCGCCTACGGGAAGTCCGCCGCCGATGACTTTCCCCATACAGGTAAGGTCCGGCATGATTCCATGAAGCTGCTGGACGCCGCCGGGGGCAACGCGGAACCCTGTCATGACTTCGTCGAAGATGAGCAGGGAGTCATACTGGCGGGTGATTTTCCTCAGGAAGTGGAGAAAACCATTTTGAGGGAAGTAGAGGCCGGCGTTGGCGGGGAAGGGTTCCATGATGACGGCGGCAATGTCCCGGCCATGCAATTCAAAGGCTTTTTTGACGGCTTCCCGGTCATTGTACGGCAGGGTGATGGTGAGCTGCGTCATTTCCCGGGGAACGCCCGCACTGTCCGGTTCCCCGAAGGTAAGTGCGCCGGAACCCGCCGCGACGAGCAGGGAGTCCACATGCCCGTGGTAGCAGCCGATGAATTTGATGATTTTACGGCGTCCGGTATAGCCGCGGGCCAGCCTGATGGCAGACATGGTGGCTTCCGTACCGGAGTTGACCATGCGCACTTTTTCCACGGAGGGCACCATGCGGACAATCATTTCCGCCATGTCCACCTCCGACGGCGCAGGGATGCCATAGCCCAGCCCCCGGTTCACGGCGGCATGTACGGCGTTCAGGACGGATTCCGGGGCGTGTCCCAGAATGGCGGGGCCCCATGTGCCGATGTAGTCGATGAGCTGGCGACCGTCCGCGTCCGTGATGTAGGCGCCTTTGGCGGATTGGACGAAGAAGGGATCGCCGTCCACATTGCGGAAGGCCCTGACGGGGGAGTTGACGCCGCCCGGTATGACGGCGCGTGCACGTGAGAAGAGCTGGGCGGATTGATTCATGTTGCTGAGGTAAGCAAAAAGGGCAAACCTTGGAGAAGGGTTGCCCTTATGGAAAGAGGTTCTATTCCCGAACCAATGGAGATTTAAGCTTCAGGAGCGGAAACGGGAGCTGCTTCGGCGGTTTCGGCGGCGGCTTCTTCGCTCTTGTTGTTGAAGCGCCATTTCACCTTGTTGCGCTTGCTGGCGGAACGGGCCTTGCGGCGGCGTTCGTCCATTGGGGTTTCAAAGGCACGGCGGCGGCGCATTTCGTCCAGAATGCCTTCGACGTCCAGCTTGGTTTTGAGGCGCTTGAGAGCGCGGTCGATAGGTTCTCCTTTTCTTACGGTAACTTCACGCATGATTTATTTTCCTTTTTCTATTCGTCCGGGAACGGGAGACAATAGGTAGTGCTTTCCCGCCTGGAGGTCAAGATTTTTATCGTGACTGACCCATTTTTTGCGGTCCGGAGGGGGCAGGGAGATGCCGCAGGAAGCCCGGGGAGACGGGGATTTTGCCTTTTTCCCGTATTCCCGGCGGTTTTCAACTGTCCTTGCCTTATCAGGCGGGGCATGGTAGAAAGAAACGTCTCCATGAACCGGCTGCATACATTGATTGATGGATTTCCCCAGGTGAGCATTCTCTGCATCGGGGACGTGATGCTGGACAAGTTTCTGTACGGCAGCGTCACCCGGATTTCTCCGGAGGCACCCGTTCCAATCATGAGGATGGACAGGGAAACGCGCATGCTGGGCGGCGCGGGGAACGTGGTGTCCAATTTGTGCGCTCTGGGGTGCCGGACCACTTTTGTCAGCGTGGTGGGAGACGATGCGAACGGACGGCAGGTGAAGGCTTTTCTGGAAGATACGTGCTGCACCCCTGAGTTGGTGGAGTGCCGGGATTACGAGACGACGGTGAAGATCCGTTTTGTGGCGGGAAAACATCATTTGCTGAGGGCGGACCAGGAGCAGGAGTTGAATATGGCGCCGGAATTGGCCGCGAGGTTTCTGGAACGGGTGGACGCCTGCCTGCCGGACGCCGATCTTGTCCTTTTGTCTGATTATGGCAAGGGCCTGTTTGACGGGGAAACCGCTCCCGCCGTGATTGCCCGGTGCCGTGCGGCCGGAAAGCCCGTCATTGTGGACCCCAAGGGAGCCGATTATTCCCGTTACGGCGGGGCTACTTTGGTGAAGCCGAATATGAAGGAGTTTCAGGAGGCCACGGGGGTCCGTTTGAATCCCTCCGCTCCGGGGTGGGAGAAGGCGGCTCTGGAAGGCGCCGCGAAGCTGTTTGACGAGTTTGGCATTGAGAATTTGCTCGTGACTTTGAGCGAGCACGGGATGATTTTCATTCCTTCTTCCAATCCCGCCGATTTTGTATGCATTCCCACGGAGGCGCGCGAGGTGTTTGACGTATCCGGCGCCGGGGACACGTCCCTGGCCAGCCTGGGAGCGGCCCTGGCGGCGGGCGCCACGGTGCCGGAGGCGCTGGTCGTGTCCAACGTGGCCGCCGGAATCGTGGTGGGCAAGTTCGGCACGGCGAGCGTGACCGGAGGGGAGTTGAAAGAAGCGCTGGAGGAGAAAGCCCGCAAGGTTTCCTCCTGGCATCACCGGAACAATATCCTGACGGCGGAAGCCGCTGCGGAATTGGCGGAACGCTTCCGGAAGGAAAAGAAGGTGGTGGGGTTTACGAATGGCTGTTTCGATCTTCTGCATCTGGGCCACCTGCATTCGTTCATGAAGGCTCGCGAGGCCTGCGACGTGCTTTTTGTGGGGCTGAATACGGATGCGTCCATCAAGCGGCTGAAGGGGGAGGACAGGCCCGTCAATAACGAGGAACTCCGTTCCCTGCTGCTGGCATCTTTGGATTTCATTGATTACGTGGTTCTTTTCGACGAGGATACCGCGCTTCCGCTGATCGAGAAGCTGCGCCCGGACGTGATCGCCAAGGAGGGGTATCCTCTGGAACGCTGGCCGGAAGGGCAGTATGTGGTGTCCTATGGGGGCAGGGCCGTTGAGTTGCCCCGGCTGGAGGGCTTTTCCTCCACCGATATTATCAACCGAATGAAGAAGAGACCGGAATGAGCGATTACATCAAGGAACAGATTTTAGGGATAGCGGACAATTTCAGGGCGCTGGCCGTTTTGTCCGGGGATATTGAAACGGTGGCGCGCGTCTGTACGGACACCCTCCGAGCCGGGAACAAGATCATGTTCTGCGGCAATGGCGGGTCTGCCGCGGATTCCCAGCACCTGGCCGCGGAGCTGGTGGGACGCTACAAGTTGAACCGTCCGGCCATGAACGCCCTGGCCCTGACGGTGGATACGTCCATTCTGACCGCCGTCGGGAATGATTACGGGTATGATACCGTGTTTGCCCGGCAACTCGAAGGCGTGGGACGTGCGGGAGATCTGCTGGTGGGGCTTTCTACCAGCGGCAACAGCCGGAATATCGTGCTGGCGATGGAATTGGCGCGGAGCATGGGTATTCGGACCGTAGCCCTTACGGGGCGGGGCGGAGGCGCCATGAAGGAGCAGGCGGATTTCTGCATTGCCGTTCCTTCCGATGCCACGAATAATATTCAGGAGATGCACATTGCCGTGGGGCATCTGGTCTGTGAGCTAATCGAACAAGAGATGTATGGCCGCTAAAGCGCTGTTTCTGGACCGGGACGGTGTGGTGAACGTGGACGGGGGGTATGTGCACCGCATTGAGGATTTCCAGCTGATGCCGGGAATTCTGGACCTTTGCCGCCGGGCAAAGGAGAAGGGGTATCTGGTAATCGTGGCGACCAACCAGTCCGGCATAGGCCGCGGCATGTTTACGGAGGAAGATTTTTTACGGCTGACGGATTATATGAAGAATGTATTTCACGACGCTGGAGCGGAGATTGCGGACGTGTTCTACTGCCCCAGCGTGGATGATGCTCATCCCGACCGGAAGCCGAATCCCGGCCTTTTTTTGAAGGCCCGCGCCGCGTATGGGCTGGATATGGCATCCTGCGTGTCCGTCGGTGACCGGGAGAGGGATATTCGGGCAGCCCTTTCCGCCGGCGTGGGACGGAATTTTCTGTTTTCCTCCGGGAATGGCCCGACTTGCGCCACGGTCCGTGTCGGGGCCTTGAACGAGGTGGAAGCCTGGTTGTAGGCCGGGAATGGTTCCGCAGGTGAAAGGCCGAGCCGGAAGAAGCCGGCAGGGGCTTGTGGATATGTTTTCCCGTATCTCTTTTCCCGATGTGGCCATGCGGATGTTTTTATTTAAAAAGGCTTTACATGGGAATGAGTACTTCTTCTTTTCTATATAGAATATGAAAACCTTACTATCCGTTTTATTTCTTGCACTGGTTCCCGGCCTGCGTACCGTTGCCGAAACCGCAGATCCGGCCATGTCCGCGAAAGTCGGGAAGAAAGAGGCAGCTTCCGGCATCACCTATCAGGGCGGAGACGGCTCCAGCTTTGAAAAGGCCGTCGGATCATCGGCGCAAAGAATTCGATGGAGAGTGTTTCTGCGGAAGGGAAATGGCTTAAGAAAAAATATGGGAATTATGAAGAGTTCTCGCAGGGCCTCATCCAACATGAGGAAAAGTTCTATGATATGATTACGATCAGGACGAAAAAAGGCAAGGAAGTGATCGTTTATTTCGATATTTCAGGATTTTTCCCCGCCAGGAGCTAGGGAAGAAAATTTTTTGAGTCTATTTTTCAGCATTCTTTTTCGGGGTAGCTGCCTGTCCGGTTTCCTCCCCTTCCGTATTTTCTTTTTTTCGCTTCGAGAATTAATTCTTCCTGCGGCATGGATCGTGGTATGGCCTCGAGTACGCATGGAGGGAAGGCGGGAATGAGAAGGTAGCGGCCTTGTTTGCAAGAAAGAGCGTCCGTCGTCATGGCACATTTGTCATGATGAGTAGCTTTTCGCACCGGGGTGTTCGCTTGCGTGAATCGTTTTTATAACGATGGCCAAAAGATTATCACGTCTTTAAATAGACAAATAAAGAAGTTGAAATTCCTGATAGTGAACATCATTAGTTAAAGATGATGAATTGAGGGGAATTATCATTTGCTTCTGTCAATAAAAGGTACAAGTTTTCCTATAGGGATGGCCTTGATAGTTGAATTCCAGGAAATAGAAACATTAGGGTAAAAAGAAGTGACTATCCTAGTCAGGTTGGCTCCCAAAGAATGGGAAAGAGGAAGCATGAAAGGAAAATGTATCCTATAACGTGCTTGTGCAGTAGACTTGCCAGAGCCGTCCCGAATTATGAAAGGCGTGTAAAGACTGAAGTGAGTTTGGATAGGGGAGCTAAAGCAAGTTGTTTTTCCTCCTTTTTCAAATAGAGGAACCATAGGGCAATGAGGCATATACTTCCCAAGATGCCTGCCAGTATAAAAAAACTAGGCCAGTTTTTGGCATTGCAATATATTCTTGTAACTAGACAACATGGAAGAAGAATCAGGATGGGTATGAACAAAGGATAATAGGTTTGTCTAAAATATTCGTGGATTAACAAGCCGGCTTTTTTTGCATAATAGAAATTAATCATAATGACTTGTCCTACGACCAAAGCAATGGAAGTTCCGATGAACATCCCAATGGCTCCATAGTGTAATGATAAGCCATATCCAATGATGATGCACATAAGAGAAGAATAAAAAAGAATAATGGCTCGCCCCCGATGAATGTTGAGAGCTTGTAAGATGGCAAGGCCGGTATTCTGAGTTAAGGGAACCAGGAGGGGAATTAGAATAATAATGGCACCCAGCCAAACAACCCGGACATTATCACCAATTGATTTTCCAACCCATAAAGAAAGAAAGTTTTCTCCTAGCCCGATAAATGAAATTAGGATAAAACTTAGTAAGAAAAGCTGGATTCGCCCGACGCGAATCATGATGTGAGTCAAATCTTTTTTACTCGCATCCAAAGCTACCATGTGCATGAGTTTGGGGGAAAAAACACTGGAGAGAGCTGTCGCTGCCGTCATGAAGTATTGGGAAAAGCAAATACCTAGAGTGAATATCGTGACGGCCAGTGTCCCTGAAGTGTTGGCAAGAATGGGAGTACCCGCTTTCCAATAGAACAGGTCCATGAGCTGGTTGAGGAGAATCCAGATGGAAAAGGCAAACATTTCCTTGAATAAGCGGATGTCCGGTTTGCCAAAACGGATTTTTGCCTTAAGATAATGGAAGACATAGAAATTTGCAATTAATAGACCGATGATGCTCAGAATGACGCTTAAGACGGTTAGCCCAATGGCTTTATATCCCATCAAAAGCAGGAGAACGGTGAGACCTGCATTTAAGATTGAAGTGGATAGATTCAAAATGCCGGGAACAATGAATT
This sequence comes from Akkermansia sp. AE01SA01, assembly GCF_036417395.1. Taxonomy (NCBI): domain Bacteria; kingdom Pseudomonadati; phylum Verrucomicrobiota; class Verrucomicrobiia; order Verrucomicrobiales; family Akkermansiaceae; genus Akkermansia; species Akkermansia sp. AE01SA01. The sequence goes on from NZ_CP143890.1 coordinate 597,562, forward strand.
TTTGATAGGCCCCCGGGACACACCCGAGCGGACGCAATGGAAAGGACAAGACAAAGTTACTTAAGGTAAGCAGATACATGACTTCTAATGTACCCAGCTGATTTGCGTTGAGTTTAGGGAATATGTCTGCCAAGAAAAAATAACAAACGCCGCCACAACAGAGGGAGATGATCCCCAAGACAGAGAAAAGCATGGTACTTTGTCCTAAAAAGTGCGCTTCTTGCTGTGCTTGTTGTTTGGCACGATAGGTGGTAACATATTTGTTCACGGTCCCCCCCAGGCCAAAATCAGTGAGAGAAAGCCACGCAATGACAGAATTACTCAGCATGAATAGCCCATATTCTTCTACTCCGAGTTTATTGATGATGAATGGAGTAAGTAAGAACGAGGTGGAGAGTCGGATGATGATGGAGATGTAATTGATGCATATTCCGACTTTTAATTCACTAGCCATGATGTCGTTATTTCAGATTATCCCGTAAGAATTGAATTCCTCTCGCACGTTCGGACTCATGAATGGAGGTGACGCGTGCCCAGTCAATGGGAGTATGGATTAAATTAGTGATCGCAGAATCTTCCGTTTGAGACAGAAGACGATCTCGAAGTTCAAAAGTTTCTAAGAGTGAGACGAAACGGGCCAAGCCACGTGCTTGGTTTTCCAAACAAATGAAGGGCTTATTGAAAATAATGGAAAAGACGCAACCGTGGAAAGAATCTGTGACGATAAACTCAGCGTCGCGAAAATAGCGTAACCATTGTGCCACACTGTTAGTGAAACGATCTCGACGATTTCGGGAGGTGGAGTGCGGCATGAGATGCTGATAGGGCATATTTAATTCGCCGGCGATGTGTTGCAGGGAGTTGTATTTCTCCTTATCCTCATCCAAGAGGTAAGAGGCGATGAAAGCTTGTTTCAATCCTTTGGTTTTCTCTTTGCGAATGATTTGTTCATAGTCCGCAGCGTGCAGTAGAAGAGTTGGGTCTGGCATTTGCACGGATGGAGTGTCAAAGATGTCTTTGCACAGGGAGATACCGGAGTGTTCCCTGACAGAAACGGCTTTGAATTGTTGGATGAGTTCTTTACAAATAGCCGTTTCTTCAAGGGTTCCTTCCCATTGGTCGGAGCCAAAGGAGGCGGCATAAGAAATGCTCTTGCGGCGAAGGCTTTCAGGAGCAAAGTCGAGAAAGAAGAAGGGTACAGTGCTTAGATGCCGGACATATTCACATCTCCACACCTGATCGCTTCCAACGATAAATAGATCAATATCTTGAATTTTTGTATTTTCGGTATGGCGGGGGATATATTCAAAGGATTCAATGTGTGTGGCAGCAAAGTTTGTGGCCATGAAGTGGATTTGCTTCCAAGAGGGATTGAGAGAAGATGAGAGAATATTACAACAGCGGCATAGCTTAACAAGTGAACGGCTTAAAGTAGTGCGAATGTGTGTGATGATACTTTGGTGATAATCGTTCAGATATTGGATGAGTGTTGGCTCATGGTGTAATTGTCGGATGACTTTGTGGAGAGCGAATGCTTGGAGCATTCCACCGTAATTGCCTTTAAAGGGGTGGGTCAGGATGCCTATTCTCATCGTCAATGTCGGGGTAAAGGGGGGCTGCGTCCATTTACTGGTAAAAAAAGCTGTGCTAAACGCTCCTCAACAACTTCTTGGGGTAGCCCAACCTTGCATCAGGCTGCAACACCTGCTACAAACAGGTTTGATATTTAATTTTTTTTAAAATTATATAGAATAACCTTGTGGCATTATTTTTCTTTATTATCAACTGTATTTAGCAGGATAATTAGAGAAGATTGATTATGTTTGTCAATGATTTGAAGGAAGGAACTAGATCCATTGCCTAATGGCAGTGGAAAAAGTAGATGATTCCGAAAATTTATTCAAGTCCAAAGATTGGAGTGTTAAAGGCGTTAATAAGGGCACTTCTTCCAATTATATCGAGTGGACAATTGATCGAAGATGGAATTTTTTTGCTTTATTTGTTTTGAATGTTTATAAATGATTAACATCAAGTAAATTATATCAAATATCTAGCTATTTGTCTTTTCCTGTTTTTTTCTCCTTGGAAATGTTGTAAATTATTGATTCAAGTATAAATTTTTAGGAACTATTTACTTTAGTCCTATATCAGTCGTCCTCGCTGCCTTTCCTACCTAATATCAACGCTAGCAAGAATGCAACATTCCAACAAGATTATTCTACATAATTCCGATTTTTTTATACTCTTCGTTCAAAAGAAGTTCATCCTGCTGTGGGTTTTAGCTGGAGATTCATGAAATAAATCAGTGACTTATTGCACTCTGTTTCAGCATGGAAACTTGCTTAGTTTTTAGTTATCTCTTCGCTGTCAGACGCGTTGATCGCGAAGTTTTCACCTCGACTTTTTCTTCAGTTAAATTTAATGGTGTCAAAGCTATGGTGATTGATGATAAGTTTGGAAAATTTTGCAACTTTATTTTTCTTGTGTTTAATGCTCATAACAGAGCACCTTTGTGCATGGCTGAGGTAAAATCGGCTGAAAGTCTTGATAGCTTTTTCCATGTTTTCCCAAAACAGCTCAAAGGACATGAACATCTTATAGATTCACGTTAGCACCGCCATGACTTCTTCCTGGGGGCCAATAGGAAGATTGGGATGCGTGTTCTTCAAGAGCAATTATACGAGCTTTAACAGGCAGCAAGTCTTTCTGACGCAACATTGCATTTGATTTAGTTGATCCGAATGGCAAGGAGAATTGGAATTAATTCCTTTGAAAACACTTTGGAAAGAATATTTTCAGAAATTTCAATGAAGTAATGAATTTCTTCAAATACAGAATTATCAGCAGCATAATTTAATCCATGAATTATTATATTTCAAAGATATATAAAAATTGGAAGATTATTTGATATCCGCTATTTATTTCTCAAGCTTCGTAAGTCTTTTTCTGCAAATCTGATGCAGAGCCAACTTTCTAGCCCGGGATGAAGTAATTTGACATACGAGGGGCATCCTGCTAGAAGTGAGGTGATTGGTCCGTATTTACGTGAACTTGTCCCGTACAGACTTTTTATTTGCACTTATGAACTTGATTCCCTTCCGATCCATGATGGCAGTTACGGCGCTCGGGGCCGGGCTTGCCCTGCCTCTGTTCGCCCAGTCTTCCGCCCCCTCCACTTCATCCGCGGCCACATCCGGTCACGCGAAAAAAGCGGCCAGGATGCCGGTGTATCCCATTCCCCAGAAAATGACCAGGAGCGGCGGTTCCGTAACGGTTCCCGCGCTGAAGCTGATCGGCGTCAAGGATGCCCCCACCATGAACGCGTTGAAGAGCATGTTCGCGCTGTCTCCGAACGGGTTGCCTGTTCAGATGTCCATCATCAAGGGGAGCAAGAAACCTGCCGGGAATATTCCGCAGAAGGCGGGCGCCTATTCCCTGAGCGTGACGCCGCAGGGAATCCGGATGACGGGGTATGATGACGAGGGCCTGTTTTATGCGGCCCAGACCCTGCTTCAGCTCGCGGAGAAGACGCCTTCCGGCGTGACGGTTCCGCAGGTGGAGGTGCTGGACTGGCCGGATGTTCCGTTCCGCGGCACCATTGAAGGCTTTTACGGGCTGCCGTGGGGGCAGGAAGGCCGCATCAGCCAGTTCAAGTTTTACGGGAAGTACAAGATGAATACCTACATCTACGGCCCGAAGGACGACGTGTTCCACGGTTTTTCCAAGAGATGGCGGGAGCCTTATCCGGCGGACATGGCCAAGGATTTGAAAGAGCTGGTGAAGATCGCGAAGGAAAACAAGGTGAATTTCGTCTGGGCCGTGCACCCCGGTGCGGATATCCATTGGGGAGAGGCGGACCGGAAGGCGGCAGTGAAGAAGTTTGAGATGATGTATGATTTGGGGTTTCGCTCCTTTGCCGTGTTTTTTGACGACATCGGCGGAGAGGGGGCCAAGCCTGAAGGTCAGGTGGAGTTCCTGAATTATTTGAACAAGGAGTTTATCCACAAGAAGCCGGACGTAACCCCGCTCATCGTGTGTCCCACGGCGTATGCCGGCAACGGCGGTCGTTATCACGAGGTGATGGGGGAACATTTGGATAAGGACATCGGCATTATGTGGACGGGGTCCGGCATCGTGAGCGATATCCGCACCCCAGCCCTGAAGGGCATCAACAAGTTTTTGCAGAGGCCCGCTTTCATCTGGTGGAATTTCCCGGTGACGGATTACGTCCGCCACGCGCTGTTCCTGGGGCGCACCTACGGTGTGGATGCGGACGCGATGCCGTACATGCAGGGGTTCGCCTCCAATCCGATGGACAAGCCGGAGGCCTCCAAGATTTCCCTGTTCAGCGTGGCGAACATGACCTGGAACGCCAAGGCGTATGATTCCGACAAGACGTGGAAGGACAGTATCCGCATTTTGTTCCCCGGCTGCGCCTCCGCCATGCAGACGTTTGCCAACCACAATAGCGACGGCGGTCCGAGCGGGCACAATTACCGCAAGGAGGAGTCCGTGGAGATCGCTCCCGTGGTGGAACAGGTTCTGGACCTGTGCCGCCGCGGCGCGAAGGTGGCGGACAACAAGGCATTTGAACGCCTGAAAGCCGAGTTTGCGAAGATGGCCCAGGCTCCGGACATCATCCGGGCCAAGGCGAACAATCCCGCTTTTGTCGCGGAAGTGGAGCCCTGGCTGATCCAGTTTGAATCGCTCGGCAAGGCGGGGATGAACAGCATGCAGATGCTGGAGGCCACGGAGGCGGGGAATTCCTCCGCGGCATTGAATTACGCCATGGAGGCCGCCTGCCTGCTGGCGGAGATGCAGCGCTACAGCAAGGAGATCAGCAAGGCCATCAATAAACACGTGACGGAGGTGACCAAGAAGAATTCCCCGTGGCAGACGGCTGTCAAGCCGTCCGAACTGGTAATGGCTCCCGCCGTCCGCGAGTTGCTGGACCTGGGGTCCACTCCGGTGCTTTCCCGCGTGAGCGGGCGGGCCGTGGGGCGGGTGAAGCCGTATGTTTCCACCAAGCTAAAGAACGGTATTGAAAAGATGCTGGATGACGATCCCGAGTCCTATTTTTACTGCAAGGAAGTTCAGAAGAAGGGCGACTTTTTCGGCGTGGACCTGGGTGTCCCCCGCGAGATACGCACCGTTTCCATCGTGATGGGCCGGAATGATTCAGACAAGGATGCCGTGAACAAGGGGCAGCTGGAAGTGTCCATGGACGGACAGTCATGGTCGCCTCTGATGCCGGAAACGAGCGGCGTGCGCGTGGAGTACCAGGGCAGCGGGAAAAAAGGCCGCTTTGTGCGCTACCGCGCCACGGTGCAGGGCGTTCCCGGCGGCAAGCCCGACGTGTGGACGGCTATTCGTGATTTCAAGGTGAATGCCCCCGCCGCTCCTTCCGTTCTGACGGACGCTCCTGCTTTCAAGGGAGCCGTGGCCGAGACAGGCGACACGGATATTTCCCTGAAGCGCATCATGGAGGTGCATCCGTTGCCCCCCAGGAAGTCTCTGGGGCTTCAAATTCCTGCCGGCGCGGCTGTGGAGTCCGCGTCCATCAATTTGAAGACGCCGGACATGAAGTGGGCTAAATTGTTTATTTCCATGGACGGGAAGGGCTGGACGGAAGTGCCGCTGAAAGCAGACGGCTCCGCAGAGATCGGCGGTGTGGTGAAAGGTGTGAAACTGGTGAATGCCGGATCATCCCCGCAGGAGGTAACGCTGGAAGAGTTCAAGCTCAACCTTGCCAACAAGGGCAAGAAAGACGGCAACAGCGGTGCGGCCGGCGATTTCAACCTGGCTACGTTTTTGTCTGTGGATTTGTCCCCGGAACGGGTGGAGATTCCCTGTACTTCTCCCCGCGCTAATTCAGCCATTGTTCTGTCGGACGGCAGGGAAGCAACCGTCCAGGCCTGCGGAGCGGACGGCCGCTGGGTTCCCGTTGGCAGCCTGGGCAAGGGCAAGAAAGTGACCACCTTGAATTTGAAGTCCGTCAGGAAGCCGGTCAAGGCTATCGGCCTTACCGGCAAGAAGGATACTTCCGTGAACATTTTTGAGGTGATCTGGAAGTAGTTCAGACTTGGAATGAATTTGGAAAAGAGCTGTTTCACCGGGTGTGAAACAGCTCTTTGACGTTGAGCCGTCCGTGCCATGGCCGCTCCCGTCTTCTCGGCATGGAAGTGACGATGAGGGCAGTGTTCCCCTTTGCCGGGCTGCGGAAGAGTTTTTCCATCGGAAACGGCAAGCATTGTCAGGAGCCGTTTTTGTTTGCCAGGTGCATGCAGGCCAGGATGGCGGCGATGATGGCCATGGGGCCCAGAAGGTCCGCGTATCCAATTATTCCGGTGTTGATGGGGGCCAAGCAGAGCAGGAACCACCAGGCGAGTGCCAGCAGACGCAGGATGGGTGAAATTCCGGCGCTGGAAAGGGATACATAGATGAGCAGGCTCCAGAAGGTGGAGAAGCGGGGCAGCGTAATGAGCCATTCGCAGTGGCCGTCTGCGGGCCATGCAAGCGTGCCATAGTGCCCTGTCAGGGGAAGGTCTCCCCATGAACCGTCCGCAGGAAGCGACAGGTCCAGCAGCAGGCACAGCGCCAGTCCCGCATACGCGGCAATCATCAGAGCCCTCCATTGGGACCCCGTACGAGGGACGAGGCACAGGAATGCCGGAACAAGGATGAAGGGGGTAAGCTCCAGAGCCGCTATCCAGGGGGAGAAGGAGGGGCCGACTTCCACCACATTGTTTCCTGCCTGCGGCACAGCAGACAGAATACCCCAGTAAAGGAGCAGCAGAAGGGTGCATCTGTATTTGACGGCGGGGCGCACCCGTCCGTCCCCGGGCGGAGGCAGGTTGAGCCATGCTCCGAAATGCGGCTGGTGCGTTTTGTTCGGCATAGAGGGGCAAATAGCGCTTTTTTGTAGCGGGAACGCACGTCCTTGTCAATAGACCGGATTTTGCGGGTTGCAGAATGGGGGAGTTTTTCAACAGAATCGGCAATCCGGCTGTCCATTGTGAAAAAGTCGTCACATGCGGAAACTTGCCGCAGATGTCTTTTTCTGCTAGTCGGAGCCTGAAAGGGTGCGGCCAAGATGCCGTGAGCCTGCAACCATTTTTTTGATATCCCATGTTTTTTTCAAGATTTCCTTTGTTGTTTCTGGCCGCCTCCCTCTGCCTGCCTCTCGTTTCCTGCCGGGACGGGAAGGAGGAGGATGCGAATGTGATTGAATTGAATTTCGGTCATTTCCCGAATGTGACCCACGTGCAGGGTCTGGTGGCCCATCATTTTTCCCGACAGGGGAACGGGTGGTTTGAAGAGCGCGTGAAGAAGGCTACCGGGAAAGATGTCAGGATCAACTGGTATGTGTACAACGCAGGACCCAGTGCCATGGAGGCGGTATTTGCCCGGTCCATTGAGCTGACGTATGTGGGACCCAGTCCAGCCATCAACGCGTTTGTCCGCTCCCGCGGCCAGGATATCAGGATGATCGCCGGAGCTGTAGAAGGAGGAGCCTCCCTGGTGGTGCCGGAGGATTCCTCCCTGAAGGAACCGCAGGATTTCCGCGGCAAGGTGATAGCCACGCCCCAGCTTGGCAATACGCAGGATGTTTCCGCCCGCGCCTGGTTTTCCCGAGGCGGCCTGCACGTGACGCAGCGCGGTGGAGACGTGAAGATTCTTCCTACGCCTAATCCGGAACAGTTGAGCCTGTTCCGCCAGGGGAAGCTGGACGGTGTCTGGACGGTGGAGCCCTGGGTGAGCCGCCTGGTGATGATGGCCAAAGGAAGGGTGCTGGTGAACGAGGAGGATTCCATAGCAACGGTATTGGTGTGCGGGGCTGATTTTTTGAAGGAGAAGCCCGAAGTAGCGCAGGCCGTCGTGAAGGCGCATGAAGAGCTGAACCAGTGGATACGGGAGAATCCGGAGGAGGCCCAGGCCATTGTGGTGAAGGAATTGGAGGAGCTTACCCATTCCAAGGTTGAACCGGAATTGATTGCCCGGGCATGGAAGAGCATTCATATGAAGGACAAGATTTTCATCCCCAAGTTGCAGCAGTTTGTTCAGGACGCCTATCATGCCGGATTCATGAAGGAGGTTCCCGACGTTTCCGGCCTGGTGACACCGGAGGCGGTAGAGGAGAAACAGTTGGCCATGAAGGAGGAAACGCAGGGATGATTATGGGAGAAGAGCATTGCGGGCCGGGCGGATGCAAGCTGCGCATCGCCGGAGTGTCCAAGGTGTTTGAAGGACGGCGGGGGAAGGTGGAGGCCCTGGAGGGCATCAACCTGAATATCAAGGCCGGGGAGTTCGTTTGCCTGGTAGGCCCCAGCGGCTGCGGAAAGACTACTTTGCTGAATATTATCGCCGGGCTTGAGTTCCCCTCTTCCGGCACGGTGGAACTGGACGGTGTTCCCGTGAGCGGGCCGGGCCGGGACCGTACTGTGATGTTTCAGGAGTCCGCCCTGTTTCCGTGGCTGGACGTGCTGGGGAATGTGATGTTCGGCCTGAAGCTGGTGCCCGGTTTGACGCGCGGCGCGCGCATGGCCATTGCAGAGAAGAATCTGGAGCTGGTGGGGCTCCAGGATTGCATGCACGCCCACATTCACGAGCTTTCCGGGGGAATGAAGCAGCGCGTGGCCCTGGCCCGTGCTCTGGCGACGAATCCACGCATTTTGCTGATGGACGAACCGTTCGGCGCGTTGGACGCCATGACCCGGGAACAGCTTTATCAGGATATTCAGGATATTCACCTCAGGTGGGGCATGACGATCATTTTTGTTACCCACAATATGCGGGAAGCCGTGTGCCTGGGAGACCGCGTGATTTTGTTCACTCCGCATCCGGGACGAATCTGCGAGGAGTATTCCGTGGATCTGCCTCATCCCAGGGATATCAACAGCCAGGATCTGGCCTTGCTGTCGTCCCGCATCACCCGTGATTTGAAAGGAGCTGCGAAATGAACAGGAACAGATGGTCAAAATGGGGAGCCCACGCATGTTCTCTCGTGTTTTTCATTGTCGTCATCTGGGTATGGCAGTATTTGAGTGACGAGCAGGTTTGGAAACCTTATTTGTTTCCCTCTCCGCTGGAGGTGTGGGAATATCTGCGCTCGTCCTTTGCGGACGGAGCTCTGGAAGAAGCTTCCTGGATTACGGTGAAGCGGCTGGGACTGGGGTACGGCATTGGCCTGGTGATGGGGATTCCCCTCGGCATGCTGTGTTCCCGATTCCAGTTGATGCAGAATACGCTGGGTCTGGTTTCCCTGGGGTTTCAGGCTCTGCCCAGCGTATGCTGGGTTCCTCTGGCTACCCTGTGGTTCGGGCAGACGGAGTCCGCCATGCTGTTTGTGGTGATTATGGGAACCCTGTGGTCCGTCATCCTGGCTACGGCCAACGGCATGCGGAACGTGCCGCCCATTTATGCCAGGGCCGCCCGCACGATGGGCGCCGGGCCCATTTACTGCCTGATCCACGTCACCTTGCCCGCTTCCGCCCCGTTTGTGGTGAGCGGCATGAAGCAGGGCTGGGCCTTTGCGTGGCGTTCCCTGATGGCTGCGGAAATTTTCGTGCCCATTCTGACCGGATTCGGCCTGGGTCAGCTTCTGCATTATGGGCGTGAGCTGAACGCGATGGATCAGGTAGTGGGCATTATGTTCGTGATTGTGGTGATAGGACTCCTGTCGGACAAGATTCTGTTTTCTCCCTTGGAACGGTTTCTTCACCGCCGCTGGGGAACGGGCCAGGCCTGAAGTGTTGTTTTCAGAGACGTTTTTCTGAGGCTCCGTCCCCGGGCTGTCCTGTTCCCTGCTAGTTTCCGGATGAGTCCAGTTTCCTTTTGAGGGAATGGACTTCCTTGACGAGGGCCGGGAGCTTCCTGAGGGCCGCAAATTGGCGGCAAGCGTCCTTGAAGGGGGAGGCGGGAGTACCCCAGTAGGCAGCGTTTTCCGGAATGTTCGCCGTAACACCCGTTTGTGCCGCCAGCGTGGATCTGGAACCAACCTTGAGATGGCCGGCAATGCCTACCTGGGCTGCGATGGTGACGTAGTCCCCCACATGCGTGCTGCCGGCAATTCCGGACAGTGCGACAATGATGCAATGCTTGCCCACCACGACGTTGTGTCCGATCTGGACGAGATTGTCTATTTTAGTCCCTTCCCCGATGATGGTGCGGCCGAACCGGGCGCGGTCAATCGTTGTGTTGGCTCCTATGTCCACATCGTCCTCCAGTTCCACAATGCCTACCTGGTCGATGCCCACATAGCGGCCATTATCTCCCATCAGGAAGCCGAAGCCGTCGGAACCGATGACGGCGCCAGGCTGGATGGTGACGCGACTGCCGAGCTTGCAGCGTTCGCGGATGGTGACATTGGCGTGCAAGCGGCAGTTTTCCCCCATCGTGACACCGTCACCGATCTGACATCCGTTGCCTATGTCCGTGCCGTCGCCGATTTCGCAGTGTGCGCCGATGCAGGTGTAAGCCCCCACGCGGACCTTGTCCGGATTGATTTTCGCTGAAGGGTCGATGACGGCCGAGGGATGGATGCCGGGCACGAATTTATAGGATGAAGCCTTGAAGTATTTGACCAGGGCGTTGAAGGCCATGGAAGGATTGGCTACTTCCACAAATGCGACGTTTTCAGGATATTTGGGCAGTCCCGGAGGCACCAGGACAATTCCCGCGGAAGTATGCAGAAAGTCTTCAAAGTATTTCTCGTTGCCCAGGAAGGAGGCTTCCTCCGGGGTGGCGTCGAGAAGAGAAGCGACCCCGAACACATTCAGTTCGGGATCGCCGGAGAGGATTGTTCCCCCGGTGAGGGCGGCCACGGCTTCAAGTGAAAGCTTCATGCGGATATGATTCCGCCTTCCCGGGGGCAATGTCAAGGGTTACTTGGCCGGAGCCGCAGGCGCGGCGGGAACGGCCGGTGTCTTTTTCTTGGTAGGATCAAAGCCCGCGGGCGCATCCTTGTTGAGTTCCTTCATCACGGTGGGGGTGATGTCCATGCTGGGCTTGGTGTAAACGAAGACGTTGTTGGAACGGAGAGCCTGGGCGCTCTTGTCCAGAACAAGGTCATAGTTGCTCTTGGTGGCGATGCCTTCCGCAACCTTGGTGATTTCACCCATGATGTTGGTGGAACGCAGTTTCATTTGTTCCTGAAGGGATTTGAGCTGGCGCTCCACAAAAGTGCGGCGTTCCTGTTCCAGGGCAATCGCCTGCTGGCGCGTGATCTGGGCTTTCTGTTCCAGGTCTTTTTTGTCCTTTTCATTCAGGGAAGGGTCCTGGAGCTTTTTGACCATTTCGGTGAAATCGGCTTCCATCTTCTTGATGCTTTCCGCACGGGTGTTGTTATCCTGCTGGACCGCCTGCGCCGCCTTGTCCACTTCCGCCTGGGCTTCATGCGTTTTGTAGTAGTCGGCAAAGAGTTTCTGCACGTCCACTGTAGCTACTTTCAGTTCGGCGTTGGCAGTGGCGCTGAATGCCATTGCAGCGGATACACATAATGCTGTTTTGAAGAATCTCATAATTTTTAGCGTCTTCTGACTTTGCCAGTTTACATGTGGAATGGCATGCGTCAATCTTCTAGCCATATTTCAGGATTGAACTTTTGTCATCATGAGGCCACTTTATGCGCATGCAAACTTTTTCGACCAAGGCTCAGTTGAAGGGAGCCCTGTCCAAACACCGCCGGCAGAATGATCCCGTTGTTCTCGTTCCCACGATGGGGGCTCTCCACAGCGGCCACCGTTCCCTGCTGGAGCAGGCCAGGAAGCTGGCCGGGGAGGACGGCGTGGTGGTAGCCAGCATTTTCGTCAACCCCATCCAGTTCAATAACACTTCCGACTTGCTGACCTACCCCCGCACTCCGGAGAAGGACCTGGAGTTGTGCGAAGCCGCCGGAGTGGATTACGTGTTTTCCCCGGCTCCGGAAGAGATGTATGCTGGAGAACGCAGCATCAGCGTGGAGGAAGGTTTTTTGTCCACTACGCTGTGCGGGGCATCACGGCCGGGACATTTTTCCGGAGTTTGCACGGTTTTGGCCAAACTTTTCAACCTGGTGCAGCCTACGGATGCCATTTTCGGGAAGAAGGATTACCAGCAGCTGGCAATTATCCGCCGCATGGTGCGCGACCTGGATATTCCGGTGCGCATCCACGGCGCGGAGATCGTACGTCATGAGAACGGCCTTGCCTATTCTTCCCGGAACGCCCGGCTGTCTCCGGAGCAGAAGGAACAGGCCGTCGTGATACGGAAGGCCATGCTTCAGGCCAGGGACGAGTTCAGGGACGGGACGGGAGTCCGGGAAGTGAAGGATCATGCCGCCGCGGTGATTGAAGCCGTTCCCGGCACGCGGATCGACTACCTGGAGATTGTGGACGCGGAGACCATGCAGCCCCTGGAGGAAAACCGGGAGCCGGCCCTGATGGCTGCCGCTGTCTATTTTGGCGACGTGCGTCTTATCGACAATATAGAACTTTAATCCGGCCGCCATTTCGTTATACTGAATTCCGTGATTACCGCCGCCAACCTCCACCGCAGCTATTCCATCGGCAAGAAGTCCATTGAGATTCTGCACGGGGTGAACCTGCACATTGCCGCCGGGGAAAAGGTGTTCCTGTGCGGTCCCAGCGGCGCCGGGAAGACGACGCTGATGTATACACTCGCCGGTCTGGAAACACCCCAGGAGGGCAAAGTGACGATCAACGGCACGGATATTTACTCCCTGTCTGCCACGGGGCGCTCCATTTTCCGCAACAGGAACATGGGGTTCATTTTCCAGAACTATTTGCTCATGCCGGAATTGACGGCCCTGGAAAACGCCTGCCTGGCTTCCTCCATCGGTAAAAGGCCGCGCATGGAGTATGTCACGGAACTGATGGACCGTGTGGGCCTGTCCCACCGCCTGAACCATCTGCCGGGCGAATTGAGCGGCGGAGAACAACAGCGTGTAGCCATTGCACGTGCGCTCGCGAATGACGCCCCCATCATTTTTGCGGATGAACCTACCGGGAATCTGGACAGGAAGAATGGCGCGGAAGTTCTTGATCTTTTGTTCGGTCTGGCGGACGAGTCCCGCAAGACACTGGTGATCGTGACTCATGACGAACACCTGGCCCGGCGGGGCGACCGCATCATCACGATTATGGACGGCCAGGCCGTTTGACGCCGAGCACGGCGCGGGGGACTTTATTTTTCTTCCGCCGCCAGATGCAGAACGGCCTGGTGGACGCCGCAGACCACTTGGGCCATGCGGCGGTAGTCCAGCGTTTCCGGAAGGTCTCCGGGCTGGTGGTAGTTCGGGTTGCGGAAGAAGGACGTGTCCGTGATCATCACGGCAGGCATGTCTTTAGCCCAGAAGTTGCGGTGGTCGGAAAAGTCCATGCACATGCCCTTGATCTGCGGCAGGTTGAGTCGGACGGTGGGAAGGAAGGGACGCATGCTTTTCTGGATGTCGCGGCCCAGCCTGACGCTGTTCCAGTTGCCTACGATGGCGATGAAGTTTCCCTTGTCCGGATACAGCGTCCCCATGCCGGGCCCCGGATAGGTCTGGCTGTTTTCCTTGTCGGAGAAGTAGCCGATCATTTCCAGGCAGATCATGGCTTTGACGCCTATTTGTTCCGTGTAAAGCTTCCGGGCGTGCTGCGCGCTTCCCATGTGTTCCGTGGCAAAGTACGGGGGTTCCTCGTTGGCGTAGGCGATGAGCTCAATGGTGTATTGGGGGGATATGCCTTTAAGCATGCGCCCCAGGGCCAGCAGCCCGGCCACGCCGCTGGCATTGTCGTCCGCCCCGGGCGTGTCCCCGCAGGTATCATAGTGTGCTCCTACGATGACTCTTTTGGCTGATTTTCCGGGGAAGACGGCACTGACGTTGACGAAGGTACGCTTGTCCGCGGAGAAAGGCTGATAGGTGACTTTGGCTCCGGAGTCCGCCAGGGAACGGGCAATGTATTCTACGGCTTTGGCCTGGTTTTTTTCATAGCCGGCCGGACGGGGATGGCAGGTTTTCGCCAGGGAACGGACGTCTTTTTTCAGTTCTCTTTCCAGTCCGGGCCGCACGGTGGAGGCTGGTGCCGTTTCGTCCCCGGGCGTGGTGCAGTGGGAGATGATGCAACCCGTGGAGATGGAGAGGATGAGCGCAGCGGATAGCAGAGAGGGAAATATCCGGAATTTCATGGTGCGCTTATAGCAGTTTTCATTTTGCGTAGCAACAGGGAAGGAAAGGATCGGTGTTGCAATCATCTGGGTTGTTGTGTAGCTTGTGCCCATGTGGGACTGGATTGTGATCAAGGATGCGCTCAGGGCGATCGTTGAAATTTTCATCCTGTGGGTGTTCCTGTATCAGATTTACCGTGCCTTCCATGCGACGCGCGGCGCCCGCATTATGGTAGGGCTGTTCGCCTGTTTCCTGGCCCTGGTGGTACTGGCCTTTTTCTTCCAGTTGAACGTCATTTCATGGATCCTGACGCGCATTTTCGCTCCGGGCCTGGCGCTGGCGCTGGTGGTGATTTTCCAGCCGGAATTGCGCGTAGGGCTGGCGAAGCTGGGTAGCCATCCGTTTTTCTCCTCCTTCGCCAAGCTTCAGAGGGTGGACTTCCTGGACAATTTCTGCAAGGCAGTGAGCAAGCTTTCCAATCAGCGGTTCGGCGCCCTGTTCGCCTTTGAGCGGAGTATCAGCATGAAGCCCATTGAAGATTCCGGCGTGAAGCTGGACGCCATTTTTTCCCCGGAACTGGCCCTGACTATTTTTCATACGAAAACCGCTCTTCACGATGGAGGAGTGGTTATTTCCGGCGACCGGATTTCTGCTGCCGCCTGCGTGTTCCCTGTTTCCCAGAAGGAGATGAGCGACCGTACCCTGGGGCTGCGGCACCGTGCCGGCGTAGGCATGTCTGAGGAAAGCGATTGTGTGGTGGTGGTGGTTTCCGAAGAAACGGGAGCCATTGCCCTGGCCGTGGGCGGCAAGCTGGAGCGCAACCTGACTCCGGAACAGTTGAAGGCCCGTCTTGAAGAGCTTCTGAATATTTCTCCTTCCAATGAAAAAACTGCTATTGCTTAACTGGCCTGCCAAGTTGTTCTGCCTGGTGTTGGCCGTCATCATCTGGTCTTTCATCAACCATTGGGTGACTACTAATGATGCCGCACCGTCCCGCGCGCAACTGGAGGAGATCAGAAGATCCCATCCCTGAAGCTTACCGTCATGAGGAATTTTATCGTTACCGGAACTGATACGGAGATAGGCAAAACTTATGTAAGCTGCCTGATTGTGAAGGCCCTGAGAGAACGGGGCGTGAACGCCGCAGGATTCAAGCCCGTGGCCTGCGGAGACAGGCAGGATGCCCGGCTTCTGCGGGAGGCAGGGCCGGAAGGCCTGACGCTGGATGAGTTGAATCCCGTGTTTTTGAAGAATGCCACCTGCCCCTATGTGGCTGCCAAGCTGGAGAATACACAGGTGGATGAAGACGCTATCCGCCGCGCTTATGAGGCTTTGGCCGCCGCGCATGAGTGTGTGCTGGTGGAAGGCGTGGGCGGCTGGGAGGTGCCGATCGCGGCAGGCCGGAATTTCAGCGACATGGCTGCGGATTTCCATCTTCCCATTCTTCTGGTGATCGGCAACAAGCTGGGAGCCATCAATCATGCTCTGCTGACGCTGAATGCGATCAAGGCGCGCGGTCTGGAATGCCTGGGTATTGTGTTTAATAACGTGAAGGATGAGTGGGATACCGCTTGCGTTACGAACAGGAGCATGGTGGAGGAGTTTTCCGACGCGCCCATTCTCGGGGAACTGATCCACGGGCAGGATTTCATGGATATTGACGCCCTTCTGGAACGTTTGCGCTAGGCATGGCTGCGGTTTTACGGGATGGAGGGAATGCTCTTTCCTTTCCGTCCGTTTCAAGCGTTGAAATGCAGCGTGGAGTATCCGGCATGCAGTGTTAAAAGACCAGAAGAAAGGGGTATTTTTTACTCCACAAGGCCTGTTTTGACAAGAGTTGAGACAGGATGCCGTATATAAGGAGATGTTTTTGTTCAGAGTTTTCAGCATTCCTGTACGGTTTTTTGCCGCCCTGCTGGTTTGTTCCCCGTGGGGGTTGATGGGCGGGGAGGTCGTGACCGCGCCTGTGCCGGAGTTTTCCTCCCCTGCGTTGATTCCTTATCCTTCCAAAGTCGTCAGGGGTAAGGGCGGGGTGCGTTTTAAAAGCGTTCATGTGCATTTAGACCGGGATGTTCCCCGCAGGGATGACCTGGTGAGGGAAATGAAGGATGTATTCGGGATGTTCGGCATTCCGGCTTCCGTGAGCAAGGATGTTTTTGAGGAAGGTTCCCTGACATGGGAGTTGAGCCTGGACGCCGGAATTGAGGGGGAAGCATATATCCTGTCCGTCGCACCGGAAAAGGCAACTGTCAGAGCAGGGAGCTTTGGCGGTTTTTTTAATGCCCTGCAAACGCTGAGGCAGCTGGTTTCCAAAGGAAAGGGAGGTTTTTTCATGCCCTCCGTGCAGATCAGCGACGAACCCGCCTTCGCCCTGCGGGGCATGATGCTGGACGTGGGGCGTTATTATATGTCTCCCGCGTTTATCAAGGAGCTGATGCGCCGGGTTTCCCGCTACAAGATTAATACGCTCCATCTGCATTTGACGGATGATCCCGCGTGGAGGCTGGAAGTGAAGAAGTTTCCGGCTTTGACGGACCGCGCCTTTCACTGGAAGTCACGGCTGCCGGGCAAGTTTTATACGCAGGAGCAGTTGAAGGAGCTGGTGGATTATTGCGCCGGGCTGAATATCCAGGTGATTCCGGAGATCGACATGCCGGGGCACAGCCAGCCGTTCGCCAAGGCCATGAAGACCGGCATGCAGACGGAGAAAGGCGTTTCCATATTGAAGGAGGTGCTGGACGAGGTTGTTCCCCTTTTTCCCGGGAGGTATTTCCATATGGGGTCCGACGAGGTGCATATTACCATGAAGGATTTTATTCCGCGCATGGCAGAGTATCTCCGAGGGAAGGGGAAGGAGGTGGTTGTATGGTCGCCGGGCGGTCCTCACGACAAGGATTCCGTGCTGATGTGCTGGGGAGAGAGCGAGGCTGGAGCCCGAATGGACAAAGGAATGAAGCGAATTGACAGCAATGGCTTTTACATTGACTGGGCGGATTCCCAGTCCGGCGTATACCAGGTGTTTTTCCAGCAGCCGTGCGAAGTTCCCCGAGGGGATGAAAAGGCGTTGGGCGCTATCCTGCCTGTGTGGTGTGACGGGAATCTGAGCAGTGAGAAGAGGGTGCTGGAACAGTATCCTCTTTACCCCTGCGTGTTGACGTTTGCGGAACGCGTCTGGCGCGGAGGCGCCACCAAGAGGAAGGATTACATGGCTCAGCTTCCCCCCAAAGGAACGGCCGGATGGGCGGAGTTCCGGGAGTTTGAACGTCGTCTTGTCTCCCACCGTGACAGGTTTTTCCGGGGCGTTCCCTTTGCGTACGTAAAACAGGCGGATATGGCCTGGAGCCTGGTAGGCCCGTTTGACCACCGGGGGAAGAATGATACGTCCTTTGAGCCGGAACGGAAGATTGCCCCCTCCTACCGGGACGGGGACAGCACGCTGGAATGGAAGAGCACGCCCGTTTACGGCGGGGCCGTGCATATCAGGCACCTTTTTGCGATGTTCAATATGCACCGGAACCAGTACCGGCTGGCCCACTGGCCCACGCTGATGTCAGAGGATGTGGGGAAGGGAGGCGGGACTTGTTACGCGCTGACTTCCATCCGTAGCCCGAAGGATCAGGAAGTGTGGCTGATGGTTGGCCTGAATGGCATGTGGGGGCATTCAGGAGGGTACCGCAGCGCGCGCGCTCCGGAGCAGGGGAGCTGGGATTTTTCCGGCGGGGACGTGTGGCTGAACGGAAAGCGCGTGAATCCGCCCAAGTGGCCGTTCAAGAGCCTGCCCTGGACGGATTGGGGCAAGGGGCGCATTGAGGAGGCTCCCCTGACCTGGGAAGGATATTTTTTCCGCCCTCCCGTGAAAGTAAAGCTCCGCAAGGGGTTGAACCGTGTGCTGGTACGCAGCGTGTTCGGCCACTGGAAGGGGGACAACGGGCAGAGAAGCTGGTTTTTCTGCTGCATTCCCGTCCTGTGGGACGGCACCCATTACCGGGAGGTTCCTGGTCTGGAGTACGATCCCAGGCCGGACGCCCGCTGACGGGGCCGCTCGCGGATTCAGCTTTCCGCAAAGACGGAGAGGATGGCCTCATGCACATCCTGCGCGGAACGGATTTCCGGCAGGGATGCAGGGCCGATGAATACGGGCTGCTGGTTTGCGGGCACCCGGTCCCTGCCGTGGGAGCCTTTCACCTGGTCTCCGTTGAGGGGGATGACTTTCATCAGGGCGCGGAAGCCCAGCTTTTTTTTCAGCAGAAAGGAGGCGGCATGCAGCATGGGGAAGGCAAGGGCCGGGTCAAAGAACATTTCCGCAGGGTCATAGCCGGGCTTGCGGTGGATGTCTACGCAGCGGGCGAAGTCCGGGGCCTTGGCGTCGTCCGTCCAGTAGTAGTAGGTAAACCATGTGTCCGGGGCCGCCACGGCGGTGAAGTCCGGCAGACGCTCGCAGGCGGCAGGGTTCAGACCGGAAAAGTCCGTCTCCCGGATTTCCTCCACGCCGGGGGTAGCGGAGAGCAGGGCTTTTACTTCTTCCCGGACGGAGGGATCGTTGACGTAAATCTGGGCCACTTGGTGGTCGGCTACGGCAAAGGCTCTGGAGGCTCCCCCGTCCAGCATTTCCGTTCCCAGTTCCGGTTTGACAGTGATCCAGCCGCGTTTCCGGAAGAGGCGGTTCAGGGCTACCGTGCGCGAGACGTCGGAAATGCCGTATTCGCTCACGACAATCGGCGTGACTCCCTCCCGTTCCAGGAAGTCGATCAGATCGCAGAGAAGATTGTCCATGGCCCGGGCCGCCTTGGCCGCCTCCCCGGAGGAGGGACCAAATTTCTGGAGGTCGTAGTCCAGGTAGGGCAGATAGACCAGGTTGAGATTGGGGCGGTATTTTTGCTCAATCCACCGGACGGAGTCCGCAATCCATTGCGTGGCGCCGATGCCGGCCATGGGGCCCCAGAACGTGGGGAAGGGGAATTCACCCAGGTCCCGCTTGATGATTTCCCGCAGGTCCATGGGCTGTGTATAGATGTCAAAGATTTTGCGGCCGTCCGCCGGGTACATGGGGCGCGGCGTGATGCTCCAGTCCGCGGTGGAGTACATGTTGTACCACCAGAAGAGCTTGGCGCAGGTGAAGGAGGGACCGTACAGGTTTTTCAGCTTCTCCCAGACGCGCGGCCCCTGTACCAGTTTGTTGGATTGCTTCCAGAACTGAACCTCGCTCATGTTCCTGTTGTACCAGCCGTTGCCGGGAATGGCGTGCTCCTCCGGGGAGAGCCCGGTGATGTAGGAGCTCTGCACCGTGCAGGTGACCGCCGGAAAGGCCGGAGGGAAGGAGGAAACGCGCTGGCGCTCCGCCCAGGAGGAAAGCCTGGGCATATGTTCCATCATCTGGCGAGAAAGGGCTACTGCATCAAGGACGGCTACGCGGGTGGCGGGAAGTTTCATGGGAGAAATATTACCGGTTCGGCGGAGGAAATCCATCTTTCCATTTGAAAAAAAGCTCCGCATCCGTCATGATTCCCCGCATGGAACGTCAGGATAAACGACTTGTGGACCAGTTGCGCCCGATCAGCTTTGAAACGGGCATTGCTCCGAACGCCACGGCCTCCGTGCTGGTGACTTTCGGACGGACGAAGGTGATTTGCGCCGTCACGATTGAAGAGGATGTGCCGCGCTGGATGAAGGTGCAGCGCGTGGAGGGCGGCTGGCTGACGGCGGAGTATTCCATGCTCCCTTATTCCACACTGGACCGCAAGCGCCGCGACATCACGGCGGGCAAGCTGGACGGACGTTCCAGCGAGATTCAGCGTCTGATTGGCCGTTCCCTCCGGGCCGCCGTGGACCTGGGCAAGATCGGCGCGCGCACCATCTGGGTGGACTGCGATGTTCTCCAGGCTGACGGCGGAACGCGGACCGCTTCCATCACCGGGGCTTCCGTGGCTTTGGCGATTGCCGTGAACAAGCTGGTGGCTGCAGGCAAGCTGGCGGAATCCCCCCTCAAGAGGCTCGTTTCCGCCGTGTCCGTAGGCATGCTGGAAGGGGAAGCCCTGCTGGACCTTTGCTACGTGGAAGACAAGGACGCGGAAGTGGACATGAACCTGGTGATGACCGACCGGGGCGAGTTTGTGGAAGTGCAGGGTTCCGGAGAAGAAGCCGTCTTCACTGCGGACCAGATGAACAGGATGCTGGAGCTGGGGCGCAAGGGTCTGGATGAGATCGCGGAACTCCAGCGCCGCGTCATTGCGGAGGCGGACAAACCGGACGCCGGAGCGCTGGAAGATTTGAGCGCCTTTTTCGGCCGGGGCAAGTAAAGACGTTTTCCATATTTCTCCAGGCAGGGAAACGTCCTGCATTTCCGGGAATGCGGAACCGCCTTTCCAGACCCGAGAATTTTGTGAGAATATGCTTGTCCTGACTAGGAAATGACGTTAATAGTAGAAACGAACATAGATAACCACATGCGGTTTTCTTAAACTGTAAACATTCCATTAGATTCAACAATGAAAGTATCTTTTGCAACACGCCAGTTACGCCGGGGTTTCACCCTGATCGAACTTTTGGTCGTTATCGCCATTATCGCGCTGCTCGCGTCCGTGGCGTATGGTCCCATCATCAACCAGATCAACAAGGGAGACCAGATGCAGGCCCTGACCAACATGAAGAACGTGGGCGTGGCGATGAACGAATTCAAGTCCAACAGCAAGCTGGGCAATTTCCCGGACGACATCACCGCTGACCGCGTGGTGGCCCAGCACAGCTACATGGCTGGCCTGGGACCGTTGCAGGGCGACACCTCCAATGACTATTTCCGCCAGCTTCTGGCCAATGAGTCCGTGTCTGAAAGCAACTTCTACGCCAAGGTCCAGACTGCTTCCGGCGGTTCCACCGTCACTCCCGACGGTGAAATCTATGACGGCAAGGCCCTGACTCCCGGTGAAGTGGGCATTTCCTACGTGATGCGCAAGGGTGAGAACAACAAGAAGGTGGGTATCGGCAGCTCCGTTGGCGAATATCCTCTGATGGTTACCTCCGTGCTTCCCGGCGATGGCGGCTCCACAGTGGTTGCCGGCAATGCTGTCCGCTTTGACCCGGAAAGTTTCCGCGGCAAAGTACTGATCTTCACGACCGCCCAGAGTGCCAAAACTCTGGAACTGAACGACAACGACGACCTTCAGGATACTTTCATTCCCAAGAGAAGGGGCAAGGATATCAGTGACCAGTTCCTGATTCTCACTCCTGATTTCAGCGGCCAGGAATAAGTCTTTTCCCAAGTTGGCATGATTTTGTGTGGCGCGTCCTTCGGGACGCGCCTTTTTTGTATGCGCGTATTGCGGGAGAAAGGCCCCTACTCAGACGGGTAAAAAGCGAGCGGGAGACTGGAAAACAGCTTCGGAATGGCAGAATGGGAAAGATGATAACGCCAGGTAATTTCATCTAGAAAAGGTTTCTTTGGCGTTCCTTCCTTTCCGGCAGAACTTGGCGGGATTCTTCCATCTGCCCCGCTGAGAGAGGCCTTGGAGAATGCGAAGGATTCAATGCGGTGGTTTCGGAACGTGCCTGTTCTCTGGTGGACTCTTCCGGTTTGGGCTCCCTCCTGATGCGCCTCAGAAGAAGGATGAAGAACGCATTAAGGTGATAGAATCAGGGTGGGAGCCTCCATTATCCGGAACTTTTTTCAAGGAGCCATGGCCTTGCCTGGAAGTCTTGAAACGGAGATATTCTTGGCGGCAGATAAATGAGCCTGTTTTTTGTAACCATGAAAAAACGTCCCGGTCCTTTCGGGCCGGGACGTTCAAACAAGCGGCGCTGTATTCGCTAGCCCTGGGCGGGAGTGCCGAAGACATTGATTTCCGCGGCGGAAGCTCCGCCGCCGTCCAGCGCATTTGTTCCGGTAAAGCGGAAGTAACGCACGGGCTCGTCAACATTCTTGAGGTTGACGTTTTGCTCGATAGGATTGGCGCGGAGATTGGAGAATTCCCCCTCTGCCGCCTTTTTCCAGGTTTTGCCGTCCGCGCTTACTTCAAACTGGTACTTGTCCGTCATGCCTTCCGTTTTTCCATCCTGACGAGGCAGGTAGGAGAAGCTGGTGACTTGGTAGGGCTTGCCCATGTCCACCACTAAGGATTGGGGAACGCCGGCATTGGCGGTCCAGGAGATTTCCGGGTTGTCGTCAATGGCGGCGGCCGCATTGCCGGAGGTGGCGCTTTTCACTTTCCATCCGGTTTTGCTGATGCCGAATTTTGCCTGGCTGACGGGGCCGAGCTTGCCGTTGGCAAACTGGCAGCGTGCCTTGACAACTCCGCTTTCGCTGAATTTGGCTCCCTGCGAATAGACGGAGGACCCGGCCTTGGGTTCGCTTCCGTCCGTCGTGTAGAGGATTTTGTTCTTGCCGTCCGCCAGGATGACCAGGTTGTCGCCGCGGCGGAAGATGGACGGGCGTACGGCTCCCGCAGGCTGGCGGAACAGGGCGAATTCAGAGATGCAGGGCGTGGCCTGACTGCCCGTGATGCGCAGGCGCAGCTTCTGGGCGGTGATGGGACGGTCAAGCCGGCGCATGACCTGGTTGCCAATGGTTTTCCCTCCATTATCAATGCAGACCCATTTGCCTTTGATGAAAGCGTCGATGTTGAAGGAGTCCACGCGCTGGCCCAGGCGGATTTGTTCGCGCAGACGGATGACGTCAAAGGTGGCGGGCTTGGGCAGCGTGATGACGGCGGAGGGTGTCAGGTTGTCGTCCTCCACGGCCCAGTACGTGTCCAGGTTGCCGTCAGTCATGTTGGAAGGGGAGAATTTCTTGTCATTGCCGCGGGTTTGGCTGGCCGTGGCCGTGGCTCCCAGAGCGAAATTCTTGGCATACAGCTTGTCGCGCAATTCCTTGAATTCCATCAGAGACTTGACATCGGCGGGGTCCAGTTTTCCGGTTTTGTCTGCGGCTACGTTCAGGATGAGGTTGGCCCCGCGGCCTACGGAGTCAAACCAGACCTGCATGAGTTCTTCCGGGGATTTGACGCGGGAAGACTGTCCCTGGTGCCAGAACCAGCCGGAATGGTTGATGGTAGTGTCTCCTTCCGCGGGCACCCAGCGTTCGCCGCCGCGCTTGCCGGTTCCGCCACCGCCGCCATTCAGTCCCACGGTGCTCCAGTGGGGATAATTGACATGTCCCTTTTCAGAGCCGCCCCAGCGGGCATCTCCATAATGGCCGGCGCCCCAAATGATACAGTTGGGCTGGATGGAGCGGATTATTTCCACAATCTTTTCAAAGTCGTAGTACTTCTCCGCATCGCCGATGTTGCGTTTTTCACGGGCTCCGCCGTAGTAGCCGTCGCCGCCGTTGGCCCCGTCAAACCAGATTTCAAATACGGGACCGTAGTTGGTCAGCAGTTCCCGAATTTGCTGGTAGTAGGCTTTCAGGTAGCCTTCCTTGCCGTATTCGGCGTGGTTGCGGTCCCACGGACTGAGGTAGGTGCCGAATTTGATGCCGTGTTTTTTGCAGGCCAGGGCGAATTCCTTGACTACATCCCCCTTGCCGTTTTTCCACGGGGTTTTCGTGATATTGTGCTCCGTGGACTTGGTGGGCCACGCGCAGAAGCCGTCGTGGTGCTTGGCCGTATAGATCATGCCCTTCATGCCGCCTTTCTTGAAGGTTTCCACGATCTCGGAGGCATTGAAGTCCGTGGGGTTGAAAATTTGCGGGTTTTCGTCTCCGTATCCCCATTCCCTGCCGGTAAAGGTGTTCAGGCCGAAGTGGATGAAACCGTAGAATTCCATGCGCTGCCAGTTCACCTGCTGGGGCGTAGGCACGGCGCCGAAAGGTTTGGGCGGGTCTGCGGCCTGTCCGGGCAGCATCAGGGAGGAAAGAGCGGTTCCAACAAAGAGGGGCGCAAGCTTGTTCATGAAGAATATATGTGTTACAGAAATATGCAGAATGCTCCCTCCTTCTTTCATAGAGGGACTTTGCTGTCAAGTTGAAAGGGAAACGTGCTCTTCCGGGCAGGGGAAAGGTCCGGAACCTTCTAACTGGGACATACAGAGAATTCCGCTTGATACGGACATGCGCGCTGTCTAGCATATGGAAACTTTTCCCCCTATGTTCTACTTCCGTTTTTTATTGCTGGCCCTGTTCTTTCTGACCGGGACGGCCTTCATCAGCGAGAGCGCGCCCGTTTACATGGCCAAGCGGGACAGTAAGTTTGCGCTCGTCCCCCTGTGCGACGGCTTTGATTTTCCGGTGGGCAAGCCGGACGGCAAGGGCTATTACCGTTCCCGCGGCCTGCGCCTGAAAAGCCCCCGTCACATGGGCGAGGACTGGAACGGCAACGGCGGAGGCAATACCGACTTGGGAGACCCCGTTTATTCCGTGGGCCACGGTGTGGTCACGTATGCGGCAGACGCACGGGGCGCCTGGGGAAAGGTGGTAATTGTCCGCCATGCCTTCCGGGAGCCCAAGTCCGGCAAGGTCCTCTGCTGTCAGACGCTTTATTCCCATTTGAATGACATCAACGTAGTGCTGGGCCAACTGGTGCTGCGCGGCACCCAGGTGGGCACCATCGGCACGAACTGCGGCATGTACCCTGCCCATCTTCATGTGGAGCTGCATTACAATCCGGACGTAAACTGCGGTCATCAGGGGATTCCCAAGACGGAACGCAATTACGGGCGCCTGACGGATTTTATCAACCGGTTCCGGCGCCTGCCTTTGGAAAAGAGGATGGTGCGCGTTCCCATCGGGGGGTTCCTCCCCTATAAAGGTACGGAGGGGCTCTGATTTCCTGGCCTCATGGAGGTGACGGACAGTGAAGTTGTGCATTTTCGGCGGTTCGTTTGATCCCGTGCACGAAGGCCATGTGCGCGTGGCTTCGCGTGCCAGGGAGTGCTGTGGCCTGGATCGCGTACTGTTCATGCCCTGTTCCCTTTCCCCGCTGAAGGAACAGGCCCCTTCCGTTTCGGATGCTCGGCGCTGCCGGATGATTGAACTGGCCCTGAAAGGGCTGGACTGGGCCGTATTGGACCGTACGGACTTGAATTTGCCCCCGCCTTCCTGGTCATGGCGGGTGGCGGAAAGCGTGGCTGCCTGCCATCCGGGAGCGGAATTGTTCTGGCTGATGGGCAAGGACCAGTGGGATTCCCTGGAGAAATGGGGCCGCTGGAGGCATCTGGCTGACATGGCGACGTTCATCGTGTACCACCGGGGCGGCGCTCCGGATCCCAGGGAGGGAGTTCGGGCCCTTTTTATTGAAGGGGATGAACCAGCATCTTCCACCGGCATCCGGGAAGCCCTGCGCGCGGGCGTATGCCCCGTGCCTCATTTGAATCCGGAAGTGGAAAGCTTCATCAGAAGGGAAGGGCTGTACGGCGTTTCGCGGGGAATGGCGGAAAAGTAACCCCCGGAGGCCGTTTTTTATTGCTCCGGCCTGTTTTCCGGGACGGAATCCGGGTAATGCACCTGCATCAGGGTAAGGCCGTCCGGCGGCGCGCAGAACGGGCTTTTGTCATCCGGGCGCGGGGAACGGATGAGGCGGTTTAATTCCTCCAGTGTGATTTTCCCCCGTGCCGCCTCATGGGCCGCGCCCGCCATGAGGCGCACCATTTTATAAAGGAAGCCCGTACCCGTGAATGTGATGAAGGTGTGGTTCCCTTCCCGCCTCACGTCCGCACGGGTAATGGTGCGCCGGAAGTAGTCTTCCGGGATGGGGCGGGGCTCGTTGCCCCTCAGGGCGGCAAAGGCCGTAAAGTCGTGTTCCCCCAGAAAGAGCCCGGCGGCTTCCGTCAGGGCGTCCAGGCTCCAGGCCAGCGGACGGTGCCAGGCCAGGCCCGCGTCAAACGGGTTCAGGATGGGTTCGCTGGAAATGCAGTAGCGGTACGTTTTCCCCGTGGCGCTGAAGCGGGCGTGAAAGCCGGGGCCCGTGTACTCCGCATGGATGACCCGGATGGTGCGGGGCAGGCGGGTATTGATGGCCGCAGGCCATTTGTCTGCGGGAATGCGGTGGGTGTCCGGCGCATCCACGTGGAAGACCTGTCCCAGGGCGTGCACTCCGGCGTCCGTCCTGCCGGACCCGTGGATGCGGACGGCTTCACCGAAAAGGGTTGAAAAGGCACGTTCCAGCTTGTCCTGCACGGTGCGGCCTCCCGGCTGGCTTTGCCAGCCCAGGTAGGGGCGGCCGTCGTAGGCGGTGATGAAACGGATGCGGGGCATGCAGGGGATTGTGTTGGAATGCCTCCGTTTTGGCAAGAGGCAAGTAAGGGAGACAGTGACGATTTGGAATGGATGACCGGTGTTCCGTCCGCTCCCTAGCTTGAAAGCCATTAGAACATGGCTATACGAATACAGGATTTTGGAATGTCGCGCATGGGGCCGGATCTGTCCGGAATGATCCCGCTGGATGCGCTGGAAGCCCAGGCCGCAGGCGTTCGCCGCCTGTCCGCC
Organism: Akkermansia sp. AE01SA01; assembly: GCF_036417395.1. Classification (NCBI taxonomy): domain Bacteria; kingdom Pseudomonadati; phylum Verrucomicrobiota; class Verrucomicrobiia; order Verrucomicrobiales; family Akkermansiaceae; genus Akkermansia; species Akkermansia sp. AE01SA01. Next base: position 624,120 of record NZ_CP143890.1, read on the forward strand.
GGGGTGGCGGATTTAGCGGGAACGGCAGGGAACATGCTGGCCGGGATGCAGGAGGTGAGGGACGCCGGACAATGGGCCGAGGCCCGGGACGGCCTCTACCGCTTTGAACAGGATGTGATGCGGGAGCTGGATTCCGCTGGCGCCGCGGACGATTTGCAAGCCAGGTGGAAGAAGGCTCTGGCGGACAGGTTGCCTTCCTACCTGCCGGAAAAAATGTCCGGCCGGGTGAAGGGGCGTGTGGAGGCGGCGCGGGAAAATCTGGCCGCCGCCGGAAGCATTTACCTGGAAAAGATGTCCCGTCTTGGCCAGGTGGAGCAGGCGCGCCGTTCTTGGACCGGAAGCGTGGAGTCCGCTGTGGAGCAGGGGGATGCCGGACTGGCGGAACGCAGGATTGAAGAGGGGACGGGCGTGTTTGTGACCAGTGAGGAAGCCGGGCGCATGGCGGAGGACGCGCGCGACCGGGTTGCTCTGAACCGGGCCGTGGAAGAGGTACGCCGGGACCCGGCTGCCGCTCTGCCCGTCGTCCGGGCGGAACAGGAGGGAGCCTCCCTGAATGAAATGGAAAGGAAGGTGGCCCGGGAAGCTGAAGCGGCCTACGGGGAATTGAAGCGGCGGTATGCGGATTCCATTTTCCGTACCGTGGCCGGCGGCGGCATGCTGCGCGACGAAGGGCTGGCGAATGCGGAGAAATACGGCCTGGTCAGTTCCGGCCAGTTGAGGCGTTATGCGGATGCCCGCGACCGCATGCGGGAGGCGGAGCTTTCCGGCATCAGCTTCCCGGCGGACGAGGGGCTGCTGTGCCGGATGACCCGCCTGATTGACGAGGACTGCGGCGGTGAAGGGGATACGGACGCCGTGATTGAGGTGGCCACTTCCGGACTTCCCTCCGGACAGGTGAAGATGCTGGCCGAGAGGCGGGAGGCGATGAAGCTGGTGCCGCAGGAGGTGCGCCGGGCGGCTTCCCGCCGCTTGTCCTCCATGTTCCGGAACGGGGCCTGGGGACCGGTGACGGATGCGCGGGCCGTGGAGGAATGGAAGCGGGTGCAGTGGGCCCTGCTGGATGCCGTGAAGAAGAATCCGGCGAATGCCGCCGCGGAAATGGAGCGGGTTTTTGAAGAGGAAAACCGGATGCAGGATGCCGGATGGGTCGGCTTCCGGGACATGAAAAACAGGAAGGAGAAACAGTAATATGAAGGCGGAATGGGAAGAAGGGCAGGGCAGCTCGCTCCTGCAGGAAGAGGCTCTGGCGGAGGAAACCATGAAGACGGAGGCGGTTCCGGCACAGGCCGCGCCTGCCTCAATTGTGGAGGATGCGGGACGCGAGGCGGCGGAGCGGGAAGAGTACTGGAACAGTGTGCTGACGGGGGATGTGGCAACCATCCCTCGGGAGGTGCGGCGTGAGGCGGAGGCCATGTACGCCCCCGGCATGGCGGATGGCGAGCGGGTGGCCGCCTGCGTGATGCAGTCCTGGGTGGCGGACACCGGAGGGATTCCGCGCGAACGCATCCGGAAGGAGTGGGGGCGGATACGGGAACAGGTGGCGCGCCAGTACGGGGCTTCCGGAAAGTCTGACAACGAGTTGTTCGTGGCGGTCTCCCAGCACAACCAGGTGCGCCTTTCCCAGCGGGAAACGCTGTTTGAACTGTACCAGGAGGCTTATGACCGGGTCCTGGCGGGGACTTCGGAAGAGCCGGACGAACGGCGACTGGAGGCCGTTTCCCGCTGGCCGGAGGATTTGCGGTCCGTGGCGGAGAAGATGAGGAGCAGGGCCGTCTCCGACGCGCTGGATGACCGGAACCGCCTGTCGGAAGCCGCAGACATGATACGGAAGGGGCTGGAAGGCCTGGTGGCCAATGAAGCGCCGCCGGAAGGCGGTTTCCCTGCCGTGCAGGTGAATTGGAATCCGGTGAAAGGCATTCCGGACGTCGTGCGTGCCGTGGATTGTCTGGCGGGGCTGGGCGGCGACGATCGGCAGAAGGTGTTTCGCATGATGGCTCCGTACATGCGTTCCCGGCCCGGTTTCAGGACGGCCCTGGAGTCCGCGCTGAAACGCGGGACTGCGGAGACGGCGGAAAATGTTGGCCAGTTTGCCGTTAACGGTGCGGCCGGGGTCATGCCGGACGGAAAAACGAAGGAGGCCCTGGACCGGTATTCCCGGAGTTTTGAGGAGCTGAGGAATTTTGCGCGGTTGGAATTCGCCCCTCTGCGCGGGGGCAAGGATGCGCCATGGTTCCGTGAAATGATGGTGGACATGGCCCAGCAGGGCGCATCCACGGCGCTGGCGTTTGCCGGACCCGCGGGGTTTGGCGTGCTGATGGCCGGGGAAACGGGGCGGCATATGGCGGATGCGCGGCGCATGAATCCGGACGGCGACTTTGACGCCCAGATGGAAGGGGCCGTTCTGTCCGGTGGAGCAAACACCCTCCTTTCCTTCGGAATGACGAAGCTGGGCCAGAAAATGCTGGGGCAGGGCATGCGCTCCTTCCAGTCCATGCGTGCCGCGGGAGGTGCCGGGGCCGCCGCCGGAGCGGTTCTTTCCGGAACGGGCGCCCTTGCCGCGGATGCCATGAAGATGGCCGCGGAGAACAAGCTGATGGAACTGACCCCCATGCTGGCTCAGGAAGGGGTCGGCCTGGCCACCGGAAAGGAATCCGGCGTGGACTGGGAAGGGTGGAAGCAGAGGCAGCTTTCCCCGGAAGACCAGTTGAGGGAGGCCGGCATGATGATGCCTTTCCTGCTGATTGGGGCGGGAAAGGCGGCCCTGCATCACTTCCGCCATCCGTCCTCCCTTCTGGGGGATGGGACTCCTCTCAAGGTGTTCGGCATTCCGGACGATGAAGCGGCCCGCATTCTGCGGGAAAAGGACGTGTACCGGGCCGGGGATCTCTTGCAGGAATCCCTGCGCAATTCCCCGCTATGGGGCTCCCTGTATATTTCCGGGAAGGCGTTGGAATGGTCCCGCGCCCTCGGCGAGGGCGGAGAACCGTTTTTAAGGACGGAACGGGAGGTGCGGGATTTTCTGGAGCTGCCTTCCCCCGTGCGTTCCAAACCGTGGAGCATGGCTGACTTTCCGGAATCCGCGGAAGCGTTGAGGAAGCTTTCCCTGCATCCGGACCATGCGGAAGTGCGTTCCCGGTGGCTGCTCCGCGCCGGGCTGCCTCGCGTGGGAGAATCGCTGGACGCGGAGGGAAGGACGGCGTACGGCATGGACCCCGCCCCGGGCTCTCCGCTCAAGCGCGTTTCCGGAAAGTCTTCCGCGGAGGAGGCCCTTTCCTCCTGGTATGAATTCCTGTGCCGAAAGGAGGCGGAGGACCTGGGCCTGATCCGCAACAGGAACGGCCTGGAAATTCCGTGGCGTCTGCGCAATGAGACGGATTACGACATGCGGGCGGAAGACGTGCGCCGCTCCTTTGTGGCGGAAAGGCTGAAACAGGGCGCCGCCCGTCCTTACAAAATGCTTCTGCTGGCTTATCCGGAGGAAGCGGGCGCCGCGGTGAAGTTTTCCCGGCAGGACTGGGACGCCGTGACGCGGGAAATGGACGGAAGAGCCCGTGCGAATGTATATGAGGGCGTCATGGAGCGCGTGCACGGCGCTTCCCAGGAGGAAGTAGCCGGCCACGTGGCCGGAAGGCTGTGGCAGTCCTTTTGCCGGGATGAATACAGTTCTGGCAGGGCGCGCCTCTGGCTGGAGGAGGGGAGCTCCCTGCTGAACGCTCCGGAGCTGCTGGAGAATTCCTCCACTCCGGAGGGGCTCGTCTCCTCCCTGTCCCGGATGAGTGCGATGATGTCCCGGCTGGGAGACAGGGAGCGCCAGTCCGTCAGCCCCGAATTGCAGGAGATGAACCGCTGCGTATGGGGAGCCCAGGCGGACGTGAACAGTCTGTTCCACGTGCTGCCGAACATGGCGGACTTTGATGTCTGCGTGGGGCGCGGCTATACGCCGGTGGAAAGTTACTCCCGCCTGCTGTCCCGCTATCTGGAAACTTCTCCCGGACGGACGGCGGAATTTGCCTCCGTGCTGGATGCGGACCGGCTGTCCGCCGGGCCGGAAGAGCCTGCCCCCCGTATCTATCCCGGTACGGACAAGGCCGTGGAAAACCTGTCCTGCCTGACGCCCAGCCTGTTCCAGTCCTCGGGCGTCCGCGGGAACGGATTGTGGAGAGTTCGCTATCCCTCGGGAACATGGTCGGCGTGGCATTCCTCGCGGGAGGGAGCCGCAGCGGACCTGATGGCGAATGTCTCCATGATGTTTTCCCCGGCCTGCGTTGCCAAGAAGGATTTGATCCGCGGGTGGCGGTGGCATGCCGTCAACGGACATCCGGAATGGGACCCCACGCATTTGAGGCTGTCCGGCGGTCTGGAAAATGCGCGCGGCGAGCGTCTCCCCTGCCTGTATGACGGTCTGACGGCCCTGGCTGTCTCCGACATGCTGAGGGCGGGCTACGGCTTCCGCGGAGCCTCCGGGTCCGGAGACCTGCTGGAAGTGACGGGCGCAGGCCGAGTGGCCGCGGAAAAGTTGATGAGCCCTGACGCCCTGCGGGAGCGCATGGACATCCACGGCAAATACGTGGGCGGCGTGCAAAGGCTGGGCGTGGATGCGGACAACCAGCCCGTGCCCACTGCCAAGGGTTTGGTCATGCACCGCCTGCGCTTGCATAACACGGCCAATCCCCTGGCCCTGATTGAGGATAAGGCGGAAGTCGTCTGGGACCGTCTGATGCGTACGGAACAGCTTTCCCCGGAAGCGGCCTGGGAAATGCTCAAGCGCATGGGCCGTGTCCCGCGCCGCAAGGCGTTCCCCGGAGAAACGGAGCTGATCGAGGAGCTGTCCCAGCTTTCCAAGGAATATTTCTTTGCCAGTCTGGACCATGAAGCCGTGCCGGAAACGGTGGCCGCATGGGCGCGTTACGGCGCGGCCAGTCCGGAAAGGGCCCCGCAGCCCCTCGCGGAACTGAGCCGCCGCGCGGCTGCATTGAACAGGATGCTGAAAGATGGAAAGGGTGCGGATACCGGATTTTTGGATATGCTGCGGGAAACCGTGGGAATGAACGGGCGGATACGGGCGGAACGTGCCTGGAGCGGGAACGGGGGTGAGGAAGTCCGCCTTCCGATGATGGAGCGGTACGCTCACAGTTTGATGGCGGGACATGTTCTGTCCTCCGTACCCGTCCATGTGCGGACGGACCTGGAAAGGGCTCTGGCTTCCCTGGACGGTTATGAAGGCGGTTCCCTCCGCCGGGCGGAGCGTCTGGCGGCGGCGCGCATGGCGGAACTGGCCGGCGTCTTGCGGGAATTCCCGGATTTGAACTCATGGCGTCCGGACCCGGACCGTCCCGGCCTGTACCTGCATTTGGTGCGCAAACCGTTCAGAGGCGCGAAAAACGCCTTTCCGCGGACGGTGAACGATTCTCTGCCCACTCCGGTTCTGGAGGCTCCCTCCTACGTGGAGGATGACTTTTCCGTACGGCGCGGCGTTTCCGCCCCCGCCGCCTGGCGCGGTCGTCCGGATGTGGCCAGGGCGGTAGAGACGCTGGAGACAGTGAGGCGTGACTTTGCCGGCCGTCCGGAAGCGGCGGAATCCGGCATCGTCTGGCAGGGAAGGAAATACCGCGTGGATTCGGAAGCGGCTCCGGAGGGAGTGACGTCCGCATGGACGCGGGAGGTGCCGCTGGATGAAGCGGCGGTGCTGATTGACATGCTGGACCGGAGGCAGCAGGAAGTACGTGGAGGCATGCTCCCCTTCCTGCCTGACCCGGAAGAGGCGCATGCGATGTACGCCACCTGTGTTCTTTACCGTGATCCGGATGATCCGGGGCATACCGTCCGCCTGATGCCGGGCGTTCCGGAAAGCCCCATGAAGGAGGCGCGTGCGCCGTACGTGGTGCATGCCTGGAACGGAGTCTATCTAGACGGGAACGGCCGCCCCGCCGTCTCTGAACGGGAATCCTACATTCCTCTGGAATGCTTTACGGGGGCGGGTGAAGAACCTTCCGCCGCCGTGGCGCGGGAAAGCCGCGGCCGTTTCCTGGGCAGGATTCTGGAGACCTTCGGTGATGCCGCCGCACAGGAACGGTACTGGTGGAATGCGGACCAGGCCGTGGGATGCTTCATGGAAGACGTAATCAGGCTGTATGAGGAACAGGGCGTGAGGGAAGACTATCTGCGCGGCAGGCTGGACCTGTTCCATCCCGTGATGGTGCAGGGGCTGCGCTTCGTTTCCCATGTGCTGAATGATCCCCTGGCATTCCGGCTGCCGCTGGACAGGGGAACGGATGCCCTGAGGGCGATGACGCGAGAGGGCGTATTATTGAAGGAATTGATGCAGGAATATGAAAAACCATGAACATTTGACGGAATCGTGGAGTCTGCCGTGGCAGTCTGTTCTGTCCAGCCAGCTCTGGCGGCTGGAACACCTGTACTGGATAGAAAACAAGGCGGGCCAGCTCCAGCGCTTCTCCATGAACAAGGCCCAGAGGCGGTTGCATGAAGGGCTGTGGTATCGGAACGACATTCTGAAGGCGCGCCAGCTCGGCATCTCCACGTATGTGGCCCTCCTGATGCTGGACATGAGCCTGTTCCGTTCCAACTTCCACTGCGGCATTATTGATAAAAGCCTGCCTGACGCCCAGGCAAAGCTGGCCAAGCTCCACTTCGCGTGGGACCACTTGGACTACCTGCCGCCGGAACCCTCCGCCATGGATGTAGCGCTGGCGCGCCTGGGGGAAAGAATCAAGCGCATGTCCGGCGTGGAAAAAAAGGGGGAATGGCGTCCCTGTACGGCGGCTCTTACCCGGCTGGCTTTCTCCAACGGCAGCGATGTCCGGGTGGGCACCAACCTGCGCGGCGGCACGATGCAGTTCCTGCATGTTTCCGAGCTGGCGCATGTCTCCGTGCATGCCCCGTGGCGGGCGCGGGAAATCCGTTCCGGAGCCATCAATACCGTGCCGCCCGGCGGTTTTATCCTGAAGGAAAGCACCCATGAAGGCGGCCGCTATGGCGTGAACTACGAATTGACGCGGCAGGCCATGGAAAACATGGGCAAGAGCGAGCTGTCCCCGCTGGACTTCCGGTTCTTCTTCTTCAGCTGGTTTGACCAGGAAGAATACTCCCTGCCGGGGCGCGGCAGGTGGAGCAGGGAACTGGATGCCTACTTCCTCTCCCTGGAGCGGGAAACGGGCGTGAAGCTGGACGCGGGGCAGAAGCGGTGGTATGCCCGCATGGCGCGCGTGATGGGCGCGGCCATGAAGCAGGAATATCCGGGAACTCCCCAGGAGGCATTCTCCACCGGCGAGGAGGGAAGCATTTACGGCAGCCGCATCATGGCCCTGCGGGAGCGGGGACGCGTGGGGATGGAATTCCCGGCGGATCCGGAGGCTCCCACATTCACGGCGTGGGACTTGGGCCTGAGCGACCATACGGCTATCTGGCTGGTCCAGGTCATGGGGGACAGCATCCACTGGCTGGACCATTACGCCGCCAACCAGCAGCCCCTGGCCCACTATGCGGAAAAAATAAAGGAATGGGAAAAGGAATACGGCCTGACGGCAACAGCCCACCTGCTGCCCCATGACGCCGCACGCCGGGACGCCCACGGTGTTTCCTACGTGGAAAACATGGCGAGGCTGGGGCTGGCCAACGTGCGCGTGGTGCCCCGGACAACGGATGTATGGCGCGGCATCAACACGTTTCGGGAACTGCTGGAGCGCAGTTTCTTCCATGCCCGCACCCAGGAGCGGGCGCGCAATCTGCGCGGGGAGGAGGAGCCGGGAGGTGTGGAGCATCTGGAATTGTACCGGTCCAGACTGCCCGGAACGGGCGGCTCCCTGGCGGAAAGTCCCGTGCATGACGCCCATTCCCACACGGCGGACGCCGCCCGCACCTTTGCGGAAGCCTGGTCCCATGGACTGCTTCACGGACCCGGAGACGTCCGGCCGCGCCACAGGAGGGCCAAAATGTGGTGAAGGGAAGGAAAAGAACCGTTTTTTTGATTGATGGTTGACAGTTTCGTCAAAAAACGGTTCTTTTTTCCGGCGTTCCGTTGTCTAACGGAGTGATGCTGCCGCACGAGATGATGAAATTGCCCCGTTTTTCCCTGTCTGCCCTGTTGTTCTGTATCCCGGTTCTGGTAACCTCCTGCGGTACTGGCGGGCGGAATGCCCCTCTTCCTCCGGCTTCCTCCACACCTGTGGAGGAACTGACCGGGTATTTTGAGGGGAAGGGAACCATCCCCGGCCATCTGCTCAAGTGGGAGGATGATCCTTCCCTGCCCGGAAAGCTTCTGATCGTGGTGGACAAGAAAAAGCAGATGATGTACGTTTACCGCGGCACGCACCGCATAGCCTATGCTCCCATCAGCTCCGGAAAAAGCCACGGCATGACGCCGGACGGCTATTTCCGCATCTCCTCCAAGGACAGGGACCATCATTCCTATTACGGGACCTTTGTCGCAAGTGACGGAAGCCAGCGGGACGGCGACATCAGAAAGGAATCCCCGAGGGCGGGCGAAAGGTTTGAGCCGGCCAAAATGCCCTACTTCATGAGGGTGAACGGGGCGGTAGGCATTCATGAAGGGTATCTGCCCGGCCATCCTTCCTCGCACGGGTGCATACGCATTCCCCATCTGATTGCCGCAAATCTCTTTGAGGTCGCCCCGGTGGGGACGCGCGTCATTGTCAAATACGGCAGCTGGAACGTTCATGACCTGCAGAAGAAACCGGACTCCCATTTCAAAACGGTGCACAGGCCCTCTCCGGGCAAGTCGGGAGGAACCGCGGTGGCCGGGACTGGCGGGAATTCTTCTTCCCCCGGACTGGAAGTTCCTTTAAAATCGGGACAATCCGCGGGAAAAAATGAAGAGACTTCCGCGTCTTCGGGCGCTTCGTCCGTGGCGGAAGCCGCTCTCCCTTCCTTTTCTCCGGCGGAGGCGGCATCCCCCTCTTCCGGCCATGGACTCAAACCAGTTGAATAATATGCTCTCCGGGCGTCTGTACGACGCCCGCGATCCGGAACTGGCCGCGCGGCGCCTCAGGGCCCGCAGGCTGACGGCCCGTTATAACGGTGCGGACCCGGAGGATGATGAATTGCGCCGGGAAACGGCCCGCGAACTCCTGGGAAGCGTTGGGGAGGGGTGCTATCTGGAGCCCCCGTTCAGGTGCGACTACGGTTCCAACATCAGCCTGGGGGACCGCGTTTACGCCAATTTCAATCTGGTCATTCTGGATTGCGCCCGGGTGGAAATTGGAAACGACGTGCTGATAGGCCCGAATGTAGGCATTTATACTGCGGGCCATCCCGTGGACCCCGGCCTCAGGCAGGAATGCCTGGAATTCGCACTGCCGATCGCCATTGAAGACGGCGTCTGGATAGGCGGCCACGTGGCGGTGGCTCCCGGCGTGCGCATCGGCAGGAACTCCGTGATAGGAGCCGGAAGCGTGGTGACCCGGGATATTCCCCCCGGCGTGGTGGCCGCGGGCAATCCCTGCCGCGTTCTGCGGCCCATTGCGGAAAGAGACCGCGAATTTTATGCCGGAAACAGGCGCGTGGACGGCCGGGCGGAGACAAATTCCCGGATGCCGTGAAATTTGAATTGCCTTTAAAGGGCGATCGTGCATAGTTAACGCCCTCACAGTGTCGATTAGCCGCTGCCACGAGCTAAACACATTCAAGAAAAACACTCATGAGTAACGAAATCAATCTGCAGGAATTCAAGATGCACGAAAAGGACTCCGGTAGCTCCAGCTTCCAGATCGCCCTTCTGACCAAGCGCATCGCCCACCTGACCGCCCACCTGGGAGAAAACAAGCACGACGTTTCCTCCCGCCGCGGGCTGCTGAAAATGGTGGCTCTGCGCCGCAAGCTTCTTGACTACGTCAAGCGTGAAGATCTGGCCCAATACCAGAGCCTGATTCAGCGTCTTGGACTGCGCCGCTAAGCGGAGGAGCATATTCCCGTTTGATACGGCCGTTGCGTTTTTCGCGGCGGCCGTTTTTTGTGGCCTGGTGTACGGGTTTTCCTGCCTCCGCCCGGAGGGAAAGGAAGGCTTGACTGGCTGAAAATGTCTGTTAGCCTGACAGACATCTATGGAACAGATGACAAGAATCCAGCAAAATACGCTGCGGAGGATTGTGGAGGCGGCCATTGAATTGATGAGCGAGCGGGGATTCCACCGGGTCAGTGTGCAGGAGGTCGGTAAAAAGGCAGGCATTTGTGAAAAAACCGTATTTCGCTACTTTGCGACGAAAAAATCCCTGCTGGATGAAATCATCCGGTACAGGGCATACGCCAGCGAACTGAAAAGGGAATTTGAAAACGGCAGGACCTGGAATCTGGAGCATGACCTGAAACTGGCGGCGCGGCTCTACTTTCAGGAAACGAAGGCCAAGAGGAACGCGTTCCGGGCCTATCTGAGCGCCCTGGATTCCGTGGACACGAACGGAGAGGATTTTCTGCGCGATCCGCGGGAGCTTCACGCCTTCCTGTGCGACTACATGACCGCCATGCAGGAAAAGGGAAAGGTCAGGGCGGGGGATGTGCGCCTCATGGTGCGCGCCTTCGTCAACACGCTGCACGGGTACATGCTCATGTACTGCCTGAATGACGACAGCAAATCATGGGGGGACAAGGTGGCTTCCATGAAGCTGACCATAGACCTGTTCATCCAGGGATTCTCTCAAACCGGCAATTCCGTCACTGCATGAGCAAGCATCTGAAGGCCGTTTCCCTGGGAAGCATGGCTCTGGCGGCTGCGGGCGGCATCATCTGGGGAGTCTGGCATATCCGGGAAAGCCGTTCCATGAGTACGGACGACTGCCGCGTGGAGGCGAGCATCGTGTCCGTGGGCACCAAGCTGGCGGAACGGGTGGTTGCTGTGGAGGTGGAGGAAGGAGACATGGTGAAGAAGGGCCAGACGCTCGCCCATCTGGACGGCCGGGCCGTCCAGGCGCGCCTGCTGGCCGCGCGTTCCAGGGTCAAGCTCATGCAGGCCAGGTATGATGAGATGCTGGCGGGATTCCGCCCTCAGGAAATCGAATCCCAGCGGGCAAAAACCGCCCAGGCGGCCGCCAATCTGGAACACGCGCGGCGTGATTACGAGCGCATTGAAAAACTGGTGCGTGACCAGGCGGGTATCAGCTCCGCAGACCGCGATGCCGTCCGGGCCTCCTATTTGGCGGCTCAGGCCGTGGAAAAGGCGGAGCGGGAAAATCTGGCCCTTCGCCTGGAAGGCTACCGCGAAGAGGAAAAAAGGTCGGCCCAGGCCCAGTTGGAGGCGGCCAGGGCGGAACAGGATGAACTGGAAGTGCTGTGCGAGGAATGCGTGATCAAGTCCCCCGTGGACGGAATCATTGCCCGCAAGCTGGTGAATGGCGGGGAAATGGTCAGCGCCGGTCAGAAACTCTTTTCCATCGTGGACAGCCATGACATCTGGCTCAATGTCCGGGTGGAGGAAACGAAAATAGGCCGCATCAGAACGGGGCAGGAAGTGCGGTTCACGCTGGACGGCTATGACGGCCGGGTGTTTTACGGAAAGGTGTATGAAATAGGCGCCGCCTCCTGTGCCATGTTCTCCCTCATTTCCACGGAAAACGTCAGCGGCTACTTCACCAAGGTCATGCAGCGCTTCCCCATCAAGGTAAGCCTGCCGGAAAGCGGGGACGGCGTGGTGTTTAGGCCCGGCATGCAGGGCACGGTTTCCATCGGTTTCTGATCAGGGACGTTATGGGTGGAAATGCGGATGAAAAGGAAATGACCGGAGGGCGGCGGTGGCTGCTGCTGGGAATGGCCTGCGTCTGCACCATGCTCACGTTCCTGAACATGGGGTGCATCACGGCCGCCACGCCCGATCTCTCCGGCACCTTTGTCGTGGGTACCCTGGACGTTTCCTGGTCCGGAGCGGCGTGTCCGCTGGGAACGGCCCTGTCCTTCACCGTGGCGGCGTACCTGTGGGCGCGCCTTGGATTGAGAAGATCGCTGCGGACGGCACTGCTCCTGATGCTGGCCGGGACGCTGGCGGGACTGGCGGCGGACCATTTCTTCATCATGGTTCTGGCCCGTTTCCTTCAGGGGACGGGAGGCGGCCTGGCCCTGGTTTACGGCACGGGCCTGGTCAATGCCGCGCTGCCGCCGGAGCGCCGCAGCCCGGCGATGGGAGTGAAGCTGTGTTCCATCGGGCTGGCTTCCTGTGCAAGCCCGGTGGCTGGATGCCTGCTGGTCCAGTATTGGCACTGGAAGGGGCTGTTTGTGATCGTGGGCGCGGCGGCCGCCCTGCTGGCGGTTTTGACGACCTTGTACGTCCCCAACACGAAGATTCCCAAAAACGGGAAATTTGACTGGTTCTCCTTCCTGGCGCTGGCGGCGGGGTGCGTGTGCATCCTGATGGTACTCATTTACGGGGAAACGGACGGCTGGACGGCTCCCGGAGTCCTGTGCTGGATGTATGGCGGATTCTGTTCCTTGGTGCTGGCCGCCATCTCCTGCATGACCCACCGGACGCCTCTGCTGGACGTCCGTGTGCTGGGAAACTGGCGGTTTCTGTTCGGGCTGCTGGCCTCCCTGTGCAACATCTTCTGTATTTGCTGGGTGCGCGTGGGAACGGTGCAATTCATGCGCAACGTCATGAACTACGAGCCCGCGGGAATTGCATGGGTATTCCTGGTGCTGGTGGCGGGGTTCTGCGCCGGTGCGGCCATCGTCCTGCCGCTGATGCAGAAAGGCAGGCTGGCCCTGCGGGTGGGCATGATGGCGGGACTGCTGGGGCTGGGTTCCTCCGCCTTCTTTCTGTCCCGGCTGGACGCCGGCTGCTCCTGGCTGGACGTGGCGTGGCCCCTGGGCCTTTTCGGTGTCGGGTACGCCTTCTGCCTGAATGTAGCCACGCCGCTCGCGCTGCGGGGGGTGGAGGCTAAATCCGCCGCGGCCTCCTCCCGGACGCTGAACACGGTGCGCTACGTCTTCATTTCCATGTATGTCGGCAGCGTGAGCACCGTGCTGGCCCACATGAAGACGGGATACCGTTTCGACATGGCGGAACAGGTCCGGGACGACTCTCCCGGTACGGTGCAGACGCTCGACATGTGGCAGCGGCATTTTTCGGAAACGGGAGGGACGGCGGCGGACATCCATGCCTCCGTGAACGCCATGCTGAACCATGCCGTAGCCTTGCAGAGCCAGGTATTTTCCGTGGATGCCTTTTACCTTTGCACCGTGATCGTGGGGGGCGCCGGAGTCCTCTTTGCGCTGTTTTGCCTGAAATCCGGAAAGGAACGAAACACAGCTTCATGAATACTCTGATCTCCCTTGCTTCCGTATCGGCGGCCGCAGCCCTTCTGCTGGCGGCATGCGGCGGCCCGGCTGCATTTGAAAGGCCCGCGATGGACATTCCGGACGGAACGGCCCGGTCTTCCCCCGTGGGAAAAAACTGGTGGTTCGTCTTCCACGACGGAGCCCTGAACCGACTGGAGGAAAAAGCCGTGGAACACAACCGCGATCTTGTCCGCGCTTCCGCGCTCGTGGACCGTGCCGCGGCCATGGCGGCGGAGACGGGTGCCTCCCTGATGCCGCAGGCCGGATTTCAGGCGGAGGGGAAAAGGCAGGAACTGTCCGAGGGTGAGCGCTACATGAACAATTTGCCGGACCGCGCCAGGGATCTGTGGGGCATGTCCGGGGTGCTCTCCTACGAAGTTGACCTGTGGGGAAGGCTGAGAGCCCTCACGGAAGAGGCCCGTGCGGACCTGCTGGCCTCCGCCGCGGCGCGGGATGCCGTTTATCTGAGACTCACCGCGGAAGTGGCTTCCGCCTACATCAATGTTCGGACGTGGGAGGAAAAATGCCTCATCATCCGGCATGTCCACGCCTCTTACGAACAGACGTGCTCCATGTATGAAAAGCGGTTTGTTCAGGGACAGTATCCGGAACTTGCCTTGCGGCGCGTTCAGGCGGAGCGGGCCAAAACCCTGGCCCAGCTGAAGCTGGCGGAAAACGAGCTGTCCCGCGCGGAAAGCGCTCTGGCCGTGCTGGTGGGGGACAGCCCCCGGCAGATCATGGCGGGAAGACGCCTTTCCGGGGGCCGGGAGGAGCTGCTGGCGTCCCCTCCTTCCATTCCGGCAGGAATACCGCCTTTCCGGGGGCCGGGAGGAGCTGCTGGCGTCCCCTCCTTCCATTCCGGCAGGAATACCGGGGGATATGATCGAACGGCGTCCGGACATCTGTGAACTGGAAGCCCGGTTGAAGGCGGCCTTTTACGGAAAGGAGGCGGCGCGTGCGGACAGGCTCCCTTCCCTGGTGCTGACGGGCAGGCTGGGGCAGGTCAGCACCCGGCTGGAAGATCTGCTGTCGCGCCCGTCCAGGAACTACGATATGAGCGCGGGCATCCTGCAAACCTTGTTTGATGGAGGCAGAAAGCGCGCCGCGGTGCGGGCCGCCTCCGCCGAATGCACGGCTGCGCAGGCTGCCTATGAACAGGCCGTGCTGAACGCCTTCCGGGAAATACGGGATGCCCTGGTGGAGCGCCGGAAAAGTGCGGAAGCCTATGAGGCTTCCCGGGACGAGGTAACCTGCCTGCGCCGGAGCTGGGACATTGCCTCCAAGCAATATGAAGCCGGGTACCTGGGGCTGATGGACGCCCTGGACACGCACCGGAACCTGCTGAGCGGGGAGCTGGACATGGCGGACGCGGCGCAGATGCGTTTAAATGCCATTGTCAAATTCTGCAAGGCTCTGGGCGGCGGGTGGCAAAGGGGGCCGGATTCCGCATGAGGGAAAACTGCGGAAAGGCGCGTTATCGAACTATTTGCTTGCATTATCCTTGACAGGGACTATGCTGGCATCCGACGTTCGGGGACTACGTTCCCGCTCGTTTTTCATCGGGCATGCCTTGAGAAATTTTCGGATTTTCACGGGCTGTCAGGCCGGTAAGACTGGCATGGAACGCTTGATCCGCATGGGATGTGCGTCCTGCCGCGCGAGTCCTTTTTCCATTCCGGGAAGCGAGGGCCGCGAATAAGTTCTTCCTGAGGCACTGCCCGTACCTAACGTCATTCAGGTTTTCCGCCCGGAGCCGGCCTGGATGAGCAGATGAGGCTGCGGGTGATTGAAAGACAATAATATAATGAGCATACATTCAGTTGAATGCAACGTTGGTACAAATCCCGTTACGATTGAAACCGGTAAAATGGCACGTCTTGCGGACGGCGCCGTGACAGTGCGTTGCGGAGACACCGTGGTTCTGGTCACGGCTGTCAGCGCCACCAAGGTGAAGGAAGGCCAGACCTTCTTCCCCCTGTCCGTGGAATACAAGGAAAAAGCCGCTGCGGCGGGCATGTTCCCCGGCGGCTACTTCAAGCGCGAAGGCCGTCCCACGGAAAAGGAAATCCTGACCTGCCGCATGACGGACCGTCCGCTGCGCCCCCTTTTCCCCAAAGGCTATCTTTACGATACCCAGGTGATCGCCATCCTGCTCTCCGCAGACGGTGAAAACGATTCCGACATTCTCAGCATCAACGGCGCTTCCGCCGCCCTCTGCGTGTCCGACATTCCTTTCCAGGGCCCCGTGGGCGCCGTGCGCGTCGGTAAAATCGATGGCCAGTTCGTCATCAACCCCACCAATACCCAGCGCAAGGAAAGCACCTTGGACTTGGTGTACGTGGGCAACAAGAAAGACGTGATCATGATTGAAGGCTCCGCGAATGAGCTGCCGGAAGAAGAATTCGTGCAGGCTCTCCGCTTTGCCCAGGAAAACGTTACCAAGCTTTGCGAAGCGCAGGAAGAACTGGCCCGCGTGGCCGGCAAACCCAAGCGCTCCTATGAACTGATTGTCGCCAAGCCGGAACTGCTGGAAATCGGCTATGAAATCGCCGGAGACCGCATTGAAGACGCCATTTACGCCGACAGCAAGGTTGAACGCCAGAAAAAGGTGGGCGCCCTGCGCGACGAAGTGGAAGCCGCCATCAAGGAACGCCATCCGGAAGCCACGGACTTTGACGTGGAGCAGGTATTTGAATACATCCAGAAAAAGGCCTTCCGCATTTCCATCATGGAAAAGAACAAGCGTGCCGACGGCCGCGAACTCAAGCAGCTCCGTCCCCTGACGGCGGAAATCAACTGCCTGCCTTCCGTCGTTCACGGTTCCGCCCTCTTCGCCCGCGGCGAAACCATGGCCATGGCCCTTGCCACGCTGGCTCCGCTGGAAGAAAGACAGTACTTTGACTCCTACACCGGCGGTGAAGACACCAAGCGCTTCATTCTGCACTACAACTTCCCGCCCTTCTCCGTGGGCGATACGGGCCGTTTCGGCGGCCAGAACCGCCGTGAAATTGGCCATGGCGCCCTTGCGGAACGTTCCATCGCTCCCGTCATTCCGGCGGATGCGGACTTCCCCTATGCCATCCGCGTTTCCTCGGAAGTCATGGAATCCAACGGCTCCACCTCCATGGCCACCGTCTGCGCGGGCACCATGTCCCTGCTGGCCGCCGGGGTTCCGCTGATCCGTCCGGTAGCCGGCATCTCCGTAGGCCTGGTGACCGAATTCAACGGCGACCAGATGGAACGCTACGTGACCCTTCTGGATATCATCGGTTCCGAAGACTTCTACGGCGACATGGACTTCAAGCTTTGCGGCACGGATGCGGGCGTCACCGGCTACCAGCTGGACCTCAAGCTCCCCGGCATCCCGCTGGACATTTTGGAAGAAGCCATCTATGTGGCCAAGAAGGGCCGTTCCGACGTACTGAACGTGATGCATGAAGCCATTGCCGCCCCGGCGGAAATGAGCCCGAACGCTCCCCGCATTGAATCCACCAAGATTCCCGCCGACCGCATTGGCGAACTGATTGGCCCCGGCGGCAAGAACATCAAGGCCATCCAGGCGGAATCCGGCGCTGACATCAACATTGAGGAAGACGGCACCGTGCACATCTACGCCTCCAAGCAGGAAGGCCTGGACCGCGCCATGGAACTGGTCACCCGCATGTTCAAGACCATTGAAATCGGTGAGCTGTACACCGGCAAGATCGTTTCCACGACCACCTTCGGGGCGTTCATGGAAGTGCTGCCCGGCAAGGACGGCCTCATTCACATCTCCGAACTGGCCGAAGGCCGCACGGTGAAGACGGAAGACGTCGTCAGCGTGGGGGACGTGGTGACCGCCAAATGCATCGGCATCGACGACAAGGGCCGCGTGAAAATGTCCATCCGTGCCGCTCTGCGCGACGCCAAGGCTGCCGAAGCCGAAGCCGCTGGCATCACGGAATAACGGTTCTCCATTGGGCCTGTAATCATAGGGGCCGCCTCTTCCGGGGTACTTCAACCGGGGAAGGCGGCCTCTTTTTTGTCTGGGGGTTGCCGTTGTGGAAGCTGGTTCCCTTTGATTCCCGTTAGACTGGCGCGGATTGCAGCATTTTAATATCCGTGCGGGGCGGATTTCCGAACATGCGCTTGTATTCCCGGTTGAATTGGGTAGGGCTTTCATAGCCCACGCGGAAGGCGGCATTCCCCGCATCCATGTTTTCCAGAAGCATGAGGCGTCTGGCCTCATTCAGGCGGATTCTCTTTTGAAATTGTAACGGGCTGATGGCCGTCAGGGCGCGGAAATGCTGGTGGAAGCCGGAAGGGCTCATTCCTGCGTGTTTCGCCAGTTCGCTGATATGCAGGGGCTGGTCGAAATGCCGTTTCATCCAGTCAATGGCACGCGCGATCTGGTTGCTGCGGCTCTCCGCCATGATGATCTGCCTCAACCGGGTGCCCTGGTCTTTGTCCATCAGGAGGCGGTAGTAAATTTCCTGTTCCACCAGGCGCTGGAAAACGGGAATCTCCTGTGGAGTGTCCAGCAATGCCAGCAGGCGCTCCACAGCGTTGAGCAGGGGAGGAGTCAGTTTGCTGACGCCTATTCCCCTTCCCGTGGGGCTGGAACTGGCCGGGGGCAGGCTATCGTGGAGCATGAGCCGGGATATCTCCTTCAAATCGAGTTCCAGCGTCAACCCCAGGTAGGGCTTTTCCGGAGTGGCTTCCAGGATGTGGGAAACGATCGGGAGCTCCACGGAAGAAACCACGAACGTCTGCGCGTCATAGACATAGGCCTCATCCCCCAGCAGGATGCGCTTGATCCCTTGTGCAATCAGGCAAAGATGGGGAGCGAACATGTAGCTGCTCGGCTCCGTAGGGGACGACCAGCGGTGAAGCACCAGTCCGGGAATAGCCGTCTCTGTCCGGTGCTTCCCTTCCGTCCATTTGGCGATCATGCCGGCAAGTCGTAACGGTTCATGTACGGCGGAGAAGGAAGGAGCTGCGGAACCTCTCTTCTTCATTTCATTCGTCAATTTCATGATGTCCTCATTGTATTCAAGGAATGGCCGGGAGCAATCCCATTCATCTCCATTTTGCAGGATTGGGCAATAATGCAAAAGTATCGGGCTAACTGATTTCCGGATCTTCTGTTATATTGCCATTATCCGGTTGAAAGACCGGACAGGACCGTAAAGAGAAAAGGAGGAAGAGGCGAGGCACAGCCCGTCTCCCGCCATCCCCCGGCGGCCTGGGGCAAGGAAGCTGCGCTGAAACATGCCGGAAACCCTTCATGCGGCCCATGAAAAAACCTCAATCAAGCAAACAGAAAGAAACAGGCAATGAACTCGAAATCCATCATCAACCGCAAGGTAAAAAACCTCACGGCAACGGCCTTGGGCGCGCTCGTCATGTCCGGCGGCATTGCCTGCGCGGCGGACAAGCCCGCGGACGCGGACAACTTCTACAAGAGCGGCAAGGTCGCCTCTCAGAAAGTTGAATTCAACAACCAGTATAAAATGAAGATGGCGGGAAACCTGTTCCTGCCCGGAGATATGGACAAGGGTGCGAAATACCCAGCCATCGTCGTGGGGCATCCCATGGGCGCCGTCAAGGAACAGAGTGCGAACCTGTACGCCGCGAAAATGGCTGAACGGGGATTCGTGACACTGGCCATTGATCTCCCCTTCTGGGGTGAAAGTGCGGGAGAACCCCGCAACGCCGTATCTCCGGACATGTATGCCGAAGCTTTCAGCGCGGCCGTGGACTTTCTGGGCACGCGCCCGTTTGTTGACCGCGGCTGCATCGGGGCCATCGGGATTTGCGGCAGCGGAAGCTTTGCCGTTAGCGCCGCCAAAATCGACCCGCGGCTGAAAGCCGTCGCCACCGTCAGCATGTATGACATGGGTGCGGCCAGCCGCAACGGACTCCGGAAATCGCAAACTCTTGAACAGAGGAAGAAGATTCTCGCGGAAGCGGCGGAACAGCGTTATGTGGAATTCACCGGCGGGGCAGCCAAATACACCAGCGGAACAGTGCATGAACTCAACGAAAATTCCCACCCCATTGAAAGGGAATTCTATGAATTCTACCGCACTCCGAGAGGCGAATTCACCCCCAGAGGCCAGTCGCCGGAACTGACCACGCATCCCACACTGACCAGCAACGTAAAATTCATGAACTTCCATCCCTTTGCGGACATTGAAACCATCTCCCCCCGCGCCCTGCTGTTCATCGCGGGCGAGGAGGCCCATTCACGGGAATTCAGCGAAGACGCCTACCGGAGGGCGGCCGAACCCAAGGAACTGTACTGGGTGCCCAAGGCTGGACATGTGGACCTCTATGACCGGATGAACCTGATTCCGTTCGACAAACTGACGGACTTCTTCACTAAAAACCTGAAATAATCCTCCCGCGTTAAAAGGACGGTCCGTGAGCATTGGTCACGGACCTTCCCGCGGCGAATGCTCCCGGCGGTTCACGAACAAAACAGGGACAAACAGGAAAACCTGCATGGCTTTCTCCTGATAAGTCCTCCGCAGAAATCGACACTGGAACATGACGACAATGACGGAAAGCACGACAAAAAAAGAACCGGGACACCTGGCCGTTATCCTTGCGTATTTTCTGATCTACGTCGTTTGGGGGTCCACTTACTATTTCATTGGCGTGGCCCTCAGGGGATTTCCACCCTTCCTGCTGGGAGGCCTGCGTTTCAGTGCGGCGGGAATACTGCTGCTGACCTTTAGCCGCATCCGGGGGGAGGGCATCTTCCGGGGCAGCCTGATCCGGAAATCCGCCGTCAGTGGAATTATCCTGCTTTTCATTGACATGGCGGTCATCATGCTCGCCCAGCAATACTTGAGCAGCAGCCTGGTGGCCATCCTTGCATCGTCAACCGTCATCTGGATCATGGCTCTGGACATCCCCATGTGGAAAACAAATTTCAAGCTTCCTGCCGTTTCCATAGGCATTGTCACGGGATTCCTGGGGGTGGGGCTTCTGTTCCTGGAACAGCTCTTCCACGGCGGGAAAAACGTCCATCACGAATATGGCGTGGTTCTCCTGGTCGTAGGCTGCATCTCCTGGGCTCTCGGAACACTGTATGCAAAATACAAATCGTCTTCCGAAGAGGAAGTGAACGATTTTGCCGGTGCGGCGTGGCAAATGCTTTTTGCCGGCGGCATGTTCTGGGTCTGTTCGTTCCTGGGCCGTGAAACGGATGCCGTCAGTTGGGAAGCGATTCCGTCCGCCGCATGGCTTTCCCTGGTCTATTTGATCCTGTTCGGTTCCATCCTTGCTTATACCAGCTACATCTGGCTCCTCAAGGTGCGCCCGGCAACGGAAGTAGGCACCCATGCCTACGCAAACCCGCTTGTGGCGGTGGTTCTGGGTACGATGCTAGGCGGGGAGGAGATAAGCTGGATTCAAATAATGGGTCTCTGCATCATCCTTTTCAGCATCTCCCTGATCAGAAAACCTTCCGGCAGCCACATCCGGAAAGGAATTCCATGACTACCCTTTCTCCTAATCTTTTCCTGCCTTATTGTACTAACAACGTTTAATAAATGTTTTCTGTCGGAGCTTCCTTGAGCCAACACCAATCAGCCTGCCGCCGGAAACAATCCTTCATACCGCTGCGGAAAAACGATCCGTTCTTATTACAGTTATTCTAACTTTAATCCTGAATACAAACAGCAAAAATTACAAACCCTGAAGAACAGGCGCATCACAAGCGTCCTTTCAAAAAATCTCCTGCCCCGGCAGACATTAACGATACTTTCAACAACACACATCATCATGAAAAAAGAATACATCAGCAACGCATCGTACGGAGGCGAACGCCCCCTCTTTGCCACCCGCAACCTGAGACTCCGCAATGTGACGATCCTCCCCGGAGAATCGGCCTTGAAGGAATGCTTCGGAATTGAAGCCGTTCAATGTGAATTCACGGGGAAATACCCCTTCTGGCACAATGAAGACCTTCTCGTCAGGAACTGCATCTTCCGGGAAGGGGCCCGGGCCGCCATCTGGTATTGCAGGAATTTGCACATGGTGGACACCCTTGTTGAAGCCCCGAAAATGTTCCGCGACATGGACGGGCTGAAGCTGGAGCGCGTCCGGCTGCCCAATGCCCAGGAAACCCTCTGGCATTGCCGCCATGTGGAACTGGACCAAGTGGCGGCGGGCAAGGGCGACTACATATTCATGCACGGTTCCGATATACGGATCAATCAATTCCGGCTTCAGGGGAACTATTCCTTCCAGTACTGTAAAAACGTGGAAATACGGAATGCGGAAATCCATTCCAAGGATGCCTTCTGGAACACGGAAAACGTAACGGTATATGATTCCGTGCTGGACGGCGAATATCTGGGCTGGCACTCGAAGAACCTGCGCCTGGTCAATTGCCGGATTTCAGGGACCCAGCCCTTGTGCTACGCCACGGATCTGGTCATGGAAAACTGTTCCATGACGGAGGATGCCGATCTGGCCTTTGAGTACGCCAGCGTGCAGGCGGAAATCAGCGGAACGGTCCGTAGCGTCAAAAATCCGCGCAGCGGCCGCATTGTGGCGGACGGGTACGGGGAAATCATTCTGGACAGCCACTGCAAGGCGCCGGGCTGCTGTTCCGTGGAAACCCGTGGAGCGTGGAGCGGTCCCGGGCAGGTTGCGTGACGCCCGGCTTCCTCCGGCAAGATAACCTCTGAAATGGAGTACACGGAATGAACAGGGAAAAAGGGACCGGACACGATTAAACGATGAAACGGGAAAATAACCAGCATGCGGGGAATGCAGGAGGTCTGCTTGTCTTTATTCTCACCGCAGGCGTATTCGGCATCATCAATACGGAAATGGGAGTCGTAGGGATTCTTCCCCAGATAGCGCAGAGGTTTCAGATAAGCGTGCCGGATGCCGGCTGGACGGTCGGCCTGTTTGCGCTGATTGTGGCTTTGTCCGCTCCCGTCATGCCGGTGCTGTTTTCCAGGGTCAACCGCAGGACAGTCATGCTGCTGGCCCTGGGAACCTTTACGCTGAGCAATCTCGTTTCAGCATTTACCGACAGATTTACAGTCATGTTGATAGTCCGGGCCATTCCCGCCTTTCTTCACCCGGTTTACATTTCCATGGCCTTCACGGTGGCTGCGGCGTCGGCAGGAAAGGCGAAGGCTCCGAAGGCGGTTGCCAGAGTGTTCATCGGTGTATCGGCTGGAATGGTTCTGGGCGTTCCGGTCACCAGCTTCATTGCAAGTATGGCATCATTCTCCATGGCCATGCTGTTCTTTGCCGCCGTGAATGCCCTGGTGCTTGTGGCTACGCTACTCTTTGTTCCCTCTCTGCCCGTCCGGAAGCGGCTTTCCTATGGAGCGCAGCTCGGCGTACTGAAAAAGGCAGTCACCTGGCAGGCCATTCTGGCCGTTACAATGATCAACGCGGCCATGTTCGGCTTTTTCAGCTACCTGTCGGACTATCTGAAAACGGTAACGGAAATATCCTACACGCTCATTGGCACGGTATTGCTGGTGTACGGACTGGCCAATATCGTCGGCAACGTCCTGGCGGGTCGGCTGCTTTCCATGAATGCCGCGCGGTGTGTAACCCTTATCCCGTTTGTCCTCGTTGCGGTTTACGCGTCCTTGTTCCTGCTGGGGGGCTGGCTTATCCCGGTAGTAGCCATCATCTTTGTTCTGGGAATTCTGGCGGGCATTGCCAGCAACAACATGCAATACATCATCACGGATGCCGCGCCGGAAGCTCCCGACTTTGCCAATGGCCTGTTTCTGGCGTCCGCCAACCTTGGAACGACGGTGGGGACGGCCGTTTGCGGATTGTTCATCACCTTCTTGAACACGCGCTATTCCGTATTGGGGGCGCTGTTGTTTCTCATGGCGGGCATCGTCTTCATCTTCCTCAGGAACCGTTCCTCAAATCCTCTCACATCTTCTCAAATCTTGAAAAACAACCATGAACAACCATCCTTCAGAACACATTGACCCGGTCCGTTCGAAAGAACGCCATATCATCCTTGATGCTTTAAGGGGACTGGCGCTCTTCGGGATATGCCTGGCCAACTTCCCGGAATTCTCCCTCTATACCTTTCTGAAAAGCGACGCCGTGTCGGCAATGCCCACAGCTGGAATCGACAGGATCATCAAATACATCCAGTACATCCTGATAGACGGAAAATTCTACACCATGTTTTCACTCCTCTTCGGGATAGGATTTTCAATCATCATCTCCAACGCCATGCGGAGGCATGCGGACGGGCTCCGCATCTTCTATCGGAGGATGGGAATCCTGCTGGTCATCGGCTTCCTGCACCTGATGTTCCTTTGGAGCGGTGACATCCTGATGCTTTATGCCCTGCTGGGCCTGCTTCTGCCTCTCTTCCGGAATGTCTCCAACAAGGGGCTGCTCCTTGCTTCCGCGTTCCTGCTGCTGGTCCCCATAGCGGCGGATGCCGCGAGAGCCGTCTTCGGCATGGACCCATCCGCCCCGGCCGTCCGCATGCAGCAGTATTTCTGTGCAAAATATGGCATTACGGAAGACAACTTCGCCTTCTGGCTGAGGGATGCCGCAAGCTACACGGACGTTTTCAAATTCCTGGTGCAGGGGGCCTTCGTCAGAATGCAGGAATTCATTGACGGCAACCGTTTCTTTAAGGTGATGGGATTGTTCCTGCTGGGATTCTACGTTGGCAGAAACCGCCTGTATGCCAAGCTGGAAGGCAACAAAAAGCTCTTGAAAAAAGTATCCATGTACGGCTTTGCGATCGGACTTCCCGTCTCTGTATTCTATGCGTGGAGCTCTTTGAACGGCCACCCGTGGGGCATGACGGCCCATTCGGCCTTGTACACGTTTGGGGTTTTCCCTGTGGGGCTGGCATATATGGCGTCCGTCAGCCTGTGGTACCTCCATCACAGGGAATGCCGGATATTCAAAATGCTGGCGGCTCCGGGGCAAATGGCTCTGACCAATTACATCGGACAGTCCGTGCTGGGGATGATTATTTTTTATGGCATCGGCTTTGGCTTTGGTGCGGATACCGGGCTTTCTGCCGTCATGCTGGTGGCGGCCGGCGTCTATCTCTGTGAGACGGTATTCAGCCGCATCTGGCTGCATTATTGTCTGTTCGGTCCTCTGGAATGGATATGGCGGATGCTGACTTACGGAAAATGGCTCCCGCTCCTTAAATAAACCATGACGAATATGAAAAAAATACACTTCTCCCGGAGAATGGCGGGAATAAGAAACTCTTTTTCCGTTTTGGCGCTTCTGTTCTGCATGGCATCCTGTGATGTGGAAGGAACCGCCGGACATTCCGGGGCCGATGCTCCCCACAGTGATATGGCTGCCGGCCCTCACCCGCAAAACAACAAACCCATGAACAACGTGATCAAAATAACCGTTGGCTCCTCAACATTTACGGCCACCCTTTCAGATAACGCTGCCGCTGCCGCATTCCAGGCGCTGCTGCCTTTGACGCTCAAGATGGAGGACGTCAACGGAAACGAAAAATTTTACCGCCTGTCACGGCCCCTGCCCGTTGCCGCGGCCAATCCGGGAATCGTGCATGAGGGGGATTTGATGTTGTGGGGCGCCGGTGGACTGGTTCTCTTCTACAAGACTTTTTCCACATCCTACAACTATACGCGGCTGGGACGCATCGATAATGCCGCCGGGCTTGCCGGGGCTCTTGGTTCCGGGGACGTGGAAGTCACTTTTGAACTGAAACAGAATTAACGGAATACCGCGGAAAACGGGAAGCATTGCAGTGGGGATGGGCCATCCGTGGCAGATGGAAGAACCTTGAATGGGCACGGCGGAAAAGGCTTTTTCATGGCGTAAATTTATGCAGGGAAATCTTGACAGGCCTTTTGCGGTTTCTATGATGCGGATGCCCGTTGCGTTTTACGGACACCCCAGGAATTCATGATTCTTTTCATCATTTTTGTTATTCTCCTTTTGATTCTGGTCAACGCCTTTTACGTTGCCGCAGAGTTCGCCGCCGTGAGCGTGCGCCGCAACATGATCCGGGAAATGGCGGAGGGCGGCAGCAAGGTGGCCGCGCATTTGCTGAAAATCCTGGAGAATACCCGCGAGCTTGACCGCTACATTGCGGCCTGCCAGTTCGGCATTACCATTTCCAGTCTGATTCTTGGTGCGTACGGGCAGGTACAATTGTCTTCCTACCTGCTTCCGCTGTTTGAACGGTTCGGCGGAATGGACTCCGTGATGGCCGCCTCCGTTTCCGCCCTGGTTGTTCTGGTGGGATTGACGGTGTTCCAGGTAATTCTGGGAGAATTGATGCCCAAGTCGCTGGCTCTCCAGTTTCCGCGGCAGGCGGCCCTGTACACGTATTACCCCATGCGCTGGACGCTCACTTTCTGCGCGTGGTTCATTGATTTTCTGAACGGGAGCGGCCTGCTGCTGCTCAAGCTTTTCAAATTGCCGCCGGGCGGGCACCAGCACGTCCACTCCCAGCAGGAGATCAACATGCTGCTGGATGAAAGCCATGAGGGAGGCATGCTGGAGGAGGACGAGCACGAACGGCTGCACAGTGCGCTCTCCCTGGCGGAACGCACCGTGGAACAGATCATGATTCCACGTTTCCAGTTGGTCTGCCTGGATGTAGACGCTACGCAGGAGGATATCCTGGACATGATTTCCGGCAGGCCCCACACCCATATCCCCGTGTATGAGGGTAACCGCGAATCCGTGATCGGCATGCTGCACATCAAGGACATGGTGGCCGCTTACACGGAAAAAGGCGTTCTTCCCCCCTTGCGCTCCATGCTGCGCCAGGTTCCGTGCGTGATGGAAATGCAGACAGTGGAAATGCTTATGTCTCAGTTGCGCGAGGAAAAGGCCAAGGAAGCCTTCGTACTGAATGAATACGGAAAATTCGTAGGACTGGTGACTCTGGAGCGCCTGCTGGGTGAAATGGTGGGCGACATCGACGATGAATTCATCCGCTCCGGTGAAAAAGTGGAATACCTGCCTGACGGCTCCGTCAGAATTCCCGGCATGATGCGCGCCCACAAGGCGGAATGCCTGGTTCCCTTCCTGATGAACGGTGCCACGACGGTGGGCGGCTGTGTGATCAAGCACATGTCCTGCATCCCTAAGGAAGGAGACCGCCTGATTATTGCCGGACGCGTGCTGGTGGTGGAGAAAATGGACCACAACCGCGTATCTTCCGTCCTGTTGCTTCCTCCTGAAAAAAAGGAGGATGATAAACCTGCCATGGAAAGTGGGGTGAGCATATGATGACGATTCTCATCATTTTGCTGCTGATTATCCTTAACGGCCTGTTCGTGGCCGCGGAATTCGCCCTGCTCGGCGCGCCCCGTGCGTCCCTGGAGCAGATGGCGGCCTCCGGCAACATGGTGGCGCGCCACATCACCCAGGTGCTGAAAACACCCAGGCTCCAGGACCGTTACATTGCCACGGCCCAGCTCGGCATTACGTTCGCCAGCCTGGGGCTGGGCATGTACGGGGAGCACACCATGGCCGTATGGATTCAGGAATGGCTGGCCCAGTACGGTTGGGCCTCCTGGCTGGTGGCGCACGGCGCGGCCAGTGTCCTGTCCGTGGGAATGCTGACGTATCTGCACATTGTTCTGGGGGAAATGGTGCCCAAGGCCCTGGCTCTTCAATACGCCACGAAGCTTTGCCTCATCATCACCATGCCCATGTATGTCATTCAGCTCTGCCTGTATCCCCTTGTGGTGGGCATGAACATGCTGGGCAATTTCTTCCTGGGTCTTCTGGGAGTGGACAGGAATGAATCCAAATCACACTACCATTCCGCGGAGGAACTCCAGTACATCATTGAGGAAAGCCATGAAAACGGCGCCCTGCCGGAAGAATCCGGACGTATCATGGACTGCCTGTTTGACCTGGATGATTTATACGTGCACCAGGTGATGACGCCGCGCGTCCGGATTGACGCCATTCCGGAAGGAGCGGACCATGAGCAGATCCGGGAAATCGTGCGCCGCACGCGCCGCACGCGCTACCCCGTTTACCGCGGAGACCTGGACCATGTGGTCGGGATGGTTCATGCCCGCGACCTGTTCCGGATCATGCTCCGTGGAGAATCTTTGGGTGCCGCATACATTCATTCCATTCCGAAGGTTCCCAAGACCGTCAAATTTGACAATGTAGTGGAAATCATGCGGAGGGACAACGTGCGGCTGGCCATTATTCTGGACGAGCACGGCGGCACCTCTGGCCTGCTCACCATGACGGATGTATTTTCCGAGGTAATGGGCTGGGACCGCGGCCGCATTCGCGTGTTGACGGATCTGCCGCCGGATGCCGTGGGATTTTCCTGCGACGTGTCCGGGCTGGCCCGCATCGGCGAACTGGGCGAGGCCCTGGACATGGACTTGCAGAATGAGGAAATAGACACCGTGGGCGGTCTGGTCCTCAACCTGCTCCAGGCTCCGGCGCGGGAAGGCGATATTGTCGGTTACCTCGGTTTGGAATTCAAGGTGACCCGGACGGACAACGGTGGGGTGGAGAGGTGCATCGTCACCCGGATTACCCCGTTGATGCGTGAAGAGGCGCTGGAAGACGAGGAATAGCCGTTCTCCGTCACTTTCTCAGGGTTTCCGGGGGACTTTGCGTAAAAGTTCCTTGGAGGGGCCCCTATAATGTGGCAAGATATTCCCCGCCATGTCCGAACCTGAACCTTCCCGTGTTTCCAGCAGAAAACCGTCCGTGAAAAAATGGGTGGTTCTTATTGTCGTGTTGGGAGCGCTCGTGGGGCTGGGGACCATGATGAAGGCATGGATGGAAAGGCGGGCGGCTGCCGACGCCCAGCCGGCCGTATTTGCGGGCGGCAGCGAGCACTGGGACCAGAATGAAGTTCCCGTTTCCATGCAGTGCGGCGCTTGCCATGAAAAGGAATTCAGGCAGTGGGCCGGTTCCGACCATGCCTGGGCGTTCCGCAAGCTGGGTGACCAGTGGGAATCCGAGGCTTTCCACAACATGAAGCTGAGCGCCCATGGCAGCGTTCTCCAATTTTCCACGGACGGGCAGGGACGTACGGTTCACGACGAGCAGGCCAACACCTCCTGGCGGGCGGAATGGGCCACGGGCCGCATCCCGCTGGTGCAGTACTTGGTCCCCGCCAAGGACGGCGGCTACCATACCCTCAGTGCTGCATGGGACGTGAACCGCAAGGAATGGTTCGATATTTTCGGCAAGGAAGTCCGCCAGCCTGGCGACTGGGGCCACTGGACGGGCCGTGGCATGAACTGGAACACCCAGTGCGCCTGGTGCCACATGTCCCTGTTTCATAAAAATTATGATCCCGTCAAGGACCGCTACGCCTCCACTTGGAAGGAACCCGGGGTTACCTGCATCCAGTGCCACGGCCCCCTGCTGGACAAGCCGGAGGCGGGAACGGGCTGCATGATCTCCACGAAGAACAAGCTGACTCCTCAGCAGATTCACGACAACTGCGCTTCCTGCCATGCCCGGCGTGACGAATTCGATCATGATTTTGCCGTGGGCGACCGTTTTGACGACCACTTTCAACTGGTGCTCCCCGTCCAGCCCGGCGTGTTCTGGCCCAACGGCATGCAGAGGGACGAGGACTATTGTGAAACGGGGCTGCGCCTGAGCCGCATGGGCAAGGCGGGCGTCACCTGTCTGGACTGCCATGACCCGCATACCGGTACGCTCAAGCTTCCCCAGGAGGACAATACGCTCTGCATGAGGTGCCACGGTACGGGAGAGGCTGTTAACGGAGTAAAGGCCCCCATCATTGATATCTCCAAACATACCCCCTGCCCGCAGTCCAGCATGGGCGCGCGGTGCGTGGAATGCCACATGCCGGAAAGCCTGTACATGGCGCGCGACCCGCGCCGCGACCATTCGTTCAATTCTCCGGACCCGCTGCTGAGTGTAGAACTGGGCATCCCGAATGCCTGTACCATGTGCCACCGGGACAAGAGCAATGAATGGGCTGCTGAAGCAGTGAAAAAATATTACGGGCCAGACCCCAAAATGGGAAAATACAGGGACCGCACCAGGGCCGTGCAGCATGCCTATGAAGGCAAAGAGGATGTTCTTCCCCTGTTGATGGAATGTTTCAGGAAGGAGGAAGTGGGGGCATGGCGCGCCACGCTGCTGGACCTGATGGACTCCTGGGCTCATGAACCCGCCGTGCAGGAACTGGCTGCCGGAGCGGTGAACGATCCGGATGCCCTGACCCGTGCCGCCGCCGCCAAGGTAATGGGCCGCGCCAACAACCCCTCTGCCGGAAAACTTCTCAATGACCCGCTCAAAGTTGTGCGCCTGCAGGCAGAATGGGCCCTCCGGGATTCCCTGCCGTCAGGCAGCCCCGGTATGAAGGAACTGACGGCCGCCGCACTGCACCAGGCGGACCAGCCCTCCGGGGCCATGAAGCTGGCGCAGATCGCCATCAGCCGGAAAGACTCCAAGGCGGCGGAGCAGTGGTTTGCCAAGGCGTTGAAATGGGATGCCACCTCCTCCGTCGTGCACCGGGACTACGCCGTATTCCTGGCATCCCAGGGCCGCAGCCGGGAAGCCGAGGAACAGATGAGGGAGGCAGTGCGGCTGGCCCCCCGGGACGCCAACCTGTGGTACCTGCTGGGCCTGGGCCAGATTGAGAACAATGATGAGCCGGGAGCTCTCCAATCCTTTGACGAGGCGCTGAAAATAGAGCCTGCCTTCATCCGCGCCCTGTTCAACCGGGCTCTGCTTAATGAAAAGGTAGGGCATTTGGAACAGGCGATTCAGGATCTGGAAAACTGTTCGTCTCTGGACAAGGAAAATCCGGATATTCCTTTCACCCTGGCGGTCATGCTGTACCGCAACGGCCGTTACCGGGATGCCGCCGCCGCCGCCGCAGAAACCCTGCGCCGCGAGCCGAGGCACGCCCAGGCCAGGCAAATTCTGGAATCAGCTTCTCGACACGGAAAATAAGATGTAGTATATCAATGTCATGTGTTTAAATTCCCCTTCTATTCGGACTCTATTAGCGGGAGCGTTCCTATTGGGCGCTTCCGTCGGTTTTGCGGAATCCCAGGACTCCGCGGCGGATCCCTCCCTACGTACCTGGACGAACAAGGCTACAGGCACCACGGTGGAAGCGCGCCCCATAGCCCTGAACATGAAAACCGTCAAGCTGGTAACCACGACCAAAAAGCCCATCACCATGCCGCTGGAAAAACTTTCGGATGAAGACCGCACATGGCTGGAGGAACACAAGGACGTTATAGGCAAACCACTTTCCGAATGGTCTTCCACGCCATCCGGCCCGCTGGCTAAGGAAATGAAGGGGCAGACCTACATGCTGGAGGACGGCAAGCTCAAGAAGAAGGACGGCAAGCTGAACGCCAAATACTTCATCCTGTATTTCAGCGCGAGCTGGTGCGGTCCGTGCTGCCGGAACGCTCCACACAGCGTGGAATCCTACAACAAGGTGGTGAAGGAAAACCCGGATGTGGAAGTCATCATGTGCAATCTGGATCAGAACCTGGAAGCTGCCCAGAAATGGGCTGCGGCCAACAATATGCCGTGGCCCGTCCTGCTACGGAAGGATTTGACGGAAATGGCCAAAAAGGTATCTCCGCGCGGCATTCCCACGATGATTTTGATGGACAAGGATGGGAAAGTGATTCAGTCCTCCCAGAACATGGAGCAGCTGGTGAAGGCTGCCGGCTCCTCACGCCCCTCACGCTAGGCGTAAAAGCTTTCCCGTGTTTTTGAAACGATGCCCGCAGTCCGTAAATCCCAGGCCGACCGTTCCGCGGAAACCAGCGGCAAAATTCTTCGCGCCGCACAAAAGCTCTTTGCTCATAGTGGCTTTGACGGCGTGACCATGCGTGCCATAGCGTCGGAGGCCGGGGTAAACCTGGCTTCCATCGTCTATTACTTTGAAAACAAGGAAGGGCTTTATCTCTCCGTCTTCCGCCATTATGCGGAACCTTTGATGGAAGAGCGCATGAAGTTGCTGAAGGAGGCGGACAGGGAACCGTCCCTCAGGGCATATGCCCGTGCATTCATTGAGCCTGCCTTCCGCATGCTTCTGGACGAAAGTCTGGGCGGCCCCGACCATATGCGTCTGCTGTGGCGTCTGCCGCAGGAACCGGAATGCCTCGTTCAGAAAATCTATGGTGAATTCTACGCTCCGGTCATCCGGGAAATGACGGAGAGGGTTCGTCAGATTTGTCCTTGGGGAGATGAACTCTCTCTTTCCTGGCATGTTCATATCATGAGCTCCATTTTTCATGCCACACTGGGGAAATACGCCACGCGCCCCGATCTTCACGACAAGGAACCCTGGATGAAAGACCAAGACCGTATCCTGAAAATGATCGTGGATACGGCCGTGCTGCTCATTTCCCGTCCGGCTCTTTCTCCGGATGGCGAGGGGAACGCATAAAAACTTTTTTAGATCTCTCCAAGCCGTTTCCTCACCGCCTCAACAGTTCCCGTAATGTCGGGATGCGTAAGCAGCCAGGAAACGATCACGGCCCTTCTCGCCCCGGCATCCAGAACGGCAGGAAGAGTTGCCTGATTGATGCCGCCGATGCAGAAGACGGGAAAATCCTCCGGAAGCTGCGCCTGCATGCCGGCAATGTGCTCCAGGCCGATCGCCTGCCTCCCCGGCTTGGTGTCCGTAGGAAACAGGGGGCCGAATCCTATGTAGTCCGCCCCCTCCCGGAAGCCGCCCAGCGCCTGTTCCGGGCTGTGGGTGGAGCGGCCTATGAGGGCGTCCGGCCCCAGCAGGCTCCGCGCGGCCTCCAGCTTCCCGTCTTCCTGCCCCAGATGCACCCCGTCCGCGCCGATGCTCCGGGCAACTTCCGGATAGTCGTTGATGATGAAAAGACAGCCGTATTCCCGGCACAGAGGGGCAAGTTGGCGGCCCATGCGCTCTATGTGCTCCGGGGCGTGGTTCTTCGCCCTGAGCTGAAGAATGCCCAGTCCTCCCTCCAGCAGTTTTTTTGTGACATGTATCAGTTGATATTCAGGCGTGTATCCCAAATCCACAATGCCGTACAGGCGGCAGGCGGTGAGGCGTTCCATCCGGTTCATGCACGGGAATTGTACCGGATAAAATCATCCGGGCAAGACGCTTCCCAATCTTGACCGTAAAGGGCTGTGTGGTACACTCCCCCCCATCGTGTCCCCCGCATTATATTCTGCTGCCAAAAGTTTGTTGTTCCAGTTGAATCCGGAAACTGCCCACAATTTGACTCTGTTCGGGTTGCGTATGGCTGAAAGGATGCGCGTTCTCCCGCTGATGATGGGTGACGTGCCTTCTGATCCGGTGGAAATCCTGGGCATGAAATTTCCCAACAGGGTAGGCCTTGCCGCCGGGATGGACAAGGAGGCGGATACGGTCAACGCCTTCGGCCAGGTGGGATTCGGCTTTGTGGAGGTGGGAACACTGACGCCGCGCCCCCAGCCCGGCAATGACAAGCCGCGCCTGTTCCGTCTCATTCCCCAGCGTGCCATCATCAACAGAATGGGCTTCAACAACCATGGCATTGCTGCCGGCGTGGAAAACATCCAGGAGGCCACCCGCTTCGGCGGAGTGCTCGGCGTCAACATTGGCAAAAACAAACTGACGCCGAACGAGGATGCCGCCCAGGACTACCTGGCCTGCCTGAGAGCGGCGTGGCCCGTGGCGGATTATATTGCCATCAACTTCTCCTCCCCCAATACGCCAGGCCTGCGCGATCTCCAGGCGGCTGAACCCGCCGCACGCCTGCTGGCTTCCCTGAAATCGGAACAGGCGAACATGGCGGCGGAAACCGGACGGCAGGTTCCCATCTTCATGAAGGTGGCCCCGGATGTTACGGACGAACAAATCACGGAACTTAGCCGGGTTTTTCTGGATGAAGGGCTGGATGGCCTGATTGCCACGAACACTACACTTTCCCGTACCGGTGCGGAAAACAGCCCGCGCAGGGAGGAAGCGGGCGGCCTTTCCGGCGCACCCCTCACGGCACGCTCCACGGAAGTGATCGGGGCTTTTGCCGCGGAACTGAAAGGCCGTATTCCGATCATCGGCGTGGGCGGCATCATGAGCGGAGCGGATGCCGTGGCCAAAATCAAGGCGGGCGCGAGTCTGGTCCAACTGTACACGGGCTTCATCTACCGGGGGCCCAACCTGATCCGTGAATGTGTGGAAGCCATGAAGGCGGAATGCCCCGTAAACTCCTGAACCCCTCACCCCTGCGCAGACCCTGATTCATGGCTGACACCTTCGTACACCTTCACAACCACACGGAATATTCTCTTCTGGACGGCGCCGTCCACATCAAGGATCTCATTGCTGAATGTTCCCGGATGGGAATGCCCGCTGTCGCCGTCACGGATCACGGCAACCTTTTCGGAGCTATTGAACTGGTCATGGAGGCCAACAGTCTCAATAAATCCGTGGAGGCCTGGAACAAGGAACACCCGGAAGGACCGCGGAAGCAGACCGTCAAGCCTATCTTCGGCTGTGAGGTGTATCTCTCCCCCACGCCCATTAGCGTGAAAAAGCAGCTTCCCGGGCGCCGCAAATACACGCACCTTCTTCTTCTGGCGGAAAATGAAACGGGCTGGAGGAACCTGGTCAAGATGGTGTCCCGTTCCCATCTTGAAGGCTTTTACTACAAGCCGCGTGTGGACATGGAAACCCTTCGGGAATTCCATGAGGGCCTCATCTGCTGCACGGCGTGCCTTGCCGGTCCCCTTAATGAATGGCTGCTCAACGATCAGCCGGAAAAGGCGGAGGAAGCCCTGATGGCCCTGAAAGACGTCTTCGGGGAGAACAACATCTTTGTGGAATTGCAGGACCACGGCATGGAAGAGCAGAAAAAGTGTCTTCCGGAGCTGGTGCGCATCGCCCGCAAAACCGGAACGCCCATCGTGGCCACCAATGACGTGCACTTCCTGAAAAGGGAGGACCATGACATGCATGATGCGCTCATCTGCATCGGCACCAACGAAAAACTGGCCTCCCCCAAGCGCATGCGCTACTCCACGGAAGTTTACCTCAAATCCCCGGAGGAAATGAGGAAGGTGTTCAAGGACTATCCGGATGCTCTGGAAAACACGCTGAAAATCGCAGAGCGCTGCAATGTCACGATCAAGCTGGACTCCACCAGCACGGAAAAATACCCGGAATTCGGCACGCCGGACGGTTCTACGCGTGAGGAATACCTGCGCAAGGTGTGCTACAAGGGTCTGGAAGAACGGTACGGCAAAGAGCGCGTAGCCGCGGACAAGGAACTGTGCGCCCGCCTGGATTATGAACTGGGCATCATCAACCAGTTGAAATTCGCTTCCTACTTCCTGATTACGGCAGACTTCATCAATTGGGCGAAGGATCACGACATTCCCGTAGGCCCCGGCCGAGGTTCCGCCGCCGGCTCCCTGGTGGCATATGCCATGAAGATCACGAACATTGACCCGTTGCGCTTCGGCCTGATCTTTGAACGCTTCCTGAATCCGGAACGCGTGAGTCCGCCGGATATTGACATCGACTTCTGCCAGACGCGCCGCCCGGAGGTGATTGACTACGTACGGCAGAAATACGGGGAACGCGCCGTGTCCCATATCATCACGTACGGCACTATGGGCGCCAAATCCGTTCTCAGGGACGTGGCGCGCGTGATGGACATGTCCTATGCCGACGGCGACCGCATTTCCAAGCTGATTGAAACGGGACCCAAGGTAACCCTGCAATCCAGCTATAAAAGCAATGAGGAACTGCGGGATCTCATCGCATCCGATGAAGCATACACGGAACTCTGGGGATACGCGACCCGCCTGGAAGGCCTGATACGCAACGTGGGCGTGCACGCGGCGGGTGTCGTCATCGGCGACCGTCCCCTGGACGAACACGTGGCGCTGACCCGTGATGATCTTTCCGACCCCCACGCCGCCGTTGTCGCCCAGTGCGACATGAGCGCCATTTATGAAGTGGGGCTGTTGAAAATGGATTTTCTGGGACTGAAAACCCTCACCGTCATGCACGATGCGGAGGAATACGCCCGCTGGCGCGTTCCGGAATTCAGGCTGGACGACGTGCCCCTGGACGACCGTGAAACGCTGGACCTGCTCAACCGGGGAGACACGATGGGCGTGTTCCAGCTGGAATCCGGCGGCATGGTGGATACCTGCCGGAGATACGGCATCCAGAAAATTGAAGACATCATTGACTTGTTGGCCTTGTACCGTCCGGGAGCCATGCAGTTCATGGATGAAATGATCGAGGTCAAGAAGGGCATCCGGAAGGTGGAATATGAACACCCTCTGCTGGAACAGGTCAGTGGAGAGACTTACGGCGTGATGATCTACCAGGAACAAGTGCAGGCCGCTGCCAAGCTGCTGGCGGGCTACACGCTCGGCGGCGCCGACCTTCTGCGGCGCGCCATGGGTAAGAAAGACCCGGCGAAGATGGCCAAGGAAAAGGCGCACTTTGTGGAAGGTTGCTGGAAAACCAACCAGATTGATGAAAAGACGGCTACGGCCATCTTTGACAAGATTGAAAAATTCGCCGGGTACGGATTCAACAAATCCCACTCCGCCTGCTACGGTCACATTTCCTATTGGACTGCCTATCTCAAAGCCCACTTCCCGGTGGAATTTCTCTGCGGCCTGATGTCCAATGAAGTGAATAACGACAAAATTGGCGTGTTCATCCAGGAGGCCAACCGCATGGGCATTGAAATACTGCCTCCCAATGTGAACAAATCCATGCTTAAATTTACTCCGGAAGAAACGCCTTCCGGCAAGCTGGCCGTGCGCTACGGCCTGGCCGCCATCAAGAACGTGGGTGAAGGTGCCATGCAGATTCTTCTGGAAGAGCGGGACAGGAACGGGGTATTCACCAGCATGGAAGATATTTGCAACAGGCTGGACTCCAAATCCGTCAACAAGAAAATTCTGGAATCCCTGATTCGCGCGGGTGCGCTGGACTGGACGCTCGAACCGCGTTCCGCCATGTTCGAGCGCGTGGACCTGGCCCTCAGCGGCGCTTCCCAGGTGCACAAGGACAAGGCGCTGGGGCAGGGTTCCCTGTTTGACATGACTTTTGAAGCTCCCAGAGTGAAGGATGAGCCTCCCGTTCCGGAATGGCCCAAGGAACAGCGTATGACTGATGAAAAGGACTTGCTGGGCGCATACTTCTGTGGGCATCCCCTGGACTCCATGCGCGGCGTCATTGATGCGGAAAAATACACGCGCATCGGCCTTATAGACTCCCTGGAATCCCATGAACTCAAGCAGAAGCATCAGATTGCCGGCATGGTGCGTTCAGTCATTCCCAAAATCAGCAAGGCGGGAAGGAAATTCGCCATCCTGACCCTGGAAGACTTTACCGGAAGCGTGGAAGTGCTTCTGTGGTCGGACGTTTATGAAAAAGCCCTGGAAATGGAAGGCGGTCTGGAACCCGGCGTTTTCGTGGCTGTGCGCGCCAACATCCGGGAGGATGACCGCACTTCCTCCAAGAGCGTGGCCGCCCAGGGCATTGACCCTCTGGGCGGGAAAAGGCGCAGGGCCAAATCCGGGGACCAGGGGCCGCTGAACATCATTGTCAGCCCCCTGCGGCACACCAGGGAAAATCTGGAGCATATCCGGAACATCCTGAAAAAATATCCCGGCCGCAGCAAGGTCAACCTCACCATCAAGGACAGCCTGGGGCACAGCCGGATTCTGGAGCTGGACGAGCAATTCCGCGTCAACCGCTGTGCCGCGTTGGAAACGGAACTCTCCATGTACAACTAAAAATCTGGATGCGTGAAAAAGGAACCGCAGGTATTTCCGGAATCGTCCCGTTTGAGATTCCGGGAGTGGAAGCAAGCGGATTGGCCTTTTTTTGCGGCAATGAACGCCAACCCCCTGGTGATGCGCTTCTTCCCTTCCGTGTTGACGGAGGAGGAATCCCGCTCCATGTGGGACCGCATGCGGACGGAGCTGGATGAAAAGGGCTACGGCCTGTATGCCGTGGAACTTAAATCCTCCGGTACCCTCATCGGTCTTCTGGGTTTCCACTGGGCGGACTTTAAGGCGGAATTCACCCCCTGCGTGGAAATAGGCTGGCGTCTGGTGCCGGAAGCCTGGGGATATGGTTATGCCGTGGAAGGTGCGAAGGCATGCCTGGAACATGGATTTTCCCGGCTGGGCTTTGACCGGGTGTACTCCTTCACCGCCTGCGTGAACCATCCTTCGCAAGCCGTGATGCAGCGTGCCGGAATGAAAAAAACGGCGGAATTCAACCATCCGGAAGTGTCTGCGGACTCCCCCCTCCATCCGCACGTTTTATACGTGTTGGAGGCTCCATGCAAATAATGGGGAAAGACGGTTTATTCCCGGGGAAGACCCTCCGGAAATAAAAAAGGCAGCCGTGGGGGCATGGCGGCCATCCGAGTGCAAGAGGACCTCCGGTGGCTTTGACTTCCCAGTCTGCCGGGCGTGAACGGGGCATTCCTCCATGTGAAAAAGACGGATTCCCTTTTCGCGTTTCTTCCGGCCATTCCCTCCGGAGGAATGAAAACTCCACCGTTTTTCAGAGCAAACCTGTTAAACCAGTCTCATGTATAAAACAGGGTACGGATTACCTTGTTCGTCGTGATCCGTTCTTTTGTAAACCTGGAATCCCATGCGTTCGTAAAATTCCTTGGCCTGCGGATTCTGTTCGTTGACTCCCAGTGTATTGATAGAGAAATTCTGCATACCGTACTGAAGCAGCTTCCTTCCCAATCCCCGCCCCGTTTCTTCAGGAGAAATAAACAGCATTTCCAGATTTTGCCCCTCTATTCCCATGAATGCTGCGGGAACGCCCTGGCCATTCTCTGCGACAATCAAATGAGAAATATCTCTCAATGCTTGAGGAACATATTTTTTGATATCTTCCATATCCGCCTCTGCCAGAAACAAATGCGTTGCCCTGACCGAGTTTTCCCAGACGTTCAGGAGCTGTTCCAGCAACAGGGAATCCCTGTCTTCCATGTCGGCTATCCTTATGTTCATACCGCGTCCAGTTTTGATTAATTAAGTACCCTCATTTGCCAAAGGCGCAACTGCTGAATTTTCCCCCATTCTAATTTCCGCATATAACCATGTTAAACGGACTCTGCCGCGCCATGGTTTCATGCTGCTATTCATAAACGTTCTGACAGTATTTGTGGAACTGGCGGTTTTGCTTGCGGGGCGCATGGAAAATCAAACGGGATGCAGTTCCGCAGGAGCTGCATCCCGGTGATTCGGGTTGGGGCTGTGGGCTTGGGAGAAAGCATTCTCCCAGCCCCGTTGTTTGCGACTTAGAAGGCGTAGCTTACCCCGGCGTTGACCCGGTGGTAGGTTGACTTGCTTCTGCCTTCAAATTCATAACCGCCGTAGGCCGTCCACCGCGGATTGATGACCACGGTGCTGTTGTAATTGACACGCACGGCGTTGCGGTCCGGCCGGGACCCCCTGGCAGTCCAGGAAAAGTCGTTCATCAGGCGTCTGGCGCGGGTTTCCGGGTTGTCGCGGACCACGTCGGGAACGTAGCTCACGGCCAGGCTGTTCACCCACAGGACTCCATTGCTGAATTGCACGGATTTGCTGATTCCCACGCCCACGGGGAGGCTCAGGTTCTTCAGATCTCCCCTGTCGAAATGGCGGGGATCATATCCCGTTTCCGTGAAGGAATTCTGGTTCACCTGGGTGTACTCGATTCCCAGGAACGGGGACAGCGTCCATCCCTTGTTCAGGTTGTGGTCCCAGGTAGCCTGCAGAGTGGCGAAGCCCATCCTGTTTTCCCACTTGCCGTTGGACGAGCCGCCGGAATAATAGGAATCCAGCTTGTTGCGTGTCCAGCCATAGCCCAGGGTTCCCTGGATGTTCAGCATGTTGCCGGGAGACATCTGCCTCCTCCATGCTCCGTAGAGCAGGGCCACGTAGGACGTCTGGTCCACCTCGCTGATCCACGTGCGGCTTTTGTTCTTGCCGTACAGGTTGCCGAAGGCGGCGCCCAGGATAGTGTTCGGCGTGAACCTGCGGTCGGCGCCCACGGCGTAGCCGCCGCCGTTGTAATCGTAGCCGTCAATGCCGTTTCTGGTGGCGTGGTAGGTGAAATCACCCAGTCCGTTGACCCAGAAGTTATTCTTGGGTCCCAGCAGGAAGCGGGTGATGCCCACTTTGCCCAGGGCCGCGTTGGAGACGGACTTCATGTTGGAAGCGGAGCTCCACATGGAGTTGCCTATATCCGCGCCGGCCAGTTCCGGAAGAATATCTTCAATGCCGCTGGTGGGGTTCCAGACTGCGTACAGTTGGTCGTCAATGCCGTCGCCGTCCGTGTCTTCCCATTCCTTGGTCCAGTAGCCTTCATACGTGTAGGGGGAGTCGACTACGTTCGTTCCAGTAGCAGTGGAATAAATGTTGTCGAAATCGCCCGTTCTGTTGCCTTCGGTGCCATCGGTGTAGGAAAGCGCCAGGAATCTCTGCTTGGTGGCCCAGCGTTCGTGGGCGTAGTCGTCCAGAGTGTCCGCCACGCCCATCAGGCCGCCGAGCGTGTGGGAATTGGCCTGTTCAATGCTCAGTCCGGAACTGTAATCGTCCATGAAGGGGCGCAGGTCGAAGATGACGCCTTTGCTGAAGTCGATCGTGTCTCCGCGGAAAGTCGCGCCGCGGCCGGCCCTCAGGGTTACTCCCTCGTTGAAGACGATGGCCTTGCTGTTCACGGAACTGTTGCCCGTAATTTCCAAAACGCCTTTGTCGATGGTGAAGGAGGAATCCTTGGTCAGATCGCTGCTGCCGTACGTGACGCCGTCTTCCAGAATCAGGGTGCCGTCATACAGCGTGGTTTTTCCGGAGACATTAAAGTACTTGGATTCCGCCAGGCGGTTCTGCCAGTCCTGCTCCGATTCTCCCGCGGCCTGGGTGATCAGCCTGTCCGCCTCCGCTCCGGAAAAGCGGATGGTTCCGGTGAATTCTGGAGCCGTTCCTCCATAAGGAGTGGTGTCCACGCCTTCGGATTTATTGAAGTCATAGACGATGTTGTCGTACTCCGCTCCGTCCTCTTCATTGCGGAAGGGGTCATAAAAAGTTACTGTTCTTCCTTCCTGGGCGCGGAGTACCACGCTGTCCATGGAAGAGGTTCCGTTGGTTGCGAATACAAGGGAGTTCAGGATGGGGTTGTTCCCTCCGCGTTTTTCCGTGTTTCCTTTTACGATGATGTCTCCCTGGTCTGCGGAGAAGACGGCATCCTTGTAATAAAGAAGCATGGCCCCTGCGGTACCGTCAACGGCGTTGTTCTCAATGAGCACGCCGCCGCGGTTGTTGATGAATTCCAGCCCGTTGGCTGCCTGAAGCGCACCCACGTCCCACTTGGCCGAGTTTCCGGAGATGGTGACCTTTCCTGTATTGACGAAGGATGTCCGTCCGTCCACTAGCAGGGCTCCGTAGCCGTAATCCGTGGATTTGTTTCCGGAAATGGAAACGTCTCCCGTGTTGGAAAAGGCGAGGTTTCCGTGGAACTGTCCCACGCCGTAATGATAGCCCGCCGTATTATTGTCCAGATTGATGTTTCCGGTACGGGTGAAGGACGCATCGCCGTCCACCTCTATGGCTCCATTGTAGTTGCCCGCGCTGTTCCCGGAAATGGAAATGTTCCCTGCATCCGTGACGCTGAACGTTCCGTAAAGGCGGAGCGCTCCGTTGGAGCCGGCTGTGGAGTTGCCTTCCACGGTGATGTTGCCGTTGTTGGAAAATGTGGTGTTGCCGAAGACGGCCACGCCGCCCATCTGTACATCTGAACTGTTGCCGGAAATGGTGATGTCTCCCGTACGGGTGACGTTCCAATCCTCGGAAATCCAGCCCACGGCATAGGTGCTGTCCGCGTGGTTGTCGATGAAGGTGATGGAGCCGATATTGTCGAGGTTGAGGCTTCCGCTGACGCCGAACGCTCCGGCGCTGTTGCTGGCGTGATTGCCTTCAAAGCGCAGGTCTCCTTGCACATTGAAGATGTCCATGTCCTGACCGCTGTAAACGGCCCCGAAGTTGCCGTTCCACTCGGAAGCCTTGTCTCCGGCGTCCGCCCGGTTGTTTCTGAAAATAACGTCTCCTGTGACGCCGTTGATCATCATGCCGCCTCCGGTGCCTTCCTTTCCGTCCACGGTGCCTGCATAGGCATAAATGGCTCCGGCCAGCCACGCGGAATTGTCTTCAAAGATAATGTTTCCATCAATACCCCGGAAGGTAATGGCATCTTCACCTTCGGGAATATAATTCTTAGTATTCGGGGAGGAGGAATCACTGGCCCCGGCATAGATGGCTCCCCCGATGTTGGCGTGGGCGCTTGTCGGAGAATGCCCGGTCGTATTCCCGCTGAACAGAATGGACTTGGTATTCTCAAAGGTGATTGTTCCCCTCGCAAACAGGGCGCCGCCCAGGGCCTGCCCTTGTGCGTCGCTGTCTCCCAGCTCGTTGTTGGTGAAGGAGATGTTGCCCATGCTGGAAAAGGTGGCATCTCCGCGCACATTCACGGCTCCCCCGGCATTGGTATCGGCATTGACGATGGACTTGCTCCCGTTGAAGGAAAGATCTCCCATGTCCGTGAAGACGAGCATTTCCGCGCGGATGGCGCCTCCGCCTTCATTGTCGTTGGTCCAGCGGTTGCTGTGGATGGAGGAACAATTTTCAAAACTCATGGACAATCCCGTGCCGGTAAACGTCATGACAGACGTATTGGGCGCCGTACCAGAGTCTGTGGTCTGGTTGAAGAAAACGCTGCCTGCGTAAACGCCGTCGTTTGTCTGGAAGTTTTCAAAAGACAGGTTTTCCTTCAGGTTGTAGGTAATATTTCCGTTTGTTTCCTGCCGGGCAGTGACGGTGCCTTGGTAAAGATCTTCGCTCTGCTGGGCTGCCCCCGTTTGCACCAGGGAAGAAGCCATGAGGAACAACATGGCGGATACTGCTAATTTTGGTTTCATTAATATGCGGTATAAGGTTCTTTGTTTGATGTCCAGATTGGTCCGGCTCACGAGCGCCCGGGTGGGTGGGCTTTTGTGCGTGGTACATCCGGCGTCTGGAATTGTAAGAGTCTTTAAAACGTGAATTTTCTCACGCAATGACGCGTGTTTCTGGAGAGAAAGTTGCCATTCATTTCCAGTTGGCCGTTGAAAGTGAAAACATCGCGGTATATTTTTTGTTAGATGAAAGTTTGTGTCATACATAGAGTGTGATCAGAATTTATATAAGAAATAATAACAAAATTTGTAATTATATGAAATTTAGTAAGAAATGATAAATAAATAAATCATTGTTACTGTATTTTAATTAAAAAGTTATGACAAAGGGAATGACATTGGAAATATGAACGCTTCCCGGCTTGCGGGCTTCTATCCATGTATGCGGGAAGCCTGACCGGGCTTTCCGGTAACGATGAAATAAATACATACCGTCATGTTTGCTCCAAATCAGAAACCCGATACCGCTCGTGCCGAGAACTCCATTTTCGGTTCTCCGGAGGCGGACAATATTTTGCCCAAGACTCAATTTCCCGACTATGCGATGCGTCCCGAAGACGCCTACCAGCTTGTGTCCGATGAATTGATGCTGGACGGCAATGCCCGCCAGAACCTGGCAACCTTCTGCCAGACCTGGGATGAAAAGCAGGTGAGGATGCTGATGAACATCAGCATCAACAAAAACATGATTGACAAGGATGAATATCCGCAGACGGCGGCCATTGAAATGCGCTGTGCCGCCATTCTTGCCAATCTGTGGAATGTAAACCAGGATGAAAAGCCCATCGGTTGCTCCACCATCGGTTCCAGTGAAGCGTGCATGCTTGGCGGCATGGCTGCCCTCTGGAGATGGCGCGCCCGCCGCAAGGCTGCCGGCAAGCCGATTGACAAGCCCAACCTCGTATGCGGTCCCGTGCAGATCTGCTGGCACAAATTCTGCCGTTACTGGGACATTGAAATGCGTGAAATCCCCATGGCTCCCGGAAAATGGAAAATGGATGTTGAACGCATGCTGGAACAGGTGGATGAAAACACCATCGTGGTGGTGCCCACCTTTGGCGTGACCTACACGGGCGCTTATGAATTCCCGGCGGACATTGCCAAGGCCCTGGATGACTATGAAGCCAAGACCGGCATTAACATTGACATCCATGTGGACGGCGCCAGCGGTGCGTTCCTGGCTCCCTTCTGCGCTCCGGACATTGCCTTTGACTTCCGCGTCCCCCGCGTGAAATCCATCAGCACGTCCGGACACAAGTACGGCCTGGCCCCCCTCGGCTGCGGCTGGGTAGTGTGGAGAGATACTTCCGAACTGCCGGAAGGCCTGATCTTCAACGTGAACTATCTGGGCGGGGAAATCCCCAACTTTGCCATCAACTTCTCCCGCCCTGCCGGCCAGATCATCTGTCAATATTACGACTTCATTCGCCTGGGCAAGGAAGGATACACCAATATCCATACCCAGGCATATGACGTGGCGCAGTACATTTCATCGGAAATAGCCAAGCTGGGACCGTACGAATTCATTTGTACGGGCGATCCCAAGGAAGGCATCCCCGCCGCCTGTTTCTTCATCAAGGACGGGCAAAAGACGAATTACACCCTCTTCGACCTTTCCGACAAGCTCAGGACGCGTGGCTGGCAGGTGCCTGCCTTCACGCTGCCCGCGGATTGCCAGGATACGGTCGTGATGCGCGTGATGGTTCGCCAGGGCTTCTCCAAGGACTTGGCGGACCTCTT
The DNA here is from genome assembly GCF_036417395.1 of Akkermansia sp. AE01SA01. Taxonomy (NCBI): domain Bacteria; kingdom Pseudomonadati; phylum Verrucomicrobiota; class Verrucomicrobiia; order Verrucomicrobiales; family Akkermansiaceae; genus Akkermansia; species Akkermansia sp. AE01SA01. The sequence continues at coordinate 668,123 of NZ_CP143890.1, forward strand.
CCTGGAAGACTACAAGCGCATGATCGATTTCTTCGAGAAACACCCGGTCACCTCGCCGATGACCGCGGAAGAAGGCACCTCCTTCCACCATTCCTGATGGAAGAGGCCTCATAAGGCTTTTGTTGGATGAATAAGTGTGTGTAAGCACGGCTCCGCAGTTGTCAAGGTTTGTGCGTGGACCTGGCGGCTGCGGGGCCTTTTTATATCCGGATGGCGCGAATGTTCTTTGCAGAAAGGTTTTCCTTTTTTCTTCACATGCCGTTCCGTTTATGGGCCGCACTTGAATCTTCGGAATCCGGCCTGTTCCGCACTGGCTGGCCGCTCCGTTTTTCCCTGTGCCGGATTTTACGGAAACCGGGCACAGGGCAGAAGGAAACGGACGCGGGCCGTTCAGGCATTCTTCATATGCTCCAGCAGGGAGCATATGCAGCAGGAATGCCGGAAACACAGGTCTTCATGAATCTGGAGAAGAGCCTGGTGGTGCCATGCCCTCTTGAGGAAGGCGGCCGCATCTTTTCTCTTTCCCAGAAGGCGCTGGTGGATGGAAAGGACTCTGGCGCCCGCATGAACTCCCTGGCGCGTCAGATACAGTTTCCACGCCTTCTCGGAGCCTTCCCCCGGCAGAATGTGGTTGATGATGAATTCCTGAATGCGGTCGTGGCCCATCAGGGCCATGGGGTTTTTGGAAGGAGCGGAAGGCAGCGTGACATGGTTGCTCCAGTATGGATGTTTCAGGGAGGAAAGATAACCCGCCAGATCATCCAGATGGTCGAGGGTGCAAAGCCGCTGGAAGGTGGAAAAATCAGCGGCAATAGTTGCCAGAGCGCCGACGCGCCGCTGGGGATGATTGGCTGGCCTGCTGCCCGACAGTGTCCAGGGAAACAGGCGTTCCGGCGCCAGTTCAAAATGCTCGCGCAGGGGCCACCATTGCGCCCACAGCCTTTTATGGTGGGTTACGGCTTCCGGCGTGCAGGAATCGGAAAGCACGGGAACCAGAAAGCCTGCGGCACCGAAGAGCAGGGCTTCGGGGCAATCCCGGAGCATACGCAGGGGAACCCGCTGTGCCAGATGGCGCATGGCGTTTTTATTGGCGTGGTAACCCAGCGTTTCCGCCAGGTTTTCGTATAAAAGCTGCGAGGGATCCGCCAGTTTGGCTCGTTGCGCGTGCCGGCGGTGCTTGAGTTGGAAGCGGTGAGCGGCCGCGGATTGCAACAGAGTTTCCACCTGTTCGGCAGGCATCGTTTCCAGAATCTCCGCATGGAGGCAGGAGCGTTCCGGTGCAGCGGCCGGTACGGCTCCCGCACCATTCAGCATGGATGCCGGAATGACGGCCAGAGGGATGCGTTCATGCCGGGAATTGCGGGTGAACCATTCCCTGCGGCTCGGGGTGCAGACAAGATGCAGAATGACACCGTCAAATGCGGGATTGGAGCCGTGATTGTGGCGTTCCCAGTCTTCCGGAGCGGAATCCAGTTCCATGTCTCCCGTGTGTGTAACGTCGTCCAGTTGAATGCGGGCATTCAGAAAATCCGGCCCGGCGGACTTGTTCCAGTCTCCGCAGTCCACAATACGGACGGATCTTCCCAGGTCGTCCGTGAAGGAAAAGCCGAACCTGCCTTCCAGCAACAGAAGCTGAAGCGTGCGTTCATCCGGCAATGTGGAATGCCGGGAACCGGCCCGTTCCCTGACGGAATCCGCTTCATTGGAGGAAAGGGCGCTCCTGTACAGGGAGGCCAGGGAACTCATGTCCATATCCGGAGGGGAGGATTTACTGGTCCTTCTGCCTCTTCAGCTCGTCTTTGAGGCAGTCGGTAACATTGCGGAACTTTTCTTCGTTCTCTTCGCTCAGCTCGCTCAGAGTCAGATGGGAGTCGAGAACATGGAGGGTTTGGTCCCTGGCGTCCAGGTGAACGGTGGGGGCGGTTTCCGTACCGAGGTTGGCGCGTATTTGCTCCACCTTGCCCCGCCAGGGAGCGGTGGGCGGTTCAATACTCAGCAGGGCGTCCAGTCCCAGGCTTTCCAGGGCGCAAAGGCAACGTTCGCTTGGGGAAGCTATCTGCACGGCTCCGTCAATGGGCATCAGCCTGCGGGCCAGCCCCGCGAGGGTTCCCATGAAAGTGGAATCAATGCCGGAGCATGTTTCCAGATCAATCACGATCAGGCGCCCTCCGGAGGCGATGTATTCGTCCCCCAGGGACTTCACCGTGGGACTGTTGGAAAAACTGCCGCGGCCGGAGCACCGAATCCAGAGGAATTCGTCAAAACGACCGAAAAGGATGGAAGAATTGTTATTCACGTTATTGGATAATGGAAACCGTATGAATAACAAGAGAAACAGTTCCGGTCAAGTCAGGATTTAAGATGCATGGAGGGATGCAGGAGAGGCTGCCCGCAGGAAGGAGCAGCAGTTGACGGACCGTCACAAAACCGGACGATTGAAGGCCATTCTGGTTCCTTCTCCCGTGCCCGGCAGGAACCTGTAATAAACCTCCAGCATCAGCGTGGCCAGGCACTGGCGGTAAATCTTGTCGTTGATGGTGCCTCCGTTGCTGTTCACCAGGCCGCCGGGGCCGGGGAATCCGTTGGGGGCAAAACTGCCGTCGGAAGCCTGTGCTCCCAGGGTGGCGTCGCGGAACGCCCTGTTGTAAGCCGTCCACACGTCCCCGCCGCGGTTCATGGCCGCCTGCACGCCGTAGTAATGCTGGTAGAGGTTGGAAGAGGTGTTGTTAGCCTTCCAGTTGAAAGGCTTGTTGGTATTCTTGAGCATCCAGTCCAGGCCCTTGCGCGCGGCGCTGTCGGAGCCGCTGCCGCACATCTGCAGGGACAGCACGCCCACGCCAACCAGGGACGGGCGGGCGGTAGCGTCCTCCCTTCCTTCCTGCATGTAGGTAAACAGACCATCCGGTTTGCTGCACTTGCGGCAGTACATGGCGGCCTTGCGCAGGGCGGTGCGGATGTCTCCCTTGGTGGGTTTGATGCCGCCGTGTTCCGCGGCCTTCAGGGCCTGCACGTTCCATCCGGTGACGGAAAGGTCCGTGTGGGCGCCGGCCCTGGTGTTGTAATTGTAGGCCCAGCCGCCGTCAGTGTTCTGGTTGTCCAGAATTTTATCCACGGCCTTCACGACGACCCGTTCCAGATTGGAGATGGAGGGAATGTCCATCTGCTTGCAGAACGTGTACGCTTCGCAGAGGGCGTAGGTGGCTACGGCGTGGTCGTAGCTGACCTCGTTTCTTTGCGGAACGAGGGAAAGAACGGGAGCCTTCATGCCCTGGTCAACGAGGAAGGAGATTCCCTTGAGCACATTCTCTCCGAACTCTTCGGAAAGCGGGGTTTCACAGTGGGCCAGGTAGGCCAGCAGGGCGAGCCCCGTCATGGAACATTTGTAATTATGGGGAGTGCCGCCCCAGGAGCCGTCCTTGTTTTGCTGCTTTTTGAGCCAGCGGAGGGACTTGACGACGGCCTCCTCGCACTGCGGGGTGCCCCCGTTCTCCGTGATGCGCTTCATGCGGTCATTCAGGTCGCACCGCTTGGAAAGAGTAATGTTGTCCGGAGTGTATCCGCCTGGTCCCTTTCCGTTGTCAAAGCCGATGTTGTTTCCGAATTCCAGGCCGTCGGAAAAGGAATCGGAGGGAATTTCCACGTCAATTTCCGGATTGTTTATCGGGACGTCCGTGGCGGCGGTGGAGACAACGATTTTTACTTCCGAGTTTCGCTGAGAACTGCTGGGACGTTGTGGCCGGGTTATTTCCGGTTTGATGGGGTCCTCGCCTTTTCTTTCGTCCGTCGGGTACACGGTGACGGCAGGATCTTCCGGAATGGCGGTGATGATATTCACCAGATAGAGCAGGAGTCCCATCAGGGCAACGCCGAGAAAGGAGACGGTAACGGCGGCAGCCAGGGATTTGGCGCGTTGCCTTTTTAATTCCGCCAGGACTTCTTCTGTACTTTCAATATGCAGGCTCATGAATAGATGGGTTGGTTATTGATTTCACCATCTCTCCAAAATATCTCATGAGCAAGATTAAAATTTATAATTAGCTTGTAATGAGTGTGTTGTTACCAAATTGTTACTTATGCGGAGAATATGTTCTGCGCCTGCATGGCTTCAGGGACTGCTTCCGGAAGAGGTCGGCCGCAAAGAAAAAGCCGCCTTTCCCGGAGGAAGGGCGGCTGTGGAAAACTGATGAATCCCGTCAGGAATTCTTGGTTCCTTCACCGGTGCCGGGAAGGAAGCGGTAGTAGGTTTCCAGCATCAATGTGGCCAGGCACTGGCGGTAAATATTCTTGGACTTTCCGCTCAGGCATTCGGCATAGCCCGTATCGTTGTTGCTGAAGCTGCCGTCCGGCTTCTGGCCGCCGAGAACGGCATCGCGGAAAGCCCTGTTGTAGGAGGTCCATACATCCCCGCCGCGGTTCATGGCCGCCTGCACGCAGTAATAGTGCATGTAAAGGTTGCTCTTGACGTTCTCCGTGCCGGAACCCTTGCCCCATTCCAGTGTCTTGACGTTGTTCTTGATCCAGTCCAGCCCTTTGCGCGCGGCGCTGTCGGAACCGTTGCCGGTCATTTGCAGGGAGAGCACGCCCACGCCCACCAGGGAGGAACGGGGACTTTCCCCGTTTTCCTTATAGGAGAATTTCCCGTCGGGCATGACGTTCTTGCGGCAGTACATGGCGGCCTTGCGCAAGGCGGTGCGGATCTCGCCCTTGGTGGGCTTGACGCCGCCGTGTTCCGCGGCCTTCAGGGCCTGCACGTTCCATCCGGTAACGGAAAGGTCGATGTTCGGATTGATCCTGTTATTGTAGCTGTAAGCCCATCCTCCGTTGGGGCACTGGGCATCCAGAATCCTGTCCACAGCCTTCACGACGACCCGTTCCAGATTGGAGATGGAGGGAATGTCCATCTGCTTGCAGAACGTGTACGCCTCGCAGAGGGCGTAAGTCGCTACGGCGTGGTCATAGCAGATTTCCTTCAGGCCGGGTTGTTCGGAAATAACCGGGTTTTTCATGCCCAGGTCTACGAGGAAGGAAATGCCCTTGAGCACGTTCTCTCCGAACTCTTCGGAAAGCGGGGTTTCGCAGTGGGCCAGATAGGCCAGCAGGGTAATGCCGGTCATGGATGCCTTGAACTGTCCGTCGCCCCAGGAACCGTTGCCGTTCTGCTGCTTTTTGAGCCAGCGGAGTGACTTGACGACAGCCTCCTCGCACTGCGGGGTGCCCCCGTTCTCCGTGATGCGCTTCATGCGGTCATTCAGGTCGCACCGCTTGGATATGATGCCGGGAATGCCTCCGCCGTCCCCGTTTCCGGTTCCGATGCCGAAGCCGTCGCCGATGTCGATGCCCGTGGAAAGTTCCTCGGTGGGGATTTCCACGTCAATATCCGGATTGACCACGGCCACGTCCGCGGAAGCTACGGCGGCAATGACCTTCACCTGGGCTGCGGCGGAGGAACTGCTGGGCCGCTGGGTGGTCTGGGTGACCTCCGGAGTGTCGATGTCCGGGTTGTCGCCTTCCTGGGTGGCGTAGGCCACCATGGGAGGATCTTCCGGAATGGCGGCGATGATGTGCACCAGATAGAGCAAAAGGCCCATCAGGGCGACGCCGAGGACGGAAACGGAAATGGCGGCGGCCAGGGTCTTGGTGCGCTGCTTTTTCAGTTCTTCAAGGGCTTCGTCGGTACTTTCAATATGAAGGCTCATGGAGAGACGTGTCTGGTTGATGCCACGGCAATTCTCTTTTTATCCTTGAAAAACGGAGAGTTGCCGACAGGCAAAGTGTGCTGCAAGCCCTGCTGTTCACAAGGCTGGCAGCATACTAAAACCAGACACGGCGGTCTGTCAATCAGATTAGGAATTTCTGGTTCCTTCTCCCGTGCCCGGCAGGAACCTGTAATAAACCTCCAGCATCAGCGTGGCCAGGCACTGGCGGTAAATCTTGTCGTTGATGGTGCCTCCGTTGCTGTTCACCAGGCCGCCGGGGCCGGGGAATCCGTTGGGGGCAAAACTGCCGTCGGAAGCCTGTGCTCCCAGGGTGGCGTCGCGGAACGCCCTGTTGTAAGCCGTCCACACGTCCCCGCCGCGGTTCATGGCCGCCTGCACGCCGTAGTAATGCTGGTAGAGGTTGGAAGAGGTGTTGTTAGCCTTCCAGTTGAAAGGCTTGTTGGTATTCTTGAGCATCCAGTCCAGGCCCTTGCGCGCGGCGCTGTCGGAGCCGCTGCCGCACATCTGCAGGGACAGCACGCCCACGCCAACCAGGGACGGGCGGGCGGTAGCGTCCTCCCTTCCTTCCTGCATGTAGGTAAACAGACCATCCGGTTTGCTGCACTTGCGGCAGTACATGGCGGCCTTGCGCAGGGCGGTGCGGATGTCTCCCTTGGTGGGTTTGATGCCGCCGTGTTCCGCGGCCTTCAGGGCCTGCACGTTCCATCCGGTGACGGAAAGGTCCGTGTGGGCGCCGGCCCTGGTGTTGTAATTGTAGGCCCAGCCGCCGTCAGTGTTCTGGTTGTCCAGAATTTTATCCACGGCCTTCACGACGACCCGTTCCAGATTGGAGATGGAGGGAATGTCCATCTGCTTGCAGAACGTGTACGCTTCGCAGAGGGCGTAGGTGGCTACGGCGTGGTCGTAGCTGACCTCGTTTCTTTGCGGAACGAGGGAAAGAACGGGAGCCTTCATGCCCTGGTCAACGAGGAAGGAGATTCCCTTGAGCACATTCTCTCCGAACTCTTCGGAAAGCGGGGTTTCACAGTGGGCCAGGTAGGCCAGCAGGGCGAGCCCCGTCATGGAACATTTGTAATTATGGGGAGTGCCGCCCCAGGAGCCGTCCTTGTTTTGCTGCTTTTTGAGCCAGCGGAGGGACTTGACGACGGCCTCCTCGCACTGCGGGGTGCCCCCGTTCTCCGTGATGCGCTTCATGCGGTCGTTCAGGTCGCACCGCTTGGACACGATGCCGGGAATGCCTCCGCCGTCCCCGTCTCCGGTTCCGATGCCGAAGCCGTCGCCGATGTCGATGCCCGTGGAAAGTTCCTCGGTGGGGATTTCCACGTCAATATCCGGATTGACCACGGCCACGTCCGCGGAAGCTACGGCGGCAATGACCTTCACCTGGGCTGCGGCGGAGGAACTGCTGGGCCGCTGGGTGGTCTGGGTGACCTCCGGAGTGTCGATGTCCGGGTTGTCGCCTTCCTGGGTGGCGTAGGCCACCATGGGAGGATCTTCCGGAATGGCGGCGATGATGTGCACCAGATAGAGCAAAAGGCCCATCAGGGCGACGCCGAGGACGGAAACGGAAATGGCGGCGGCCAGGGTCTTGGTGCGCTGCTTTTTCAGTTCTTCAAGGGCTTCGTCAGTACTTTCAATGTGAAGACTCATTCAGTGGAAAACTATTCGCCCGAAGTATAGCGGATCTCCCCCGTCGGGGCCGAGCTTAAAAAGCCTGGCTTTGTCATGATTCGCATGATGACCAGATGTGCATGAAAAGCTTCCTTGTAGTAAATGCGTTGCTTTTTCCGGTTTCTTTCCGGAGAAAGCTTTTCCCTTTTCCGGTGCTGCGGTTGTTCCGAATGGCAGCATTTCGTTAAGCGGTCTGCGTATGGATCACCGGGCGTTTTCGTTCGGAATATCCGCAGGAACCGTTATTCATGGGGTTTTAGGGTCGCCGAAATAAATGATGAGTATCACGGGAATGACGACATAGAAGAACGCCATGATGAGGAAAGTGCCAAGCGCTGCCTTCCACGTCTCCTTGCTGCGCTGCTTTTTCTGCTCCTTTAGCGCGTTTTCAGTACTTCCCATGTGCAGGCTCATATGAAGTCTCTCCTTCGGCCATTTTTCGTAAGGATAATGGCTTTCCCCCGGTGGTGGCAAATAAAAAAATCCCCGACATGAAGTACATGGCGGGGGATAGAAAAGAGGAATGTTTGCGGAGCATTTAAATCAATAATGGCCGCCGCGCGGACCGGTCATCCACTTCCAGGCGGTTTCCACGATTTTGTTAGCATCCTTGCACTGGGCTTCCCAACCGAGGATTTCCTTGGCTTTTGCTGGATTGGCGATTAGGCGGGGCGGGTCTCCTTCCCGCCGGGGGCCGTAGCGAACAGGTATCTTTTTACCGGTGACTTTTTCAGCGGTTTCCAGGATTTCCCGGACGGAAAGCCCCAGGCCGGTACCCAGGTTGAAGCACTCCGTGGAGCCTCCCTTCATCAGGTAGTCCACGGCTTTCAGGTGGGCGTCCGCCAGATCGTCCACGTGGATGTAGTCCCGGATGCAGGTGCCATCCGGAGTATCGTAATCCGTTCCGAAAACTTCAATGTATTCCTTTTCCCCTGTCAGCGTAAGCAGGATGTTGGGAATGAGGTGGGTTTCCGGTTCATGGTCTTCCCCGATGAGACCGTCCACACTGCATCCGGAGGCGTTGAAATAGCGCAGGAAAACGCTCTTGAGGCCCCAGGCGCGGTCGCAGTCCTTGCATACCTTTTCCAGCATGTACTTGGAGCTGCCGTAGGGATTGATGGGATCCTGCTTTTCCGTTTCCGGAATCGGAATCTGGGTGGGAACCCCGTATGTGGCGCAAGTGGAGGAAAAGACGAAGCGCTTGACGCCGGCCGCCTGCATGGCGCCCAGAAGAACGAGCGGTCGCGCGATATTATTCATATAGTACTTGAGCGGATTCTGGACGGACTCTCCCACGTTGATGTAGGCGGCGAAGTGGATCACGGCGTCAAAATTGCCTGTCATCAGGAGCGGATACACCACGGAAGCATCGCCCAGGTCCCCTTTGACCAGCTTCACTTCCGGATCCACGATGGCTCCGATATGTCCATATACCATGTTGTCCAGGACGGTTACGTCAGCGCCCGTCTTCACGAGCTGGCGTACCGTGTGGGAGCCAATATATCCGGCGCCGCCGGTTACAAGTACTTTCATGATCTTATCAATGCTGTTAAGCCGGGTTGTCCCTGCCTCCGGCCAGGGCGTCCGCACATTCCAGGGCCTGAAGAACCACCTGGTCCATATTCAGGTAACGGTATTGTGCCAGACGCCCGATAAAAGTGACATGTTTCTCCCGTTTTGTCAATTTGCGATATGCCTCCGCTAATTGGTCGGAAGCCCCGGAAGGGATCGGATAATAGGGTTCTTTTTCAGGGGTCCAGGCATCCGGATATTCCCGGATGACGGTGCTCCCCGCCACCTGCTGCCTCGTGGCGTGCTTGAGTTCCACGATTCTGGTCCACGGAACGGCCGTATCCGGGTAATTCACCTGCATTTCCGGCTGCCAGAATCCTTCCTTGCCGGAGACGGGAAAACGTTCCTTCAGTTGGTCCGCAGAGAAATGCTCCCTCTCGAACCGGAGGCTGCGGTAGGGCAGGCGTCCCAGGGAATAATTGAAATAGGCGTCCAGCGGTCCGGTATAGATAAGATGGTCCCAGGTGACGCGCTCCTTCACCTCTTCAAAGGAAGTGGAAGTGAGAATCCTGATCAGGGGGGAGGAGGACATACGCCGGAACATGGCCGCATACCCGTCCCGGGGCAGGGCCTGGAAAGACTCTTTCAGGTAGGAATCATCCCTGTTGGTGCGGATTGGAATGCGTCCGCAGACAGAAGGGGCCAGCTCCGTGGCGGGAACGCCCCACTGCTTGAGCGTGTAGGGAGCAAAAAACAGGCGGTACAGGGTCTTTCCCGCGGTACGGAGCATGAGTTCCTCCGAATTGGCGGGCGGCCCGTCTTCCGGAGTCCGCTCCCGGTCCAGCCATGCGCGGAACTCCTCCTCCGTGCATTCGCGGCCCATCAGTTGTTCAAAAGTGCGCAAATTGACGGGGAAGGACCAGTAACGGCCCTTCGTGCAGCTTTGCACTCTGTAGCGGACGGGATGCCAGTCCGTGAAACGGCTCAGGTAGTTGACGACGCGTTTGCTGTCCGTCCTGAAATAATGGGGACTGTAGGGATGGACCAGCACTCCGTGTTCGTCCTGCATGTCGTGGCAATTGCCGCCGATGTGGTCCCGGCGGTCGATGACCAGGCAGTCCTTCCCCAGCCGGGCGGCGATCTGCTCTGCGGCGGTCAATCCGGCCAGCCCGGCTCCCACGACTAGAAAGGATGCGTGCATGGAGGCAGTATAACCTATATGCCAAAATGCGGACCAGTCTTTTTCCCTGATATTCCGCTGTTTTCCGGAAGGCTCCTCTTCATGCCGGAAACTGCCCCGCTTTTTACTGGTCCCGGATGTATGTTTTTGAGAACATTGCCGCATGAAGCCGGTTGAGATCAGGAATGTTCTGGAAGAACACGACGTGCGCCCCAGCAAATCGCTCGGGCAGAACTTCCTGACGGACGAAAACGTGGCCCGCTGGATTGTGGACCAGCTGGAAATCCAGCCGGAGGACTGCGTGGTGGAAGTGGGACCGGGGACCGGAGCCCTGACTGAACACGCCGCACCGCTCTGCCGCAGAATGATCCTGGTGGAATTTGACGCCCGCCTGGCGGAATACCAGAAAAACCGCTGGGCCGGAGATCCCCATGTGGAGGTGCACCACGCGGACGGCGCTTCCTGGGACCCCCGCGGACTCTTTGCGGAAGCTCCTGTCAAATTCCTGGGCAACCTGCCGTATTCCGCCGGAGGGGCCATTCTGCAAAACTTTCTCTCCCGGCCCAGTCCTGTGGAACGGGCCGTCGTGATGCTCCAGAAGGAATTCATTGACCGCATTCTGGCAACTCCGGAGGACGATGCCTTCGGCCTGCTTTCCCTGCGTATCCAGAAAAACTGGATTCCCCGCGCTCTCAAGACCATTCCTCCGGAAGCGTTCCATCCCCGTCCCCGGATTGACTCCACCGTCATGCTCCTGACGCCCCGGCCGGCGCGCGAACTGCCGCCATATGACGACCGCCTGATGGACGAATTGATGAGAAAGGCCTTTTCCCAAAGGCGCAAGCAATTGAAAAAACAGCTCCCGTCCACTCCTCCGTGGGACGAAGTCGCCGCCTCCCTGGGAATATCCCTGTCCGCCAGACCGGAGGAACTGAATCTGGCGCAATGGGTGGATCTGGCGCGGGCTTATGACTCCAACCCTCTCAAGGACGTAGCCCAGAGCGGAGACGAGCTGTTCGACGTAGTGGATGAACTCAACCAGATGACTGGAACGGGAACGCGCCGGGAAATTCATGAAATGGACCTGCGCCACCGTGCAGTGCACATGTTTCTGGTGAACAAGCATGGAGCCGTGCTGCTCCAGAAAAGGTCCATGTGGAAGGACAGGCAGCCGGGCAGGTGGGACTCTTCCGCCGCCGGGCATCTGGATGCCGGGGAAGATTATGATCAAGCGGCCGTCCGGGAGCTGGAAGAGGAACTGGGCGTAACCGGCTGTGAACTGCGGCGCATTGCGGACTTTGACGCCGGAGAAAACAACGGCTGGGAATTCGTCGCACTCTATGAAGGCCGCTATACGGGCAGGGTACGTTTCCCCGCTGCGGAAGTGGACAGCGTGCAATGGTTCACCCCGGAACAAATCCAGGCATGGGTGGAACGCCGCCCGCAGGACTTTTCACCCGCATTCATTCCATGCTGGAATGCATGGCTGGCCGCGAACAAAAAAGCATTATCCTGACTCAAACACATATCATGATTAACCCTGATCAATTATCTCCGGAACAGGTCCAGTCCATCAGGGACTGGGCGGAAGAAGGCTTTGACCTGAACGCTATTCAGAAAAATCTGCATGAAAAACTGGGTCTGAAGCTTACATTCATGGATACCCGTTTCCTTTTGCAGGATCTGGACATTCACCTCAGGCAGCCGGAAGCTGCCCCCCAGCCGGAACAGTCTGAAATGGAAGCCGCCCCGGCTCCCTCCCCGCTGCTGGGCAAAACTCAGGTGAGCGTGGATGAGGTGACGCCGCCCCATGCCCTGATGGCGGGCAAGGTTCTGTTTAAAAGCGGGGCCCAGGGCGTGTGGGACATTGACCGGACGGGCCGCATCAACTGGGACGCCACACGTGGGGAACCCACGGCAGATGATCTGCGCGAATTTGAAACGGAGCTCCAGTCCGTCATCCGCAGCCGCATGGGTGCCATATAACCCTTGCCGGGAATGGAAACGATGGAAATACCGGATGAAATGATTCAAGACCTGCTGCCCGCCGTACGGGAGCAGGTTTCCGCTCCGGAAACGGCCTATGTAAAAGCCTGCCTGGAACGGCTTACGGAAAAGCTGGAAGAGCAGGAAGCCCTGGAGCTGATTGCTCAGGCACTGGCTGTCGTCGTCAATGAAATGGTGGTAGGCGGCCGTCCATTTAACCCGGAGAAATACAGGACCCTTCTGAAGGATTTGCCGCTCCTTCCGGACGAGTCTCCGTGATAAATCTCGACAATCTCCGGGATTAATTCATAATCCGTCCTTTCACTTGAAATTTTATGGCTAAAAAACCATCAGAAACAAGTGCTCCGGAAGCGTCCGCCGCCCAAAAGCCGGCTACCCGGAAAACCGCTGCCAGAAAGGCGGCGGCTCCGGCTAAAAAGACTGCCGCCAAGGCTGAAGAAAAGCCAGCTGACGCCGCTTCCGTAGAAGCACCCAAAACCAAAATCAAAACGGTTAAATCCGCCGCGAAAACTGCAGCCAGGACGAAAACCGTGAGAGCCGCCAAAAAGACGGCTGCCAAGGAGTCCCCGGCTGCTGAAGAAGCCCCCGCTCCCGCCAAAACCCAGGAATCCGCAGCCCCCTCTTCTCCCCAGGTTGAGAAAAATGCGGTTTCCGAACCGGTAAAACAGCCCGAATCCGGTTCTCCGGTCAAGGTCAAGCGTGAATCCTACCACCCGAACCGCAATCAAGACCAGCAGGAACGCCATGAACAGCACGGAAACGAACCTTTCGCCCAGCCGGAAACCGTGGGAGGAGGTTCCGACACTCCTTTCAACAAGCGCAAGCGCCGCCGCCGCAACAAAAAAGGTAATGGCGGTTCCGACGACCGCCAGCCCGCCATGCAGGATACGGCGTCCCTGAAAAATCTGGACGGCAAGAAAGTCGCCGCCCGTGCATGGAAAATGTTTCTGGCTGAAGTCTCCGAAGAGGGCCTTGCCCTGATGGACGACCAGACTGCCCGCGAAGCCGCACGCCGCGCCTTCCGTTGTGCTGAATTCTTCATGATGGAGGAATCCCGCCGCAAGCAGAGCCAGAAAGCTGTCTCCCAGCAGGGAAGGAACGCTTCTCAGGAAGAAGACCGGGATGCCGAAGAGGCAGTCGGCGAGGAATAAAAATTTCCTGCTCATGTTTTCGCCCTGCGGCCGCGGTCGCAGGGCTTTTTTATGGGGAAAGCCGCAGTAAGCCGGGATTTTGCGACGGCAGGATATGGCTTTCTCGGCTGCATCTTTTCTGGAAAGTCCTGCCGGAAGGACTCTGCCTCCCGCATAAGGGGGAAAGCCATTGAGGGATTCACGAAGATCCGGGCGGAAAAAGTTGCGGAAAAACCTGACAGGATCTCCAGAGCGCGGTAAGGATAAAGCCGGAATCATTCCCCGTGTCGCTGATCATGAAAACGCATTTTGAGCAGAAACAAATGTTTCTCTCCCTCCCCATTGACGGAGGCCACAATACTTCTTGTTCCGAGCACATATCCGCGCAAACACACTTGTTCATGCCGGACTTAACAACGGGTTCCCTCACACGAACCTTTATAGGTGAATCCGTAAATCCGCAGCGCTTCCTTTGCCGGAAAGATGTCTTCTCCCGAAAACGGCGGCTTTCAGGAATGTCCATAATGCTCCCGGACAGGATTGCCGGCAGCATACATTGTCACCCAGATGACGAAAGGAATATACATCAGATAAAACAAAATTTGGAAAAACACACCCTTCCAGATTGATTTCCTGCCAGGCCTGTGTATGTAAGTCTGACAAGAAGAACTCCCGTACATGCCAGCAACACTTATAGTACAATTTCCCGGAACGTGTAAACATTCATGGAGTTGCTTCCTTGCTCACGAAGGCGGACAACCATCATAAGCAACGGGATTGCCGCCTCCGTCGTCAAAATCCCATTCCTTGTGTTCATTTGCCCAATCATCGGTGAACACATGGATGCACAGAAAATAGGGAGGATTGTCTGTCGCCCGGAATGCATACGTCACCTGATTTCCGGCGTGCAGGGCAACCCGGAAGTACAAGGAATGCAAACAGGAGCTTAATATCTTGTTATACCCGTTTGAACAGGGCACATCCGTCTTCTATCATTTTCCGGGAATCGAGGAAGCCAGGTTGCCATCAAACCTTTTTGCCGCGCCATCTGCCGCTCTTGAGGTACCACCATGTCAGGGAAATAAGGACGATCCCGTAAATATGTTCGGAAAACCAGCACAGAGCTACATCCGGCTTAAGCACGATAACGCCGTAATAAACGGCAGCCGTATAAACGGCAAGCGTGATCATTTCCATCACGAATCCCGCCCTGGTGTTTCCCGTGCCGGAAACTGCATTGAACAAAATGAAGGCGGGTGCCGAAATCAAGGTGGAAGTAGCCATGATGTACACGGAAGGAATACTTGCTGTGATGAGGGAGGGATTGTCCGTGAAAATCCTGAGGATGGGTTCCGGGAACAGGCACAGGACAATCAGGAGGGGAATCAGCAGGGCATAGGCAAGGTTCAGCGTCATCCTGCAGGTCTTGAACAGAAAGCGCTGTTCCCCGGCCCCGATCTGATTGCTGATCAAAGCCCCCGCTGTAGTGGCGAATGCACTGATAATCATGATGAGCATGGCCGCTATGTTGCGCACGATATTGGTGACGGCCAGGGGCCGTTCCCCCAGGTGCTCAATCGCCAGGAAGAAAATGAACCAGACGGAAACGGAAAGGAAGGACTGCACCATCGTCCAGCCGGAGATGGACAGCATGCCCTTTAGCAACTGGGGACGGAACGTGAACGCCCTGCGGAAACCATACTTCCTCTTGTCCGCCGTGATGCCGGTGTAAATGATAAAAAAGACCAGGGAAACGGCTTCTGCCACGCTGGAGGCGATTGCCGCCCCCGCCACGCCCATCGCCGGAAAACCGCCCTTGCCGAAGATGAGGCAGTAATTCAGGACGACGTTGCTCAACAGCATCACAATGGAATTGACCGTCAGGATCTTCGTCTGGGTGATCCCCACGTAGTAGGAGCGGAACATCACGCACAGGAAGGAGAAGAAAACGCCGTAAGTACGCCAGTGCAGATACTCCATGGTGGCTCCGAACACCTGCGGAGATTCGATGGCATGGCGCAGGATGGATGGGGAAAGATACCGGGAGGCGAAGAAAAGCAGAAGCGCGAGGGCAAGCATGAAATAGCAGCCCTGGATCATCGTGGGCGCGATGCGGTTGTACCTGCGTTCCCCGTTGCGGCGCGCGATGATGATTTGAGCCCCGAATCCAAATCCGAACGCCAGCATGAACATGGCCATGTAATATACGCCGCCGAGGGCGCAGGCTCCCAGGGCCACGTCTCCCACGCGTCCCAGGAAGATGGCGTCCGTCAGCCCGATCATGTGTTCAATGATCAGGCTGATCATGAGTGGATAGGACATGAGCCAGATTTTGCGGTAGGAAACGGTGGAAGGATTATTCATGACAAGAAGGCCTGCCGTTATTGCTGTTTGCCGGGCCAGGCGCGGAGAGTCCGGCATTGTTGATGCAAACCGGGTATTTTCAAGAGGGAACTGCGTTTGTCATCCGTGTATGACGCGGTAAACGGATGTTTGACGGCACGTCAGCTCAGGGGAAGCCTAGTCTCCGGATAACGGATGGGCGACTTGGAGGGTTGCTTCATGAAAGCCAGCACAAAGGCGACCATACCCACGCGCCCCACGATCATGTTGAACACGATGATCCACTTGCCCACATCGCTGAGTTCCGGAGTGACGTTCCAGGAAAAGCCGACAGTGGCGAAGGAGCTGACCACCTCGAAAAACAGGCGTTCCAGGGAAAGGCCCGGCTCCGCGAAACACATGACCATCGTCATCATGCCCACCCATGCCCCGGCCAGAATGACGGTGATGACGGAGCGTTCCACCACGCTGCGGGCAATGCGGCGCCTGTGCATCACGACGTCCTGCTTCCCTTGCAGGATGCGCGCCACCTCTCCGCAGGAAACGGCAAAGGCGGTGGTATGCACGCCCCCAGTCGTGGAACCGGGATTTCCGCCGATGAACATGAGTGCGGAAAGGAACAGGGCATAGGGCACGCTATTGAGCGCCATATCGGAAATATTGAATCCGGCGGTGCGCGCCGTGGCGTTGAACAGGCTCTCCCACAGAATCCAGTACCAGGGGTCGGAAGAATTGAACACGCTTCCGTCGATCATCTTGATCAGAAACAGGACGAGGCCGCCGCCCAGCACCAGCGCCGCCGTCATGCGCACCACCAGCCAGCTGTACGTGGACCAGTGGCGGCTGACCGTATCCCGGCGGTCCCAACCCAGGGCTACCCTGGCCCTGCGGACAATTTCCAGATACATGGCAAAGCCCAGGCTCCCGCACAACACCATCACCATGATAGTGATCTGCCCTCCCATGTTGTAAGCCACGTCCGGCGTAGCCAGATTGTCGGCAAACAGGCTGAAACCCGCATTACAGAAGCCGGAAACGGAATGGAACACGGCGTACCACCACAGCGTATCCCCTTCCAGTCCGGGAATGCCGCGCCAGGAAAAATAAAGAGCGACGGCTCCCAGGGCTTCCACGCCGAACGTGACGGCAATGATATTCTTGATGAACCGGTCCACCTGGGTGATGCCCTCCTCGTCCAGAAGATTGCTGATGGTTACCTTGGAGCGCAGGGTCAGCCCCTGGCCCACCATCAGGGAGACGAAATAGGTGAATGTCATAATCCCGAACGCGCCGATCTGGAACAGGGCCAGAAGAATGGTCTGGCCGTAATTGGTGAAATGCTCGTGAACGTTCAGGGGAACCAGGCCGGTCACACACACGGCGCTGGTGCTGATGAAATAGGCGTCCGTGGGGGACAGGGAAATGCCTTCCTTCGTGGCGCCCGGAGACATCAGCAGGGTTCCCCCCAGCGCAATGAAAGCAATCAGGGTAATCAGGAAAAGCAGGGCAGGGCGGATGCGCGGCATGCGGAATCCCCTCTTTCTGCGGGCAATGCGGAAAAAATACTCCTTCAGGTTCAGCAGCGGAGCCGCTCCATAGCAGAGGCACAGCGCACGGAAAATATTCTGAAGCTCTATCCTGGAAAAGAAGGCGGAATTCGAATAATTCCCGATCAGCATGACGAGAATGAGAAGCCCCATGCCAAGCTCCACCCAGCGCGGATTCCGAATGGTCTTGGAGAGCCATTTTTCACGGAGAATTCCGATCACTCCCGCCAGCTGCCCGAGGACCAGCAGAGAAAGAATCTCCCGGAAATAGCGCAGGGAAACCTGGTCTTCGTGAATCGCGTCAAACCCGTTCAGCCACAGAAGCCACATCAAGGCGCCCAGCGTGCACATGCCGAACGCCAGTTCCATGATCTCGAAACGGTTTAAAACCGGTTTTTCCCTGTTCTCATTCACAAATCTGAAAATGGTGCCCTCTGAATGCCGTCGGAAGCCTACTGCATACGGAAGGATTTGAGAAGTCCTTATATCGTTTTCCGGGCGCCATGGAAGGGAACGGAAAAAGCCGGCCGTAAAAATATTTTTCCGAATACACGGGAAAATGGTTGCAAAGAAGGCCTTCCTGTGCATAATAACTCCCGTTCTTACCAAACCATGTGCGCTCGTGGCGGAATTGGTAGACGCGCTAGATTCAGGTTCTAGTGGGGGCAACCCCGTGAAGGTTCGAGTCCTTTCGGGCGCACCATATAACCCCTTTTAAGTTAACAGCTTGGAAGGGGTTACTTGTTTCAGGGGGAGTTCGTGCAAATTTCATGAAACGGCCCCAATCTGTGTACAAAGTGTGTACACTTTCGGGCTGTTTTTACCCTTATTCCACAAGGAGTTTTTGTCATAAAGATCGCACAATGAACGGCCCGTATGGCCGTTTTGTAAAACGGAAATCTGGCGAATTATATATAATTGATACAATATCAATATATTGCGTTGTTTTGTATCTATCTGCATTTTTTCCTATCAGATGAGGTGGCTGGATGAAACACTCTACGGCCATGGAAGGAAGTACTCAACCGGGGATGTCTATACTCAGGTTGAGGAAAACGAATTGTTCTGCGAAAATCTATTGCAGAAGGCAGTGAAGGTTCCGTCTTTGCGGTTCATTCAGCATCAGAAATGATGTTCGTAGCGAAGTTCTACCATCCAACGCAACGGATGCGTTGGCGCGAGCAGAAGTTTCAGCTGATGTGTTCCCGCCCCATTCGTTCCCCGTGCGTGGCGTGGCCGCACGAAATCCTGTACGATGAACTGCGGTGTTTTATCGGTGTGCTAAAGCCTTGGGTGGACGGTGTTCCGCTCGGGGCTTTAGCGTTTCATGCTGGGTTGATGCCGACAGTTTCCAGGTCGAGGACTATCCCTGTTCGGTCGGCACGGAACGGTTCCGGGCTCCGGAGCTTCACGGCAACTTCGGAGGCTTCCTCCGCACTCGCAGTCACGATGCCTACGCCCTGTCCGTCCTGCTCTTCATGACGCTAACGCTCGGTTTGTCTCCCTTTGCCCGGCAGGGCCATGGAGAAGACATGCAGGAAGCCGTTAGAAAAGGAATACTGCCGTACCCGTTTGCCTCGTACAAACCACCTGCGGGATTCTACCCACCCGATACCCCCGGACGCTATGTCTGGTCGTATCTCCCCCGCAAGCTTCGCGATGTTCTCGGTCACAACCTCACTTGTGTTCAGCGTCGCGATTTGCGTTCCCGCGCCATGCCGGGGTATCTGGCGCGTTGTTTGCAGCAATACCTCAGGGATATGGAACCGGGAGGAAGAAGGGATCAACCCATGTACCGGGATCTTCTATACGACCGGCCCTGTCCGCCCCGAAGTCTACTGGCGCAGATGACACCCAATGTCTGTACGGACTGCGGGATTCTCTTCCGGGAGGCTCCTGACGATGTCGCACGGCGTTTACGGCAATCTCATACCCGTCCCCTGTGCAGGCTCTGCATTAGGCGTCGCCGTGCGTTGAATCAGGCATTCCTTAATCCAACCACCAACCATTAACTTGAATAAACTATGTCTATATCATCATCAACACACCCAACCAAACAGGAACAGCTCGCCTCCATGCGCGAGTTCAGCAATAACACCAACGCCCGGCTTACCTTGCTCGACCAGGCAGCACACAGGAAGGACCTTTTTCCGAAGACGAGCTAAAAGGGTTCTATCATCAGCGGACTCTTCCTCCCGGGTCTTATGTCTGGACAGAAGGATGGGATTAATGGCGTCCCTGTGAAGACGCTTTTGAATGGTTTATTTCCAGTGCCAAGCTACTGCCTCTTCCTCCACAGTCCGATTCAGGAGAAGAATTGAAGAAACTATATCAGGATAGGAAGCTTCCGCCGGATTCTCTAGTATGGACTACGGCCTACAGCGAAGACGGACTAACGACCACTGTCACGACACCCGCCGGGGCTACTCTCGTCACCGAACTCACGCCGACGGCAGCATCATGCACGAGTACGGCACGGACAGCGCGAAATCCACCACTCCTACGATCTCGACGGCAATTGCCTGAGGGAAACCGTCTATCTGGCTGACCGCTCGACGATTCTCTCCCAGACCCTGACCAACGGTTTCGGGCAAATCGTTGCCCAGGTGACTCCCTCCACTTCCGGCTTTATCTATGACCGCAGTGAATACAACGCGGAAGGTCAGATCGTGCGCACCGGGCGCGACACGGGTTCCGGCGCCGACGCCGTTTCCATGGCTCCTACGCTCTATGAATACGACGCTTTCGGCAACCTTGTGAAGCAAACCCTGGCCTGCGATGACGAGCCTTCCGTCTTGAATTCGCCTGTTCAGGAATACGCCTATGGTGTTGAAAATACCGAAGACGGTGTCTACAACAGCCGCAGTGAACTGATTGGCGACCAGCTTCGTCCCGGTGGCCGATTCGGCTATCAATACGACAACATTGGGAACCGCAAGACCTCCTTCGAATTCGGCGATACTACGGATTATACGACCAATGATCTCAACCAATACGCTGGTATCGTTAAGAATGGCGACGAATCCTTCATCCCTTTCTACGACGAGGACGGCAACCAGACGAAGGTGAAAACCTCCACCGGCATCTGGAACGTCTCCTACAACGCCGAAAACAGGCCTGTGAAGTTCGAAAATGGAGAAGGTACTACTATGTACCTAAATTTAGTAAAAGTGCCCCGCTAGGTCCTATGGGAGATGGCCGATTTTCTTTTGGAGGAAGAGTGAATTTTAGCATGAATCTCATTTTCGCACCTAATACGTCAAAGTTTAATGTTGATGTAAATGGCGAATATGATATAGGGATTAGTGTTTCCAGTATAGATAAACAAATTAATATCAGAGGTATGGAAGCTAGGTTGAGAGCAGGTGCTACTGTAGGAGATACTGCTAAAATCGGTATTGATGGATCTGTTGATATAGCTAAATGCCCTAAACGTTCTATTACGGGACGAGTGTACATTACAGGAAGTGTGGAATCTTATATTATTTTAGGGGCCAAAGCTTCCCTAAAAGATAGTTGATTTGACATTTCTGTTGGTGCCGAAGTTAAGGGATCCATTAAATTATCGTATAAGCAATGTCGGATTTTTCAAGGAGGAAAATCTAGATCCTAGACAGCAGAAATAACTTTATCGGCAAGCGCTACTGTTTATATATATTTTTTTCTCTAATTCTTTAAGTGTTAATTTAGGGGGAAATTCTTCTAAATTTCCTAATTTCTGGGCACCTCAAATTTTATAAAATTGTTATTAAAGGTATGAGTATTTTCAGCTGCGTATTTCAAGATCAAAAAAATGAATTTGTACTTGGTAAAAGAACGCTCAATGGATCATTATTGAAAATGGACGGGTCTGTTTGTGGTCATTATTCCGTAGAAGCATTTCCTCAGAGATGCCGTGTGCATATATCTATAGAATCTTCGGAGCTTCAAGTTGATATACGGAAATCAATGAGTGATTCCATCCAATGGGTAAATAAGCTCTTTATGCCATGGGGCAAAGGGAATATTATTCTCAACGGGAAAAATATTGCACAATATATTTCTTATGGGGAAATTAAATTTGAAGATCCCAAATTGGGGTTTTTAAAGATCATACAGGATGATAGTGCTCGTAGATTTTTGTGGGCTAGAGCTCAAGGATGTTCTTATGATGATGCAAATAAATTTAGGAATTACCGGGAAACATTACTTGTAAGCAATGACGCTGTGTTTGCCTCCTTTTGCGGGTATTACAGACGTTCTCGTCTTTTAAATGAAAATGATGAAAATATAATTGTTAACATGCCTTTAGAAAAACAATGGTGTATTTTTACTTTATGTCTGATATGGAATGCAATGAGACCAATTGAAGGTTTTTTGCAAAATGAAATGACTCCTTCTCATAATTGCATTGGGGATCCTATTCCGGACATTCCTTCGTTTGTATTATTAGAGAAAGACGGAGAAACAATACTTTCCACTGATCCTGAAGATGTTAACGGGAGAATACTGAAACGTGACCAATTTTTTCAATTTATTGCTCGTAATTGCCAATGGTATCTTGGTATTCCTCTTATTCTATTGCTGTATGCCTTCTTAAAAGATTGTTATGGTTTTTTCCTTTTGAAAATGAATGATATTCCTGTCGGAAGGCTTTGGATAACAGGTTTGTTGTGTCTTTCAGTTGCTATTCTGTATTGGAAAGTTGCTTTCAGGCATGGCGTTGCGAAATATTATCGGTTTCCTTTAAAAAACGGGGCCTGTACAATGGAGCAAATACCGCAGGACGATAGTTTCTCATCTTAATGAAAATCGTAATAAGTTTTATCATGGTATTTTTTCTAAATCTTTCCTTGTGAAACTCGATTCTGTGATGAAGGTTCAACGGCAGGAGTTTAAGAACAGGCAATAGGGAGGCGGCCAAGATTTCGTTACAGGAAAGTGTTGCATGAGGTGCCTGTGTCATGTAGGACTCCTATATCACAGATTTATGTAAAAAGGTGGAAACTGTAATTGCCCAGGAAAAAATCTGGGGACATTATTCTATCCCGTCCTACTAAAAATACCGTAAATCACCGTATTCTTTATTAATATGAAATTGGCATGACACGGAGACTTGGTTTGGATAAATGTCTTTCCACTCGTGGAAGCTACTCGCTTTCCTTTTCGTTGGATGGTGGAATTCTAACGGTTGAGAGGTTGTCATATGAACCTTGGTGGAGGAAAATCCTTCTAACAGGATTGTTTTTCATTCCTTTTCTCGGTTTTTTATTGTCAACATTATACTGTATTTACGCAATTTTTGCAGGTTTGGAGTATGCTGCCAATTGTCTGGAGGTTCTTCCTTTGATGATTTTTATAAGTGCTGTTTGTTTTACAGGGATTCCTTCTATAAATAACTTGTATTCAAGCAAAGTCATTTTTGGAAGCGGTCAATTTTCATTTATTGGTGCCTTTATCTCCAGGAAAAGTCGGTTGGCAAATAAAAAAGTAGGACTTGTCTTGGAAATATATGATTCACCCAGAGGAAGTTTTCTGAAAGGTGAAATCATCATACACCGGAAAGGAAAATTCCCTCCTTGGAATATTCATGTCCCGTTGTTCCAGACGATTACATATCCCTCAAAAGAAATCGCTAATAAGAATGCTTGTATGATAAAAGAATTTATTTCTGAAAACGCTCATTTACTTTTTTCAGAAATAATAATAGAACAATAGAGAGGGTTAAATTTTCTTTTCCTGGAAATTTTAAAAGCCGTACTAATGATAACGACTTTCATGATGACCATTTGATCCCGAATATTTCTGGGCTGGAATCCTCTTCGTTAATAGGGAACCGTCCCATGCGGACATGAATCCCGGCAATATTTTTATCCGTCTGTAAAACATGGTTCGTATTCAGCGGTTACACGGTTGTTTCCCGTATTTTTTAAGTGGGAGGAGATTTGTACTTTTCTCTTTCCGGGAAGTTGATTTTTGAGTACATGTGTGACTATGCATTCGGCAAAGGGACAGAATGGGATGGTGCGCGCTCTGCGGCTGCGGCGTCTGGTGAATGCCGTGATGGTGGCGGAAGCCTTGTGCATTCCCTGTTTTGTGGCCGGAGTGGTGCTGGGGCTTGTCTGGTATGGAGGGCGCCGGATGGGGATGGAGCTGCCGTGGCTGTTTGAGGCGTCCGTTTTAGCGGCTTTGATGTTTCTGGTGTTTTGGGGCTGGCGGGTTCTCCGGGGCCGCATGTTCAGCCTGCGGGATGCGGCTGCGTTGATGGATGAACAGCTTGAACTGAATGCGGCGTTGAGTGCCGGAGTGCAATGGGGGGATGAGGGAATGCCTGCCTGTACGGTGCGGCAGGGCGGTTCCGTGGTGCGGGTGCGTTCCTGGAGTCCGCTGGCGTGGATGGCCGCAGGGCTGGCCCTGGCCTGGTGCGGGGCGCTTCTTCCCTTGCCGCAGATGGAGATCAGGCCGACCCTTCCCGATGTTCCGCCAGCTCTTGTTCAGGCGGAGACCGCGTTGGATGAAATAGAGAAGATGGAGGAAGTGGAAAAAACGTCCGTGGAGCCGTTCCGTGAGCAGTTGGAGGCTTTGAAGCAGATGTCCCGGGAAGAGATGTATTCCCACGCAGGGCTTGAGGCATTGGATGCCTTGAGGAACAAGATCGGAACGGCCATGCAGGAATTGGGCGGCCGTTTGCAGCAGACGAATGAGGCGCTGGCGATGTCCGGCGCCCCCAACGCGCAGAACCGGGAGGGGATGCAGGAGGCTGTACAGGCGTTGCGTGCCGCCATGGAAGGCCTGGATCATTCTGGCTTGCGGATGGATAGTACGATGGAATCCCGGTTGAATGAGCTGGCTTCCGCTTCTTCCCGCCGGATTGATCCGGAAACTCTTCGCCGACTGCAGGAAAGATTGAAGCATGCTTCCTCCCGGTTGAAGGAGATGTGCGAGGAGTGCCGCGTGGCGTCTCCGGATGATGATCCGGTCTGTCGGAACGCGGGAGAAGGGGTATTGCCCGGGCAGATGGGGATTTCCCGCGGCCGTGGAGACGCTCCGCTGGCTTTTCGGACGGAAGAGCGGGAGAAGCTGGGAACCCGGAGACACCGGGTGAATAACGAAGACCTGGAGCATGCCGCCCTGGGCTCTGTGGCGGGAGTAGAGGTTTCTTCCCCTTCTCCGGAAGAGGGCAGCAGCGGCATGGAGAGCGGCGGCCGTGCCGCGCAGCCCGCCCGCGGCGGGGATGCGGTCTGGTCGGAGAACCTGACGCCCCGGGAACAGTCCGCGTTGAAAGGAATTTTCAAGTGACGGGCTTGCCGCCTGGTGTTATTCCGCGGATTCCCGCCCGGCGCGTTTTGTACCCGGTAAAAGCCCCGTCCGCGTGAGCAGGGCGTCCGTGACAAGCAGGACCAGGAGCCCCCACAGCAGGAAGGGCTGAAGGTCAAGGCGGGAGGTGGGCCGCGGTTCGTTCAGGATGGAGGGCAGGTCCAGCCTTTCCCGGCCGCCTGACCTTTGCACCATGTCCAGAAAGGCCTGCCGGGCCGGGCGCGACATGGCCCATTCCGGGTCCAGATTCTGGTTGACGGGGCCGAAAGGCATTGCCTTCCCTCCTATGCGGACGGCTCCGCGCGCCGTAGTTCCGGGAGGCAGGGGGAAGCTGCACCGGAAGGCTCCCGGCTGAAGATGCTCCCAGATGCCCTGAATGGTGCGGGAGCCTTCGCGGCCTGCCAGTTCCAGGGAGATTTCAGGCATTTGGCGCGCTATTTGCGGGATGTTTTCTTCGCAGTAATAGAGGTGGACGAACAGGCGGTCTCCGACGGTTTCCGTACGCACGGAATAGCCCGGCGGCGCGTCCTGTCTGTTGAGCCAGCGGGAGAGGGTCTGGACCAGGTCTCCGTATCCCTCCCAGTTCTGCACGGACTGCCCGAAAGGGCCGCCCAGCGCAAAGGCGACGGCGGCTACGCGTCCCGCCCCCCGGTTCCAGAAGGAGATCAGGGGAGCCTGGTAGCTGTCGGCGGAGATGCAGGCGGCAGTGGCTTCATCCCTCAGGTAGCAGAGGTTGTATCCGTCTATCGTCCGGGGCCAGTCCGGCTGTGCCGCGGCAATCTGGTTCCATCCGGCCGTGCCGTGCAGGGGCGTCTGTTCCTCCAGAAAGGCGGCCCGGGCCACGGAGATGGTTTCCTGCGTGAAGATGTCGGGAATGTCTCCCGGGCGGTCGCAGAAGAAGATGCGGCCTTGTCCCAATTCGGCTATTTCCTTGAGCAGTTCGGCGTCTTGGCTTTTTTCCGTTCCCAGGGCAATGACGCTGACAGTGGCGCCTGCCCGGGTCATTTCGCTCAGCGTGGTTTTATAGTCGTCCGGTTCTTCGGAGTCGCCGGCGTCGGAAAAGAGGATCAGGTGCCTGGTTCCCGCCTGTGTTTTTTGCAGTTCCGCCCATCCGGCCCTGAGCCCTTCCCCCACGAAGATGCCGCCGCCCATGGACTGGATGCGGGAGACGCTGCGGAGCATTTGGTCCCGGTTGGGGCCTATCCGGCTCATATCCACAATGGCGTGCGGAGAGCTGTCGACGGCGTGGACGGAGATGAAGTCTTCATCCGCGAGGTTCAGAATGGTCTGGCAGGCGCCGGCATTCGCCAGGTCCATCTTGGTTTTGCCTCCGGAAGCTGACATGGACATGGACCCCGAACGGTCCAGGACGATGCTCATGGAAGTGAGGAGGCCGGCCCGGTCCTTTTTCAGTTCCATGGAGACGGGGAGCAGTTCGTCCACGGGGGAGGAGAAGTAGCCGCCGGAACCGAAGCTTTGCCTGCCTCCGGCCATGAGCAGGCCGCCGCCCTGTTCCCGCACATAGTAGTTCAGGGCATGGAGGAATTTCCGGGAGACGGCGGAGGCCCTGAGGTTGTTGATGATTACCAGGCCGGCTCCCGACAGGTGGCCGGAGTCCAGCTGCAGGGGATCCGCCGGGCGCTGAACGTCGAATCCCTGTGCGGCAAGGAAGGGGACAAGCGGGTCCCGGTCATAGCCGGAAAGGAGCAGTACCTTGCTGCCTCCCGTTACTTCCACAAGCTGTTCCGCCCGGTTGTTGCCCGTCACGGGATCGCCGGGAGGGGAGATGAATGCTTCATAAGCTGCGCATCCGGGAGTGGAAAGGCGGTCTGTCAGCCGTACGACGGCTTTTCCGTCAACCAGAACCGCCTGTCCCGTCAGGGGTGTTCCGCCGTTTCTGCTTATCCTCCAGGGGACCACGGCCCCGGAACCGGGCGGCCCGGCGATGGCGACCTCCAGCAAAAAGGCTTCCCCCGGACGGATGCGCGCGGGGGCCTTGATATGATCGATGCGGATGTCCGCCTCCCGGTTGACGGAGATCATGCGGTAGTCCACGGGAACCCTGGCGCGGAGGAGCTGTTCCGGCGTGGTGTCCAGAGGACTGGTGGGCCAGCCGTCCGTGACCATCAGGATGCGGTTGACGCGGTCCGGCTCCATTTGTGCCAGGGTATAGGCCAGGGCTTCCGCCATGCATGTATTGGAGGGGCCCCCATTGAAAACAGGGTCCCCCTGTCCCCGGAGTACGGCTTCACGGGCGAAGTCCACCAGCCGGATGCGGTCGCCCGGCCGCTTGCTGCGTTCTAGAATGGACTGGATTTCCGGAGCGTCCGCGGCAGCGGCCCCGTCCGTGGAGCCGGACTGGTCGATCAGCACCCAAAGGTCCATGTCGCTTCCGCCCCTGGTTATCACGGGCTGGGCCAGCGCCAGAACCAGCACGGCCTGGATCAGCAGGCGCACCGGGGAAGCCAGGCGCAGCCGCTTGTATTTCCAGCCTGCCAGAACCAGCAGGGGAACCAGGAAGAACCATTCCGGAGAGAGAAATTGAATCATGGGCGCCGGAGGGTGTTGGGGGTTGACGGTATCCAGGAGGCCATCAGGGCCAGTCCGGCCAGGGTCAGCCACAGGGGGGCAAGAGGGTCGGGCGCGAGATGCCGCCGCGTTTCCTGTTTCAGGTCCTGTAGTCCGCTGTCAAAAGTGGAGCAGTGGGAGAAGTCGCCCATGCGGGCGTCGGAGAACCAGACGGCCCCGTGGAAGTGAGGAGCCGTTTCCGCAGGCGTCCCGGTAATGTCGATGAAGCCGGGTTCTTCCGGCAGGCGCCCGGAGAAGGGCTCTTCTTTCCGCTCCCCGTCCGGCGCCGTGTGGATGATCCGGGAGCCTCCGGGGAGACGGAGGCGCGTTCCTCCGGGAAGGTTGCCCGTGGTGACGCCGGGTGCGCGGGCCTGAACGGCTTCCATGAAACGGCGCACCATCAGCACGGTGGCCGGCAGACGGTCCGCGTTGGAGTCTTCCCATGACCAGTTGAGGAAGAGAGCGCCTTCTTCCAGCCACGCCAGGGGGGTGTTTTCCCGCCAGAGCAGCATCGTAGCGTTTTCCCCCGGAGCCATGCTTCCGGTGCCGGGCACAAGCAGCCCGCTCCAGTTCAGGCCGTCCGTCAGGGGATGCCGTTCCGCCGTCACGGTACGTATTCCTGAGGATTTTTCCGCCGGGCGCCCCAGAATGATGGCCGCGCCGTGAGGCCGGTGGGCGTCTGCCTTGTCTTCAACAAAGATGCGGAGCGTAGCCGTGGAATCCGTGGAAGAGCCGGAGGAGAAGCCGGGCAGGCCGGAATAGATTTTCCGGAAAACATCGGCCGTTTTTTCCGGAACCTGCATTTCCACGGCGACCGGTTTGGGGGCGGGGCGTACCAGCGGCAGAACGTTGTCCAGCGGGAAGGCATCGGGCGCAAGACGGAGCACGGCCGTGCCGCAGCCGGGCGGCAGAGTATATTCAAATTCCGCGACGGCGCCGGGATGGAGCGTCAGTGACTGTTCCTGAGCCACATCTCCCGCGCGGACGGAGACGGTTTTCTGGACAGGGGCGGCAGAGTTGTTTTTTACGGCGATTCTCCAACGCGGCTCTCCCGGCCCTTCCATGTGCGTGATGCCCGCAAATCCGGCGTTGTCAAGCGGCCTGCCCACGCCGCGGGCCGGCTGGCCGGCAGGAACCCGTTCCGGGGTACAGGTAACCAGGCGTGTGAGGCCGCCGGCTCCGGCCATGAAGGCTGCCGTACGCAGGGATTCGGAGAGGTCGTGGGTGGCGGCGTCCGGCATCCACCGGGAAAGGGCCTGGAGGGCGGCGTTCCTGTTGTTCCCGCGGTAGAAGGGCAGGCGCGCCGGGCGGCTTCCCATCAGAACCCAGGTGGTGGGGATGCCCTGTTTTCCGATGTTTTCCATGTCTTCGGCCACGGCCTGAACGGCTTCTTCACGGAAAGGGTACATGTTTGCGGAGTCATCCATGATGAAGACGACCGTCTGCTCCGCATCCTGCCGGACCCAGCACGGCGCGGCAAGCACCCATGCCAGCAACAGGACCGCGAGCAATTGGAGCCACAGGGCGCGGGAGGAGCGCAGCCTGTCCCAGTTCTTTCCCGTGGCTACCTCCGGGGCCAGGGATTCCAGCAGAAACATGGTGGCCGTAAGGCGTACCCGCGTTCTGTGCTGAAGAAAGTGGATGGCAAGGATGAGGGGTATTCCCAGGAGCGCCCACAGGCCGGCCGTGTTGGTGAGATGAGGGAGCATGGGGAGAAAGAAGGCGGACGTTGGGAATCAGGCGAGCTCCACGGCCCCGCCGCTGAAGGCTTCCGCCGCCAGGGCTTTCGTCAGAGGCAGGTTGCAGGGAATGCGGGAGAAGAGGACTTGGTGCCGCCGGCAGGCCGCGGCCCATAGTTCAAAGTGGACGGCATAGGCACGGGTATAACGCCTGGACAGGCCGGAGGATATGTACTGGTTGCGGATGGCGCCGGATTCACAATTCTTCAGGTGGACATTGCCGGTTTCAGGGAGTACGGCTTCTTCCGGCAGAGTGGGGGCCAGGATCAGGGACAGGCCGCCCCGGGAGGTCATCGGAGCCAGCAGGGCGGAGGGTTCCCCCGGATAGAGAAGGTCGGAGATGAATATTTTCAGGCCGTTGGCGCGCCAGAAGGCAGGGACGGGCATGGTTTCATCCGCGGGCAGCTCCGGCAGTCCGGCGCGCCAGCGGCCCGAGTGGACGTCTTCCATTTCCAGCGGAATGCCGTGCCGCCCCTTGACGGCGTGCATCCGCACCTGCGCGGCCGCCTGCAGGGAGGAAAGCATGCAGAATTGCAGCAGGGCCTCCGTTGCCGCGGCCCGTTCTTCGCAAAGAAACATGGATTCGGAAACATCCACGGCAATGTCCACCAGGGGCGACAATTCCGCCTGATAAACCTTCATGGTGAGCTGGCCGGTCCGGGCGTAGGCCGCCCAGTGGATGCCGCGCGGATCGTCCCCCCACTGGTAGGCGCGGTGGTCCTGAAAGTCTATGGAGTTGCCGGTTTCCCGTCCCGCCCAGCCGCCCTGCACCCCTTTCCACGCCTGGCGGGAAAAAGGCAGGCGGAAGCGCCGGGCCGCCTGCTCGGCTTCCTGCCGGATGCCTGTGGAGGAAGGGGATGCGTTTTCCATGAACATGGCGGGGAAAAATTTCGTCGTGGTCGCGGCTCAGGCGGCTTTTGTCAGGGCTGTTCCGCTCCGTCTTCCTGTTTTTCTCCACCCTGGCGGGAATTCAAGGATTTTTTCAGGGTGGCAAACCATTCTCCGTTGCTCAGTCCCATCATCAGGAAAGCCGCCATCAGTTCCAGCAGGGCAAAGAAGATGAAGAAGCCGGACGTGTCGAATGTAGCTATTTCCTGTTTGCTGAGGAGGGCAAAGAAGGTGCTGCCGGGCAGGAGGGGCAGATAACCTTCCATGGATATCAGAAGAACCAGGAAGAAGGAGGAAATGCTCCAGAAAAGGATATAGACGAGCAGCGTATTGTTTTTCAGCCTTTTCCAGGCCGGTTTCAGCACAAGGGCCGGCATGACGACGGCATACCACCCGAAGATGGTCAGGCAGATCATGAACAGAATCGACTGGATTCCGTTTCCAGAGCTTGTGGGATGTTCCATGAGATGGAAGAGATAGCCGGAAATGCCAATGAGAAAGGCTGTCAGGATGGAGAAGAAGAAGACTCCGGGCATCCCCGGCAGGAAGAACAGGCGCTGGAACCATCTCGCCGGCTTTTCATCCATCTGCTGCACATGAATGGGGAGCAGGGAGGAGGGAGTCGTCAGTTCGATGACGATCAGGAAGATGCTGTAGAGCCACAGGAAAATGAGGTGGACGGTGGCGATGGATTTCACCAGGGAAGGAGAGTCCAGAATCAAGAGCATGAATACGATGGTGGAGGCATAGACAGGCAGGAGCGTCTTGCGCAGGGGGGCGAAGGTGTTTTCCGCAATGGGAGCGAACCAGCGCTGGGCCAGGATGAGCAGGGTGCGGATGACCAGGAATATGTCCGTCAGAATGACGGCTGTCCGCAGCAGTCCCATCCCGAATCCGTCCTTGAACAGATTGATTTCCAGACCGGAGCTGAACAGGGAGAGGCCCGTGCTGCAAATGAGGAAGAGGAGGCCCATGGTAGCTAGGCGCAGGAGCAGCGGCAGTGCGGACGCCCACAGGCAGAATGCCGTCAGAATGCCGCAGGCCAGATAGATGAAGGAGATGGCCGTCAGGTCCTGCACCAGGTTGATTTGTCCGTAATAGTACCTGATGAAGGCGAAGGGCAGGCAGATGAAAATGATGAGCAGGGCCTGCGCCATGAAGGAAGCCCACTTGCCCATGATGATGCGTCCCGAGGTCTGCCTAGTAAGGAGCAGGAGTTCGCTGTTGCGGGATTCCAGCTCCTCCCTGATGGAGAAGAGTGCCCGGAAGGGAATGGCTCCCGCTACGACGAATATCAGGAAGGTCCAGAAAATGCTGTTGCAGACGCCCGAACTGATAAGAGTTCCGTCGCCGGTGGGGTCCGGAATGAAGCTGAACAGGAAGAACAGGGCCAGCGCCGCCGGGAACAGGCTGAGGAGCAGAATGAAGGAAAGCGTGCGCAGTCCTTGCCGCAACTCCTTGACCAGGGCGGAGGGAAACCATGACGGAAAGTCCGGGGAGGGGGTAGTGGGCGTGCTCATGAGGCGGATGAGGAGGGAGAGACGGTTTGTCCGGACGCGGAGTCCGGTTTTTTATTCTTGTTAAGCAGGATATCGACGAAGGCTTCTTCCAGCCGGCGTTCGCTGCGGTGGAACTCGATGACGGGCAGGTCTGCGCAGAGCTGCCTGAGTTCCCTGGCGACCAGCTCCGGCTCACAGGAGGAGAAAGTGGCCGTAACGCCGTTTTCCTGCACGGAACGCACTTTCCAGCCGGGATGAATGGCCATCCATTCTTCCAGAGGAGCGGTGTTTTCTCCGGCGATTTTCACTTCAAAGGGCCAGCCGGTTTCCTCCTGATGGTGCAACAGGGAGCTTTTGTCGCCGTCATGGACGATGGAACCTCCATCCATGAAAATCAGGGAGTCGCACATTTCCCCCAGTTCGGAGAGGATGTGGGAGCTGATGAGCAGGGTTTTTCCCCTGGCCTTGAGCAGATGCACCAGGTTTTTGAATTCCATGCGCGCCTTTGGGTCCAGCCCGGCGGCGGGTTCGTCCAGAATGAGGAGTTCGGGATCGCTGACCAGGGTGCGCGCCAGGCACAGGCGCTGGGTCTGCCCCTTGGAGAGCTTGTTGATGAGCCGCGTTTGCAGTTCTCCCAGTTCCGTAAAGTCCAGCACTTCATCCACGGCGAAAAGCAGGCGGCTGCCCGGAATGTCGTATGCCCTGGCGAAGAAGTCCAGGTATTCCCGGACGCTGGTGTTTTTGTAGGGATGGAAGTAGTCCGGCATCCAGCCGATCAGAGGACGCACCTCGTTGGGATGGTCCACGGCGTTAATGCCGTTGATCAGGATGCTTCCGGAGTCGGCGAGTTCCAGAGTGGCGAGCATGCGCATGGTGGTCGTCTTTCCGGCACCGTTGGCGCCGATCAGGCCTACGACCTGCCCCTTCCTGATTTGGAAGGAGACGCCGCTGACGGCTTTAACCTGGTCAAAGGATTTGGACAGTCCGGAAACTTCAAGCAAAATGGGCTCTGTCATGGCTGTTGGGGGAGGGGCTGGTTTCCGGCGGCGGGGCCGGAGACGGTGATGCGGGTGTTTTCCCACTTGATGGAGTCCAGGGTGGGAATGGGGCCCAATTCTCCTTCCGTGGATATCATTTCCGCGTGGAAATGGCCCGGAGGCGGTGTTTCAGAAGGTATTTTTTCACTCCGGACGGCTGTCTTCCTTTCTCCTGGCGGCAGGTTTGGAATGCGCCAGTACGTTCCGGAGGCGTCGCGGTAAATGAGGTTGGACAGGGCGCCCGGGAAGGTGCTCTGCAAGACCGGCGCTCCGTCCGGCTGCGGCATGGGAATAACGGTAACGGCCGCCCTGGTGGTGATGGGACGCGTCAGCCTGTGCTCAAGGGTGGATCGGCTGGTGAACCAGCCGCCGCTGCACAAATTCCCCTCCCGCAAGTAGTTTTCCAGTTTTTCCCGGGCATATCCGTTTGCATGGAAGGTTTGGAATTTTTCCTTCTCCAGACGGCAGCCCTGGAGGTGGACGTCTTCCGGGAGCGTGAATTCATTATTCGTCAGAATAAGAGTTTGGCAGACCTGGCTCTGGGTGATCAGTCCCGTATGGTCCTGCGGGTTGACCAGGATGTGCACGGCACGGCTCCCGCGTCCTCCCGTTCCGTCCCCGATCAGGATGACGGCCGCCAAAAGAATGGAAATACCCAGGGAAATAGAGGGAATCAGGATGAACAGGCGCTGCCGTTTGCCGACGGGAGCCCACCGCAGCAGGCAGACCGGTCCCACCAGTACGGCAAAGGCCGCCAGAATAAGGCCGAGCAGGAAAGACGGGGTGGTGAAAAAGTAGGGAAAGGCATCCGGCGTCTTCGGATGAAAAGGCGTGTCGTAATATCCGTCAACCTTTACGGGAAAAATATCCTTGGTTTCAGTTTTCAGCTTGAGGAGTGCCGCTTCCTTTTCCTTGTCCGTCATTCCTTCCAGGGAAGGTACGTGAAGAATAAGACCGCGGCCCAGAGGGGCGGCGGTGATTTTCCTCCCCCGGTCCCCAATGAGCCAGAGGCTCCCTCCCCCCAGCACCCACTGGCGGAGAGCTTTCCTGTGGGGCTCGT
The DNA here is from genome assembly GCF_036417395.1 of Akkermansia sp. AE01SA01. Classification (NCBI taxonomy): domain Bacteria; kingdom Pseudomonadati; phylum Verrucomicrobiota; class Verrucomicrobiia; order Verrucomicrobiales; family Akkermansiaceae; genus Akkermansia; species Akkermansia sp. AE01SA01. Next base: position 701,317 of record NZ_CP143890.1, read on the forward strand.
CCAGATAAGACGCATATAGCTTTTCAGGAATGATGATGCAGTTCTGGGCTGCATACATGCGGTAGTCCGCCGGCCAGTCCATCAGGTCAAAGGTATTCACCTGCGCGTTGAAGGGACTGTGGGACAACATATTCCATTCGGACGGCGTTTTTTCCTGAAGAACGGCGAAGAAGGGCGCGTCTTCACTGACGGCGAACAGGCTGATGGATTCATCCACGGAATTCCGGTATCGGTATAAGAGCTGGATGTCCGTCATGGACGGATAGATGACGGCCTGCCGCGTTTGTCCCGGAGGAACGGAGAAGGAATACCTCTGCCTGCTGTTGTCGTTCCACAAAGTCTGGAATTCAAAGGTATGGGTGTCTTTCCCGTTCGGGACGTTTTCTATCAGGACACGGGCTGGGGAGATGGAATTGCGCGGGAATTTGTCGCAGGGGGAGCTTACTTCAATTCGAGGGGATTTTTCCGCGCTTCCCGCAGGGGCCGCAAGGGCGGACGGCGGAAGCAGAAGAAAGGCGAAGAGCAGTCCACGGCGTTTCAGCAACTGGCGGAACATGGTTGAACAGGGGGTGGGATTAATGGATTTTAGCTGCGGCGAGAGAATGTGGCAGGGGCTTGTCCTGGGCCGGAATTTCTTTCAGGAGCCGTTCCACGACGTCTCCGGGAGTCGCTCCTTCCAGCTTCGCCATGTGGTCCAGCAGGATGCGGTGTTCCAGCACGGGACGGATGACGGCCTGCACGTCTTCAAAGGAGCAGAAGGGGCGTCCCTGGCGCAGGGCGCGTGCCTTGGCGGCGGCGGCCAGGCCCAGGGCGGCGCGGGGGCTGGCCCCGTATTTGACACCGCGGGCCGCTTCCGATTCGCCGGGATGGGTGGCGTTGACGAGCCTCCCGATGTATCCGGCCACGGCATCCGGGATGGCGATCCGCCGGGCAAGTTCCATCAGGCGGAGAAGTTCCTCCGCGTCCAGCACGCGGGGAACGGCTGGTTCCATGCCCATTTCACGGTTGAGGACGATGCGGGTCAGCACCTCCGCGGGATTTCTGCCTACGTTGATCTTGAACAGGAAGCGGTCAAGCTGGGCTTCCGGCAGCGGGTAGGTGCCTTCCAGTTCAATGGGGTTCTGGGTAGCCAGCACGAAGAAAGGCTCCGGAAGAGAATGGGACTGGCCCATGACGGTGACCTTCCTTTCCTGCATGGCTTCCAGCAGGGCGGACTGGGTTTTGGGGGAGGCCCGGTTGATTTCGTCCGCCAGCATGATGTTGGCGAATACGGGGCCTTCCTGGAAGACGAAGGATTTTCTCCCGTCCGCCTCCTGCAGGACGGGGGTGCCCGTGATGTCTCCGGGCAGCAGGTCCGGGGTGAACTGCACACGCCTTGCCGTGATGTCCAGCGCCTTGGAAAGCCCCTTGACCAGTTCCGTTTTGCCCAGTCCGGGCAAGCCCTCCAGCAGGATGTGGCCGCGGGCCAGAACGCCGGTGAGGATGAGTTCAATGAGATTTTCCTTGCCGAACAGAACCTGGTTCATGGCGGAGGCCAGGGCGTCAAGCTTTTGCACGGCAGTGCCGAGTTCTTCCTGAGAGAGAGAGGGAGGAGCGTTCATAGGGGTCAACCCGGCGGCCGTGGAACCTTGGGCGACAGCACCGGGGGTGGTTGGATTCTGATTCGGTTTTATGACATAGATTCCTGTAGTCCGCAAGCAGAAAGGGAAATCCTTGTGCAGCCTCTTCTTTTTCCGCATTGCCGCAAGAGAGAGCTGACCGAGGAAGCGCTCTGTTGTGAGAGTAAGTTGATGGTACGCGGGTTTTTCCAGAGAGGCTTGGGGCGGATTGTCCGGTGGTTCCGGGCCCTGCCGGATGGGAAATACCCGGGATTGCTGCATGACCGGGAAATTCTGCCAGTCCGCTCGCCGTGGACTTGGGATTCAGTGCGGCTCCCTGGGAGCCCTTGATTTCAACCGTGAGGCCGAGCCACTCTGACAGGGCGTTTTTATGGTATCCTCCATTGTTGGGTCAGTTGTCCACGGAGGACTGGAAAATGTCTGAATGGCTGTATCTGTGGGAGTTTTCGGCGGGATGCCGGGGAGGATGCCATGACCAGGCATGGGAGCTCCGCCGGTACTTGATGACGTTGGAAGCCGCCGCGGCCCGGCACAGCAGGTTACCCCGGTCATTGAACCCGTTGTTGACGCCATATCTCGTATCGCCGGTACAGGTGCATTTCAGCAGGAAGAAGACGGCGAAGGACAGGAGGTATGAAAAGGCTGCGACGAGAAGGAATAGCGTTTTTTCATGCTGGATATGGATTTTCCTCAGGAGTGTGCAGGGGGCTTCATACGCACGGGAGGAAGAAAACGGCAGAAGCGGTCCGGAAGAAAATGATGACGCTATCCTGCAAGACGGGAGGAAGGAAGAATATGGAGCTCATTTCGTCTCCACCCGGTCGTAAAAGACGATGGAGGCTTTTTGCAGCGTGTGCTGCCAGAGCTGGAACCCCACCTGGGCGGCCGGGGTATCTTCCGCCACGGGCAGGGAATCCGTGTCCAGCGCGTACACAGTAACCAGGTACAGGTGCCATCCGTGGCCTGCGGGCGGGAAGCTGCCGCTGTATCCTGCAAAACCGGCGTCGTTGCGTATCTGGACAGTCTGTTCCGGCATCAGGCCCAGGGCAGGGTCTCCCGCGCCGGAGGGCAATTCCCGGACGGAGGAAGGCAGATTGACGGCCAGCCAGTGCCAGAAGCCGCTGCCCGTGGGCGCGTCCGGATCATGGATGGTAATGGCAAAGCTTTTTGTCCCTTCCGGAGGATTGATCCAGGAAAGCTGGGGGGAACGGTTTCCGCCGCCCACACTGAAGTGCCGCTGGGGCTGCTGGACTACTCCGCCGAGGTCGTTGCTGTGAAGAGTGAATGTTGATGGCATGGGGGTGATGATTTTGTCTGTGGATGATTCGTTCAAAATGCGGAGGCCGTCTCAGGGGCACCTTTTCCGGGGAACTGCTCCCGCAGCGTGGATTCGGTCCTGTCGCGCATGGACTGTATTCACTCCTTCTTGATCCTGCCTTCCCAGTCATGTTCGGTCAAGCCGGGAATCCAGGAAATGTCCCTCTCCTTTTCGAAATCCGCCAGCAGGGTCAGAATGTTTTTCCGAGAATGCTTAATTTATTTTCTGTTGTTAACGAATAATTTACGTGATTTATGGCGTTTCGAGTACACAAGAACATTGTTCCCTGTCTTCCAGATCGACTTCATCCAGGCACACCGAAATTGTCGCATGATATTCCTGGCCGGGGACAAGTTCCCGATAGTTCAAGGGCCGCTGGAAGGTCATTTTACCAATTTCCTCATTCAGAATACGGATATCTCCACGTTCCGTTCTCAACTCCGTAGTAAAGAAGAAATCCGCCGTCTTGTCGTTGATTTCATCCGGAATCCGGACAGGTTGCTTCCTTCGCAACGGCCATGCTACGGGTTTCCCCTTCGCTGACAGGAGGCAGGAAGCAAGGCGGCTCCATCGTACCGGGTTCCGTGACTTGATCGGTCTTTGCTCCATCCATTGGCCTTCGCCAGGGCGATAATCTGGCGGGTCACCTCATTTAGGACTTTCTGTCCGGCGCAGTAGGGACGGTCGTTTTCCTTATCCGGTAGCTGTTTAGTATATTCCATATACTTTAGTCCAAAGAGATATTGCCGAAGCAAGAGAAAATTTCTCCATGTATTGAATTGCTTCATCAATCTCGAATCCAACACAAGAAATAGATCTCTGCTCCAATTCTTCCTGTATTTTCAATTCTTTCCAGTAGATATGTTATAATAGTAGCTTGGACATTTGAAAAATGGTGCTACGGCCAGCAAGGCAGCGCCCCATGAAGAGCCGAATCTCTTGGAAGCCTTGCAGAAGCTGAAACGGCAGAAAATTGAATGAGGTCCGGCCTTCGTGGTTCATCGGCCGGCGATCCCTGAAACTGTGGCGCTTCCTTTTTGGGATCAAATGCGGTATTGTTCGGTGTGCATGGAAAAGAGCATGGACATAGGCGGGTTTTTCGGGCTGGAATTGCCGGAGTACGGCAATTTCCCGCAATGGCATGCGGGGCGGAGCGTGGCCGTGAATTCCGGGAGGCGGGCTCTGGAATACATTCTGCGCTGTCTGGGCGACGTGCGCCGCATTTATGTCCCCTGGTACACATGCGCCACGATTCTGGAACCAATGGAGCTGCTCCGTATCCCGTATTCCTTTTACCGCATTAACGAAGGGCTGGAACCGGAAAGCCTGCCTGTTCTGGAGGAAGGAGAGTATTTCCTGTACGCCAATTACTTCGGCATTAAGGAGGCATGCGTGAATATGCTGGCGGCCCGGTACGGGGAAAGGCTGATTGTGGACAATGCGCTGGCATTGTATTCTTCGCCGCGCCCCCGAACAGCGGCCCTGTACAGCCCGCGCAAATTTTCCGGCCTGCCGGACGGCGGCGTGGTCGTGATGGACCGTCCGTGCCTGGAACTGGAAGAGCAGGACGAGTCCCTTCCTCATGCCGCTTTTTTGCTGGAATGCGCGGCCTGCGGACCGGAGGCGGCCTCTTGCGCATGTGAACGGAGCGAACGGCGCCTGAAGTCGGCCCCCCTGCGCCGCATGTCCCGTTTGACGGAATGCCTGATCAACGGCATTGATTATGAAAGCGCACGGCGCCGGAGGTTGGAAAATTTCTTGTTCCTGCATGAACGTCTGGGACATTTGAACAGGCTGTCTCCGGATGTAGGCACCATGTCTGCTCCATATTGCTATCCGTTCCGGACGGGATTGCCGGAATTGCGGGATGCGCTGATAGACGCGCATATTCTGATTCCCCTGTTGTGGCCGGAAGTTCTGGAATGGGCTCCGTTTGACGGAGCGGAACGGAAGCTGGCGTTGAACCTGCTGCCCCTGCCTGTAGACCAGCGTTGCGGCAGGGAGGAGATGGAAAGAATTGCCTGTGCGGTGGAGAATTTTTATTCCTGACAGAGTATTGTAAATTTGTTGGAAAATGGATAATAATGCATTGACGATGTAAAGAGAATGTCCTAAGATATTTGTATATGTCCAACTACCTTTCCTCTCTGGGTTATCCTTTCCGGGAACGTCCCATGGTTTTTGTTTTCAGTGTACTGATCGTCTGGGCGATGTACCTGGCCTTGTGGGCTCCCGTGCTCGGCTGGATTGCCAATTTCTGCTTCCTCGGCCCCTTTATGTGCGCCTTCTGTATGAAAATGGTGAGGCAGTCCGCTATGGGCGATGAGGGAATCTGCCATTTCCCCGAGTTGGAGGGCTGGTTTGAGTCTCTTTTTCTGCCTTATGTGAGGACTCTTGTGTGCGCCGTCATTTCCTTTCTCCCCTTTTCCATTTACCTGAATATGGTTGACTGGGAGCCGGACGCTCTTCCGGCATGGTTTTTCATGATAGTGGGGGTTATCTATTTCCCCGGGATATTTATGAGAACGGCTCTCCTGGACAGTTTTGACGGCCTTTCCCCCTCCGGCTGGTGGGATCTCGTCAAGAAGGCGCCCATGACTTATCTGGGACTGGTTTTCAGTGTTTTGGCGGGGGTGGTGATTGTGCTGTACCTTCCTTCCGGAGTATGGATGACTTTCCTTACGCTGTCCGTGATCCTTTACATGATCTGCGTGCTGATGAACGTCTTCGGCCTGTTTCTGCTGAAGCATGAATTTGCTGAGGATGAAGATGATGACGGCTTTTCCGTTTCCAGTGCGGATTGATGCCGGGGCTCCGGACGGTAGAGAAATTCTGGAATGGATGGGAGCGTAAGAGCTTTTCTTTTTTGTTTTTCCGTTTCTGGGAGGAAATTCCGCATGAGTCCTTTCGGGCTGGGTTGCCGGACATGCAGGCTGGGAAAGGGGGCGTGGCGGCACAGCCCCCTTTTAACATGGATTTAGGGTTAAAACGGAGTACAATGTGCAACATTCATGAGTGCTTATTTTATAGTCATGGTTTCCATGGACGAAACTGTGGACCGTGCGCCGTACGATTCTTACATCGACCGGGTGAAGCCGATTGTGGAAAGCTTCGGCGGGGAATATCTCGTACGCACGGAAGTGATTGACTCGCCTTTTCCCGGAGATAGGCCAGACAGGATGATTATCATCCGTTTTCCCAACCGGGAAAAACTGGATGAATGCTTTGCCAGTGAGGAGTATCGCCGGATCATGGCGCTGCGCACGGAAACGGTAAGGGCAAAGGCGTTTATTGCCGAAGGCTTGTGAAAGGCTTCCCTCAGGTTCGCTGCTTGAGGCGCGGTTGCCGGGTGACGGGGAAAATCTGCGGATTCATACATGTTTCCCTGATCCGGGAGAGGAGAAGATATCCGGTGGAATGCCCGTTCAACAGGACCGGGAAAGAAGGTATCCGGCTGTCTTTCTTTCTGCGGGGCAGTCGGGAATGTGGCGGGGATGCGTGAATTTTTTAGTGTGCTATAGGGGAATTCCGTGTTTTTTACTTTTCCGGCGGTTCTCTGGAGCAGGACGGGAATTTCTTTTCGGAATTATGCGGAATAATCTTGTTGGGATACTACATGGTTGCTGATGCTGAAATTCAGTCATCAATCCGCAGAAGAAACAGGCAGGCTGAGGCAAGACCTGCATAAATAGTTCCGTTTCTTTTTCTTCGTATCCTGTCTTCCGTATGTATCGCTCCACCGTGGCAGGCTGTCCCGGGTAGCATTGAAACAGAAGGGGCTGCCATGTTTGTTCCAGTGAATTTTTGAAGAGTCCGGCTCTCATGTTTGTTGTATCTGCGTTGGAGAAAAATATTTTTATGATTTTCCGTGCATTTTGCCGCCTTTCCAGGCGGCAGAAGAGCGAATGATGGCATTCCGTTTAATGAATGGGATAGGTCCGGCCCCACACGGGGCACGATATTCAATATCCCGGGCCGCATGAGGTTTTTGTTAAAGAAAATGCGGGCATTCGCCCTGCGGCAGCGTCATTAGTTGCGTTCTCTGCTGAACGGTGAACGGGAAGGGATATGTCTCATCAGCCAGCGGACGTTCGTTTCCGGCAGCGTTTCCTCCGGCAGAGTTGCCGGAGGGGAAATATGCCGGCGTGGCGTCTTTTTCCGGTAAAAGGTCATGAAAGTAGCCATCACGGGGTCCAGCGGATTCATAGGCAGCCATTTGTCCAAGCGCCTGGCGGTGCTGGGACATGAGGCGGTGCCCTTGTGGCGCTATTTGTTCACACAGGACAGCCTGGATTGTCTGGTGCAGTCGCTGGCGGGATGCGCCGCCGTGGTCAATCTGGCGGGGGCCCCTCTTGACCGCCGCTGGACGGATGCCTACAAGCTGGAATTGATGGACAGCCGGATCATGACCACGCGCAAGCTGGTGGAGGCGGTCAATCTTCTGCACGAACCTCCGGGAGTGATGATTTCCACGTCCGCCGTGGGATATTACAGTCCGGAAGGCTGCCATGGCGAGCACGACGATCCGGCGGAGGGTTCTTTTCTGGCTGAATTGTGCGAGGCCTGGGAAGCGGAGGCGGAACGCGTGAACGATCACGTCCGCCTGGTCCGTGTTCGGTTTGGCGTGGTGCTTTCCCCGGATGGCGGCGCGCTTCCCAAAATGATCATGCCGACCCGCTTCGGGGTGACGGTTTCCATAGGAAAGCCGGATCATGCCTTTTCCTGGGTGGCCCTGGACGATCTGGTGAATGCGCTGGCGTTTATCCTGGAGCACGGAGATGTTTCCGGACCGGTCAATGTGACGGCCCCCGAACGCACCACCAATGAGGAGTTTTATAAAGCCGTGGCGGAACATTTCCATACCAGGGTATCCGTCCGTGTTCCCGATGCCGCCGTACGGCTGGTGATGGGTGAGGCCTCCCAGGTGGTTACCAGCGGCCAGTGCGCCGAGCCGGAGACTCTCCTGCGCGAAGGCTTTGAATTCCAGTATCCCGGTATCAGTACGTTTTTCAATAAAGCATTTCCCGTCAAGTCATGAGTATGTTGCAAACCATCGTTACGTCCCTGTTTCACGGGCATTCCGTGAAAACCCCTGCCATGCCGGATTTCAATCTGGAACGTTATTTGGGAGAATGGCATGAGATCGCCCGCCTGGAGAATTGGTTTGAGCGCGGCTTGCGCAAGGTGTACGCCCGTTATGACCGTAGAGAAGACGGTACCGTTTCCGTGACTAACGGCGGTTATGACGCCCGTACCGGAGAGCGGCGCGAGGTGCATGCCCGCGCCAGGGTGGCAGATGCCCCGAACCATTTGAAAGTGTACTTCGTGCCAGTTCTGTACGGACGGTATGAGGTGGCTTTTGTGGATGAGTATTACACCCGTGCTGTGGTATCCGGCGGTTCCCTGAATTATTTGTGGCTGCTGTCCCGGAATCCCGACGTGGAAGAAGATCATTTGGAACAGATGCTGCGCTGTGCGCGGGATCTGGGGTATGATACGTCCCGGTTGATTTATTCCCATTCCTTTTGTCCGGCGGAGGCTGGAGTGGGGCAGTGCCGTTAACGGGCTTTCCGGGGCCGGGGCGTTTTTCCTTGGCAGACTTTTTCCTGTTTTCCCATCTTTCCGGGGTGCCCGGGAGCTGTGGAATTTTCCCTTTGCCCCCATTGGCCGATGGTCCTGGGGTATGAAGGTCCGGAATTTTAATTGCCGGAAAACGGCCCCGTTAATTTACGGCAAGGCGGTATTTCAGCCGTATTCCCTCATCACCGTAATACGACTGGGCGCTGGAAATTTTGGTCCCTGAAAGCTGTGTTTTCGGAATAGAAATGCTTTATTTGACGGTAGGGAAAAGAGTTTCTTTCTTCGTCTTTCGAGAGGGTTTTCCAGACGGGGGACGCCAGCCGCACAGGTTGAACGTGGCCGTGAGAGAAGCGGTTTTCAGGTTTACGAGCTTTTCTTTATGTAATTTATTGTTCGTAACGGCAGGGGCCGGAGTTGCAGGCGGACAGCGCCTTGAAGGGAAAGAGCCTGTAAAATAAAAACGGAGGAATGAATCGAATGCGCTTGCAATCGGGGCGGAGAAGTTTATGTTGTCATTCATCCAAACATTGGATGTTTGGATGAATGACCTAAAGAAGGAGTAACAATGGATATTATTCATGACAACGCCGCTGATCTCAGCGCATTGAACGGCAAGACCGTTGCCGTTATCGGATATGGCGCGCAGGGCCGCGCCCAGGCACTTTGCATGCGTGACTCCGGTGTGAACGTGATTATCGGCGTTCGCCCCGGCAAGTCTTTTGACGCCGCCACCCAGGAAGGTTTCCAGGTGATGAGCGTGGCTGAAGCCGCAGAAAAGGCGGACATCATCCACATTCTTCTTCCGGATGAAAGCCACGGTTCCGTGTACGAAGCTGAAATCAAGCCCCACCTGAAAGCCGGCAAGACGCTTTGCTGCTCCCACGGCTTCGCCTATGTGTTCAACACCATCGTTCCCCCCGCGGACGTGGACGTAATCATGGTGGCCCCCAAGGGACCGGGCACGGAAGTGCGCCGCGTGTTTGAAGAAGGCTTCGGCTGCCCCGGCCTCATTGCCGTGCACCAGAATCCCTCCGGCAAGGCCCGCGACGTGGCCCTTGCGATGGCGAAGGCAGAAGGCCTGACCCGCGGCGGCGTGCTGGAATGCACGATGGCCCAGGAAACTTATGAAGACCTGTTCGGCGAACAAAACGTGCTTTGCGGCGGTCTGGTGGACCTGATGAAGTACGGCTTTGAAACGTTGACGGAAGCCGGTTATCCCCCGGAAATGGCCTATTTTGAATGCGTGCATGAAGCCAAGCTGATCGTGGATCTGATCTACAACGGCGGCATCCAGAAGATGAATTCCGTGATTTCCAACACCGCCGAGTTCGGCGAGTACTACAACGGCCCGCAGATTCTGCCCGCCGACGTGAAGGAACGCATGAAGGAATCCCTGAAGCGCATCGAATCCGGCAAGTTCGCCAAGGACTGGCTGGAAGAAGCTGCGAAGGGCGCTCCCAACCTCAAGGCGAAGCGCGAAGCCCTGGGCCAGCACCCGGTGGAAATCGTGGGCGCCAAGATCCGCAGCCTGTTTGAAAGGAACTGACGTTTCTTTTGATTTTTTTCACGGGCCGCTCCTCCGGACGAGACGGAGCGGCCCGGACAATCATCGGGCTTCCCCGCGGAAGCCCTTCTTTTTCTGGATATGGACAATTTTCTGCCGGCCGTCAATGTGGAGAACGCCAGGGTGTACCTGGGCGGCCAGGAAATCCTGCACAATATTTCCTGGCAGGTGCGGCGCGGAGAGCGCTGTTTTATTCTGGGTGCGAACGGGGCCGGAAAGACCACCCTGGTCAAACTGCTGATGGGTTTTGCGTGGCCCCTGTTCGGCGCCAGAGTGCAGGTGTTGGGCAAAACGTTCGGGCACGTGAACCTGCTGGAGTTGCGCAAATCCATTGCGTGGGTGAGCCCGTTCATGCACAAGTGGCTGGAGGACGGGGCCTGGAACGGGCGCGACATGGTGCTTTCCGGGCCGGACGGAACGATCGGCCTTCTGCGCGAGCCGACCTTGGAAGAGGAGGAGAAGGCGGCCGGGATCATGAAGTCTCTGAAGGCGGAGCATTTGATGGACAGGCCCGTGGTGGCCATGTCTTCCGGAGAACAGGTGAAGGTGCTCATTGCCCGTGCGCTGATGACGAATCCGGAGTTGATGATTCTGGACGAGCCGAGCGTTTACCTGGACCTGGCTGGCCGCGAGTTTTTATTGAAGACCATTGAAGAGCTGGCGGCCACTCGGCCGGACCTGACCATGATTTTTATCACCCAGCGCATTGAGGACATTTTGCCGGTATTTGATTGCGGGATGATTCTGAAGTCCGGCGAGATCGTGGCGCGGGGCACCCGGGACGAGGTGCTGACGGAGGAGAATTTGAAGAACGCCTTTGATCTGGACATTCAGTTGATCAGGACGGACAAGGGGCGTCTCTGGACGGTGATTCGCTGAGATTTCCATGAAAAAAGGAAAACAGATGGATTTGAAGAAGCCCGTAAGGCTGTCTCTTTCCCGCCAGGTGCTCAATGCCATGGAGGCCATGATACGGTCCGGCCAATGGCAGGTGGGCGACCGCATTCCGGCGGAACCGGAGCTGGCCCGCGCCTTTTCCGTGAGCCACAATACCATCCGGGAAGCCCTTCAATCCCTGATCCACATGGGAATGCTGGAAGCCCGGCCCGGGGACGGCACATACGTGATGGCCTCCGACCGTTTTGCCGTGGCGGTCAGCAACCGGCTCCGGGAGTCGGAGCTGCCCCAGATTCTGGAAGCGCGTCTGGCGCTGGAAAAGGAAATTGCGCGCCTGGCCGCCGTGAAGAGGACGGAAGAGGATCTGGAGATTTTGGAGGCCGCATTGAAGGACTGCCATGCCAGGGTCAGACCGGGCATTGAAGACGACATGCTGTTCCATGCAGCCGTGGCCCGGGCCACGCACAACCCGGTGCTTGCGGAGCTGTACAATGTGATCATCCGCAACGTGCAGGAGAATCTGGAAAGCCTGCTTGAAGAGAAGCAGTACGATCCCGGAGCGATGAAGCTCCATGACGACCTTCTGGACGCCATCCGCGGCCGGAAAGCGGACGCCGCGGAGAACATTATTGTGAAAATCGTGGAGTTTGATACGGTCAGCATCAGCGGAGAGCCGCCGGAATAGGCCGTTCCGTTTCAGACCGTGTTTTCGATCAAGTGTGCCGCGTTCCTGCCGATGAATGGTTCCATCAATGAATATTATTGTCCCTGGTGCGGTTCCGTGCTGCCGGGGGAGGACGTCAATTTGCGAACCGGGCTTGCCCTGTGCCGTTCCTGCGGTTATACGGGAAAGGCGGATGATGTGAAGAGGGCCGGTTTCCGCGTGGAAAAGCCGTCGTGCATCACGCTGGACAAGTGCAGCATGAACGGGAGAAGGCTGGTTTACCGCCGCTTCGGCTGGGAGGGGCTTGCCCTGATGGTCTTTGCCGCCGTATGGGATTCGGCACTGGTCTCTTTCCTGTCCAATATTTTTTCTTCCTCCATCAGCAATATGCATGCAGCGGTTCTGCTGTTGTTTCTGCTTCCGTTCGTGCTGGCCGGCATAGTTGTTCCCGTCATGGGGCTCCTGCTGTTGTTCGGCAGGATGGTGGTGGAGGTGGGCCGTGGACAAGGTACCGTATTCCGGGGGATAGGACCGGTGGGGTGGAGCTGGCGGTTTTCCTTTTCCGGGAAGGAGACGGCGCGGGTTGTGGAAGTGAAATCACCCAAGGGGGCCGTTCTCCAGCTTGTTGCCGTTCCTCAGCCGGGCGGGAAGGATTTCCGTTTCGGCTGGGGGAACCAGGATGTTCAAGTGGCCGAATACATTTGTGCGTGGCTGAACCGGAAATCCGTTTAGGAATGCCGTCATGGCGGGCGGGCAGTTCCGGTTGTTTCCGGTCGCGCACTGTTGATGTGAAGCGGAGAGGTTGTGCGGGATATGGAAATCGGATTGTTTGAGGGTTAAGGCGTATTTGTACTTTCCAGAACCGGGGAATATGTTAGATTAACCGTCAATGACTGCCCCGGTTGAATTGAGATGCCCGCAGTGCGGCGCTCCGTTGGCGATGGAAGATGTGAATGTGGCTGCGGATGTCATCCTGTGCCGCTCCTGCAATTGCACAGGCAAATTTTCCGATCTGGTTCAGGAGAAGAATGATGAGGAAATTCTGGAGACTCTTCCATGCCGCATGAAGGTGATGAAAACGCCGCGCGGCCTGGAAGTGACGTACAGGAAATCAAAGGCCATCGGATTTTTCTTTTTGTTTTTTGCCCTGTTCTGGAACGGCTTTTTGTGTGTTTTCCTGTTCAGTTCTTCCGGAAAGGAAAGAACCGGAAGTTTGATTGAACAGTTGTTTTTCATTCCTTTTATCCTGGTGGGGATTGGGGTACTGGCCGGCGCCGTTTATGCGTTGTTCGGCCGCATGACGCTGACGTTGAATCCCGGCCGGGGCGAACTGTTCCGCGGGGTGGGGGATATGGGCCGCCGCCAGAAGTTTCTTCTGGCCAAGGATGCCCGCATTACCATTGAAGACAGCAGCATGCGGCAGAATGACAGGGTGCTGCACAAGATCGTGGTGGAGCAGCCGGGCGGCAAGCCGTTCCAGTTTGGCACGGGAATTGCGGAAGAGGAGGCGCAGCAGTATGTAGCGGCCCTGTTGCGGCAGATGAGGGACTAGCTCACGGCATTTCCGGTGCAGTGCCTGATTATCCGGAATATCATGAAACGACTTTCATGGCTGCTTTTTTTCAAGTGAACTGTCCGAAGTGCGGAGCACCTCTGCTGCCGGAGAATGTGAATGTAGCCAGGAACGTGTTCCTGTGCCGCGCCTGTTCCCGCATGGGAAAATTTTCGGAACTGATGCAGACGGAGGAAGAAAAGGGGATTCCGGAAGTCATGCCGCACGGAGTTTCGGTTGCCAAGGACATGCACGGCATCGTACTGCACTTCGGGAAGATGAAGAAGGAGGGCTTTTTCCTGCTGCTGTTTTCCCTGGTCTGGAATGCGATGATCTCCTTTTTCCTGTACGTCATGGCTTCCGGAAAGCCTTATACCTTGAACGGCGTCAAGAAGACCGGCATGGACGAAACTGCGCTGCTGTTCATCATTCCATTTGTGCTGATAGGCGCTGCTACCTTGTTTGGGGCCATGTTCCTTCTGTTCGGTGCCGCAAAACTGGCATTGAGGCCGGGCCGGGGGGAATTGTTCCGGGGATTGTGGGGCGTGGGCAGGAGGCAGCGGTTCCTTTTGGCGAAGGGCGCCCGGATTGCCTTGGAGGATGAGGGCGGTGGAAGGGTGCTTGTTTCTGTGGAACAGCCGTCCGGCAGACCGTTCCTATTCGCTATGACGGCCATGGATACGGAAATGGGGAAGTACCTTGCGGCGGTGCTCAGACAGTGGAGGGAATAGGCTTTTTTGATAGATCCATTCATGGAGATACGTAGATTTAGCCAAATGATCAGGAAATTATACACGGTACTGGCCTTTGCGGGACTTTTTTGTTCCGTGGCTGTAGCGGAAACTCACACGGCCGCCCGGCCGAATATGATTGTCATTCTGGCGGATGATTTGGGATACGGGGATTTGGGATGCACGGGCTCCAAGCAGATTCCGACTCCTTCCATAGACAGGCTGGCAAAAGAGGGCGTGTTCTGTTCCCGCGCGTATGTGACGGCTCCCATGTGCGCCCCCTCCCGCATGGGACTGTTGACCGGACGGTTCCCGAAGCGCTACGGCATCACCACCAACCCCAATTCCAAAGTAGACTATTTGCTGGAATCCCATTACGGGCTGCCCCTGACGGAAAAGCTGATTCCCGAATATTTGAAGCCTTTCGGCTACCGGAGCGCCGTATTCGGCAAATGGCATCTGGGCCATACGAAGGGGTTTACCCCTCCGGAACGGGGATTTACCCATTGGTGGGGATTCCTGGGCGGCTCCCGCGATTATTTCCCCCGGAAAAAGGAGATAGAGGGCTTGAATCCGTCCGCCATTGAGTCTAACTTCACGGACAAGACGGGCATTACCTACCTGACGGACGACATTACGGGCAGGGCCGTGGAGTTTCTGAATGAAGCGAAGCAGGACAAGAAGCCGTTTTTCATGTTCGTCTCCTACAATGCGCCGCACTGGCCCATGCAGGCCAAGCCGGAAGACATAGCCCTGTTCAAGAATATCCAGAACCGGGAGCGCAGATTGTATTGCGCCATGGTGTACGCCATGGACAAGGGCATAGGGCGCATTCTGGACACCCTGAAAAAAGACGGCCTGGACGGAAACACCATGGTGGTTTTCCTTTCCGACAACGGCGGAGCGCCGGAGGCCCCGTCCTGCAACGCTCCGTTCCGTGGTCACAAGAGGCTGCATTTTGAGGGCGGCGTGCGTGTGCCGTTCATCATCAAATACCCGGCGGACAAGAGGCTTGTGCCCGGAAGCGTGTGCAAGCAGCCTGTGTCCACGGTGGACCTGCTTCCGGCCCTGCTGAAAGCTAATGGAGCAGAGATCCCCAAAAATCTGGACGGGATGGATATCCTGTCCCTGGTGGGGAACCGAACGGGCGAGGTGCCGCGAACGATGTTCTGGTGCACGGATTACACTTCCGCCGTGATGGATGGAGACCTGAAGTACCTGCTGGTGCCGGACCGTGCCCCGCAGTGCTACCGCGTCAGCAACGACTATCAGGAACAGAAGGATCTTTATTTCCAGAATCCCGCGCTTGCCGTACCTCTGGCACAGAAGCTGGGTTCCTATCTGACGGAGACTCCAGCCTGCCGTTATCCCGACAGCATTCAGTGGTCCTCCAAGCTGTTGAAGGAATATTCCAGGGCGGCCAGGCCGGAAGTGCAGCCGGGCAAGTAAGCCGGACTGTACCAGGTACGCAAGTTTTTTTCGTCCATGCCTTCCGGGACCAGGGTTACGGAAGGCATGGGGACTTCCCCTCAAAAGATTGCGGGGAAATATGAAATGAGAGGGATTCTGCAGTGTTCAAAATGATATTCATGGAAATGATGCTGTTGATTTATTGAAACCCGGATTTCAGGTTACTAACAATTATGGATAAAAATACTCGATCCCATCAATATTTCGCGAACCTCATGGAGGGAATATATCCTGCATCGCCCCTGCCGAGTGATGAACAATTTAAAATATGTATCAATTTCCTGGATGGTGAATCTTTTGCGCTCCCTGTAATTGAATTTTGCCATTATGCGCATGCCAGAAAAATAAACTGGATTGCATGTTCATGGAAACGGGATCTGCTTCCTCTTAAGTATGATACGACAATTTTACCGTCTTATATTTTTTCAACAACGTTTCTTAGATATTATTTCCCGTCATGCTTAAAATTGACTGTCGAATATTTTTTGGGTGATTATCATGAAGACGACATCGGGAATATCGACTCTTTTGTACAACATTCCATTGACAGTATCATTAATAATTACGATGCATTGAATGCAAGTGAGAAGAAGTTGATATCGGAAATATCAGAGCTGATAGAGAATAACTCATTTTACGATTATAAAAGCGAGTGCATGGAACTGAAAAGAATAATGATGTGCTGAGGATGCGGCGAAGAAAGAACATACGAGATTATGAACGGTTTCTCAGCAGGCAATGAAATGATATAATAAAAATACTGAAACAGACCATTATGAAGGAATGTAGTCTTTTTCGCAAGTCTCTGATTATAATATTTCGATGATTTTCAAAGGTAAATAAATTGCGGTGAAAATATTTTCACCTTTCGAAGGCAAAAATTATCCTGATAGTTATCAATAAATAATAAGTAAAGATTGTTGCTGTCGGCCGCCTTTCCATGTTGCGGTACCCATGATGAGGCTGCTCCTGGTTGTAGTGTTTGAGTCATTCGTTAAAAATCTTCTGGAGTTTTCCCGCGCTGGTATAAAATTTCTGTCCAGGGCTATGTCAAAAAACTCTTCCTCGGACGCCCTGTTGAAATGTCCCGTAAAGCCGTTTGTTTTAGGCGTTGCGGTACATGCTTTACGACGTTCAATACCGTTTAGCTCCGGGTAGATTTCATCATGGTGAGGGGTAAAGCTTGCCGCAGTATTTTCTCCCATGAACCGTCAGGATGGTTTCTATGTTCAAGCCGTGCTTCTCATGGATGGTAACGCGTCGTTATGCAGATGAGAGCTGCATGGTCGGGAAATTTGCCCATGTACAGGCAGACTCTTCTAACTTCCTTGAGTTTTCCCGCATAGAGGATGTCCTGACAGAGCTGGTACTTGGGAGGTTTGCTTTCCACATACCGTTCCTTGGAGTAGGGGATGGCTTTTCCGATGAATTTAATCTGCTCTGCGCTGAGCTGTTTGCCCTGGATAAGGTGCTCTTCTTCCAGCTTCAAGAGCTGTTTTATATGGCTGCCTTCCTTTTGCGGATTTTGATCGACCAGTTCCAGGATGCGTTTTCAACTTCGTCTGATGTGGTTTGAGGGTGCGTCTTATGGATTGGAGGCAGATCTAGTAAATCTTCAAAGCCTTGTTCCTTGAAAACGTTTGCGGTATTCGTAGAATTGGGCAGGTGAGATGTCTCTTTCCCGACATACCCGGCTGGCATTGTCGAGTTCTTCGGCGAGTTTGGGGTCTCAAGGCGCTGGGGCTTGATTGGGTTTCGGCTTTTGTTTCCTTTTTGGTACTGGAGTTGAATCTAGTTGGTAAGATGCCCGACTATGAATTTACAGGACTTGTGTGTAATATATTTGTTCTTTCCAAGACAGGAATTTCAATAATGCAGGGCTCCTGCGGGCAAAGATTCTTCCGGACGGATGAAAGGAACGGTTTTACCTGCCGGAAATGTTGAGTTTGAAACGTGATTTTTTTGCAGTGAAGCATAGTTTCGCTTGATTGGTAACAAGGGCTGCATATTTTTTTTCGCTCATATTTTTTTTGATTTTTTTTGATGAGTGTAATTTTTAATATATGTTCGTTTTATTTGTGTTGTGATTATTTTCTAACATTTTTTGCTAGGCCCAGTTGATTTTATATATATAGTTTTTGGATATTGTATGAATATTTACATGTCCCTCTCTAGATCAATAGAATTAAGGAAGAATACATCAGGAAGTTACAAGGTCAGATTGACCATTGACCGTGGAAACAAATATTGCGGAGCCAGAAAGTCTCTCGGACTGGGTACTCACCAGGAAGAGTGTGCGTTAAGGCGCGCTTATCTGATACGGTGTTTGCTGTTTCATATGGGGTGGTTTCCCGGAGGAAAGATTGCCGTAAAGAGACAGCCGGGAAAGGATGGCAAGAGGATTTTCTGGTCGGGTGTAGAGCATTCCCAATATGATGAGATTCTAAAGATAGGGAGAAGAGGAGGACACCTGAAGGAGGGCGGGACCATGATGATTTGGTATCAGGTTAACGGCGATGAGGTTGTCCGATGTCATCGGCTGCGCATTTCCGGCTGGAAGACGAACGACCGGGAAGGCGATTTGAAGGTGCTGACGCATGGATTGCAGCATTGTGCGACGGAACAGCGTCAGAATCCCTGCCGGATTTTGAGTATTCAGATTGCTCCGGATCCAGATGCAGCAGGGCAGGAGGAGCATTGACCGGTTTACTGAGGAATAAGGGATGTAGAACAAAGTAGTATTTGGGAAGGGGATTTTGTCCCAAGACCCGGATATGAGTTCAGCTATAACGGAAATGGCAGTGAATTTTAAAGGGAGATAGGGGAGATAGGGGAGATAGGGGATGGATGGCGGGTCTGACCGTTTTCTCTTTTGTTTTATGCGTGTAAAAAAGGCCCCGGAGGAAAAAATCCGTCCGGGGCCTGAAAAGGGAAGAATAAAGTATGTTATTTTTTAGCGGGCAGTTTCACCTGGATGTGAATGTCACGCAGCTGGCGTTCTTCCGCCGGGGCCGGAGAGTCGCTCATGAGGTCCACGCCGCGGTTGTTTTTCGGGAAAGCAATGACTTCGCGAATGGATTCCGCATCACAGATCATCATGACCAGGCGGTCCAGGCCCAGCGCCAGACCGCCGTGGGGAGGAGCCCCGAAGCTGAAAGCGTCCAGGATATGCCCGAATTGTTCGCGGGCCTGTTCTTCCGTGATGCCGAGCGCCTTGAACATGGCGGATTGCAGGTCGCGTTCGTGAATTCGGATGGAACCGCCACCGAGTTCCGTACCGTTGAGCACCACATCGTAAGCCTGGGCGCGGAGGTCGGCAGAGAGTTCTCCCTTGAGCAGTTTTTCCTCGTCTTCCTTGACGGGACGGGTGAACGGATGGTGGATGGCCGCCCAGCGCTGTTCTTCCTCATCCCAGCCGAGCAGGGGGAATTCGATGACCCACAGGAAGTCGCGCTCCTTGTTGTCCTTGAGAAGTTCCATGAATTCGGCGCATTGCAGGCGCACGCGGCCCAGGATGTCGCAGGAGGGTTCCCACGGACCGGCGGCAAAGAGAATGAGGTCTCCGGTTTCAATGTCCAGGGCTTCCGTGAGTTTCTGCTTTTCTTCTTCAGAAAGGAATTTGGAGATGGGGCTTCTCCAGTCGTCTTCACGCACTTTGATGTAGGCCAGCCCCTTGGCTCCGGCTTCCACGGCGGTTTTCGTGAGGGTGTCTATCTGACCGACGGAGGCGGTTCCGAAGCCCTTGGCGTTGATGGCCTTGACCACGCCGCCATTTTGCACGGCGGAGGCGAATACCTTGAAGCCGCTGTTTTCAAAGATGGAGGAGACGTCCGTGAGTTTCATGCTGAAGCGGCGTTCCGGCTTGTCGGAGCCGTATTGGTCCATGGCTTCCTTCCAGGTCATGCGCGGGAAGGGAGTGGGAATGTCCACGTCCAGGGCTTCCTTGTACACGCGCTTGAGTAGTCCTTCCACCAGGTTGTAGATGTCTTCCGGCGTGATGAAGGAGGCTTCAATGTCCACCTGCGTGAATTCCGGCTGCCGGTCCGCGCGCAGGTCTTCGTCGCGGAAGCAGCGGGCAATCTGAAAGTAGCGTTCCATGCCCGCTACCATGAGAAGCTGTTTGTACTGCTGGGGCGCCTGGGGCAGGGCATAGAATTTGCCGGGGGCCAAACGGGAGGGGACCAGGAAGTCGCGCGCGCCTTCCGGCGTGGATTTGGAGAGGATGGGGGTTTCAATTTCCAGGAAGCCGTGTTCATCCAGATAGTCCCGCGTGGTTTTGGTGACGCGGTGGCGGATCTGCATGTTGCGGGCCATGGAGGGACGGCGCAGGTCCAGAAAGCGGTATTTGAGGCGCAAGTCTTCGTTGGAGAGGGCCCGGTCCAGCTGGAAGGGGAGCACATCCGCCTTGTTGATGACGTTGAGGGCATTGGCGGAGACTTCGATTTCCCCGGTGGGAAGGTCTGCATTGGTGGTGTCCACTGTGTCCGTTTTCAAGCGGGCTTCCACCGTGCCGGAGATTTGGATCATGTCCTCGGAGCGGAGCTGCTGGGATGCCCTGGCCACGTCCTGGCTGACTTCCGGATGGAAGACTGCCTGGGTGATGCCGGTGCGGTCGCGCAAGTCGATAAATATGACGCCGCCGTGGTCGCGGACGGAGTCTACCCAGCCGATGAGGGTGGTCGGCTTGCCAATGTCCGCAGCGCGCAATTCGCTGCAGGTATGAGTGCGGTATGAGTTCATCTTTGTTTGAAATGGATGGTGGTGAAATGCTGGATCAGGCACGGTTCGCGACGGTTGCAATGGAGTCGAACAGGTCTTCCATGGCTATTTGGGCGGAGGTGCGTGCCGTCAGGTCGCGCAGTTCCAGGGTGGGGAATTCATCGCCGACCACCAGGGCAAGACGTGCCCCGGATTTGACGGCTTTCTGCATCTGTCCGTTGAATTTGGTGAAGGTCAGGGGGATGTCCACGCTGTAGCCCTGGTCACGGAGGGCCGAGGCGATGGAGAGTACTTCCGCACGGCGGTTTTCGGACGCTTGTATGATGAAGACGTCACATCCCGCGGCCGCCAGCGCCGCTTCTTTCAATGCCCTGGCACGAGGCGTCTGGTCGATGAGATGGCCGATGACGGCGTCTCCCATGGCGAAGCCTGTTGCGGGCATGTCCACCGCATTGCCGGAGAGGGCGGCCACGAGGGTGTCGTACCGACCTCCGCCGGCTACGGCGCGCAGGCTTCTTTGCGTGTCAAAGATTTCAAAGACCAGGCCGGTGTAGTACGCCAGGCCGCGGACTACGGAGAGGTCCAGCTTGACATAGGTTTCCAGGCCGCGAGCCGTCAGGTCCTTCAGCAGGGTTTCGTAGCGTTCGGAAGCTCCGGCAGGCGGGTTTTCAATGAAGTCCACGAGGTTGTTGCGGCTGATGCCGAAGGCATCCAGCTTGCGCTGGCATTCTTCCGGACGGTCGCGTTCGAATTTGTCCACGATACCAAGGAAAAGGGGGATGTCCTGTTCCTGTACACCGTGTTCCGCAGCGAACCTGATCCAAGCTTCACGGTCGGAGACGCGGACGATGAAGTCATTCTGCGTGAAGCCCAGTTCCCTCATGCAGTCGATAGCCAGGGCAATGAGTTCAGAGTCCGCCCAGGCGGAGCTTTCCCCCAGAATGTCCGCGTTGAACTGGTAGAATTCGCGCAGGCGTCCTTTTTGCGGTTTTTCGTAACGGAAGCAGGAGCCAATTTCAAACCACTTGAGCGGCTTGGTGTATTCCCGCTGGTACGCGGCGGCGATGCGTCCCAGGGAAGCCGTCAGTTCCGGGCGGATGGTGATGTCCCGTTCCCCCTGGTCCATGAAGCGGAAGAGCTGGGTGGGCAGTTCGCCTCCGCTTTTTTTCAGGTACAGTTCCGTGGCTTCCACCGTGGGGCCTTCCCATTCCAGGAATCCGTAGCGGTGCGCCACTCTTTTCCACACGTCAAAGAGGTAGTTGCGCACGGCGCAGTCCGCCGGGGAGAAGTCGCGGAATCCGGGAAGTGGTTGAAAGCGAGCGTCTGGCATAACCTGAGTAAAGGAATGTTAACTGAGGACGAAACAGTTTACAGGATTTTAATGCCTTGGCAAGCCCACATACTTACGATGAAGGAATTTCAAAGGAAAAGACATGAGCGGCCATGGCCGGAGCGGGTGATGAAGAAAGATGCTGATGCAGAAGGGGAACAGCGAGAATTTGAATTGTGTTTTAAGGCAATAAGATTATTCTTTGGAAATAATTGCCTTATTCCAATGATGGTGCGTGTTTTTCCCATTGCCTGTATTCTGGTTGCCGCCTGCATGCCTGAGACTGCTTTGGGCAGGGAGATGGGGCCCGATCCTTTGAAGGATTTACAGTATGA
Source organism: Akkermansia sp. AE01SA01 (assembly GCF_036417395.1). Taxonomy (NCBI): domain Bacteria; kingdom Pseudomonadati; phylum Verrucomicrobiota; class Verrucomicrobiia; order Verrucomicrobiales; family Akkermansiaceae; genus Akkermansia; species Akkermansia sp. AE01SA01. The sequence goes on from NZ_CP143890.1 coordinate 723,096, forward strand.
TTTGAAGGAGGGCAACAAGATTGCCGAGAAGATAATTCGTTTATTGAAAAGTGTGAGAGAAAGGCAGCGTCTGGGTCCCGATGTACAGAAGAAGTCTGACGAAGATACTGTAAGAGCCCTTACAGTGGATGCCTGGAATGTCATGATCATTACAGGCAGGACGAGTTATTCTCCCGAATTATTGCGTTCCCGGGAAGCGTTGGAAGCAAAGGAGCTTGCATGTGTCCAGAGAGGAATTCTGGATGAAGCTGTGGACAGCTTTTTCCGCGACGGATTGATGGATGATGTGATTTGCAACGGAATCATGGATATATATCAGGCCATGGAAAGATGTTTTTGGGGAAAGACCGTTTTTCATGAGAATGGCCGGAAGGGTGCCTTTTCCCTCCTGCCCCCCTGCCTGTATGAGTATTTGGCCGTGAGCGTTTCCAGGCATGTGGAGGAGGTTAGGTCTATTCTAAAGAAGGCCGGGGCAGGGGAAGGAGACCAGGAGGCTGTGAAAGAATTGTGGAAAAAGGATTTTTCCTTATGGGATATTCAGAATTTGGCTGTATTGGCAAAAGATATGGTTATGCAGGAAGATATAGGGATACCGTGGGCACATGAGATAAGAATGGCGGCCGGAAGGCTTGACGCCGCCGTGAAGGAGCTGGAGGAAGGCGGGTATATGACGGAGCGCCTTGCCCAGGCCGTCGATCTGGTGTACATGCGGCTGGCCCTTCCCCGGCAGAGATATTCCGGAGCGGGAAATTCCCAATAAGGCCCTTTTGTTTATTGGAAAACGCGGCGTTTTTATTTGACCGGGAGACGGTATGACATAGGATAAGTGAGAAAGATTCACTTTTTCTGAATCAAATATCAGTATTGATTATGTGTAAAGATTGCGGATGCGGAGGTGAACACACCCATGAAGGACACGCCCACGGCATGGACGTCCATGTTCCCGTGCTGGATGCCAATGACCGTTTGGCGGAACGCAACAGAGGTTTTTTTGAAGCAAAGAAGCTGCTGGTCATCAATGTATTTTCCTCTCCCGGCTCCGGCAAGACATCCTTGCTGCAAAAGACGGCGGAGATGTTGAGGAACCGTGTCAGAATGGGGGTGATTGTTGGAGACCTGGCTACGGATCATGACGCCGAACGCCTGAGCCGTGCGGATATTCCCGTAGTGCAGATTACCACCGGCACGATGTGCCATTTGGATGCCCGCATGATTGCGGAGGCGATGAAGCGGATGCCGCTGGATGACCTGGATGTGCTGGTGATTGAGAATGTGGGGAACCTGGTGTGTCCCGCTTCCTATGATTTGGGGGAAGGAATGCGCGTGGTCCTGCTTTCCGTCACGGAAGGGGAAGACAAGCCTTTGAAGTATCCCCCCATGTTCCATTCCGCAGACGTGGCCCTGGTGACCAAGTCGGATCTGGCGGATGCCGTAGATTTTGACCGGGATGCCGCGCTGGCGGCTCTGAACAAGGTGGCTCATCACGCGCGCGTGGTTGAGTTGTCTTCCAAGACAGGGGAAGGAATGGATATTTGGTGCGGGGAGATTGAGGAACGGGTGCGCCGCATTCGTTCAGGAAGAGTTCAGGAGCATGTCCACCATCACCATTGAACAGGCTGTTTCAGCCTTGAAGATCGACATTACCGGCATGGTTCAGGGGGTCGGCTTCCGGCCCCACGTGTATCGGCTGGCCTCGCGTTTCGGCCTGAAAGGCTTCGTGCGCAATACGGAGTCCGGCGTGGAGATCCGCGTGGAGGGAGATGCGGGGGATGCCGAACGTTTTTTTGCGGAATTGATGGAAAGCCTGCCGGAACATGCCCGCGTTTACGGAACGGAACAGACCGTTTGCGAGCCTGCCGGGTATGAAGAGTTCCTGATTTTGGAGAGCGATCCCGCTTCCGGCGGCGTGCCGATCATGCTGCCGGACCTGGCTCCGTGCCCGGAGTGCCTCCGGGAGATGCGCGATCCGTCTTCCCGGCGCTATCATTATCCTTTTACCAACTGTACCCATTGCGGTCCCCGTTATTCCATTATCGAGTCCATGCCGTACGACCGCTCCGGAACCAGCATGAAGGGGTTCCGGATGTGTCCGGAATGCATGAAGGAGTACCAGGACGTGGGGGATCGGCGTTTCCATGCCCAGCCCATCGCCTGCCCGGAATGCGGGCCTTCCATGAAGGTGTTGTTTTCAGATGGTTCCGAGCTGGGCTTCGGCCACGGTTTTGATACCCCTGCGGCTCAGGTGGCATGGGTGCTGGCGGACGGCCTGATTGTGGCCCTCATGGGGGTGGGCGGTTTCCAGTTGCTGGCAGATGCCGCGTCCGAAGGAGCCGTCAGACGGCTGAGGAAGCTGAAGGGGAGGGATGCCAAGCCGTTTGCCGTGATGGTGCCGGATATGGCTGCGGCAGAGGCTCTGTGCCATTTGACGGAGGAGGAGAAGCGGCTGCTGGCGTCTCCCGAGGCTCCCATCGTACTGGCGGTCAAGAGGAAGAATGTGGATTTGGCGCCTTCCGTATGCATGTTCAGCCGTTTTGCCGGGATTATGCTGCCGTCTTCCCCGGTGCATGCGCTGCTGATGGATATGTGGAGAAAGCCTCTCGTGGTGACCAGCGGCAATTTGAGCGGGGAGCCTTTGTGCATTTCCGTGGAAGAGGCGTTGCAGAAGCTGGAGAATGCGGCGGACGTGTTTTTCGTGCACGACCGGCCGATCGTGCGTCCGGTGGATGATTCCGTGGTGCGCGTGGCGGGCGGCAGAACCATGATGGTGCGCCGGGCCCGCGGTTATGCGCCCCGGCCTGTATGGCGCACCGCGCCGGAGGCGCCTAAGGTGCTGGCTCTCGGCTCCGGGTTGAAGAATACCGTTTGCTGGCTGAAGGATGGCGTGGCCGTGATGAGCCAGCATCTGGGGGATTTGGACAGCGCCGCCGCCCTGCGCGCTTTTGAGCGGACGGTGGAAGTTCTGGGGAGTACCTTGAAGGCCGTGCCGGATGTGATTGCCGTGGACGCCCATCCGGACAATCCGACGGCAGCGCTCGCCCGGCGTTTGGCCAGGGAATGGGGCGTTTCCGTTTTTCCCGTACAGCATCATCAGGCGCATGTGCTTGCCTGCGCCGCAGAGAATGGAACTCCTTTCCCCGCCCTGGGCGTAGCCTGGGACGGAACGGGGTTCGGCACGGATGGAACGGTGTGGGGTGGTGAGTTTTTTATCATGGAGGAGCAGGGTGCTCCCAAACGGGTGGCGCGGATCAGGCCGTTCCTGCTGCCCGGCGGGGATGAAGCGGTGAAGGAGCCGGCCCGCTGCGCCTGCGCCCTGGCCCGGCAAATGGCTGAGTGGGGGACGGATGGACTGTTCCGGCGCCTGGAGCACGGAATTCCTCCCCGGAAGCGGCAGGCTCTGGAAACGATGATGGAGCGGCATGTTCATTGCCCGGCAACGTCTTCCATGGGGAGGCTGTTTGATGCGGTGGCGTTCTGGTGCGGTTTTGACGGTGCGGCGGGGTGCGAAGGCCATGCCGCCATGGTGCTGGAGTCTTGGGCAGCCTCCCTTCCCGAAGACGGCCCGGAGGGCGATTCGTACGAATGGGTGATGCATGAAGAAGGCAGCCTGCTGGAGCTGGACTGGAGACCCGTTCTGAAAGCGTTGAATGATGATTTGCTGGCCGGTGTTTCCCGTTGCCGGATGGCCCGGAAGTTTCATGAAAGCCTCGTGAACCTGGTGTTTGATGTGGCGGAGCGTTTTTCCCAGGACAGGCTGGTGCTGGGAGGCGGCTGCTTTCAAAATGCGTTTTTGCTTGAAGGCCTGATGGGCATGGCGCAGTCTAGGGCGTGCGTTTTGTCGCTGCCGCAGCGCGTCCCCTGCAATGACGGAGGGATTTCCCTGGGGCAGGCGGCCGCCGCCGTGCGTCAATGGAAAGGATAAAGTATGTGTTTGGCCGTTCCCGGAAAAATCGTAAGCGTTCATGAAAAAGATCCTCTGTTCCGCCTGGGCGTGGTGGATTTCGGCGGAGTGACGCGGGAAGTGAATCTGGCCTGCGTGCCGGAAGCGGAGGTGGGGAGTTACGTTATTGTGCATGTGGGAATGGCCCTGAGCGTGCTGGATGAGGAAACCGCCCTTGAGACAAGGAGGGAGATGCGCGAGATCGTGGAGAATTCCGAACCCGTGTGAGGGCCGTTTCATCCGGATAACAGGAAGATTTGCTCGTCGAATTTATGCAGGAGGAAGTTTATCAACTGCTTGATGACCTGAATCATGCCGTTACGCGCCCGTGGGCGGTGATGGAAGTGTGCGGCGGCCAGACGCATGCGATCGCTTCCCTGGGACTGGAAGAATTGCTTCCGCCGGAGCTGCGCCTGATTCACGGCCCCGGCTGCCCGGTCTGCGTCACCTCCGTGGATTTGATTGACCGGGCCGTGGAGCTGAGTCTCAAGCCTGGTGTGGCTGTGTGCAGTTACGGCGATATGATGAGGGTTCCTGGTTCCCACGGGGATTTGCTGTCCGCCAAGGCGTGCGGCGGGGATGTCCGGCTGATGTATTCTCCGCTGGAGGCTGTTGCGCTGGCGGGGGCCAATCCCGGTCTGGACGTGGTGTTTTTTGCCGTGGGTTTTGAGACTACCGCTCCGGCTACGGCGCTGGCCATGCAGCAGGCGCGTGCCCTGGGGTATGCCAATTTTTCCGTGCTTTGCGCCCATGTTCTGGTGCCTCCCGCCCTGGAATGGCTGATGGACCAGCAGGAAGGAAGGCCGGATGGCTTCCTGGCTCCTGGACATGTTTGCGCCGTGACGGGGGAGAAGGATTACGGGCGTCTTGCCGAGCGCTACCGGGTGCCGATGACGGTTACCGGGTTTGAAGGAACGGACCTGCTCCACGGCATTCTAATGTGCGTCCGTCAGCTTGAGGCCGGGGAGCATGGAGTCCGGAATGCCTACCGGCGTTACGCAAGGCCGGTAGGGAATCCAGCCGCCAAAAGGCGGATGGAAGATGTTTTTGAAACGGAGGATCGTCATTGGCGCGGGCTGGGGCTGATACCGGACGGCGGCATGAAGGTGCGATCGGAATGGCGGCATATGGATGCTTCCGTCCGTTTTGACTGCCGCGCCTGTGACGGCACGGCGGATGAGGCTTCCGGCTGCATGGCCGGGCAGGTGCTGCGCGGTTTGCTGAAGCCGGTGGAATGCCCCCATTTCGCTTCTTCCTGTACGCCGCTGAATCCGCTGGGGGCTCCCATGGTGTCCGGGGAAGGGGCCTGTGCGGCCTATTACCGCTATAAAAGGAGCTGATTTTATTTCTTATGTTTGAGTGTCCTGTTCCAGAATCCGTTTCCGACCGCATCCAGATGGCTCACGGCGGCGGTGGCCGCCTGATGAATGACCTGATCCGCTCCGTGTTTCTGGAGGCTTTCGGTTCTCCGTCCGGCAGCGTGCAGAATGATTCCTCCGTGTTGCCTTTTCCTGCAGGGCGTCTGGCGGTGACAACGGATAGCTTCGTGGTGCAGCCCCTGGAGTTTCCCGGCGGCAATATCGGCTCCCTGGCCGTTCACGGGACGGTGAATGATTTGGCCATGAGCGGCGCGGAACCGCTGTACCTGACGGCGGGGTTCATTCTGGAGGAGGGGCTTTCCCTGAATGTCCTGAACAGAGTGGTACGCTCCATGGCTGAGGCTGCCCGTCTGGCGGGCGTTCGTATCGTCACAGGGGATACGAAGGTGGTGGAACGGGGAAAGGGCGATGGTATTTATATCAATACCGCCGGGGTGGGAGCGGTGCCGCATGATTTGGAGATCAGCCCTGCCTCCGTGCGTCCGGGGGATGTCGTTCTGCTGAGCGGGGATTTGGGCAGGCACGGCATGACGATCATGGGCCTGCGGTCGGGGTTGTCCTTTGGCGAAGATTTGTGCAGTGATTCGGCGCCTCTTCATGAGTCCGTAGCCGCGCTGATCCGTGCCGGGATTCCCGTGCATTGCCTGAGGGACGTGACCCGCGGCGGTTTGACGGCCACTCTTTCAGAGATTGCAGAGGCTTCCGGGCTCACAGTGAAGCTGGATGAAATGTCCATTCCGGTCCGGGATGACGTGAGGGCTGCGTGCGGCCTGCTGGGATTGGACCCGCTGCAAGTGGCGTGCGAAGGGCGTTATCTCGCGATTTTGCCCGGAGAATATGAAGATGAGGCGTTGCGCCTGATGCGCAGTTGCAGCGTTTCCTCCGGGGCCTGTCTGGTTGGCCGGGCGGAGGAGTTCGGGGCGGCTCCCCTGCTGATGAAGGGCAGACTGGGCGTGGAGCGGGTACTTGGCATGCCGTCCGGCATGCAGCTTCCGAGGATTTGCTGAGGACGGGACGGTTGAAAGCGCCATTCCTGGCGGCAATTTTCCGTTCCGGATTTCAGCAGGGAAGCGGATGACCCGCTTCCCTGCCGGTTCCATGGTTTTCATAGGGAATTGCCGGAGCGGCTGCGTGAGCCGTCAATGATGCGGCAGCCGGCTTTTTATGGGTGTGTTTGTTGGGAAATGATTAGATTAACAATGGTTCTCCTGCCGGAGCTTCCGGAAGTTTTTTCAATGCCGCCTGTGCCTGAACATGACCCTGGTCCGCCGCTTTCTGCAGCCATTCCCTTGCCGTGTCCAGGTTGCGTTCCACGCCAAATCCATGCTGGTACATGATTCCCACGTTGTACTGTTCGGATGCATAGCCGGCTCTGGCGGCGCGCTTGTTCCGGTTGATCCATTCCGTGGCTTCCGCTTTATTGAAGTCGAGGGCCTTGCAGGCTTTTTCCCATGTGTCTCCATATTTCATGGCTGCACGGGCAAACCCTGCCAGGGCGGCTTTTCTCGTGTATTCCTCGGCAAGTTGCATATTTTTTTCCACTCCGTCCGTTCCTACTCGGTAAAGATGGGCCAGTCCCCAGTAACCGTTGGGGCTGCCGAGGTCGGCGGCTTTCTGGAAATGCTGGAGGGCTTCCGGATGCTTTTTGTGGGACATGGCGAATACGGCATTGGAGAGGAATCTCTCGGCTTTCGCGAATTCGTAGAATTCCGGAATGGCTGCCCATTCGGATTTCAGCTTGTCCCGGTCCTTTTTGGATTTGGGCGGCATGCCGGAGGGCGGGGAAAAGCGGAAGATGGGCATGTAGCCGGAGGCTCCCGCGTTTGCCAGGCCGGACATCAGAAAACAGCCCGGCTGGATGCGCCACATGTGCATGTACATGACCCGCTCAGCCGGGAGGGAATCCTTTTCAATCCAGTCCGGCATGTTCATGGGCGGTCCGTAAAGCCCCGTCAGTCCGTTCAGCATGCGCTTATACAGGGATTTTAGGCGCGTATCGTATTCATCCTTGCTCACTTTTGAGTTGGAATAGAAGGAAACGGATCTCAGCGCCCCCTCTTTGTCGTAGTCAAAGTGAAGGGAAAAGTAGAGTCCGCCGATGGGCTTTTTCGTTTTGAAGGCCCCGTTGAGTCCGGTCCGGCTCAAGTAGGCGTCCGTACCGGGGCCTTCAAGGGATTTGCAGGATTTCAGGGAACTCAGCAATTGGGATTCCTGCATTCCTGCTTCCAAAGGGCCGTAAAGCGGCGAGGCATGGCAGCAGAAGGGTGTGCACAATGCAGCTGCATAGCTGTAATAGGCTATAGGTTTCATTGGGGTGTGATGGGATTGGGATTGTTGTTCATTTCAATAGCGAATTAGTAATCCGGCTGAAATGCACAACAGAAGTAAAATAAGACGGACTATGATTATTTTCAAGAAATTATGTTATCATCTAACAGATATGTTCCATTTGGTCTTCATTCGGGATAATAATGGATTGAATTGGAGAAATATACTTGATATGAAAAACTAATATTGACGCCGGATTACTAATCCGGAGTCTGTGGAATGTTTTTGTTATGTGTGATTGGAATGTTATTGTATACAGTCAGTTATTTATTTTGTTAGAAAATCTGTCAGGTCTTTTCCAGAGAATGGAAGTTTTGCATCCTTGTATGAAAACGCTCTAGCCTGCGATTAACGGTGATTGTTTTTTTTCAGAAAAATATTGCCCATTATTCATATATTCGGTTTTTAACGGGTTGGCATGTAGCGGAAGCTTGGCGGATTATAAATCCGCCGCCCGTTCGCAATGGTGGAATGGTTGTCCCATACGACATACTGTCAACGGATAATAGTTGAATCGCCTGTGAGGACGCTGGCCGTTATTTATGAAGATTCGTGTTCTTTTTTGCGCAGGAAATCGTTTTTTCTTAAAATTTTTGATTGACTGCGGATTTATAATGCGCGTTTTCGTCAGACAATCGTTTATGTGGTTTGTTGTCAGATATCAACACGGTTTAAGGCAACTGAATGTTGTGGGAAACGGGAAAAAAGGCGGTCGCCATCAAGTCGTTTTTCAGTTCGGTGTACAGGCCGGACAACGATGGCTGGTGACGATTTTGTTTCGCTGTCCGGCTTGTTTGACCAGGTGCTCCGGTTCATGGTACCGGGGCATGAGAATTGATTTGGTGACGGATACCTATGAGCCGGACGTAAATGGCGTGGCCATGACTCTCGGGCGCCTGGTGAAGGATCTGAAGGCCCGGGGCCATCTGGTGCATGTTCTGAGGGCATCCGAACGAGGGAGCGCATCCATGATGGGCGAGACGGCCATGCCGTCCCTGTCCCTTCCCATTTACCATGAAGTGAAGATAGGGCTGCCTTCCGTCGACAGGTTTCGTTCCCGGTGGTTGAGGAAGAGACCGGATGTGGTGTATGTTGCCACGGAAAGCCCCATGGGCGCGTCTGCGTCCAAGGCGGCGAGGGCGCTGGAAATTCCCGTGGTGATGGGGTTCCACACCAATTTTCACCAGTACATGAAGAATTACAATTTTTCAGGGTTGGAAAATGCCGCTCTGAATTACCTGCGCAAATTGCATAATCGGGCCAGATTGACCGTGGTACCGACGGAAGAAATGCTCATTTCCCTGAGCGGACTTGGTTTTGAACGTCTGGCCGTCATGGGACGCGGTGTAGATACGGTTCTGTTTGACCCCGAAAAGAGGGATATTTCCCTGCGCCAGTCCTGGGGCGTCTGGCGGGATGAAATTGTGTTCGGAGTGGTGGGGCGCCTGGCCCGGGAAAAGAACCTGGTTACGGTTTTGAGCCTTTATACCCGCCTTCAGCGGGAGTTCCCGGACCGCGGAATGAAAATGGTTGTGGTGGGGGACGGCCCCATGATGAACGGCTTGCGTAGCGAATTTCCGGACGCCGTGTTTTGTGGCGTCCGCAGCGGGGAGGACCTGGCACGGCATTACGCGGCAATGGACGTGCTTCTGTTTGCCAGTGAGACGGAAACATTCGGCAACGTGTTGCTGGAAGGAATGGCCAGCGGGCTGGCAACAGTGAGCTACCGTTATGCCGCGTCCGCAGATGTAGTACTCAACGGTGTGAACGGCCTGCAGGCGGAGAAGGGGGATGTGGAGGGCTTTTATGCGGCCATGCGCCGCCTGCTTCAGGAGGCGGAGCTGGTCCGCAGGCTGGGAGAACAGGGGCGGCAGGCCGTCCGTTTCAGAACCTGGGACGCCGTCTGCGACCGGTTTGAGGAAATTCTTGCTTCCGTAGCCTGTGAAGAGAACGGCGCGGGATGCGCGCGTCCCCCATGCGGTGCGGTGCTGGAGTGCCGTACGGTGTTTCTTTCCGATATTCACTTGGGGACCAAGGATTCCAGGGCGGACGAATGCCGCAGGTTCCTGAAGCATATCCGGGCGGAAAAGATCGTGCTGGTGGGGGACATTGTGGATGCCTGGGCTCTTTCCCGCGGCAGCCGCTGGCGCAGGCGGCATACGCGTTTTATCCGCACTCTGTTGAAGAAGATGGAACAGGAGGACGTGGAAGTACTGTACCTGCGCGGGAATCACGATGACGTTCTGGAGCGGTTTCTTCCCTTCGCCCTGGGGCGGCTGCACATCGCCAAGGAATATGTTCACGGGGCGGCGGACGGCCGCCGTTACCTGTGCGTGCACGGCGACGGGTTTGACGCCATTTCCACCAATCACCGGTGGCTGGCGGTGCTCGGCTCTCTGGGCTATGACGTGCTGCTGATGGTCAACCGTCTGTACAACAGGTACCGTGCCTGGCGCGGCAAGGAGTATTATTCCGTTTCCCGCGCCATCAAGGGAAAGGTGAAATCCGCCGTCAATTTCATCGGCAAGTATGAGGAACAGCTTCAGAATCTGGCGGTCAAAAGACAGTGCGAAGGGATCATCGCCGGGCATGTGCACCATCCGGCGGACGCCATGGTGGGGGATATACGCTATCTGAATTGCGGAGACTGGGTGGAAACCATGAGTGCGGTGGTGGAATATACCGACGGCCGGATGGAAACGCTGCTTTACAAGGATTTCATGAAGCGCCTGGCGTATGGGGAATGCTGTGGTTCCGTCAATTCCGCCGGAGGAAATGCGGAGTGGGCATCCGCCACACATGGGACAAAGTGACCGGGTGGGACATTTTGTCACTGTTTTGATGTGACAAAATGTCGCTTTTGGGCATGCCAGCGGAATGTATGAAGAAGTTGTAAAATATATACATATTTGATTTACAGTAGATTATTTTATTTTCTTTCCATTTGGACGGGGCTGGCATGGCATTTGCATCAAGGAAGACAAGAACATGAGTTTACCTGTATGACACTTCAGGTCATAGGGAGATCAAATCTCAACGGAATCCATTTAAAACAATCTAACATAACGATATGGCTAAAATATTAGGAATTGACTTGGGCACGACCAACTCGTGCATGGCTGTGATGGAAGGCGGTCAGGCGACCGTTCTTGAAAACAGCGAAGGTGCGCGCACCACTCCCTCCATTGTGGCCTTCACCAAAAGCGGTGAACGTCTCGTGGGGCAGGCCGCCAAACGCCAGGCGGTAACCAATCCGAAGAACACCGTGTTTTCCTCCAAGCGTCTGATCGGCCGCAAGTACAGCGAGCTGACGGACGAGGATAAAAAGGTTCCTTATGAAATTGTGGAAGCTCCCAACGGGGATGCTTACATCCGCGTGGAAGTGGGCGGTGAAAAGAAAACTTTCTCACCCCAGGAAATCGCTTCCATGGTGCTGGCCAAGCTGAAGGCCGATGCGGAATCCAAACTGGGCGAAACTATCACGGAAGCCGTGATCACCGTCCCCGCCTATTTCAACGACGCCCAGCGCAACGCGACCAAGGCCGCCGGTGAAATCGCCGGGCTGAAGGTGCGCCGCATCATTAACGAACCGACCGCTGCGGCCCTGGCCTACGGCCTGGACAAGAAGTCCAATGAAAACATCGCCGTTTATGACCTTGGCGGCGGCACTTTCGATATTTCCGTGCTGGAAATCGGCGACGGCGTCTTCGAAGTAAAAGCTTCCGACGGCGATACCCACCTGGGCGGCGACGACTGGGACAACGCGATCATTTCCTGGATCATGGATGAGTTCAAGAAGGATTCCGGCATGGATCTTTCCAATCAGCCGGACGCCATCCAGCGTATCAAGGAAGAGGCTGAAAAGGCCAAGATTGCCCTTTCCTCCACCCAGAGCTACGATATCAGCCTGCCGTTCATCACGGCGGACGCTTCCGGCCCCAAGCATATTCAGCTGACGCTGAGCCGTCCCAAACTGGAACAGCTTACGGAAGACCTGCTGGACCGCACCCGCAAGCCCGTGCTGGACTGCATTTCCGCCTCCGGACTGAAGACCGGCGACATTGATGAACTGGTGCTGGTGGGCGGCATGACCCGCATGCCCGCCGTTCAGGAAATGGCCCACACGCTGGCCGGCAAGGAACCCCACAAGGGCGTGAACCCGGACGAAGTGGTGGCTGTAGGCGCCGCTATTCAGGGTGGCGTCCTCCAGGGCGACGTGAATGACGTTCTGCTGCTGGACGTGACTCCCCTGACGCTGTCCATTGAAACGATGGGCGGCATCGCCACTCCGATGATCGACCGCAACACGACCATCCCCGTGCGCAAGAGCCAGGTATTCTCCACCGCTGCGGACAACCAGCCCGCCGTGGATATCCGCGTGTGCCAGGGCGAACGCAAAATGTTTGAGGACAACAAGCTTCTCGGCAACTTCAAACTGGACGGCATTTCTCCGGCTCCCCGCGGCGTGCCTCAGATTGAAGTTACCTTCGACATTGACGCCAACGGCATTCTGCACGTTTCCGCCAAGGACAAGGGGACCGGCAAGGAACAGAAGATTTCCATTCAAGGTTCCAGCGGCCTTTCCAAGGATGAAATCGAGCGCGCCAAGCGCGATGCGGAAGCCCATGCGGAAGAAGACAAGAGGCGCGCCGAAGAAATTGACACCGTCAACCAGGCCGACTCCCTTTGCTTCTCCGTGGAACGCCAGCTTAAAGACATGGGCGACAAGCTGCCCGCGGATCTCAAGAGCGACATTGAAGGCAAGGTGACCAAGTTGAAGGAAGCCATTTCCAGGAAGGACTATGAGGCTATCAAGTCCGGCAAGAGCGACCTGGAAGCCAAACTGGAAGCCCTTTACAAGGCAGCGGAAGCCGCCCAGCAGTCCGCCGGTGCGTCCGGCCCCATGCCGGGAGCCGCTCCTGAGGAAGAAGCTTCCGACGGCCCCCGCAAGGCTAAAGGCCGCGTGGTGGACGCCGAAATCGTCGACGACGACAAATAAACCTTTTCCGGAGGGTGGGGAAAATCCTCCTCCCCCTCCTCTGGAACATTACATCCATATATTCATCTACAATAAAACAAACACAACATACTATGGCTAACATCAAACCCCTCGGACAACGTGTGCTGGTCAAGCGCATTGAAGCTGAAACCAAAACCGCCGGCGGCCTGTTCCTGCCGGACACCGCCAAGGAAAAACCGCAGGAAGCTGAAGTGATCTCCGTAGGTACCGGAGGCCGCGACGAGAAAGGCGCCCTGATCGAATTCACCGTCAAGCCCGGCGACCGGGTTCTCATTTCCAAGTACGGCGGTACGGAAATCAAGCTGGACGGAGAAGATTATCTGATTCTGTCTGAAAACGACATTCTGGCCATCATCGGCTAAACCAACCTTATTTATTCACACACATCTTTAAAAACCTGATATTATGGCTAAACAAATCCAATTTGATGAAACCGCTCGCCAGGCGCTGCTCCGCGGCGTGGAACAGATCGCCAAGGCTGTCAAGAGCACGCTGGGCCCTGCCGGTCGCAACGTGGTGATCGACAAGAAATTCGGCTCTCCCCTCATCACCAAGGACGGTGTGACAGTGGCCAAGGAAATCGAACTGGAAGACCCGTTTGAAAACATGGGCGCCCAGCTTGTCCGCGAAGTCTCTTCCAAGACCAACGACGTGGCCGGTGACGGCACCACCACCGCCACCGTACTGGCTGAAAGCATTTACCGCGAAGGCCTGCGCAACGTCACCGCCGGCGCCAACCCGATTTCCCTTCAGAGGGGTATCATGAAGGCCTCCGACGCCGTGGTGGAAGAACTCAAGAAAATCAGCAAGCCCGTTGACTCCAGCAAGGAGGTGGCCCAGGTCGCTACCGTTTCCGCCAACTGGGACGATGAAATCGGCAATATCATTGCCGAAGCCATGGACAAGGTGGGCAAGGACGGCACCATCACTGTGGAAGAAGCCAAGGGCATTGAAACCACGCTGGACGTGGTGGAAGGCATGCAGTTTGACAAGGGCTACCTGTCTCCCTACTTCGTGACCAACGCGGAAACGATGGAAGCGGTTCTGGAAAACCCCTACATCCTGATTCACGAGAAGAAGATCAACAACTTGAAGGATTTCCTTCCGTTGCTTGAAAAAGTGGCCAAGAGCGGCCGTCCCTTCCTGGTCATTGCCGAAGACATCGAAGGCGAAGCCCTCGCCACCCTCGTGGTCAACCGTCTGCGCGGTGTGCTGAACATCTGTGCCGTGAAGGCCCCCGGCTTCGGCGACCGCCGCAAGGCCATGATGGAAGACATCGCCATCCTGACGGGCGGCAAATGCATCACGGAAGACCTCGGCATCAAGCTGGAAAACGTGGGTATTGAAGACCTCGGTCAGGCCAAGCGCGTCACCGTCTCCAAGGATGAAACCGTCATCGTGGAAGGCGCAGGAAAGTCCGCGGACATTGAAGCCCGCATTTCCCAGATCCGCCATCAGATCAAGGACACCACGTCCGACTACGACCGTGAAAAACTCCAGGAACGCCTGGCCAAGCTGGCCGGCGGCGTGGCCGTCATCCATGTGGGTGCCGCTACGGAGACGGAAATGAAGGAAAAGAAGGCCCGTGTGGACGACGCCCTGCATGCGACCCGTGCGGCCGTGGAAGAAGGCATCGTGCCCGGCGGCGGCGTAGCCCTGATCCGTGCCCAGAAGGCCATTGACGGCCTGAAGCTGGAAGGGGACGAACACACCGGCGCGGAAATCGTGTACCGTGCGGTGGAGGCTCCCCTCCGCCAGCTTGCCTGCAATGCCGGCCGCGAAGGCGCCCTCATCGTCGCCAAGGTGAAAGGCATGAAGAAGGCTGCCGAAGGCTACAACGTGGCCACGGACAAGTACGAAGACCTGCTTTCCGCCGGTGTGGTGGACCCGACGAAGGTGACCCGTTCCGCTCTGCAGAACGCGGCTTCCATCGCCGGCCTCCTGCTTACCACGGAATGCGTCATTGCCGACAAGCCCGAGAAGAAGGGCTGCGGATGCGGCAGCGGCGCTCCCGACATGGGCGGCATGGGAGGAATGGGCGGCATGGGCATGATGTAAGCCCTCCCCGTTTCTTCGGGACAATGCGACGAATCATTCAGGCTCTCCGGTTTTCCGGAGAGCCTTTTTGTATGGAAAAGAAATGGTCTTCCGGATTTGAACGGCATCAGCCTCTTTCCATTTGACCGGAGGAAACCGTGGTTTTCCGGATCTTCCACATGTGCCGTCTCATGCCGGATGAAGATCAGGAGGATAGGCTTTCTATGGAAAATATCTCCATGACGCCCCACAGCAGGCTGACGATGTTCAGGATGAAACTGCCGATGAACGTCAGGTCCAACAGGATCCGTGCGGGAGGCGGTGCCTTTGTGGGGACAAGTTCCCGCATGTCGGCATCTTTTCCCCGGCAGAAGGGGGAAGCCCCCAGGACAGCATCGGGGGATGGTAAGATTTCATCACGGAAGGGAACGAACCTGTTCACGATGCCCGATCATGAAGCGGATATACTGCAAATGTGACGAATTGTTCACGCTTTAAAACGGGAGTGCCGGAAAGGGTTCAGGTAATAGAAGGCCGTTTATTACACATATGGACCCTATCTATTACTTCATCATAGGCTTGCTGCTGGTACTCTCCTGCTTTGACCTCGTGGTTGGCGTCTCGAATGACGCCGCCAACTTCCTGAACTCCGCTGTCGGTTCCAAGGCCGCCCCTCGCCGGACTATTATCCTGGTGGCCGCTCTGGGGATTATCATTGGCTCCCTGTTTTCCAGCGGCATGATGGAAATTGCCAGGAGCGGGGTATTTATGCCGGCCCAATTCACCTTCCATGACATCATGCTGATCTTTTTGGCGGTGATGCTGACGGACGTGATCCTTTTGGATGTGTTCAACACCTTCGGCCTTCCTACATCCACGACGGTTTCCATCGTGTTTGAATTGCTTGGGGGTGCGGTGGCTGTGGCGCTGTTCAAAATATGGTCCGGAGAACCTGGAATGGCCAGCGATCTGGCCAGCTATATCAACTCCTCCAAGGCTCTGGCCATCATTTCCGGCATTTTCTCCTCCGTCTTTGTGGCGTTCATCTGCGGTATATCGGTCATGTGGATTTCCCGCCTCATCTTCTCCTTTAATTACAGGAAATCCTTCAAATACCTGGGTGCCGTCTGGTGCGGTGTGGCCCTGACGGCCATCACCTATTTTGCCGTATTCAAGGGGCTGAAAGGCAGCACGCTGGTCACGAAGGACATGATCCGCCACCTGGACGCACACATCTGGCTGTACGTATGCTACAGCTTTGTTTTCTGGACCGTTCTGATGGCCGTGCTCCAGAACCTCTGCAAAGTCAATATCCTGAAAATAGCGGTGCTTGCCGGTACGATGGCCCTGGCTCTCTCCTTTGCCGGGAATGACCTGGTCAACTTCATCGGCGTTTTTATGGCGGGGCAGTCCTCCATGGAAATCGCTTCCGCCGCCGTTGCACAAGGCATGGACCTTTCCACCCTGACCATGGGCGGCCTGATGGCTCCCGTGACGGCGGACTGGCGTTATTTGCTGGGTGCGGGATTCATCATGGTGCTGGCCCTGATGTTTTCCAAAAAAGCGCAGACCGTGACGGATACGGAAGTCAATCTGGCCCGGCAGGGCGGGGGAGTGGAAAGATTCGGTTCCGTTCCCCCGGCGCGGATGATGGTACGCTATGCGTTGAACGCTTCCCGCGTGGTGGAAAAAATCATGCCCGCAAGCGTAGGAAAATTCATTGAAAAGCGGTTTCAGCCCGTTCCGGAAGGGCCGGACAACGGAGCCTCCTTTGACCTGATCCGTGCGTCCGTAAACCTGACCGTGGCCGCCCTTCTGATTTCCCTGGCCACCTCGCTCAAGCTACCTCTCTCCACCACGTATGTCACGTTCATGGTGGCCATGGGTTCCTCTCTGGCGGACAAGGCCTGGGGGCGGGACAGCGCCGTGTACCGCATCACCGGGGTGATCACGGTCATTTCCGGTTGGTTCTTTACGGCGTTTGCCGCATTTGCCATGTGTTGCATGGTAGCGGCGTGCATTGTGTATGGCGGCGTCTTCGGAATCATCGCCATGTGCGCTCTGGCGGCATACCTGCTGCTGAAAAGCGCCCGCCTGCACAGAAAGCGCACGCAGGCCGCAGAATTGGTGAAAGGCAGGAATTATGCAGATGCTTCCTCCCTGAGCCGTTATAACGAGGAAATCATTGAGTTGATGAAGCGCATGGCGGAAATCTATGAGATGAATCTGGAAGCCCTGAACGTGGAAGACCGGAAACGGTTGAAAAAACTCCGCAAGGAATCTCGCGGGATCCGCCGTTCCCTGGGCGACAAGATGGCGATGGAAGTCATGCCCGTGGTCCGGGAATTGCGGGACGGGGAGGCGGACCGCGGCAAGCGCCATGTGCAGATGGTGGAATACGCCACCTCCGTCTTTGAATCCCTCTCCAACATCACTACGGCCAGCCATGCCTACATTGACAATAACCATGAGGGGCTGGACATGGAATACATAGAAGACTTGCGGAAAATGAACAACCGGGTTTCCTCCCTGTATCCCCGCTTCCGGGACATGATGGAGACCAATGATTACAGCGGTTTGGACGAATGCCTGGACGGCATTGATGCCCTGGACGAAGAATTCGCGGAAGCGGTCAAACGGCAGATCATACTGCGTACGGAGAATGTTTCCGACATGAGAAGAACCCTGCTGTATCTCAACCTTCTTAATGAAACCCGCACGATGATCCGCAAGGTACTCCTTCTGGCGAAGATTCAGAAGAAGTTTGTACTGGGCTGCTGACAGCCTCTCCGCCTGCTATTCCGGCGGTGGTTTTCCATCCTGGAATAGCAGGCAGATTTTTCTGCCATTCCGCTTGTAAATTTCCCCTCTCTTGCACTTTCAAGAAATCAAAAACCGCAAGCACTGATGAACAGTAACTTGCGGCATGAAAAGGCTGGTACGGGCGATGGGAATCGAACCCACGTCTCAAGCTTGGGAAGCTCGCGTCCTACCATTGAACGACGCCCGCACAATATGTGCGGCATCTATTTACCGGGAGGAGCGGGCAATGTCAAGGCAACAGAATAAACTGCGTCTTATTTTTTTAAATTTGGTTCCATAATGAAAAAAAACTTGTCTTATCTCCGGCTCCTGAACATAATGCGGGCGTTGTGCGGGTATAGCTTAATGGTAAAGCTCCAGCCTTCCAAGCTGATCATACGGGTTCGATTCCCGTTACCCGCTCCATTTTTTTAATCACCTGCTACAATATTCTTCCAATGAAGGCCAGGTCCATTACGAAGACGGCACTTTCTGTGCTGGTATTTGCGTTTGCGGGCACACTCTCCGGTGTGGCTCAGCAAGTCGCTTCTCCGTCAGCCGCTCCGGCTGTTGATCACGTTAAGGCCTCTGCGGCTGAAAAGGTTTTTATCCAGAGGATGGCTGCTGCCGTTGAAGCGGGTCGCAAGTCCGGAGCCTTGGATATGAAGGCTGTATCCGCCATATTAGGCAGCGCAGTCAAGGCAGGTGTGTCTGATGCTGTCATGGCACAGATGGTTTCCATGGCTGCCGAAGCTTTCCCGGTCAATGCTCCCCAAGTGGCTTCCGCTGCCGTCAAGAGCTACGGCTCCAGGGTTACGGAAGCCCAGGTGCGCAATATCGTATCTGCCGCCGTTTCCGTTCAGCCCAAGCCTTACGCTTCTGTTTCTCCGATTTGCGCAGCGGTGACCAAGGCTCTGGGTCATTCCCCCGTGGCGATGACAATGCCTTCCATAGCTGTAGAAGTGGCCGCCGGGACTCCCGACAATCCCTTGCAGGGTGTCACTACGCAGACGCGTGGAATTGTACAGCCTGGTGAAGACGCCGCAGGCGGCGCCCTCGTCATGCCCGGCGGTGTTCCTGTGGGGGGCACGCCTACAAGTCCTGCTCCTGTCTCCAATCCTTCCGGCAACTAAAGCTAACTCCTATACCTAAAACGGATTAAAATTTATGAAGAGTCTTTTTTATCTCTCTTTGCTCGCTTCCGGCCTGGTTGGAGCTCACGCTTACGGGCAGTCCCTGTACACGCTTGCCGGACCTGTGGGTCTGGAAGAATCCCTCCCCCTGAAATGGACGTTCAACGTAGCTGGCGGTTATGATGACAACGTAAATGCAAGCAACTTCAATCAGCAGGAAAGTGCGTTTATCAGTACGGACATTGGCGCTTCTCTTGCCAATTACGATGCTGTTACCCAGTATGCCTTTTCTGCGAAACTGGGTGGTATTTTTTACCTGAAAGACCTGGAAGGCGATACGAATGAATCTCTTTCCAATTCCACGCTGACGGCCAGTCTTTCTCATAGTTTTGACCAGACTTTGCGCTACAACGGCAATTTTTCCTTTGCCTGGCAGCCGGAACCCAACTACTCAAACGGCATTGCCAACTCCCGCCGTGATGGCGACTACATTTATGTATACGTTTCCAGTTCCTTGAGCAAGGCATGGACTACCCGTTGGTCCACGACGGTGGGCGCCAGCTACTCCATGATCGACTATCAGGAAGATTCTGCCAAGACTGATAACCGTCAATACGTCAACCTGAATTTCAACAATCGTTACAAGTGGACGGAACGCTTGGCTTTGTCCATTAACTGGAACGGTTCCTACTGCGACCGCGA
The DNA here is from genome assembly GCF_036417395.1 of Akkermansia sp. AE01SA01. Taxonomy (NCBI): domain Bacteria; kingdom Pseudomonadati; phylum Verrucomicrobiota; class Verrucomicrobiia; order Verrucomicrobiales; family Akkermansiaceae; genus Akkermansia; species Akkermansia sp. AE01SA01. The sequence continues at coordinate 742,434 of NZ_CP143890.1, forward strand.
ATATGGCAATGATGAATTCTCCAACTTCGTCCTGGCCGGCGCCGAATACGCCGTGGCCCAGAACACTTCTGCCACGTTGCGTGTCGGTCCCCAGTTTAAGCATGTGGACAATTACGGCACCAAAACCTACCCGTCGGCGGAATTTGGTCTTAACCACCGCATGAGCGACCGTTTTTCCTTGGGTATGTTTGTCCGCTACTCTAACGAAGCAACAAATACATACATTCCCCAAACGGGCGCCAGCTACTACTCTAATGAGACGTGGCGCGTCGGTCTGAACAGCACGATGAAGGTGACGCACCGGGTCAGCCTGAATGCCGGCGTGAACCTGATTTCCAGCGATTATTCCCGCGCGAGTTCTTCCAGTACTGATACGAACACGCTGACTTTCAACGCGACGGCCGGTGTCAAGATGATGCTGACCAACGCGCTGGCTCTTACGGCCCAGTATTCCTACACCAATGGTTCCTACAGCGGATATAACTTCCCCATGCCGAGCTATAACCGGAATGTATTCTCCTTCGGAATAAATTATATCTTCTAAGCTTGATTGACAATTAATGTTTCTACTCCTCTAATTGCGAATGTTCATTCACAATTAGAGGAGTTTTATCTTACTACCGCACCGTCTCTTCATGAATGCCCCAGATCAGCAGAATGGCGATCCTATCGTACGCAATATTGATTATATACAAGTTCTGAAAAACCGCTGGAAAGAAGTCTTTCTTGTTTTCATGCTGGTTCTGGTTATTTCCCTGGTGGTGACGCTTCTGATGCCTCCTTCGTTCCGTGCGACGAGTAAGTTTCAGATCAAGCGTCCCAGGCCGGTGATGGGGATCGGTACGGGGGAGGATGTCGTGGCATCGTCCAATATGACGGACAACTACATCCCCATGCAGTATTCGGTTCTGACTTCGTCCGAAGTGCTGAAAGTGGTATCCAAAAAACTGAATCTGGCTGCGGAATGGGGCATGACGGATGAGTTGGCTGCTACCAACCTGGCTGGAATGATCAAGGTATCCCCCCTCCGTGCAACGGACTTGGTGGATGTCATTGTCTCCGGGCCTGACCCCAAACTGGTTCAGAACATTGCCAAGGCAGTCCCGGAAGCTTACAAGCAGGACCGTGAAATGCGTGAAAACCGGTTGGTGGAAACGGCTATCAGGAGCCTTCAAGACGTTCTCCGGGAACAGGAGGACATTGTCAATGACAAGATGATGGCTCTCAAGAAGTTGATTGCGGAAAACGACTATTTGCCCTCCACCATGTACAGGAGCGGGGACAATCGTGTGATGACCGGCGCCATGGAAGACGAGGATTTCCGGAATTCCAAGGCACAACTCATGAAATTTGAGAAGGATGAGCAGGAATTGGCTGCGTATGTTGCAGAAATTCAGCGTCTTCCGGATGACAAGCTGATGGATTATGTAACCAATTCCGATCTTTTGAATGCGGAAATTCTGGCGGCGGACTCTTTGCGCAAAACCTATCAGGAATATATGGAGAAGGATAAGGAGAGGGAAACTCTCAAATCCCAGAACCTGGGGCCCAAGCATCCCAAGATGGTGGCTCTCCAGGAAACGGCGAACATCTTGAAGGAAAAGCTGAACAAGGAACTTGTGGGACTCCGCTCATCCTTGAAAAGCAAGCTGGAAATGGTTGCTGCAAGCCGTATGAAGTGGGAGAAGATTGTAGCTCAAAAGGAAGAGGATCTCCGGCACCATGTGATGAAGATGCCTGTTTATGAACAGACCAGCCGCGAGTATGATACGGCCCTGGATCAGCTCAAAACGCTGGATGCCCGCTACAAGGATGAAATCGCGCGCTTGCGCGTTCCCCGTGAATCGATTGAAATGTATGATAATCCTCTGTTGCCCTCAGCTCCATACAAGCCGGATGTAACGTTGAATCTGGCGGTGGGCGCCGTTGCTGGTTTGCTGTTGGGTATGGGCCTGGCCCTTCTGCTGGAATTCATGGATACTTCCGTCAAGACCATGGAGGATGTGGAACGGGCTCTACAAGTGCCTGTTCTAGGGATCATTCCCAAAAACGTCCCCATTCTGCATTCCGCCGGTTCTCTGGGGCCGGATGCTGAGGCTTACCGCATTTTGAGGACGAACATAGAATTCAACAAGAAGGGGCTTGAGGAAATATCCCTGACCTTTGTTTCCGGCAGTGCCGGGGAAGGCAAAACCACGACGTTGTGTAACTTGGCCTATATCTGCGCCCAGGGGGGCTATGCCACCTTGATGATTGATGGGGACCTTCGCCGTTCCAAGTTGCACAGATACTATGAGCTGGACAATGAAGTGGGGCTTACGTCCTACCTGCTGGAAGACTATCCTTTGGAGGACGTGATCTTTCAGACGCCTGTGGAAAACCTGTACGTCATGCCTGCGGGGCCGATTCCCTTTGACCCGTCGGGAGCCTTGAACTCACGCAAGTTCAGCGAACTGCTCCAGGAGGTGAAGCAGCGTTTCGATATTGTGCTGGTGGATTCTCCGCCCATCCTCGGCGTCAGTGATTCAGCCGTGATTGTGAGCGAGGTGGATATGACCCTGATGGTTGTCCAGCCGCGCAAGCTTCCGTTGAAAGCCTTGCTGAGGCAGAAACAGGTCATTGAATCCGTCGGCGGCAATCTGGCGGGCGTGGTGATGAATAATGTGGACATTACTTCCGATCACCAGTATCAATATTACACAACCTACTACTCCTATTATTCTGCGGAAAGCGGCGCTTCCGACGGCAATGCTGACGCTTCTTCCCTGAAGAAGGCCGAGCGTTCCGGCAAAGCCAAGGAACTGGCGGCTACGCAGTCCAGTGATAATGAGGATCTGTATTAAGTGATAGTGCCATGAAAAAGTATCTGTATTCCATTGTGTGTTTCATCCTGGCTGCAGGAGGATTTGCGTTCTCGCAGTCCCCGGATGCCGTGCCCGCGCATGGAACCATTGAAATTCAGGTGCGCGGCATCCCTGCCGACGACGCTGCCGCCATTTCCGGTCAATATCTGCTGGATGGCAATGGAACCATCCGCATGCCCCAGCTTCCCCCCGGGCAGGATGTGTTGCGGGTAGTGGGCCGGACGGCGCGGCAGATTGAGGACATGCTTGCCGCTGCCTACAAGAAGGCGGAACTGTACACTTCTCCCACCTTTTTGGTGAAAGTGCAGAGTTCCGACGTGCAGCTGACCCAGCATATCGTTTTGGTGAGCGGAAACGTAGCCATGAAAAAGAATGTTCCATAGCGGCGCGGTTGCGCTGCAGTCCTTCCGCCGCCCGGCAATATCTGCACCGTCATGGAGTACGTTTCCGCGTAGTCCGCAAGAGTACTGGCTCTCTCACGCTCTGCTGGCGCCGTCTGGACGTGGAGCGTCTCCTGGCGGCGCGGGAACCGGTCTGCCGCCGCGCCCCATTGTGCTACGTGAATATGGAAGAGGCCGTCCGCTACTTGGGCGTGGTCAGAAGCTACGTTTACAGGCTGGTCAAAAAAGGCCTGCTGCGCGAATACAGGTGTCGCATCAAGACGGTCCGCGGATTCCGCGTACGGTGTTTTTATCACCGGGAAGACCTGGAGCATATCAAGCTGCACGTTCTCCACAAGAGATAGCGGACCGCCCCCCGGGAGGATGCGTTTTAGACTTGTCCGCCGCCGGGATTGTGTCACGTTATGGACATGATAGCTTTTTTGCGCGGTACGGTAGCGGAGTCATACCCCCAGCGGCTGATTCTGGATGTTCACGGCGTGGGGTACGAGGTGATCGTGCCCCTGTCCACATTTGACAGGCTGAATCCTCTGCCGGGCAGGGAGCTGACACTGAAAACCTATCTGCATGTGCGGGAAAACATGCAGGTGTTGTACGGATTTGCGACTGATGCGGAGCGGGACATCTTTCTGCTGCTGATTGACCGGGTTTCTGGAATCGGCCCCGCTACGGCCATCGCCATTCTGGGGTCCTTGTCCGTGGAGCAGTTTAAGCAGGCAGTGGTGAGCGGAGACGTATCCGGCATCGCCAGGGCCAAGGGAGTGGGCAAAAAAACGGCGGAACGCATTGTGCTTGAACTGAAGGACAAAGTAGGTCTGGCCGCCACCTGGGAGGCCCAGGCCCAGGGCTCCACCTCCCAGGCGGCGGGGGATGCGGAACTGGCGCTGATTGCTTTGGGCTTCAAGCAAGTGGAATCCCGCAAGGCCATTGCCGCCCACTTGAAAGAGAACCCGAACGCGGACGCGGACGAGCTGATCCGCGCCGCCCTGCGTTCCATGAACTGACCGTTCCGCGGTGAACCGGAAGACCGTGCAAGTTTTTGACATCCATGCAGGAGCACGGCTGTCGCCTTTGCGCCTTTCTGGGGACGGGAGGGCCGGCACATACTGCCATGATGGGGGAACAATAGTGTTGACGCCCGGCGGAATCGTTTCTAAACTTGCCCCGTCCATGGTACTTGAATAGGTCCGGGACTTGTAATTAATCAAATCTGAAGCCCTCAATCTTATGGCCAAATATGCTATTAACGGTTTTGGACGTATTGGTCGCAACGTGTTGCGCGCCATGTCCAAGGAAGAACGCAACAAGGTTGTTGCCATCAACGACCTGACCCCCATCGAAATGATCGCCCACCTGCTCAAGTATGACTCCACGCAGGGCAAGTTTGACGGCGAAGTTTCCATCGACGGCGAGTATCTGGTCATCGACGGTCACAAGATCCTCATCACGGTGGAACGCGACCCCGCCAATCTTCCCTGGAAGGACCTGGGCGTGGACGTCGTTCTGGAATCTACCGGCCTGTTTACCAAGCGTGACGCCGCCCAGAAGCACATTGACGCTGGCGCCAAGAAGGTGCTCATTTCCGCTCCCGCCACGGATCCGGACCTGACTTTCTGCCTGGGCATCAACGACAGCGAATACGATCCCGCCAAGCACAACATCGTTTCCAACGCTTCCTGCACCACCAACTGCCTTTCCCCGATGGTGAAGGTGCTGAACGACAAGTTCGGCATTGAAAAGGGCATGATGAGCACCATTCATTCCTACACGAATGACCAGCGCATTCTGGACCTGCCGCACAAGGATCCCCGCCGTGCCCGCGCCGCCGCGATCAACATCATCCCGACGACCACCGGCGCTGCCAAGGCCATCGGAGAAGTGATTCCCGAACTCAAGGGAGCCCTGAACGGCGCTTCCTTCCGCGTTCCCACCCCGACCGGTTCCCTGACCGACTTCGTGGCCATCCTCAAGAAGAATGTGACCGTGGAAGAAGTGAACGCCGCCATGAAGGAAGCCGCTGAAGGTCCTCTGAAGGGCATTCTGGCCTACTCCGAAGAAGACCTGGTGCTTCAGGACATCGTTTCCGACCCCCACTCCTGCATCTTTGACTCCGGCTTCACCTACGTGGTCGGCGGCAACCTGGTGAAGGTCTGCGGCTGGTACGACAACGAATGGGGCTACTCCAACCGCGCCGCCGAAGCCATGAAGAAGCTGGGCGACAGCGTGAGCTCCTGCGGCTGCAGCTGCGGCAAGTAAGTTCATTCCTGAACAACGCTTGCTCTTCAGTAGTCACAAGACATTCTTTCCAGCCGCCTGAAACAGATTTCCGGTTCATGAACCGGGTTGGTGCGGGCGGCCGGGATTTTCCGGGAGGGCAGAAATGCCCTCCCTTTTTCATTCCATTGAACCAAACAACATAAACTGATATGGCTAAACTCACTGTTCGTGATCTTGACGTCAAGGGCAAGGAAGTCCTGATGCGCGTTGACTTCAACGTACCCCTCAAGGATGGGGAAATTACCAATGACGCCCGCATTGTGGCCGCCCTTCCCACCATCAAGTTCCTGCTTGACGGCGGCGCCCGTCTCGTCCTCTGTTCCCACCTGGGCCGTCCCAAGAATGAACCCGATCCCGCTTTTTCCCTGAAGCCCGTGGCTGGCCGCCTTTCCGAACTGCTCGGCAAGGAAGTGAAATTCGTTCCCTCCGCCATTGGCCCGGAAGCTGAAGCGGCCCGCGCCGCCATGAAGGACGGCGACGTGGCCCTGCTGGAAAACGTCCGCTTCTATCCCGGTGAAAAGAAAAACGATCCGGAATTCGCCAAGGCTCTGCTGGGCAACGCCACTCTGTTCGTGAACGACGCGTTCGGCACCGCCCACCGCGCCCACGCTTCCACGGAAGGCGTTACCCACTTTGCGGAAAAGAGCGCTATGGGCTTCCTGATTGAACGCGAGCTGGAATATCTGGAAGGCAAGCTGGAAAACCCGGAAAAGCCCTTTGTGGTGATCATGGGGGGGGCCAAGGTGTCCGACAAGATCGAAGTGCTTTCCAAGCTGATGGAAAAGGCTGATACGTTCCTGATCGGCGGCGCCATGGCCAACACGTTCCTGGCTGCAGAAGGTTATGACCTGGGCGCTTCCAAGATTGAAGGCGACAAACTGGATCTGGCTCGTGAAATTCTGGCGAACGCCAAGGCCAAGGGTGTCAAGTTCGTGCTTCCGGCCGACGTTCGCGTGACCATGAAGTTCGAAGACGGTGCGGAAACGTTCTGCACGGCTCCCTTCGCGGAGGGCGGCAAGGTGCCGGAAGGCGGCATGGCCATTGACATTGGCGACAAGGCCATCGAAGAATTCTCCGCTATCATCAAGAATGCCAAAACTGTTCTGTGGAACGGCCCGATGGGCGTCTTTGAAATGGACTGTTTTGCCAAGGGCACCAAGGAAATTGCGGAAGCCCTGGCCGATTCTTCAGCCATCTCCATCGTGGGCGGCGGCGATTCCGTAACGGCCGCCAAGAAATTCAAGGTTCAGGACAAGCTTTCCTTCTGCTCCACGGGTGGCGGTGCTTCCCTGGAACTTTTGGAAGGCAAGGTGCTGCCCGGCGTGGGCGCCCTGTCTGACAAATGCTGCTGTAAACAGAAGTAAACCGTCATGTGACGGTTTGCTTCCGGGACGTCAGCTCTGCGCGGCCTGATTCTTCATCCCCCGTTCCCCTGAGGGAACGGGGGATTTTTTATGGTCTCCCGGTATTCCGCATTACCTTCCTGGCAGGGTAAGGAATAGAAGGGACTCTGCGGAAGTTTTTTTGGCTTGCTCTGCGGATGATGGCCGCTAGGCTGGTGGTGTATGAACATATTGCGCGGTATTTTGTTTATCTTCATGCTGTTCTCTTCCGCACTTGTTGCCGTAGCTGGCTCCGGCAGGAATGCGGAAGAATACGGCGGGTACCCGGCTACGTTCCTGAGGCTGGAGGCGGATTCCCCTGAACGGCAGGATTTGGCAACGCCCGTGGCTTCCTATGTGAATGACGGCGGACAGGAGGTGAGGCTGATCGGGGCGATGCATGTGGCTGAACCGGAGTATTACGACCGTTTGAACAAACTGTTCGGGCAATGTGATTTGCTGCTGTTTGAAATGATCGGCGGGGAAGGGCTCCAGCGGCAGGAGGAATTGCGGAGCAGGATTGACCGGAGCAAGCCGCTGGGCGGCTTGACGAAGGAAGAAGCCTGCGAATGGAACCGGCTGGAGGCATGGGAAAAGGAACAGAGGGAGGAAGAGTCTTCCTTCCTGCTGAACTGGCTGGGGGAAGCCTATAAAAGATTCAGCAAAGCCTTGAATTTGCAGGCCCAGATGGATGGAATCGATTACTCTCCGTCCCACTTCGTCCATGCGGACATGACCATGGGGGAATTCAGGAAGGCGCAGGAAGAAAAGAAGGAGAGTTTTATGGGATTGATGGCGAAGGAGATCATGTCTTCCCTGAAGGAAGAGTACTGCGGCTATCAGCCGAATCAAATCAAGATGGCGATGGATCTGATTACGGGAAATGTTTCCGGACTGAAGAATGAATTGATGCGTATGCTGGCCTATACCAGCCCTGATTCTCTGGAGGATACGGTGATTCTGAAAGGCAGGAATGCCAAATGCATGGAGATATTCGACCAGTGGAAAGGCAAGGGTGCGCGCAAGATTGGCATCTTCTACGGGGCGGCGCATCTGCCCGGTCTGCATGCGGAGCTGCTGAAGCGCGGCTACCGACTCAGGGAAGTCCAGTGGCTGACTGCCTGGAATACCCGGGAGCAGGCTGACGGCAGGGATGCGGACCAGGATTAGATCTTTTTAAGCATTTCCAGAGTTTCCTGAAGCTTTTCCGCCGGGGTGATTCCCGCCAGGCGCGGAAATTTGTTGGACAGGAGGATGAAATCCCCGTTCCGGGTAAGCATCAGGCGCTGGCCGCTGACTTCCACCATGGATATATTGGCCATGGTGGCCAGTATCTTGATTTTGTGCGTGGCAAGCAGATGATGCACCGTTTCCGGTGCAGGTCCGAATCGGTCTTCCCAGGTGCGGAGCAGGGCGTCCGTCTCCTTGATGGTGCGGGCTCCCGCCAAATCCTTATAGGCGGCGATGCGCAGCGGGGCGTCGCTGATGTAGTTCCGCGGAATGAAGGCGCCCAGGTACTCCTTGCGGGATTTGGTCGCAAACTGCGTTTCACTGTTCACGATGAAATCCGCCCGGAGGGCGGCGTCCGCCCTGGGTGCGGAATGTTTGCCCTGCATGTGGGAGATGGACTGCTGGAGAAGCTGGCAGTACAGGTCGAAGCCGATGGCGGCGATGTGGCCGCTTTGCTGGGTGCCGAGCAGGTTGCCCGCTCCGCGGATTTCCAGGTCGCGCATGGCTATCTTGAATCCGGAACCCAGTTCCGTGTACTGTTTGATGGCGGAGACGCGCTTGCGGGCGTCTTCCGTAGTGGATGAGGACCTGGGCAGCATGAGGTAGGCGTACGCGCGGTGTCCTGAGCGGCCCACACGGCCGCGGAGCTGGTACAGATCCGCCAGGCCGAAGCGGTCCGCCCTGTCAATAATGATGGTATTGGCGTTGGGAATGTCTATGCCCGATTCAATGATAGTGGTAGCCAGCAGAATGTCCGCCTCTCCCCGCACGAAGGAGCTCATGACCTTTTCCAGTTCATCCTTGGGCATTTGTCCGTGGCCGATGACGATGCGCGCCTTGGGGACCAGGGCCTGTATTCTGTCCCGGAACAGTTCGATGGTTTTGACGCGGTTGTGCAGCAGGAATATCTGGCCGCCGCGCTCCAATTCGCGCTCCATGGCCTTCTTCATGATGCGTTCGTCATAGGGGCAGACGCTGGTCTGCACCGGCTGCCTGTTGACGGGCGGCGTGTCGATGGAACTCATGTCCCTGGCGCCCATCAGGGCAATGTACAGAGTGCGGGGAATAGGGGTGGCCGACAGGGTGAGCACGTCTATTCCCTTGAAGCGCTCCTTGAATTTTTCCTTGTGCTTGACGCCGAAGCGCTGTTCCTCGTCAATGACTACCAGTCCCAAGTTCTTGATGGATACGTCTTCGGAAATGAGCCGGTGGGTGCCGATGACGATGTCCACGGAGCCGTTTTTCAACCCTTCCAGCGTGGATTTGACTTCCGCCGCGCTGTTGAGGCGGCTCAGCATTTCAATCCGCACGGGATATTCGCTCATGCGTGACTTGAAGGTGCGGAAGTGCTGCTCCGCCAGTACGGTGGTGGGCACCAGCACGGCCGCCTGGCGGCCGCCGGTTACGCATTTGAATGCGGCGCGGATGGCTACCTCCGTCTTGCCGAAGCCCACGTCTCCGCAGATCAGGCGGTCCATGGGCCGGGTGGATTCCATGTCCGCCTTCGTCTGGGCGATGGCGCGGAGCTGGTCGGGCGTTTCACGGAACGGGAAGGAGCTTTCAAACTCCCACATCCATTTGCTGTCCGGCGGGTGGCTGTAGCCTTTGCCCGTCTGGCGTTCCGCTTGCACGTTCAGGAGCTGGGCGGCGTAGTCCGCCACGGAGCGTTCCGCGGATTTTTTGGCGCGCTGCCATTTGGAATCCCCCAGTTTGTTGAGTTCCGGCGTCCTGCTGCCCAGGCCGATGTAGCGGGAAACCAGGTGTGCCTGGCTGAGGGGGACATGCAGGATGGTGTTGTCCCGGTAGAGGATGTTCATTTCCTCGTCTCCGGAATCCGGAGAGGTGGAGATGTTGATGAACTTCCCGATGCCGTAGCTGGTATGGACCACCAGGTCCCCCGGATTGATGTCTTTCAGGGAGGCCTGGGCGCGTGCCTTGCGCGCCTTGTCTTCCCGGCTGGCGCGCCGCCGCGCCGTGGCGGACTGGTACCTGCCGAACAGCTCGGAGGAGGAGAGAACCGCCGTCTTCGCACCGGGGATGCTGAATCCGCCGGGCAGGTCTCCCCGCAGGCAGGTGATGGAAAGCAGGGCAGGGGTCCCGGCGCAGATATCCTTGAACCGCTCCTCTTCCGCCTGATTCGGGAAGAACATGCTGACGTTCCATTTCCGGTCCAGCCATTCCCTTATCTGGCGTTCGGCCAGTTCGCGGCGCATTTCCTGCATCACGAAGTCCCCGGCGTCAAAGCTGCCCAGGGGATTGTCATGGATGGCGAGAGAGAAATCCTCCTCTCCCTCCGCACTTTCCGGGGGAGCGGTCAGGATGCACGCGTGTCCGCGCTCCTTGCAGAAGGGGGTGGTGATGACCAAGTCTCCCGGCCTGATCCAGTCGCGCAGGGTTTCCGCGGCGTCCGCCTCCTGCAGAACGAGGTTGACGTGCTCCACCTTCCGGAAGGAGACCTGGGTATCCACGTCGAATTCCCGGATGGACTCGATTTCATCGTCAAAGAATTCCAGGCGCACGGGATTGGCGGATTGGAGGGGGAAAACGTCCAGAATGCCGCCGCGGCGGGACCACTGCCCGCGGGAAATGACCTGCGGAACGCCTTCGAATCCGGCTCCCGTGAACAGCTTTTCCAGCTCGTCCGGCGGCCGTGTTTCCCCCGCTTTCAACACCATGCCCTGATTCTGCATGCCCCTGGTGGAGGGAACCTCGTCATTCAGGGAATTTTCCGTCAGAACAACGGTCTGCCTGCCTATCTGCCCGGAGGCAATACGGTGCAGCACGTTCAGCCGCTCGGCGGTGAGTTCCGGGTCTCCTATTTCTTCGCCCAGTGCCACCTCCTTTTCCGGGACGAACAGGATATTGTGCACGCCCCATGTCTCCAGTTGTGAGGCTACGGATTCCTGGGCCCGCAGATGGGGAGTCACCACCCAGGTGCGGCACGTGTCCGGAACGCTGTTGATGCACAGGACCGCAACAAACGGCACGCCGGGCAACGCGGTGTGGTCGAAAACGGCCTGTTCCTCCGTGCCCAGCTTCGCGAGTTCCCTGTGGAAGGGGGCGGTGCGGGCCACCCTGTCCAGCAGGGAAGATATGGAAGCGTTTTCTGCCATGCGTGTCTGAAAGCCCCTGTTGAGGGGAGTTTGCCGCCTTTCCCCGCCATGTCAACGGTTTTTCAGGGCACGTGTGTTCCCCGTTCCCGACAGGGAACAGGCAGATTGTATGGAAAGAAAGTGATCAGGAAGAGGCGCGGAAGCGGATCTTGACGCCCGCCTTACGCCATTTTTGCTCGATCTCCTTGGCCAGTTCCTCGTAGGTCCTGCCGTCCAGAAGGAGTTTCTGCGCCTCCTTTTCACTGGTGCCGGACTGAATGGCCTTCATATAATTCTTGATGCGCTGGGCGTCCCCTTTTCCATCCATGTGGTAGAAGTAATAGGCCATCAGTGCGGCCAGGCCGTAGTGAAGATTGGCGTTTTCACTCGTGAACTGGGTGTAGGGCATGTTCATGAAGGCCTCCAGGCCGGGAGCCTCAAAATCGTCCCCCAGGGCGCGGCCCCCCGTGTTTTTCTTGCCGTACTCCGTAACGCGGGAAACGATGTGGGAGCGGTTGGCGCCGAAGTTGAAGCGGCCCCCGGCATAGGGCGTCATGGCCACATATTCCGCGGCCCCCTCGCAGAACCAGCTGGCCTGCTTGGCCTGCGGAGACATGAGCTGGTGCGTCAGTTCGTGAATGAGGGTGGTGGAATCCTTGTCCCGGTCAATGATGTAGGTGCTCCCCATGGGCTTGACACCCAGTGACTGGAAAGGCACCAGAATTCTGCCCCGGTCCCCCGGCCGCGTGGTTCCCAGGAAAATGCCCGCCGTTCCTTCGAGCCCCCCGTTTTCCAGATAGGTGCTGAACTTTTCGTACAGGTAGGCCGGGAATTTGGCGGAATCGTCATGGGGCGGAATGTTGCCGATGGGCAGCGTTTTGTTGGCCAGGTGGGTGGCTTCAAACAGGAGGCCCAGCCGCTTGATCATGCCTGCGCCCAGCTTGGCGTCGCAAATAAAGCGGAAATGGGGTGTCTCGTAAATATATTCCCCTTTTTCCTCCTTGATGGTTTCCACCTTGAAATTGTCCGGGCATTTGACGGTTCTGGGCCAGGGCTGCTTGTAATTGTCTGCTGGGTTGGAGGGGGGAGCTCCCGTTCCCTGTTCCGCGATGAAGTTCCGGTCCGCCTCGGAAAGCTGGTTCAGGGGAATGGTTACCGTCTGGCCTCCGGCGCGGGTCAGCACTGCCTTCTGGCCGTCCAGTTTGACGAATTCGGCCTCCAGGGTTTTTCCCTGGGTGTTGGTCCAGGTGCGGCCTTCCGCCGGGGAAAGCAGGGACAGGAAACACAGGGCCCCCGCAGTCAGGCAGTTGCGTGCAGGTGTCTTCATTGGGATAGTCTGGGTGGTGAGTCTGGTGTGTCAGTGCCTGGGCCTCGGCAGCATCAGGAGCAGAAGTCCGCAGAACAGCATGAGGCATCCGGCAGCGGCCAAGGTCGTGGTCAGGGGGATACCCTGGTCCTTGAACCAGCCGCCGAAGAAGGAGATGAGCGCGCCCACCCCGGCGGAGGTAAGGTTCAGGAGACCATAGCCGGTGGCAGAGTAACGCTCGTCAATATGGGAGCGTAACACAGGCATGAGGGTGGCGTCCAGCGATCCTTGCGCCAGCCCCTGCGTGGCCACCAAACCGAGCATGAGCACCAGAGGGACCGCAATGTCCCAGCCGAAGATACCGGGCAGCAGCGCCAGGACGACCAGCGGGCCGGATATGCTGAAGGCAATGCCCGGTACCAGCGCGCGTGCGCGGGTATTGCGCCTGTACCACATATCCGCAAGAATGGCGCCTCCCAGCACCGCGATGTATTTGGCAATGGAACTCCAGAGCGTGGCGGCGGGGCCAGCCTCCGCGGAGGAAAGGTGGTACTGGTCATGCAGCAGGGTGGGGTACCACGTCAGCAGGAACCAGTTGCCCGCTCCCGCAAAGGCTACCACGCAAAGCAGCATCCACATGGGGCGTCCGCTCAGCAGGCTGGAAAGGACGGCACCTGTGGAAAGCTTGGACGCGGGAAGCTTTACTGTCTGTTCGTCGTTGTCCACATTGATCAATACGGTTTCTTCCCCGGGCTTGTCCTTCTTCCGGGCAAGGGCCGTGTCCGCGGGCGCCTTGCCGGGGTCTTTCAGGAACAGGATCAGGACGATGGCGTAAGCCACGCCGATCAGACCGAACAGGGCAAAGGTCATGCGCCAGCCCGTCCAGGAAGCCATGGTAGCGCCGAATCCGGCGATGGCCATGCCCACGTAAATCCCGCTCATGTGCAGGCCCGTGGCGATGGAGCGTGTGCTGCCGCGGTGGTAGTCCGTGATCAGGGCCAGCGCGGCGGGAATGTAGAAGGCCTCACTGATGCCCATGGCCCCGCGGGCGATGAGCAGGGAGGTATAATCCTCCGCGTGCCCGGTCCACCAGGTAACTACGGACCAGACAACCAGGGAACAGAGAATCATCAGGCGGCGGCTGTAGCGGTCCGCCAGAAATCCGCCTACCGGGCTGAGCAGCGCGTAAATCAGCAGGAAGACGGAGGTAACCATGCCGAACTGGGCCTCCGTCTGGGGAATGTCCCGTACAATGGGTTCATGCAGGGCGGAAAGAAGCTGGCGGTCAAAGTAGTTCAGCATCACGACGAACCACAGCACGATGACGGCCACCCAGGCCCACAGACCGGGCCTGGTGTTCGGATCCGTGACGGCGGAGACGTTCCTGACGCCGTTGCGCACGGCGGAAATGATGATGATGGCCAGGACGATGACCGTGAGGATGAGAACGGCATAGTCCACCGTGCTCATCTCAAAATGGTATCCCGCGGTTGCGGACGCGTTCACGGGAGTACGTACGCCGGGAGCGGTTTCTCCGCTGATGGTGATGATCTCATTGCCTCGTGTGACAGCAGGGGCCGTGGCGATGCCTGCGGGCCATTCCCCCAGGCGGCTCCATTCATCCTTTACAATGTCATAGGCCAGGATGTCCCTGGACTGCATCACGGGCCTGGACGGGTCCGGGGAGTTACCGCGCTTGTCCCCGCCAATCAGGATGATGGTGTTCTCCTTGACGGGGGCGGGGCCGGCCGCTGCCGCTACAGGCGTTCCGGGACCGGTGCGCTCCTTCTTCATGCGCCCCCACTCGGCGGGGTTCGTGGAGCCTAGATCGTAGTCGATCAGGTCGGAAAGGTAGGTCCTCTCCGTTTCTCCTGCGGCATTTTTGGAAAGGGAACATCCCCCCACCAGGAAGAGAGTGCTGTCGGAAAAGGCGGCGGTGGCAAGAATGCGCCCCGGACCTTGGAACGGAGGCAGAGTCTTCCACTCCATGCTGGCCGTTTCAGGGGATGTGTCCAGCACGTACACGGTATTCAGGGCCGCTTCCGGTTCGTCCCGGTCCCGTCCGCCGATGACATAGAACTTGTCTCCCGAACCGACGAAAGCGGCTTCCGTCACGGGGCGGGGAAGGGAAGGAAGCTTTTCCACGGACCCGTCCGCCTTGATCAGCAGGGTGCCTTGCCAAATGCCCTCTTCATTGTGGCCGCCGGCCAGCACCACGCCCTTGCCGACGCTGGCGCATGCCGCGTAACCCAGCGGAACGGGCAGGCTGCCGACTTTGTTCCATTGTCCGTTGGTGAGTTTGAAAATATCCCGGTGGTACGCCTTCGGGCCGCGTTCCTCCGGCGTGGCGGCTCCGGGAGCGGCATTCGGGAAATTGGCCCCTCCTGCGGCAATGATGGACTGGGAGCCGTCTTTTTCCGTCACGGTCCCGGCAATCATGCCAGCGCGCCCCACGGGATCGGGCAGGTCAGGAATGCTGCCGGCGGAATGGACATCCACGGAAAAGGATGCGTGGGCGGTCGGGACAGCCGTCAGCATCAGGCAGGCGAGGACCGCGCACCATGTCTTGGTGAACCGATCCAGGTAATGTGAGGAGTGCGTCATATGATTTGTTGTTGGTGCTGGAAAAATCAGGAAAGGGAAATGCTCCAGACTTCGGGGGAGCGTCTGCCGGGCTTAAGTTCGCCGTTGACCGCGATGAAGCGGCCTTCCCAGGCGCAGCAGGGAAGCACCGCCCGCGGTGCTCCGATAGGGCCTCCGTCGTGCCATTCCGCCGTTGCCGTGTCCAGGCACAGGGACTGGTTGTTGAAGCCGGGATTGGTCTGCGGCGTGTATTTCCTGCCAGAGCCGTCGTCCCCGGCCAGCAGGTAGATGACCCCGCTCCGGGAGACTGGGGCCGGAGTGGGCGCGGCTGCAATGGCATAAGGCATGTCCGGTTGCCGCGTCCATCCGCCGGAAGGGGTGAAGCTCCATGCCTCCGTCAGTAGTTCCCGGACCTGGCGGCCGTTCTCTTCTTTCAGGCCGATGCCGCCCAGGACGTACAGAACACCGTTAACCGAAGCCATTTGGTGCAGGAAGCGGCCTCTCCCGGGCAGTGCGGGAAGTTCCTGCCAGCCTTGGCCGGGATTCGCGGAATCCAGCATGAACATCCGGTTGGTGCAGTCCTGCTCTCCGGAGTATTCACAGCCGCCCGTAAGGTACACTTTGCCGTCCAGCACGGCTGCCGCCGTGTAGGCCAGCGCGACTGGGAGGGAGGGAAAAGCGGAGACGATCAAGGTCCCGTCGGAAACTCCCAGCAGGTAAACATCCCTGCGGTGGCCTTTCTGGTCGCATCCGCCGATGCACAACAGGCCGTCTTCCAGGCTGGCGGACGCTCCGTAGGCATACGGCGAAGGCAGTACGCCAGCTTCCCGCCACGCAGGGCTTCCCGGCTCCAGGGTGAAAACACGGTCCGTCCAGGTTTTGACGCCTCCCTCCAGCATGGGCTTGCCGGGGAAATTCGTTCCGCCTGCACAAATAAGAATATTTCCGTGGGTTCCCGCATACATGCCGGCAAACCCTTCCGGATCGGGAAGTGGGGGTAAAGGACTCCAGGATGACGAATGTGAATTCATAAACGTGTAAATGCTTCACAAAACTCTAACGAAAAGGGGGGCGACGTGCCAGCAATAACATCTGGTCATCTTTTTTTGAATAAATTTCTTTTCTGGCGCCTCTTATCTAGGTAGAACCGTTGAATTGTATGAAACCTGGAGTCTGTCTACTAGTTCTGTGTGTCCTGCTGCCCGCCTCCCTGGCAGATAATATGGCCTTGCGGTCCGGCAGGGTTCTGAAAGATGCCAGCGTGGTATCTTCCGGGGATGACTTCGTCAGCGTCCAATATACGGATGGCGTGGCGAAAGTCCCCTACCAGGAGCTGACGGACGAACAGCAGAAGGCTTACGGGATGACGCCGGATGAGGTGGCCGCACGGCTGGAAAAGCGACGGAGCGAGGAAGCCATCCGCAGGCAAAAGGCGGAAGCGGTCAAAAAAGCGGCTGAGGAAGAGGCCAGGAAATTCCGTGAATCCCTCTCGGAAGCGGAACGCCATCCACGCTACCTGGAGGGGGAGGACGTTGTCCGCATGTTCCTTCTGATGGGGGATCTTTCCCGTGTAGAGGCCGAAGTCATCGCCCTCCAGTGGAATGCGCAGGAAGCGGACCGGGTAGGGCTGCCGCAGGATGCCAAAGTCTTCCGCGCCAGGGCTAGAACCTACCAGGACCAGATCAGTTCCATTCGTAAAAAAAGGGAAGATGCCGAGCTGTATTGGAAGGATCTGGAAAAGAAATACCTGGCCCTGAAAGACGGCACCCAGAAAAAAATCACGGACTTGAACAAGCAGGTCAACCAGTTGCAGGGTGAAATCCGTGAGGTAGCCAGTCAGCCAAAAACGGAGCGCGTCGTGGTCACACCCATCGTCAGGCCCTGGAACTATCCGCCGCCTGTCATTATCCGGCCCAATCCTCCTCCCCCACCGCCCAGGCCCCAGCCCGTTCCTCCTCCCGTGCGCCCGATACAGTCGCCTTACGGGACCACGATTGGAAGGTGACACGACAGGTTGCCGCCCAGGCGGGAAAGGGCGGCCTTGATTTATGCTGCATCAATTCAGAGGATGCAGCAGCATACTCCCTGAATCGAAAGAGGCGAGTTGCCTGAACCCGGCCCGGCGCGCCAGTTCCGCGGCGCGGTCAAAATCCCGGCCGATGTTTTCCGGAGCATGGGCGTCCGAACTGATGGTCAGGGGAATATCCATTTCTGCCGCCAGCCGCAGGAAAAGTTCGTCCGGATACTGTTCGGCGCACTTGTTGTGCCATCCGGCTGTATTGATCTCCAGACAGGCGCCGGACCGGCTTATGGCTTCCAGGGCTGGTTCATAATAGCGGCGCAGGTCTCCGCCGGGCCGGAAGCCGAACTTCTTGATCAGGTCCGCATGGCCCATGATTTGGAACAAGCCTGAGGCTGCCATGTCCCGGAAGCGTTTCCAGTATTGTTCCCAGGCATCCTCCACATCCGTCGTGTTCCAGAAATCCATCTTGTAGGGGTTGTCGAATTCCTCCTTTTCTCCAAGATAATGGACGGAACCGATCAGGTAATCCCAGGCATACAGGCTTTGCAGGTGATCCGTCCAGGGCTCAATGCCCGGGAACCATTCGCATTCCAGTCCGGCCTTCACCGCCAGCCCGTGCGGGGCGGCGAGTTCCGTAGCCTCCCTGATCCAGTCCAGATAGGCTCCCATGTCCGCCTGCTTCATGCGCCAGTCGTCAAACGGCTCCTCCTGCATAGGGGCGTGGTCAGAAATGCCGTATTCCCGCAGTCCGGCGCGAACGGCTGACTGCACATATTCCTGCGGCGTACCGGAGGCGTGCAGGCACAGGGGCGTATGTGTATGGTAATCGCAATACATGAAGAGGAAGGCACATGCTAGCATGGCGGCATGCCTGATTCAATCCGAAGAACGGTTTTTTCCGATTATTTGCGGTCTTTGACTTTATGAGTTGCTTTTATGGACAGGTTTTTTTAGAGTCCCATTGAATAGGACACGTGACATTATGAGTGATTGGCAAGGTTTTTCTCCGTTGAATGACTTCACTGGGCCGCTGCTGGACAACCTGAAGCGGCACCCCAAGCGCATCGTTTTCCCGGAAGGGGAGGATGTGCGTGTGTTGCGTGTTTCCGAACGTTTCGTGAACGAACAGGCTGGTGTTCCCATTTTGCTGGGCCGGAAGGAAATTATCCGGCGCATGGCGGAAATGAATGGAATTTCCCTGAAATTCGTACGCATCATTGAACCGGAAAAAAGCTCTGATCTTCAAATGTTCTGTGACCGTTATGAACGGGCGGAACAGATGTTCGGGAACGGCCTGCCCATGAATACCCGGGAAATTGTCTCCGAACCGGTGCACTTTGCCGCCATGATGGTGCTTTACGGCCAGGCGGACGCCATTGTGGCCGGGAACATGAAAAGAGTGGCTTCCGTATTCCGCGCCGTGAACAAATACCGGCAGGACCCCGTGCCCACGAAGCCCCTGTTTGCCATCTCCATCGTTATGGTTCCGGAATTTGCTGAAAAATTTGGAGGCCGGGGCATTTACTTCCTGGCGGATACGGGCGTGACCGCTGATCCCACGGTGGAGAACATGGCCTACTTTGCCGTGGAAACGGCCAAAATGGCCCGGCACATGCTGGGCAAAAGTGTCCGCGTGGCCATGTTGAGCGCTTCAACGGACGGTTCCGTTCCGGAACTGGCTGCGGACCGTACCCGTGCCGCCACGGCATTGGCCCGGAGCGTTGTGGAAAAGGAATGTCTGGACAATGAGATCACCGTGGAAGGTGAAATTCAGATTGATGCTGCCCTGTCTCCGGACTCCTACAGTGTGCGCGTGCACCGCACCTCCCTGCTCCAGCCCAGCGACGTGTGGGTGTTTCCCACACTGGATGCGGCGGATATCTCCAAAAAACTGATTTGCATGATGCCCTCCGTGTGCAACTACGGCCTGATTCTGGGGGGGCTTCTTTTTCCGATCGCCCAGCTTCCGCGTTTGACGGATGAAGACAGAATGTTCGGCACCGCGCTGGTGGTGGGCAATGAAGCCATCAAATTCCACCTGTTGTATCCGCAGGGCGTGGCTCCCCTTTATTGATCTGCGGCGGTGCGTCTTTGACAAACAGCCGCTTTTCCTTGCGCACGGCTATCTTTCCGCCGGGCAGGGATGTACGGGAAGGGCCTCCGGCATCCAGAATCTTCATGACCCGGAGCACGGCGGCTTCTGTCAGGTCCGGTATGGACTGTTGCCGGAGGTAATGATGCACGGCGCATTGCTTCAACTCCTGCGGAAGGCTGTTGACGCCGGGAAGGTACAGCCGCCCCTGGGGGTCGGTCAGGTCCATGGCTTCCAGAGCCTGGGCCAGGGCGGTGCGGATTTGGTTCTCAATCCGGCAGGCGCGTGAAAAGGAAAGGCTGGTGTCCCTGCGGAATATTTTGTCCAAATGGGGGATGATGTGGTGGCGCAGGGCGTTTCTCGTGTATTCGGTGGACTGGTTGCTGGCGTCTTCCCTCCACGGAATGTTTTTCTCCTCCAGATAGGCGGTGATTTCCTTTCTGGAAAAATTCAGCAGAGGGCGTACGACAGTCAGCCCGTTTTCCCAGATGGATACGGGGGACATGCCGTGAATGCCGGATGCCCCGCGGCACAAATGGAGCAGGGCCGTTTCCTGCTGGTCGTTGCGGTGATGCGCCAGAGCTACGAGCGCCCCGGGATATTCCGCGGCCCATTCCAGAAACAGGTTCTGCCGTGTTTTCCGGGCCGCTTCCTCCGTGGAAATGCCCTGGACGCGGGCCATGCCGGCCACGTCCGCCCGCCTCCAAACGCATGGAACGCCCGTGGATGCGGCATACTCCCGGACGAACTGCGCTTCTTCATCCGCCTCCAGGCGCAGGCCGTGATGCACATGGCAGGCAATGACGCGGCACCCTTCCATTCCGGAAAGCAGGGAAAGCAGGGTCATGGAATCCCGGCCGCCGCTGATGCCAGCCAGCACGGGACGGCCGGAACGGAGGAGTTCCGCAGACTGGCTGTCAAAATGGTCCGGGGTCAGCGACATGATAAGTCCAATGAAGCAGAAAAGCGGGGCAATGAGAAGCCTGCAAATGAAAAACCCCGTTTTCCGGGAAGAAAACGGGGCGGGAAAATGGAAATGAAGCGGCTCTTACTTGTTGAGCTTGGGCTTGCCGCCGCTGCGGCGGACGGAGCCGAAACGCTTTTGGAACTTGTCGATGCGGCCTTCGGTGTCCACAAACTGGTTCTTGCCGGTGAAGAACGGGTGGGAATCGGAGGTGATACCGCAGGAAATCACGAAATGCTCAACCCCGTCGATAACTTCCGTCTTCGGGGAACGGGTGGTGGAACGGGTCACGAAACGGCGGCCGGTGGAGATGTCGACAAAGACAACCGGATTGTACTGGGGATGGATATCTTTCTTCATGATCATGTATTGCGTTTCCAACGCAAGGGAGCACAAGTATAGGGACCTTAACCTCCATGTCAAGCGTGCCTTTGAAAAAAATGGAACTTTGGCGATGACGGTGCCGGAGCTTGATACGAGCCTTGTTATCGGGATGATGTTGCAAAAAATGGAACAATTCTTGAAGAGGCCTCCCTGGTGGGCGTGGTTTTCCCTGATGGGGCTGGAAATCCCTTGTGCCGCCATGGCCTGGGCTTTTGCCGTCAGCCAGTCCCATCTGGTGGTTGTTTCTTCTCCCTGGCTGTACCAGTTCCTATTCGTGGCCGTCTGGTGCGTCAACATGCTGGACAGGGTGCTTAAAGTCTTCCGCGGTGATCCCGCCGTTCATACGGATGAATGCCTGATGTTCGCCAGAAGGCACTGCTTCGTCATCTGCCTGCTGATCGCGGTGGCCGCCGTGACGGGATTGTGGATCATGTTTTTCCAGCTGGGTGTCGTGATCTTTGAATTTGCCCTGCTTCCAGGCGTATTCAGCATCCTTTTCCTGTTCTTTTCCACCAATCCTTACCGGAGGGGAGGGATATCCCCGGGATTCGGCCTGGGGGCTTTCTTTGCCTCCGTAGCCTTTGCTACCGGCGCCGGCATTCCCGCCTATTTTTACGGTAGCCTGGGCGGCGGCTGGGGCTCCCAGCTTTCTACGTCCACCTGGTATCTCGCGGCTCTGGTGGTGCTGGGCATGTTCAGCCGGGAAAGATGGAACGAGGAAGAGCGGGAAAAAGAGGGGGAGGATTCCGTTGCCCGCGACATGGTAGCTCTCGTCTGGATGGGCGTTATCGTGATCTACGTGGTTTTCTGTCTGGCCGCCGCAGCGCAGGAATACACAGCTGATGCCTGGATTTATTACGGCCTGGCCATGGCGGGCGCCTTCATGTTTGTACTGGACAGATTGAAAAAAAACATGCCTCCTCTGATGCTGCACACCTTGTCCTGGGTTGCGCTGATCTTTCCGATGGTGCTGAGCGGGCTGCTGGCACAGGCTTCCTCCTGACGGGTCGGCGGAGATGCAAAAGGGGACAGGGGGATTGGAAAATGTTTTTCCCGTCTCGTGCCGGACATGAAGCCTAGAAAATGAAAAAATGGTATTTTGTTGTTGCAATCCTGAAAGGGCAGTGATAGATTGCGCCCCGCAAGCACGTTCCTCGTGCAAGCAAGTGGCTCGGTAGCTCAGTCGGTAGAGCAGGGGATTGAAAATCCCCGTGTCGGCGGTTCGATCCCGTCCCGAGCCACCATTTTTATCCCAATTCTTTTTAATCCCACCTTTTTATTCGGGAAGTAGCTCAGCCTGGTGGAGCGCCTGCTTTGGGAGCAGGATGTCGCAGGTTCGAATCCTGTCTTCCCGACCATTTCAAAACCTGTAAATCAAATGATTTACGGGTTTTTGTTTTTAGAGTTATTTCTCATTGGTTGTCCGTAAAATAGATTATTCTTGCGGTTGATGGGTCAACCCAAAATTGGAGGGAAGCGTGATTTTGGAGAGACTGCTCATAACGGCCCCCCCCCCCCCCGCACGCGGAGGTAGTTCTCGAAATTACGATAATTTAAGGCTTGCTTGATTTTGATAGGGAAGCGTTCATGGATGATGCGCTCCACCGTGCTTGAAGAGAGGCTAAACTTACGAGCAATGGCTAGTCTGTATTGCTCACTGGAACGTTTTTTGGGCAGCAGGCGTTGTCTTTCGGGGTTCTTCTTTCTGTTGTTTTAGTCTTGATAGTACTCATTCACCGATTTTAAAGTAGAACCGAAAATCATGCGGGAGCGCCTTGAAGCGCTCCAACTGGTTCAAATGCTGGGCAATGTCACCAAAGTCTGCCAGGAGCGGGGCATCTCAAGAACACGCTTCTACGAGTATAAGCGTAGATTCCAAACCCTCGGATTTGAAGGGTTTCGAGGCCTGCCTCCCATCCATAAAAGCCACCGTCAAACAACTCCCCAAGTAAGTTGAACGACGAATCTTGGAACTTAGTGTCCAATATCTCACCAAAGGATGCGGATATATTGGGCATCTTCTTCAACTGGAAGCTAAAAGTTGTTCTAAACCAACCATTCAAAAGATACTCGAAAGGCATGGACTGGACTCTCGTTATGAACGATTGCTTGAGTCGCTAGAGATATGAACAACGGCAAGAAAAAACACGGATTAAGGCTTTGGAGCAGCAATAGGAAATGCTGCTGGATAGGGTTCGATCAAAATTCCTCTATGTTAGCAACAGGAATATTGCTTCTTTCACTTTTGACAAGATAGGATGGGAAGATGATATAAAACAGGAAGCAGCAAAATACTTTGGAAACCCCCGGCTTCCGTAAGCGTTGATGCAGATTGTAGTTTTGAGAAAAAAGTGGAAGATCTATTTTTAATAGCAGGGGGTAAGGATAATAAAGCTTTATACGGAGTTAATCTGAATTTATCAATTATGCGTACGTTGGATTTAATATTAATTTATTTTCTCACATTTTTTAATATTAAATATGTCTATGAATTTTTTATTATTGATCTAATAATTATTGTTGACAAATATAATCTTTATGTCGTAATAGGAACGATATAATTGTCCCAACGGCAATTGCACCAATTATCCCATGATTAAAATAAAAAAAATATTCGCAAAATTAATTGTGCTGTCATATGCTTCTGCTTTGTCTTTCGCTCTGGAGCCTATGGTAGTAGTCCCGGAGGAAAATGCATCAACACGTTCTGCTATTCAGAGTATCAGATTGCAGGGATTGAGTAGATTAAAAAATACGGAATTTCATTTTGGAAGCAAGAAGCTCATGGAGAAGGCTCCTGATCTCAAAAAAATCCTCAATGGATTAAAAGTGGAGAATGGAATTTTCTTTCTTACTGCTGATGAGGGAAATACTGTCCTCTATTGCGATCAAAAGGGTCGTATAAATAGTTCACTGGATATCCGATATTCCAAAAGCATTTTCGGTGTACGAACTGATATGGTCATTTTTGAGTGGGTTTCGTTTAATTATTGGACTATGCCTTCCCTTTATAAGGAAATAGTATTGAGTAACGATTGTTGGGTTATGACCAAAGGTGACGATGTTCTTTGTTTTACTTATAAAAATGCGGGATTGGCATTCAAGGGATTTACAGATCCTGCTACTTTTGTTACCCCTGAAACGGTAAAAACAAGATATGCTTCAGTTGGTGAAATGCTGCCTGTTCTGAAAACACTATGTCTTATCCTGCATGGAAAAGCGCCGGCGGTTTATGATCTTGATCTGGCTCAAAGGAAATTAGAGGAATTTAACTATTCTATTACGCAACGCGACCGCAGAGCCAGGGAAGTATCCAACATCCGTTGGCACGAGGAAAGGAAACGGCAAAAAGAATGAAGACAACTTGTTCCACTCTTTAGTATTCTTGTTTTGTGGTTTTCAGCTGGTATTTCTCCGTTGATGCCATCAGGATTCCGAATTTTTTGCTTGAGATTCGCAAGGAGGCTCGCACAGTAGCTATATGAAGCGGAGCCAACGGAAAACAGCCTTCTTTTCCTGGCTGGCGGGGTTAAGGTGGTCGTTTGCCGGGTATGTGGCGGGGACGCTTCTCGCGGCGGGGGCAGGGGCGCTGGATTTTCCCATGCTGGGGCGGGGAATGCTCCTGGTGGCGGTGGTTTGTTTTGTCGTGTCTCTTGTGTGTGCGGGGGCGTGTATCCGGAACAGTAAAGTTGCCCGCTGGTACCTGTTTCTCGTCGCCGTAATGATGATGGTTGCGTTGCTGTTCAGACAGGGGGGATCAATTAATTAGTCATTTGTATATCTTTTGATTGACCGCTTGCACGCGCGCATATATTTTCCCGTCATGTCCATTCGATTTTTGTCGAGTCTCTCTCTTGTGGCCGGCATGTCCCTTGCAGCCCAGGCTGAAACTCTCCCCTACCCGGATTCCGATTCTTCCGATGGCTATGATTCCGCCTATTACGCCGAGTCTTATTCCGGAAGCTACCACAGCGCTCCGGCTCCAGTGTCGGAATCTTCTTCCACCAGATCCATTTTTCCCACCCAGTCTTTTTTCGAGCTGCTGGGGCCGATGGATTCCCGAAACGGGCATGGCCATGTAAATATCCAGAACTGGTTGACGGACGTGAACCTGTGCCGCATGTCCAGCGGTTCCTGGGATTTTTCCGCAATAGCGGCCCTGCGGATGACCTGGTTCAACGGGCAGGGGGCGGATGAAATGGATGTGGACCGCTTGTACACGATCTGGCTGAACATGAATGCCTCCTGCGTTATTTCAGGGAAGACGCGCCTGGTGTTTGGCTTGACGCCGGAGATTTCCACGGATTTTGATACCTGGACGCATAACAATATCTTTTTCGGCGGCCATGCCATGATTGCCGGGCCTTTGAATGATCGGTTCAGCTACGGCATCGGCATCGGTTACTACCCCCAGCTTGGGGAAGCTCCCCTCCTCCCCGTGTTTCAGTTCAAGTGGAAGGCGGGCAACAACTGGAGCCTTCAGCTTGAAGGCGCGCGCCTTTCCTACACCAAGAAGGTGGGAGAAGGGCTGACGTGGGGGCCTTTCGTTTCCATCGTGTCCGGTACCTGGACAATCCATCATGACCGCCGCGTGCGGCAGTTCGAGTGGATTTCCGGCATTGCCGGAGTGGGGGCCAATATCGGTTTGGGCCGCTGGGGAAGCGTGCGTCCCAGGCTGATGACGGACGTAGGCTTTTCTTTCGGGAATTCCGGCACGCTCAAGACCAGCAACGGGAATCATGAACTGGAGAAACGCCATTATGATCCCGGGTTTTATCTGCGCGCGGGTCTTCAGTTTGAGTTTTAAAGAATTGGCAGGATAGCGCATTAATGATGGAAGACCCCGGAGCGGATCAACGCTCTGGGGTCTTTTTTAAATTGCTTGTCCAGGCGCCTGCGCCGGTTGCGGCGGAATCAGGCTTCTTCTATGAAAGGACGGCCCACGGAGTGGTATTCAAATCCCACGGCTGTTATATTGGCTGGGGACAGGATGTTCCTTCCGTCAAAGATGATGCGGTTGCGCATGACTTCCGCCAGTTTTTGCAGGTCCGCATTGGCGTAGTCGCTCCATTCCGTGGCGATGATCAGCACTTCCGCGTCTCGTGCGCATTCGTACATATCCTCCACCGGAGTGATGCCCAGTTCCTCCAGTCTGGAACGTGCCGTGCCGATGGCTTTGGGGTCCGTAGCGGTGACGATGGCCCCTTCTTTGCGGAGTTTTTCACACAGCTTGAGGGAGATGGATTCGCGTATATCGTCCGTGTTCTGTTTAAAGGCCAGGCCCCATACGGCTATTTTCTTGTCTTTGAGCACCCAGAGGCGGTCCCTGATTTGATCCAGGAAGTGCGTGTGCTGGGAGTCGTTGATGCGTTCCACTTCCTCCAGCAGGGTGAAGGGAATGCCCAGCGTACGGCTGATGTTGATGAAGGCTTTCACATCCTTCGGGAAACAGGATCCGCCGTAGCCCAGTCCCGCATTGAGGAAGTGGCGGGAGATGCGCTTGTCCATCCCGATGCCTTCCGCGACGAGCTCCACGTCCGCCCCGGTTTTTTCACATACCTTGGCCACGGCGTTGATGTAGGAAATTTTCAGGGCCAGGAAAGAGTTGGCCGCATGCTTGATGAGTTCCGCGGAATTGACGTCCGTTTCCAGAATGGGGGCATGGATGGGCTGGTAAACGCGTTTGATGACATTCATGGCTCGTTCGGAATTGGCCCCGATGACGATGCGGTCCGGATGGAGAAGGTCGTTCACGGCGCAGCCTTCCCGCAGGAATTCCGGATTGGAGACGATGTCGAATTGAACGTCCGTCCCCGCGTAGCGCTGAATGGTCTGCCTGACTTTTTCCCCTGTTTTGACGGGTACGGTTGATTTGTCCACGATGACCTTGTAGCCCATTTCCGGCTTCAGGACTTCGGCGATTTCCCGCGCCACTTTTTCAATGTAGGTCAGGTCCACGGAGCCGTCCGTATTGGGCGGCGTGGGTACGGCGATGAAGATGACGTCGCTTTGCGGGATGGATGAAGCGATGTCCGGGGAGAATTCCAGCCGCCCCACGGCCACGTTTTTCCTGATGAGGTCTTCCAGTTTGGGCTCGTAAATGGGAATGGACCCGGATTGCAGCGTCCTTATTTTTTCCCTGTTATTGTCTACGCAGATGACATGGTGGCCCATTTCCGCGAAGCAGGTCCCCGTAGTCAGTCCAACATATCCGCTTCCGATAATGGTTAAATTCATGATGAAAGTAAAAAATTAGTAAAAAAAGAATAAATGCGTGCAAGGGCATATTCAAGCATAATGAGGAATGCTTTTTTTTGCCAACATAAAAAGTTACTGATTGAGCACCCTCTCCGGTTGTGTTATACCTGCGGCCAGACAGAGCAAATCTGTCCATTTTTAGTTTAAGTTATGAAAACACCTATCACCGTTACCGTTACAGGAGCCGCCGGACAAATTGCCTATTCCCTGCTGTTCCGCATTGCCTCCGGCAGCATGCTGGGACCGGATCAGCCCATCAATCTGCGCCTGCTGGAAATTCCGCCGGCCATGAATGCCCTGGAAGGCGTTGTGATGGAATTGCGTGATGCCGCGTTCCCGCTTCTCAACGAGATCGTCCCCACCAGTGATCCGGATGAAGCGTTCGCCGGCGCCAACTGGTGCCTTCTGGTAGGTTCCGTACCCCGCAAGGCCGGTATGGAACGCAAGGACCTGCTGGATATCAACGGCAAGGTGTTCATCGGCCAGGGACAGGCCATCGCCCGCAGCGCCGCCAAGGATGTGCGCGTGCTGGTCGTCGGCAACCCGTGCAATACGAACGCCCTGATCGCCATGCATAACGCCAGCGGCGTTCCGTCCGACCGTTTCTTCGCCATGACCCGCCTGGATGAAAACCGCGCCAAAAGCCAGCTTGCTGAAAAGGCTGGGGTTCATGTGACGGAAGTGACCAACGTGGCCATTTGGGGCAACCACTCCTCCACCCAGTATCCGGATTTCACGAATGCCAAGATCGGCGGCAAGCCGGTGACGGAAGTCATCAAGGATACGGAATGGCTCAAGGGCGACTTCATCACCACCGTCCAGCAGCGCGGCGCCGCCATCATCAAGGCTCGCGGAGCTTCCTCCGCCGCTTCCGCCGCTTCCGCCGCCGTAGATACCGTGCGCAGCCTGGCTACCCAGACGCCCGAAGGCGACTGGTATTCCGTGGCCGTCTGTTCCGACGGTTCCTATGGCATTGAAAAGGGCATCATCTGCTCCTTCCCGATCCGCACCACCAAGGACGGCGGCTGGGAAATCGTGCAGGGCCTTCCGATCGATGCGTTCTCCCAGGAAAAGATTGACGTCACTGTCAATGAACTGAAGGAGGAACGCGACGCCGTTACTTCTCTGTTGCAGCACTAAACGTTGATTTGTGTTTTGTAAACCGGGTTCCCTGGCGGGAGC
The DNA here is from genome assembly GCF_036417395.1 of Akkermansia sp. AE01SA01. Classification (NCBI taxonomy): domain Bacteria; kingdom Pseudomonadati; phylum Verrucomicrobiota; class Verrucomicrobiia; order Verrucomicrobiales; family Akkermansiaceae; genus Akkermansia; species Akkermansia sp. AE01SA01. Next base: position 770,472 of record NZ_CP143890.1, read on the forward strand.
CCGGTTTTTTATTGCGTGCAGAACTCCATAAGCCTCATTTTCAGCGGGACAGGAATTGATTTTCATGTTATAGACAGGGTGATAGACCCGAATGCCGTTTCATTTATGGACCAGGACCGCATATTATACAGGGGAGAAGCGTTTACGCTGACCGGAAGCCGCTTGAACCAGGATGACTTCCATTGGGCGCAAGTGGAAAAGGATGGCCGGGTGAGGACGATGAAGAATGGCCGGTATTCCGAATGGCGCATTGTGCCGGAGACGGAATACGGCCCGCGCTACCGCAGCGGATTTGAGGTTCTGAACAAGGCCTACTGCCTCGCCTTGAACGAGGCAGGAGCCCTGCTCAATGAAGAAGGCACCTTCCGTACCGGAGCCAACTGGCCCTCGGTATGGACCAGGGACATCGCCTATGCCACGCATCTGGGGCTGGGAATGTGGAATGTCCGGGCCTGCATGAAAAGCCTGCAGGCCCGCGTGCGGAACGGGGAGGTGGAGCAGGATACCGGAACGGGCGGTTCCTGGCCCATTTCTTCAGACCGGGTGGTGTGGTGCATCGCCGCGTGGGAGGCGTATTGCCTGACGGGGGACGGGGACTGGCTGCTCCGGGCGTCCCGCGTGCTGGAAAAAACCTGTCTGAAGGATGAAAAGGTGCTGACGATGACAGGCGGCCTGATGAAAGGAGAGTCTTCCTTTCTGGATTGGAGGGAACAGAGTTATCCGGCCTGGATGACTTCGGCGGACATCGGGGATTCTTCCTGCCTTTCCACCATGGTTCTGCACGCCGCGGCCCGGAAAATGCTGGCCCGGATGTTCCGGGAGCTGGGGATGGAAGGAAAGGCACGGGAATGGGACGGAAAGGGAGCGGCTCTTTCCGTAGTGGTTGAAAAATTTTTCCGCATTCCGGGCAACGATTTGTACGGACAGTATCTGTATGGCCGGGGGTACCCCGTTCTGTCGGAAAAGGTGGACAGCCTGGGAAATATGCTTTGCGTGCTCCTGGGCCACGCGCATGGCGCCCATGCGGCGCGCATGGTGGCAGCACTGCCCCATTGCGTTTACGGCATTCCCTGTTTCCATCCCCAGATGCCGGAAGATGTGCCTCCATACCACAACCGGGCCACCTGGCCGTTCCTGGAGGGGTATTATGCGCAGGCCGCCGCGGCCACAGGGAATGAGTGCGGGCTGGCCCTGGCGCTGGCCTGCATGGTGCGCGCGGCACTTCTGTGCGGCACCAACAAGGAGAACCTTCTTCTGGAAACTGGGCTGGACGAGGGACTCCTGCTCAGTTCCGACAGCCAGCTCTGGAGCATTGCCGGCATGCTGGGAGGTTTTTACAAGGGATTGTTCGGACTTCGCGTTTCCCCAGACTCCCTGGAGTTCCGCCCGTGCATTCCGGATTCCTTTGCGGGCGTGCACGAGCTGTCCGGGCTGGAATACCGCGGCATGACGGTGGATGTCAGGGTGAGCGGGCAGGGCAGGCGGATTGTCTGCTGCCGGATCAACGGGCAGGAAGCTGACCCGGTGCTGCCCGCCGGGGGGAAGGGAAGAAAGGCTGTGGAACTGGAACTGGCCTCGGATGGTGAACATCCCGGGCAAGTGAATTTGTCGCATGTAAAACGGAGCCTGGCGTCCCCCGAATGGAAAGCCAGCCGCCACGGGATCTCCTGGACCGCCGTTCCCGGCGCGGATTATTACCGTGTATTTCGGAACGGAATTCCCGTGTCCCAGACGGAATATTGCTACTACATTGCCGCCCCGGCGGAAGGGGAGGCGCATTACCAGGTGATGGCCGTTGCTCTGGATGGGAGGGAATCCTTTCTGAATGAACCCAATGAGTATCCTTCCGCGGATTCGCGCCTGGAGACACGCCCCTGCGGCCTGGCCGGAGACGAGGTCTGGTCCTCCCGCGTCACCAAGTCTCCGGACGCGCTGTTTTACAACGTGAACATTGACCGTCCGGGCGTGTACCGGGTGGATGCGTTTTTTGCCAACGGCACCTATGACGTGTCCGACGGGAATACCTGCGCCATGCGCAGCCTGTATCTGAACGGGCGGCGGGCGGGCACGCTGGCCTTTCCCCATACGTCCCGGTCTGGCAACTGGGACTGCTTCATTTATTCCACTGCCGTGGAGGTCGTGCTGAAGCCGGGGCCATGCCGCGTGGAGCTGGCGTATGATTCATTTTCCGTGAATATGAACCGCCTGGTGAATGATGCAGTGATAAAACATCTCCGTTTCACGCGTATATCCTGACGACTTCATGGATTTTATGTCTAAACGTTTTTTTGTACTCCTGCTGGCCCTGGGAACGGGGATATGGAATGCCCGCGGCATGGACGGAGATGTCTCCCCTGCTGCTCCCGTTCAGTCTGACGCCCCCGCAGGGGCGGAGTTTACACGCCTGCCCGTGAGTTGGAGGGCGAATCCCCGGGATGTCGCCAACGCAAAAGCGGCTTGGAAGACACTGAGCGTCTACCATCAGGGAAAACCCGCGTCCGGCAGAAAGCTGCATGTGGTTTACGTAACGTTCAAGGACAGGCCGGCCCTGGACAAGTACCGGGAACGGTATGATCATTTGCTGAAAAATATCCAGGCCTATTATGCGGACCAGATGCAGGCCAACGGTTTTCCTCCCCTGACGTTCAAGCTGGACCTGGACGCCCAGGGGCGCCTGATTGTGCATGACGCTTATGTGGACAAGCCCATGAGCGGGATGAATGTGCAGAATTCCGGCCCCGTTTCCCGTGAAGCCGCCAGGAAGGTGCTGGCTTCCAAGGGCATTGACATTGAAAAAGAGCATGTGCTGATCATCTGCCAGCTTCCGGATGGTGTGGGCCCCTATTACGGCGGCGGCTTCAGCCACCAGGGTACTGGCTGGACCTGTGACCAGGAAGGGCTGGACCCCGCCAATTTCCTGGACACTTCCATGATGACGGGCGGCCGCTTCAAAGTTACCAAAGGCAAGAATGCCTCCATTTACATAGGAGGAACGGCTCATGAACTGGGGCACTCCTTCGGCCTTCCCCATACGGGGACGGGATGGGATTATCCCGATGCCGGGGAATCACTGATGGGTTCCGGCAACTATACGTACGGCAACGAATTGCGCAAGGAGGGCAAGGGCTCGTTCCTGGCGCCGACAGATGCCTTGAAGCTGGCCAGCGTTCCCCTCTTCAACGGCGTGGAAACCTCCCTTCCCGCGGATGCCTCCTTCGGCCGCATGATCGGCAAGTACGTTCCGGGTTCCTTTGAACGGCTGGAGGCCATTCCCGTCAAGGACGGCTTGCGCTTGAAAGGAAAAGTCAGGCTTGACCGCCCGGCTTACGGGATTGTGGCCCATCTGGACCCGCCCGGCGGTTCCGACTATGACTCCAATGCCGTGGGCGGCGCCTTGAACGGCAGCGGAGAGTTTGACCTGACCATTTGCAGGCCCGGGTTCAAGGGCGGCTTTATCGAGATGCGCGTGGCCGTTCTGAACTGCGACAGCACGCGCTGCATGACCACGCTGCCCGTGTGGCTGGACGAGCAGGGGGCCAAAGTGCCTTCACTGGCACAGTCCGTTTACTTCGGCGATGTGCAAAACCTGTGGATGCGCGGCCGCACGGATGAAGCGGGGAAGGCCTTGGCGGAAGTGGAACGCAGGCATGGCTCCAGGCCGGAGGTGAAGGAATGGCTTTCTGTCTGGAAGCGCGCCTTGGAACGCAGGGACGTCTCCCAGGAATTCACGCCTGCCGGAGTCCCGGCGGACCTTGCCCGCGTCAGCCTGAATGACTGCAAGCCCTCCGTAGCGCAGGTGGGGTGGGCCGTTCCTCTGTGGGATGTCCTCTTCCCGTCGGATCTGGGACCTGTTCCATTCTTCAAGACAATCGGCCGTCCGGAACATTTCATCCTGGCGCATGCCCCGGCGGTTTTCGCCTATGATCTGAATGGCGCCTGGAAGGAATTCCACGCGGATGTGGGGTTGCCGTTCGGCTCCGATGGCAGCGTCAGGTTTGGCGTTTATCTGGATGGGAAAAAGCTTTTTGAATCCCCCGTGCTGAAAGACGGCTCTTCCGTGCCGGTCCGGGTAGCGGTGGAAGGCGGGAAAAAGCTGGAAATCCGCGTGGATGACGCCGGAGACGGGAATACGGCGGACTGGGGCATCATTGCCAACGGCGTTCTTACCCGGTAAAATTTGGCGGCCACTGGCGGAGAAATATGACATTAGGCTTGTCTTTTGTCCTTTCTCATAGTGTTCTGTGGACTAGCCATGATTGGGATGAACGCAAAGCTATGGGGCGCGGCGGCGCTGATCGCCTTGAGTGTGCCCTTGGCTGCGGAAACGGCGGCGGAAAACGCTCCGGGCGGACCGCCTGCCGGAGACGAAGGGAAGGATGACCGGACGGAACGCGTCGGAAATCTGTTTTCCGGTTCCATGATGCCGGAGATGCCTTCCTATCTGACAATCTCCAACGAGGGGCCCCTCAGCTATATCCACGACCGCAAGACGTTCATTTTTGAAGGCGCTCCGCAGGTTCACATCATTACGGACACCGGGCTGGAAGTGTTTGCCGACCGGGCAGAGGTGGATGCTGCCGCCGACAAGGTTTTTTTCAAGGGCAACCTGTCCATTTACCAGCATGACAGCCGGACGAATACCAGCAGCCTGACGCGTGCCGGCAGCGCGGAATACGACCGGAAAAGCGATTCCTTCACTTCCGACGCCCTGAAGACGAAGGTGGACGGAATGATTCTGCGCAGCGGCAACTTTGAGTACAGGACGGACGAAAAGGGGCAGTCCTATCTGGAAGCGTTTGATGCTTCCATTACCGCGGAAGATGTGAGCGACCCCCTCACCTGGATTTCCGCGGACAGGATACGCGTATACCCGGAAGACAGGTTTTCCTTCAAGAATCTGACCCTCCATTACGGCGGCGTTCCCTTCTTTTATTTTCCCTATCTCAGCCATTCCCTGAATCCGGAAGTGGGATACCTGCCCATGCCCGGAGTCAGGTCCATATGGGGGCCTTATCTGCTGAACGAGTACGGCTTTCTTCTGGGAAACAGGAGGGTGGAAAACCACATGCCCTCCGCCGATTACCTGGGTACCCTGCATCTGGACTACCGCACCCGGCGCGGTTTTGCGTACGGCCTGGATATCCGGGACGTGCCGCTGGAGGAGAGATGTCCGGACATGACGGGCCTGTCCGTGTACATGACCCGTGACCGGGGGGCGAAGATTTCCGCGGGCGATGACGAGTACCGTGAACACCTGGACCCCGACAGGTGGCGCCTGGCGCTCCAGCAGATGTGGTCCCTCCGGGAAAACGCCCTGACGGAATGGCGTCTGAAAGCCAATGTCAACATGCTGAGCGACGAGTACATGCTGCGTGACTTCTACCCGGAGATCTACCAGCGCAACTCCTCTCCGGACAACACGGTGCTTCTTTCCCGCACGGACGATACCAATGATTTTTCCCTTCTGCACCGTTTCGTGCCCAACAATTTCTACATGGCGGACCAGCGGACGGAATTGAGCTACGAACGCATCAAATCTCCCATCTTCCGCTCCCCCGTCATGTATGAAAGCCGCACCAGTTTTGCCTTCCTGAAGCAGTATGTGCCGCCTTTCATGCGGACGGATATCCGGGACCTGGTGGACCGCCTGGAGCCGGGAAGCCCTGCCTATGACTACTGGGCCCGCATGCTCATGACGGACGGATACAGCAGGTTCCATACGTTCCATGAATTTTCCGCTTCCCATAAAATCATGGGATTCCTGAACCTTACCCCCAAGGTGGGCGGCGGCTACACGGGTTATTACGATACGGGAGACAACAAGCCGCTCAACCAGGGCATTTTTTACGCGGGGACGGACGCGGACTTCAAATTCTCCCGCCGCTATTCTTCCGTGTACAGCGATTCCATGGGGCTCAACGGCATGAACCACATTGTCCAGCCGCACTTCACGCTGGCGTACGTGAAGACCAATACGCTGCATGAACTTTATCCCCAGATTGACGGAGATACGCCTACTACCAATCCTCCTTCGCTGAGCATGGGAAGATATACGGAGATCGATTCCCTGTCTTCCGGCCTGGTTTTTCGCTACGGGCTCCGCAACATGCTGATGACCAGCCGGGATGCCAATTCCCACCGCTGGTTTTCCTGGGATGTGTTCATGGACGCCTACTTATATGATCCCGTTGACCGGAGGGACTTCTCCAACCTGTTCTCCTTCATGCGCTGGAATCCCGTTCCGTGGATGGAGTACCGTTCGGAAATGCAGGCGCCCCTTTTGGGGAGGGACAGGGTGTCCGGCTGCCGTGAATACAACAACTCCCTGCGCTTCATGCCCTGGCGGTCCACGGAAATCTCTGTGGGGCACCGTTATTTGAACCAGCACGCCTTGTTGGAGGACAACAGCCAGCTGGACCTGCGCATTCTCCAGCGGTTTTCGGAAGCCTGGGCTTTCAGCGGCAAATGGCGCTTCTCCCTATTGGACGGCAAGCTGGATATTCAGGAATACAACATGTACCATAATATGGGGTCATGGTACCTGGGCGTGGGAGTGTTCGTACGCAAAAACGGCGGCAGGAACGAATTCGGCCTGGGAATCAGCTTCACAATTCAGGAGACAGGCGACCATATGCCGGTTAAATTCCTGTAGTCTTGCGCCCGGATACGGCAAATGGAAATGCCGGAGGAACGTGGAGATAGTCCGCGCATTCCGCCATTCCGGTCATATCACGACCCTCCTGTCCTGCCTGCGGCCATTTCTTCCGTATTCCGGCCGGAACCCCTGCCGCCATGATGCCTGCGTGCCGGAACCTTGGCTTGCATTCCGGCAAAGAAGAAGGATGATGAAGAACAAAGGGCGGAAGCGGATGGCATGAAAAGTGCGTTTCTGACGCCATGCATCCGCGGGAAGCTCTGAATCATTGGTCTTATAACGAATATGAATGCTCAGGAATTGATTAAAACGCTGGAATGGCGCTATGCCACCAAGATATTCAACCCGAACCGCCGCATTCCGGAGGCGGACTGGAACGCCCTGCTGGAATCCCTGCATTTGAGCCCTTCCTCCCTGGGATTGCAAATGTGGAAGTTCATTGACGTGCGGGAGCCGTCCGTGCGAGCGGAGCTTCGCTCCGTTTCCTGGGACCAGCCGCAGGTGACGGACTCCTCCCATCTGGTGGTGTTCTGCGCGCGCAGGGACTTTTCCACGGAAGACGTGCAGCGTTATCTGGAACGCATTGTGGAAGTGCGCGGCGTGACGATGGAATCCCTGAACCTTTACCGGGACCGGATTGTTGAGCTGGCGGGTTCCAAATCCCCGGACGTGCTCAAGGCATGGCTGGAACGCCAGGTGTACATCGCGCTGGGATTCATGATGAGCTGTGCCGCAAACTTGCGGATAGATACGTGCGCGCTGGAAGGCATGGACCCGGCTGCATATGACCGTATCCTGAAACTGGAAGATTCCCCATATTATACGCTCTGCGCCCTGGCCCTGGGCTACCGGGATGAGGAAGCGGACAAGTACGCCCGTCTGGCCAAGGTCCGGTTTGACCGCGGCGACGTCATCCAGGTCATCTGAGGGCTGTTTTCCTAAAGTGCCAGCAGCCTTGCCATGTCTTCCGGCAGGGGCGATTCCGCGGTGAAGGTTTCTTCATCAAAGGGAAACTCCAGCCGGCAGGCGTGCAGGGCATGGCGGTGCAGGATCAGCTGCTTCTCCAGTTCCCGGTTCCAGCCGTGTTGGATGTATTCCAGGTAGCAATCCTCGGAGGGGCCGTAAATCTTGTCTCCCGCGATGGAATGGCCCAGATGCTCCAGATGCACGCGTATCTGGTGCATGCGGCCTGTTTCCGGAATGCACCGGACCAGGGCCAGAGGGCCGCTGGCCGATTCCAGGGTGCGCTCTACACGGAATGCCGTGATGCATTCCTTTCCGGCGGGATGTACTGTTTGTTTTACCCAGATGCGGCTTTCCCCTACTTCCCCCTGCCGCAGGATGGGGGCCGTGCAGACCGTTTCCTTCCATTCTGGCCATCCCCTGACGATGGCCAGGTATTCCTTGTGCATCAGCCGCCGTTGCATGGCGCGCCCCAGCTGGCGGGCGGCGCTTCTGTTTTTCGCAATCAGGGTCAGGCCGCTGGTTTCCCTGTCCAGCCGGTTGACCAGGGAAAGGGCGGCTCCGTTGACCAGTTCGTAACGCAGCAGCTCCTCCACGCCTTCCAGCAGGTTGGGTTCCCGCTTCCCGTTGGACGGATGGACGATCAGCGGGGCTCCCTTGCTCACCACAATCCAGTCTTCCGACTCCGCCGCCACATCAAAATGAGGGAAACAGGAAATAGGCTCGTCGGAGATGGGAATCCACATGGAAGGAGGGATTAAATCATGTCCGGGCGGATGGGCGTCCAGTCTCCGGGTTCCAGGTTCAGGTCTTCAAGCTTCAGCCTGCCGATGGAAACGCGGCGCAGGGAGGCCACGGGAGCGCCCACGGCGGCCAGCATGCGGCGCACCTGGTGGTACTTTCCTTCCGTCAGCGTCAGCAGTGCGCGGCGCGGTTCCAGGATTTCCAGGCGGGCGGGGGCGCAGGGGTGCCTTTCTCCCTCCAGCGTCAGCGTGCCGGCGGCGAACAGTTCCACGGCCTCCGCGGGGATGTCCTGTTCCGTGGCAGCCTCATACACTTTGGCAACGTGGTGCCTGGGGGAAGTCATGCGGTGGATGAACTTGCCGTCGTCCGTGATCAGGAGCAATCCGGACGTTTCCTTGTCCAGCCGTCCGACGGAGGAAACGGCGGGATTCCGGTGTCTCCACTGGAAGGGCAGGAGGTCGTAAATCACGTCCCCTTCCTCTTCGTCGTGGCTGCATGTGTAGCCGGCTGGCTTGTGGAGGGCCGCATACAGCCCTTCCGGGAATTCCACCGGTTCTCCGTCTATCAGGACGTCTTCCGCCTGAACTTTGTCCGCGGGGTTGGCGCATGCGCTCCCCCCGGACGTAACGGAGTGGCGTTTGATCCATCCCGGCGCTTCCCGCCTGGAACAGTACCCGTAGCGGGATAAAAGAGCGTCCAGTCTCATGCGGCGTATTTTTTCCTAACGGGAACAAAAAACAAGATTGAAATACGCCCCCCTGATTGATAGTATTAAACTATTACATGCGGGAACTCCCTGTTTGGAGTTTTTCCGATGCTTATCATTTACACTCATATAGTTCCATGATTGATACGATTACAGAAGACCAGCTGACCCCCCAGCAGGCCGAATTTTGGGTGCGCGCCCGCCAGGCGGTGGATATGAACAACTTTCCCTATGCTGTCAGCCTTCTCAAGGCGCTGGTAAAGCAGCTGCCGGGCTTTCTGGAAGGGCGGCAGGCCCTGCGCGCCTGTGAAATCAAGCTGAATCCGGAGCCCAAGAAAGGCGGCCTGTTCAGCGGCATGAAAATCAGCACCAGCAAGCTCACCTCATCCAAAAAGGATGCGGCCACCCAGCTCTCCTCCCTGGAGGACGAACTGGAAAACGATCCTTACAGCATTCCGGTGAATGAGGCGCTGTACGCAGCCGCCATGGAGGTGGACTTTCCGGACCTGGCCGCCTTTGCGCTGGAAACCATCCGCCAGGGGCATCCCACCAACAAGAAAATGCTCCATATGCTGGCTTCCCACTATGTCTCCAGAGATCTTCCGGCCAAGGCCGCGGAAGTGTTCCACGACATCGTGAAGCTGGACCCCACGGACAGCGTGGCGGTGAAAAGCGAGAAGGACTGCATGGCCCGCGCCACGATGCAGCAACAGAAGTGGGAAGAGGCCAAGAGCTTCAAGGACGTGATGAAGGATTCCTCCGAAACGAATGCTCTGGACAAGAGCGACAAGAAAGGCCTTACCCGTGCGGAACTGGAAGAACGCCTGGGCCTTCTTTCCGCCCGCTATGCCCAGAACCAGCAGGATCAGGCCGTGGTGCGGGACATCGCCAACGTTTACGAACAGATGGAGGACTGGGCCAACGCCTACTCCTTCTATAGCTACGCCTTCAGTCTCAGCAACAACGACATCTCCCTGGAAAACAAGGCCGGGGAAATGAACGAGCGCCTGCGCAAGGCCCAGGTGGAGGAAATCCGCAAGCGCGCCGCCGCGGACCCGGACAACAAGGAGCTTCAGGAGCAACTGGCCCAGTTCAGCCGGGAAGCCGCCGAACAGCAGGTGGCCCTGTGCCGCCAGCGCGTGGAAAACAATCCCACGGATCCGCAGACGCGTTTTGAACTCGGGCAGGCCCTCTTTGACTGCGGCAACTATACGGAGGCCATCCCGGAACTCCAGCGCGCCCGCAACAACCCCCATATCCGCATCCGCGCCATGCTGCTGCTCGGCAAATGTTATGACGCCAAGAACATGCACGACATGGCCCTTCGCCAATTGGAAGAGGCCAACAAGGAATTGATTGAAATGAATGACACCAAGAAGGAAATCCTCTACATGATCGGCCTGCTTTATGAAAAGCTCGGCAAGAAGGAGGAATCCCTGGCGGCATTCCAGCAGATTTACGATGCCGAATACGGTTACCGGGATGTAGCCCGGCGCGTAGAATCCTCTTATGGCAGTTAACGGCTGCCTGCCGCAGTTCAGATGGAAACGGGATATCCCTTTGACGGGGTATCCCGTTTTTTATGGAGGCAGGGGGTGAATGCCGCTGGAAACGGCGGAAAAAAGGTCCGGCAGTTTTCAATGCCTCCGGAATGCTGATTTTTTCTCTTGCCCCTTGAACGGGAAATGTTAGCGTTAATCATTCATGAAAAATGGTTTTGTGAAGTTCCTGACTGTATGCGCCTTGTGTCCGTTGGCCGTCCACCTTTCCCGGAGCGGGGATGTCCCGGAGAAGGAAACTCTTTCCGCATCCCTGTGTTCAGCCTATGCCAGAACATGGTGGCAGCCCGGTGTCAAAAATCCGGAAAAGACGTTTCATGTGGATTTGAAAATCATGAAGCCCGCCTTGTGGAGGATGGTGTACTGCAATGAGAAAGATGCCCGTCTGGCTGTTCATGATTCCACGGGCGGCCGTTTCGGCGTCCTTTGTTGCGAAGAATCCCTGTTCATGGAGGACCTGGAACATCCGGTACTGGAAATGGAATGCAGGGACTGGCTTCCTGCGGCCGGGGCGGCATGGGTGGAACTGAAAGGGAAAATTCCGTGCATTATCGGAAAGGAGGAGGCCTTGTCCGAAGGCCTTTCCTTCACCGTGGGGCAGAAAGACCAGAAGAAGCCTTTGCTTCTGAAAGGAGCCGTTCTTGAGGAGGCCGGAAGCGAAAAGGATGGACGGGGCTCCCTGGAGATGTCATTTGTCCGGGACAGGGATTCAGGGGGGCTCAGGATGGAGATGAAGTTGAAATCTTCCCGGTATATGGGGATTCTGCGCCTGGAGCTGACGACGCCGGAAGGCGCTCCTTTTCCGGCGAGAGAAGATTTATTCAGCCGTAGCAGCTCATCCGGGGAATATTCATGGTTCTGGTCTTATTTATTGAATCCGGATGAGAAAGGGAAAGTTCATGTTGCCGTGAATTACATGACCGGGCTGGAATGGGTGGATATGCCTGTGGAAATTAAATTCGGCATGTCCGGACTGGTGCAGGATTCTCAAAAGGGCGAATGATATGAAGATGATGCAGTCCATAGGACACGGCGCGGGAATCTTTCTTCTGTTTTCCGGAGCGGCATTCTCCAGCGAGGGTGGAAAGGATGTTCCCTCAGAAGTGGGGGTGTCATTTACGCAAGTAGGACTGGAACGTGACATGTGGTTTGACGGAGAGAAGAGCCCATTGGAATGGAGGTGCCGTGCCGTTCTTTTTATCCCTGACCGCTGGGGATTCTGGAATCCTTCGAATACGGAGCGGCAATTCATGGAGGCCGTGGATTCCACAGGCCGGGAATTGTCTCCGGTGAGGTTTGACTTGGGAAGGATGGATCAAAGCCGTGACAGGGGAATCTCTTATATGGAGATTGAAGGCTTTGCTCCATCTCTTCCTTCTCCCGGGGCGGAGTGGGTGCGGTTGAAGGGATTGCTGAGGGTCCCCGTGGCGCTCATCATGGATAGCCCTGTTTATGTACTCCCGCTGCGGAAGGGAGCGTCCGTCCTTATTCCCTTGCCGGGGAATGAAAAAGGGAATACGGGGAAGTTGGAGGATGTGGTGGCGTCCGACGACATGCCGATGGGGATGCTTTATTTCAAGGATTTTACGTGGACGAGGAAGGATGGAAAAAAGACCTTTTCCGTAACGGTTTGCCTGGACGTGGATACTCCCTTTTATCTGGATGAATTCCAGTTGCTTGACGAAAAAGGCAAATTGCTGTCCGCCGGCATGGACAGTTATTCTTCATCCGGAAATGATAATTCAATAATATGGGAAACCGCGTTGGAGTTTTCTGTTGCCAAAGAGATGGGGAACATTGGGATACGGTTGCGTTACAGAGGAGAGCCGGAACATGTATCCGTCCCTGTGGACGTCAAGCTGGGCATGGGCGGGGAAATCCGGAAGGAACCGGAGAAGCGGGAGGAAAGGCGGAATGGATAGGAACTCCGCATGAGGGGAATGATCTGGATTTTTGGAAGCCGGAACTGCGTTTTGACCTTGTTTCCGGGAGGGGGGCTGGTATGGTGAAAATTCCCTCGTACCCTCCCTGTTATGTTGTACCGTTTTTTATTCCTTGCCGCCTTCGCCTGCGGCCTGACAACACCGTGTTTTTCTTCTGGAAAAGAATCCGTTCCGGAACCGTCCGTTGACGTCTCCCTTTATCAATGGTCCACGAACACGTCTTTTCGGCAGACGCCTCCTGTGGAGAGCAGGGAATTCCAGCTGGAAATGAAGGTCGCCGGAAATTCTCCCTGGAAGGTAATCTATTGTGAAGATAAAGAACATGAATTGAGCCTGAAGGATTCTACCGGATCCTCCTGTTCCGGGATGGAATGCAGGTATTACGCTTCCCATAAGCCGGAAAGGGACAGGAGAGATGGCATTGTTTACGTAACTGCGGATTCCTGGCTTCCTTCCCCGGATGCTGTGTGGACGGAAGTGAAAGGCGACATTCCTTGCGTGGTGTCTTGTGCCACGGCTGATTCGGAAAGCGTGAAAATCAAGCTGGAGAAGGGATTTTCCATTCCTGTGGTGCTAAAGAACGCCGGAATGGAACAGGAAGGAGGGAAAGGCGGCCATGATGTGGAAGCTGTGCTGGAGGTGGAAAATTATCAGGCCGGGAAAGAGGAAAACTCCGGCAGTTGGCTGGTACTCCAGCTGACTTCATCTGAAAAGATAGGTTTTCTGGATTTTGAATTGAAGGCGGCTGATGATACTGTGTTATCGGTTAGAACCTCCGGGAGAGGATTTGGAACGGCTGAAAACAAGTATGAATGGAATCGATATTTGTCTGTGGAGGGAATAGAAGGCAATGAACTGTCCGTAACTGTCAGGCATGCGGTGAATTTGAAGAGGATCATGGCTTCGGTTGATATCAGAAGCGGCCTGTTCGGGCAGATGGAGAAGATGGAAATGAAGAAAGAGGGAAATGGCCATGAATAGGAAAAGTGTGGTAAACATGCTGCTTGTTCTGGGCGTAGCTGCGGCCGTCTGCCCGGTAGCATGGGGGGAAGAGGAAGTGGAAAAACCTGTAAAGGCCAGATTTACCTCCGTGAAGGTGGCAAGCGAGGAATTATGGATGAACGGGCAGTTGGAGGAAGGTCCCTTGCAACTGGTTTTTGAGATAAGGCTGGATATCAAGCCCCATTTGTCTTTCCAAAGGAATTTCGATTCCATTCAATATCTGGAAATGACGGATTCCTCCGGAAGAAAGCTGTCCCCTGTGGAATTCAATCTGGGCTATCTGTATCAGCAGGGTTATGATGGAGAAGCATATGCATGCGTGTTCGGGAAAGTTGGGGAATTGCCTCTTCCGGATGTGGCATGGCTCCGGCTGAAGGGAATGCTGAAGGTTCCCGTTGCTCGGCTGGTGACGGGGCCTGTTTATGAACTCGTTCCAAAAAAGGGAACGGAAATGCATGTTCCGCTGCCCAGGGAGACGGATGATAAAACTGCCGCTCCCGAAGATATCGTAGTGGCAGGAGATCCCTCTACGGGAAGGCTTTTTCTTGATGAATATGAGGTCGTTGAAAAGGACGGCAAGAAAACGGTTACGGCAGAGATCGGGCTGAAGACGGATTCTCCTTTTGAGCTGGAAGGATTCCAGGTTCTGGATGCCAAAGATGCCGTTTTGAAAACCGACTTGAGGGGCAGTTCTTCCGGAAGGTCGGGAGAATCAAAAAGGTGGACAAGATCTTTCCGGTTTGAGGCTCCGAAAGACTTCTCGAAAATGAGAATAAGAATGGTGTACAGGGTTCCTGTGGAATCCGTGGCCGTTCCCGTGGATGCCAAAATAGGCATGAGGGGTGAGATACCGGAGGAGCCGGAAAAAGGAAAGGGCGGGGGGCGCCGGTAATGCGTGTTTGGGAGTGAAGATACGGCAATTTTGGGAAGTTGCTGGGATGGGCATTGGTATAGGGACATGGATTCGCGGGTGGTTATGTCCTTCCGCAGTCTTTTCATGACCTGACGTTTCCCATTTCCGTCCGGATGTGTGTTGCAGGATGGCCTTTGTTGTTCCATCGTTGAAAAACCGGCTTCCGGAAAGTCTGCCGTATCCGTTTCGAGGCACGGTTGTATGCAGCGTGAAACTGCCGGGAATTCGCGAAAGTGCGGAATCCGTCTTCTTTCCGGGAATGTCGTGGAAGCATTTTCCCGTTGCCGCCGGGCATGATTCTCGTCTTTGGCGGGATGTTTACGTTTTCCCGGCAAAGGTGTATTTTAAAAGTTGATTCAGAAAATAAAAATGTTACTTGTGTGAAATAACAAACTACCTGTGAATGAGATGATACAGTATTTCCATCTGCCCCGGGTGGCAGCCGTTTGCTGTTTTTTGCTTGCTTTCCCTTCCTATGGGGAGAAAGGAACCGAAAATCCGGCTTTTTCCGCTTCGCTGTACAAATGGTCGACAAGGCCTGCCGAATCCGGGGATTTTCCCTTGAAGCGGGAACTTCAAATAGGCCTGAAGATCAAGGAGGAATCCGATTGGAAAATCGCCTATTTCCGGGAAGGCGGGACCGGTGTGACTGTGGTGGATTCAAGGGGTTCCTCCTGCTCCGGCATGAAGAGCGATTATTCCGTTTTTTTCTCTTCCGGATGCCGCATCAGGAATGAAAGAATCCTTCTGTCAACGGAGTCGTGGCTGCCGTCGGCGGAAGCGAAGTGGATTGAGGTAAAGGGAAACTTGCCTTTTGTCGTTTCCCGCGATTCTTCCGTGTCGGAAAATGTCGTGCTGAAGCTGGTCGAGGATTTTTCAGCGCCGCTGGTACTTAAGGGCGCCGCCCTGGATGGGGGAGACGTAAATGTGATGCTGAAAGTGGATTCCCTTAGACCGAATCCCTTGAGAAAGGGAACCCTCAGCGTCACCATCAGCATGAGTTCCGAAGCTCCGGTGGGATTCCTGGATTTTGAAGTGCAAAGAACGGACGGGACAGCTATTCTGGGAAAATGCGGCGGGGAAAAAGATAGAAATTCCGCACGGAAACATGGGTGGCGCCAGTTTCTGGTGCTGGACGGCACGCACGATGAAGAAGTGATTGTGGCCGTCAAATATTTGGTCCGCTTGAAAGAAGCCGTGGTTCCCGTTCATGGGCGCAGCGGCCTGTTCGGCACGGTGGCGAAGGAAAAGGTTCAACCGGGAAGGAATTGAGATGAAGGAGCATGAGATGATGATGAAGGGCCGGATTTTTCTGTGTACCGTGTTCATGGCATGGGCTGCCGTGATGAATGGCGGACATGCCGCGGAGGAAAATCCCGTGAAAGTTGGAGTGGGTCATGTCGGCTGGGAACCCCATCTGATGTGGCACTGCAGTGGTGAAGAAGATCTGGGGGATTTTAAGGAAACGGAACCGGAGTTGGGAATATCGCTCATGCTGAGCGCCAGGGAACCGTTGTGCTTTCCGAAATATGCCCATGGCGGGAAACAGGTTTTGGAACTTATTGATTCCTCCGGCAGGAAACTTGCTCCGGTCACGTTTGATTTGGAACAATTATTTCAAAGACAGGAACAAGGCGTTACTTATGCGAACGTTGCCGGAACTCTGAAAGAGGCTCCGGGGCCGGATATCTCCTGGCTGCGCCTGAGAGGGGAATTAACCATGCCTCTTGCGCGGTTCCAGCAAAGTCCGGTTTATGAACTGGCCTTCCAGTCCGGCGCGCAGATGGATATTCTTCTGCACAACGACAGTGCGGAGGAAGAGGCGGGAAATGGCGACATTGTCGTGGGTGAAGATGGTTCTGTGGGAAAACTTTCCCTCGGTGAGTGCGGGATTTTTGAAAAGGAGGGGAAAAAGATGGCCCGGGTGGAAATTGTGCTGGAAATAGAGTCTCATTTTGATCTGACCGATTTTCAGATATTGAATGACAGGAATGGAGTTCTGGAATCCACATGCCTGAGCAGGATAGCGTCGGGAGAAGGCTTTTCTTTCTCTCCCTTTTGCTACGTGAAGAGTCTGCTTGAATTGGAAGCGCCGGAAGATCTCCGGAAGCTCAGGATCAGGCTGCTTTACAGGGTGCGGCAGAAGGCGGTCACCGTTCCGGTGGATATTAAATTTGGCATGAGGGGGGAAATCCGGGAGGAACCGGAAAAAGGGAAGGGCGCCCTCCTCCGTTGATTGTTGCACCGCAACCCGGCACTGATTTTCTGGAAATTATCCATGTTGATGATTGTGAATAAATAATATATTTATTGGAATGGGACTAACGTTTAACTATTTTATATTTTGCCGTTTTTTATTCTGCCCGGCGGTTTGGGGAATGGCCCTTTGCTCTTCCTCTTTTGCCGGGGAAATACCTGAAGAACCTGTCATAACCGTTTCCCCTTACAACTGGTCCACACAATCTGTACGGATGGGAGACCCTTCACGGAAGAGGCAGCTTGATCTTGAATTGAAAGTCACGATGAAGGCCGCAGAAGAGTCCGGTTGGAAAATTGCCTGCTGCGGGGTCAGTGAAAGTGGATTGAAGCTGGCGGACTCGGAAGGTTCCTTGTGCCCCGGCATGGAGTGTTGTTATGATGACTCCCCCTCGTTGCTGGAGGGGCTGAAGAAGGGAAAGAGGATTACTTTGTCCACGGAGTCCTGGCTGCCGTCGGCAGACGCGAAATGGATGGAGGTGAGCGGAAAGATACCCTTTTTCATCTGCCGGGCTTCTTTCATGTCGGAAAGCGTTTCCCTGAAGATGGGGGAGGGAAACTCCGTTCCCCTGGTCCTCCGGAATGCCGGACCGGATGGAAAGGACGTGAATGCCGTACTGAAGGTGGTTCCCTACAAGGTTATCGGGAGCGAGGGGTGGGTATCTCTTCATCTGCTGGCACCGTCAAAAATAGGTTTTCTGGGAGTTAAAATGGAATCCGAAGCTGGAGCCGTGCTGCCCGTGAATGGTTCGTCGGAATGCATTTCCGGGGAAGCGGATCATCCCGGCGGGAAATACTGCTGGATCGTGAACTTCCGGGAGGAGGACATCAAGGGGGAGGAATGGAAGGTTTCCGTCAACTATGCTGACGAATTGAAAAAAATCATGGTTCCGGTACAGGCACGGTTCGGCCTGTTCGGAGTCATGGAAAACCGGAATATTCAACAAGAAGGGAATGGAGATGAGAATGCACGGCATGATAAGTAACTGGCTGGTTCCGGCGGCGGTGGCCCTCTCATGGGTGGCGGTTCAGACAGGACGCGGAGCGGCGGTGGAAAATGAAGTGGGCATTGGAATGGATAATGTTGGGTGGGATAGTGATCGGAGGTGCCGGAACGGCGTTTGGGAAGAAAGCGCTCTCAAGTTGAAATTCTGCATGATTTTGAGTGTCAGTGAACCACGATGTTTTGGGGAATATGCCGACACCGGGTTGCAATATCTGGATGTAACGGACTCTTCCGGACGAAAACTGGCACCGGCGGAAATCCGTTTGTCAGCAACGATTCAGAACACGGCGGATGGCATGGTGTATTTACGCATTGCCGGGACTGCCGGAGAAGCGCCTGGCCCGGATGCCGCCTGGCTGCGTTTGAAAGGAACGCTGCGGGTGCCTCTTGCCCGGCTGGTGAAGGGAGACGTTTATGAACTGCCTGCGGAGAAAGGAACGGAAGTTTACATTGACGTGCCCGGCAGCAACGGCGGGGAAGGGGAGGCAAGTGAAGATGTGGTGACAGCCCGGACGGCTTCTTCCTCAAGAATTGTTCTGAAAGAATATAAAAAAATTGAGTATGAGGGCAAAAAAATGGTCAAAGCGGAGATTGGCCTGGAGGCAGACGCTCCCATTGAGCTTTCTGCATTTCAAATCTTGAATGACAAGAATGAAGTCCTGGAAACCATGACTGGGGGAATGTCCTATTCTCCAGTGGAATCTTTCTGTAGAGCGGATGCCACGTATTTTTTTGAGGACCTTGGAGACGGGAAAAAACTCAGGATCCGGCCGATTTACAGGGCCTTCCGGAAACTAGTAAAAATTCCGGTAGATATCAAATTTGGCATGAGGGGAGAAATACGGGATGAGCCGGGAAACAGGAAATAATATCCGAACCGGAAACGGTTCTCCGGTCATCGGAAAAAGCTCTTCCGTTTTGAGATCATCGTTGGTAATGTGATTATCATTACAGGAAATCCTGTTTGTTCCCCTACCCATGCTCTACCGAATCATACCCTGGCTGTCCGTGTTTTGCTGCATGGCCGTTTGTTGTTCCGCACTTGCGAAGGAAGCTCCCGGGGAACCAGCCATATCCCTCTCCTTGGACAGATGGGAAATCAGTACGGATCCGGAAAGGATTGACTTGGAACTGTCATTCCTGGAGGAAACTGACTGGAAGGCAGCCTATTTTGATGAAAGCAACGCCAGTCTGAAATTGGTGGATTCCAGGGGAGATGCCAGTTCCAAAGGCGAGTGCCGGTATATTTCCCGCAATGACTTTGCTTTTAATGAAAAAACCGGTGAGATTTCCCTGTCCTGGGAGGACTGGCTGCCCGCGGAAGATACGGAATGGGTGGAACTGAAGGGGGAAATTCCTTTTTTCATGTACCGGACTGCCGTACTGTCGGAGAAAGTGAAGGTCAAGCTGGTCAACGGATTTTCCGTGCCGCTGACGCTCAAGGGTGCCGGCTCGAACGGCGAAGATGTGAAGGTGCAACTGTCGGTGAGCAGGTTGGGTGCCTGGTGCGGACAGGAAGAGAGTTCTCAGGTCATGTTCTCCCTGGTTTCCACCGTCAGGCTGGGCCTGCTGGACATGGAGACGCACACGGAGGACGGTACTCCGCTGCCGGTGGCGGAGTACGGTGGAAGCGGCATTGATCCCGGCGGAAAGCATGACTGGTGCCGCTATCTGGAGCTGGGCGACAGGAAGGAGGAGGGACTGGATATTTCCGTCAGGTACGCAACCGGGATGAAAAAGATCGTGGTTCCGGTGAATATCCGCTTCGGCTTGTTCGGCATGGGGGAAAAACAGGAAGGTTCAACGAAAAAAAATTGATATGAAGAGATACGCCATTCCGGGCATCTGCCTGATTCTGGGAGCTTCCCTGGGGGACGCCGCTCCGGAAAAGGATGGGAAGGAAGAAAAGCAGCCGGTAAGAATTGAATTTGTTTCCGTAGGATTATCCAAGAGGGAGCGCAAGGAAAAAATCCCGTTGGAGTTGAATGTAGAAGCAATATTAAGTGTTAAAGAGCCTTTGTCCTTTGCGGTGTGGGAGCATTCCGGAGTCCAGTATCTGGAGGCCGTAGATTCCGCGGGGAGGAAGCTGGCTCCCGTGGAGTTTGACATAAGCCCGTTTCAATCCTCCCGGAAAGGATGGCGCCAAACCGGGATGAGGGGCACGGCGGGGGAGATTCCGCTCCCGGGAGTTTCCTGGATACGGCTGCAAGGGGTATGGCGCATTTCCCTGGCCCGGACATTGAAAAGCCGCGTTTATGAGCTGCCTCTGTCAAAAGGGACGAAGATAGATGTGCCGTTGCCCGGAAACAGTGAAGAAGGGGAGGAAGGCGCCGACGTTGTATCTGTTCAGGGGCCTTCAGCGGGAAAGCTTGTGCTGGAGGATTACAGCACGTATGAAAATCAGGATGGGAAAATGGTCACAGTGATGATCGGTCTGAAGGCTGACTCCGCTTTCCGTCTGGATTCCTTCGAGATACTGAATGAAAAGGATGAATCATTGAAGGCATCCCCTCTTGGTACCAACTATTCTTCTGATGGAGACGATTCTTCCGCCTACTGGGCAAAACGTTTTGTCTTTAAAGAACCGGAAAAGCTGGAAAAACTCAGGTTCCGCATCCTTTACCAAATTCCCCATGAAACGGTAGCTGTCCCCGTGGATGTCAAACTGGGCATGAGGGGGAAAATCAGGAAAGGAAAGTGAACCTGCCCGGGGGCCGAACAGGAAAAACGATGCGGAAGCCGCTTGTATTTATTCATATGTAAGTTACACTGAATGGAGAATTTTTCTTTGACGTAATGTTCCGTGCCTTGTTTTCATCCGTACTGGCATGCGTGCCGGTGTTGCTTCATGCGCAGCCGGTTTCCGAACCTGCCGTGAAGGCGGTTATCCACTCCGTGAATATATGGAGCGGCGAAGGCTGGTTCCATGGAAAAGACACTGTCCCGCATCTGACCATGCACATGCTGTTCCAGTGTACGGCTCCTTGGAAAATCGCCTCTGTGCATTTGGAGAAAACGCGGCTGGATTTATGTGATTCTCTGGGAAGCCGCCCTCCCGGTGTGCAGTTGTTCCATCAAGCTTCCGTGACAGAACGGTGGATGGTAAGCCCTCTCCGGCCGTGGCTTTCCGTGGAGGGAAGGGATTGGACGCCTGGGCGGGATGCCCGCTGGGTGGAAGTTCGGGGAACTGCCGCCGTTATGGTTTCAAGCATGGACAGGGATTCGGAAGTGGTGTCGGTCCCATTGGAAAAGGGGACGGGGGTTCCCGTGGTGCTGGAAAAAGCCGTACTGAACCACGGGAAGGAAGAGGATGTACACACGGAGCTGACCGTGACAAACTGGGGTTTCTCCATTCCCGGCCAGAAAGATAATGTATGGGTGGAGTTGAGTTTGGTTCTTCCGGATGGAAGCGGAGCCCGCGAATTGGAATTAGTGGATCGGGACAATCCGGAAGAGAAGAACAATCAATCTCTGCTGCCGGGAAATTTCAGGAACGGGAAGTCCACATGGGCGGCATTCTTTGTTCTGCAAAGACCGGAAGACAATCGGCTGAATTTCAGGATCCGGTATGCGTCGGGATTGAAGGAAGCGGAAGTTCCCGTTTCATTCAGGATTGGCATGGCGGGAATGGTTCTCCCGGCGGGGGCGGCCGGGGAAAACTGTGAAATAAACGGGAACGGAGAATGATGATGAAGAAAAGTTGCGGAATATTCTGGATGACAGGCTTGGCGATGTTTGCCGGAGCGCAGGATGCGGGCGGCTTAAAAAGTTCCGATGTAAAAGTGGAATTTCCGGTAGTCCAAATAGGGTTGATGGATAGAAAGGGAGAGAGCCTCCCGATTCCGAAATTGATATTTGGAGCCATGCTGAGTGTCCCTGCCCCCCTGAATTTTGAAGCTGACGACAAGGTTCAGGAACAAGTTCTGACGGCGGAGGATTCCACGGGGAAAAAGCTGGGCGATGTGACGTTTAATCTTGCCTTTCTTGGTGGAGCGTCCAGGGAGAGCGTGAACAAGACGCTGGTTTACGGCGAGTGTCCGCGCCTGCCGGCTGCGGACGCATCATGGGTGCGTTTGCGGGGAACGCTTCGTGTTCCTGTGGCGCGTGACCGGGAGACGCCCCTTTATGAATTTCCGCTGGAGGAAAAGGAGGTCAAAAAGGATGTGCCTTTGTCGCCGTATGCTGAAAGAGAGCAGAAAGGCGACATCATCGTTGCAGAGGAGGAACCCGCCTGTGAATGGACGGTAAGTCTGGCGGAAAGGAAGGGAGAGCAGTTCACCGTACGTGTGTCACTGGGCAGCGAGCACCGTTTCATGATTGATGAATGGCAGTTGTTTGATGGAAAAGGAAGGAAAATTGATTCTTCGGTGTTATCCTTTTTCGGGAGTGTTTCGGAGAATTTTCTGGAGGATGGCTATGTCCTGCAATTCCCTTATCAGGGAGAGTTGCCGGTATTGAAAGTCAAGCTGCTGTACAAACAGCACGTTGATATCGTCACCGTGCCTGTGGATGTCAGAATAGGATTGGGAGGCCAAAGAAAGTAATGGAGGCCTCCGGGAGCAGAAACTCCATGGCCTCTTGTGGCGGTTTCTCCGGCTGGGGCGGAGGAATGGTTCCGGAAGCATTTTTTGTGTGAATCCATGCTCCGGACGGGCAGGGACGCGGTCTTTCCTGATTCCGGACTGTCCTTCCGTTTAAAGTACCTTGGAGAAGAATTCCTTCAGCCTGGGATGTGACGGGTGGTCGATGACCTGGGAAGGGGAGCCTTCCTCCACAATTTTTCCCCTGTCCATGAATATAATGCGGGTGGCCACTTCCCGGGCGAATCCTATTTCATGGGTGACGACCGCCATCGTCAGGCCGCCTTTAGCCAGCTCCTTCATCAGGGAAAGGACTTCCCCCACCATTTCCGGGTCCAGGGCGGAAGTCGGTTCGTCAAACAGGATGACGTCCGGATTCATGACCAGGGAACGCACGATGGCAATGCGCTGCTTCTGGCCGCCGGAGAGCTGGAGGGGATAGGCATGCCGCTTGTCATACAGGCCGATGCGCTGGAGCAGGGCTTCCGCCTGGGCCGTGGCTTCCTTTCTGGTGGCGCGGCCCGTCTTCACGGGGGCGATCGTGATGTTTTCCAGAATGGTCAGATGAGGGAAAAGGTTGAAATGCTGGAAGACCATGCCTACGTGCTGCCGGAATTTGTTTACATCCGCATGGGGCGCGTTGATAAGTTCCCCCTTGAACCGGATTTCCCCGGAGGTGGGCTCTTCAAGCAGGTTCAGGCAGCGCAGGAAAGTGCTCTTTCCGGAACCGGAGGGGCCTACGATGAACACCACCTCCCCCTGATTGATCTGCGTGGTGACATCGTGCACCGCATGGACGGCATTGAACTCCTTCACCAGATTGCTGATTTGGAACATGGGCATGGGCGTATGTTGGGGCGGCTCATTCATTGTTTTTCAGTCTCCTTTCCAGCTTGCCCAGCAGCCAGCTGAACAGCATGACCATGGCCAGGTAAATCAGGGCCACGGCCATCAGGGGCATGAAGGCGGTGTAGGTCTGGCTGCGGATGATGTCGCCGCCCTTGGTCAGGTCCTGAAGGGCGATGTAGCCGGAGACGCTGGTTTCCTTCAGGAGCACGATGAATTCGTTCCCCAGGGAGGGCAGCACGTTTTTAAATGCTTGCGGAAGAATGATGTAAATCATGGTCTGCGCATATCCCAGGCCCAGGCTGCGGCCTGCTTCGAACTGCCCCTTGTCGATGGCCATGATGCCGCCGCGGATGATTTCCGCCACGTAGGCGCCGGAGTTGAAGCCGAAGGCGACCACAGCCACCAGCACCTTGCTGATATCCACGGAACCGAAGATGATGAAGTAGATGATCAGCAGCTGCACGACAACGGGGGTGCCCCGGATGACCGTGAGGTACAGCTTGCAGAGAGCATTCAGGAAACGGAGCTTTCCCGTCTTGTCGTGGGTGGCGCGGATGACGGCCACCACGAAACCCATCAGAACGCCCAGAAGTACGGAAAAGAAGGAAATCTCCACCGTAACCAGAAAACCGTTGGCCAAGTACTTCCAGCGTCCTTCCTGAATAAAATTGACCTCAAACGACTCTTTCAGGTCCAGCCACTTGCCTTCCAGCCAACCGGTTCCTGCGGCATGGGCGCCGGATGAACCGGGAGGCCTGACCTGCATGGCGGCGTATTTGGCCCGTATCTCTTCCAGCTTCCCGGACGCCTGCATGTCGGCAATGACCTTGTTGACGTGCTGGAGGAGTTCCGTGTTTCCCTTGCGTATGGCAATGGCGTACGTTTCCGAGGTCAGGGGCTCCGGCAGTATTTCCAGCTCATCATGGTTGGCCAGGTACATCTTTGCCGGGTCCCGGTCAATAACCACCAGGTCCACCTTGCCTGCCGCCAGTGCGGCCACGGCCAGCGCCCCGTTGGGAAAGCGTTCCGGCTGCTGGATGTTGCGGGTGACGTAAATGTCCCCCGTAGCTCCGTGCTGGACGCCGATTCTCCGGCCCCGGATATCGTCCCTGCTCCGGATGGAGGAACCTTTGGGAACGATGATCACCTGGGCCGCCTCCACGTAGGGAATGGAAAAATCCACTTGTTTCCGGCGTTCCGGAGTCACCGTAATTCCGGAGGCCGCCACATCCGCCTTGCCGGAAACCACGGCCGTAATCACGGAATCGAAGCTCATGTCTTCAATCACCAGTTCCTTCCCGGCGCGTCTGGCTACTTCCCGCATGATCTCCGGATCAATGCCCATGATGGCGTTTTCCTCCCGGAACTCATAGGGCGGGAACGTGGCCTCCGTCACCATCAGGATTCTGCCGTTATCCGCCGCGGAGGCTCCGGAACACAACAGGCACCAGCTTGTCAACAGGGCTCCGAGGCATTTCAGAAGATGGATCAGCGGCATGGCAGGGTGAATGAGTACATGATGGCGGTTGAACCGCTGGGATATATGACTTACCAGCCAGGAAGGCAATATAAAATTGACGCAAGCCTCTATTCCGGCCGCATGGAAAACGTGGGATGCCCATCCCGTGCCGTAGTTGATTCAGCCGTCCGGCGGATTGCTTGATGAAGCGCATCCTTTTATCCTGTTCCCGGGTTGGCACGGGATGAACAGAATCATACCGCCTTAAGCAGCGTATAGCCCAGCCAGACGGCCAGGAAGCCGCCTGCCAGACTCAGGACGGCATAGAGAAGCAGCGTGAAGAATTGAGCGCCCTGCGCCATCAGGAAATTTTCATTCATAAAGGTGGAAAAGGTGGTAAAGCCTCCGCACAGCCCGATGGTGAGAAAAATGCGCAGTTCCTGATTGATCAATGTGCCCCGGTCAAAAAAGCCGTACAAAATGCCGATCAGAAAACATCCGGCCAGATTGACGGCCAGAGTCCCGAGGGGAAATCCCTTCACGACGGAATCATTCAGGCAGCAGGAAAGAAGGTGCCGGAGTATTCCGCCGATGAAGCTGCCCAAGCCGATCAGGAGGATGCTTTTCACGGTGGGAATATAAGTAATGCTCGTCAGCGTGTACAGGTCTTTGATGCGTTTAATGAAAGAGGGTGGTTTTTCATAGCTGGGTGAAAAAGAATCATTCCTGCTATTG
The DNA here is from genome assembly GCF_036417395.1 of Akkermansia sp. AE01SA01. NCBI lineage: Bacteria > Pseudomonadati > Verrucomicrobiota > Verrucomicrobiia > Verrucomicrobiales > Akkermansiaceae > Akkermansia > Akkermansia sp. AE01SA01. The sequence goes on from NZ_CP143890.1 coordinate 795,842, forward strand.
TTCGGAGCAAAGCGACAAAAGCAAGAAATGAAAACTGCTGCAAGCAGATAAGCTTGCAGCGGCTAGGATGAATCTGATGACGTAGAATAAGTCTATCGTCTATTTTTGTATGGATGTGACTTCAAATCAAACTAGCGGATCACCATGTTTCAGAAAATGAGCATGGGTTTGTAGTTATTTGAAGCTGATTATGTTTTCCATTAATATTTGATGAGAGGCATCAAGGCTATATTGACAGGCCTGTTCTCATCAGCTGTAGGTACAACTCTTGACGCATCAAATATGGTTTTTTCATTAAGTGACCCTGCTTCCCAATATCTAGCATTAGATATTGATTCTGAGCTTGCCGCATGTGCTTGTTGCGTAAAAACTCCCGATAAATTCCTTGCCCAAAGCAACCCATTTAGACATCCCATGAAACTAAATGTTCCTGTAATGTTGCGGATTGCATCTCCTTGAACACTTCCTGCTGTCCTGTCTCCAGTTGCTGCGCGGATGAACAGGCCGTTATCCCTTGTTAAATCAGGAATGGCAAAAGTAGTCGCTCCGTCTCCCCCATAAGTGGTGCCGATGGCTGCGTGCAGGGCGGGGTACTGGCTTATCTGCAACAGTGCCCCATTGCATTTCAGCCAGCCCTCCGGCGGTGTGGAGCCGCAAAACCACATGAAGCAGCCCGGAGCAATTCCAGATCCGCCCGGACCTTCCGGACCGGCGGGGCCGGGATCGCCCTTGTCGCCCTTCGGGCCTTGTGCCCCGGCAGGTCCCGGCGTTCCCGGTTCTCCTTTGGGGCCTTGCGGCCCTTGTGGGCCTGTGGCTCCGGGATCGCCTTTATCACCTTTGTCCCCCTTGGGGCCTTGGCCTCCGGCGTTCCATTTTTCTTTTTCCTCCGCTGTGACGTGGATGGTCGTGTCTTCGGCATGCATGAAAAATTCATCCTGCATTACCATCGGAATTCCATTAATGGTTGTGGTTTCTTTCATGATTATTATTTTTTGTAATGGAGTATGGGAAATCTCCGCTGCCGCCTGTGTAGAATAGGGATATATCCATTTGCCAAAGGTATTTTTTATTTTGCCTGGCAAGCGGCAGCGACCGATAACACTTCGATGGGAATTTGCCCCCATTCCGGAAAAACATCATCCCGTGTGGAACGTCAGAGGACTGGAGAAGATTTACTGCTATATAGTGAAACCTGTAATGATGGCGGTTGATATTTTTCTGTAAAATAATACCAGGACATTCGTTGGACAGTTGAGTGCCACGGTTGTTGAAATGTGTATTGAGCCGGTCCGGAGAGCATGTTTGCCTGCAACCTGTTTTTCGGCAGGAAACAGAAGGACACGGTCTAACGTTGGCATATTTCCTGCGGCGAACGACATGTCTTGAGAAACAGGAAACAAAAAACCGCTTTAAGTATTTGATCTTAAAGCGGTTAAAAGTGGTCGGGTTGACAGGATTCGAACCTGCGACCCCCTGCACCCCATGCAGGTGCGCTACCAGACTGCGCTACAACCCGATAAAATCGGACCGACCGGGGCCGTGTCTTGCGACGGCGAGGTGTATATAGGAAAACTTTAGTGTTGGCAAGAGTCTTTTTTCAATGCATACCTTTTTTGTCATGAAGCAAGTTCAAGTAGCAGTTGTCGGGGCCAGTGGCTATACCGGGCAGGAGTTGTTGCGCATTCTGCTGAATCACCGCGGGGTCAGGCTGGTATGCGCTACGTCCCGCCAATATGCCGGACAGCCGCTGTGGGAGGTGTTTCCCCGTTTCCGGCAGGTGCCGGGCTCCGATTTGAGGTTTACGGATTCCGATGTGGAGGCCATTGCCGCCACCGGGGCGGAAGTGGCGTTTCTTGCTCTGCCGCATGGCGTGGCCGCCTCCTATGCCCGCGGGCTGGTGGACCGTGGCGTGCGCGTGATTGATTTGAGTGCGGATTTCCGCCTGAATTGCCCGGATGTGTATGAGGAGTATTACGGGAACGCCCATCCGGATACCGCTCTGATGAAGGAGGCCGTGTACGGACTCCCGGAATGGCGTGCGGCGGAGATTGCCCGGGCGCGCATTGTGGCGTCTCCCGGCTGTTATCCCACCAGCATCCTGCTTCCTCTCATCCCTCTGTTCAAGGCCGGGATTCTGGAACCGGAAGACGTGGTGGTGTGTTCCGGCAGCGGCGTAAGCGGCGCGGGGCGCAAGGCGAGCATCCCCCTGCTGTTTTGCGAATGCAACGAAAGCTTCCATGCCTACGGCGTGCCGAAGCACCGCCATTTGAGCGAGATTGAACAGGAACTCTCCTGGGCTGCCGGGGAAACGGTGGTCATGTCCTTCACCCCGCATTTGATCCCCGTGAATACCGGCATTTGCTCCACCATTACGGCCCGGGTGAAGGAAGGAGCGGATCCCGATTCCGTGGGCCGCCTGCTGGAAGAAGCGTATGCCGGGGCTCCGTTCGTACGTCTGCTGGGCCGCAACCAGCCTGCGGATACCAAGAACGTGACCCGCACGAATTGCGTGGACATTGGCTGGGCCTATGATCCCCGCACAAAACGCGTGATCCTGATGAGTGCTGAGGATAATGTGGTGAAGGGAGCGGGCGGCCAGGCCGTCCAGTCCTTCAACCTCATGTGCGGGTTTGATGAAACGGAAGGCTTGTGGGTATTATAGTTTTTTGTTACGCTGAAAACACTTCAAGACGATGAATGATTCATCCTATATTCCGGTTGACGGGGGCGTTTGCGCGCCCCAGGGCTTTCTGGGCAGCGCGGTGAGCTGCGGCATCAAGAAGCCTGAGGCCACGCGCCTGGACCTGGCCCTGATTTATTCCACGGAACCCTGCGTGTCCGCGGGCGCGTTTACGACGAACCGCGTTCAGGCGGCCTGCGTGAAAGTGAGCCGGGAGCATCTCCGCAAGGGAGATATCCGCGCCATTGTGGCGAACAGCGGCAACGCGAACGCCTGCACCGGAGCCCGGGGGGTGGAAGACGCCAGAGGGGAATGCACGCGCATTGCGGAGATTCTGGGATTGAAGCCCTGCGAAGTAGCTGTCTGTTCCACCGGCGTAATTGGCCTGCCGATGCCCATGATGCGCATTTACCCGAAGTTTCCGGAATTGGCGGAAGGCCTTTCCCGCGAGAAGGGGCATGAAGTGGCGCAGGCCGTGATGACGAGCGATACAAAGGAAAAGATTATCGCCATTGAATTCATGGTGCAAGGCAGGCCCGTGCGCATCGGCGCCTGCTGCAAGGGGGCCGGCATGATCAATCCCTGCATGGCTACCATGCTGTGCTTCATCACGACGGATGCGGGCATTTCCCGCGATGTGCTGGAACTGTGCGTTCAGTCCGGAGTGAAAAATTCTTTCAACTGCATCACGATTGACGGTGACATGAGCACGAACGATACGGTGCTGGTGATGGCGAACGGAGCATCCGGCGTGAAGCTGGAATCCCCGGAAGACATTTACACATTCCAGCAGGCCCTGGCCTACGTGATGCTGGAACTGGCCAAGCACATCGTGCAGGACGGGGAGCGCGTGACGAAATTTGTGACTGTCCGTGTGACCGGAGGCCGTACGGAAGATGAGGCGAGGAAGGCGGCGGAAGCCGTTGCCAAATCCTCCCTGGTGAAGAGTTCCTGGAACGGGAATGACCCCAACTGGGGGCGCATCATTCATGCCGTTGGCTATTGCGGCGCGAAGGTGGATGAAGAGAAGATCGACATTGATATTGCCGGGCTGCCCGCCTGCCGGGGCGGCGTGCAGGCGGATACTCCGTCCGACGATTTGCGGCAGGCCGTGCAGGTCCCTGCGTTCCAGGTGGATATTCATCTGAACCGCGGTGAGTTTTCCCACACGGTGTACACGACGGATTTGTCTCCGGAATACGTGGATTTCAACCGTTCCGAATATGCGTACTGGAACCAGGCGAAGGCCGACGGCCTGACCCGGTAGCGTTTGCTGAACATGGCGTCAGGCAGGTGCCGTCATGGAAGAGCGGAGGGGAATGCCCCCTCCGCCGAGGTGTTGGCGGCTGTGCGGCTGCTGCTGGAGGAAGGCGCCCGGCGCGCTTCCCGTGCGCAGCGTTTCTGCACGGGCACGGCGGACTGCTGCCGCTTCCGCCTGACGGGGGAAACACCCCACGTTACCTTGGGCGAGGCATGGCTGGCCTGGAAGGCATGGCGCGCGGCCGGGCGTACCCGCGTGGAACTGCCGGAGGACGGAAGCTGCCCTTTTCTGAACGAACAGGGGAGATGCATGATTTATGAAGGAAGGCCGCTGGCCTGCCGCACCCATTTTTGCATTTCCGCAGGCGGAACCCTCCCGCGCCGGGATGTGATTGACTTGATTCATGACCTGGAAGACATAGACGCGGCACTGGGCGGCGGCGGCGCCTGCCGCCTGCCTGAAGCTGTGGAACGGCTGTCCAGAAAAGGCGCCGGGAGAGGGAAAAGAGCCGGCCGTTAGCGGGATTTGAATGGGGCGCCCTCAGATGGCACTTTTAAGGAATGCGTTTCCATAAAACGGAGACCACCGCTGTGTTCCGGAATGAGGGGTTGCTACAGAACAGGCACATGTGCAGGAACAGTACCACCTGGTTTCCTGAAGAAGGACTGAATTCGTGCAGGTTGGTTGGGACCTCAGGCTTGGGAGCCGGATTCCTTGTTTTTCTCCTGTTTTGAATGGAGATGGCGCAGGGCGCTTGCCGCCTTTTTATTGCCGTGGGCAATGGCCTTCTGGTACCAGGCTTCTGCTTCTTCGTCATTTTCTTCAATGCCGTAGCCGTGCGCATAGCAGTTGCCTACGTTGAACATGGCGGTAGCGTTGCCTTGGTCGGCTGCTTTCAGGTACCATTTCAGGGCCTCCGCGTGATTGACAGGGGTTCCTTTGCCGTTCAGGTGGCACCATCCCAGGTTGAGCTGGGCCGTATTGTGCCCCTGTTCGGCTGCCTTGGTGTACCAGTAGACGGCTTTGCTCATGTTCATCTCCACGCCGTGTCCGTTGCCGTAGCACCAGCCCAGGGTATATTGGGCCGTGATTTGCCCTTGCAGGGCTGATTTGTGGTACCAGACCAGCGCCTTGTCCAGGTTGGGCTGAACGCCGAATCCGTTTTCATAGCACCATCCCAGGTTGTACTGGGCCGTGGCATGGTTCTGCTGTGCCGCTTCCTCATACCAGTAGGCGGCTTTTTCCGGGTTTTTAGGCGTACCGCTCCCGTTGCCGTAGCACCAGGCCAGGTTGTATTGGGCGCGGGGATCTCCCTGTTCCGCCGCCTGACCGTACCAGTACACGGCCTGTTCCCAGTTCCGCTGGCTGTTGCTGTTTGCATAAATCCAGCCCAGATTGAGCTGTGCGACGGCATGGCCCTGTTCCGCCGCTTTCGTGTACCAGCTGATGGCCTGCTGTTCGTCTTTTTCCACTCCCAGGCCGTTGATGTAGCAGAACCCCAGGTCGAACTGGGCTGTGGGGTGGCCCTGCCGGGCCGCCTTTTGATACCAGTAGAATGCCTTGTCGTTATCCTGCGGGACGCCGATGCCATTGGAATAGGCCCATCCCAGGTTGAGCTGGGCGGTAACGTGGCCCAGTTCCGCCGCCTGATGGTAGCAGTAAAAGGCTTCCTGCTGGTTTTCCGCTACGCCTCGCCCCTGTTCATAATTGATAGCCAGTTGGAACAATGCCTGGGGATCTCCCGCCAGGGCCGCCTGCTGGAGGGTTTCTATATCGACGGAATAGGTAGAGACTGATTTTTCCTGGTCGCCGTGATTGTCGGAAGCGTCGTTCATTTCACAAATGCGCACTGGAGAACATTGGAACAATTGGTGCTCTCCTGAGTTGTGCGTTTGCCTATTCTGCACATTTGCCCGGTAAGAATCAAGGCCCGTTTTTAAGAGAGGCAAGGGTTTGGGACCGGCTCATCACACCGTACGCCTGCGGTGGCACAGAGAAAGGAAGAACCCGCAGAAGGACAGTACCGCAGCGGATGGTTCGGGAATAACGAGGTCTCCCAGCGGTGCCTTGAAACTCTGTATTTCTCCCAGCTGGCAGCCAGTCAGCCCTACATCGGCATAGGTATTGTCGTATACGTCATCTTCACCGTCCACGCTGGTCAGGTAGATGTTGTTCTCTTTGTCCAGAAGGACTTTCTGCCGGAACATGCCCACAGAGTAATCGTCTGAATCCGTCAGATAGACAATCAAATTTCCATCGGGATCCATATCATAGCCCCACATGGTGATGGCGTGTCCTCTTCCATCTTTCCCAATCGTCAGAGTAGTCCCCCAATTGTTGTTGATGCTTTGCGTTAAGATGCTGTAAACGCCGTTTTTGTCATCGCCGTTCCAGAAGGAATAGAAACCGAATAAAGGAGAGTCGCCGGGAATCCCATCTCCCGGATTGGGATCTACGTAGTTCAGTTTCAGTTCTTTCCAGTACCCTCCTTCATGGGCGGAGGCGCCTTGAATTACGGACTCGGTGGGGAAAAAGACATCCGGGAGAGTGTCGCCATTAAACCACCAGTTCCAAGCCTGTTCCACGGAACCGCCTTTGTTGCTCCAGCTTGTCGTGATGGCTTGGTAAATGCGTAACTGGCAGGCTTCCGGCATGTTGTCGTAAGTGGAGGATTTACCGTTGGGCGTTGTTGGGGGCAGGTCGCTTCTGGTATCCTGCCACCACTGGAGGACGTTGGAAGCTGCTGCTGCCCAGCAGAGTTGGTTATCAAAGGGATTGTCGGAACTATAATATCCGGAGGGACGGGCAAGGATGGAACCGTCGCCCCACGTCCACTTGGTTTTCTTGTTGCAATCGTACCATCCTCCGGATTCCGAGACATTTTCCAGGAATACGGGCGTGGCGCATGACGGTTCAGGCAGAAGGCACCATGCAAGAAGTGCCGCTGGCAGGAGACGAGTGGATAAAGAAAACATAGGTATGAGAATGAAATTCTCCTAGCTTCTAGAGAAAATCCTGTTCAGCGTCAAGATAATGATGAAACCTGTTTTCAAGCGGGATTCAGCCAGCGGGATGTGGGTGCCTCCGGAATGGCCGCCACGGCGGCGGGCGTTCCTTCCGCGACGATGTTTCCGCCGTGCCTTCCGGCGCCCGGTCCCATGTCGATGAGATGGTCCGCCGCATTCAACAGGTCCCGGTGGTGTTCCACGCACAGGACGGTGTGTCCGGCATCCCTCAGCCGGAAAAGGGCCTTCAGGAGAAGTTCCACTTCATTAAAGTGCAGCCCCCCTGTGGGCTCGTCCAGAATGAACAGGGCGCGCTTGTCGTCTTCCGCCAGTTTCCAGGCCGGCGCCTTGGCGAGTTCCGAGGCTATTTTGATGCGCTGTGACTCCCCGCCGGAAAGGGTGTCCGCCCGGCGGTCGAGGTTGAGGTAGCCCAGTCCCACGTCTTTCATGCTTTTCAGAATGGCCGCAGCCTTGGGCAGCGTGGCGAAAAATTCCGCCGCTTCATCCACGGTAAGGGCCAGCGCCTGGGCGATGGATTTTCCCTTCCATGTTACTTCCAGTGTTTCGCGGTTGTAGCATTGGCCCTGGCAGGCGTCGCAGGGCATCGTTACGTTGCCCAGAAAATTCATGTCCACTTCTGTCATGCCGGTTCCCAGGCACCGTTCGCAGCGGCCGCCGCGGACATTGGTGGAGAAGCGCGCCGCCGTGTAGCCCCGTTGCTTGGAGAGGGGCAGTTGGGCGTAAAGGGGCCGCAATATATTGAGCAGTCCCGTGGCGGTGGCCGGCGTGGAGCGCGGGGATTTGCCGATGGGCGCCTGATCGATGATGACCAGGCGACTGAGACGTTCCGAACCCTGTACGAGGGGGGGGAGTCCCTTTTTTCCGCTTAAATCCTTTTTAAGTGCGGGAATGAGGCAGTCCCGCACCAGGGTGGATTTGCCGGACCCGGACGGCCCGGAAATGCAGGTGAGGGTACCCAGCGGAAGACGTAGCGTGATATTGTTCAGGTTGTGCCTGTTCGCATGTGTCAGAACGAGCTGGCCGCTGGGGGCGGCCCTGCGTGGCGGTGCTGGCATTTGCCGCGTTCCGGAAAGCCATGCCCCAGTGGGACTCTCGGCGTTTGCCATGATGTCCTGAAGGGAACCCTGCGCCAGGATATGGCCGCCGTTGGCTCCGGAGCCCGGACCCATGTCCACCAGGTGGTCCGCAGCGCGTAGAATTTGTTCGTCGTGTTCCACGGCAAGCACCGTATTGCCCAGGTTGCGCAGCGTTTGGAGCGCCCGCAGCAGGCGGTCCGTGTCTGAAGGGTGCAGCCCCGTCGTGGGTTCGTCCAGGATGTACAGGACGCCGGAGAGGCCGCCCCCCAATTGGGAAGCCAGCCGTGCGCGCTGCAATTCTCCTCCGGAGAGCGTGTTTGCCTGGCGGTCCAGGGAAAGGTAGGACAGCCCCAATTCATTCAGGAAGTGGGTGCGCTTGTTGACTTCTTCCATCACGGAATTCAAGGCGGGGGCCAAGGTTGCGGGAATTTCCAGCCGTTTGGTCTCTCCGGCCATGTCCTCCAGCGGGAGCGCCGTGAGTTCCGCCAGATTGTAGGCGTGGTCCGGCGTGTGCATGGTAACGGCCAGTGCCAGCGGGGAGAGCCTTTGCCCGCGGCATTCCGGGCATGGACCGTTTTCCTGTTTGTTGAGCCCGGTGCCGTGGCAGGAGGGGCAGGCGCCCAGAGGGGAGTTGAAGGAAAAATGGCGCGGCGTGAGCTGGGGAAGCAGGTATCCCGTTTCCGGATTGCGGTAGCGGGTGTGGAAGGCCTGGACGGCGGGTTCCTCTTCCGGCCTGGTGATGACGGCCCTTACTTCGTCCGGATTGATGCGAAGTGCGGTTTGCAGGGAGTCCGCCAGCCGGGAAGAGGAGCTTTCCCCCCGGATAATGATGCGGTCAATGACCAGCGCCGCGTCCGCCGCCGGAACGTCCGGAACCCCTAATTCCTCAATATCCCGCACTTCCCCGTTCCAGTAGATGCGCAGAAAGCCCTGTCTCTGGAAGTCGCCCAGCGTGGCGGCGGGGTCCTGGGCCAGCAGGGCTTCCGCGGGGGCCGTCAGCACCAGGCGCGTTTGTTCGGGCAGGGTAGCCAGGGCGTTCGCAATCTGGTCCGGGGTTTGCCGGACCAGTTCCTTTCCCGTCTCCGGGTCGTGGGGGCGCCCGGCCGCCGCATACAGGATGCGCAGGTAATCCAGGATTTCCGTGATGCTTCCCAGCAGGGTCCGGGGATGCTGGTGCCGGGCGGACTGCTCCAGGGAAAGAGCGGGGGGAAGTCCCGTGATACTGTCCACGTCCGGCTTGTCCGGCTGTTCGATTCCTTGCCTGGCCCTGGCGGACAGGCAGTCCAGAAAGCGTCTGCGGGATTCGGCAAAAAGCGTGTCGAACGCCAGGGAGGACTTGCCGGAGCCGGAAGGACCGCTGAAGGCGATCAGCTTGCCGGAAGGCAGGTCCAGATTCAGATTCTGCAGGTTGTGCTGGCGGGCGCCGCGGATGGAAATGGGAAGATTCATGTCAGGACAGTCTGGTGAGGGAACCCTGGTGGATTCCCCCTTCTTCAATGACAAGGCGGCGCGCCGTAATGTCACCAAGAAATTTGGCATGCCGGTGGATGGTGACAGTACCTTCCGCCGTGAGGGCGCCTTCCAGGGTTCCCTGTACCCAGGCGTTTTCCACATGTACGCCTCCCGTGACCAGTACGGCCGTCTTTTTTTCCACGGTCAGCCTGCGGGCGCGCAAGGTCCCGGAAATATGCTGATCCGCCTTGATTTTGCAGACGCCGCTGCACAGCAGGTCCCCGGAGGCTTTTCCATTCAGGATCAAATCCCGGCATTCAATATGCAGCCCTTTCAGGTCGGCGTTCGCCTGCACGGTCACGCAGCCGCAGGTCTGTACCTTGGTCCGGTGCGTCCTGCTGTGCAGGGTAATGTCGTCCAGCTTGATATAGGCGGAGCAGTGGCTGCACCTGGCGGAGACGGCGGTAACGGGAACGGCGGTACGCCGTCGGCAGGCAAAACATTCCACGTTCCGGGAAGGAGCGTGGCTGCCGCCCGTTGCCGCCGGGAGCGTCCAGGGCGGGGCGGGGCTTGGCTGGCGGATTTTTCCGGAGGGCCGGGGGCAGATCCGGGGCACGGGATGGAAAGGAGTGTTCATGGGACAAGGAGGGGCGGCAAAAGAACCTGCGTTCCTTTGCCGCCCCTGAAAATGGCTGATGGGTGGAATGTTTATTCCGCATCAATGTCCAGCGTACTCTGGCTGGCCGGAGCGGCGGCTTCCGGTTCCGGAGAGAAAGAGGAAACGGGCAGCGGCTTCTGCGCGGTAGCGCCTACGGTGGGGGCGCCTACGGTGGAATGGCCGATGAAGATGGCTCCCGCTTCAATCGCCAGGGAGGCGGCCTGAATGTCGCCCACAAGTTCCGCCGTGCTTTTCAGTTCCACGCGGTCCGTAACGGTGACGTTGCCGATGACCTTGCCGTGGATGATGACGGACTTGGTATTGATTTCCGCGCGGATGACGGCGTTCTGGCCGACGGAAAGGACGCCTTCGGAAGAAATGTCGCCTTCCACCGTACCGTCAATCAGCAGGTCGTCGGAGAAGCGCAGGGAGCCGACGACTTCCACGTCGGAATTCAGCACGTTGCGTGTCAATTGCTGGACGCGGGTGGTGGGAGCGTATGATTCGGGAGCGGAAACGGGGGGCGCGGCCGGTTCCGGAGCGTCCTGCCCTTTGGCGATGTCCATCCAGCTGGGGGAAGGTTCCGCGTTCTTATTGCCCTTGGGGGCGGGGACGGTAGTGAATGATCCAAACATGGTGTTTAAGAGGGGGGTAAGATTAGGTAGGAGCTCTTGAAACTCGTCGCATCCAATGTACATCACCGCCCCGGAGAAGTGAAACAATTTTCACCGGAAGGGATAAAAAAATGTGTCTGTTTTTTATCGTTGCGTTGCCCCCGCCGTTCCGGTAGTGTTTGGGCATTCTTCCGCAGGGGTTTCTTGCGGATATTCCCGGTTTGCAATGAGTGATTTATCTGAAAATACCCCGGTTACTTCCAGGATGAAGGAGGGGCGCGGGCGTCCAGGCGGAACGTCCGTGAGCCGCATTCTTTCCGTGATCTTTTTCCTGGCGGCGCTGGGCGTGTTTTTAGGAGGAGCCTTTTTCTGGCTCCGCAAGCATCAGGCGGCGAAGGATTCTTCTGAGGCGGCGCGGATTTGCGCCACGCCGGAAATGCTTTCCGGAAAGGTGAATATCGCCTTGAAGGATAAAGTGGATTACAGTTTCTGGCCTCCTCATTACGTTCCTCCCATGGAGCGGCAGGACTTGCTGCGCCAGTGCCTCCAGACGGCCCAGCAATACTTGAGCTCCGGCGACATGGTGCAGAAATCCTCTTTCGTGTGGAATTCCCTGGAAGCGCTGCCCCTCATGGTCAAACATTATGCCGTGACCAAGCCGGAAGTCATGCTGAGCCGTCCCGCAGGCCCTAAAAAATTTGTGCTGCTTGAAGTGGAGGGCTACCCCTGCGCCCAGCTTCTGGTTGCCTTTACCGATTCCCCCGACATGGAATTCTGCTTTTTCCAGGATGAAAAGGACGGGCTCTGGAAGCTGGACTGGCAGCAGTTCGCCCGCTACCAGCCGCAGAACTGGGAGGACTTTGTCCGCGGCAAGGGGGAAGAGATGGGGGAATTCCGGGTCTGGATGATCCGGGACCGCATGTCGGAATCCAGGGATGATTACGCGTACAGGCTGATCGCTCCCGGCATGAACGGCACGAATGACCGCAGCATTGCCCGTCCCATGGTGTACGTACCCAAGAAGTCGGACATGGGCAAGCGCCTGTTCATGCTGTTTAAAATGGATGAGGAAATGCTTAATTCACCGTACAAGGTGCTCAATGCAAACGATGACCGTGGCGCCCTCCGCGTCCGCGTCCTGCTTTCCCGCAGCAAGGAGCCCAACCGCAAGGGGGAATATTCCTTCACGCTGGTAAAACTGCTGGGGGAAGGGTGGTATGGACTTTCCGCGGCAAAATAGGCGGAAATGGAAGATCCGGGTGTCTGACAAATGGTGGCGCTTGTAAATGATCCCTCCTTCAGGGTATCAGGGTGAATTTGATTCTGTCGGAGTTGCTTTCTTTCGTCCCGTCCTTGAAGTATAGCGTCACCATGCAAATAACATATCCTCCGGGCCAGGTTTCAGGGTCGTCCGGCATCTTGGCGCCGTTCAGGTCATGCATGGTGACGCTGGCCACGGAACTGCTTTTGTCCGTCTTTTTGGCGGTTACGGCTTCGCCGACGATCGTCCAGTGGTACTCGACTCTTTCCAGATTCTTGTGCCTGTTGGTTTCATCCAGAGTGTAGCTGGCCCTGTAATCATATGTTTCACCCTTCACGGGATACGACGGGCCGCTGAGTGTGACGGACCAGGCAAAGACATTCGCGCTGCAGAGGGAGAACAGGAGGATTAAAATAGAGAAAGGTTTCATAGACTAACAAATTTATTATTTTCTAAAGGAATTGATTGTCAACTGTTTTTTTCTTGATTCCTATTTCTAGGAATCCCGGATTTTGTAGCGGGAAAACTGTTATTAATCCCTATTTTATGAAGTCAAAGATGCGATGTATTCTTTAATTTCTTCTCTTGTTTTTTTGTCGCTTGAATGAAGAAGTTCATGGAATATGCTTGTAACGTCAAATGATAAAATCAACATCTTGTCGTCTTTGTTGAATGTGGCGCAAACGAGTACGTATTTACCGTTCTCCTTCTCTCTGATCAGGCCGGTCCCCCGGTGTATTTGGCCTTCATGATTTTTCCTGATATAATCATCAATCAAACTTTTCATTTCCTCACAGGTTTTAACGTTCCTGTAATCCAGCGAGATTGGATTTTCCATATTCTTGACAGACTCCTTCAATTCTTCTGTCACCAGGTGAATGTCGGAGGCTGGAGTCTGGTCTGAATAAGATAAATTCATGAGGCTGCAGGAAATGCATGCCGTGATCAGTGTTTTTATGTGGAATCTTTTCATGGGTCTATTGTTTTTTGTTTTTCTTCTCTGAATTTTTATAACGTGCATGTTTTCATTGTTTTACGGAATGGATGGGCAGGAAAATGGATTGTTGATCATGCGCTCATGAAAACAGTGGTGCGGATGCCGGGAAGGGGGGGAATGCCGTTGAGGATTTTTTAAGGAGAAACATTACCGGAGCCTGTGGAAACGGGACGGATGTACGATGGGGCGGGGCCTGGGGCTGCGGGAACGGTAGCGGGGCCCCGGAGGAGGAAGCGGTCTTGCATGCCTGCGGGGCGCCGGCGGAAAGTACTCGCGGCGCACGTCCACGGGCCAGGAGTGGCCGCGGTAGTGCGGGCGGGGATTCCATGCCGGGACGAGGCACCCGCTGTGAATGCCGCTGATGAGGAAGATGGGCTTTCCTCCGGGAGAATAGGCGTAAATGGGGCGGCCGCATGGGTTGTAGCCCCAGATGGGGAAGCCTGCAGAATCGTACCGGATGAATATTCTGTCTCCGGCGGGAGTGCGCAGGACCTCTCCGGCATGGACTCCCGCGGCGGCCTGTCCGGCGGAAAAAGCGGCGAGGGCCAGCAGGGCGCTTCCGGCACAATAGGAGAGGATATGGCTTTTGGCTGATTTGTTTTTCATAAGACGTACAGGGTAGGAGCTTTTAATGGAAAGCGGATGAATCCGCCGTTTTTGTTTAAAATATGTTGGAGAAGGGTTTTCACAAGCGGCGGTAATCCCTTCTTGACCTGCCGGGGTGTGCCGGGGCAAAGTGGCCGCGTGACCAGATTCAGACCATGCATTGACCTTCACGACGGCAGGGTGAAGCAGATTGTAGGCGGTTCCCTGACACGGGATGAAGCGGGTTTGCGTACCAATTTTGTTTCCGACCGGGATGCGGCGTGGTATGCGGATCTCTACCGTCGGGACGGCCTGACGGGAGGTCATGTGATCAAACTGGGCCCCGGCAATGAGGAAGCCGCCCTCTCCGCCCTGGCCGCGTGGCCGGGGGGGCTCCAGGTGGGGGGTGGCATTGTTCCGGAAAATGCGGAACAATGGATTGAAGCGGGAGCCAGCCACGTCATCGTCACGTCCTGCCTGTTTAACGCGGAAGGAAAATTTTTGCAGGAAAGGCTGAAGGACCTTGTTTCCGCCGTCGGCGCGGAACGGCTGGTGCTGGATTTGAGCTGCCGCAGGGTTTCCGGCGGCTGGGCCGTAGCCATGAACAAATGGCAGACCCTGACGGAACTCCGGGTGACGGAAGCCACGCTGGACATGCTGGCGGAACATTGCGCGGAATTTCTCGTGCATGCCGCGGACGTGGAGGGACTGTGTTCCGGAATCGACCTGGAATTGGTGGAATTGCTCGGCGCATGGCGGCGCATTCCCATGACTTATGCGGGCGGAATCAGCCGGATACAGGACTTTAAAGAAATAGACGCCTTGAGCGGAGGCGCTCTGGACGCCACCGTGGGGAGCGCCCTGGATTTGTTTGGAGGCCGTTTGATCAGGTATGCGGACCTGGTGGAAAGGCAGCGGGGGGAAACGGAAGCGGAAAAGGCATGAAACTGGCCCTGAAAGTCATCCCCAACGCCAAAAAGAGCGAGGCCGCAGGCTGGGAGGAAGACCCGCGGACGGGTCGCACCCTGAAATTGCGCATTGCCGCTCCCCCCGTGGAAGGGAGGGCAAACAAGGCCGTCATTCTTTTTCTGGCCTCCTGGCTGGGCATTCCCAAAACCTCCGTCATCCTGCTGCGCGGAGAAACGGGGCGGCTGAAGGTGGTGGAACTGCCGGAGGAATGCGCGGAAAAGCTTTCCCGGCTGGTACTCTGAACGCGCCTTCCGGCCATGCGGGCAGCCCGTTCGGAGGGAATGTGTTCCCGTTTCTGCATAGAGGAGTTGCATTGCATGCGCATCATCACGTGTCAAACGTCAGACATGTCTTAGCAGGCCGTTGACGCAAACCGTAAAAATATTTAGAGTGCCCGCATGAGCGACGAAGAACAGAATCAGAACGCGGATGCCGGGGAAAAGGAAATCCTGGAACAGGCGGAAGGAGCGGCCGCAGAGGAACAGGAAGCTGTGTCTTCACTGGAAGAGGAACTGTTGAAATGGCGGGATTCCGCCATGCGCACCGCAGCGGAATACGACAACTACCGCAAGCGCATGGTGAAGGAAAAAGAAGAGTGCGCCAAGTTTGCCAACCAGCGCCTGCTGGAGGAACTCCTGCCCGTCATCGACAATTTTGAAATGGGCATGGCCGCCGCCAGCGCGGATGCCTCCTCCATGATCTACGTGGGCATGAGCATGGTGAAGAAGCAGTTGGACGAATTCCTCGCCTCCAACGGTGTGCAGGCTTTGGACCCGGTTGTGGGCAGCATGTTTGACCACGCCACGGAAGAAGCCATCCAGCGCGAGCCTTCCGACCAGCCGGAGGGAACCGTCCTGCGCGTTATCCGCAAAGGTTACACGTTGAAAGACAGACTTCTGCGCCCGGCAAACGTCGTGGTGGCCCATGCGCCGGAACCCGAGCCCGAAGTTTGACCGTTTTCCAACATTCACGCCACATGGCTAAAAAAGATTATTACGAAATCCTGGGCGTTTCCAAAAGCGCCACAGATGACGAGATTAAAAAGGCCTACCGCAAGCTGGCCCTGAAATACCACCCCGACCGCAACCCGGACGACCCCTCCGCGGAGGAAAAGTTCAAGGAGCTGGGGGAGGCTTATGAAGTGCTTTCCGATGCGGACAAGAGAGCTGCCTACGACCGCTTCGGCCACGCCGCCTTTGAACAGGGCGGAACCGGGGGCGGCGGCTATGCCGGAGGCGGCGGGTTCCAGGACCCGATGGATATCTTCGCCCAGATGTTCTCCGGAATGGGAGGCTTTGCGGACATGTTCGGGGGCGGCGCCCGCGGCGGCCAGAAGCGTTCCAGCAAAAGGCCCGGCTCCGACCTGCGTTATGACCTGGATATCACGCTGGAGGAAGCGGCCCGCGGCTGCACCAAGCAGCTGGAAATCGAACGCTTGGTAACCTGCAAAACCTGCCATGGCTCCGGAGCCAGGGAAGGAAAGGAAGCGTTCAAAACCTGCCCGACCTGCCAGGGGCGCGGCATCATCACCCAGCAGAGTGGATTTTTTGTTCAGCAGTCTACCTGCCCGACGTGCCACGGCACCGGGGAAATCATTTCCGACCCGTGTCCCGTCTGCCACGGAGAAGGCCGCGTGAGGGAGGACTCCCATATCACCATCCGCATTCCAGCGGGCGTCACTACGGGCAGCCAGCTCCGCATTGCCGGGGAAGGGGACGCCGGTGTCCACGGAGGCCCCACGGGGGACCTGCACGTATTCATCGACGTGAAGCCGCACGACATTTTCCAGCGTGAAGGCAACGACCTGAGTTGCACCGTTCCGGTGCCTCTGGCTCTTGCCGTCACCGGCGGCAAGCTGAAAGTCCCCACTCTGGACGGAGCCGCTACCATCAAGCTGCCGGAAGGCACGCAAAACGGCATGATCTTCCGCCTGCGCGGCAAGGGCGTCAAGGCCCTGCGCAGTTCTGAAGTCGGGGACATGCTGGTGGAGGTGGAAGTGGAAATCCCCACCCAGCTCAGCAAGGACCAGACGGACAAGCTGAACGCTTTTGCGTCCACTCTGGATGAAAAGCGCAACCAGCCCGCCTGCGTGGCGTTTGCCGACAAGGCCGCCCGTTACCTCAAGAACAAATAAAGGCCGGAACAACTTTCCTCGCACATGGCGCGCTTCTTTCTCCCCCCATCGGAATGGTCCGCTCCTGTCTGGGAGCTCCGCGGGGATGAAGCGCACCATGCCGCCAAGGTGCT
This sequence comes from Akkermansia sp. AE01SA01, assembly GCF_036417395.1. Classification (NCBI taxonomy): domain Bacteria; kingdom Pseudomonadati; phylum Verrucomicrobiota; class Verrucomicrobiia; order Verrucomicrobiales; family Akkermansiaceae; genus Akkermansia; species Akkermansia sp. AE01SA01. The sequence goes on from NZ_CP143890.1 coordinate 812,668, forward strand.
CCGCCTGAGACAGGGAGACGCCTGTGTGGTCTTTGACGGCCGGGGGCGCGCCGCCCATGCCGTGGTGGCGGAAACCCCGCGCAGTTCCGGCGTACTTCTGACGCCTGGAGCGGAGTGTCCCCCCGCTCCGGCCCTGGCTTCCGTGACGCTTTGCCAGGCAATCCCCAAGGGCGCCAACATGGACCTCATCATCCAGAAGGCGGTGGAACTTGGCGTTTCCGCCATCGTCCCCCTCATCACGGACCGGACCATCGTACGCCTGAACGCCCGCGAGGCGGAGGCCAAAAGGCAGAAATGGCAGCGCATCGCCTTGGAGGCCTGCAAGCAGTGCGGGCAGAACACGCTCCCAGCCGTGGAGCTTCCCGTGCCATTTGCGGAATGGCTTGGCCGCGGTGCGCCGAACGATCTGAATGTGATTGCCTCCCTGGTACCCGGCGTGCGTCCCGTGCGGGACGTTTTGGAAGAAGCGCGCGGCCGTTCCGTAAAAAAAGTCTCCCTGCTGGTAGGGCCGGAAGGGGATTTCACGGAGCAGGAAACCGCGGCGGCCCTGGAGGCGGGATTCGTTCCCGTGACGCTCGGCCCCATCGTCCTGCGGGTGGAAACGGCCGCCTTTTTCGGTGTGGCCGCCATGCGGTACGCGCTGGATTGAGTCTTCCCCTACACATACTCCCATGTTCAAGAATCTGATTTTCGATTGGTCCGGTACGCTGGTGGACGATCTGGCGCTGACGCTGGACGCCTCCAACTACGTCTTTTCCCAGTACGGCAAGCCCTGCATGAACAGGGACGAATTCCGGGCGGAATTCCAGCTCCCCTATCCGGACTATTACGCGCGCGTCCTGCCCCAGGCGGACCTGAACGAACTGGAAGACCATTTCCGTTACGCCTTCCGCGTTTCCACCGCCACGGTGGAGGTGCTCCCCCACGCGCGGGAATTCCTGGAATTCTGCCGCGCGCGTGGCGTGCGCTGCTTCATCCTGACGAGTGTGGACGCCAAGGAATTTGACATCCAGTGCCGGGAACTGGGAATGATGGAATACTTTGAGGCCATTCATGCGGGCATCCGCCACAAGGACACCCACATCCATACCCTTCTGGGCCAGCATGGCCTCCATGCTCATGAAACCGCCTTCATCGGGGATATGCAGCACGACGTGGAGACTGCCCACCATGCCGGAATCACGTCCATTGCCGTTCTGACCGGCTACAATGACGCCGCCCAGCTTTCCCGCGTAAAGCCGGACATCATCGTTCCGGATCTGCTCGTCCTGCGCACCCTGATGCGCCGCTACGCCCTGCCGTCGGACACGCAGGACTCCATCAACATCCACGGCCTGGAACTGGACTCCTTCATCGGCGTGCCGGATGAGGAACGCGCCTCCATGCAGACGCTGAAGGCGGACATTACCTTTTACCCGGATGAAGCCCTGTCCGGATTGAACGATGATTTTTCAAAGACCGTCTGCTACGATTCCATCGCCCAGGCCCTGAGGACGGAAGCTTTGGCGCATCCCCGCAAGCTGGTGGAGACGCTGGCAGAGGATCTCGGCAACGTCTGCCTGGAACAATTCGGCGCGCGTCATGTGGTTGTCACGCTGCACAAATTCATCCTGCCGCGCACGGACAGCGTTTCCGTGACGGTGCATGCTTCCCGGCACCGTTAACGGAGTGTTCCCCTCTTTGGGGCATAAAAACCGTGCAAAATTGTTGAGCCTGACCTGCATCATGGCTGGATAAAACGGCATCCTTTTCCGCGTCGCGTACGGAGACTCCCCTCTTCTTCCGGCTGCGGCCTGCCGTCTTGCACAGCCCCGTACAGGCATTTCCCAGCGGCGGATGCCGGACGCAAGCTCTGGAAAATGCGGTCTCTTTTCTGAACAGGAATATGTCCGGAAAAAAGTCCGTGAAAAACGGGTGCGAGCGACAGGGCGCGCTTACTTTTCATCCTTTTTCATCGGCCGGGACAGAAAGCCCACCAGCTTGTCGTAATAAGCCTTGGACTTGTCGTAGTATGACTGCGGGTCGATGTCCAGCTTGGTGCGGAACAGGAGCCAGAGCTTGTGGAAGGTGTTGACGCGGTAGCGGATGTCGAAGATGCGGAAGCCGCCCGCCTTCATCTTGTCCAGAATGGTGTGGTAGATGAGCGACATGGCCTGAGCGGGGACGAGGGCCGCCTTGTCCTCCGGGCTGAGCCGGCTGTATTCCTCTTCCGCATCCCGGAAGAACTGTTCCGCCAGGTCCGCCTCATATTGCAGCAAATCCTTTAATTGAGAAGAATATACGCCGTTGCGCAAATTCTCCAGAGTATAGCCGAAGCGGTCCATGTCCTCCCTGGGAAGGTAAATGCGGTTGGATTTGTTGCAGTCTTCCGCCACGTCCCGGATGATATTCACCATCTGGAGGGCGTGCCCCAGGGCGATGGCATACGGGTAGGATTTCTCGCTCGCGCCCATGATGCGGGCGGACGTCAGTCCTACGCAGCACGCTACGCAGTACGTATAGTCCAGAAGTTCGTCACGGGTGAGGGGCTGCTGCTGGTGAATATCGGAACGGCAGCCTTCAATCAGGTGGAGCATGGGGGTGGTGTCCAGGTCCAGGTCCTGGATCAGGGCTACGATGTCTTCTTCAAGTTCCGACAGTTCCAGCCCCTGTTCACCGTTGATGACTTTGATCCAGCGGTTGAGGGCATTGTGGCGTTCCTGGGGCGTCATTCCGGGCTCGTCCACAATGTCGTCCACGGTGCGGCAGAAGGCGTAGAATTCCGCCATGTGGCGGCGTTCCTCTTCCGGAAGGTCAATGAGAGCGAAGGCCAGGTTGGATTTGGCCTTGCTGGTAATGGTCTGGGCTTGGGTCATGTCTTGACGGAAAAAACTGCCTGGCGGCGCATGGCGGGGATCAGGGAATGAGTCCCCAGTGGGAAGTAAAGGGCCACAGGCAGAAACTGGCGGGGCCTACGATGTTGTATTGGTGCACGGGGCCCCAGTAGCGGGAGTCGAAGGAATTTTCACGGGTGGAATTGTCCCCCAGCGCCACGTATTCCCGCAGGTAGGGGCGCTTTTTGTCCTTGGACAGGTGCACGGTGGTCCCTTCCGTAATATAAGCCCTGCCGTCCAGCAGGCTCAGCGGAGCGGGAAGCGCCACGTAGCCGCAGGGCTGGTAGGGGGGCTTGCCGGAGGCCACCCGCTGAATGGTCCATTCCGTGGCGGGTTCTCCGTTTACGATTAATTGGGAGTCCTTGATGCTCAGGGAATCCCCCGGTACGCCGCAGAGGCGCTTCACGTAGTGGGTGCCTCCTTCCTGTCCGGTGCTGCTGCCCTTGTTGGCGATGCCTTCAATGCCGCGCGTGTCGAACACGAAGACTTCTCCGCGCTCCGGCTTGCGGAAGTGGTAGGCCATCTTGTTCACCAGAATCAGGTCTCCGGCGTCAAAACGGGCGTTGACGATGGTATCTCCGGGCAGGTAGGTTCTGAAAGGCGTGTTGCGCTCAGCCTCGAACCGGGGCTCCTGATTGAGGAAGTAACGGCGCGTTTCCGCCTCCGCCGCCGGGATTTCAAGCGTGGAACCGTCGTCGAACTGCACGTTGGTAACGGTCAGCAGAAGATATTTGGTACCGGGCACGAAGCGGACGATCTTCTTCTCCTTCTGGGCCGTTTCATGGACATAGGAGCCGCCGTAAAGGACCATGTCCCCTATTTTCTTCATCATGGAGGGGGCTCCCTCCTGAGGAATGGCGCGGATACCGTTCAGAGAAGGCTGCATGGAGCCGGTCGGGATGCGGAAGGGCTGGACCACATAGCAGCGCAGTCCCAGGAAAATGGCCAGAATCACGAACAGAACCTCCACATTCTCCGCCAGGCCGGAGGGCAGCGCGCCGGGAATGGCTTCCAGCGTGGATTCCAGTTTGGCTGTGACGAACTCCGTCTGCTGCCTGTCACCGCGCAACAGGGCGGTTTTCAGCAAATCCCGGTTTTCCTGGAATTCCACCAGCCGTTCGGGCGGCAGGATGTCGCGATTGTAATTGATGTAGCGGCGCACCGCTTTCAGGGCCATGCAGCCCTTCCTGCGCCATTTGGGCGTGAACCAGGCCAGGGGATGGTCCAGTATAAACACCAGGATGGCATCCGCTACCGGAAAGTGATCGAAAAGGTAGGCTAGTATGGACTTGTGCGGACTGTTCATGAAGTGCTGGTGCCATGATGCCCCGTCCGGGGCCGTCATGGAAGAATAATTTACGCTACGGAAGTCCCATTTTTCCCGGATTGAGCAAATTTCCCGGGTCTAGGGCGGATTTTACGAGCTCGTGCAGGTGGAAGGCGCCTTCCCCCACGGCTTCCCGGAACCATTTGGCTTTCGCCAGGCCGATGCCGTGTTCTCCGGTGATGGAACCTCCGCAGGCCAGAACCCAGTGGAACAGCCTGTCCACGCAGGCGTCCGCCAGGGCCTTTTTTTCCGGGTCCGCGTAATCGTCCACCATGATATTGGTATGGATGTTGCCGTCCCCGGAATGGCCGAAACAGGCGATGTCCAGCCCCGTTTCCCGGTGCATGGACTCGCAGAACTCCACCAGCTCCACCAGGCGGGACCTGGGGATGACGATATCCTCGTTGAGCTTGGTCATGCCGGTGGCTTTCAGGCTGTAGGAAAACTCCCTGCGGAGCTGCCAGACGGCTTCCGCCTCCTCTTCCGTATCGGCTCTCAGAATATCCGTGGCGTTGCATTTTTCCAGCAGGGCGCACAGGGAATCCAGTTCTTCCTTCACGGCGGCCCGCCTGCCGTCCACTTCCACGATCAGGTGCCCGCGGCTGCCGGAAGGGAGGGAACTCTCCCCCAGATAGGCCCGGGCGGCCTGGAGAGTGAAGCTGTCCGTGATCTCCAGCGCGGAGGGAAGATGTCCGCCGGCCAGTATCCGCTGTACAGCGGCGGCGGCCAGCGGAAATTGGGGAAAGCTGACGCTCAGTGCGCTGAAGGTTTCCGGATGGGGAATGATTCTCAGGACGGCACGCGTGATGATGCCCAGCATCCCTTCCGAGCCGATGAAAAGGTCGCCGAGGTCGAAGCCCGTCTTGTTCTTATGGGTGCGTCCCCCGCATTCCACCACTTCCCCGCTGGCAAGCACCACGGTGAGCCCCAGCACGTAGGCTTTGGTGACTCCATATTTCAGGCACCGGGGACCTCCCGCATTGGTGGCTATGTTGCCGCCTATGCTGCATTCCTTCCTGGAAGCCGGGTCCGGCGGGTAAAACCAGCCCAGGGCGCGGACTTCGCGCTGGAGGTCCGCCGTGATCACGCCGGGCTCCACCACGGCCACGCCGTCTTCCGGAGCTATTTCCAGAATGCGGTTCATCCGTTCCAGCGACAGGCTGATGCCGCCGCGCACGGGCACGCACCCGCCCACGTAGCCCACGCCCCCGCCGCGCGCCGTGACCGGAATGTTCATGGAGGAGGCATAGCGCATCAGCAGGGAGACGTCTTCCGTGCTTTCCGGGAAAACGACCAGTTCCGGCAGCACGGACGCGTACCATTTATCCCCGGCGTGAAGAGCCAGGACTTCCGGGTCCGCGGAGGTTTTTCCGCGGCCCAGAATGCGGGAAATGTCCTCTTCCAAAGACATGAACTATTTCAGAATGGGCGTGGAGAAGCAGTCCGGGCGGTGGAAATCAGGTTCTCCGGAAAGATCGTCCGCGGTGGTCAGGAAAATCTGGTCCGGGGTCTCCAGAATGAACGTAGCCGCCAGCTTGCAGTCGCGGATGTCCACGCCCCGCAATTCATTCAGCGGAATTCTCGCCATGGCGCACCAGCCTTCGTCCGTCAGGATGCATTCGGTATCCACGGCCAGTGGAGCGGGAATGTCTTCATTCGCGCGGCGCACATCCGTAAAGGCGCAGGCCCACCAGGCTCCGTTGGGGGCGAGGTTGAATTCCCAGTAATTGGTCCCCTCACCGGAGGCAAGGAACCATTCGGCCAGGTCATACCGCCACAATTCCGGCTGAAACTGGCCGGGCCGGGCGTCCGGATGCACGGTGGCTTCCCTGTTGCGGGCGGCCAGGAACCAGAGGTACTGGCCGTCCGTGGCAAAGGCGAATTCCGCGCTTGGCTCCACATCGTAGCCGAACCAGTCATTGACGAGTTCCTGCCGGGGCAGGGAGACGAGCTGGTCAAAGCTCCCGTTGAAAGCCCATTGATGAATGATTGCTTGCATATCATCACCTTTGGACAGTTTGGCGATTTTATCAAGCCAGATCGTCTTATGGGCTTGGATATTGACGCGAATTCTTCATGATGGGGGCTGTCATGCATTTTCAAAGGACCTTGAACTTGGGTTCCGGCGGCCGGACGCCGGATTACCTGGCCGTATTCATCGGAGGATTTGGGGACGTGATGCTGGGCTGTCTGAGCCGGCTGGAGGCGGCCTTCCCCGGTTTTCTGCCTGCTACGGCGCATGCCACCGCCTATTACCACTGGGACGGCGGCGGATGGGGTGTATTCAGGGACAGGTGCGGACGGATTGCGAAAGACCTGGAACGGATGCGCCGGGAACTGCCGGACGTGCCCATGGTGCTGATAGGCCACAGTTACGGCGGCTCCTGCGCCGTGGAAGTCGCAAGGCGGCAGGCGCCGTGTCCCGCCCCTCTCTGCCTGCTGACCATTGACGCTGTAGCGCGGCGGCAGAAAAACAGCCGTCCGGAATCCGTGGACTGGTGGGGCAACTCCTATCTGGGTGAAGGCGGAGGCTTCATGGATGCCGTTCCCAGGATGGGAGGACGTTGGGGCCATTGCAGCGGGGCGGACGTGAACCTTTCCTTTTCAGGCTTCCGCGCGGATCGTGCAGGCCATCCCTACTGCCACCGCAGGCCGGGTCCCATGCTGTACGAATCCCCGTCCGAAGAGGAGCGCAGCCTGTATGAAGAAGCCGCCTTCTGGCTGAGGGGCGCGCTGGGGCGCTGACCTTCCGGAACTCGGGTTCCTACCGGTCCAGTTCGTCCCACTGCACCAGTTTGGAAAGAAGCTGGCTGATCAGGCGTTCCGTCTGCTTCCGGGCATCCTCTTCCGGCAGGTTGACCAGGTCGCCGTAGGCGGTGGACACCTGGAAATAGGACCAGCGCTGGTCCATGCCATAAAGCACCCTGTCTTTCATGTCCGTCATGGTGCGTTTCAGGTGGTCTTCCGTCATGTGCCCGTGGCCGATGAAAACGTAGTAATGCATGCTGTCCAGGATGGTGGGCTTCGCCTGGCCCGGAGTCACGTTCTGCTGGGACTTGAGCTTGGTCATGGCGATCATGCCGCGGCCTTCCACGGGAACTTGCACCGTGCTTCCCGTCAGGTTGAAATGTCCCTGCGCCGGAAGGCAGCGTTCCGGGCGGTGGATGGAATTGTTCAGGTCATGTCCGGACTTGACGATGGAAACCCGGCACAGGGCCGGAGCCTTTTCCGGGGCCGCGACGCTGATGGGCAACTGCTGGAGGTAGTCCGCTTTGGAAAACTCCGTATCCGCGGCAAGAATGCTGCGCTCGTCTTCCGACTCCTGGCGGCGCGTGCCGTGCCAGCCGTCCGGATTCAGTCCCGTGGGCAGTTCCATGCTGATGGAGGAGTCGAAAACCTCCCCCTTGCGGGGCATCAGGTAAATGCCGGCGAGCATGGCGGCCAGCAGAAAGGGAAGAAGCAGGATGTTGAGCGTTTGGTATTTCATGGCGCGGGGAAAACGCTTATTGGGCCTTGTTCATTTTGACGACTACCTTTTTGCGGCGGAATGGGTTCCAGATCATTTCCCCGGCCAGCAGGGAATGGACGCAGGCCAGCCCCAGCAGGCAGATGGGGAAAAAGAAAAGCAGGCCCGACCAGTCGTGCCAGGTTTTGGCCGCAAACCGGGCGTCTCCGTATTCCGCCATCACCACGATGCTGGCGATGCGCACGCCGTTGCCGATCACCGCCAGCGGAATGGCGCTGAGAAAAAGCACGCACTTTTTCCAGAACTTCAGGTCTGAGAGATAGGCCCATGCGGCGGAAAGCATGATCAGGGCCATCAGGGAGCGCATGCCGCTGCATCCGCCGGCTATGTTGAACGCATCCCAGTGTCCTTCCGTGGAGCGGATATTGGTGCCCTGGAGGTAGGTGTCCACCCCGAAAAGGCTGCCGCCCAGGTGGCCGAACTGCGTGGCGATGATTTGCAGCTCTACCGTGGCCTGCTGGAAGGAAGGTAGCGGAATGCACAGCCAGAAAAAGAGCAGCGGGAAGGCGCATATCCTGGCCGTCTGGGGGCCGGCTAGGTACCATGCGCCTCCCAGCAGGATCAGGGGCAGGGCGCCCATGGCCACGCGGGGCTGGCCTACGCGGAAGGAAAGCATCAGCAGGATGCAGGCCGGGACAAACAGCAGGAGCCCGCGCCAGTCGATGCGTTTGGGCGCGCGGATGATGCAGTGCCTGGCATGGTACAGCATGAAGGCGATGATGGGGATCACCAGCCAGCCGTGTTCATAATCCGTCTCCGGGTTCCATGCGGAAAAAAGCCACTGGAAGCCGTTCTGGTTGCCGCCGGGGCCGAATTCGGCAATGGCCAGGTAGGGCCACGCGAGGAGCAGGCCGCTCGAAACAAGGGCGGCGAGCATGGGGACGGTCAGAAATTTCTCATGCGCGGCGGGGTTGGAGGAATCCATCATGCAGAAAAATCAAATTGTGAGAATTAAGTATTGCGATTATCCGGTCCTGTGTTCAGAATGCGTCCGCTTTTCAGTTTCCGGTATGAAGATTATCAGCGGTACAGCACACAGAGAACTTGCGGAGCGCATTGCGCAAAGCGTAGGTATTCAGTTGACGGACGTCACGGTGAACACTTTCCCCGATGGAGAAAGTTTTGTAAAGATAAATGAAAACATCCGCGGCAGGGATGTTTTCCTCATTCAGCCCACCTGCCCGCCTACCAACCATAATATCATGGAATTGTGCGTGATGGTGGATGCCGCCCGCCGCGCCAGCGCCGGGCGCATCACGGCCGTGATCCCCTTCTTCGGGTATGCCCGCCAGGACCGCAAGGACCAGCCCCGCGTTCCCATCACCGCCAAGTTGGTGGCCAACCTGCTGACCGCCGCCGGAGTGGACCGCGTGCTGACCATGGACCTGCACGCCGCCCAGATCCAGGGCTTCTTCGACATTCCCGTGGACCATCTGTATGCCGCCCCCGTGCTGATCCGCCACTTGCGCGAACACTATGTAAAGGACCTCAACAACCTCGTCGTCGTTTCCCCGGACGTTGGCGGCGTGAAAATGGCCCGCGCGTATTCCGACGCCCTGGGCGCGGAACTGGCCATCGTCGCCAAGCACCGCTTCAACGCCACGCATGTGGAAGCCATGAACGTGATCGGCGAGGTGGAAGGGCGGGACGTCGTCCTGATTGACGACATGACGGAAACGGCCGGCACCCTGTGCGCCGCGGCCAACATCCTGAAGGAGCGCGGAGCCCAGCGCGTGTTTGCCTGCGTATCCCACGGCGTTCTGGGGGATATGGCCCGCGACCGCATTTCCGGCTCCTCCATCGAACGCGTGCTCACCTCCGACACCGTTCCCATGGCCCACGGCCCCAAGGTGGACTGCGTGAGCGTGGGCGATCTGCTGGGCCACGCCGTGCAGCGCATTCATGACGGAGAATCCGTATCATCATTGTTTGACATTTAGCAAATTTTAGTGCAGAGTCCTGCGCCCTGACCTGAGTATCGGTTTACACGGGTTCAGAAATCCCGGCGGGGCCTCTGCCTGAACCCGATTAGGAAACATTATCAATCAACACTCAATATTGCCTCTATAAGACATGGCTACATCCCATTCCCTCAAGGCCGAAGCGAGAGCCTGCGGCTCCGGTAATCTGAAGCAACTTCGCAGCCAGGGACTCGTTCCCGGCGTGGTGTACGGTCCCGGTTTTGACAATGTCAATATCCAGGTTGACGCCCGCGAATTTTCCCGCATGCTGGCTTCCGCCGTTTCCGAACATATTCTGGTCGCTCTGGACATCGACGGCAAGGTTGTGAAGGTCCTCCTCAAGGAAATCCAGCACAACCCCATCACGAATGCCTGCCTGCATGTTGACTTCCAGGCTGTGAAGGACTCCACCGTCATCCACTCCATCGTTCCCGTGATTCTGGAAGGCGACCCTGCCGGCGTAGCCCTGGGCGGCGTGCTTGACCAGACCATTCATGAACTGTCTGTCACCTGCCAGGTCAAGGATCTGCCTGAATCCATCAAGGCTGACGTTTCCGGCCTGAAAGTCGGAGAAAGCCTGAGCATCGCTGATCTCAAGCTCCCTGCCGGCGTGAACACGGAACTGGCAGGCGATGTGATCGTGGCCATCGTGGAAGCCCCGCGCATTTCTTCTGACGAAGCCGCTCCCGCCGCCGCGGAAGCTGCTGCTGAATAAACGGGCATCAATCCCACTTCCGGGCCCGGAGCCGTTTTTACGGCTCCGGGCTTTTTTTTGTCGCAAACACGGCGTCTTCTGGTAAAGTGCAGGATAAGTATCCGTTAAATCAATTTGAAAAAATCCTCAGATTTATGAACAAGTCTCTTTTACTGGCATTGTCGGCACTGGTTCCGTTCTCCATGGCGGATGAAGTAAAACTTAAGGATGGAACCGTTTACAAGGATTGCACAGTAGAGGTGGAAACTCCGGAATCCATCAGCGTCATGGTCGTGGTATCCGGGGGAATCAAGGAATCCAAGACCATCAAGAGAGAGCTGATTGAGACTATCACGAAGGCTTCCCCGGCTGAATTGGCCGCGGCCAAGATTGACAAAAACTATGCCAATCCGGAAATCATGAGCGCCAAGGAGCTGGAAGCAGCCCAGAAAGAGCTGGACGCCGTGATCAAGAAAAATCCCCAGGGAGAGGTCCACGATGCCGCCGTGAAGGCCCGGGCTACGATCGTGGTCCTGCTGGAAGAGAAGAAACTGGTGGAAGAAGCCAAGGCAGTGCAGGAAGCCAAGGAGGCGGCGGAAGTGACGGTCCGTACCAAATACGATCATGAGGCCGGCAAGCTCCTGAAACGGTTCAAGGCGCTGAATACTGCACGCAAGCCCTACCAGGCAATGGCCGTTTATGACCGCTTGCGGCAGAATTACCCCGGTTCCGCCGCCCTGGCGGAGGCTTATCCGGACGCTGTGAGAATTTCCGCGCAGGTCAACCGGACGCTGGATGTCATGATTGCCGCCAAGGAAAAATCCTTGGAAAAGGAACGCCAGATGCTGAGCCGGGAGGAGGAAAAGCGCCGCGCGAATGCCAAGCTCACACAGGAGCAGCGCTCCGCCTTGCTGGATGCCTTCCAGAAAAAGCAGGTTGCTCTCAGGGAACGCGAAAACCAGTTGACGGAAGTGCACCGCGCCCACCGCAAAAAGGTCAGGGAGCGCGGGGACAGATGGTTTGAACCCACCGCCGGTTCCCTGGAAGCCATGCGCGACATCAAGCTGGTGGCCTCTACGGATGCGGAACGCCTGAAGAATCAGGAAAAGGAAACCGGAGCGGGTTCTGCCGCCCTGAAAAAGGCCTGGGAGTTGTGCGACGAGAAAAAATTTGACGAGGCTGAAGAGGTTCTGGCGGACATCCGTTCCGCCCAGGTTCCCAGGGAATATTATGAGGAACTGCGGGAAACGGTGCGCGTGGGGCTCCAGGAACAGCGTGCCCGTGAGCGCGCGGAACGCGCGGAAGCCGCAAGAAAGATCCGTGAAGAACGGGACAAGAAGCGCCAGGAGGAGCGGGAAGCCGCCAAGGCTAAAAAGAAAAAATAATGCGCCGCTTGCGGAAAATGCCCGCAGTCCTGTGAATTTGACGCCGCATGGTCCCTCTGCCTGGGCCGTGCGGCTTTTTGCCGCACGGACGGAGTACAAACTTTCCGCATGCGGTATTTCCTGCTTTCTTCCGCCGCCTCTTCAGTATAGAAGAGGCACATGAGGAATGCTTCTTGCAAACGAGTCACGGGTGAAACGGACATCAGCCTGGAACTGAATCTGGATGGCACGGGATGCGCCGCCGTTGCCACGGGCCACGCATTTTTTGACCATATGCTGGATTTGCTGGCACGTCATTCCTTGATGGACATGACCCTGCAGGCCAGGGGAGACCTGGAGGTGGACGCCCATCACACGGTGGAGGATGTAGGCATTGTGCTGGGAGAATGCATCAAGAATGCCCTGGGGGACAAGAAGGGCATCGTGCGCTATGGCTGTTCCCATCTCCCCATGGACGAGACCCTTACGCGCGTGGTCATGGACCTGAGCAACCGCCCGTACGTGGTATTCCGCCTTCCGGAAGGCGGCCTTCCGGACGCACCCAACTTCCCGCTGACCCTTTGCGAGGAATTCTGCCGCGCCCTGGCGAACAACCTGCGCTGCAATCTGCATGTGGAAGTGCTTTACGGCAGGGACGGCCACCACATTGTGGAATCTGTCTTCAAGGGAATTGCTCATGCACTGCGGCAGGCCGCCGCCATTGATCCCAGGGCCGCCGGAATCCTCCCGTCAACCAAGGGCATGCTGTAAGCCATGAAACTCGGTGTGATTGATTACGGGGCGGGCAATCTCCGCAGTGTGCTGAATACGTTTGAAGCCGCCGGAGTGCACGGCCATCTGGTCCGCACGCCGGAGGAGGCGGAGGGCATTACACATCTGGTGCTGCCGGGCGTAGGCGCGTTCGGAGACTGCGCTGAAAAGCTCCGCCGCCAGGGGCTGGCCCCCTTGATCCGGGAGTGGATTGAGGCGGACAGGCCTTTTCTGGGCATTTGCGTAGGTTATCAGGTTCTCTTTGAGAGCGGGGAGGAAAATGAAGGAGTGCCCGGACTGGCCCTCTTCAAGGGCCGTGTGGTGCGTTTCCCTGAATCTGAGCTCAAGGTGCCCCACATGGGCTGGAACCGCCTTTCCCTGTCCCATCCGTCGGATTCCGTCTGGCAGGGCATGGGGGAAGATCCCTATTTCTATTTTGTGCATTCCTACCATCCCGTTCCGGAAGACGGTTCCCTGGTTGCGGCCTCCTGTACCTACGGAGTGCGTTTTGCAGCCGCCATCAGGCGCGGAAACCTGGTAGCCACGCAATTCCACCCGGAAAAAAGCCAGAAGCTGGGAGTGCAGCTGCTGAAAAACTTTGTTTCCCTGTAGGCCGTTTTTCCTGCCTTGACGGGTGAAAATCCGTCCGCCGGGGGAGAATATTCCCGCAGGGGTGCCGTTCCCGAATGAACACAATGGAGGGAATCTGGTCTTATATGGAGGCGCCATGAATAATACTTCCTCTTTTGGATGGGGGCTCCTTGCCTGCGTGTGCATGGCAATGGGATACCCGGCCCTTGCGAATAACAATCCTGCGAATATGTCCCAAGATGATTCCATTGCCGTGCAACTCCCCTCGCGGGGGCGCGGAAATTCCCGTGTGGCCTATCTGGACCGGTCTATTGACCAGTTGATCTACGATTTCATGGAGGAGGAGAAAATTCCAGGCATGACGCTCGCCATTGTCCAGGCTCCCTACATCCCCCGTATTGTGGGCTATGGCGTGTCCAATGCGGAAACCGGACTCCTTGCCTCCACAAATACCCTGTGGCCCGCGGCGGAAATATCCCAGGGGTATGCCGCCATCGCCGCCTTCCAGCTGGTGGAACAGGGCGGCATGGAAATCACGGACAAGGTATCCCGTTTTGTCAAGGACATGCCGGAAGCGTGGAAAAACGTTACGATTCTACAGCTTTTGCAGCATTCCTCCGGAATTCCGGATTACAGGAAGTCCTCCCAGTATGATGCGGCGCGTGATTATGACCCGGCGGAGCTTCTGTCCCTGGTCAGGCTGGCGGATCTGGAATTTCCCTCCGGAACGGACGTACGGCAGAGCGCCACCAATTTTCTTCTTCTTTCCATGGTTGTTGACGCTGTGGCCGGAATGCCCTATGAGGAATTCGTCAGGCAGCGCCAGTTCCTGCCGCTGGGATTGAACCATACCATGTTCGGCAAGGACCTGGGAGCCGTGGAGCAGGATAACGTACGCGAACACGGCAACAGGCATACTCTGTTCAAATCGCGCGAAGCTTATGTAAACCCTGCTGAAACGGCCTCCGGATATGCCGTGAAGGACGGGAAGATTATTCCGGTTCCTGCGCCCGCCCGTTCTTCCCTGCGCGGTTTTGCGGACATCTGGTCCACGCCGGAGGAAATCAGCTTCTGGGATGTCTGTCTGGCAGGCTCCATCCTGGTGAAGGATGAAAAGCACCGGGACATGATTTACAAGCCCGTCCGCCTGGACAACGGGAAAATAGTTCCGGCCATGGCCGGCTGGCAGTTCCCGCACCACAAGGGGCTGATGGACATCAAAGGCGGAATTCCGGGATTTTCCTCTTACATCTGCCGGTTCACAGACCCTGCGGAGCTGGTGTGCGTGACGCTGACCGCCAACAGGGAAGGGGTGGACCTGACCAATCTGGCTCGCCGCATTGCCGGCGCCCTGGACTCCGGGCTCGGTTCCAGCCATCTGAATGACGACTCTCTGTACCTTTACGAAAGCGTATTCGGGGTGGATGAAACGATGGACCGTATTGAAAAGATATTGTCTGCCCGCTCCATTCCCGTTTTTGCCAGGATTGACCATGGAAAAAATGCACGGGAAGCGGGGTTGGAAATGCCGCCCTCCCGGGTTGTCATCTTTGGCTCCCCCAAGGTAGGAACCAACCTGATGCTGAAAAATCCAGGCATTGCCACGGAATTGCCCCTGCACATCGCCGTGTGGGAAGACGGCAAGGGAAGCACCTGGATCAGCTTTCCCCATATGGAGAAAATCGCTAAAGCATACGGTGTGGAAGACATGCCCGCCATTGCCGCCATTCGCCAGCTGCTCCGGGACATTGCCTCCCGGGCAGCCAATATTTATTGAGAATCCGTCTTCCCGTTGTGAATACAGTAGTTATAAGAAAGGAACCGCCTCCTTTCACGGAGGCGGTTCCTTTTGAAAAAAAGCAAGGAGCGGATGCTTCGTCCGCATGGACTGGATTTAGCCGATCAGCTTGTAGTACTGAAGGTGAATCTGGGGATTCAGGCGAAGACGTTCGCGGATGGTCTTGATGGCGGAGGGGTCCGCCGTGAAGGTGTAGGTCACGTACTGGCCGGCGGCGAGATGGTGGGATTCATAGGCGAATTCACGGCGGCCTACGTTTTCGGTGGCGGTGATGTCGGCACCTTCTTCCTTCATCGTGGCGGCTACGGAATTGATCAGTTCTTCAACTGTGGTTTCCGTACCTTTCATGTTGAATACGATAAGAGCTTCGTAATTTCTCATGGTCTTGTTATAATTAGAAATGTGTCGTGCGAACGGTACGCACCTTGCGGGCAAATAAGGTGCAATGATTGCCATCAGAAAGCAAGCCTATTTTTTACCTTGTCTTCTGAACAGGCCGTTTCCTGCATGCCACCCCTGCGGATGAAATGCCGGGGCGGTGCGCAGAAAGAGAAAATTGACTTTTGGATATGGAAGGAATCTGGGGCAGGAAAAAGAATTGATGCCGCCGACGATTTTATTATTCTGGGCAGTCATGATTTTTTTACGAATTATTTTCCTATGCTGGGCAGTATGCGGAATTCATGCGGTGGCAGGTGTCCGGATAGTGGATGTGATGACCAAAAATGACGTGTTTTCCCAAGCTTTGGAGATGATTGGAACCCGAATCAAGGATTCCACGTCATGCAGGGAAGTAACGGAAGAACTGAGCAGGGAGGCTGACAAGCAGGAAAAACGGTGGAGGGAGGCATTCATGTCCGGCGCGCCGACACCGCAGGAGTGGTGCCAAATAGCTGAATTTGAAGCGGAGAATTTTAAAAAATCTTTGACGGACAAGGGGAAGAAGGACCAGGATAAGCTTGTCTCCCTGGCAAGGCTGGAAGAGGAAGGCGTTATTTCCCATCAAGAAGCGGAAAAGGCAATGGCTGCGCTGCGCAGGCTGTTGTTCGTGTCCAAAACGGCTGTGGATTCCCTGGATGACTTCATCGCCGGGGCTTCGTTGCCCCTGCCGGCTTCTCCGGATGGAGATTCCTATGAAAAGCTGGTAGCCTGGAAATTGGACCCTGATAATTCCCTCTCTTATCAAATGAATCATGATCCCATCTGCGGCGGTTGCGTGGAAAAGACGCTGGAATATTGCCTGAATGACCGGGTCATGGAATTTCTGTACGGAACATTGGTCCGTGCCTGCCGGGAGAGGCGTGCTCAATTAATCCGGGAGCATGCGGACAGGAGATTGGAGGAAGCGGAACGATTCTCCAGGCTGCCTCCCCTGACGCCGGAGCAATGGTGCTGGATCGTGAAACAGGAGCACGGACAGGAGTTTCTGGAACGTTCGCTGGCGGATATGATCGTCGCAGCCATCTTCATGATGGGTGAAAGGAAGGAGGGAGAGGACGGGACTCCCGTTATTGATGAAACAAGCCGGTATTACTGGATAGAGACTCCTGAAAAAATCGTCCGGTTGTGGAAGGAAAAGGCGCTCCGGGAAAGCGGACGTTAACGCGCCGAAGCCATCCGGACAGCCAGTTGGAAGGCATGGATGGTGCTGGACGGGTTGGCTTTTCCTGTGCCCGCCAGATTGAAGGCGGTGCCGTGGTCCGGGCTCAGGCGGGGGCTAGGAAGGCCCAGCGTGACGTTGACGGCGGTGTGGAAGTCCACCAGCTTCAGGGGAATCAGACCCTGGTCGTGGTAGGGAGCCAGCACGGCGTCATAAAGTCCTTCCGCCGCCTCCCGGTACACGCAATCGGGAACGGAAGGGCCTTCAAACAGGGCTTCCGGGCATAATTCCTTCAGCCGTTCCACGGCCGGAGAAATGATGGATTCATCCTCATTGCCGAAGGCGCCGTGTTCTCCCGCGTGGGGATTCAGGGCCGCCAGGGCGATGCGCGGCCTTGAAATGCCCTTGCGGCGGCAGAAATCTTTCAGCAGCATTCCGATGCGGACCAGCTCCCCCGTATTCAGCAAGGAGGGCACGCTTTGCAGGGAGGTGTGGATGGTCGCCAGGCCCACCGTCAATTTTTTCCCGGCCAGGCACATGGCGTAATTCTCCGTTTCCAGGCGTTCTGCAAAAAATTCCGTCTGTCCCGGCCAGCGGAAGCCCGCCACGTGCAGCGTTTCCTTGCATACGGGGGCGGTCACGACGGCGTCGATTACTCCTTCCCGGAGAGCTTGGGCCGCCTGTTCCAGATGTTCAAAGGCATAGTTGGCGGATTCCGGATTCGGCCTGCCCACGGGAACGTTTTCCCGGCGTCCGATGAGCCGGTATTCCGCTCCCGCCGGAAGTTCTCCGGAGGACAAGGCGGCGGCGACCACTTCCGGGCCTATGCCCGCCTGGTCGCCCAGCGTGTATCCAATGACCGGTTTCATGGGAAAATGGGACGGGATGGAGATTATTCGGGAACGGGAACAGCCTCCGGAATAGACTCTTCCTCCGCCGGGAAAGCGGACGGGGCCGGAACGGCAGCCGGCTGTGGGGGGGCGGAGCGTTTTCCCATCTTGATCACCTTGGTGGTCTTTTCCGGTTCGTCCGGATGGCGGAGTTCGAATTCCAGATGGGAGTTGGTTGACCAGTGATAGTAGATCGTGGCGCCCAGGGCGGCCAGGACCAGAATCAGAAGAATGGAACCGAAGAAGGAACGCATGGCATTACTGTGTGATGCGTGCTGTGGAAATTCAAGAAATTATCGAGACCGTGCGCGCGGGCTGGATAAAAGCCGCAGGCCGCTGCGTCCGCTTTCGCCACAAGGCGCGCATTTCCATGCAGGGGGAGGCTTGCCGTCGCAGTGTATGCAAGCTCCTGGCCCGGAGCATGGGCCGCAGGGAAGAAGTCCCGGGCGGCGTTTGTATGAGCGCGGGATCAGGAAAGGATTTTCACCGCCGTAAACAGGATGATGAGCAGAATGATGAAGCCGATGATTTTCCCGGCCAGGCTAGCGGGCGTTTTTCCATTTTCGCACCCGTGGCATCCGCCGCATTCCATGCCGCAGGGGCCGCAAGAACCGCAGGATGATTTTCCGTCTTCGTCCACATGGTCGGCAAGGAGCAGTTCCAGTTCACGGACGGTAGGTTCCACGCCGGAGACCACGATGCGGCCGTTGACGGCAAGAGCGGGTAGCGGGCTGCCGTCATGTTCCGGTCCGGCCTCCACCTGTTCCACCGGAATGTCCCGGTCCAGATTCTCCAGCGCCCGGAGGGCATTGGCGTGCAGGATGTTTCCCGGACAGTCCCGGCTGTGGAATAATTGAATGCAGGCCATGGTCTCTGGGGCGGCGTGGAGGAAGCCGTTTTTAGGGAAACGGCTTCCTCCAACAAATAGGATAGCCGTTGAAAGGTCAATGCGTTTTTCCGTGTCATGACATATAAGTGATGGACGGAAAATATTTTAGACTTTTCAAACAGTGGGGGAACGGGCACTATCCCGCCGGTCCTGCCATGAAAAAGTTATTTGCATTCCTTCTGACGCTGGCCTGCGCGTTCCAGTTTTCCGCCCAGGCGCAGGAGAAGCCCAGCTACATCGCCATTGAAGCCAATTCCGGCAAGCTTCTTTTCAGTTCCAACGCGGAAGCCAGAAGGCCCGTGGCCAGCCTATCCCAGGTGGCTACCGCCATGGTGACCCTGGACTGGGTGGCCCGCACGCGCCTGCCCCTGGATACGTTCATTACCGTTCCCCAGGAAGCGTTTGGCCTCCGCGCCGGGAATCCCATGGACCTTCAGCCTGGCGACCGCCTGACGTTGCGGGATGCCCTGTATTCCACCCTGCTGGGGGCGGACAATGTCTCCGCCCTGACGATAGCCTCCTTTGTGGGCCGTGACCTGGTGTCCCGCCGGGGCAGCGGCACTCCCATTGCCGCCTTTGTGTCGGAAATGAACAATCTGGCCCGTTCCCTCAGAATGACCAAGACGCGCTTCACCGCCCCCCACGGCCTGGATGCCGGCAATGCCGTTTCCACCTCCTGCGCCCTGGACATGGCCCTGCTGGGCATGTACAGCATGCAGAATCCCGCCTTCTGCTATATCGTCTCCCAGGCGAGCCGCCGCATCGGCGTCCAGTCCCAGACCAAGGGAACGACGATGTATGATATTTCCAACAACAACAAGATGATGAGCACTTCCGGCGTGGACGGCATCAAGGCGGGCTCCTCCCGCGCCGCCGGACAATGCCTGCTGCTCAGCGCCACGCGGAACGCCATCGCCCGCCGCAGCCCCCAGACCGGGACGGAAGTGATTTATCCCCAGCGCATGATCATTGCGGTGCTTGGGACCGGAGAACGCTATTCCCTGGCACGCCAGATGCTGAATACCGGCTGGCGCGTGTGGGAAAACTGGCAGGCCTCCGGGATGGACATGAAAGATCCCAAGGAGTTCGTGCAGCTCCCTGTGAAATCTGGTACAGAAAAGCGATAGGAAGTAGACGCCCCCGGAATTTTCTGCTATAAGGGGCACCGCATATGAATATTGGTGTTTTGAATAGCGGCGGGGATTGTCCCGGCCTGAACGCAGTTATTGAGGGCGTTGTCGGTGCGGCATCCCGCCGTGGATGGAATGTCGTGGGTTTTTACGATGGGTTTGAAGGCCTTCTCTCCGAAGAGGGCGATGACCGTTTTGAATGGCTGACCCCTGCCGGGTGCCGCGGTCTGCGTGCCAAGGGAGGCACCATTCTGGGGACCGTGAACAAGGGGAACTTCGCCATCAAGGTGGGCGTGGGGCAGAAGGGGGAAATCGAACCGTCCGTTCTGGAAAAGACGAAAGCTACCGTCAAGCGCCTGGGGCTGGACGCCCTGATCGTGGTGGGCGGCGACGGCTCCCAGTCCACGGCTCTTCTTCTCGCTGAAATCGGCCTGCCTGTCGTCGGCGTGCCGAAGACCATTGACAATGACCTGGGCGCTACGGACGTGACCTTCGGCTTCAACAGTGCCGTGGCCATCGTGTCCGAATCCCTGGACCGTTTGGAAACCACCGCCAACGCGCACCAGCGCATGATGGTGGTGGAAGTGATGGGCCGCCATGCCGGATGGATTGCCTTGGAAGGGGGCATCGCGGGCAGTGCGGATGTGATCCTTTTGCCGGAAATCCCGTTCTCCCTGGAGAATGTGGTAGAATGCATCAAGGCCCGCAAGGCCGCGGGACAGCGTGAAATTCTTGTGGTAGTTTCCGAAGGCGCGCGCCTGGCGGACGAACTGGTGCTTCTGAACGAGAAAACCCAGGGGGAAGTGCGTCTGGGGGGCATCGGCAAGGTGATCTCCAAAAAACTGGAGGAGGCGACGGGCATTGAAACCCGCTCCTGCGTCCTGGGACACATCCAGCGCGGCGGTTCTCCCTGCGCTTACGACCGCATTCTGGGCGTGCGCTTCGGCAGTTATGCCGTGGAGCTGGTGGAACGCAAAAAGTTCAGCTACATGGTTGCCCTCAAGGGAACGCAGATGGTTGCCGTTCCCATTGAAGAGGCCGTGAAGACCCTCAAGCTGGTTGACCCGGACTGCCAGATGGTGCGTACGGCTCGCGACCTGGGCGTTTGCTTCGGCGATTGACGCCGCATTTCCCTTGTCTTCTTGTCATTCTTCAACCGTATCCTGGGTTTCAGGATACGGTTATTTTTTGCGGAAGGGTGCCGTACTTGTTCGGCCCGGTTGTTCCTTTGATCAGCATCATGGCCAGGAACAGGATGGAAAGCTGGTCCATCAGGTTGGAGCACAGCGTCAGGTAGGGCAGGTATGGGGTGATGTCACCCGGAATCACGCGCAGCAGGATGATGAGCAGGACGGAGATGATGAAAATGCAGACGGGTATGAGGATGAATTTGCCGCTCAGGTTGCCGTCGTGCAGGCGGCGCATGGCCGCTGCGGCGTTGAACATTATATTGAATCCCGCCACGCCGATCAGCAGTTCCAGGGAAAGTGTGCTCAGGTCTCCGGACTGGTAGAAGAAATAAAAAGTGGGATTGACGCAGGCATGGGCCAGCAGGATCAGGGCGTCCTGAGGCTGGGCGATGTAAAGCAGGATTTCACGGGAAGGGGAAAAATACGGATGCAGGACCGTGCTGTCGTAGTCCACCATGTTATACCCCAGTGGCAGGAACAGGAAGAGGGAGAGAAGGAAAAAGGACCAGAATTCCGCTCTGGAAGCCCGTCCCGCCGCCGTAGTCAGCTTCCGCAGGCTGATGAGCCAGTAAAGATAAAAGGGCGTCAACGGCTGCGCGGCTTGTTCCTGCGCCAGCCCCTGTTCCGCAGCGGCCGGAGCGGCGGATGCCCGTACGGAGGCGTTTCCGCAGTATTTATTGTTTTCCGTTTTGCTTTCGCTCAAAGTCAGATAGAAAAAGAGCAGGCGTCCGAAGCCGAGGGGAAGCAGAAGGACGAGTGCCCAGAACCCGCTTCTGCCCGTATCGTGCAGGCGCCTGAACGTGACGGCCACGCAGGGAAGCACCAGCGCAACCCACAGGAGAATGGTCAGGGCATCTCCGTAAACGCTCACCCTCCTGTTGGGAATATGCAGCCAGTCCGTAATGATATAGCCCGCCAGGGCCGGAACCAGGGCCAGAAGAGGGAGTGCCATGAACCACCAGAATTCCGGGCGAGAGGCGCATCCCCTGAATTCTGCGTAATGAAGAAATCCTTTTTTCCAGTATTCAAGGGGGGAAGCTGAAGCTTGCGCAGGGAGGGATGCGGGGGTGGGGGTGGAAATGGAGACGTCCGGCATGGATGAGAGGGGATACTGCCGTTTTTGACCGCCGGAAGCTCCCGAACGCTCAATGCCGGACTTGCAAAGACACGGAAAGGGGAGGAAAACGCGCTGGGTCAGACCAGGACGACGGCCATCAGCAGCATGCCGGCGATGATGCCTATGATGGACATGTGGTGGTGGCCCCAGCGTTCCGCCATGGGCAGCAGTTCGTCAAAGGAAATGAAGACCATGATTCCGGCCACGGAGGCAAACAGGACGGAGAGCACCGTGGGCGTCAGGAAGTGGAACAGGAAGATCATGGCAATCGCCGCGCCGACAGGTTCAGCCAGGCCTGACAGGAAGGAGTAGAACACGGCTTTCTTCCGGCTTCCCGTGCCGTAGTAAAGAGGAACGGCCACGGCGATTCCTTCTGGAATGTTGTGCACGGCCACGGCCAAGGCGATGGACGTCCCCAGAGTCAGCGAGTCCAGCCCCGCGGCAAAGGTGGCGATGCCTTCCGGAAAGTTGTGGATGCCTATGGCCAGAGCGAACAGGACGCCGGACCTTTTGATTTTGGCGGAGGAGAATTCTCCGCTACCGTTGCCGTGGATGTCTTCCGGTCCGCGCGCTTCGTGCGGATTTTCGTCTTCCGGCACCAGGTAGTCAATCAGCGCCGCCACGGCGATTCCTCCGAAGAAGGAGGCAATCGCGATCCAGGACCCTGCCGTGTGGCCTTTAAATTCGATCAGGCGGTGCTGGGCCTCCCCCAGCAGTTCCACCAGGGAAATGTACACCATCACGCCGCCGGAGAAGCCCAGGGAGAAGGTGAGCGCCTTCGTGTCCGTCTTTTTCATGAAGAAGGCGATAAAGCCTCCTATGCCGGTGGCAAGTCCCGCCAGCGTTGTCAGCAGAAAGACGGTGAGAATGTGGTTGGTGGAAAGGTCCATGGAAGGAGCTGCGGGAACGGCGAAACGGTCCGGCGCTCCCGCAGCGGAAATATTACTTCTTGGCGGCGGGCGGAACGATGCATTTGACGGCCGGAATGGCTCCGGGCGGCAGAGGCGGCTGTTCTCCCGGCTTCAAGTTTTCCCGTTCCTTTTTGATGGTAGGCAGGTTGGCCAGGAGCCTGCTGCAAGCGCGGCCGTCGTCGCTGTCCGGAAGAAGGGAGATGGCGCTTTTCAGGGGCTCTTCCACTTCATTCACCCTGTTCTGCTGGATGAGAAGACGCGCCTTTGTCAGCAGAAGGGACTGCCTGATCTCCGGGAGAAGACCGTCCTTTTTCAGGGAATTGTCCAGGATGGCGATGGCTTTGCCGGGCTCTTTGGCAGCCAATGCGTAAAAATTGTTTTCCCTGAGGTTTTGCACCATTTCCGTGGACTGGGTTTTAAGCAGGTCTTTCCGTTCCAGGGCGGCACGGATGCCGGTAGTATCCTGCGGGTCCAGCGTGCCCAGTTCTTCCAGGGCCGGCTTGTAGAAAGTCCGGATGCTGGACTGCGGCACTGTCTTTAAAAGCTGGACAAGCGTGTCCCTGCGCTCCTGGCTGGAGAGCTTCCCTTCCAGTTTGTCCGTCAACTCCTGCTGGGCTTTAAGGGCCTTTTCCGCCTGGGCCGTGTCTTTCATGACCTGTTCCGGACTGCCGTATCCCACGACGGAGTGGACGGGCCTGCCCTGCGCGTCCGTGAAGACCAGGGACGGGAAGCCGGTGATGCCATAGGATTTCTTGTAGGAATCAAAAGATGCCCTGGTCTGTTCGTCCTGTTGTTTTTTACGTGGAAAATCCAATTCTACGGGGATAAAGGCACGCCCGATGGCCTCCTGGACTTGCGGAAGGGAAAAAGCCTGCGTCTTCTGCGAGATGCAGGCGCCGCACCAGTCCGATCCGGTGAATTCCAGCATGACTCCCTTCTTTTGGGCGGCGGCCTGCTGCATGGCTTCCGCAGGGTTGGTGCTCCACGTTTCGGAAGCTACGGCCGCACCGGCAATGAGCGCGGCCACGATAGGCAATGCGAATGTATTCATGATGTTGAAAGAACGTTACATGGGGGGCAGCGGGGAATGAGCCGGGGGCACCCAGATGGCGCCGGAAGAAGGGGCGTCGGAATTTCCCGTGTTGGTGGGCGTTTCAATCCGGGGCGGCCCTGCGGGCGGATCCAGGTCCTTCACCACCACTTTCTTTTTCTCCGGAGCGGGTGCGGGGGTGGGGGGCGCGGGAGAAGGAGAGGCATCCCTGCGGATGATGGGGTTCTCCAGGGCTGCGTCCGACTGGTTCATGGCTGTGATGTTCAGCGGGTCCCCATAAGCCAGCAGTTCCCGGATGTCGTCGGGAAGGTCCCCGGCAGCGATGGACGTGGTGCCCTGTTCATGCAGGATGCGTACGAATTCGTTTTCCACTCGCGTGATTTCCACGTTCAGGTAGGTTTTCCCAGAATGGATGGTTTTCAGAATGTCGAACTTGCGGCCGCGGGCCTTGGCCCTGGCCGCCTGGCGGTAACGGTCGTAATAGGAGCGGATTTCCCCGCGGATGCCGGCAACGCGCATTTTCTCCTTTTCGATGGATTTCAGGGTGTCTTCCAGATCGGTCGCGGTCTTTTCGGAAATATCCAGCAGGCTGAGAAGCTGTTCCTTGGGGGCGGTCCTGTTCCGTATATCCCTGAGCTGTTCCTGCTTTTTCAGAAGCAGGGCATGGCTGGCCTCCAGCGCTTCCCGCGTATCTTTCACCGGGTTCGGAAGATGGGAGAATTTTTCATAAACAATATAGCCCGCACCGATGACGATCAGGGCGAATAGGCCCAGGCACAGGTTCCAGAACAGAGCGTCGCCCTTGGCCTTTTTGATCTCTTCTTCCTGCTGGGCCGTATTTTCTTCCGCGGCGTGTTCCGCAACGACGTCCAGAGAGGTTTTCAGGCGTTTTTTCGGGGTGCGGGGCGCATCCTTTTCCCTCTTTGCTTCATCCCGTTCCGGTTTGGGGGCGAAGCGGACTTCGTCTTCCTGGGAAACGGAGGGATCGGGGGAGGAAGGTTCGTGAGAGGAGGAATCAGTCATGGAGAGGGCAGGGGTTGGGGTTAGTCCACCGGGTGGGATTGCTTGAAGTCGGCCAGTTTGGCGGCGTAGGCGTTATATTGGTATTGCAGGGCGTGGAACTCCTGCTTGCGGTGCGCCAGGGTCTTGCGCATGTCTTCAATGTCAAAGCACAGGTGTTCGAAGTCCCGGCGCTTGGAGGGCAGGATGTCCATATCCTTTACCGTGAATGGCGTTCGGATTTTTCCGGGATTGGAAAGCCGCTTCTGCAGATCGTAATTCACGCGTGCGTCGTGGGATTCCGCCTGCCTGATTTCCTGGTCCATTTGGGCCAGGGCTTCCTTCGTCTGCTGGAGCTGTGCGTGGAGCTGCTGGTGTTCCGTTGTGGACCCGCCCGTAATCAGGGAGGTCAGGGCCGTGTTCGTGCCGTTGTCGCACGCGGAGAGGGTCAGTACAAGCGCCAGTGCCGGAAAGGCTGGCCTGGTGAATCGCACGATATTGAACATGCCGGGGATTATGCCCTTGATCGGGGGGGAAAGTCAAACTGTTCATGCGCCTGCAAAACAATGATTTTGCTCGCATAAAACGCGCGTGCGGCTACAATGCCCCCGGCATGATGCAATTATCGGAGATAGGAGGCCATCTGACGGCCAGGACCGGGATTGATGATTTGATGGAGGATTTGTTCAAGGCCCTCCATTCCGGAGATCCCGGCCTGTGCCAGTTGAACGGGGGGAGCCCCGCCGTGATTCCGGAAGTGACGGAACTGTGGCGGCGCAGCATGATGGAACTGGTCCGGGACGGGCGGTTTGACGTGCTCGTGGGCCATTACGCCCATCCGGGGGGCGACCCTGCCTTTATTCGTGCCCTGGCCCGCTTTCTCAATGACCGCTGCGGCTGGAACCTGAAGCCGGAGAACATCGCCATCACCCAGGGCGGCCAGATGGCCTGCTTCACGCTTTTCAATATGCTTGCCGGCCCCTGTGCGGAAGGCGGCATCCGTGAAATTCTCTTTCCCCTTTGTCCCGATTATGTGGGCTACCAGTCCCAGTCCCTGTGCGGCGGCGTGATGTTCCGCGGCATCCGCCCTGGAATCCGCATGCTGGACGAGCATTTGTTCAAGTACGTGATCGACTTTGACCGTCTGGACGTCCGCCCGGAAACGGCTGCCGTCTGCATGTCCCGCCCCACGAATCCGACGGGCAACGTGGTGACGGACGAGGAGCTGGACCGCCTGCGGGCGTTGACTTCCCGCGCCGGAGTGCCGCTGATGATCGACAACGCGTACGGCGCGCCACTGCCCAATATCTGCTTTGTCCCGGTCAAGCCCGTTTGGGACGAGAACATGATCCTGACCATGAGCCTGTCCAAGATCGGACTGCCAGGCACGCGCACCGGAATCGTGATCGCCCGGCCGGACATCATCCGCGCCGTGGTCAGCATGGTTACGACTTCCTCCCTGTGCCCCAACAATCTGGGGCAGGCGCTGGTGACTCCCTATCTGGAGGATGGCACGCTGGAGCACGTGTGCCGTGAAACACTGACGCCGTTTTACCGGAGCAGGGCTGACTTCGCTCTGTCCCTGCTGCCGGAACTTTTCGGGGAAGAGATTCCCTGGCGCGTGCACAAAAGCGAAGGGGCCATGTTCCTGTGGCTGTGGTTTGAGGGTCTCCCCATCACCTGCCAGGAATTGTATGAACGCTGCAAGGCTCGCGGCTGTTTCGTGAATCCGGGCCATCATTTCTTCTTTGCCCTGCCGGAGGGCCGGGAGCCGTGGCCCCACAGGCATGAGTGCATACGCATCAGCTTCACTCAGACTGAAGAACTGCTGCGCAAGGGGCTTTCCATCGTGGCTGACGAAGTGAAGCGCGCCTATACCCATTCCTAACCCAATCCGAAATCGCAATCCATGAACAGCATGACCGGCTTTGGTAGAGCCGTTGCCCAGACAGACCGTTACAACATTCCAGTTGAAATATCCGGAGTAAACCGCAAGCAGACGGAAATAGCCGTCAACGTGCCGCGCAACTGCGCGGAGTGGGATGCCCCCGTGCGCTCCATCGTGCAGGGAAGCGTTTCCCGTGGCCGCGTAGGTGTTTCCATCTCCCTGGAACGGACGGAGGAAGCGGACGGCTCCCTCCAATTGGACGAAAGGAAGCTGGCCTCCCTAGTGGGGCTGCTGAACCGCGCCTCCGATCTGGCGGCCCGGCCCATGACGTTGCAGGCGTCCGACCTGCTGAGGCTGGACATCATCGCCTCCGAGGCGGAAACCGCGCTTTCCCCGGAGGAAGCATGGCCTGCGGTGGAAGAGGCCCTCAGGGCGGCCCTGAAAGATTTCCTCGCCATGCGCGCGGCGGAGGGCGCCAACCTGAAGGCGGATGTGCTCGGCAAGCTGGAAACCCTGGAAAAGTACCGGAACAAGATCGCGGAACACGCCCCTTCCGTTCCCGTCAGGCTGAGGGAAGCCATGCTCAAGCGCCTGGCGGAAGCGGACCTTTCCGTCTCTGCGGATGACGAGCGCATCATCCGGGAAGTGGCCCTGTTTGCGGACAAATGCGACATTTCCGAGGAGACCACGCGCCTTTCCTCCCACTTTGACCAATTCCGCACCCTGTGCGATTCTTCCGCCCCCGCCGGAAGGCCATTGGACTTCCTTTGCCAGGAGATTTTCCGGGAATTCAACACCATCGGTTCCAAGGCGAACGACTCCACGCTGTCCCATCTGGTGGTGGCCGCCAAGACGGAACTGGAAAAAATCAGGGAACAGGTTCAGAATATCGAATAACAGCCATGAAACAGCATTTGGGAACTTTGCTGGTGGTTTCCGGTCCCTCCGGTTCCGGAAAGACGACTTTATGCCGCCGGGCGACGGAAAACGGACTGTGCGTGTACAGCATTTCCTGCACGACCCGCCAGCCCAGGCCGGGAGAGGTGAACGGCGTGGACTACCACTTCCTGACTCCCTCCGAATTCGCCGCCAGGGTGGAGAAGGGGGATTTTCTGGAATACGCGGAGGTACACGGCAACCGCTACGGCACGCTGAAGGCGGACATTCTGGACCTTCTGGAACAGGGGAAAACCGTGGTGATGGATATTGACGTGCAGGGGGCTGCCCAGGTCCGCGCGTGCCGGGACGGCATTCTTCCCCGGTGTTATGCGGACGTTTACATTCATGTGCCGCAGCAGGAGTTGAAAAAGCGCCTTTGCGGACGGCAGACGGATGGTGATGAAACCATTTCCCTGCGTCTGCGGAACGCCGCGCAGGAAGACGCCTGCCTGCCGCAGTACCAGTACTGCCTGGTTTCCTCCGACCGGGAGGCGGATTACGCCGCTTTTTCCGCCCTGATCAAGTGCCAGTCCATGCGCGTGGGACTGATGCGGGAATAGGAATCCGGAATTCGGCCTTCTTTCCTTCTCCCTTTATTCTTTACCATAGAGAAGGGAGAAGGAAAGTTTTTCCGAATATATTTTACAGCAGCAATGCCTTTTATTGAAACAGGGACGGGTATTCCTTTAATTTCTGAACGGAAAGCTCAAAGCCCTGGTCCGCCGCTTTTTTCCACCATTCCTTTGCCTTGGAAAGGTCCGTTTCCACTCCTATTCCTTTTTCGTAGAAAACCCCGAGGGTATGCTGGGCCTCGGGAGCACCCTGCTGCGCTGACAGAGTAATCCATTTGGCGGCTTCCTTGAGATTTTGATTTACTCCTGTTCCTTTTAAATAACAGACGCCGAGGTTGTTCTGCGCCTGGGGGTTCCCCTGTTTGGCGGCGGCGGTATACCATCTCACGGCTTCTTCAATATCCTGTGGCACTCCTATGCCATCCTGATAAAAAAGTCCTAGGGTATATTGGGCTGAGGCCTGTCCCTGCTTGGCGGCCGGAATAAACCATTTGGCCGCCTCCTTGAAGTCCGCAGGAACGCCCAGCCCCTGAAGATAGCACTGGGCAAGATTCTCCTGAGCCAGGGCATTCCCCTGTTTGGCGGCAGCGGTAAACCATTTGACGGCTTCCCCGGGGTTCTGGTCCACGCCTATTCCCGCCATGCAGCAGGTGCCGAGCTGGTTTTGAGCCTGGGAGTCACCCAGTCTGGCGGCAGTGGTGAACCATTTGACGGCTTCCCCGGGATTTTGGTCCACGCCGTTCCCTTCAAGATAACAAAGGCCCAGATTGTTCTGGGCTTGCGTGTATCCCTGCTTGGCGGCAGCGGTGAACCATTTGACGGCTTCTTTGGGGTCCCGGTCCACGCCGGTTCCGCTTTCATAGCAGAAGGCCAGATTGTTTTGTGCCTGGGCGTTTCCCTGTTCCGCCGCCAGAAGGAACAATTTAATGGCTTTCTGCAGGTCCTGATTTACGCCTGTTCCCCGCATGTAACAGCCGCCGAGGACAGTCTGGGCTTTGGCATTCCCCTGTTCGGCAGACATGGAGAACCATTTGACGGCTGTTTTGAAGTCCTGAGGGACGCCTTGCCCATCCTGGTAAAGCACACCGAGGTTGTGTTGCGCGTCAGCGTTTCCCTGTGCGGCTCCCAGTGCGAACCATTTTGCGGCTTCCTGGAAGTCCTGGTTCACGCCTTTTCCCTGGTAATAGGCTATGCCGAGGCTGTATTGTGCGTCAGCATTTCCCTGCCGGGCAGCCATAGTAAACCATTTGACGGCTTCCCCGGAATTTTGGGCCGTGCCTTTCCCGTGCTCATAATAAGTGCCAACATTATATTGGTCCTCGGCGTTTCCTTGTTCCGCAGCCCGGATTAACCATTGGAGAGCCTCCTTGTCGTCCTGGTTGACGCCTATTCCTGTGGCATAGAAAACGGCAAGGTTTCTCTGTGCCTGGATATCTCCCTGCCGCGCGGCCTTGAGAGTCTTCTGGAAAGCCGGAGAGGTCCCCTTTGCGTTTGTTGAGGAATTTGCGGGGGGAGACGTCCCCTCTGTGGCGAGTACTGCAGGTACGGACAGGCCGCAGCCTGCCAGAAGAACCAGGACCGGCAGAAGTGAACCCTTGCCTGCATGGAGCGTTTTTTCCCCGCAAGGAGGAGAAGTTGAGAGAACAGAAGGATTGGGAGACATTATTTTATGAATATGAAAAGCTTGGAACAGTAAAAATATGTTAATATCAAGAAAGGAAAAGTAAATATATTTTGGATGATGAACGGCTCCGGGTGTTTTCTCGCGGCTGACCGTGGAGTAAGGATAACGGGAGTAGCGGAGAATTTCAGCAGTTTGATTTCCGTATATTTCGGAATAAAAATGTGCCGTATATTGCACATTCCTGTAATGGATGCCGGCAAAATTTCGTGTTTGCCATATCCGTTTCCGGTGCTGAATCTGCGGAGGAACGTTGGAAAAATAAAAGCCTTCAAGGGGATGAAGGCTTGAATGTTTTTGCCGGAATGGCCTTTTTCCTATTTGAGCGGGTACAGCCAGCCGATAGAGCAGGTGAAGATGACCCAGAGCAGGAGGTTGAGGGGGAGGCCGACTTTCACGAAGTCTTTGAATTTATAGCCGCCTGCGTTGTACACGTACGTGTTGGTCTGGTAGCCGATGGGGGTGGAGAAACTGGCGCTGGCGCCGAACATGACGGCCAGGATGAAGGGGAGGGGATTGGCGTCGAATTGCAGGGCCATTTCATAGGACAGGGGGCCCATGACGGCGGCCACGGCGTTGTTGGAGATCATTTCCGTCAGGATGGAGCACAGCAGGTACAGGCCGGAGATGGCGAACAGGCAGCCCAGAGGCCCCATGGTATCCACTACGCCGAAGGCGATGGCCTTGGCAAGCCCCGTCTTGCTCATGGCTTCCCCCACGCAGAGCATGCCCAGAATCAGGAAAATGATGCCCCAGTCCACGGACTGGTAGGCTTCCTTGGGCTTGATGCAGCCGGAGATGACGACGATCAGGGCGCCGATGAAGGCCAGGTAGAAGGGATTGAAGCGCGCGAAGAATTTGAAGAATTCCCCATACTGTTCAAAGGAGCCGAGCAGGCCGATGAAGATGAAGATGCCCATGGCCAGAATGGCCCAGCCCTGCTTGCTGCGGTTGTGGGCGTCCGCCGGACGCTGGCTGAGGGGAATGATGCGCTGTTTGGTGAGGATGCGGTTCATGCCTTCCTGCGGACCTTCCAGCAGCAGGGTGTCCCCGGCAATCAGCTTGGTGTCCGATCCCATGTCCGTGATGTTCCTGCCCTGCCTGTGAATGGCGAGTACGAAGATGTTGAACCGCTGGCGCAGTTTGAGTTCCGCGAGGGACTGCCCGGCGAATTCGGAGTTGTTGGCGATCATGCCTTCCACGATTTGCACGTCGCGCTGTTCCATGGTTTCCAGCCCGCGGCTGTCATCCCAGCCAAGGTCCACGCCTTTGGCCTCCCGGACCTGGTTGACCTTTCTGGCGTTGCACAGGAACAGCACGCGGTCTCCTTCCTCCAGCGTGATGTGCTGCAGTTCCTCCTGCATGGAGAAGCCTCTGCGGCGTACTTCCACGATTTTCGTCCCCAGCAGTTCGGATTGCATCAGGTCCACGGCGGTGGTTCCGATATGGGAGGAGCCGGCGGGAATCCGGACCTGGAGCAGGAAGTCGCGCTGGATGCCGCCGGGAAGCATGGTGGACAGGGTGGGGCGGGAAGGCAGCCATTTGCGGCCTGCCGTCCACAGGTAGAGCAGTCCCGCCGCCGCATAGATGAGGCCCATGGGAGCCACGGTGAACATCTGGATGCCTTCAAAGCCCAGCTTTTGAACCTGCCCCAGCACGACCACGTTCGTGGACGTGCCCACAACGGAGCAGGTGCCGCCCAGGATGGTGGCGTAGGAGAGGGGGATGAGCAGCTTGGAAGCGGCGATGTTGTGGTCGCGGCAGAAGGCCAGGACGATGGGCATCAGGATGACGACCACCGGTGTGTTGTTGACGAAGGGGGATACCGCGAACGCGCCCAGCGTGATGACCAGAAGGGCGGCGAATTCCCTGCCTTTGGCCACCTTGTTGAATAGCTTGGAGAGGTCTCCGATGAGGCCCGTGCGTTCCAGGGAGGCGCTCAGGATGAACATGCACACGACCGTCAGGGGGCCGCTGTTGGCAAAGCTGGACAACACGTCTCCCGTCGTCAGGATTCCCGTGAGCATCAGGACGGCGGTTCCGGCCAGGGCGGTGATTTCCACCGGGAGCCATTCCCTGATAAAGCTGATGAACAGGAAGACGAGAAGAATGCCTACAATCCATTGCTGGGTAGCGGCGGAATCCAGCCAGCCCATGATGGAGGCGAAGTCGATGTTGGGAAATGGCATGTCGTGGCGGGTGGTTTGACGGATAAGGAGCGCAACTCTCCTACTTTTACGGGGCCGTTCTGTCAAGCCGCAATAATTTTCCGGAAAGGGTTTGAAATGGGCCTTGTCCTTCCTTATGGTGAGTGCGCCGCATGGATTCTCCCATAGTAACAAGGTTTGCTCCCAGTCCTACTGGATTCTTGCATTTGGGGCATGCGCTGGCCGCATGGGAGGCCCGCTCCCTGGCGGACCGCTTTTCCGGCAGGTGCGTTTTGAGGATGGAGGATATTGACCAGACTCGCAGCCGTCCTGAGTTTGTGCAGGCCATTCTGGAGGACCTGGACTGGCTGAGAATCCGTTTTGACGGCCCGATGATGGTCCAGTCCTCGCGCTTTAGTTCCTACGACCATGCACTGCAGGTGTTGAAGGACCGCGGAGTGCTGTACCCCTGCTTCTGCACCCGCAGGGAAATTGCTGAGGAAGTGGCCGCCATGGGCGCCGCTCCGCAGGGCAGCGGGGCCGTGGATGTTTATCCCGGCACCTGCCTCAAGCTGGATAAGGCGCGGAGGAAGGAGCTGATGAAGTCCGGCAAGCCGTTTTCATGGCGGCTGGACTGCCGTGCCGCCGCCAGGATTACCGGTCCGCTTGTCTGGCGGGACATGCGTTTCGGAGAGCAGGTCTGCCGTCCGGAGGAACTCGGCGACGTGATTCTGGGGCGCAAGGATTGTCCGGCAAGTTATCATATTGCCGTGGTGGTGGATGACGCGGCCCAGGGGGTGACTCATGTGAGCCGTGGAGAGGATTTGCTCCCTGTAACCGGAATTCACCGCACGCTCCAGGCGCTGCTGGGGCTGCCCGTGCCGCAGTGGTACCACCACCGGCTGGTGAGGGACGCTTCCGGCAGGAGGCTGGCCAAGAGGGACCGGAGCATGAGCCTGCGGGAGATGCGCGCCGCAGGCATGCGCCCGGAAGATATTTTCCGCATGATGCGGGAAAGGTAGGGGCGTTTCAGGAGTTTTTTCCGTGTTTTCCCATGCAGCGCATGCAGGAATACGCCGCCGCCAGAGTCAGCAGCGCCAGGGAGGCCAAATGGACCAGCAGATTTCCCTGAATCAGAGGGACGAGGAAGGAGTGCGGAAGTTTTCCCATGGCCGCCAGCGCCTCGGGAAGAAAGATGAAAAAATTCTGGGAGGCCAGGCAAATGGCCGTGAAGACCAGGGCCGCGCCCAAGGTGAAGCGGATGGACGGAAGGAGAGACTCCAGCATGTCGCGTACGGAGCGTTTGCAAAACGGTGCGGAGCATGCCACTAGGCCGATGACGGCCAGGGGAGCCAGCAGGGCGGCGGAAGGAAGAATTTTCCATTTCATCCACACCGCGAGGGGTGACACGGAGATGAGGATGCCCGCACTTTTCGTGAAAAGAGCGGGAAGAGCAGCGGGGGATGAAAGAGGGCGGCGCATATCTGTCAATCCGGCCAGACATTGCCGGGGGTGCTGCCTTGAGTAATGACTACTTCCTGGCCGATTTTCAATGTGAAATTGGGCGTGACCTCCTGCTGGACTTCCACCAGTTCGTTCGTGTCCTTCAGCTTCACGCGCACACGGATCATTTTGGTGGCTTCCACCCGGCCGTCCACGATGGAGCCTGTAGCGGAGGCCAGCTTGGAGGTGCCCATGCCGATGATGCCGGGGGTCATGGCTTCTGCGGCGGTTCCCGCCATGTTGGCGAAGGTTCCGTCATCCGTAGAGGTAAGCACGTTGATTTCCTTGATGCGGACGACATTGCCCAGCTTGATCGTCGTCACCTTTCCGGTGGCGATTTCCAGAGTGCTTTTTTGCGTGCAGGAGAACAGTACAGGAAGAATGAGAAAAACGGGAACGAGTTTGAGAGGATTCATGATACGTCTTTTACTACGGTGGGGCGGAGCGGCGTTTTTCAGTTTCCGGGTAAAATTGTGTAGGTGGCCAGGTACAGGATCAAATGGACGGAGGAAAGGGCCAGGAGCCTGTTCATGCTCTTGTCCGCCGGCGTTTTGCGGATGAGCAGCATCAGGTAGCCCCCCAGCAGGATGGAGGGAATCCACATCCACCACAGGCGGGACAGGTCCAGATGCAGGGCCCGGCAGGAAGTGGGCAGCGTGATGTAGGCTGCCACGATGAACGCCTGGGCCATGGCGCGCGCCTTTCCTTCCCCCAGTCGTACCGCCAGGGTGCGCTTTCCGGTGGTCTGGTCTTCTTTCCTGTCCCGGATGTTGTTGACGGAGATCATGACGGCGCAGAGCAGGCCGCACTGGATTCCCAGAACGATTCCGGCGTTGTACACCGCCAGCGAGTCCACCAGCGTGCCGGGGACTACCGGGGCCGTGCCTATCTGCACCAGAATGGTGCCCAGGACGGCCACCAGCCCGAAGAAGAGGATAACGAATGCTTCTCCCAGTCCCTTGTATGCCAGAGGCCACGGGCCGCCCGTATAGCCGTAGGAGAAGTAGAGGGAGGGAATGCCGATGGCGACGATGGGCCACCCCCGCAGTTCAATGAGGGGAAGGGCCAGAAGGCATGCCGCCGCCAGGAACAAGCCGCCGAAGAGCATGACCGCCCTGTGGGACAACGCTCCGCTGGCCGTCATGCGGACGGGGCCGGTGCGGCGTTCCGTGTCCGCGTGTTTCGCGTGGTCAATGGCGTCGTTGAAGAAATTGCAGGCTATCTGGATGCACAGGCAGGAAGCGAAGGTCAGCAGCGCCAGACGCACGTCCCAGTGGCCCGTCAGTTTCTGCACGACCATGCAGCCCGCCCATACCGGAATCAGGGATGCGGTGAGCGTTTTTGGGCGTGCCGCCAGAAAAGCGGAAGTAATGATGTTCATGAAAGAGCGGGAAAGGAATCTCCGGTGTTATCTGAGAATGGGGCCGAGGTTGCGGAGGGTTTCCTTGAGGAGGGAGACATGCCACTGGCCGGGAGCCGCCTCCTGGTCCCCCAGGTAGCCGTATACCAGGCAGGAGCCCAATTGGGAGTAAAGCAGGCGGGAGACGGGGCCCATCGGTCCCATGCCCATCACGGCGATGGGGCCTTTCGGCTTTTTGAAAAGTTGCACTCCAGTCTGAATGTCGCCCGCGACGCAGGGGGTGAAGGCGAATTTGACGATGTCGGCCCTGTAGGCGCGGGCCTTCTTTTCCTGTTCACGCAGGTAGTCCACGCCCGGCGTGATTTGAAAGTCATGGGTGGAGCCGATGACGAGGATGCCGCGGTCGGCGGCTTCCATGACCAGTTCCCTGCCGTGGCGCATGGACTTGATTTCAATGTCGATGGCCGTGGCGCAAGGCATGTAGGCGCGGAGCAGGGAGAAGCGCTCTTCTTCCGGAATGCGGCGCAGGCCGCCTTCTTCATGGCAGCGGACGGTGACCAGCAAAGGCATTTCCGGCCTGAATTCCATGACCTGTTCCGGCGCAAGCTCCGGGGGCAGCGCGTCCACGCGCAGTTCCACCCAGTCGCACTGGTCTTTCAAATCCTTGCCTTTAAGCGTTTTCCAGACCTCCCAGGAGGTGATGGACGCCACTATTTTGGGCGGATAGGTTTGATGTTCACGTAAAATCTGCTGCATGCTTCCTACTATCCCAACAAAGAAAGGAAGGTCAATCTTCTATTAGTGACATTCATCCATTTGAAGGGCTTGCCGGAAGCGTTGCCGGGAATGAGCGGAATCCCGTTCTGAAGGAAAGGGAAGCGGCTGTTCTTATAGACGGAATGAACAATTTCCTCCAGAGGCGTTCCGGATGACGTCCGCATTCATGGAGCGGCGGAAGCTGACGCTGCGGGATATGTTCTCAGGGATGTCTTGTCCGGAGGCGGGAAGTCCGCCGGGACACTCCCGTCCACCGGTTTTCCGGCCAGCCAGTCCAGGGCGCGGAAAAGCAGGGTCTGGAATCCGGAGCATTGCACGCCCTTCAGATCCGGATCTCCGGGCCAGACATGCCCCAGCGTGGAGGTGTACACCCTTCCCTTGCCGTACCGTACCGTCCATTCGATCGGAAAATTGAGCCCCGTGGCGGGTTCCCGCGCGTAGGAGAGCACCTGCACCTGTTCGGCGGGGCCGCGCGTGTACCGGTACACTTCTATGTCCGCCGCCCTCCATTGGCGCGGCAGCCCCGCGTGCATGGTGTGGTCCCCCAGGCGCGTCACCAGCGCGTCAATCCGCGCTCCGTGGGAGGTAGGGCCCCCTTCCCCCGGCGGCAGGCGGAGCACGGCGCCGTCATCGGTGACGATCAGGGAGCTGCCGTAATCCCGGGGCCGCCATCCCAGCCCGATCATGCGGTTGTATTCCGGCCATTGGGGAAAGGCGTTATTGGCGGAGTGGAAGGCCAGCATTCCCCCTCCTTCCTTCAGATACTGCTCCAGAGATTTTTTGGCTTTTGATCCCCATTCGGGGCCCTGTGTTCCTCCATTCGTGTTTTGGATCACTACGTCGTAATTCCTGAATTCCGGATTCCATGCTTCGCGTTTCTCCTGCGGAGCGTCTGCGGGGAAAGTGCTGACGTCCACTGAATAGCCTCCGTGTTTTTCCAGCAGGTCGGTCAGGCAGGCCGTCGTGCGTTTCCAGTCGTGGTTGGAAAAGCCGTCCACGATCAGCACGCGTGTCTGCTCCCCTTTTGCCGGGGCAAAAGCCGTCAGGGCCGTCATGAGGATAACCAGGGGAAGAAACTTCCATTTCATCCGGGCAATCTATCCAGCGTGCGGCAAAAGTCAAACTCGCTTTCCTGCAAGAAATAGAAATGCCCCGGACCTTTCGGGAAGGTCCGGGGCGTGGTTCTCAAATGCCGCGGAGGCGGCTTGCAGGGAGGGATTAGTTTGTCCCTTCGTCGCAGAGGATCTTGACGAAGCCTTCCTCCTGAAGGCGCGTGGCGCCGCAGGCAAATTTGGCGCGGATTTGGAGCGCCTCTTCCATGTCGTCGCGCACGGAAAGCTTCACCTTGAAGTCGTTCCAGATGCCGAACTGGGCCTTGCTCTTGACCCAGGCAAGACAGGAACGGGTGCCGTTCTCCGCCTTCGGCAGGCGCTGTGTGCGGATGAACTTGAATCCCATGAAGGAGTCTATCTTGCCTTCCACCAGAGCCTTGACGTTGTTGAAGTCATAACTGCTGACCTCCGTTTCCCGCAACAGACTCATGATTTGGGAGCTGGTTACCGCGATGACCAGCTGGTCGCCGAATTGCGGAGCGTCCTGGTTCCAGGCCTCGTTTTCCTCAAAGAGCTGGAGCGCGGCACGCAGCTTGGCTACGGTGAGGTTGCTGTTGGCCTTGGTGCCGCTGTCCACATGGTCCACAGGAATCTGCTGGCTTTCCTTGAAGGGAACGGCGGTCATGCCGTCCTCGCCCACATAGTTCGTATCCAGGAAGCCGGAGATCATCACGTCGTCCATGCGGCGGCCTGCGGCGGCCTGGAGGCCCTCAATGGTCTTGCTGACCGGGAGGTCCATGTCGCCCAGGCGCGTGGCGTCGAATTCATCGTAGCCGATGGCTTTGGTGAAGGTGCGCGGACGCATGGAACGGCGTGTGGTGGGTGCCTCGTTCAGGACGGTCTGCCCTACGCGGGTCGTCTTTTCCGTGAAGTCCAGAACGCCAAACTGGTCCAGAAAGACCACCTTGCCGCTCAAGTCGCGCATGACGCTGACGTATTTGTCCAGCCGGGAGGCGTGCTGCTGAAGCAGGGTGCCCCATTTTTTGGTGTACTTGACCTGATAATTGTCTGTGATTGTTACTGCCATAATCGTAAATGAAATGATGTTTAAGTGCGGGAGCGGCATTTTGGATTGGCGTGTCCGGTGCGGACGGAGCGGTCCTGCCGCAGAGGGGCGCAGCCTGGTCCCCGTGCGGGGATTGCGCGGCCGGTCCCATCCTGCAAAACGGATATGGCCCATGCAAAAAAACAGCGCACCACGGCGGAATCGTGATGCACTGAAAAGGGAGGCGGGAATCTTCTGATTCCCTGAGGTTAGATGATGATCTGGTGGGGGCGCGTGGCGTGGTCCGGCCCGAACAGGGCCAGCATGCGGCCCGTCTGCCCCTTTTCCATGCGGTAGGAGTAGAAGCGCCTGGTGTCTGCGGCGGTATCCAGCCCGGAGTCATGGATCTGTTCTTCCAGCACTCCTTCATTGAGGAGCTGGTTCTTGATGGCTGTGGGAATGTCCTCCTCATAATGCGGAGGACGTACGCAGGGGGAAATGACGGCGATCAAGTTCGCGGGATCGACACCCAGGAATTTTTTCATGGACCTGATCGTGTTGGCGACGATGTTGCCTGCCGTTCCTGCCTTGCCGGAGTGGATCAGGGCGCGGTGGCAGTTTTCCTTGTCGTACAGCCAGACGGCGGCGCAGTCTGCCACGTAGATGGCGAGCACGCAGTCGGAAACTCCGGAGCACAGGAGGCCGTCCACGCCTTCCACGGGATAGTTGGAGCCGATGTCACCCACCAGCGCCACCCTGGTTCCATGCACCTGCTCTGCGCGGCGCAGGTCCTTCCACCGCCAGCCGAGAGTTTCCACCTCTGCCCTGTGGTACGGTTCCAGCCGTTCCAGGACGGTCTGGCGGTCTCCGGTTACGTCCACTCCCGGGATTCTTTCAATAAACTGGACGATTTCTCCGGGGTAGGACTGGATGGGTTTCAGGAATGCGGGCGTTTCCATCATAGTGGTTGGTAAATGTCGTTGGGCACATCTTGTCTTTTTGTATAACCTAGTCGAGCAAAATCGGAGCAAAATGTCACGGAGGCCTTCCGGTGACTGAGAAAAGGTTTTTTTCTGCGTTTCCGGGATGGTATGAGCAATTCATGTTGAGAAAACACCCTTCACTTTCAGCTTTTTTTACGGGCATGGCCGTCATGGTGCTTTCCCTGGCGCCCATGTGGGGGCAGGGAGCGGTTCCGGATGCCGGGCAGCTTTTGAAAAGGGTCCGCCAGGCGGCCACCTTACAGGAAAACAAGGATGTCAAGGGCCAGATACGCAAGCGCAGCGTGAAAGTGCCTTTCTCCATGAGCCTGCGCGGCAACCTGATTGTCTTCCAGTACCAGCAGGGCGGAGTCTGGAACAGGTTCGACCTGAAGTTCAAGGACCGCGGCCAGGAAATCCTGTCCTGGAAGGACGGCAGGGCAGGAGTTCTGCCTGTGACCCGGTATTCCGTGCCCA
Organism: Akkermansia sp. AE01SA01; assembly: GCF_036417395.1. Classification (NCBI taxonomy): domain Bacteria; kingdom Pseudomonadati; phylum Verrucomicrobiota; class Verrucomicrobiia; order Verrucomicrobiales; family Akkermansiaceae; genus Akkermansia; species Akkermansia sp. AE01SA01. The sequence continues at coordinate 851,771 of NZ_CP143890.1, forward strand.
TTGCGGGAACGGACGTGACGTATGAAGACCTTTCGATGCGCTACCTGTACTGGCCCGCCGCCAAGGTAGTGAAGGACGACGCGGCCAGCACGGTGAAGGGCAGGGATTGCTGGATCGTCCAGATTCCGAATCCCAATCCCAAGGTGGGGCAGTACGCCTGGGTACGCGTCTGGATTGACAAGGAAAACGGGGCCATGTGGCAGATAGACGGCATCGACGGCCGTGGAGAGCTGGCCAAAAGATTCATGATTGATTCCCTGATGAAGCTCAAGGACGGTTCCTGGTTCTTCAAGCGGATGAAGGTGGAGGTGAGAGACCCGTCCAATCCCAGGAAGACGATCTCCGTCAGCTACATTGACATGGAAAATCCGTAACAGGGCCCTGCGCCCTCTTTTCACAACCGTTCTTTATTGGAGTTCATGCCGCATTCATGGATGATTTAGGACGTGACAAGAAGACCCGATCGGCGTACACCGTGCAAAAACCTGTCATGAAGAAACGTTTATTCCTTACATGCGCCGTGATCATCGGTCTTTCCGCCTGTTCCTCCCATCAGGACCAGGCTGGCCGGACGACCGGAAATTCCGTTTCCGCCGGAACGGCGCTGGCTCCCGTCACCGCTCCGGGAAAAAAGCCGGACCGTCCCGTGGTGAAGCTGCCTGAAAAGTCCGTTCCCGTGCCGTCCGTGAGCCCATCTTACAATGATGTCCCCCTGGCTCCGCGCATTCCGGGCGTCACGGTGAACCGCGTGGCCGTTCCGGACAAGGTGGTGGCCCTGACTTTTGACGACGGCCCCCACGGAACGCTCACCCCCAGGGTATTGGATATCCTGCGCAACAATAACGTAAAAGGTACTTTCTTCGTGCAGGGCTGCAACGTGACGGCCCATCCCCAGGTAGTGCGCCGCATGGTCAATGAAGGCCATGAAGTGGGGAATCATACCTGGAACCATGCTTATCTGAGCAAGGTATCCCGCGAGAAGGCGGAAGACCAGCTTCAGCGGACCAATGAAGCCATCCGCAACGCCTGCGGCATGATCCCCGTGGTCATGCGCCCTCCGGGCGGTTATACGAATGCGGGAGTGGCCTCCTGGGCGCGGCAGCGCTTCGGGTTTACCACCATCATGTGGGACGTGGATACGAACGACTGGCGCAAGCCCGGTTCCGCCGTGGTGGCCGCCCGCGCCGTGAACGGGGCCAAGCCCGGCTCCATTATCCTGGTGCATGATATCCATGCTTCCACCGTAGCGGCCGTGGACGCCATCGTGAAGGGGCTGAAAAACCGGGGGTATGAGCTTGTGACCGTTTCCGAACTGCTGCGCCGCGGCCGCGCCGCTTCCCGCCAGGCTTCCCCGGTGCAGCCTCTGTCTCCTGCTGCTCCCATTTCTCCTGTCACACCGGGGATGGAGACCATTCCCAATCCCGTCCCTGCCGCTCCGGCTTCCGTTCCGGTGGAGACAATGGCTGGCATGTAAGGCTTGCCTGCCGCTTCCCTTTTCAACCCGGTCCCCTGAGGGAGACCGGGTTTTTTATTGCGGCGGCGCCGCGCTTTCCGGCATTTGGCGGGCGGAACCGGATCATCCGGCGGTACACGCACAGAAGGCTTGACCTGCTGATGAAATTCTCCAAAATCCCTTGCCGTATTACTCACACCCAATCCGGATTGAAATGTCTATGAATCTCCTGGCATCTGCCGATACTCTCCCCGCGGCCGGCGGCATGTCCGCGTCTCTCGCGTTTATTTACGATCTCTTCAACAACCCTCTGTTTATTTTCGTAGGCGGTCTGGTTCTGCTGGGCGTGTTTTTCTGGTACCTGGGTTCTGACCAGGACAAGGTCAAGCGCAATGCCGGGACCTTCTTTATCATCGGCATTGCGTCCTTTTCCCTCTTTTCCCTTTTCCAGCAGGGATTGAAATACGGCATTGACATTGCCGGGGGCGTTTCCTTCACGCTGAGCGTGGAACCGAACATTGGGGACGACGGCAAGCCGATTCCGCTGACTAACGAGGCCATGGAGCAGGCGTGCACCATCCTGACGGACCGCCTGAACAGCACCGGAGCCAACGACGTCATCATCCGCCCCAAGAAGAAGGATGATCTGAACCTGATTGAAGTCCAAATTCCCGCGGCGGACCCCGCCAAGCGCGAGGAAACCAAGTCCATCCTGACCAAGGTGGCCAAGCTCCAGATTCTGCCTGTCCACCCCCGCAACTATGAACTGGTGGCGGAAGGGCGCGTGCGCGTTCCCGGCTACAGGCTGTATGAATACACGTTCAAGAACGGAAAGGGAGAGGAAGTTACGGAAAAGCTTTTCCTGGAGAAACGTGAATCACTGACGGGCAAGGACATTGTCCATGCGGGCGTGGACCTTTCCCGCCCTACGGAAGTAGCTGTTACGCTGAGCAACGACGGCGCGGACAAGATGTACAACCTGACTTCCCGCATGGAGCTCAAACGTGACCGCATGGCCGTCGTTCTGGATGACGTGGTCAAGAGTGCGCCCACTGTAAACTCCGTTCTTTCCAAGAGCTTCGTGATTACCGGCCTGGACGGCCCCGGTGAGGCGGAAGCCCTGACGAAGGTCCTCTCCAACCCGCTGACCAACAAGCTCAACTTTGAATCCGCCAGTGAAATCTCCGCGTCGCTGGGCCATACGGCCCTGCTTCAGGGGGAATATGCCGGCATCACGGGCCTGATCCTGTGCTTTATCATGATGATCATCTACTACCGCTTTGCCGGTCTGGTGGCCATCGTGGGCCTGACGATCAACGCCCTGCTTCTGCTGGGCGCCATGTCCATCTTCGGCTTTGAACTGACTCTTCCGGGCATTGCGGGTATCGTGCTTACCCTGGGCGTGGCGGTGGACGCCAACGTGCTTATTTACGAACGCCTCCGGGAAGAAAAGGAAGCGGGACGCCCCTTCCGCGTGGCTATCCGCAATTCCTTCGACAAGGCCTTTTCCGCCATTTTCGACTCCAACATTACCTCCCTGATTACGGCCGTCATCCTGTACTGGATGGCTACGGGCACCATCAAAGGCTTTGCCGTTACCCTGACGGTGGGCGTCATTACTTCCATGATCGGGGCCATTCTCGTCACCCGCGTCCTGTTCTACTGGGCGGACACGATCGGCATCATGAAAGATGTCAAATTCCTGAACCTCTTCAAGAGCAAGAGCAACATCAACTTCATGGGCCAGCGCGGCTGGTCCTGCTCCATTTCCGCCATTCTGCTGGTCATCTGCATCGTGGTAGGGGCCATGAAGGGCAAGGACTGCCTGGGCATGGACTTCACCGGCGGTTCCTCCATTTCCTATCTGGTCAACAAGGGGGACATTTCCGTCAAGGAGGCGGAAGATGTCGTCAACAAGCTGGCCCTGACCCAGAAGGCTACCGTGCAGGAAGTGGCGGAATCCACGGACAGCAGCAAGGTGAACATCCTGGTCAACTTTTCCGACAATGCCCAGGACAAGGCGGAAATCAACTCCGCCCTGAAGAAATCCTTCCCGGTGCTGGACAACGCGCCGTTCAGTGAGGAAACCATCGGCCAGTCCATGGGGTACGACACGCTGATTACCTCCGCATGGGCCCTGTTCTTCGGTATTCTGGGCATCATGATCTACCTGACGGTGCGGTTTGAATGGACCTTTGCCATCGGGGCCGTGATCGCCCTGACGCACGACGTCCTGCTGGTGCTGGGCCTGGTGATCATCAGCGGCACGGAATTGAACGTGATTCACATCGGCGCCCTGCTGACGGTGGCGGGCTATTCCATCAACGACAAGATCATCGTGTTCGACCGCATTCGCGAATACATACGCTATGCTGACCCGAACGAAAGTGCAGAGCAAATCATGAATGACGCCATCAATCAAACGCTTTCCCGTACCTTGCTGACGTCCCTTTCCACGCTGGCCGTGCTGGTCTGCCTGTACTTTTTCGGCGGTCCTTCCATGGAAGACTTCGCCTGGACGATTTCCGCCGGTATCCTGATTGGTACGTATTCCTCCATCTTCATCGCTTCTCCGGCGGCGCTCCTCTTCTCCAGAAAGCATGGGCTGCATGCGGAAGTCAAGCAGGCCATGAAGGCCGGAGCCTGATCCGGTATCCTGGATCAGTTGAGTTTATGACGCCGGGGAAAGGCTGTGCCTTCCCCGGCTTTTTAATGTCCGGAAAGGAAGAAGCCGGATTCCGTAGGACATGGGAAAGAACTGGCATGGAAGGAGGACTCTCCCGGTACCTTCCCCGGTTCTGCCATTCCTTCTTTTCAACAACAGGCAGCGGGGTATTTCCCCGTGTTTTTCCGGCTAAAAAGAAACCCCGCCTGCCGTGAGGCAGACGGGGCCGTATCTCTGTTTTCTCTCTTTTGCTGTGCGGGTAGATTATTCGCCTTCTTCAGCCGGAGCCGGAGCGGGCGGAGGCGTGTCATTGCCGCGGGCTGCCTTTCTGGCTTCCCTGCGTGCGGCGCGGCGTGCTTCCAGAGCCTTGTCGGCATCAGCCTTGAGCTGCGTCATTTCAGCTTCATTCAGCTTGCCGTCCTTGTCGGCATCGTATTTTTCTTCGATCAGCATCCAGCCGGCCATCATGATGGGGGCTCGGTTGGGATCAAGCTGGGGACGGGGACCGTCAGGGCGGTTGCCGCGGGGGCCGCGGTCGCCGTCACCGCGGCGTCCTTCCGGAGCTCTGGGTGGACGGGGAGCTTCCGAGCGCGGACCTCCCTGGTGGCGCGGGCCGTCCGCCATTGGGCCGCGGGGACCGCGGCCACGGTCTCCGGCTTCAGGCCCTCTGGGGCCGCGGTTGTTCATCTTTCCCATTCGCTTGGCGGCTCCCGGGTGTTCCTTGGCCCATTCCTCCTGCATGGCTTTCTTTTCCTCGTCGGAGAGTTTGCCATCTCCGTCCTTGTCGAACTTTTTCAGCATTTCCGCCTTGCGGGCTTCCTGACGGGCTTTCATTTCCTCCATGCGCTTGGCGGCTTCCGGATTATCCTTGGCCCATTCCTCCCGCATGGCTTTTCTTTCCTCAGCGGAGAGCTTGCCGTCGCCGTCCTTGTCGAATTTCTTCAGGATGGCGGCCTTCTTGGCTTCCTGGTCCTTTTGCACATCGGCTTTCAGAACGGCTACTTCCTCATCGGAAAGCTTTCCGTCCTTGTCGGTGTCATACCGGGCCATGACAAGTTCTTCCCCGATGATCATCATGCCGGGATTGATCTGCCTGATCTGGAGTTCCCTCTGGCCAGGACGGGGGCCCTGGCGGCGGGGACCGTCGCCCCTGTGGCGCGGGGCCCCCCTCATTTCCGGTGCCGGCTGGCCGTCCGGAGCTCCGGGCATATCCGGAGCGGGCGCATCCTGGGCGAATGCCGAACACGCGGCGAAGGCTGCGGCTAATATCATTTGTTTGGTCATAATTTTTTGAGTGGTGAGGTTAATGCGTTTGGAGAGGGAATCCTTTCCGCACATCTTGCGGCGGTTCGGAATTACCTCCCTTTGTTATGATGAACACCCGAGTCCGGGTTTGGTTTCAAAATAAAAATATGGATGTTCCGTAGATCACGGTGGAAACCCGGTGGGACGGACCCCATGTGCCCACAAGGCGGCGGATAGATAAAATCACTGGCTGTGAATGAAAAACGACAAAAATAAGACCGAGCCTGTTGCAGGTGCGGTCTTGAATGTGTCATGGAAAGGAAATTATTCTCCGGAAATGAACCTGATGTACAGAAACCACCATCGGTCGCCTCCCAGAAGCCAGATAAAGGCGGCGCTGAGCAGGGCAGGGCCGAAGGGGAGGTTTTTACCGAAACCCAGGCGGGAGACGACAGCCTGGGCAATTCCCAGCAAAGAGCCGATAAAAAGGCAGAAAACGGCTCCCTGCCAGCCTCCCACGCAGCCGGCCATCATCAATATCCAGGCGTCCCCGGAGCCCATGGCCTCCCGCCTTGCGTGAATGTCCGTCAGGGCTCCTTCTACACTTTCCACGTTTTCCAGGGGAAAAACGTCTCCGTTTTCCAGCTCTATTCTGTCCCGGTACAAGATAACGTCGCCGGGGGACTGCTCCTCTCCGTCGATGACGACGGAACCGCCGGAAAGCACGGCCCTGTCCGCAGTGCGGTGAAAAAGCATGGACCAGTCATGGCGCTGGCCGTTGACCACAAGCTGCAATTCCTCATGGTCGGATTCCGGCTCTTTCAAGCTCCATGCGGCGGGAGTGTCGAAATGCTCCTTCCATGAACCGAAGAGCAGCTTGCCCAGTTCAATGACCAGTCTGATGATGGCATAGCCTGCGGCTCCGCCCAGGACGGCTCCTTGAAAAGCGTCTGTCCAGGTCATGATATCCTTGTCCGGCAGCAGGAAGGGGAAGAAGCAGCTGGCGCCCACGCCCGCAGCGGCGGCGGCCAGCGCCTGGGAGCGGTAAACGATGAGATGTTCCGCGTCAATGAAGATGATGACAATGGCCAGGGCGCTCCACACGCAGAGCAGAACGGCGGCGGCCAGGGACATATCCGCGTATTTCCAGGCCATGGCCGCGAAGATGAGCGCCGTCAGCAGTTCCACCAGCCAGTAGCGGAAGCTAATGGGTGTCCGGCAGCATGCGGATTTCCCCCTCAGGAACAGCCAGCTGAAGACCGGAATGTTCAGGTACCAGGGAATGGGTTCATCGCATTCCGGGCAGAAGGAGCGCGCCGGATCATTGATGGAAATGCCCAGCGGAACGCGGTAAATGACCACGTTCAGGAAAGAGCCTATGCACGCCCCGGCCATCCCGAAGACCAGGGGGATGAGCCATGCCGGAAACAGTTCAGGCATGGGGGGCGGGGGTGTAGGTCCTGCTGGGGGCCTCGTTGATGCGGTCGATCAGCAGGCGCAGCCTGCCGTAATTGCCGCGCCGGATGGGGAAGGCGATGCGCGGCAGTTTGTCCAGATGGGGTTCGTCCGCTTCGTCCGGCAGGGGGCCGGTCTGGACCATGCGGCCTCCGGGCAGGATCAGGTCTGCAAAATCCCGTTCCAGGTGTTCCACCCACTGGGCTGGAATGGGGGCGTTCAGGCGGATGGCGATCGTGTCCCCGATGAAGCGGTAGGAATGGAAAATGCGGTAGAACCGGTCGATGTGGTCGATGGCTTCCGCCGGATTCTTGGTGACGTGGATCAGATGCAGGTCGTCTTCCGAAATGAGGCCGGCGTCTACCAGCTCCACGCGGATGAAGGCCAGCCAGTTCAGCCAGAAGGTCTTGCCGGGGGAGTCCAGCAGGACGATGGGGTAAATGGTGGCTTTCCCGGTCTGGATCAGCGTGAGGGTCTCAAACACTTCGTCCATGGTGCCGAAGCCGCCGGGGAACGCTACCATGGCGTCGCTTTCCGCCACGAAGTTCAGCTTTCTGACGAAGAAGTAGTAAAAGTTGATCAACTTGTTGCTGTTGGCCACCACATGGTTGGAGGTCTGTTCATAGGGCAGCGTGATGTTCAGGCCGAAGGAGCGTTCCTCCCCGGCCCCTTCATTGGCCGCCTGCATGATGCCGGGACCTCCCCCCGTGATGACCATGTAGCCGTGTTCGTTGGCTTCCCGGGCGAATTCCCGCGCCGTTTCATAGGCCGGCTCATCGTGCCGGATGCGCGCGGAACCGAAGATGGATACCTTGCGGATGTGGCGGTACGGCGCGAACACGCAGTTGGCGCGGTACATCTCCCGCCCGGCGCGGATCAGGACGGTGAAATCGTGGTCGGAAGCGTCCGACTGCGCCATGTTGATGCCCGTTTTGATATATTCCTGCAAATAGCGGGGGTCATGCCGGGTAGAGGCGGTTTCCGAAAGTTTTTTTACGTCCCCTTCCAGGGCCTTGTAGCTGGTGTCCATGTGCAGGGTGGAGGGGCGCTTCTTGTCTTCCCCCGTAAAATCCCTGTTGTCCAGAAAATCAGGATGCTTCATTAGTTTGTGTGTGCGTTTACCCCGTCACTATGCCAGATGACACACGGTAAGTCACAGAAAAATTGCCGGCATGCGTGAAAAGAGTTGATTGTTGGAAGCAGATCGTTAAATTGCTCCCCGCACGAGCGTTCCCAAAACATGCCGTTGGTCCTTCAGGCGGGTCGCCCCGCCGTGTTCGTGTTGAGGGGAAACCCGGTACATTACATTATATTATGTCGGAAAACGAAACCACTACTGCAGAAGAAACGGCCGTTACCACGCTGGCCCGCTTTGAAGTCCCCAGCCGCCTGGAAAAGATTGAGGATCCGAACGATCCGAACCATCTGACCTTTGTGGCGGAACCGTTTGAAAACGGTTACGGACACACGCTTGGCAACTCCCTGCGCCGCGTTCTTCTGGGCTCCCTTGAAGGGGCTGCCATCACCTCCGTCCGCATCGCCGGCGCCCAGCATGAATTTTCCTCCCTTCCCGGGGTGGTGGAAGATGTCACGGAAATCGTGTTGAACCTGAAAAAAGTCAAGTTCAAGCACCATGGCAAGGAACCGCGCCTGCTTTCCCTGCGCGTGCACAAGCAGGGCGTCGTGACCGCCGCCGATATTGCCGACGATACCACTTACCAGGTCGTTAACCCCGACCAGATCATCTGCACCCTGGACCAGGACACCATGTTTGAATGCGAATTCCAGGTGCGCGTCGGCCGCGGCTTTGCCACCGGCGACGAAAACAAGGTGCCGGACATGCCCATCGGCGTGATTCCGATTGACTCCATTTTCTCCCCAGTTACCCGTGTGAAGTATTCCGTGCAGAATACCCGCGTGGGCCAGATGACCGACTATGACAAGCTGACCCTTGAAGTCTGGACGGACGGCCGCATCAGCCCGGCTGACGCCATGCTCCAGGCCTCCGCCATTCTGCGCCACCATCTGGACGTGTTCGTCAACTACGACGACAACCAGGTCAACTTCGAGGAAGCCCCCTCCGCCGTCCAGGACGAGGAAACGGCCCGCCTGCGCAAGCTGCTCAACATGAGCGTCAACGAAATCGAGCTTTCCGTACGCGCCGCCAACTGCCTCAACAACGCCAACATCACCACCGTCGGACAGCTTGCCATGAAGAGCGAAAGCGAAATGCTCAAGTACCGCAACTTTGGCAAGAAGTCCCTCAACGAGATCAAGGACAAGCTGCTGGAACTGGGCCTTTCCCTGGGCGTCCAGGTGGACCCCTCCCTGCTGACCGGCCCCGTGCCGCAGGCCAAGCCGCGCCTGGGCCTGGAAGAGGAAAGCCCCGTGGGCCTGGCGGACCTGATTGCCGCCAACATCGAAGACGACGACGACTAAATCTCACAAAACCAACACACATAGAAAAATATCATCATGAGACACGGTGTAAAAACCTCCAAGCTTCAGCGCAATGCCTCCCATCGCAGGGCTTTGCTCGCCAACCAGGCATGCAGCCTCATCCTCAATGGGCGGATCACCACCACCCTGGCCAAGGCCAAGGCTCTGCGCCCCTATGTGGAAAAGCTCATCACGCTTGCCAAGCGCGGTGACGTGCATTCCCGCCGCCAGGCCATCGCCACCATTCACAACACGACGGCCGTCAAGCGCCTGTTTGATGAAATCGCCCCCCTTTGCGCGGAACGCAAGGGCGGTTATACCCGCATCATCAAGCTTGGTCAGCGCATGACCGACTCCGCCCTCGTGGCCATGATCGAAATCATTGATCTGCCCCGCGAAACGGCTGAAACGGAAGAAGCTCCCGCGACGACGGAAGCCACTGCCTGAAGGTAGTTCTTTTGTTCCGCGTTTTAAAAAAGCGTTATATCCGGGATTTGACATCCTGGTGATTCTTCCCCCCGCAAACTTCCATTTGCGGGGGGAAGTGTTTTCTTGGGAAGGAGTGTTTTCCTTTTCATCCATCCATTCCGGAATAGAGGAATTCCAGGTAGATGCTGGCTGTGGCGCTGATCTTGTACAGGGTTGTTACTCACTGTTTCTGCTTTTTCCCTGAACTCCGGGCCTGTTTGATAAACTTTTCATCGTTTCCGGCATGGCGATTGCATGAGGGGAAAGAGGGGAAAGAGGGGAAAGAGGGGAAAGAGGGGAAAGAGGGGAAAGTAGCCGCTTATTTTCCCGTCTTGAGGGGAGGAGTACCGGAGCAATAGGACAAGATTCCAAATAATGGAGTACTTTTCCCGTTTTGGCTTCTGCAAGCATTGTTCGGAAGAGTTCAGGGACTCTTCCCATTAAGTGATTATTCCCATTTTACCGGGAAACTCCATGGACGCCGTGGTTGGAAAAATGGACATGTGCCATCGAATTCATAATCAGCAGTTTGCTGTAAAGTGAGATATTTCATCCAAACGTCCTGAGCCTCTCCGGAATGCTGGTAAAACCAGGTGGGCAGCTTACAGGCATCGTTGGTGTAGGGTCTATAAATCCAGAGCTCATTTTTCAGGTTGTAGATGGAACTGTTCAAGTCATTCCGCAATACCGTGGGTACTGGAACGGAATGTTTTTTTACAGCACCCAGTGAAATCTGGTCAGCCAAGGCAAATAGCGCTGCAAGACAGGATAGAAGCCCGTATGACCAGAACCAGAATCGTGCCGTCCGGGAGGCGTGCATGCAGGATCTGGCAAAGTAATACATTAAGACAAAAGATGCGGGAACGGCTCCTTTGTGCACCAAGTCATTGACCAGTCCCGATACGTGATATAACGGCAATAAAATCAACAAGGCAACGCTGATCCAGTAAAGAATGGATTTTTTGCCTGAAAGGTATCCGACGGATGCCGGAATAATGGCACAGGCAAAAACCAGAATGATATTCAGAGGCTGGTTATAAAACCAGGTCCACCCCATGCGTTCCGCTGATGCAGTGGTATCGTTATTTGCAAAGAATGCAAGGGCCGGAAAGGAAAATAGCAGGGAAATCCAGCATGCTGGAGAGGTCATGATGCTTTTTATCCTTTTTCGGACGCTATTCCAGGAAAGATGCAATCCGGGGAAAGGGAAAAGGATTCTGCCGCATAGGAGGGGCGTAGCCCCCACGGCGTCCAGAGGACTGGTGTATAATAATCCTGCAAAAATAACCACCAGCATTTGGTTGGATACGCGGGGATGCAACAGGCAGGCACTCCACAGGAAGGCCGGAATGGCATGCTGGAAGCCATAAAGGAGGTTTACGGTCATTCCCGATACCTTGTAGTCGTTGTGGCTTCCTCCCAAAATTTTTTCTGCGCTAATGGCTATAATATCCAAGCCGGACCAGAATATGAAAATCAACAGTATGAGCCAGATACTGTTTTTTTTCAAAGCGCTGAGGAACCATAGGAAACATAAGGCGATTCCGATAAACGACCAGACGGCCATCAGTTTTTGTCCCAGGAATTCACCTGTGAATTTACCGCAGAATGCTGCGGGCAGGAATGAAGAAAAATAGTAATTGAAAATCTTACCGTCCGGAAAAATGACTGGCCACGGCTTGTTGATAAGATCTCCCATCATCGCGTTTCGAAATGCAAAATCCCCGTTTTGGTACCAGAATCCTCCAATTCCGGCCAATAAAATCCATATGAAAAGTATGAGCATGGCTATTACCAGGGAGCGGTGATGTAATTTTTTCCCAAAGCATAGTTTACCCTGCGCGTGTTTCGTTTGGCTGTAAATAAGAAAGATCCCAAGACAGAGGAAAATCCCTGCAGGAAATGCTGAAACCCATCCACTTATGAATATAAGGGCAGGCAGTAGCATGTAAAGTACACTGGCAAAAACGAGCGTTTTATAGCGAAAACTCATGCAAGGATTATTGGAGTAAAGGGCTAAAAATATCGGATGGAAAGGCTTTAACGGATTCCAAATCCGTCCGAAATATCTTGAACGGGGAATTTCCCCGGAAAACAGGATATGGAAGACAGAGCCAACGACAGGCTCATGAATCACAGCCATTCCAAAAATAGTTACAATATTTTGGAAACAAAATATTTATATCTCTGATGAGATAAGCAGAATGGCAGAATGAAGTGTATTTTTTTGTTTCTTTCCGGCAACCATTATTGACGAAACATGGTAATCTTCTGTTCTCCGGTGGAATGGCCGCATCCATGAAAAGGCTTGTTTTCTACAAACTTTTTCCCCTTAACGTAAATGCTTCCCGGCGAATCAACCCTTGACTCCGGATTTGGAATCCGCTTCATTGCCTACATGAAGGTAAGGCACCAATTTATTTTTTGTGAAGAAGCGTGCGCTCAAATTATTTCCCATACCGCATATGCTGTAATGCATGAGTAAAAAATATGCTGTTGATGTACAGGCTGTTTTGGTGGAAGAGACGGAGAGGCATATGGTTTGGAAGTTGAAAACCGTTCCTGATGCGTGAATGGCGCATGGCCGGGATTTTTAACGGATAAGGTTTTTTGATCGCTCTTGCTTCTTTCCGTTGCGGGCGGTATACTAGTATCTCAACTATGGACGCAGTATTATTGTTTTCCGGACAGGGTGCCCAGAAGGTGGGCATGGGCAAAGATTTGTATGACAAGTATCCTACCGCCAAAGCCCTGATTGAGCAGGCCGACAAAGCCTTGGGGGAATCTCTCTCCACCGTCATGTTTGAAGGCCCCGGCGAAGAACTCACCCGCACCTGCAATTGCCAGCCGGCCCTGTATGTGCATGGCCTGGCCTGTCTGGCCGTTCTCAAGGAACTGGCGCCGTCCCTGAATCCCGTAGCCGCCGCCGGCCTCTCCCTAGGGGAATTCACGGCTCATGCCGCCGCCGGTACCTATTCCTTTGAAGAAGGGTTGCGCCTGGTTCAGAAACGCGGAGCTTTCATGGAGGAAGCCTGCAACGCCACCAAGGGCACCATGGCCGCGATGATCGGCGGTTCCGATGAGAACGTCATCAAACTGGCGCAGGAATGCGATGTGGACGTAGCCAACTTCAACTGTCCCGGCCAGACCGTCATTTCCGGTACGGAAGAAGGCGTGGACAAGGCCATTGCCGGAGCCAAGGGCGCCGGATGCAAGATCGCCAAAAAGCTCAACGTGGCGGGCGCCTATCACTCCCGCCTGATGCACAGCGCCATGGTGAAGCTGGCGGAAGAGCTCAAAAATGTTTCCTTCGGTACTCCGTCAATGCCCGTGTACTGCAATTATGAAGCGCGCGTGGTGGAAGGTCCCGACGATATCCGCAGCATGCTGGAACATCAGGTGTGCGGTTCCGTACGTTGGACGGCCTCCATGCAGAAGCTTGTGGACCAGGGCCACCGCCTCTTCATTGAGCTGGGGCCGGGCAAGACCCTGGCCGGCATGATGGGCCGCATCTGCAAGGATGCCACTGTTATTTCCATTGAAGACGTGCCCAGTCTGGAAGCCGCCGTTGCGGAACTGGGCAAGTAATGACCGGATTGTTGTTTTTAAACCGCCGGAGCCGTTGGAGGTTCCGGCGGTTTTTCTGTTTCAGGTTTTCCTCCATATTTCCTGCAACGGGGGAGCCGCTGCCGGAGAATGGGTTTTTGACGAGAGGCCGGGCCTGTTATTACTGTTTGCATGGAACATCCGGACGCCCGCATCAACTAGAAGACGGATGGAGGACGGGACGTTCTTCCCCTGAAAGGACTTGATTTTTATCCGGCTTTGCTGGATGGCGATGGAGGTATTCTCCGTGGGGAGCCCTCCTTGCGGTTATGGCCGTGAAAAACGGAATGCCGCAGGTCCTTCCGTGTCCAGGAACATATCCATGCGGACGGGTTGCGCTATTTCTCCATGGCCCGGTAACAGTTCAGTGATGCTCTACGGGGTAGGATATGCAATACATTCTGTTTCAGTAGAAAAAGAACGTTTGGGGTATGAAAATACCGGGGTGTTTTCAGCGGTCCGGGGTGTCTATGGGAATTTTTCTGATTCCTCCGGTGAGCAGGTGCATGTATGCCAGCATTTTGCCCATGAAAAACGCTATGGAAGGCAGGAACACCACTTCCATGTACTGGAAGTAGTTCTCCATCACGGAGTGAACAATACCGCAGGCCATGCTGAACAGGGCAATGGCGTAGAACAGGAAACTGCTTTTCGGAGGACGGCAGGCCAGCAGGGCGGCCGACGTCCGGGGGCGGGCCAGGCGCTCCTGGCGGCGGAATTCCGCCGTGAGGGGCATCCATGTCTGGCAATGTTCTTCACGGATCATGGTGTCCGGAGGAATTTTTTTGGAAGTGAGCAGAACATGAAGGTCGGCCAGGCTGACGGGGCCGACGACCTTGTCCTTGACGCGATAGTGATATAATGGGCAATGTTGGGAGGGCATTCTCCCTACATAAGGCATGAAAGGAATTCCGTCAAGAAACAAGAGCGGGAGAAATCCTGCGGGAAAGAGTTTTCATTTTTGAACGTCCCTGTTGACCGAACGGATATTTTCTGCATGATACAGAAAACTATCCTGTTATGAAATTGTTTTTCTGTTTGTGCGGTTTGCTTGTGGGGGCGTCTGTCTGTAGCATTTCTGCGGCGGCTGATAGTGAGGATCGCCAGGCTGTTCCGCCTGAGTGGGTGCAGATGCGGACCCAGGAACATGTTTTGGCGGAAATTAACCAGGTGGAAGGCTTCAATATGCCTGTGCATATTTTCTTTCTGAAGTGTACCGAAATGGGGCGTCCTGACATGAACCTGATGGAGCCAGGAAATGAAATGTTGCTGCGGTGCAGTATTTGGGTTCAAATGAAAGGGGTATGGCGCTGTATGCTCGGAGTTTGTTTCAAAAGTCCACAGGGAGATCTGGATTACAAGGCTTCCTATGCCGACGGGATGCTTTGTTTGAAAGCGGAAGGTTTCCTTTCAAAAAAGGGAGCAGATATTGCAGCGTGGATAGAAAGCGAGGAAGCTCTTCTTGCCTTGGATGACATTATTCGCATGCGTTTGGAAGAAAAAGGGGACAATCCCGCATCAAAGGAAGAGGATCGTCTGATTCCTGAAGAAAAGCTGCAGCTTGGGAACCGTGTTCATAGGAATACGGGAGAGGTGTTTTCAAAGAACTGATGGTGGGTAACGGAGAAATCCGCTTTATACCTTTCTTGATTTTTTTTGGGTGCATTTTTTTCATTTTGCTCCAGCCGCTGCGCCGGATTTCTGGATGCCTTCCTCAAATAAATCTAATGTTTTTCTTTTTGCAAAAATCACTATAAACTTTCTGAAATTATGCGAATTACGGAAAAGGTTTTCTATTTCCAAGAGCCAATGTTGACTAGGCGGCTACTTTCTGCATGATACGGAAAACTATCCTGTTATGAAATTGTTTTTCTGTTTGTGCGGCCTGCTTCTGGGAGTGCTTGTCTGTAGCCTTTCTGAGGCGGTTGATGGCGGGGACCGGAAGGCTGTTCCGCCCGAATGGGTGAAGATGCGTACGCAAGAACATGTCCTGGCGGAAATCAGCCAGGTAATGGGTGCGGGTATTCCCATGCGCATGTTCTTCCTGAAGTGTGATGCGGTGGGGCTGCCGGATATGAAGCCTTTCGTTCCGGGGAAAAAGATGAATGTCTGCTGTGTCATGTGGGGGCTGTTGGATGGCCGGTGGAGCAGGATGGCCACTTTTTCCCTGATTTGCCCCCAGGAGGAGTTGTGTTACGAAGCCTCCTGTGTTGATGGAATCCTGCATATAAGCGCGGAGGGAGTCGGCTCGGAAAATGGCGGGGATATTGCAGTCTGGAAGGCGAAAAGCGAATTCTGTTTGTTATTGCCCAATTATCTTCATGTTTTTCCGTCGGAAAAGGTGGAGTGATGTCCCGTTTGGCGCAGTGGGGCGAGCGGCCCCGACCACATTTCCAAACGTCAAGGTGTGCCGTACCCCGGCCCGCTGTTAAAGGAGTTCCTTCAGGGAACCTATTTTGACGCTTGCATGGGAAAAATCCGCCTGGGCCGTCACCCGGTTCGGGATGGAAATGACGGGCATGCCCGCACGGAAGGCCGCCGTGGTGCCGTTCTGGGAATCTTCCAGCACCAGGCACGCCGAAGGAGGAATTTCGAGGTTTTCCGCCGCTCTGAGGAACAGGGCGGGATCGGGCTTGACGGGCAGATTGTCGTCCCGGCAGACGACGGTTTTGAAATAAGGCATGATGTCCAGCTTGTTCAGCCAGCCGTCCACCCAGCGATGGGAGGAGCTGGAGGCTACGGCCATGGGAATTCCTTTTTCCGCCAGGCTGCGGATGAGTTCGCCGGCTCCGGGCAGCAGCCCGGCATGTTCCAGATCGCGTACGATTTCCTTCTGGCGGAGCGCATTGATTTCGTCCCAGTCGAATGTTCTTCCCGTCAGTTTTTCCAGATGGTCGCCGGGGTTCCAGTGCGTGTAACCGCTTCCCAGGCACTGGTTGAACAGGTCCAGAGGCAGGGGATGGCCGCAGGAGTCAAATACCCGCAGCCATGAAGCGTAAATGGCGTATTCCGTGTCTACCAGCAGACCGTCGAAGTCGAAAATCACGGCGCTTGCCCGGCGCAGCAGGTTCCGCGCCTTTTCTGCATTTGCAGGATCTTCCGGAATTTGGTCAGGAATGGTCATGGGCAGGCGTTTTTTCCAGGCCTTTCAGCATTTCCAGGAAGCCCCTGTGTGCCAGCCTGGTCTGGAACAAACGGATGGCGATGACGGTGTAAATGATGTTGGGCATCCAGGCGCCCAGCCAGGTGGGCAGGTACCCGGCCGATGCCAGGGTGGGGAAGAATTCATACAGGAACAGCATGGCTGCCGCCAGGAACAATGCAATGCCTATGCCGGACATCGTGGAGCGCCTCTGGAACGTGATGGCGGAGGGAATGGCGATGAACGTCAGAATGATGCAGGAAAACATGCGCGCAATTCTCACGTGCCACTCCGTTTCCAGGCTTCTGAGCTGCTTGGCGTTGGTGGAGCCCGCCTTGATGATTTCCTGCAGGGCCGGTGTTCCCTGGGTATCTACCCGGACATTGGGGGAGATGAGCTGCCAAGGAGTTTCGGAATAAGGTTTTTTCCGCGTTTGATACCCGTCTCCGGAGAATAGGGGAACCCCGTTCAGTTCCCTGGGCTGCTGCTGGGGATAGACTTTCTCAATGGCATGGAGGAAGGTCCACGTTCTGGAATGCGGGTCCCAGGAGGCTTCGTCCGCGAATAGCTCGTATTCCATTTTTCCTGGAGCTCCGAACTGTTCTACGCGCACCTGTCTGAACGGTTCGCCCGGGGAGTCTATGCCGGGAGGATCGCCGATGTACCAGATTCGGGATTCGTCGTCATTCTTGTAAATAATGCTTCGGGAGCTGTCATTTTTGTTCTGGCTCAGGGAGGAGAACATGAGTTTCCGGTACAGCGTGGAGTTCGGCGCCCAGTGGAACCCGAAGATACCGAAGTAAACGGCGGCAAAGACGGCGCCGATGATGACCGGGGAGTTGATCCGGAGGAGGGATCGGCCGGATTGCAGCATTCCAGTGATTTCCGAGGAGGAGGAAAGCTTGGTGAGTGCCCACAGCGTGCCCAGCAGCAGCGTGTAGGGCAGAATAAGGTTCAGGATCATGGGGAGCTGGCTCAGGTAAAAGCGGAAAGTGCCTTCCAGGGGGGATTCCAGATTCATCAGGTCTCCCACGTTGTCCGCGAAGTCTCCGATGATGTAGATCAGGGTCAGAATGGCCGTGCACATCATGAACGCGGTGAACCAGGTGCGCGCCACATACCTGTCCATGATGTCCGAGCAGTTGTAGAGGAACATGCCCGCGGCGGGGAGAAAGCAGCCGAGAAGGATCAGCCACGGACGCAGAAGCTGTGCAAGCGGATATTCGGAGGGCGTGCCGGGTATTTCCCACTGCATCTGGGACCACTCCCGCGGCATCAGGAACCAGGCCGCCACGCCTCCCAGCACAAGCAGGACAAGGAATGTGAACCATTGGCGGAGATGTTGTGCCGGGTTTGCCATGAAAAAGAAGTATGCGCCAAGAATGCCAGATCACGGAAGGGAAATAAAGCGTTATTTCCCTTCCGGAAATTGTGGAAAGCGGCTCAATTCCCTGCGGCGGCAGAGGAACCGGCGCCTGCTGGTGCGTTCATGGTGCGAGAACACGCCTCCGGAAATGCCGCATTTTGCGGGTTCCCGGGAATCTCCCGATAGAAGTTGGTGGTTGTCAACGTAGTCTGGATGGGATAAAAGTTTTCCCGTCAACAATTTTCCGGGTGCTTCCTTTTCCATGTTCAAGCGTCTTGTCCAACTATTTTTCCTGCTCGTGCTTGTTGCGGTGGCCGGGCTGGTGTGGTTTTCCTGGTATGCCTCCACCCCGCTGCTGGTTCCGGTGGGGGCGGCGGAAAGTTCCGCTTCCGGAGAGTCCATGATCATGGAGCCTGTGGAGACCGTTTCCGCCGATGGGACGGCGATTGCCGGCTATCTGGTGCGTCCCCGCCTGTCCGGCACTCTGACGCCGCGCCAGAACCGCGTGAGGGACGCCCTGAAACTGCGGGGCAACATGACGCATCTGGATGAAAAGCCGGAACTGGTGGTGATCTGCACTTCCTGGGATAATGGCGTGCAGGGGTCCCTTCCTCTGGCGGAAGGCCTGACCGGAGCCGGATATTCCTGCCTGGTCTGGAATCCCCGCGGCAGGGACAACGCACGGCAATATTGCACGTACGGATTGAAGGAATATGCGGATGTTACCGCCTTGCTTGACGCCGTGGCGGAGAAAACGGGAGGTTTGCCGCCTGTGGCCGCCGTGGGGCAGGGGTTCGGGGCGGCTGTGCTGTTGAAGGCCGCTTCCGAAGATCCCCGCATCCGCTGCATGGTGTCCATGGACTGCTTCCCCTCCCTGAAGACGGTGGCGATGCGGGAGATGGAGCAGGACTGGGGAAAAACCCTGTGCTATCCTGCTTTCTGGCTCATGGATGCCGGGGTGGCGTGGCGTGCTGATTTCAGCACGTTTGACGTGGCTCCGGTGGATTATGCCCTGAAGTTGGATTATCCGGCTATGGTCGTCTGTACCAACCAGTACTTTTTTTCCACTCTGGAAGATTCCCTGAGCATTTACGATTCCCTGAAGAACGACAAGAAGCAACTTTATGAATCCATCCGGGAAGGGGAGCCCTACGGAACGAAGGAACGGACCTTTCTCCATGTTATTGAAGGAAAGAAGGGGGAAAAATTTGAGAAAACGTATAAAGTCAACGTGTATGATGGGGATGACGAGCTGCAGGCTGGCATTGCGGAGTGGATTCATGACAATACCCGCATGCCCATGCCCAGGGTGCTGATGAATGAATCCTACCGTTTTCCCGTGACGGCTGCGGCGCCGTCCGGCAGATGAGCCGTGCTCCCCGTTTTGTTTCATGGTGCAGCATAGTGAATATCCCGTGAGTGAGTATCAGGACAACAGCGGAGAACTCCGCGAGAACCGCCGCAGGCGCAGCCGTTTCATTCTGCCTGCGCCGCGCCATTTGGCGGCTGTGGCCGTGGGAGGCGTTCTGGCGGCGCTGCTGGTGCATTATCTGGGGTTTGTCGTCCTGAGCTGGTTCGACCTGGGTATTCATGTCCACAAGACTGTCGCGGAGGAGCCGGCTTCAAAGCCGCTTCCTGAGAAAATCGTTCTGAAGGCGGACGACCGTCCGGCTCCGGACGTGACGGAAATTCCTGAAATGCCGGTGGTTGAGCAGATCAAGGAACTGCCCCCTCCGGAACTGCCCGATCTGGAGGACATGCTTCCGGAACAGGTGGTGATTGCACCGGGAGAAACCAGTTTTTCCGCTGATCCCGTTTCTCCCTCCCCTCCGGAATCTCTCTCCCCCCAAATGCCCCTGGTGGACATGAAATCCATTGCCCAGGGGCTTCCGGAGCTTTCCCCTCCGGAAGCGCTGAAGCCTTCCGCCAGTCCGGCGACCGTCAAGACGGCGGAGCCGGAGATGGTCAATCCGGATGAATGGTACAATAACAAGCTGAAGGGCGCAGGCGGCCAGGACGATTCCCATTTGCCGGACGGCAGCAAGTCCCTGGCCCAGCTGATGGCCCAGTCTAATCTGGGGAAGGACAGCGGGTACAGCAGGCTGGGGGCGGATCTCCTGTTTGAGTACAACAAGGCGGTGATGAAGAATTCCGCCCGTCTCAGCATGCTCCAGCTTGCGGGGCTGATGATGAAGAATCCGGACACGATTTTCATTGTGGAGGGGCATACGGACAGTTTCGGCTCCGAGGAATATAACGCCGTGCTTTCCCTCATGCGGGCGAACGCGGTGCGCCAGTGGCTGCTGGATAACGGCATTTCACTGACGCGGCCCAACGGGGAATGCAGATTGTACATCCGGGCTTGCGGGGCTTCCCGCCCGGTGGTGTCCACCAAGGGGGACCAGAATGCACAGGCTGCCAACCGGCGCGTGGAAATCCACATGCGCAAGCCGGGCGAGGAGATCCCCGCCGGCAGCCTTCCCGTCACCCATGCCGTGGACATGAATACACCCATCGCCCGCCAGGTGCGTGCAAGGATGGGGGCCAAGGCGAAGATTCCCGCCGCAGCGGAAGGCCGTCCCGCCGTTTCCTCTCCGCCCGCCCGTCCTGCTGCTCCTGCCGTGAAGCCTCCGGTAAGTTCCCCACCGCAGAAGGAACGGATTCCCGTGGCGGAGCCCGTGCCTGAAACCATCCCGTCCGCGGAACCGGTGGAGGAAGATATTCCCAATGCCGAACCGCTGGAAGATGACATTCCACTGGCGGAACCCGTGGTGAAAGCGTATGGCTCTGTGGGGATGAAGGGAGGACTGGCCTGACATGGAATTGATGCGTTTTCTTCCGGTCCGGGCACTTCCGCTGCCCGAAGAGTCCCGGTACCTTTTTTCGTTCGATTTTGACGATACCCTGTTCACCCTGGGCGGTCCTGCCGGGGAGCGCCGCAGTTTTTTCCGCCTCATGCGTGCGCTCCGGGCGCGCTATGGCGTGCTTTGGGGCATCAATACGGGGCGTGACCCGGTTTACCTGAGGGAGGGACTGATGGACATGTTTCAGGATGATCCGGAAGCGTTTGCCCCGGATTTTACCGTGACCATGGAACGCAACGTCCATCTGGCGGATGCGGAAGGCCGCCTGATGCCGGGTGTGTGCTGGAACGATGCATGTGCGGTTGCCCATGATTCCCTGTTCAGCCGGTATGGCCGTATACTGGAGGAGTTGATGGAGCATCTGGAAAAGCAGTTTTCCGGGCTGGAGCTCCAGAGGCAGCAGCATGACGCCTTTTCCCTGGTGGTGAACGATGCCCGGGGGCTGGATGCAGTCTCCGGAGTCATTCATGGGACGGTGGCCCCTTATGAGGAAATCGTCACTCAGAGGGCGGGGCCTTACCTGCGTTTCAGCCACCGGGATTACAACAAGGGAACGGCTCTGGCTTTTATAGCGTCCCGGTTCGGCATTCCCTATGCTCATACGGCCATTTTCGGTGACGGGCACAATGATCTGGACGCCATGAGGAATTTGCCGGAAGCGTTCCGGTGCTGCCCTTGCAATGCGGCGGAGGAAGTGAAGGCCATGACCGTTTCCGGTCATGGCTATATCAGTCCAAAAGCGCGGACTATGGGAGTTCTAGATGGCCTGGTGAGAGGGGTCCTGCCGCATTTCGGCATGCGGCAGGATGTCTTGAAGGCGGCGGAATGGAAACGGGGTGCGGATGAATCATTTTCCGAGTGAGCTTCCTTGCCGCGGATTGGAAGCGGCGCATTATATTGTGCAAGGGACGGGAAGAATCCTGTTGACAACGTCCTTTTCCCATGCAGGAATAATGTAAATCTTTATTTCTAATTCCATGCATGTTTCTTCGTTGGCCCGCAAGGCAGGCAGGGGCTCTGCCGTAGGATGGTTCCTGGTGCTGCTGTTGATTTGCGGCGTCGGAGCCGGGTATTATCTGTATCAGGACAATCAGGAAAAGAAAAGGGTGGCGCAGGAGTTGACTGCTGAACGCCAGGCAAAGGAAAAAGCCATGAAGGCCGCCGCTGAAAAACAGAGAAAGCAGCGGGAAAAGGAAATAAGGGAACGCCGGGAGAAGGAGCGGGAAGCCGCCGAACTGGCCAGGGAGGAAGCGAGGAAGAAGAAGGAGGCCCTGGAACAGGAGGCGGTGCAAAAGCTTCAGGAGCAGGCCAAGCGGGAGGAAGCGGAAAAGAGGAGAAGGGAAGAGCTGGAACGCCGTGAGCGGGAGGAACAGGAGCGCCAGCAGGAAGAACCCGCCGAGGAGGAAGAGCCGGAACCCGAGGGGCGCTTTCCGCAGCCTGTCAAGAATCCCATGCCGGATCTTTCCGTGTACGCCACCGTCTGCAAGGATGAAATACCGATGGATGCCGACAAGCCCCTGGAAACATGGTCATGGGACAAGGCTGAAAAATTGACAGGCATGGAGGAATTCCCTTCCGGAAGTACACCGTGGAAAAGAGGGACGGATGACAAGCGCATGGATGACTTGCTGGAAAGGTGCCGCTCCTGGAAGGACGACAAGCCTTCCACCCTGAAGGCCTGCCCGGCGGCAAAGGATTTTCCCGGAGCTCCGGAGGACGGCGCTCCGCTCGTGAGGCGCACGGTGGAGATAGATTCCAACATCACAGGATGGCACAGCACGGGTCTGTATGCCCCGCCGGGAGCGGAAATTTCATGTTCCCTGTCCGGGGCGCCCAAGGAGAGTTCTCTCGGAATCCGCATCGGGTGCCATACGGACAGCCTGCACAAGCTGGATGCCTGGAGAAGGGTTCCGGAAATAACGGTGCAGGTTCCGGCGGACCGGGGGCGCGTGAAGCTGGTGAATCCGATGGGCGGCCTGGTGTATGTGAATGTGGGCAAGCGTTCCAAGAGAGGCCGGACCTTCAAGGTGCAGATTTCCGGAGCTACTCCGGCGCCTCTCTTTATTCTGGGGGTGACTACTCCGGAACAATGGGCGGCGCAGTTGGAAAATTGCAAGGCCCCGTGGGGGGAAATCCGCATGCCGCGCCTGGTGATGACCATGCCGGTGGAGCAGTTGAAACGCTGCCCCGACGTTCAGAAGGTGGCGGAATTCCTGCAAAAAAACATGGCGCTCCAGGATTGGATCATGGGGTGGGATACCAAGCCGGACCGCCTTCATCATCCCATGCGCTTTGTCGTGGACAGACAGATTTCCGCAGGAGCCGGGCACTCCGGCTATCCCGCCATGGCGACGACCGACTGGACGAATTCGATCGCCAGCGGCGCCATCATCAATTCCGGAAGCTGGGGGCTTTGGCATGAACTGGGGCACAACCATCAGGCGCCTCCGTTCACGATGGAGGGGCAGACGGAAGTTTCCGTCAACATTTTTTCCATGCTCTGTGAAGTGATGGGGACGGGCAAGAATTACGAGTCCTGCTGGGGCGGGGGCATGGGGCCGTACGGCATGAGCTCCGAACTGAAGAAATATTTTACCGGAAGCCAGACTTACAAGGACGCGCCCAACAAGGTGCAGCTCTTCTTCTGGGTGGAGCTGATGTACCATCTGGGGTTTGACGCCTTCCGGCAGGTGGCCCTGCAATACCATGACAAGCCTTACGACAATGGCAAGTTAAGCGATGAAAAGAAATGGGAATGGGTGATGTCCGCCTTTTCCAAGGTGACGGGTAAGAACATGGGACCCTTCTTTGAAATCTGGCGCATACCCGTTTCCGAACACGCCAGGGCCAAAATGAAAAATCTGCCTGTCTGGCTGCCTTCCAGCGATTATCCCGCCTGTTATACGCGGGATGAATAGAAGAGGGGAAATTGCCTGGAAACGGGCTTCTCCCCGGTGTCATACTCGCGTCTGGACGGTTCCGGCGGCGCGGATTAGGATGCCGGGGTTGAATGAAATTGCTGAATGACTGGCTGGGCTTTTTCAAGCCCCTTCAGGTGAAGAACCTGCAAATTTTCTGGTCCGGGCAGGCATGTGCCCTGATCGGAATGTGGCTGCAGGTTACAGCCATGGGCATCCTGGTTTACAGCATTTCCGGCGGTTCCGCCACGGCGGTGGGTTTGCTGGCCGCCCTAAATGCGCTGCCCTTCTTTTTAGGGGGCATGCTGCTGGCCGGACTGGGCGACCGCTTTGACCGCCGCAAGCTGCTGATTGCCGTGCAATCCGTGCAATGGCTGGTGGCGGCGGTCCTGTTTCTTCTGACGTTTCTGGATGCCCTGCAATTGTGGCATTTGTATGCGGCGGGGCTGGTCATGGGCATCAACCAGACGGTGGGCTTTCCCACGCAGCAGGCGTTTGTGGGGGACCTGATCCCCCGGAAGCAGCTCCAGGAGGCGGTGGGGATGTATTCCCTGGTATTCAACACATGCAGGGCGGTGGGCCCGGCTTTGGCAGGCTATATCATTGCGGAATGGGGGGCGGCCACCGCTTTCGGCGGCAATGTCCTGGCCAGTCTTCCGCTGATCGGCTGCCTGGTTTCCCTGAAAGGCCATATTTCCGAAGCCGCCGCGCCGAAAAAGCAGCGCGGTTCCGGCAGAAAGGTTTCCGGTCTCAAGGCGGTATTGTCCACCCGCAGCCTGCTGTTCATCATGCTCAGCGCCCTGATCCAGAATATTTGCGGGCAGTCTCTCTACCAGATCGTTCCGGCCCTGATGCACGGAAATCCCCGCAATACCGGACTGATACTGGGAGCGGTGGGAGCTGGAGCCATGGTCAGCATCCTGCTGGTAATGCCCTTTGCGCGCAAAAGCGACAGGGTGGGGGCCAAGCTTTCTTCCGGAACCCTGTGGATGGGGAGCGCCCTTTGCGTGGCGGGCATCGTCAACGTGGTGGAGGTGCAGGCCCTGTGTTTCTTTTTTGCGGGCCTGGCTACCTCCACGCTGTTCGTTACCTCCTCTTCCGCCGTTCAGCTTCTGGCGCCTCCGGAAAGGAAATCCGCCATTCTGGGGCTTTTCAGCATCGTCACGATCGGAGTGCAGCCGTTGGCCGCCATGGGCTGGGGGGCCGTGGTGGATTCCCTGGGAGTCCAAGCGACGATCATCATGGCCGGAGGACTGGAAGCCCTGTTCTCCATCTGGATGCTCAGCGTGCCTTTCTGGCGCAATTTCAGGTTTACCCCGGATGACTGCCCGGAAGGAGCATGAAGGATTATGGGTTATCCCTTGTTATTGAAAAATGAATTGCCAACATTTTTTCGTTTTGTTAGATGTTGATAATGAAAGTTTGTTTCATGAAGTTCCTCGCTGCCGGAATAGCTTGCTGCGGACAGGTTTGGGCAGAGTTGCCGCTTCCAGAACCTGCGCCGCTACGGGGGCAGCAGGTTTGTTCCATTCCTACGGGGAAAGAGGAGGCGGAGGGGGCCACTTTTTCCCCTGATGGGAGCCGCCTGCTGGTTTGCGGGAAGGGCGTTCCTTCCTTGTGGGCCATTCCTTCGGGAAAGAAAGTTGCGGATCTGGCGCGTTCCCCTTTATGGGACGAGCCTTCCTTGTGGAACAGTTTTTCTTTTTCCGGAGATGGATCACGCATTCTGTCGGAAGCGGGCAGAGGACAGAACGGTTATTTTTATACGGTGTGGGATGCCGTGACGGGTACCCTTCTGGGAAAGACGCAGGGACTTTATAAAAGGCAAGCGGTTTCCCAGGATTTGCTGAGTCCGGACGGCTCCCTGTTTTTAGGGAGGGGAAGTGTAAAAGGCTGGACGGTACATGAGGTGACGGAGAAAGGCATCAGTTCGTCATTCCGTCCCGTATCGGAGAAGGGGAAGTTTCTCAAGTATTCTCCGGACGGAGGCAAGGCTGCGTTTTTTGACCAGGACGGGTATATAGCCGTGTGGGATTTGTTGCAGGGAAAAGAACTTTGGAAGAAGCCGGGAGGAAGAAAAGGCGCTTCCGTGGATGTCGTCCGGTTTAGTGAAGACAGTTCGGCAGTATTTGTAGCAGACCGGGAGGGAAAATGCGCGGAAATATATGATTTGAAGCATCATCGGATTTTGGAGAAAACCGGGGTGGCTGACCGGCAGACGACTTCTCTCTCGAGCCCCCTGTTCGGCATCGTCAAACCATTTTCCAGAATGTGCTTTGATCCCGAAAACAAGGTAATGCGGAAGGTGGATTTGCCCGTTTCCACCATGCGCAGCCAATTGAAAGAAGCTTCAGGAAAATTTGAAAATCCTTTTAAGGCGAAGAGGAGTGCGGACTTTGAATCAAATAATCCGCCGGATATTTTTTATGTGACCCGGGACGGGCGTTATGCCGTGATGGCGCAGTTTTCCGGATGCTCCATGTATAATTACGAACCGGCAGTGCTGATCTGGGATATTGGGAAAAAGAGGGCCTCCGGGGATGTCGTGTACTGGTTTCCCTTCATTTTATACATGGAGATTTCTCCGGGGGAAAAATATTTGCATTTCCATGGTGGAAACAGGGCGCCTGAAGGAGTTGTCTCTTTCGCCTCGGGGACGCCCATGAAAGCTCCGGGAAAAATCCTGGCTTTTTCCGCGGACGATTCCATGATCGCCTGGCTGGACGGCGAGAATGTGAGGGTTTGGAAAATATCCGGAAACGGAGAGTCTGGCAATTAATGCCCGGTTTCTTCCTCATGCTCGGAATAGCTGATGCCCAGCATGCAGATATCGTCCGCCTGGTTGGTGCAGCCCGTGAATTTGGCTACGCAGGTAAGGGCCTGATGCACGAAGTCCTTGGTGGTCTTGGCCGTGGAATTGTTGAAGTAATCAATCAGGCGTTCCACTCCCATTTCTTCGCCTTCAGCATTGGCGGCTTCCGTCAGGCCGTCCGTGTACATCAGGATGCGTGAACCCGGAAGGAGGGGAAACTGGGCGTTTTGGTAGGCGGCGTCATCCAGCAGGCCCATGGCGATGCCGCGGGGCAGGGGCATCTTGCGTGCGATTCCGTCCGGTCCCAGCACGATGGGATGCGGGTGGCCCGCCGTGGAGGCGGTCATGACGCCCGTTTCCAGGTCCAGGTAAATATAAACGGCGGAGGCGAACATGGTGGTGTTGGCCCTTTGCAGTATTTTGGAAAGCTGGTGGTTGAGGGAAGTGAGGAATGCGGCGGGATTGTCCGCCAAGTGGGAAAGCTGTTCCATCAGGCCCCGGAGCATGGAGGCGATCAGGGCGGCGCGGATGCCGTGCCCCATCACATCGCAGACAATGGCCCCTACGCCGGAGTCGCCTACGGGGAAGGCGTCGAACCAGTCGCCCGCCACCCCTTCGGAAGGGGTGAAGATGTGGTGGAAATCCGCCTTCCGGGTCACTCCGCGTTCCGTGCGGGAACGGGAGGGGAGCTCGTAGGGGAGCAGGGCGAACTGGATTTCACGGGCCAGGTCGATTTCCTTTTCCAGGGACTTGTTCCGTTCTTCCAGGATGCGGGCCGTTTCCCTCGCCTTGATCTCCGTCTTGACCAGTTTAGTGACGTCGCTGGAAATGCCCACGATTCCCTTGAGGTCCCCGTTGCGGCCATACCACGGGAATTTGCTGATCTGGCTCCAGGTATCGTCCCTGTGCAGCCATGTCTCATGATGGAGCCGGGCGCGGATGGGGCGGCCGGTCTTCATGATGTCCAGTTCCTCGTTCCGGGAAATGTCGGACATGGTCTTGTCAAAGAAATAGGCGTCCGTCCGTCCGGTCAGGTCCGCCGGAGTGGGGACGCCCAGCTTGTTGGCCGTGGCCGAGTTGGCCAGAACGAAGCGCGATTCCCGGTTCTTGAAATAAATGCTGTCCGGAATGTGTTCAATCAGAGTATGGAACAGGTCCCGGTCCTCCGCGGCGCGCAGTTCCGCCGTCTTGCGCCTGGTGATGTTGACCCAGACGCCTATGAGCATGACGGGACGGCGCTGCTTGTCCCGGCGCGCGATGCCGTTGACCCGGACCCAGCTCCAGCTTTTGGAGTTGAGCTTCTTCATCCGGATTTCGATGCGCATGGGCATGTGTGAATGCCCGTCTAGGTACCGGCGCACTTCCTGGGAGAAAAAGGCCTGGTCCTCCTCATGGATGGTGAGTTCCGGCTGGGTGAAAATATTGGGGGCCTTTTCCTTGCGGCTGGCCCCCATCATGGTCAGGCAGCGGTCCGTGTAGTGGATGACGCCCGTCTTGATATTCCAGATGTAGAATCCCTCTTCCGCCGCTGACAGGGCCATCTTGATCTTGTCCCAGGTGAACACCTTCTGGGCGGAATGTCTGTTGCGTGAGGGCGGCATATGCAGTTGCCGCTAATCTAACGACAAAACAGCCCCCTTGGCAAGAGACAAAATAAGGGAATCTTATCCCGGCCGGAAGGACGGCCCGGAAAAGGCATGCCGGGAGGTTTCCGGACGGCTTTCCTGAAATTTTCCGGGATCGTAAAACGTTGAACGTTGCGGAAAATGCTATTTCCGGTGTTCTTCCTCCTGGGACTGGAGGAATTGCAGTTCCTTTTTCAGAACACTGCCCACGCGGTGCTTGGCAAGGTACACCTGGGCGATGGTGACGCCAAGCTGCCTGCGGACCTTGGCCGCATCCCATTCCCTCAGCACGTAGTAGTCGAAAATCTGGAACTGCTTGGGGGACACCTTGGCCTTGACGCGTTCCAGCGCGGCCTGCAGAAGGTTGTTCTGCCATTCCCGCTCCCATACCTGGTCAAAGTTGTTCTTGCCTTCGTCCGGAATCTTGTCGATGGGGTGTTCCTGGGATTCGCCGGCGTCAGGATTCATCAGCATGGCCGTGTCCTTTTTCCGTTTGCGGAACTGGTCGTTGATGCGCCAGCGGGTCATGTTCCAGAGCCATAGCTTGAAAGAGCCCTGTTCCGGGTTGTAGATGTTCTTCTTGCTCTGCTTGGCGATGGAAAGAATGGTCTCCTGCACCACGTCCCAGGCTTCGTCCTCCCTTAATCCGGCCTTCAGCGCCACGGAGTAAATAAGCCGCCAGTATGTACGGTAAAATTCATCCCAGGTACGCTGGTCTTCCCAATTTTCCAGACGGGCAATCAGGCTTTTCCTGGTATGCTCCGCATACTGGGAAAGCGTATTCTCGTCAGGCTGGGACTCGTTCTTGGGTTGCAATGGGGGCACATTCATGTTTTATCATGAATTACGGATGAAAGTGAAGTGAAAGCCGAGTAATGGGAGCGGAATTTTCACGGCGGTGTTATTCATTCACTACGCTTTT
Organism: Akkermansia sp. AE01SA01; assembly: GCF_036417395.1. Lineage (NCBI taxonomy): Bacteria > Pseudomonadati > Verrucomicrobiota > Verrucomicrobiia > Verrucomicrobiales > Akkermansiaceae > Akkermansia > Akkermansia sp. AE01SA01. The sequence goes on from NZ_CP143890.1 coordinate 880,751, forward strand.
GCGGTAAAAATTCTTTCAGGGAAACGGATATGGTCAGGAAAACGTCCAAAAGCAGGGGATCTTCGGTAATCGCGGCCCTGATTGTGCTGTGCGCCCTGATAGGCTACGGCCTGTCGGAATGGAAACTGCTTCCGGACACGATGGAGGCCGTACCCGCGTCCCGGCAGGCGGCGGAGGAGGGAATGGCGCCGGAAAAGATCACCCTTCCGGAGAAGGGGGAGCCCGTCAGGATGCTGACCATGAATACGGGCAACTATTTTGTGCCGGAAGACCCGCGAAGAAGCAATTTTCAAGTGAAGTACAAGCCCGTGGAGGCACGGGAGGCCATAGCGGAGCTCGTCAGGCAATCCGGTGCTGAAATCGTGGGCCTGTCCGAGATGGGCGGGGAAGCCGCCGTGCGCGACCTGCAAATGCGATTGAAAAGAAAGGGCGTGCAGCTGCCGCACAAGGTACTGGTCATGCGGGACGGTGAAGACCGTGGACTGGCCCTGTTGTCGAAGTACCCCATTGTCAGCAACCGTTCCGTGACGGATGTGCCCGTACCGGGAGAACCCAAACGGCGTAAAACGATGCTCCGCGGCATTCTGGACGCCACCGTAAAAATGCCGGATTCCCGCCAGTTCCGCCTGATAGGCGTTCATTTGAAATCCCGGCTGAGCCGCGACGGCTCCGCGGAGGAAACCCGAAGAAGGGAAGCTTATGCCCTGCGCGACTACCTGAACGGCGTCATGGCCTCCCAGGACGGCATGCCCCTGCTGTTATACGGGGACTTCAATGACGGCCCCGCGGACAGTTCCGTGCAGGTCATCCAGGGACCGGCGAAAACGGATTCCCGCCTGAACCGTCTAAAACCCCGGGATTCCCGAGGAGAAACGTGGACCATCTATTACGAAGACGGCGACACCTACCATTCCTTTGACCATATCTTCATCAACAATACCCTGAAAAAACGACTTGGCCGCAAGCCCCCCATGGGCGTCCTCGACACTCCCCCCTCCCGCCAGGCCAGCGACCACCGCGGCATATGGGTGGAGCTGCGGTGATGGTGTTAAACCGGGATGGTCCCGGATGGCTCCGGGATTTCCTTTTTGCTCCCCGGCAGCGGGATTGAACATCAATGAAGCCTTGTTGAACAGGCGTTGCGGAGATAAAATATTCCGAATTTCCTTTTCACATCCTTTTTACATGGTGGCAGGGATGGGCGGGGGGGCGCGTATCCGTTGCTTTGGTATCTGTTTTTCTCCAGAATGCCTTGATGGAGAGAGTCGGGCGGTTTGTTGCTTCAGATGCCCGATGTTTGCCTCCGCGGGAATGGTTACGGATACCGCCGGAGTTTTATTTGAACAGATATGTATTCGAGGTTCCCGATGCTCAAAAAATGATTGCCGTGATCGTTTGAAATGGGTAGCATGCCAAAAATCGTTGTTCAATCCTGCATGACCTGTATGAGAAATTTTTCCGCACATTCCAGAGCTGCACATTTTCGTTTTTCCGCAGGGGTCAAAGGGTTTACCCTGGTGGAATTGATCGTCGTCATTACCATCATGGTTGCCATGATGGCTCTTGCCGCCAGCATGCTGAGAGGCGGCGGCCGGGCGCAGGGACTCCAGTCCGCCGTTGAAATGGTGGACGGCATGGTGCAGGAGGCCCGGCTGGATGCCATGGGCAAGGGAACCTGGAGCCGCCTGATTATTGTCAGCACCCCCGACGACGCGAGCCGGAACATGCGCACCCTGGGCGTGATGTCCAAGAATACGCGCACAGGCAAGTGGCACCTTGTCAACCGCCTGCAGACGCTTCCCGCCGGATTTTATATCAGCCCCACCTACAGCACCCTGCTGGAAGGTTCGGGCAAGTCCAGGGCCAAAAGCACGTACAAGAGCTTTTCCAGCCGGGACGGGCAGGATACCGTCAATCTGCCCGGCAACGGCCTGACTGATATTTATTTCATTGAGTTTGACGAGGAGGGCCGCATGTCCCAGCCGAATGCTCCCACCCGCCTGGTAGTGGTTTCCGGCTCTGCCGGGGACGGCAAGGAGGAACGCCCCTCTCCCATGACGGACGGCAAGCCGGGGTTGGCCGGCGGCATCGTGATTTATCCCAAAGGCAATATAAGCCGCCTGAGGACGGATGAGCAGGTGATTCCCCAATAATTTTACAGGATTTTACTACCATGTTGACCAATCGTATGAAACAGGTTCGTTCCAAAGGGTTTACCCTGACAGAGGTGGTGCTTGCCATCGGCGTGGTCGGGGTGCTGATCGTGGTGTTTATGGCTATGTTCATCCCGGCCAGGAGAACGGTCCAGGCCGCCCTGACCATTCGTGAGGCGGACCGCATCGTCCATGCCCTGACGGCGGAGCTTGGAGAGCTCCGCAATTCGGAACGGGCGGCGGGCAATGCAAAGAAGTCTTCCCCCGGCAGGTATGTTTCCGCCTTTGACAAGGCTTTTTACTGGATGCAGTTTACGGCAAAGCCCGCCACCACTATTCTGGTGTACAATTACCGGGCGGATTTGTCCAAGCCCGTGCGCAAGGACGGCACGCCCCAGCCCTGGCTGGAGGACGGCGGCAGCATTCCCGGCAAGAATTCCGCCGTGGTTACGGGCGTATGCCTGGCGAACAACAAGGACCGCTGGAATGATTTCAAGGCCCTGGTAGGGCCCGTGTTCGCGGTGCGCATGACCCAGCTTGTGGTGGAGCGCATGGATTCCAACGCCTACGGCTACAAGCTGGCTCCCAAGTATGCCGTGATTTCCAACCCCTACAACCGCGGCCGGATCATTACGGACCCGTCCCAGTACGTGTACACGGCGGAGAAGGGGGGCGGCGGCCTGAATCTGCCCTGGGGGGCGGAAGTGCTGTACCAGGCGGAATTTTTCCAATTGCTGAATACGGACCCGGAACGTCTGCAGAACACGACATGGGAGAATCTGAAGACGCCCGTGTTCACGCGCAATCTTGCCTTCCGCCGTTAACCGCATCATCGAGATACTGAAAGAATCATGAAGACATTTGCCAAAATCAAATCCGGCGCGTTTACTCTGATTGAGCTGCTGGCGGCCATGACGATCACGACGATTCTTGTGCTTGTGATCGTGGCGCTGACGTCCCGCGGGGTGGATATCTGGAGATGGGTGCTTCAGGACGTGCGGACGACGACCCTCGCCCGTACGGCGATGGATACCATGACCAAGGATTTTGAGAGCATGCAGTTCCGCCCTGGAAACCCCTTTGAATGGATGCTCGTGCAGAGGGACAGCGATCTAGCCGGCCGCGGCGCCCGGACCGCCTCTTCCTCCCAGGCCAGGGGGCGCAGGCCTTCCACCGGGGAGTCCCGCGTCAATATGATGACCATGGGGCCGGAAGGCGCCAAGATTACGAATGCCTCCCAGTTGATTTTCTTTACCACGCCCACGGACCGCAATCCGGCCAAGTCCAGCATGGACATGAGGAACGACCGCATCATCGGCGACGTGAATTGCGTAGGTTACAAGCTGCTTTACCGCGACCAGATTCTGGACCGGGACGCCACGTCCGAGTCGGACGGGTTCCCCGTCTATGCCCTGTACCGCAATCTGGTCAATGCGGAGGATACCGTGCGGGAGCTTCTGGGCAAGGAGGACCTCTGGGCCGCCTATTCCCGCTTCCAGCAGGATGAAACCATTCCCGCCAATTTCCTGGTGGAGAATGTGGTGGAAATGACCCTCATTTTTGAGGTAGATTACCAGAAGAAGATCGGGAGTTCCGGCAGCAACAAGTCCGACAAGGATGCGACGCAGAGGGCATCCGTTCTGGTCCCCGTTATGACGACAGGCGCCAACCGCCTGGGGTCCTGTTCCCAGATGGACGTATACGGCAACCGGCTGGACGTGATCGGCAGCGGCATGGATATTGACGATTTAAAGTCGGGCCGCGTTACCGGAGTGACCATTTCCATGACGGTGGTGACGGATGAAGGCATGGCCCTGGTGGACCAGATACGCAAGGGGCGTCCCGCTCCCTCTCCGGAAGAGTTTTTCGAACGTTACACTCGATCTTTCACGCAGCGCGTTTCCCTTCCGCTGAGCCATTAGGCCCAAGTCCGGAACAGCAGGCGGACGCCTGTTTTCACGGTGTCCCGCCTTTTCCGGAGCGGCATTCCCTACCTTGTTGTTAACCCTGTTTCCGATCTATGCCGGGATTTGCAGATGTTGTGGGTAATTTGCCTCCGCTGCCGGAGCTGATTCTTTGGCGCGATCCCGTGGCCAGAAGCGCCGCGGAAGCCATGGCCGTGGATGAGGCCCTGCTGGAATGGGGGAAATTTCCCGTTCTGCGGATATACCGGTGGGGAGAACCTGCCGTGACGTTCGGCTATTTTGACGAGGAGAGCACAGCCAGGCGGATTTTCCCCGGAGAGGAATTGCATTTTGTCCGCCGCTGGACAGGCGGGGGCATTGTGGATCATCGGCAGGATATTCCCTTTACCCTGGCCATGCACCGCAGAGACGGGAAGGGGCGCCCTTCAAGCGCCACCTTGTACCGGTGGATTCATGGGGCGCTGGCCCGCGTGCTGAAGGATTGCGGCGTGGAGTGCGTGATGCTGGCCGGGGATGCGCCCGATGGCGGCCGCGCCTGTTTTTCCAGCCCTGTCACCAGCGACCTGATACTGCCTTCCGGAGAAAAACTGGCGGGCGGGGGCCAGAGACGGGTGCGTGACGGCGTTCTTCACCAGGGCAGCATTCAGAATTGCATTTTGCCTGACGGCTGGGATGTGATGCTTGCCTCCCGCCTGGCGGATACGCATGTGCTGCGTGCGGATTCCTTTCTTTTTCCCGGCATGGCCGCCCGCGTAGCGGAACTGCTCTCATCCAAGTATTCCACTGAAGAGTGGAGAAACGGCGTCCGTCACGGCCGTTCTGCGCATTCCTGATTAAATTCCATTGAATTGCAACCCCATGAGTTATTTACCTGATCCGGAACGTTATGCCGGTACCGCCTACCGCCGCTGCGGACGGTCCGGATTGCTGCTCCCCCCCGTATCGCTGGGACTGTGGCACAATTTCGGCGCAGAGTCCGATTATGAGAACGCGCGCCGTCTTGTTCACAGCGCTTTTGATTCCGGCATTACCTATTTTGACTTGGCGAATAATTACGGGCCACCGCCCGGTTACGCGGAAGAGTGCTTCGGGCGCATTTTCATGCAGGATTTGTCCCGTTACCGCGACGAATTGGTGATTGCCACCAAGGCGGGGCATTTGATGTGGGAGGGGCCGTACGGGGACTGGGGCTCCCGCAAGCACATGCTTGCCAGCCTGAATCAGTCCCTTTCCCGGATGAAGCTGGATTATGTGGATATTTTTTATGCGCACCGGCATGATCCGGAAACTCCGCTGGAAGAGACGGCGGGGGCTCTCGTCACGGCGGTCCAGTCCGGAAAGGCCCTGTATGCCGGCATTTCCAAATTCCCGGCGGAACAGACCAGGCAGATCTGCGCCATGCTCCGGGAAGCCCGCGTGCCATGCCTGGTGCACCAGCTCCGGTACAATATGTTCAACCGGGAGCCGGAGACAGGAGTTTTCGCCGCTATCCGCGAGGAAGGGCTCGGCTGCGTGGCATTTTCCCCTCTGGCGCAGGGGATGCTGACGGACCGTTACCTGGATGGCATTCCCGCGGATTCCCGGGCAGCAGGGGCTTCCGTCTTCCTGACGGGAGAGCGCGTGCAGCAGCATGGGGACAGAATCCGCCGCCTGGCTGCCCTGGCGCGGGATCGCGGCCAGAGCCTGGCGCAGATGGCCCTGGCCTGGGTGTTGAGGAATTCGGTCGTGACCACCGCCCTCATTGGAGCCAGCCGTTCCGCCCAGATCAGGGATTGCCTGGGTTCGTTGAAGAATACGCAGTTTTCTCCAGAGGAACTGGCTGTCATTGACAGCACGGCTGATTGACGGATGGGATGTCTCCGCCCGCGGCTTTTAGCTTTGCCTGCCGGGGGAGGTCAACAGAATGCTTCAGGGGGGCGGAATTTCCCCGGAAAACGCTTGGCAGAAGTACCCTCATGTCCAATGCGGCACGGCTTTTTGCCACATCAAGGGGCGGTAGCGGCGGGGATGCGCTACGTCCGGTTGCGCGTCCTGGAAGCAGAAGCGGCGGGAGATTGGAAAAGCAGCCTTCACATAGGCAAACCGCACTTTGGATTAATCCTTGCAGAACTTGCTTCTTCCTTGTTCACGCCCGGTTTCGCATCTGTCCTGGTCTTTCTGCAGGAAGGCGAATTTTCCGTCCCGGACAGCGGTTTTTTCTTGGAGTAAAGCCGGGGGAGTGCTATTTTCCTACCACTTTAATTTAAAGTGTACTGACAATGATAACCATCCAGGATTTATTTTGGCTCATCCCATCGGCTTCCGTGCTGGCCCTCGTTTTCGCGGGCGTGTTTTTTTACCGCATGAAGGCCCAGGATGAGGGGAACGAGGTCATGAGAATGATCGCCAAGCATGTTCGCAGCGGTGCGATGGCCTATCTACGGCAGCAATACAAGATTGTTGCCATTTTTTTCGTGCTGATCACGGTCGTTTTCGCCTTTCTGGCCTACTGCCTGCACATTCAGAATCCCTGGGTGCCTTTCGCATTTATTTCCGGCGGCTTTTTCTCCGGCCTTGCCGGGTATATCGGCATGAAGACGGCCACGTACGCTTCCGGCCGCGTGGCGAACGCCTGCCGCCATTCCCTGGATGCCGGCCTCCAGATCGCCTTCCGTTCCGGCGCCGTTCTCGGCCTGACCGTGGTGGGCCTCGCCATGCTGGACATCGGCGCCTGGTACTGGATTCTGGACTGGTTTTATGAGGACATGGAGCTTTCCACCCGCCTGGTGGTGATCACCACGACGATGCTGACCTTTGGCATGGGCGCCTCCCTCCAGGCCCTGTTCGCCCGCGTGGGCGGCGGTATTTTCACGAAGGCTGCGGACGTAGGCGCGGACCTGGTGGGCAAGGTGGAAGCGGGCATTCCTGAAGACGATCCCCGCAACCCCGCCACCATCGCGGATAACGTGGGCGACAACGTGGGCGATGTGGCCGGCATGGGCGCGGACCTTTACGAGTCCTACTGCGGTTCCATCCTGGCTTCCGCCGCCCTGGGCGCGGCGGCCTACATAGCCGTGCCGGACATGGCGATCAAGGCCGTTCTCACCCCCATGCTGATTGCCGCCCTCGGCACCATCCTTTCACTCCTGGGCGTGTATGCGGTGCGTGTGAAGCGCGGCGCTTCCCAGACGGAACTGATGGCCGCCCTGAACCGCGGCATCAACCTCAGCTCCTTCCTGATCGCCATTGCCTCCGCCTTCCTGCTCCAGCTCATCGGGTTGGACAACTGGGCCGGCATCTGGGGCGCGATCGTGACCGGCCTGGCGGTGGGCATCATCATCGGAAAGAGCACGGAGCATTACACCTCCCATGATTCCTATCCCTGCCGCAAGATAGCCCACAGCGCGAAGACCGGCCCCGCCACCGTCATCATTTCCGGCATCGGCATCGGCATGATTTCCACCTGCATTCCCGTGATTACGATCGTGGTGGGCACCGTCCTGGCCTACGGCATGGCCTCCGGGGACTGGCATTTTACCGGGGCCGAGATGAGCAAGGGCCTGTACGGCATCGGCATCGCCGCCGTGGGGATGCTTTCCACGCTGGGCCTGACGCTGGCGACGGACGCCTACGGTCCCATTTCCGATAACGCCGGGGGCAATGCGGAAATGAGCAAGCTGGACCCGGAAGTACGCCGCCGCACGGACGCCCTGGACGCCCTGGGCAACACGACGGCCGCCACGGGCAAGGGCTTTGCCATCGGCTCCGCCGCCTTGACCGCCCTGGCCCTGCTGGCTTCTTATATTGAAGAGCTGAAGATTTCCATCCTGCACTGGAGCGAGGCCACCGGAAATACCATGTACAAGATTAATGACGCCGTGAGCGTGGAGGTGTCCAAAATCACCACTTGCACCCTGTCCGAGTTCATGGGCTATTTCCAGGTGACCCTGATGAACCCGAAGGTGCTCATGGGCCTGTTCGTGGGCGCCATGATGTCCTTCCTGTTCTGCGGCCTGACCATGAACGCCGTGGGCCGCGCCGCTGAAAAGATGGTGAAGGAAGTGCGCCGCCAGTTCAAGGAAATCAAGGGCATCCTGACCGGGGAGGCGGAACCGGATTACGTGCGCTGCGTGGAGATTTCCACGGCGGGCGCCCAGCATGAGATGATCTGGCCGTCCGTGCTGGCGGTGATTACTCCCATTTGCATGGGGCTGGTGTTCGGCGTTCCCGGCGTGTTCGGCCTGCTGGCCGGCGGGCTGGCCTCCGGCTTCGTTCTGGCCGTGTTCATGGCGAATTCCGGCGGCGCGTGGGACAACGCCAAGAAGTACATTGAGCAGGGCCATGTGGGCGGCAAGGGCTCGGAAAGCCACAAGGCCGCCGTCATCGGCGACACGGTGGGCGACCCCTTCAAGGATACGTCCGGCCCCTCTCTGAATATCCTGATCAAGCTGATGAGCATGGTGGCCATTGTCACCGCCGGCGTCAACATCGCCGTTACCCTGTTCTAAGCCGGGTGCTTGCTGCATCATGATAACGGGAGTGCCGGGTAACCGCCGGCGCTCCCGTTTTTTATATGGGGGAAGTATCTGCAGTTCAGGGAAGAACGCTGTTTTTTTCTTGATTCGGTTTTCCTGCGGTTTAAAAGGGGAGTCATGAGAACTACCCTGCTTTTATTGCTGACGGCATGCCTTGCTTCCGCCTCTCCGGGAGAGGAAACGCTGAAATCACTTCTTCAGGAACGGGAACAAATCCTGGTCAGGATAGATGAGTTGATGAAGGATCGCTACAAGTCCGGATTGTGCCATTGGACGGAGACTGTTCTCTCCAGATTGCAGCTTCTGGAGTTCCGTCGCGACCATGCCGCTTCCCTCAAGGAGGGAATAGCCTTCCAAAAGGAAATTGTGGCTCTCCGTGAAGAGGAATACCGTGTGTTTCAGAAGTCACTGGAGGCGGATCCTTCCCTCCGGCTGGAGGCATACCGCTCACAGGAGGCAGGGCTTGCCGCCAAATGCCGCCTTTTGGAAATGGAAAGCCGTGCGGGGGGAGAGAAACAGTAGCCGGTGCATCCGGGGCGGAAACAGGCGTTCGGAGCCTGTGAAGATTCCGGCGGCCGGTTCTTCCGTTTTTTGACGTTCTCTTTTTCGCACTCTGTGGAAAGGGCTCTCTTTCATCGGCTGGCAAGAAGGGGGGGCTGGATTTTTTTCTGCCATTGACGAAAAGTTTTTTTGACAAGGGCGGGGGAGAGGAGTAATAAACGCGCAGATGCCATTCAGCACAGTACAGCCCTTTTTTAGCAATACCCGTTATTACGGCAACGGGTATTGGTGGCGCGTACCCATGTCCGGACGGGGGAATCCCGATGTGCAGTAGTGGCGTCCAGCTATGATAATTTTCTAGAACTGCTTTGATTCCTCCGAGAGTCAAAGCAGTTTTTTTATTTTCAACTTACACAATGATCCATCCATGCAACCACCATCCATCATCACCCTCCAACAACACAGCCGGCGCCTGAGCGCCGACCTGGAGACGCCCATCAGCCTGTTCCTGAGCCTCACCCGGGACCAAACCCCCGGTCTTCTGCTGGAAAGCGCGGAGGTGGACGGCAAGTGGGGCCGCTACAGCGTCATCGCCTGTGATTACCTGATGACCGTTTCCTGTGCGGACGCCCGGCTTTCCCTGACCGTCAGCGACGACCGGCTGGCCTCCTTGAAGGAGCTGGACGGCATGCCTTATCTGGACGGGCTGCGCGCCCTGATGCAGCGGCTGGAACTGGTGGGCGACGACAAGCGGCAGGCCCCCATCACGCGGGCCCTGTACGGCTACTTCGGGTATGAAACGGCCGCTCTTTTCCAGCCCAAGCTGGCGCAGACCATTCCTCCCTCTTCCGCGGAGTCCTGCCTGGTGCTGGCCGGCACCGTGATCGTGTTTGACCACCTGTACAACCGCCTTACCCAGATCAGCCTGGGCGAACACCGCGACCTTGCCCACGCTCCCCTGCATGAAACGGAAGAGCCCTCCATCGGGGAGGTCGCGCGCACGCCGGACCAGGCGGGCTACATGAAGGGCGTAGAGCATATCAAGGAGCTGCTGCACGACGGGGAGGCCATTCAGGTGGTGCTTTCCTCCCAGGCCTCCGCGGAGTTCCACGGGGACGCCTTCACGCTGTACCGCCGCATGCGCAGCATCAACCCTTCCCCGTACATGTTTTTCATGAGCCTGCCGGGCGTTACCCTGTTCGGTTCCTCCCCGGAACTGATGGTGCGCTGCACGGACGGCAAGCTCCAGCTTTCCCCCATTGCCGGAACGCGCAAGCGCGGCAGGGACGACGAGGAAGACGCCGCCCTGGCCGCCGACCTGCTCAAGGACCCCAAGGAGTGTTCCGAACACGTGATGCTGGTGGACCTGGGCCGCAACGACCTGGGGCGCGTCGCCAAACCCGGCTCCGTGAAGCTGGAAAGGCTGATGGAGATTGAACGTTTTTCCCACGTGATGCACATGACTTCCCGCGTGACCGCCCAGGTGAACGACGGACTGGACGCCATCGACATTCTCGGCGCGGCCTTCCCCGCCGGAACGGTGAGCGGCGCACCCAAGGTGCGCGCCATGGAAATCCTGGCGGAGGAGGAACCCCTGCCGCGCGGCCCGTATGCCGGGTGCATCGGCTGGCTGGGGCTGGACAAGAATGGCGTGCATATGGATTCCGGCATCACCATCCGCAGCATGTGGGTGAAGAATGGCCGCATCCACTGGCAGGCGGGCGCCGGCATCGTGTATGATTCCGATCCGGCCGCCGAATGGCAGGAGTGCATGAATAAAGGCAAGATTATTGACGTGATTTTGAAAGGAGAAGACCATGTTTCTGTTCATTGATAATTACGATTCCTTTTCGTGGAATCTGGTGCAGGCGTTTTATTCCCTGGGCCGCAAGCCCGTGGTGTATGCGAACGACGATCCGCGCATTCTGGACCTGGCAGCCAGCCCGGAACTGGAAGCCGTGTGCATTTCCCCCGGCCCCAGCCATCCGCGCAATGCCGGGCTGTGCCTGGAGTTCCTGAAGCGCCTTCCCGCCGCCGTTCCCGTGCTGGGCGTATGCCTGGGCCACCAGCTTCTGGGTTATTTTGCCGGGGCGGAGGTTTCCCGCGCTCCGTACGTGATGCACGGAAAGAGTTCGGACATTATCCACGACGGCGCCGGGCTGTTCACAGGACTTCCCAATCCCATGACCGTGGGCCGCTACCATTCCCTGGTGGTCCAGTCCAAGGAGGATGAACCGAATCCCCGGTTCACCGTCACTTCCCGCGGTCCGGAAGGGGAGGTTATGGCGCTGCGCTACAACGACCGCCCGTGGGTGGGCATCCAGTTCCATCCGGAGTCCATCCTGACGCCGGACGGTCTCCAGCTTCTGGGCAATTTTCCGGACAATGTCGTTCCCGCCGGTCAGAAGGAGAAGCGGATCAACCGCATTCTGGATACGCTGGCCGCCGGGCAGGACCTGACGGCGGACATGGCCGCCGCCGGTTTTGCGGATATCATGGACGGACGCATGACGCCGGCCCAGGCGGGCTGCTTCCTGATGGGCCTGCGCATGAAGGGGGAAACCCCGCTGGAAATGGCCCACGCCGTGGGCATTGCCCTGGGCCGCGCCAACCGCGTGGAAGGGCTGGAAGGCGACTGCATTGACGTAGTCGGCACGGGCGGCGACGGCCGCAGCTCCTTCAATTGCTCCACCGCCACGTCCCTGACGCTGGCGGGCATGGGCTACAAGGTGGTGAAGCACGGCAACCGCGCGGTGTCCTCCTCCTGCGGGTCCGCGGATGCTCTGGAAGGGCTGGGATTTCCGCTGGACGTGGCTCCGGAGGACGTGCAGCACCTGCTGGACGAACGCAATTTCGCTTTCCTGTTCGCGCCGAATTTTCATCCCGCCTTCCGCAACGTGGGGTCCATCCGCAGGGAACTGGGCATCCGCACCCTGTTCAACCTGCTGGGACCCCTGATCAATCCGGCGCGCCCCACCCACATTCTGCTGGGAGTGGCCCGTCCGGAACTGGTGGAACTGCTGGCGGAAACCCTCAGCCAGTCCCATATCCGCAGGGCGGCCGTGGTGTACGGCGCCGGAGGGTATGACGAGGTGACGCCGCTGGGGCCCACCAAGATGATGATCGTGCACAACGGGAAGCTGACGCCCATGACGCTGGACCCCGCCGATTACGGCATCCAGCCCTGTGATCCCGGGGAGCTGGCCGTCCATTCCAAGGCGGAGGCGGTGGCCGTGCTGAAGGATATTCTGGCGGGCAGGGGGCCCCGCGCCATGATGGACATGGTGATTCTGAATGTGGGCGTGGCCATGTTCCTGCTGGAGGACCACATGGACCTGGCCGTCTGCATGGCGAAGGCCCGTGAGGCCGTGTGCGCCGGCGTAGGAAGGAGAACGCTCCATGTTGCTTGACCGGTTCAGGGAAGCCAAGGCGGAGGAAATCGCCCTGCTCACGGACCTGGCGTCCCGCCGGGAACTGCCGCGCCCCTGGAAGGGGCGCAGGCCGGATTTCCTGAAGGCGATTGCGGAGACGCCTGACGGGCAGCCCGTGGCCGTGATTGCGGAATTCAAGCAGGCGTCTCCGTCGCGCGGCGTCATTGCCCAGGGATTGAAGCCGGAAGATGTGGCGGAACAGTATGCCGCCGCCGGGGCCTCCTGCATTTCCGTGCTGACGGAGGAACGGTTTTTTGGCGGCCGCATCGGGTATCTGGAACGCATGCACCGCACCGGGGTTCCCATGCTCCGCAAGGATTTCATTTTCCACCAGCTTCAGGTGATGGAGACGGCTTCCACCCCGGCTTCCGCCCTGCTGCTTATCGTGCGCCTGACGCCGGATGCACGGGAACTCCGTGTTTTGCGGGAACAGGCGGAAGCCTACGGCATGCAGGCCGTGGTGGAGATTTTTGACGAGGAGGACCTGGCGCTTGCCCGGGAATCCGGCGCGCGCATCATCCAGGTGAACGCCCGTGACCTGGATACGCTGGAAACGGACAGACAGGCCTGCCTGGACCTGGGGAAGCTCCGCCGCGGCGGGGAAGTATGGATAGCCGCCAGCGCCATGAGCGCCGGGGAGCATCTCAGGGAAGCCGCGGAAGCGGGCTTCCAGGCCGTATTGATGGGCACAGCCCTGATGGACGGCGGAAAGCCGGGTGAAAAACTGGCTGCAATTTTAGAAGAAACAAGATGAAGAAACATTCATTCGCAATCAAGGTGTGCGGGATTACCCGCCAGAGTGACCTGTCAACCGCCATGGGAATGGGGGCCCACTTCTGCGGGTTCGTGTTCCATCCCAAAAGCCCGCGCTATATTGCGCCGGAACGCGCCGCCGCGCTGGATTCCGCGCTGATCCGCCGCGTGGGCGTGTTCGTGAACCAGGATGCGGAGCAGATCATGGACATCATGAAGACGGCCCGGCTGGAATTCGCCCAGCTCCACGGCAACCAGTCCCTGGATTGCGCGCGCCGGATCGGCGCGGGAAAAGTCATCCGGGTTCTGTGGCCGGACAGTTACGATTCCCTGGACGCCATGCAAAGGGAGATGGATCTCTGGGCGGACAGCTGTTCCTGGTTCCTGCTGGATGCCGGCAGGCAGGGCGGCGGCCACGGAACCGCGCTGGATTGGAAGGCGCTGGCTTCCCTGCAGGCCCCCCGCCCCTGGTTCCTGGCCGGCGGCCTTTCCTCCGCTTCCCTGAACAGGGCGCTGGAACAGTGCACCCCGAACGGCATTGACCTGAATTCCGGCGTGGAGGCCATTCCCGGCCAGAAAAGCCCGCAAAAGCTGCTGGCGGCGCTCAAGCCCCTCATTTCCTACACACCTTACCACATCGCATGAATAACAAAGAAGGATACTTCGGCAATTTCGGCGGCCGTTTCGTTCCGGAGGCATTGCGCCCCCCCCTGATGGAACTGGAACAGGCCATGGACACCATCATGCAGTCCCCGGCGTACCGGGATGCATTGCAGGATCTGCTGGTCAACTACGCGGGCAGGGAAACGCCCCTGACGTTCTGCCCCCACCTCTCGGAGAAACTTGGCTTCCGCCTGTGGCTGAAGCGTGAGGACCTGCTGCATACGGGCGCCCACAAGATCAACAATGCCCTGGGCCAGGCCCTCCTTGCCCGGATGATGGGGAAGACGCGCCTCATCGCGGAGACCGGGGCGGGCCAGCACGGCGTGGCTACGGCCACGGCGGCGGCGCGCCTGAAGATGGATTGCACCGTCTTCATGGGGGCGGAGGATGTGGAGCGCCAGTCCATGAATGTGATGCGCATGAAGCTGCTGGGTGCGGAGGTAGTTCCCGTGGACAGCGGTTCCCGCACGCTGAAGGACGCCATTAACGCGGCCCTGCGTTACTGGATTTCCCATCAGGCGGATACTCTGTACTGTTTTGGTACGGCGGCAGGCCCCCATCCGTTCCCCACACTGGTCAGGCAGCTCCAGTCCGTCATCGGCCGGGAGGCGCGCGCGCAAATGCTGGAGCGCACCGGAAGGCTGCCGGACGTGGTAGTGGCGTGCGTGGGAGGCGGCTCCAACGCCATCGGAATGCTCCACCCCTTTGTGGAGGATGAGGATGTGCGCCTCGTAGGCGTGGAGGCCGGCGGCACGGGCGAGCCCGGCTGCTACAATTCCGCCCCCATCAACCTGGGGAGCCCCGGCGTGCTGCACGGCCATGTGACCATGCTTTTGCAGGACGGGGACGGCCAGATACAGCCTTCCCATTCCATTTCCGCCGGCCTGGATTATCCCGGCGTGGGGCCGGAGCATTCCCATCTGGCGGAAATCGGCCGCGTGCATTACGGCATGGTTTGCGACGCTTCCGCCCTGAATGCCTTCCAGGCGCTTACGAGGGGGGAAGGCATCATTCCGGCGCTGGAATCCTCCCATGCCGTGGCGTGGGTGCTGGACCACGCGGAAGAACTGCCCAAAGGGGGCGACGTGCTGGTCAATCTCTCCGGCCGCGGAGACAAGGACCTGGGAATCGTTAAAAAATATCTGAACATTTAATTGCCGCCTTTTCATGAACAATACGCAGAAATCACCGTTGCAGGAAGCCGTGGAACAGGCCCATGCCAAGGGGCGCCGCGCCGTCATTCCATTCATCACCGCCGGCTTTCCGGACATGGATTCCTTCTGGACCCATCTGGAGCGCATTGACGCGGCCGGGGCGGACATCATCGAGATAGGCGTTCCGTTTTCCGACCCGGTAGCGGACGGCCCCGTTATTGAAGACGCCTCCCGGGACGCGCTGGCCCGCGGGGTCAGCCTGAAATGGATTCTGGACGGCCTGAAGGCCCGCAAGGGGCAGTTCTCCGCCAAGCTGGCATTGATGGGTTACGTGAATCCCTTTTATCAATACGGCCTGGAAAATCTGGCACGGGACGCGGCGGAAGCGGGCGTTTACGGTTTCATCGTGCCGGACATGCCGCTGGAGGAATCCGGCATGTTCAGGAAGGTCTTTGCCCCTTATGGCCTGACACTCGTGACACTGGTGGCTCCCAACACCTCCGTGGAACGCATGAAAGAGTACAAGCCCTGTACGGAAGGATTCGTTTACGTGGTGTCCGTCCTCGGCACCACGGGAGGGAAGACGGATCTGGAGCAGAGTGTGGCGGAGACCATGCGCCGTGCCCGTTCCGTGTTTGACGTTCCGCTGGCGCTGGGCTTCGGCCTCCAGACGCCGGACCAGCTTGAGGCCCTGCCGGAAGACGCCCGTCCGGATGCCGCCGTGCTGGGAAGCGCCCTGCTCAAGCACATTGCCGCAGGGGGGGATGCGGGAGAATTCCTGCTGCCGTGGACCAGGTAAGCCGCTGACACGCCTGGTTTTGACTGGTTTCCATTCCGGGGCCTTGGGCGGGAGAAAACCGCACAAGGCCCCGTTTTTATGGTACAGCGGAAGGGGAGGAAATGAACGGTAAAAAAGTTTGTCATACTTAGACAAAAGTCAATATATGATTAACGTGATAAAAGTGAACTAATTGATTGGTATTTTAGTGCTGGAAATATTTGTTAGATAGAGGGTGTATTTACGTTTTCCTGATTTTTTTTTGGAGAACTTTTTTTTGGCAGGGAAGTTTTCTTTTGACGGAAAAATGAGATTTCCGTATTTATGACGATAAGCTATACGATTTGCCTCGTTTAAGGCCGTTGTTTAACTCCCATGAAATATAGAAAACATACATCACATGAAATTGAAACTGCCTCTGCGTTTGCTGGCCGCACTGGTGACTTCCTTTGCCGGAGTTACCGTCGGAACCGTTACTATAACCGCTCTTGCCGGGATTGCCGTTACCGTGTCGCTTTCTCCGGCGCTTGGAGCGGATATCACATTTGACGGCACCCAGATAACGGTTCCTTCCGGAGGTTCAGTGACTTATGACGCAGGAAACGTAACTGCATCCACAACTCTCCAATTTTCCGGAGCGGGCACGGCCACCATCACGAATTTGAATGGAGACGCCGCGGACGCCGTTCTGAGGGTGAACCGCGTAGCCAGTGGCGCCGCCAGTCTTTCTTCATTGATTTTGAATGGTCCGGGTACGTTCAACGGTGTGATTTCCATGTATTCCAACACGACAGGCGGTACCCGGAATAATATTCTGGAACTCAACCATGCCCTGGCGGCGCAGAACGCCACCATCAGGCTGGGCGGCTACAGCTATGCGGCGGGGGCTTCCGTGCTGCAGGCGAATGTGGACACCAGCATCAGCAAGCTGGAACATGACAATGTGGCCGCCCTGATCACCGGGGAAGGCACTACCCTGACCATTACCGGAGATTCCTCTTCCTACGGCGGCAGTTTCGGCGGTTCCATCACGGTGGATTATGTGGGGGGAGGGATTTTTACGCTGGGCAACTCCAACAAGAATACGGCTTTGACGCCCGCCGCGTCTCCGGACGCCACCCTTAAAATCAGCAGCGGCACGCTTTCCCTGTATTCCGGGAACGTCAACTGGACACAGAAACTCGTCATGGGGGACAATACGGTGCTGACCGTAGAGGACGGACCGCCCGTCAGCGGGTACTATAGCTACGATGCCAATTCCATCAACGGCAACGGTTTTACGTTCTCCGGGGAAGCCACGTTCGGAAGCGGCGTCAACATGACGACCGAGTACGGCAAGAATATCAAGTTCACGGGGGTGCTCACGGCGGCCGACGGCTTTACGATCAGCGGCTCAGACAGTGAGTACACGTATTATACCCTGTCCAACACGGAGAACCAACTGGGGGGGACCATCTCCATCACCCGGAATTCCACCTCCCTGGGCATCAACGCCTCCGGTTCCCTGGGAACCGCGGCCGTCACCACTACTTCCGGCAGCCAGTACATTACGTATTACGGTACGGCGGGAGATGCGGTTGACGTCATTGACAATTCCATGACCGGAGCGGGCAACTTCGTGGCACAGTCCGGCTGGGTGCATCTCACGGAGAATGTGGCGCTCACGGGAACTTATACGGTCAATTCCGGGGCGGTCCTTTCCAAGGCGGGAACCGTCAACGCCGTGCTTGCCGGAGGCAGGCTGGACGCGGGCAATGGCAATCTGACGGTAACGGGAATAAGCGGCAGCGGCATGATCTCAGCTTCCTCCGGAACCATGAATTTCCAGAATGCCCTTACTGTGGGAGAGGGCATGGGCATTCTCGCCAACGGCACGGGGAGCATCACGGGGAGCGTTACCGTGGACGGCGGCCGCCTGTATTACACGTCCATGAACAATGTTTCTTCCGTTCTGCAGAGCATAACGTTTACGTCCGGCCTGATCGACTTTTCCCTTTTCCAGGAATTCCAGGACCTGTACGGTTCGGACGCTCTGATAGGTCAAACTTATGATCTGGGTGTCAACCTGGGCAATGGGTTCACGCTGGCGGACATTGATGAATCACTGTACACCATCAGCAATTCCTCCGGAAAAACCATCATCACGTTTACGGGCTCCGGCGCTTACGATACGGTGTGGGATCCCGCCTGGGGACTGGGGAGCGCTCCCTCTTCCGCGGCCGGCACTCTTGCGGACCAGCAGACCATGGCCCTGTACGGCATCCGCGGTTCTTCCATGCAGGACGGCTTCGGTTCTGTGAATGTCGTGACGGGAACGGGAGACGGCCTGACGGGCGTGATTCTGGCCGGCGGCTATTACAATACCAGCGCCACTGCCGAGGGAACGGCCATCACCACAGGTATCTGGACGGATGTAAGGAACGGTGATTACAACATCATCATCGGCGGCAGCTATGCCAACAACTGGGGCGGTACCGGCGCGTGGAACGTGACCGGGGACATCCATACCCAGATTCAGGGGGATTCGGTCGTGAACTGGGTGGTGGGCGGCAACTATAAGGACGGACTGAACGCAACCGTCACGGGGGACGTTTACGTGTCCGTGGACGGCAATGCCGTGATCAAGGGGTCCCTGGTGGGCGGTGGCACGGCGGCCCACAATTCCATCAACACCATTGACGGCAGCACCTACGTCGTCGTGCGCAGCATGCAGAGCGAGACGGACGAAACCATCACCCTCAATTCCGTGGCCAGGGGCTTCATCATCGGCGGCAGCGCGTATGAAACCAATGCCGCTTCCGGGGGAGCTATCTCCGGAAGCACCAATGTGACGATTGACCTGGGAAATGCATCCGGCAATTTCGTCAAGAGTATTGTGGGCGGTTCCCATGCGGGGGGCACCGGCACCAGCACGACCCGGGCCTTTTCCATCGCCGAGGATACGAATGTGAGCATCATCGCCTCTCCGGGAGCCGTTTTCACGGGTAATATTTATGGCGGCTCCTATGCCGGGGGCGGCGGTGCGGGGAACGCAACGGTAGGCGGCAATTCCACGCTGACCCTGGACGGCGGCACGTATGAAGGAGCCCTTTACGCCGGAGGCGGAGGCGCCAAGTCCGTCGTCAGCGGAAATGCCTCCCTTGTCGTGAAGAAGGCCGTGTTCCGGGCAGGAAGCACGCTGAACGTCACGGAAGGGGCGGTCAGGGGAACGTCTTCCCTGCTGCTGGGCGGTTACGGAAGCACCTCGGACCACGCCATTTCCTTCTCCAATACGGTCGTTGCCGGGTTTGACATCGTCAAAATGTTCCAGGATTCCTTCTTTACGGGGAACCTGAACATGGACGGAGGCACGCTGGCGCTGGCCGGCGGCGCGGGGACATCCGTCCAGATGAACGGGAACTTCTCCCTGTCCGCGGAAGGGGAATTGAAACTGGATCTGTCCGAATTCGGCGTCCTGACGAATGGCATGACTGTTCTGAGCACCACCGGGCTGAGCAATATTACTTCCATCCAGGCATCCTTTGCGGATGGCGTGGGAGGAACCATCTCCCTTTCACAGAATGGACGGGAACTGATTTACACTGAAATTCCCATGCTGTTGTGGGCCGGCGGAGCCAGCGGAGCCTGGGGTGCGGAGAATATCTGGACGGATGGGGGAACTCCCGCCACTTATACGGCGGGACATGCCGTATCCTTCACGGACCAGGC
Source organism: Akkermansia sp. AE01SA01 (assembly GCF_036417395.1). Taxonomy (NCBI): domain Bacteria; kingdom Pseudomonadati; phylum Verrucomicrobiota; class Verrucomicrobiia; order Verrucomicrobiales; family Akkermansiaceae; genus Akkermansia; species Akkermansia sp. AE01SA01. The sequence goes on from NZ_CP143890.1 coordinate 900,331, forward strand.
GGGGGTGCCCGTCTCCAGCGTGCAGCTGGATTCTGAAGTTTCCCCCCTCTCCGTACTGGTCCGGAATTCCACGACCCGCTATGAGTTTGCAGGAACCGGAGCCCTGACCAACACTTCCGTAGTCAAGGAAGGAACGGGTACCCTGGTGATCGGTTCCGCCTCCGTCCTGGGAACGGGAACCACGGTTTCCGTGGAACAGGGCATTCTGGCGTTCAGTTATGATACGGACGTGCCCGCTTCAGGCATTACGTGGGGAGCGGGTTCCTTCCTGGGAGCGGCCAATGGAGCGACGGTTACGGTGAATCTGGGTACTGTGACCAACCCGGCGTTCTCTCTTTCTCCGGATGCGGGCTCCTTCATCAATTTGGTGGCACCTTCCGCAATCACCTTTGCCAACAATATTACGGGGGCCGGCACCGTTTTGAAAACCGGAGCAGGATTGCTGAGACTGTCGGGAGCCAATTCCGGACATATTGTGGTGCAGGAAGGTAATCTCCAGGTGGGGGACAATACGGCCTCCATCAACTGGGGATCAGCCGGTTCCTCCGTCACGCTCCAGGGCGGCACGATGCTGAACATCAGCGGCAGAAGCAATTCCCACCATGTGATCGGTTCCGACCTGGTGCTGGGTACTTCAGCCTCGGATGCCGTCTCCCTGAGATGGAATGACGCTTCCCAGGCAAACGCCGCCAATTATCAATACAATTTTACCGGAAACGTTACCGTCAACGGGAATGTGACCGTTACCGGCATAGCGGGCTGGGCCAAGGAAATGGGCTTTACCGGTACGCTGACGGGGGACGGAACACTCACGTACAAGCGCGGCGAAGGAGACGGCAGGTATAACGCCAATGGGAAAATGATCATTAACGGAGATGCTTCAGGCTTCACCGGAACGGTCGTTGCAGACGCCACGCACGGCTATAGCGCGGGCCTGGATTTGTATTCTTCCATGACCCAGGGTTCCGTCGCGCTTACTTCCGGGGACAATACCACCGGGTTCGCTTTCATGCGGGTGCTGGGAGATATTGAAATTGCCTCCCTGGACGGCACCGCCAACTCCCAGGTGGGCGCGGTGGGGGGCGCCCGTACGCTTACGGTGGGCTCCGGCACGTACAACGGCTCCATTGTAGATAAGGGCGTAGCCATTGCCTACGGAGCTACCGCCATTTCCTATGACCAGAACGGGGTGCTTTCCCTGACCAAGGTCAGTGACGGAACGCTCACGCTGGGCGGGACGGTAGGATATACGGGCCTTACCGATGTCCAGGGCGGCACGCTGGCCTTCACCGGGACAAGCGCCGTGGCCCTGGGCAACATCACCATGGCCGCGGGTACCAGAATGAGCACCGCGGGCGCCCTGAATGTGACGACCGGTTCCAGCCTGACTCTGGATATCAGTTCCGCCATCACGGCGGGAGGAGCGTTCGGCTCCGGGACCTTCACCCTGACCCTGAACGGGCTGGAAGGAATTACGGAGGCCGGGGAATACACACTGATTAGCGCCGCAAGCGGTCTTGACGCCGTGAACGCCATTTTCAACTGGAGCGGTTATATCGGGGATGAAACGCTGATTTATGCGCTCCAGCAGACGGGCACCGCCCTGAAACTGGTGGTGACTTCCGCCGGAGAAGTATGGATCTGGCAGGGGACCCCCGGATTGGATTGGAGCGATTCCACCACCGGGGAACAGTGGGGAATTTCCGGTTCTTCGGAAACGGCCGCAGGAAAGAGCCTCGTCTTCAATAATACCGGGGCCGGAACCGTCACGATTTCCGGTCCGGTGACTCCGGCTTCCATCACCGTGAACAACGCCGCCGGGAGCGATTATGAATTCGTGTCCGACGGCACCGGGAAGATTGCGGACGGCACCTTGACCAAGCGCGGCGAAGGAAAATTGACCCTGAACCTGGACAATACGGGCTGGACGGGGGATATTTCCATCCAACAGGGGGAACTGGTGGCGCAGGTTGCCAATTCCCTGGGTTCCGGCGGCATCACTATCGCCGGAGGCACGCTGACGCTGGCGACGGCGGATGTCCAGGCGGGGATGGGGATGATTTCCCTCCAGAGCGGAGCCCTGAATCTGGCCTCCGGCGATTTTGCCACGGCATTCACCAGCTCCACCATGGAGTGGACGGGAGGCGCCCTGATGCTGGGTGATGATGTGACGGCGACCATCGCCAAGGAACTGGCCCATGAAAAAACCGTGGAGCTAGCAGCAGGTTCCGTATTGACCGTCAGCGGCACGAATGACAATGCGGCACTGACACTGAATGCGTCCGGAACCGGTACCGTTTCCGTGGGGCTGGGCACGAGTTATGGCCTGAATGTACTGAATATGAGTACGGAATTCCAGGGCACCCTGGCGGTTACGGCGGGCTACTTCCAGCTCAACAATGTGACCATGGGGGCGGATGCCGTGCTGAAGCTGGCGGATTCCAACGTCCGCACGGAATGGAACGGCACGGCGGGGGGAACCTTTGCCAACGATATTGTGTTTACGGGCAACCAGGTATTCGCCACCACTGATTTCACCCTGAGCGGCGATCTGAGCGGCACGGCGTTTTCCACGCAGGGAGTGGGCAATATCACGCTGACGGGCGGCGTCGATCTGGACGGCCAGCTCAAGGTACACCGCGGCACGGTGACGGTGAACAGCTCCGCGGTGGCGAAGCTGGGCGACAGCATCGACATTCAGAATAATTCCACGCTGGCCTTCGCCCGCGACTTTTCCTATGCGGGAGTAATCAGCGGAACGGCGGGCAGCACGCTGGCCGTCAATGGAGGAACATTGGAACTCACCGGGGCGAATACCTTCCTGGGCTCCCTGGCGATTGCCGGCGGAGCCACGGCGCGCCTGGGGGACGGCGGTACATGGGCCGGGGCCATATCCGGCGCGGGCTCCCTGGTGATCGACACCACGGGGAATGTGACGCTGACTGGAGGCAATACCTCCTTCTCCGGATCAACGACACTTTCCGGCACGGGCACCGTGACCCTGACGGACGCCGATTCCCTGGGATCCGGCAGAGTAACCGTCAACAACGGCGCTCTGGACCTGGCTTCCCAGAATGCGGCCAACGTCATCCTGATCACGAAGGGCAATCTGCTGAATGCCGGGAACAAAACCGCGGGGAATGTGGAGATAGCCGCTTCCGCCGGAACGCAGGGTTCGCTGAACACCATCAGCCTGGGCGGCTTGTCCGGCAGCTTGGTGCAGTCCATCGTCATGGAGGATTTCACGCGCCTGACGGGGATCAGCGGTCCCCTGGACATGACTGGGAAGACAGTCACCCTGAAGCTGGACAGCGGCAGCCTGACGACGGGCGGCAACACGGGAACGGGCGTCATTGACGCGGACAGCCTCACGCTTTCCTCCGCCACCACGACGATCAACCTGAGTAACCAGGCAGTGCTGGACCTGCTTGCCGCCAACCGGGAATCCATTGACGGCGTAGGGCTGGTGCTGACCACGGGAACCCTGTCCGTGGATAATTACAGGCAGATATCCTTCTCCCCGCTGCTGGCCTCCCTGGGCTATGCCGTCACGGAGGTGCTGGGAGCGGACGGAACGCTGATGGTCAGCGGCAATACGGACCTGACTTATCTGGTGGATACGACGCCCACTTCGGACAATCCCTACATCGACAATTACGCGACGCTGGACCCCTACAAAGGCCGTCGGCATCAACGGCGCCACGCTCCATGTGAGCCTGGAGGGCGCTCCGGACGCTTCCCGGAACGGGGACGGCTTGAAGGTCAGCAACCTGATCGGCAGCAACGCCTCCCTGGTGGTGACGAATACGGCGGCGGATGCCGCGTCAAACCACGCCGTGGTGGACTTGGTCCAGAATATTGACGCTGGAAGCAACAGCTATGGAGGCACCATCAGCGGGGATCACGTGGACTTTATCAAGAAAGGAGCGGAAACGCTGACGGTGGAGGGCAATTTCACGGGGAACGATTCCATGCTGAGTTCCACGGAAGGGGAAATCGTGCTGAACGGCGCGGCCAACAGCCTTTCCACGCTGAACCTGGCCGGAGGAGACATCACGCTGGGCGGCCGGAATGACGGCGCCTCCCGCACGACGACGGTGGAAACCCTGTCTTCCGGAACGGGCGGCGGTACGCTGGACCTGGGACGCGGAGCGCAGCTGGTTGTCACCGGACAGGCGGCGGGAAGCCATGTGACGGACGTCACTATTTCCGGAGACGGCACATTGACCCTGGGCGGGACGGGTACGGATTCCTCCCTGACGCTGGGGAACGGTTCCTCCCTGGACGGCGTTCTGCTGGACATTCGCGAGGGTTCCGCCCTTTCAACGGCCGCCGGCTCCACGAACAATGTTTCCGGCCTGGCGGGCGGCGGCGCGCTGAAGCTGGGCGGTGCGGAAATGACGGTCAATTCCAGTGCGTCCCATTCCTTCACGGGAACCCTGGACGGCGCTTCCGGCACGCTTAATTTCAAATCAGGCAACGGAAGCGTGCAGACCATCCAGGGAGCGGGCAATGCCGGCTATAACCTGAATGTCAGCGACGGCGGTTCGCTGACCCTGGCCGGGGCTTCCGCGGGAAGCGGAGACCCGGCGACGGCTTCCTACAAGGGCATTACCGTGAACGGCGGAACGCTCAATATAGGCAGCACGGACGTGCCCAAGACCCAGTTGACGCTCGGTACGGACGGCCTGCGCGTAACGGGGAACAGCACGGTGACCATCACCACGTCCTCCACGACGGTGGACGGCTTGGGCGCTCCCTTCGTGACCTCCAGCGGCAGCATTGTGCTGGGGGACGGAACGGGGGAAGTCACGCTGGTCATGAGCAATCTGGATACGCTGGTTTCCGGAGACACTTCCACGCTGAACCTGGAATTGTTTAAGACGACGGGCGGAGCCCTGGTCTCCCTGGGGGACAACGTCACTCTGCAGGACATGATCCTCAGCTCGCTGTACGACAATCTGGAGCTGACCACCAATGACAGCATGACGGCCATCATCGTCACCGGCGAGGCGCGCACGGAGAACATCTTCCGCGACTCCGCCCTGACGAGGAATGCCGGAACCGGATCCGACATTCTCTGGAATTCCCGGTACAACATGCCGGAAGGCTCCACGCTGCGCGACCTGTACACATCCGTACTGGTTTCCCAGAACAGCGGGGATTATTCCGGAGCGGCCCGCAAGCTGGCCGCCGCCGCGGGCTCCACCGTCACCAGCCTGGGCATCGCGCAGCGGGATTCCCTGCGGGACCAGATGCTGTGGGTCCGCAACCGCGTGGCACAGATGGGGGTCAACCCCGCCTACGTCAATGAAGACATGCCCTACTTCCACATGTGGATGCAGGGCACGGGTTCCTATGCCAAGCTGGACACCAAGGGGGATGAAAGCGGCTACAAGCTCACCACCTGGGGAGGCACCGTGGGCATGGACGTGGATTTTAGCGACTCCTTCACGCTGGGGGCGGCGTTCACGGCCAACTACGGCAGCCTGTCAGCCAGCGCGGCCGATACCGCGGACGGCGACCTGGACAGCTACTACGTGAACCTCTTTGCCCGCTACCAGTCCCGCAACTGGTCTCACCTGCTGGTGCTTACGGGAGGCTGGAACGACGCCAAGCTCACCCGCACGGTGGATTATGGCACGGGCAGCTACCAGGGGTACGGCAGTACGACGGGCGCGGGCTTCGGGGCCATGTATGAACTGGCGTACGACATTCCGCTGAATGAGGACAAGAGCGTGGTGCTCCAGCCCCTGTTCAACGCCTCCATCGTCACGACGCGCATGGACGGCTACCGTGAAAGCGGTTCCGCCGGAAATGCCGGGCTGCGCGTGGAAGACCAGGAATTGACCACGGGCGCCCTGGCCGTGGGCGCCAGGCTCTCCGGCCTGGTGGGTTCCAACATCTTCGGCCGCGAGGCGCTGGGCGAGGTGCGTGTCAACGTCTCTCAGGACATGGGCGACCGCCGCGGGCAGGCCAATGTGGGCTTCCTGGCCGATCCGGGCTACACGCGCCCGGTGTACGGAGCCAAGGTGGGCTCCACGGCGTTCCAGGCCGGAGTGGGCCTGAGCGTTCCGGTAGGGTACCAGGGAGTGATCTTCATGGAGGGGAACGCGGACATCCGCAGCGGTTCCAGCTCCCTGAACGGAAGCATCGGCTACCGCTACAATTTCTAGGGTGGTATTCAGAAAAGGAGAATCGGCAGAATTCTCCCATGGCTGGCAGGGCCGTCCCGGAGGAACCGGGGCGGCCCTGACTTGATCAGCGGGCAGCCTGTGCAGGCCTGCCTGGAGCAAGGGAAATCCCTATTTCCTCCATTCCCATTCGATGGGGGTTTCCAGATCCGGATGCAGAGCCCGGCGGACCGGACAGGTCATGGCGGCTTTTTCCAGCATGGAGCGCAGCGGATGGCTGCCGTCCAGGGGCATGACGGCTTTCAGTTCAATTTTTTCAATGCCTTTTTCAGATTCCACGGCATGGGCCAGGATGCGCATCCCCCTCAAGTCAACTTCTTTTCTGGCCGCAATTACGGAAAGCAGGCTCATCATGCAGGAAGAGAGCGTAGCCCCCAGCAGCATGCCGGGAGTGGGGTATTTTTCCCTGCCTCCGTAACTGGCGGACAGGTCTGTAAATGTTTTTTCCTCAGAGCGGGCGTACGTGGTTTCACAGCGGAATTGCCCCACGTTTTCCGTGCGGGAAGTATATTTATCATCAGTCATAATGGTATGACAGGAAATGCCGGGTGCGGACTCATCCGCAGTTTGTCAGTTTTGTCCCTGAATTATTAGGGAAGAAAACAGGGAAGGGGTGAGAATGCGGCCTGTTACGGTGATTACGGTATCTCTCTGAGGCATGCTTCGTGTTCCGGACGGCCATAGCTCCGTGCCGGAAGAATTGCGGACGGGAAGGGCGGCAATCCTGCCGCTCCCGGCGGGCGAGGTTGTAAAAAAACAGGGAAAACGCCGGGTTACCGCGGTTTATGTTTCCGGAGCCTGGGGACTTGGTAGCGGAAGGTTCCCGCTTTTCGAGGCCCGGAATTGTTGCGGAGCGGAGGCCGGAGCGCAATATCGCTGAAAATCCGTAAGGCCGCAGAATCGGCATTTCCAGACTGCGGCATACCGGGTATTATCCCAGAATGCGGCGGATCGGTTTCGCGTAAAGTTCCGGTTCCAGTAGGAAGGAGTCATGCCCCTTGGTGGAAATGATGGTATGGAATTCCGCGGGAATGCCGGCTTTTTCCATTTGGTTCGCAAAGTCCTGTTGTTCCGCCGGACGGAAGCAGCAGTCCGTATCAATGGAAAAGATGAGGGCGGGAATTGTTTCCCGGCGGAATCCTTCCAGCGCGGCGGAAAACGTACCTTCCGGCGTGTGGTCACGGATATCGAATTCCGCCCACATGTCCGCAATGCGTAGGTAGGAGTTGGCGTCAAAGCGTTCCGCAAATTTGGTGCCCTGGTGCAGCATGTAGCTTTGCGTGCTGCGGGTGGGCTTCAGCCACGCAAGCATGCCGGACTGGCCGCCCACTTCCTTTCTGGCGCGCTGTTCCAGCCCTTCCTGGTAAACGAAGGATTTGTGGCCGATGATGCGGGCGAAGGCCAGCCCTTTTTTGGGGAAAGGGCCCGGATAATAGTCTCCGCCCCGGAAATCCGGGTCCAGTTCAATGGCCAGGATTTGTTCAAACAGGGAGAGGCGGTGTTCGATGGAGGCCCTGTAGCCGGAACCGATGGAAATAAAGCTTTTGACGCGTTCCGGGAACTGGCAGGCAAGGCTCAGGGCAATCAGGCCGCCCACGGACGGACCGACCAGATGCACACGTTCAATCCCCAGGCTGTCCAGCAGCAGCGCCTGCAAGCGGGCCTGGTCCGCCACTTCCACATGCGGGAAGCGGGAGCCGTAGGGCAGGTTGTCCACGGGGCTGGGGCTGGCGGGGCCGGTCGTGCCGTAGCAGCCCCCCAGGTAGTTGGCGCAGATGATGCAGAAGCGGTCCGTGTCCAGAGGTTTTCCGGGGCCGATGATGCTGTTCCACCAGCCTTCATGGTTTTCCGGTTTCCAGAGGGCGCCGATGCCCGGCACGTCCGGGTTATAGCCGTAGGCGTGCTGGCTGCCGGAAAGGGCATGGAACAGCAGGATGACGTTGTCCTTTTCCGGCGACGGGGTTCCGTACTGCTCATAGGCGATGCGCACTTTCTCCACCACGGCGCCGTTCCTCAGGGGGAAGGAGCCGGGAAGGTCCAGGAATCTGGTTTGGACGTAGGGAAGCTGCATGGGCATGTAGGAAGGAGTTCGGTCACCAAAAAAAGACCGGCACCCGGCGGGCGGCGGTCTTTTTTAAATCTGTGTTGGGCCAGGGTTTACTTGACGCCCTTCTTGGAAAGACGCGTACCTGCCGTGGCGCCCTGGCGGGCCTTGAATTTGGGATTGCTCTTGCAAATCACATACAGCGTGCCCTTGCGCTTCACGATTTGGCAGTCTGCGTGGCGGCGCTTCATAGAGGCTAAGGAAGAAAGAACTTTCATGGTGTATAACTCCGGTTTGGTGTTCGGTTCGGGAGACGGAATATACCGTTTGGTTAAGAATTGTAAAGTCATTTCTTTACCGAAAGGAAAATTGTTGCGGGCCGCTCCCGGGAGCGCCGGGAAAAAGGAGTCTTCTTCAGCGGAGGAATGGGCTGCCTTTTCCTCTCCGGGAACCAGGTGTCAGGAAGCAGGAAATGGCGGAAAAAGAGCCGTTTTTTCGTAACGGCGCGCCGGAAAGTCGTGATGAAGCCCGGAGCTATTGAATAAAGGGTTTGTGGACCGGCGCGGATTTGTATAACATTCACTCCGGTTTTCTTATGGCGAGCTCTCTTTCATCCGATCCTCCCCCTTCCTCCCGGAAGGCGTTTGTCCATTATGCGGGGATGAAGGGATTCCTGCTGATGGAGGGGCTGCTGAAGCTTGTGGGCATGAAGACGCTGTTCCGCCTGGGGCGCGTGGCCGGCGGCGCGGCATGGCATTTGCTGCCACAGCGCCGGAAGATTGTGGAAAGGAATCTGCGCATCGCCCTGAATCCGGCCTTGCGCGGCAGGGAGCTGAAGAAGCTGGGCAAGGAGAATTTCAAGAGGACGATCGCCAATTTCCTGTGTTCCGCCAAGACGGCCATTCTGACGGATGACCAGTTGAAAAAGTGCGTGGAAATCACGGGGCACGAGGCCTTTGCCCGGCCTGTGCTGGAAGGGCGCGGGCAGGTGTGCGCCATTGCCCATTCCGGAAATTGGGAGGCGCTGGCGAGAATACGCGTGTTTTATCCGGAGATTGAGCGTTACGGCTCCATGTACCGCCAGTTTGACAATCCTCTGATGGAGGAATATATGTACAGGCGCCGCACGGAGCGGGGCACGCAGATGTTTTCCAAGGAGGGCGGCATCAAGGCGCCCATGAAGATGCTCAAGGAAGGGGGCGCGCTGGGCGTTCTGAGCGACCAGTTCGTCTGGGAAGGGGTGTATGTGCCCTTCTTCGGCAAGGTGACCGGAACGACGCCGCTGCCCGCCCTGCTGCGCAAGCGGACCGGGGCGGACATGGTGGCGATTGCCGTGCGTACGGACAAGCCGGGCCACTGGATCGCGGATATGGGCAATGTGATGGATTTTTCCGGTTCCGACGGTTCCCTGGCCGGGGATACTGTGGAGGTGAACAGGCATTTGGAAAAGTTGATCGGCAAGTCCGTTCTGGACGTGTTCTGGATGCACCACCGCTGGAAGTCCATCGACCGTTTTGCTCCCAGGGATGAAAAGACGTTCAGGCTTTTGGAGAAGATGGAACTGAAGCCGTACCGCATTTTGGTGGCCGTTCCCAGGGCTCTGGATGAAGCCTTGCTGACCGTTCCATTGATCAGGGCGCTGAAGGGCGCCAGGCCGGACATGCAGGTGAGCGTCATCTGCCCGTCCGACCAGGCGGGCGTTTGGAAAACATTTGAGGAAGTGGCCCATGTCCTGCCGCATGATTCCCTGAAGCAGCTCCGGGAAGCATTGGCCGCGGATGAGTTTTACAATGAAGGCCCCCTGGATCTGGGCGTCATGCTGGACCAGGATATGGAAACCCTCAAGGCTCTGGCACCGTATGGCCCCATGATGTTTTCCGGCCTGGATACTCATCCCGGATGCCGGAAGTACAAGTTCCGGGTAAAAGCTCCCGTGCTGAAAGCGGCTCCTCCCGTCCACCGTGTCCGGCCCTATTTGCAGCTGGGGGATTTGCATGGCCTGGACATCTGGAACCCTTCCATGTTTACCGCGAAAAAGGCGGATGCCGGGGAGGGCGCCCCCGTTCTGGTCGCTCCGTTTTCCACGCTGGGGACTGCCAGTGAATGGGGGGAGGAGCAATGGGAGGAGCTGGTGCGCTCCCTGCCGGACAGGCCGGTGTTGGTCGCCCTGGAGGAAGACCGCGCGCGGGCTTCCGCCCTGGCGGAACGGCTGCAGGTGGAGATGAAGGCCGGGGCGCCGGAAGACCTGTTCCCCGTCATGGATGCGGCGGCGGCGGCCATTGCCGTGGACGGTGTTATTCCCTCTCTCTGCTCCTGCCGCGGCCTTCCGACGGTGACTCTGTTTTCCACCAGGCTTCCGGACGTGTGCCGTCCGCTGGGGCAGTTCCACCGCTCCCTGTACAGCCACCGGTGCTGTTCCCCGTGTTTCCTGAGGGAATGCGACCGCGGCACCCCCTGCAACCGCAGCATTTCCGTACAGGAAGTGCTGAACGCTCTGGCCGAAATTTCCGGGAAGTCTTGACCGTCAGTCATGTCCGTGCTAAAGGAAGTGAAGGGTTTTCCGCCTTTCCCCCCTCTGCCTGACTCCTGCCGACCATGAGCCGGTTTTCCCTCACCAAGTATTATATGGATTGCGTGACTTCCTCCGGGAAAGTCATTCTTTGTTATGCCTCTGACCTGGCATTCGCGAACATGCAGTTGAGGCAGTCGTCCGTTCTGGTGAATGCACCAGAGGAAACTTATGCTAGGCAGAGTTTTTTCCGCGGGAGATTGCCGGAGTTCGTGAACGGAGGGTGGAACTGGCATTGCCCTGCTCTGGGCGCGCGCGGCAGATGGACGGGCGGAGGTTCTCCGGTTCCGGAGGCTGTCCTCTATGAGCAGGCGGGTGGAAGAAAAGTCGTTTGGCAATGCCTGGTGCCCCGTGCGCAGGTTTGTTTTTCCCTGCATGGAAAGCGTGAAACGGGAAATGGCTATGTGGAATGCCTGACCATGAACGTGGAACCGTGGAAGCTGCCCGTGGATGTGCTGCACTGGGGGCGTTTTCACGGCGATGGAGGTGAAGCGCTTACCTGGATTTCATGGGAAGGGGAACATCCCCTGTCTCTTCTGCTTGAGGGCGGCAGGCAGATCCTGCCGGCTCCGGAGCTTCGCGCTGCCGCCGACGGTTCCCGCATTGCATTCGGCGGTTCGTTTGCCGGAAACAGCCTTGAGTTTTCTCAGGGAAAAGTGCTGCGAACGGGAGATATTTCCCGCACGGCCCTGCGCTATTTCCCCGGAGCGGCCAAACGGCTGGTGCCACAGTCCATTCTCCACCTTCGAGAAACCAAATGGGCGGGGGGTGCCCTGTTCCTCCACGGGGGCGCTGCCTGCCCCGGATTTTCCATTCACGAAGTTGTCCATTTTCATCCCCCATGCGTATGATCCAATTTTTTAAAAAGCTGCTGTCCGGGCGGTGCTTCTACGCATTCGTCTTCTGCGTTTTCATTCCCTGCCTGCTTTGGAGCGGTGCACGGGCGTGGGAGCCGTTCATGAAGCTGGAGCCCATCCATTCCACGGCGGCGGGCATGACCGCAGTTTTGGCCGGGGCCATTCTGATGGGAGGTTCCATGATGGCCCTGAAAAAACAGGGAGGCGGTCTTCCCATGAATGCCTTTCCTCCCCCCCGGTTCGTCTCCTCCGGATTTTACGGATTAGTTCCCCATCCGATTTACGTGGGATTCTGCCTGGCCTGTGCGGGCATCTCTCTGTGGACGGGATCGGCCGCCGGGCTGTATGTGATGACTCCGCTGGCCGTCATGGGGTGCCTCGCCATTGTCTGGGGCTATGAGCGGCTGGATTTGATCCGCCGCTTTGGAACATCCGCTCCGCCTACGCTGGCGGGACTGCCGCCGAATACGGATGAGCCGGCTGGATGGCACAGAAGGTGTACGGGCCTTGTCTTGATAGGGGCGTTCTGGGCTGCCGCGTATTATGGCGGAGCCTTGACGCGCGTGACGGAAGGCGCTCCGGATTGCCGCGTGTTCGGAGAATCCGGGAACGTGGTTTCAGAAAGCGCCGTCTGGGTTTACCAGAGCATTTACATCATCGTTCCTCTTGTCCTTCTGTTTTTTTCCAATACCTGCCGGAGGCTGAGGCGCATGGAGGTGATGGTGTACGGCTGTTTTGGCCTGGGGCTGTTTTTGTTCCTGATGATCCCTTTTTCCTGCCCCCTTAAGGAGTTCCAGCCGGAGACGCTGGCCGGGCATGCCCTGCTGCTGGACCGCCGGGAATTGCCTGACTGTTGCGTGGCTTTTCCTTCCTTTCACGTGCTGTGGGCCTTGATTACCGCCTTCTTCCTGTGGCGTGACGTTTCACGACCGGCCGGAATTGCCGCCTTTTTCTGGGCCGCCGCCCTGGCCTGGAGTTGCGTTGCCACGGGGATGCACGGCTGGCTGGATGTTCTCGGCGCCCTGGGGGTCTTTCTTCTGGTTGCCGGATATCGCCGCACGGCCGCTTTTTTGCTGAAGCTTGCCGAACGCCTTGCCAATTCCTGGACCAGCTGGAGGTTTGGCCCCTACCGCATCATCAATCATGCCGTATACGTATTTCTTGCCGCCTTTTTCGGGTATGTTCTTTCTACAGCCCTGGCCGGAGAAGCCTACGGAGGTGCCGTTGCTGTCGTGGCGCTGTGCTCTCTGGCCGGAGCCGGGCTGTGGGCACAAATCGTCGAAGGGTCTTCCAGGCTGTTGAGGCCTTTTGGTTATTACGGCTCTGTTCTCGGGGGATTGGCTGGAGTAGCTCTCGCCGCCGTTTTGCAGCCCCTCATGTCTCCAGGGGTGCCCTTCAACGGCTGGGTCCTGTTCGGAGCCATGGCCGTGTCCTCCCCGTGGGTCCAGGCCATCGGGCGGCTGCGCTGCCTTGTCCAGGGATGCTGCCACGGACATCCCGTCTCTCCTGAACACGCCCCATGGGGCATTGTCCATGAAAATCCGGCCTCACGCGTATGCAGATTGACGGAATGGAGGGGAATTCCGCTTCATCCCACACCGCTGTATTCCATCGGCTTTAATCTGCTTTCCGGCTGGATTCTGGTGCGCCTGTGGTATGGCGGGATGCCTGCCGGGCTGCTGATTGGGCTTTATTTCATGCTCTCCGGGCTTTCCCGGTTCGTGGAAGAAGCTTACCGCGGAGAGCCTCAGACCCTTCGCCATGCGGGGCTTTCCGACTATCAGTGGCTCTCTATCGGATTCGCGGTACTGGCCTTTGTTTTCTGGAACATTCCCTCTTCCATGATTCCCGTTCCGGCACCGGAATGGCAAGTTTCCTCCCTGCTTCCGGGAGTATTGCTGGGATTTCTTTATGCGTTCTGCATGAGTACGGATTTTCCCGACTCCAACAAGAGGTTTGCGCGGCTTACTTCGTGAGGGGGGGAGAGATGAAGAAAAACTTCCTCCTTGAGTAATAAGATGGTTTTCTTTTCCATTCCTGACGCGGAAACAGCGGCGGCATGCTACCGTGATTTGATGCTGTCTTCCAACCGCCTGAACAAGCTGATGCTGGATATTCTGGATGCCGGATATCCTGCCGCACCCGGGATGCTTGTGGAATATCATTTCCTGTTGAAGCGGGTCAACGATCTTTTATTTGAATTCAATGTACTGGAGCTGGAGGGGGAACAACGGGATTTTTTTCTGAAAAGGCGCCCTGAATTAAAGGGGCTGTTTGATGATCAGGCCAGGAACGAGGTGATGGACCGCGTTTATCTCCATGATGAAGATGGTGGGCGTCCGGACATTAAGGATGCCTTCCTTCTTGAACTTACGGCAATGAGGAAGCCTTACAGTTCCCTTCTGGATGATTTTTCCGGGTTGCCGTTAAACCGTGAGCAGGAGGAATGGCTGGCATTCAGTGGACAGGTCTCCATCAGGATTTCAAGAATGGAGTTTTTTTTGCGTCGCATGGCTGGAATATGCGGAAGGGCTTCCGTGGAAGGCTTGAAGAAGCATTGGGAATGGGTCAGGAATCATGAAAAGGAAATGGTGTGTGTGGCGCGCAAGTGCGAGGAAATGTTTTCCTCCCTTTCTCCGGAAGATCCACTGGTTGAACTGTTTGTAGTAATTGACGCAAGATTGTGATTCCATTATGTGGATTTTTGTGAACAGTGCATGGCGCTCCTTTCCTGTCCGGGGTGGGAGAATGATGGGGACAGAACGCTTTTGGAGGAGATGAAAGCGTATGGTTCCCGTTATACGGCGGCCTTGCGTTGCGATGTGTTTGCGGCAGATGATGCGGATACGCATCTGGAGGAAGTAAAACGTTCGGGGAAGATCGTCTTTCCGCACGGATTGATGCCGTGCCGCCGTGATTTTACACAGAAATGATTTTAATGCACGCAGTCCGGGAACCCTTCCCGGCGGAAAACATGGCGGGCCTGTTCCGTCAGTTCCGCGGACGGTTCCGGAACGTCCTTCAAGGTGTACTCCAGATTCAGTTCATCCCACTTGAAGCGTCCCATCTGGTGGAAGGGGAGCACGTCCACGCGTTCCACGTTGCCCAGGCGCGCCGCATGGCGGGAGAGCTCCGCGATGTCTTCCATGTTGTCCGTGAGGCCGGGAACCAGCACGTACCGGAGCCAGACGGGTTTGCGGAGGGCGGCCAGGCGTTCCGCAAATTGCAGGGTAGGGCGCAGTTCCCCTCCTGTCAGGGCCTTGTACTGTTCCGGGTTCCATGCCTTGATGTCCAGCAGGACCAGGTCCGTGTCCGCCAGCATGTCTTCATCCGCATTCCGTCCCAGGTGGCCGGAGGTGTCCAGGCAGGTGTGCAGGCCCAGGCCTTTGCATCCCTTCAGCACGGCTTTGGAAAAGTCCGGTTGAAAAAGGGGATCGCCTCCGGATAGGGTGACGCCTCCGCCCGCCGCCAGCAGGAAATCCCGGTAACGGGCTATTTCTTCCAGAACGTCCGCCGCGCTTCTGTTCCGGCCCCGGCGCACGCAGGAGGCGTCCGGGTTGTGGCAATAGCGGCAGCGCAGGCTGCACCCGGACAGGAAGAGGACGAAGCGGATGCCGGGGCCGTCCACCGTGCCGCAGGATTCCACGGAATGGACCAGACCAGCGGCGGCGGATTCACCACCCGGGACCGGGTTCTGGGGAAAGGGCTGAGGCATCCGCTTCCTGGCTGGGTTAACGGGTGTGGAAGGTTCGGTTGAGAACCTCCTCCTGCTGTTCGCGGGTGAGCTTGATGAAGTTCACGGCATAGCCGGAAACGCGGATGGTCAGCTGCGGGTATTTTTCCGGGTGATCCATGGCGTCCAGCAGGGTTTCCCGTTCCAGCACGTTCACGTTGATGTGGTGCCCGGTGGCGGCAAAATAGGCGTTCAGCAGGGAGACGAGTTTGGCGCGGCGTTCCCCTTCTTCCTTGCCCAGGGCCTGCGGCACGATGGAGAAGGTGTAGGAAATGCCGTCCAGGGAGTCGTCATAGGACAGTTTGGCGACGGAAAGCATGGAGGCCACGGCTCCGTTTCTGTCCCTGCCGTGCATCGGGTTGGCCCCGGGCGCGAAGGGTTCCCCGGCGCGGCGGCCGTCCGGCGTATTGCCCGTCTTCTTGCCGTAAACCACGTTGGAGGTAATGGTCAGGATGGACTGGGTGGGGAGGGAGCCGCGGTAGGTGTGGAGCTTGCGCAGCTTTTCCATGAACCCGGTGACCAGGCCGCAGGCAATCTCGTCCACGCGCGGGTCATTGTTACCGTAGCACGGGAATTCCCCTTCCGTCCTGAAATCCACAATGAGGCCGTCTTCATTGCGGATGGCCTTCACCGTGGCGTACTTGATGGCGGACAGGGAGTCCGCGGCCACGGAGAGCCCGGCGATGCCCGTAGCCATCGTACGCAGGATTTCCGGATCATGCAGCGCCATTTCAATGCGTTCATAGCAGTACTTGTCGTGCATGTAGTGAATGATGTTCAGGGCGTCAATGTAGGTCTTGGCAAGCCAGTCCTGCATCTTGTCGTACAGGGCCATCACTTCATCATACTTCAGAATTTCCTCCGTATAGCGCGGGGAGGGCGGGGCTACCTGCTTGCCCTTGAGTTCATCCATGCCGCCGTTCAGGGCATAGAGCAGGCACTTGGCGAGGTTGGCGCGCGCGCCGAAGAACTGCATCTGCTTGCCGATGCGCATGGCGGATACGCAGCATGCAATGCCGTAGTCGTCACCCCAGTGCGTGCGCATCAGGTCGTCGTTTTCATATTGGACGGAAGACGTCTCAATGGAGACCCTGGCGCAGAAGCTCTTAAAGGCTTCCGGCAGGTTCCCGGCCCATAGTACGGTCAGGTTCGGTTCCGGAGCCGGACCCAGGTTGTACAGCGTCTGGAGCATGCGGAAGGAGCTGCGGGTGACCAGGGTGCGGCCGTCTTCCCCCATGCCGCCGATGGATTCCGTCACCCAGGTGGGGTCTCCGGAAAAAAGGTTGTTGTAGTCGGGCGTGCGGATGAAGCGGACGATGCGCAGCTTCATCACGAACTGGTCCATGATTTCCTGCGCTTCCTCCTCCGTAAGGAGGCCCTGTTCCAGATCCCGGGTGAAGTAGATGTCAAAGAAGGTGGAGACGCGGCCCAGGGACATGGCGGCTCCGTTCTGTTCCTTCACGGCGGCCAGGTAGCCCAGGTAGGTCCACTGGACGGCTTCACGGGCATTTGCGGCGGGGCGGGCAAGGTCGCAGCCGTAGGAGGCGCCCATTCGGGCGAGTTCCTCCAGGGCGCGGATTTGTTCGCTCATTTCCTCGCGCAGGCGGATAACCTCGTCCGTGAGGGGCCTGTTTTCATAACTTTTCAGGTCCTTGCGGCGTTCGGCGGCCAGTTTGTCCGTGCCGTACAGGGCCACGCGGCGGTAGTCCCCGATGATGCGCCCGCGGCCGTAGGCGTCCGGAAGCCCGGTGATGATGCCGGCGGAACGGGCGGCGCGAATGTCTGACGTGTAGGCGTCAAAGACGCCCTCGTTATGCGTCTTGCGTATCTTGTTGAAAATGTCCGCGGTCTTTTCGCACATCTTGAACCCGTAGGCTTCCAGGGCCTGCTGGGCCATGCGCAGGCCGCCGAAGGGCATCAGGGCGCGTTTCAGGGGCGCGTCCGTCTGGAGGCCCACGACCACCTCCAGCTCCTTGTCAATGTAGCCTGGCTTGTGGGAGACGATGGAGGAAACCACTTCCTCGTCCGCGTCCAGCACGCCGCCGTTGTCCGTTTCCCGTTTCAGCAGGACTTTCAGTTCCTCCCAGAGCTGAAGCGTGCGCCGGGATGGTCCGGAAAGAAAATCTTCATTGCCGGAATAAGGCGTGTAATTGTTCTGGATGAAATCCCGTACGTCGATGGACTCCGTCCATGCTCCGGGCTTGAATCCCTGCCATTCCTGCGGGAGGGCGGGGGATGCCTTCAAGTCTTTTGCCATGCTGATCATAAATAGGATATGGTGTGGAAAAACGGAGAGAACGGCCCCGGCCTCCGAAAGGCCGGAAACGGCGAAACTCCGCGCCGCTTGATTATACCCGGAATTTGCAGGGGCAACAAGGCCAATTCTTCCGGGCCCGGCCTGTTTCAGGCATCCGGCTGCTGGGATGTTGCCCAGGAAGGAAAGATGTGCTGGGAAAGGAACTGAGTTTGCTTCTGAAAAAATGGACGGCAGGTACAAGGGAGGTTCCGTGGTCCGGTAAAATGGGAATGGAACGGTGAGGGTCCCGGTATCCCGCGGCAGGACCATCCGTCCAAGCAGTGGTCTTTTCCATCCGGGAAAGGGCACCGTCGCATGTGGTCTTGATGCGCGGGAGGATTTCCTTACACTGGTTTCAATTCCCCCGTTCCGTCATGAATTTCCTGATGTATACGTTTACCGTGCTGCTGGGCGCCTTTCTGGCATTCCCCGCATCTTCCGCTCCGGAGCGCGCACTGCCTTCCACCCTGAAGCCGGAACCCCACCAGCGGGATCCGTATGACTGGAATGCCCGTCATGAAGCGGTCAGGAAGCGGAACCAGTCCGTCAAGCCGGAATACGTGATGATAGGGGACAGCATCACCCATCATTGGGGCGGGGAGCCCTCCGGGGACAGCAGGAAGGCGGGCGAGGCGTCCTGGGAGCAACTGTTCGGATCCCATGCGGTGACCAACATGGGCTTTGGTTTTGATTATGTGGACAATGCCTATTACCGCGTGCAGAACGGGGAACTGGATGGCATCTCCCCGCGGGTCATCATCGTGCTGCTGGGAACCAACAACCTGGGCCACCGGAAAGATACGCCGCAGGCATGTGCGGATAATATCGAGGCGTTCCTGCGCCTGGTGCGCCAGAAATGCCCCTCCTCCAAAATCCTGCTGCTGGGCGTTCTGCCCAGGAAAGAGAAAAACCTGGCCGGCCCGGTGAAGGAGACGAACAAACTGCTGGCGAAGCTGCAGAATGGAAAAAACATCTTTTTTGCCGATCCGGGGAAGGCACTCCTTTCCGCGGACGGCGTTTCTCCAAAGAATGAATTCATGAAAGATGTGGTGCATCCCAATTCCAGGGGGTACGAGGTGCTGGAAAAGGAACTGGCCGCCCTGCTGAAAAAAATGGATGCGAGGTTCCGCGGCGGAAAACCCGCCGGGAAGCAGGCCTGACAGCGGTCTTTTTCCAGTGGTCTTTTTTAATAAGGATCAATTTGGGCTTGAAGGACAGGCTTGTTCCATAAGAATATACTATTTTTAGTCTGAATATCCGATTTATGAAAAACCTGTTGTTTGCCTTGCTTGCCGGCTCTGTCTGCTGCTGTTATGCCCAGCAGACCGCCGCTCCGGCTCCGGAGCCTGAAGTTGTAGCTACGCCGCCGTCCGATGCCGGGCGCGGCCTCATCCGCGTGAATTCCCGTGAAATCCGCCATTATTCCGGCACCCGCAAGGAGCCGGATTACTTGGTCAGCAAAGATAACGGGAAAACATGGGAAATGAAGACGGCCCCCTCCGGCTACCCGCCCAACTACGGAGGCATTCCCAAGGAATCCCCGGCGATTGCACGCAACCCCCTCACCAAGGAATTCATCCGCGTGCAGCCCATCGGAGGATTTATCTTCCTTTCCAAGGGAGGCCTGGACGGCAAGTGGTTTGCCGTCACGAACGACGGCAAGCTGGAGGAGGACTGGAAGAACCCGGAGAAGCAGAAAAATCTGAAAAAACTGGGCGGCATCATGCGCACGCCCACCTTTGTCAACAAGGGAAAGAGGGTGATTGTGCCGTTCCATAACATGGGCGGGGGCACCAAGTTCCATATTTCCGACGACGGCGGCCTGACCTGGCGCGTGTCCAAGAATGGCGTTACCTCCCCCAGGCATGAGGCCAAGCCGCCCCACCAGGGCGTCAGATGGTTCAACAATGCCGTAGAAGCCACGGTGCTGGAAATGAAGGACGGCACCCTGTGGGCGCTTGCACGCACTTCCCAGGACCAGGCGTGGCAGGCTTTTTCAAAGGACCATGGGGAAACATGGAGCAAGCCCGAACCGTCCCGCTTTTTCGGCACCCTGACTATGAATACGCTGGGACGCCTGGATGACGGCACCATCGTTTCCCTGTGGACCAACACGATGGCCCTGCCTGAAAACGCCACGGCAGGCAACGGCACATGGGAGGATGTATTCACCAACCGTGATTCCCACCACATCGCCATGTCCGGCGATGAAGGAAAGACCTGGTACGGGTTCCGGGAAATTATTTTGGACGAGCATCGCAATCATCCGGGATACGCCACTCTTGACGGTCCGGAAGACCGAGGAAAGCACCAGAGCGAAATGGTGCAGCTGGATAAGAACCGCATTCTGGTTTCCCTGGGCCAGCACAAGAATCATCGCCGCCTGATGATCGTGGACCGCCGCTGGGTGGCCGCCAAAACGCGTTCCTCCCAGACGGGCAGGGATCTGGATTCCCAATGGACCATTCATACTTATATCCCGCAGAAGAAGGGGCATTGCAGCTACAACCGCAAGCCATCCGCCGAATTGGTGCCGGACCCCGCGGGCGGTTCCAAAAAGGTTCTTCAAATCAAGCGTTTGAATGATCCGGAACTGGTGAATGAAAAGTCCAATGTGGATTATCAGAACGGGGGCGCTACCTGGAATTTCCCGAACGGAACCACGGGACTGGTCAAGTTCCGCTTCCGTGTGGCGGACGGGGAGCAGGCGCAGGATTCCGGCCTTCAGGTGTCCCTGACGGACCGTTTGTTCAACGCCTGCGACACCACGACGAAGGATTATGCCCTGTTTACGTTCCCTATCAAGCTGAAACCCGCCCCCCATCTGTTGCTGGGCATGAAAAAGGTGCCCGTCACGCCGGGAGCATGGCATGAGGTTTCCATCCTGTTTCAGGGAAGCCAGGCCACCGTCTCTATGGATGGCGCCAAGGCGGGAACGCTGAAGATGGCCAACCAGTCTCCCAACGGAGCCAGCTACATCCATTTCATCAGTACGGGTTCCAAGCCTGATTCCGGGGTGCTCCTGGATACGGTAAGCGCCCGTGTGAAGTGATCCGCCGGGAAGCCGTTGAGGGGATTCCTCCGGGGCTGGCCGTTCCACAGAATTTGGAGACTGTCAAAGATGCGGGAGAATGGCTTTTCCGCGGCGCTTTGGAAATGATCCGGCTGCGTCCAGAAATTTTCCGTAGAACGGCGAAGGCAGGGGAAGAGCCCTTTCCAAGTTGAATGGAAAGGTTTTCAATGGAGGACCTGGCGGATAGAAGGGGAAGCGCTCAGCTCCGGCAGGCTTTTCAGCACCGTGTGGATGTGTTCGTTTTCCTGACTGCCTATTTGCTGGAGGGCGGTGCGGCCATATCTGTCGCGCAGGGACGCCTTGGCGTTCCGGTCCAGCAGGAGCCTTGCTATTCCCAGTTTCACGATGTCCAGGCTTCCGTCGCCCAGCAGCATGTCGCGGCAACAAAGCATCAGGGGAGTTTCCCCGACGGAGTTCTGGTGGTTGACGTCTGCTCCTTCGTTAATCAGCAGATTGACCAGATCCCGCATTTGGGGGAGCAGTTTTTCATCAATGACACTCAGCTGGCGGCACAGGTTCAGGAGGGCTGTGTCTCCTGCGGAATCTGGCGGCGCCGTGCCCGCGGGCATGGCGGCATTGACGTCCGCTCCGTATTGAATCAGTATTTGGGTTATCCGGAGAGCGGTGTCCGGAGTATGCAGGTTCAGGCAGAGAAGGGGAGGGCTCATTTCTCCGCGGAAATTGGGATCGTACCCCGCTTCACAGAGCTTGCGGACAACATTTGGGTAACCGGCCGCGACCGCCCAGGAAAGCAGGCTGGTTTTTTTCCCCCTGAGTTCCGGGCAAATGGAAATATCCGCTCCATGCTTGAGCAGGAGAAGCGCCGTTTCCTCATAAGGGGCTCCCCCGATGCCTGCTACGCAGGACATGACGAGGGGCGGCCATCCTGCGGGGCCGATTTTGTCCACGCTGGCTCCGTTCCGGATCAGCAGGGAAAGGCACGTCAGCCTGTTGCTTACGGGAAGGGGAGAGTCGTCACCCAGGCCCGGATAGCAGGCGTATGTCATGGGTGTGTCTCCCAGTTCCGAACCGTTCAGGAGCTGTGCCTTCTGCGGAGACATGATGATCTGGAGGTTCGGGTCTGCGTTCATCTGAAGCAGGCGGTTCAGAAGCTGGACATGCCCCAGACCGGCAGCCAGGTGCAGCAGGGATTCTTGATGGGAAGAGCGGCAGCGGCCATCTCCGCTTTCCGCGGTTTTCCGTATCATCTGGAGCCGTTCACGGATTTCATCCTTCATGTACTGGCTCATGGAAAATTCGGAAAACAGGTGCCAGTCAATATGACGGGAATTGGGGGACAGGGACCGGAGCAGGAAACGTTCCGGACCGTGGCGCTCCATATAGTCCGCCACCATCAGGATTTGTTCTTTTTCCGTTTCCGACCACAGGGGACTGAATTTCCATTCGCGGGGGGATGGTTCATCCCGCAGGAACCAAAAAATGGATGATCCGGCGACGAGGGCCGCAAAAACACTCAGAGCACCAAGAAACCAGAGAGCCTTTTTTCCAAATGTCATGTGTATCATAAGCAGGGAACTGCAAGGCATGATGATGCAGCAATCTGGAACCGGGAGCAATGAAAAAATAGAACGGTTTTCATCTGCCTCCGGGCAGAGAGAAAAAATCCCGAAGAATGGGTTGCGGATTAGAAATCCGAAAAGAATGAGAAACCTTGCAGGAAAAGGACGAATGCAAGGAAATACAAGCTTTCCCGGATGCAGATGGAAAGATTGTGTCATGCTGTTTTTTGCTTTCATTCCGCCGCATTCATCAGGTCCATTGTTTACATTTATTTCAAGTTCAAATATTTTCGATTATTTCGGATTTCTAATCCGGCATGCCGTCTTATCCATTGAGCATGTGGATAAAAAATTAAAAAATCGGTTTTTCAACGTTTCTGGCAAGAGAGAATATCCAGGGTTCCCGCATCCGGCTTTGCAGCGGATTTTTCAATGTGAAAGGCGCATTAAGGGAGAGCATGCGGTTGGCGAATGGTTTTTAGAGCAGACCTTTGAGGTTTTTCCGGTTTTCTGCCTCTGGACTGGCGCAGCACACGCTTGCCTTGAAGGAAGAGGCGCCTGATGATGGTTGCAGCTATGGATTCCGTCAGACTCATTGCATCCGACATGGATGGTACTCTGCTCAACGGACGGGGAGAACTGGACCCTGACTTTTTCATTGTCTTTGAACAACTGCAAAGGCACGGAATCCGTTTTGCGGCTGCCAGCGGACGGCAATATGACGGGTTGAGGAAAACTTTTTCTCCTGTGGCGGACAGGATGCTGTTCATCGCGGAAAACGGGGCTTATGTGGCTGACGGCCGGAATGAATGGCTGGTGGAGGACATGGACAGGAAAACCGCAGCGCGGCTGATTGTGCAGATACGGGATGTTGAAGGGGCCTGCATCGTGCTGGCGGGCCGGGATTCCGCCTATATAGAGGATTCTCTTCCCGAGTTTGTCCGGGAAGCCCGCAGGTACTACACGCGCTGCGAACAGGTGGATGACCTGCTTTCCGTCAAAGGCGACAGGCTGTTGAAGATAGCCATTTACGATTTCAAGGGAGCCGTAAATAACAGCTATCCATATTTGAAGCATTTGGCGGACCGTTTCCAGGTGGCCGTTTCCGGTGAACGGTGGATGGATATCAGCCGGAAGGGAGCCAACAAGGGAAATGCCCTGGAGCTGATTCAGCGGAGATTGGGGATTTCTGCGGAGGAGACCATGGTCTTCGGCGATCAGATGAATGACGCCGAGATGATGCGGCAGGCCGGATTCAGCTATGCGGTAGCCAATGCCGTTCCGGAAATCCGGAAAATAGCTGCGTTTACGGCTCCGTCCAATGAGGACAACGGAGTGATTCAGGTGCTCAGGAAGGTGCTGGCTGGCCGGAATTAGGAGAGTGGGGCCGTTTTTGTAGAAATGGCCACGGTTTATTCTTACCGTAGAGGTAGCCAGTCGGTGTACTGCCTGCAGGAGTCATGTTGGCGTTTATGTACGATTTCTTTTCCATGCTCGCCGGCCTGGTTGTGGCCTGTGCAGCCGGGTTAGCCTTGGCCGGAGGCGTTGTGCTGCTGAAATTGCTGGGGCTTCTTGTTTTCGTGCTGATGGGAGGATGGTATTTATGCTCCTGGTTATGGAGCTGGGCGGCCGGTTGGCTGGGAGCGTGAATTCGCCGTATGCCGGAACCGTGACCGGATGAAGCAGGGAAGTAGAGGGAGAGGTTCCGTAAATGGCGCTCTTTCCTCCTTTTCAGGGAAATGGGCGTCCATGTCAGCATGGGAACCGCGGGCCCTTTTTAGTTTTGCTTTTCCGGGATGGGTGTGGTACACCCGTGCCAGACGTCATGAATCAGGAATTCTTTTCAGTGCTTGTGCAGGTGGTGGCAGCCCTGGGGCTGGCCGGCATTATTTTGTTGCTCAGTATCTTGATGGGCAAGCGTTCTTCCGTTCGCAAGCCTGCGGACATTCCTTACGAATGCGGCATGATTCCCGTGGGTGAAGGGGCTCCCATGTTTTCCGTTAAGTTCTACATGGTGGCCATGCTTTTCGTGATTTTTGACCTGGAAGTGGTTTTCCTCTATCCCTGGGCCGTCAACTTCCGGGATTACGTGATGCTGAATCCGGAATCGTTCACGGCCATGTGTATTTTCATCGGCATTCTGCTGGTAGCCTACCTCTATGCCTTGGGCAAGGGCGCCCTGAACTGGCACCGCGATCCGCGCTGAAAAAATTACCGTTTTGTTTGAAGAAACGCCGTCCTCACAGACAGGACGGCGTTTTTTGTTTGCAGAGAGGAGTTTTTACGATAAAGGGTGAGAATCATGAAGGGCCTCCTGGAAATGGCAGATCCTTGCTCCTTTGTCGGTTCTGGATGGTCAAATCTTCTTGTATAAGATATGATTTCTCTTGCCAGGGGCGGCAAATGAAGATAGCTTTTTGCGCGATCCGGAAAATCCAGAATGAATCTCTCTCTTCCCAGAACGCCTCAGGGCGTTTACCGGTTGTCGGTCAGCACCTTCTATTTTCTCCAGGGCCTGGTGTTCGCCAGCTGGGCATGCCGCATTCCCGACATCAAGAGCGCCCTGGGGATGAACGATGCCGATCTGGGGTCCGTTCTCTTTGCAGTGCCCGTCGGGCAAATGTCAGCCATGGCCTTGTCCGGCTACCTAGTAGGACGTTTTGGCAGCCGGAGGATACTTATGGCGTCTTCCGTTTTTTACCCGGCCGTACTTGTGTGCCTGGGGCTGGTTTCCTCCTTCTGGGAACTGGCCGGAGGGCTGTTTTTGTTTGGTGTGGCCGCCAATCTGACGAATATTTCCGTTAATACGCAGGGGGTGGGCGTGGAGCGGCTGTACCAGTGCAGCATCATGGCCCGCTTTCACGGCCTGTGGAGTCTGGCAGGTTTCTTTGGTGCGCTGCTGGGGGCTTTCATGGTGGACTGGAACGTGTCCACGAAAACGCACTTCCTCGCCATTTTCCTGATTTGCATGGCCATTCTGGCCGTGTTTTCCCGTTTCCTCCTGCCGCGGGACGCCCGGCGTTCCAGTTCCCAGAGCGGGGGCATGTTCCGGAGCATGGACGCCTATGTGCTGCTCATCGGGTTGATTGCGTTCGGAAGCATGGTCAGCGAGGGGACCATGTTTGACTGGAGCGGCGTGTATTTTGAAAGCGTGGTTCAGCCCGGCCCGGGCCTGGTGCAGACGGGGTATGTGGCGTTTATGAGCACGATGGCGCTGGGGCGCTTTACGGCGGACCGCATGGTGATGCGCTTCGGAGCCGTGCGCGTGCTGCGTGCCAGCGGCATCCTGATTGCCGCCGGGCTTCTGGTTGCCGTTCTGTTCCCGGTGCTGTGGTCCGCCACGCTGGGCTTCCTTCTGGTGGGGCTGGGCACCTCTTCCATTGTCCCTCTCTGCTACAGCATGGCCGGAAAGTCCAAAAAGATGATTCCCAGCGTGGCTCTGGCCTCCGTTTCCACGATCGGCTTTCTGGGCTTTCTGCTGGGACCTCCGGTCATCGGGCATATTGCCCATGCGTCTTCTCTCAGATGGTCGTTCTCCCTCATTGCCCTGGTCGGTCTGGGAACGGCGTTGATCGCCCCGTTCCTGAAGAAGTTCAGATGACGGAGGGAATGCCCGCTTTTCCGGGGGTACGGCATGCCGGAAGATTTCGTTCATCCCCGTTTTTCCGGAGGTTTGCCGGGGGAGGTTCTTTCCCCGCAAGGAGAGGTGGCCGTTGCCTGTGAAATGTTTTTCTGCCGCTGCAGCCGTATGATCTGATTGAGGGGGAATTGCCCTCGTTGTTTGGGGAAGGCGGAAAATTTTGGGGCGGCGTGTCCTTGAGTCCTTATTCAGATGGCGGAGCCGGGACAATTCCTCCGGCTCCGAATTTCAGATTCAGCGGTACCCGTACCGTGCGGGGATTGATGTAAATGATCAGCTCCGCCGTAATTTTCCGGTCCGCAGGTTCCCAATAAGGCTGGTAAGTGCGTGTTACTCCCTGGGGGGGATGGTCATGAACGACCGGTTCCGCCGGGGAATAGTGGCGGTTGTCGGCGTCAATGAGAGTCAGGGAACCAAAACTGGCGGAAGGCAGGGTGCTGCGGACGTGCAGGAGCAGGGAGCCGTGGGAGGATTCCGATTGCATGTCGGCGACGGTAAGCGTCGCCTTTGCATTCTCCGGCAGTTTGACTCCGGGAATATCCTGAAGGGGAAGAGTAACGGTGCTTCCCCTGACGGTAGGAAGCGGGCAGGATATGCGGCAGGAGCGGCTGGCCATGATCATGTTTGCCGTTCCGGAGAGAGTCCAGCAGGAAGAAGTTTCCGGCAACAGATCCGGGATGTTCAGGCTCAGGATGGGGACAGGGTCTTCTTTTTTCCAGGGAGAGGTGTGCATATGGCTGGAAGCGGCGACGGAAACCGGGGGTAACGTTTCATTTCCCTTCAGGGTCAGTGGATTTTCAGGCGATATACTGATTGCCACCGGTCCGTTTTCTGGCGTCTCGGGCCGGAAATCTATTCTGGTCGAAGGCCCGTCGTTGATCAGGGTAGGTCCGTTGGACACGGGGTTTTGGCATTGATGGAAGTAATGCAGCTCAAAATGTACTTTTTCCTCCGGCAGATGCCGTTCATGGACGAAAGGAGCAGGGGGCGGGTCAGGCAATACGGTGGGCCCCTGGTGAGAATGGCGGACAGCGGGGCCTTTGCGCGCAAGGTCCATTTCCATATCCACCGGAACCACGATGGGCTGCGTTTCTTCCGGCTTGACGTAGGAAAGTTTTACCTGGAGAAGGTTCCAGTCCTGTTTGGAGTAATATTGCCGTTTAAAGACATATTCCTGATGTTCTTGATTGTTGAAATCAAAGGAGAACCGGGCCGGTTGCGCCTCTGCCGGCTTCCCTTTCTTGTCCACAAGCAGGAATTGTGCAAACTGAAACCGTGACGGATTGTACCTCAAAGTCATGGTCGTACAGTCCGAAGACGGAGTGGAGGAAGTAAACGCAACGGTGTCCGGCGTACCGGAGAAGGCCAGGTCACCTTCACCTTGTTCCGAGGATGGGAGGGAAATATCCTGCGTCCATCCTTTTCCTTCCCGCAGAAGGTTGAAAGAGGGCAGCGTATGGATTTGTTTGGCAATGTAGAAGACGAGATGTCCCTTGATTCTGAATTTCGTTGTTGATGGAGGCAGGTGGAATGGGGAGGAGGTGAGCCGTACAGACCAGTTTTTGATTCCTTTTTCGGGATTAAAGGGAGGAAGAGGCATTTGCGTCAATTTGGCGGCAAGCGGTTCATGCTGGTCAGTTTTCATTTCCGTATCAAGCGGAACGCTCCATGCCCCTTCCGGATCCGATAGAGTCAGTTGGTGAGGACCTTCCTGTTCCGTGAATGTTCCGCTGCCTTTCAGGGAGGAATGCAGAAACAGGGTAATATTGCGTTTTCCCTGTTTTGCATGATTTTCCGAGATGTAAAAGTAGTCTGGACGGACCTTTATCTCAGGCTGCTCCGACGGTTTGTCTTTTGTTTGTTGTGCCGGACATGGAAGTGCACAGAGGAGAGAGAGGGCAGGGAGGATTGCTTTCATGGGCAGATGGGGGCTTATCTGCCATCATCCCTCCGGCTAAAGGAATGATCAAGCTGAAAGAAGATGAGCCGGAAAGGAAAAATGGTGCGCCTGGCAGGACTCGAACCTGTACGCCTTTCGGCACCAGATCCTAAGTCTGGCGCGTCTACCAATTTCGCCACAGGCGCGACGAATGCGTGGGCGTACTCTGCCATGTCCCGTTCCGGCGTTCAAGGCTAAACAGGCGGCTTTTTCTTTGACATTGATTGGAAGCTTCTTATAGTGAAAGCCGATGAAAAAGTTAATTACCCTGTTGACCGTCTGCTCCCTGTCTGTCCTGTCCCAGGCATGGGCGGACGTGAAACTGCCAAAAGGTTCCTTTACCACGGATCGGCTGGAGGAAGCGCTGAAGACTGCCCGCGAGCAGAAGAAGCCTGTGGCGTACCTTTACACGAATACGGCCACCACCTGTCCCCTGGCTTCAGGCGCGTCCGAGGGGTTTCTTGAGGCCGTGGGGCGCCGCTGCGTGCTGGTTTACCTGCCGGTGAAGGACGGAAAAAAGTCCGGCATAAGCGATGCCGTGAAGACTGCCCTGAAGCAAGGGAAGTATTATCCCAAGCTGGTGCTGACCGACACGGACGGAGGCCGGGCGCAGTGCTTCACTTATGAGGCATACAAGGCCGATTCCAAGAAAACAAGCCGCGAGATTAAAAAACAGATTATCGCCCTGTCCAAAAAGGAGGGATAAAGACGGAGGCTGTTTTTCCGGCTCAGGAAGGTCAATTGAGGATTCCCGCCGGGAACGGAAAGAGCTTCACCAAGAGGAAGTCCAGCATTCCCAGGCAGAGCGCCGCACAGATCGCCTGCTTGGGCGCCAGGCGCGGCGTCATTTTCAGCCAGGCGATGATGCCGCCATGAACGGCCGCGGAGATGCCTACGGCCCACCAGAAGAAGGAGACGCCCATCATGGCGAAGAGGGCGGCCAGAGGATAGGAGAACGCCAGGAAGATTTTCATGATGGCCTCCCATTCGTGGCCGCGCACCATGTTCAGTTGTTCGGAGAGGAGGGAGAGGTACAGGCAGGAGGGGACCACGACGCACAGAATGAGGGACAGGAGTCCTTTTTTCGCGTACCGTTCTTCCTGCGTGGGGATGTACATGCCGCATATACTGGGTCAGCCGGGGGGAATTGTCAAACATTGTCCTAGCCCGGAGCAGGGGGGGCATTATACTGGAGGCATCACGTATGTCGTCTTTTGAATTGAATTCCTCCTTCAAGCCGTCCGGGGACCAGGAGCAGGCTATCGGCAAGCTTCTCAAGTCTCTGGAGGCCGGCAACAAGCATCAGGCCCTGCTGGGCGTGACGGGGAGCGGCAAGACGTTTACGATGGCGAATCTGATCGCCCGGATGAACAGGCCCACGCTGGTGATTTCCCACAATAAGACGCTCGCGGCCCAGCTTCATTCGGAATTGAAGAGTTTTTTCCCGAATAACGCGGTGGATTATTACGTCTCCTACTTCGATTATTACCAGCCAGAGGCGTATATCGCCAGCACGGATACTTATATTGAGAAGGATTCCGCCATTAACGACGAGCTGGACCGCCTGAGTCTGAACGCGATGAATTCCCTGATGACCCGCAGGGACGTGATCGTGGTGGCGTCCGTCTCCTGCATTTACGGCTTGTCCACTCCGGAGGATTACCGAAACCTGACCCTTCGCATCCGGGAGGGGGATATCATGGACCGGGACGTGTTCCTGCGCCAGTTGGTGGAACGCCTGTTCGAACGGCAGGATTTCGATTTCCTCCGCGGCACGTTCCGCGTGCGCGGCGAGGTGGTGGAGGTTTTTCCCGCCTATTCCGAGGGGGAGGCTATCCGCGTGGAGTTTTTCGGCGACGAGGTGGAACGGGTTTCCCTGATAGATTCCGTGTCCGGCCGCGTGCGTGAACGGCTGGGGAGCTATACGTTTTTCCCGGCCAAGCAGTATGTGGCCGCTCCGGAGAAGCGGGCCGCGGCGTTGAAGGCCATCCGCCAGGAGCTGGCCGACCGCGTTGCCTGGTTTGAGAAGGAGGGGCGCCTGCTGGAGGCGCAGCGGCTGAAGCTGCGCACGGATTACGATTTGGAATTGATCGAGGAGCTGGGGTTCTG
Source organism: Akkermansia sp. AE01SA01 (assembly GCF_036417395.1). Classification (NCBI taxonomy): domain Bacteria; kingdom Pseudomonadati; phylum Verrucomicrobiota; class Verrucomicrobiia; order Verrucomicrobiales; family Akkermansiaceae; genus Akkermansia; species Akkermansia sp. AE01SA01. The sequence goes on from NZ_CP143890.1 coordinate 930,305, forward strand.
CAAGGGGATTGAGAATTATTCCCGCCATTTGTCCGGACGCCTGCCGGGCAGCGCTCCTTCCACGCTGCTTGATTTCTTTCCCAAGGATTCCCTGACCCTGATTGACGAGAGCCACGCGGCCGTGCCCCAGATAGGCGGCATGTACGAGGGAGACCGCAGCCGCAAGAATATTCTGGTGGATCACGGTTTCCGCCTGCCCAGCGCCCTGGACAACAGGCCGTTGAAGTTCCATGAGTTCATGGAGAGGCAGAACCAGATCGTGTATGCTTCCGCCACGCCAGGACCGTTTGAGTTGATCAACTGCCGTGCGGATAACAAGACTTACATTCCCGTCAAGCGCGCCGCCCGCTCCGGGGAGAAGGCTCCGGAAGGCTTCAAGGGGATTTTGTTTTCCTCCCCCAAGGAGATACGCGTCAGTCCCAGCCCTTCCTCCCAGCCCGTGGAGCAGTTTGATCCCACCAAGCGCTCCACGCCGCTTATTGTGGAGCAGATTATCCGTCCCACGGGGCTGGTGGAACCGAAGATTACCATACGCCCGCTGAAAGGGCAGATCGACGAGACGATCGCTCTGTGCAACGAACGCGTTTCCAAGCATGAGCGCGTTCTGGTGACGACGCTGACCAAGAAGACGGCGGAGGATTTGACGGATTACCTGAGGGGCGTGGGCCTGAAGGTTTCCTATATTCATGCGGATGTGGACGCCATTGAGCGTGTGGAAATCCTGCGCGCCCTGCGTGCCCAGAAGATAGACGTGCTGGTGGGCATCAACCTGCTCCGGGAAGGCCTGGACCTGCCGGAAGTGTCCCTCGTGTGCATTCTGGATGCGGACAAGGAAGGGTTCCTGCGCAATGAAACGTCCCTGGTGCAGACGGCGGGCCGCGCGGCGCGCCATGTGCATGGGGAATGCGTGCTGTTTGCGGACGTGATGACGGATTCCATCAAGCGCCTGATTGAACTGACCGATTACCGCCGGGGAATTCAGGAAGAGTACAATCGCGAACACGGTATTGTTCCCCAGACCGTGAGCCGGTCGGAACAGGGCCAGTTGAAGCTGTATTCGGAAGAGGATGAAGAGTCTTTCCGCGTGGCGGAAAACGAGGCTCCTTATGGCCTGGAAGACCGTGTTGCCAAGCTGGAGGCGGAGATGAAAGAGGCCGCCTCCCATCTGGAGTTCGAACGCGCGGCCTTGATCCGGGATGAAATACGGCAGTTGAGGGAAGGCCGCTGAGGAAAGTGATTTTCAGGCCGCATTCCGGACGGTTTTCCCTTCCGTTGAGCGCGGATGAAGGGAAAACAGGTGAATGAATTCCTGTCCAGAGGACGTATAGTCTTTTATGCGTGTCTCCCTTGTTTACGTCAATTTTTCCTGTCTGCTCGCGTTTGTGGCGGCGGGGACGATAGCTACGGCTCCCTTTTCCACGGCAGCTCCCCATGCGGATACGGTCGCGACGGCGTGGAGGGAGGAGATTCCTCTTCCCGTTTATCCGGATGCCGAATTGGTTGATTTGTATAAAAAAACGTGGGAGATAGCCGCAGAAAGGGTCAGAAGGGGCCCGGAGGGGCTGCCTGCCTCCCCCTATCTGGACGAGAATTGCTACGAAACGGATGTCTGGATTTGGGACACCTGTTTCATGGCCCTGTTTTCCAAGTATGCGCCCAAGTCCTTCCCCGGCAAGGAGAGCCTGGATAATTTTTATTTTCCCATGTACCGGGGCGTTTCTACGCCTCTGCGCATTCACATGAGGGACAATCCTCCCCTTTTTGCATGGCTGGAATGGGAGAATTACCGGTTTTCAGGAGACAAGGCCAGGGTGGAAGGAGTTCTTCTCCGGGAGCAGTTTCTCCAGCGGCATTTCCGCTGGTTCAATACGGCGCCCAAAGGGGAACGGGCGCCTTACAGCAGCAATCCCGTTTACCTCGGAGCGGTAGGGAAGGACGGGTTTACCTGGACGGGAAGAGCCAGCGGAATGGATAATACGCCGCGCGGGCGGGATTCCGGCGGCTACGACAGGATTCTTTGGGTGGACGCCATTTCCCAGCAAGCGCTGGCCGCCCGCTGTATCAGCAGTTTGTATTCCTCCCTGGGGAAGAAGGAGGAAGCCCGGGAATGGGAAGGGGAGTATAAGGCCCTGGTCCGGAAGATTAACGAGTTGTATTGGGATGAGGAGGACGGGTTTTATTATGATGTGGACGTCGTTACGAAGAAGCCGTGCCGCGTGAAGACGATCGCCTCCTTCTGGCCTCTGTTTGCTGGAGCCGCTTCCCCGGAACAGGCCGCCCGCATGGTGGAGCATGTGAGGAAGGCCGACGGGTTCGGAGGAGAGTTCCCATGGCCCTCTTTGGCCCGGAGCGACAGGGATTTTGATGAAGAGACCGGCAATTACTGGCGCGGGGCCGTCTGGCTTCCTACGGCGTATATGGCGACCAAGGCCCTGGAAGACTACGGGTATGCCGACTTGGCGGATGATCTGGCGGAAAAGGTTCTGATGCAACAGCTTAGGACTTATCATGAGGTCGTTCCTCATACGATCTGGGAGTGTTACAGTCCTTCCGCCAACCGGCCTTCCGTGGAACATGGCCGGCGCGTCAGGCAGGATTTCTGCGGCTGGTCCGCCCTGGGACCCATTTCCCTGTTTATTGAGAACGTGCTCGGCTTTCATGAAATCAGTGCCGAACGGCGACAGGTGCGTTGGCGGCTGCGCCCGGAGAAGGGAAGGCATGGCATTTGCCGGCTGATTTTTGGCCCTGTTACAACGGATATTGTTTTTGACGGGAAGAAGAGCATTACGGTGCGGAGCAATGTTCCTTATACGCTTTATGTCAATGATGTTTCTTATTCTGTACCGAAAGGAGAAAGCGTTATTTCCCTGCCTTCCGCATGACCGGGAGTTGGTAGAGGAGGGAGGACATTTGCCCGGAAAAAAGAGTCTGCGTCATTTTCCACTTGCCAAGGACGGATTGGCGCCTATACTCCTTCCACCATGACCCGCAAAGGTGGTATCAACAAAACCCGCAAGGCAGTCGCCAAGCGTTTCAAGGTTACCGGCACGGGCAAGGTACTGCGCCGCAAACAGGGCAAGCGCCACATCCTCCAGAAGAAGTCCAGCAAGCGCAAGCGTCAGCTTGGCAAGGTGGCTCTGGTGGATGAAACGCAAGTCTGGGCAGTCAAGCAGAACCTGCCTTTCGCCTGAACCGCGAAAACGCTCGACCAACGCCGAGCTTTCCTCCCGCTGAACGGGGGGCCTTCATGCAGCCTTCTTCCGAAGAGGAAGATAAAGAACAGGCGAGACTGCAGGGAGGTGAGGAAGAACAGTCTGTTCAAGATAGAAATAGAAATAAGCTATGCCACGTGCCACTAATGGACCGGCCTCCCGCAAGCGCCGTAAGCGCATTCTTTTGCGTGCCAAGGGTTTCCGCGGTTTCCGCAGCAAACTCTTCCGCTACGCCAAGGATGCTGTTTATAAAGCTTGGCAGTATGAATACCGTGACCGCAAGAGAAGGAAGGGGCAGTTCCGCCGTCTCTGGATCGCCCGTATTTCCGCTGCCGTGCGTGACCGCGGTCTGACCTATTCCCGCTTTATGGAAGGCCTGAAAGCCGCCGACATCGACCTGGACCGCAAGGTTCTTGCCGATTTGGCCGTCTCCGACGAAAAGGCTTTCGACGCCATCTTCGCGCAAGCCAAGAAGGCCATTGAAGCCAAGGACGGCGCCGCTCTCCGCGCTTAAGACGCAGCAGAGCCCGCAGTTCAACGAACATTAGCAGACCAGCCCCGGAGTTTATCTCCGGGGCTGGTTTTGTTTATATAACGGAGATGGCTGCGGCTGTTCATGGTGCAACCGGGCCGTGGTTCCGGATATTTGTCCGGCGGTGTCCGGTATATTCATCTTTTTCTTCAGCTTTTCACCTGCCGGGAGAAGTATTGTGTCCGTTGGTGTTTGCCTGTACCGGGAAAGGGCAGGAGTTCGGATGTCTTGTGGGCCAGGGCCCCTGTTGGATGCCTTGTGCAGTCTGACGGCCAGGGAAAAGGGCAGTCTGTTTAACGGAGATTGGCCATTTCCGGCTTGGTCCGTGCTGTACTTCATGGCGCCCGTGGACATTTCCGCATCCTTGCAGCCTGTGTTTTTTCCGGTGCATTCCCTGTTTTAGAGGCAGAGGCACAGGGTATCCTTCCCGGCTGGCGGATGATGGAGAATGAACGGTCATGTTTTTCATTTGCCGTCTGCTTCTGTTCCGCTTTCCTTCCTCTTTTCGCAATCCTCTTCCTTCCTCTGTTTTTCCTGCGTTTCTTACAGCAGGCGCATTTTCCAGTTTTCCTGAATTCAGACCGGAAGAGAGTACAAGATTTGAATCCGGCTATCGGAATGGCTGAAACGGAGAGCATGGGACAAGCCGTTCCGGGCTGTTATTGCCTCTTTTGTTATTGTCCGGAATCATCATCAATAGTTTTTCGATCAAAGTTGATTGAACAAAAGTATTATTCAATGTTATAAATGTTTCATATATAATATTTTATGATTGTTTTTCATATATTTTCCATTTGCAGCCGTTTTGATGGTGTTCCATGTCATGAGGACGTTTAATTTCATGATTGCCCTCCGTGAGCTTTTTTATTTATTGGGGTGCTGAGGGCGGAAGATTTGCGTGCATTTTTTTCTTGTATGCACGGTACCCTTCTTTATGAAAAATGTTATTTCTTCTTGTGCATCAAAGTATTTGTGTTAACACTCCAACATATCCTATGATGAAGTTTCTCTCTCTGCTGTCATTGGCTGCCGTGGCCGGTGGATTCGGCTTGTGTTCCTTGCCGCCTGGTGAAGATGATTTGGTTCCATCCCTGCAGGTAGCGTGGAAGAAGCTGGAGGTGGGCCGGGAGCATCCGGAGGATGATCCGGAACGGAATTGGAGGATGAGGCTGGGGGGTGTTGTTGCTGTTCCGTCCGGCTGGGAGATCGATTGGGTGGGGGATGAGCTGATGGGCGTGGCAGTGGAGGATTCCACAGGCCGGAAGGCTTCCAGGGCTAAATGTTATTCCAGTAGTTTTGACCGCAAGACTGCTCATTTGCTTGTGGAACCCCAGGATTGGCTGCCGTCCGCCGGGACGCAGTGGGTGGAAGTGAAGGGGGAGCTTCCGCTTGTCATTTCCTGCCGGGAGGCCGTGTCGGAGCCTGTGGCGTTAAAACTTGAGAAAGGCGCTTCCGTGCCTTTGGTCTTGAAAGGTGCAGGCATCGGGAAGGACGGAAAGGCGCGGGATGTGAGGGTAAAGCTGGTCATACGGAAATACGGGGATGCCGCGCTGGGCAGGGAATGGGAAGGGGAGAATAAGAAAATGCTGGAGGTGGAAGTGGACGCTGATGAACCGCTGGGCATCCGTGATTTTGTATTGCAGGCAGTGGATGGAACGCCGGTGGCGGCAGAGATGTGTGGATGGAGCACGCTGGGCAGAGAATGGAAGATTGATCCTGTGATGGAAGGGAAGCTTCAAGTGGCCGTCCGGTATTCGCAACACCTGCAGCGGTGCAAGGCTCTGATTGATGGCAGGGCGTCACTGGCCGGTTTCCGTGAAGGGAAGACCGGAAAGGGGCGCGGTCCTGGCAGCGGGTTTTCTGAAACGGGGTATTCAGCCATGAAATCCGGCGGGATTTCTTCTTCTGAAGGTGGGCTTCCGGTCGACGAGAGCCGCCCATCTGTTGAGGCGGAAGTGACTCGATTGATTGTGGAGAGAGTGGATGCAGAGGAGGCTGGCGAGGATGTCATGCAGATGGTTTTTGAGATTGAACTGACATCAAAGACTGCGGCGGTTTTCGGGGGAGGAGCCGATATGAGGGAACAGAGCCTGGAAGTGACCGATTCTACAGGGCGTGTGTTATCCCCGGCCATGTTTGACCTGACATGGTTGAAGTCTTGGAACCTGGAGAAGGGGCAGGCGATGATATCCCTTTGCGGCACAAGTCCGGAGCCGGCTTCACCCGGAGCGGAATGGATACGCATCAGGGGAACGCTGCACGTGCCTGTGGGCGTCAAACGGGAAAGTCCCGTCTACGAATTGCCGCTGCAGAAAGGGGCGGAACTGCAGATTCCCGTGCCGGGAATGTCCGATTCCGGAGAAGAGGGGGACGATGTAGCTGTTGCCGGAGACGTGCCCGTCTGTCGGTTGAAACTGGAAGGCGTGAGAGAACAGGGAAACGGGGATTTGCATGCGCAGGTTTCTCTGAAAGTGGAAGGCGTGCCGTTTGACCTGGAGTGTTTTGAAGTGGTGGATGACAAGGGATTGCCTTTGAAAAACGCCGTATTTGCCGGTGGCGGCGCCTCCATGGGGCCTTTGGGACAGGAGCGGTTCTGGCTCCAAAGGTTCAAGTTTAAGGGAGGCGCGGACACGGAAAGGCTGCATGTGCGGCTGAAGTACAGGGCGGATGCGGAAACGGTGGCCGTGCCCGTGGATTGCACCATCGGCCCGGGAGGTCCGTTATTATAGAAAATATCTTATTTTTATCGGCTTATAATTTTTTACAATAAACTATCGTACGCTTTTACCATCATGAAGATACCTGCTCTCCTGCTGTCTGTTGCGACCGGTTTTTCCGGTTTGGGTTCCCTTTCTCCCGGGGAGGAAATTTCACCGCCTCCATTGCGCCTGGAGTTGAAGCAGATGGTTTTGAAGGGAAAACGCCGCCCGGCGGATCGTGAGAAAGGTTGGAACGTACTGCTGGGATGGCTGGTGCCGCAGGCACCAGGTTGGGAAATTTATTGCTGCCATGATGAACCGGTCCGTGTGACCCTGAAGGATTCCGTGGGCCGGAAGGCTCCGGATGTGAAGAGCATGTTCTTAAATCTTGAGGACAGGATTTTCGGACGTATGGATGTTCCTGAATGGCTGCCGTCCGCCGGGGCGCAGTGGGTGGAAGCGAAGGGGGAGCTTCCGGTTGTCATTTCCTGCCGGGAGGCCGTGACGGAGCCCGTCAGGGTAAAGCTGGCGAAGGGGGCTTCCGTGCCTCTGGTGCTGGAAGATGCGGGAATGGGGAAGGATGGCCGGGCAGAGGATGTAAAGGCGGACATGGTGGTGGTGGATTACTATGGTGGGGAGCATTCCGGAAAGGAGAGGAAAAAAAAGAAGTTGATTCTGAAAGTAGTATCGGAGGCGCCGGTAGGCATTTGCGATATTGAGTTGCAGACAGTAGAAGGAATGCCGGTAATGACGGGAGAGAGTGACCTAAGTATGATAAAAGTGCTGGCGCTGGGAGGAATTATTGATTTTTTGCTGGACTTTGATGTTGACCGCGACGAAACATTTCCGGAACAGCCGGAACCGATGGGCTGGCGTTCCAAAACAACGGTTCGGGCATGGGATATTGATCCTGTGGAGGAGGGTGAATTACAAGTGTCAGTCAGGTATTCGCAGGGCTTGAGGAGACACAGGATTTTGATTGACCACAAGGCATCTCTGTCCGGATTGTTTGAGGGGAAGGAAATCAAGGAGTTCGACGGCAAATGCGAGTCTTCCTCTAAAAGGCCGCCAGCTTCGGATGATGCCGCCAAGCCTTTTTCCGGCGTTGTTAAAACGGAGGGAGAAAAGGTTTCGGCCTGGCTGTCCCTTTTAAGTGTTGGAAGCCGGGATGTGTCGGCGTCCGGGGCCGATTCCATATGGATGGATCTTGATCTGGCAGTAAAACAGCCTGCTGTTTTCGGAGACCGTGCCGATGTGGAGAAACAAAGTTTGGAGGTGTCTGATTCCCTGGGGCATGTAGTGGGCCAGGCCGTGTTTGACCTGACATGGCTGTCTTCCGGGGCCGGAGAGGAAGGGATGACATGGAGCAGATTTTCCGGCGAATGTTCAGGACTGGCTTCTCCAGGAGCGGAATGGCTGCGTGTCCAAGGAACCTTGCGCGTGCCTGTAGCCGTCGTGCGGGATGGTCCCGTGTATGAATTGCCGCTGCAGAAAGAGGCGGAATTGCAGATTCCCGTGCCGGGGAGGGCTGATGACGGTGAGAATGTCCATGATGTGGCGGCTGTGGGGGATACCGCTAATTGCCTGTTGAGCCTGGCAAACGTGGAGGAGAAGGAACATGGAGGCGTGCAGGTAACGGTTGCTCTGGAAGTGGAAGGCGTGCCGTTTGACCTGGAGTGTTTTGAATTGGTGGACGGCAACGGTGTTCCCCTGAAAAACATTGAGTCTGCCGGAACCGGACGTTCATTCAGTCCCAAAGATCAAAAGAGGTCTTGGAACCATAATTTTAAAATCGGGAATGCCGCCGGCATGGAAAAACTCCGGGTGCGTCTGAAGTACAAGGCCGATATGGAAACGGTGGATGTGCCCGTGGATTGTAAAATCGGACTTGGAGGTCTTCTGCCGCAGACTTTTGCCGTAAAGCAGCCGTGATGGAGAGATATCCAATTATTACGGCGCCTTCCGCTTCAAGGTTCCGGACTGCCTGAGATTCTGGAAAAAAACGCGGTCTTTTCTTTGATGGAATATGTTGTTGCTGTTTATATTACGATTTCTGAATTTTTATATTCAACCTATCCTGTGATGAAAAAATCCATTCTGCTGTTACTGTCTGCCGTGACCGGTTTTTCCGGTTTGTGTTCCCCTCCGGCTGATGAAGATGTTTCTCTGCCGTCTTTGCAATTGACATTGGAGACTTTGAGTGTGGCAAAGAATATTTGGGATAAAGATACGAAGAAAAATTGGAATATGATTCCGTGTTGGGCCGTATCCCATGCTCCCGGCTGGAAAATAGACTGGTGTGAGGACAAGTCAGTACGAGTGAGGATGGAGGATTCCAAAGGGAAGACGGCTCCGGATATGAAGGTTCCGGATATGAAGTGCCATTTTTTGACTTCTGACGACAAAAGCGTTTTGATTGTGGAGGCCCTGGGCTGGATGCCGTCTGCCGGAGCGCAATGGGTGAGGATGAAAGGAGAAGTTTCGTTTGCCGTCTCCCGGGAGGAGGCCGAGGCCGACCCGGTAATGGTAAAACTGGTGGAGGGGGCTTCCTCTCCGCTTGTATTGAAGGGAGGTGGTTTGGGGAAGGACGGCAGCGCAGAGGACGTGGAGGCAAGGATTGTGGTGAGCGAGTACCGGGATGCCCTGCCTGCCGAAGCGGAATTGAGAAGAGGTAAAAAGTTGTTGAGGCTGGAAGTGGAAGCGGATGTTCCGCTGAGCATTCGCGGCATGGAGCTGCAGACAACGGACGGAATACCGCTTGCAGTATCAGAGGATTGGGAATGTGGAAGGTTGGGAGGAAGCTGGGATATCAATCCTGTGGAGGAAGGGGAATTGCGGGTGCTGGTCAGGCATTCACAGAATTTGCGGAGGTGCAAAGCACTGATGGACAGCAGGATGTCCCTGGCGGGCCTTGTCAGGGAGGGGAATGGAAAGGATCCCGTTGAAGAGAGACCGGAAAAGCCTCCGGTGACGAATGCCGCCTGTATTCGGGCGGCAAATGGAGAAAGGCCTGCAACGGCGGAACTGGCAGGTTTCCTGCTGGGTAGTGATGAAATATTTGCCGATGCCGCTGATCAGAGACAAATGGTATTTTTTATTGAAGCGAAGACGAAGGCTCCTGCGGTTTTCGGCAGAAGGTGTGATTTGAAAGAGCAGAGTCTGGAAGTGACGGATTCCACCGGGCGTACGCTGGCTCCGGCCGTGTTTGACCTGTACCACCTAAGTCATTGGAGGGGCAGAGGGGGAAACGGGGTGATTGGAGTGGACGGCAAGTGTTTGAGCCTGGCTTCACCCGGAGCGGAATGGCTGCGTGTGAGGGGAACGCTGCGCTTGCCCGTAGCCGCCATGCAGGAAAGTCCTGTTTATGAATTACCCTTGATGGAAAGAGCGGAATTGCAGTTTCCGGTACCGGGAACGGAGAATACCGGAGAAGGGGAGCGGGATGTAGCAGGCGCGGGGGAGGCTCCTTTCTGCCGTTTGAAGCTGCAAGATGTGAAGGAGTTGAAAAAAGGGTTCATAGCGGTCTCCGTTTTCCTGGAAGTGGAAGGGGCTCCGTTTGACCTGGAGAGGTTTGAACTGGTGGACGGCAAAGGGAGGATTTGGGAAAACGCCGGACCTGAAAAGAGAGCGAATTTGATCACATGGGGGTCTCAGGAAAAGAAACAGAGCTGGTACCAGAACTTTGAGATCAGGAACGCGGAGGAGGTGAAAAGCCTGCGGATACGGATGAAGTACAGGACAGGCGTGAAGATGGTGGACGTGCCGGTGGATGACATGATCGGACTGGGAGGTCCGGTTCTGCAGAAGACCGGCAGGAAAATGCCGTGAGGCGTCATGGCTGCCGGCCTTCCGCGTTTTTCCGTATGGCATGGTTGCCGCTTGAGCGGAAGCGCGGCCTGGTATATTTTATTTTTTACTTACTATCATGGATAGCGTTCTTTCTATTCTTACGACCGCCGCCATTATTTTTGGTGTGGTGATGTTGTTCAATTTCATGATTTTCGTTCATGAACTGGGGCATTTTTTTGCCGCGCGCTGGCGCGGCCTTTATGTGGACAGGTTCCAGATCTGGTTCGGCCGTCCCATTTGGAAGAAGACCATCAACGGCGTTCAGTGGGGGCTGGGCTGGATTCCGGCGGGGGGCTTCGTGTCCCTGCCGCAGATGGCTCCCATGGAGGCCATTGAAGGGTCCGTGGAACTTCCCAAGGATTTGAAGCCCGTCAAGCCGCTGGACAAGATTATTGTGGCCGCCGCCGGACCCGTCGCTTCCTTCCTGCTGGCCGTGCTTTTTGCCGTAGCCGTCTGGCTGGTGGGCAAGCCGGATTTTGAGATGGGCGTAACCACCGTCGGATTCGTGGCGCCGGACAGTCCCGCCGCCCAGGCCGGCATTCTGCCCGGCGACAAGATCGTGAAGGTGGACGGCCGCCCTGTGACCAAGTGGGCGGGCAACATGGAAGGCGTGCGCGAGCTGATCATGCTGGGAGAAAAGGACAAGGTGACGTTCACGATTCAAAGGCCCGGAACGCCGGGCGAGCTGGATATCGCCTGCGGGTTCAGGATTCCGGAAACGGAGTGGTGGCAGCGTTCCGGCATGCGCCAGGTGGGGCTGATGCAGGCCATTCCCTGCGTGGTGGGGGAAGTTCTGCCCAATTCCCCTGCGGCCCAGGCCGGCTTGAAGGCGGGGGATTCCATCACCGCCGTCAACGGCGTGCATGTCTGGAATCCGTCCGCTCTGGATGTTCCGTTGAAGAAGGGAGAACCCCTGATGCTGGATGTAACGGGCAAGGATGGAACCGTGCGCCAGGTGACCGTGCAGGGAAGGCTGCCTGAGAATTGGCATAACAGCCAGGACGGCTCCCTGCTGAAGGGCGCCCAGCCCATCCTGGGGGTGGTCTGGGATTTAAGCGCCGTAGGCCGCGATGTGACCGTGCATCCTACGCCGTGGGCCCAGATCAGGCAGAGCCTGAAATGGATGGGGGATACCCTGGCGAAAGTTGTTGCGCCCGGCAGCAACGTGGGCGTGGAGCATCTTTCCGGTCCCGTAGGAATCGCCAACCAGTTTTACAGGATGTTTTCCCTGGATGAAGGGTGGAAGCTGGCACTGTGGTTTTCCGTGGTGCTGAACGTGAACCTGGCCATTCTGAATATCCTGCCCCTTCCCGTGGTGGACGGAGGCCACGTGGTGATGAATACGATTGAGCTGATTTTCCGGCGTCCTCTGAATGTGAAGGTGCTGGAGTTCGTCCAGTTCGGGTTCGTCTTCTTGCTGATGGGCTTTTTCCTGTTCGTGACGTTCAAGGATGTGGGAGAGTTTTTCGGCAAGAAGCCTTCCAAACTGCCTGATCCGGTGTTCAGGGCCGTAACGGATTAATTTCCCTCTGGCCGGGGGGCTGCGGTTCCCGGCTTTCTGGTATGAAGGGTTCCTTTGCTGTGCGTGTCCTGTTCCGGTGCGTGGTGCTGGCGTTCCTGGTTTATGCCATGCTCCTGACCTGGTGGACTCCGTTTACCGGGGACAGTTTCATGCATTCCGTCTTTGGGGCGCAGCACCGCCTTTCCTTCTGGCCAGTGCTGGAACGTTGCTGGTGGTCCTACTTGAACTGGAATCCCAGGCTGGGGGAGTTTTTGGCTATTTTTACCGCGACGGCCGGGAAGTGGTTGTTTTGCCTGGTTAATCCGTTTGTGGTTCTTTCCCTGGCGCTGATGATGTTTTATCTGGCGCGGGGGAGGCGGGTACGTCCTGGAGACTGGCGGGACGTGCTGCTGTTTACTGTGGGGGGGCTGCTGCTTCTGACTTCTTCTTCCAGGCCGGGTATCACGATGTTCTGGCTGTCCGGAGGGACGAATTACGCCTGGGCGGCCGCCGTATGGTTGGGATTTCTGTGCCTGTACCGTGGCTTGTGGGCGGAAAGTTCCCGGATTCAGGACAGGCCTTTTTCCTGGTTCTGGATTGGCGTGGCAGGGTTTGCCGCCGGAATGACTAATGAGAACCAGGTCCCGGCTTCCCTGGGCATGCTGTTTTTGTTCTGGCTGCATGCCCGTTGGAAGGGGCGCAGCCTGCCCCGGTGGTTTTTTGCGGGATGGGCCGCCCATGCCATAGGGGGAGCCTGCCTTCTGCTGGCGCCCGGCAATACGGCCCGCCTGCATTCGGAGACTGCAGGCGGGGCGGCCGTTCTTCAGTCCTGGGGAGAACGCTTCGGTTCCATTCCTGAATTGTTGAATGCCTTTTACGAGTTCATGCGGTTGCCGAAGGTTCTGCTTGCCGTCGCCGCACTGGCCCTGGCCTTGCTCGCGTGGCGGCAGGGGCGGCGTGTATGGAGTGGGACGGCGGGGCGCCGTGTTTCCGCCAGCCTGCTGTTCATTCTGGTGGCCCATGCCATGGCCGTCAGCTTTTTCGTGCGCGTTGTTCCGGCATGGCATGCCATGTTTTCCGCCACTGTCCTGATGATGACGGGCGTGCTCGGATTGTACGGCGTGTGGATGGACCGGGCGCCCAGGCCCTGGGTTCCCGCCTGCATCCTGGCGGCGGCCGGAGGGCTGGCCCTGTGGGTATGTGCCGGGTATCTGGACGCCTTTCCGCGCATCCACCGCCAGTGCGAGGAGAGGAAAGCCCTCATTCGTCATGAGTTGGCGGAGGGGAAAAGAAGCATTGTGGTTCCTCCGTACGAACCGGTTCCGCTGGCTCCTTACGTTTCCGTCATGTGGCGGATGTGCAGCGCAGATCCGGATGAGTTTATCAACAGCTCGGTAGCGCGTTACCTGGGGATTGAAAGCATCCGTGTGGATATATGCGGCGACCGGGAACCCTCGTCCCGGTGTTGTTTTGAAAGTTCCGGGGAGCAGGATTGAGACCCGGAGAAATGGCTGCATGACGTGTCCGGCGCATGGAGTTTTGTGTGAAACGTGGCGGATGCGTTGACACGGGGGCCACGATTTTGCCGGATGATGGGAAGTTCATGCGGCATCGCCATTTGACTGTAATACAATTGCCGTACGCGCATGGGACTCCCCTCCGGATGGAGCCCGGCATTGAAAGGATTCATCAACTATCCTTTTTAGCAGCATGAGCAAATTGATACGTTTCTGCTGGCAGGTACCCGCCGCATTGATAAGAACCGCCTGTTTCGGAAGGGAATGGAGAGACCGTGAAGATGATGGCCGGGAAGGGCAGCCCCTCTTTCTGTCGGCGGCTGTTTTTTCGTCCAGAGTACCTATGCCGAAATAACTGTTTTCAAGTGCGTTGAAACAATCACACGCCTAATGTGGCTGGTGGGGATGCCGGTTATTTTGGAAACGATGCGGGCGTAGGCTTGTAGCTGAACCCCGTGGCGTTCCCGGAGCTGTTCCGCCGTGTCCGCATGGTCCGTCTTGAAGTCCACGATGCAGGCGGAATCGCCGTCAATGACCAGCCTGTCAATAACGCCGGAAATCCAGATATTCCCGTCAATGGCTTCAATGCGTTGCTCCTTCATGACAATAGCCGTTTCCGCCGGCATGAAGAGTTCCCTGATGGCGGGTACATTCAAGCATGCCGCCACGGTGCGTTCCGCCTCCGTGGCGGGGTGAAGGGCCCAGTGTGGCCTGTCTTCCTGATTCCAACGGGTAATCCGTTCAAAGACGGCATGGACGGTCGACCCGAATGCGGCCGATTCCCGCAGAGCGGCATTCTGCATGCTCCGGAAAAAGTCGTTTTCCATGGCCAGGCCGGAAGGGGACACGCGCTGCCTGAGAAGCGGCTTGTGAACGGGCCATTCGGGAACGTTTTCCAGTCCGGTCCGGATGTCCGTTTCGGGAAGTTCCGCATACCATTCCGGTTCCCCCCGCGAGTAGAGGCATTCCGCCCCCGATTCCGGCAGCGTGTCTTCCGTACCGCATGAAACGGCCAGAGCGGCGTACCGGATGATTTTCCACATGGATTCAGTTTTGAGTTCTCCCTTGCTTTCCCGGCCGGGCAGGATGATATGGCAGGCGCGCCTGGCGCGGGTGAGCGCTACGTAGAGTTTGCAGAATCCGTCGAATTGCTGTGTCGCCTTCCATGATTCGTACAGGGCGTGAAATTGTGGGACGGCGGTGTATACCTGCTTGGAGGGGGCCATGACGATACCCTCAACGAGGCCGTTTCCGTCCCTTTTCACAAAGTGGGTCAAGTGGCGGCTGTCCGCAAAGGGGGCGTCCTTGCCTATCTGGGGCAGGATGACCATGTCGAATCCGAGCCCCTTGGATTTATGGATGGTCATGATGCGGACGATTCCTCCGGAGGGATCCTCCCGGCGCGTCAGGTCTTCCATATGGCGTATCCATTCGTCCAGGGATGCGCCGTGTTCGTCCACCTGTTCCGCCTCGTTCATCCAGACGGAGAGGCGGTCCCGGTGGAAGTCCGTCAGTTCCACCCCTGCCAGGGCCATTCTTTTTTCCAGTTCCGTCATGACGGCGGCGTATCCCTCGCGCTCCAGCACCATATGCCATTCGTTCCAGTCCATGCCCGGCCTGCGCTCCGGATTGATGAGGGGATGGAGGGGGGAGTGGGAAAGCAGCCCGGAGATAAAGGCGTCCCCCGGAGAAAGAAGCCACCGGAAGAAGGACAGCAGGGTTTTTCCCAGTGGGGAGTCCTGGCCCACGGGCACGTCGTCGCACACTTCCGCCGGCCAGCCGTGGGAAGTCAGCCATTCCCGGACGATCAGGGCCTGGTTTCTCGTGCTGACCAGAACGGCGACGTCCAGGCCGCGCCGCAGGGCGTTTGCCTGTTCCAGAATATCGGCCAGGGCCTGGCACACCAGGTCATTGGCGGAAGTTTCCTCCGTCCTGGGTGTCTGCCAGATACGGGCGCATCCCGTACGGGAGGCCAGGGCGGCTGCGCAGACGTGGGACGGGTAGTCCCCCCACTGTTCCAGCGCCGCCTGTCCGCAGTCCGCTGCCGTCCGGGCGTAGTCGCAGATGTCGTTGACCATGTCCAGCACGGGCTGCACGGAGCGGTAGGAGGTGGCCATGCCGCGCTCCTCCAGATGGAGCTGCCCGGCGACGGAGCGGAAAAGTTCCGGGTCCCCCCCCCGCCATTGGTACACGCTTTGCTTGAGGTCCCCCACCACGAAGATGCTGCCTTCCTGCTCCTCCCGGGTGTCTGTCAGGTCGTCCAGGAACGGCTTGATCACGCGCCACTGGGACTGGGAGGTGTCCTGGAATTCGTCCAGCATCCAGTGGTCGTAGCGGCAGTACATGCGGTACTGGAGGTCTCTTTTCAGTTCCGGAGTGACGGCTCCGTTCCCCAGCATGCGCGTGACGTCGTGGAACAGGAATCTGCCCTTGTTCCGGACCAGGGCGGAGTATTTGTCCTCAAAGATGCGCATCAGGCCGTGCGTGGAGCGGGTACGGTGCAGCGCCTGAAGAGTTTCCATCCGCAGCCAGCTTTGAATAAGTTCATCCAGGGGAGGAGACCAGAAGTCCCGGAATTTCTCCCGCGCCTCTTCCATGGTGAGTTTTTTTTCCGTATCGTGGAATTTCAACCGTCCCAGCTTGACGTATGTCGAGAATCCGTTCAGAAAGCGCAGGAACATTTCCTTGTTTTTTGCCCCGTTCCTGCCTTCCGGCGCAGGCATGTCCCGCGCCCGGTCCATCAGGGCGTGCAGCGCGGCGTTGAACCGTTCCAGCGGAACGGGAGGGAGAAGTTCTTCCGGCGTGAAGCCCAGTGTGGCGGGATTACCCCATTTTCCGGCGTCCGGCTCATCCAGGAAGAGTTCATGGTAGGTGTTGAGCCTGCGGGTCATGGAGTCTTCCGCGTCCGCGGCTTCAGCGTCGGAGTCCGCTCCGGAAAGGAAGGCGTCTTCAAAGCTTTGCTCCTGTTCCGGGTTCAGGGAACATTCCCGGTACAGGGTGAGCAGGGCTTCCCGGCGGGCAAGTTTTTCCGCAGTGGTGTCTATCATGCTGAATCCGCTGACTCCCAGTTCAAAGGTGCTGGTCGCGGCAATCTGAGCGAACAGGCTGTCAATGGTGCAGAGGTTGAGGCGGGAGAGCTGCTGGACGAGCAGCCGGAGCATGTGCCGGAAACGTTCCTGGCAAAGGTGTTCCTTCTTCCAGGCCTCCGCGGCCTGCGGCCAGAGCCCCGGTTCTTCCGGAGTGCCCTTGATGACGGTCCAGAGGCGGTCCCTGAGGCGGGCGGCTCCTGCGGAGTCCGTGGCTCCGGCCGCCAGGTCCGTTAGAATGCGGTCCTTGAATTCTCCGGCGGCTTTCCGGGTGAAGGTAACGGCGATGAGCCGCTCCGGATGGCTGCCGCGGTTCAGCGCCAGCAGGGCCAGGAAGCGCAGGGAGAGCTGGTAGGTTTTTCCCGTGCCGGCCGAGGCGGAAATGAGGATGTTGGTCAGGGCGGACATGTCAGAACGGCAGGTGGGGCGTGATGTTCAGTCCCAGCAGATCCTGAAGGGTTTCATGGCTGGAGGAGACAAGGTCCTTGAAGACGTCATAGGAAGGGGTATCCCAGCCCAGTTCTTCCGCCGTGATGAGGCCGCGCCCTTCGCGGATGAGGCGCATGAGTTCCAGAATCCAGGAGCGTGCGCTTTCCAGGGCGCACATGTCGCATCCAGGCTGGGGATCATGCAGCGTGTCCCATGCGGAGATGCCGATGTGCAGTGGATTGGCGGGAAGTGCGTAATAAGCGGCGGAAGGACGGCCGCGGTATTCTTCCATGGCCCAGAGGACATAGAGGGGCAGTTGCAGGTCCTTCCAGCGGAAGTGGACCGCCTTTCCGTTTTTCTGCCGTCTGGTGTAAGGGTGCAGGGCCGGGGAGAGCAGCGGCAGGGCATCCGGGCGCTTCATGGACCCCAGGTGCTTTTTTTCACAGGAGTCCGTCTTGCCGGTCTTGTAGTCAATGACCCGCAGGGAGCCGTCCGCGTGGCGGTCAATGCGGTCAATGCGGAACCTCATGCTGAAGTCCTCCAGCCGCCAGTTTTCCACCGATTGTTCAAAGGCGATGCATGTCCATCCGTTCCGGAGGTCCTCCAAATGCTGTTCCGCGTACACATTCAGCCGCTGTTCCATGGAGCGCTTCTGCAGGAGCAGGGGCATGAGAGGGCGGCTGCCATACTGGCGCGTGAATGTTTCATCCAGTATTTCCCCGATTTCCCTTTGCAGGGCGGCCGTGGTCATTCCGTCTTCCAGGGAGGGGTGAAGCCGGCAGAATTGTTCCAGCACGTCGTGAAGCATGGTTCCCAGTTCATTGGCGGCCATGTCTTCCTTGTCCGGCTGGAATTCGTCCGCATTCAGGTGCAGGGCCTCCCTCACCCAGAAGCGCATGGGGCAGGCCAGGAAGTTTTTCAGCGTGGTGGGGGAAAAGGGTTTTTCCCGTTCTTTCCACGGGTTCCGGTACCCGGGAGCCATGGAGGTGATGTCCGTGGCCGTTTTCCAGCCTTCCGCCGGCTGGATGTGCCAGCCTCCGCGGCGGTAGGGCAGCGGCGGTTCCGGCGCGGAGCATTCACGGAAGAGCAGTTCCACGCGGCGCGGCAGCTCTTCATCTGCACAGCGCATCAGCAGGGAGGAAGGCGTCAGGGGATCGTTCCTGCTGCTCGTCCGGGACAGGATGAAGAAGAGGCTTCCTTCCCGTTCCCGGGAGTGGATCAGGGCCGTGAGCAGGAAGCTGTCCCGCGCCTTTTTCCGGGAAAAGGAGTCCATGCCCAGGGATTCCCGGAGCGGTTCCGGCATGAATTGGTCCGCCATGCCTCCTTCCGGGACAATGCCCTCATTCAGTCCGGTCACGATGAGGTTTTTTTCCGGGCGGAAATGGAGTTCCATCCACCCTAGCGCATCCAGCACCGCGTGTTCCTTTCTGCCGTTCTTGACGCGGGCGGCGTGGAGACACCGCATCAGCAATTGAAGGGCCGTGGCCGGAGCGGAAAAGAGGCCGCTTTTTTTCTGGAGGCGGGCCAGGCCGGAGATGCAGGAATGGAAGACTTCCGCCGCTTCCGTATCCGCCCCATAGGCGTCCGCCAGCGCCGGATGCCACGCGAGCAGGCGTTCTCCCAGCCGTCCCGGCTCTTTCATGCAGTCCCTCCATTCCAGAATTTTGCACACGGACGGGATGGCGCCCGGATAGTCGGTACGGAGGCGCTTGACCAGGTATTCCTCCGTTTCTGGCAGGTATTTTTGCCGCACCCTGTCCAGGGAGGCGCAGCAGTATTGCTGGTCCCGAATGCCCAGGGAGGTGCAGAGCAGGGAAGAGCGCATGAGGTTGAACACGGGCCGCGCTTTTCCGTTTTCCTCCATGGCCAGCAGGAGGTGGCGCAGCAGGTCCATGATGCCTGTTCCGGCAAAGGGCCTGCCTTCCGGGTTGTACAAGCCCCAGCCGTATGATCTGAGCCGTGCATCCAGAGCTATGTTCATGTCCGGGTCGCATACGCCCAGGGCGAGGTCCGTTTTTCCGGATTCCGCCGTTTGCGCGATGATGCGGCACGTCTCTGCGGCCAGACTGCCGGGGCCCGGTGTTACGCGGATTTGTTCCTCGCGTACAGGGATGACACGTTCAGCCCAAATTTCCGGTCTGGGGCAGCCCCAATCGTCAAAGGCGTCCCGTTCCTCTTCCGGAGCGTGAACCCATATTTGCACGGGAATGCCCTGTTCTTCCGCATGGCGGAGGGCGTGTTTCAGCGGCCGGGGGATGTCCGGCACGCAGGCGACGATGATTTGACCGCCCGTTTCCAGCAGGGTGGCCGCCAGGCGGGAAGGGGCGGCTGCCTGAAGAAAGGATTCCGTCCGGTTCCGGAGCTGCCATCCGTCCAGATGTTCGCCGCACCGGGAAAAGAGGCGGGACAGGTCCGGCCAGCGTTCGTCCATGCCGGCGCAGGCGTCCGCGGCCTGCCCGCAGGTGACGCCCTGGTTCAGCATGGAATGGCTGAGGGCTTGGAGGGCCGCCGCCATGTCCAGAAGGCTGGAGAAGTCATCCGGCATGCGCTTGGGGAACAGGCGCGGATAGAGCCGGTGGGGGGCGTCTCCAAGGGATTGCATCCAGGCCGCCAGTTCCTCCAGGCGGGTGGCTTCGTTTTCCTCCTCTTCCGGCTGGATGAATTGGTCCGCCGGAAGCACGCGCGGAGGGAACACGGCTTTCCCGGGGCAGGAGGCCGTCAGGAATTCCCTGAGCTGCCTGCCAGATTCACGGGTGGGAACCAGTACCGCGTGCTTGTAGAAGTCCATTTCCACGGCAAGCAGGCGTTCCGCCACGGCGCGGCAGGCTGGTTTGTCCCAGGATAGAAAAAAGCGGTGCATGGGAGGGAGAATGGATACCGTTTCCGGAGGGGGCGGGCAGAGTGGGGAAACGGTACGGAAATATTAATGGAAAAAGCGCCCTTTTCCCATTCTTTTTTATCGTCGCCGGCATTGTTTTATTCTGCAGCATTTTTCGTCGCCCGCGGCATGTCTTTGCACACGGAATAAATGTTTATCCTTATGTTTTTCCTAATCATGCTGTTAATCAAACGGTCATGGGTTGCAAGCCTGGGAAGGACATGGGCATCTTCCTTATTACCTGTAGGATTTGTTGACTTCCGCGGCGCAGGCTCATATTCCTAGGAATGTACAAGATACTCGTAGTCAGTCTTCCAGATTCTCCAAAACGCAAAACCATGGCACAGCGTCTCTCCGTTCAGGGGCTTGCCTGGGAATGGGTGGATGGCGTGCGCATCGCCGCCATGGAAGATATTCCTCCGGAAGAACGGAATGATTGGGAAGCGTATGGCGTAGCACGGTTCAGACAGGCTCCGGAATACGTCTGCCGCGTGACCGGGTGCAAGCAGGTCATGCGCCGCGCCATTGAGCAGGCTGCCTCCTGCACGGAGGACTGGGTGCTCATCCTGCAGGATGATGCGGAGCTGACGGATTCCCTGAACTTGAAACTGAAAGAATTGCTCCGCCGGGTTCCTCATCAGGCCGTGTGCGTCATGTTTCCCCATGCAGGAAAGAAAGTGAAGGAGAGTTCATCTCGCTGCTCCACTGCACCGGCTGGACGAGGTCTCCCGTGGAAGCAACCTGTCCATAGGGAGAGTAGTCATAAGCCGCCACAACAGTTCCCTGCCCATCGAATACCTCCGTCACATTCTTGTTGAAGTCCCATCCATAGCAGTAAAGAGAGGCATCCTGCACCAGAGCCAGAGGCCGCGTGGAAATGGGTTCCAAGGGATTCCATAATAGTGTCCGAAGCACGTTCCGGTTGCCCAGCATGTCCAGGGCCGCTATTTGCAAATAACCGCGGTACAGGTAGCGCTCATGGCTGGTGACTGTTTCGTTGACGGTTACTTTCTTCATGTGAGGCAGCCCTGGTAGTCATATCAGCATTCTACCACTATATTGTCGTCCTGGCTGGTGAAACTCATCGCCCGGTTGACAGCGTTGTGCACGACTATCCAGACTCTTATTAAAGTTTTGACCAAGATCTGATTGCCAAGGGCATTATATTGTAGCACGAAATGTTATTCCGGTGCAGAGCTTTGAAAGTGGCATAGGAGATGGGAATGTACTGATTGGAATCCATTTTCATTGTTCCTTTCTATTTCAGAATTGAAACGATGTCCATGAATCGCACAATTTATTAACTCGTCAGTCCTTCCAGTCGATTCCATTACCGTAAGTCCACAAATTATAAATCATCATTTCTCTCCAATTTCCCATTTTGAACCATTGCATATCAATTCTTTCATCATTCAAATAACACGTTACGTCATCAGTGCCATATGAAGCTTCTATTTTAGAAATACGGTATCCTGCATTATTTAATTCAGCAAGCTGATTCTTTCGATCAAAAAATGTTAATACAATCTTCTGATCTTTTTTTTCATACAAGATTGAAGCAACGCCACATGGTAAGAAATATGGTTTTCTTTCTTCATCCAAAAAAAACATAACGGCCCTGTTTTGCGGAGAATCGTGTTTAATTATTACGCTGGACATTCCCCATTCATTATGGGCAGGCTTCCATGATTCATTATACCATTGGTGGCACAAATACATGGTTTGCCCTATTTTTAAAACTTGATATATGTAAATTGCAGCATCTCGACCGCCAAACATACAGAAACTCGGAACAGGTTTTCTGGTTTGCCTATCTATTCCAATAATATCATTGGACCTCCCGGCTATATTGTCTTTTTTAAATTTGATAACACCAGAGGTAACTGTCTTAGTATTCTTCCACGCTTCAAACCTATCCCGATAATATGGAATCTGCGCAAATCTTGCAATGTCGTTCAAATCCGGATTGGAATCTATAAATTTCATCACATCGCAATCTTGAAATGAATCTATAGATTGAACCATCTGTTTCAAGGTTGCTATATCATCCCGTGCCTGGGCAACATTTATAATCATAACACTGAATATAGCTATATTGATGATATGGTTCATGTTTTATCAATCTAATCCTTTGTGCATTTTATTACAACGTGTAATACAATATCTAGCAGAAATTTCAATCATTCCTTTTCCTAAATCACTTTTTAAAAATACCTTTGCATATTCTGCCATAGCCAGACATAATTCAAAACAACTTGAATATGTCTTTTTTTTCAGCGTTTGATATCGTTTCGCTGCCTCATAAAATTTTTGATAAGCAATTTTTTCATCTGTTTTTATATAAATAATAAGTAAAAAAATACGAGTATAATTCCAGACTTATTAGGGTATACAAACTACCGTTAATGTCATAAACAGAAACAATAATAATATAAAAATGCTAATAATTATACACTTTCTTACTTTTCTGTTTGATAAAAATAACAAAGATATATAAAAGAATAATATTAGAAAAATAATAAATATATGAATATTTTTCCATACGCTGTCTACAATCAAATTTTGCATTTTACAGTATACTACCATATAGTCATGTATCGCAAATAATGACAGTAAAATAAAAAAACTAAAATGTATGTTAACGGATTTTTAGATAATTTATTCATTGGATTTAAATATTGTTCCGTCCGGATTGCAACATTTCCCAATTCCTGGTTTATCCATTCCATATGCTGCAGCATTACTAGACCATATTATACAACTACTGAATATCAAGTTATATAATGGCGGATCTGCTTCATCCTCCTTCAATTTAGAAAGCATCTCGATATCTTGGCATGGAGATGAATTCATTGTAATGGGAGATTCAAGATTTAAACCTTCTGATGATACCATTTTTCCTTTTGCAATTACAATAGAAGATATGCAATTCAGAATATTCCCAACAGAACACCAAAACCCCGTTTTCTCTGTTAAAACAGCCGCAAAATCATATGTTACAATTCCATTCTTAATATATTTCCCCTCTTTTTCAATCCATTGATCTACTGCTACTCCAACATGTAGTGTTGTTGTTCCAGATCCTCCATACCCTGCTATATCAAAATGTGTAATATATCTGTTAAGCCCTACATAATCCGATAAATATGTTATACCATTTGAAAGATAGAGATTCCATCCCCCTTCTTCAGCGATGGGGTCATGATTGATCCACCTGCCATCGGCAGGATTGTAAGAACAGTAGTTGCAATAGATCAGCTCTAACTCTTCATCGTTCATCTCGCTGCTCCACTGCACGGGCTGGACAAGGTCTCCCGTGGAAGCAACCTGTCCATAGGGAGAGTAGTCGTAAGCCGCCGCAACAGTTCCCTGCCCATCGAACACCTCCGTCACATTCTTGTTGAATGTCCCATCCATAGCAGTAAAGAGAGGCATCCTGCACCAGAGCCAGAGGCCGCGTGGCCACCGATTCCAGACCACGTTCCGGCTGTTGAGCATGTCCAGGGCCGCTACTTGCAAATAATCCCGATACAGGTAGCGTTCATGGCTGGTGACTGTTTCGTTGACGGTTACTTCCTTCATATAGCGACAGCCCTGGTAGTCATAGCAGCATTCTACCACCGTATTGCCGTCCCGGCTGGCACATTGTATACGTTGCGGTCTTGATCAATGTCTGGTTGCCGTTGGAGTCATAGTGCGGTACGAAGGGCGTTTCCCTACTTTCTTCAATCCGGGTGTACTGGTTGAGTTCGTTGGCCGTGTAGGCGAGTTCCTCCACGAGTTCTTCGCCGGAATTCGGAGAGAGGACGCGCAGGGCGTCCCCTGAGATTTCCATGAGGAAGCGCTCGTTGCCGGATTGGAATAGATGTAGGGGCCAGGCGGGAGTGGTCCCCGGCATCCGCGAAGAGGGCCATGCCCCTGCGGCGGCGCAGGGACCCCATCTGGGAGGCGTTTCTGTTGACCAGGGTGGAGGCGCCGTGGTGGAAGGCGTTGAGATCGGCGCGCTGGAGGAGTTCCGGGGAGAGCTCCCCGGCGTTGGAGGAGATGCGTTCCATGCCCACAGCATGGGGGGAGCATCCGGCCTCGGGGGAGTGTTCGTGATATGAAAGGGGCACCTTGGTTTTGAATGATTCCTGATTCACTTTTTGGGCCGGGAGCAAGGTGTTCCTCTTCTGCTCTTCTTTGAGTTTCTTCAAATCGAACTTGCCTTCAGCTATTTTCCCCTTCTCGCCAGCATTGTAGTATTCAGGCAGCACGCGCCCTGGCGTAAGCCTGGGGCTGCAAGAAATCATCTAAGGAAGTTCAGAACTGATATTTGGAGAGAGTTGATAATATTCAGGATTGAAGATAAAATTGTATGAAAAAACTATTCCTACACAATTACGATGTTGAGATAGTACAGATAGATAACAGAAAACATCACCAATGGAAACGTTTTTATCAATACAAAAATTCAATCCTATTTTCTTATCTTTTAAAGAGTCTATTTTTGCTTTAAAAATCATTAAGCTGATTTTTCTTAGACAGTCATTCCTCCATGCATTTATGGGCCAATATATCAATACATATTGACCTATCGAATGATTGATGCTGTCAATATTAATTTCTTTTTTAAAATTTATTTTTGTTTTTTTATCGACAGAATACCTAACTACCTTGATGTCATCTTCAATCCCATTCGATGATATATTTATAATATCACCATTTTTGCCCATGCTGATATATTTTACACCAATTGAATTAATTTTCATTAGATATATTAATACGTTATTCCAAGAAACATTGGAATCATCAATATATAATAAAATGCTAGAAAAATTAGCTTTTTCTATATCGGACATATTAGAAATATTAACAACTACCTCTTTTTCTGAATTTTTCCCGAATAGACTATAAGAAAAAAATAAAGTTAAAAAACAAAATAAAAATATATTCATAGATGAAATCTTCACTGATTTATTGGTCCGGATAAAATGCAAACATTCTTGCATGGGCAATCTTCGCTGTTAAGCAACCTATTCACTTCCGCAGTTAATTGTTGTACAGCCACAGTATGAGGAATTTTTGTTTTATTTTCTCCTATGCAACAACCAAATCCCTTACATAGCTTCCCATCTTTATTAAGATCATTAATACAAATCGGAATTATACAGAATAATCTTGTAACGTCATTTTTTTTCTACCAACGGTATTCGAATGGCAACTACAGAAGTTTAAAGTTGTTTATCAATGATTTCAGATGAGTGAGCTAGGGAGATTAGGCAAGGCAAGATTAAAGTATTCTGTTCATTAATGCATCGATTGATTGATGATAAACATATTTTGTCTTTTTCAGGACTCGTCTTGTGACTGCGCCGTCTAATTGATAAATACTTCAGAAAAGTTACCAATAGAAAATGCTAGATAAAATATCCATCCAATCAATAAAGATATCAATAAAACTAGATAAAAGATAGAAACAATGATTTTCTTATACAAGTTGTTAAAAACTAATATTTTTATAAAAAAATATAATACACACAATAAAAAAACAGTAGATATGATAATTAAATAAGATATATTGATCGCTTCATTTGAAAAATTAGCAAATAGATGTTCAAATATATTTTTCATGTACAAAAAGAACATCGTAAATATTGCAAATATTAATAACTTACATGAAATATTTGACTTATTTATTAATGCGTTTTTTACATTTACTCTATTATTTTTTACACAAAAAATAATCAAGAATGCTGAAGTTATAGATATCAAATTTAAAACGACTAGCACTATAACTATTCTTACATTTAAATCGCTAGTATTAGCTCTTAAGATATTCAATACTACAAGTAATAGTGATATATGCAAAAATATAGAAATAATACTTGTTTTTTTCATATATAATTAAAGCTCTTCAGTTTCTTCCCATGTTCCGTCATGATTAAAATCAGACCATCCACATATTGACTGAAGCATTGCAACATCTATTGTTTTCAACTCATTCATAATTGTGCGATGCGTTGAAAACCATTCAGGATTAAAATTATATGAATTATGAATATTAACTTTTGTAGTGAATTTAACTACTGTTTTAGTGCATTGAATTTATTTGAGTTGAATCATAGTATACAGGTAAACGGGGTAATTTTGAAAAGTCTGTTACACATAGCGCACGCAAGGGAACAAGATGTGAAGGGAAACAAAAGCGGACTAGCGTTATTAACCAGTTCCTGTCTCTTGAACAGTGCTATTTATTACTTTCTTTATTCAGAAATTTCCTTCTTAAATTGTATTGGACCTATTTATTATATACAGTAAAAGTTCTTCTAATTGAATTTTTACAACATATTTTTTTCGATCCAAGCAAAGTAACGTCTAACCCTAATAGGAGATGATCTCTATATTTTTCAAGAAGAATTATTTCTATACTTAATGTATCTTTTTCAATAGTGACAAGATCAGTTATTGGGTATTCATGTTTTAATAATTCATTATATGTTTTTCTTTTATATTCTCTTAATATATATATAAAATGCTTTTTAAATTTATAATTAATTTTCATTGATTAAAAAGGGTACGTTATTATAACTCTAGACCATCTTCCCGGAGGATTACTATTTCTATTTTTGTAACAATCCCCATAGAGTCAAATTACTTAATCTGTTGTCCATAAACCTCGCTCGTGAGACCACAATAACAATCCACTGGAATAAGGCCACAAATTAGTATGAGAGGTAGTATTTTGATTCTTAAGACGATTGATTCTCAATTCCAAGTAGCCCGGAACAAATGCCTTTTTCTATTAGACAAAAAGTCGAATTTTTTATGAACTGTCAGTATCATTTGCAGTTCCTATCATCTATATGACCTATAATACTGCCTACTACCATTTTTTTGCAAAAGATATAATCAATCAAATTGGATTTTCCATAAGGATATGGCCTAGGATACTTATATGTTAAATTTCCTGTTTCCTCGATAAATTTAATAGGATAATCGTGTTTTCCTATATTCTCCCTGATGTCTTCGGGAAGGAAATTAATATTGCAAGGTTCTTTACCGTATTTTTTCAAATAACTTTCATATGCTGATCTGGCTTTTTTATATTCGGCATACCCATCAGCATTCTCCAGTTGAAGGTAATCAAACGGCCAACATAAAAAAATCCCTAATAAAACTCCTATAATATAGTATTTTGCCGCAACAATAACTTTAATCGCATTATTCATCACAGTTTATCTTCATAAGTTACAGTGCCATTATCACAACAAGAACCACATTGACCAGCAGCACTACAACCATAAGGGGCACCTTCCCAACCAATAAATTTCCAATATTTTTTGAATAATCCTTGAGTACACACCATTCTTCCCATTCTAAAACCTGTTCCTTCTTTATTAAAACATGGCAAATAATACCATTTCTGACGAGAGCATTCTTGTTCACACTCAACATTAAACAAAACAGGAGGATCTGTTACTTGATGGACTATTGTACATTCATTGTTTAATTGATTGGCCGTAATTCCAGCAACAACTCCTGCTCCTGTAACTTTAGCCAAATTTATTATAGCTTGTATCCCTGCAGGCGTATCCAAAGTAGTTACAGCCATCCCCAATAAATCATTTTTACTTATGGCGTCGTTCTTAACAAACCCGTACAAATTCCAACCCCCTTCTTCAGCGATGGGATCTCTGTTGATCCACCTGCCATCAACCGGGTTGTAATAGCGGTAATTGTAATAGACCAGGGCGAGTTCCGCGTCGTTCATCTCGCTGGACCACTGCACCGGCTGGACAAGGTCTCCCGTGGAAGCCACGTGTCCATAGAGAGAGTAATCGTAAGCCGCCGCGATTGTTCCCTGCGCGGCGAACACCTCCGTCACATTCTTGTTAAAGTCAACGCCATAGCAGTACAGGGCATTATCCTGCACCAGAGCCAGAGGCCGCGTGGCCATCGGTTCCAGGGGATCCCACAACAGTGTCCGGAGCACGTTCCGGCGGTTGAGCATGTCCAGGGCCGCTAGTTGCAGGTAGCCGCGGTACAGGTAGCGTTCATGGCTGGTGACCGTTCCGTTGACGGTTACTTTCTTCATGTAGCGGCGGCCCTGGTAGTCATAGCAGCATTCTACCACCGTATTGCCGTCCCGGCTGGCACATTGTATACGTTGCGGCCTTGATGAATACCTGGTTGCCGTTGGAGTCATATTGCGGTGCGAAGGGAGTTTCCCTCCCTTCTTCAATCCGGGTGTACTGGTTGAGTTCGTTGGCCGTGTAGGCGAGTTCCTCCACGAGTTCTTCGCCGGAATTCGGAGAGAGGACGCGCAGGACATCCCCTGAGATTTCCATGAGGAAGCGCTCGTTGCCGGAATTGGAGTAGATGTAGGGGCCAGGCGGGAGTGGTCCCCGGCCTCCGCGAAGGGGGCCATGCCCCTGCGGCGGCGCAGGGAATCCATCTGGGAGGCGTTCCTGTTGACCAGGGTGGAGGCGCCGCGGTGGAAGGCGTTGAGATCGGCGCTCTGGAAGAGTTCCGGGGAGAGCTCCCCGGCATTGAAGGAAATGCGTTTCATGCCCACAGCATGGGGGGGAGCATCCGGCCTCAGGGGAGGGTTCGTGATGTGAAGGGGGGCTCGCCTGAGGTGAGTTTTCATACACTGATTTTTCAACAGCCAAAGAAAGTGATCGTTGATCCAGTCATACAAAAGCCAACTTTTTTGAATGATTCCTGATTCACGTTTTTTTGGCCGGGGGCAAGGCTTTCCTCTTCTGTTCTTCATTGAGTTTTTCCAAATCGAACTTGCCTTCAGCTATTTTTTCCTCCTCGTCAGCATCGTAGTATTTAAGCACTACGCGTCCCGTTCCTGATCTTAAGAATGAGACTTCTTCCTTTATTGTGCGGGCAAGATCGTCATTTTCAGAATACCCGCTCATAAGATCCCTCAATTTCAATACAACTCTTTTCTTCTCTCCAGCCTTTATTGTTTCTCTGTCCCATAAGATGAACGCATCCTCTCTTTTTCCTTCCGCATCAGCCCGGGGCCAAAGCTTCACAGCTTTTTCGAATATCCACAATTCAATTCCACAGTCCATGATTTCGCCGTTCAATTTTTTTATCATTATATCTTTTTGGCTTTCATTGACTATATCTATAATGAAAAATATATCGGGATCATGTATAACTTTGGTAGGTTCAAACCGAGCGCCTACCTCAATGTTCACTTCTGAACATAAAGCATAGGAAGCAAAGAACAAAAAAAGTAAAAAAACGTTTGCGTTCATCATGATTATTATTGTGGGCAACTCATATCTATAGGTTCAGGCTCTCCAACCAGATGTGGAGATCCAATGGAGTCAAACAGTCCCCCAGCTTCTAACCATCTGCCTCCTTCTTCATTAAAATATGTTTGATTTTCATTTGTAATCTTCTGCTGCTGTTTACTCGACCAATTTAAAAACTTGCCTTTAGCAAGGGATTGTTTTCCTTCCAACCAAGTTTTTAACTTACGTTTATAAATAGTCGCCTGGGACTTGTTCAACCCTGATTTAGAACATTTACCGGTGATTTCTTTTTCAAATAT
The DNA here is from genome assembly GCF_036417395.1 of Akkermansia sp. AE01SA01. Classification (NCBI taxonomy): domain Bacteria; kingdom Pseudomonadati; phylum Verrucomicrobiota; class Verrucomicrobiia; order Verrucomicrobiales; family Akkermansiaceae; genus Akkermansia; species Akkermansia sp. AE01SA01. The sequence continues at coordinate 959,567 of NZ_CP143890.1, forward strand.
TTTGAGATAGACGTCATAGGCCTTTTGATAAACATCAACCCGTCTTTGCTCGTGTGCTCGAATTTCAACCAATCCATTAGCCGTGTACACTCGCCCGGTTTGATCGTTGACTACATATGAATCAACAGTAACATTAAACTTTTTTGATTTCTTTATAGAAACTTTATATGTTTTTTTCCGTTTTCCTTCTACGCATTCCTCGGAAATCTCATTTTCACCTTCAGGTTTTGGTGTAGGCCGAGAGGTTTTTCCATACCAACCAGCGGGCATATTACCTTGAGCTAAGGAGCCTTCGGTTTGATTAGCTTTAAATTCCGATCCTAGAATGTCAATCCAACTTATGGCATTATTATTGATCATGACATAAAGATTCCATCCCCCTTCTTCAGCGATGGGATCACGATTGATCCACCTGCCATCAACCGGATTGTAATAGCGGTAATTGTAATAGACCAGCTCCAAATCTTCGTCGTTCATCTCGCTGGACCACTGCACGGGCTGGACGAGATCTCCCGTGGAAGCAACCTGTCCATAGGGAGAGTAGTCATAGGCAGCAGCAATAGCGCCTTCTCCATTGAATACCTCCGCTACATTCTTGTTGAAGTCAATGCCATAGCAGTACAGAGAGGCATCCTGCACCAGAGCCAGAGGCCGTGTGGCCATCGGTTCCAGGGGATCCCACAACAGTGTCCGGAGCACGTTCCGGCTATTGAGCATGTCTAATGCCGCTATCTGGAGATAGCCGCGATACAGGTAGCGTTCATGGCTGGTGACCGTTCCGTTGACGGTTACTTTCTTCATGTAGCGGCGTCCCTGATCATCGTACCCGCATTCCACTACTTTGTTTCCGTCCTGGCTGGTGAAGCTCACCGCCCGGTTGGCCGCGTTGTACACGGCCGTCCAAATGCCCATCGAGGTTTTGATCAGCGTCTGATTACCCGAGGCGTCGTATTGCGGCACGAAGGTTGTTCCCCCGCTTTCTTCAATGCGGGTGTATTGGTTGAGTTCGTTGGCCGCGTAGGCGAGTTCCTCGGCTATTTCCTGAGCCGTCTTGCGGTTGCCGATGTTGTCGTAGCTGTAACCGTAGGGGGCTGTTCCCAGGGTAGCTGCGGTGAGTTCATTTCTACCGTTGTAGCTGAAGCTGTCATTGCGTGCAGGTTCCGTTCCCCGCTGCTGGGTGCGGGTGACCGGGCGTCCCAATGCATCGTAGCTCTGGGTGCGGGAGACCAGCACGGTTTCTCCCAGACGGCAGTTCATCGCCGTTACCAGTTCACGGTGCTCTTCATAGGCAAGTTCCCTGACGATGCCGTTGGGCATCGCGAGGCTGGAGAGCAGGCTGCTTCCTGCCAAATAGCCGTAGGCGAATGTCTGTTCTTGTCCCCCTTGCACGATTCCGGCGCTGGCAAGCCGTCCGTCGGCCGCGTAGCCCTGGCTGACTTCCTGAAGGACGTCGGTTCCCTGCTTCAAGGTATAGCCGGAGGACCGGCCGTAGATATCGTATTTTTCCTGAAGCTGATAAGTGCTTCCCCCGATGGTGATGGCCTCGGAGTCCGGTTCGCTGTATTGGTTGTAGGAGATGGTGCGCGTACCAGAGGCGTCCGTGACCCGGGTCGGCTGGTTGAGGTAGTTGTAGGCGTACTGGATGCCGGGCGTGGTGTCGCTGTAGGAGACGGAGTTGTTGACTCCTTTTTTCAGGTTGTAGCCCCAGGTGGTGACGATCCCCCGCGCGTCCGTGAGGGTCGATTTGAGGTTCAGGGCGTTGTAGGTGGTGTCCTCATGGGTGGCGTCCGCATAGGTTTTGCGCACCAGCAATCCCGTGGCGTCATCGTAATTCCAGGTGGTGAGGTCCCCGTCCGTGCGCCCCGTGGGATCGGTGGTGATATCGCCGGCATCTTCCCGGAACGTGGTGAGGCCGGTCATTCGGTCGGCGTCATCGTAGGCAAAAAGCAGGGGCTGGACGCCCCTGCCGCACAGTAATACAAGTCGGCACATTCCCCGACTACCGGATGTGTAAAAGGATTGTCTAAAAGACAGTCTTTTTAACGATTTTTTAGGTCTGTAAAATTTCAATGCTCGTCGGAGGATAGGTAAGAATCCAAACCTTCAAAAACAACCTCAATCCATGCGCCAAGAAGACTATCTATGCACTTTAACCCTGCTGCTACTAAGTATGTATTATGACCAGTCATCATAATCAAAAGGGCAATAGATCATTTGTATGGCAATAACTCCAAAGATCAGAGCTTTTTCCATATCGTAATCAGCGTCAAAAGAAGGTGGAATGATAGGAATTTTTGGTTGTTTTAAGAGGCCGAACGATAATAAACCAATAATCATTCGTAAAAAATACAATATGGTTTGATTTCTGGAAATAGGAACTTCAAATTGACGGTTTCTATTATCGGATACTAGTGCTTTTCGTATGAATCTAAAATTTAAATCTTCTTGAAGGAAAAAATCAATATATTGATTTGCTTTATAGGAAAGTCGAATTTTTGCATTATCTGACCGATATATGCAATATTCTTGTTCTGTGGTATTAATGTAACAGGAATGTGGATCAATTTGAAGTATTTTAATTTTATTTTCTCCTATCTTGCCTTCGCCTTTACCTGCTTTCACAAAGTAATGAAGTCTACCTACCGTATCATATGTAGAATTATCAATTAAGGATAAAACTCTTTTATTTTCTTTTGTGTCTAATAAAGTCGCCCCAAATTGGAGTTTTCGCCAGTCAATATCCTTCTTATTTTGATTATTAATCATGTGGCCACTATATTATTGCAATAATTGAATCCATGGGGTGCAATACTGGTCTTGCCACTCATGGTTATAGTCTATTTTCCCAAGAGGCCAAATTTTTGCACTAGCCCAAACACGAGCACGCAATGATACACATCCTCTCCCTTTAACTTGAAACTTATCCAAATTAGTAGTCACACAAACTGAAGCTCTAAAGTTAATACCCCCTCTAGCCCCAACTTCTAAGGAACCTATTCGGCTTGCAGCTTTGGCAATTAACCCAAGTTCCGCATATCCATTAACACATCCACCGCCAGAAACAACATTGTTACATGAACTATAACTTGCTGATATTCCTCCTGTAGCTCCTAATCTTCCATACCATCCTATTCTGATTTCTGCAAGATTAAAAATGTTCAAAGCTGCAGAACCTGCTTCTCCTTCCATTTGAAATGATAATGATACCGCCTTTGAAAAACCCTTATTTCCGTTCTTTTTACAGCATCCTTCACATTTCTTATTCTGCAAAATTACACGTATTTTAAAATTATATATACCAATTTTATTTAATAATTTGTTTTGTACTTTTCCTGCTTTGAGTTCTTTGCGAATGAAATCTCTCTCGCATTTAACTGGTCCAGAAAATCCAGAAGAAATATCATCTTCAACTTCAAGACCTAAATAATCAACATATATAACAGAAGCATTCCCACACATAACATAAAGATTCCAACTGCTATCTTCAGCGATGGAATCCCTGTTAATCCACCTGCCATCAACCGGGTTGTAATAGCGGTAATTGTAGTAGACCAGGGCGAGTTCTTCGTCGTTCATCTCGCTGGACCACTGCACGGGCTGGACAAGGTCTCCTGTGGAAGCCATTTGCCCGTACGGAGAGTAGTCGTAAGCTGCTACAACAGTTCCCTGCGCGTCGAACACTTCCGTCACATTTTTGTTGAAGTCCCATCCATAGCAGTACAGAGAGGCATCCTGCACTAGAGCCAGAGGCCGTGTGGCCATCGGTTCCAGAGGATCCCACAACAGTGTCCGGAGCACGTTCCGGCTATTGAGCATGTCCAGCGCGGCTATCTGCAGGTAGCCGCGGTACAGGTAGCGTTCATGGCTGGTGACCGTTCCGTTTTCAGTCACCTTCTTCATGTAGCGGCGGCCCTGGTAGTCGTAGCCGCATTCTACCACCGTAGCGCCGTCCTGGCTGGTGAAGCCCACCGCCCGGTTGGCCGCGTTGTACACGGCCGTCCAGATACCCGTTGATGTTTTGATCAGCGTCTGATTACCCGAGGCGTCGTATTGCGGCACGAAGGGGGCTTCCAGAGTGGAGGGGGGAGGGTTAAGGGTGGAGAATTGAGAGTTGGGAGTTGAGTTGGCGATGCTGGTGTACTGATTGAGGTTGTTGGCCGCGTAGGCGAGTTCTTCGGCTATTTCCTGCGCCGTCTTGCGGTTGCCGATGTTGTCGTAGCTGTAACCGTAGCCGTCTGTCCCCAATGTGGCTCCGGTGAGTTCGTTTCTGCCGTTGTACCTGAAGCTGTCATTGCGTGCAGGTTCCGTTCCCCGCTGCTGGGTGCGGGTGACCGGACGTCCCAATGCATCATAGCTCTGGGTGCGCGAGACCGGCACGATTTCTCCCAAATGATAGCTCATTCCGGCGATCAGGTCACGCCGCTGTTCGTAAGAAAGTTCCCTGACGATGCCGTCGGGCATCGCCAGACTGGAAAGTAACCTGCTTCCTGCCAGATAGCTGTAGGCGAATGTCTGTTCTTCTCCTCCGTGCATGATTCCGGCGCCGGCAAGCCGCCCGTTGGCTTCATACCCCTGGCTGACTTCCTGAAGAACGGTGGTTCCCTGCTTTAAGGTATAACCGGAGGACCGGCCATAGGCGTCGTAGCTTTCCTGAAGCTGATAAGCGCTTCCCCCGATGGTGATGCTATCGGTGTCCGGTTCGCTGTATTGGTTGTAGGAGATGGTGCGCGTACCGGAAGCGTCCGTCACCCGCATCAGCTGGTTGAGGTAGTTGTAGGCGTACTGGATGCCGGGCGTGGAGTCGCTGTAGGAGACGGAGGTGTTGACCCCCTTTTTCAGGTTGTAGCCCCAGGTGGTGACGATCCCCCGCGCGTCCGTGAGGGTCGATTTGAGGTTCAGGGCGTTGTAGGCGGTGTCTTCATGGGTGCCGTCCGCGTAGGTTTTGCGCACCAGCAATCCCGTGGCGTCATCGTAATTCCAGGCGGTGACATCCCCGTCCGTGCGTCCCGTGGGATCGGTGGTGATGTCGCCGGCATCCTCCCGGAAGGTGGTGAGGCTGACCATTCTGTCGGCTTCGTCGTAGGCAAAGAGCAGGGGCTGGATGGCCGTGCCCCATTCGGCAGTCTTTCGGCCCCGGAGGTCGTACTTGTAACGGGTCTGCATTCCCGAGGGCGTTGGTGACCACGGAAGGCTGGTCAAAGAAGGGATCGTAGGCGGTAGAAGTCGTGTTGCCCGCCGCATCCGTCACCGAGACGGTGCGCCCCGCAAGATCGGTACGCGTTGTGGTCGTGTTGCCCCGGCCGTCGGTGCTGGCGTAGATGACGCCGGTTTCCGCATAGGTGCGGGTTTGGCTGGTAGTGATGCCCGCGTGGTCCGTCTGCGACGTGGTGAACCCGTCGATGACTGTAGCGGTGGCCGTGACATTGGAAGTGGGAATGCTGCTTTTTTGCGTCCGCAGGGCGCCTGTTCCGTATTCGCTCCACTGCGTGGATATATTTCCCCTGGGGTCGATGGAAATGACTTTGCCTTCCAGCGTGGACGAGAGGACGGAAAGAAGCGTCTTCTGCGTCTCGTCATAGGTGCCGCCCTGGCCGTTGTTCCTGGTCGCCGTGACGACACGGTACACCCCGTCTTCGGCTTGTTCCACGCCGTAGCTCCACGCGGTGATGCGCGAGTTGGACACGGTGGCCGGATCGGCAAGCTTCCAGGTTTCCTTGACCTTGTTGCCGAAGGCGTCGTATTCCCACAGGGTCGGGGCCATCGTTGTGGCCGCGGTTTCCGCATCCGTCTGTGTTTTGGTGAGCTGTCCCTTGGCGTTGTAGGTGTTTCTCGTGTACATGAACCCGCCGACGGTGTTGGGGACGCCCGTGCGCAGGGTTTCCCCGGCTCCGTTGACGATGCTGCGCTGCAGTTCGGTTTCCGTTTCACCGGACACGGCTTTCGTGAAGGTCCGAACGCCGTCATTGGCCAAGTCAATGGAATGGATGACATGACGCTGTCCCGTGCCGGATTCTTCCAGGACCGTTCCGTCCGGCGCGTTGCGCGTGACGAACGTGGCTCCGGAGGGAGTGGTTTGCGTCGTCGTCAAGCCGTCCTGGCTGTAGGCGCAGGTGGTGACCCGGCCCAGGACGTCCGTAGAGGAAGTTATCCTCCCCAGCAAGTCGTACTCCGTGCTTTCCTCGGTCGTCATGGCCCCCGTATCCCGGCGCGTGGAGAGGATGCGTCCCGCCGCATCCCGCGCGTAGGTGGTGATGGTTTCCGGCGTGACGACGGTTTCCCCGTCCGTCACGCCGGAGCGGGTTGTTTCCATCAATTGTCTTGCCGTGTCGTAGGCATAGTCCGTTCTGACGCCGTCTTCATCAATACCCCACAGCAGGCGCCCGTCGCACATCAATTCGCGCTGCGTCACCCGGCCGTTGCCAGCCGTCTTTTTCACCCACCGGTTCTGCGTGTCAAATTCGTAAGAGGCGCTGTCTGTGATGGCCCATTCCCCGCTGCTGAGCAGAACGTGGCTTTCCTCCCTGACGCGCTGCCCTTCCGCCGTGATCCAGGCAATGGTGCGCGTGCTCTGTCCCGGCACGGTTTCCCCGTTGAGGCGCGTTTCAACCGTTTCCGTGTAGAGGGCGCCGTGTTCCGTCGTGGCCGCGTAGTCGTGCCACGTTTGCACGCCGTTGAGGTCCCGGGTCATCCGGGTGCGTCCGCGGGCATGGATGTTGGCGGCGCCGGCCAGCCATTGTTCCGTGGCCGTCAGGCGCGTGCCCGTCACTCCCAGCCCCGTGACCCGCTTTTCCGTCCTTTTGACGTGGTTGGCCGTCGTGTACTTGTAGGCAATGGTGGTCAGCGTCTTGACGTGTCCTTCCAGCGGAAGCAGGTCTACCGTTTCCGTGGCGGGTTCGCCGTTGAAGTCGGCTTCTCCCGAATAGGCATAGGTGTAGCGCGTGATGCGCCTGCCGCTTTCCGCCCACGGTTCGTCGCGGGAGAGCAGCCGGCCGTAGAGGTCATACGCGTAATGAGTCTGGCTGCCGCCGGGAGCCGTTTCCGTCTTGAGCCGTCCGCACTGGTCGTAGGCGTATTGCGTGGTTTGCGCCTCCGGGCTTTCGTAGCCTTCCACCCGGGTGAGCAGCAGGTCGCCTACGTCCGTCGTTTGATAGATGGAGCAGGTGCGCGCCGCCATGATGCCCCCTTTGGAGATTTCCGTCACCAGCTGCCAGACCGAGTCTTCCGGTTCCACCTCCGTGCGCGTGCGGGTGGTTGTAATCGCCTCTTCTCCCGTCCCCCTCCGCATGTTCCACGCCAGGCCGTTTTTCCACCAGGTGACGGCATAGGGCTGCCTGGCCGGCGTCTGCTCCGTGATGGTGAATTGGCCGTCCGTGGAAAGGGAGAGGGCAAACGTTTTGAAGGGAACGCCTGTAACGCTATAAAATCCCTGTTCGTCCGTTCCGGTGATTTGCCCCGGCGTGTAGAGCGCGATGAGGTAGCCCGTAGCCGTGACATCTTCCACGTTGAGCAGGCCGTCCCACAGGTTCCAGATTTGCCTGAGGGAGCCGTCCTGGGCATGCCTGACGTCCAGATAAGTGGCGACATTGGAGATGACCTGCCTGTCGGCCGTGGTGTAGGTGAGGAGCGTTCCTGTTTCCGCCGAGAAGAGGTAGGCGCTGCCATCCATGACGGTCCATTGCAGGCAGGATTGCCCCTCCACCGTGGCCAGAGCCGCGCGCCCTCCGCCCGACGTGTCCACCCCGATGGGCAGCACGGACCCGTCCGTGTAGCAGCGCATCGCAATCACCCGGTCTCCCTGCACCAGATTGAACCGCACTCCGGGCACAATGCCCCCTTCGGGCACGTCCAGACGGCTGTTCAAGGGATGGTTGTAGGCCAGAGACACCGGGTTTTCCAGGCCGGAGATGTTTTCCTCAGCCCTCAGTTCCAACCGCCCCGCAGGAAGATTTCCCAGCCCCCTGAATGCCCCAAAGTTGCACGACCAGTACATCAGCGTAGCCGTGCTTTCCGCCGTCACGCTGCACCCTGCCGAGGAGTAGTTCCCCAGTGTGCTGCTTTTCACACCCGCCGCAGAGCCCGACCGGGCCAGCGACGGGGAGGGCGGCGTTCCGCCGCTGTTATCACACGTGTCTCCCTCGCACGGGCACTTCTCAGGTTCCTCCTTGCCGCCCGGCTCCGTCGGAACCACGTCGATGCTGTAGTTGCAGATGGAGACGTTGTCTTTTTCAGGCTTGTAGTCGATGTTGGTCTGGTTGACTTCCCAGCTGTAAGCGCCGGAAGGCAGCTGCGCCCCGCCGGTGCCCGTGTGGTATTTGTGGCCGCCCTGGTCTCCCGCCTCCTGCGAGTTTTCCTTCAGGTCCACCTGCGCCACCACCTTGCCATTGGAGTCCTTCACCTCCAGGCTGCCCCAGTCGTCCACCCCCAGGAAGAGAGAACAGGTGCCGTAGAGCTTTTTGCCGTCCGCTCCTTCCGGGATGGTGAAGGTGCCGTAGGTGCTGTACCCGTCCGCCGAGGTGCTGGGAGGACCTACTTTGTGGTTGTCTTTTTCGTGGATTGGTTCAAACGGCAGCGGATCGGGCTCCGAAGCGGTGCGCATGCCCCGCAGCATGGGTTTGGCCGTAGAGCCGAAGTACCATTTGCGATAAGCAGGAATGGAAGAAGACTTGCTGCCAGGAGTAGCAGCTGGAGTGTTCATAAGGTATTAAGGTGTTGGGATTGATGAACGAAATGAGAGGAAGGCTGTCCTCCATGATCATTTCCCCAGTAGCATATGTCCGCATCTCATGTCAATGTAATTATCCCGAATTTTCCATATTTACGTTATGAAATCATGGGAATTTATTATGGATAAACTACACTACTATTTTAACATCAATTTGTTTGTATCATAGACATTAATATTTTCTATCTGTTAGAGAAAAGTTTCTGATAGAAGACCATTTTTTCCTGCCTCCTGTCACATTCCTGTAAAAAACTACGAAGTCTACAGGAATTACGAGAAGTCTTTCTGCTTTCCAGTTCTTCCGCCAGCTATTTGTAATTCTGGCAATGACTCCTTTTCTCATGCGGTTTCCGCTACTGCAGCAAAAATGGTGGTGCTAAAGTGGTGCAACTTTTCTTGCGTTTTGGTGCGTTTTTACACGTTTTTAACGATTTTTGAGCAAGGCTACAGAATAAAAGAAAAACTATATAATCTATTAACTTAGATAGATTTACTGAAGCGGATTGGCCGGCCTATTGTTCCTGCATGGCTGCCGGCGCCTTGCCGCGCGTTACCAGGAAGACGCCCGTGAAGACCAGCAGGACGGAGAGCGTTTTCAGCCAGCCGAATTGGTCCATGCCCCACAGGACGGCCACGGAGGAAGCGATGACCGGCTGGCAGTAGTTGTACATGCTCACTGCGGTGGGCTTGAGACGCTGCTGTGCGAAGGAGAGGCAGATATAGCTGACGAAGGTGGCCAGCACGACCACATAGGCGATGCCCGTCCACGTCTGGAGGGACAGGCTGGAGTAGGGAACGGAGGAGACTTCCCGGAAAGTGAAGGGCAGGCACGCGCATACGGCGTATGTGAACATCCATTTCATCAGCGTGACAGGGGAGTATTTGCCGATCAGCCTTTTGAAGAACACGAAGTAAACGGCCACACTGCATTGGGATGCCAGGCAGAGGATGTCCCCCAGCAGGTTGTTGTCTCCTGGTGCGGCCGGAGTGTGGCTGCCCCCGGTAATCAGCAGGACGGCCCCGACGGCGCTGGCGCATACGCCCGCCGCCTTCCGCCCCGTGATCATTTCCCGGAGTACGAAGGCCGCCAGAATCATGGTCAGGATGGGGGTGATGGTCGTGATGATGGCGGCATCCGCCGGGGAGGTGAAACCCACGCCTACGGTAAAGGCCATCTGGTTGAAGATGATTCCGAACAGGGAGGCGTAAAACAACTTCAGACGGTCGCGGGGGTCGATTTTTTCCCGGGGCACGAAACAGGAAGCCAGCCAGAATAGCACGGCGGCGCCCAGCAGCCGGAATGTAGCCAGGGAGGCGGAGCTTACTTCCCCTCCCTGCATGACCAGTTTGCTGACCGGGGACATCAGACCCCAGATGACGGCGGCCGCACCCATGGCGGCGTGTCCCTTCAAGGTTCCGGATTCCATCTTGGCGTCCCGCGTTTACGCGGGGCGGCATTGTCCGCTTCCAGGAAAGGAATGCAAGAGTTTTTACCGTATTCCCTGCGGCGTGCCTGTTCCCTGAATGCAGTGCGGAAAACGCCGCATCCCCTTGCGGCGTTCCCGTTTTTCCGGAGTTACGGCTTCGGCATGGAAATGCTGATCTTGTGTTCCCGGCTGTTGCCGCGGAGTTCCGGAGCGTACATGGCTTCCAGAACGGCGGGGAGGGCGCTGAACCTGCCCGGGCGTTCGGCGCGGAGGCGGTGGCTGATCTGGTATTCGCCCATCGGCAGGGAGGAGAGGAAGACGCGTATTTCCTCGTCGCCTATTTCCTTGTAGCCGGAGACGGTGCCCATCCAGGCGTATCCGCTGACGGTGTCCCGGGATTCGCAGCCAGCCGGCTTCGGGTCACTCAGCATCAGGTATTCCACGTCGTTTTTCGTTTTTACGCTCATCACCACTTCAATGATGTCTCCGCTGGCGATGATGTCCCCGTCTTTCAGCAGCGTGCGACGGGTCTGGTCGCGGCCGCGGGAGACGAGTTCTCCGGCGTCCGTCTGCGTGTCTTTCACGGAATCTTCCTTCACCGTTTCTTTTTCCATGCGGTAGTAGGAACGTTCCACGGTGACGGCATTTCCTGCGGCGGGGATGGGGTCTTCCAGGGAGAAGTAGCTGAGCGTGGAGCCGGCATAGATGCTGCCGTTCCCCTTTTTCCTGCGGATGGTGATGCGGTGCTGGCCGTCCGTCAGGTCCCTGCCGCTCATGCTCCATTCGTTGTCGAAGGTGAAGAGGGTTTCCTTGGTACTGGAAACGGTTTTCACCGGAACGCCGTCATAGAGGATTTCCGCCTCCATGTCTTCCATGCCTTCCCGGGTCTGGAAGAGGTAGGCGGACAGGGCTTCCAGGCAGTCCGCCGTATCCTTCGTGGAATCCCAGTAGGAGCCGTTGGCGCGGTTGTTGAGCAGCCATTTGGCCAGCCGGGACGTGACGGGTTTTTTGGGATCGCTCTTGGCCATCAGTTTCAGGTAAGCCGCCTGGGTGGCTACATTGCTGCCGTACCAGCGCCACCAGTAGCCCTGGTTGGGGAGGCGGAGCCATGCGGTTTGCAGGGAGTCGTCCTGCTGAAGGAATTGGGAGATGACGGGCATTATTTCCTTGAAGTCGTCCATGCGGTGGGCGTCCAGCAGAATTTCCGCAAGCTGGATCTGGCTGATGACCGGCAGTTCCAGCCTGTCGCGGAACAGGTAGCGTTCCATTTGGAGGTTCCGGACGCCGTTTTCCGCAAGCACGGAATAAATCAGCACGTCTGACGCGGAGGCCGTCAGACGGTAGTCTCCCAGTTCCCGGATAGCCTTTTGCGTTGCCGGGCCGTCAGGCTGTTTTTCCAGTTTCCGGTAGGCGTCCCCCTTGACGAGCAGGGCCAGCTGCCTGTTCTGGTGGCCGGTCAGCCATGACACGGCGCGGAGCAGCATATTCCCCGGTAACTTGACCGTGCTTCCGGCAATCTTGAGGCCGTGGACGACGTGGGCGGTCATCACCGGGTCTCCCCGGTCCGCTCCGCCGAACCATCCCCAGGAGCCATCGGAAAGCTGTTTTTCCCGGAGGTCGCGAATGCCCTTTTCTGCCATGGCCTTCAGTTTACGTTCGCTGTATACGGGGTTGCGTTCCAGACGTTCCATGATTTTGTCGTAAAACGCCTTGTCCCGTATGGCCTGCGGGTTCAGGTTGCGGTGGCTTTCCAGCGCCTGGCCGGGGTCCAGACCAAGCTGCTTGAGCGTGTCCGTTACGATGACGGCGGGCAGGAAGCGGTTGAGCGTCTGCTCCACACAGCCGTAGGGGTATTCCGCCAGATAGGGCAGGGCTTCCACCATGCTCAGGGCGATGCTGGGGGAGACCTTGACGACGAGCCGGCTTTCCTCCCTGCGCCTTTGCTGCGGAAGGTTGATGGTGAGCTGCCGTTCCTGGTCCCCACGCAGCAGGACGGTACTGTCCGCGTGCAATTGCTTCATGCCGTGCACCAGCACAGGGAAGTCCATCTGCATGGCGTCTCCCAGGGAGCCTGCGGCCGCTTCCATGGCTACGGTGGCAGTCCCCTCCCTGATGGCCGTGGTCCACCAGTTCACGGTCACCTGCCCCTGGGCGGGAACGCTCACTTCCCTGGAAGCGGCGTTATCCGTTCCGGCGCCCAATCCGTTCAGGGCGGGAGAGTTGCCGGGCATCAGGCTCAGGCAGCCGTTTTTCAGGGTGATGGAGATGCGGGCCAGCACGTCCTTGTCCGTCCGGTTGCGGACGATGGCGCTGAGCATGACGATGTCCTTTTCCACAAAGAAGCGGGGAGCCTGCAAGCTGACCATGAAGTCCTTCGTGGTCAGGAATTCCGCGGAAGCCTGCCCTACCTGCAGAGCGGAGGTGACCACCCAGGCGGCCGCCTTCCACGTGGTCAGGTTGTCCGGCATGTCCACCGGGACGGCAACCATGCCTTCTTCGTCCGTCTTGAGCGTGCCGCACCACTTGATGCTGTCCGCAAAGTTGGTGCGCAACTGAATCGCGGGGGAGAAGTCCTGTCGTTCATCCTCTACTACTTCTTCTTCTCCTCCAAAGGTATCCGCCATTTCTGCGTTATCCATTGCCATTGAGTGCATGCCCGGCGTTGGCGGTGTTTGAGGAAATGTTGACAGCATGCCGTTTGCCGATCTTTTACTTATGGCAAAATCTCCCGTTCCGCTCCCTCCGATAACAATTTCGCCGGCGAAATCTCCGAATGGCATGGAGAGGTCCGGTTCGGCGAGATAGTCGAAATAGAGCTGGTCCGGCCCGTTTTCCGTTTCCGTCCCTTTGTCCTGCATGGCGCTGAGATTGAGGAAACAAGTTTCATTCAACCTTCCCCACGTGGTTTTGGCGATGTCGGAAACGTTGGGCCGGGCAATGTATTCCAGCGCCTTGTCATAAACTGCCAGCGTAACGATGCCGTTCTTCACTGGGCTTCCGTCTGGTCCCTTGACTTGTACGGTTATGCGGCCCTTTTCGCCCGGCTGGTACCGGGGCCTGGACGGAGAGACGGCAGGCTCTAGCATTTGGCTGGCCGGCGGCAGCAGCAGTTCCGCGGATGCCTGGTGCAGTTCCCCGTTCCGTACGGTGAAGGCGTTGACGCCCATGTTGGGCATGTCTTCCCGGGTCAGGGGACATTCCACCAGGGCCGTCTGCCTGTCCAGCGTGACCAGGCGGCGGGATTCGTTTTTCCATGAATTGCGCAGGAAGGTCCAGACATGGGCGTCCGGATAGTCGGACGCAATGAGCAGGCCGGCGGTTTCTCCGGGAGCGTACTCGTTTTTGTCCGGAGTGATGGACAGGGGATTGATTTTAAAGGAATGGCGTTCTCCCGTGCCGTAGGAGAGAAACTGGCGGGAGCCTTCCGCCTTGCTTCCCTGGCTGTCCTCCAGCGTTGTTTGCAGGAGGTACAGCCCGGAATCCCCTGTTTGGAAGGTGAGGGAAGCCGTGCCTTCCTCATTGGTTGTCACGTCCCATTCCGCCAGGGACTGACGGCCGGAATCCGCATGGACGCGGTATAGAACCGTTTTTCCCTTCGCCTTTCCTATCCTGACGCCGTCCGCCGTGGCTGCCGTGATGGTGGCCCGGACCGGAACTCCCGCAGGGGCGTATCCCCGGTTCAGGGAAGTGAAGATATTGAACGGGCGGCAGGTGGCAATCACCTGGCCGGAAGCGGAGACTTCCCTCAGGGAGGCATCCGTAACGCTGACGGAAACACGGTAGGTGATGTCCTGGGAGGGAAAGTCTCTGGCGTCCTGTTCCGTGGAGAGTTCCACGGTGGCCTTGCCTTCCTTGTCCAGGGGAATGGTTTTTTTCAGCACCGTGAGGGGAGGGTCGGGCGTGAAATAGGTATAATAGGGGCTGGATTCCCTGGAATACAGCCAGCTCCATTTCCAGTACGGGGTCCATACTTCCGCTCCCAGGGTACGGGTGATGGTGATGGTGGCTTTTCCTTCGCTCACCGGGCCGCCTGCATAATAGTCCGCCTGGACGGAAACGGGGATGGGCTGTCCCAGCCTGAGGGACTTGTCCGGGGCGTCCATCTTGACGGTGAATTCCGGCTTCTTGTATTCTTCCATCCGGAACAGGGGGGCGTACAGGGTGCGATCCGACTTTCTGAAATCCAGTGTTGCCCTGTACTGGCCCAGAGGCGCTTCGTGGGGGATGAGCAGTTCCAGGTCAAAGCCGCCGGTGGCGTCCGTAGTGACTGTTTGTTCCGGGAAAATTCCCTTGTCCCCGGTGGGGCTGAGGATAGTCAGCGTCACTTTTTTCCCGGCACAGTCTTTCGTGCCGGGATTGGCGAAATCCGGACGGAACAGGATTCCCCTGAACCGGGCCGTTTGCCCCGGACGGTAAACGGACTGGCTTGCCAGGAAAAAGCAGCCATAGGAGCTGGAAGCCTTGTTGTTCAGGGACATCCGGGAGCTTCCGGAATCCCAGTACTGACTTTCCCCCGTTACGGCGTAGCTGTCTCCATGAGTGGCGATGCCCAGGAGATTATAGTAAACGGGAGAATTGCTGTCGCTCGGAGGCAGCGGTTCTATCAGAACGCCGTTTTTATCCGTGGCGCCCTTCACTTGTTTTGTTTGAAGCGTTTTGTTTTCTCTGTAGCGCACCAGGCTGATGTTGCCGCCTTCCACGGGAGCTCCCGTTTTGGCTTGCGCCAGGAACCAGAGATTGCCTTCCGGAATGGAACGGCGGATCAGCACCAGGTCGGACAGGGAGAAGAGGCGGTGGAAACGGTAGCCGTTGTTTAGCGTGACGGTCAGGAGGTACCATCCCGGCTGGCTGACAGGTACGGATAGCTGGGCGATCCGGTTCAGATGCTGGTTTCCGGGCTCCAGGCTAATGCTTTCCCCCTTGATTTCCTTCCCCAGGTAACGGGCGGCCGATTTGTCATTCAACAGATTGGAAAGAAGGGCATCAAACCCGGAATATTTTTTTTCATAATTTTTCCCCAGTTTTTTTGAGGCAAGCACGGTGTTCATGCGCTCCTCCTGCCACAGCCTGACATTGACGGGACGTACCGTGACGGTGGCGCTGGCGGCGTTCCTGTAAATGAACGCCATGGAGACGGGCTCTCCGGAAAGCAGCGTTCTTTCGTCCTTCTCAAATGCTCCGTTGGGTTCCGTAATGGAGGCAATTTCCTCCTGAAGAGAGTCGGTAGCGTCATCCGTATGCTCCACAGTCTCTTCTGCATTTATCTTCGGCGGTTTGGCGCCGCCGCGTTCATGTTGCGCCTGAAGCATGTCCTTGTAAGTTTGCAGTGTCTTTTTCAGAACATCGACTGCCGCCGGGCGCTGGTTGCGCGCCAGAAATTCTCCACTGATGATTTTTGCGGCATCCAGATAGGGTTCCGCGGGATAGGGGGAAGGGGTCACCCGGGATGCAATCCGGATGAAGTCGTAATCCGGCGGCAGCGTGATGAGCATGAATTGGCCCTTGTCCGTCCGGTCCGTTCTGACGACGGTCTGGTCCGTTTTCAAATCCGCAGGGTTGATTCCTTCCACCGATCCCGCATTGCCGGGACCGTACACGAATTCCTGATACGGCGCCGTATTCGCATAGGAAAGAAGATTGCGGCACCAGAATGCCGTAAACAGGTTGACCTCGTTTTCCAATTCCGGGTCCGCCCGGACGGCGGCGTCCAGCAGCCAGCGTACGCGTTCGCCGTCATTCCTGGCTGCGTCCCAGGAAGAGGAAGCGTGGTAGAAGACGATTTCCGTTTTTCCCGTGGCCGGATCCACGGCAACGGGCAGCGTGGAAACGTTGCGGAATTCGGGGGCTTCCTGATTGGAAACGTAGCCCGGGAGCTTTTCAAGTTCGGTCAGGTTGTCCAGGGCCGCATAAGTCTGAAAGGCGAAGTAACGCTGGTAGTAACCATAGTTCTTCAAGAATGCCTTCGCCATCATGAACCGTGCAAGGCCGAGCAGTTTCATGTCCTTGTTCCGTTCCGCGATGTTCATTGCCTTAAAAAGGCAGCGCAGGGCTTCCACCTTGTCCCTCTTTTGTCCGGAATATTCGCTCTCCCAGGGACGGCTGACGCGGATGTACTTGCCGTTCACCAGTTTGAAGGTGTGATTGACCGTCTGATATAATTCGGCGGCGGCCATCAGGAACCACGGATTTTCTCCATGGCGTTTCATTTGTTCCTGAAGAATGGTGTCCAGATTCGTGGAATCGTTCAGGCCGTCCAAATCCTGGAGGGCGAGGTAATAGAGAGCCAGGTCCTTTCCGCTGTACTGATCGTCATATTCGTCAAGCTGTTTCAGGGCTTGTTCCGCGACCTGCTTGGACAGACTTTTATTCAGGAGATTTTCCATGTCCCTGATGGACTGCTCCCGTTGCTCCGCAGCGGGGGCAGGAACGGCTGCCGTACACGGCGCTCCGGAAAACAGAAAAGCTGCCGCCAGAAGAAGAGCGGAAAAGATTTTATTCATTCCGCCACATTACCTCACAAAGGAAATTTGGCAAGTTACAAATAGGTTGCAAAATGAGGAATGTCAATACGAGGAGGCGGCAAGTGGGAGAAAGCTTGCGAGAGACAGCCCGGTCAATATGCAGGTTTGTTTCATTTCAAATGATCAATGATTGTTTGCATGCCTTGGAAGACATATGTTCCATCTTCCCTTCTTTCAAGCAAGCCCCGGCTTTTCAATACTGCCGTCAAGACGTTCGCGATGCGGATGGGTCCACTGGCTTCCCGGCGGCGCATGACTTGATCTGCTGCCTTGTCCTGTTCATTCTGAAGCGGATACGGGGACATTTCCTTTTTTTCCAGATTGCGGAGGGCCGCGGCACAGATACCCAATTCCTTTTGAACGCGGGGAATGTCGTTTTCCGTGCGGAGGGAATACAAAATACGGTTACGCCGATTTTGCTGAATCATTTTTTCCTTCCAGTAATTCTGAAGTTTCGGAGACATGGAGACTTCTTCCGGAACAATAGCCGGCGGCGCAATTTGAAGAGATTTTCCCAATTCGGGAGTCATTAGGCCCTGGGCCGTGATGGATGAAACAAGCTCTATTCCGAACAGGACGAACCGGGATTGGAGATAGGAGGCATATGTTTCCAATAAAGGGTCTCCGGCAGGATTGTAGCCTGCCGTCATAGCCTGCTGTTTGTCCACGTAAAGCTGGAGTTCAGCATTCATCCTGGCATTCAGCATCTGCAGTTTTGGCAGTGCATTTTTCAACCGGCCGGCAGCGTTGCTGGAATTTTCCAGGCTGTCAATGGAAAGAAAGATATCCACTATTTCTTCAATGCATTGAGCCTGTTCCTGAAAAGAGGGCAGAACCTGAGGCAATTCGTTTTGTAGAATATCACGATGCCGGGCCCTTGCCTGGACTCTTGGGAAGTGTTTATTGTTTGACGACGGGAGAGAACCTTTTTCTGAGCTGGACTGCCTTTGCAATTCTTCGCTGTTCCCTTCTTTTGGGGAATGGGGAGATAAATCTCCGAGTGAAGAGCACGGAGAAACGAGAATGGCGCCTAAAATGGCTGACAGTTGACACGTTTTCATCATGAATTGTATATAAATGCAATAAGAGAACAATATCAATCGACTACCATCCTGCAAAGAATAGGGCGGTTCCATTGAAAGAAGAAGATGATTTCCCCTTTTCCTGTGTATTCGGGAATAGGGCAATCAGTTCCCGCCATTGCGGCAGGCCAGCCGGTAGATGTTGCGGACATCCTCCGCATCCAGCCTTTCCAGCCCCCCGATGGGGCCGCGTACGCTGATGGCCTGTTCCGCCATCAGCGGAAAATCTTCAGGCCGGATTCCGAGTTCCTCCATGGACGTGGGCAGCCCCAGTTCTCTGTAAAAGCTTTCCAGTCTGGCAATGCCTTCCCGGATGATGGCTTCCGGCTCCCGGCAGGAGCCTTCCACGCGCATCACGTGGAGGGAAAATTGAAGGAACATGTCCCGGTGCCGGGGGAAACGTACTTCATCCATGCGGGCGTGACGACGGCCAGGCCCGCGCCGTGGTCCACATGGTACAGGGCGCTGAGTTCATGTTCCATGGCATGGCAGGCCCAGTCCTGCTCCCGGCCCACGCCCAGCAGGTTGTTGTGGGCGATGTTGCCGGAGAAGGCTATTTCCGCCCAGGCATCGTAATCATTCAAGTTCCCGTTCAAGATGCGGGCGTTTCTCATGATGGTGCGCAGGGTGGCCTCGCACAGGCCGTCGGAAAGATCCGTATGGAGGGTCCGGGTGAAATAGCGCTCGAAAATGTGGCTCATCATGTCGCTTACGCCGTTGGCCATCTGGCGGTGGGGCAGGGTGAAGAACAGCTCCGGATTGATGATGCTGAACACAGGCCGCAGTGTGGGAGCTCCGTAGCCCAGCTTCCTCCTGGTCTCTTCATTCGTGATGACCGTATTCGGACTGCTCTCGCTGCCGGCGGCGGGAATGGTCAGCACCGTGGCGACGGGCAGCGGCTCAAAGTCCGGCTGTTTTTTGGAAAGGTACAGGTCCCAGACGTCTCCGCTGTAAGGAACGCCCAGGGCGATTGCCTTGGCGGAATCAATCACGCTGCCTCCTCCCACAGCCAGCACCAGGCCCAGGCCGTGTTCCCGGCACAGGCGGATGCCTTCATACACCAGGGGCAGCGTGGGATTGGGCTGAACGCCGCCAAGTTCCTCATATTCCACGCCTGCGCCTTTCAGGGATGCCGTAATGGCGTCGTGCAGTCCGGAGCGCCTGATGCTGCCGCCTCCGTAATGGAGCAGGATTTTTTTGCCGAACGGTTTCAGGAGCCCGCCTGCTTCATGCTGGGTTCCTTTTCCGAAAATGAGCGTCGTCTTGTTGTCGTAAATGAAATTGAGCATGGCGAAACAGGGGGATGATAAACCAACGCTACGTCTCTTCCATTCCCGGCTCAAGGCTTTTGTTCGCCCCGTGCCGTTGCGGATGTGGCATCCGTCTTTTTTGCCGGAAGATGTTTTCCCAAATACCGTTCCAGTTCCCTTCTGTCCTTCCGGAGCTGTTCCAGTTCTTCGGAACCTTCCTGAAGATAGTCCATTCTTACCCACCTCCGGAACCGGTAAACATCCGTCAGAATGCCTGATATTCCGGGTGCAAGGGAATCAGGATCATCATCCAGTCCTTGTCCGGGGCCTTCCTCCGGGTTTTCCTGAATCAGCCCCTCCTTCCCCAGATCCGTACGGAAAAGCATGTCCGGGAAGGTCTCCTGGAGTTTTTTGCCGCTCCTGGACCGGGCAAGCAGGCGGAGATAGGTTTTCAACTCCTTTTCCGCGGCAGGTTCCAGCTTTAAAAAGAAACGCTGAACCCTCATTCCTTCACCGTTCCACCACAACTCATAAGGCGACATGGACGGGGGATTGTCCATCCGGCTGAAATCGTGCATGCGGTAAAAGGGCAGTCCGAGTTCTGTGGTGGCTACATGCAAAAAGCCCTGGTGGATAAATGCGCCGCAGCATGGTCCTTCCGGATAAACGTGCATCCAGGCCGCGGTGTCCTCCGGAGTATTGGGAAACAGGTCTTTCCACACCGGATTCCTTGAGAGGGGAAGAGCCAAGCATTCTTTGATGGTATCTTCCTTCAGGCGCTTGCCATGGCGCAAAGGGGGATTTTTCCCTTCCCATAACTCGTATCCATCGTCCGGAAAGGGAGGGAAGAAATTGGTCATCAACTCTGAAACGGATATTCCATGCGGCGGTGCTTTTTTCATTTCAGCAGCAGTGCTGCGGGCATCAGCACACAGTTTCATCAGCATGCGCTGCGTACCGGGCGTGAAATCATCCATGCTTGCCGCATCAAAAAGAATGCGGAAAATGTGGAACATCTGGCGTTTCAGAGGGAGTGTGCGGCGGGAAAACTGCAATTCCGTCGCCACCAGCCCTGGAGTCGCAGAATAATAGCAGCATCCCTGGTCGCAGCTTTCAAAAACTTCCACAGGCAGGTCAAGGACGGCAGTTTCCAGGCATTCCTTCCAGGTCGTTTTAAGTTCCTGCGCCAGAGCGGGCGGCAGGGCGGCAACGCCGCGGAGGACGTAATTCCTGCTGTATTCCTGCTGGAGCCGACGTGCGATATCATCATACATGCGGGCTTCCACCAGATCGAGATATGGATGAAACCAGGATGGGAAAGTTTCATTGGGGAAACAGGCCGGAAGATGGTCTCTGAGGATAGTAACCCACCTGCCTTTCCACAAGGGAGCGCTGTTGACGTAATATGGAATGTTGGTTCCTTGCGCCGTCGCAGCCCAGTAGAGTTCATTCCCCCGGAGCGCAATGGAGGATTCCGGCTCCTGGAAGACGGAATATGTGGCGGCCAGTTCATAATCTGAAGCGGCTTCCGGCAGAAGCGTGTGCAAAAAGGGAAGGGGGATGCGTTTGCTTTCCCAATAGAGGTGGTAGGGATAGTATTTTAAATTTTCCAGTTTTGCTCCCGTCTGGTCGGGAGTGAAGGGAGGATGGTAGGTGGCGCGTATGGCGGCGCGCGCATCGGGGAAAGTGGCATAGCCACAGGCACAGCATCCCGTGAAAGAGTACAGAAGAGACAGAAAACAGGCAGCGGAGAGAAACCTCATGAAAACCAAACTAGAAAAATAACCGTTCAAAATCAAGGTTCATGGCGCAATCGTGCCGCTTTTTGCTTGAGCCCCGGAATTTTCCCGTTTATTGTCCTGCACGGACAATGTCCGGTCCCCGTAGTTCAATGGATAGAACGGGTCTCTCCTAAAGACTAGATGCAGGTTCGATTCCTGCCGGGGACGCCACTTGTAAAGCTCTATAAGTTGAAAGATTATAGGGCTTTTCTTTTGTTCTGGAACCTTGCTTGAAAATCGCTTAAAGCATGGGAAAGGTCGCCAGAACGTAAGAAAACGGCACCACTTTAGCGCTACTATTTTTGTTACAGTGGCTGGAAACACGATGAGAAGGGGATCTACTGCCGGGAATTATCACCAAGAAAGAGGTTGACCAGAGTAGGGCACGCGGTAAAGAAGCAATTTTGCGCAGAACGGCAAGCCTGCCGTTACCCGAAAGTAAGCCGTTCAATCGCCTATCGCAACAAGCAGGCAAGGAATGAGAAAAAAGTGAGGAAAGCCAACTGATGGTCAAAGTCAGTCAGGAAAAAGTCACATGAGGAATGGAAAGAAGAATATAAGGAAGAAAGACCGCATAGTGCATGCGCCGGACTTCCTCCGGCATTATACGCTAGACAAATACACCATAAACTATTACCAATCCTCAGAATTCTCTCATTTGAACCGACTCCATTTGGGGGTATAAACTAGTTTCTGATTCTTTTATTATCGTGACTGTGATCATGAAGAAGAAACATATTAGAAAGATATTCCTTTATATACTTTTATTTTTTATACTCATTTTGTCATTATTCATGTATACAGGCCAACCTGATCATGGAGGAAGCAAAGAATGTTACCGTTTGACTGGTATTTACATGGATCATTATCAAGGAACTTTTGTTCCGGAATTTTCCGTTCCTCATTTCTATTCTAGATTTAAATTTAATTTAAAAAAAACCGATTTTTTCGTATTAAAAAAGGATATAGAAAGCCGCTACAGATGTGTCTGGGGAAACAGTCCCGGAGAGATATTTTTCCCCGGAATGGAAATACAAAAAGATGGTGATCTTATTACATCGTTTGAACGAGGAGAAAATAATGCTATTGTCTGGCTTTGCTATAATCCGGAAGAAAAGTATTTATACATTGGTTGGTTTCCCCATTGACATTAAAAATTTTTTAGGTAATAACATTATTTCCTGATTTGATGGATCAGGATTAGAGATTGAATGCTCAAAACAAAATTTGAAAAATATAAAGATTTTTCTTTTTCTCATAGAGTTACGCATTCTGTCTAGAAATATCAATATAATTTCCAGAAGTTCTTAAATATATCATGAAGAAGTCCGTAAATGCTTTAGTATACAACACTGAAGTATTGAAAAATGCACTCCTGTCTTCCCATTATTTGGTATTATAAATAATATTTATTTGAATAAAACATCTTGAAAAAATGAAAGCCCTTGTAATTATATTAATGATATCCACTATGCTTGCTGTTAAAGCGAATGCAGAAATAAGTCAATTAGAAGAAACCTGTGGCAAGTGCGAAAAAGATAATAAATATGATCTTTGGATGAGGAGCTTTTGGAAAAAGAACTGCCTTCTTTTTCTATTTACCAAAGTTGATTTTCTTAACATGAATTTAATAAAAAATTCATCCATAAGAGAACAATGCTATAACGATTTAATGAAAATATTTATCGAATATGATAATATTCTTAAAAAATCTGAACAGAAAGGATTGTTTCAGTCAGTTCTTAAAAATAACTCAGATATATATGCTTACTTTTTAATAAATGAGGGATGGAATAATGTTTTGCAAGTATATATGTCTAAAATATTTAAAGGACTGAGGTTTCCAAAATTTGATATTAAAAGTAAGCCATCTTTTAATATTAACGCCGATAATCAAGATAAATACATGTTTTTTAAGAAAAATTCCTTGTCAGAATTTTATAAAATACACAGTCTCTTATCATATATTGAAAATTCTAAAGTTGCTGATTCCCATCATGCGTTACTGTTAGCAATATGTTTTACCATATGGCTGGAAAAACAGCATTTATCACATCAAGGCTTTGATGGGTGGGAGAATGAATATTTTCGTTATGTCAAAGAAAATAAAGGCCAGTGGAGAAAATCTTTCGAAAAATATTATGATTATGATTCATTTGCATTTCCTGAGTCTTATGGTAAAGAAAACGGGAATAAATCTAACGATCAAAGAGAAATGTCTAAAAAATATATTTCCTCTCAAGAATATAAAATATTGATATCCAGTTTTTTTGATTTCTGTGGTGAAATATAGAAGGTTATGATGAATAAAAGGGAATCCGGCATTTATTTTTTCCACCTTTTATACGAGAAACAATTTATATTCCTTCAGTCCTGAAAAAAATCATGAAATTTTTCATATTGTTATCCATTTTTTTCTAGTTTCTTCCCCATTTGTATTCGCTCAGGAAGAAGTTAAAAAAAATTCTTCTGATATTATCTGTGAAATTCGAGTTCCGAATTGCATGGTTGATGTTATCCAGAACATTATTACGAACAGACTGACCTTTCTGAGCTATATTGAGTTGCAGAGTCATGTGTCAGCCGAACAATCCGAACAAAAAAGCATTTTGCAATGGACCGGGAAAAACATAAAGTTGAAAACTTTATTGCCCGGAGAATCCATGATACACAATGCGAGTATTTCTATCGTTTTAGAAAATGAAAAAACATCGTGTTCCATGCTATTTCCATTTTTTGCAACAAATGAAATTCCGGAGTTGTCTTTCATTAATCAGAAACCTATTCTTATTTTAGAGAATGATATTAAAAAAATAGGTTATCAAACTATTAAAAATAAACCTGGGCAAGTCAATTTGAATATTACCTTCTCTTAATCAGGGAAGCGCAAGATGAATGAACTAAATGATAATTACAAGGAACAATTCATAAATTACATAGTGGCAATTTTATCGAGCGGTTATCAACATAAATATACCTATTACTTTAAGTGTACAGAAAGCATTTCATTTACTGTTCCTTACATGGATGCATTACTCATGCTGGCCTATTGCAAATATCCCATTCCAACTCACCGGTGTGAGCCGACTTTTTTGTTGCCTCAAAAATTTGAGTCAGGGGTCCGTCTTCGGAATCTAAGAAAAATTGATTATTATTGAACGGAATTACATGCTTTAATTTTGTTCCGGCAATCAACTTTTAAATGCGGACAATTGACTTGACTGGGATCGGTCGCCGCGATGACATCCAGTCGGAAACAGTGTGAACAGTGGCCCCGCATTGTTCATCTTGCAGGATATGGAGGTGTTTTGAACGGAATGAAAAATGAGAAGGAATAACCATCTCATACGATACAGAGAAAATTAAACTCATCATGAGGCATGCCATCTATAGGGCTAATTGGAAAAGGTTCCGGAAGTTTTACAGGATGCAATGGCTGCCGGAGGCCATTTGTCTTCCGGAAAGGATTGATCTTTTTTCTTGCCTGTTTTTAGCTGTTTGTTAGATTGCGCCTCGTTCTCTCCCATGAAGGCGCTGTGTGCATGTGTTTTTTCCTGCATGGCGGTGGAAGCCGGCTGTCCTGCTCCAGCGGCAGCGCTGCTGAGCCATCCGCGCCTGGAGTTGCGCGGCATGGATGTGCGTCCCGCCTTGCGTTTTTCCCTGCGGCCGCCCGTGATGATGCTAAAACTGCTGTGCCGTTATGAAGATCAGCTTGGAGCGCCCGTTTATTACGAACAGAATCCGGAAGATGTCACCTGTACGGATTCCAACGGAAACGTGCTGAAGATTTCCCATATTTGTTCGGAGTCGGAAAAGAGCCAGCGGCCTTTTCATGGAGATCCCGTCAGGATTTTCATGCGTTCTCCGGCTCCGGATTCCTCTGCCGAGTGGGTGCGCCTGCGGGGAAACCTGCTCTGCGCCTTTGGAGAAGAAACCGCGGAATTGGGGCCGGTGACGTTTTTTCTGGACAAAGAAGAAGCGAAAATTCGGGTCCCGCTGCCGGATTCTTCCGGAAAAGAGGTGACGCTTTCCTTGAAAAAATACCCGGAGGCCTGGGGACTGAAGGTGGAGGGGGATATGGACTTCCACTTCAGGGCGTTCCTTGTCAAGGACGATAAGGGGATGGCGCTGCCGGAATATGCATGGAGACAGGGAAACAGCTTTTTTCCTAGCTCTGGACGGGAAAGCAGCAAGAGCAGATTTTGGGAGACAGGGTACCTCGTGCCGGAGAAGATCCGTTCCTTGAAGGTGACAGTGTCCTATTGGAACAAGGTGACTTTGCGGCAGGTTCCCCTGGATTTAAGAATCGGAGCGGGAGGCATGATAGCTCCGTAACCCATGTTGGTGCTGAAATGAAATTACCAGGGATATTATTGGCCGCCTGCTGGAGTTCTGCACTCCTGGCAGCTTCCGATGCCGTGCCGCAGATGGCCCCTGCCAACGAAGATGAGGGCGATAAGATTTGCGTGGAGCTGGCTTCCCTGAGATTTCAGAAACGGAACAACGAACACGGCCATGCTTACCGGGTGTGTCAGATACTGTTGTACTGCGTGTTTCCTGGTTCCGGAATGCTTGGGCTGGAGCGGGCGGATCAGGATTTGACGGTGACCGGTTCCGACGGAATGGAGCTGGAGATCACGAGAACGGAGCTTTCCGGGTTTTCTGTCAAAGGCAAGCCGCTGGTTGGCGTGGAGGTGATGCTGGAGGTTGTCCTGCCTGCCTCCGGCATGCCGCGCTGGTTTGAACTGAAGGGGAATTTCCTTTTTCCCGTCAGTGAGAAGTTGGAGATTCTGGATTTCGGGACAGTTGAATTGAAAGAGTCCGGGAGTACTGTTTCCATGACTGATCCCGTTTCCATAAGGGAGGGTACGGGCGTTCTGGATGTCGTTGATATTTCCAAACTGGACAAGGTACTCATGAAGGTGACCAGGAATAGGGAGGACAAAGTTCCGCACTTGGATAAGGTTCCGGGCGAGAATTGGAGGTTCATGGTGTATTCGAACAGCATTTTCCACCCGAAGGGTTTTTTATTTCACGATTTGGACGGAAACAGGATAACGCCCAGGCTGACATTCCAGCACATGGACTATGGAGGTATAGGCAGGTCCTACCTGTTTGATTCTTCCGTCAAGTTTGTGAATGTGGAAGTCCTGTACCAGGGAACGGCGCGCTGGGTGACGATTCCGGCAGACTTCAGGGTGGGAATAGGAGGGGTCATGCCGGATTTACCTCCCGCTCCAGCGGACGTTGCGGAAGCGGGCAGGAGTGCCCGCTGAGGTTTTATGCCCAGAAGGAGTCGGCTCACCATTTGAGCAGGGAGTTGCCCCCTTGCGCGAAGCTGGAGAGCAGGGTACCCGCTGCCGCCGTTTTCTGGGCCCTGGCATTGGAGCGGCCCATGTATTGTTCCATGTCCGCCCTGTTGTACAGGGATTGGGCGTTTCTCATGGCTTGCGCCGCCTCATCCTGAATTTGGGTTTGGAGCCGTGTGGCAAGGGCCTGTTCCCGTACCGGCACAGACCCTTCCCTGAGCAGGGAGGATTGTGCGGCATCCAGCCGGGCTTCTCCCATTTGCCGTGTGGCGTCCTTTTGCATGCGCCTGGAGTTTTCCAGACCGGTTTGTTTCTGAAGCTGCGCTTCGTTCCTCAGCGTGGCGGCGTTCGCGTCCGCCGCTTTTTTGGTGGCGTCTGCGCTTTTTTTCTGTGCCGCGGCGGAAGCGGTCCCCGCCGCTACGGAGGTGGCTGCCATGGCTATCATTCCTAAAGATACCGGATCAAATCCCATGCCCGAATGCTGATGCGGAAAACGGTCTAGGAGCAACACGCCTGAACCGTTGACATGAATCCGGGGCTGGCACGGGAAATTTATTTTTCAATTACAATGCTTTCAATGTTAAGCACGGGGCGTTCCGGTGTGGAATGGGGGTCGATGGTTCCGGTGATGATGACCGCGTCACGTTCCTTCAGTCCGTTGACGCCCTTGGCGGATTGTTTGATCGGGTTGCCTTGCTCGTCCACGAACTGGACGGTCATGGTGTTGTCTTTCCTGATTTCCACGGGGACGCTGTCGGTAGTCCATGTTCCGTGTTCCTGCATGTTGGCCAGCAGTTGTGCAGGATCTCCAATGGTGAATGAGGCAATGTTTTCCGCAAAGACGGGTTCTTCACCCAGAACAGCCCCTTTCACGGTGACTTTTTCACCGGGGGCGGCTTTTCTGGCGTCCGAGACAACGAGCGCCCGCGGAAGGCCGACCATGTTTTCCGCAAATCTTACGGCCATTTCCTGGGTGACGTTCTGGTCGGAGGTCAGGGCCTTCACGGTTTCCTTGGGGTTGCAGGCCACTAGGGCGGCGGCGGCCAGGGACAGGGCAATCAAGTGTGTGGTATGCATGGGAACTCCTTTGTTCTGAATTATTGGATTCCTTTCCGGCTTGCGCCGTTCATGATTCCCTGCACGGGAAAAGATGTTTTTTATAGGAACAGTCCTACCGTAAACAGGGCCAGATCCCTGGCTGTGTCCCACAGCCGTTCCGCATTGTGAAGGCAGTCTGCCAGGAATTTGTTGATGCTTACTGCATTGAACAGGCGCAAGAGGCCCAGGAACAGAAGCAGGTTGGCAAAGTAAACGAGGATCAGGGAGAAGAAGGTTCCGTTGCCTGCCAGGTCCGGCTGGTCCTTGGGAATGATCCATGCCGTCCAGAACAGATGGAAGCACCACCAGAATCCCAGGCCGGAGTAGAGCAGCGCCTCGCAGGTAATGGTGGGCCAGAAGATATGGACGATTCCCCAGACTAGCCCCCACAGCATGCCCCAGAGGGGCAGGAAATAGGGGGAAAGGGAGATGAACAGGTTGTTTTTATTCGTTTGAATGTAGCCGCCATCCAGGGAGGCGTTGAATTTGCTGACGGAGCCCCGGCTGCAATAGACCGCCAGCACGTGCGTCAGTTCATGGCCCAGCACGTACAGGTAGAGCAGGGAAGTGGTGAACAGCCTGCTGCATCCCAGCACGATCCAGACAGCCGCCCCCATCAGGGCATACCAGACCGGAATGGAGAAAAGAATGTTGAGACTGCCCGACGCGTGGGCGAGCTGGTCGCACAGGGACATGGCCGTGATAAGGGCCAGCGGCAGGAGCAGGAAGGTGGCCACCGCGTGCCTGATGAACCGGGTTTTCCGGGGCAGGTCCATGAACGAGAAGTCTTCGTATTCATCCTCCCAGCAGTCGGACGTGACTTGGGCACGGTGTGTTTTGTCCCAGGCTTCCCGGTTGCATTGCCTCATCATATTGCGAAGGCTTGCCGCGGAGCGCGGCCGGCCGGCTGTTTCTGCATACCGGCGCCAGTCGCGGCGTCTCGGTGTGTATTTTGGTGCCTTGGGCATGCGGTGGAGAGGTGCAAAATCAGGATAGCCGGATTTCCGGCAGAAGGCGAACCAAATTTGGTTCTTCGCAAAAGAGGGGCAAAAAATGTTTTATGAACGTCCCTCCCTGCTGTATGATCCGCCACATGCAAGAGGCGCTTCTGGTTCTGGAAACTTCCTGTGCACGGCTTTCCGCCGCGGCATGGGCCGGAGGCGTCCTGTTGTGCCGTGTGGAATGGGAAGCGGAGCGCAACCATACCTCAGCCATTTTTCAAGCCGTACGCAAGGTCCTGGATTCCCTGGAAGGCCGCCGTCTGGCGGAAATCGTGGTGGGTTCCGGTCCCGGTTCCTACGGAGGAATCCGCGTGGCGCTGGCTGTGGCGGACGGCTTGTCCCTGGTGCATGGCTCGCGCGTCGCGGCGTTTAGTTCATGGAACGGACTCGGCATTCATGCTCCGCTGGCCTGCGTGATGTCAGACGCCCGGCGTGGAGGCTGGGCATGGGCTCGCGTGACTGCCGGAGTTCTGGAGGGTTCCCCGGAAGTGCTGCCCGGGGAGCAGACCGCAGCCCGGGTGCGGGAATGCCTGAAGACCGGAATCCCCGTGTATTCCACGGAGGCCGCCGGGGTCCTGGCCGCCAGGAGCATGGAGGGCGTCCTGCCCGTTCTTCCGCATGCGGAAGCACTGGGTTCCGCATGGATGGCCCTGGATGTTGCGCGACGGGAGGAGCTTCTGGCGGCGCCGGCGGAACCGCTGTATGTCCGGGCTCCCCATATCACTTCCTCCAAACGCCCCGCCTGGGCCGTGAAGGCGTAATTAGGGTTTGACTTTCTGGAAGATTGTTAGACTTTTAATCGGTAATCTTCATCACTAGTAGTATTTTTAGACCATGAGCAATGACACTTTTTCTGAACGACGCACATACCCCAAAGGATTAAAAGGCATCATCGCCAACGAATCCGCTTTGAGTGATGTGCGCGGTGAGGAAGGGCGCCTTTTGTATCTGGGGTACGATATTGATGATCTTGTGGAAATGTGCTGTTTTGAGGAAGTCGTTTATCTGCTTCTCAACAAGCGCCTTCCGAACCGGGATGAATTGGAAGGCATCAGGAACCGCCTCCGTTCGGACCGTGATCTCCCCCAGCCCGTTCTGGATTTTTTCAAGACCGCCACCAAGTCCGCCCGTCCCATGTCCGCCCTCCGGACGGCGGTTTCCATGCTGGGCATGTATGACGACCGCACCAAGGACCCCGGCCAGCTGAAGGAGATAGGCCTCAGCCTGATTGCCAAGGTGCCCGTGATGGTGGCGTATTATTACCGCCTGTGCCAGGGGCTGGACCTGCCGCCCGTGCGGGAAGACCTGAGCGAATCCGAACATTTTTTGTGGCTGCTGAAAGGTGAGGAGCCCAATCCGGATGAAGCCCATATTCTGGACGTGGCCTATATCCTGCATGCGGACCACGGCATGAACGCCTCCACCTTTGCCGCCCGTGTGTGCATCGCCACCCTTTCCGACATGTATTCCGCGATTACTGCGGCCATCGGCACCCTGAAAGGGCCGCTGCACGGCGGTGCCAATGAGGGGGTGATTGAGATGCTCAAGGAGATAGGCACGGAAGACGGGGTGGATTCCTATATTGAGGACAAGCTTTCCCGCAAGGAGAAGATCATGGGCATGGGCCACCGCGTGTACCGCGTTCTGGATCCGCGTGCGCCGCATCTGCGCCGCATGGCCATCCGCCTTTCCTCCAAGATAGGAGAACCCAAATGGATCCGCATGTCGGAACGCATCGCCAAACTTGTCCGTGAACGCAAGGGGCTCAATGCGAATGTGGATTTTTATTCCGCTACGGTTTATTACAGCATCGGCATTCCCACCAGGCTGTTTACGGCTATTTTCTCCATTGCCCGTTGTTCCGGGTGGGTGGCCCAGGTGCTGGAACAGATGGAAGACAACACGCTTTACAGGCCCCTGACCCTGTACACGGGGCCGAAGGACCGCATTCCCGTTCCCACGATCGACATGCGGTAGGGCATTTTTCCATGGAGAGGACGCCGGAGATTGAATTCCGGCGTCTTTTTCGTATGATGACTGCCACTCTCTCATGAAGAAGTATCCCTGTTTTCTGCTAGCCGTTTTCCTCCTGCTGTTCCTTGTGATGGGCATATCTCCGGCCTCCCGGTCCGTCTGGGTGGCGGAGGTGATTCCCGTGGTTCTCGTGGCAGCGGTTCTGACGGTGTGGTCCCGGACCTTCCGTTTCAGCAACTGGTCCTACACGCTGATGTTTTTCTGGCTGGCGTGCCACACGGTAGGCGCCCATTACACGTTTGCAGAAGTTCCTTTCGAATGGTTCCGGGAACTGGTGGGCGCGCACAGGAACCCTTTTGACCGCATAGCTCACTTCACGGTGGGCTTTTATGCTTTCCCCGTGGCAGAATACCTGGTGCGCAAGCAGTACGCGGGCAAGATTCTGGCGGGGATTTTCGGCCTTTTCTTCGTGATGGCCGTGGCGGCGGCCTATGAAATTATCGAATGGCAGTATGCAGTCATCATCGGAGGGAATGACGCCAACGATTTCCTCGGTTCCCAAGGCGATGTATGGGACGCCCAGAAAGACATGTTCTGCGATACCTGCGGCGCCATTGCGTCCCTTGCGCTTTTTTATCTGGTGCGTCCCTGGAAGGGGCAGGGGAAGGAGGAAGACGGCGGCGCGCCCAGCCTGATGGACATGTGCGGCGGCAGGAAGGCCTGAGCGGCAGGACCGGAGGATGTCAAAGGCCGTTTTGTCCGCCCGTTTGCCGTAGCCCTTCATACAGGACGACGGCTACGGCGGTAGAGAGATTCAGGCTCCGGGAGCCTTCCCCCGGCATGGGTATGGTCAGGGCGGCGTCCGTATGCTCTTTCAGCATGCTTTCCGGCAATCCCCTGGACTCCGGACCGAAGACCAGATAGTCCCCCCGGCGGAATTCCGTCTCCCAGTGCGTCCGCTTCGCCTTGGTGCTCAGGTACCAGAAGCGCGCTTCCGGACCGGCGTTCCGCTGAAGTTCCTCCAGGTTTTCCCAGACGTGCAGGTCCACTTTTGCCCAGTAGTCCAGACCGGTACGCCTCACATGTTTTTCATCCAGGCTGAATCCCAGCGGCTTGACCAGGTGCAGTCTGGAACCCGTAGCCAGCGCCAGACGTCCGGCGGCCCCGGTATTGTGGGGGATTTCCGGATGAAACATGACGATGTTGAAGCGCGGCGGCATGCGGCTGATCTCATCACAAACGGCCTTTCCTTTCAAGAGAGACTTGTTCCAGAGAAACAAATAATGTACCTTTCCCTCCGATGAGAGACATCGTGTATTTTGACTTGGAAACCCGCCACTCCGCTGCAGAGGTGGGAGGCTGGCACAACACGGCCGAGATGCGCATGTCCGTGGGCGTGACTTATTCCACCGCTTCCGGCAAATACACGATTTATTCCGAGGAAATGGTGGACGACCTCATCACGCAGCTCCGCCAGGCGGACCTGGTGGTGGGCTACAACCACGAACACTTCGACTACGGCGTGCTCCAGCGTTATACGATGTGGAACATGGCGGACATCACGAACAATCTGGACCTGTGCCGGGATATCGAGCAGCGCGGCGGAGTCCGCGTCAAGCTGGATTCCGTGGCCGCGGCTTCCATAGGCTCCTCCAAGACGGCGGTGGGCACCCAGGCCCTCAAGTGGTGGGCGGATTACGTGAAGACCGGGAATGTGGAACTGCTGATGGACATAGCGCGCTACTGCTGTTTTGACGTGAAGGTTACCCGCGATGTTCACTGGTATGGAGCGGAACACGGTTTCATCCGCTATGACGACAAGAAAGGGGGCACCGTGGAATTGCCCGTAGACTGGAAGCTGTAACCCGTCCCGTCTGCGTGGCATGAACAGGATGTGGAAATGGCTGGACCGCTATATGTGGCTGATCCCTCTGGGGCTTCCCGGCGTGGGTATTCTTGAGGGGGTAGGTTTCCATATCTTTGAACCGGCTGCGTTCAATGGCATGGTGATTGTTCTCTTCTCCGTGCTGCTGCTTTTCCACTGCCTTTTTGGGCTGCTGGCGTGCATCCTTCTGTTCCGGAAAGGTTTGTGGCTAATGGTTCCGGTATGCCTTCTGGTGTATGGAATGACTTCCCTTATTTATTTTTCCGTGCTGTGGGGACCGCTGAACGTTGTGCTGCAATAATGCTGAGAACGGTGATGCATCCCGCCTGAAAAACAGGCTGAAGAAAAAAGGCGCCCCCAATCCTTACCGCCTGTTGATGCGGGCCACTTCCCGCTGGGCTTCCCGCATTTCCACGCGGGCCTTGAGGTCGTAGCGCTGGTCGCGGTGGGTCTTGCCTTTGCCCAGCCCCAGGGCCAGCTTGACCTTGCCGTTTTTCCAGTACAGCTTGAGGGCTACGAGGGAACAGCCCTTCTGGGAGACCTGTTGTTCCAGCTTAAAGATTTCCCGCTTGTGGAGCAGCAGGCGGCGGGGGCGGCGCGCCTTGTGCTGGAAAAATTCCCCGGCCGTCTCCCACGGCTGGATGTCACAACCGTACAGGAGCATCTGGCCGTTTTCCACTCTGGCGAATGCATCGGCAATGTTCACCTTTCCGGCACGGATGGATTTGACTTCCGTGCCTTTGAGTTCCAGCCCGCATTCGCAGGTATCCAGGATTTCGTAGTCCCGGCGGGCTTTTTTATTGGAGGAGATGTCTGCGCTCATGTTCGGCGGGGATGAAAAAGCCCCGGGCCAGAAGAACCGGGGGCTTGATGAAGGGGATGGGTTCCGGATGGGAACGGGAGGGGGCAGGGGAGTTACTGGGCGGCCTCCTGCAGGGTGTCGGAGGGGACGTGATAGACAAGCTTGCCTTCAATAATCTCCGTCAGGGCGATGTTCGCGTTTCCCATATGGGGCGTGGTGGGAATCAGCGGAGCACGGCCGCTGTTGAGCTGGGCGACGCGGCGGGAAACCACGTTAATCAGCAGCTGGGGCTCGGGAATGATTTTGGAGGCTTGTTCGACAAGTTCGGCTTTCATGTAAAATAGATGTAGGATCTCCTGATGCGGGAAAACATATAAATGTTTTTTTCGGGAAAAATCAACCCCATATTACGGCATGACGGCCTGCCGTTCACTCGGCGACAGCTCCTTCCATGTGCCCGGCTCCAGGCCGTCCAGCGGCAAATTCCCTATCCTGACACGCAGGAGCCTGAGCGTAGGAAAACCCGTGGCCGCGGTCATGCGCCGCACCTGGCGGTTTTTGCCCTCCACCAGCGTGAGCTCCAGCCATGCGGTCGGAATATTGGCCCGGAAGCGGACGGGCGGTTCCCGCGGCGGGACGTCCGGTTCTCCGGGAATGAGGCGCGCGCGGCACGGCAGGGTGCGGTAGTCCCGGATGAGGATGCCGCCGCGTTCCAGCGGGAGTAAGTCCCGCGGGGAAGGTCTCCCCTCCACCTGGCTCCAGTACGTTCTGGGATGCCTGTTCCGCGGATTCAACAGGCGGTCCACCAGCTTTTTTTCATCGGAGAGCAGCAGGAGCCCTTCCGAATCCGAGTCCAGGCGGCCTACGGGATAGACGCCGGACGGAAATCCGAATTCAGCCAGAGTCCTGTGGTGGGGCGCCTCCCGTGTGAATTGGGAAAGCACTCCGTAGGGTTTGTTGAAAGCCAGAATCATGCGGTGCGGGCGCAGTTTATCATGCTCCGGAAGCTTTGGCACGAGAAATGGAAGCGGCTTGACTTGCCTCCCCTCCGGCCTGAAAGTGTGCCCATGCAAGCAAGAATCCTGGGCTGCATATTGGCCTGCTGCCTCGTCGGATGGGTGCAGGCCGCTCCCGATGCGGCGGAAGTGAAAGGGAAGATAGCGCGGAAAATTTGGCAGAACGAGTGTTCCGGAACCGTCAGGGGGCTGGTGTCCTGGAACCGCGGAGAGGCTTTTCCATCCCTGGGCATAGGGCATTTTATCTGGTTCCCGACCGGAGTCCGGGAGAAGTTTGAAGAGAGTTTCCCTCCATTTGTCGAGTTTTGCAGGAGAAGGGGCGCCCGCCTGCCTGAATGGTGTTACGGCCCCGCGCCGTGGAAGACCCGTGAGGAATTTATCAGGGCGGATGTCCGGGGAGGCCTTCCGGACCGCATGCGCCAGTGGCTGTCCAGTCCGGCGGCCCTCCAAATGCAGACGGATTTTATCATCAACCGTTCTCTGGCGGCCCTGGACCGCATCAGGAAACAGTCCCGCCGCCCCGGTGAAATGGCGGCCAGGTACAATGCCGTGGCGGCGGCGCCCAATGGCATGTATGCCTTGATCGACTACGTCAATTTCAAGGGGGAGGGCACGAATCCCTCGGAACAGTATCGCGGGCAGGGCTGGGGGCTCAGGCAGGTTCTGGAGGAAATGCGCCCGGCTTCTCCCGGCCAGCCGGCCGCGGTTGAATTTGCGGAAGCGGCCAAGAGGGTGCTTCAACGGCGGGTGGACAACAGTCCTCCCGGGCGGGGCGAGGGTCGCTGGCTGGCCGGATGGAAGAACCGCTGCGACACCTACAAGAAGGGTCTGTGACGGAATATCCCCGTTCCGATAACGTTCCGGGCGTGTAATTATCCTTGACCTGTCGCGGTTTAGGGTGTAATTCCCTCACTCATTCTAAGACTTCGCTGAATTTATGCCAAACACCAAAGAAGAAACTACGCTGATTTTATTGAAACCCGACTGCGTTCGGAAAAATCTTTCCGGCACCATCCTGAAACGCTTGTTGTCTGAAGGGTTTCGCTTGCGTGGCATAAAGATGATTCAGCTTGATGAACCCATTCTCCGGGAGCATTACGCCCATATCCTGGATCTCGTCGTCAATGGAGAGCTCCTGTTCCCCAAACTTCTTGATTTCATGACCAGTTCCCCCGTCATTGCCATTGCGCTGAAAGGGCCGGGCGTCATCGTCCGCGTGCGGGAACTGCTGGGGCCCACCAATTCCCAGAAAGCCGACAAGGGTACTATTCGCGGCGATTATGGAACGGACAGCATGATGAACGTGTGCCATGCTTCCGACAGCAGCGAATCAGCGGAAATAGAATTGAAGAGGTTTTTCCGGGAAGAGGAACTGTTCGACAGCCTCAACTAAAATTTCATCATCCGGTTATTCGGGGCCGCATCTGCTTTTGCTGGTGCGGCCCTGTTTCATGAAAACGGAAGGCATTAGAAGAGATGCCGGCCGTTTTTACGGCATCATGCGTGCCGCCGCCGGGAACAGAACGGCTATTTTTCCCAGGGGGTGGTCAGGTACAGGAACGCCTTTTTCAGGCGGTAGGCTTCGCGGAGAAAGCCGTCCATGATGTTGTTATAACTTTGTCTGGAAAAGGAATAGCCGTAAACGCGCTTGATAGCGGCGTCTTCTCCGTGCTGCTTTTGGCGTTTCAGTTCGGACTCCATGTCCAGGCACTCGATGTTCGGAGCGCTCAGGTTGTCTCCGTGCCAGCGGAAGTCCGCCAGCAATTTATTGTAATGGGCGAATTTTTTGCCGGCGCGTCCCAGCCGCGCGTAATATTCCCCGTCCATATCGTAATGGAAGCGTTCATCCAGCAGGATACCTTCGTCAATGGTCGTGGAACGGCGCAGGAACAGGGCGGTGGACGCCAGATAGGTGCCGTACCAGATATGCATGCTCAGGCTGTACGGCAGAGCTTTCATGGAACGCTGGACGCCGCCGTCCGGGCCGATGAAGTTCCAGGCGCCGTACACGACGTCCGCATCCGGGCGGGAATCGGCAAAAGCCTTGATGGCGGCCAGGGCTCCCGGAAGAAGCCTGTCGTCCGTGTTCAGCCACATGACCCATTTGCCCGTGGCCTTGAGGAAACCGCGGTTGATGCCTTCCGACATGCCGGAGTCCTTTTCCACATGCAGTTTCAGGTGGGGATATTCCCGCAGAATATCCAGCGTGCCGTCCGTGGAGCCCGCGTCCTGGATGATGTGTTCAAACGTGGCCCCTTCCTGGCCCAGGACGCTTTCAATGCATTCCCGGACATAGGTAGCGTAGTTGAAACTGGGGGTGACAATGGAGAAATCCGGTTCCGTGTCCATAGTGGAAAATGGGGATTCGGATGTTCAGGAACGCTCTCTGGCTATGTAAATAGGGCGCCTTTTCACTTCCGTATAGGTCTTGGCCAGGTATTGGCCCAAAATGCCCAGGCACAGCAGGATGATGCCGCCCATCAGGCAGAAGATGCAGACCATGGAGGTCCAGCCGTAGGCGGAATGGTGCCAGATAAGTTCCCGGACCATCAGGACAATGATGGAAAGGAAAGAGATGAGGGAGAGCATCACCCCGATGATGGACGCCAGCGCCAAAGGAACCGTGGAAAACGCGACAATGCCTTCAATGGAATACAGGAAGAGCTTGAAGAAGGACCATTTGGTTTTTCCCGCTACACGCTCCACATTTTCATATTCAAACCATTTGGTACGGAAGCCCACCCATTCGTACAGCCCTTTGGAAAAACGGTTGTATTCCTTGAGTGAGAGCAGGGCTTCCAGAACGGGGCGCGTCATCAGCTTGTAGTCCCGGGCTCCGTCCACGATGTGCGTGTCCGAAATCCTGTTGATGGTCTTGTAAAAGGCACGGGCAAAGAAGGAGCGGAGCGCGGGTTCCCCCTCCCGGGTAGTCCGGCGGGTGCCGGCGCAGTCGTATCCTTCCTCTTCAATGGCTGCGAGCATGTCCGGGAGCAGGGAGGGAGGATCCTGCAGGTCTACGTCCATCACGGCGGCATAATCGCCCGTAGCGGCTTCCAGCCCGGCGTAAATGGCCGCCTCCTTCCCGAAGTTGCGGGAAAAGGAGATGAATCTTATTTCCGGAGACTCCGCCGTCAGGTCCTTGATCGTTTGCAGGGTATGGTCCGTGGACCCGTCGTCTACGAAGATGAGTTCCCTCTCATAACCATTCAAGTGCTCGCTGAATACCCGGTCCACTTCTTTCTTGAATTCCGGGATGGCTTGTTCTTCATTCAGACAGGGAATAATCAGGGAAATACGCTTCATACCAATGAGCACAATATATGCCTGTCCCTCTACCGATTCCAGAAAATAAGTGTTTTGAACGCACAACAGCCTTTCCCCCGCCGGGAGGGAAAGGCTGCCGAAAACCGGTCAACCGGGAAAAAGGCCGGATTTTAGAATTTGGGCAGATTGCCGATGTCGTCCTGGTTTTCAGGGGCGCGCGGATCTCTCAGGTCGCTGTCTCCGTCCTTGCCGAAGCTCCAGAAGTCGTAGTCCGGGTTTTGTCCCGTTCCCATCTTCAGGTTTTTGGCACTGGCGGACTTGGTGGGAAGGGCCTGCTCGCTGCCCAGGCGGTAGCGGTAGGGAGAACCCCACGGGTCCGTCAGGATGTACAGGGTCACCTGCTGCCCGGCCTTGGTCACCTTGATCTGCCGGACAAGCGGGTTGCTCTTGGGCTGGGTGGCGGGGTTCATCTCGTCGTTGTAAATGGTGGCGTCCCTGGCGGGAACGCCTTCATTCTTGTAGTCGCCGAACAGGGCCATGTAAACAACGTTGGAACTGAATTCCTCGCCGTCCGCCACGGCTGCCCCGTGGTTGCGGAAGGGGGCTTCCGTTCCGTAGGGATAGCGGTCATGGTCGTTATGGTAGCTGGACAGCCCCATTTCAATCTTGCGGACGATGGATTCCGCGGCCTGCTCGTTCTTCCTGGTTTCAAGCCATGTGTAGATGGAGATGGTCAATGTGGCAAGCACCACGATGATAACCATGACCACCAGGATTTCCATGAGAGTGAAGCCCCTTTCCGCCCGCAGGCGGCTGTATGAGGTGCGAATCTTCATCTGCGTTTTCCGTAAGGGGGTTAACCCATCTTTTCAATGACCTGGAGAAGGGGCAGGAACATGGCGAACACGATGCCGCCGACGACCACGGCCAAGAACACGATCATGATGGGTTCCAGCATGGAGGTCATGGCGCCCACGGCGTTGTCCACTTCGTCGTCGTACACGTCGGCAACCTTGAGGAGCATGTCCGGGAGCTGGCCGGTTTCTTCACCCACGTCCACCATGGAAATCACCATGGGCGGGAAGAGTTTGGAGGAAGACATGGGCGTGACCACGGATTCCCCTTCCTTCACGGAGTCGTGAATGAGGCCGATGGCGTCGCCGACGATCATGTTGCCCGCCGTATCCTTCGTGATGGTCAGTGCCTGGAGGATGGGCACGCCGGAAGTAACCAGGGTGCCGAAGGTCCGGGCGAACCGCGCAATGGCGCTCTTGCTCTGCACGTTGCCGATAACCGGCATGGTCAGCAGGGCGGAGTCTATCTTGCGGCGGCCGTTGGGTGTCTTGCTCATGGCCACGAAAATGGAGTACAGGATGGCGACAATGGCTGCCAGAATGACGGCGTTCGGCACGAATAAGGGGGCGGCCATGAACCAGTCGCTGATACCGAACACGAATTCGGAAATGGCGGGCAATTCCTGGTTCTGTTCCGCGAACATGGTCTTGAACTTCGGCACGATGACCAGCATCAGGAAGATCACGATGCCTACTGCAATGAACAGCACGATGGAGGGATACACCATGGCGGAAATGACCTTGCTTTTCAACTTCTGGGCCTTTTCCTGATATTCCGCCAGACGGTTGAGCACGACTTCCAGCACACCACCGAGTTCCCCTGCCTTCACCATGTTGACGAAGAGGCGGTCGAAAATGCGGGGGTGTTGCGCCAGCGCTTCGGAGAACGTGGAGCCTCCCTGCACGGAGTCGCCCAGGGCTTCAATAGTTACGCGCAGGGTGGGGTTTGCTTCCTGCTTGGCCAGCACGTTTAAGCTCTGGAGCAGGGGCAGGCCCGCATCAATCAGGGTGGCGAGCTGGCGGGTGAAAATCATCAGGGCCTTGGCCTTGATTCTGCCGCCCAGCTTGCCTTTCTTGCCTTTGGCTCCCTTGGCCTTCTTCTTGGTCGCACCCGTTTCCTGGAGCTTGCCTTTTCCGGCTTCTACAATCTGGGTAGGGTACAGGCCGTGCGCCCGGATGGACTCCATGGCCTCCGCTTCCGAATTGGCCTCCAGGGTCCCCGTTTTCTGGTCGCCTTTATGGTCAAGTGCTGTATATTGATATTTAGGCATATATATTGTTTTTTAAGTGTTCGCTGCTTGATAGGTGAAATGGTAGTGTGGCTTTCCGCTGCTCCATTAAGTGTATTTCAGCACTTCTTCAATGGTGGTATTGCCGTCGTAAATGTTCCTCAGGCCGTCTTCGCGCAGGGTGGACATGCCCATTTCAATCGCTTTCTGTTTCAGCACCACGGAAGGGGCTCGGTCCGTGATCATGTCCCGCAGGGTGTCGTTGATGTCCAGGAGTTCGTAGATGCCTTTCCGGCCCTTGTAGCCCGAGTTGGAGCATTTGTCACAACCCCGGCCCGTATAGAAGTGCTTGTCCCCCAGTTCGTAGGGAGAAACGCCAAGCTGGGAGAGGATGCTGGAGGAAGGTTCGTATGGCGTGCGGCAGTCCGGGCAGATGGTGCGCACGAGGCGCTGGGCCAGTACCCCTTCCAGGGAAGCTGCCACCAGGAAGGGCTCACAGCCCATGTCCACCAGACGTGTGATGGCTCCGGCGGAGTCGTTCGTATGCAGGGTGGAAAGCACCAGGTGGCCCGTCAGGGATGCCTGGATGGCGATCTGGGCCGTGGCCATGTCTCGCATTTCCCCCACCAGGATGCGGTCCGGGTCCTGTCGCAGGAAGGC
Organism: Akkermansia sp. AE01SA01; assembly: GCF_036417395.1. NCBI lineage: Bacteria > Pseudomonadati > Verrucomicrobiota > Verrucomicrobiia > Verrucomicrobiales > Akkermansiaceae > Akkermansia > Akkermansia sp. AE01SA01. The sequence goes on from NZ_CP143890.1 coordinate 999,442, forward strand.
GCGGAGCACCATCGGGAAGTCCAGGCCAATGGCCTCGTTGATCGGAATCTGGATGATGCCGTCAATGTCGTATTCCACCGGGTCTTCCGCCGTCAGCACCTTGGAGTCGATCGTGTTGATTTCCCTTAGAGCCGCATACAGCGTGGTGGTTTTCCCGGCGCCGGTGGGGCCGGTGACGATGAAAATGCCGTTAGGCTTGTGAACCGTATCCAGAATGTATTCGTGGATGTGGGGGGGAAGGCCCAGGTTGTCCAGGTTCAGATTGACGGAGGAACGGTCCAGAACGCGGAGCACCACGGATTCCCCGTACTGGGTGGGAAGGGTGGAAACACGCATGTCCACGGACCGGTCACCTATCTGCTTGACGATTCGGCCGTCCTGCGGCACACGGCGTTCCGCGATGTTCATGTTGGACATGACCTTTACACGGGAGATGACCGGGACGGACAGGTGGACGGGCGGCGGCTGCATTTCATAGAGGGCGCCGTCCACGCGGTAGCGGATCTTGAACTCCTTTTCAAAGGGTTCAAAGTGAATGTCGGAGGCTTTTTCCTTGATGGCCTGGGTGATGACCAGGTCCACAAAGCGGATCACGGGAGCAGCGGCGGAGTCTTCCGTCTCATTGCTGACTTCCATGTTGTTGAGCTCCTGCATCAGGTCTTTCATGGCGGCGGATTCCCCGCCGTACAATTCGTTGATGCGGTCGGTAATCTGATAGTCCGGCGCTACAAGAACATGGATGTCCTGGCCGAGGGCGAAACGCAGGTCTTCCACCGTTTGGGGGTTCAGGGGGTCCACCAGACAGACGTACAGGCCCTCAGGCCCATAGCGGACGGGCAGCGCGCCATGCAGGCGAACGAGCGTGGCGGGCATCATGTTTTGTACGTTGGGGTCCGGGTGGAAATTGTCCAGCGTGATGAATTCCGTACCCAGGTCGCTGGCGATCATCTGCCAGATGTCGTCCTTGTTGCCGATGATGCCAAAGTCCGCGAGCACTTCCGGCAGTTCCTTGCCGGAGGTCGCCATTTCCTCCTTGATGTCCTTGGCTAGGGACTTGTCGATCATTCCCCGGCCGATGAAAAGTTCCAGTGTGAGATTGGTGTCCATAATGTTCTGAGTGGATTGCGGGGAAAAATCAGTTGGCGTCTCCCATGGTGACGTTCAGCACTTCTTCCGGAGAGGTGAGGCCGGCCAGCACCTTGCGCACGCCGTCTTCTCTCAGGGTTCTCATGCCCAGCTCCCGCGCGCGCTTGCGCAACTGGGGGGAGGTGAGGTTTTCGTTGATCATGCGGCGAACTTCATCGTCGATCTCGAAAATTTCGAACAGGCCCATTCGTCCCTTGAAGCCTCCGCCGCGGCAGAAGTCACAGCCGTGGGGCGCCTTGATCTGGCCCGGCGTGACGCGGGACATGTCGATGTTCAACGTGTGGGCCTGCTTTTCCGTCAGGTTGCCGTCCACCTTGCAGCGGTCGCACAGCTTGCGGACAAGGCGCTGCGCCATGATGGCGCGGACGGAGGAGGCGATCAGGAAACGCTTGATGCCGATGTCCGCCAGACGGGCTACGGCGCTGGGGGCGTCATTGGTGTGCAGGGTGGAGAACACCAGGTGGCCCGTCAGGGAGGCGTTGATGGCGATGCTGGCCGTTTCCATGTCTCGGATTTCCCCGATCATGATGATGTTGGGAGCCTGGCGCAGCATGGCGCGCAAAGCAGCGGCGAAGGTCATGCCGATGTCCGCCTTCACCATCACCTGGTTGATGCCGGAAAGTTCGTATTCAACGGGGTCTTCCACCGTGATGATCTTTTTGTCCGGGCGGTTGATGTGGTTAAGGCACGCGTACAGAGTCGTCGTTTTACCGGAACCGGTGGGACCGGTCACGAGGATGATGCCGTCGGGCAGGGTGATCAGGCGGTCGAACACGGCTTCGTCGTCGGAAAAGAAGCCCAGCTGCGGAAGGCCGAGCACCAGGGCGGACTTGTCCAGAATACGCATGACAATGCTTTCCCCGTGGTTGCTGGGGACGGAAGAGACACGAAGGTCGATTTGGCGGTCCCCGATGGTCATCTGGATTCGGCCGTCCTGCGGCATGCGTTTTTCAGCAATACTCATCGTGGTGCTCATCACCTTGAGGCGGGCGATGATGGGACTGAGAAGCTTCTTGGGATGGGTGGCCACCTCCACCAGCTTGCCGTCCACGCGGTAGCGGATGCGGAGCCGGTTTTCCATGGGTTCAATGTGAATATCGGATGCGCGCATCTTGAACGCATCCACTAGCATCTGCTGCACCAGGCGGATGATAGGGGCGTCTCCGTCTTCTCCGTCAGCGCCGCTGCCTGCATCCGGAAGGGTCATGTCCCGGTAGAATTCCTTCAGCCGGCTTTCCACCGCACTGCGCGTGGCTACGCTGAAAATTACGTCGCGGCCCAGCAGCTGGGGCAGGCTGTCCATGGTTTCCAGATTCAGCGGATCATCAATAGCCACATTTACGGAAAAGCCGTCGTCAGAAATCGGAATGGCCCGGAAACGCCGGGCCAGTTCCGGGCTGATGATTTCCCTGACTTCCTGGGGAATGTGCATGGACCCCAGGTCCACTACGGGAAGCAGGGAATTGGAGGCACTCACCTGCGCGATGACGTCTTCCGTGAGGTAATTGGACTGGATGAGAAAATCAATCAGGTCCTGGGTGGGAGATTTTTGGCTGCGCGCGTATTGAAGAATTTCTTCATTCAAATACCCGGCCTGCGTAAGAAGTTCGATGAGATATGATTCGTTGGCGTACACGTCGATCTCTGGATTCTATTGTTGGAAATCTGCCGGAACGAATCGGCAGGATACTCCCCTATTTCTGACAGGTTCCGGGCGCAAAGTCAACTTAGCTTCCCTCAAAAGATCATTTTTTTTCAGGGATGACGGTGACGGGGCGCAGCCTTTTCCCCGGAGGGACGCTTCGGCTGTCTGCGGAATGCCATGAAAGAAGGGCAACTTCCCGTTTCCGGAACGTTTACCGGGGGATGCCGGAAAGCAATTCCTCCAGTTCCCGCAGGCTGGAAACGCGTACCAGCCGGGAACGCATCTCCTTGGCTCCGGGAAACCCCTTCGTGTAGGCCAGAATGCGGGACCTCATATGGCGCATGGTGTGGAGTTCGTCGCCGTAATGGCCGGAATTCAGGGCCATCCGCGTATGGCGCAGGATCAGGTCCGTCTTCTCCCGGGGCTGCCTGGCCGGCGGCAGGACGCCGTGCAGCAGGAAATACTTGGCATCCGCAAAGATCCACGGATTTTCCATGGCCGCACGGCCTATCATGACGCCGCTGACGGCAGTGTTCTCTTTCACATAAGCTACGGCCTGGGCCGTGGCAATGTCTCCGTTGCCGATAACCGGGACGGACATGGCACGAGCGCATTCGTCAATAATGTCCCAGTTGGCGGCGCCGGAATACTGCTGGGAACGGGTGCGCCCGTGAATGGTGATCATGGAGATGCCCGCATCCTCCAGCAGACGGCACGCATCCATTGCGCACAGATTCTGGAAATCCCAGCCGATGCGTATTTTTGCCGTGACTGGGATACGGTCGCCCACCGCCTTCACGACTCCGGCCGCCACGGAAGCCAGCAGGGGCAGGTCCTTCAGCAGGGACGACCCTCCATTCTTGCCGACCACCTTCGGAACCGGGCATCCGAAGTTGATGTCAATGAAATCCGGTTTCTCGTGGTCCAGAATGATTCTGGCAGCTTCCCCCATGTGGGCGCCGTCCGCACCGAAAAGCTGGATGCCTATGGGGCGGTGCGATTCTTCAATTTTGGTATATCTTCTATTCCTTTCCCAAGCCTGGAGAATGCCTTCCGCGGAAACGAACTCCGTCACCATCACGTCCGCTCCCAGTTCCTTGCAGATGGTGCGGAAAATGGGGTCTGTCACCCCGGCCATGGGAGCCAGAAACAGCGGGAAATCCGTTTTGATGAACGGCAGGGGGAAGGAGGATGTGGGTTCGGGAAAAGTCATGGTTCCTTAGAATGACGCTAACATGGCTGCACAGCCTGTTCAAGCGTCTTGACTGTTCCGGCGGAAACACAAAAAAGTAACCAGTTTGTAACTTTCCGGATGCATGGAGAGAATGATACAATAACAGAATGAAACTGATGAATATTTGTTGTGTTGCCCTGTTTCCTCTTGCTGCGTGGGGAGCCGGGGCGTCTTCCGGGAACGCCGTCCAGGCCGTGCCGAACGCCGTGAAACCCGCCACCTATGAAAAGGCTTGTCAGATAGTGGAGGAATGGATTGATCAAATAGCCGGGAAAGGCGAGTTGCCCTCCAACAAACTGTCCAACCTTCAACAGGCTTTGAAAGCATTGAGCCAGGGGGCGGATATTCACGGACGGGAGGGACGCAGGACATTGATGGCCTCCGCGGCTCTGGGCAGGAAAGATATTTTTGACTTCCTGCTGGGCCGGGGAGCCGTTCCCGGAAAAGGGGAAAAATTGAATGCCCTGTTCCGGGAAGCTGTTTGCGGTAAAAATGCCGCGATTGCGGAATGGCTTTTCAAACAGGGAGCGGATGTCAACAGCGCCGGACGGATGGGAAGCACCCCCCTCATGCTGGCCGCCTGCCGGAATGACCGTGACATGGTTGATTTGCTGCTCGGATGGAAGGCCGATCCCGACGCCGTCAACGAGCAGGGGGAAACCGCCGCTGATTATGCCCTCGGCAGTGGCTGCCGGGAACTGGGCCAATATCTCAAAAGCAACATGAACAGGAAAGGGGCGGACCAATAAGCTCATCACATGGAAAAAGGCCTCTGATCCGTCTTTTTCCTCCCTCTTCTGCCGGGGCATAAAAAATGGGTTTTATATACTTAAGTTCAGACTCACGGAACTGTTTTATTCTTCTTGCTTTTGCCCCTTCTAAACGTCCCGCATGAGTGATTTTTAGATAACGAATTCCAATTTCCGCGAGCATGGCTTCCCATCCTTCTCCATTGGCAGATTCTAGGAAAGCAATAAGTTTGCCGCCTGTGTTCCGGTTCTCGTGTAAACGCGGAGAAAAGGTGATGGATTGTTAGACTAAAGTTAAGTATATAATTCCCTAAAAAATCACCACCGGGCAAGCCTTGCCCAATGGTGAAAATTAGTGAAAATGATTGTCTGAAAAGATTGATCAGTGATTGCCGCAGCCGCAGCCGCCGTCCTTGTGGTCGTGATCGTGGTCGCAAGTGCCGTCGCAGTCGCAGCTTTCCTTGTTGCAGTCGCCTCCGCAGGAGCAGGAGGACTGGGCGCTCATGGCACGCTGGCGGGCTTCTTCGATTTCTTCAGGAGTGGGGGCGCGGCCGAGGTCAATGGACATGCCCAGATAATGATTGATGGTGTTCAGGATTTCGTCAATGGTCTGGCGCGCTTCCAGGAAACCGCGGGCAGCGTCATTTTTGACCACGTTTTCACGCAGGGTATCGAACTTGGCGATTTCCTCTTCCGTCGGCGGCATGCCGGCCAGGTGCTTGTTGCGCAGTTCTTCGCCGTAGGCGTTCACTTCTTCAAAAAGCTTGGTTGCTTCCGGATTCTGGAAAAACAGGCCGATTTTAGCCTTGGAAGACACAACCTGGTCTTCCTTGGCAAGAAGGTTGCAAAGGGCTTCCGTAGCGGAACGCAGGTTGTCATTGAGAACGGGGGTATTCATATAAAATTCATTTAACCATGACTTTCAAGACAGGACAACCCGGTTGCGAGGCATCATGCGCTTTTTTATGTCAACCCGTGGGATGCTGTTTTTACTCACTTCGTTTAGGTAGACTCCGCTACAAGTAGTCAGCTTCCGCAACCCTTCCAGCGGTTCTGTGCAGCAAGGCCGGGATTTCCTTGTCTTCATATCCGGCCAGGTTAGGGTATTTTCTGACTTCCTGTGCCTTGGCCGGGAAGCAGGCCATCAATTTCCTAATGAATCCGCGTTCCTTGCTTTTGATGATGTACTGGGCGTTGTTGCTTCCCGCTCCGCGAGCGCTTGTGGTGTTGAACAGCCTGGTTTCCTGCTCGCCGGACATGTCGGAGGCGTAATCAATGAGCATGTCGGCGCAAATCTCCGTAGCTTTAAAAGTGTAGTCCACCTGGCTGTGGAATTATTTGATTACCAGCGCGGCGGCACTTAAATAAAGCCGCAGGGCTTCTTCTTTGTTCGGGAGTTTGCTGTTTTTGTCCGTCAGGGCGATGAACGGGATGCTGTTGGACATGAATTCTTTTACGGTGTGATCCAGATCAGTATGTTCGGAAACCCATTCGACATTGTTGTAGCCGCTGAGGTCAAGGAACGGTGCCTTGGCAATCATGTAACACAGAAAGAGTCCGTTCGTCAGTTCCTAGGGCGTGACGTCCTTCTTCCTGTAGCGTTTGGCTTCTTTCCGCATCTTGTCGGTCCCCTGGTAAAACAGGATAAGCTGGCCGCTGTCCAGCAGTTTCTGAAGTGGGAGGAGTTCCGGATTCTGCTTGTCCGGATTCCTGATAACGGAGGGGAGGGGGAGCCGTTCCTGGGGCGGAGAGGCTGAACAGGGAAAAGATAGCAGGAAAAGAACGTATGGCAGGAAGCAGAGGCAGGAATGGTTCATGGCGTTGTAAAAGGGGTTAGGGAAAAGTGGTAGAGTTGGCATGCAGGGCATTGGGCCTTATCAGCAGTTTACCCGGGGATATGCATGGGGGTGAATCCTTCCGGGTCTTCCGCCCGTCCCATGAGGGAAATATTGCTGAAGCTGACATTCAGGGGCAGAAAGGCGAATAACGGGAACGGTACTTATGATAGCCTGTCATGCATTCAAATGTCAATGAAGCCAAAAATATGTTGGTACTGTGTATTTAATTGCAGAGCGGCGGAATCGTATTTCCCGTTTGCAGCAAAAAGGACCGCCCCATGAAGGAGGCGGTCCTTGAAAAGTGGTAAATAGCTGGGTCAGCGCTTAGTGCGCCTTGCAGAATTCTTCAAAGCGGTCCAGCGCTTCCTTCAGGATGTCCAGCGTGGTGCAGTAGCTGATACGAATGCCCTTGTCATTGCCGAAGGCGATGCCGGGAACGGCGGCCACCTTGTAGCGTTCCAAGAGCTTGTCGCACAGGTTCAGGGAGGTGAGGCCCAGCTTGCTGGTGTCCACAAAGAAGTAGAAGGCGCCCTGGGGTTCCACGACGCTGACGTTCGGGATGGCGCTGAGGCGGGAATAGACGTACTGGCGGCGCATGTCGTATTCGTCGCGCATGTCGCTGATGAAGCTCTGGTCTCCGGTGAGGGCCTCAATGCCGCCGTACTGGGCGAAGGTGCAGACGTTGGACGTAGTGTGGTCCTGAATCATCTGGATGGCCTTGGCGATGGGAGCCGGGGCGGCGGAGTAGCCCAGGCGCCAGCCGGTCATGGCGTAGCCCTTGGAAAAGCCGTTGATGGTGATGGTCAGGTCGTACAGTTCCGGGCTGAGGGAGGCGATGCTGACGTGTTTGACATCCCCATACACGAGGTGTTCGTAGATTTCGTCCGCCAGAATGAGGATGTCCTCGCTCACGGCCACTTCGCCCAGGGCGCGCAGTTCCTCTTCGGAATAAACGGCTCCGGTCGGGTTGTTCGGCGTGGTGAGGATGACCATCTTGGTGCGGGGGGTCATGGCTTCTTCAAATTGTTCGGCCGTGAGCTTCCAGCCGTTTTCCGGCGTGGTTTCCACAATGACGGGAATACCGCCGCACATGCGGACCATTTCCGGATAACTGACCCAGTAGGGAGACGGGATGATGACTTCATCCCCTTCGGAGACAGTGGCCATGATGGCATTGAAGCAGGCGTGCTTGGCGCCCGCTCCCACTGTGATCTGGGAAGGATCGTATTCCAGGTTGTTTTCTCTCTTGAGCTTGTCGGCGATGGCCTGGCGCAGCGCAGGAAGGCCCGCGGAAGGGGTGTACTTGGTGGCGCCGTTGTTCAGGGCGGCGATGGCTGCCTGCTTGATGTTGTCGGGGGTGTCCATTTCCGGTTCACCGCCCGCCAGACCGTAAACTTCTTCACCGGCGGCTTTCATGGCCTTGGCACGGTTGGTCACCTTGAGAGTCAGGGAAGGGGTTAATGCAGCAATGCTGGGGGAAATCATGTCCATTGTGGTGAGATCGTAGATTTTTGAATGCCGGCGCGGAAAACAGGCTATTTTCCGCTTAAGCGGGAAAACTTTACTCACTGAGTGCTGCTCTGGCAAGGAGAATGCTTGCAAGGGCCATTCTTTTTCCTCTGCCGGGACGCACGGCCTTTCCGGATGGGAAATGCCGTGGTCAGCGTTTCATCAGTTTGGCCCGTACCGCATCAAGTTCCGGCGTTTTCAGCAGGAAGGCGGCCATCAGGTAAATGATGCCGGCGCTTCCGCAGACCAGGGAAATGCCCAGCACCCTTGCCGGGAAGGACCAGTCCAGGAAGCCCTGGAGGAACCATGTTTTTCCAGCCCAGCAGACCGCTCCCAGAAAGGCCGCCGCCGCCAGGATTTTCAGGAGGCCGGAAACCAGTGTCTTCCCGTCCATGCCGCCGAGCTGGCGGCGCAGGTAAAGAAAGTAGAAAAGGAAGTTGAATGTAGTGACCACGGAGGTGGTGAATGCCAGCCACGCCGCGTTTTTATGCAGCACATACACGAAGTAGTAATTGAGGCCGATGCTGATGGCCAGCGCCACGGCAGCGGCGATGAGGGGGACCCAGCGTTTTTCCAGAGCCAGGAAGACGGGCTGCACTACCTTGGTTCCGGCATAGCCCAGCAGGCCCAGGGAGTAGGCTCCCAGAACCTCTCCCGTGTAACGAACTGCATCCTGGCTGAAGCGCCCCCATTGATACACGGAGGAGACGAATTCCGTGCCCAGAATGTACAGGATCAGGAAGGCTGGAATGGCGAAGAACGCTACCAGCCGCAGCCCCCTGGCAATGTGGGCCGCCACTTCCTTCCTCCCGTTCCCCACCATCATGCGGGAGACGGCCGGGAGCACGACCATGCCTGTCGCCACGCCGAAAAGGCCGACGGGGAGTTGCCAGAGCCGGAATGCCGTGGTCAGCGCAGTGACGGACCCCTTTTGCAGGTTCAGTGCAAAACCCGTATTGATGAAAATGGTGAACTGCGTGACGCCGGAGGCCAGCACGGAGGGCAGCATCAGCCCCCAGATTTTTTTGATTTTAGGGTCATTCCACTGGAAATTGGGCTTCCAGCGGAAACCCGTTCTGCGAAGTTTGGGAAGCTGCACGGCAATCTGGGCGATGCCCCCGAGCGTCACCCCGCAGGCAAAGCCGTACAGGGCCTTGGGACCGAAGGAGGGGTCAATGAACCAGCCGATAAGCAGGCCCAGCAGGATGGATGTGACGTTGAAGGCGGCGGAGGCCAGCATGGGCAGTCCGAAAACGCCCACCATGTTCAGCGCGCCCATCACCAGGGCGGACAGGGAGGCGAAGCCGATGAAGGGCCACATGATGCGGCTCAGGTCCGTGGCGAACAATTGATCCGTCACGGAATGGTTCCCGCTGTAAAGAGCTTCCATGATAGGGCCGGCAAACAGGATGCCCAGCGTGACGATGGCGACCATCAGGGTGGAAAGCTGGGTGGCCACCTTGTTGGTCAGTTCCCAGGCCGCGGCGTCCCCCTCTGCCTCCCGCGTCTTGGAGGCCACACTGGTGTAGGATTGGGAAAGGGCCCCTTCCGCGAACAGATCCCTGAGCAGGTTGGGAATGCGGAAGGCTGTGTAAAAGGCGTCCAGCACGCCCGTGGCGCCGAACAGGGAAGTGTACACGATTTCCCTTGCCATGCCGGTCAGGCGGCACGCGAAGATGGCGCCGGAGGCAATCAGGCTGTTCCGCATCAGGGACATGGCAAAAGATTACTTGAACAGCTGGCGGCAGTACGGTTCCACGCGCTTCATGTCCGGATGGCCCTTGACGGCCTGGTCCCGGTCGTCCCGGCAGGAGAACAGGTACAGGGCATAGCCGCCGTAGCCGCCGCCCAGGTATTTCTTCGCCAGGGCATTGGGGATGTCTGGAAGGGGGATCATGCCTTCGTCAAGCTGTACGCTGTAATACAGGGCCACGCCTGCGGCCAGGGTGTGGATGTTGTGTTCCAGAGCTCCCGTGCGGGCGATCAGAGAAGACTGAGCGATGCGCACGTAATCCCGGCATTCGTCCGCCATTTTCGGCGTATCATGTTCGGAACCTGTGTAGAGAATGGCCATCCTTCCCTCCAGGAAGTCTCCGGTGCCCTTCATGTCCAGCACGGGGGAACTCCCGGAGCGCCACACACACAGGCCCGTTTCCGCAATCACGGCGGGGTCTTGCCAGCCAACGCCCAGCGCCAGTTCGGAAGCTACGGGATCGCGCCCTTCCAGCATGGCCCACGCGCCGCTGCCGCCCAGGCCGGAACGCTTTTCATAGGGCCATTCGCAGAGGGAAACCATCGGGGTGATGGCGCAGTTGACCACATAGGCGTCTTTTCTGGCGTAGCGGGGAACGTCCAGCCATCCTCCGGCAAAATCCACCCGGAGCGGTACAGAGGACGGCGCCTTGATCCGGTTAACCAGCATGGTGGTGGAAACGGGGGTGAATTTGGGCGGCGTCTTGGGAAGAACCACGTACCGGGCTCCCACGCGCGAGCACAGTTCCTTCTTGACCGCGCCGTACAGATCGTCTTCTGTCACGGCCAGGATATCCGGTTTTTCCGCTAGGAATTCCTCCTCGAAGTCCAGCCCCTTCCTCATGCCCGTACCCAGGATAACCTTGTCCACCATCCGCAGGCTTTCCAGAAGAACCTTCTTGTGTTCGTCCGGAATGGAGGGCTTGCGCTGCTTGTGGTGCCAGAGCACGGGTTCCGAGGCAAAGGAAACAATCAGGTAGTCCCCTAGGGCGCGGGCTTCTTCAAAAAACTGGATGTGTCCAGCATGGACGATGTCATAGCAGCCTGAGACGAAAACTTTTTTCATGCACAATGTGGGTGGTATTAGATAATCAGCTGACGGCAGTATGCCTTATCCCTTTTCAAGATGCAAGAGCCGGGAAACAGCATATAAAAAAACGGCACGGACCGTTAAACGTCCGTACCGTTGAAAAAATCGGGATGTATGGGCCAGGTCAGGACTCCATGGCGTCCTTGTAGCGTCCTTCCACGTCATCCCAGTTGATGAGGCGGCAGAAATCTTCAATATAGTTGGCCCTGGCGTTCTGATGCTTCAGGTAATAGGCGTGTTCCCACACGTCGCAGACCAGAATGGGCACCAGGCCGGGAATTTCCACGTTCTGGTGCTTTTCCGCTCCGCAGATCACCAGTGTCTTGCTCATGGGGTCCACGCCAAGAATGCCCCATCCGGAACCTTCCACCCCCAGCGCTGCGGCCTTGAATTCCTTCATCATGCCGTCCAGGGAGCCGAATTTTTCCTTGATGGCGTCCATCAGCGGACCCTGGGGCTCCTTCTTGGGATCGGGAGTCATGTTGGTCCAGAAAATGGTATGGAGGACATGGCCGGAAACGTTGAAGGACAGGGAGCGTACCCAGTTGGTGGTGGCGGAGGCGTCCAGCTTGCCGTCTGCAATTTCCCGGAGCTTTTCCGCGGCAGCGTTCGCGCCGGCGACATAGGCCGCATGGTGCTTGTCATGGTGGATGCGCACCGTTTTCTCATCCATGAGGGGGTCAAGGGCATCGTAGGCATACGGAAGGGGAGGTAACACGTACTTGCCGTCGGCGTAACCGACCGTGGAGGAATTTTGCTTCTTAGTCATCTTGTGCTGTTGTTGTATGAATGGCCCTGTTGCCCGGGCCTGGCTGATCGTTCCCAATGCCGCCAGTGAGGAAAGCGCGAGAAAGCGCCTTCTTTTCATGTCCGCGCCATGGGAATTCATGGAAGTTTGGACATGAGTGGATTTGGAAGCGTTCAAAAAACTTTGCTCGGAATTATTTTTCCCCATTTTCAGCGGAAGCCTGCCGGAAAAGCCGCGACGGCTATCTTCTGGCCGCAGCCGCAGGTCCCTGCGCCCCGTACGCGCTCACGCCTCGCACGGCAACGGAACCGGCATCCCCCAGGAAGGATTTGGGCAGCGTTACGCGGGTCTGGCTGCCGGGCAGCAGGATGCGGGTGGACCACTGGTTGCCGTAGCGCGCCTGAATGGCCCATTTCCGGACGGGATTGCCAGAAGGCTGCCAGGAAAGAGTTACCGTGGAGCCATTGTCCGCCACCGTGAAATTCTGCGGCTGGCCGGGTGTTCCAGTGCCGCACCACGGCATGGCCGGGGGAACGGCCATGGAGGGGTACAGTTTGTTCAGGTAGCGCTGGATGCCCCCGGTGTTCCTCATGATGGACTTGACGCTCCAGAAACACTGCCCCGGCGCGTTGCGGGCCAGGGAGCGGGAGTAGTTGACCTGAGCGGCGATTTCGGAGGCGGGGCGTCCCGGATCTTCGCTGCTCATGATGCGCGCCGTGGCGATGCCGGGCCAGACCGGGCGCCGCGTGTTCTGGGCAGCCCACCACTGCATGAGGGCCGGAAAACTCTGCTTGGCCGGACTGCATCGCCAGTAAAGCTGCGGGGCCAGATAATCCACCCATCCCCTGGAAAGCCATTTGCGGGCGTCGCAGGCCAGGTGCTCGTAGGCATCCACTCCGGCTTCAATCCCGGCAGGCACGCCCGGGCGCCAGATGCCGAAGGGGCTGATGCCCACGCGCACCCACGGCTTGGAGGATTTGACGGATTTGTACATGTCATGCACGAAGTCGTCAATATAGGCCCGCCGCTGGGAAGGCGACTTGCCGTCGCTGAAGCTGCCGGGGGTCCAGCTTCTGCCCGGCGCGGGATAGGGGTAGAAGTAGTCGTCCAGATGGACTCCGTCGATGTCGTAGCGGCGCACGACGTCCAGGATGACTTTCATGGCGTGGTCGCGGGAAGCGGAGGCGCTGGGGTTCATCAGCAGCACGGAGCCGTTGCGCTTCATCAGGTCCGGCCGCGTCAGGGAAATGTGGTTGCGGCCCACGGCGTGGTTCACGTTCGCCTTGGCGCGGAAGGGGTTGAACCATGCGTGCAGTTCAATGCCGCGGCGGTGGGCCTCCTGAATGGCGAAGGCCAGGGGATCGTAGCCCGGGTTGACGCCGGGGCCGGAAAGCCACTGACTCCAGGGCTCCAGAGAGGAACGGTACAGGGCGTCCGCATTCGGTCGCACCTGGAGGAACACGGCATTCAGTTTCAACTGGGCGCAGGTGTTCAGGATATTTAGCAGTTCCGAGCGCTGGGCTGCGCCGGAGAGGCCGGCACGGGAGGGCCAGTCGATGTTGTGGACGGTGGAAATCCATGCGGCGCGGAATTCCTGTGGAGCGGCGGGCACGGTTTCTCCGGAGGGCTGCCAAGCCAGGGCCTGGACCGTCAGCGCAAGCAGGGAACAGGCCAGGCCGTGGAAAAAGGGGGATAAGGTCATGATCTGGTGGCGGGGATGCTGTGCGTTCATTTAACGCCCATCGGGCATGCCTGTCCATGACAGATACCGGCGGTTCCGTCATGGAACACGCGGCGGCTTTTCCGGTCACCGCATTCCGGAAGCGAGGCTGTTGATAAGGTGGGCATTGAATCCGGCACCGAAGCCGTTATCTATATTGACCACGGAAACGCCGTTGGCGCAGGAATTCATCATGGCCAGCAGCGTGGTCACGCCGCGGAAGTTGGCCCCGTACCCCACGCTGGTGGGTACCGCGATCACGGGCACCTTCACCAGGCCAGCCAGCACGCTGGGAAGCGCTCCCTCCATGCCCGCCACGGCTACTAGGACGGTGGCTTCCCGGATGGAATCCAGATGGGACACCAGGCGGTGAAGTCCCGCCACGCCGCAGTCCCGATAGCGGCATACCCGGCTTCCCAGGAATTCCGCCGTCAATGCGGCTTCTTCCGCCACCGCCTGGTCGGACGTGCCCGCGCTGACGATGCCGACAAAGCCAGCCGCCTGCGGCGCAGGAGAGGCGATGATGCGCATGAGGTGTGCCTCCGGATGCATGTCCGCCTCCGGGAAGGTCCCGGAAAGATGGAGCAGGGCGTCTTCATTCAGGCGGGTGGCCAGCACGTTCTGCCCCGCGGCCAGCAGGTTTCGGGCTATTTCTTCAATCTGGACGGGCGTTTTGCCCGCCCCGTAAATTACCTCCGGACATCCCGTGCGTTTCAGGCGGTCGTAGTCGATGTCCGTGTGGGAAAGAGCGGGGGATGCCGCGGCCCTGATTTTTTCCGCCGCCTCTTCCGTGGAAAGGCGGCCTTCCTCAAGCTGGCGCAGGATGGCGGTGATGTTGTTCATGACGGTTTGTTCATGCTTCCCCGGGAATATCCTTCCAGGTCCAGGGTGATATGTCGGAAACCCAGTTCGCGGAGACGGCTCACGACGGCTTCCGACAGGCCGTCCCGGCGGAACAGGACGAGCTCCGGGCCGGGAAGCTCAATGCGGGCCAGATCTTCTCCATGCATCCGGACGCGGCAGCCTTTCAGCCCCAGTGAACGCAGGAAGGTTTCCGCCTCATCCACGCGCCGCAGCAGGCTTTCCGTAACGGGACGGCCGTGTTCCAGGCGCGTCAGCAGGCACGCATAGGCCGGTTTTTCACTGATGCTTTCCGGCAGATTCAGGGAGCGCGCCAGAAGGCGTATGTCCGCCTTTCCCATTTTCGCTTCCAGAAAGGGGCTGACGACGCCGAGTTCCTCAAGGGCCTTGCGCCCCGGCCGGTAGTCGCCCAGATCGTCCATGTTGGACCCGTCCGCCATCCGGGGAAAACGGAGCTCTGCGGCCCGTTCGGTCAGGGAGGTAAACAGGGCGCGCTTGCATAGGTAGCAGCGCAGGGGGGGATTGTCCGCAATCTCCGGAAGAATGGGAAAGGCCAGTCTTTCCTGCCTGACGCCCAGGCGGAGGCACAGGGCGGTGCTGTCCCGGAGTTCCTCCTGCATGACATAGGGCGTTTCCGCCGTCAGGGCCAGGCAGCGGTCCGCTCCCAGAATATCGGCTGAAGCGGCCAGCAGCACGCTGCTGTCCAGCCCTCCGGACAGGGCGATGGCGATGCGCTCCAAGGGAAGCAGGACAGAGCGCAGCCGTTCAAACGGAATCTTTGAGGGACTCGTCATGGTCGTCACGATCGTCGTGGGGGAAAAGTCCCATCATCTGGCATTCTTCCAGAGGCAGGCCGGTCGCTTCCGCCAGGGCCTTGCAGTCCTCGAACTCTGCTTTCCGGTGGTGGGGGCGCCCGTTCATGAAGGAGGTTTTCACGCCTACCGTGCCGTGGCGGGTCTGTACGGCGGAGCATTCCCGGCGCAGGATGTGGCGGCACGCGTTATACTGGCGGATGCCCGGCGTACTGCTGTTCCGGAAAAAGGCGTTTCTGACCCGGTCCGCATGTTCGGGCAGGCACAACGCGCATATCTTGAATGCCAGGCGTCCCTTCTTCATGCAGATGGACTCCTGCCATGCGTCCAGTGCGCCGGCTTCCATCAGCTTTTCCGCCAGGTAGGCGGTCTGCTCCGGCGTCATGTCGTCTATATTGGCGCACAGCTCCGTCAGGCGTTCCGTGGCCGTATCCTGTTCCTCCGTTTCCACCAGCATTACCCGGAGAATGTTAGGGAGGGGCAGGCCTTCCCTGTGGCCGATTCCGTAGCCGGCGGCAGCAATGCGGCCGGAAAGCGGAGAAGGCGCGGGCTGTGCCACGGCGGCGATGTAAGCGGCTCCGGTAGGCGTGGTCGCCTCATGCGGCGTGCCGTTCAGGGTAGACTGGAAGTGGCGCGCGAGCTGCGCGGTAGCGGGCGCCGGAACGGGCATCAAACCGTGCTGGCAGGTGACACGGCCACCGCCCAGCTCCACGGGACCGGTAAAAACGGCATCCGCACGGAGCAGGTCCAGGCAGATGGCCGCGCCCACGATGTCGATGATGGAATCCACAGCGCCCACTTCATGGAAATGCACCTGGTCCGGCGTGGTGCCGTGCACGCGGGCCTCCGCCTCCGCCAGCAGGGAAAAAATGGAGAGAGCCGTCTTCTGTACGGCATCCGGAAGTCCGCTTTCCGTGATGATGCGCCTGATATCCGCCATCGTGCGGTGATGGTGTTCGTGGCTGTGGCCGGAATGGCCGTGTTCCTGGGCAAGCACGTCAACCCGCGTGCCGTAAATGCCCGCCTGTCCGGCGCGCCGGCATTCCAATTTCCATTCCCCGTGAACGTTCAATCTGGACAATTCCCGTTTCAGAATATCCCGGTCCGCGCCCAAGTCGATCAGGGCGGCCAGATTCATGTCTCCGCTGATGCCTGCGCTGCAATCATAGACCAAGACTCTCATGACAAGGTAGTGTAAAAGGAAAATGCCCGTGCTCAAGGTCAAAATGAGCCTTATCGTTCATCGGTTTTCAGGGTTTCCGTGACGGCGTTTCGGAAAAATCCTGTCTGTTCATGCAAGGATATTCCGTGAAATACGTTGCTAGAGAACTCCAAATATGCAACAATTCCCCAGCGCTGACAGCGCTTTCCTCGTTCCCATATCATGTCCATTCCGTTCTTTTCGAAATTACGATCCCAGAAGCATTATCTCCAGTTGATCAAGCCGGAGTTGAAGCAGGTCTCCGAATTTGTGGAAGCTCAGGCAGCATGTTTTGATCCCGAAGTTACTGACTACATGGAAACCGTCTGCCAGTCAAAGGGCAAGATGCTTCGGCCCGCGCTGACTTTGCTGGTGGGCGGTGCCACGGGAGGAATCAAGCCGGAGCACATCCGCCTGGGCGCGCTGCTGGAAATGGTGCATCTGGCCTCCCTGGTGCATGACGACGTGATCGACGAGGCTGACAAGCGCCGGGATGAAGCCACGGCAAACGCCCTGTGGGGTAATAGTCTGGCAGTGCTGCTGGGAGATGTTCTCTTCTCCCACGCCATGGTGCTGGGCACGGAATTCGGCAGCACGGAATTCTGCCGCAAACTTGCGCAGACTGTCAGGAACGTCTGCCAGGGGGAAGTGGCGCAGTCAAGCCGGTTGTACGACCTGAGCATGACGCGCGAGGAATACTTTGAAATCATCCGCAAGAAGACCGCCTCCCTCTTCTCCGCCGCTACGGGCGGTGCGGGCTGGATCTCCGGCGTCTCTCCGGAAGTGGAGGAATCCCTTTACCAGCTTGGGGATCTTCTGGGCGTGGCGTACCAGATTTATGACGACTGCCTGGACATGGTGGGTGATGAAGATGATGCCGGCAAGACCCTTCATACGGACGCCGGAAAAGGCAAGCTCACCCTCCCCATTTTCAATCTGCTGGAATGCGGAGACAGGAACGTGGAAGCCACCCTGCGCGATGCCATTGAAAACCGGGAGGCGGTGGATTATTCCGAATTCCATGACAACCCCGTCTTTGCGGAATCCCTGGACAAGGCGATTCAGGTGGCCCTGGAGAAAAACGAGGCGGCCCGTGAAATCCTGTGGCTCCTCCCCCAGACAGAATACCGTGAGGCCCTGGCGGAGATGACCTTTTACATGGACGAATTGCTCAACGATTGCCGTATCTCCTGACCTTCGTTCCGGTATAACTGTTTCCGCAGTTTCCTGATCCGCTGCCTTTTATCACGGGAAAACGGTAGAAATACCTCGTTGCTCAGCAGGCGCAGCCTCTTCGTCCCGATGGAGCTTGTGGGGCAGCATAGTGATGATCATGTTCTGAAGAAACTGCACTTGGGAGGCGCGCTGTTCTGAGATTCCATTGGTTGCTGGGTAGGATAGTATTCTTGATTGCTGTCTCTGAGGGCGTTTATATCAAATAAACAGTTCCCCCCCAGTGCTTGGAGAGCAGTAGGGATTTTTCCTCTGTTACATATCCTGCAATAACGCACCAATGTGCATGCGGATCATCCGTATTCCGGACTCCGGTCCGGGGAAACCATAATGTTCCTTTTCATTGTTAACCTGGACCGGAACAAGGACGTACCCTCCCTGATTGATTGTGTCCCGGATGGTTTGTTCATGGAAGAGTTTGCAGGAGGATGAGCAGCTTTCCTGTGCTATCTCATTGATGAAATGGGCAAAGTCTCCAGGCTGGAAAACTTCTCCTTTGATGGTTAGTTTTTTCCCTTGAACCGTCTCCTAGAGAATATTTTTTTACCTGCGTGGAAAGGGTTTGTCTGTATATTCGGAACTCCCATTGAGGCAATTGAGCACGCAGGCCCCCGCATAAAAGCCGCACGAAGGACGGACCTGTCCTGGAATTTCTTCCTGATAGGTATTGGGAACGGTGCATGTGACGCCTCTTTCGCGAGAGGCCGGTGTAGCCTCAGTGATAAATTTGTTCTGTGTCATGTTTATTACCGGGATTTATGAAGCTGGTGAATGAAGATATACGGCTGGAGGAAAATTCCGGAAAGGATTGTTTGGGGAGAGGAAGCGTTCGGTTTTTAAAAGGCACCTAAACCATGTTGGAAAAGAACGTGGCGCTCAGTATCCGGGGTGCTATGGCTGCCTGGAAGGCTCGTTTGGAACTACACGGATGGGATCAGGTGGATAACGGATGGACAGGGGCAACGCTGTTTTGGAGGCGGCAG
Source organism: Akkermansia sp. AE01SA01 (assembly GCF_036417395.1). Lineage (NCBI taxonomy): Bacteria > Pseudomonadati > Verrucomicrobiota > Verrucomicrobiia > Verrucomicrobiales > Akkermansiaceae > Akkermansia > Akkermansia sp. AE01SA01. The sequence continues at coordinate 1,017,963 of NZ_CP143890.1, forward strand.
GGAGCATCTGGAATGTTTTTCCGCAAGGTATCAGACGGGCCTGTGTGCATGTGCGGGACGGCTTGCAGGCAGTGGACTTTCATGCTAAAAGGCAGGGAAGAAAATTTTTCTCTTGTGTTTTGTTTCCCGGGAAACGGTGATTCCGGGCCATTGAAACAAGCACGGTGCGGCAATTCCCATCAACATGATATGACTGAAGACGAGACCTTTGAGAAAGTGGATTTCCATGAAATGGAACTGGATGATGAATACTATGATTGCGTATTCATCGCGTGTGATTTTTCAAAGCTGGTCATCCGGAATACCGATTTTGAGAAGTGCGAGTTCAGGGCGTGCAATTTCACGTTGGCCAGCTTCAAGGAAGCCTTCCGGGATGTTACCTTTGCCGACTGCAAAATGACTGGCGCGGACTTCACGGACATAGACAGGTTTTCGGACGGCCTGGTCTTTGAAAACTCGCATCTTGATTATGCCAGCTTTGTAGAGGCCAGGTTGCGGAAAACCGTTTTCCGCGGCTGCAAGATGTATGAGGGTGACTTTAATGACGCGGACATGGAGGAATCCGTTTTTGACCGCTGTGACCTGGAACGGGTTTCTTTCGTCGGGACCAATTTGGAGAAAGCCGATTTTTCAACCTCCTTCAACTTTTCGATCAATCCCGCCATGTGCAAGCTGAAAAAGGCGGTCTTTTCCCGGCATGGGCTGGAGGGGCTGCTCGCCCATCTGGACATTGACATCAAGGGATAGGAGCGCGGCCACGGTTTAACTGGAATACGGAATAGGCCGTTATAGCGGGCAAAACAAGAGTGCGGGCATTCCCGTTTCAGGAATGCCCGCACCGTTTCAACGCAGGTTAGAATTTGGAATTCCGCTTCTTCACTTCCTCTACGAGCCTGGAAAGGGATTTTCCCTTGTTGCGCTTTTCATGTTCCGAAGCGGAAAAGTATTCCGCTTCCCGCCGGAGCTTCAGGTAGCTTTCATAAACCTCGCGGTCCAGCATTCCGGTGTTCACCGCTTCCAGGACGGCGCAGCCGGGTTCATGAATATGCCCGCAATCCTTGAAACGGCACGCGGCCGCGAAATCGGAAATATCCAGCGCTTCTGCAAGGGAACCGGACTGGCCGATCGCCAGGCCGAATTCCCGGACTCCCGGAGTGTCTATTAAAACGCCTGAGCCTTCCATTAACACCATTTCCCGGCGGGTGGACGTGTGCCGTCCTTTACCTGTGGAGGAGCTTATATGGGAGGTGGACAGGAGCGGTTTTCCGCACAGCGCATTCACCAGGGAACTTTTACCGACGCCTGAAGAGCCGACAAACACCACTGTTTCCCCTTCCGGGATGGACTCCCGGAGCCGGAGAATCGTCCGGGGGTCATGAATGCTTGTAAAAAATACAGGCATCCGGCGCTCCAGGTGTGTGACCTGCTCTTCAATGCCCTGCCTGTCAAACCCTAGATCGGCCTTGTTCAGCACCAGTACGGGTTTGATCCCTTCTTCCAATATCTGGACCATGAAACGCTCGGCCCTGCGGATATTGAAATTATCATCCAGGCTCTGGACAATGAATGCCTTGTCCACGTAAGAGGCGATCGCCTGCCTGTCGGAAACCGTTCCGCTTTTCCTGCGGTACAGGGTCCGTTCATGGGGCAGTACATCGACGATGATCCCTTTCGTTTCATCAAAGGGCTGGAAAATCACCCAGTCGCCCGTGCAGGGCAGTTCAAAGGCTGATTGTTCATACATCATGTTTCCCCTTAATTCGCACTGGAACACTCCGTTTTCAGAGACGATCTCATAACACGTTCTGTGCACGATGGCGATGCGGCCATGGGGCAGGGCGCTGTACGCTGATTCCCGTTTGAGCCGGCCTAATTTGTCATTCCAGCCGTAAATTGTTAAATCAATCATTGTCCCGTCTTTTTTGCGATGTAAAACACGTAGCCGTAGAATTCCTTGTACCTGCGGTACAATTCCTCTTCATGGCGCAGGGATGCGACTAATTCCGCGGCGGCTTCATTTCCGGGATATTGATGGAGGAAGGCCTCCTGCACGGGAAGCTGCGGGGCGTAATAATGCTCCGTCCAGCAGCTTTCCGGCAGAATGAAGGAAGCGACAGGCACGTACCCGGCCCTCTGTATCTGGGCTATCTTATTGGGTATGGTGTCTATCTCCGGATACATGTCCATCCAGAAGCGGTGAATCTCTTCCGGACGTTCCGCGGTAAACCACGAGCTTTCGGAAACGGCCAGGTAGCCTCCCGGTTTCAGGAACTTGCGCCATTCGTTCAGCCCCCGTTCAAAGCCGATGTTGTAAATGGCCCCTTCCGACCAGATCAGGTCCAGTTCTTCTTCTGCAAAGGGCAGCTTGTCCATGGAACCGACGATGCCTTCTACCCTGTCCTGCAAGCCTGACTGCGTTGCCTGGCGGTTGAAGATGCGGATGAAATCCGGGAACAGGTCAAGCCCCGTAACGCTTCCCTGAACATGTGCGGCCAGCATCCTGGTCTGTCCGCCCGTGCCGCAGCCGAGGTCGGCGATGCGGGATTGTCCGGTCAGATTGTCAATGAAGCTGAGGGCCTTGAGGGTGGCCTCCGGGCTGCCGGGGCCCTGCCGTTCCAGGCGGGAAAAATAATCGCAGATGAAGTTAAAATCGAATTCGTGAATTGTTTTATTTTTGTTACTCATTAATTTAATGCATGTTGTATGCCATGAGGGCACAATGGTGCCGTCATCGTGGCAGGTAGATTAACGTTGAAATTCCTATAATACGGAACTTCCTCCCGGAAGGGATCATCCGGGAGCAAACAAAAAGGGGACAACCGGTGCGGAACGTACCGGTTGTTTACAAGACCGAGGCCGATTTAAATGAAGTATTAACCATGAAGCAAAGATATATCGTCTTGTGCCGGACTGGAAATGCGCTGCCGATCAGGTTGTTTCAGAAGCGGCTTTTCCGGTAAGGCGGGGAACAGAGGCAAATGCCCGCTCGCCTCATATCTTTTCTGTAATTTGTATTTCCAATACTTTCCCGAAAGTATGCCCGCTGACAGGATGGGCGGGCCGTGTCCTGATTTCGCACAGTCCGGCTGTCTTTTTCAAGATATTATTGCGTCCGCTGTTCCCCGGAGCCGGGAAAACCCCGTCATTTCCCGCGCGGCGGGATGCTTCCCTCTATTCCGTTTTCCCGTACCTGCGGGCCCGGAAGGAGTAGGCCACCGCCACCACGGCGGCCAGTATGGCGTACAGGATGAAGCGGTCCGTGGAAATGGCGTTGGCGGATTCTCCGTTGGACAGGAAGAAGGTGATGGCGGCCACCAGCATGTTGCCTGCAAAGATGGTGAGGTTCCAGAAGCTGGTGATGACGCTTTTCAAATGCAGCGGAGCCTGCGTGTAGGCGAATTCGAGGCCGGTGGTGCTGAGCAGGATCTCGGAAATGGTGAGCACGCAGTAGGGGATCAACTGCCACGCGATGGACATGGAGGCGCCTCCCTCCAGCCTGTATTGCAGGAAAGCGACAATCAGGAACGTCACGGAGCTCAAGGCCAGCCCCGTTCCGAGACGCACCAGGGGCCGCGCCAGCGTCACCACCTTCGGATAGACAAATACGGTGATCAGTGGAATGAACACCATCACGAAAATGGGATTGGCCGCCTGGATTTGAGCCGGCCCGATAAACCAGTCTCCGCCGCCCGGGAGCGGGATGGAAAGGGGGATCATCCTGCTGCCCTGGGCCACCCAGGAGGAGGCCGTCTGTTCAAAGATGGACCAGAAGGGAATGATGAAGACAAAGATGGAGAGGATTTTCAGGATATGCCGGGCATCCTCCACGGAGGCTGGACCGCACCGTTGTTCGGCATTCTTCCAGCCCCCGTGGAACAGGACGATGAAGAGCACTTTCCAGAAGCCGGCGCGGCCGTTGTTGCGTTCAGGCGGCGTTCTGTGGTACTTCTTGCGGCCCAGCCAGAAGACGAAGGTGGCAATGCCCATGAAAATGCCCGGAACGGCAAACGCCCAGCTGTATCCGTAATGCTGTTCCATGGCCGGAATAACCAGGAAGGAGAAGAAGGAGCCCAGGTTGATGGCCCAGTAAAAGGCATTAAAGGCCTTGGTCATCAGCTGCGGGGATTTGTTCGGAATCTGGTCCCCCATGAAGGCGGAGACGCAGGGCTTGATGCCTCCCGCGCCCAGCGCAATGATGAACAGGCCCGCCATCAAGATGTAACGGCGCGCTTCAATGGTGTGGAAGAGGTCCGCCGTGGCCAGGACGCCGTGCCCTACGCAGTAAAGCAGGGAAATGTAAAGAATGGTCTTGTATCGGCCCCATACCTTGTCCGCCAGCCATGCGCCCGCCAAGGGGAGCAGGTAGACCATTCCCGCGAAGACGTGGAGGGTGGCGGTGGCCCAGTTTTCACTCATCAGCAGGTGGCCCGTCATGTACAGCATGAGGATGGATTTCATGCCGTAGAAGCTGAAACGTTCGCAGGCTTCCGTGCCGATGATGAACCTGGACTGGGAGGGAAGGGCGTTCATGGGGGAAAGGGGTGGTTGTCAGAAAGTGCCGGAAAGGGCAATAAAAATGATGGCCCCTGGAAGAGGGCCATCATGAAAACGGTGCCGGGATGCCATGCGCCGCGCGCAGGCCGAGGCTGAATGCGAAACGGCGGCAGTCATGACCGGGAAGGTTAGCGCTGCTGATTGGCAATGGGGGCTATTTCCACCTTGTACTTGGCAATGCAGGCTTTCAGCCAGTCCATCATCAGCATGGCCCTGGCTTGGGTTGAAAGGACGGGAGCATATTGCTGCGTGGCCTTAATCTGGAATTCAGGCGTATCTTCCAGTTCTCGCTTGACCAGCTGGACCAGGAGGATTCCGTCTCCAGTATCGATGGGCTGGGCCATTTTCCCGGGATTGACGAGGGCGCTGGCTCCGAAAACTTCCAGAGGAACGGGGAGTTCCTTGGGGGGAGCCAGGCGGGAGCTCATGGCCTTGTCCATGATGGCCTGGAATTCTTCCGGGCTCTTCGCGTTCTGGCTGTAGATGTTGTTGAGGAGGATATTCGGATTGATGAATGGGCCGTAAATGGCGGTTTTCGCCCCTGCCTTGGAGGCAATGGCATTGAATTGTTCAATGGCGTCCGGGGCCTTGTCCAGTTCCGCCCTGAGTTCGGAGGCCGCCTTGTTCAGGGATTCCTCGGTAATGGTGTCCAGCAGGTCCGCCCGCGCGCTGTTGCGCGCCAGTTCGTAAGGCAGGGCTTTCACGGGGGTAATGCCTTCCAGCTTCACCAGAACCACCTGTCCGTCTTCCAGAACCTGCATGGTGCTGATCTGTTCGGCTCCGGCCTTGGAGCGCGCTTCTTCAATGGCCTTGGCATCTGCATCCGCATGCAGGGGCGCTGCGCCGGTCAGGGAAAAGACCACATCCAGAAGAGTGGCGCTTCGTCCATCGGAAGCGGACTGGTTGATGGGACGGTTGATTTCTTCCGGAGCGTTCTTGCGGGTAACGGCCGCATAGGTTTTTTTCTCCATCTTGCACACGTTGGGAGTCTTGGCCAGGGCTTCTCCGATGACTTGGTCCATGTTTCTTCCGTTGGTGGCGTTCAGGGGTTCCCATATGTCGTTTTCCACCAGGTTCATGGTTTCCATGGTGGCGTTGGAAATGTCGCCGGGCTTGGGAGCCTTGGCGTCTCCTTCCGGCGTGAAGGTGTATACGGTGAAGAAGCGGGCTTCCTCATTCTTGTAATTCTCCTTGTGCTTGTCCCAGAATGTCTTGATTTCCTCTTCACCGGGATCCGTCTTGGGGCGGAAGGCGTTCTTTTCCAGGAAGGCGGTGTTTACCGTGATCTGCTGGTTTTCGGATTCCGCCACGGCCTGGGCAAAATTGGATTCCACGGCAATGCCGCCGGCCACGACGTCCTGAATGCGCACCAGGCTCATGGTGTCCCCCATCAGGCCGCGCAGGATTTCTTCCTGGAGCTTCTTGCCCTGATTGCCGCGCATGGAAATGAAATCGTCATACTTCTTGGGGTCGAACACGCCCTTGTCATTCAGAAATTCCGGGATGTTGCAGATGGCCTCGTCAATCTCCGCATTGCTGGGGGTGAGGCCCAGGCGTTCCGCCTCCCGGCGGATGATGCCGCGGTAGGCCAGAAAGGCGGCATTGGGATCACTGGTCTTCAGCAGGTAGCAGATATTCCGCAAATCCTGTTCCGTGGCAAAGTTGTTCTGAACCAGGGGGCCGAAGCTGGAGGAAAAGGAATAGGCCATGCTGAGGCCCGTGTGGCCCATATTGACGTAATCCTTCTCTCCGTAGGACTTCCCGTCCACGGTTACGAAAGTCTGCTTGAACATGCCGGACAGGGAACCGCCGCTTACGTCCCCACCGATGAACATGAGGCCCACGAACACCAGGGCCATGGCCGCCATGATGACGATTGTATGTTTGCGTAAAAAATCTAACATGGAATATGATGTTGAATATGCGTGTGTCACCGGTCCCGGACTGACGGCAGTCTGGACAGCCCGGACCTTTTACACCTTTTCATACGTGTAGGCAAGTACGAAGCTTTCCGCTTCCGGCGGCTTTTCCAAAACATTGCGGCATGCGCTTTCCTGTCATGAAGAATGTTCCCGGCGTGGGCAGAACAGTATTTGACCTAGACGGTAGTGCAAATACGCCGTATGCTCTCCGTGCACAGGCGCTGCCGGGCGGCCCAGAGCCGTCCTGCCGCTGTTTTCCGCGGAGCGCGGAGCGTGTCCGCAGCCGGACGGCCTTTTAAACGCAAGGATTTATGTTGAACCAGGTAGTAGAACTCAAAAGAGAAGTGACGGCGGTGCAAATCCCCAGCGGGGATGTGCTTACCCTGCCGGAGGGGGAGCGCGTGTACATCACCCAGATTCTGGGAGGCACCTATACCGTGGCTACAGACTACGGCCTGGCCCGCATTTCCAGGGAAGACGCGGACGCGCTGGGCGCCGAGCCCGTGGAAAATTCCCCGGAAACGACCGGTCTGGACGAGAACGCCACGCTTGAGGAACGCGTCTGGGACACGCTCAAATGCATTTACGACCCGGAAATCCCCGTGGACATTGTGGACCTGGGCCTGATTTACGATGTAACCGTGACGGAACTGGAAAACGGCCTGCATCACGTGGCCGTGAAAATGACCCTCACTGCCCCCGGCTGCGGCATGGGCCCCCATCTGGTGATGGAGGCCAAGGACCGCATTGAAGCCCTGGAAGGCGTGGAAGCCGCGGATGTGGACATGGTCTGGGATCCCCCCTGGAACCAGGAAATGGTGAGCGAGGAAGGGAAAATGAAACTCGGACTGATTTGACCCCATGCCGGTGACTCTGAAATTATCCGACGAAGAGGCGCGGCATCTGGCGGAAATGCTTTCTACCGCCGCCGCCGTAGCCGCCGCCAACCAGCAGGATGGTGCGGAGGGAAGCCTGGTGGCGTGGGGAAAGCTCATCTCCCGCCTGATGGAGAACTTGTCGGAAACACCCAGGCTGAAAGGCTGCATTGCTTACGCGGAGGATCTGGGTGCCTATGCCTTCACTCGGGAATATGAGGAAAACGCCTTTTACCAGGACTGCCTGGACGAATACCGGGACAACATTTTCTGGGCAGACCTGGTGACGCGCATGGCGGACAAGGCCATCAGCGAACACCTGGGGCCGGAATACTTTGAAAACATGTCCGAGGAAGAGCGCCGCCATACCGCGGAAGCCCTGGAAAAATCCCTGTGGCAGGAATGCGCCAGATACGGCATTGATCGCCTGGGCTTCATCCTGCCTCCTTCAGACGGGTAAAGCTGCCTTTTTTCCCGTTAGAAGAAGAGGGCGTCTCACATATGTGAAAAGCCCTCTTTTGCGAATCTCCGCGCATGGAGCGCCGAGCATTTGGAAATGATCTGTTTCTTGATTCCCGTATTGGCTGGTTTACTGGTCCGGGTCTTCCGGCAGGGGAGGGGTGGGACTGAGCAGATGTTCCGTCTCCCGGGGAGTGGAGAGCACTTTATAATAAGCCCATACAGCGGCGATCAGAACGCCGCTGATGGAAAAAATCATGGTAAGCCAGCCGGTAAGGGACATAATTATTTTGTGTGCTCCTGCACGAGCCGGGTGACGTCTTCACCGGGCGGTGCAAGTTTTATATCCTGCGGCAGGGGACGGCTTTCAAACAGTTTGAAATCCGTCATCACCGTTTCTCCGCCCGTCTGGAGAAGGACGGAACCGTTCGGCTGGATTTCCGCCATGACGTTGGTGGAGGGGGTGGGGTCGCCCGTAAAGGTAACGCCGGTGCTGGGGAACCATTTGCCGTCCTTGTACGCAAAGCCGGGACCGAAGAACGCGCCGCGCGCTTTCTTGGCGGATTCAAAATTGCGCATGAAATCCTCCACAAACCCTACGGAGTAGGAAAGTTCCTTCTTGGAGGAATGGGTTTTCCACTTGGAAATGAGGTCCCAGGAGTTGGTCTTGTTGTTGAAATAAAAGCCGCTGATTTCCTTGAACGCCCCCATTTTTTTGATGCAGACGAGAAAGCGCATGTTTTCCCCCACTTCCCAGGGATAATCTACAAAGCTCTGGCCGCCCGTCCCCTCGCCGCCGAAGCGTCCGGCCCTGGCGTTTTCTCCCAGCTTCAGCAGCTTGGTGCGTTCTTTTTCCGGGACGCTGTTGGGGTTGTCTCCGTGGGGAACCGGGTCCCAGATGGAAAAAATAATCACTTTCCTGCCGTTGGACTGTTCCTGGAAGCCAATGTAGCCGTCGTCAAAGTTCATGGCGCAGAAATAAGTGCCGGGAACGGAGGTACGGGCCTTCACCTCGTTGTACAGGGCGGCCGCCTGGGCCGGATGGCCGTCCTGCCTGATATGCACGGAGCGGCACTGCCGCTTCGCCAGGACTTCAGGAGACTGGGCGTGGACGAATGATACTGCGGCAAGCAGGGAGGCGCAGACGACGGCTGTTGCGGAAAAAAGACGCATGGGAATGATTGGTGTTGACGGTTTGCTCCGGGCACGTCCTTTCGGGCGCTACGCGGTGCATGGTTAGTACGGACTAATTACGTTTTCGTTTTATTCAATCTCTCACGTCTTTCCGTTTTTTCAGGGTTTTTCCGGCATGGTGCGCCGTCTGAAGATGGAGAAGACGCGGGTTTTTCCGGCAATGAAAATTTTATGACTGGAAAGCCGTCAAATATTTCATTCGTTTCCGCTCCATTCCTTCCAGCCATTTCAAAAGGTTGCGGCGTTCCCGGCGGAGGAAGAAAGGGAAGGCCGCCCCGCAGGATGCGGAAGCGGCCTTCACAGGATGATGAACGGAAGGAAGTTTTTTTAACGGATCGGGTTGATGAACAGGGGCATCAGGCCGCCGATCACGATGAAGACGGAGAAGGCCGCCAGCATCACGCCGGAGATGACGGGCACCTGCACGGCTTCCATGCCTTCTTCCGGCTTGTCCCAGTACATGGAGCGGATAACCTTGAAGTAATAGTAGAAACCTGCGGCGGCGCAGATGATCATGATGGGCAGCATCCAGTTCAGGTACAGGCCCGTGTTGATGACGTGGACGAAGGAGATCATTTTGGCAAAGAAGCCGGCCGTCAGCGGAACGCCTGCCAGGGAGGCGAACATGATCGTGATGGCGAGGGCCAGGCGGGGATTGGTTTTGCCCAGGCCGCGGAAGGCGGAGATTTCCTCGCTGCCGCGCTGGGTGCGGATCATGGCGAGGGCGAAGAAGGCCCCGAAGGTCATGACCAGATACACCGCCAGGTAGAAGGGCGCGTTGGGCGCCAGCTGCCCCTTCAACGTGCCGATGAAGAGGGGCAGGATGAAGCCGGCCTGCGCGATGGAGGAATACCCCATCAGGCGTTTCAGGTTGGTCTGGGGAATGGCTCCCAGGTTACCCACCAGCAGCGTGGCCGCGGCCATCAGGGCGATGACGAACTGGACGGCGGGAATGCCGGCGAAGGGCGCCAGGATGATGCTCAGCAGGGCGAAGCCCGCCACCTTGGACGCTACGGAGAGGAAGGCCGTCACCGGGGTGGGTGCGCCCTGGTACACGTCCGGAATCCACAGCTGCATGGGAACGGCGCCGATCTTGAAGGCAGTGCCGAGCAGGAGCAGGGCCAGGGCGAAGAACATGCCCGGTGCCGTCTGTCCGGAAAGGGCGGCCATGACGATGGCGTGGTTGTATTCAAAGGTGCCAGTCATGCCGAAGTACCATGCCAGGCCGAAGACGAGGAAGCCCGTGCTGACGGCTCCCAGAATCAGGTACTTGATGCCCGCTTCCGTGGAGCCGAGGTTCCGGCGGAAATAGCCCACCATGATGAAGGAGCTCAGCGTGAGCACTTCCAGGGAAACGAAGAGTTCCACCAGGTTGGCGGCCTTGCACAGGGAGGTGATCCCCACGCAGGCGAGCAGGGGCAGGATATAGAATTCCCCGGTGCCGTCCTGCGTCTTGGAGTCGTTGGAAGACAGGTTGATGACAGCGCGGAAGTCCACGGAAAGAAGCAGGGTTATCGCCGTGGCGACCAGGGCCAGGATGATGTAGGTATTGGCGTAGAGGCTTTCCATGTAGAAGGGAAGCATCGCCAGGGCGCCCGCCGCCCCGATCAGGCCGAAGACGAATTTGGGAGCCTTCTTGAAGAAGGTTTCAGCCAGGAGCAGGATCATCGCCAGGCCGGCCAGGATGAATTCCGGAATGTACGCTTGCATGGGTAAAAGAAGATCAGGTTAAGCTTGGATTGTATTCAGGGGATGATCAGGAGAAGAATTGGAGAACCAGGTCCGGCAGGAAGCCGAAGACGACCAGGGTGATGACCAGGAAGTAATTGGCCGCGCGTTCGGCGGGCAGCAGTTCCGTCGCGTAGGCGGCGGCCTTGGACAGGTCGCCCTGGAAGATGTTGCGGTAGGCCCTCAGCATGTACACGGCGCCGATGACCAGGCCCCACAGGCAGAGGATCGTGGCGAACTGCACGGGGCCGAAGCCGTTCTCGAACCCGGCGAAACCGGAGAAGAAGACCATGAACTCGCCCGGAAAGTTCGCCAGGCCGGGGAGGCCGATGGAGGCCATGCCTGCCAGGCCGAAGACGAAGGCCATGCGCGGCAGCCTGGTTCCCAGGCCGCCCAGGGAATTGATTTCCAGCGTGCCGGTCTGCTTTTCAATCTGGCCGCAGAGCATGAAGAGCAGGGCGATGGAAAGGCCGTGGGCCAGCATCAGCAGGGCCGCTCCTTTCACGGCCCAGGGGTTGGCTTCCGCGGAACCTGATACGATCAGGGCGGCGAAGGCCAGGAAGATGTAGCCCATGTGCATCACGGAGGAGTTGCCCAGCAGCAGGTCCAGCCGCTTCTGGTTCACCGTCACGTAGCCCACCCAGATCACGTTGCACACCAGCAGGACGAGCAGGATATTCGTCCAGGGCAGGAAGCCCGCTTCCATCAGGGGCTGGAACATGAACAGGCCGTACAGGCCGAATTTTTTCAGAACGCCCGCGTGCATCATCGCCACCGGGGCGGGGGCGGAGGCATAGGCGGGTGCCGCCCAGGAATGGAACGGGAACAGGGAGATCAGGGTGCCGAATCCGGCGATCAGCAGGGCGCCGATCAGTTCCGCATTTTCCAGGGGCTGTCCGTTCTGGATGAAGTCCTGGAGGCCGGAGAAGGTGAACCCGGCCTGCGTTCCGATCATCAGCAGGGCCGCGAGCAGCACCATGGAGGCCAGCCCCAGGTACAGGGTGGCGCGCCAGGCGGTGGTGCGCTTGTCCCCCCTGCCGTACAGGCCGATCATCACGAAGGTGGGGATCAGCGCCAGTTCATGGAAGGCGAAGAAGGAAATAATGTTGTTGGACAGGAAAGCGCCGGTGGCGCCCGCGGAGATCAGCAGGGCGGAGTTGTACCAGGAAGCTTCCCCTCCCTTGGGAGGATTGGTGCCCAGAACCGTGGCGAAGGTGACCAGGATGGTCAGCAGCAGCATCACCTTGGCCATGGCGGGGGCCAGGGTCAGTTGAAGATCCAGCCCCTGGAAGCGGGACCAGCAGGAAGCGCAGTCGTCAAAGCTAACCAGGGCCCAGATGCCCAGGGCCAGCGTCAGCGTTGCGCTGAGCAGGGCCGTCGGGCGCGCGGGCGCCTTGCACAGACCGATGAGGGCTGAGGCAATCAGAGGAATGAGAACAAGCCAGATAAGCATGGTGTGTGATTGGTTGGGAGGTTAGCAGGAATAGAAGACGGTGAAGTAAATGACCAGAAGCAGGCCGACTCCGAACAGAACCGTGTAGGCGGCCATGTTGCCGGACTGCAGGCGGCGGAGCAGGGAGCCGACGGCGGCGGTCAGCCGGGCCAGGCCGCCCACGATGAGGCCGGAAATGATGAACTGGTCGATGAAGTCGATGATGGAGGCCAGAATGCCCTGCACGCCTTTAACGAGCACCTTGTCGTAGAACCAGTCGATGTAGAGCCGGTTGGCGAGGGCGCGGGAGACGGCGTTGTCGGAGAGCTTGTCGGAAGCCGGAGAGCCCGCATAAAAGACGGCAGCCAGCAGAATGCCCAGGACGAGGGCGCCCATGGATACGTAGAAGGGCATTTCCATGTGGAAGTCCGCTACTGCAAAACCGTTGAAGGGAACCAGCCTGTCCGCGATGAAGCCGTAGCCGGAGATGACAGCGAGCACGGCCAGGATCAGCAGGGGAATGAGCATGACGCCGCCCACTTCCCGCGCATGTTCCGCGCTGTGGCTGCGTTCCCTGCCGAAGAAGACCACGAAGATGACTCTCATCATGTAGAAGGTGGTCAGCAGGGCCACGCCGCCGCCGATCCAGAAGAACACCGGGTTTTTGTGCAAGGCGGCTTCCAGGATGGCTTCCTTGGAGAAGAAGCCGGACGTGAACGGAATGGCGATCAGGGCCATGGTGCCGATGATGAAGGTCAGGGAGGTCAGCTTCATGCGCTTCATGATGCCGCCCATCTTCCAGATGTCCTGCTCATGGTGGCAGGCGAAGATGATGGCGCCCGCGCCGAGGAAGAGCAGCGCCTTGAACCAGGCGTGGGTGAACAGGTGGAACATGGCCGCTTCCCCGGCCAGCAGGCCCAGGGCCATGACCATGTACCCGAGCTGGGACAGGGTGGAATAGGCCAGCACGCGCTTGATGTCGTTTTGCTGGGTTGCCATGAAGGCGGCGATGATGGCCGTGATAGCGCCGATGATGGCGATCACGTCGCAGGAGAGGGAGGGGAACGCTTCCACGCCGATGGAGAGCTGGACGCGCACCATCATGTACACCCCGGCGGCGACCATTGTGGCGGCATGGATCAGGGCGGAAACGGGGGTGGGGCCTTCCATGGCGTCCGGCAGCCACACGTGCAGCGGGAACTGGGCGGACTTGCCCACCGCGCCGCAGAACAGGCACAGCACCGTGATGTTCAGCAGGGTTTCACTGATGCCGGCGGGCATTTCCATCAGGCTGAAATTGAGCGTATTGGTCAGCGCCCAGAGGGTCAGGATGCCGATCAGGAAGCCGAAGTCCCCCACGCGGTTGCAGATGAAGGCCTTCTTGGCGGCGTCCGCGGCGGCGGACCTGGTGTACCAGTGGCCGATGAGCAGGTAGGAGGAAAGGCCCACCAGCTCCCAGAAGATGAAGGTCATGGCGATGTTGCTGGCCAGGACGATGCCCGTCATGGAGAACATGAACAGACTCAGGCAGGCGAAGTAGCGGGTCTTGGCCTTGTCGTCCGCCATGTATCCGAGGGAGAAGATATGCACCAGCAGGCCGATGCCCGTGACCACCAGCATCATGCGCGTGGAGAGGGGGTCCAGCACAAAGCCGAGGTCAATGGAGAAGACGCTGGAAATGGAAAGCCAGGTGAAGGCATCCGTTCCGGTCTTGTCCAGCAGGGCCAGGGAAAGAACGAAGGTGACCAGGCAGGAGAAGGTGGAGGTGAGGGCCGCCACGTTCGCGCGCTTTGTCAGGAAAAACCAGTTGAAAGCCGCCACGACCAGGGGCAGAAAGAGCAGGAGCCAGGTATATTGGATGTCGATGTCTAACATGTTCGTGTGAGGTTCGGGTTGCTCTTAGTCTTTCAGCGTATGAAGGTCCTGGGTGCTGGCCGTGCGCCGCGCGCGGTACAGGGAAACGATCAGGGCCAGGCCGATGGCCACTTCCGCCGCGGCGATGGTCAGGACGAAGATGGACAGGGACTGGCCGTCATAGTTGGGCAGTCCCATGGAGCCCTGGGCCCGGGAGAAGGCCACCAGGGAAAGGTTGGCCGCGCTGAGCATCATTTCCAGGCACATGAAAATGACGATGATGTCGCGCCGGACGATCACCCCCACCAGGCCGATGGCAAACAGAATGCCGGAGAGGATCAGATAATGCGTAAGAGGTATCATGATGATTGGCTGTGTTGAGATGTTCGTTATTTGCCGGAGGGGCGGCGGCTCAGGACCACGACCCCGATGGAGGCCACCAGCAGGGCCAGCCCTGCGATGACCAGCGTGCGGTTGTACTTGTCAAACAGGGTGCGGCCCAGCAGGGCGGTATCCGGGAATTCCCCGTTGTTGATCTCCGCCCGGATGGTGGTGCCTTCCGGATAAAGATGCGCGGAACATTTGGGGGAAAGCGGAGGAAGGGTGATCCGGGGGGCCTGGATAGATGAACTCAACAATAAACAGTCAATGGAGTTTCCGGAAAAGGCATAGTTCCTTTGCTTCTGTCCGCAGATGGCGATTTTGTCGAGAGGAAGGCCGTTGACGCCGTGCTTGCCGGATGCGGCTGCTCCCGGAGCCTGGGCGGATTCCACGTTTCCTTGTTGCTGGCCGTTGTTGATCAGGCGGTCGATTTCAGCATTTGTAAAAGCGGAAGTCGAGGCGCGCAATCCGCAGGCCACGCCAGCGTTGCATTCCGTAGCTTCGTTAGCCTCGTTTTGTCCGATCTTCAAGTCGTTCCAGGCCTGTTCCGCGCTGGCCATCGGACAGCGGCCGCAATCCTTCGCGCCGGGCAGGGAGTAGATGATGCCGATGAGCTGGCCGAGGAACAGCCCTGCGATGATGACGCCCACGGCGACGGAAACGGGCCGCCGGAAGGGGGAGGTTTCCAGCTTTACGTTCAGCAGCATGATGATGAACGCGAAGAGAACCATGATAGCCCCGGCGTACACGAGGATTTGCAGAATGCCCAGGAAGTGGGCGCCCAGACCGATCATGACGGCGGCCGTCGCCCCGAAGGAGAGGGCCATCATCATGGCGGAGGAAACGGGGTTGCGCATGAAGACGACCATTAGGGACAGGATCACGGCCAGGGCCCCGAAGACGTAGAAGAGTATGTCACTGGCAAAAATGTTCATAACGTGCAGAATGTGGAGTGAAGAGTTCGGGGTGTGTTATTTGTATTGGTTCCACTTGTTGACCAGCCCCTTGCGGGTGCCGCCCAGTTCGTAAAGCCTGGCCTTGTTGTGGATGGACTGCGTCCGGTCCGTAGGGGTGAGCAGGTAGTCCTGGCTCATGAAGATGGCTTGTTCCGGGCAGGCTTCCTCGCACATGCCGCAGTAGATGCAGCGGAGCATGTCGATCTCGAATTCCTTGGGGGCTTTTTCCACCTTGTCCCAGTCGCCTTCCTTGACGGCGCCGGGCGTGATGGTGATGGCGCGGGCGGGGCAGATGAATTCGCAGAGCTGGCAGGAGACGCAGCGTTCGCGTCCGTCCTCGCCCTTCACCAGCACGGGATAGCCGCGGTAATAGGGAGGCAGGTGCTTGTCCCAGCGGAATTCCGGGTACTGCATGGTGACGCCGATTCCGGAGCCGGCCAGTTCCTTTTTGTTGCGGGACTTGCCCGCCAGAGCCAGGGCCAGGTGCTTGATGGTGATCCACAGACCGCCCAGGATGGATTGCAAGTAGAACCGCTCTCCGAGGGAAATCTTCGGGCGCTTGATCGTTTTGAAGGCCATAATATTTGTGTATCGGGATAAAGGGTTGGTTTACTTGACGAAGTACAGGATGGCGGCCGTGATGAAGATGTTGATGACGGCCAGTTCAAAGAAGACCATCCAGCCGAGCTTCATCACCTGGTCATAGCGGAAGCGGGGCAGCGTCCAGCGCACCCAGACGAAGAAGAAGGCGAAGAAGAGGAGCTTGAGCACGTAGGCAATCAGCTGGCAGAGCACCGCCACCCAGTTGGCGACGTGTTCGTTCAGCCAGCCGTCCAGGCCGAAGCCGATGGACCAGCCGCCCAGGAAGAGCGTGATGACCAGGGAGGAGCCCACCACCATGGCGGCGTATTCGCCCATGAAGAACTGCGCGAACTTCATGGAAGAGTATTCCGTGTGATAGCCGCCCACGAGGTCCGTCTCGCATTCGGACATGTCGAAGGGGGTGCGGTTGGCTTCCGCGAAGATGGAAGTCAGGAAGATGAGGAAGCTGATGGCCACGGGCACCAGCAGAATCCAGCGCTGCCAGCTCAGGCCCTCTCCCCACACGGGAAGCAGCAGCCAGCCGTTGGCCGCCTGGTATTCCACGATGTTGGACAGGTCCAGCGTGCTGTAAATCATCAGAACGGGGATGATGGACAGTCCCATGCTGATTTCATAGGAGATCATCTGCGCGGAGGAGCGCACGCCGCCCAGGAACGGGAACTTGGAGTTGGAGGACCAGCCCGCCAGCACCAGGCCGTACACGGAAAGGGAGGAGATGGCGAACACCCACAGCGGCCCCACGCTCAGGTTGGCCACGGCCATGTTCACATTGCCGTAGGAGGTGTGCAGGTCTCCGGCAAAGGGGATGACGGCGGCCGTCATCAGCGGCGGGGCAAGCACCAGCATCGGGGCGATCCAGAAATAGACGCGGCGCACGAAGGGCGGCGTGAAGTCCTGCTTCAGGAACAGCTTGCCGCCGTCCACCATGGGCTGGACGAGGCCGAAGATGGGAATGTCCCGGTCCAGGCGGAAGAAGCGGCACAGGTTGGCGATCTTGCCGTCGTGGGGCAGGCCGAAGTAGTCCAGCGTCTTCTTGAACGGCAGGTCGGACTTCATGCCGAAGCGGCGGAAGATGCTCAGCGGGATGCCGGCGCGGTTGGGGCCCACGCGGTCCTGGATCCAGGCGGCCACCCGGCGTTCGATGTACACGCAGATCGGAATGAACAGGATGGTGATGGCAAAGCAGATGACGATCTTGATCAGCAGGGTGATGACGTAGAACCAGATGGGGTTGCTGAGCACCTCGTCGCAGAAGGTTAGAATCGAATCAATCATGGCGGATTAACGGGTTGTATGCGTGTGAAGTGTTGTTAGCGGGGCTGGTTCCTTTCGCGTTCCACCATGGGAATGGTGACGCCCGTTTCCAGAATGGGCAGGCCGCCGTCTCCGATGGAACCCCAGGTAAGGCCGTTCAGCGCCTCGTATTCGGTGCTCATGACCGTCAGGATATCCAGGGCTGAGGAGAAGTCCTTCAGGGCGGGATTGCCGCCCAGGGCCACAGTGATGTCCCTCAGGATCTGCCAGTCGTCGCGGGAATAGCCCACGGGCCGGATGGCGCGGTTAAGGCGCTGGATGCGGCCCGCCACGTTGATCATGGTTCCGAATTTTTCGGCATAGGTGACGCCGGGGAGCACCAGGTCCGCATGGCGGCCCGTTTCATTGGCGCTGTGGGCGATCATGAAGAGGTAGTCCAGCTTCTTGAGGTCTTCCGGCGTGAATCCGGCTTCCGGAGCGGTGAGGTCTTCCCCCAGGGCGAGGACGGCCTTGACGGAGCCGTTGCGCACTCCTTCCCGGATGGCGTCCAGTCTGGAACCGGGGTCGATGCCCAGCACCAGCTTCGCGCCGTTCGTGTTTGGGTTGCGGTCTGCGGAAATCAGCATTCCGTCGCTTTCCCCCGTGCGGAGTACGATGTCCACCTTGTCCGTGCCGATCTGGGCGGCCAGGTGGCGCACCATGTAAAGTTCTTCATTGGTCATCCGTCCGGAGGCGATGATCGCGATTTTGTCCGGGGAAATGCGCTTGAAGGCTTCCGCGGCGGAAGCCAGGGCCGGTTCCCAGGTGGCCGGGCGGTGGGGAGCTCCGGCGTCCGTGCGGATCACGGGCTGCGGGATGCGCTGGGGAGAATTGATGTATTTGTAATTCAGGCGGTGGGAGTCCGGCATCCAGCAGGAGTTCACGGCGTCGTTCGGGCGCGGGGTGATGCGGTACACCCGGTCTTCCCTGGTCCACAGGGTGATGTTGGTGCCGGTGCCGCAGTCCACGTCAATGGTCTTGGTCTCCTTCAGGAACCACACGCGCATCTTGAAGCGGAAGTCCTTGGAGGTCAGGGCGCCCACCGGGCAAAGGTCTACGGTGTTCAGGGAATAGTTGCTGTCCAGTTCCCGGCCGGGATAGACCGTGATGGCGTTGTACGTGCCGCGCTGGGACATCGTGAGCACTTCGTCGTGCATGATGTCGCGCATGAAGCGCACGCAGCGGCCGCAGAGCACGCAGCGTTCCTGGTCCAGATTGACGCGCGGGCCGATGCTGAGGTTCTTGCCCTTCTTGGTTTTCTTTTCCTCGTAGCGGCCTTCAATCTGGCCGTAGTCGTTGGAGTATTCCTGAAGCTTGCATTCCCCGGCCTGGTCGCAGATGGGGCAGTCCAGCGGGTGGCTGGTGAGCAGGAATTCCAGCACGCCGCGGCGCGCCTCGGCCGCCAGCGGGCTGTCCGTGCGTACGCCCATGTTTTCCGCCACCGTGTTCGCGCAGGAGATGATGGGGCGGGGCATCCACTGGATGGGCTGGAAACCGTGTTCGTCGTAGGAGGGAGTCTGCCCCGGAGCCAGCCTGGGAGGCATGCCCTGTTCCACCAGGCACATGCGGCAGGAGCCGACGACGGCCAGCTTGGGATGGTAGCAGAAGCAGGGAATCGGCACGCCCACGGAGCGGCAGGCGTCTGCAATCCTGGTGCCGCGCGGGAAACGGTACCACGTGCCGTTGATCTGGACGTTCACCTTGCCTTCCGCGGCAGCGGCGTCTTTGGGGAGTTTGTAAGCTTCTTCGCTCATGATGACGTGATGGGAGGGAATGGAATTGAAACTGGGGACGTGGTGAGGTTACCGGATGAAATAGCGGCGCTGCTCCCTGCCTTCCGCAGAATGGGGCAGGCAGGCGTTGAAAGGATCCGTCAGGGCCACGAATTCCTCCTTGAACTTGGAGACCATGGCCTGGGTGGGCCAGGAGGCGGCTTCCCCAAAGGCGCAGACCGTCTTGCCTTCAATCTGGTTGGCTACCTGGATGAGGAGGTCCACGTCCGAGGGGGCGCCCTTGCCTTCCAGAATGCGCGTGCTGAGCTTCATCATCCACGGGCATCCTTCGCGGCACGGGGTGCACTGGCCGCAGGATTCGTGGGCGTAAAAGCGGTTGATGTTGTTCAGCGCCCAGGGCATGGAGCGGGAGTCGTCCATGACGATGACCGCGCCGGAACCGGACATGGAGCCGTACTGGGCGATGCTGTCCAGGTCCAGCGGAATGTCGAAGAAGGAGATTTTGCCCGTGGTGCCGTCCGGATTCCGGGTCTTGTACTCCACGTCCGTGCGCATGACCTTGGAGGAGGAGCCGCCGGGAATGACCGCCTTGAATTCGCGGCCTTCACGGGGACCGCCGCAGACGTCGTACAGCAGTTCGCCGAAGGTCATGGAACCGGAAACGATTTCATAATAGCCGGGGCGCTGCACGTCGCCGGAGACACCGATGATGCGCGTGCCGGGGGAGCGTTTGGCGCCTTCCTGTCCGTAGGCTTCGCCGCCCATGGCGATGACGTGCTTCACCTGGCACAGGGATTCCACGTTGTTCACGATGGTGGGGCAGCCGTACAGGCCGATGGCGGCCGGGAAATAGGGGGGCTTGATGCGGGGATAGGGGCGCACGCCTTCCAGGGAATTGAGCAGGGCCGTTTCCTCACCGCAGATGTAGGCGCCCGCGCCGCGGTGCAGGTGGATTTCCAGATCGTAGCCGGACCCCAGGATGTTCTTGCCCAGAAAGCCGCGTTCGCGCGCCTCCTGCAGGGCCTTGAGCATGGTTTCCGCGGCGATGGGGAATTCCTCGCGCATGTAGATGTACGCCAGGTGGGCGCCCACCGCGTAGCTGGAAATAACCATCCCCTCAATGAGCTGGTGGGGGTCCTGGTGGACGATGTAGCGGTCCTTGAAGGTGCCGGGTTCGGATTCGTCGCAGTTGCAGACCAGATAGACGGGCTTCGTGTTGTTCGGAGGAATGAAGGTCCACTTCACGCCGGTGGGGAAGCCCGCGCCGCCGCGGCCGCGCAGGCCGGATTTCTTCACCTCGTCAATGACGGCCTTCGGCTCCATGCCGAGCGCCTTTTTCAACTCTTCATAGCCGCTGTCGGCCAGGTAGCAGTCAATGGACGTGTTCCACCCTTCGCGGTTGATGTTTTTAAGGATGCGGCGCGTTTCCCTGGGATGGGGCTCTTTACCGGGAAGATAGGTAATGCTCATGGCGGGTGATCTGGTGCGTGGTGGGGAAAATTAGGCGTTCTGGTATTTGAGGATCACTTCCTCCAGCAGTTCCGGCGTGACTTTTTCATACAGGATGTCGTTGACCATCATGTTGGGGCCGAATCCGCAGTTGGCGAGGCATTCCACGCCTTCCACACTCCACAGGCCCGAGGGGCTGACGCCGATGGGGTGGTGGTGGTCGATGCTGCTCTTGTCGATTCCCAGGCGCGTGCAGATGGTGTTGAAGAGGCTGTCCGCCCCCGCCATGGCACAGGAAAGCGTGCGGCAGACGCGGATGTGGTTCTTGCCGGGGCAGGTCTGGCGCAGGCCGGGATAGAAAGTGACCACGCCCAGCACGTGGGCAGGGGTGAGTCCCAGTTTTTCCGCCGTCCAGGTGATGGCGTCCGCGCTGATGTAGCCGAATTTCTTTTGAATCTCATGCAGAATGGGGAGAACGGCGGATTGCTGTTTGCCCTCCGGATAATGCGTGATGTATTCGCTTGCGGCGGCATCAAGTTCCGGCGTGGCTTCAAAGGCCGGGTAGAATTGTTCGCCGGGGCTGGGATGATGGGCGATGAGCGCGTCAATGGCGTTTTCAGCGTAATCGGACATGGGAATGGAAATATGTGTTAAGGTTGGCGGAAAAGGTGCGGGTTCGTGTTAGCGGTCGCATTCGCCCATCACGAAGTCAAAGGAGCCGAGAATGGCCGGAACGTCGGAAACCAGGTGCCCCGGCAGAAGCTCCGGCAGGATGGAAAGGTTGCAGAAGGAGGGGGAGCGCATGCGCAGGCGGTTGGGAAGACCACCGCCCTTGGAATCCAGGAAGAAGCCCAGCTCTCCCTTCGGGTTTTCCGCGGCAAAGTAAACCTGGCCCGCGGGGGCGTTCACGCCCATGGTGGTGGTCATGAACTGGCGGATCAGGGATTCCATGTCCGTCAGCGCTTTTTCCTTGGGCGGAAGCGTGCCTTTCTTGTCCACCACGTTGATGGGTCCCTCCGGCATGGTGGCGACCACCTGGCGGATGATGCGCAGGGACTGGCGCATTTCCTCAATGCGGATGGTGAAACGGTCGTAGCAGTCTCCGTGTTCGCCGATCGGGATATCGAATTCGTACTGTTCGTAGCCCAGGTAGGGATTGGTCTTGCGCAGGTCGCGCTTGACGCCGCTGGCGCGCAGGTTGGCTCCGGTAAGGCCCCAGGAAAGGGCCTTTTCACGGGGAATGATGCCCACGCCCTGGAGGCGGTCGATGAAAATTTTGTTCTTGAGCAGCAGGGCTTCCGTTTCGTCAACGGTCTTTTCCGCCTGGTCGCAGAAGGCGAGCACTTCCTTCAGCATTTCCTGCGGCACGTCGCGCGTCTGACCGCCGATGCGGGTGTAGGAGGACGTGAAGCGCGCGCCCGTAAGCTGTTCGTAAAAGTTGTGGATTTTTTCACGTTCCTCATAGCAGTACAGGAACACGGTCATGGCGCCTACGTCCATGGCGTACACGCCCACTCCCAGAATGTGGGAGGAAAAACGGGAAAGCTCCAGGGCGAGCACGCGCAGGGCCTGGCCGCGGGGCGGAAGTTCCCAGCCCATCAGCTTTTCCACGGCGCAGGCGTAGGCGATGTTGTTGGACAGCGGGGCCAGGTAGTCAAAACGGTCGGTGTAGGGGACGAACTGGTTGTACTGGATCGTCTCCCCGATCTTCTCCATGCCGCGGTGCAGGTGGCCCACTACGGGATCGCAGCTGATGATTTCTTCGCCGTCAAGTTCCAGAACCAGGCGGAGCACGCCGTGGGTGGCGGGGTGGGAGGGGCCCACGTTCAGGGTCATCGTTTCTCCGAGCGGTTCGGATGTATTGGTGAGATAATCGGCGTTGGCGGCTGTATCTGCAACGGTGAAGGTTTTGGTGCTCGTGTTCATGGAATGTCCTGCCTGGCTGAACCTGATAATGGTGCCGGATGATTATGCCACTTCGCACCCTTCGGGCAAGCCAAATGTAAGATTTCTTGGTCTTTTCGTCATGTCTTTTTACCTAATATAGAATTAGTTTAAACTAACATGAGAGGGAGGCAACGGAATGCGCCGGGGAGCGAAAGAGTAATGGCGCGACAGGGAGGGGGGATTGGAAATCCGGAATGTCCTTGCGGCATGGAGCGGTTCCTTTCCGGCGGGAAAGGGAGCAAGCATTCGATGAATCGGCAAAGCCATCCCGTTTTTTACAAGAGTTTTTTACAAGACCGTTGCGAGGTCGCCGTTTTCCGGAAGGGAAGGGGTATTTCTTCCTTTGCAAGAGTTTGAGCGGCAAAGGGAGAAAGGTGAATTTGCTCTTTGCCTGTCCTTGCCAGTTTTGGGACCGGAAAAAGAGATGTCTTCCGTTTCCGGAAAGCCGGGATTTTTCCGGCAGGGCAGACCAAAAGCCGTGCGGGGGGGAGGCCTTGCCGGCGGTCGGGAACGGCTTTTCTTTTCCAGACTCTATCCGTTGGCGTAAATCCGGAACGTTAATCGGCAAAGGAGGCGGCCTTCAACCTTTTCTCCGGCGGGGTTGCGTTGCCTTTCCGGCGGACACGCCGTGCGCGGAGTCTGTCATTTGACGAGGTTTCCGGGAATGAAGTGCATTTCCTGCTCCGCAATCCCGAATTGCCAGGTGGCCGTCTGCCAGATGTTGCCGCCGGGAACCTTCCACCGTACCTGGACGGTGACCGGGCTGACGCGCAGGGGACGGGAGGGTGTCCATTTCAGGACTTTTTCCCTGGCGTCATATTTGGCATTTACCAAGCCGAAGCCGGAGACGCGCATCTCCATGTCCTTGGGATTGAGCTGCGGTTCCCGTGCAAGGGAAATGGAAATGTCCGGATTCTGGCTGCGGACCACGGTGTTGGCCGCCGGGAAGACGGGCTGGGAGGGCGCCGGATAGGACCCCAGCCCCTGTTCATGGCCTGCGGGGGCGGGGGAGGGCGTCTCCGGCGCGCTGGGAGTATTGAAATTCACGGCTCTGGTGAACGTCTTGGGATCCTTGCCGAACACCATGTAACGGTGAATTCTCCAGCGGTCCGTGTCCTTGGTCACTTTTCTGGGAATGACGGTAAACGCCGCCCGGAAGCCGGCTTCCTCCGCCTTGGTGATCATCTCCGGCAGAACGAAACCGCCCGGGTAGCAATAGGCTTCCACGTCGGAACCGGGGAATCTCTCCTGGAGAATTTTCCTGGATTCCCCTATTTCCCTGGCGGCCAGGTCCAAGACGGCCTGCGTGCCCTTTCTCTGGGCTGCGCGCCAGGACCTGGGGTACAGGTGGCTGACGGAATGGCTGCCCAGAGTGGCTCCGTTGTTCAGCATTTCCTGAATCTGTTCCCGGCTCATGGCGGACCCGCGGCCTGTGATGAACTTGGTGTAGGGGAAAACGGTGAAGGGGATTTTCATTTCCCGGAGAATCGGGTAGGCGTCCGTGTAAACGCTCTTCCATCCATCGTCAATGGTGATCAGGACGCACTTGGCGGGCAGTTGCTTGTCGCCCAGTTTCCAGTCCAGGAAATCCTTCATGGTAATGATGGGCACGCCTGCGGTTTTCAGCGCCTGCATCTGGGCTCGGAACGTGTCCGTATTCATGCGCATCTCCGTGGCGGGCAGCGTGCGGCTGAAATCATGGTAGCCCAGGATGGCCACCCGTGTTTCATGCTGAGGGACGGGAACGGGAGAAAAGGCGGAGGGCGGAATGGAAGGGGAGCCCTGGGGCGGGAGCTGGAGGTGCGTCTCCCCGGGAATGGGTTCCGCATTCGGGATGGATTCGTCCGGCGCGGACGGAGTCGCCGTTTCTCCGGGGATGGGCTCGGCCATGGGAATATCTTCATCCCTGCGGTTGGCTTCGATCAGTTCCCGGACGGGCACGATGCCTGCTGCGGGGTCCCCCTTGATGGTGCCGCCCGTCACTGGTCCGGGTGCGAGCGGCAGGGGTGTCATGGGAGGCAGTTCGGGCGGAAGCTCCGCACAGGCGACACCGGCTGAGATCATGAGAACGGAAAGAAAACCAAGGGCGGAGCGCATATCTGCAACTACTATTTTTGAGAGTCCTGTTCAATCTTAAACTCCGGCAGGCATGACAGCCGTTCCTTTTCGTTTCACTGCCCGTTCTCTCTCTGCGGATTTTTCCGTTTTCCGGGCATGCTCTCCTTAAAAAGCGTGCAGACTCATTTTCCGCTCGCTCAAAAAAGTGGACATGTTTAGTCTGTGCGCAGACATGAGCAGCATTTGTCATTTTACCAAAGCTCTGACACTCCGTTTTGGTCGGCTTGCCGCAGTGGCGGCAGCCGTCTTTTTCATGGCCGCCGGAGCGGGAGAGGCTGCCGTGCGTGCGGCGGAGCCCGCCTATCCCGCCACGGAAATTGGAGGAGAATCCCAATACAGCCATTTCCCGATTCCGCTCAGCCAGTACAAGCAGATGCCCCCGGACGCCAGCCTGTCCCAGGTATTGAGCGAACGCAACGAACAGTCCGGCGGCTTCAACCTGGCCGTGACGCTGGTATTCCTGGGCGCCATCATACATACGTTCCTGGCGGGGCGCTTTGAACGCTACTCCCACAAGCTGGCCCTGCGCTACAAGGAAAAGCTGAAGGAATCCAACTTCCGCGTGATGCATCCGGAAGAACGGCTGCCGGTCTCCTTTGCCTCCGCCATCTTTCATTTCCTGGGGGAAGTGGAAGCCGTGTTCGGCATCTGGATTATCCCCTTCATGTTCGTGTGCTGGAAATACTATTCCTTTGAAGACTTTTCAGCTTATCTGAATTACGACTGTTCGTTCACGGAGCCCATGTTCGTGATGATCATCATGATCATCGCTTCCTCCCGCCCCATCTTCAAGCTGGCGGAATCCGTAGTCAACTGTGGCGCCAGACTGGGGAAGGCCACTCCCGGGGCCTGGTGGATTTCCGTCATGTGCCTGGCCCCCCTGCTGGGTTCCCTGATCACGGAGCCGGCCGCCATGACGATCGGCGCGCTGATCCTGAGCAAAAAATTCTATGACCTCAAGCCGAAGCGCTCCCTGATGTATGCCACGCTGGGCCTGCTGTTCGTGAACATCTCCATCGGCGGAACCCTGACTCACTTTGCCGCCCCTCCCGTCGTGATGGTTGCGGAAAAATGGGACTGGGGCCTGGCGCACATGATCCAGCATTTCGGCTGGAAAGCCGTGTGTGCCATCATCATATCCAACCTGATCTATTTCCTGATGTTCCGCAAGGAATTCGCCCGTCTGGCCACCCAGCAGCGCGAATTCAGCGAGTTTGACGACGCCATCCCCCAGTCCTGGGAAGACCGCAATGACCGGATTCCCGTGTGGGTGACGCTGGCGCATGTCTGCTTCCTGACCTGGACGGTGCTCTTCTCCCATGAACCGGTGATGTTCATCGGCAGTTTCCTTTTCTTCATCGGCTTTACGGTTGCCACGCCGCAGTACCAGAACCAGATGTCCCTGCGCGTTCCGATGATGGTGGGCTTCTTCCTGGCCGGCCTGGTGATCCTGGGCGGGGTGCAGGCCTGGTGGCTGGAACCGGTGCTGACGCGCCTGGGGGACTACGCCATGATCGGCGCCACCCTGCTGACGGCGTTCAACGACAATGCCGCCGTCACCTTCCTGGCTTCCACCGTTCCCAACCTGCCGGAGGCCGTCAAATATTCCGTGGTGGCCGGCGCCGTGACGGGCGGCGGCCTGACGGTGATTGCCAACGCCCCCAATCCGGCGGGGCAGGCCATTCTGGGCAAATACTTCAAGGGAATCAATCCCCTGTGGCTGTTCACGTGGGCGGCCCTTCCCACGGCGATCGTGTTCATCTTCTTCACCTGTTTCGGCCATTGAACGCCGAATCCTGATTGACTCTTATGTTTACCGGACTTGTTGAAACAACTGGAACCGTGGTGGGGTTCACCCCCATTGACGGCGGAGCCAGGCTGACGCTGGACATCCCTTTCGGCAGTGAACTCTCCCTGGGGGATTCCGTGGCCGTGAACGGGTGCTGCCTGACAGTGGATGCCCTGGATGGGAACCGCGTCTCCTTCGACCTGCTTTCCCAGACCATCCGGGTGACCAGCTTAGGGAATCTGAAACCCGGCAGCCTGGTAAATCTGGAACGCGCCATGTCCGCCATGGACCGTTTCGGCGGCCACTTTGTGATGGGGCACGTGGACAACACCGGAACGATCACGGCGCTGGAACCCGTGGGGCAGGATCACAGGCTGGAAGTGCGCATCCCCGATGAACTGGCCCGCTACTGCATTGACAAGGGCTCCATCACCATTGACGGCATTTCCCTGACCATTGCCAATCTCAACGGAACCTTGCTGGAATTCTGGATTACCCCTCATACCTTCGGCCGCACCAACCTTCAGGACGCCGTGATCGGACAGCCCGTAAACCTGGAAGTGGACATGCTGGCCAAATACGTGGAAAAGCTGTTCACGGCCCGTGAAAGCGCAGGCATTTGATGTCCCGAAATGATGAACTGTTCCCTGTTTATACAAGCCAGCAGGTGATCATGGACAGAATAATACTGGCGGCGATCAGCATATTGACGATGAGCAGCAGCAGGTAAAAGACGCCTATGGTCTTATTCATCTTCCCGTTCCAGTAACTCCGGAAATGGTACAGGGCATGGAAATACAGCAGGAAATTGATGGCCATGTAGGAATATTCCGCGATTAGGCTCATGAAGCCGGCCAGATACAGTCCTATGATCAGGCCCGCCAGCGGATAGCTCAAAAGGCTTAATACCCACGCTCCCGTGAGCAGGTTTTTCCAGTCGCCGCTGTTTTTTCTCCCGTCGTTTTCTTTTATGGCCGTGTCCGCGGGATTATACGCGGGCCGTTGATGCACTCAGCCCTCCTTTGGCCGTCACCCATTTCCCCCGTTTGATTACTTTGTCAAACGTGAGTCCGCGGCGTTCCGCGGCCGCCTTCGTTTCCTCCCACTGGGAGGCCAGAATACCGGAAATGACCAGCACGGCATTTTGCTTCATGGCCGTGATGATGCGCGGAAAAGCCTTCTGCAGAATGGTGGAAAACAGGTTGGCGACAACCAGGTCACCCTTCTGCCCAGCCGTGGGAGTCCATTCAAACACGTCCCCCACAAACAAATCCAGCCGGGCATCGGTAATGCCGTTGCGTTCCATGTTGTGCCGGGCCACTTCAATGGCCATCGGGTCGAAGTCAAAGGCGGCGGCGCGGGCCGCCCCCAGTTCCAGCGCGGCCATGGCCAGTACGGCGGTACCGCAGCCGATGTCCGTCATGCTCCAGTCCGCCCCCTTGCGGGACTTGGCAAAGTCGCAGATGAAGCGCAGGCAGGCGGATGTGGTGGCATGGTCTCCGGTGCCGAAGGCCATTTCCGCCGGGACGCTCAGGATGCGGCGTTTGGGAAACTGCTGTTGCAGGGCTTTCAGCTTTTCGGCATCCGTTTGTTCCGTGATGAGCAGGGAATCCCTGATTTTCAGGGGAGGGCGCGGCTCCCTGTTTTGCGCTGCTACCCAGTCCTGTGTCTTGACTTCCCGGACGGACCCTCCGAAATGTTCTTTCAATATAAGGGCATCTTGTTCCGTATCGCAGTAAACGACAATTCTGATGGTTTTGCCCCCCTTGATTTGCGTAATGACGGCATTCGGATTTCCGGCAATGCGTTCGCTCCAGGCGTCTTCCCATTTGGCGGCGGACAATTTGTTCCAGCTCCAGCTCATGGTGTGAGTATGAAGACTTTTTTCTTTGGAGGCAAGAATGGATGCGGAAAGGGAAGCTGCTTGGAATTATTTTGATGAAGGCTTTCCGCATTCGGACAGGAAAGTATGATGAAGAGTCCGGTATTTTTCCTGGATTTCCTACAGAAGAAACTGCAGTTCAAAACATGATTTCTATTATGGAGCTTCATTGGCGGATTTGGAATCCGGAGTCAAGCTACGATTCTGAAGAAAAATCATTTGGACAAATTCCTCCTTGTTTTCCTCCATGCCGAATGCCCGGAAATGGCGGCATTCCGGCTTTGGCAGTGGAAACATTTCGAAGCACAGGGAAGGGAAAATGCTCCTTCGTTTTTTGCTGTCCGGGACTTTGCAAGGAGCTGATTTATTTGGTCTCATGAATTTATGGCGCTTCTGCAGGGACGGGAAGTGTATGCCGGGTCATGGAAGCCTGAAACTCTGATTCACCGGTACACGTACCTGTTTCTCCCCTTGAGAAATGCATTTCGGATTCCAAATCCGTTAAAGATCGCCCGTACGGTATTGATGTACTTTTGTTTATTCTAACGAGATCCAAAATAATGATAAAAATATTATTGATAGGCGCCCGCAGATGGATGTTCGGTTCCGCGTCCTCAGCCTCTCTTGCCTGGAATGGCGGGAAATCCGGTGTTTGGGTGCGCCGGAAACCTGATTAATACAGGGACGGGCGACGTCCTGCCTTCCTGCTTTCCGGAATCTGGCACAGCCTCTCCTAGCCTGCCGGGGCAGGCTTTCCTGGCGTTCCGGCTCAGAAGAGGACGAGCCCGCATCCTTTTTGCGTGCCGGGCGGAGCATATTTTCCGGGGTTTTTCCCGGCGTCCCGTTAAAGCGATTTGCCGTTGGGCCACATCAGCATCCGTTTCAGGAAGCGTTCGTTGTTCACGGTCACCTTCGGAAAAATGCGCTTGCTGGATGCCTTGAGTGCGTTGATGGCGTCTTCCCCCTGGAGCGGCGTGCGGTCGGAGTCGTCAATGATGGAGCGCAGCCATGCGGTCTGCGGCATGGAACAGGCTTCCACGGCCTTGAAGGGCATGCGTTCCCTCCAGTTGGTGCCTCCGGTGGTGCCGGGAATGTTCAGGCGCTTGTTGATATCGAACAGGGCGGGCCAGAGAATGGCGGAATAACGGGATTTGGAGCGGAACAGGGCGCGGTACATGGCCGTCTTGATCTCCAGGTTCCAGTAGGACATCCAGGTTTCCGGCTGCATGCCGCAGTAGTCGGCAAACCATTTCAGCAGGCGTGCGCCGTCTTCCGCTTCCTTGATGATGTGTTCCTGTTCCGGATTGGCGGGAGTTTTAGGAACGCCCCCCACCCACAGATTCAGCTTGCGGGCGCGTTCGATCTTGGCATAGCTGTCGTTCCACGTCTGCATGAGCGTTTCAAAATCATGCGTGCCGAATGCGGCGAAAGAGCATTCGTGATATTCCTTGCCCAGGATGATGGAGCCGTCCGGCTTGATCTCCCAGTGGGGAATCTTGAAGCCGGGAATATCGAGCTGGCGCATGTTCGGGCGTACGTAATCCGGCACGCAGCCCAGGTCTTCCCCCACCACGCTGACGCCGGGGGCGGCGGACAGCACAAGGCGCAGGTACAAGTCCCCGTCCGCCAGATTCATGTTGCGTTCCCACGCCTGGTCGTCGCCGCGCGGCTTGAAGGCGGGCAGGCGGCCTCCGGTTCTTTCGGCGGCCTGCTCCCGTGTCAGGGGCAGGAAAACGTCGTTCTCCGTGGGTTTCCACGGGAAGGCGTAAATGCGGTAAAAGCCCAGGATGTGGTCGATCCTGTACATGCTGAAAATCTTGGTGCAGTACTTCACCCTGCGGCGCCACCAGGCGAAATTGTCCTGGGCCATCACGTCCCACTTGTACAGGGGAATGCCCCAGTTCTGGCCCCATTTGGCCGTAAACGGGTCCGCGGCATAATTGCCTTCCGCCGGAGCGCCGCCGCACCAGTCCGTGTTGAACAGATGGCGCTCAAAGAAAACGTCGGAACTGGACAGGGAAACGCCGATGGGAATATCCCCCATCAGCTTCACGTTGCGTTCATCCGCATAAATCCGGATGAATTCCCACTGCTTCTCGCAGAGCCATTGAAGCCAGCGGGAGAAATCCTTCTCTTCCTCGTAGTCGGCGGCAATGGCCTTGGCGCGCGCCGGGTCCTGTTCCGGCCAGTGCCACCAGATCGCCGTGCCGAACAGGTCGCAGAGCACCTGGAAGCACACGAAGTCTTCCAGCCAGCTTCCCTGTTCCTTCACCCATTCCCGGAACTTGGGCATGATGCCCGCATATTCCGGCTTGGTCCGGAAATTGTGCCATGCGCCGCGCAGAATCCACATCTTCCAGGAGCGGACCTTGGGGTAGTCCACCAGGTCCGGGCCGGAAGGCTGTTCCCAGGGCGGCGTGTCTCCCGTCTCGTTAAAGACGCGTTCTTCCAGGCCGGGTACGGTCCAGGGTTCCAGGGAAAGGTACAGGGGTTCCAGCGCAATGGAACTGATGGCGGAATAGGGGGAGGGGCATTCGTCCCGTCCCAAGGCATTGACGGGCAGCAACTGAAGAAATCCCACATGAGCGTCCGCCGCCCAGTCTATCCACTGGCGCAGGGCCGTCAGATCCCCGATGCCGTGGTCATTATTGCGGCGCAGGGAAAACAAAGGCAGAACGACGCCGGCTAGTCTCTTTTCATCCATAGCAGATTTTCTGGTGCGAGCCCTCATCCGCCGTGGAACATGGTTCGGAGACAGGCTGGAAAAGAAAGTAGCATTCCAAAGGGGAAAGCGGCAAGTCTAATGCGCATGCATACGCCCTGATGTGTGGCAGTGCCATGAGCGGCTTATGAAGGAGGGTGGAACATGAAATTTCTGCTTTTCTAGGACGGGGACTGTGATTATGATGCAGGACAATGAAACTTGCATTGCTTCCTTCCGCCCTGTTGCTGGTGCTGGCATCCTGCAGTACGAACAAGCACGTGAATCCGTGGGAACGCCAGAGTTCCGCCCTTGACCCGGTAGGCATTACATCCAAGAAAATGGCGGCGAAGGCCAATGCGGAACAGGCCGTTTACAAGCCGGGGGATTCCATCACCTTCAAGAAAGAAAAGCTGGTGGTTTTTGAACAGAATCCTGAAAGCAGCTTCTCCACCAGTGGAAAGGTCATGAACGGGGCGGCTTCCGCGAAAGTTCTTGTTTGCGGTGAACTGTTCGCCAAGGTGGAATTTGAGGACGGGCGGCAGGGCTATGTAAGTCTTTCGGAAATCGTCAATCCGCAGGAAGCCGTGGGATTCTTCCCCGTTTCCGGTACCGATATGTTCGGCCAGGACGGCGGACTGCTGCCGCTGCCTGCCAATACGGGCGCCGTTAGTCCGGAAGCCGCGGCCGCTTCCCGGGAACTGGATTTGAATACTTCCCTTGTCCCCGTCCAGCCGGGAGCTCCCGGTTCCCTGGCACCCGCCGTCATTCCCCAGCCGTCGCCTGCTCCTGTGGAAAACGTGCCGCTGCCCGAATCCAGCGTGAAGCAGTGACGCTTCTTTGGGCAGAGATGGAACATTCAGAGACTGACTGCTGAAGATTGCGGGAAGCCGCAGTATTTGGAAAAAGCGGCTTTCAGCCTTTAGTATTTAGTCTTCAATATTTGAATCCAGCCGCCTTGTACGGTTATTCCGCCGTCAGCTCATAGGCCACGGCGTCCGTCACCGTGACCGTTGCAAATTCGCCCACGGGCAGTGTGAGGGGGACGGAAACGGTTCCGTCAATGTCCGGGGCGTCCCACTCTGTTCTGGCCGTGCCGGGAGCATCTACCAAAACCCGGATTTGCCGGCCGATCTGCTTTTGCCCGATCTCCGAGGCAATGCGCGTGAGAAGCATGGTTGCCTCATTGTAGCGGCGCGCTTTCGTGCGGTGATGGACTTGGTCGGGCATGTTGTAGGCCCTGGTTCCCTCTTCCCTTGAAAAGGTGAAAATGCCGGCGCGTTCAAAGCGGAATTCCTCGATGAACTCCATCAGTTCCTGATGGTCGTCTTCCGTCTCTCCAGGGAAGCCGGTGATGAAAGTGGTGCGGATGGCGATGCCCGGCACGGCCTTCCGGATGTCCCTGAGAAGGTTGCGGATGTAGTCCCCGTCCGTCACGCGCTGCATGGCGCTGAGCATGTTGTCGGAAATATGCTGGAGGGGAATGTCCACGTACCGGGCCACCTTCGGGCTTTCCGCGATGGCGGCTGTCAGCTCGTCGCTCCAGTGGGCGGGGTGGGTGTAAAGCAGGCGGATCCAGAATTCCCCTTCAATCGCATTCAGGGCGCGGATCAGGGAGGCCAGGGATTCCCCGCGGGAGGAATCCACCGCGCTGCGGCGGTTCGGGCGCGCGTCCGTCCACTTGTCCATGCCGTAGTACGTGATATCCTGGGCAATAAGGTTGATTTCTTTCACGCCGGCCCTGACCAGGGCTTCCGCCTCACGCACCACGTCCTCCTGGGAGCGGCTGCGGTGGCGTCCGCGGATCATCGGAATAATGCAGTAGGCGCATCCGTGGTTGCAGCCTTCCGCTATCTTGATATAGGCGCTGTGGGGAGGCGTCAGGCGGTAGCGCGGCGTTTCCCAGTCCGGAACGTACTTGCATTTGCCTTCCACGAAATTCTTGTTCCGCACGGTCCGGTTCATCACTTCCGTGATAATCTCCGGCAGGCGGGTGATCTGGTCCGGGCCGATGAACGCGTCCACCTCCGGCAGCAGGGCGGGAAGTTCCTTGTGGAAACGCTGGGACAGGCATCCCGCCACAATCAGCTTCTGGTTTTCCGGATAGGTTCCGCTTTCCCTGGCGCGCACCACGTCCAGAATGGCGTCTATGGCTTCCTGCTTGGCCTGGTCGATGAACGCGCAGGTATTGACCACCATCACGTCCGCCAGTTCCGCGTCCGGCGTCATCGTCATGCCCGCCTTCTGCAGGTGGCCGATCATGATTTCGGAATCGATCAAATTCTTGGGACAACCCAGGGAAATGAGTCCAACGGTGAGAGACATGGCAGTAGTGGAAAAGAGTGATGCGGATTATTCCCCGGCGGGGGATTCGTCCCTGACGACGACGAGGTCGAACGGACGTATGTCCACGACGCGCACAGGGGTACCCTTAATCAGTATGCCTTGTCGAGAGAAAACCTCGCATATTTCGCCATTGATCATGGCCTTGCCGTTGGGCTTCAGTTCCGTGACGGCGTTCCCCCGGTCTCCGACCTGGACGCGCGTAATGCTCACGGCCTCCCCGGCGGGGCCGCCGCTTACGGTGGCGTTGGTCACGCGGCGCATCAGCACGGAATCAGGCAGGTACTTCATCAAGATGGTGATGACAATGGCGCCGCCCGTCAAGCCCAGCACCAGCTTCAGCAGGGGAACGCCCAGGACCAGGGCGACGGTGTTGAAGTCTTCCCACTGGCCTCCGCGGATGACGTTGTCCCATTCCCAGGAACTGATCATGCCGCCGAACAGCGCCAGGAAGATGCAGATGCCGCCCGCAATGGCGGCGATGAACGTGCCGGGAATGACGAAAAATTCCACGCACAGCAGAATGACCCCCAGCACGAGCAGGGCGGCCGTTTCGTATCCGGCCAGGTTTCCGGCGATGTTGTTGCCGAAAAAGAACAGGGCGAACGCGGCAATGGCCACGATGCCCCCGATGCCGAATCCCGGCGTCTTGAACTCCATGTAAATGCCGCCGATGCCCAGCAGAATCAGGAGGGGGGAGGCCCACGCAATCCACAGGCCGATCTTTTCAAAGGCGGTAGGCACTGCCGTGACCACGGGGGCGTCCACTTTCTCCTGCGCCAGCAGGTCCGCCACGGAGGTGGCCGTTCCCTGCGCCAGCAGGGGCTTTCCGTCATCCAGCCGGGTGGCGGCCTCCTTGCCCGTCAGGGTCAGCAGGGCTCCCTTCTCCAGCTTGACGGGGCCGAACTCCTGCACCTCTTCGGACGGAATCATCATGGCTTTGATCACTTCCGGGCGGTATCCCTTCTCCGTCACTACGGAACGCGTGAAGGCCCAGAAGGCGCTCTCCGCCTTCTTGCGCATCACGGGGTCCATCTCCTCCCCGGAGGAAGTGATGATGCCCGCCGCCCCGATGGAGGAAACGGGAGCCATGTAAATCTTGTCGCACGCCGCGGAAATGAGGGCCCCCGCGGACATTGCCTTGGGGTTCACGTAGGCATAAGTGGGGATGGTCAGCGGCTGGATGCTCTTCATCATCATCTCGCTGGTTTCCCAGGCCAGGCCGCCGGGCGTGTTCATCTCAAACACCACGGCGCGGGCCTGTTCCTTCTGCGCCCGTTCCAGAATGCGGGTCATGAAGCCGAAGCTCTGCTTGCTGGTCAGGGCGTCCTCCCCCACGGGAATGAGGACAACCTTGTCGCGGAAAGATTCTTCCGCGGCCGCCCGGAACGGAGCGCCCGCAAACAAAGCCAGAAAAGCCAGCAACAGGAGGTGGATGTGCTTCATGGTAAAATGCTATCACGGCGGGTCTTTTTTCTCAATGGGGAAATGCATCCTCCCTGCCATGATGGCTGCGTTGGAAATGGCGGCTTCCGGAAACCGGGTGAGGGTCCGGTTTTAAAGGGACGCAGTCTGAAGCTTGGGATGATTCAAGCGCCTGATGGAAGGAGCTTCTCTTCTGTCTCCTTGTATCAAGCCGGTTCTTGTGATAGTCTGGGCGGGCCGTATGGGAAGGATTGATGAAGACAGCATCAGGCGCGTTCTGGAAGCCACTGACATTGTGGATGTGGTAGGCTCCTATCTGTCCCTGAAGCGCGCCGGGTCCCGCTGGAAGGCGTGCTGTCCGTTCCATAATGAAAAAACGCCGTCCTTCATCGTGGACCAGACCAGGCAGAACTTCAAATGCTTCGGCTGTGGGGAAGGGGGGTCCGCGATCACCTTCGTGATGAAGATGGAAAACCTGGGCTTTGCGGACACTGTCCGGCGTCTGGCGGAAAAGGCTGGCATTACCCTGGTGGAGGAGGTGTATGACGCCGCTGAGGAAAAACGCCGCAAGGCGCGCACGGCTTTGCTGGTAGCCCACAAAAAGGCGGCGGATTTTTTTCACAAGCTGCTCCTGCGCTCCCCAAAAGCGGCGGAAGCCAGGGCCTACCTGAATTCCCGCGGCTACGGCGCGGAGATGGCCAAACGCTGGCAGGTGGGCTGGGCCCCGGATTCCTCCCGCGAGTTCCTGGCATGGGCGAGGAAGGAAGGAATTGCGGACCAGGTGCTGATTGACTCCGGCCTTGCCAACCGGGGGGAACGCGGGGATATCTACGCCCGTTTCCGGGACAGGCTCATGTTCCCCATCAACAACGTGTACGGAGAGTGCGTGGCCTTTTCCGGCCGCCTTCTGAGGCCCCAGGAGAATGCAGGCAAATATGTCAACTCCCCTGAAACGGCCATCTTTAAGAAAGGGGACGTCGTGTTCGCTCTGGACAAGGCCCGCGGTCCGATGGGCAAAAGCGGAAAGGCCCTCCTGTGCGAAGGGCAGATCGACGTCATCGCCTGCCATGAAGCCGGGCTGTCTTTTGCCGTCGCTCCGCTGGGAACGGCATTTACGCCGGAGCATGCCCGGACGCTTTCCCGTTATGCGTCCCAAATTGTGCTGTGTTTTGACGCGGACAAGGCGGGAATGGCCGCGGCGGACCGCGCCTTCCGGGAACTGGCCCCTCTGGGCAAGGATGTTTATCTGGTGAACCTGCCGCCGGGAGACGACCCGGATTCCTTCATGAAGAGGGAAGGGCGGGAATCTTTCACGGCGATGGTGGAACAAGCCAGGCCCTTCTTCGAGGTGCGCGTGGAGCGTGCCAAAAGCCAGGGCCTGCTGGAAGACGCAGGAGCCAGCGCCTCCTTTGCACGGGACATGACAGCCCTGCTGGCCTGCATGAGCGATCCGGTGGCCCGTGACCTGGCCACGACGGACCTCGCCACGCGGATGCGCATGACCATCGGCAATTTGCGCAGCGCCGTGAAGACGGCCGGACGCCGCAAGGAGCGCGAACAAGTGCGTGCCGCGGACCGGGCCGGGGAAGCTGCCGGAAATGTGCCGGAAGAATTGCCGCCCGTAAAGATGAACCGCGCCGTGGCCGTTTTATGCGAACTGGCCCTGCAGAATGCGCAGGCGCAGGAGCTGATCGTGGACCGCATTGAAGAATTGCTGGAGCCGATGCGCCTGCTGCCGGGCGGGGGCATCCTGAAAAAAATCCTGGCCCGCATGCCGAAACCGGACAATCCGGCCTCCATCCACGCGTTTCTGGAATCCCTGCCTCAGCCGGAGAAGGACGCCCTGGCCATGCTCAGTCTGGACCCCATCCCCATTGCGGACGTAAGCCGGTGCGTGCAGGAGGCCTGTTCCGGCATCGCAAAGGCGGCACTGGAAAAGCACATTGCCTCCCTGATGGCGGAAATTGCGGACCCCTCCACGGATGCTGCAAGAAGGGTGGAATTATCGAAACTTAGTGTTGACTTGAAACGTCTTTTGGGTACAATGTAACGCCTCGATACCTGCGGGTATTGATATAATGGTGAATTGTGCCCTCTTCCTTTCAAGATATGTCCAAATCCGGTGACCCATCCTCCTCTTCTCCCAAGAAGACCTCTGCCAGCAAAAAAGCTTCCGAAACCAGGGAAAAAGTAGCGGCCAAACCTGCCGCCAAAGCTTCCAAACCCGCCCCGAAGGCGGCTCCCGCCAAAAAAACTGCTGCCAAGCCATCCGCTCCTGCGGCTGCTAAAAAGGCGGCGCCAGCGGCTAAATCCACGGCCAAGGCTCCCAAGGCGGTGCCTGCTGCTTCCGCCGCCAAACCCGTGGAAAAGAAGGCCCCGGCCAAAAAGGCCGCTCCCGTTCCTGCCAAGAAGGCCCACGCAAAGGCGGCAGAAAAGAAGCCGGCGAAACCTGCCAAACCCGCGTCCAAGCCTTCCAAGAATGAAACTCCCAAAAAATTGAGTGAAATTCTGGAAGAGGAACGCAAGAAGGCTGCCAGCCGCAAGATCACGAACCCGATTGACGCCCCGGAAATTCAGGAGAAAATCCGTGAACTCATCAAGCTTGCCAAGGAACAGGGATACCTGACTTTTGACGACATCAACGATTCTCTTCCGAACGACATCGTAGACCAGCAGGATTACGAGGCCATCATGGACCGCCTGCGCAGCATGGCATTCGACATCATCGACGCTTCCGACGTGGACAGCTACACGGACCGCACCCGCATCAACACGGAGGAAGAGGATGAAGAGGAAAAGCTGGAAGCCAAGATGGACATTCTGGACGACCCCGTCCGCATGTACCTCAAGCAGATGGGGCAGGTCTCCCTGCTCACCCGTGAAGAGGAAGTGGCCATCTCCAAGAGGATTGAGGACGCGGAACAGAACGTCCAGCGCTCCGTCCACCGCTTCGGTTTCATTGCCAACGCCTATCTAGATGTGGCCTACCGCCTGCTTGACAATGAGGAACGCTTTGACCGCGTGATTCTGGACAAGAAGATCGACTCGCGGGAACGCTACATGAAGGGCCTGGCCCAGCTTTGCGCCCAGATCCAGCAGACGCACCAGGACGCCTCAAGCGCCTTCCG
The DNA here is from genome assembly GCF_036417395.1 of Akkermansia sp. AE01SA01. Taxonomy (NCBI): domain Bacteria; kingdom Pseudomonadati; phylum Verrucomicrobiota; class Verrucomicrobiia; order Verrucomicrobiales; family Akkermansiaceae; genus Akkermansia; species Akkermansia sp. AE01SA01. The sequence goes on from NZ_CP143890.1 coordinate 1,055,729, forward strand.
CAAGCTGTACCGCAGCAAGGAAGCGGCCAAGGCCGTCAAGGCCCGCCAGGCTGAATTCGACAAAATCACCGGCGTTCTGGTGAAGCTGTTCGGCCGCCTGTACTTCAAGCACAAGGTGATTGAAGACTTCTGCTCCGTGATTGACGAAGCCCGCGACCGCGTGCTGCGCCTGCAGAAAAAGATTGAAAAAGACCCCGGCAACAAGGAACTCAAGGAGCACCTTGCGGAACTGGAACTGCGCATGTGGATGACGGCGGATGAAATGGGCGAAGCCTACCAGGAACTCAGGAAATGGCTCCGCGAGGCCCGCAAGGCCAAGGATGAAATGGTAGAAGCCAACTTGCGCCTGGTCATCTCCATTGCCAAAAAATACACCAACCGCGGCCTCTCCTTCCTGGACCTGATTCAGGAGGGCAACATGGGCCTCATGAAGGCGGTGGAAAAATTCGAATACCGCCGCGGCTATAAATTCTCCACATACGCCACCTGGTGGATCCGCCAGGCCATTACCCGTTCCATTGCTGACCAGGCCCGCACCATCCGCATTCCCGTGCACATGATTGAAACCATCAACAAATTGATGCGCGTTCAAAAGCAGCTGGTGCAGGAATACGGGCGCGAACCTACGCCGGAGGAAATCGCGGAGGAAATCCACCTTCCCGTGGAGCGCGTGCGCTCCGTGCTGAAAATGGCCCAGCAGCCCATTTCCCTCCAGGCTCCGGTGGGCGATTCCGATGACACCTCCTTCGGTGACTTCATTGAAGACAAGGCGGCGGAAAATCCCATGGAGGAAGCCTCCTTCTCCTTCCTGAAAGAAAAAATCAAGGATGTGCTGGACACCCTCACGGATCGCGAACGAGAAGTCATCGAACAGCGTTTCGGCCTCCGGGACGGCAGTCCCCGCACGCTGGAGGAAGTAGGACGCCAGTTCAGCGTCACCCGCGAACGCATCCGCCAGATTGAAGCCAAGGCCTTGCGGAAGCTGCGCCACCCCACGCGCATCAGCAAGATCAAGGGCTTCCTGGAAATGACGGAATCCTGACCGGATTTGCGCCACATGCCGTGCTAGGCTCACGGGTCATGAAGACCCGCCTGGCCGCGGCATGCGGCATTTTTATTTTATTGGCTTCCTGCTCAGGGAGCAAGGAATTCAAGCCTGAATTCAACCAGCCTTTGCAGCCCGTGATGCAGCCGGGCTTTGTTTATGTGGACCAGGTGGCCCCCCTTGTGAGGAGCAACCTCAAATACGCCGGATATGACAACTTTGTGGGGCGTCCGCTGGACGGCTACCACGGCAAGCGGGCCATTCTGCGCACCCAAGCGGCCCAGGCATTGAAAAAAGTATCGGAAGACTTGTACAAACAGGGGTATCTGCTGGAAATCTACGACGCCTACCGCCCCCATACCGCCGTGCTGGACATTTGCAAATGGGGCAGGGATGCCGAGGACCAGAAGATGAAGGCGCGCTATTACCCGAACATTGACAAGTCCAGAGTCTTCGGCGACCACTACGTGCGCGACTTCTCGGAACATTCCCGCGGTGTGGCCGTGGATGCCACCCTGCTGTATGCTAAAACAGGAAAGCCCGTGGACATGGGCGGCCATCATGACCTGCTGGACCCCAGCTCCGCCACGGAAAGCCCCCTGGTGACCCCGTTCCAGCACCGGAACCGGATGATTCTGAAAAAGGCATTTGAGAAACAGGGCTTTGCCAACTATTCCCCGGAATGGTGGCACTACCGTCTGCTGAATGAACCTGCGCCCTCCCTGCATTATTACTTCCCGGTATGGGACGGCATGGCCGCGCGGTAGGCACGGACACTTCCGCTGTCACGGACGCGCATTTTATCCTTTGATTTTTTTCCGGTGGAAATAGGATAACGAAATACTGTAAAATTTGACCAGATGAAAGAAGAACGTTTCCATGATTCCTCCCTCCGGCCTGAGGCCTACCGCTGGGCCGCGGTGATAGCCCTTCCTCTTCGCCTGGTGGTGGGCTGGACGTATTTCTCCGCTTTCTGGCGCCGCCTGGTTCTGGAAAACAAGTTGATTCCGGATGATCCGGGATACATTGGCGTTAAATTCAACCATTTTCTTCCCAATGCGCTGGGCATCAAGCCGGTCATTGAATATCTGGTGACGCATCCGTCCGAACTCTGGTGGTTTATGGCGGCGTTTACCATCATTGAATGCCTGGTAGGGCTGATGCTCATGCTGGGGCTGCTGACGCGTCTGGCGGCCGTAGGAGTTTTCTCCCTGGCGCTGGGGATTCTGCTGGGTTCCGGGTGGCTGGGAACCACCTGCCTGGATGAATGGCAGATAGGCATTCTGGGGATGTGCGCCGGACTTCTCCTCTTCCTGACGGGGGGCGGTTCCTGTTCTCTGGACGGCAGGCTTTCCAAGCTTCCGTGCTGCTCGCGCCGTTCCTCCCTGTTTGCCTGGGTAGCTTCCGGTCCGTTGCCGCTGGAGTACGGAAAGCTGGCGAAGATTTCCATTTGGTCCGCCGTGTTCATGATGTTCGTCACTCTGGGAACCAACCAGTTTTTCCATGGCGGGGTCTGGGGGCCGCTCCATAACAAATCCGTGAAGCCCCTGCTGGAAGTCAGCGGGGCCTCCCTCTCCGGGGATGGCCTGCGCTTCAACATATACCGCACGGAGGGCGTGGACACCTACGGTTCCTTCCTGGTCCGCATCCGGCTGACAGACGGCCAGGGAAACACCCTGTGGAGGATGGAGGCGGACGAGCTTTCCGCCATCCCTCCTTCCGCTATTGAAAATAGTTATATCGCGCGGATCAAGCCGGGAGCTTTCGGTTTGGTTATACCGCTGGGGGCGAAGGCCGGCGTAACGCTTCCCGTCACGTTGCCCGTGGTTCCGGCAGGTCCGGTCTCCATCGTGCTGACGGATGTGAGCGGCAAGGAGTGGTCCGCTCAGGTCCGAAAGGCCGGTGGTGCATGAGGCCGCCCCGGAAGAAGGAGAAAGGCACAATAAGGATAAGAACCCCCGTGGGGAAAATTTTTCCGGACGATAAGCGTGTATGATTTCTTCAAGAACAAGCAATACAGTTTCTTCGCCAAGCCCGAAGGATGGAATGACATGCCCATTCATCCGAAAGTCCCTTGAATAAGCAATAAATTATCCTTGGGGTAAATTCGACAGGACGGACTGTTTAAGTCCGGCCTGTTTTTATTAACGGTTTTCTTGAGAATCCATTGATAAGACATCCTCCCAATGAACCGGAAATATCCGTTAATCCCATTTTTCCGTAAATTCTTTCCATTCCTTTTCCAGATCCTCATTCTTCACGCCGTTCAGGTGCTCGTTTCCTTTTTGTGTGAAAGATATTTGTGCCTGGGGAATCGTAAACGGAAAATAATGGCTGATCGTCGTCGTTCCTACCTTTTGCCACTTGGTACTTTCCAGCACGACGGTTAGCCCTTTTTCGTCCAGCAGGATTCCTTTTTTGGGAAAATCTGTCCAGACTGCATACTTGGCAATGGGAACCATCCTTCCCTGTGCGTTTCTTTTTACGCACCAGAACGTATAGCAAAGCACGCCCGATGCCGTCTCGTCGTAAATAACAGCCAAGGAGCGGTCATCATTCCAGACAATGGGTTTTGATGAAATATCTTGAAATACCATGGAACAAAAATCCATGTCCGGTAGGAAATCATCTTTAGGGTCTTTTACAGGCGGAGGCGTGGACGGGGCGCTTTCTTCGCTGCTTCCGTTCATGGGGCACAGCATGGCTGTTCCCGCAAGCAAGTATATTACCAGGCTTTTCATCGTATCTTATATAAAATTGTTTTTCTGGATAAACCATTATCCCGTATTAGATACGATAAATGATTGGGAAGCAAGGTTATTTCCCGCTTCACGGAAATTCGTCGGAAGAAGCCTCATCCCCTTTAGCAGGAATCGCTGCCTGCTAATAATCAATAGGGGATCCAATTTCAACAGCTACGAATTCAAGGCCTTTCGACGTTAGAAGAGACTCTGGCCGTTCCGTGATGAATCGAATGTTCCGGTCGCTGGAAGCTGTTTAGCTGTCCGTATGGAATTTTCATGATTCAGACCCTAAAAAAGCCGTTCCGCCGGAGAGGCGGAACGGCTGGAAAGCATGTTGGGACACAGGGGGTTAGTGGGACAGGCGGAAGTTGCGGTTGAAGGCGGAAACTTCCTTCTTGAGCTGGTTAAAGCCTTCCGGGTTGGGGCAAACCTGTTCGCCCACGTGCAGGGCCAGCGCCCGCGCGATGAATTCCGCCACTTGTTCCACGTCTTTTTCCTTCATGCCGCGGGTGGTTACGGCGGGAGTGCCGATGCGGATGCCGGAGGGCTTCATGGGGGAGCCCGTGTCAAACGGGATGGCGTTCTTGTTCACGGTGATGCCCACGCGGTCCAGGGCTTCCTGAGCGTCTGCGCCGTTGATTCCCTTATTGCGGAGGTCCACCATGAATACGTGGTTGTCCGTACCGTTGGAAACGACGCGGAAGCCCAGTTCCATCATTTTTTTGGACATGGCCCGGGCGTTTTTCACGACTTGGGCGGCGTAGTCCTTGAATTCCGGTTTCAGGGCTTCGCCAAAGCAGGCGGCCTTGGCGGCAATGACATGCATGAGCGGTCCGCCCTGCATGCCGGGGAAGACGGCGGCGTCAATCTTTTTGGCGTATTCCTCCTTGCAGATGATGAAGCCGCCGCGGGGGCCGCGCAGGGACTTGTGCGTGGTGGATGCCACAAAGTCCGCATGGGGAACCGGGTTGGGGTGTTGTCCCCCCGCCACAAGACCGGCTATGTGGGCCATGTCAACAAAGAGATAGGCCCCGCAGGCTCTGGCGATTTTCGCCATGCGTTCAAAATCGATCGTGCGGGAATAGGCGCTGGCGCCGGCCGTGATCATGTTGGGCTTCACTTCCATGGCCAGTTTTTCCAAGGCATCATAATCAATGGCTTCCGATTCCTGGGAGACCCCGTAATGCACGACGTTGTACAGCTTGCCGGAGAAGTTGGCGCGGTGGCCGTGGGTAAGGTGGCCGCCGTGGGAAAGATCCATGGTCAGGATAGTGTCCCCGGGCTTCAGGACGGAAAAGTAAACGGCCATGTTTGCCTGGGAGCCGGAATGGGGCTGCACGTTGGCGTGCTCTCCGCCGAAGAGCTTCAGCACGCGGTCAATGGCGAGCTGTTCCACCTTGTCCACCACTTCGCAGCCGCCGTACCAGCGCTTGCCGGGATAGCCTTCCGCGTATTTGTTGGTCAGCAGGGAACCCTGGGCTTCCCGCACGGAGGGGGAGGCGAAGTTTTCCGAGGCGATCAGTTCAATGTTGTTGCTCTGGCGGCGGCCTTCTTCTTCAATGAAGGCGGCCAGTTCCGGATCGCTCCATTGCAGGGGACTGCCGGAGGATTTGATGACGCGGCGTTCGTGGCGGCCGCCTTCGAAGTCGGCGTGCAGCCAGGCATCCAGTACGTCTTCCACGCTTTCATTGTCCACGTAGGCGGAAGCCAGGCAGAGCAGGTTGGAATTGTTGTGCTGGCGGGAAAGGGCCGCGGCGGGAGCCGTGCGGCAAAGGGCGGCCCGCACGCCTACCCAGCGGTTGGCGGCAATGCTCATGCCGATGCCGGAGCGGCAGATCAGGATGCCGCGTTCATTGGTACCGTCAGCAATGCTGCTTGCGACCGCATTGGCATAGTCGGAATAATCGCAGGAATTCTTGGTTTCCGTACCCATGTCGGTCACTTCATGACCCCATGCCTTGAGGAGTTCTACTATGGTTTCCTTGAGGTCGACTCCGGCGTGGTCGGAGCCGATGGCAATTTTAAATGTCGTATTCATGATGGTGCATATTGCTGGCGGGAAAATATTCTGCCTCATTTCTTTCCGGCTGGCAAGTCCGGGATGAAGAATTGAATCATTCCAATTTGAAGCTTCCGGAATCGCCGTTTAAATAACAAAAGGCGCCCCGGCTTCTGGCGGAAACCGGGGCGCTTTTCAAAGAGCAGGGAGTCTCTCCCTTATTTTGCAGGAGTTTGCTGTTTCAGCATGTCCTGGACAATGTTGATGCCTTCCCGGAGTTCGGGATCAAGGCCGGAGGGATATTCCGGGGAGTCGTCCAGTTCCGCCGTGGGGTCTTCCGCCACGTGCATGAACTGTTCATTGTCCTTTTCAGGATTGGCCAGGGGCAGTTCCGGCGCGTTGATGTCGTCCAGTGTGAGGCGGTAGATTTTGTACTTTGCGGCGTCGTCCTTGGCCATCTGCGCAAAGCGGGTTTTCCGCTCTTGGTTGATGGATTTGCGGCGTTCTTCCAGGGAGGCGTTTTCCTGTTCGCGGACCTTTTTGTTCAGGGATAGCTTGTTGTCCTTGATGCGCTGCTTCATCATGGCTATGTCTTCCTTGGCGATCTGGAGGTCGCGGTCCTTTGCTACGCGTTCGGCACTGGCTGCTTTCAGGGCGGGGAGGATGCCGGCGATGGCGGAGTCCTTCTTGTAATTGTGGCAGGGGGGGATCTGGTCGTAGGGCATGGCGTAGTCCAGGATTTCCTCTCCCAGTTCAAAGGCAGCCGTGGCGGTGGGCAGTTGAATGTCGCTTTCCACGCCCTTCAGCTGCGTGGAACCGCCCGGCACCCGGTAGAACTTTTGCGTAGTGACTTTCAGCAGGCCGGCCCGGTCCCTGGCGGAGAAGTAGGGCAGGTACTGTCCGATGTCCACTGGCTGCTGCACGGTTCCCTTGCCGAAGGTGGAGGTGTCCCCCACAATGACGGCGCGGCCGTAGTCCTGAAGGGCGGCGGCGAGAATTTCCGAGGCGGAGGCGCTGAGCTTGTTGATCAGCACTACAATGGGGCCCTTGAAGAGTTTTTCACGATTGTTGGCGGTTTTCACATCCACGTTGCCGCGGGTGTCCTTGATCTGTACCACGGGGCCGCGCCCGGTGAAAAATCCGGTCATCAGGCGCACTTCTTCCAGAGAGCCGCCGCCGTTGTTGCGGAGGTCGATCACGAGGCCGTCCACTTTTTCCTTGTTCATCCGTTCCAGGAGTTTTTTGACGTCTGCGGCGCAGCGGCGGTCGCCGCCGTCCATATCCGCGTAAAAGGAGGGAAGGCTCAGCACGCCGATGCGGTTCTGGCCGTCCGGGGCACCGTTCAGTTCAATGATTTCCGCTTTGGCCAGTTCATCTTTCAACGGCACCTTGGAGCGGGTCAGCGTGATGATCTTGGCCTGGCCGGGAGCGTCCGCCGGTTCCACCTTCAGGCGGATCTGGGAGTTTTCCGAGCCGCGGATCATATCCACCACCTTGTCCAGCTTCATGAACAGGATATCCACCATCTCTCCGGTGTTGTTGGAGTCAATGGCCACGATGCGGTCGTTGAGCTTGAGTTCTCCGGACTTGTCCGCCGGACCTCCCACAACGATTCCGTTGATTTTCGTGGAGCCGTCATCCTCGCCGCCCAGCAGGGCTCCGATGCCGGTGAGCTCCGGACTCATGGAGATCTTGAAGCGGTCCACTTGGCGGGCTCCCATGTAGTCCGTGTGTGGGTCATAGGTCAGGGCTACCGCGCTCAGCAGGGTTTCCGCCACGTCTTCCAGATCCGTTTCCTGAATGTTGCGCTGAATGCGCTCATAGCGCATGAGTAGCTTTTCTTCCACAGGCTTTTCATTGGCCAGCGGATCAGGCTTGTTCTGTTCCTTGGCCAGGCGCGCCACGGTTTCTCGGCGCAGGGTCTCGGACAGGAGCTGTTCCTCCACCAAGTCCTTCCAGACCTGCTGCATTTCCGCTTCATCCTTGGGCCAGGAGTCGATCTTGCGGCGGGAGCGTTCAATGGTCTTGTCCTGCGTGAACGTAAAGCCGCCCTGTTTCAGCAGGTCGCGCGCATAGGCAATGCGCTGCATGGCGCGCTGGCGGTACAGGGCGTGCATGGCCTTGGCCGCGTCCATCATCTGTCCGGACATCAGGTAGTCGTCCAGTTCCTTTCCGTATTTCTTCTTCAGGGCGTCCACATCCTGCTGGGTGAAGAAAATCTTGCTGGGGTCGACCTTGCGCAGATAGGTTTCCAGAAACTTGTTGGAAAGATCGTCGCTGAATTCCTTGCGGGAAAAGTGGAAGTTTTGGAGCAGAAGGGACATCTGCTTGCCAACCTGGTTGAAATCGGTGGCCGCTGAGGCGCAGGAAGTTATGGCTGCCGCGGCAAGGGCCGAAAACGCTGTAAGTCTGATCCAACGGAATGAGTGCGTGTTCATGGGGGAAAAATGGTGCGTAATCCCTCCATTCCCGGAGGGATGTATTGCTGGGTTGTAAGTGTTACTGATTTGCGTGTGAATGTCTATCTCATAAAACGTCCACATGACGCTATTTTTGACGGCATTCCCGGAAGCCTTTTAAAATTGGGAAAATGGGACTCTTTCTTACATGCGGAAAAATATAGGGGGGGGAAAACTGCGTTTTCCGCCTGCGGCGGCCCCTCCGTGCGGCAGCTTTCCGGAAGAAGCCTCTACGCTGAGCCAATTCAGTATTGAGGTCAGAGGCGTTTTCTGTACACTTTGCGCGAGTATGACCACACCACCCCGGGAAAATGCCCCTGCCGGAAGCAAAATGCGCGTGCTGTTCCAGCGTTTGTTCAGCACCTTTGTCCTGCTGGGCCTGCTGGCCGGCGCCCTGGTCTGGAACCGTGAAGCCGGCTATTACGGGCTGGTGTGCATCTTCTGCATCCTGACCGCGTGGGAATGGCGCCACATGCTCATCCGGTCCGGCAAGGCGGGACAGGCTCGCTTGAGTTTCCTTTTCGGGACGGCTTATCCGGTGCTGTTGTCCGTGGCGTGTTTTTTCAACAAATTCCGTCTCACGATGCGGGATGAATTCAGAATGATGCCGGACCCCCTGCTGCTGGTTGTGGCGGCTCCGGTGATTCTGGTTGTGGTGGCGTTCATCCGGGAGATGAACCGCCCCATCGTCGGGAGCCGCGCGCTCCGCTCCGTCGCTACAACGCTGCTGTCTTTCATTTACCCCGGCTGGCTGTTCGCCTTCGCTATTCCCGCCATCCATCTGGGCTATCTGGAGGCGGGGGCTGAGTCTCCGCGCATTGTGATGATGGTGCTGTGGGTGATCCTGGTGACGAAAATGACCGACATTTTCGCCTACGTCAGCGGGTTGCTGCTGGGGGGTAAATTCTTCACCAAAAAATTAATTCCCCATATCAGTCCCAAAAAAACTTGGGAGGGTATCATCGGCTCCTGGCTGCTGACGAATGCCGCGGGGATAGTCCTGGTATTCCCAATGTTCGGCGCGACGTCGCTTTCTCCGGCATCCGTCCTGATGCTGGTTCTGGGCATTACCCTCATTTTTATTCTGGCCGTTTATGGCGATTTGGCGGGTTCCCTGGTCAAGCGCAGCCTGTCCGTGAAGGATTCTGGCTCCCTGCTTCCGGGCATAGGCGGCCTCTTCGATCTCATTGACAGTCCGTCTTTCACCGTTCCGTTCCTGTGTATTCTGATGATGACGGTAGTGTATTGAGCGGAAGAGCCGGACAAGAAAAAACGTCAAGCCGCATGCCTGGTACGTCTCTTCCTATTGAGGAAATCCGCGGGGAATTTCTAAAAGCCCTTAAAGGAGCGTCTCCCCGCATTTTGCTGAAGGCGCCTACGGGTTCTGGAAAGTCCACCGGAATTCCTCCGATGATGGATGATGCGGGGCTAGGGGGAAACGGCCTCATCGTCGTCGTCCAGCCGCGCCGGATGGCGGCACGCCTGCTGGCCCGGCACGTCGCCAGGCTGCGCGGCGTGGAACTGGGACGGGAAGTAGGGTACATGGTCCGTTTTGAGCGGCACATATCCTCCCGTACCCGTATTGCGTACGTGACGGACGGCGTGCTGGAACGCTGGCTGACGGACCGCCCCGGCCTGGAAGGGGTGAGCGCGGTGGTTTTTGACGAATTCCATGAACGGAGCCTTTCCGGGGACTTGTCCCTGGGGCGTGTGCTGGACCTGCAGGAAGGGCCGCGGCCGGACCTTGCCGTGGTGGTGATGTCCGCCACGCTGGAAATGTCCGGCCTGAGAGAATACATGGGGGAATCCTGCCGGGAGCTGGAAGCCTGCGGACGGCAGTACCCGGTGGAAATCACGTACCGTCCTGCCCGTCCAGTCAGCGACGGCCGGGGGAGGGTGGCGCCACCGTCCGTCTGGGACCAGGCCGCGGAAGCTGTCCGTGAGGCGGTGAAGGATGCCGCTTGCGGAGACATTCTCCTGTTCATGCCGGGCGTTTACGAAATCCGGCGCACAGTGGAACTGCTGGAGGGAAAACCGTGGCTGGGGGGCCGGGACATTTTCCCCCTGTACGGGGCATTGAGTCCGGAACAGCAGAACCGCGCGGTGGAAAAGGGAGGGCGGCCGCGCGTCATCGTCTCTACGAATGTGGCGGAAACTTCCCTGACGATCGAGGGGGTGAGGACCGTCATTGACACCGGATGGGTGCGCCAGTCCGGATGGGACCCGTACCGGGGCATGGACACCCTGCACCTGGTCAGGATTTCAAAGGCGTCCGCCGCCCAGCGCGCGGGCCGTGCGGGCCGCGTGGCGGAAGGCCGCTGCTTCCGGCTCTGGAGTGAGGCCGAACAGGCGAAGAAGGCGGAATTCGACCCTCCGGAGTGTTTCCGGGTGGACTTGTCCGGAGCCGTTTTGAACCTGTGTTCCTGGGGTGTGGCGGACCCGGAGGAATTCCGCTGGCTGGACAGGCCGGACCCTCTGGTTCTTCAGCGGGCGCGCCATCTCCTTGCCTCCTTGGGAGCCGTGGACGGGGAGGGACGCCTGACGGAGACGGGCAGGAGGATGACGGCGTTTCCGCTGCCGCCACGGCTGGGCCGCCTGATCGTGGCCGGGCAGGATGAACGGTGCGCGGTGGAACTGGCCGCCATTGCGGCGTTGATGCAGGGGGAAGGCGTGGAAGCGAAGGGCGGCCTGAACGATGATCTGCGGGATTCCGGCGACTATACGGACTTTCAGGCGGAATGGCGCGCCGTGGGGAAGGCCCTGGATTCCCATTTTGATGCAGGAGCATGCGGCCGCCTGGGCATTTCCGCCCGCGGTGCGCGGGAAGTGTGGATGGCTTACCGGCAGTTGCTGTCCATCGGCAGCCGCGGGTATTCACGGGAGGTGCCGGAGCCGGATTTCCTGGCGGCGCGTTCTTCCGTCGTCCGGGCATTAATGGAAGGGTTTGCGGATCATGTAGGCGTCCGGAACGGCGTGGCGGCCAGCACGTGCCGCATGGCGGGCGGCGCGGGCGGCAGGCTGTCCGAAGGCAGCGTGGCCTTACGCGGCCTGCACTTTGTGGCCGCGGAAATGGCAGAACTGTCCGGAAAGGCGGTGGAAACCCGCATAGGCCGCTGCACGCTCATCACCCCGGAAGAATTGCGCGCCGTATGGCCGGAACGTTTTTCCGGCGGGGAGGCGGCCGTTTTTGACTCTGGCCTGCGCCGCGTTCGCTTGCACCAGCGCCTGATGTATGAAGACCTGGTGCTGGAAGACCGCGACCGCGGGGATGCCCCTGCGGAACTGGCCGCTCCCATTCTGGCGGAAAAAGTGGTGGACGGCACCTTGAAGCTGGTAAAGTGGGACCACGCCGTGGAGCAGTGGATACGCCGTCTGAACGGCCTGAGCCGCTGGATGCCGGAGCTGGAACTGCCCCTGTTCGGGGAAGAAGACAAGCTGGTGGCCATCGCCATGGTCTGTGAAGGCGCCGTGGGATACAAGGATATCAAGGAGCGGGAGATCATGCCCGTCCTCCGGGACTGGCTTTCCGGCTGGCAGGCGAAGGCACTGGACGACTACGCCCCGGTTAGCCTCAAGCTCCCCAACGGGCAGCATGCCAAGGTCCGGTATGAGGAGGATTCCACGCCGGTAATCGGCCTGACGGTGCAGAGATTGTTTGGCGTGGCGGAATCCCCCCGCATTGCCCGCGGAGCCGTAACCGTGAAAGTGGAAGTTCTGGCCCCCAGCCAGAGGCCGTGGCAGGTGACCGGCTCCCTGGAAAGTTTCTGGCGCAACGGCTACGGCCAGATGAAAAAGGATCTGGCCGGACGTTATCCCCGGCACTGCTGGCCGGACCCCTCCGAATTGGACTTTCTGCGTCCCTCCCGCTGACGGGACGGGAAGGGTGAATTTTCTGTAACAAAACAGTGGCAAAATCTCCCTTTTCCGTGTAAAGAGGCGGTGGTGCAGCTCGCGGACGCCCTCCGCCCACCATACACAAGAGACAGTTATGGACTCAATTTACTGGATTATTATCGTAGCCCTGCTGCTTCTGGCGGCATTTGACTTGATCAATGGCGTCGCGAATGACGCCGTCAACTTCCTCAACTCCGCCATCGGCTCCAAGGCCGCCCCCGTCAGGGCAATCCTGGCCGTGGCCTCCATTGGCGTCCTGGTGGGCGCGTGCTTTTCCGGAGGCATGATGGAAGTGGCCCGCAACGGCATCTTCCATCCCAACATGTTCAGCTACCATGAAGTGATGCTGCTGTTCCTGGGGGTGATGATCAGCGAGGTGATTCTTCTGGACACGTTCAACACGTTCGGCCTGCCCACCTCCACCACGGTTTCCCTGGTATTCGGCATTCTCGGCTCCGCCGTAGCTACGGCCCTTTTCAAAATTTCCAAACTCCACATGACGGAAACGGTGTGGGACTTCATCAATACGGACAAGGCGTTTGAAATCGTCACCGGCATCCTTCTTTCTGTAGCCATCGCCTTTACGGTGGGTACCATCGTCATGTGGATTTCCCGCCTGGCGTTCACCTTCAAGTACCAGTCCCGTTTCAAGTGGTTCGGCTGCTTCTGGTGCGGCATTGCCATGACGGCTATCGCGTACTTTGCCATCTTTAAGGGGTTGAAGGAATCCACCCTGCTGGACCGCGGCATGATTGCCTACATTGACCAGAACCTGGGGCTGGCGGTTCTGGTCGCCTTCGCAGGCTTCTCCCTGCTCATGTTCCTGCTTCAGCACCTGTTCATGACCAATATTCTGCGTCTGACCGTCCTGGCGGGGACCTTTTCCCTGGCCCTGGCGTTTGCGGGCAATGACCTGGTGAACTTCATCGGTGTTTTCATGGGGGGGCTGGATTCCTTCCAGTACGCCCGGGGCGTCGTGGCGGACGGCGGAAGCACGGCCTCCATCACCGCCATGGAATGCCTGATGCCCGGCAAGGGCGGTCCCGTGAACCATTACATCCTTTTTGCGGCGGGCTGCATGATGATTTTTGCGCTGTGGTTTTCCAAAAAGGCCAAAACGGTTATTGCCACCGGCGTGGAGCTTTCCCGGCAGGGGGAGGGCGGCATTGAGCGCTTCGGTTCCGTGCCTCCGGCCCGCGCCATTGTGCGCAGTGCCATCGCCTTGGGGCGCGGCGTGAAAAAACTCATTCCCGCCCGCATGCTGGTGCGCATGAACCACCAGTGGGACCCGGCTCCCCAGCCACTGAATCCCAAGGACCGCGTGGCGTTTGACTTGATACGCGCCACCGTGAACCTGACCGTGGCTTCCCTGCTGATCGCCTGGGCTACCGGCAAGCAGCTTCCACTCTCCACCACGTATGTGACGTTCATGGTAGCCATGGGGTCCTCCCTGGCGGACAAGGCATGGGGAAGGGAGAGCGCCGTTTACCGGGTTACCGGCGTGCTTACGGTCATTTCCGGCTGGTTCATGACGGGACTGGCCGCCTTCACTCTGGCTGCCATCATGGCTACGGTGCTGCATTACGGGCAGATATATGCCATCTTCGGCCTGCTGGCGCTGGTGGCCGTTATCTTGGTGAAATCCACCGTCATGCACCGCAAGCGGGAAAACAAGCTTTCCACCGAACGGTTTGACCAGATCACGGAGGAAAACATTCTGGACGTGTGCAGCCACCAGATCGTGGACAGTACACTCAAGCTCCGGGAAATATACAACGACACCGTGGAAAATTTTTTCCAGGGGGACCGCAAGGCCCTCAAGGAACTGGCAGAAGCCGCGGAACGTCTGGCGCTCACCAGCAGCGAGCACCACAAGTACGACATTCTTCCCATTCTCTACAAGATGCAGTCCCGCTCCCTGGACATGGGTTATCACTTTGTCCAGGCCTTGGAGCATTTGAATGAAGCCACGCAGAGCCTGGCCCAGTTCTCCGAATCCATCTTCACTTATGTGGACAATAACCATACGCCCTTCACCATTGACCAGGTGAGCGACTTGAAGGAAGTCCACACGGCCCTGATGAAACTTCTGGACGAATATTGCAAAATGCTCCAGACGGGAACCTACATTCAGTTCGACTACACGATGGTGGCGCAGGAGCAACTGCTCCAGCTTGTGGCCAAAGCCACCAAGCGACAGATCAAGAGAACCCAGCGCAATCAGACGCGAACGCGTTCTTCCCTGCTGTATCTGAATATGCTCAATGAAATGAGATTCATGGCGGTTCAGGTGCGCGCCCTGACAAATGACGAGAGGAATTTCGTGGCGGCGTAAACGGAATATTCGGGATGGGAACGGGTCTTCCTTATTTTCTTCAGGAAAGGGGTGGAGAGTCTTGAACCCTTCTTTCCCGGTTATTTCTACAGGAAAGGATCGTTCAGTGGCAGGGATCGCGGAAACTCCCTCCTATTTTAAACAGCATTGATTTTACAGGTAGTTGGACGAAGCGGCTGCGGAAAAAATCCGTAGCCGCTTTTCCGTTCAGGGCGTCGTTCCAGGCTTGTGTCATACAAAAAACGAAATGTTTGAACATATTCGCGTCCCGGCTGTCTCACCCATAACGGTTATGATCCGGATGCAGTGAAAGAGAGAGCACTTCATCCACCAAGGATCTCTCCGTCTTCATAGGTAGTTAGTTGAACAGCAGCCCCGGCGAAGTGATTCGCCGGGGTTTGTTCGTTTTTATGGATGGAATTTCACTGAAGCTGGATGTGAATTGCCGTCAAACGTTCACTCCGGTCGTGACCAGGTGTAAAAGAACTGCACGTTGACGTTTACCGTCTCTAATAAACAGGCCGCAACGTTTTTCCTGAAATAAGTCAGTATCCGGGATTATCCGGTTGTGGTCCAAAACTACCGGGTTATTGGGGAGGTCATGCTCCCGGAGGGGAAAAGGCGTTTCCTTCCCCATTTGATGTGGGAAAACGTCATTTGATATGGATGCATGAATTGGCGTCCGTCTGGGACTTTTTGCGGTGGAAGGGAGTATGGACGGCAGGGCTGACCCCAGGAGGCATGCGCGGGGCGCTTTCCCGGAAAACTGGAAAGGGAATTTGAACCAGCCGGAGATTTCCGGATTGGGGGAAATGGCATGTGCGCTTTTGACTAAACGGTTTCATCATGAATTGTCGTTACGTTTGATTGACGCGGAGTGTCCGTCAGGGCATAGTGGCGTGGTATGAAGAGAATGCTTTGCGTGATCGCCGGTACATGCGGTTTGTTCGGATGGGCTTCTGCGGACGAGATTGGCATGAAAAATGTCCTGTCCGTCTGGAACAGCAGGCAGGCGGACTGGGAATCTGCGTTCAAGATAGCTGAGACAGATGAAAAAAGGGCGGAACTGCTGAAAAGCCAGCCGGATGCCGTGACCGCAGCCAGGGATTTGTGGGGGCAGGTGGGGCGTGATCTCTCGAAACCTTATACCCTTCCTGCCATTGTCTGGTTTCTGGATCATCCGCAGGCGCTTGAGGAAGCCTTCCCGGGCGGGAATGTTGCCAGGAAAATCCTCCTGAACTGCCTGAATGCCCTGGAGAACAATATGGTGATGGAAAAGGGCGCCGGACAGGCGGCCCATGCACTGAGCAACTCGCGCGATTTGCGCTGCCGTACCATTCTGGAAAAGATCAAGGATTTGAACCAGTTTCCGGAAGACCAGGGACTGGCTTCCCTGGGGCTGGCGATGGTCATGAAGGAAAGTTCCGGGATGCAGCAGGATGACGGCCGCCTTGTTGCTGCCAGGGGCAAACTTCTGAAGGACGCTATTATCAAGTGTTATGATTCCAAATTCGGCCCCATTCCCGTCAAGGACCTGGTCAAGGAGGAGCTGTATGAAATCCGCAATCTTAATATCGGCCAGACGGGGCCGAAAATCAAGCTGCCTTCCTCCGCTACGGGAACCTGGGTGGAAATTCCCTCCGGCGACAAGCCCGTTCTGCTGGTTTTCTGGGATCCGCGAGATGCCATGTCCGTCAAGTTTTTGGAAAAGGCGGCTTCTCTGCGCAAGGAATTTCCCGGAATGACGGTGATGCCCGTAGCTCCGGTTTCTGAAGAAGGGGTGAAAAAAGCCCTGCTGAATTTGAGCCTGGATATTCCTTCCCTGGTGGATGCCCAGGCGGTTGCATTCAAGGATTACCGCGTGGCCCATACTCCACGGGTATATTTGCTCGATCCCAAGGGGAAGATTCTGATGCGCGGCACACCGGATCTTCTGTTTGACGCCAATCTTTATGCCGCCATGAACAAATTCAAGGGGAAGGAGGCTGAAAAGGCTCCACAGGCTCCGTCGGCCGCACCTTCCGTCCTGATTCCGGAAAGAGTCAATTCCCCGGACACACGCGTTCCTGCGGGCCGTCCGGCCCCGGCTTCACGGCAGCCCGTTCGTCCGGCGGCTCCAGTGGCGCCTCCCGTATCCGCGCCCCCTCTGCGTCCCATTCCGGAATAGCCGTTTCATGGAAAGAACTCCGATGAGAGAGGCGGCGGAAGCCGTGGCGCGGTTGCTGGCCCGGGCCGGGCACCTGGTGTATTTTGCCGGGGGATGTGTCCGGGACCGGCTGATGGGGTATCCCGTGAAGGATATAGATATTGCCACCTCTGCCCGGCCTGATGAAGTCTTGCGCCTTTTTCCCGGTTCATGGGAGGTGGGCGCCGCCTTCGGCGTAGTGCTGGTTCTTCACAAGGGCTTCTGTTTTGAGGTAGCCACGTTCAGGAGGGACGGAAATTACAGCGACGGCCGCCGTCCGGATGCCGTCTATTTCACGGATGCGCGTGAAGACGCCCGGCGCCGTGACTTCACGATGAACGGCCTGTTTGAGGAACCTTTTTCCGACCCTCCCGGAGGCATCGTGGATTATGTGGATGGCATGCCGGACATTGAGGCGGGGATTCTGCGGGCGATCGGGAATCCGGACTGCCGCTTTGAGGAAGATTCCCTGCGCTTGATGCGGGCGGTGCGCTTTGCCATCACCAGGGAAGTTATCATGGAAGAGGAAACGTACGCTTCGGTTTGCAGGAACTCCGGTCTGCTGGCCCGGATAGCCCCGGAGCGCATCCGGGAGGAGCTGGACAGGATACTGCTGGCTCCACGCAGGAGGGCAGGGGTGGAAATGCTGGTGGAAACGGGACTCATGAAGCACATCATCCCGGAAGTATACGGAATGGTCGGCTGCGGACAGCCCCCCCAGTGGCATCCGGAAGGGGATGTGTACACACATACCCTGATGATGCTGGAAGCCCTGGGAACGGACGGAGGCCCCGTTTCCCTGGAGCTGGCCCTGGCCGTGCTTCTGCATGACATCGGCAAACCTGCCTGCCGGGAGGTGGATGAAACGGGAAGAATCCGTTTTTCCGGTCATGACAAGGAAGGTGCTGTTCTGGCCCGTGTCATTTTGCGGAGATTGAAATACTCCAATGCCGTAGTGGATGCCGTGGCGGACATGGTGGAGCGCCACATGCGCTTCATGCATGTGCGGCAGATGAAGAAATCCACCCTGAGAATGTTCATGAATTCCCCCTTCTTCCAGGATGAACTGGAGCTGCACCGGCTGGATTGTCTTTCCTCCAATGGATTGATGGATAATTGGCAATTCATCCGGGACGCTAGGGAATCCTACCAGCAGGAGCCTCTGGTGCCGCCTCCTCTGGTGACCGGGCGCGACCTGAAGGCTCTGGGGTTTTCTCCGGGTCCGGATTTCAAAAAATGGCTTTCCCATATCCAGGAACTCCAGCTGGAAGGCGCGCTGCTAGACAGGAGGGAGGCCTTGCTGCGGCTGGGTCAAATTGCCCCGGTGGATCAGAATACACTTGCAGAGTACCTGGAAAAACTAGCATTATAAACGAACTCCATTCCTGCGGAAGAAGGAGGGCATCCCCTGTCCCCCTTCTTTTCCGGGGAAGGGTTGCATCAAGTCATATCAATTCATGCGTCCGGTCATCTATCAACTGTTTGTCCGCCACTTCTCCAACATGGAAATGCACGGAGTAGATTGGGGAAGTCGGGAGGAAAACGGCTGCGGCACATTTAATGGGGTGACGGACAAGGCTCTGCGGGAAATCGCCAGGATGGGCTTTACCCACATCTGGCTGACGGGCGTGCTGAGGCATGCCACACAGACAGCCCATCCCGGACTGCCCGCACAGCCGGAATCCATCGTTAAAGGGCTGGCCGGCAGCCCTTATGCGGTTCTGGATTATTTTGACGTGGACCCGGACCTGGGATCCGCTCCGGAATTGAGGATGGAGGAATTCAAGGCCTTGGTCAAGCGGTGCCGGTCCGTTGGACTGGTGCCTCTCATGGACTTTGTCCCCAACCATGTATCCCGCGCCTACCTGGCGGACTGGGACGGCCATGACGACTTTGGAGAGGGGGACGACCACCATACGTTTTTTTCACCGGAGCAGGGATATTTCTACCTCACTTCCAACAGTCCCGGCGACGGCCCCCCCCTGCGCCTCCCGGACGGGCTGTTCGAAGGGGAGATGACTTTCGGCAGGGTGACGGGAAATAATGCGGTGACGTGGGAGCCGGACCGGTGCGACTGGTATGAAACGGTCAAGCTCAATTACGGCTATAACTTTCTGGCAGGGCTTCCGGCCCTCCGCCTGCTACCCGACTGGACAAGCCCCAAGCAGAAGGTCCCCAAGACATGGAGAATCATGGACGATATTCTTTCATTCTGGCAGGGACTGGGCATTGGAGGGTTCCGGTGCGACATGGCCCAAATGATTCCCATGGCGTTCTGGAAATGGGCCATTGCCCGCTCCCGGGTGCGTCTGCCCGACGTGTTTTTTATGGCGGAAGCCTACAATGACCATCTGAAAACCACTCCGGGCGATCCCTGTACCGCCCTGCTGGAATCAGGGTTCAATGCCGTTTATGACGCCGATTGCTACCATCTGGCGGAACATGTGTATACGCGGGGAAACTGGGCCAACGATTTTGACCGTCTTTTCCGTAGTGAGCCCCAGTATTTGACCCACGGCGTCCGTTATGTGGAAAACCACGATGAAAAGCGCGTCTGCTCGCCCATAGCGTGGGGCGGGACGGGACGCACCATTCTGCCGGCGATCATGACACTCGTGTATGCCTCCGGCAAGGGACCCGTGCTGGTGTACAACGGGCAGGAGGTAGGGGAACGCGCAGAAGCGCCGGGCGGTTATGGCGGCCATAACGGCCGGACCAGCATCTTTGACTATACCTGCCTGCCGCAGTTGCAGACCTGGGTGGCAGGCGGCAGGTTTGACGCCTCCCTGCTGGACGAGGACTCCGCGGAATTGAGGGATTTCCATGCGCGTCTGCTTCCCCTTCTCCAGCATCCTGCTCTGGACCGCGGGGATTTTTATGGGTTGAACTGGGCCAATATGAAAAACACCACCTTCGGCAGGGAACCGGCGGAAGACACTTCCGGACACTGGGTGTATGCCATGCTCAGACATCATGCCCATTCCACGGTGCTGGTGGTGGGAAATCTTTCTCCAACCATCAATTTCTATAACCTCTGCATCTCCATCCCCCAACATGCGTTCAACTGGTGCGGCATTCAGACAGAGAAAGTGCGCGCCAGGAACCTGATGTGGAAAGAGGGGAAAGACAGGCTTTTTGACAGAAGTGAACTGATGGACAGGGGAATGGCCTATCCTCTGAAACCGGGGGAAGTAGGCGTTTTGGAACTGTCAGAAGCATAGGAGAAGCCGGGGCGCGGAGCCCGCTTTTCCGTGTTCGATATTTTTTGCTCCTTTGGGCGTTTTTATAATGACGGACGGAATTTAATTCGCTATAGTCCCGGAAATTCCTATGACTAGACGTTTTCCTTACTCCATGTCTACCATTCAGCAGATTGCTCTGGCGCTTGCCGTTGCCGGAGCCTGTCCTGCCCTGGCGCAGGACGGCGCAGGCGCCGCCCGCCGTGCTGCTGCCCGGATGGAAGAACAGGCGCAGGCTTCCATGCTGCTTCTGAACCAGGCGCGTCAGCAATATTCCGAGGGCAAGTATCAGGAGGCTCTGGAACTTTACCGTAAAAGCCTGAATACCTTGCCCAAGGCTCCCAATATGGAGACCCGGCGCCGCTTCCTGGAAACCAGCATTGCGGATGCCAGCGTGGCCGTGAGTCAGGAATACATCAAGGTGGGGCGTCGTGACGAAGCCTCGGAATTATTGAAATCTGCGTTGAAAACGACTCCGAACCATGCTTTGGCCAAGCGTACTCTGGAACTGCTCAAGGACCCGATCCGGACGAATCCGTCCCTGACCCCGCAGCATGTCGTGGACGTGGAAAAGGTCAACGGCCTTCTTCGCCTGGCATTCGGGTATTATGAGCTGGGACAGTACGATGAGGCCCTGAAGGAATTTAACTCCGTTCTCCTCATTGATCCCTACAACACGGCGGCGCGGCGCGGCATGGAACAGGTGAACCGTGCACGTACCAACTATTTTTCCTCTGCGCGGGATGAAACCCGCGGGAACGCCCTTGCGGAGGTAAGCAACCTTTGGGAACGTCTTCCTTCCGTCACAGAAGTTCCCGAGGAACCGGAATCCTTCTCACAGCCCCTGGAAAATCCCGTGGTGAGCGTGAACCAGAAGCTGGGCATGATCCGTCTGCCCAGGGTCCAGCTGGAACAGGCTACGGTGGAGGAAGCCGTGGACTACCTCCGCAACCAGTCCAGAGTGCATGATGAAACGGCCCAGACCGAAGCCGAGAGGGGGATTAACATTTCCCTGGATCCCGGTCCTCCGGACAGCGTTACCGCCAAGGACATCGCCGCCAAGAAAATTACCCTGAACCTTCAAAACGTTCCGTTGCGCGAAGCCTTGCAGTACGTGGCCCGCGCCTCCGGATTGATTTTCCGCACGAACGCCTATGGAGCGGAACTCGTCACCCCTTCCGCCGGAACATCCTACATGGTTTCCAAGACTATTCCGGTTCCTCCCGGTTTCTTCTCCGGGGCGGATTCCTCATCAGGTTCGGACGACCTGGACCCTTTTGCTTCCGGTGACTCCGGTTCCTCCGGAATGACGCTGAAGCGGGTAGACCCGCAAAAGATGCTTGCCGCCATGGGATTGAAATTGCCGGCCGGCAGCTCCGTTAAATATAACGCAGGCAACTCCACACTCTTTTTTCATGGAACTCCCAGGGACTTGAACTTCCTGGAAGAACTGGTGGCGGCCAAGTCGGCGGCTCAGCCCCTGCAGGTGATTGTGAGCGCCACGTTTCTGGAAGTCAACCAGGCGGATCTGGAAGAACTGGGATTCAACTGGATTGTGAACCTCAACCTTGACCCCAACAAATGGTTCATGGGCGGGGCAGGGACGGACAAGAACGATTATAACAATACCGTACTGGACAGCGTCGCCAGGGTAGCTGGGGCAGCGTCCCCTGTGGGAGTAGTGGGCGGGCTGAGGTCAGGCAACCAGGTATTTACGGAAGACAGCATTGACGGCATGATCGAACGCGGCACTTCCGCCAGAAGTTCGGATGCCGTTTATACCCCCGGAGGAGCGCCTAGCATCATGACCATGCGCGGCATATGGAGCCAGGCAGACATCACCATGATCATGCGGGGTCTGAGCCAGAAGAAGGGCACGGATATCATGCAGCATCCTTCCGTGGTGGTGCGCCCCGGAGAAAAGGCAACTTTCTTCAGCGGCAGGGAACTGATTTACCCCACGGAATACGATCCGCCCGAAATCCCCAATAGCACGGGCAGGGATTATAACAATGACGACTATTGGGGTGACGATGACGACGTAGGGGAACGCATTCCCATCATGCCGATGACGCCCGCCCATCCTACGGCATTTGAAACCAGGCAGCTGGGCACCGTATTCAATGTGGAGGTGACCGGTATCAGCGAAGACAAGTCCATGGTGGATCTTACCCTTGCACCGGAACTCGTGGATTTTGACGGGTTCATCAACTACGGCACTCCCATTTTCCTGCCCTTGGTATCCCAGCAAGACGGGAAGGATGAAGTAACCATGACCAAGGCGTCGGACAACTTCATTCTCCAGCCCGTGTTTTCCAAGCGCAGCATGACCTCTTCCGTCCGCGTCCTCACGGGCAACACCCTGGTGATCGGAGCCTTGAAAAAAGCTACCTCCATCCAGTATGAGGACAAAATCCCTGTTTTGGGGGATATCCCCTGGGTAGGGCGACTTTTCCGTTCCCAGGGTTCCAAGGAACAGCGCAAGGCCATTATCATCATGGTGAAGGCGGAAGTGGTGGATCCGGGAGGCAAGGAACTGTACACGCCGAATACTCCCGTTCCGGAAACTCCGGAAGGCGGTCCGGATCTTCCCGCTCTTAGTGCCGTTGAGTAAACCTCTAAAAAACAAGCCTGTGAAAAACAGCGATTCTGATCCTGAATTCTCCCAGGGTGCGGGGAATATCATGCGCCAGTTACATGACTCCGATTCCCGCGGCGTGGAGCGGAGAAGGGAAGTGGTGGTGCGCCCGGACGGCTCCAAGGTCATCCGTGTGGAAAAGCGCCGCCGCTCTTACAGTGATGAACACCAGGGCGACAAAAAGGCCGCTTTGAAAAACAAGCGTTTCTTGATAGGCCTCTGTATTCTGATTTTGCTTGTCGCCGGAGGACTGGTGGGAACGTACATGTATCGGCTGACTTCATTCAATACGGTGGAATTTTCCAGCCGCATGCAAGAAGAACTGTCCGCTGCGTGGGGGGGAGATGTGGAAGTTTCCGGAATGGCCATGGATGGCCGTTCCCTGAAAGCTTCCCGCATCAGGATCACCTTTCCGGAAGACTCCTGCCTTTCCTTCATCACACTGAACGGAATTTCCGGGGAAATTTCCGCGACTTCCCTGTTTCTGGGCAGGGTGAAGGGGGAAAGCCTCAATGTGTCACAAGCTACCATCGGCCTGCGCCCGGGATACACCAAATTCTCTCTGCCTCGGACGGGGAAGGAACTGCCGTTCGCTTTTCAGCGCTATACAGTTCCGCGCCTGGAAGTGGGTTATGTCCATGAGCTGGAGCCTTTCACCCTGGAGAGGAACGAAGGGCCTTTTTACCTGACGGCGGAAGCCTACATCCGTACTGCCAGGAATGGCGGGACGTCCACGGAATATGTACTGGACCTTTCTCAGCAAAAATTGAAAATCAAGGGGTGGCCCCTGTTGGCCGTGGATGCGGGCTCCATTATTCTGGACAGTTTCGGCATCAAGCGGCTCACCTTCTCCGGCTTTGTGGACAAGGGGGCCATGTTCAACAAGCCTACGGACTTGAGTCCCTTCATGATTACGGGCAGCATGCGCCTGGACAACGACTTCCGTCACCGCCACTGGACACTGACCGGCAGAAACTTTGACTTGTCCCAGCTCGTCGGGGAATGTTTCTCTTCACTGATCAAGGTGCGCATGGGTGAACAACCCGTGGAGGAAAAGCGCGAATTGAGCGTGACTTTCTCCCTTCCCGTAGGACCGGAACAGAAAAGGCCGTCACTGCAGGGTATCAGCGGGTCCGTCATCAAGGCTTCCATGATGCGCCTTCCCGTGTTCCAGCTTTTGAAGGCCATGACGGAACGCAGGATGGAAACGGGCCTGCCGTATTCCTCTCCCGTATTCTCGTCCGGTTCCTTTATGATGGAAAGCGATGGTACGGACCAGTCCGTTTCCTTGAAAGATATATCCCTGTTTGAACAAAGCTTCCTGGGCGTTACGGGCAACTTGCATTGCAGCGGTCCCAATGTATCCGGGGAACTTGTATTCAAACTGCCCTCCTACATGGCAAATGGCCGCCGCATTCCCAAAGGAGTCACACAGGATGGACATGACTTCGTCATCACCGTGAAGGTTTCCGGGACGGCGGCATCACCCTCGGACAACTCCGGCGCCATGCTTCAGGAATTGAAATCCGCCGCGGAATCCGGCATTCTTCCTCCAGCTTATCCGTCCGGCGGGGCGGGCGGCTCCTCTCCGGCTTCTCCCGTTCCGTCTCCCGGCCGCATCACCGTGGACGGATTCATGTAATACTGTCGCCGTTTCATGCTTCCTCCCCTTCCCAATTTACGGAAAACGACTGAAAAGCGGACCCGCTGGTGGACGCAGATGGCCGGGCTGGGTCTGTGGTCGCTCTTGCAGCCTTTGTGCATGAGTCTGAATATCCGCTCCATCAAGGAGGAACACGACGATGTGTACACGACGCCTTTCCTCGTAGCCCTCTGGCACAACCGCACCGTCGTGCCGGGATACGCCTGGCACCTGGCGCACAAGCCGCTTAACATGTGCGTGCTCACAAGCGCCAGCAAGGATGGTGCTCTGGTGGAGGCCGTTTGCAAATACTTCGGCCTGGAAGCCGTCAGAGGTTCCTCCGGGCGCAGGGGCGCTATAGCCTACATGGAAATGCTCCGGAAAATCCGGGAGGGAAACGTCTGCTTTTGTTTCACTCCGGACGGACCGCGTGGGCCCATGTACCAAGTGCAGCCGGGCATCATCAGGCTGGCCTCGCAAACGGGTTTGCCTATTATCCCCGTCTGCATAGAATATGAAAGCTACTGGCGCCTGAACAAGGCATGGGACCATTACGCCATCCCGAAGCCGGGTTCCAACGTAAACATTCTCTGGAAAAAAAGGCTGTTCATCCCTCCGGGCATCACGGATGAACAAGTGGCGGAATATGGCCGGCTGCTGGCCGGCATGATGCAGGAAGGTGTCCCGGACTTCCCTCCACTTACTCAATCAAAATTATGCAAATCATCGACGGAAAGCTAGTGGCCTCCCAGGTTCTGGAAGAGGTTAAGGGAGACATTGACCGGCTCAAGGCGGCCGGGATTACGCCGGGCCTGGCCGTAGTCCTGGTGGGGGATGACCCCGCTTCCCAGGTATATGTCAATTCCAAGGTGAAGAAATGCGGAGAACTGGGCATGCATTCCCGGAAAATCGTCCTCCCTGCGGATGCCTCCCAGGAGGAACTGTTTGAGGTCATCAGGGGATTGAATGCGGATGCCTCTATCCATGGCATTCTCGTGCAGAGCCCCCCGCCTCCCCATATTGACGAGGCTGCCGTTGTGCTGGAAATAGACCCGGCCAAGGACGTGGATGGCTTCCATCCGGAAAACGTCGCCAAACTGGTGATGGAGGACGAATCCGGCTTTGTACCCTGCACGCCGCTGGGCTGCATCAGGCTGCTGAAGGCTGCGGGCATTGAAACCGCGGGTGCCAATGCGGTGGTGATCGGCCGCAGCATGATCGTGGGCAAGCCGATGGCCCATCTTTTGATGTCCAAGCAAGCCAACGCCACGGTGACCGTAGCTCATTCCCGCACGAAAAACCTTCCGGAGCTCTGCCGTTCCGCAGATATCATTGTCGCGGCTATCGGTCGCCCCTCCTTTGTAACGGCGGAATTCGTGAAAGACGGCGCCGTCGTGATCGACGTGGGCATCAACCGCGTGGAAGACGCGTCAGCCAAGCGCGGATACCGCATCGTGGGTGACGTAGCCTATGATGAAGTGGCGCCCAGGTGCCGGGCCATCACGCCCGTTCCCGGAGGCGTGGGACCGATGACCATCGCCATGCTGATGGCCAACACGGTCAAGGCCTGCCGCCAGCAGACGGGGGCGTAGCCTATTTCCGGTGACGCCCGTTTTTCTTGTCAAAAGAGGGAAAGTAGGGCAGTATTCACCTACCATTATGTCAAGTAAATTACTCGAAGGCAAAGTTGGTGTCGTAGTCGGCGTGGCGAACAAGCGCAGTATCGCTTTCGCGATTGCCAAGGCATGGCATGAAGCGGGCGCAAAGCTCATCTTCAACTATCAGGGCGAACGCCTCAAGGACGGCGTGATCAAATTGATTCATGAAAACTTCGGTGAAGACGCTCCCGTTTATGATCTGGACGTGAGCAGTGACGAATCCATCAATGCTTTCTTTGAAAATGTCCGCAAACACACGGACAAGGTGGATTGCATGCTACATTCCGTAGCCTTTGCACCCAAGGAAGCCCTTGGCGGCGGCAGTTTCCTGGAAACGGGACGGGACGCCTTCAAGATTTCCCTCGATATCTCCGCTTATTCCCTGGTGGCGCTTTCCCGCGCTGTGGAGCCGATGATGTCCGACAACGGCAGCATTCTGGCCATGTCCTACCTGGGGTCTGAAAAGGTGGTGCCCAACTACAACCTGATGGGGGTTTCCAAGGCCGCCCTGGAAGCCTGCACCCGGTACCTGGCGTACGACCTGGGCCGCTCCCGCGGCATCCGCGTCAACTGCATCAGCGCCGGTCCCATGCAGACGCTTGCAGCCCGTGGAGTTTCCGGCTTTTCCACCATGTTCAAGGTTTATGAGGAACACGCCCCTCTGGGCCGTTCCTGTACGGGCGAGGAACTGGGCGCTACCGGCGTATTCCTGGCCAGCGACGGCGCAGCCGCCATCACCGGCCAGGTGATTTACGTGGACGGAGGCTACCAGATCATGGGCATGTAACGCTCTGTGATTTATTTTCTTTTGGGCCGTGCCGCTTGCCGGCACGGCTTTTTTCAGGCCAAACGGGATGAAAGGGCCTGGGTTCCTGTATTCAGGACAAAAAAATCTTGCACGCCGCTTTCCGGTTGATTAGAGTCCACGAGTGACAGTCCCCTATCGTTATTCATATAACGGGGAGGCATGCGGCAGCCTGGAGGAAATGCTGAACCAATACCGTATGGCTACTCATGACTCCCGTATTTCCCTGCTCAACGGGGAGGGCGCCTATATGGAAGCTTCTCTGGCCGGAAGCGGCCTGCATTGTTGCGGTGTGGGAATCGAAGCCAAGAATTACATTTGCCCCCGCGAAATGACCTTTGAGGAACTGTCTGAGGAATTCCGCCTTTTTGATTCCGGCGCGGACTATTCATTCGTGATGCAGGAATGGATCATGCTGCATGATTCTTTCTCTCTGCTGCCTGTCTTCATTAAATGGATTGCCGTCGCGGCCGTTCTGGATGCCGTCATCATTCTGATATTCTTCGGCGTGCCGGAAAACCATGTTCTTCACTATTCCCATATTCTGGATACGTTCTCGCGCTTCCTGCCCTGGTAGGGCGGCATGAAACGCATTTTCCCGGTACGGATGAATGGGCCGGAGCGGATTTTTCCGCCCGGTGGGAGTCTTTACGGAGCGAAAACTTTGAGCTTGCCGGCACGCGTGATTTGCACGGGGGCGTCTCCCGCATAATCTCCATCCAGTTCACAAGCCGCATGGCCGATGGCGGCAACTTGTCCTTCCGTCATCCGCACATATTCAAAACCGCCGTAGCGCAGGGAATGAAACCCTCCGTGAACGAGTGCCAGCAGGCTTTCTCTGATGATGGAAGGAGCCGCATGCTTGAACACCACGGCATCCAAAAGGCCGTCTTCATTATTTGCCTCTGCAAACAGTTTCATGGGGCCGCCGTACCTCCGGCCGTTGCCGAAGATGATGGAGCGTCCCTCCAGCACCCTGCCGTCATCCGTCGTCAGGGTCAGGAACGGCTGCCGTTCCGTGAAAGCCCTGGCTCCAGCGATTACGTAAGCGAAGGCCTTCCACTTCTTCTTCATCTCCCATGTCGTCAGCTCCACGGAGCGTCCGTCCGCTCCGATGCCCGCCATTTGAAGAAAGGGCTGACCATTGAAGGCAAACAGGTCGACCTTCCTGGTCCGTCCCGTTTTCAGCACATGCAGAGCGTGGTCGAAATTCTGCCGGAATCCCATTTCACGGGAAAAAACGTTGGCCGTTCCCGCAGGGAAGAGGGCCAGGGCCGTATCCGTATTGCAGAGGGCGCGGGCCGCCAGCCTCAGCGTGCCGTCGCCGCCCGCCACGGCTACGGCGGGTGCCCCGGAACGCGCCTGGGCAGCCAGGCGGTTCAGCATGTCCTCGCTGCTTTCCGGCTCCATGACGTCGAAAACGGTACCATATCTCTCCAGCCACCGGCGGAAGCGTCCCGCCCTGGCGCTCCGCGCCGTGTTGTTGAAGAACAGGGGAATCTTCATCGGAGACTTGCGGAAAGATTCAGAATCTGCACCGGAGCCTCCGTATGCGTGATGGCCTCCCTGCGCACGGTCCCGTCAGGAAGGAGGAATTCCAGCATGCCCCGGCTCACTTTCTCCGGCAGCGTAATTTCCAGAAACTTCCGCATGTCGTCGGACGGACCGGGTGTGACGCCTTCCGCCAGAACTACCCCTTCTTCCGTCTTGAGGGAGACATGGAGGGGCAGTCTCCGGCGTTTGCCTCCCTCATCCTCCGTGATGTCCAGCATCAGCTTGCTGCCGGGAACGTATTCCGGCTGGGAAGCCGCCCAGGAGGAAGCCAGCTTCATGTAGCGTTTGGTGATGTTGACGGCGGGGACAATCCGGCTTTCAGGGGGAAACTCCAGCGCGTTCCTTTTCCTGTCGTAGCGGGCCTCCCAGACCAGGGGGAAAAACATTCCTTCCGCCTTCTTCTTCCAGGATGTGGCGTAAATGGCGTTCTCCGGTTTCCGGGGGTCCAGCATGCTGATGGCGGACATGACCCAAGGCGTGTTGAAATCCTTTTCATTGTACTCCAGCATCCGCCATTCTCCGTCGCACCAGGCTTCCACCCAGTTGTGGTTGCCCCGGACGTGGTTCCAGGTGACCACGCCCGCCATGCGGGCCGGAATGCCGATGGAGCGCAGGGCGCAAATGAGCAAAATGCTCTGCCCGGTGCAGGAAACCTTGCCGGACTCCAGAGACTCCTTCACACCTTGGTGGGGGACTCTCCTCTCCGTGGAATATTTCACGTGCAGCGTCTTCTGGATGCAGGCGGCTACGGTGAGGGCTGCTTCCCGCCCAGTTTTGCAGGAGGAGACGAGCGGAGCGAAAAGGTTGCGGAACTGCTCCCTCCATTCGTCGCGCGGTTCGTTGACCACGGCGTAAGGCAGCACGTCGTTCTCGTAAACTTCCCAAGGAACCTTGCCCGCCCAAGGGAAGCGGCTGCGGACGTCCAGGGCCAGCCTGACCTCTCTCTTCAGTCGCTCTTCCGTAATCACCGGCTTGTCCTGTTCCGGCATGTAGGCGCGTAAAAACTCCATGCCCTGGGTGACGGAATCATGAGCGGAGCAAAGGGCGGCAGTCACGCCCAGCAGAAAGACATGCGGCAGCGGATTCATGAACGTCGCCATTCATAGCTGAATTCCGGCAGGGAGACAAGCCTTCTCTTGAGTGAGAAGGGCGTTGAAATGGGCGAACAGGTGGGTATCTTCCGGAGGGGTGGGCGGGAAGGGGGTATCATTGTCCAGAATCTCCTCGCAGATGTGCATGAAATCGCGCGAGGTTTTGGCCCGTTTCATGTGGTGGTCAAACTCTTCCGGAAGGCCCCGGGCAGTATAGACCAGATACTTTTTCATCCGGTGGATGTGTTTTTCCTCCACGTAATGGTCCTGCATTTCCAGCGTGCGTTTGTACAGGCTGCGGATGTAGCGGAGGAGGTCCCGGAACGTGGGGGCAGTTGCGGCTTCCCCCCGGAAGTGGGCGCGTAGCTGGGAGAAAATCCACGGATTGCGCAGGGCGGCCCTGCCTGCCATCAGGCCGGCCGGAGCCGCCAGCCTCACCCATGCCTCCGCCGTTTGCATGTCCACGATATTCCCGTTGGCGATGACCGGGCATTTCAGCGTTTCCGCCGCCCATTTGACCCACTCCGGATGCACGGGGGAACGGTAGCCCTCCCGCACGGTGCGGGCATGAATGCATACCCGGTCCGGTGCGTGCCGGGCGATGACGGGGAGAATGCGTTCAAACTCGTCCGGGGTCTCGTAGCCCAGGCGGCATTTGACGGAAAAGCCTCCGGCGGGCAGGGCGTCCCGGAGCGCTCCCAGGGCGGAATCCATGGCCCGGAGGGAGCGCAGCATGCCGCCTCCGGCACCCCGCCTGCACACGATGGGGGCGGGGCAGCCCATGTTCAGGTCCACCCCGGCGCAGGCGTGGTTCATCAGATTCAGGGCATCCCGGACCAGGTGCTCCGGCTCCTGGCCCACCAGCTGGCCGTAAATGGGGCGCCCGGTCGGGTTTTCGTCTATGGAGCGCATGATGTACGGGTCCATCTTTTTGTGATGGGCCACCGTTCTGAAATACTCCGTAATGAAATAATCCGGCAGGGAATTCAAGTCGTTCAACGTCTTGATAAAAGCCAGGTCCGTGACGTCTTTCATCGGGGCTAGGGCCAGCAGCATGGGCTTGTGCATACCGTGAAAAGCCCGGCTTGGCAAGCTGTGATTGTCTTGACGAAAGAAGGAAAGTGTGGAAGCTGTGAGCATGAATCAGGACTCAACCCGCAAAGCCAGAGTGAACGTGAGACGCGCCGAGGTGATGGAACTGGTGGAGAAGGAAATCCAGCAGCATTACCAGAGCGAACTGATTTCCCACATCCGCGCCGCGGGCAATGTGTACAACCTGGGCCATACGGAATTCTTCCTGGCCAGGGAATTCGGATTCTGCAACGGCGTCCGCCGCGCCATCGACATCGCCTATGCGGCGCGCAAGGTCTTCCCGGACCGGCAGATTTACCTGATCGGCGACATCATCCACAATCCGGAGGTAAACCGCCAGCTGGAGGGGAAGGGCATTAAAAAACTTCCCTGGAAGCATCTGGACGCCTCTTATGATCAAATTGTCGCGGACGACGTGGTGATCGTTCCCGCCTTCGGCGTTCCCACCTCCTTCATGGACGCGCTGGAGGAAAAGGGAGTCCAGATCGTGGATACGACCTGCGGGGACGTCATGAAAGTGTGGAAAAGGGTGAAAAACTACGCCTCCATGGGCATCACCTCCATCATTCACGGCAAAGCCACCCATGAGGAAACCAGCGCGACGGCTTCCCGCGCCCTGGGTGAAAAGGGCAGGGGAAAATACCTGGTGGTTTATGACCTGGAGGATGCCGCCGCCGTATGCGACTACATCCTCGGCAAAGGCAGCCGGGAAGCCTTCATGAAACGGTTTGAAGGCTGCTGTTCCCCCGGATTTGACCCGGACCGCGATCTGGAGGAAGTGGGCATCGCCAACCAGACGACCATGCTCAAGACGGAAACCCAGACGCTCCAGAAAATGATCAGGGACGCCATCGTCCAGCGCGACGGCGACGACGACAACTTCTATGTGTTCGACACCATTTGCGGCGCTACCCAGGACCGTCAGGACGCGCTGTACGATCTCTTGAAAAACCCCTTGGACGTGATGTTTGTGGTGGGCGGCTACAACAGCTCCAATACCACGCATCTGGTGGACATCGCCAGGAAACACGTCCCCACCTACTTCATTGAGTCCGCTGAAAGCATCAAATCCATCCAGTATGTGGACGCCTTTGATACGGAAACGCGGGAAGTCCGGAGAATGACCACGGAGCCCGTAGTGCAGAATCTGGGCAAATCCCTGAAAGTGGGCATTACGGCGGGAGCCTCGTGCCCGGCCAACCTGATTGAGGCGACTATCCTGCGCATTGCAGACCTCCGCAAATAGAAACGGTCTGTCGTTCCTGCACGGAGAGATGAAAAAGGAGCCTGCCCCGGAAGGGGAGGCTCCTGAAAAAACTGCTGAGGCGGAATGGCGGCCCGGAAGGAAGGCCGGGCGGCGAAAGTCCTACTTTTCCAGATCTTCCGGCGTGACGGAACGCTGCTCGCGGGAGGCAAGCAGCACGGCCTGTTCCACGACGTAATCCGGATTGGCGTCAAAGCGGTAGGCGTTGCAGTTGGGGCATGCCGCAGTGGTTTCGGATACGATGGAGCCGCAGGCTTCGCAGACCTTGAAATCCGCGGGGCGGTCGATGATCAGTTTGGCTTTATCCAGGCGGGATTGCTGCATGGGAGTCATAATAAAAACAAGCCGCTCAGATAAACAGAGCGGCTTGCCATAAGATCGACAGAAAACCGAAGTGAAAACTTAGGCGATTTTTGCGATGGCCTTGGCGGCCTTGCTCTTGTAGTTGGCGGCGCGGTTGGCGGGGATGGTGCCTACCTTGGCGGCCTTGTCAACTGCGGAGGAAAACGTGTTGTAAGCGGTGGCGGCGGCTTCCTTGTCAGCCGTTTCAACAGCGGTGGAAATCTTCTTGCGTAGAGTTTTCAGCTTGGAAGTCGTGGCGCGGTTGCGGGCGGTGCGGGTTGCGGTCTGACGGATGCGCTTGAGTGCGGATTTGGTATTGGCCATGTTCGAAAAAAGGTTCGGTTTTCGTTTCGAGGTGGCAGAAACATTAGAATAACAGGATAAAATGTCAAGCTCAGGATGTATTTTTTAAGCCATTCCGGCCGCATGCGGTCAGACTGCGGGCTTTACCGGAAAACGGAGGCGTGGCATCATAAGCGCCGTCATGAACAAGCGCGTGGATTTGCCTGAGAAAAAATATGAAGGATATATTTTTGACCTGGACGGCACTCTTGTGGACAGCATGCCCCTCCACTACAAGGCATGGCGCAAGGCCCTGGCCCGCGCAGGAGCTCCCGCATCCGTCTTCCGGGAGGATGAATTCTACTCCTGCGGCGGAAAATCCGCCAATGACGTGGTGTACTTCCTGAATGAACGCTACGGGCTGGTGATGGATGCGGAATCCACCGCGGCGGACAAGCGCCGCATTTATCTGGAAATGCTGGAGCAGGAAGGCATGCAGCCCATCGGGGAAGTGCTGGAATTCGTGCACTCCCTGGGGGATGCCCCCAAGGCTATTGCCACGGGCAGCGCCATTCCCGGCGCGCGCCGCACCCTGGCCGCCGCCGGATTGACGGGACTGTTCGACGTGATTTTAACCCCTGAGGACGTGGAACACGGCAAACCGGCTCCGGACATGTTCCTGCTGGCCGCGGAACGGCTGGGGGCCGCCCCCTCCCGCTGCGTGGTGTTTGAAGACGCCGTTCCGGGCATTGCCGCGGCTGCCGCCGCAGGCATGGACTGCGTGCGGGTGCGCAGGCCGTCCCTCTCCTGATACTATCCGCCGCGCCTGTGCCGCGGCGTCTTTTCCCGGCGTATTCCCGCAGGCGGCACGCCTCTGACTTTTGGATGAAAAGGCTTCACATTGCGCGCGGAATGCGCTAGAACCTCTTTTCCTACGCAACAAATAAAAATATTATTTGCACATGAGTACAAACGACAAAACATCATCCGCCCCGACGAAAACCCGCATGACAGGAGCCGAAGTGCTCGTGGAATGCCTCGTGCGTGAAGGTGTAGACGTCGTCTTTGCCTATCCCGGCGGCGCCAGCATGCCGATTCACCAGGCCCTGAGCCATCAGCCCAAAATCCGGACCATCCTCCCCCGCCACGAACAGGGCGGCGCGTTTGGAGCGGAAGGCTACGGCCGTGTTACGGGCAAGGTGGGCGTCTGTATCTCCACTTCCGGCCCCGGCGCCACCAACATGATCACCTCCATTGCGGACGCCTATCTGGACTCCACGCCCCTGGTGGCTATCACCGCGCAGGTCATGCGCTCCCTGATTGGCCGCGGCGCTTTCCAGGAAACGGACGTGTTCGGCATGACCGCCCCCATCGTGAAGCACAGTTATCTGGTCACGGAACCGGAAGAACTGCCCCGCATCATGAAGGAAGCCTTTTACATCGCTTCCACGGGCCGTCCCGGCCCTGTGGTGATTGACATGCCCAAGGACGTGCAGGAAGCCGTCTTCACTCCGGACTTCGACATGGAAATGGACCTCCCCGGCTACAATCCGGTGCTGCCCGTTCCCGTGGAAGAGCTGGAAGCCCTCATCCCCCTGATTGAAAACGCCAGCCGTCCCGTCATCTATGCCGGCGGCGGCATCATCACCGCGGAAGCCTCCGCGGACCTGCTGGAATTCGCGGAACGCACCCAGATTCCCGTGGCAACCACCCTGATGGGCATCGGGGCCATGCCGGAAACTCACCCGCTCTCCCTCCGATGGCTGGGCATGCACGGAGCCGTGTTTGCCAACAATGCCGTGAATGAAGCGGACCTGGTCATCGCCCTGGCCGCACGCTTTGACGACCGTGTGACGGGAGCCGTCAGCATGTTCTGTCCGGACTCCACTATCGTCCACATTGACATTGACGCGTCCGAGATTAACAAAAACAAAAAAGTCGCCCATCCCATCCGCGCCAACGTGAAGGACGCCCTCGGCGTTCTCAACGCGGCCCTGGCAGGGAAGGGGTGGGAACGCAAATCCTCCGGCTTCACCCGTACGCCGGAATGGTTCAAGACGATCGAAGGCTGGAAGGAACAGTACCCCTTCTCCTATGAAGACCGCAAGGGCTACATCGCTCCGCAGTCCGTGATTGAGGAACTCTACCGCCAGACGGCGGACAAGGACCCCATCATCTGCACCGGCGTGGGCCAGCACCAGATGTTCGCCGCCCAGTTCTTCAAATTTGACAAGCCCCGCCGCCTGGCCACGTCCGGCGGCCTGGGCACCATGGGCTACGGCCTCCCCGCCGCCATGGGCGCCTGCCTGGCCTATCCGGACAAGCTGGTCGTCAACATAGACGGAGACGGCTCCATGCTCATGAACATTCAGGAGCTGGCGACCATCCACGTGGAGCGCATGCCCGTCAAATGCATCATCCTGAACAACCAGCATCTGGGCATGGTAGTACAGTGGGAAGACCTGAAGTACGACTCCAACCGCGCGCAGACCTTCCTGGCGGACCCGCACGACGACTACGACCCCACCCACAAGACGGAAGATATCATCTACCCGAATTATCCGCTCATCTGCGCCGGGTTCGGCGTCAAATGCGAGCGTGTGCTCCGCATTGAGGAACTTCCCGCAGCAATCACCCGCATGATTGAATCCCCGGAGGCATACGTTCTGGACGTGATGGTTCCCCATGACGTGCATGTTCTGCCGATGATTCTGGGCGGCATGAGTTACAAGGACGTGATCCTGGAACGCATCGCCGGCGACGGTACTGCCAAAAAGGCGTCCGAACTCGGCAAGGAAATCCCGACCGCCCTGTAGGGCGAAAAACATTTCCCGTTCACCATCATTCAAGACGGGGCCGCCCTTGAGGGCGGCCCCGTTTCATGTTGGCGGAAAAGAAACTAACAAATGGGCGGGAATGAAAATGGAGGCCGGAAAAAAAGCGGAACTCACCCTTGAAAACTCTGTGGACAAATGCCGGGACTGTCCTGGAAAAATGAACCGGGAATACGGATGAAAGACAAGCCGGGAATGACGGTGGTGTTCGAAGAAGCTTCTGGACGTTCCCCCAGGGAATGGCTAGCATGTCGGCATACCACCTGACTGTGCACAAAGCGGTCATGGCAGGAACATGAAACAATTCGTGCATGTCCTTTCTGCTGCGGCCCCCTTGCGCCAACCCCAAGCTCACAGAAAATCGCCGGGAAACTGGCGCACTCTGTACGTCATTGAGGCTTGAAGATTGACAAACGAACCACTCATCATTACGACCTGCAAAGCGCAGGATGATTGAACAGGTTGGCGCAAAACGCCATTTGGACCTCTGACCTTCAATCCCTGCGCTTCAGGCCGTCGCACCCTCATGGGTGCGTGGATTGAAACTTTTGAATGAAAATGTTTGTGTTGGAATAAGCAGTCGCACCCTCATGGGTGCGTGGATTGAAACCTGTCCTTCCCGACGAAGACCACCGAGCCCATGCGTCGCACCCTCATGGGTGCGTGGATTGAAACCATGCAATCATTTATCACTCCCCGGCAATACCGGTCGCACCCTCATGGGTGCGTGGATTGAAACAGGATTTCAACGAAATCATTGGCGGCAGTTAGAGTCGCACCCTCATGGGTGCGTGGATTGAAACCTTGGCAATGGTGACATGGAGGAACTTGCCGGAGTCGCACCCTCATGGGTGCGTGGATTGAAACTCTTGGAGAAGGTTGGTCATCGTAGTCAGACGCAGTCGCACCCTCATGGGTGCGTGGATTGAAACCACGCCAGCAGGGCACGCTTCACCAGCATCCAGTGTCGCACCCTCATGGGTGCGTGGATTGAAACCTTTTAGGCTGAACCTCGGGGAATCTAGAATAGAGTCGCACCCTCATGGGTGCGTGGATTGAAACCCCTTCAATTTTTGGATAGGGTCTCTACCTACAAGTCGCACCCTCATGGGTGCGTGGATTGAAACTTCTTTCCGCATCCCATTCATTTTTAATGCGTAATGTCGCACCCTCATGGGTGCGTGGATTGAAACTTGCGCTGCTCGGTGTCGGTGGAGGCGCCTCTGGTCGCACCCTCATGGGTGCGTGGATTGAAACGTCGCTCATCCAGTCCTGGACGCGTGCAATAACTGTCGCACCCTCATGGGTGCGTGGATTGAAACAAGCTCCCGGCCGACTGCAGCGACGAGCTGCGCGTCGCACCCTCATGGGTGCGTGGATTGAAACAACTCGCTTGTGCTAATCGACAAGTACATTCCGAGTCGCACCCTCATGGGTGCGTGGATTGAAACCGACACTGTAAAATTATTCAGGCCCATGAGATAAGTCGCACCCTCATGGGTGCGTGGATTGAAACTCCGCGCACCTTGAGATTCTACGCAAACAACTTAGTCGCACCCTCATGGGTGCGTGGATTGAAACATCTCCGACCAAGTCCGGTCCTTGATAGGTGCCTGTCGCACCCTCATGGGTGCGTGGATTGAAACTCCGATTGGGGAAGACGGGTGCGTGGATTGAAACCGCGGGGAGGTTGGCAAATTCGGCGTCGGTCATAAGTCGCACCCTCACGGGTGCGTGGATTGAAACTATGCTTGCTATCTTTCCCCCTAATTCCCTGTAAGTCGCACCCTCACGGGTGCGTGGATTGAAACAGGCTTGGCAAACTTCCGCAGCTGCTCATAGACAGTCGCACCCTCACGGGTGCGTGGATTGAAACGCGTTGCCCCTATTCGTTGCGTATGAACCAATGCGTCGCACCCTCACGGGTGCGTGGATTGAAACACGCGCCAGCTGCACAACAATCAGGGCGGCCGGGTCGCACCCTCACGGGTGCGTGGATTGAAACGGTCAATGGAGTTGAGGGTACCCGTGATGGTTTCCGTCGCACCCTCACGGGTGCGTGGATTGAAACTATGTCAGGGCGCCACGTTTGATATTGCTACTACGTCGCACCCTCACGAGTGTGTGGATTGCAACGCGGGGACGCTGTTATATGTTGCATACTTGCAGTTTGTGATGGACAGGAAGGAGGAAAAAGAGTGATATGAGTACGGTATGCAAAAGGATTGGTTGAAAGATCTTTTGGAGTGGAGTCCCCTCTTTCTGGTACTTCTGGCAGGGGGAGCGCTGTGGCTGTATTCCAAGTGGCAGCTCAGGAAGGTGGACAGATCGTTGAAGGAGTTATGGGGGAGCATTATCCGGAAGGCGGAGTCGGGCGATGCGTATTCCCAGTTTCAGGCGGGACGCATGTATCAGAAGGGAAATGGCGTTTCCAGAGATGCCGTATTGGCGGATGAGTGGTTTCACAAGGCGCTTCCCGGATTGAATCGGGAGGCCAATGCCGGAGACAGGGACGCCGCCTTTTGCCTGTACGAGTGTTTCAGAGAAGGACTGGCTGTACAGAAAGATGACGCCAAGGCTCTGTTCTGGCTTCAGCGCGCCGCGGAGCAGGAGGAGCCGGAGGCCATGTTTGCGCTGGCTCTGGAGTACCGGGAAGGGGGGCTGGTGAAGAAGAATGACGCTTTATTCATGCATTGGCTGAGAAAAGCGGCGGAGGAAGGGGACGAGGCAGATGCCCAGTACCTGCTGGGCGCCTGTTATGAACACGGCAACGGAGTGCCGCAGGACTTGAACCTTGCACGGGAATGGTATGAACGTGCGGCAGGCAGTCTGGCATTCGGCGCCGAGGATGCCTTGGAACGGCTGAAGGGTTCCTAGTCCGTCAGGAGGCTGTCTTTCGACTGGACAAAAAGGGCAGGGAACGACACTCTATGCCTTTCATGGAGGGCATAAGCTATTATAACCGTTATACGGGCCGAGTGGAGCAGGAACAGGTGCTGGGGGAGAAGTACCTCCAGTGGATTTACGGCACCGCTTCCGGGAGGCTTGCCCTGCATGCTCTGGTCAAGCGCGGCATGTTTTCCGCCCTGATGGGGTGGTGGAAGAACCGGCCTTCCAGCGCCAAAGGCATTCCCGCCTTTGTGGAGGAGTACGGCATTAACATGGAGGAGTCCCTCAAAGGGCTGGGAGAGTTTAAACATTTCAACGATTTTTTCTACCGTCGCCTGAAAGCCGGGGCGCGTCCGTTGTCCGGAGGGGAGGAGACGGCTGTTTTCCCGGCGGACGCCCGCCACATGGGCTGGGAGCGGGCAGACCGCATCAGCGGCGTTTTTGTGAAAGGCCAGCGTTTCGATCTTCCCGCGCTGCTTGGGGATGCCTCCCTGGCGGAGCGGTATGCGGAGGGCGCCGTGGTTCTTTCCCGCCTGTGTCCTACGGATTATCACCGCTTTCATTTTCCCGTTTCCGGCATTCCCGGCATGTGGAGGAGAATGGGCGGCCCCCTGGCCAGCGTGTCTCCGTATTGCCTGAGCCGGAGCCTGTCATGGCTGTGGACGAACAAGCGGAATTTGACGCTCATCCAGTCGGAGTCCTGGGGTCAAGTGGCCATGCTGGAGGTGGGCGCCACCGGCGTAGGGCTTATTGAAGAGACTTACGTTCCGGAAGAGTTTGCTGCCAGAGGGGCGGAGAAGGGATATTTTGCATTTGGCGGCTCCACAGTGATGTGTTTTTTTGAACCGGGCAGAATCAGGCTGGCTCCCGATCTTCTGAAAAAAACGGGAGAAGGAATAGAAGTGTTTGCCCGTCAGGGAGATATGATGGGTAAATCTGTTTAATGACAGATATCTGGAAAGGGAGGATGAGACGGTATTCCCCGGATCCCTATCCGTTAACAACGTGAATTATTAATAATGAATGCCTTGTTTTTTCATAAAACATTGAAAATGATCATTCTAATTTAGCTCTGGTCTTTTTTGACCATTTCTCTTTACCCATGACCTTCTAGAAGTTATACGGGGGACAAACGGCAAAATAAATGTACGGATTAAGAATCCGTTATTTTCTTTTTGTTGCGGTATTTTTCCCGTGTTTCACTCCCCTCATAGATAAAGGTTATGAAATGTTTATGCATTCTCGGCATGGTGGCATCCCTGGCAACTGCGCAGGCTGCCACCATTCTAAGCACCACGACCCAGGATGATCCTTCCACCCTGACTTCGGGGGATATGGAGCCTACTACGGTTTTTCCTTTGATCTGGACCATATGCTTGTTTCCTCCGGGTCCGGCATTGCCCAGAATTCAACAGTGTATCTCCAGTCCCTGGATATTGCCGAGGCCACCAACAGGACGGATGCCAATAACGGCTTGTACGTCACGATTTTTTCCTCCGCCACCACCAAGGACGGTTCTACGTTTGTCGGGCAGTCCACTACAACGATTGACATGGCAGGGGAGGGCGCGGCGGATGGCTCCGCCTCATGGCAGAGTGCCTCTTTTAATAATCTGGAGCTCAATAGCGGAGTGACTTATTACGTGGCTTTCACCACGGTGCAAATTACGGATGATACCGTATGGGATGGCGTGAATTTTGTCAGCGCCCGGCTGAGGATTGGGAAGGAAGCCGACGGAGTGGACATTGGCGATGTTTATACGAACCCAGGGTTTACCAGTGTACAGTCGGGAGGCTGGGGGCCGTCCTTCAAGGCGGAAGCGACCGTGGCGCCCATTCCGGAACCCGCAACCGCTTCTCTGGGAATTCTGGGGCTGGCAGCTCTGCTGATGCGCAGACGCAGGGCCTGACGGCCATTCCGCAATTGTCTTACCAAGTCCGGCATTCCTCGTGGAGGGATGCCGGTTTTTTGTTGGGTACCCGGCAGGAAAGGAAAGAAACGGGAAATGAGGGGGCAAAAGAGAGAAAATGCCGGCTTCTCCGGCAGTTATTTCATTTCTGCAATAGCCTGGGCCATGTCCGCGGCCTTGAAGGTGGAGGACCCCGCCACCAGAACGTCCGCTCCCGCCAATGCGCACTGGTCGGCATTGTTTTTGCCGATGCCGCCGTCCATCTGAATCAGGAAGGATGCCTGGTGGTCTGCTCTCCATTCCGCGGCTTTCACCACCTTGTCCAGGACGGAGGGCATGAAGGATTGTCCGCCGAACCCGGGCACCACGGACATGACCAGCAGCAGGTCTATTTCTCCCAGGAACGGAAGCAGGGTTTCAAAGGGAGTAGCCGGATTGACGGCCAGCCCGTTTTTCACGCCCGCCCTGCGGATGCGTTTGAGAGTGTTGTGGATGTAGTATTCATCCCCCAGTTCCACATGGAAGCAGATAAGGTTGACGCCCGCTTTGACAAAACGGCCAAAGTAGTGGTCCGGCCGTTCGATCATCAGATGGGCATCCAGAAAACGGTCCGGTCCCACCGCCTTTCTGACGGCGGCGCAGATTTCAGGACCAAAGGAGATGTTGTCCACAAAGTGGCCGTCCATGATGTCCAGGTGCAGCCAGTCGGCTCCTGCTTCAAAGGCGCGGCGCGCCTCTTCCCCTATTCTGGAGAAGTCGGCGGCCAGCAATGACGGGGCGATCATGGTCATGGTCGGGGCATCCTTTCCTGTAAGGTTAATTGGCTACGATATTGACGAGGCGGCCGGGCACGACGATGATTTTTCGTACCGTTACGCCGTCCAGGAAGACTTTTACCTTGGAAGATGCCAGGGCAAGCTTTTCCAGTTCTTCCCGGGAGATGTCCCTGGGCACTTCCAGCTTGTCCCGCAGCTTGCCGTTGACCTGGATGACCATCGGCACCGTGTTTTCCACCAGCAGGGCTTCATCGCAGGCGGGCCAGTTTTTCTGGCAGAGCTGTGTTTCCGGCACGTCGGGGAATGCCGCCTGAAGGCGTGCATGGATTTCTTCCGTAATATGCGGGGCAAACGGGTTGAGCAACGTCAGGAACGCCACGTAGTCCTGCACATCCACCACGTCCGCGGAGGTCATGGCGTTGGTGCATTCCATCATTTTGGCGATGGCGGTGTTGAAGGACATGCTTTCAATGTCGTCCGTCACCTTTTTGATTGTTTTGTGCAGTTCCTTGCGGACCGGCAGCACGGCGGCTTCCGGCGCACCGGAGACGAGCTTGGGATTGATTTCCCATTCCCCTTCCTGGTTTTCCTGGAAGGCCACGCGCCAGACGCGGGCCAGGAAGCGGGAGATGCCTTCCACACCCTTGGTGGCCCAGGGTTTTACGTCTTTCAGCGGGCCCATGAACATTTCATACAGGCGCAGGGCGTCCGCACCGTATTCGCGCACGATGTCGTCCGGATTGACGACGTTGCCGCGGGACTTGGACATTTTCTGCCCGTCTTCGCCCAGGATCAGGCCCTGGTTGACGAGTTTCTGGAATGGCTCGTTGGTGCTGAGGTAGCCCAGGTCAAAGAGGACCTTGTGCCAGAAGCGGGCATAGAGCAGGTGGAGCACGGCGTGTTCCGTGCCGCCCACGTACAGGTCCACGCCGCCGGGCGTGCCTGCGGAGCCCATCCAGTATTGTTCCGCTTCGCGGCTGACGAAGCGTTCGCTGTTTTTCGGGTCCAGGTAGCGCAGGTAATACCAGCAGGAGCCGGCCCACTGCGGCATGGTGTTGGTTTCCCGGTGCGCCGTGGGCGTGTAGGCGATCCATTCAGTGGCCTTGACCAGCGGTCCGCGGGGGTCTCCTGTGGGGGCGAAGTCGTCCAGGGCGGGCTGGAGCAGGGGGAGTTCGTTTTCCGGAATGGCGCGGTGGCGGCCGTCCTCCCAGACGATGGGGAAGGGCTCCCCCCAGTAGCGCTGGCGGGAGAAGAGCCAGTCGCGCAGCTTGTAGTTCACCTTGCGGCGTCCCTTTCCGCGCTCTTCCAGCCACAGGATCATTTTTTCCTTGGCTTCCGGCGTGGGCAGCCCGGTCAGGAAGCCGGAGTTCACGCTGGTGCCCTCATACCCGCAGTAGCCGCGCCAGTCGGTATCTTCGTTGGGCGGCTGCACCACCTGGAGGACCGGAAGGCCGAATACTCCGGCAAATTCGAAGTCGCGTTCGTCGTGGGCGGGAACGGCCATGATGGCCCCGGTTCCGTAGCCCATCAGCACATAGTCCGCAATCCAGACGGGAATCTGCTCTCCGTTGACCGGGTTCACGGCATGCGCGCCGGTGAAGACGCCCGTTTTTTCCTTGGAAAGGTCTGTGCGTTCCAGATCGCTCTTGGAGGCGCACTGGGCGCGGTACTGCTCCACGGCTTCTTTCCGTTCCGGCGTGGTGACGGCGTCCACCAGCGGGTGTTCCGGGGAAAGGACCATGTAGGTGGCGCCGAAGAGGGTGTCCGGCCTCGTGGTGTAAACGGTGATGGTTTCCCCGCCCAGCTCAAAGTCCACTTCCGCCCCTTCCGACTTGCCTATCCAGTTGCGCTGGAGCAGCTTGATGGATTCCGGCCAGTCCAGGGGCTCCAGTTCGTCAATCAGGCGTTCGGCATAGTCCGTGATGCGCAGCATCCACTGGCGCAGCGGGCGGCGTTCCACGTGGTGGCCCTTGGCTTTCCATTCCTCCACTTCCTCATTGGCGAGCACGGTGCCCAGGTCCGGGGACCAGTTCACGGCCACTTCCGCCACGTAGGCCAGGCGCCGCTGGTCGATTTCCTCGCGGGTGAGACCTTGGGCCTCCAGTTCGGAGACGGGGCGCGCCTTTTTCAGTTCCCTGTTGTAGTAGGAGTTGTAAAGACGGAGAAAGATCCACTGGGTCCAGCGCACGTATTCGTGGTCCGTCGTGGCGATTTCCCGGTCCCAGTCATAGGAAAAGCCCAGCATCTTGAGCTGGCGGCGGAAGTTGTCAATGTTCCGGAAGGTGGTGATGGCCGGATGCTGCCCGGTCTTGATGGCGTATTGCTCCGCAGGAAGGCCGAAGGAGTCCCAGCCCATGGGGTGAAGCACGTTGAAGCCGTTCATGCGCTTGAAGCGCGCCACAATGTCCGTGGCGGTGTACCCTTCCGGATGGCCCACATGGAGGCCCGCGCCGCTGGGATAGGGGAACATGTCCAGCACGTAGCACTTGGGCCGGGAAGCGTCAAATCCCTCATCCCCGGGGTTGCCTGTCTTGAAAGTCTTTCGTTCGTCCCAGATCTGCTGCCATTTGGGCTCAAAGACGTCAAAAGGATATGGTTTCTTGCGCTCGGACATGATGCGGAGGAATGTATACTCCGGCGGGGGGGCGATCAAGTCTAAACCCCGGCGACGTCAGGCGTTTCCGGACCTTTCAGAGAATCAATCCCTTTTTCCGGAAAAAAAAGAAAGACCAGAGACGCAGGATGCGTATTTTAACGTTGAAAGGTTTGTCCTGACGTTATTAACTAAAAAATCATGAAGTTCACAGTCTGTTTCCTCTCCGCCGCCTGCGGCGTACTCTCCCTGCTTGCAGGGGCGTCGGCCCAGAATTCCTCCCATGCCGTTTCCGGAAAAAAGCCCAATATCATTGTTTTCCTGGTGGATGACATGGGATGGCAGGATACGTCCGTGCCGTTCTGGACGGATGAAAAGGGCCAGCCGGTCAAGACTTTCCTGAATAAACGCTACCGGACGCCGAACATGGAGAAACTGGCCGCCCAGGGCATGACGTTTACGGATGCGTATGCGCACCCCCTCTGCACGCCGTCGCGCGTGAGCCTGATGTCCGGCATGAATCCGAGCCGCCACCGGGTGACCAACTGGGTCAGGCAGCAAAACCAGACGACAGACCAGAATAGCAAGAATCTCCAGCCGCCGGATTGGGCCCTCAACGGTCTTCAGCCAGTCGGAACGCCCGCCAAGGGAGTGACGAAGCGCCCCATTTCCGGAGAGGACATGCACTACAACATGACCCGTCCCTTCGCCACGGCAATCACGCTGCCCCAGCTGCTGAAAAAGTGCGGCTATGTGACCGTGCACTGCGGGAAGGCTCATTTCGGCACGCAGGGAACGCCAGGCTCCAACCCGCTGAACATGGGGTTTGACTATAATA
This sequence comes from Akkermansia sp. AE01SA01, assembly GCF_036417395.1. Classification (NCBI taxonomy): domain Bacteria; kingdom Pseudomonadati; phylum Verrucomicrobiota; class Verrucomicrobiia; order Verrucomicrobiales; family Akkermansiaceae; genus Akkermansia; species Akkermansia sp. AE01SA01. Next base: position 1,099,836 of record NZ_CP143890.1, read on the forward strand.
TTGCCGGTACGGAAATCGGACATCCGGCGGATTATCGCGGCTCCAAGCATTACGGAAAGGGTTTCAACCATGTGCGCGGACTGGATGAAAATAATTATTACCAGGACGACGTGTTCCTGACGGAGGCGCTGACCCAGGAGGCCATCAAGAGGCTGGAGGCCATCAGGAACAATCCCAAGGAAGCGGGAAAGCCCTTCTATCTGTACCTGGCCCAGTATGCCCTTCATTCCCCGCTGGATGAACGCGCGTATGACAAGAGGTTTGCGGATGCCTATAAAGACCCGCAGGACGGTCACGCGTGGTCGCCGAGGGAAAAACATTACTCCGGCCTGATCGAAGGGATGGACAAGAGCCTGGGGGACATCATGAAATACTTGAAGGACAACAATCTGGATAAAAATACGGTGCTGGTGTTCATGTCTGACAACGGGGGGCTGGCCATCTCCGGAAGGCTTGGCAACGTGGATTCCAATTATCCGCTTTCCTTCGGCAAAGGAGGGTGCATGGAGGGCGGCATCCGTGAGCCGATGATTATTTCCTGGCCGGGAGTCACCAAGGGAGGTGCCCGGTGCTCCGTGCCGGTCATTATTGACGATTTTCTGCCAACGCTGCTCGATATGGCCGGATGCAGGAATTTGAAAACACCGCAGAAGCTGGACGGCCTCAGCCTGGTGCCCCTGCTGAAAGGGGCGCAATTCCCCGCCGACCGTCCCCTTTTGTTCCACCAGCCCAACAACTGGGGGGAAGGCAGCCGCCAGGCAACGCAGTACGGCGCTTCCACCGCACTGCGGCGCGGTGACTGGAAGTTGATTTACCGTCACGGGGACCAGAGTTTTGAATTGTACAATCTGCGGAAGGATATTAGCGAAAAGAATAACCTGGCTTCCGCGGAACCGAAGAAAGTGAAGGAGATGGCTTCCGTGATGGGCAGGCTGCTCCGGGAGAGGAAGGCTCTGATGCCCACTTACAAGAAGGGAAATTCCCTGGGAGTTGCCGAGGGCACGTCAGTGCCGTGGCCTGACCAGGTGAAGTAATCCTGGTCTTGGTGCTTCTCCGGCGTTGTTGCATAGAGAGAGCCATATCCGCTTTATACTATACGCGGCATGTTTTCCGATCTCCGGCAGCGGGTTGGGAAGGCATGCCGTTTTTCATGCGGATGGAATGGCGGTTTTTCCCCGGATGTTGCACCTCCGCTTCCGGATTTCATACGTGAAGAGCCGTACTTCGCCATTGTTTTGTCAAGCCGTTTTCCTTGCGGGACTCCGGGACGCCATGAAAGGCGTGCGTCTGAAGGAGGTGCAAAGTTCCCGCCCGGTTTCATCCGGAGGCTCGTCTCCGTGCCGTTTTTCATCCCCGTTCGGGGGGATAGGAAACAGCCCCGCTCCGGAAGACCGGGCGGGGCTGTTGATGCAAAGTGCCTGTTCAGGGATGCTTCCCCGGCGGGCCGGCTGTCTTAAAAGTCGTCGGCGGGAGCGTCCGCAGCGGGGGCGTCTCCTTCGGCGGCATTGTCCGCAGCCGGGGCATCCGTGGCGGGAGTTTCTTCCGTGTCGGTTGCCGTGGCGTCGTCGGGCGTTTCAACCGCGTTGCCGGCATCTTCCGCGTCTGCGTCCGCATTGGCATTAGCGGCCGGTGCGGCGGCAGGTTTGCCGGCGGGGGCGGCCGGAGCGGCTTCCTTGGGCGGAACGACTACTTTTACAGCGGGAGGCGCCGGGATGGGAGTGGTCAGTCCGTCAGCCTTGCGGGTGCTGACGCGCAGTCCGTCGGCATAGGCCAGGTTTTTCAGGATGGCGTAGCCCAGGGCCGGAGCCTTGTCCGTGGTGTTGACCAGCATGTTGAAGTGATTGTTGACGGAAATCTTGCGGGCGTCCTTGCCGTTACGGAAGGGAACGATGCCCGCGAGGTTGCCGTCGTTGTCCATGCAGATGACCCAGAAGGAGCGGTCCACCTGGATGAAGTACTGAGGCCGGATGTAGTCGGCCTTTTTCCATTCGGCCCCCTTGATGTATTCCGTCATGGCCCGGCGCGCGTTGTCCGGCATGCCGCCCCAGTCCGCATATACTCTGCTGGTCAGCGTTTCGCGGCCGTTGTATCCGTGCACGGATACGTTCTGCGCGGTGGCGAACTGGCGGGCGTAGCTCTCGGGAGAGGTTGGTTGGCAAGAGCTGGTGAAGAGCGCTGTCCCTGCGGTCAGGATGCAGGCTGCTGCTGTGGTGAAGGGATGAATGTTAGTCATGGCAATCGCAATGGTTGTGTTATAAAAGAGGAAAATCCACGCCATTTCAAGGAAAAGAATGCGGGTTGTGCCGTTTTATGGCGTTTTTTTACGGTTCCGCTTCCCGGGGAAGCGGGCCGCCGGGGCCGGAAGTCTTTGGTATATCTTAAATTGAAGGTATGATGGGAAATTACTAAAATTTTTCTCGCAAATAGTTGCAGATCGCTTAGGTTGTCGTTGCTTCATGTCCGCCTTTATCGTCAGCCAGCCAGCATTGGAACGCAACGCCCGCATCCTCAGGGAGGTAGCGGATGCCGCGGGGTGCCGGGTCGTGCTGGCTCTGAAGGGGTTTTCCACCTGGCCCTGTTTTGAGGGCCTGAGCCCCCTGCTGGACGGCTGCTGCGCTTCCGGATTGTGGGAGGCTCTTCTGGCCCGGCGCAGATTCGGCAAGCATGTATTGACTTATTCCCCCGCATACGCTCCGGAGGAGATTGCGGAACTGGCGGAGATTTCCGACCACCTTGATTTCAACAGCCTGACCCAGTGGAACTTCTTCCGGGAGGAGGTGACGGGGCATCCTCGCTTCCTGTCCGGGGAATTGAAGTGCGGCCTGCGCATCAATCCCAAATTTTCCACGGGCCATACGCCTCTTTACGATCCCTGTGCGCCCGGTTCCCGCCTGGGCGTGACGCCGGAGCTGGTGCAGGGGGCGGACTTGTCCGGCATTTCCGGGCTGCATTTCCATACCCTGTGCGAGCAGAGCGCGGAGGATTTGGCGGATACTTTGAAAGCCGTGGAACAGTACTTCGGCTCCATTCTGTCCCGGCCGGAGATCTCCTGGCTGAACATGGGCGGCGGCCACTGGATCACCAAGCCCGGCTACAACCGGGAACTGCTGGCGGAGCTGGTGCGCGGCATCCGCTTCCGCTACGGCGTGGATGTATGGCTGGAGCCGGGGGAGGCGGTCGCCATTCATTCCGGCGTGCTGCGCTGCCGGGTGCTGGATGTTTTTTCTTCCGAGGGGGTGGAACACGCCATTCTGGACGTTTCCGCTTCTGCCCACATGCCGGACACGCTGGAAATGCCCTACAGGCCGGATGTGTTCCAGATTTTGGAGAATCCCTCCCTGCGGTCCGGGCAGCAGCCCGCCGTAGTGATGGAGGGGGAAAGCTATGCCGTGGCCGGAGAACCGGGTGAAAAGCCCTTTACTTACCGCCTGGGGGCGCCTACGTGCCTGGCCGGGGACCGGCTGGGAGATTATTCCTTTGCGGAACCCCTTTCTCCGGGAGACGAGCTTGTGTTTGACGACATGGCCCATTACACGATGGTGAAAACCACCTTTTTCAATGGCGTGCCCCATCCGGACATAGCCGTGCAGAAGCACGACGGTTCCGTGGAGACGGTGCGCCGTTTTTCCTATGAGGATTTTGAAGCCCGCCTGGGCTGAAACATTTGACCAGATTTATTGACATGGCAGCAGCTAAAGAAGGCATTAAACAGAAAGTCCGGGGGTGGAGCCATCATGATTCCGCAGATTTGTACGGCATTGACGACTGGGGCAACGGCTATTTCCGGATCAGCAAGAAAGGGGAGGTGACCGTACGCCTGAATGATGAAGACGGCGGAAAGAAGGACATCAGCCTGTGCGACCTGCTGGAAGGACTGAACGAACGCGGCACGACCGTTCCCGTCCTGTTCCGCTTCCGTGACCTGCTGCGCAGCCGCATTGCGGAACTGAACGAGAGTTTCCGCAAGGCAATCAAGGAGGCGGACTACCAGGGCCATTACCAGGGCGTCTACCCCATCAAGGTGAACCAGCAGCGCCAGGTGGTGGAGGAGATCGCGGAATACGGCACCAAGTACGACTACGGGCTGGAAGCCGGCTCCAAGCCGGAACTGATCGCGGCCATGGCGCACATGCACAACCCGAACGCCTACCTGATCTGCAACGGTTACAAGGACGACGAGTTCATCGACCTGGCCCTGACCGCCCAGAAGATGGGGCTGAACATTTTCATCGTGCTGGAGATGCCTTCCGAGCTGGACGCCATCTTCGCCCGCGCCAAAAAGATGGACATCCGCCCCAATCTGGGCCTTCGCGTGAAGCTGGCGGCCAAGGGATCCGGCCTGTGGCATGAATCCGCCGGGGACAAATCCGTCTTCGGCCTGAACGCGGCCCAGGTGCTGGACGTGGTGGACAAGCTCAAGCAGATGGAAGCACTGGACTGCCTGAAGCTGCTCCATTACCACCAGGGGTCCCAGATTCCGAATATTTCCGTGGTGCGAGAGGGGCTGACGGAAGCCGCCCGCATTTACGTGGACCTGGTCAGGGAGGGGGCTCCGCTGGGGACGCTGGACATGGGCGGCGGCCTGGCCGTGGATTATGACGGTTCCAAGACAAATTTCCATTCCTCCTGCAACTATTCCATTGCGGAGTTCGCCCGTGACGTGGTGGAAGTGGTGGGGGACATGTGCACCAAGTACGAGGTTCCGCACCCCACGCTGGTGACGGAATCCGGCCGCGCCGTGGTGGCTTATTATTCCGTACTGGTGTTCAACGTGCTGGACGTGACCAGCGCCCCAGGGGAGGAACCGCCCCCGGAGCTGCCGGAAAACGCGCCCGAATTGCTCAAGGCCTTTGCGGACACGGACAGGACCCTGGCCCGGAAAAACATGCAGGAATGCTATAATGACGCCTGCTATTACCGCGACCAGCTCCGCGCCCAGTTTTTTTATGGAAATGCCACCCTGCGGGAACGCGGGCTGGGAGAGGCGTATTACTGGCACATCCTCAGCCGCATTTCCCGGATGCTGGCGGAGATGGAGACCATTCCGGAAGACCTCAGGGAGCTTTCCTGTTCCATGGTGGATTTTTATTACGGCAATTTTTCCCTGTTCCAGTCCCTGCCGGATTCCTGGGCCATACGCCAGCTTTTCCCGGTCATGCCGCTCCACCGGCTGAACGAGCGGCCCACGAACAAGGCCGTGCTGGCGGACATCACGTGCGACTGCGACGGGAAGATCGACCATTTCATCGACCGCGAAGACGTAGCCACGGCTCTTCCCCTGCACGCCATCAAGCCCGGCGAGGAAGATTACTACATCGGCGTGTTCCTGGTAGGCGCCTATCAGGAAACCCTGGGGGACCTGCACAACCTGCTGGGGGACACGAATGTCGTCGGCGTGCATCTGGAAGGCGGCCGCCCCGTCTACACGCATGAGGTGGAGGGAGATACGGTGGCGGACGTGCTCTCCTACGTGGAATATGATCCCAAGGAGCTCGTCAACAGGTTCCGCATTTTTGCGGAACAGGCGGTAGCTTCCGGAAAAATCACGCCGTCCGAACGCCGCCGGGCCCTGGAAATATTCCGTTCCGGGCTGAATGGCTATACCTATTACGAACTGTAGGGAAAAGTGTTGCTCCGGAGCGGCGGATTTTTCCGTACCTGCCGGAACGGCGGTTACTGGGACATTTCCGCCGGGGCCTCCATTTCCTCAATCACCTTTGCCGGGGTCAGGGCCCAGAAGCGGTTGGCCGTCTGGACGGAAATCCCCTTCATGTTCAGGTACCGCGTGCGGAGCAGGGAGGAGGAGCGGTGCCCCATTTCCATTTGCAGCAGGTTGTAGTCCTTGAAATGCTTGGCATGATAGCTGGCGTAGGTATGCCGCAGGCAGTCCGGCATCCATGATCTCTTCCTGCTGCCCCATCCGGCTCTTCTGCGGATTTTGCGCCACTTGATCGTCCATCCCTTCGGGCAAATGGGCGTGAGAGGGCCCGGCTTTGTCCTGTCGCGGCAGAATTTGAGCCATTTGGCCAGCACGGGCAGAATGGTGACGTGGCGCGCTCCGCCTGTTTTAGTATGTTTGGAATTCAGGATTACGCAACCGTCCCGGATGGCGATGTTTTCCCAGAGCAGGCGCTCCACTTCCTGCGGACGGATGCCCGCAAAAATCATCAGGGCCGCACCGGCAACGCAGCTTCCGTTGAATTCGTCCATGCATGTCTTGAGCAGGAGCGTCACCTCCTTCAATGTCAGGGCGGGGATCTCCTGTTCCTTCAGGAACGGCATGTCCACTCTCAGAATCGGATTTTCATCGCACCAGCCGCGCTTGACGGAGAAGGAAAAAATGCCGCTCAGGATCAGTCTTGCCTTGTGCCTCTGGCGGGAGGTGGTGAAGGTATTCATCAGGATGCTCTGGCAGTCTTCCACGCTGATGTTCCGCAGAGGCGTCTGTTCCAGTTCCGGATTGCTTTTCTTGAGCTTCTGGATGATGCTCCTGATGTCCGTCAGCGTGCGGGGCCTGCGGTGGCTTTTGGAACGCAGGCATTCCACCGCCGCCGTCCCGAAGCTGACCGTATGGTGCTTGTTTTTGATGGCGTTCAGCCCCAGGGAAACGACTTCCCGGCATCTGTTGATGGTGCAAATTTCGTCACCCAGGGCTTCCTTGATTTCCAGTACCAGCCTCGCTGCCTGAATCAGAGTAACGGATTCTCCCTCCAGGAGCGCGGCTCCAACATATCGCAATTTATTCGTTTTCGGTGTTTTTCTCATATTGGTTCACGTGTTGTCACAAACACGGGTTTAACGAAAAAGGCATTCCTTATAGTAAAGAAAAATTATGTTTTCTATCGGAAAACGCGTAACCAACAAGGTTATGTTGTTACTTCCGGTTTCTTTGATCCGATCGGAAAATCCAAGGTTCCAGGGAAGCAGTGGGAAAAATGTTGGAAGCCGCCGTCCTTCCTTCATTCCGTGCCGAAAGCCGCCGGAACGCTTATTCCGGTAAAAAACATCCCTGGCGGAATGCCAGTCCGGCATCATGAAAGATATTGACGGCAGGGAACGTATGCAGTAGACTTATTATCCTTACCATGGTTATCAGAATTCATTCTCTCAATGTATCATGCGCTGGCCTGTGCTGCGCTCTGGGTTCTCTCCTGGCAATGGCGGATGCGCGTGAAGTGTATCCTCTGACCGGTTCCTGGGATTACCGCTTTGACGGAGGCCCTTCTGAAAAAGTAACCGTGCCGCATACCTGGAATGCGTCGGATGCCGCCGACGGCGTGAAAGGGAAAAATGGAGACGCCAAATCCGTTGACAGCGGAGTTTACAAGCGCGGTCCTGCTGTTTACACCCGCACCCTGCCCGTGGCTCCCAAGCCGGGCAAAAGGTATTTCATTCGGGGAGAGGGGGCCAGCATCGTTTCCGAGGTATCCGTCAATGGAAAGCCAGCCGGCAGGCATGAAGGGGCGTTTACCGCATTCTGCCATGAAATCACGTCCCTGCTGAAAAAGGGGAGCAATACCGTTTCCGTTATGGTGGACAATACGCAGCGGGATCATATCGCGCCCCAGCGGGGAGATTTTTCCATGTTCGGCGGACTGTACCGCCCCATCGAATTGATTGAGACGGACCAGGTCTGCATTGACCCCCTCTTTTACGCTTCTCCCGGAGTGTTCATCACCACCCGATCCCTGGACAAGTCCAAGGCGGAAGTGGAAGTGAAAACCCTGCTGAATTCTGCCGAAGCCAAGGGCGATGTGACCGTTGCCGTGGAAATTCTGAACAAGCAGGGGAAGAAAGTGGCCGGGAAGACGGTGAAGGCCTCTGCAGAGGAAAAGAAAAGCCTGGAGGTCCCCGTCATGCTGGCCATTTCCAATCCCGTGCCGTGGAACGCCACTAAAAACCCGTATCTGTACCAGGTGAAGGTTTCCATCCGGACGGAGGACGGACAGACGGATGAGATGGTGCAGCCGCTGGGGCTTAGAACCGTTTCCGTTGATCCGGGGCGGGGTTTTGTTCTGAATGGCAAAACCATGCAGATCAAGGGCGTCAGCCGCCACCAGGACCGAAAGGGCAAGGGCTGGGCCCTGTCTCCGGAAGATGAAGAGCAGGATATCAGGCTGATTGCGGACATGGGGGCGGACGGCCTGAGAACCGGGCATTATCCTGCTTCCACAAACATTTATAATTTGTGCGACAGGACGGGACTGATCGTCTGGTCTGAGGTTTCCAACGTCAACCTGGTGCGGGACACTCCCGAATTCCGGGAAAACAACCGTTTCCAGGCCAGGGAAATGATTTACCAGCACTGGAACCATCCTTCCATCTGCATGTGGGGTATTTTCAATGAAATCGGCCACCAGCCGGAGGCTTCCACCAAGGGGGTGGACATGGAGGCGGAGTTGATTGAACTGAACAAGTTCGTGAAAGAAACGGATCCTACCCGCATGACGGTGGGAGCCACCAACCAGCCGGGCCGCAAAAAGCTGAACAATATTCCGGACCACATCGCCTTTAACTCCTACCCCGGCTGGTACGGAGGCGGCCCGGAAACCATGAAAGGGAACCTGAACGGATTCATCCGCGACCATGCCTCCAGGGGGATCGCCATCAGCGAGTACGGCCATGGCGCCAGCATCGGCATGCATGAAAATCCCCCCAAGCGTCCATCTCCCACGGGATTCTGGCATCCGGAGGAATGGCAGGCCCATGCGCATGAAATCAACTACAAGTGCATCAAGGAACGCCCGGAAGTATGGGGCTCTTTTGTCTGGAACATGTTCGACTTCGGGTCCGCCGCGCGTTTCGAGGGGGAAAATCCCGGCATCAACGACAAGGGGCTGGTGACTTACGACCGCAAGACTCCCAAGGACGCCTACTTCTTCTACAAGGCCAACTGGAGTCCCAAACCCACGGTTTACATCACATCCCGCAGGTTTGCGGAGCGTACGGAAAAAACGGTGCCCGTAAAGGTGTACAGCAATGCTTCCTCCGTGAAGCTGAGCGTCAACGGCAAGGCTGTGGGCAGCGCCAGGCCGGATGAACTCAAGCGCGCCGTCTGGCCCGAGGTGGCCCTCAAGCCTGGCGTCAATACCATTACGGCCACGGCCACGATCGGGGGCAAGACTTATACGGATTCCTGCAAGTGGACGCTGAAACCCGGCAAGGAGGGGGAAAAAGGCTCTGAACGCTATCAGGACCCGTCCATTAAAAAATATAAATAAGCATCCAGCTTGCAAGACTGCATCCATATGAAATCTGCACGGGCTTTTTTGTTCTCCATGCTGTGCCTGGGGCCGGCCCTTCCCCTGCTGGGAGAGGCCCCGGATTGGGAAAATGAAGAGGTAACGGGAATCAACAAGGAGGCGCCCCGCGCCGCCGTTCTCCCGGCGGCAGACAAAACCATGAGTTTGAACGGAGACTGGAAATTCAAGTTTTCCATGAAACCGGACGAGCGTCCTGCCGATTTTTACAAGCCTACCTATTCCGTCTCCTCCTGGGACACGATCAAGGTGCCTTCCAATTGGCAGCTTTACGGTTATGGAACCGCCATCTACACAAATGTTCCCTATCCCTTCAAGCCGAATCCTCCCAAAGTGACGGGAGAACCGCCCAAGAACTGGCCGGCATACAAGGAGCGCAATTCCGTGGGTTCCTACCGCCGGGATTTCAATCTGCCCCCCTCCTGGAAGGGTGAGCAGGTGATGATCCGGTTTGACGGGGTGGAATCCGCCTTTTATGTCTGGCTGAACGGCCGGAAGGTGGGATATTCCCAGGATTCCTATACGGGCGGGGAGTTTGACTTGACGCCGTATGTGAAGCCCGGCAGGAACACCATCGCCGTGGAAGTGTACCGCTGGAGCGACGGCTCCTATCTGGAGGACCAGGATTTCCTCCGCCTTTCCGGCATTTTCCGGGACGTGACCCTGTTCTCCCAGCCGCAGGCGCACGTGCGCGACCTGTTCCTGAAAGCCGGGCTGGACAGGAAGAATTACACCACGGGCATCCTGGATGGCACCTTCACCATCCGCAATTCCGGGAAAAAGGACATTCCCGCCGGGATGAAGCTGGAATATTCCATCGACGGGGTTTCCACCAATCTGAACTGGGAAGGCAAAAGCGGTTCCGGCAGCGTGAAGACGGATAACAGGGGCAGGCTGGATTCCGGCACGCTCACGGTGCCTGCCATTCCCGCCGGAGGGGAAGTGCAGGTCTCCCTGAAAAAGGAATATCCCGGCGTGAAGCCGTGGACGGCGGAAACGCCCAATCTGTACAAGGTGGCCTATTCCCTGAACGGCAAGGATTCCCGTTCCGTCAACATCGGGTTCCGCACCGTGGAAATTGCTGACAACGGCGCCGTGCTGGTCAACGGAGAGGCCGTCAAGTTCAAGGGGGTCAACCGCCACGAATCCCATCCGGACTATGGCCGCGCCATTCCGCGGGAGGTGATGGAGAAGGATGTGCAGATCATCAAGGCGCACAACATCAACACCGTGCGCTGTTCCCACTATCCCAACCACCCCTATTTCTACGACCTGTGCGACCGCTACGGCCTGTACGTGATGGATGAAGCCAACTGCGAGGCCCACGGCATCCGCAACAGCGGCATGGACATTTCCAGGAAACCCTCCTGGAAGAAGGCGCACGTGGAGCGCAACATGAGCATGGTTCACCGCTCCAAGAACCATCCCTCCATCGTCTTCTGGTCCCTGGGCAACGAATCCGGCAACGGCCCCAACTTTGTAGCGGCCTCCGAGGCCATCAGGGCCTGCGACAATACCCGGCCCCTGCATTACTGCGAATTCCCGCACGGCCACAAGGCCGTGGACATGGATTCCGCCATGTACCCGCCCGTGGACCGGGTGGAAAACTGGGGGAAAGAGAAAACCTCCCGCCCTTTCTTTGTGTGCGAATACGCCCATTCCATGGGGAACGCCCTGGGCAATTTCAAGGAGTACATGGAGGCTTTCGAGTCCTCCCCCCGCATGGTGGGTGGAGCCATCTGGGACTTTGTGGACCAGTCTCTCCGCGCCAATCCCGTGGGAAACGGCATTTACAAGCCCGCGCCGTTCAAGGGCGTTACCCAGGCGTACGGCGGCATGTTTGGAGACAGACCCAACCAGGCCAATTTCTGCGACAACGGCATTATTCTGGGTAACCGGAACACCACGGCCAAGACGAAGGAGGTGAAGAAAGTGTACCAGTACATGGCATTTGAGCGCCAGGACGGCAAGCTGACCGTGCGCAACAAGTATTTCCACAAGCCGCTGAAGGGCTATACGCTTTACCTGGTCTCACTCACCCCCGGCAGCGGCCATGCCGTGGAGCGCGTGCCCCTGCCGGAAGTGGCTCCCGGCAAGTCCGTGACGGTCAGCCTTCCTTCGGCCGCCATGAAGTCCGGCTCCCTGATGGTCCTGGCGGACGCCCGGTACAAGCTGCCGGAAGACGTGAAGATGCTGTCGGCCAGCCAGCTGGAACACGTGGTGGATGAATGTGAAGCCTATGAATGGTTCCCGGCTCCGGCGGACAAGGTTCCCGCCGTCAAGGCTCCGGCTTCCCTCCCCGCCGTTTCCGTCAGGAAGGGGAATCCCTTGGTGGTGCAGGGGAAAGGCTTTACCGCTACTTTCAAGGACGGCATGCTTTCCGCACTCCGGTATGGCGGGCAGGACCTGATCCTGCCGGATTATCCGGTGACGCTCCAGGCCTACCGCTCCCCCGTGGACAACGATTCCTGGATCAGAAGCAAGGTGGAGGGGAAGATGAAGATGCAGAACATGAAGATGGAATGCTCCGATGTCCAGGCCTCCGTCATTTCCCCCGGCGTGGCCCGCGTGACGGCGGAGTTCAAGACGAAGGGGTCCGAACTTTCCCTGTCCGGCCGGATTACCTGGACCGTTTTCGGCAACGGCATCATCAATGCCTCCGCCAGAATTTATCCTTCCGCCAAGGGCGAGGAACTGCTCAGGCTGGGCTTCACCTTCGGCATGCCCGCGGCGTACGACCAGGTGGAATATCTGGGACTGGGGCCGTGGGACAATTACAGGGACCGCCGCACCAGCTGCTGGAAAGACCTGTTCCGGACTTCCGTGGACGACATGTTCTTTGCCTATTCCCGCCCGCAGGACATGGGCAACCGCATGGAAACGGACTGGGTAGCCCTGTCCAAGGACAAGTCCGCCCCGGCTTTGTGGGTGGGGGCCGCCTCTCCCGGGGCGCCTCTGGAAGTTTCCATTCTGCGCTATACTCCCAGGGAACTGAATAATGCGAAGAGCCTGGACAAGCTGCCGGAAAAGAACAAGGTGATCGTGAATCTGGATGCCTTCCAGATGGGGCTGGGCGGTTCTTCCTGCGGGCCGCGCCCGCTGGTGAAATACCAGACATTGAGCGAGGCAACGCCCCTGGGCTTTGTGCTGGCTCCCGCGTCCGGCCTGCTGAATCTGGCCCGCTCCGGCCTGCTGGTGCCCCATTCCCCCGTAATCGAGCGTGACGGGGACGGCATGGTCAGCCTGTCTTCTTCCACGCCCGGCGTGGAAATGAAGTATTCCGTCAATAAAGGGCCGGAAAAGGTTTACAAAAAGCCTTTCAAGCTTCCGGAGGGCAATGTCAGGGCATGGGCCGCAGCCGGAAAACCCGGCAGTGCGGCCCCCACGTCTCCCGACGAACGGCAGTTCCCCCTCATCAAGGGACAGGCCGAATGGAAGATACTCAGCGCTTCCTCGGAAGAGCCGGATACCGGGTTCGCCCACTTCGCCATTGACGGCAAGCCGGACACCTACTGGCACACTTCCTACACCAACGGCCTGCCGGGCTTCCCCCATTCCATCGCCGTGGACATGGGTACCAGGATGAAGTTCACCGGATTCATCTACACGCCCAGAATGGACAAGGACAAGGGGCTCATCAGCCAGTACGCCTTCTCCATCTCCGACGACGGGAAGAATTGGAAGGAAGTCAAGAAGGGGCAGTTCACCTACCATTATATCCGCAAGGATCCGGCCGTACAGCGTATCGACTTCGGGAAGCCCGTGGAAGCTCGCTACTTCAAGCTGGATGCCAAGTCCCCCGTCAGAAGCGGGGAACAGAGCGCCACGGTGGCAGAACTGAATATCATTACCCAGTGATGGACGAGCCGGCGTGATCTTGGATAAAGGCACTTTCCTGCCGCGCATCCCGGAAGGGGTGCGCGGCCTGCCGTTCCTGGGTATGTCTCCGTCTCCGGAACGGACCCGGAGGGAATGCTGGCGGCCGTTTTTCCCGGCAGGGCGTTTTCATGGCCATGTTAAAGGAGGCATTCCTGTCGTCAGGGAAGTTCGTGAAAGACGAATTACGGATTTGTTGAAGAACGGTGTTCATTTCTCAACGTTTTCCGTTTCCTCCGTATCTGACTTTTTGAAGAATATCCCGGAGGCGGAAATGTTTTTTCTTTGAAAGAAAAGGGAACATAAGGTAGTAACTTTTTTATGCTGAAGACTGTTGCATTCGTGCTGGGAGTGACCGCATTGTGCGTGTCGGCGGCCGGAGCGGGATATGGGGAAGAAGCCCCTCCTGTCACTAGAAGGATGGTCTGGAACCGCGGCTGGGAGTTCCGGCTGGAAGACGAACCCGGAAAGAGCGGCTGGCGGACGGCGCATCTGCCCCATACGTTCAGCCTGCCCTATTTCATGTCCGATTCCTTTTACACGGGGCGCGGTTCCTACCGCAAGAAGCTTGTGATGCCGGAGGAATGGGTGGGGCAGAAGGTTTTTCTGGATTGCGGCGCAGCCTTCCAGGTGGCGGAGGTGACTGTGAACGGAAAGCCGGCGGGAACGCATGAAGGGGGGTATACGGCGTTCCGGACGGATTTGACGCCTTTTCTGAATCCCGGAGAGAATTGGGTGGAGGTGCGCGTGGACAACCGCTGGAGTCCCCGCATCGCCCCGCGGGCCGGGGAGCATACCTTTTCCGGCGGCCTGTACCGGAACGTGCATTTGCACGTGTGTTCCCCCGTGCATATTCCGGCCCACGGCGTCTGGGTGCAGACGCCGGAAGCAACGTCTGCCCGCGGGAAGGTGCGCATCCTGACGGAGGTGAAGAATGATTCCCCGGAAATGAAGAAGTTTTCCGTGCGCCATACGGTGCGCGAGGAGAAGGGCGGCCGTGTGGTTTTGCGCGGGGAGAAGTCCGTGAAGCTGGGCGCGGGAGTGGCGGACCGCGTTCAAACGGACCTGCCTCCGCTGGCCGCTCCCAGGTTGTGGAGCCCGTCAGCTCCCAACATGTACCGGGTGACGACGGAGCTGGTGGACGAGAAGGGAAAGACGCTGGACCGGACAGAAAATCCCCTGGGTTTCCGCACCCTGGAGCTGACGGCGGACCGGGGCATGCTGATTAACGGGAAGCCCGTTTATCTGCAAGGAGCCAATGTGCACCAGGACCACGCAGGATGGGGGGACGCCGTGACGGACGCCGGGGCGCGCCGTGACGTGCTGCTGATGAAGAACGCCGGGTTCAATTTCATCCGCGGCTCCCATTATCCCCATTCCCAGGCTTTTCTGGACGCCTGCGACCGGGAGGGCATGTGCATGCTGAATGAAGGCATTTTCTGGGGAATGGGCGGGTTCAAGGAGCACAACAGGTACTGGAATTGCGACGCCTACCCCACGGAAGAGAAGGACCGCGCCGCGTTTGAGGAAAGCTGCATGCGCCAGGTGAGGGAAATGGTGCTGCAATTCCGGAACCATCCTTCCATCGTCATCTGGAGCATCAGCAATGAGCCGTTTTTCACCCAGCATGCGCAGGAGTCCAGGGAACTGTGCTCCAGACTCATCGCGCTGGTGAAGGAGCTGGACCCGACGCGCCCCGTGTGCGCGGGGGGAGGCCAGCGCGGGAATTTTGACAAACTGGGGGACTTGGCCGCTTTCAACGGGGACGGCTCACGCGTGAAGACGCCCGGAAGGCCCAGCATGGTGACGGAATACGGTTCCGTGAGCTGCAAGAGGCCGGGAGCGTACGCGCCGGGCTGGGGGGATATGAAGAAGGACAAGGAGGCGGGAGTGCGCTATCCCTGGCGCGTGGGGGAGGCGGTCTGGTGCGGGTTTGACCACGGCAGCATCTGGCCATCCGGCGGCCGCATGGGCATTGTGGATTATTTCCGCATCCCCAAGCGCGCCTGGTACTGGTACAGGAATGAGTTCAAACGCATTCCCCCGCCGGAATGGCCCGTGAAGGGAACTCCGGCACAGGTGAAGCTGTCCGCGGACAAGAAGACCATCAGCCCGGCTGACGGCACGGATGATGTACACGTCACCGTGAAGGTGGCGGATGCCTCCGGGAGGCAGATAGCAAATGCCGTTCCGGTGACGCTCACGGTGGAGTCCGGCCCCGGAGAGTTTCCCACCGGCAAGAGTATCACGTTCACGCCCGGAACGGATATCGACCTCATTGACGGCTGCGCAGCCATTGAGTTCCGGTCTTATTATGCCGGGAAAACGGTCATCAAGGCGTCTTCCCCCGGATTGAAGGGAGACAGCCTCCAAATCGTTTCCCGGAAGGCCCCGGAGTATGTGGCGGGCAGGAGCGCGGAAACGCGGGACAGGCCCTACAAGCGTTTTACTGCGCAGGAGAGGGACGCCCAGCTGGCGCGGCATGGCCGGTCCGGAACCGGAGAGAAGGCGAATCTGGCGGCATTGCGGCCCTGTTCCGCTTCCTCCAACCTTCAGGATGCGATGAAGGCGTCCGACGGAGATGGCGCTTCCTCGTGGCTGCCGTCCGCGGAAGACAAGGCGCCGTGGTGGCGGCTGGACATGGAGTTTGAATTCCGCCTGGACCGGATTGAGGTGAAGGCCGCCGGGGTCTGGAAGGGGCAGGCTCCCGTGGTGCAGATCAGCAGGGACGGCAACACCTGGAAGGACGTTAAAACCGTTATGAACAAGGACGGGACGGAGCTGACCGCAGCGTGTCCGGAGGACGCCGAAGCCAGGTATGTCCGCATCCGGCTGTCGCCGGGGCAGGGGATTGCGGAAGCGGCCGTATGGCCGGCGGATGCCTCATGATGGTTCCTGTTCCTCCGGAGCGGGGGGCTTTTTCCGGCCTCTCCGCGTGCCGGAACTGCCGGAATCCTCTTCCGCCCGCTGGCGGCGCAGTTTGTCCCAGTAGGCCAGCCGCTTGTTGATTTCCCGTTCAAATCCCCGTTCCGGCGGCTTGTAGAACTGGCGGCGGGGCATTTTGTCCGGGAAGTAGTTCTGTCCGGAAAAGGCGTCCGGCGCATCGTGGTCGTAGGCGTAGTCCTTTCCGTATCCCAGTTCCTTCATCAGCCTGGTGGGGGCGTTCAGGATGTGCGCGGGCGGCATCAGTGAGCCGTGTTCCCTGGCGGCTTTTTGAGCGGCTCCCCATGCAGTGTAGGCACTGTTGGACTTGGGGGCGCACCCCAGGTAGATGACCAGTTCCGCAATGGCCAGCTCCCCTTCCGGAGAGCCCAGCCGTTCGTACGTGTCCCACGCGGCGATCGCTATCTGGAGCGCGGCGGGGTCCGCCAGGCTGATGTCTTCCATCGCAAAGCGGGTCAGGCGGCGCAGCAGGTAGAGGGGGTCCTCCCCGCCCTGGAGCATGCGGGCGGCCCAGTACAGGGCCGCGTCCGTGTCCGAACCGCGCAGGGATTTGTGCAGAGCGCTGATCAGGTTGTAATGGCCTTCCCTGTCCTTGTCGTACACCGGGGCGCGCTGCTGGACGATTTTCAGCAGGGCCTCCGTGTCCAGGACGTCGTCCGGCCTGCACAGGTCAAAGACGCTTTCCATCAGGTTGATGAGGTAGCGGCCGTCGCCGTCCGCCAGGTCCACCAGGGTGGCGCGGGCTTCCGGTGTGAGCGGCAGCTTCCGCTGGAGAAGGGATTCCGCCCGTTCAATGATGCTGTCCAGCGCTGCGGCGTCCAGAGCGTGCATGACGAAGACCTTGCAGCGTGAGAGCAGGGCGCTGTTGAGTTCAAAGGAGGGGTTTTCCGTGGTAGCGCCTACCAGCGTGACGGTGCCGTTTTCCACATAAGGCAGGAAGCCGTCCTGCTGGGCGCGGTTGAAGCGGTGTATCTCATCCACAAACAGGAGGGTGCCTTCCCCGTATTCCCGGCGTTTGGCCGCCTCGTCAAAGGCTTTCCGGAGGTCCGCCATGCCGGAGAAGACGGCGGAAAGCGCCACGAAGTGCATGGACGTGCGCGTGGCCAGAATGCGCGCCAGCGTGGTTTTTCCGCAGCCGGGCGGCCCCCACAGGACGAAGCTGGTCAGTTTGCCGGAGTCCGCCATGCGCCGTATGGGGCCGTCTTCCCCCAGAAGATGGTCCTGCCCCACGATTTCAGCCAGTGCGGCCGGCCTCAGGCGGTCCGCCAGGGGACGGTCCGCAAAGGCGGCGAACAGGCTGGGGGCGTCGTCTTTTTTCATGGTGCCCATCGTACGCCGCCCGGAGGGGAAAGGCAAGGGAGGGATGGCGGCACGGCTGCTGTTTGCCGGTGCCGGCGTGTCATGGAGAACTGTCCGGAAAGGGTTTTTGTGCCTGGACGGAGGAAAAGAGAAAGACATGGAGGGGAAAATGTGTATCATGGCCGCCATGATGCGCTTTTTCCGCCCCTTTTTCGTGCTGATGCTTTCCGGCGCGGCCTGCATGGCCGCGCAGGGGCAGGAGCAGATCATTCCCCGGCCCGTTTCCGTGAAGTATGGAGAAACGGGGCCGGAGAGGGGCGTCATTCTGGATGCCGGAAGCCGCGTCGTCTGCCGGGAAAAGGACCCCGGATTCCAGAAGCAGGCCCATTTTCTCCAGCAGTTTTTAGCACAGGGAACCGGGCTTGCTTTGGATGGGCCGGGTGGAACTAATGCCATCCGCATTGAGAAGGATGCCTCCCTGAAGCAGTACGGGCCGGAGGCCTACAGGCTGGAAGTAAAGCCCGGACTGATTTCCATCCGCGCCGCTTCCCCCAGAGGCGTCTATTATGCCGGGCAGAGCCTGGCGCAGATGCTTCCGCCAGCCTTTTTCCAGAGCAGCGCGGACAAGTCCGCCGTGGCCTGGAAAGTGGCGGAGAAGCCGTTTTCCATGCTGGATTATCCCCGGTTTTCATGGCGGGCCTTTATGCTGGACGAGGCGCGGCATTTTTTCGGCGAGGAAGAGGTTAAGAAGCTGATCGACCAGATGGGGCTGCTGAAGATGAATATCCTGCATTGGCATTTGTCCGATGATGCGGGATGGCGCATCCAGATCAGGAAGTACCCCAAGCTGACGTCCGTGGGCAGCAAAAGGAAGGATACGGAAGTGGAAACCTGGGGGAGCGGCAAGTATGCCGGGAAACCCCATGAAGGCTTTTATACGCAGGAGCAGATCAGGCGCATTGTGCGTTATGCGGCGGAGCGCAATATCACCATCGTGCCCGAGATAGACGTGCCCGGCCATTCCGCCGCAGCCATCGTCTCCTATCCGGAGCTGAAGCTTTCGGCGCGTCCCCTGCCGGAGATTCCCGTCAGCTTCAATGACGGAGCGGCCTTTGACCCCACCAGCGAGCGCACCTACCAGTTTATCGGGGACGTGATGACGGAGCTGGCCTCCCTCTTTCCGGGGGGAATCATCCACATTGGCGGCGACGAAGTGCGCTACAAGAAGTACTGGGAGGGCGTCCCCCACATTGAGGCGTTCATGAAGAAGAAGGGCATCAGGACGTTCCCTGACCTCCAGATCATGTTTACAAACCGCATTTCCGGGATGCTCGCCAAAAAAGGAGTGAGGACGATCGGCTGGAATGAAATCCTGGGTTCCGATGTTCACAATGACGGGGGGCACGGAGCCGCTTTGGGCCGGCTGGACGCGAAGGCGATCATCCATTTCTGGTACGGGTCCGACAAGATCGCCACCAAGGCTATCGAGGACGGCCACCAGGTGGTCAATTCCACTTCCCGCATGACCTACATCAACAAGGATGAGCAGAAGCTGCCCTTGTCCAAGTCCTATTCCTTTGAGCCCGTTTTCCCCGGATTAAAACCCAGGTATCATGACCAGGTCCTGGGGCTGGGATGCCAGGTGTGGACGGAATGGATTCCGGATGCGGACAAGCTGGAACGGCGTGTGTTCCCGCGCATAGCCGCTTATGCGGAAACGGGATGGAGCCGGAAGGAAGACAAGAATTATCCGGATTTCCTGAGGCGCCTGAAGAGGTATGTGGAGATTCTGGATGCACGGGGCATCAATTACGGGGAAACCCGTTAGGGCTGCCGGAGGGGGCGGCAGAGGCATGGTTTCTCCGCTGTTCCTGCGGCGCGATGATCCGGGATTCTCTTTTTGACGGGGATTCCGGGGAGGTGTTTTTGAGCGTTTTTTCCGCTGTGGTATGACACGGACGGAAGAGCTTGCAGATCATGAGTTGCTGTTTTTCCCGGATTTGTTCCTGCGTCACCCTCTGGCATGAAATCAACAAATGTGCCAAATCCTTTCTCCAACTGGCAAGGGATGCAGTTTAAAAGACCGTTTGAATCCCGGATACAACCATAAATATAGATATAGGAGAATCATAGGATGTCATTCATGTCGTCACACTATCATCAGCTTTACACCCCGGAAGATACTGCCGTGGTATTCATTGACCATCAGCCCCAGATGACCTTTGGCGTAGCCAGCATCAACCGGGCGGACCTGATCAACAACGTTACCCTGCTGGCCAAGGCTTCCAAATTGTTCCAGGTGCCCACCATCATCACCGCCGTGGAAACGGAAAGCTTTTCCGGGTATGTCTGGCCGCAGCTGCTGGACGTGTTCCCCGGCCAGCACGTGATTGAACGCACCTCCATGAATTCCTGGGATTCCGACGAGTTCCGCAAGGCCATTAAGGCGACGGGACGCAAGAATATCCTGCTTACCGGTCTTTGGACAGAAGTGTGCGTCACCTGGCCGGCCATTGAAATGATGGGCGACGGATACAACATTTACGTGGTGGAAGACTGCTGCGGCGCCACCTCCCGTGATGCCCAGAAGGCCGCCCTTTCCCGTATTACCCAGGCGGGCGGAACCCGGCTGACGACTATTGCCGCACTTCTCGAGTTCCAGCGCGACTGGAAGAACAAGGAACATTACGATGCCCTGATGAACCTGCTCAAGCAGCAGGGCGGAGCCTACGGCGTGGGCGTGGAATACGCCTACACGATGATTCACCACGCTCCCCAGTCTGCGGTGTCCCCGCAGGTGGTGAAGCATGATAATTAATTGATCCAGGAGTTCTCCCCTGCCGGAAAGTCCGTTTCTGCGGCCTTTCCGCGGGGAAAGCCCCGGAAACACCAAGACTGCATGGAGGCCATGAACCCTTCCGATGAAGTGACTGTAGTCGTGCGCCGGCACATTTTGCCGGGCCATGAAGCCCAGTTTGAGCATGCCATGAGGGATTTTGTCAATTTTGTACTGACCTGTCCCGGCCATGTGGGCATCAGCGTTTTGAGGCCGAACGACGGGAACGGGGAATATGTGGTAGTGGACCGTTTTGCCAATGCCGCCGCCAGAAAGGCCCTGGTTTCCTCTCCTGAGTATGAACGCTGGATGAAGCTGCTGGGAGCCCACACGGAAGGCGAACCCGACATGCAGGAGATGAATGGGCTGGACGCGTGGCTGAACCAGCCGGGCAGCCCCATGAAGACGCCTCCGCGCTACAAGACGGCGGTGGCTACCTATCTGGGGGTTTGCCTCGTCATTTTTCTTTTGAATATTACTGTGGGAGACCTGATTCACGGACTGCCCGCATGGCTTTCCTTTTTCCTGTTCAATGCCTGCGTGGTGGCTCTGCTGACCTGGGTATTCATGCCTCTGATCAGCCGCATGCTTTCTTCCTGGCTTTTCAGCAGGCAGGGGGAAGCGGCTGCGGAAACAATCCCTAACCATAATGAAAACAATGAAAAATAATGACAAGGTTTACGCCGATTTGATGATCTCAAACGGCAAAATAGCGACGCTGGATGAACGCGGCACCATGGCCGAGGCCGTTGCCGTGAAGGATGGAAAAATTCTGGCTGTCGGTTCCGACGAAGACATCGCCAAATACAAGGGACCGGATACCCAGACCATAGACGCCGGAAAGAGAACGGTCATTCCCGGCCTGAACGATTCCCACCTCCACGTCATCCGCGGCGGCCTTAATTACAACATGGAACTGCGCTGGGACGGCGTTCCCTCCCTGGCGGACGCCCTCCGCATGCTCAAGGAACAGGCCAGAAGAACCCCTCCCGGCCAATGGGTGCGCGTGGTAGGCGGCTGGAGCGAGTTCCAGTTTGCCGAACGCCGCATGCCCACGCTGGAGGAGATCAATGAAGTGGCTCCAGATACGCCCGTGTTCGTCCTGCACCTGTACTGCCGCGCCATGCTCAACAAGGCCGCCCTGCGGGCCTGCGGGTACACGAAGGATACGCCCAACCCTCCCGCCGGAGAAATCCAGCACGACAGCGACGGCAACCCGACGGGCCTGCTGATTGCCCGGCCGAATGCCACCATTCTTTACGCCACGCTGGCCAAGGGACCCAAGCTGCCCGTGGAGCACCAGATCAATTCCACCCGCCATTTCATGAGGGAACTCAACCGTCTGGGATTGACCAGCATCATTGACGCCGGAGGCGGCTACCAGAATTATCCTGAGGATTACGAGGTGATTGAAGAATTGCACAAGCGCGGGGAAATGACTGTGCGCATTGCCTACAATTTGTTCACCCAGAGGCCGAAGGAAGAGAAGGAGGATTTTGCCAAGTGGATCAAGATGACGGAACCCGGGGAGGGGGACGATTATTACCGCTGCAACGGCGCGGGCGAAATGCTCGTTTTTTCCGCCGCGGATTTTGAAGACTTTCTGGAACCCAGGCCGGACCTTCCCGCAGATATGGAGTCCGAACTGAAGGGCGTAGTCAGCCTGCTGGCCGCCAATAAATGGCCGTTCCGCCTCCATGCCACCTATAATGAGAGCATTTCCCGCTTTCTGGACGTGTATGAGGAGGTGAACCGGGAGATTCCCTTTGAGGGGCTGCACTGGTTCTTCGACCACTGCGAGACCATCGACGAAAAGAACCTGGAACGCGTGAAGGCACTGGGCGGGGGCATTGCCGTGCAATGCCGCATGGCCTACCAGGGGGAATATTTCATGGACCGTTATGGCAAGGAAGCGGCGGAACATACGCCTCCCGTCCGGAAGATGCTGGAAATGGGCATTCCCGTGGGAGCCGGCACTGATGCCACCCGCGTGGCCAGCTACAATCCCTGGGTGTCCCTGTACTGGCTGACCACCGGGAAGACCGTGGGCGGAGCGCGCATGTACCGTGAGGAAGATTGCCTTTCCCGCGAGGAGGCCCTGCGCCTGTACACTCAGGGCAGTACCTGGTTTTCCTCGGAAACGGGCAAGAAGGGAGCTATCGCCCCCGGGCAGCTTGCGGACATGGTCGTTCTAAGCGAGGATTATTTCACCGTTCCGGAGGAAGATATCAAGAAGATCGAGTCCGTGCTGACCATCATGGACGGCAGGATCGTTTATGCCACGGGTCCGTTCAAGGATCTGGATCCGGAACCCATTCCGGTGCTGCCGGAGTGGTCGCCGATTGCGGTATTTGGCGGTTACGGAGCGCCCCTGGATCCGAAAAAGGCGGCCAGGGCCGGCGTACCCTTCCAGCAGGAGCACAAGCATTCCTGCCATTGCCATGAACATGGCTGCATGCATTCCGCTTTCATGCTGATGGAGGGGATGGCCAATGCCTCCCGTCCCAAATATTCCGATTTCTGGGGCTCCGGGTGTGGATGCTTCGCGTTCTGACGGTAAACTTATGCGAAGCTCCGGCGCTCCGTCTCCTGCAAAGGGACGGGGCGTTTCCTTTTTGCGGGAAAGAGGGAAATACAGGTAGGGGGCGTACCGTAAGGGAACGGGGACATCCCGAATAAAACAGGCAGTCCACTCCACAGGAGGCACAGACAGACGGGGCGGGAAAGGACGCGCAGGGGAAGTTTTCTAAGAAGCAGTATACCACCGCCAACCGGATAAGGAAAAGGGGCTGATCCCATGCCGGCACCAACACCGGACGCGGCGGCTGAACGCATATGTGGGAAGACGGAGCGGAGTTTGAAGAGCGCTTACAGTATCTTGCCGCAGGGACAAGCGGTAACAGCAACCCCGCAGGGCGCTGGACATGGAATACTAAACCAGGGAGGCGGGATGGGTAACATCTGTCCTGCCGCCCTGTTTCAGGTTGCTGTTTATGCACGCCTTTTCCGCCGTGGGTTATTATATGAATCAGGAAGCATCTGTAGCTCCGTCAAGCAGGGATAAAATCCATACCTGGCATAGAATCCAAAAACTTTTTCGTTACCTGCACTTACTTTGACAACCATGTTTTTAGGTTTGCGCTCCTTAAGCCAGCTCAATGCCTTGTCCATGAGATGACCGGCTATCCCCATTTTTCGATAGCCGCTGGAGACAAAAATTGAATCAATTTCGCCAGTGTTACCAACGGTGCTCGCAATGCAATAACCCACAACAGTAGCCGCGTCACAGGCCAGGATTATAGATAATTGACCTTTCCGGGCAGTTGAGAGCAGAGCCGCTTTTCTTGTTTCAAAAGTATTGCTAGCATAAAAGTCCTTGAAGCAGGGTGATTGATCAAGATGTAGCTTATTGAGTTCTTGCCACAAGGGTTTAACACAATCTAATAAGTCTTCTTTTCCAAATACGTAATGAATGTTCGTCTCCATAAGAAAATCACCTCCTGCAATTATAACTGTCCTGGTATAGCCATGATCGGTTATACGCCTTTTCCGCCAAAAGCGAATTGGATAATCATGATACGGAATTCACCCGTTTCAGACAATGGGAAGTTATATTTTCTCCATCCGTTCCACTTGTCCAGCCTGTGGATGGAGAATAATATTTTTCCGCAAAGGGAGCGAAAAAAATCCACCCTGGAATCATTGACAAGCAGGATTTTGACGTGGCATTTCGCCGCCGAAAACGGGGAACAGGATTAAGGGCAAAGCGTAACAGTCAGGTGCAGACATTCAGACTTGTTACCCAGCCTTCCAATCTGCATGGTCAGGGGCTTCGTGTCACGTTCAAAGACCTGTTCGGGACGGTAAGGTTTTTTTATACTGCCCTGCCGCGAAACCGGCTTCTAACCGTCTGCAGGCGCATTCCGCGCCTTTTTTTTGCCTATTTTCCCGTCCCTGAAAAGTTCCTCTTGAAAAAGCCCCAATGGTCCGTTTCAGTCCTTAAAGGATTTCCCGGTACAGGGAAATCTCAATGGCTTCTTCCGCCATGTCGCTGAGCAGAGGAATGATGTGCTGGAAGTGTTCGGAATCCGCATGGACGTCCACGGCCGCCTGGTCCTTCCATTCTTCAATGAAAGTCAGGATATCGGGATCGTCCATGTCCTCGTACAGGTGGTAGGAGATATTGCCGGCTTCAGCACGGCTTTTTTCCACCAGTTCCCTTGCTGTAGCGATAAATTGGTCCCTGGCTCCTGCTTTGACGATGCTTTTGGCAGTGATTTTAATCATGGCTGTCAATAATTTGACTTCCGGCAGAGTAAGGGGGCGGGGGACGAAGTGTCAATCATCCTTTTGGGACGTTCCGGTCATTATTCCACCTCCTGAAGGTTTTTCAGCAGTTTGGCCCGTGTCTCCTGGGTGTATTCCACTCCGGGTATGCAGGAGTGTCCGCGATAGAGTCCTATGATTTCCAGGCGGTTTTCAATGTCCGGGCCGTGCAGGTCCTCCGGTTCCGCAGACGGATAATTGGAGGAAGAGCCTCTCAGCATCTTGACCTGCATTGTAGCCAGATTGAGCAGGCATATCTGGATTTCATTGGTGAAGATAAGGCTGCTGTCCTTCCGGTCTCCGGCAGGCCGCAGTCTGTAGATGGTGATGGCGCTTGCTCCTCCGGGGTTGATCAGGATGGAAGGGAAAACGTGTCTGCGTCCATTCGTGTCCCGGACGACCAGATCAAAATCGCTTTCTCCAAAGAACCTGTTGGTGACGCGCGAGGAAATGCGGACTTCCGGAGCATTTTCCTCCAGCAGGGGAACGGGCGTGGATATCAGGAATGGGGAGCCCGGCGGCAGTTCCGGAACCGGGAGTGAAATCGTGAAGAAGTCGATGATAAAGATAATGACGCCGATGAGCAGAAACAGGCAGATTCCCCGGTTCCGGAGGCGGTAGGCCAGCCAGGACGCGCTTTCTCCTGGATTCAGCGTGTCTTTGATGCCGTCACGGCGCATGTAATAGTTCGTCAGCCGGGAGATAACGGCCAAGGCCCCCGCCAGCGCCAGCAGCCGTGCCAGCATGAAAACCGCTTCTTCCCAGGTTTCCCCCGTGCGAATGGCGGAGAAAAGACATGAGGCGAGAAAGGTCAGTACCGTAAGCAGGATGACGAACGCCAGGCAGCCGGATGGGGCGGCGCGTACCGGAATCCATTCCCTGCCGCGTTTGCTGTAGTGGTGGAGGATCAGCGTGGCGAGCAGGAAAGCGATGATGGCCAGAGTGGAGTAAAAATGCTGAAACAGGTAGTCAGGCATGGAGGCTGATGATGCTTGCGCATTGTATCGTTTGTAACTGGCTCCGCGCCCGGTTACTGGAAAAGGGGTACGGGGAAAGGACCGCTCCGGGGTACGGAACGACTGGATGTGTTCCGGATTCCTCCCTTATAAGGAAAAAACCGGAGGAAAAGGAAAATTGTCAGTTCCGGACCGGTTCCGCCTGGATTTTTTTGAGCTTCGCGAAGCGGGGAAGGGAATGTTCCTTCCGCATGCACGTTTCCCCCTGGATGAGCGGAAGAACATAGTCGATGAACGGCTGCTCCATTCCGTTGCCGCGGGCATTGATCCATTCGCGCGGCACCAGTTTTTCCACGTTGGCTACGTCCGTAAGGCCGATCAGTTTGGTCTTGCAGACGTACTGTCCTTTTTCCGTGTTCCGCTCGAAAGCCACCATCTTGTCCGTTTGTCCGGCCACAGCCGCTTCCACAGCGGCCTTTCCGGCCAAGTAGGCTTCCTCAATGTCCGTTTTGGAGGCGACGTGGGAGGCGCAACGCTGGAGCAGGGAGAGTTCAATGCTCCTGACCTTGGCCCCGGTCTGCCTTTTGACGGATTCCGCCAGCATGGCGCCCAGTCCGCCCAGCTGGGTGTGGCCAAAGACATCCTTATCCCCTGATTCCGCAATGAAACGGCCGTCCGCATGCCGTACCCCTTCAGAGACGGCCACCATGCAGCTTCCCTTGCGCTGGTAAATGTCATTGACGTCCTGCCAGAATTCTTCCATGTTGAACGGGACTTCCGGCAGGTAAACCAGGTCGGGGCCGGCTCCGGCATACGTGGCCAGAGCGGCGGAGCCGGCCAGCCAACCGGCATGGCGGCCCATGATTTCCACGATGGTGACGCGCCCCTTGTCGTACACGCGCAAGTCCTGGTGCACTTCCATGCAGGAAGTGGCTATGAATTTGGCGGCGGAACCGAACCCCGGGCAGTGGTCTGTGCCGTAAAGGTCATTGTCGATAGTCTTGGGGATGCCGATGACGCGGCATTCATACCCGGACTGCTGCATGAATTTGGAAATCTTGTTGCAGGTGTCCATGGAATCGTTGCCGCCGTTG
Source organism: Akkermansia sp. AE01SA01 (assembly GCF_036417395.1). Taxonomy (NCBI): domain Bacteria; kingdom Pseudomonadati; phylum Verrucomicrobiota; class Verrucomicrobiia; order Verrucomicrobiales; family Akkermansiaceae; genus Akkermansia; species Akkermansia sp. AE01SA01. Next base: position 1,126,426 of record NZ_CP143890.1, read on the forward strand.
TAGAAAAAATAACGCACGCCATACCTGCGGAACACTTCCAGAAGACGGCGGTAGTCCGCATCGTCCACGGAGGGATCAGCCATCCTGTAGCGGCAGGAACCCAGGGCGGATGCTGGGGTGTATTTCAGCAATTCCAGTTCTTCCGGGTCTTCCTGGACCATGTCGTACAGGCGTTCGTTCAGCACTCCTTCAATACCGTTGGCGGCTCCCAGCACGTGCGTAACATGCTCGCATTGCAGGGCTGCCTGGATGGCTCCCAAAGCGCTGGCGTTGATGACGGCGGTAGGACCGCCGGACTGCCCGATGATGCATGCTCCTTTTAATGCGTTCATGGAGGAATGTTGGATGAGAGAAGTGCCTGTTTTCGCCTCCGCCGCCGTGTTTCCGCGCCGGGAACAAAATCAAGTTTGACCCTATCCGCACCCCGGATGGATGTCAAACATTATCAGTCTCCGGGGTATGTTTCCGCAATGCCGGAAAATGCGGGATTTAGCGGGCGCCGGGACTTTTCCGCTCCTTTTTCAGAGGAGGATAAAGCATTTGGTAAAGGGAAGTGCCGCAGGAGAACGGGATGAGGAGCTCCGTGGTCTGAATCATGCCCCGTACCGGAAACGGGGCATGATGGATGTGGAGAGCCTGCCGCCGCATCCGGTAGGGAGACGGACGCTTTTTTTCTTTTTAACAGCCGGCAGGGACAGGCCGCTTAATTGCCCGGCTTTTACAGGAGCGAAAGCGGGCACAAGACGGTCAGGAGGATGCCGGCACGGGCCGCTGGATGACGGACTGCCCCGGATGGAGTTCCGGAATGACGGAGATGTTTTTGAGATGTTTGCCGGAGATCAGCGAACGGAGCATCCGGATGAGCTTGTGGACCGTTTTGGTGGAATTTTCCTCGTAATAGGTAATGGCGGGGAACAGCCGTTCCATGAAAGGCTCATATGTCAGGCTTACCAGGCTGAGCTGGCCGGGAATACTCAACTGGCGGGCCTCCACATAGGAAAGGATGGGAATGATCTGGTTGCCGCGCGTAGTCACTAGGGCGGACATGTCCGGATGCTCCTTGAAAGCCTTGGTCAGGTGTTCGAAGAAAGCGGGGGTTTCAAACGGAGTGGGAATCAGGACGGGGTTCCAGCCCTGTTCCGAAAAACCGAAGAAGCCTTTCTGCATCAGGTGATGGCCTTTCAAAGGGTCCGGCGGAAGGCACAGCCCTACGGTTCTGTGCCCCTTGTTCCATAAATGCCGTGCCGCATGATGGGTGGTAGCGGCCCAGTGACGGTCCAGATAGGGCAGGTTGCTGCTTTGATAGGAAGTGCCGCGGACAATGCAGGGAATGCCGTGCGTCTTGAACCAGAGCTGGGATTGCTCCGAGGAACGGTGGAGAATCCAACAGACGCATTCCGATTTGCCTACCAGCTTGGCAAGCCGTTTGTCCGGATTGTTGCCCAGAAGCCAGGGAGCTTCAAAGATGCGCACGCTGATTCCGTCTTCCTCCAGAATTTTCAGGATGGTGTACACTTCTACCAGGACGCTTTGCGCCAGTCTTTTAAGCGGCTGGGAGGTCAGGAAACCGATCGTGGCTTTCTTTTCCTGGGCAGGGAAGGAGCAGGCGTCCGGCCCCATGTTGTCTGTGGCGGCTTTCAGAATACGTCTCGGCACCTTGATCCGTGCAGGGGCAATCCAGTTTTCTTTTTCCAGAATGGTCAATGCCTTCCTGACCGTTTCCCGGCCCACGGATAATCTGTTGCCCAGCTCCCGCTCTCCGGGCAATACGTTGACCAGGCTTCCGCTAAGAATCATTTGCTTGATTTTATTGGCCACATTTTCTGCCAATGAAAGGGCTGGTGCTGGATTCATATATTCTTCTAGTACTTCTTGAAACACGGGAATTCGAGCCATTTGTTGAGCCGGGAAGGCAGGAAAGGCCTGTCTGCGTCGTCCGCATATTGATAAGACATTCTTTCTCTGTCAAATATTCAGATTATTATGGAGTCTGGTCTTTTTTATTCGGTAGAGAATTCCCGGGAAATTCCCTATAATGTTTTTGTTTAATGAATTACTATATCTCTTGGGAAAAAGAGAAATGAAGTGAAATTATTTTTAATGTTCTTATTTCAAGAGTGTTGTAATTATTTGTCCCTAATTTGTGTTTTACCTGCGCAGATAGTTCCGTTTTTGAACGATTTCCAGACATGGCTTTTCCAAGGGGATTTGCACGATCTGATTTTAGAGCAACTATCCCGGTGAAGTCCATTCTGCTCAAGGCCCGGGACGGCAGCTGAAGATGGAGAAGAGAACGGACATCATGATACAGCGTTTCCATGTGGTGAGGAGGCTGTCAAAAAAAGAGACGTGGCCTATCACGGCCATTAAAGATTGCACGGTATGTTTGCGCCGGGAATTGCTGAAGTCCTGGGAAATTTGAGTGGCTTCCCGCATTCGAAGTGAATTTACAGTTTTTTATTTGAATAAGTGCAGTCCTGCAGATTCATCCAGCATAAACGTTTTATGCAGGATGATATTTCCGCGGGAGAGACAGAGACTTTTAGAGAAGTGGCATTACTCCATGCCGTTTCATCCGGCGAATGGAAAGCATTCCAAGTCTGAATTTGGCTGATTCAAGATAATTTTAACACCGGAAGGGAAGAATCCCTTTCAGAAACCAGTGAACCAATTAATTCTATCAGTTAGTCGAGTCAATCGATTCAGGAAAAGGATATACTTTTCACTGATGAGGATTATTCGGAATCTGCCATGATGATGAAGCGGGCGTGGTGTTTTCCCACTACTTTATAATAATAATAGAAAATAATCATGAAGAGAATGAATACGGTAAATGGAATTCCGCTGGTAGCAGAGAGTGATTTTATCAATCATGCGAAGAGCAAAACCATTCATCTGACAGAAGAAGAACGTACCATATGGAATGCCAAGGCGGATACTTCCGAACTGGCATCCAAAGTGGATGTGGATACCTTTACGGTTCACAAGACCGATGCTACGGTTCATATCACCGATGAAGAGCGTGAAAGATGGAACTCCGCAGCGGCCAGCAGCGTTTCGCGTGCCGAGATGGAGACATATGTTGCCGAATATGTGGCTGCACATGGATCTACGGTTGATTTGGGCAATTACCAGGGGCCGATCAATTTGCGCAATGAGAAAGGCTTTCCCGTACTGGCCTCACGTGAAGGTGATATTTATTTGGGGGGAGAAGGCGAGAGTTTTGTTCGAGTAAACGGACGCGCCTTTGTGGTGGAAACGGAGGGCAATATCATTTTAAGCGACGCCTGTTCAGGTGTCACGATTTCCGGGAAGGATGGCGTAGCAGTTAACTCACAATACTTTTCTGTGCGTGTGAACACATTCTACTTGGGCCACCAAGACGGTTCCCACTGGGCTGACGGATCGCTTAGTCTCTTGACAGGTGTTATGGTATCCTCAGGCGTTATAAAATCATGACGTCCTTTTCCATATTCATGTCATATTCCATGTAGAAAGAACCGATACTTTACACGACATGAATACTATCCATACGGAAGCCAGCGGTAAATGCAGCCGTCTCTAGTCTTGTCTGCTCCGTTTTGAACATGGAGACACTTTCTTGCTGCTCTTTTCTGTTCACGCAGGGAAGGGCCTTTCATCTCCGCATATATCCCGGTTTAGTGTTGATAAAAATAGTCTCCATGTACTGCAGTGTCTGAAAGTAAAAACTACAATTGCTGATAAACAATAACTTGTGCCGGGAGAAAGTCGAGACTGCGAGAACAACTCCTATAAGGTCTGACCAGCTGTGTCATTCCTATTTCGTGGGATCTTGGCCGGGAATAATAATTTTGTTTCACTTGCTTTCAGCAATATTGTTTTCAGTCCGGATTACAGGAAATTGGATGAAGGCCTCTTTGCCGTACCTGAAGATTATGTGAAGTATGGATTGAAGCCAGGATCAGTGTATCCTCTGGCAATCAATACACCGTGTTTGTTCGGCTGACCCGATGGGATCGGGCGCCCGGTTTTATTACCCATTCCAGCCATTCCTTTTCCATTCCACAGATTTTTGGATTGAGGGAGAATGGCCGTGCCTGGTACTGCAAAGTATTCTAGGGCGTGGCCGGCGGGTTTTGACGAAGGAACCGAGTACCTCGCTTCCTACAAGATTCTTCCGGAGTTCTTTGGTTTGGTCCAGTCCGGGGAAATTTCTGATAGGAGTTTATATTTGCCAAAAGGGAATGGGAGGACGTTATTAATACGCTGCGTTACTATGGAGAGGCTATTCTGGACGAATAATACAGACTTATACAGCACAATTAACTGATTGGAAAATAGGGATAAAGAAAAATTACAGATACAGCTCCCCACGCCCGGTGTATGGGATAAGTTCATCATGCCGGCCATTTTCCCGGATGGAGACGGATTTGTCAGTCACAACGTTTCACACAGGATGATATTTCTGTGAAACAGACGGAAACTTTTTTGAAGTGGTTTCACACATTGACGTTTTATCCAGAGAATCGGAAAAAATTCAAATAGCGGTATGGCCGGACCGGATCATCAGCTCGCCTGTGGAGGAAGGAGAACTATCTCTGGAATCCAGGAATGCAGTCATGTTGACCGTGGAAGCAGTCAATGCCCAGGGGAGGACGCAGGCTTATCTCCAGTCGGGATTATTCGCAGTTCACGATCGTGGACGGGACGGCAGTGGAGTTGTTCAACTACTTTATAACAAACAATAAATAATAATGAATAGCATTAATACAGTAAACGGAGTTCTGGTGGCAGCGCAGAGTGACTTTGCCGGCCATGCAGAAGATAAGACGATACATCTTACGGAGGAAGAACGCACTGCCTGGAATGCCAAGGCGGATGCGTCCTCCCTTTCCGGCAAGGTGGATACGGGCACGTTCACGGCCCACGAAACCAACACGACGGTTCATGTCAGCCAGGAAGAAAAGGAGAAATGGAATGCGCGGAATACGAAGGGAGCCGTGGTGGCCACGCAGGATGGGCTGGACGAGCACACCGAGAACACAACCGTGCACATCACGGAGGAAGAACGTACTGCTTGGAATGCTGCAAGCAACATTCCGGGAGCGTCCAATACCTTCACGGGCGACAACACGCACGAGGGAACTGAAACGTTCAATGGGCCTATAGCAGTCAATAATGATTTGACGATAAATGGGCTATCTTTGTTGCAGCTTTTGGCTGCCGCCGAAATGGACAATGCCTATGCGCTTCTTGGCGACGTACACGATGAAGATAGTCAAGGATTTTCAAAAAAGTCCGACAATGTTGAATCTTTTTCCTTTGTAAATGGAACCGATTCAGGCAGGCGACGTATCAATTACAATCTGAGAAATAACGACTTGCCGGGTGGTTTTGCTCAGTTTAGCCCGCGCGCGGATGTTTTTTCCGCGGGAGTGAGCACTATTGGCTGCACGAGCAATCATCAGCTCGCGGGAGTTGCATGTTATTGGAATTTTGGGGATGATACCAATTTTAATTTGCACCACCATCCTTATGATGAAGTGATATCGCCAGATTTCAAGCCAGATTTTAAGGGACTCGATTTCCAAGTTTTTATGGTGACTAATCAGCATTTGCATGTATTTCGGGATAACTACCACGATATGATCCAATGGCCCGCTTATGGTGGGGAAAATTTCTCCACATATAAAAAATTCGTTTGCGTGCCGGGGAGCAGGAACGGCAGTGTGGTGATTATGGCTGACAATACCCATAATTCCAGGAAATGGATTAAAATTGCCGAGTATACGGGAATTGCATACGGTTTCAGAGCCGGAGTTTTGTTTTGGGCAAACGATACGTTGAAACATAGTGTGGTTGTTGGGCGAGCGAATATTCTTCATAGCGGATTGGAGCGTTATTCTAGCACGGGCGTTTTCGATAATTGGCCGGCAAAATGACTATGAATATCTTACAAGAATAGAAATATATGAACATCAGGGAAGAACAAAAGAAGGCCGCCCTTGAGGCGGGGAAGCAGGGCATAAAAGATGCCTACGAAAAAAGCAAAGCCAAAACCGGCCTGAAATGGTGGGAACGCCTCCTGTGGGTGGTCCTGGCGGGGGGCGGCCTATGCGGCGTCCGCGCTGCTGGGCGGCTGCGGGCACTCCGTGGACGTGACGCCGGACCGCACGGAGGTCAAGGCGGGACTCACAGCGGAAGACATGGCTCCACTGCAATCCCCCAAGGGATTTAAGCTCCTGCACGCGCTGATGAGCGCCACTGGGGAAGACTCCTTTGTGGGTGCTAAGAACGCCGCTCCTGGCCGCAGCAACGCGGAAGAAGCCCACGCCATGCTCACGGATCCCAACCACCCGGACTATGCCGCTCTGGATGACCCGCCCCATCCCCGGCACATGGAAGCCAACCGCAAGTACAACCGCCTCGTCGGCCTTGTCTGAACCGTTTCCTGCACGGAGACACTTGCCGGCCCTCTCCTGTTCACACGGGGGAGGGCTTTTGATACCCTTTCCCTGCAAGACAATGCCTTTAAAACCCGTTTTCGTGTCTTGCAATCTGTCTTGCACTTTCAAGAAAGAAAAAATCGCAAGCACTGATAAACAGTAACTTGCGATATGGAAAAGTTGGTACCGACGGTGGGACTCGAACCCACACTCTTTTGGAACTCGATTTTGAGTCGAGCGCGTCTACCATTCCGCCACGTCGGCATATGCAGTGCAGGGATTAAGCATCAACCGGCAGAGAGAGTCAAGAATTTACTGTGGAATGAATGTGGGGCCGTTTCGGAAAAACGGAGGGAATCCGCTGTGGATTCCCTCCGTGTGACTTTTCAAAATAATCAGAACGAATAGCGCACGGTGGCGGTGACGTTCTGGTTGGTCATGTTTTCCCGGCATTCCAGATGATAGAAGGCCCCGGCGCTCCAGGCGCCGGAGATGGCCCAGTTCAGCCCGGCGTTGACGAGCTGGGCGTGCCGTCCGCGTCGTTGTCCATGAGGCCATAGGTGAAGTAGCCGTCGATGCCCACGCTGTTTTCTCCGCGCAGATCGCGGTGGTAGAGTGCGGGCATCAGACCGTCCTTATCCGGTGCAGGTAATGGAGTAAAGTCCAAGGATGGAGATTATGCGGACTCTGGACATGCTTTTCACGATGATCCAGCATATTTCCACTCATCACAGTTCTGTGAATAGTATGACTTGTGCGGGCGTGTTTTTCTCAGCGGCATCTATTTCCTGCTGGGCAGGATTTGTCCGGGAGTATTGAGGTATATTGCGCTGAAGAGTTGAGCATCAGTCACTTTTTCACGGTGACGGGGAGCCCCGCCACCATGAAGTAGACTTCATCCGCGCTTTTTGCCAGAAGCTGGTTGGCGATGCCCAGACCGTCGCAGTAGTGGCGCGTTTCCGGGTCCGGCTGGACAATGCCCATGCCGGTTTCCGAAGAGACGAGCACCCACGGTACGGGAGACCGGGAAATGAGTTCCTTCAACGCTTCTATTTCCCGGATCAGGGCATCCTGGAACGGAAGGTATTCCGCAGGGTCCTTCTGGTCGTACAGGATGTTGGAGGCAAGCAGGGTGACGCATTCCAGAATGACGCCGTCCACCTGTTCCAGCAGACCGGACGCCTGCACGGTGGCGGCCACGTTGCGCGGGCATTCCAGCGTGGGCCATTCCTGCGGGCGGCGTTCACGGTGCTTGAGGATGCGGTATTCTAGGGAGCCGGAGCCGGACCAGACTTCCGCCGTGGCAACATACAGGATTTTTTTCCCGAATCCGGAGGCGATTTTTTCAGAGTACTGGCTTTTGCCGCTTCTGGTGCCCCCTACGACGAGCGTCATGCGGGGGCTGGAGGTGTCAGTGTTTGGAGACATGGCGTTGATAGGATTCCAGTATGGCCTGGTGGGAGTTCAGGAAGTCATCCAGACTGAATACTTCCAGCGTGATGAGGGGGGGGAAGCTGATGTCCCACATGGGGTGGAGCAGGGCGTCCAGCACGGGGGCGGGCATGTGGTGTAGGGATTTATGGTCCCTTTTTTCCAGTCCGTGCAGATGGCACATGCGGATGTCCGGCAGCCAGAGGGGAAGGAGTTCCTCCGGTTTCAGCCCTTCCTTCCAGACATGGCCGATGTCGAAGCAGCGGGAATGTTCCGTGGCGGCGACCAGCCCGTCCAGATAGTCTGTCGGATGGCGTTCCAGGTTTTCCAGAGCCAGGTATTCCGGTGCGGGCAGATAGGGCGTGATTTGCTCCAGGGAGCGGAGGATTCTTTCCGTTTCCTCCTCCGTCAGGTACGGACGCATGTCCGGTCCGGGGATGTGGTCTGTGACCACGTGCATGACCCAGGTATGAGGTTCCAGTTCCCGGGTGAGTTCAATGGTGCGGATGATGTTTTCCGTGTACCGGAGGGAGGATTCGGGCGTGGCGAATCCTCCGTCCGTCGGCAGGTGGATGTTCCACGTTACTCCCGCATCCCTGGCGATGCGGCCCAGTTCCCTGATTTCCGCGGGGGTGATGAGGCTTTCCCCCTTGCTTCCCGCCTCCAGCAGGAGCAGGGCAATATCGTCCGCGTAACGGACGCATTCCCTGACGGCGGGAACGTAGTAGTCCGGGATGATGAAGGAGGTGCAGCCGATGTTGAGGCCGGGAACGCTGCATTTATGCGGGGTCATAGGGCGGTGCAGAAGGTAAGCAGTACAATCCATTCCGTGCATTCCACGGTGCAGCCGAATACGTCCCCGGTGACGCCGCCCAGCCTGTGCCGGGCATACAGGAGCAGGGCCAGGGAACCGGCCAGGGCGGCTCCCAGGGCATACAGGCCGGACCAGCCTGCCAGGACGCAGGCGGCCAGGGTGACGGCGGCGGCAATCAGGGCGTGGACGGGACGCGTGCCCTGCCTGAAGGCTTCCCCCATGCCGCCGGGCCGCGCGCCGGGAAAACGCATGGCGATGAAGATCTGGCTGCGGGCCAGGAGTCCGGCCAGAATGCAGGCCGTGAGCAGGAGAAGCCATGAACCGGAGGCCGCCAGCACGGCCAGGGCGGCCGCCTTGAAGGCCAGATTGAAGAAGAGGGCCGTTCCGCCGAAGGTGCCCAGCCGGGAGTCTTTCATGATTTCCAGCCTGCGTTCCCGCGTGACTTCCACCGGGAGGCCGTCCCCGCAGTCCGCCACGCCGTCCAGATGCAGACCGCCCGTGACGGCCACCCAGCAGGCGCAGCCGATGACCCCGCAGAGGAGGGGGGAAAAGAGAAGGGAAGAAAGGAAGGTGAGTCCTCCGACCAGTCCGCCCACCACAATGCCGACCAGCGGAAGCCACGCGGAAATTCCGTTCAGGTTGTTTTGCAGGGGCCACGGCCCCACGGGCAGGCGGGTCAGGAAGCCGAAGGCGGAGCGGATGGCGGTGATGACGGTCATCTGGAGAGGTACAGTATTAGCGGGGTACGGTGATGTCCAGTTCCGGCAGGGTCTTCATTTCTGAAAGAACCCGCGTGGCGGCGTCCAGCACGGGGAAGAAGAGGGCCGCGCCCGTGCCTTCTCCCAGGCAGAGGCCCAGGTCCATGTACATGGTGACCCCGATGTGGTCCATGATGAGTTTGTGCCCAGGTTCCGCGGAGTTGTGGGAGCCGAGGAAGTACCGGGCCGCCTCCGGGCGGATTCCCTGGGCAATGGCCGCCGCGGCCCCGGCGATGAAACCGTCGATGACGATGGGAACGCGCAGGGATGCCGCCCCCAGCATCAGCCCCGCCATGGCCCCTATTTCCGGGCCGCCCACCTTGGCGAGCACATCGATGGCATCGGCGGGGTCCGGCTTGTTCAGGGCGATTCCCCGTTCAATGAGTTCTATTTTTTTGCGGATGACTTCTCCTTTGACGCCGGAGCCGCGCCCGGTCACCGTTTCCACCGGGGTTCCCGTGAGAACGGCCACAATGGCGGAGGACGGCGTTGTGTTGCCGATGCCCATTTCCCCGGCGGCCACGATGTCCAGCCCCCTGGCTTTTTCCTCCCGCGCGATGTCAATGCCCACTTGCAGGCATTCCAGCGCCTGCTCCCGGGTCATGGCCGGACCTTTGCTGAAATCATTGGCGCCGTGCATGACTTTTCTTTTGACGAGGCCCGGCAGGTCGCCGAAGTCGTAGTTCACGCCCACGTCCACCACGGTCAGGCGTGCTCCGGCATTGCGCGTAAAGGCATTGATGGTTCCCCCTCCCTGAAGGAAGTTGCGCGTCTGGATGTACGTTACGTCCGTGGAGGTCAGGCTGAGGCCGTGGTCGGCAATGTGATGGTCGGAGGCGAAGAGAACCACCGCCTTGTTTTTCAGGCGCGGAGCTGGGTTGCCGGTCATGGCGGCTATCTGGATGGCTACCGGTTCCAGCTTTCCCAGCGCAAGCGGCGGCTTGGCCAGGATTTTCTGATGTTCCAGGGCGGCCTTGGCGGCCTGTTCGTCCAGCGGGGGTATGTGCAGTTTGTTCATGATGGTTGCAAGTGGGGAAGGGCAAGGATGAGGGAGAAGAGGAGCGTGCCCATGGCCGTAGTGAGCCACATGAGCCGTATGGCGCGGTCCAGGTCGCCGGCCGTGGCTTCTTTCCGTCCGGAGCCTATCCAGGGATAGTCCGCGGGCATGCCCTTGTAGGAGACGGGGCCGCCGATGCGGAGTCCGAGCGCCCCGGCGAAGGCCGCCTCGCTCCAGGCGGAGTTGGGGCTGGCGTGGGCGCGGCGGAAGGTCCAGCCCACGGTGAGCGCGTGGCAGGAGGAGGCGCCCGGAAGGAACAGGGCCGCCAGGGAAATGCAGGACAGGATGAGACGGGCGGGAATGAAGTTGAGGGCGTCGTCCGTGCGGGCGGCGAAGGTGCCGAAGTGTCTGTATTGTTCGTTTTTCTTTCCCCACATGGCATCCAGGATGTTGAAGACGCGGTGGACGAGCGCGGCGGCGGCCGCGCCGAGAGCGCCCCCTATCAAACACCCTGCGGCGGCCCAGAACAAGGTGGAAAAGACGCCGTCCATCAAATTTTCCGCCACGCTTTCGATGGCGGCCCGCGCCACGCCGCGGGAGTCCAGCCGTTCCGTGTCGCGCCCAACGATCATGGAGACGGCTTGCCGCGCTTCTTCTCCGTTTTCTCTGCGCAGGGCGGAGGCCACCCGCGCCGCATGTTCCGCCAGTCCGCGCGGGGCCATGCAGATGTAAACGGCCAGAACGGCGGGAATCCACGGCAGCCAGGGAGATGCCGTCAGGGAGGAAAGCGTGAAGAAGGGAAGAAAGAGCAGGAATAGCCCGCATTCCGCAGCAGCGCAGACACCCAGGGCCGCCAGCATGCCGGCCTTGAAACTTCCTCCCCACAAACGCCGCGCCTCAGGTTCGAGACGGCGCGCGCACCAGCCGATGAGGCAGACGGGATGCCGACGGTTGGGCGGATCCCCGAAGAGGATGTCCAGCAGCAGGGCCGCGGGCAGCAGCAGGAGGCACGGAATCATGGGTCAGCGTTTCAGTTGCAGGAGGCGGTAGATGGCGTTCATTTCCAGATGTTTCCGGACGATGTCCGCCAGACGGTCAAGAGCGCCGTCAACATCATGGGATACGTGCAGGGAAGGCTTGGGCGGCAGGCCGGAATCCACCCGAACCCTGTTGATGAATGCCCGCCGGAATTCGTCGCCGTCCAGAAAGCCGTGCAGGTACGTGGCCCAGACGCGGCCCTTTCCGTAACCGCATGGAGAACCGTCTTCCCGGAACATGAGGGATTCGCAAGGGGTTTCATGGCTGGTGATGCCGTGGTGGATTTCATAGCCGGAGGCGTCCGGGGCCAGAGGCGTCCGGGCGCGGCGTACATTGAGCAGGGTCTTGACGGGGGAGAAAGTAGTGGTCAGTTCCAGCAGTCCCAGGCCGGGAGTGCGTTCCTCCGCCGATTCCTGATGATGCGGGTCCAGAATTTCCCTTCCCAGCATTTGCAGGCCGCCGCAGATGCCCAGGATCCATTTTCCCTTTCCGGCGTGCTCCCGTACCAGGCTGTCCAGTCCGGCCCGGCGCATTCCTTCCAGGTCCGCCGCCACGCTTTTGGTTCCGGGCAGGATGACCAGGTCCGGCTGGCCCCACTCGTCCCCGGTCCTTACCTGCCGCAGCCGCACGTCCGGTTCCGCCGCCAGCGGGGCGAAGTCCGTGAAGTTGGAGACGTGCGCGGGCATCACGACGGCTACGTCCAGCGAGTCCGGGTGTTTGGAGCTTTCATCGTATTCAAAGGGGAGGACTGCCCGGTCCTCTTCCGGAATGTTGATGTTCCGTATCATGGGAATGACTCCCAGCACGGGCTTTCCCGTGTGTTCCTGCGTGTAACGGTGCGCCGGGGCAAGCAGGGAGGAATCCCCCCGGAATTTGTTGACCACGAATCCCGCCAGCAATTCCCTTTCCCACGGGGAGAAGGTCATCCACGTGCCCAGGAAGGAGGCGTACACGCCGCCCCGGTCAATGTCCCCGGTGAGCAGGACTTTAGCGCGGGCGTAGCGGGCCATGTTCATGTTGACCACGTCCGCGGATTTCAGGTTGATTTCCCCCGGACTTCCGGCCCCTTCCAGGCAGACCAGGTCGTATTCGTCCGAGAGGGAGTCGTAGGCGGCGCGGACGTCCGGCCAGAACCGGCGCTTGGCCGTGAAGTATTCCCCGGCTTCCATGTGCCCTACCGCCTTTCCCATCACGATGACCTGGGAACCCGTGTTGGAGTGGGGTTTGAGCAGGATGGGGTTCATCCGGGCGTCCGGGTCTATCCGGCAGGCCTGGGCCTGGATCATCTGGGCGCGGCCCATTTCCTCTCCCAGCGCGGTCACGCCGGAGTTGAGGGCCATGTTCTGCGCCTTGAAGGGGGCCACGCTGAAGCCGTCCTGATGGAAGATGCGGCAGAGGGCCGCCGTCAGCACGCTTTTGCCCGCATCGGAACAGGTGCCCTGAATCATCAGCGCCGGCTTGGGGGGCCTGCGCAGGATGGCGGGAGCATGTTTGTCCAGTTCCACGCGAAGCGCCCGTTCCAGAAGTTCGTGTTCTTCCGGAGTCCGGACTCCGGCGCGGAACCAGCCGCCCGTTTCCAGGCCCGGATAATTGGAGCAGTCCCTGACGGCAATGCCGTGTTTTTTCAGCAGCAGGGGAGCCAGGCCGGAAGGAGCGCCGGAAAGGCGGAAGAGAAGGAAGTTGGCGCAGGAAGGCAGAACGGCAGCTCCCGGCAGCGCGGACAATCTGCGGAACAGGTCTTCCCGGCGCGCCCGGTTCAGAGTGCGTTCCTGTTCCGCCCAGGAAGAGGGCTGTTTCAGGATGGCCCGCACCGCCGCCGCTGCGAAGACATTCACATTCCACGCGGGAAGATTTTTCCGCAGCCGTTCCGCCAGAAGGGCGCAGCTTACGGCAAAACCGCAGCGGACGCCCGCCATGCCGTAGAATTTGGTCAGGGAGCGCAGAATAACGAGGTTGGGAAGGGTTGCCGCGTCAGGAAGGAGGGATTCTTTCCCTCCTGTATAGTCAATGAATGATTCGTCCAGAATCCAGACGGTTCCGGGGTTTTCTTTTATTGTCTGAAACAGCTCCTTTTTATCCAGCAGGCCGCCGGACGGATTGCAGGGATTGGCCAGGAAGACGGCAGTTTCCTGTTCTTCCCCTTCATGATTTGTTCCGGCGCGTTCCGCCAGAGCGGCCAGAGAGGGAGTAAAAGACGTTTTCTCTCCGGAAGGAACGGAGTCAATTTCCACTCCGTGGCACAGGCAGGCCAGCCTGTATTCGGAAAAGGCAGGTTCCGGAATGACGGCACGTTTCAGGTTCAGGGCGCGGGGAAGGGCATGAATCAGCTCGTTGGCCCCGTTTCCGAAGACGAAGCATTCCGGAAGCAGACCGTAGTGCAAGGCGGCTTTTTCTCTCAGTTCCTGCATGTCCGGAGAAGGGTAGGGCGTGACGCCGTTCATGGCGCGCCACAGGGCTGACGTGATGAATTCCGGGGGGCCTTCCGGTCTCAGGTTGACGCTGAAGTCCAGAATGTCGCGTTCGGGGCGCCGGGCATCCGCCGCCAGGGATTTCAGGTTTCCTCCGTGTGAAAAGTCGTTCATGCCGTTGTTGTTAAAGCTGTATGGCCTGCGTGTGGAACCAGCAGGGCCGCCGCCTGCTGCGGGGAAAGACGGGTGGTGTCTATCTCCAGGTCGTAAAAGAGACCTTCATGAATGGACGTGTGCTGCCGCAGGGCGTGGAAGACATCCGCTTTCCGGTCCGTGCGGGCATGTTCCCGGCGGACCAGTTCTTCCACGTCGCAGGCGACTTTCACAAGGAGCAGTTTCGCTCCCCCGCATTGGCTCCGGAGTTCCTCCGTCCAGTCCGGAGATTCTCCGATCACATGGTCCACCAGAACGAAGGGCGCGTGCAGGGAGGCCCGGAATACGGTTTCATGAAAAGACCGGACGAGTTCCGGTCCTGTCTTGCGGACGGCGTGGATCAGATGCATGCCGCCCATTCCGTTGGCATCCAAGAAATCATCCACGGAAAGGAGGACGGAGCCGGCAGGAAGCAGGGACAGCAGTGCCTTGCACAGGCTGGTTTTGCCGGAACTGGAAGCCCCGTTGAAGATAAAGATGCGCCCGGGATGTTGAAAAGGGGACGGAGGGCGGATCATGGGCACATCATGTTCCGGCGGGGAATGCAATGACAAGACAAAAATGGCGGTGCGGTTCCGGAGGCTTTCTGGGTTTGCCGGGTAAAAAGGGAATGGGAAATTGTCCGTTTGTCCATGCGCGGAACAGAGAGAAATGCTCCTCCGTGTTCCGGAAGGGATTGAGCAGCGGGACTGGAGATTTCCATTCCGGGCAGAGATGGGGCGGAAAAAATGATGGAAGATGTGGCCGCCCAAAAGATGCTCCTGTTTTTTCATCAGTGGAACGTAAAAGTTTTTTAGCCGCTGGAATTCCTTTTCTTTATGTTTGATTTGGAAAATAAGTTATTTATAATCAATTATTAATTTTTGTCTTCCGATCTTCCCTGGAAGAAACGTCTTACGGAGGAGGCAGGCTGGCCAGAAGAGGCAAGATTCCGGGAAAATCCATCCAGTGACGAAATGTTCAAAGAAAATTTTTTTTGTCTTGTCATGGTGGGGGCTTTGGTATTTCATCCATCCCATGAGCCCTTATGGGAAGGGCTACAGACCTCAGGGACGCCCGTAGCCGGGCAGGAAATAGATGGGGAATACCGGTGCAAATCCGGAGCGGTACCGCCACTGTAAGCAGGATATCCTGCAAGCCAGAAAACCAGCCTCAGGGGGTTGTCCAAACTGTCCGGCGAGTTATCGGACGTAAGGCACTATAACCATGCTTTATACGAAGAAAGCCCTTCAGATGGGCGCTATTGCCGTTGGCCTCGCCGCGTTTGCGGGCCAGTCCTCTCTTGCAGAATCCGTCAACAAGGAAGACGCCAAGCCCGTCGCCAGGACGGAAACCATGCAGGTCATGCCTGAACTGACCATGGCGTCCCACTTCGTGGGCGTGCCGTACAACCGTTCCGGCGTTTCCGTTTCCGTGATCAATCCGGAAGAATTCCAGAAAGAAGGAATTGAAACTCTGACGGGAGCTCTTTCCCAGACGCCCGGCGTGTTCACGCTGGACGGCGGCGGCACCTGGCAGCGCGGTTCCGTGAGCAACACCGTCATCCGCGGAATGAACAAGGATACCTACACCCTGACGATGGTTGACGGCATGCGCATCAGCGATGTCAACATGTCCGGCAACAAGCTGCTGGGCATCACCAATCTCTTTACGGTGGGCAATGTGGAAGTGGTGAAGGGCGCCCAGGGCGCCGTGTTCGGTTCCGGAGCCATTGGCGGCGTAGTTGCCATGGATACGCCGGAAGGGGAAGGCGACCCGGTGACGAGAATTTTTGCGGAGGCCGGTTCCTTTGGAACGTTCAACAGCTACGTGACGTCTTCCGGCAAGATCAAGAAATTGTCCTACTTTGTGGGCGTGGGTTTTGAAACCACGGAAAACGATCCCACGATTTATGATTCCATTTATGACAACAGGACGGGCATGAACGATTTCCGCCAGTGGCAGGAAGCTTTGCGCCTGGGTTATGACGTCAACGACAAGGTGAAGCTCAGCTTTACCTACCGACGCCTGGACTCCTATTTTGAATATCCCACTCCGTATGTGGATTACAATCAGTGGCCCGCCGTGCCGGACTCCCACCTGTACAATACGGAAGACAAAAACCGCAGCAACCTGATCACCGGCCGCGTGGATGCGGAACTCAGCAAGTTGTGGTCCACCAGCTTCATGGTGGGACATTACAACATGAATTATTCCACCCACACGCCGGAATACGACTTCCAGCCCAACGTGATGCGGAACCGCCGTTTCCAGACGGAATGGCGCAATGCACTCACCTGGAACAAGCAGTGGACGACGATCGCCGGGATGGCTTGGGACCGATCCGCCTACACGAGCGAAAACAATTACGTGTCCAAGGACGAATGGCAAAGCACGCTGGCGTTTTTCGCGGAACAGATGTGGGCCCCCACGGACAATTTTGACGCCAGCGTGGCATTGCGTCTGGAGCATGATTCCGTGTGGAACAACCATTTCACCTGGCGCTATTCCAATTCCTGGAAGGTGACGGGCAAGGATTCCCCCACCCGCATTTTCGGTTCCGTGGGTTCCGGCTTCCGGGCTCCCACGTATTTTGAGCAGTATGCCGCCAATTACGGCTACGTAGGCAATCCCGATCTGGACATTTCCAAGTCCCTGGGCGGCGACCTGGGCGTGGAACAGCGCCTGGCGGACAACCATTACGCTTCCGTGACGGGGTTCTGGACCCGCATCAATGATGAAATCGGCACTAGGTCCGTAGGTACCTGGCCGGATTCCTACACCACGTACGCGAATTATTCCCATGCCACCTCCTACGGTGTGGAAGTCGCCTTCAAGGGACAGTTCAAGGACGCCTGGAACAGCGGCTACTACGCCAACTATACATTCACGATGCCCAAGCGCGATTCCATCGGCAGTTACGAAACCCGCCAGATGGCCAACACCGCCCGCCACACCATCAATGCGGAAATCCACACTTCCCCGCTTGAGAAACTGACGGTAGGCTTTGGCGTGACGTCCGCAATGGGCCGCACGGACTACAACTACGCCCGCCTGGACAATTTCTTCACGGCGCGCGTGTTCGCCAGGTACCAAGTTACGGACAACGTAGCCCTGCATGTGCGCGTGGAAAACCTGTTCGATCAGAATTTCATCATCACGAACGACTACAACTTTGGTCCCCGCCAGGCCCGCGGACTGGGCGTCTTCGGCGGTGTGACGGTCGAATTCTAAACTCTCTCCAGCGTTAATTGTTGATTGCACCCCCATCTTCCGTTTTGCGGACTGTTTCAGGCGAAGGAAACTGTTCCGGGCGGAGGATGGGGATTTTCTTTTTCATTAGGACCGGATATAGGTTAAAAGAGGGCGGGTAATCGTTGATCGTGTTTCGCTGGCTGTCCATTCTGGGGGCATTGCTCCTGGCCGTGTTCATAGGGGGGGTGTTTTACTTCTCCCACCGGGAATCCGCGGTCTGGAACGAGGGGGCCGGGAATACCGATGACCGGGGGATGCCGGCTGTGTTTGACGGATTTGTAGAACGCTGGAACAGGTCCGTGGAAAGGGAACTGCTCCGGGAACTGGCGGGAGGGGAGCAACAGAAAGAACTGCTGGCCGTTTCCCGCGGGGAAGGCGACGGTCGCCGTCTGGCGGAACGTGCGCGTTCCGTGGAGCGCCTCAGGAGAAGGCTGGAGCAGGGGGATCATATTCGTATGCTTCCTCTGGAAAAGATGCCCCCCGGCCTGGAATGGCACACGGGCATGGAGGAACCGGAGATCGGGGACCCCCGCGCCGTGAAGGGCGGCCAGGTCCGGCTGTGGATCAATACGCCGTTCCCCGGCACCTTGCGGGCTTTCGGTCCCGGCAGCGAGAATTTTTTCAATTATTCCGCGATTGACAACGTGTGGATTCCTCTCGTGGGGCTGCATCCGGAAACTTCCCGTCCCATACCGGGGCTGGCGGACCGCTGGGCCGTTTCCGCGGATGGGCGCACTGTTTTTTATCATTTGGATCCTGAAGCGGCCTATTCGGACGGACGGCCCGTGCGTGTGGAGGATTTTTTGCTGAATATTTGCCTGCGCACGTCGGACGCCGCCAGGGACCCTTTCTGGACAGCCCTGTTCCGCTCCACGTTCGACCGGATCACCGTGTACGGAGATTCCGTCATTGCGCTCACCGTGCCGTCTCCGCGGCCTCTGTTGCCTTACATGGCCTGTGTGGATTTTCATCCGGCGCATCCCGGTTTTTACCATGATTTCAATGCGCTGTTTCTGGAACGCTACCAGTGGAAGGCCGCGCCGAACACGGGCGGGTACGTGGTGGTGCCCGGAAAAATCCGGCAGGGAGAGCGCATCACTCTTGCCCGGGTGAAGGATTGGTGGGCGAAGGATAGAAAGTATTACCGCTATTCCTGCAATGCGGACCAGGTGGAGCATGTTTTTGTAAACCTGGAGAACAAGGCGATTGAGATGTTCCGGCGCGGGGATCTGGACATGATGAACATCCGCAAGCCGGAAATATGGGAGGGCAAGCTGGAACTGCCGGAAGTGCACCGGGGCTATATAGACAAATACAGCCTGGAAGCGGGCTATGCCTGTCCTCCGTATGGCTTGTACCTGAATTGTTCCGACAGGATGCTGAGGAATACCGACATCCGCAAAGGGCTGGCCCACGCCGTGAACATGGGGATGGTGATTGACTCCCTGTTCCGCGGGAACATGAGGCGTCTCGGCTCCTACATGGAGGGATACGGCGACCTGACACTCCCGCTGAAAGCTCCGGAATACAGCAAGAAAAAAGCCATGGAATATTTTGCCCGCGCGGGCTTCCGGGAGATGGGAGAGGACGGTATTCTGAAAAATGAACGTGGGGAACGCCTGTGTATGGAGCTGACTTTTGCGGATTCCTCCCACATGATGACCAACGTTTGTTCCATCATCAGGCAGGAGGCCATGAAGTGCGGGGTGGACATCAAATTGGATCCCCTTACGTACGGGGTGTGTTCCCGCAAGGTATTTGAAAAAAGGTACCAGGCCGCTTTGTGGGCGTGGCCTCTGGACACGCCGTTCCCACGTCTTTATGAGACGTTCGCCTCGGAACTGGCGTATGACGGCCGGGGAAATCCCGTAGGCAACACGAACAACATTTTCGCCGTAGCGGATGCCGAACTGGATGCCGCGCTGGATGCGGAACGGGAAGCTTCCGATTACCCGGCCTTAAAGGAGGCCCTTCTCCGTGCTCAAAAGAGGATTCATGAACTCTGCGTATGGATTCCTGGGTGGAGGGAGCCTTATACCCACATTGCCTGCTGGCGCTGGATACGCTGGCCGGAATCCCCCACGCGTTTCTGTTCCCCCCGGCTCTACAATCCGCTGGAATCCCATTTGTACTGGGTGGACGGCAAGATGAAGAAGGAGACGCAGGAGGCACGGCGCCGCGGCATTCCGTTTGAGGAAAGGCATGAGGTGATACGCCTGAAGGACCAGGATGATCCGCCGCAATTTTCTTCTGGAGAGTGATTTTTGCCCAGGTGGTCTGAATTTAAAGGCCAGTCGGAAAGAAAACGGGATGCAGGGAGGGACAGACGGCGAGAGCGGTATCAAGATTCCGGAACTCTGGAGCAGAAGGAGTTTTTCCTTGGTTGAAGATACTGTCCGCCTCAAATGGATATAGCGGCCACAGAGAAATTCCCGTCTGCCATTTCCGGCCCTGCATGATAGGAAATGGGAGATTGCAGAGCAAATAATCGTTGATTGGATTTTGTCATATTTTCTATCCAGGATTAAATATTCATGACTAAATCCGTTCGGGACGGAAGTGGTCTCTTTGTGGTCTATCCTTTTTAACATTGAATACAGACGCATTTTTGCGAAAGTTATTCCGATCGCCATCCGTTTTATTCATCATGAAATTGCCCCTATTTTCCATTTTGCTGCTGGCTGCCCATTTGTGTGTGGCCGCTCCCATGCCCATGCCGGAGTCCAACGACGGCGCCAAGCATGTCTTCACCACCAATCAGGAAAATTTTCTGATGGACGGCAAGCCCGTGAAGATCATTTCCGGGGAAATGCACTATCCGCGCGTGCCGCGTTCCCATTGGCAGGACAGGTTCCAGCGCATGAAGTCCATGGGGATGAATACGGTTTGCACCTATTTGTTCTGGAATGTGCATGAACCGGAACCGGGCAAATGGGATTTTTCCGGGAACCGGGATTTTGTAGAGTTTGTCAAGGAGGCCCAGAAAGCGGGACTGTGGGTTATCGTGCGTCCCGGTCCCTATGTGTGTGCGGAATGGGAATTCGGCGGCTTCCCCGGATGGCTGCTGAAGGATGCGGACCTGAAGGTCCGCTCCCAGGACCCCCGCTTCCTGGAACCGGCCATGGCTTATCTCAAGAAAGTCTGCTCCATGCTGGAACCGCTGCAGATCACCAAGGGCGGCCCCATCATCATGGCTCAGGTGGAAAATGAATACGGCTCCTACGGCTCCGACAAGGACTACGTGAAAAAACACTTGGAAGTCATCCAAAAGGAGCTTCCGGGTGTAGTGCCCTTTACCTCGGACGGCCCGAATGACTGGATGATCAACAACGGCACGCTGCCCGGCATCGTTTCCGCCATGAACTTCGGCGGCGGAGCCAAGGGCGCCTTTGCCAACCTGGAAAAGCACAAGGGCAAGACTCCCCGCATCAACGGCGAATTCTGGGTAGGCTGGTTTGACCACTGGGGCAAGCCCAAAAACGGCGGCAGTACGGAAGGCTTCAACCGCGACTTGAAGTGGATGCTGGAAAACAACGTCTCCCCCAACCTCTTCATGGCGCACGGGGGCTCCTCCTTCGGCTTCATGAACGGGGCGAACTGGGAAGGGGCCTACACGCCGGACGTGACCAATTACGACTACGGCGCGCCCATCTCTGAAAACGGAACCCTGACGGACCGCTACCGCACGTTCCGCCAGACCATTCAGGACTATTACGGTGATACGTACAAGCTCCCCGATCCACCCGCGCAGCCGGAAATGATGGAGTTGCCGCCCATCACGTTTACGGGGAAAGCCGGCATGTTCAACCGGCTCCCGCAGCCTGTCATCCGCAAGGAGCCCGTGCACATGGAAGCCCTGGGGCAGAGCTTGGGCTTCATCTTGTACCGGACGAAGGTGAACGGCCCGGTGAAGGGCGAGTTGAAGATGAACAACATGCAGGACCGCGCCATCGTTTACGTGGACGGCAAAAGGCAGGGTGCGGCGGACCGCCGCTACAAGCAGGACGCCTGTGACGTGGTCATTCCCGCGGGTCTCCATACGGTGGACATCTTTGTGGAAAACATGGGCCGCATCAACTTCGGCGGCCAAATTCAGGGAGAACGCAAGGGAATACGCGGCCCCATCACGCTGGACGGGAAGAAGCTGGAAAACTTCCTCATCTACAACCTCCCGTGCAAGGGCGTGGAGCTTCTGTCCTTCTCCGGCAAGAAGCCGGGTGGCGACCAGCCCGTGTTCCACCGTGGATATTTCAACGTCTCCAATCCCAAGGATACCTACCTGGACATGCGGGACGGCTGGAAGAAAGGCGTCGTGTGGGTGAACGGCCACAATCTGGGCCGCTTCTGGTTCATCGGCTCCCAGCAGGCGCTTTACTGCCCCGGCGAATACCTGAAACCGGGGAAAAATGAAATCGTGGTGCTGGACGTGGATGGCGGTTCCGGTACAGTGAAAGGCGTGAAGGAAGCCATTTACGAAGTTAAGCGCGACCCCGCCATGGCGGATGTGTTCCGCGTAGGCAAGCCTGTGGCTCCCGCCGCCAGCCAGCTGGTGCACAAGGGAACCTTTGCCAAGGGGACGGATCAGCAGGAAATCAAATTCCGCGCTCCTATCCAGGCGCGCTACATCGCCCTTGTCAGCAAAAACGCTCATGACAACGGTCCTCATGCCGCCATTGCGGAACTGAACTTCCTGGATGCCTCCGGCAACCTGCTTCCCCGCGAACAGTGGTCCGTGGTTTATGCGGACTCCCATGAGACGACGGGAGAAGCCGCCCAAGCGGGTCTGGTGATGGACAACCAGCCCACCACCTACTGGCATACCAAGTGGCAGGGGGACAATCCCAAGCACCCGCACATGATCGTGCTGGACCTGGGCAAGGTGCAGAAGCTTTCCGGTTTCCGCTACCTGCCGCGCCAGAACCGGGAAAACGGACGCATCAAGGATTACGAGGTGTACGCTTCTCCCAAGCCGTTCAAGCCTGCCAAGTGAGGGACTTTTTTTGATCGGGAACCGGGGCGTAAAGCCTTGGTTCCCGGGCGATATTCATCCATGCAAGGCCCCGGTTGGGGCCTTCTTTGTTTGGACTGTATCTCCGGCCTCCGGACATGGATAGTTGGTTTTATCATCCCACCGGGGTCCTTTGTCTGGCAGACGCCGTCCGGCTTTTCCGCGTTTAGTGGATGGAATTCCTTCTTCGGATCCGAGAGGAATTTTCCTTATCGGAATTGATTTTCCCGCCTTAAAAAAGCTCAGGACGCCTCAGGCTTTTACGGCAGTTGGGCAGTTATACGTTCCTGGAAGGTGCCTTTTTGGAAAGCCGGCTTTGCCGCGTTCGCCTTGTTTTCCGGCTATCTGAAGGGAATTGTCTTGGTCAGATACAAAAAAGACGGCTCCGCACGATGCGGAGCCGCCGTAGATAGCGATGAACACAATGTACTTAAAAGTCCCACGAGAAGCCCAGCTTGATGATATGGTAGCCGGGATCGTTGTAGCCCTGGATCTGATAGTATTCGTAGCCAATCACGAAGTCCGTGCTCTTGGACACGCTGAATTTGAAGCCGGCCTGGGCCGCCCAGGAAAATTTGGTGGTGGAAATGGTGCGGGACTGGCTGCCGTTTTCCAGGCCGTGGATGGTGGTCTTCACGTCGCCGTAAGTGGCACCCGCCTTGCCGCCCAGGTAGAACATGGTGTAGTCGCCGATGGGCAGATTCAAGGTATAGCCGGCCATCATCGGAATGTACGTGGAACGGAGGCTGGCGGTGTAAGGGCCGCTAATGCCCAGGTCGTGAACGCTGGGATGGTGAGAGCCGGCCAGAATGCCGCCGTTCAGGGAAATTTGGTGAACAATGCTGCCTGTTTCAATGTAGTTGAAAATGCTCAGATTGCCGCCGGCCACATTGGGCATGGCGTCCTTGGTGGCAATGCCGTAGGCCCCTTCAAGGGACATGCCGAACTGGCCGTCATATTTTTCAACATGATACGCGTTTGCGGCGGATACGGAGGCCGCAAGGGCCAAACCTAACAGTATAGTTTTGTTCATGTGGGATAAATGGTGAATTTAACTGTCCCGCATTCTTGTCAATTTTTCCGTTTGAAGTCAAACAGAAATGTCATAATTACATGAAATCATGCCGGAGGAGGGGATGAAATTGCTAAAACCTGCTTTTTGCGCTACATTCCGCGGCATGGAAAAACAAGCGTGCGATCTGCTGGTGACCGCCTCCCGTATGCTTACGGGAACGGAACAGCCCGGCATAGGAGGCAACGCCGGAGTGGCTGTCCGGGACGGGAAAATTCTGGAAGCGGGACCTGCGGAAAAGCTGGAGGCGGCATGGATGCCCTCCGTCCGGTGTGATTTGGGGAATGCCCTGCTGATGCCCGGGCTGGTTAATGCACATACGCATGTTCCGATGACTTTCCTGCGCGGTTTTGCGGACGATCTGCCCCTCATGGAATGGCTGACCAAGCATATTTTCCCGGTGGAGGCGCATCTGACGGACAGAATAGTCTCTCTGGGCGCGCGGCTGGGCATGTATGAAATGATGCGTACGGGCACGACCGCCTTTGTGGATTCCTATCTTCTGGAAATCAACGTTCTTCAGGAAGCGGAACGCATGGGGATGCGCTGTGTGGGTGGCGAGGCTCTCTTTGCTTTTCCGTCCCCGGCCTATGACGGCTGGAATGGTGCGGAAGCCCTGTACCGCGAGCAGGCCGTCCGCTTTGGAGGACGCGGCAGGGTGCAGTTGGCGGTGATGCCTCATAGCGTGTACACTACGAGCGACGATGTTCTCAGGCGTTCCATGCGGCTGGCGGAGGAACTGGACCTGATGCTCCATATTCATCTTTCCGAGTCTGCGGGGGAAGTGGAACAGTGCCGCTCCCTGCATCAGGACAGGAGGCCGGTGGCCTATGCCCGGGACATGGGGTTACTGAATGAAC
This sequence comes from Akkermansia sp. AE01SA01, assembly GCF_036417395.1. Lineage (NCBI taxonomy): Bacteria > Pseudomonadati > Verrucomicrobiota > Verrucomicrobiia > Verrucomicrobiales > Akkermansiaceae > Akkermansia > Akkermansia sp. AE01SA01. The sequence goes on from NZ_CP143890.1 coordinate 1,150,687, forward strand.
GCGCCGTGCTGGCCCATATGGTGGATGTGATGGATGAGGAACTGGAAACGGTGGCGGCATCCGGTGCGGCCATTGTGCATAATCCCGTCAGCAACCTGAAGCTGGCGTCCGGATTTGCCAGGGTTCAGGACATGCTGATGGCAGGCATTCCCGTTTCCCTGGGGACGGACGGTGCATGCAGCAACAACAGCCTGGACATGTTTGAAACAATGAAGCTGACGGCTATTCTTGCCAAGGGGTGCACCGGGGACGCCACCGCCGTTCCCGCCATGAAAGCCCTGGGCATGGCAACCGTGGAAGGCGCCCGCATTTTCCGCACCCCGGGCCTGGGAACGATGGCTCCCGGAGCTCCCGCCGACATGATTGCCCTGGATCTGGACGAACCCAATCTGTGCCCGATCTTCAATGAAGTTTCCCATGCGGTTTATGCCGCTTCCGGCAAGGACTGCGTGTTCACGATGGTGGATGGCCGCATCCTGTATGACCATGGCTGCTACACGGACGGCTTGTATGCGGATACCGCCGCGGAAATGCAGGAACTGGTGGAATGGGTAAAAGCGAAAGTATAAGGTAAACAACGCGTTGGAACACAAAGATAAATAAGGGAAATTCGTCCCGTGTCCATGGGCGGATTCCCTCTTGGTTTTTTAATCTTTTGTTATTGAATCTCCCGGGAAGCCGCATGATCACATTCATTCTTTACCCGGCGGGGTGGATGCCTTTATAGTATCTTCATGCAATATGATTTGATCGTCATTGGTGGCGGCCCCGCCGGATATGTGGGAGCCATTCGCGCTGCACAAATGGGAAAGACCGTGGCGTGCGTGGAGCGCGACCGGGTGGGGGGAACCTGCCTGAACTGGGGCTGCATTCCCACCAAGGCACTCTTGAAGAATGCGGAAGCCTACCTGACTGTGACGAGCCGGGCCAAGGAATTTGGCATGACGGTGGAAGGCGTGAGCGTGGACTGGAGCGAGGTCATCGGACGTTCACGCAAGGTGAGCGACCGCCTGGCTGGCGGGGTTGGATTCCTTTTCAAGAAAAACAAGGTGGAATCCGTTACCGGGGAAGCCTCCATCACGGCTCCCGGCAAGGTGGAAGTGAAGGCCGCTGACGGCACTACGCAGGTACTGGAAGGAAAGAACATTCTCATCAGTACCGGATGCGTGACCCGCACCGTTTCCAGCCTTCCGCTGAACGGCACTACCATCATCGGTTCCAGGGAAGCCATGGTGCTGGAAAAGCGGCCTGAAAGCATGGTTATCATTGGTTCCGGGGCCATTGGCACGGAGTTTGCCTATATTTATAATTCTTTCGGTACAAAGGTGACGCTTATTGAAGCGCTGCCGCGCATCCTGCCCAATGAGGACGACGATTCCTGCCAGACGCTGGAGCGGGCCTTCAAGAAACAGGGCATCAAGACCATGACGGGCACTTCCGTGGAGTCCGTCACGGAAACCTGCGACGGCAAGGTAAAGGCCCTTGTAAAAAACAGCAAGGGACAGGAAGAGGAAATTACGGCGGACATTTGCCTGGTGGCGATCGGCGTGAAGCCGGTCGTTCCCGCCGCTCCCGGCCTGGAACTGACGGAAAAGGGATTCATCAAGGTCAATGACCGCTATGCCACGTCCGTCCCCGGCGTTTATGCGGCGGGCGACGTGATCGGCGGCGTTTTGCTGGCCCATACGGCTACGTATGAAGCCGTGCAGGCGGTGGAAGGCATGTTTAATCCGGATTATCAGCCCAAACAGGTCGGCTTCTTCCCGAGCTGCACGTATTGTTATCCGCAGGTTGCGTCCGTCGGCAGCACGGAACGCGCCCTCAAGGAAGCGGGCGTGGAGTACAAAGTCGGGAAATTCCCCTTCCAGGCCATCGGCAAAGCCGTGGCCGCCGGAGAACCGGACGGCTTCGTGAAGACCCTGTACGGCGCCAAAAACGGTGAATTGCTGGGAGCCCACATTGTGGGGCCGGAAGCTACGGAATTGATCGCCACGCTCGGCGTCAGCCTTCAGGCGGAATTGACGGATGAAGATATTTACGCCACCATTTTCGCCCATCCGACCCTGTCCGAAGCCATTCATGAGTCCATGCTGGCCTCGGAGGGAATCGCCATTCACATGTAAGGATCATGCGGAAGAGCTCCGTGATGGGGCTCTTCCTGCCATCCGGACCCGGATGGATGGGATTGACGCAAGGTATTGACGAACGGTTTGCGCGCGTCTATCCCGGTTTTGACCGCAGGAGGGACAGGAAGGGGTCCATGGAAAACTTGGGCTTCCGTTGAACGGCATCAGTCCATTTGGAGCTGTGATCGCAGGTACGGGACCTTCCGTGGATGAACCTCCGGCGGCAGATTCCAAATTGTTTTATTATTCCTGCATGATTTGCGGGGACATGCCATGAGGTCCCTATGGCGCGGAATCATTCCGGTGAGGGAATTTCCATGTTCCTGTATGTCTCCATCAGTCGTTCGTATTCCTTGTTGGCCCAATCGCAGGACGAGTGCGGGAGCTTGGTGTCTCCGTAGGCGTGAACGAGAGCGATGTCATCCTTTTCCAGATTCATGAAGGGGAACCATTTTGTGCTCATGTTGTACACGCTTGGCATGGTTTTACAGCAGGGCCTTTTGATATCCCTGGTCGCGTTGTTGAAAATCAGCCTGTTGAGGATATCCTGGTCGTGCTGGGGCGGCATGGTGGGGAAGGGGTAGGCGTCCAGGCTTTTTTCCCAGATATGGTGTTCCACGAATGAACTTATGTGGATGAGAGCTACCCCGGTGTTGTAGAAGCACGGGTGGTCGATTCCAAGGGAACGGTTGTGCTCCAGCACCCATTCCGGGTATTTCCAGATTCCCGTGTCAATGACCATGGCCATGCATTCGTGATCGGCAAGCGGAGTCTCGTACAGCGCTCGCAGGGGCTTCCGGGCATACAGGTCCGTATCCAGCAGGAGCAGCCTGTCATCCGTCAGAAGATGGCTGATCGACTCTGTCCACGTCAGATCGAATTTGTGATAAAAGTATTTTCTGGAATCGTTCCCGTCCAGGTCCTTCATTTTTTTCAGGAGGACGGATTGTTCATAGGGAACGTTGAACGGAACTCCGTACACGGAAACACGGGGGATTGGCAGGAAAAAGCCTCGCCAGGTTTTTTCCTCCAGCTCCGTTTTCAGGAACACGTTGTAGCGGGTGGAGGAATCGTCACAGGAGACGATGCTCCAGAGAGTAACGGCGGCCTGGAAAATATGGCGGCGGTTGCTGGCGACGAAGTAAAGGTTCATATGGTTTTTCATCGGTTGGCTTTCATAAGAAATGGCCGGAATTGTTTTAGGCTGGATTCCCGGCATTGCCTTCATTTTCTTTTCCGGAGGAATGAATATGTTGTCCCGGACTCCCGCCATGAAAATGGCATCCTTGAAAAATGGACAACCTGTTCAGGAAGTCCCCAAGAAGACGCATGATTCAAGAAAATGATGATTACCTATAAGATGCCGGGAAGGTCCCTGCAAGAGAAAACAAGGTGTTTTTAGAGAACGGATTAAGCGTGTGGATTCTTGTGGAGAAGAAATGCCTCCGGTGATTTGTAATTGCTCCTTGATGGAATTTAAGATTTCAGGATGGGGATAATGCAAGTTGCCAGTGATTGCGAATCTTCTATTTGAGAGGAAGGACGGATTGCCCTACTTGATTTCCTGATCCTGATTTTTGAGTGAAAGTCCCAGCGACAGGTTTGATCATGGAAAAATGAAGTTCAGAAGTTGCTCTGCAGGAAAGTACTGGGTAATGAACAAGCTTTTACGGACGGCAGCTTCTCTCCGACCGACATATAACGTGTTTGGATGGATGCCTATAGAAAGAGAAATAGCTACCTTTGAAAAGAAGCGGATTTTTTTATTTTTAAGTTATTTATGACGATTCCTAGATGAATCAATATTTTAATAAGAAAGAGCCACAGGCTTTTTCTGTTTATTTCTCCCGGAAAGGTCCCTGGCAGCCGCCAGCCTTCCGGGCATTTTTCAGGGCGGCTGCACCATCATATCAACATCAACAAATTAAATTAAAATCATGAAAACAAATAATTCCATGAACATTCAGAACGGAGTTTCCTCCGTTCCCGTCTACCAGAGGTGGTATTCCAGCCCCAAAATGGTTCAAGCAGCCCGTGGAAGAGCCATGGTTCTGAATGAGGAACCTGAATCGGAACCTGAACCCTGGCATGTTGTCTGGAATAAAAGCTTTTCAGACAGTTACTACAAAGGGAAGCCCTCTACCAGTGGAGACCACATGGAGACAGCCGAAAAATCCTTTACCGTACCGTCGGCTCCCACTCCACAACCGACAGAAGAAGACCCCACCCCCACTCCCCCCGAACCATTGGAAGCGACGTGCAACATGACCCTTACCGTAGATGACTGGGGCAAAATGTCCGTGGGACAATCCAGCACGGTTGCCCAGGAAATCGACATGACTTCGGGAGGAGAAGGCCCGCAGGGAGGGCATGCCAAATGGACCAAGGAAAGCGGTGAGTTCACCTTGAAATCCGGTGAATACACCCTGCATGTGGAACAGAATAATATCGACTATGATCCTCCGGAAAACAATATTTCCGTATGTGATTACAAATTTGAAGCCCACATCGACAAGGAAGGCCCCGCTACCGCAGGCGGCAAGAAAAAGCCAACCTGCGATTGTTGCAATTTTGATGGTCAAGGGGGGGGCTGCCCTCCGCCCCCGGCAGGAAGATCAAGAAGCGCGGCCCCCGTTTTTGGGAACACTTCCTCCGGAGGTGAAAACGCACAGGCAATCAGCGACGCTTCCCTGATGTACTGGGGGGCGGACTTCGGCCATTTCCGCGGGCTGGGCGGCATTCCCACCGGCTCCATTGAGTTGCTGGCGACCGATTCCACCGATGGGCTGAACCATCCCCATGCCCTCTGCTACGACTCCATGCTGGCAAGCTTCCTGGATATTCCGGAAGTTGGCATTGTGGCTGGAGGCACGTTTGATATTGTCACGGGAGCCGGGCGTGTTTGCGTTCAATGTGAAGTGGACAGGGAAACGCTGACGATCGTCGGCGAGTTTACGTCCTCCGGGAACCGTGCCTTCTTCACAACGGTGGACGGTGTTTTGTGCGTCCAGTGGATAAAGACGGACAAGAGCGTTGCCGTGTATAACGCCAGAACCGGAGCCCTTGTTTCCTACACGACCAGGTGGGGCAATATTTACACAGCCGAGCAGATTGGCGCCTATCTGCGCGTCAACAGGGACAGTGCAGGAGACCTCCTCCAGGTATGGAACCTCTGGGACGGCCTGCTCAACATTGAAGCCGTCACGGCTGACGGCTATACGATTGCCCTTTACACTCCCTCCCAGATTACCGGGCAGGATGAACAGGGGCTTTACACTGTTACGGGAGAACCGTTCAAAAAGTTCGTGATGGTCGGAGATGCCGCCACGGGCCGTTTCTCCGTCACCGAACAGACGCCGGGAAGGCTGGATTTCAAAACGGAATGGTGGCTTAACGGCAAAGCCTGGAACATGGCGCAGGGAACGGATGCTGAAGCCATCGTGACCCGCCGCACGCGGACGGAACTGGAGAAAGATACCTGGCAGCTCGTTACGGCGGTTTCCAAGGGAGAAGACGGAGCTGCCGCCTCCCATGTCTGCGAAGTGTACCAGACGACGGCTTATGGCGACCTGCTTCTTACCAAAGTGGATGGCTATGGCAGCGATCTTGCACAGACGACCACCTATGAATACGACTACTACGGCAGGAAGAAGAAGGAAACGCGCCCGGATGGAGGCGTATGGGAATGGTCCTACGACATGCTGGGACGCCTGACGCTGGAAAGGCAGCCCTGGTGCGGCGGCAAATCCCAGGACACGACATACCGGTATGTGACCGGGGATGGAGACAGCGAGGTAAGCAGCGATGTTGCCGAAGAACGCCGCCTCATGCGCGACGGTTCCAATAACCCCATTGAATTGTGGAAGAAAACCTACACGTACAGTCAAGCCGATCATGTCAGGCGCGTGGAAATCCGCACGACCGCTCTTGAGACGGAGACCGTCCAGCTCGAAGTGCAGGAAACGTGGCTGGGGAGCGCTCCCAACAGCTACGCGCAGGGCCGCATCAAGATGACCCAGGCCGTCAATGGCGTGCAGACCCATTATGAATATGCCGCCACGACGCAGCATGGAGCCGCTTATACGGAAACGCAGGAAACCCGCGTCAACGGAGAAGTGGTTCCGGGATTGAGCGTCAGAAAAGTCTCCTTCATTACCCCCCAGGGCAATACGGTGAGGGAAGAAAGCCATGTACTGCTTTCCGACAATACCTGGACGCTTACGGACAGCGCGGACTATGAATTTGACACAATGAACCGCTGGACGAAGCGCACCCGTGGCAACGGGCGCGTCTCCGAACAGGAATCCATCTGCGACGGACGCATCCTTTGGGAAAAGGATGAAGACGGCGTGCGGACAGACTACGGTTACGACAGTGCAAGGCTGCTGGTTGAGACGATCCGTTCCGCCACAGCGACAACTCCGGAAACCATCGTCAGTTACACGAAGGATGCCCTGGACCGGGCCACTGCGACCCGGACCGACACTGGAGCCATGAGCGTCGCCACGGAAACGGCCTACGACCTGCTGGGACGCATCACCAGCGAGACAGACTCTCTGGGACGGATAACCACTCACAGCTACAGCGCGAATGGCCTGACGGAAACCGTCACGACTCCCATGGGAGGAACGCTCATCACCCAGCGCCATGCGGATGGAACGATCCTGCGCCAGCACGGGACGGGCCAGCAGGACCTCAAGTTTGAAACCGATATGGCAAGCGACGGCCTCCGCGTGACAACGACCGTTCTCAACGGGACGGCGCGCGTTGTCCGGGGACGCGTCATTACGGACGGCTTCGGCCAGCAAATCCGTGTGGCAACGGTGCATACGAGGAATGGCAGCAATTACCGCCATCTGACTTACAACGCCAAAGGCCAGCTTGTCCGCGACCAGCTTGAAACACTGGCTCCCATCCTGTATGAATATGATTCCTTTGGCAACAAGACGAAGGAAACCGTGGCTCTTTCCGACGAACCGACCACGCTCAATTCACGGGTTATGGAATATACCTACACCCGTGAACAACGGGAAGAGGGCGTCTACGGACTTGTCACGACGACGGAATACGCAGCGGAAGGCACGCCCATTGTCCGGAAGGAAGCTACGCTGGTTTCTTCATTGAACCCCGTGCTGAAAAGCAAGGTGGTTACGACGGACGCCAGGGGGCATGACAGCGCCGATTGGACGGAATACGGGGAACCTGCCGCCAGGGTGCGGAAAGTGATCCAGCCCGGAGTATCGGATGCAGCCGTGATTCATACCGTGGACGGTTTTACCACCACTGTGACCGATTATGCAGGGATCTCCGCCAGCCAGAGCCGCGCCTATACGGCTCAAGGCATGACGATGGCCTATACGGACAGCCGCGGCAATACCACGACGGAAGTGTACGATACAGCCCTGCGCCTCCTTTCCGTGACGGATGCCGCGGAAAACAGCACGTCCTATGCCTACGGGCAGCCGCTGGACCATCCTACCTGCATCACCGACGCCATGGGCAAGACGGCCTGTTATGCCTATGACGCCAGGGGACGCAAGGAGGCCGAATGGGGAACGGCGATTCAGCCAGCCGTGTTCTCTTACAACGATGCGGACCAGATCACCGGCCTGACGACGTTCCGCGGTTCCTCGGAAGCTATCACGACTGATCCGCGAGAACGAACGGATGGAGACATGACGGCATGGAATTATAACGCCGCTACGGGATTGCCTACCCGAAAGACCTATGCAGACAACACCCATAAGGACATCAGTTACGATACGCTCAACCGCATTTCCACCTTTACGAACGGAAGAGGAAATGTCATGACGCGCAGCTATGACGCCCTGACCGGGCTGCTGACAGGCGAGACCTATGGCGAGGGTACTCCCTCCATCACGGCGACTTATAACCATCTGGGCCAGCTCACCGGCATTACCGATGCCAGCGGGACGCGCAGCTTCACCTACAACCAGTACGGGGAAGTGGAAGGGGAAAGCACGCTGGGACTTGTAGAAAGTTCCCTGGCGGCAGTGAAGGACGCCTACGGGCGAGCTTCAGGCTACAGCCTGCAATACGGCGGCGGCACTGTTTTACAAACGGGCTGGGGGTATGATTCCGCAGGAAGGCCTTCCACGGTTTCCCTCAACGCGGTGGCGACTCCGTTTACCTATGGCTACAATGCCGCCAACGGATTGCTGGAGACGCTGAACTATCCCAATACGCTGAAGAGATGGTACACGCTGGAAGAGAAGCGGGACCTGGTGGTCAAGATGGACTACCTGCGCCCAGGAAGCCAGAACTACCCGGCCAAGGTGGATTACACGTATGACTCTCTGGGACGCCCGGCGACGAAGAAGGATTATTTCAATACTCCTACTCCGGATCTTGTTCATACCTACACGTACAATGACCGCAGTGAAGTAATTGCCGACGCCCTAAGCCGGGGCGGAACATACACTTTTGCCTACGACAACGGAGGCAATCGGACAAATTCGCTGAAAGCGTCCGGACAGCGCAGTTACACGAGTAATATGCTTAACCAGTATTCCTCCATTTGCGATGATGACGGCACGACGGTTTTCATGCTCTATGACGAGGATGGCAACCAGACAGCCATTCTCACGTCTTCTGGAGAATGGATGGTCTCATACAACGCCCTGAACCAGGCAACTACCTTCACCCAGGGGAGCAAACGCATTGAATGTGTGTACGACTACCTAAACCGGCGTGTGGAAAAGACTGTCTACGACGGGGACACGCTGGTGTTCAGGAAGCGGTTCATTTACCTGGGCTATTTGCAGGTAGCGGAACTGGACGCCACCAATGAGACGGAGACGGCCGCCCCCATCCTGCGCAAGACCTATCTGTGGGACCCGGTGGAGTCCGTAGCGACTCGCATCCTTGCCATGAGTGTCTTTGACGAAGCCGGTGTTTACCAGGAAGACCTGTACTACACGCACGACCTGCTCAAGAACACGACGGCCTTGTTCGGCATCCAGGGAGGAAGGCGCGCCCTGTATGAATACGGACCCTATGGAGACATTATCAAGATGGAAGGAAACGCGGCGGAGATCAATCCGTTCCGCTTCTCCAGCGAATATCTGGATGACGACCTTGGGCTGGTTTACTACAATTACCGCTACTACAACGTAGTTGATGGACGCTGGATCAACCGCGATCCGATGGCGGAAAATGCCGGGTTCAATCTCTACTACTTTGTCGGTAATGGTTTGTCAATAGACTATCTTGGGTTGGTAAACTTTGATGGTCTCTTGCCCGGATTGAAGGATTTTCTGGAGAAACAGGCCCGGGCAGAAGCCCAGCAGAGATGTATTACATTTTGTAAAGAGTATGCTCCCAAAGGAACTCCGGATCAGGTCTGTACCGAAATCGGCAAACAGCTAGCAAAAAAACTGGAAGAAATTGCCAAAATGGCTGCCCACAAGATAGAAGGAACGGAGCCTCCTACCACAACAACAGGAAAACCCGGGAAGGGAGAGGGTGGTAGTGATAATTCTGGAGATGGAGGTCCCCAAGTTGGGGCCACTGCCATAGTTACCACTCCTGCTTTCGCTGGAAATTGGGGGACATCAGTAACTGGCACTGCGAATGTAGGGTCAAGTGGAGGGGTTAAGACGGGCGGAAACGCTAAACCTGTCGAAAATCCTGTTCCAGGAGTTAGCGTTGGCGTAAGTGTCAGTTTCCCTATTGGCAACGGTGGTGGTTCAGTGAAAATGGGTGGAAATGTTAATTTCCCGGCGAGCGGTGGTGTGGGAGTTGGAGGGAATGTAACAGTAACCTTTACATTCTAAAAAAGCATTTGATATTTTGGTATTATCGTTTATATATATTTATGTAATGCCGAAATATTATAATACTATTCCATTCCTTAAACTCCCTTCGCTACCGGTGCGAAGGGAGTTTAAGTTTTATGTATTTAACATCTGTGCATGTGTTTTTCTGACTTCAGTGACATATGCTTCTCCGGAAAAAGTACTATCCCATATTGAGCCGGTGATTGATTTACCAGTCGCACCTGAACAAATAAAATCAATCGAAACGTCAGCTCAACAGGGGGATGTTCAAGCACAATGTCAACTTGCCATATGTTATGGTAAAGGAACGGGCGTCCGGCAGGATTATCAGAAGGCTTTTCAGTGGGCATGGAAAGCTGCCCAGCAAAATAGTGCAGAGGGGCAATATCTGGTAGCGGCATGTTATTACCAGGGGAAGGGGGTAAAGCTGGATTTGAAAGAAGCGTTTAAATGGTTTTCAAAGTCCGCTCAACAGGGATATACGGACGCTCAAAACAACCTGGGAACCATGTATAAGGAAGGTATGGGCATTGAGCAGGATTTCAAGGAAGCCATGAAATGGTTTTTCCTGGCTGCTGAGAAAGAAAATGTTGTCGCTCAGCACAATATTGGGATCATGTATGTACATGGACTAGGAGTTAAGAAAGATTTGAAAGAAGCCTTCAAGTGGTTTTCAAAGGCTGCCCGGCAACAACATGCTGCGGCACAATATAATCTTGGAGTCATGTATGCAGAGGGTCAAGAGGTTCCACAGGATTGGAAAGAAGCTTTCCAATGGTATTCCGCTGCTGCCCGGCAACAGTATGCCCCGGCACAATGCAATCTTGGCGTTATGTATGCACAAGGTCAGGGGATTCAACAGGATTGGAAAGAGGCTTTCATTTGGTTGGAGCGTGCTGCCATGCAGGGAAATGCCTTTGCGCAAGTTTATCTTGGAGTCATGTATGCACAAGGTCAAGGGGTTCCACAGGATTGGAAAGAAGCCTTCAAATGGTTTTCCCTGGCAGCAAAACAAAATGATCGGGAGGGTCAGTACAACCTTGGAATCATGTATCAGAATGGAACGGGCGTTCCCCAAAACGATCAGGAAGCATTTAAGCTATATTGTGCCTCAGCCCGGCAACAATACGCCCCAGCCCAAAATGATCTTGGAGTGTTATATTACCGGGGAACTGGTGTTGAAAAAGATTTAAAGGAGGCTTTCAAATGGTTTTTCCTGGCTGCAAAACAAGATTACCCCAATGCCCAGTATAACCTTGGAAGGATGTATCTGGATGGGATGGGGGTTCCCCAGAATGATCAGGAAGCTTTCAAGTGGTTCTCTCTGGCAGCAAAACAAAATGATCCGGATGCCCAATGCAGCCTTGGAATCATGTATATAAATGGAAAAGGAGTTCCACAGGATTTGAAAGAAGCTTTCAAATGGTTTTTCCTGGCTGCGCAGCAAGGGAATGCTGAAGCCCAATACAATCTTGGAGCTATGTATGTAAATGGGCAGGGAGTCGAGAAAGATTTTAAGGAGGCATTCAAGTGGTATTCAAAGGCCGTAGAACACCAATATGCCCCGGCTCAATATGCTCTTGGAATTATGTACTCGCAAGGTATTGGTGTTAAAGAAGATTTGAAAAAAGTTTTTGAATTGTATTCCTCTGCTGTTCAACAGCAATATGCTCCGGCTCAATGTGAGCTTGGTGTCATGTATGCGCAGGGCCACGGAGTTCCACAGGATTGGAAAGAGGCTTTTAAGTTGTATTCCGCTGCTGCCCAGCAGGGATATACTCCAGCTCAAAATAATCTGGGAGTTTTGTATGAACGAGGTCAAGGAGTTGACCAGAATTGGAAGGAAGCTTTTAAATGGTATTCCGCTGCTGCCCAGCAGGGATGTACTCCAGCTCAAAATAATCTGGGAACTTTGTATTATCGGGGAATTGGTGTTGAAAAAGATTTGAAAGAAGCTTTCAAATGGTTTTTCCTGGCTGCAAAATTAGGTTGTGCAAATGCCCAATATAACCTTGGAAGGATGTATCGGGATGGGATAGGGGTTCCCCGGGATGACCAGGAAGCTTTCCAATGGTTTTCCTTGGCTGCAAAACAAAATAATCCGGAGGCCCAATACAATGTGGGAACCATGTATGCAAAAGGAAAAGGTGTCCAACAGAATATGCAGGAAGCTCTTATTTGGATGAAGCGTGCCGCTGAACAAGGAGATCAGGAAGCTCAAGCTTTTCTGGATGATTTTTCCAAAAGCGCACAAAGCCCTCATTAAGAATCTATATCTTATTACACGAGACTCCCGGATATTCCGGGAGTCTCTTTGTTTTTCCATTTTCCTGGTGGATTTTTCGGGAAAGAAGCAGTAGGTTGGGAATTGTTTCCCTGTCTCTCCATGAATACGCCTCTTCATTGCCTGCTGCTCCAGACGCCGGGAGAACTCCTGGAAGGTGAAAAAGACTTCCTCCGGCTGGGGTATGCCGTGGAAGCCTTTCCTTCCATGCAGGACGCCTCCGGCCTGGATGATGCGGAACCGGAAGAACTTCCGCTGCATGCCTATGCCCCCGGCTGGCGCCATGGAGACCTGCCGGAGGTCCGCTTCCGCCGTGCCTCTCTGGTCCGGATGCTGGCCGATTCCCGCTGGCAGAAGGAGGATTTCCTCATCTTTGGAGCAAGTGACGCCGTGCCGCTGGTGAAAGCTACTACTCTGCGCGACGCCTTGGAAAAGGAACGAAGAGTTCATCCGGAAACGCATGTCCTGCGCCTCTTCCATCACAAGGCCCATTCACCCAACGATCCCCGGAAAGTGGAACCTCTCTGTGCTTTTTCGTGTTCCAGTCCCACAGGAAATGTAGCAAGACCCCTGCAAGGTTAAATTCTAATAATTTAAGAAATTAATTATCCTTAACAATATTATATAGAACCATGAGGAAGATCATCATCGCATTTATTGTAATCATTGTACAAACATCTTGCTCACCTTCTTCTAAAAAAGAATATAATTTCGCAAAAAATTATGATAATTTATCATCATATTTAAATTGGAAGGATCAGGAAAATATAGAGATGGCTTTTTTGAGGCCGTTTGAATATAGAAAAAACACCTTCCTCATCATTATTCCCCAAGAGAATATTGTTCTATTCGAAAGAAAATCAGATAGTAATCTTGAGAAAAGCGTTTTTGACGTATATGATATGCAATTACCAAGCAATCAAGAGGATAATGCTGAACTAGCATTTCGTCAGGGGAGGTACAGCAATTCGGATCAATTTAATTATCTTATGAATTGTTTTTCCAATGTACTCATTTTTAGAGAAACAATAGAAATAAGGGAAAATAATTTTGATATTCTTGAAAATATTATTCATGGATTATGCGTGGAAGATTTGAATATTATTGATGATTGGACCAAAATTCATATTGTGAAAAAATTAAGAAGCATCAGTATTAATGTTCAGGGAGCAATAACAATACAAACGACTACATTTCATTACGAATACATTGATAATAAAACACCAGCAAAAAAAATAGATGAATCCTACTATTTCAGATTAAATTAGGGACCGATCTATATGGTATTTATTTTTATAACAATAGAAAGAGATTTGAATTAGAATTTCACGTCTCTTTTATGTTATGAGTTTCAGTATGAGAGGATTTTCTCTGCCCGGAAATTATGGAAAGGCAGAAAAGAAGGAATCCTTACCACGCAGAAGCTTTGCAAGGATTCGAAAAGGGAGATGACGGAGTGGATGATGGATTTGTGATAAATTATCATCAGATAGTTACATTAATCTGTAACTCTTCTCCAACACCCGGATCTCAAAAAAAACGGCCACCCGGAGCCCTTCCTTTGAATGTGAACCGTATCAATATGGCCGAATTGAACTACAGAGAATTTTTCCTCGAAGTGAATGGAAATCACGGTTTCCTTCCCGATGTGGACGGCGTCCATGCCGAAGTCCGCTCCCTCCAACAGAATGTCGATTTAATCATGCGGCCGGAGCTTGTGGAATTTGGCGTTTTCCCACATGCTGTACACTTGGTCTTTGGAACGCCGCATCGGACAGACGCATGCATACTTCTTGGTGTTGGAGTGCCGATATTGATTAAAGACAGGGAATCGGTGATCAGGAAGCAGATGCCGGACTGCAGGCCAATGAAGCTGACCTGAAGGACCTGGAAGTCATAGTCGTTATTTTACGATTTACGATTTTTCCAGGTACATCATGCTGAACGCCTGCCGCGTTGTGATGGTCATGCACAGGGTGCTGTCGTTGAGGGTATGGCGATCCTGCATGAAGGTTTTGGCAAAGAGTAGCTTGTCGAGAGCTATTGGGGCGCAGGCCAGCCAAAGGCTGGAATAAATATCAATGAGGAACTGTTTAAGATATGGAAACGAGACTGCATCCCTTTTTATGTTCCTATGATTTCGGTTGCAATTTAAGAAGGTTTTTTAAATTGATGGACACATTCAGGGATATTGATTTGTCTGAGATGGATTTTTTCAGATTTTTATTTTCAAAATATTGAGAGGATTTTATTCTGGCCCATTCCTGATGAAATTGCTGCATTGCATTTTGATAAACGGGATTCCAGGTCTGAAGCATATATTCGGAGTCTTTTTCAGACTGGGGACTCCTGTTGAGCAGGGAAAGGGAAATTTGAAAACGAAGGGAATTAAATAATGAGACAAGGCTCTCCTCATTCGCTTCCGCCGTGTTCCGATCCGTGATCCTGGCGGCAGCTGCATTTAAACGGGGAAGAATTTCCAGAATGCCATCCATGATTTTGCGGGGGCTGGGATGCGCACAGAGCGCTTCCATGAGTTGCGCCTCCTTGTTACCTTTCTGTGCACCTTCCCGGAAGAGTAGCTTCGCTGCATTCATGTCTTTTTCACGGTACATCGCAAAAAAGGCCTGGAGCAAATAGGGATATCCCTTATTCTTCTCAAAAGCATTGATGCAGTCCGGATCGGAAAGATAGGATTGATGCTTGTTCAGATAGCCCATCAAGGATGGAGCATTTTGTTTCCAGCATAAATTCAAATTCAATTTCCAACAGGTTTCTTTTTTGCAGATCACGCAACAGGTTTAATGTATCCTTGAGCTGCTGGTTAACTGCTACCAGGACGGCATACAATTCTTTTGCTTCATCTTCCGTTGCCTCGTACTTTGCGGGGTTGCTCCGAATGCTGTCCGCTAGAATAACATTGTTCAGTACAGCACGTTCCCAAAGAAAGGAAATTGTCTCTTCCTTGTTTTGTCCGGTTTCCGGCGTTGTAATGGAATCAAGAACGTCTTTTAATTATTTACAATCTTGCAAGATATTATGGACCAGCAAAACACCGTATTTGAATGAAGAAAGGTCCGTTCCAAGATCGTTTTGCCGAGGAGCGGGTGATTTTTTCTGCCCAGATTCCGCAGCCTCCCGGGTGAAGGAACCTTGGGCCCCGCTCATCCATAGGATACATGTCAATACCAACAATTTTGAGAGATACATATAATGAATGTTATAAAATAAAACAAGATGTTTAGAAGGAGTAGTTTATTTGGGTGGGGCTGATGTAGCTGGCTCAAATTTTCTCCCTTGCATGCTGGTACTCCCGGAGGATAAATCACATGGTACATTGTATATTAACACGGCCTATTTTCACGTTCAGTAATTTCAATCCTGCTTTAACCGAGAAATCCTGCTGGCCTGCAAGGCCCAACTTGCTGCGGAATTTATCTTGCGGGAGAGAAGCAACACGTCCTTTTTTAGCCGGCTCATTTGTCTACATTGTTGTGAAGGGGGAATTGATCAGAAATGGAAAGATTTATGATGAATGTGGATGGTAATTGTTGTGAGAGGCTGGCGGTAACGCTGTTTTATGGGGCGAAAGCTCTGTCCGCGAATGCGTCTGTACCCAAATCGGTGAAAGGAGGTCTGGTTACAGCCAAAAAGAAGCAGAAACCAAGAGAACGGCCCGTACGATGGCATGGTTGTTGCTGGTGGGGTCCTCCAAGGATGGAAATGTAGCCCGAACAGGTTATATAATCCGGTGGTTTTTCAAATGTAGGGAAGCGCTGGATGAGGATTATACGATGGCAAGGTCTGTAAGACGTATCTGGATGGAGGGCGATTCATTGAACAAATCGGCCGTGAGAGCATTTATCGGGTAATTATCTGATAAAATAGTGTGCCACTATTTTCCGGCATTGCGTCTTTCTTCCTCTTGGTCAAGGAAAGGGTGCAGGAGATTCCTTCGGGGTAAAACACCGTAACCCAATAACACGATTTTCCATGTTTCCCTTCTTGAAGCATGGGAAATCGTCCTGCGGGGGCTTCCTCCCGATTTAGCAAACGTAAGGGTTGCTCCAGTCTCAGGCAGTCTTTTTCCGTTTATTGTTTTTCTGAAGATTTTTTCAGCATGAATGAGATGTTTCCTCCTATACTTTCTTCCTCTAAAACATAAGCATTGCCCCCATCAGATGTCTTAAAATAAAGGAATAAATAGGGTTCAATCGCTCTAGGAACACCATTTTCTATCTTTACGGATTTGATAACCAATCTGTCCTTTCCTATTTTTTCACAAATATAACTTTCTGAATCTTGCCCCTTTGTCCGTTGGTCTTTGGAAAATACGATCGTGGCATTGTAGGAGGAATCGGAAGTATATGATACACGTTCTTTATATTTTTCGTAGTAGTCTCCAATTCCTCCATTTCTGACGATTGCACCATCGTCAAGAGCTTGAGTATAAAAGCTGATATGGACGTATTTTATCTTTTTGCTCGTCATGGTCAGCGTGTAGCCGTCGAGGGAATCAGGAATCGTGATGGTCTGGTCGCTAGGAGGAGAAATGCTTTTTTCTTCCGCCGACATGGAAGGATGAGCGGAGAGCAGAAAAGAACATGCGCTTATTGGCAATAATATATTCATGGTGAAGTAACGCTAATAACCAGAATCATCTTTACTATATCAATGATAGAGTAGTAATCAACACGTTTTATAAGTGATCATTGCTGATTCAGTGAATTATGGGCATAGCGTGATCTATTGGCATTACGGAATGCGTCACCAATCACAGCAGAACCCGGAGATTCAGCTCTGCATCAAAATCAGCAGATGAACACACAAAAAAAACTGCCCGGAAGGAACAAGTTGGAAAAGAAAAAATGGAGCGGATGATGGGATTCGAACCCACGACATCAACCTTGGCAAGGTTGCGCTCTACCCCTGAGCTACATCCGCTTTGGATGACCGGTTGCCTTGCGGCGTCCGTGTGGCAAAAAATATATATGGGGATTCGAATTTGGCAAGATTTTTTTAGAGAAAAGTCCGTCTTTTTCCCAGGAAGCTGTCTGAAAATTACCGTTTGCCGTGTGGCGGATGGAAGTTCCCATATTTATCAGAGGCATCTTGAAGGAAGAGGGAGGGGAGTTTGCTTGTCCAGACTATTCCTATTTCACGGGGAACCCTGTCAGCAAAGTGTCTGTCGCGTTCAGATCGTCCCCGGTTTTCAGGTGGACATGAACGAATAGGTGATTCCGCCTGGCTGTTATCACGCAATGCACTCATTCCAAGAATGGTGGAGATTGGCATTCAGGAAGGTAAACCAGAGGTCTATGGTTTTATCCTTTATAAGGGATTAAAAAATAGAGAGGTCTGGTGCCCGATATCCGATAGAAGTGTTTTTCTGAACAAAGTGTCGGAGGGCGTGGGAGAATCTCCGCAGCATGAAAAACGGGACTGTTCCGGGAAGGCTTGTTTACCTGGCCGCGGAACAGTCCCGGGAAAGCGGATGGTTTTTATGAGAGGGTCAGTAGCTTCTGGCCCAGAGGACGCGGCGTTCCGTCAGGCGGCCGGTGAGGATGCACGGGGCGGGGTCTCCGTGGCCCAGTTCTCCCAGAGGAATGCAGCGGATGGAAATGCGCAGGCGTTTGGCGAGTTCCTCCTCCTCTTCCGGAGAGCCGTCCCACGGCACTTGCAGCCAGTCTGCGTCTCCTTCCCCGGAGAAGTTTTCTTCCAATTCCCGGAGTGTTGAGGCGGGGCGGATGTGAGCGTCCCGGAAGGCAACAGCCTTGTTGAGCAGGGTGTCCTGAATGCTCTGGAGGATGTCCGTGATGGTGTCCGCCAATTCCGTTTCAGGGAGGAAGGTTTTTTCGTTGGGGGCCTGGTCGCGCCGCTGGAAGCAGACGGAGCCTTTTTCCAGGTCGCGGGGACCTATTTCCAGGCGCACGGGCACGCCTTTCTTGACCCATTCCCATTTTTTGGCGCCGCCGCCCAGGTCGCGCCTGTCCACCAGCACGCGGAGGGGCTGGCCGTGGAAGGTTTTGGCGCGGAGGGTGCGGGCCAGTTCCTCGCAGTGGTCCAGAATTGCCTGGCGCGTGTCTTCCTTGGGGGTAACGGGAATGATGACTACCTGCTGGGGGGCCACGCGGGGCGGGCATATCAGGCCGTCGTCGTCGGAGTGCATCATGATCAGGGCGCCGATCATGCGGGTGGAGACGCCCCAGGAACTTGTCCACGCGAATTGCTGGGTGTTGTCCCGTCCGGCAAAGCAGATGTTCTGCGATTTGGAGAAGTTCTGGCCCAGGAAGTGGGAGGTGCCCGCCTGGATGGCCTTGCGGTCCTGCACCATGGCTTCCACGGTGTAGGTCCGTTCCGCTCCGGGGAAGCGTTCCGCTTCCGTTTTTTCTCCGGGAATGGTGGGGATGGCAAGCACGTCGCGCTGGAATTCCTCGTACACCTTGTGCATGGTGAGGGTTTCTTCAATGGCTTCCTCCCGCGTTTCATGCGCGGTGTGGCCTTCCTGCCACAGGAATTCCGCGGTACGCAGGAAGATGCGGGGCCTCATTTCCCAGCGCATGACGTTGCACCACTGGTTGATCTTGAGGGGAAGGTCGCGGTAGCTGGACGTCCAGCGCGCGAAGGCTGCGCCGATAACGGTTTCCGACGTGGGGCGGATGACGAAGGGTTCCGTGAGCTCCCCGGTAGGGATCATGCGTGTTTTTCCGGTGGTTTCATCCTTCTGGGCTTCCAGCCTGTGGTGGGTGACTACGGCGCATTCCGTGGCAAAGCCTTCCGCATGATCGGCTTCCTTTTCCAGATAGGAGATGGGGATGAGCAGGGGGAAGTAGGCGTTGGTGTGACCCGTGTCCTTGAAGCGCTGGTCCAGATCTTTCTGGATGAGTTCCCAGATAGCGTAGCCCCACGGCTTGATGACCATGCAGCCGCGTACTTCGGAGTTTTCCGCCATGTCGGCTCCCTTGATGACTTGCTGGTACCACTCGGGGAAGTCCTGGGTCCGGGTGGGGGTGATTGCAGTTTGTTGAGACATATGGATGGTATGTTGGATGTGGGGATGAACCCGCGGATGTATTAAAAGGGGGCGTTTTTATACTCCCGGTAGTTGCTGAAGGCAAAGAGTGCCATGAATATGGGGATAAAGTAGCCGTGGAAGAGCTGGAAGCTGACCAGGCCGATAACGATGGAGGTGATGAACCCGGTCATGAATACTTTTTTGGGAGAGCGGACGAATTGGGCGACCAGCTGGCCGCCGTCCAGGGGATAGATGGGCAGCAGATTGAGGACAGTCCACCATTCGCCGATCATGATGAGGCAGGAGAGGATGTACAGTTTGGGGGAGACGGCCGTTGCCAAGTAGGGATAGAGCACCAGATCCCAGAAGTCCTTTCCGTTGGCGGTCAGGACGGGACCAACGATATTCCACGCAATCAGGATGCTGATGACGCCCAGAATCAGCGTCATCATGGGACCCGCCAGAATCATCAGGACACGTCCGGCGCGGGTGAGCTGCATGCCGTGGCTGCTGGTCACGCCGCCGAAGAGTTCCAGGATAATGGTTTGCTGGCCTCCTCCCAGTTTGCGGCCCACCAGTGCATGCCCCAGTTCATGGGAAAGGATGGCGATGAATCCGGCAATGACGAACAGGGCCGGGTAAATGAGGGATTCCACACTGCTTACGCCGAGTATGCCGCCGAAGATGGCCAGCACTATCCAGAATGTGGGGCGGATATAGATAGGTATCCCGAACAGCGTGAAGTGGATCATGCGCGAGAGGGTAAGGGCATAATCCCTTTTTGCCAAGCCCGGAGAATGTGCATGCACCGTTTTGGCGTTGGAAAGGCTCTCCCGAATGTGTTAAATGAATGGAATGAGGCTTTTTGCCATGATCCTGTGCTGTGCCGCGCTGGCGGCGCTGGGCTACGAGGGGCCGCCGCCACTGACGGAGATGGACGGGCGTTCCCCCATACGCATGGGCGGCGAGTTGCTGGGCGGCTACCGTTCCCATTACGTTTACCGGGGGGAGAAGATGGGGAACAATTCTGTGGAAGGGCAGATTTCCGGCGGTTTTTCCCTGTCTGATTCCTGGGCCATGAGTGGGGAGCTTTTTTCCGTCCGCAACTGGCAGAGTCGGAATTTCAACCAGACTTCCCTGCACGGGGAGGTCCAGTATTACCTGGCGGACGAGTGTACGGCCGGCTTCTTCCTCAACGGGCAGTGGTATGATTCCTGTCCCCTGAAGAGCGGTGCTGAGCCGGGGCTGGTGCTGAGGTGGAATCCCAAGAGGGACTGGTCGTTCCGCGGTTCCCTGCTTTACGATGCCGGGCAGGATGGATTTTATTCGGAGTGGGCGGCTACCTGGCAGCCACTGCTGTGTGAGTCCGTGGCCATGGTGAATACGGTGTCCCTGGGCTTTTCTCAGGATTATATGGGCAGAACCGGCCTGAAGGAGGTGATGGTGCGCACAGGATTCCTGTGGGGCGCGTCCACCGGGCTGCGGGTGGAGCCTTTCATCGGATTGTATTGCGGCTACGGGCGCGACGATTTTAAAAAAGTGGTGCTGGGGCTTTGGTGCTCTTACTCTTTCTGACCGGGCATTTTCTCCCTTCTCCCGGCATTTTCCAGTTGCCAAACCGGGAGGCTTGGTCATAATGGCCCGCGTATTATGAAGCCTACACTTCTTGTTTTAGCAGCTGGCATGGGCAGCCGTTACGGCGGCCTCAAGCAACTTGACCCGATGGGCCCCAATGGTGAAGTCGTTCTTGATTATTCGGTTTATGACGCCATCCGCGCCGGATTCGGCAAGGTGGTATTCATCATCCGCCGCGATTTTGAAGATGTGTTCAAGGAAAAGGTCGGCAGCCGATTTGCCGACAAGATTGAAGTGGATTATGCGTTCCAGTCCCTGGACGACCTGCCGGAAGGCTTTTCCGTGCCGGAAGGCCGTGAAAAGCCCTGGGGCACCGCCCACGCCCTGCGCGCCGCCCGCAATGTGGTGAAGGAGCCTTTCGCCGTCGTGAACGCTGACGATTTTTACGGCGCGGACGCTTTTGTCCAGGCTGCCAAGTTCCTGACTTCCACCACGGATGAACCGAACAAGGCCCATTACGGCATGATCGGGTATCCGCTGAAGAATACCCTGTCCGACAACGGGGACGTGAACCGCGGCATCTGCTCCATCAAGGAGGGATTGCTGGACGGTGTGGAAGAGTTCGTGAAGATTCAGGCCGATGAAGACGGAGTGGTGCGCGGGAATAACCTGAAGGGCGAACGCCTGCCCGTGAATCCGGAAGAACTGGTGTCCATGAATTTCTGGCTCTTCTCCCCCTCCTTTGTCGAATTGACGGAAGACCGTTTCATTGACTTCCTGAAAGAATACGGACAGGAGCCCAAGAGCGAATGCTTCATTCCCACCGTGGTGGACGCCCTGATTCATGCGGACCGGGCGGACTGCAAGGTTCTGCCTACTACCTCCACCTGGTTCGGCGTCACCTATCCGGATGACAAGCCCATGGTTGTGGAAGGCATCAACAAATTGATCAAGCAGGGCGTGTACCCTGAAAAGCTCAACTAAGTTCCCGCAATGCACGATCTCAAGGCTGTTTCTTCCCTGTTTGACCTCCGGGGCGATTTCGTCCAGGGCTATTCCTACGGCAGCGGCCACATCAACGATACCTACTGCGTCTGGGTGGACCAGGCCGGCCTGCGCATCCGCTATATTCTCCAGCGCGTGAACCATAACGTGTTCAGACAGCCCATTCCGCTGATGGAGAACGTAAAGCGCGTGACAGACCACGCCCTGAAGCGTTTGAAGGAGGAAAACTGTCCGGAAGCCTACCGCCGGACCCTCACGCTGGTGCCCGCCGTGGACGGCAAGCCCTACGCCCTGGATGCGGACGGCAATTGCTGGCGCGTGTATCCGTTCATCGAACGCGCCCGGACCTACGACCAGATTGAAACTACCAAGCAGTGCGTGGAAGCGGCCCGCGCCTTCGGCGACTTCCAGAAGCTGACGGCCGACCTTCCCGGCGAACCCCTGTTTGAGACCATTCCGGATTTCCATAACACGACTTCCAGGCTGGCCGCCCTGAAGGATGCCATCCAGGCTGATCCGCTCGGCCGTGTGAAGGAGGTGCAGAAGGAAATCGACTGGTACCTTTCCCGTGAGGCGGACTGCCACCTGGTGGTGGATTACCTGAAGTCCGGAGAACTGCCCCTGCGCTGCACGCACAATGATACCAAGCTGAACAACGTGATGCTGGATGACGTGACCGGGGAAGGCATCTGCGTGATCGACCTGGATACCACGATGCCCGGTTCCGCCATTTACGACTTCGGGGACATGATCCGCACCGCTACGTCTCCCGCAGCGGAAGATGAAAAGGATATTTCCAAGGTCACCATGCGCATGTTCATGTTTGAAGCTCTCGTTCAGGGTTATGTAAGCTCCGCCAAGAGCTTCCTGACCCCTCTGGAAAAGAGCCTTCTTCCGTTCTCCGGCAAGCTGCTGACGATGGAGTGCGGCATCCGCTTCCTGACGGACTACCTTTCCGGGGACGTGTATTTCAAGATCCACCGCCCGGAACACAACCTGGACCGCTGCCGCACGCAGATGGCCCTGGTGGAGTCCATTGAAGCGCAGATGGACGAGATGAAGGCGGTCGTGGACCGTTATTAAGCAAACCATTCAACCTATATCGGATAATCATGAAGATTCTCGTAACCGGCGGCGCCGGATTCATCGGTTCCCACATCGTGGAACATTATCAGGACAAGGCGGAGGACATCCGCGTGCTGGACAATCTCCGCACCGGGTACCTCAAGAACCTGGACGGCCTCAAGCACACTTTTATCGAAGGCTCCATTTGCGACCGCGAACTGGTGCGCCAGGCCGTGCAGGGCGTGGATTACATTTTCCACATGGCCGCGCTCGTTTCCGTGCCCGAGTCCATGAGTAAGATCAGCGAATGCATTGATATCAATGTCAACGGCCTGCTGAATGTGCTGGAAGAGGCGTCCGCCGCCGGAGTCAAGAAGATCGTGCTGGCGTCTTCCGCCGCCATCTACGGGGACAATCCTACGGTTCCCAAGCTGGAGACCATGTACCCGGAACCCAAGAGCCCCTATGCCATCACCAAGCTGGACGGGGAATATTACCTCAACATGTTCCGTTCGGAAGGGAAGATCAACACCGCCGCCGTTCGCTTCTTCAACGTGTTCGGCCCCAGGCAGGACCCCAAGGGGGCCTATGCCGCCGCGGTACCCATCTTCATTGAGAAGGCCGTGAAAGGGGAGGATATCACCGTTTACGGAGACGGAACCCAGACGCGCGACTTCATTTACGTGAAGGACATTGTGGGGGCCCTCACCTTCGTGGCGGAGCATCCGGGAGTGACCGGCGTGTTTAATGCCGGGTACGGCGGACAGATCACCATTGAAGAGCTGGCGGACAATATCATCAAGGCAGCCGGTTCCTCCTCCAAGGTGCTCCACGCTCCTGAACGCGCCGGGGATGTGAAGCATTCCCGCGCCTGTGCCGACAAGCTCCGCAATGCCGGCTGGCAGCCCGGATATACGCTGCCGGAGGGTCTTGCCACCACCCTTGACTACTTCAAGGGCATTCTGGGCAAGTAAGCTTCCGGGGTTTTGATTTCTGATTTTCCGGGGACCATTCCGCTGCATCCGGCGGGGTGGTCCCCGTTGTTTTTCCGTTTAGGCTAGGTCCTGTATGACAAATTTTCCGTGTGCCGCAATTTATGTCCTTCAGTCGTATTTGTTACTGTGGTGGGTATGATTAGAGAGGTTTTCCAAAAAGGAATATTCACGTATTTAAAATGAGCGGTCAGCAAATGTGACGATGTGTTTTTACTGCGGATGGAAGTGTAAGTATGCCTGATATTTAATATTTGTTAGATAAAAGGATAGTTGAAATAAACGGCCCGTTTTTGCCGTTGAATAGCGTTGACAGGAAAGGGGCAAACGAATAGAGAACCTGACAATATGTTTGGTTCAGGTCATTTCACATTTGATTCTGCCCTGGTGGCGGAGAACCCTTATCTGGAGCTGGTCTTTGCCCGTCGGAAGGAAGAAGCCAGTTGGGGCTGGATTCCTTTTGCGGCATTCATCGCCTTTTTGTTCATTGACTGGCTGTTCGGCCTCTGCCTTCCTGAGGGCGACCCGGAAGGTGCGTGGACCTGCATGTTTATTTTGCTGGGATGGGGCTTTCTGGCCCTCGTACATTTGATCATTCTTCCCATCTGGATGCTGATAGCTTCCCTGCGGTATTGGGAAGTGAGGCAACGGGCCGTTGCCGTAGCTGCTTTCCTGTTCAGTTTGCTTGCTCCGGCGTGCATGGTTTGCATGCTGGCGGCTTGGTCCGTTCTCTGAAGAAAGGGGAAAGCGGGGAGGATAGGGAACGCGGGGATTTCCGTTTGAAGATGGCCGGGGGCGTTATGCCATGGGTGCGGGAATGGGGTCACCGTGTTTTTTGCGATTGCCTGCGCGGCTTTTCGTGCCTTTTGCCGGACAAGTCAGACTTTCCCATTTCACGGCGTAGGGTTTGTTGCTAGCATGTCGGTGATGGATTTGTTCAGTTTACAGGAGGCCGAATCCCGGGAGGGCTTTGAGCCCGGTGCGGATACGTCCGTCATGCCGCTGGCTGCGCGCATGCGGCCGCGTTCCCTGGATGAAGTGGCCGGACAGAGGCATTTGCTGGCTCCCGGCAAGCTGCTGAGGCGCGCTATTGAAACGGACAGGTTCACTTCCCTGATTTTTTACGGTCCTCCCGGCTGCGGCAAGACCACGCTGGCTTCCGTCATCGCCCGCACGACAAACGCCCATTTCATGATGCTCAACGGGGTGGAGTCCAACGTGGCCGAGATCCGGGAGCGCATCGCCCAGGCGCAGATGCGCATGAGCATGCATGGCCGCAAGACCGTGCTGTTCGTGGATGAACTGCACCGCTTTAACAAGGCCCAGCAGGACGTGCTGCTTCCCCATCTGGAGAAAGGAACCGTCAGATTTATCGGCGCTACGACTGAGAATCCCTATTTTGCGATCAATTCCCCTCTGCTTTCCCGTTCCCAGGTGTTTCCGCTGGAGCCTGTTCCGGAAGAGGAACTGGTTTCCCTGTTGAAACGCGCTCTGGCGGATGCGGAGCGCGGCTTGGGTGCGTCCTGCGTGGACATGGAGGAGGAAGCCCTGAACCATCTGGCCGCCAAGGCGGACGGAGACGCCAGAAAGGCTCTCACGGCCCTGGAAGTGGCCGTGCTTTCCACGCCTGCGGGGGATGACGGAATCGTCCACGTGGATCTGTCTGTGGCGGAGGAGTCCATCCAGCGCAAGGCGATCAAGTATGACCGCCTGGGCGATTCCCATTACGATACGATTTCCGCCTTTATCAAGTCCATGCGGGGTTCCGACCCGGACGCCGCCCTGTACTGGCTGGGGATGATGCTGGAGGCGGGGGAGGATATCCGTTTTATTGGGCGGCGGCTGGTGATCGCCGCTTCGGAGGACGTCGGTCTGGCAGATTCCAATGCTCTGCGCGTGGCTCTAGATGCGGCCCGCGCCGCGGAAATGGTCGGAATGCCGGAAGCCCGCATTCCCCTGGCTCACGCTGCCGTGTATTTGGCGACCGCTCCCAAGAGCAATTCCGCCTATATGGGGATCAATGCCGCCATGAACGACGTGCGGAATGGCAAGACACTTGCCGTGCCCGAGCATCTCCGGACGCCCACGCGCAAGAAACTGGCCGCGGCCGGAGGGGCGGACGCCGCCCGTCTGGAATACCTGTATTCCCACGATTATCCGGAACATTACGTTCCGCAGGCCTACTTGCCGGAAGGGCGCGTGTACTACACGCCCACCCGGAACGGCATGGAATTGCGCATCAGCGAACGAATGGAATACCGCCGCAAAATGGCGGAAGAAGCCGTAAAGGGGCCGGAGAAACCGGTAATGGAGTAAGTTTTGCGCCGAGGCATCCGCTTTCTGTGAGAATGGGAGTTTTTTCTCCGTTTTCCTATGCAGGCTCCGGAGTATTTTCAAGGAATGAAACGCTTTTGTTCCCGCCCTTATGTTTTTCCTTTTCAGGAAGGTTTTCCGGATTTTTTCGGGAAGGGGGGGGCTTTCATTCCGGCATGTTCCTGCCGGTGATTCCCTTGTAGATATGCTGCGCCATGATGGCATGTCCTGCCCCGTTGGGATGCACCTTGTCCGGAACTTTGCTTCCCTCTTTTTTCATCGGGGTGTAGAGGTCGATCACCGGGCATTTGGTCTTTCCGGCCACCTTTCTGATGGCCGGGATGACTTCCTCCCTAATGATGGAGTCACGGATGCCGTAGTTTCCGGGATAGGCGGGGACGGGAAGCAGACAGTAGATTTCAGCCTTCGGATTGCCGGCCCGCAATTCCTTGATCATTGCTTCATAGTCCTTGGAAAACACGGCTGCATTTTTCCAGTTGGCAGGTTTTGAATCATTAGTGCCGAGCGCGATCAGGATAATGTCCCCTTCAATCTGCCGGGCAATCGTGTAGTTGTCTTTGACGACGTACGGGCTGTCTCCTTCGCTTTGCAGCGTGGTTCCTCTGATGCCGAGGTTGAAGACTTCGTATTTTCCACCAAGGGCGTTCTGGAGGCGGGTGGACCATCGTTCCTCCCGGTTCGTGCCTGCCCCAAAGGTAATGCTGTCTCCGATGCACACAACCCGCACCGGAGGAACCGCGCCTACCGCCCGGAAGGCAAAGTTGACGATAGCCGCCGGATTTTGGAGGCTGTGGGGATGATGGCTGACACCCGGCTTGTGGATCACATGGATAGGTCCTCCCAGTTTCCTGTATTTCTTTTCCACCACGGCGGTGTTTTCGGAAACGGGGACGGTGTCATCGTCATCTCCGACCACTGCCAGAATGGGAATTTCCGCCTTTGCCAGCGGGAGCAGCGTATCGACGGGATTCTTTTTGTAAGCCATGGCCTGTTCGGGAGTCAGGCGGTAGGCCTCGCACAATCTTTTCCAGTCTTCGGGAGAACCTTTTCCGATACCCTTGCCGCCGGGCCAGCTTTTGAAATCGCATACGGGGGCATCCACATACAGGCCCGCTACCTTTTCCGGATTCATCGAAGCCCAGTTGAAGGCAAACAGGGCACCGCGGCTCAGGCCTTCCAGAACAGGTTTGGGATCAAGCCTGTATTCCCTGGTCATGTAGTTGTGGTAGGCATCCATCAGTTTCATGGCATCAGGGGAGCCGTACATATTTTCCATGTTGATGTAGCCTATATGAAATCCCTTCTTCGCCAGCGCGATGTCGGCCGCAGGGAACGCGTTGAAAAATTCCGTTCTCCAAATCCAGGGATTGCCGGGAAGCGGTTTGTCCGGCACGATCACCAAGGCGGGGCGTCCGGCTACGGTGAAGTCCAGACGCTTCATATTCTGCCAAGAGGATTCCCTGGCAGGTGCGGCAACCGCGGTGGCATTCGGATGTATCATGGCCGGAACGGCATTTCCCCACGCGGCCATGAACATCAGCAAGCTGGTGAATAATGAAGATTTCATACCTATTCGCTTTTTACGGGTCTGCCATGAATTTTCTTTCATGGTGTCCCTGGCCGGCAACCCGGTTTTTTCTGGACTGACGGAAGTATGGAGTGGAGTAGATTTGTTCCGAATGCGGAATGGAGTATGCCTTCTTCGGCGGGTTTATTTTCGCCGCATTTTTTCCGGAGCCGGAAAAAGAAGGAAGGCGGTATTCCCGATGAAGAATGCCGCCTTTCCGATGGTCTGCCGGACTGTGTAGCCAGACAGAGGATTCCGTGGTTTATTCCTTGGTAACGATGATGTCGCAGTCCACGTCAAACCAGCCGTGGCCCTGGCAGTCGAAGACCAGGTCCGGTTTTTCCGAGCCGGAGAGGCGCAGGGTGAATTCCCTGCCGTTTTTGTCCTGCTGGTCCCTGGGCAGTTCGCTGACAACGCGCGTACCCCTCATGAAACGGGGATTGCGGATGCTGCATCCGCCGCTGTTCATCTTGAAGGTTATTTTGTAATTGCCCGGGCCGTTGAGCATGTCGGCAATGTTGACGCGGGTAGGCGTCATTTCCGGGCGGAGGTAGTAGCCCGTGATGCGCGGTTCCTTGAGAGTGACGGGTTCCGTCAGGTAGCGGTAGTAGCTCTGCGCTCCCACGCCCATCAGTGTCTTGGGGGAGATGCGGGCGATGTCCGTCAGGGTTTTCAGGGCGAGATCCTTTTTCCCCTCATTGCGGTAGAGCCAGAATCTGGCGGCCATGACCTGCTGTTTCTGCAGGGGAGTCATGCCCGGTATTTTAAGCTGCTTGTCCACATAGGCGTGGGCGGCCTTGTAGTCCTTCTGGCCGCCGTCCTTGGCGGAGTCGTTCACCATCCTCTGGACTTTTTCAATGTAGGGCAAGTGGTTGAAGGTGTATTTGAAGTGCATGCCCCGGGTATCTTCCGGATCCGCCTTTCTGATTTTTTCCAGAATGTCTTTTCTTTCCCGTGCCGCATAGGGCGGGAGCTGCTGAAGGCCTTCCCCGTACAGGGCGGCCGCGTTAGCTCCGGAGGCGGCAGCGGCTTTTTCCCACAGCGCATTGGCTTTGTTCTGTTGACTGACGGCTTCCACCGCCTGTTTCACGACGGCGGGCAGTGTGTCTCTGGAAACGCCTTCCGAAAGGAATACCGTGTGGCCGTCCGGGGAGACTACCTGGATGGCGGGAATGTTCCAGACGGCACCGGGCGGCTTGGGCAGTTTCTTTTCTTCTTCCGTCATTTCCTCCCGCTCGTCCTGGACGCACCAGAGAACGGGTTCCGCGGAGCTTTTGGAAAGGTGTTCCGCGGCGCGCGTGACTTCCCGTGACTTGGGAGACCAGTCCGTGCCGGCCCAGACGACGATCATGTATTTGTTGACGGTTTTTGCCTCATCCTTGACGGCATGGTAGGCGGGCAGGGCGGCCTGAAGAGGCGCCGCAAAGATGACGGCCGCCGCCAGAAGGCGGGGGAGTGTAGTGATGCTGTAAAACATGGAGTGAGTGGCGGAGAGTGGTTGATGTTACTTTTCGTAAACGAGGATGTGGCGCAGGTGCATGAATTCGGGCTGGGCGTTTTTGGCTTCCACCTTGATCCATTTTGCCCTGGTGCCTTCCGGAGCGGTGACTACCCATTCCTTGGACATGTTGTCCGTGGAAGCCAGGGGGAACCAGGTGGCGCCGTCCGTGGAGGTGGAGACTTCCATCTTTTTCATGCGGTCTTCATTGCCGTTGCGCTTGGTGATGATGAGTCCCGCCAGATTCACGCCGTTTTTCAGTTCCACAATAACGTTCGGATTGGCTTCCTTGTCCGTGTGGTGGGAGCCGCCGCACGGGCGCAGCAGGTTGATGTGGTCCCACGGGCTGTCCCACTGGCAGGTGGTGGAACACCTGACCATGCCGTCGGCGGGGACGAGCTTCCAGTCCTGGGGCACAGGTGTATTAACGGTGTTGGAGGAAGTATTGGCGTCCGAGAAGGAAGCCGCGGCTTTGCTCAGAGTCTGGAAGGCCGGAATGGAGCGTGCCACTTCCGTGGCGTAAATGGCCTTTCCATACGCTTCCTTCAACTTTTTGGGATCGGGAGCGGAGCCGGAGGCTCCATTGCCGCCCGCCTGCTGGGCCACCTTGGCGAACGCGCTGGAGAAGGTGTCCGCCTGCCCGTTTTCCACAAAGGTTTTGACGGCCCATTCCAGCGCCTGGCCGAAGTTGGTGCCGTCTCCCGTTTTCAGGTGGGTGGAGAGAACCGTTTCCAGATAGGCCGCCTTTTCCTGCGGCGTGGTCAGGAAGGCGGACTGGGAGTCCAGCACAGGCTGGAATTTTACCGCCCATGAGGTGGGAGTGGCGGCGATTGTTTCATGCAGGTCCCGGAACCATGCAATGCGGTCCGCAGGGGGAATGTCCATCAGGAATTTGTTCTGTACGTCCTTGAGGATGCCAAAGGCGGCGAATCCGTTGCCCTTGTAGTGGGAGAGGGCGTCCTTGGCGTACACGTACCAGTCGATGGGCTGCATGCCCTGTTTTTCCAGAAGAAGCCGCTGAAGCTCCGTGCGGAAGAAAGGATGGAGGGGCGTTTGTTTGAGCGCTTCCTGCCAGGATTGGATGGCCTTGTCCTTGTTGCCTAGGATTTCGTCAAGCCGGGCCTGGGACGCCCACTGGTACGCCAGGTCTATTTTTTCATTGTCCGCAAAAACGGCTTCCATCAGCAGGTAGGAGGTAGGCGCCTCGCTGCCGAAGATGTGGTTGTGCATGCCGCCGTCCGGACCGCCGAAACCGCCTTTCCATTGTCCGCGCTTCACGCGCACCGCATAGGCGCAGTGGCCGGGCTGGCCCACGGGATAGGCCGGAATGCCGTGCGCCTGCGCCGCCATGGTCCCGAAGTGGGAGAGGCCGCCGCAGACGCCGCCGATGGTCCGGGTGTTTTCCGCCTCGCCGCTGGAGTCACGCCACGGGACGTAGAAGAGGGGGCCCTGGATGGTGTCTCCAAAGAAGTTGTTGCCCGTATAGGGAGCGGCCCAGCAGGCGTCCGTGTAGCGCCGCCAGGGCAGGTTGATGTGCTCGTTGAGCCATTCATAGGATTTGTCGTCCCAATGGATGCCGGTGACGAAGCGGATTTCCCACGGGCGTAGCTTGATGAAGCCGGGGTGCAGCTTGTTTTCCTGATGCAGTTTTTTAAAGATCTGGTAGCGGCGCACGGGGTTGCAGTTGGCGGAGTTGGCCTTCAGTTTTCCGGCGAAGGGACCCGTGGAGAAGACGGAGGCGATTCCCGTAGCTAGGGACTGGTAGGTGCGGAAGTCCGGGCTTTTGCCGTCGGCTTTCCAGATATCGGAAAGAATTTGGATGCCGGTCGGGGAGTTTTCCGGAATGAGGCCCGCGCCCAGGTAGAGTTCCATCCACCCCGGGTCTTGCAGAAATGCCTTGACGAAGGCCGCATCCTGGGGGCTTTTGGAGAAGACGGCTTTCATGTTGTCCGGTCCCGTAACGCGCAGCAGCTCGTGAATGTCCAGCAGGTGCCGGTATTTGTTATCCTGAAGCAGTTTCTGTGTGGCTTTGGTTTGTTCGCCGGCGGCTTGCAGGGCTTCCCTGATTTCCGTTTGCAGGCCGGCAAAGTCGCCGGAGGAAATTTTTTGAGCCATGGAGGAAGGCAGGGGACTGGCAACGACCGGAGCTGCCGCTTCCGGTTCCGTAAAGTCCTGAGCCGCGCAGATGGGCGCGGCAAGCAGGGAGGTACAGAGAATGAGATGTGAAATATTCATGTGGAAAAGCTTTTACAAGAATAGCAGAAAAGGGTGCGCGGTACCAGTTCCTTTTCCGGCTTATTACGGTTGGATAAGAGCGTTTTTTTCAGTGATGGAATGAAAAACCTCCGCCATTCCGGGGGTCAGCACATATGGTCGCAGAGCATTTTCACTCCCAGGCCGATGAGGATGATTCCCGCACCAGCTTCCAGATGGAAAGAGGGGAACCGGTGCAGTTTGCGGGCCAGGAAAAAGCCGGCAGCCGTGCAGAGGAAGGTGGTGGTTCCAATGACTGCCGCGGGTAGGAATACCGCGTGGAACGGCGGGGAGGCCCCGCATTGGACGGAGGAAAGGTAAATGCTGATGCCCGCTACGAGGGCGTCTATGCTGGTGGCTATGCCGACGCCCAGCAGGGTGAAGGCCGTCAGGGAAGAGACGTCGGGCAGTTCCTTGTTCGTCCTGTGGTTCCTGCCCTCCCGGATGACGTTGATCCCCAGTATGGTGAAGACGGCAAATCCCAGCCAGTGGTCCCATTCCGCTATGTAGCCGTGTACGGTTCCCGTGAGGAAGAAGCCCAGCACGGGCATCAGGAATTGGCCGCCCCCGGTGGCCAGGGATATTTCCATGCCGTTGCGGAACCGGTTTTTCTTGATGATCAGGCCGAAGGAGAAGGCTACTACAAAGGCGTCCACGGATAGCGCAAATGCCAGAAAGAGTAAATCAGCCGGATTCATGAAGGGAGGGGGAATTTAGGGGCAGATGGAGAAAAAATCAATGTTTTTCCGATTTTCCGGCCTGGAGATGCGGCCTGCCTTGCGGGCGCCTCCGCCAGGTTTTCCCCCATGGATGGAGAGTTTTTTCAAAGGATTCTCCAGGGCCGTTTCCGTGGAGGTTTCCATCCCTCCGGACCCGGCAGCTCCCGGCATTCGGGCACCCGGCCTTCATGGTTTTCCTGTCATCCGCAAAAGGGGTGATTCCATCTGCCGCTGATGCTTTAGGCAGGATGGGAAAAGGAAGGAGGCAAGGCCGCGCTGGCAGCAGCAGGCGGCACTGCCTTGGAAGCTTCCCTTACGGCCTGCAGTATTTCTTGATGTAGGGGAGTACGGCGTCTGCCCAGATGGCGTAGCCTTTTTCCGTGAAGTGCAGGTTGTCCCTGCTGATGCCGGGCAGAAGCCTGCCGGAGGAGTCCAGAAAACGCTTGTTGATGTTGACGTAAGTGGTGCGGGGCAGTTTGCATTGCGCCACAATGGCGTTGATTTTATCATTGTGCTGGCGCAGCTTGTCTTGCGGACCGCTGCCGCGGGGGAAAATTCCCAGAAGCAGTACGTGCGTGTCCGGGAAGCGCACCAGCAGGTGCTGCGCCGCCCCCAGGATGCCGATGGCCGTTTTTTCCGGGTCTTCCCCTCCCTTGAAATGTCCGGTGTTGTTGGTGCCGATCATGACGATGCACAGTTTGGGATCCGTCTGTGCCGGCATGCCGGAATGAGTGATGCGGTAGATCAGGTTGGTAGTCTGGTCCCCGGAAATGCCGAAGTTGCAGGGATGGTAGGGTTTGAACATCTTATCCCATGCCTGTTTTCCGTCCCGGTCCCAGTAGTCCGTAATGGAATCCCCCAGGAACAGGACGCCGCAGGGATTGTTCCTGAGCTGCTCCACCTGTTGATCGTAGCGGTCTTTCCAGCTTTTCGTCCCTTCCCGGGAAATGGGGGACAGAGGGGACGGGGCGTCCGCCAGGGCGGACAGGGCGAGACAGGGCGCCAGGCAGGCCAGGACAAGTGCATGTAAATTCCTCATATGCTAATGATACGGAAATCCGGGAAAAATGTTGCGCCAAACAGGTGGTTTTTTTTGATTTCCATGGATGAGGCACATTGTGTGCGGGTCCCTTCCCCCTTGCCAGAATTCGGCGGCTGGTGTAGTTTGTCCCGGTATGAGCGAGGTGTCCCTGCAGCACGGAATGACGCGCCAGATGGTGGCGGGACAGTCCATGCAGACGGGTATGCAGATTCTCCAGGCTTCCTCTCTGGAGCTGAAGCAGTTGATCCGTCAGGCCCTGGAGACGAACCCTCTGCTGGAGGATGTCCCGGACGCTTCTCCGGAGGCCCTTGACGATGAGCCGTCCGGAGACCTTGACGACATGAAGGATGACGGCTGGAACGAGTTTACGGTTGAAGGACACCCTTCTGCGGAGGCCGCGGCCCGGCGGGATTTCATGTATGAATCCGTCGTGGCTCCGGAGTCTCTCAAGTCCCATTTGATGGACCAGGCGGTTCATTCCGCACTGACCGGGCGGTCCAGGGAAGCCCTGCTGCTGCTGATTGATTCCCTGGATGACCGGGGATTTCTGACGGAGTCCCCGGAAGAACTGGAAGAGAGGGAATGTTTCAGCATGAAGGATATGGGAGAGGCTCTCGCGGTGCTGAGAGGAATGGACCCGCCCGGAGTGGGGGCCCGGGATTTGAGGGATTCCCTTCTGATTCAGCTGGAACAGCGCGGGCTGAAGCGGTCGCTGGCGTTCCGTCTGGTCAAACGGTGCTGGCGGGAGCTGGCGGCGCACAAGTATGGAGAGGCCGCTCTCCTGTTGGGTGCGGAACCGGAGGAAGTGGCGGCGGCCCTGGAAATTGTCAGGAGCCTGACCCCCGATCCCGGCTGTGCCTATGCGCCGGGCGGCAATCCGCATATTCTGCCGGATGTGGTCGTGGAAGAGTCGGCTTCCGGTGAACTGGAAGTGACGCTGACTTCGGAATACCTTCCGAAATTGTCCATGAATGAACAGTACATGGAGATGATGGCGGAAGGTTCCGGAAGCCGGGATTTGCGCCAGTACCTCCGCAAGGCGTTCCGGGAGGGCCAGGAACTGATACGCGCGCTGGACATGAGGCAGGAGACCATTCTCAAGCTGGCCCGAGCCATTGTCCGGAAACAGGAAGCCTTTTTCAGGGCCGGGCCATCCCATTTGAAGGCCATGGGCATGGAGGAGATTGCGGACGAGCTGGGCGTGCATGTTTCCACCGTTTCCCGCGCCTGCCGTGACAAATACCTGTTGTGCAAGTGGGGGATGAGGGAGTTGAGGTCCTTTTTCAGCTCCGGAGTCTCCGCGGGCGGTGAGGCCGCATCCGGCGCCGGGGAGAATTCGGTCGCTTCCGGAGCTGTCCAGGAGTTGATGCGGGCGTTGATCGCGGCGGAGAATCCGGCCAAGCCCCTCAGCGATGCCAGGCTGGCTGCCGCCCTCCAGGAGAAGGGGGTGAATATCGCCCGCAGAACGGTAGCGAAGTACCGCGAACAGATGAAGATTCTGCCCGCCTCCCTGCGCAAGGGGATATGACGTTTTTAAAGAGCGTTTTCAGATGATTCAACACGTTGATTGCAGGTTGTTTTTGTGAGGATTGAAAAAGGCATGCCGGATACTGCCGTTTCTGGCGGAGGCAACGGTTGACTGACGCGGCTTTAGTGATATAGTCGCCTCCCTTTATTGCTTTATCGTTATGCGTACATTTACATGGCCTATTGCATTGTTGCTACTCGGTTTGCTGTTTCAGACCGTGGCGTTCGCCGTACTGAATACGGTGGTTCCGCTGTGGATGGAGCAGGCGGATGCGGCCGTGTGGGAGACGGGCATGGTGGGGTCTTTCTTTTTTCTGGGGAACCTGGCCGGCACGCTCATGGCCGGATGGCTGATACGCAGGACGGGGTTCAACGGCAGCTACCGCTGCGCGTGCGTGTTGTGCGCCGTGTCCACGCTCCTGCTGGTGGCCGTTTCCGGAGTTGCTGCCTGGAGCGGTCTCAGATTTTTGACGGGAGCAAGCTGCGCCCTGGTTTGGGTGGTGGTGGAGAGCGCCCTGCTGAGGGCGGGAACGCTGAAGACCCGCGGCGTTCTTCTGGCTTCCTACATGGTGGTTTATTATCTGGGCACCGTGCTGGGCCAGTTGCTGATCGGCTGGTTCCCCAGCGACATGGTTGTGGTGGTCTCCGAAGTGTGCGGATTGTCCGTCGCCGGCATGATTCCGCTGTTGTTCGTCCGCTTGAAGTCGGATGCCGGCAGCGGGGAGCTTTCCCCCCGCGTGGAAATCCGGCCCCTGCTGAGACGCCGCAGCGTGGTGCTGGGCGTGGCGGGCTGCATGATTTCCGGCGTGGTTCTGGGAACGATTTACTGCCTGATGCCCCTGTTCCTGAAACACCAGGGCATGAGCCATTCCTCCGTGGGGTATTGGATGGCCCTGCTGATTGCCGCGGCCATTCTGGGGCAATGGCCCATGGGGCGGCTGTCTGACAGGTACGGGCGCGCCTTCGTGATGAAGTGCCAGTCCCTGCTGGTGATAGCCGCCTGCGCCGGCCTAATGGCCAGGGGCGGACTGATGGCCCCCTCCCTGGTCGCCCTCGGCCTGGCGGGTTTTTCCCTGTATCCCATCGCCATGGCCTGGGGATGCGAAGAAGCCTCCCGCGACGAGCTGGTGACGATGAACCAGCTCCTGCTGCTGAGCTATTCCGTGGGGACGCTGGCCGGTCCTTCCCTTACGTCGTTCCTGATGCAGCGTTATTCGGACAACTGGATGCCGCTGGTCATTGCCCTGGTGGCCCTGCTGTACATGCCCGTGCTGATCGTAGGGGGACACCGGGCGGGCAGGGCGTCCCGGTAGGAGTAGTACCCCGCCGGAGCAGGGCGGAAACATGTTTTCCCGCAGGGGGATAATTCATGAAAGAGGGTGGCTTTCAGAAGCGTTCCTTCCCGGTCAGGGCTGTTTCGGCTTTTGGGCGGCGTCCGGCTGCTTGTCCGTTTTGGATACGTCGTTGTCCGCCACCTGGTGGATCATGTCCGTCAGCGCCTGCACATAGTTCTTTGTCCGGGAGTCCGTGACGCTGTATTCGCATTTGCAGGAGAGGGTGGGGATGTCCAGGGCCGCATAATGGCGGTCATTGCTGTTGATGGCCGCTGTTTTCCGGTGAAGGGTGGAGGGCGGCTGTTCCCAGCTTTTTGCAAAGGGGGCTGCGCATTGCGCGGCAAATTCCTGTCCGCGTGGAGTGGTCAGGAACAGGACCGGTGTCTGGGGTTCGACTTCTTTCGTTTGCTCCCCTTCTCCGGGAACGGCGGTTTTCTGGGGTTCCAGGTTGATCATTCCCAGGATGTTGGAGGCTCCGATGAGGCCGCTCAGCATTTTGGCATGCACGCCGGCTCCGGAGGGACCGGATTGCCCCGCGGACTGCGCCCCGTTGGCGTAGGCTACAAAGTAGATGTTGTGGTTGGTCGCAATGTCCCTGAGGTCCCTGGCCGTTTCCATCAGCACGGCCGCTCCGCTGCCGTTGTTGAAGCGCTCGTCGGAGTCGTAATTGGCCCCTACCACAATGCTCTGGTTGTCGGAGAAGAGGCCGGGCTTGTACACCACAATGTTGTAGATGGCGGCTTCCTTTTTGGAATTGCCGCCCGTGATGGGCTGGAGCGTCACGGCATACCCCATGTCCGAGAAGTTGTTTTCAATGTATTTGGCGGCCGCCTCCATGGATTTGGGCTGGCGGGAGTTTCTGGGGCCTATGGTTTTTTGCAGGACTTGCGTATGGCGTTCCATGCGTTCCGCCAGGGAACGGGGGGTGTCCGGGCCGCCGGGGGAGGACGGAAACAGGGTGCAGGACGACAGGACGGCGGCCAGCAACAGGCCTCCGGAAAGTTTTACGGCGTATGTGTATGGGGATGTCATGAATGCTGAAGCGCGGCAATGTAGTTCATTTCCCGTGCGATTTGGGAGGCCAGGGGAATTTTCATGTGATCCGGAAGGACGCTCCATGTGTAGGTTTCCACTTCCAGATGGGGGCGGAGGGAGGGATGGGAGTGCAGGTAGTCCAGTGTTTTGGCGATGAAAGACCCCGTGTCTTTCAGAGGCGGTTCCGGAGACGCGTACAGGGGAATGTGGTAATGAATGCGCCAGACGGAGTTCCGTGTTTCCTCCGCATAATCCCGCGCGTAGGCCAGGGCATTCGGCATGTCCGGGAAAAGCATGGTGTGGTTTCCGTGCCGGATGCTGGTCTGGTGGAAATAGACTCCGTCGTCAAATTCCTGGAGAAGGTCCAGGCTTTCCAGTTCGTTCATGTGAAATTCCAGGGCGTTGGAGAGCTGGACCTTGCACAGGGCGATGTTGTTTTCCTCCCAGGCGGAGAGGGTGAAAT
This sequence comes from Akkermansia sp. AE01SA01, assembly GCF_036417395.1. Taxonomy (NCBI): domain Bacteria; kingdom Pseudomonadati; phylum Verrucomicrobiota; class Verrucomicrobiia; order Verrucomicrobiales; family Akkermansiaceae; genus Akkermansia; species Akkermansia sp. AE01SA01. The sequence goes on from NZ_CP143890.1 coordinate 1,188,320, forward strand.
CCGGTTCTTCCCGAAGAATGGCGAAGTGGCAGGTATCGTAGGTCAGCCCTATGTGGCGTTCGATGAGTTCCGGGCGGCGGGAACGGTTGCGCAGGTTGTCAAAGAAGCGAATGGCCCCGAATGTGTCGTGAAAATGGCCGAAGGGTTCCGGCTCCAGGCCGAGCTGCATGAGGCGTCCCGTCTGTCTGCTCAGCGCGTCCAGGAATCCGCTCATGGCTTCCAGCCGCGCGAAAATCCGCTCTTCATCCGCGTGGAACCAGCTGTGGGATGCGGGAAGCGTGCTGACGGTCAGCGTGTCGGCCCGTTCATCGCCGATGAGGGCCAGGATGCGGAAGAGGTTGCAGGTATATTCAAAGCGTTCCGGAGTGGTCCAGTCCGGCTGGAAGACGCGCTCCTTCACCCGTTCTCCATGAAAGTTGCCGTAGGGGAACCCGTTGAGGGTCTCCACCCGTGCGTGGTTGTCATTCAGCCAGATTTTCAGGGAATCAACAGCCTCAGGTGATTCCAGCAGTTCCCTCGCCGCCCGCGCCGACAGGCGCAGGCCGATACCCAAAGGCTGGTTGCGGAGGGGAGAGGAGAGTTCACTGGCGATGCGCGGCACATGGAGTCGGAGCGCTTCCATGGTTTCCGCCCAGGATTCGGCGGGGTGGATATTGGTGCAGTAGGAAAGCATGGCGGGGCGGATGGGTGTTGTAGGGGAACGGCCTTCCGCTTCGGGGCGAGATGTCGGAAGATGGCTGTGCCTGGGATGCGTTCCTCAGACATACTTACGAACGGCGGGACGGGAGAAATTTCACGGAATTGCGTCTTTGGCCGTCATGGGAAATGCATTTCGCGCAGTGGGACGAATAGGCTTGCTGAAATACTGTCCCCTATGGTAAAGGACAACTTCCATGTTCAACTTTCGCCCGCTTTTTTTTCTGGCTTCCGGAGTTTTCCTGCACGCGTCTGTTCTGCATGCCGAGGACGGCGGTGGAGGGTGGAAATCCTCCCGATTCTGGTTCAGCCGTCCGGCCGAATGGAAAGAGACGCGGCCCCAGAAAGGGACGGGGGATACGTCGTGGGCGAAGGATGCCACCCCCATCGGCAATGGAAGAATAGGCGCGCTTATTTATGGCGGCCTGGGGAAGGACCATCTGGAACTGACGGAGATCAGCATGTGGTCGGGCGGCTTTTGCAGTTCGGAAGCCAAGGACAAGGGGCCGGATTCCCTGAAATTCGGGTCTTATCAGCCGTTTGGAACGCTGGAAATCACTTATCCGGCTGCGGATGGAATGAAGGATTACAGGAGGGAGCTTGACGTGGGCAGGGCGCTGGCCTCCGTGTCCTATTCCACGGGGGATGTCCGTTACAGGAGGGAATATTTTGCCAGCATTCCCCATCAGGTGATTTCCATGACGGTGGAAGGGGACAAACCCCGTTCCGTGGATGCTGTCTTCCGGCTGACAACTCTCCATCCGCAGGACCGGATTACGTCCACCGCCGGAGGAGGACGGGGCATGATTCTGATCCAGGGCAAGTTGAAGAACGGGCTGGCGTATGAAGGCCGCATCGCCATTCTTCCCAAGGGGGGAACCGTTAAGGCTTCCGACGGTGCTGTCGTTGTGGAAAAGGCGGATTCCTGCCGTGTGCTGGTCTCCCTGGCCACGGATTATGTCCTGGATGCCGCCCGGAATTGGAAGGGCGAATCTCCGCGGAAAAGGAACGACGCCGTTCTGGCGCGGGCGCTCAAGGTGCCTTCCGGGAAAATGAAGCGGGATCACCTGCTGGCCTATGGAAAGTTTTACAACCGGGTTTCCCTAGATTTAGGAGAAACGGAGGACGCCACGGCCGGACTTCCCATCGACGAACGCCTGAAGAAGTATAAAAAGGCTGTGAACGAGGGAACGGAATCTCCGGACCCTGATTTGGAGGAATTGATTTTCAACTTTGGCCGCTACGTCATCATTTCCTCCTCCCAGCCGGGCAATTTGCCCGCCAACCTGCAGGGGCTCTGGAATTACAGCCTGATTCCGCCGTGGGATTCCGATTACCACAACAATATCAATATCCAGATGTGTTATTGGGGCGTGGAGCCCGCCAACCTGCCGGAATGCTATGAGCCACTGGTGCGTTATATCAGGGAGATGGCGCCCGCGGCGCGCAGGATTACCCGGGAGACGGCGGAATTCAAGGCGGCGTCCGGAACTCCCGCTCCGGGGTGGACGAGCAGAACCGCCCAGAATATTTTCGGCGGCCAGGGGTTCAAGTGGAACAAGCCCGCTTCCGCCTGGTATGCCCTGCATCTGTGGGAACATTACCTTTTTACGCTGGACCGGGATTACCTGAAGACGACGGCCTATCCGATGATGAAGGAGATCTGCCAGTTCTGGGAAAGCCAGTTGAAGGTGATGAATGAGGGAGGAAGCAATTTCAGGACGGAGGACAAAAAAGTGACTCCGGAGGTGGTTTCCCGTGATTTGAAGGATATCAGGGCAGGCATGCTGGCGGCTCCCATGGGGTGGTCTCCGGAACACGGGCCGAAGGAAGACGGCTGTGCCCATGACCAGCAGATCGTGTGGGAGTTGTTCCATGACACCGTGCAGGCTGCCGAGGTGCTGGATGTGGACCGGGCGTGGAGAAAGGAACTGGCCGCCAAGAGGGACCTGCTGGTAGGGCCCAGGGTGGGGGAGGAAGGTATGCTGCTTGAATGGATGATCGACCGAAAGCCGGGCAGCGGTTCCTGGGACCCGCACCACCGGCACACCTCCCACCTGTTTGCCGTCTATCCCGGCAGCCAGATCAGTCCGGCAAAGACGCCGGAATGGGCGGAAGCCGCGCGCAAGTCCCTGCTGGCGCGCGGAACGACGGGTGATTCCCGCCGTTCCTGGACCTGGGCATGGCGCACCAATCTGTGGGCGCGCTTTCTGGACGGACGGAAGGCGTACGAGATGATTCAGGGCATGATCCGCTACAGCATGATGGACAGCCTGTTCACCACGCATCCGCCCATGCAGGTGGATGGTACCATGGGCATCGTGGCGGGTTTTGCCGAGATGCTGCTCCAATCCCATACGGAGCGGCTGCATTTGCTGCCGGCACTTCCCGGAGCGTGGAAGGACGGCAGCGTCCGGGGGCTGAAAGCCCGCGGCAATATTTCCGTGGACATGGCCTGGAAAGGCGGCAGGGTGACACAGTTCAGCCTGTCCTCTCCCGCCGCCCAGTCCGTCAAGGTGTTCTTCAATGGGGAGGAAAAGACTTATGCGTTGACGCCGGGAGTTGCCGTTAAAGAGAAGTAGGGGCGGTGGTTCGACGGCTTTCGGACGGGAGGGAGCGGCTTTTTCAAGTGCCGGGTTCAAATATTGCAGGATGCTTTGAACCGGGGCTGGAGAAGATACCGTGAACGGCGCCGGATTCCGGACGGAGTTATGCTGCCGGAGAACAGGGGACCGTCTGGATGAAAAAAGGTGGTCGCGAGGGTGTGTCTGTCAAAACTGGAACGGTTGTCCGGGAGAAGACAGGCAGCAGGGAGGAAGAACAACGGACGAACCTGTTTGAGAAGGGAAGGCATTAAACCGATTTGCGGCCGGGACCTGCAAAAAAGGCTGTTCCGCCGTAAACGGAACAGCCTTGTTGTAAAAAGACAGGTAATGCTTAATTATTGCACGATGCCGAGCGGGGCGGTCGTCTTCCAGTCGCCGCGGGTGAAGTCCGGGAATACCTGGGGCATGCCGCCCTGGGCCACGGAGTATTCGGAAAGCTCGGAAACGGAGGACCAGAAGGCTCCTTCATAGACGTTCTGGTCCATGGGTTCGCCGTTGCGGAGACATTCAATGATGCGGAAAAGCATCACGAAGTCCATGCCGCCGTGGCCACCCATTTTCAGGGCCAGCGGGCCGACGCGCTTCCAGAGCGGGTGCTCGTATTTTTCAAAGATGGGCGCCAGCTTTTCATTGCCTTCAATCCATTCGTGATAGTTGCCGTTGCCCAGTTTTTCACCGGCCACGCGGGTCGGGAAGCCGGCCAGCGTGCCCAGGGTGCCCTGGATGAGGTTGAGGCGGGAGTAGGGGCGGGGGCTGGTTTCGTCCCATTCCACCAGAACGGTGCGGCCCATGGTGGTTTTAATGATGGAGGTGTTCATGTCTCCGCAGGCGAAGTCCAGCTTGTTCCACTTGTGGTCCGCCGGGAAGTTTTTCCTGGCATATGCGGCGCGGCCGAGGGCCGGGCTGGAGAAGGAAACGAGCCTGCCGAAGCAGTCGTCCTTGCGGGCCAGGTTCATGTACTGAGCCACGGGGCCGAGGCCGTGCGTGGGGTACACGTTGCCGTTGCGCTTGGCGTAGTGGTAGGTTCTCCAGGAACCGGTTCCGCGCTCCACCTGCTTCATCTGGCCGCGCAGTTCGTGAATGTAGGCGGCTTCTCCGTACAGGAGGTCTCCGATGACGCCCTGGCGCACCATGTTCAGGTACATGAGTTCTTCACGGCCGTAGTTGACGTTTTCCATCATCATGCAATGCTTCCGGGTCTGTTCGGAAGTATCCACGATTTCCCAGAGTTCCTTGATGGAGACGGCCATCGGCACTTCCACGAAGGCGTGGGCGCCCATTTTCATCACGTCGCAGGTGACGCGGCAGTGCCATTCCCAGCTGGGGCAGACGATGACGGCGTCCGGCTTGACTTCCTTCATCATGCGCTTGTAGTCTTCCGGTCCCTTCGTGAAAATGGGGGGACGCTTGCCCGTCTTCTTTTCCACGAGGTCCGCGTTGCGCTTGGCCCAGTCTTCGTACAAGTCACAGATGCCGACGACTTCCGCGCCTTCAATGACAGCCATTTGCGCGACGTGCATGGAGCCGCGTTCGCCCACGCCGACAAAGGCCACGCGGACTTTGTCCAGCTTGGGGGCACGGAATCCGCCCATGTATTGGGCGCCCGGCTTGCGTGCGGGCCACGTGGTCATGGGACCGATGTTGTTCGGATCGGGGATGATGATTTTTTTGGGAGCCAGGGCTTCTACTTCCTGCGCGTTGGCAAGGGAACCGGCAGCCAGAGCTCCTGTAGCCAGACCCAGGGTCTGGAGGAAACGACGACGTGATGATGAAGTATCCATGAATGAATAGTATGTGAGGGAGGATGGAATCCTCAGGTTGCCATAGATACCGGGTTTTGAAAATCTTTCTTTCACGAATGATGCAAAAAGTCCACGGCTTTTTAAATAACAGTGGGGAGGGCAGAGGAGTTTCACCGCTGTTTTCCACGGGAGCGGGAAGAGGCGCAAGCCGGGGACGAATACGGGTGAAAGGAGGCACTTCAGGAAATAAAAGAGGCCCCGTCCTTCCGCGGTGCGTGGACAGGGCCTTTGGGGGTGCATCACCCGGTTGTTCCGATGTTGCAGGCCGTTGCTTGGGAATGAAATGGGTGCATCATGGGCACCGCGTTCCGAAGGATCGGCTCTGGATCGGAGACATCCGGAAAGTGTTGCGTGGTCGCCGGTGCGGCGGCGGGGCCGTTCCAGGCGGCCGGAGAGATCATCCCGTTTCTTTCGGCTTATTCAGTAAGGGAACCTGTCGCGGGTTCCGCATGCCGTAGAATCGGGATTATCTTCCCGGTCGTCTTTGATGGTTCGGTCAATCCGCCTTGGCGGCGGGAAGTGCTGGCGCGGCGAGTTTGGCGTAGGCTTCACTCAGCGCCTTGCCCAGCTTGGGGCGGAAAACCGTGGTGGTCGGCAGTTTGGCGCCTTCCATGTCACAGGAGCGGAGGATGGCGGGGATGGAAGGAGCCAGCGCATGCTGCATGATTTTCATGCAGTCTTCCAGGTCCACCCCGTATTTTTCCTCAATAAGGTTTTCGATCCGGTCCGCCATGTGTTCCATGCGCTCTATCTGCTGTTTGGTCAGGATAGGCTGGATGGTTGCATTCGGGTCGGGAACGTAGCTGGTCAGCATCTCAATGGCCCGCTTCAGGTCGTCCGGCAGGTTGGTGACATTGCCGCTGTTGAGCACCTGGGCAAGCACTTGATAGCTGTTGGTTGCGTTCTCGTCATAATCATGAATTCCTGATGCCAGCGCCACGCCTGCGATGCTCTGCACGTAACTGGCTACTTCCGGGGAATGCTTGCCTTCCACGAAGGTGGAGGGCACTTCATCCGCGTAAGCCAGAACGGCGGCCTGGCAGGCGAGGGAACTGATGGTGCCCGCGCACAGCGTTTTAGTGATTAACGACAGGATTTTCATGAGTGAAACCTTGGTTTGGGTTTCCCGGATGCAACGGCCCGGCGGACCGTCTGTAGCAAGTGAGACCGTTTTCCTCCGGATTGCGTTCAAACATTTTTTTGAATGGTTAAAATCCGGGTTCTTTCGGCGTCCTTGCACTATCTGCGTGAACGGCTGCGGCTGTATCCGTTACGTGATTGCCTGCGGGAGGGGGCACCGTTTTCCCGGGCGGAATTTTTCTGCCTCCTGTCAGCACCGGGAACGGTCAGCAGTTCTGCCGGAAGTTCCGTGCTGGAGGCATGCACGGGAAGGACGCGTCCGAGCATTTTGTGGATATCCCGGGCCTTGCCGACTTCATCCGGAGCGCACAGGGCAATCGCCTGTCCGTCGGCTCCGGCGCGGGCAGTACGGCCTATGCGGTGTACGTAAACTTCCGATTCCGCCGGCAGGTCATAGTTGATGACGAGCTGGACGTCCTTGACGTCGATGCCGCGGGCCGCGATGTCCGTAGCGACGAGAATGGGCGTTTCCCCGGAGCGGAATTCGCGGAGCATGCGCTCCCGCGTACCCTGGCTTTTATCCCCGTGGATGGCGGAGGCCGGATAGTCCCTGCCGGTGAGGAAGGAGGCCAGCCGGTTGGCTCCGTGCTTGGTGCGGGTGAAGATGAGGGTGCGTCCCGGATGTTGGCGCTGTTCCAGCAGGTCCAGCGTGCAGGGCCTTTTGTCCGCCTGGGAGCGGACCATGCAGAGGGATTGTTCCACCCGGTCCGCCGTGGCGGAGGGAGGCGTGACCATGACCGTTTCCGGTTCCTGGAGGAAGGCCTGGGCCAGTTGCCGGATGTTGTCCGGCATGGTGGCGGAGAACATCTGGGTGTGGCGCTGCCGGGGAATTTTGGACACGATTTTTTTCAGGGCCGGGGCGAAGCCCATGTCCAGCATGTGGTCGGCTTCATCCAGAATCAGGGTTTCCACCTGGTCCAGATTGACGGTCTGGCGTTCCAGATGGTCGATCAGCCTGCCCGGCGTCGCAACCAGAATGTCCAGGCCCGCCGCGAGTTTGCGGAACTGGGGGGCATATCCCACGCCGCCGAAGATGACGGCCGTGGACAGGTTCTGTCCCTTGGCATACGCCGTGATGTTGTCGTGAATCTGGGAAGCCAGCTCCCGGGTGGGGCTCAGGATGAGCGCCCTGACCTTTCGCGGCCGGGGGTTGGCGGGATGTTCGGAAAAGTATTGAATGAGGGGCAGGGCGAAGGCGGCGGTTTTTCCCGTACCGGTCTGCGCCAGTCCCATCAGGTCCTTTTTCTGCAGCAGCATGGGGATGCAGGCGGCCTGAATGGGGGTGGGGGTCTTGTACTCCAGTTTCTCCAGTTGGCGGAGAATGGGAGCCGACAAGCCAAGCTCCCTGAATGTGGTGGATACCATATTGATTTCTTTGTCTGTGAATGCGTCCCGGCTGCAGTGAACTGACGGAATCACAAAATGGCAGGGAAAAAATCCGCCGGAAGCGATACTGAAAGAATCAATACGGAGACGCCCGTATCCCGCCAACCGCAATGACCATCAAATGAACAACCAAGCTTCCATTCGGCGGGAACAAATCCATAAAAGCACGGTGGAAGGGAGCCGTCAAGAGAAATAAAAACATTTTAGGCGTTATGGCTCCATTTCCCGGTACTGCCGAAAACTCTGATAAGCCGGCTGCCGCTGTCATCCGGAGCCATGTTGTGCGGTTACGGAAGTTTCTTCCACCCACTTGATTTTAAGTGTGGTTAAATGAAAATGCGGGTTGAGAATCCGCGTCAAGCATAAATTGTTCTTTGTATGTTACTTTGTTGTCTATTCGCTTGGTGTAGTTGGGAAAGAAAAAATATTAGTGGTTGATAGATTTTGTGTATATCTTTTATGGATAGTACTTCGAGTATTGTGTATATCGTATTTTTTGTGGTGGCAGATAAATATGATAGCGGATTCTCAATCCGTCTAATTTCCATTTATCTAAATTCTTTTCCACAGTTATGAACTATAAGACGATAAAAAAGGCATTTTTTCCTTTTTGGATGATGTTGACCTTGTGTTGCGGTGGCTGTTGGGTTGCTTTTGCTCAAGGCGGAGAGTTTGTTGATTTAAGCAAACCCCGAATTTGGACGGCGGTTACGGGGCATCAATTGAAGGCAACGTATGAGGGAAGAGAAGGAAATAAAATTCGCTTGCTCGTGAATGATGGAAAAGTGAAAACCATTTTGTGGGAAAAACTTTCGAAGACCGATCAACAGCTACTGGATGATCAGCTGCAGAAGGAAAGCAGAGAAGGAAAAGTTGACCTTTCAGATTCTGGCAAGAACGGAAGAAACCATCCTTTTGTCGAATTTCTTGCTGAAGCGAAGCAAAAACGCCTCGCGCCTGAGGAGGGAGTAAAATACTATCAATATGTTATTGATGCACTTTTTAAACACGTGAGTGAATATCATTTCAAATATCCAAAGGATTTTTTGAAAGAAGACAATTCATTTAATTTGAAGTATCTGAATAAAATTTTAGAAAAGAAAAAAACTATTTCCCAACGTAAAAACCTTTTTACCGGAGAATACCTGCCTACCCCCGTATATGCCAACGAACCTGAGTGGAAAAGTGTGATGCAGGAATCACACTATACGTTGGATGAAAGATATGTATATCTTGAACAATGGGATACTTTATACTCAGGGAATGATGAAAAAATAGTTGTATTTGGTATTTGTGTAAATAGAAAAGGAGAAAATCAAGGGGATAACGTAAAATATGTCGCCTGGTACAGGGAAGACAGCAAAAATTATTTATATGTTGTGCAAACTTTTTTTGAGCAGGGAGATGACGGAGTTCTCCGTTTGGGCGGAATGAGAGGTGGGACAAGGGATGGTGAGTGGACGCGATGGCACACCTACGATGCAAGAAAGGGTATTTTTTATTCCTTGTTCATTTTGCTAGATCAAGACGGAAAGATTTCACTTCGTAATTCCGAAGAAGGCTCATTGCAATTTTTTGCTTCTGCACCGGGTAAAAAAACTCTTTGTTATCCAAGGAATGATCATAGGAATTACTATTTTGACCTGGACAGTAAAAATTTTGCTCTTGGGCGATATGATTTAAGAGGAAATCCGATTTCTCTGGAAAAATTATGGGGAGAGGCTGCCAAACGAAAATCGAAAGCGGCTATTGGTTCCAAACCTACTGCTAAACATGACGATCCTCTTAATGTTTTTGCAGAACGCAATATCAAGGATAAGTGAAATTGTTTAAAAGCAATGAAAGTATTCACTTTCAGAAAAACGGATAGTACAACTTGAAGGATTCAAGGTTGTAATCCTGAATTCAAAGAGCGAGAGGAGAGGAATATCGCATGTTTTCTCACACAGGGAATGAGTGAAAGAAGATAACCTTTTCTAAGCAAAAAAAAATCCATTGGAAAATGAAATATATTCCTTTAAGGAAACCTGACAAATACGTGAGGGGATCGTTAAGCTACTGTATTTCAGCGCTGTAAAAATTTGCGTGCGCCCACGCAGTAGACGGCTCCCGAGTACACGGTCAGGATGACGGCGCCCCAGAGTGTGAATTGATACAGGAAATTGGCGATTCCGTCGCCCTGCCAGTGGCAGAGGGAGGCCACCGGGGACAGGATGGACGGAATGTATTCCGGCGTGTGCACCCAGGTCAGCGCCAGCAGGCAGCCGATGCAGAAGGCCAGCTGGAAGGCCGTTTTCCATTTTCCGGAGGTTCCTGCGGGAATGATGACTCCGTGGTCCTGGGCGATCTGGCGCAGGCCGGTGACCAGGAATTCCCGGCTGATGATAATGATGGTGACCCAGAACGGGCACAGCCCGGCGGCCGTCAGGTAGATGAAAGCCGCGGAGACGGCTATTTTATCCGCCAGGGGGTCAATGAGCTTGCCGAAGGTGGTGACCTGGTTCAGGCGGCGTGCCAGATAGCCGTCCAGCCAGTCCGTGCACGCGGCCAGCACAAAGACGATCAGCGCGGCCGGATATCCCCAGGGATGTTGGGCCGCCAGGCTGATGACTGCCGTGAAGACGACCACCAACGCGATTCTCGTCAGGGTAATGGTATTCGGCAGATTCAGCATATGCGGACATTAGGGCGCAGATGGAGTTTCGTAGCAAGCGTTTTTTGCATACTCCGGGAATTAATTTTGTCTGAAGGATGGGGAGGAAAAAGGCAGGAGTGAAAAGGGGAAGAAGCTCATGGAAAGCCGCGTTTTTCCGTATTCCGGAGATTTCCGGCGGGAGGGCCGCTTTTTCTTCGTGCGGAGCGGAAGAAAAGGGATGGCAGGATGGCGCCTCCTCGCGGAGAAGCGGCTGGAAGGCCGGTAATCCGGGCTTTCTGAAATGCCCGGTTCCGTGCTTTTTTTTGTTCCAATAGCTCCGGAGAAGGGGCGGCTTTCCGGACCGGATGGAAACCGGGATACAGGAAATGCTGGTTCCGGTTTCCCCGTTTTGGGAAGAACCGTTTATCCGGTAAGGAGTATTGTACGGTCTCTTGTCAGTTGCCGATGAGCTTGCCGAATTCTTCCTCGGAAATGACCGGAACACCCAGTTTGAGCGCCTTCTCCCGTTTGGAGCCGCCTCCGCTGCCGGCCAGCAGGTAGGAGGTGGATTTGGAAATGGCCCCTGTGGCTTTTCCGCCGTGTTCGGCGATCAACCGTTCAAAGTGGTCCCGCGGCTGGCTGAGCGTGCCGGTGATGACAAAGGTTTTGCCGGACAGGACGCCTGCCGGTATTTCCAGAAGGTTGGTTCTGTATGACTGGGATTGTGGATTGATTCCCAGTCCATGAAGAACGTCCAGCGTATGATGGCCGGCGACGGAGGTGAAGAAGCTATTGAGGGATTTGGCGGCAGCCACCCCTATTTCCGAGCCGTAGCTGAGTTTTCCCGTGTTTTTCCGGAGATAGCCCGTTTCCTGATAGTGGCCGGTCAGGGCATCTATTTCATCTGTCAATTCCTTGTAGCGCTGTTGCGCTTCTTCTGCGGAGAGCGTGCCTTCCCGGACTGCTTTCCGGTTTTCACGGGTGTTGGGGTTGGCTTTGAGCGCCTGTTCCACCAGTTCATCCAGGCGGATGATGTCCCGGATGTACGGTGATTCCGCCACATGGTCCAGGTCCGGGTGGGTATCCGCCAGCGCCTTGGCGACCACTTCCCCGATCTGGGGAATGCCGAAGGCGATGAGCCAGCGTTCCAGAGGGAGTTCCCGCGCGTTTTGCAGGGCGTCCAGGGCTTTCTGCGCATTTTTTTCCCCGTAGCGGCGCGGTTCTTCCGCCGTTCCCAGATTGAGGTTGGCAAGCTGTTCCAGCGTCAGGGAGAAGAGGTCCAGCGCGGAGGCGGCCAGGCCGGAGCCCCGCAGGGCCTCCGCTACGGATGAACCGATGCTTTCCACATCCAGCGCGGCGCGGGAGCAGAAATGGGTGATGCCTGTGACGGCCTGGGCCGGACAGGTGAAGTTGGTGCAGCGCCATGCTACTTTCCCTTCCTCTTTCATGATGGGGTTGCCGCAGGCGGGACAGAGGCCGCCCGTAGCTTCCAGAATGCTGTACGGCTTTGAGTTTTCCGGCCTCCTGGAGAGGTTTACCTTGAGTACGGCGGGGATGATTTCCCCCGCTTTTTCCACCAGCACGGTGTCACCGATGCGGACGTCCTTGCGGTCGATTTCATCCTGGTTGTGGAGGGTGGCCCGTGCCACCGTAGAGCCGGAGAGCAGCACGGGCTGGAGTTCCGCCACCGGGGTAAGCACGCCCGTGCGCCCCACCTGGACGACGATGTTCAGCAGGGTGGTTTCCTTCTGTTCCGGGGGGAATTTGTAGGCTGCGGCCCAGCGGGGCGCGCGCGCCGTGGCCCCCAGCGCTTCCCGCGTGGCCATGGAACGGATTTTGATGACGGCACCGTCCGTGCCGTAGGGCAGCGAGTGGCGCCCCCTGTCGATGTCGCGGACGGCCTGGCGGGTGGTTTCCAGCGTGTCCGTATAGTGTACCGGTTCATTGCAGGGAATGCCGCAATGGCGGAGCATGTCCCAGAAGTCTTTTACATCCTTGAGTTCCGGTCCTTCGTAAGCGCCCAGCCCGTGGGCCAGGAAGGCCAGGGGACGCGCCGCCACCTGCCGGGGGTCCAGCTGCTTGAGCGTTCCCGCGGTGGCGTTGCGCGGATTGGCGAAGGCGGGCAGACCTTCCGCGTCCCGCTCTTCATTGAGCCTGGCGAAAGCTTCGTTGGGCATGAAGACTTCTCCGCGCACTTCCAGCACGGCGGGAGCGTTTGCCGGGAGGGTCAGGGGAATGGTACGGATGGTGCGCACGTTGGCCGTTACGTCGTCCCCCACCTCGCCGTCCCCGCGCGTGGCCGCATAACTCATGCGCCCGTTGCGGTACATGATGGACAGGGCCACGCCGTCGATCTTGGGTTCCACGGAGACGGGAACGGCGTCCGTTCCCAGCGTCCGGACCAGCTTATTGTAGAATTCCACCAATTCCTCGTCCGGAATCAGGGCGTCCCGCTGTTCGAAGATGTCGTCGATGGAGAGCATTGGAACGGCGTGCCTGATCTGGTTGAACCCCTGGAGGGGCGCTCCCCCTACGCGCCGCGTGGGGGAATCCGGGTCCGCCAGTTCGGGATGGTCCCGTTCCAGTTTTTCCAGTTCCAGGAAAAGGGCGTCGTACTCCGTGTCGGAGATTTCCGGTTCCGCCTGTTCATAATACAGCCTGTTATGGCGGCGCAGCTCCGAGCGCAGAAATTCCGCGCGCCGGCGCACGGCTTCCTCTTCCGTTCCGTCCTGCCTGCGGCCTGCCAGGGAAAAAAGGTCTTCCTCCATGAAGGGAATGAGTGAAAAAGGTTGCTATTTGCTCAGTTTGATGACGGAACAGGGAGATTTGGAGTGTTCGTGGGCCTTGAACAGGATTTTTCCATCCGCAACGGGCAGGGCGGCATTGTCGCCCAGCAGGACCGCTTTGGTATAGCCTGCCGGCAGGGTGACGGAGACTCCTTCATCGTCCTCATATCCGGTGGCGTCCAGGGGCTGCATGCGGGCGTATTCCGTGCCTTCCGTCAGTTCCTTCATGGTTCCTTCGCTGGGAGGTTCCGCGGGGCCCTTGTCCGGCGGGGGGATCAGGAAAACGAAGATGTCTCCCTGTTCATTGATGGAAGCGGGCTGGTCCAGTTCCGTCCAGGCGCGCGTGCCGTACACGGCTTCCGCATTGAGTCTGAGCCACTGTCCAACGCCGCGCATCGCGGCGGCCACTTTTTCCGGAACGGTGCCGTCCGCCTTCGGGTTGACGTTCAGCAGCAGGTTGCCGCCTTTCGTGACGCATTCCACGAGTTTTTCGATGATGACCTCCGGGGATTTGACATTGGTGTCATAGCGGTTATAGCCCCATTTGTCGCTCACCGTCATGCAGGTTTCCCAGTCCACGCCGGGATAGCCGTGCCGCGGAATGAAGCGTTCCGGCGTGATGTAGTCCCCGCAGCGCAGGTCCAGGGTGCCCGCCTGGTTCTGGTTCAGTCCGGAGTAGGCGTACAGGCGGTTGTTCATGATGACTCCGGGATTGATGGAGCGTGCCATTTCCATGAGTTCCGGGGCCTTCCAGCCCTTTTCCCCTTCCATGGCCCCCTGGGAGTAGTCCCACCACATGATGTCTATGGGGGCGTAGCTGGCCATCAGTTCCCTCACCTGGGCGTGCAGGTATTTCTGGTAGGCGGCGTGGTCGCGCGGAATGTTCTTTTTTTTGAGCATTTCCGCCTGTCCGGCCGGGTAGCAGAGGTCCGGGCAGATCGTGTTGTCGTAGGACGGGTGGTGCCAGTCGATCACGGAGTGGTACAGGCCTACCTTCAGGCCGCGCTTGCGGCAGGATTCCGCGTATTCCCGGACGATGTCCCGGTCGATCTGGCTTTTGGCGTCATAGTCCGTCTGCGCACTGTCGAAGAGGCCGAAGCCTTCATGGTGCTTGCTGGTGAGCACCACGTACCGGCAGCCCGCATCCCGGGCCAGCTGTGCCCATTCTTCCGTGACGCCTTCCCGCGGCTTGAAGAGGGGGAGCGCTTCGGAGGCGTACGTGTCCGTATCCACTTCCACGTTTTTTTGAATCCATTCGGAACCGCCGGGCTTGCCCTTCCATTCTCCGGCCAGTCCGGAGTACAGGCCGTAGTGAATGAACATGCCGAATTTGGCGTCCCTCCACCATTTCATGCGCCGGTTGCGTTCCGCCGCGGTTTCCCTGACGGCGGCATGGTTGGAGTCGGCGGCCATAGGCAGCTCCGGAACTGAAGGGGAGAATACATGGCTCCATGGTTCCGCATGGGGCCCGGCGGGGGCAGGGGGGGGGGCTCCGTCTGCTTTGTGGATAGAACTTTCCTGTTTTAGTCCCCGCACAAATCCTTCGTCCAGTGCCAGCGTCGGCTGGCCGTTTTCCCGGACGATTTTGGTGACGGGCTGCTGGGACCAGGCCGGAAGTCCTAGGGAAAGAGCCAGTGCGGCGATTGTGGAAATGTTCATGGTTTTGCGGAAAATAGGTGCTGGTTCTGTAAAGGGAAAAGGAAGGCTGCGCAGATCAGACAACGTCCGTGTCCGCGTAACTGCCCAGGATTTTCAGCATGGAACAGTGCTGTTCCAGTTCCTCCAGGGTTTCCCGGAGCGGGGATTCCAGGGCGTGTCCCACGGCGTCTATATGGAAGACGTATTCCCAGTTGATGGCTTTGGAAGGGCGGGATTCAATGCGTATCAGGTTGATGCCGTGCCGCTGGAAGCAGTCGATCACTTCCGCCAGGGTTCCCGGCTTGTGCTGGATGCGGATCAGCAGGGAGGTGCGGTCCCGGCCGCTGGGCCGGGTGTCCTGGCGGCCGATGACGGCAAAGCGCGTGGTGTTGCATGCCTGGTCCTGCACGTCTTCCTCCAGAATGTTCAGGCCGAACAGTTCCGCTGCGAGGGGACAGCCCAGGGAGGCCGCGCCCATGGCGGCGTTTTCCTTGGCCAGGATGCTGGCCTTGGTGGTGGAGGAGGTTTCCACGAGCTCCGCATTCGGGTAACGCCGGAGAATCCAGTCCCGCGTCTGTCCGAGAACCTGGGGATGGGAATAAAGGATGCGGATGTGTTCGCGCGGAATGGCGGCCATCAGGCTGTTGCGGATGTTCAGATTGATTTGGGCGCAGATTTTCAGACTGGAGGTGACAAAGAGGTCCATGACGGCGGTCACGGAGCCTTCCGAGGAGTTTTCTATGGGCACCACGCCGTATTGGGCTTTCCCGCGGTCCACCATGTCAAACACGTCCTTGAAGCTCTGGCAGGGAATAAGCTCGCAGCTTTTTCCGAATTGCTTGAGCGCCGCCTGGTGGCTCCAGGTTCCCTTGGGGCCCAGGTAGGCGATGGTCAGCCCTCCTTCCAGGAAGAAGGAGCAGGAGATGATTTCCCGGTAAATGGCTTGCAGGGAGGATTCCGGGAGAACGCCCGCATTCAGGCGGTTCAGCTTGCCCAGCAGAGCCGTTTCCCGTTCCGGAACGAAGATGGGGGAGTTGTCCGCTTTCTTGATGCGGCCGACTTCATGAACCCATTGGGCACGGGTTTTAAGCAGTTCCACGATTTGGGCGTCCACCTCGTCAATGGCCAGCCTCGCCTTGGTCAGGGCGATGGTCTGTTCGTCCGTTTTTCCGTTTTTCTGCTGCGGGGCGGGGGTGTCCGGAGAGGGGGATTCTCCGTGGTGCGTGTTCTCCATGTTTCTGTGCGGGGGTATGCGTTGAAAGTCGGTTCAGGGTAGCGGTTCCCCGTCTGCAAATCAAGTTCAAAGGCCCGGAGCTCCGCTACGGATTGATCCTGCCCGGATGGGACGTTTCTAGTAAGTTGAGGACAATTCAACATGATGAAAATACCATTGTTAATAACTGCCGCGGCCATGATGTTTTCCTGCCGTTTCTTTGAGGCGTTGAAGAAAAGGTCGCAGTGTCTTGAAATAAACAGCCGCGGTAAAAGGCTTTTGGCACTCTGCCGTGGGAGCCGCAGTGTTGCTTGTGCGATTGAATGGCTCTGAAAAAGTGGAGGACAGAGTGGTTCGCCTGTGGCAGGGAAGGAGGACGCATATGCCGATCTACGCAGTATGCAGGTTTTTCCAGGGGGGCGTGTTCCTGAATTCCTTGTTGACGTTTTAGTGGATAATTAATAATGAATAATATGATGAAAAAATCTATCAAGATATGTTCACTTGCTCTGGTTCTGGCCGGCTGCGGTGCTGCCGGAACTTTTTCCGTGTGTGCCGATGAGCCGGCCGCCAAGGCGGAGGACGCCTCCTCTTCTCCGGTGGGAAAAGCACTGGAAAAAGCCGATTATCTGACCAAGGACAGGCCGAATACGAAGGCCAGGTATTATCTTTTTCTTTATTCGGCAAGCTGGTGCGGCCCCTGCCGCAGGGAGATGCCGCATGTGGTGCGGACCTACCGGAAGATCCGGCAGTCGGACGATGTGGAACTGGTGCTGTTTTCCAGCGATAAAACGGAAGAGGCCGCCAAGGCATGGGCCAAAGAGGAGCGGATGAAATTCCCTATCATCAAGCCCAAGAAGGGCAACGGCATTCCCGGTTATGCCCCCGGAGGAACGATTCCGCGTTTGGGCATTGTGGATCACGCGGGAAAGATCGTCGTCACGGGACATCCGGCCAAGCTGTTGAAAGACTGGCGCAAGTACTGCAAGGCGGAGGAAGGAAAATAAGCGGCTCCTCACCGAACAATCGCTTTTCCGAAGGAGGCCGGTTTCAATCGAGTCCCTGGTCTTCCTTCATAGGACGCGGGGCGGGAACGGCTCCGTAAAGGCCGTTGGGGAAAAGCTGAAGCCACGGCGTGTATTCCGGTGGAATGGGGGCTTCAAATTCCATGCGTTTTCCCGTGCGCGGGTGGTCGAAGCCCAGCCGCCAGGCGTGGAGCATGAGCCTGCCGGGCTGTGCCTTCTGCCTGGAGGGCTTGGCGTAAATGGGGTCTCCGATCAGGGGATGGCCCAGATGAAGCATATGCACCCGGATCTGGTGCGTTCTGCCCGTGTGCAGGGTGCACAGGACGAGGGACGAGTCCGTGGCGGGGTCTGCACAAAGCAGGTCGTAGTCCGTGATGGCGGCCTTGCCTGAACCGGGATTGACCACGGCCATTTTCAGGCGGTTGACGGGATGGCGGCCGATATGCGTGAAGACGGTACCGGAACTCTGGCGGGGAATTCCCTGGACGACGGCCAGATAGCGCTTTTCCGTGCTGCGTGCCGCGAATTGCCCGGTCAGGGATTGGTGCGCACCGTCGTTTTTGGCAATGACGAGGCATCCCGAAGTGTCCTTGTCCAAACGGTGAACGATGCCGGGGCGCTCCACTCCGCCGATGCCGGAGAGGTCCCCGCAGTGGTGGAGCAGGGCATTCACGATGGTGCCGTCCGGGTTGCCGGCGGCGGGATGCACCACCATGCCGCTTTCCTTGTTGATGACGACCACGTCTTCATCCTCATACAGGATGTCCAGCGGAATGTCCTGGGGCCTGGCCTCCGCCGGTTCCGGCTCAGGGATGTTGACGGAGATGGAGTCTCCGCGGCTGACGGGAGTTTTGGGTTTGGCGGCGGAACCGTTGATCTGTACGTCCCCGCTTTTGATCAGGGCCTGGATTCTGGAGCGGGAGAGTTCCGGCAGGTGGGCGGCCAGGTACTGGTCCAGGCGAATTTTTCCGTCGGCGTCGTCCGTGGTCAGGTTCATCATCCGTGGCGTTTGATCAATGGCTGTAGGCGGAGGGCGGCATGTCAATGAAGGTATAGTCCAGCCCGTACACGTCTTTGAGCAGTTGTCCCAGAGCCTTCACGCCGAAGGTTTCCGTGAAGTAGTGGCCGCCGAAGACCAGGTTGATGCCCAGTTCGTCAGCCATGGGGATGTTCCAGTGGGAGCCTTCCCCGGTCACGTAGGTGCGGCAGCCGAGCCTGGCGGCCTGGACGAGTTCGTTTCCCGCGCCGCCGGAGCAGATGAAGACGTTTCCGGCCGGAGCTTCCTCCGATTGCGCCCAGAAGGTTTGAACGGGCGCGCCGAGGGCGGATTCCAGCCGTTCCGCCAGCTCCCGGCAGGTGCCCGCGAATTCTCCGCAGGCCCCCAGGGAAACGCCGTGATAGTCCAGTCCCTCCCCGGCGGGACGGATGCCGCATGCCTTTGCCAGCAGGGCATTGTTTCCGTAGACCGGATGAACGTCCAGCGGAATGTGGGCCGAGTAAATGGCGAGGTTGCCGTCCATGGCCGCCTTCAGCTTGCGGTAGGAGATACCCGTTATGGGCTGCATGTCCTGCCAGAAGATGCCGTGATGCAGAATAAGCAGGTCTGCGCCCAGAACCAGGGCCTCATGGATGGTTCTTTCCGAGCCGTCCACGGCAACGGCTATTCTTGAGACGGCACCTTCGTTTTCCAGTTGAAGTCCGTTCAGTGCGCGGGAGGCGTCCGGGAGGGAGTCCACGGACAGGGTTTTGTCCAGAAAGGCGGTGATTGCGCTCAGATTGATACTCATGTGGAGAACGAGGATGTTAATTGTCTTCCGCCAGGGAGGCGCCCAGCAGGCGGACGGAGTCCATGTTCAGGATGAAGTAATAGGGCGTCGTGTTGATTTTTCCGTAATAGAACCGGCTGAAGCCGGCTTCTCCCGCAGGGGCTATTTCCATGGAGATGGTTTTCTCTTCCATTTCCGGCTCGGCGGAGAAAGTGACTCCGTCTTTTCCAGTGACTTCCTGGCGCTCCTGCCGGGAGACGTCCTTGTACACCTGAATGACTAGTTTCAGGCGGAAGACCGGCTTTTTCAGGGCTTCGCGCGCTTCGGGGTTCGTGTAGGGGAGCCATGAGGCCACCTCCATTTTTTCCAGTTCATCCAGATAGCGGTTGGCGCGGTTCGGGTTGATGTTCAGCGTTTCGTCCCTGCCGTCCTTGCTGGCCGTCCAGGAATCGTCCAGGCGGTCGAATTTCAGGACCAGCGGACCTCCGGAACCAATGCGTTCCAGGTGCATTTCCTTGAGGTTGTACCTGTTGAAGGACAAGAGGATTTTCTTTTTCCAGGCGAGTGCGTTCGCCGTAAAGTTTTTCATGTATTCGTTGTCCAGCATGACGACCGTGGGTTTTCCGGACTGGCGGGCGTACCAGGAGCCGTCCGTTCCCTTCGAAAAGAAGACGATGACCGGAGGGCGAGGCTTTTCATTGGGCTTGGGCAGCAGGGACATCGTGAGCGTCAGGAGCGGGTTGTCCAGGCCGTACACGGAAAGGTCCGTGGCCTTGTCAGAGGCGAATCCGGCCACGTTGCCCGTTTTCACGGTTTTCAGCAGGGAAACGAGGTGGTCCGGGTTGACTTCCTGGTAGCGGGAGCCTTCCGCCGTGTACATCCATGTGGGCTGCTGGCCGGTCTTTTCGTCTCCCTGGACAAAACGGACGATGGTCGGGTAATCCTGGAGGCTGCGGCGGATGGAAAGCCCCGTGATCTTGTAGTCCCCGATGTCTGTGAGCTGCTTGGAACGGAGCAGGTTGAGATCCAGGGGAATGTTCCGGACGCCGGGAACTTCCTTGTTGCTTCCCGTCGTCTGGGCCAGTTCAAAGACGGCCTTGCGGTCGGAGACGGTGGCTTTCACCAGTTCTGCAAGGTTGCTGTTGTCGGAAGGGGGATAAATGCGGAGAGTGACGGGCTTTTCCTCCACGGCCAGGGATTTGCCGTCTCCGGCAAGGCGGCCCGTGAAGTTCCTGATGGAAACGGAGGTGACCTGGTCGTCCGTCATGTCCGGAACGCTGGTTTCCTCCGGGTCATATACGCGCACGGCCGTCAATTTCTGGAGGGTGCCCAGCAGGACGTTCATCATCTGCGGGTCCGTATCCAGCGGGAGGGGATAAGTGATTTTCCAGGGAGTCCGGGGATCGGGAGAGGGGCGTTCCAGGGCAATGCGCTGTCCCTTGTTGTTGATTTCAATGGAGGCGGGCATTGCCGGATGGATCAGCAGGGGGCGATGGTCACGAAGCTGGCGGATGCCGGACTTGAAGAGTGGCAGGATGTTGCCGGTGCCCACCAGAATGCGGGAGTCGCGGCCGTAAAAGTCCGTCTGCATGTAGGTAGTGTCGTCCGTCGTCTGGTTTTCCGGATCGTCCACCAGCCAGGGGGCTGTGGACCCCAGGGTGTAGCGCGCCACGGTGGAGGAACGCCTGCCGTCGGCACTCATTTCTTTCAGAGTGATGGTAATGGGCGTGGTCTTGACGCCGAATTCCTTCAGGGAAGCGGAATCAATCTTGTGCAGGGGGAGCGCATCCACGATGCTGGTGGAGTACGTGTACTGGAGGATGGCCGCCGCGGCGCGCGGGTCCATGCGGTCGTCCCATGGTTTCTCGCCCCACCACACGCCGTTGGGCCTGCGGCGGAATTCCGCCATGTCCCCGCCGCAGTTGATGCGCATCCAGGAGATTTCGTTCATTTCCTCCTTGGTGTAGGGGAAGAGCCGTTCTCCCGAACTGAAGGCGGTGCGTCCGATGATGCGGGACAGGTTGCCGTCAATGGTCAGCAGCACCGCCGCCCCGATGGCGGCAAGGGTGACGAGGACGAGAAGGATGAAGCGGAGTATGCGCATGTGCTTCCGGTAATGGGGCGTGACAGGTTAATGGCGGCGCGTGTTCCAGATGATCAGGGCTATGAGAAGCGCCAGCAGGGGCAGGCCGATGTTTGTCAGGAGTTCCAGGACGCCGAGTGCGTTGCGGTCCAGGTTCAGTTTAACGGTCAGGTCATGCCGGGAGCCCAGCCCGCGCAGTTCTTCGCGGTCCGTCATCCATGCGATGAGCGTGCGCACGAAGTCCCGCTGTTCCGGTTTGATCTGCCGGGGCTGGAGCAGATCCGTATTGCCCAGCAGAACCAGGCGTCCAGTGGTCTTGGTTTGATTGACGTCCCCGGAGTTGCCGCGGATAAGCGCCGCGCCGATCATCAGAGGGCCGGGATTGTCCTCGTGGGCGTCAAACTGGACGGGGAACTGGTTGTACTTGGTTTCCCCGTAGTATTCTTCCGTGGTCACCAGCAGGGGGTACGGCGTGATGCGCTTGTGCTCCATGGCGGCATTGTCCGAGTCCAGAATTAGGGAGATGCTTTCCCCTTCCAGGCCGGTGCTGGAGTTCCAGAATTCCCTGGTGCAGTTCAGTCCCGGTGCAAAGATGGCGTTGATTTCAAATACGGAGCGCTTGTTCCTGCTGCGGAGCATTACCCGGTCGTTCTGGGGGCGCAACCCCTGCTCCCGGAGGAATCTGTATAGTTGCTTGGGGGTGTCCTGCTGGGGTTCCAGCATGATGAACAGGGCGGCGTTCGGCCTGTCCCAGTATCTTTGCAGAACTTCCGTTTCCTGGGGGGTAAGGTCGTATTTGGAGCCGACGATCATGAACCCGGCGGCATCCTCCGGAATTTCCTGCAGGCCGCTCAGGCGGATGGGGACAAGCTGGAGGTTGACGGAGCGGCAGAGGCGGGAAAGGGTGGTGAAGATGCTTTCCTCATTGCTGTTGCTCATGGCTTCGTTGAAGTTGCTCTTGTCCGCCGCGATATACATTTTGCGGGGTTCCCCGTTGGCGGCTCCAAAGATGCCCGCCGTCATCATGTCCTCAATCTGGAGGGCCACGGCTTTCATGCTCTTGCCGTCCGGACCGGGAGCGTACACGATGAAAGAGTCTCCTGAGAGGATGCGCACGTGGGCGGCGTCCGGCTGGTAGTTGCCTGCGGAATCCTTGAGGGCCACTTCCGTGTCTTCCCGGGCGTCAATGACCACTTGGTTTTTCCGGAATTCAACGCCGTAAATCATGGAAATCTCACGGGCCTTGTTCGGCTGGCGCAGGGGGTCCACGTAGTCCACCACCACTTTGCCGTTGGAATAACGTTCGTATTCCTCAAGCAGGGAGCGCATGCGGGTATAGTTCTGCGTGGTACGCAGGAAGGCGAAGGTGATTTTAATGGGAGTTTTGCGGTTCTGGATTTCCGGGGACTGGAGCATGTTGATGCTCTGCTGGGAAATGTCATAGCGCTGGTCTTCCGTAAGGTCCCGGCGGTAGTATTCATGGCAGCCCACGTAGTTCAGGCAGATGACGATGATGCACAGCAGGAAGAGCTTGATCCACGTCATCCAGGGGCGTCTGACCTTGCGGGCGGCAGGCCGGTTTTCCTCCTGGGGAGCCGGGGCGGGTGTTGCTGGTGTTTCACTCATGGATGGAGATGGAAAGGGGGTGAAAAGGCAGGGAGGGGGATCAATGCTTCCAGCGGCGGTGGTCGATGATGCGTATGGAGACGGCCAGCGTCAGGACGGTCATGGTCAGGTAAAAGACAAGGGGGCGCGTGTCAACGAGCCCGGCTGAGAAGCGGTCCAGGTGTTCCGAGCAGGAAATATAGTGAAAGATGCTCGCCGCGGGGAATTCCCCCCAGACCACGGGAATGAGCCCCATGAAGAAGATCAGCACCAGCAGGCCGATGGTGATGATGCCGGAGATGATCTGGCTGCCCGTGAGGGAGGAGGCAAAGATGCCGATGGAGGTGAACCATGCACCTATCAGCAGCAGGATGGCGTATGCTCCGGCCCAGTCCGCCAGACGGTAGGGGAGGGCCATGCCGGCGTCATATCCGTAAGCCCACTGCACAATCAGGTTGGACCAGTCCGCGAGCAGCGGGTACAGCAGCATGGGCAGCCACAGGATGATGTAAAAGACATAGGCGGAAAAGTATTTGCCCAGAACGACCTGCCAGGTTTTGACGGGAGCGGTGAGCAGGGATTCCAGCGTGCCCGTCTTTTCCTCTTCCGCCAGGGAACGCATGGTGATCAGCGGGAAGATGAACAGGAAGTAGAACCAGAACATGGGGGAATGCAGGATGAAGAACAGAATGCCTTCCTTTTGCGGGGCCAGTTGGAACGCCTTGAGCGTGCCGGACAGGGAGACGCTTTGCAGGGCCACAATGAAGGCCAGGATGACCCAGCCGTAGGGGGTCATCAGATAGCTTCTGAGTTCTTTTCTGAAAATGGTAAGTACCGGTGACATGAGAGGAAAAGGGGTGCTGGTTGAGGGGGAGAGGGGGAAAACGGTCGGGCTAGTCTTTGCGGGTCATTTCCACGAATACTTCTTCCAGAGTGGGAGTATGGCGGTAGATATGGCGCAGGGGGCAGCCCTGTTCCGCCAGGAGCCGGGCGGCCTTTTCACGGGTGTCCGTTCCGGCTTCCGCGCGCACGGTGAGCGTGTGCCATCCGTCGGCGTCCGTGCCTTCGTGGATCACTTTCTTGACGTGTTCCATGGCTTCCAGCTTTTCCGTGACCAGGGGGAGGTCCCCGCGGA
This sequence comes from Akkermansia sp. AE01SA01, assembly GCF_036417395.1. NCBI lineage: Bacteria > Pseudomonadati > Verrucomicrobiota > Verrucomicrobiia > Verrucomicrobiales > Akkermansiaceae > Akkermansia > Akkermansia sp. AE01SA01. The sequence goes on from NZ_CP143890.1 coordinate 1,211,836, forward strand.
ATTCCAGAGTGATTTTTCCGGCGGCGCGGAGGTTGGCCGTCAGGTTGGAAGGGGTGTCCGCCGCCTTGATCGTGCCCTGGTCAATGATGATGACTTTATTGCAGATCATTTCCACTTCACTGAGGATGTGGGTGGAGAGAATGATGGTGTGGTTTTCTGCCAACCCCTTGATCAGTTCCCGTATTTGGCGTATCTGGTTGGGGTCCAGTCCATTGGTGGGTTCGTCCAGAATCAGCAGGTCCGGCTCGCCCAGCAGGGCGTCCGCGAGGCCCACGCGCTGTCGGTAGCCCTTGGAGAGGGTGCGGATCATCTTGCGGCGCACGGGGTCCAGCCCGCACTGTTCCACCACCTTGGAGACGGAAGGCCATATCTGCTTGGAGGAGATGCCTTTAAGGCGTGCGCGGAATTTCAGGTATTCCGTTACGCGCTGATCGTCGTAAAGCGGGACGTGCTCCGGCAGGTAGCCCAGGTGCTTGCGGGCGTTCAGAGGGTCTTTTACGATGTCGAATCCCGCGATGGAGGCCGTTCCGGAAGTAGGGGGAAGATAGCCGGTGAGCATGCGCAGGGTTGTTGTCTTACCTGCGCCGTTCGGTCCGAGAAAACCTACAATCTCTCCCTTTTCAATCGTGAAAGACGCATTTTTAACCGCTTGAAAGCGGCCGAATTCTTTGGAAAGCTGGTCGGCGTGAATCATAGAATCAGTGGGAACAGGGTGATTCTAATCCAAACCGCCGCAGCCTCAAGCTAATTCTCCCATTTGATCACCGGAGCCGGATGAGGTACCGGCGGGAAGGGGAGGGGAACGGCGCAAGGGATTGGAATTTCCCTGAGGCGCCGGAGAAGGAAAGGCGGAAATCAGCCCTGGAGGTCTTCTTCCAGCCGGAGCACAATATCGCGGACGCGGACGTCGTTTTCCATGCGGGAGGCTACGAGCTTGTTGGCATGAATGACGGTGCCGTGGTCACGGCCGCCGAACGCGTTGCCGATGTCCTTCAGGGAGCATTCCGTCAGGCGGCGGCTCAGGTACATGGCTATCTGGCGGGGGAAGGCAATGCTGTTCGGCCGGCGTTTTCCGGTCAGGTCGCTCACCTTCAGTTCATAAAAGTCCGCCACGCGTTTCTGGATGGTTTCCACGGAGAGGACACGGCTGGTTTCCTCCCGGAGGATGTCGCGCAGGAGCTGTTCGATCTTGGAGATGTCCGGCATGTCTCCAGACAGGGAAGTAAATGTGGCTACGCGGAGCAGGGCGCCTTCCAGCCGGCGCACGCTTTTCTGGATGCGGCTGGCGAGGAATTCCAGAATTTCGTCGGATACGTTCATTCCGGCACGGTCGCGCTTGCTCCGCAGGATTTCCAGCCGGTCTTCGTCTCCGGGCAGGGTCAGTTCCACCGTCAGGCCGGATTCCAGCCGGGCGGCCAGGCGGACGTCCAGGTTGGAAATGTCGCAGGCGGCGGCATCGGCGCAAAGCACGATGGTCTTGTGGGCATGGAACAGGGCGTCAAACGTGTGCAGGAATTCTTCCACCGTCTTTTCCTTGCCGGAAATGAACTGCACGTCGTCCACCAGCAGAACGTCCGCCTTGCGGTATTTGCGGCGCAGTTTGGCAAAGCTCTGGCCGTTTTGGGTGCGGGAAGCGTCAATGAATTCATTCGCGAATTGTTCACCCGTCACGTACACCACGTTTGCGGAGGATTCCTGACGGAGAACTTCATGGCCGATGGCTTGCAGAAGATGGGTTTTTCCTACGCCGGATTTTCCGTATAAAAAGAGGGGATTGAAGAGGGGGCGTTCCGACTGGGCGGCGGAAATGGCCGCCTGGTACGCAAACCTGCTGTCTTCATACATCACGAAGGAGTCAAACGTGTACAAATCATTCAACGCGGCCCTGGCTCCCTGGGGGCGTGTCTTTTTGGCGGTGCGGGCCGGGGATTCGTCCGGCTGGGCGTTTTTTTTGCGTGCGGAGGATTTCTGTGCCGGCGCGTCCGTTTCCTGTTCGGAAGCCACCTCGTCCGCGCAGACAAATTTTACATTGCGTTCCCCTCCCAGAGCCAGCATGGCCGCCTGTTTCAGTTCCGGCGTGTAGCTGTTTTCCACCCACAGGGCGGCCATCGGATCATCGCATACCAGCGTCAGGGTTTTTCCGGAATCTTCCAGCAGGGAAAATTTGGGGAACCACAGTCCGTAAACCTCCGGGGACATGATCGTTTGAAGGGCTCCTGTGATTTTGGTCCATGCTGCTGGCAATTCGGATGAAGGGGTCATTGTTATGAAAATGATGAAGTTGTTTGGTTGTAAAGCCTAGATGGGCTTTTCCCGTCTGGCTGCGAGACCGGACGCGGATAGAACATGACAGTTCATCCGTATCCGTGAAAACTCGCGGCGTCTATCGGAATGGAGAAGGCGAACTCGTCCGCCTCCAGCTCGACATCCCGGCTGACGGGAGCGCCAAATTACTGATTTGCGGCAAGAGAAAAAACATCTTTTTGAATCTTCATGAGTCATCGTTCCCCCGCTTCAAGTTCCACGGGGGTTCCACATCAAAGAATTTTTTAGTCTTGATTCGATCAATAATTTAGTCCTCCTGAGTATATTTCTTTGAAACGTATATTACATTTTTATTATCAATGATTTACTTTGTTGTTTGGGCCTAATGTGACGAAAAGGAAACAATTACGAACGGGCTTATCAAGCACTTACACGAACCGTAGCATGCCGGATTCCGGCATGCTACGGAAGAGGTACGGCGACGTGGTTGACAAGAGCCGGCCGGAAATCTAACGTGGCCCCATGATGAAACATGCGGATAATCCTGAAGAACGGCCTCAAACCCTTTTCCGTGGCAAATTTCTGGAATTGGTCAAGGAGGGCAGATGGGAATATGTACGCAGGGTAAACGCCAACGGAGCCGTCATGGTGATTGCGGTGACGGAAGAGGGAGAATTGCTGCTGGTGGAGGAGTACCGTTTTCCCCTGCATGCACGTACCATTGGGCTGCCTGCCGGGCTTTCCGGGGACGGCGGAGAGGAAAGCACCCTGGAATCCGCGCGCAGGGAGTTGGAAGAGGAAACCGGATATAGCGCTTCCTCCTGGACTTATCTGTTTACCGGGCCTTCCTCCCCTGGACTGACGACGGAAATGGTATCCTTTTATCTGGCGGACGGACTTCGGCAGGTAGCGGAAGGAGGAGGGGTGGACAATGAGGATATTACCGTACACCGGATTCCTCTTTCTTTGGTGCACGACTGGCTGATGGACCAGACAGGACAGGGAAAGGTGGTGGACCCGAAAATTTTCATGGGACTTTATTTTCTGTTCCGCCGGTTTGACGGCTCCGACAGGGAAGAAGGATGATCCAGCCGGGAAGGCGCCGGACAGCATAGCGGCCTCCGTATCCCGGCAGGTTGATGGACGGCGGGGGAACTATCCTGTTCAGCATCAAAAGTTTCTGTGCGTGATGAAGGGCTCCGGCGTCATAAAATATGCCGGTCCCATAAAAACTTCTGGACATTCTTTCCGTTTCGGGCTAAATATCTCCCCGCCTTACGGCACCAACCACTACATGGCAGGGTAGCTCAGTGGTAGAGCAGAGGACTCATAAGCCTTTGGTCGGGTGTTCAAATCACCTCCCTGCTACCAGTTTTGCAAACCCCTTAAATCTTTAGATTTAAGGGGTTTATTTTATCCAACATGATTTTTGTAGCATTTTGGGAAATGGATAAATAGTCGAATACTTGGAATAAGGTCATAAATAACTTGATTGTTAGAGAATAATTTGTAGAAAATCCTACAGCTATGGACCTCATTGATACACTTACCAATCTTTCTTCGCGCATTCCCAAGTTGTTGGAATCAATCCAAACAGAAGAAGCCACGAAAAACGCTCTTGTTATGCCATTTATTCAGGCGTTAGGCTATAATGTGTTTGATCCTTTTGAAGTTGTACCTGAATTTACTGCCGATGTAGGTACGAAAAAGAATGAAAAGGTGGATTATGTGATTGTTCGGGATGGAAAACCTTGCATTCTGATAGAATGTAAATCCGCAGGGACATCGTTGAATATTAACCATGCTTCTCAGCTTTTTCGTTATTTTGGAGTAACGGATGCTCGATTTGCCATACTTACAAATGGTATTCAGTATAGATTTTTCACGGATATCGAGGCCCCAAACAAAATGGATGAGCGTCCATTTTTTGAATTTTCCATGCTCCAACTTGATCAGAAGACCGTTAATGAAGTGAAAAAATTTGCTAAAACACTTTATGATGAAGATAATATTCTAAGCAATGCTTCTGAATTGAAATACAAAAAACAGATACGCAGTTTTCTTTCTCAAGAGCTAGACAGTCCTTCAGAAGAATTTGTGCGGTTGTTTGCTAAACGCGTTTATTCCGGATTATTAACAACTGAGAGAAAGGATCAGTTCACCCAGTTAGTGGGGCAGGCTTTTAGAGAATGGGTAAATACTCTTCTTAATGAACGTTTGCAAAATGCTCTGGATTCTACGACTAGTTTATCATTAGAAGATAAGGCGTCTTCATCATCAGCCCCTTCACCAACTTCGGAAGAAGAAGTGCAAATTATAAGAGATAATGGAGTTGTCACAACGGAAGATGAACTTGAAGGGTTCAGAATTGTACGAGCTATATTGGCTCAGATTATTGATCCTGTCCGAATTTATTTGAGGGATACAAAAAGTTATTGTGGTGTTTTGTTAGATGATAATAATCGTAAACCCCTGTGCCGTTTTTTATTTACTCCCCATCAACTTACCTTGATATTGCTGGATAAGGAGCGAAATGAAGAAAGAATCAAGTTGGAATCTTTAGTTGACCTGTACAAACATGCAGATCAGCTCTTATCCCATGCTAGATTATATTTGGAGTAGTCTCTTCTCAGCAATTCTCTCAGATTCAGAATTCGTTTCTCTTTAAAACAAAGAGGCTGCTTAGTTTTTTTGGGGCCTAAATAAAGGCTTTATCCTTTGAACTCTTTTCTGCCGTTAAATCATAGTTGTAAGTATTACTATCTATGATTAAGTCAGTTGTTATCTTTTAGCCTCAATCCGAAGACTCCGGATTTGCGGCCGCTGAGTTCCAGAGCGCGGAGACGTTCCGGGGGAAGGCTGTCGCGGGAGAATTCCGCATAGTGCATGCGGTCCCGGAAGTAGTGGACGGCGCTTTGAGACAGGGCGAAGATGAAGTCCACGCCCATTTCCTCCGCCTTTTTCCTGGCAAATTCACAGAGCGTGCGGCCGTATCCACGGCCTTCATGGCGGTGCTTGATGTACAGGCAGCCGAGTTCCGCGCTGCGGTGTTCCGGATAAGGGTACACGGCCACGCAGCCCACAATGCTGTCATCCAGCGTCAGGACGTAGTAGTCGTCGATTTTCGCGGCTATATCCTCATAGTTGCGGTCCACCAGTTTGGAGTCCACGACGGAACGGGCGATCATGGACAGGAGTTCCGGGATGTCCTCTTCTTTCAGGGGACGTATTTCCCGGTAGGAGTCCGTGTGGACCATCGTGCCCACGCCTTCTTCCGAGAAGAGTTCCTCCACCAGTACCCCGCGCATTTTGCCGTCCAGCAGGTGCACGCGCGGAATGCCGGCACGGCAGGCTTCCGCGGCCTGGTCCAGCAATTCCCTGTGTGCCAGATTTCCGGACAGTCCGGCAACCTCCGATTCCAGAATGGCGGCGATGGGGTGGCCGTCCCGGGAAGGAACCTTGTGGTCGTTGAGCAGGGCAATGTATTTGGAGGCTCCCAGCGTGTACGCCAGATGAATGGAGTCCGTATCAAACGAGCCCGTGCGCCCGGAGGCTACGACGGGTATCTGATGGCGTCCCAGGATTTCCCGGACGCGTTCGCGGACAAGCTGGCCGCCTTTCAGCGGGGCTTCCACCAGGGCGGAGCGCATTTCACAGACGCGGGTATGTTCGTACAGGGCGTAAGCGTCCGGCCCTTCTGCAATCAGGACGGGCTTCACCCCTATTTCCTGCAATGCATCCAGGTCCAGCAGGGCATCCACCAGTTCCTCCGAGTTCACCAGGGGTTGTTCCACATGTACGGCAAAGATTTTGCCCCTGAAGTAGGGAACATACTCCAGTACGGAACGGACGTTGGTTGATTTATTGGGAGGAAGCGTGGTCAAGGAGTGCACCGAAAGTTTGAAGGCGGAGGAAAGGGCCGTCAAGCACGTTTCCTCCGCCCGAAGACAGGATGGTGTTTAGAATGTGCGGGTTTCCGCGGAGTCCCGGTTGTCCATGGTTTCCGCGAGGTCCTGGGAGTCCAGCGTGACGGCGATTTCCTCATCATCGGAGACAGGAGCGGAAGCCGGTACGGATGCGGTTTCTTCCTTGCGGAGGACGACGCTGACCTTGCGTTTGGGCATCACCAGTTTGGGTTCCGGAGCCGCAGGCTGATAGCCTTCACCGATGGTGGTGGCATCGGAGATGGCGGCCGGAGTGGAGGAGGATTCCTGTTCCGGCTGTTGCGCCGCCTGCTGTTCGCGGGCCCTGGATACCTGTTCGCGCAGGGCGGAGAGCAGGTCCGTCGGCATGCCGTCGAATCCGATTTCCGGGAGGCTGGCTCCGTTTTCCTGCCCGTCGTCGGAGGTCTCGAACTGGGGCAGGCTGGCCAGGAAGTCTTCAAAGGCGTCCAGGTTGGTGGTACTCTTGAAGAGGTTGCCGATGGCTTCGCTCTTGATGCTGTCCATCAGGGTGACGAAGAGGTCGTAGGCTTCCGACTTGTATTCCACGAGCGGGTCTTTCTGGCCCTGGGCGCGGAGGCGGACGCCTTCCCGGAGGGAGTCCATGTTGTACAAATGCTCCTGCCACAGTTTGTCAATGGCCCCCAGGATGATCTGGCGTTCCATGTGGTCCAGGTATTCCGGACGTTCGCGGGAGGCCTTGTCTTCATACGTGGCCTTTACCTTGTCGATCAGGAAGGCGATGGTTTCGTCCAGCGGGCGGTCTTCCAGCTTGGCGGCATCCGCCGTGAGGCCCAGCGGGAAGGAGGAGTTCATCCAGGCAAGCAGCTCGTCGGGATGGGTAATGCCTTCTGCGTCCGGGTCAAGGAATTCGTGGGCGCGGGTGGCGATTACTTCCTCCAGCACGTCGTAGATCATTTCACGCGGGTTTTCCGTGGAGAGTACTTCATTGCGGTAACCGTACACGATTTCGCGCTGCTTGTTCATCACGTCGTCATAGTCCAGCACGTGTTTGCGCCACATGTAGTTGCGCTGTTCCACCCGCTTCTGGGCGGATTCCACGGATTTGTTCAGGAAGCTGTGTTCCAGGGCTTCGCCGTCGGCCACACCGAGGCGTTCCATCATCTTGGTCATGCGTTCCGCCGCGCCGAAGTTGCGCATCAGGTCGTCTTCAAAGGAGATGAAGAACTGGGAAGCGCCGGGGTCGCCCTGGCGGGAGCAGCGGCCGCGCAGCTGGCGGTCGATGCGGCGGGATTCGTGGCGTTCCGTACCCAGTACGAAGAGGCCGCCCAGGTCCGCTACGCCTTCTCCCAGCTTGATGTCCGTACCGCGTCCGGCCATGTTCGTGGAGACCGTAACGGCTCCGCGCTTGCCGGCCAGTGACACGATTTCGGCTTCACGCTGGTGGTTTTTGGCGTTCAGCACTTCATGGGGGATTTTAGCCCTCTTGAGCATGCGGGAGAGGGTTTCGGAGGCGTCCACGCTGGCCGTGCCGATCAGGATGGGCTGACCCTTGCCGTGGAGTTCCTGGATTTTGTTGATGACGGCGTTGAATTTCTCGCGGCGGGATTTGAAGATTAGGTCGTTCTGGTCCTTCCGGATGCAGGGGCGGTTGGTCGGGATGGGAAGCACGTCCAGCTTGTAGATGTCGTGGAATTCCGCGGCTTCCGTTTCCGCCGTGCCGGTCATGCCCGCCAGTTTTTTGTACAGGCGGAAGTAGTTCTGGATGGTGATGGTGGCATAGGTCTGGTTTTCGCGTTCCACTTCCACGCCTTCCTTGGCTTCCACGGCCTGGTGCAGGCCGTCGCTCCAGCGGCGTCCCGGCATTTCACGGCCCGTGTTCTGGTCGATGATGATGACCTTGTCGTCCTTGACCACGTATTCCACGTCTTTTTCGTAAATGCAGTAGGCCTTGAGAAGCTGGGAGGTGGTGTGCAGGCGGGCGCCCGTTTCATCCAGCTTTTTGGTCAGTTCGTTTTTAAGACGGAGCTTGTCTTTTTCCGTCAGGCGGGGATTTTCATCCATTTCCGCAAAGGCGGTGCCGAGGTCCGGGAGAACGAAGTCTTCCGGGTGTCCGGGGGAGATGATTTCACGGCCTTTTTCCATCAGGTCCGCGTCATGGGTTTTTTCATCCACGGTGAAGTACATTTCCTCCTTCAGCTTATAGAGTTCCTTCTTGCGGGTATCCTGGTAAAGGGTCAGTTCGTATTTTTCCACGATGCGGCGCAGTTCCGGGTCCTGCATGGCGCGCATGAAAGCGCGGTGGCGGGGCTGGCCCATTTTCACCTTGAACAGGTTGCGTCCCACTTCTTCCGTCCTGCCTTCTTCCTGGGCTTTCAGGGCCTGGGTCATCAGTTCGTTGCAGAGGTCGGTCTGGGCCTTCACCACGCGTTCGATGGAGGGGCGCAGGTTGTCGTACTGCTGTTCACGGGTAACGACGGCGGGGCCGGAGATGATGAGCGGCGTACGGGCTTCGTCAATAAGAATGGAGTCCACTTCGTCCACGATGGCGAAGTAGTGGCCTCTCTGCACCTGCTCTGATTTGGACGTGGCCATGCCGTTGTCGCGCAGGTAGTCGAAGCCGAATTCGGCATTGGTGCCGTAGGTGATGTCGCAGGCGTATTGTTCGCGGCGCAGCTGGGAAGGCATCATGCTCTGGATGCAGCCGACCGTCAGCCCCAGGAACTGGAAGAGCATGCCCATCCATTCGGAGTCACGGCGCGCCAGGTAGTCGTTCACCGTTACCACGTGTACCCCCATGCCGGTGAGGGCGTTGAGATAGACGGGAAGGGTGGCGACGAGGGTTTTACCTTCGCCCGTGGCCATTTCCGCGATGTAGCCGCGGTGCAGGGCGATGCCGCCGAGCAGCTGGACGTCAAAGTGGATCATATCCCAGAGCTGTCTTTGTCCGCAGATTTCCCGTTCTTCTCCGCAGAGCAGGCGGGCGCCGTGCTTGACGGCGGCAAACGCTTCCGGAAGGATCTGGTTGAGGTAACGTTCCCGGAGTTTGTCGAACTGGGGCGTGATATTGTTCCATGCGGCCTTGCCTTCCTCAATGGAGGCCGGAGTGGCTTCCACCGTGGGGAGGGCAGCGAATTCGTTTTTCAGGGATTCAAAGCGGGCATTCAGCCGGGAGGCGATGCTTTCCAGTTCTTCTTTGGGCGCGGCTTCCACGATGCGCACGGGCGGCAGGTCCATGGGAAGGAAGCGATGCAGGTAGCTCTGCCATTCCCTTGTTTTTTCAAGCAGGAAGTCCTGTCCCTTGCCGTTCCATGATTCCTCAATGGAGACGATTTGTTCCACAATGGGGCGCAGGCGGCGCACTTCACGCTGGTTTTTGGTACCGACAATCTTGGTTAGAATCCACTTAATCATCTTTGTCTTGTTGAAAATTGACGAGGTAGAGGCGCTTTCAGCGATCTAAGAATCGAAAAATACTAGCGGGTGCGGAAAGAAATGCAAGCACGGCCCGCGATTTGGGCAAATCATGACGTGATAGGTTCATTTTTGAATGACATGCCGGGGCGTTGGACCTGATTTTCCTTGCATCCTTATTTTCCCTGCAAGATGTTACAGGAGAAAGGAGAGAACGTTTTATGCCTCATGTTTTCCACAAATTTCCCTGCTGGGTTCCCATGGCCCTCGCCTGTACGCTGGCGGGATGCTGCCATGAGGACGGAACCGTGTGCAAGGACGATATTCATTTGATATCCGGGGAAATTAATGAAGAAGGGAATATTTCCCTTCATTTTGACTTGAATACCCAGTATCAGGGAGACTTGTACGTGGAGATGCAGCCGGAAGGCGATGAGGTCAACGTGTTCCTCTACACCCGACCTGCGGGCAGAACTTCCGGAAAGCTGCTCTATGCGGGCGGTTATCAGCTGGTCATTCCCTGGCCGGAGAATGCCGCCTCCGTGGAGGTCAACCTCTGCGGCATGAAGCTGGATGCATGGACAAAGGAGTAAAGGCCGGCAGCGGAGGCAGGGCGATGTTCAACGGCCGGCCGGCAGGTTCCGGGCAAGATGGATGAGCCAGGTGCAGAACAGGGTGAACCAGCCGAAAAGCAGGAAAAGAGGAATGGTGGACCAGACATTCCGTGCCGGTGACGGGTTTTTCCTTGTTGCGGGACCGCTGCCAGTAATAGATGGATAGATGGCCATGGGGAGGATGCTCCAGAACAGGAGCAGGAAATTTCGGGGGCTCCAAGTCGGAATAAGGTTAAAGCAGGCTGGTTCATGAAAGGGTGGAATGGGACGGTTCCAGAATAATTTTTCCTGAGGGAATACAAGGGAAAAAAGCAGAGGAAATAAAGGAAGCAACGGGAAACCCGCAAGGCGAATGAATTCGGAATCATGACATGTAACGTCATTGGAATGATTCCAAATTGATGATATTATCCGTCCATGAGTCATTGCGATGATGGGCGCATACGCATCCGGGGCGCCCGCGAGCATAATTTGCAGAATGTGGATGTGGATATTCCCCTGGGGCGTTTGACGGTGGTGACGGGGCCTTCCGGGTCCGGAAAGACAAGCCTGGCCATGCATACGCTGTACGCGGAAGGGCAGCGGCGGTATATGGAAACCTTTTCCCCCTACGTACGTCAGTTCATGGACCGCATGGACAAGCCGGACGTGGATACCGTAGAGAATATTCTTCCGGCGATTGCGCTGCACCAGCGCAATTCCGTCAGGACTTCCCGCTCTACCGTGGGAACGATGACGGGACTGAATGATTACTGGAAGTTCGTCTTCGCCCGGCTGGCGTCCGGATTTGATCCGGAGACGGGCCGGGAGATCAGGCCGGAGACGCCCGGTTCCATTGACGAAAAGCTGAATGCGGAACTGCCTCCGGGCACGGAGCTGATGATTTGCCTGGAGGTGCCCCGTACGGAGTCCATTGACCTGTCCACGCTCAAGATGAACCTGGTGGCCCAGGGTTATTTGCGCGTTTTCGCGCATGGGGAGATGCTACGGCTGGAGGACGATGACTGGTCCCTGCCGGAAGGCGAATCCCTGCTGGTCATTCAGGACCGTGTTCGGCTGAATGAGGAACAGAGGGAACGCCGTCTGGAGGCTCTGGAAACGGCCATGCGCCTGGGCGGCGGCGTGGCCCACGTGGTTCCGCGCGTGGACGGAATTTGGCTGCCAGCCATGAAGTTCCGCGGAGACTGGTATCCGCTCATGGAGCCGCGGCCCGGCCTGTTTTCCTTCAATTCACCCCTGGGCGCCTGTCCGGAATGCCGGGGCTACGGCCGCGTGATCACGGTGGACTACAACCGCTGCATCAAGCCGGAATTGAGCGTCAGGAACGGGGCCATCCATATTTTCGAGGGAGAGGGCAAGGTCTTTTCCGAATGCAAGAAGGACCTGATGCGCGCCTGGCGCAAGAGCCCCCGGCAGGTGCGTCTGGACGTGCCCTGGAAGGATTTGAAGCAGTGGGAACGGGACTGGCTGATGTATGGCGACGGCAGTGACCCGGATGAAATGTACGAACGCGGATTGTGGTACGGCATCGCTGGATTTTTCAAGTATCTGGAGAGCCGGACGCATAAGATGCATGTCAGGGTGTATTTGAGCCGCTTCCGGGTTTATCAGGAATGCACGTCCTGCCATGGACAGCGCCTGAGGCCGGAGGCCCTCCAGTTCAAGCTGGGCGGCAAAAGCCTGCCGGATCTGTTCTGCATGCCCATGGATGAGTTGCTGGCCTGGGTGGACAAGCATGTGACGCCGCGTTCCCATGAAGACCCCGGCCTGAAGCATGCCGTGGCCGAATTGCGGAGCCGCCTGGAGTATCTTAATGAAGTGGGACTGGGCTACCTGAGTTCCGACCGCGCCACGCGCACCCTTTCGGGCGGGGAGATCGAGCGCGTCAGTCTGACTACCTGCCTGGGGGCTTCTCTGACGGATACGTTGTTCGTGCTGGATGAACCGACCGTGGGCCTGCATCCCCGGGATACCTCCCGCCTGATTTCCGCCATGAACCGTCTCAAGACACGGGGAAACACATTGGTGGTCGTGGAGCACGAGGAAGCCGTGATGCGCGCCGCCGACTGTCTGGTGGACATGGGCCCCGGCTCCGGCCGCGAAGGGGGGCGCCTGGTGTATTCCGGCGCTCCGGACCGTATTGCGGAGGTGCCGGAATCCCTGACGGGGGCGTTCCTGTCCGGCAGGCGGCGCATCTCCATTCCGCAGAAGAGGCGCAAGCCCAGGAAGTTTTTGCAGATTTCCGGCGCTACCCGGCACAACCTGAAAAAACTGGACGTGAACATTCCCTTGGGCGTGTTCGCCTGCCTGACGGGCGTCAGCGGTTCCGGCAAGAGCACGCTGGCACACGACGTGGTGTATTTGAACGCGCTGGTGGCCAAGGGCGGCGTGTGCGAGGAAGAGCCTGCACACGTGAAGTCCGTCAAGGGCTGGGAGCTGCTTGATGAAGTGGTGATGGTGGACCAGAGTCCCATCGTGCGCACACCCCGTTCCACTCCTGCCGTGTATTCCGGCGTGTTTGAGGAAATCCGCGCCCTGTTTGCGGATACGGAAACGGCCCGCGCCCGCGGGATGAAGCCGGGATTCTTTTCCTTCAACAGCGGCGACGGGCGCTGTCCCCGCTGCATGGGGATGGGCAGCGAGAAGGTGGAGATGCAGTTTCTTTCAGACATTTTCGTCCAGTGTCCCCTGTGCCACGGTGCCCGCTACGGGAACGAGGTATTGAGCGTGTACCGCGACGGCAGGAATATTGCCGACGTTCTGGGCATGACCGTGACGGCCGCCCTGGAATACTTCGGCGGGGAAAAGGGTGCGCGTGCCAGACGCATTGCGGAAAAGCTGGGCGTGCTCCGGCGCGTGGGGCTGGGCCACCTGACGCTGGGACAGCCGCTGAATACGCTGTCCGGCGGGGAGAACCAGCGCCTGAAGCTGGCCAAGATACTGCTGGACCAGATGGGCTCCGGCAAAAACAATCCCAAGATGCTGATTCTGGACGAGCCGGGAACGGGGCTGCATTTTGCCGATATTGAAGTGCTGCTGGCCGTTTTCCGGGAGCTGGTGGAGCAGGGGCATACCCTGCTGGTGATTGAGCACAACCCGGAGTTTATCAAGTCCGCGGATTACGTGATTGACCTGGGGCCGGAAGGCGGAGCGGGCGGCGGCCATGTGGTTGCGGCCGGGACGCCGGAGGAAATCGTGGCGGCCGGCAAGGGCTACACGGGCAAGTACCTCAAGGACGTGCTCGAAGGCCTTCCCTCCGTTTACGATCCGCAGGACGCCGCCATGCCGGATTCCGCGGATATGGATATTCCGGCAGGCGTCATGGCCCTGCGGGGGGCGCGGCACCACAACCTGAAGAACGTGGATCTGGACGTGCCTCGCGGAGAAATGACCGTGCTGACCGGCTTGTCCGGATCGGGAAAAAGCTCCCTGGCCTTCGATATCTTCTTTGCGGAAGGGCAGAGGCGTTTCATGGACGTCATGTCACCGTATGCCCGCCAGTTTACCGAGCAACTGGAAAGTCCGGACATTGACCGCCTTACGGGTCTGCCCCCTACGGTGGCTATTGAGCAGAACATGTCCCGCGGAGGTACCAAGTCCACGGTGGGGACGGTTACGGAAATCTGGCAGTTCCTGCGCCTGTTGTATTCCAAGCTGGGGCAGGCCTATTGCCCGAAGTGCGGAGTGCCGGTAGGCAAGCGTTCGGAATCGGAAGTAGTGGAACTTGTTTCCCGGCAGTTGAAAAAGCATGGCAGGCTGGCCCTGCTGGCGCCCCTGGTGCGCGGGCGCAAGGGGCATTACGCCGATCTGGCGCGCTGGGCGGAAGGCAAGGGGTATGAAGAATTGTGGGTGGACGGAGGCCTGGTGCCGCTGAGCGGCTTTCAGCCCCTGGACCGTTATTCCAGCCACGATCTGGACCTGGTGATGAGCCGTCCGGAAAGTTCCTGGACCCCGGATGAAGTGGCGCAGGCGGTTCACGCCGCGCTGGACATGGGGGAAGGTTTCCTGCAGGTGCTTCCCCCCGGTTCCTCCTCTCCGGAGTTGATGGGCGTGAAGCTGGCTTGCGCCTCCTGCGGCCAGTCTTTCCCGGAACTGGAGCCGTACACGTTTTCCTTCAACTCTCCCCGCGGCTGGTGCCCCGTCTGCCGGGGGCACGGCGTGGTGGGCAAGCGCAAGATGAAGGAAGACCAGGCCCAGTCCCTGCTGGAAGCGGAGTTGAAATACGACAAGGAGCTTGCCAAGCAGGTGGATGACGAAAAGGAGGTAAAAACATGCCCTGCCTGCCGCGGCGTGCGCCTGAATGAATTTGCCCGTGCCGTCAGGCTCCAGGGCGTGACGCCTGGCGAGCTTGCCTCATTGCCGGCCATGGAGGCCGCCAAACTGGTGGAGGGCTGGAAGTTTGAACGTGAAGAAGCCCTGATCGCCCGGGACGTAGTTGCGGAAGTGACGCAGCGGCTCGGCTTCCTCCAGCGCGTGGGGCTGGGGTACCTGTCCCTGGACCGCAGTGCGACGACGCTTTCCGGCGGGGAAACCCAGCGCATTCGCCTGGCATCCCAGCTTGGCTCTCATCTCCGGGGCGTTCTGTACGTTCTGGATGAACCCACGATCGGGCTGCACCCGCGGGACAATGAACTGCTTCTGGGCACGCTGGATGAACTCAAGCGCCGGGGGAATACGCTGCTGGTGGTGGAACATGACGAGGACACGATGAAGCGTGCGGACCGCATTGTGGACATGGGCCCCGGAGCGGGCATTCACGGTGGGCGCGTCATGGCCCAGGGAACTTTTGAGGAATTGGCGGAAATGCCGGATTCCGTTACCGGGCTGGCCCTGCATCACAAGCCGCACCATCCGTACCGCGGCAAACGGCGCCGGATACCTGCCCGCAAGGATGAAACTGCGTGGCTCCGGGTGGAGGGCTCCTGCCTGCATAACCTGAAGAATGTGGACGTGGCTATTCCCAAGGGGCGCCTTACCGTGCTGACTGGCGTTTCCGGAGCGGGCAAGACCTCCCTGATGACCGGAACCATCCGCCTGGCAGCGCGCCAGGCGCTGGGGGACAAACTGACCCGTGAACAGAAGAAGCTGTGGAAATCCTCTTCCGGGTTTGATTCCCTGCGGATGGTGTACGGGGTGGACCAGAGTCCCATCGGCAAGACTCCCAGGTCCACTCCGGCCACTTACGTAGGGTTTCTGGATGATATCCGGACCCTGTTCGCCCAGACGGCGGATGCCCGGCGGCTGGGTTTCGACCGCGGGCGCTTCTCCTTCAATACGGGGCAGGGCAACTGCGAGTCCTGCAAGGGAACAGGCATGCAGAAGCTGGAAATGGACTTCCTGCCTCCCTGCTACGTGCCGTGTGAAACCTGCCGGGGCAAGCGTTACAACGCCGCCACCCTGACCGTGAGGTACAAGGGGAAAACCATTGCGGACGTGCTGCGGATGGACTTCTCGGAGGCGGCGGAATTCTTTGAAAGCCAGCCCCGCATTTCAGATCCCCTCAAATTGCTGGCGGAAACCGGCCTGGGCTATCTGACACTGGGGCAGGCCTCCAACACGCTCTCCGGCGGGGAGGCCCAGAGGCTCAAGCTGGTGACGGAACTCATCAAGGGCCGGCGCGTCAGCCGGAACGCCCTGATGAAAGGCAAGGAACTGCCCGGTGACCTGTACCTCATTGAGGAACCCTCCATCGGCCTGCATCCGCGGGACGTGCGTCTTCTTATCGACGTGCTGCACCGCTTGGCGGACCAGGGAAATACGGTCATTGTCATTGAGCACAACACGGAAATCATGGCGGAGGCGGACTATATTATCGACATGGGGCCCGGACCAGGAGAGGAAGGCGGCCGCATCGTAGCCAGCGGCACCCCGGAGCAAATCGCTCAAAAGGATTCGCCCACAGCGGAATACATACGCCGGGAGTTGGTTGATAGTAAATAGCCGTAACATCTGCAACGCCGTTCCGGATTTTTTCGGAACGGCGTTTTTATGTATGGACAAAGGCCGATTTTGTCAGATGGCTCCTATAATTGTTTATAGAAAATAGGTGAGGGTACAGAATGTGGTGTTAAAATATTTCCAGATATTTTTTTAATATTGTCATTCATCATATCTACTTCATACCATTCATTGTCTATACACACGGAAATGGTATGAATATCATTTCGATAAATACAGGAAACTGCCTGGTTAAAGGGTATGTCAGGCAACGAGGAATACTTTTTCCACAGGACATGCATATCTCCTTCTTGAAAATAGTATAAATATTAGTCTTTATAAATATTACGACCGTGTAGATTAAAGGGATCTTACAAAGACGGACAAAATAGAATACTATGCCCAATTATAAAAATTGTAACCAATATTGATAATATTACGACAAAGTATTTTATGATTTCATAATTTTAAAAAGGAGGACAAATGTTGGTCGGTTCAAGATGTTCTGGTACTACATGCTTGAATATGCCGCCGTTCAAAGGAGGCGGATATTTCAGTTTCCGGAAAAGCAATCGTTTTGGAAGGTTTCTGGAAATAGTACAACAAAGTATTCATTTTAAATACTTTATGGTCAAGATTTGTTTTTCTAAGCTTCAAAAACGCACAGAATAGTAATAGGGAAAATAGTAGTAATAAGCAAAAACAAATAATGAGCCCTATCATACTTGACAATATGGAACTGCCAAAAGTGTATTGCTCCGGATCCTCGGGATTAACATAGAGACGGACCAGATTTCCTTCCATGGCATTTTCCCCATGCTGGTGTGACAGGAAACTTTTCTCATACAGGGAGGTATACAATTTTTTCCCTTTCCAAGAATATGCTACACGGAATCCATCCTTGTGTTCAGATTTCTGCATTTCCTCCACTCTCCCCTGGATTTCAACCCAGTGTCTGGAATATTTATAATTCACGTATTCCACAGATAAAGGAAGACCCGTTAGTATCGTGCCAAAAAAGCATAAAAGAGAAAGCGCCAATGCGGACCGTTTTTTTACGGAATTTATCCGCTTTCTGTATTCATCAAGTAATCTTTTTTCACTGCTCGTATCAATTTCAGCCGTTAATTCCGGATATAGGCTGGAGATCTGGCGGAATAATTTTAATACCAGTGAATAATTACCTGATGAAAGAACAACCTCTGATCTGCCTCTGCCTGCCTCCTGAATTTTGATACTGTATACGACTGGAGCCATCGGGAATACCTGAACCTTACCATTGTTTTTAAAGATATGGGCATTTGAACCGGAAGGACCGCTTTCCAGAATAATACGGGTATCGCCGCTTAAAGGAATCTGCTTTGATGCCATGCGTATTCCCAGCACATATTGGTCAATAACAATTTTAAAATGATCTAAGACAATATGTAATTTTCCAAAAACAAGCAGCAAACTGATGTAGAAAGTTGCAATAATGAAAATCAAAGAAAAAAAGGACATGATTCCCAGAATTATGAAATGGCCATTGGTTTCCTTCTTTAATTCGATGATAAATGAATAGAAAACGACGGGAAAGAATATGCAGATGAAACAGAGGAATAGGAAAACCACGATCACTATCGGCTTAATTCCTGAAATCCATCTGTTATTAAAAATTATTGTATTCATAACATATTTTAATTCAAAAAAAGTATTTTATATACTTAATGAATTTCTGTCAATATTATTAGAAATAAATAACTTATTTAAATTCCAATGCAGGAGTTTTAAATTCGTAAATAGTACTTCCTGGGATAAATTATTGAGTACATTTATTATATAGGGCATGGAAAAATCACCTCTATTTCGTCGTATCATTATTTTCCCATTTCAGCAGCAATACATAAAGTATAAATGCAGAAAAGAAAGCCACAAGAATGGTTCCCCGGGCCAGTACCCATCCCAGTCCATGTGGAAAATCATTAATCATGGCACAAGAAGGAGTATGGGGAAGATAGAGGATGTCAATTTGCTGCCCTTTTATTTTATTATAGACAGGATAATTTTAACTTAATAAGTTCTTTCTGAAAATCTTTTTTTGGAAGAAATTGTCCTGTATATATTCTTATCCTGTTACTGTGCGGCAGGCCTATCTCTCCTATTTCGATCCTGTATATTACTCTATAATTTTAATTATTTTTTACTTCAGTCTCCAGTAATTGCTGGGCTGTTTTTCCATCAGTATTTTTCAAATTCTGGTTAGCTCCTTGTTTAATTAGAAAATTGTAGGCACCTATTTGTCCTGTACGAGCAGCATAATGTAAGGCAGTTTCTTTGTAGGGAAAGGTCATAGAGGGGAGCTTCATTTCATTTGAAGCTACATTAATATCAGCCTTAAATTCGAGTAATTTCTTCATGGTATCAATATCCCCGATAGCTGCCGCCAGCATAAGAGCTGTTTCGCTTCCATTCCATTTTTTATCATATGGATTAAGATTTGGTTGTGGAGTCGTATTTGATGACAAATCCCAGTATGATTTTAATGAATTTCTAATCATATCTTTTCCTACAATGTAGGCAGGAGTATTGTAATGTAGGTAGTAAGGAGGAATATAGGAGTTTTTTGTTTCTTCTTTTTTTTGGGATATGAATGTACAGGACCCTAATAAATTTAATGCCAAAATAACCGAAGGAAATATAATATTAGTTTTCATATTAAATAATTTATGCTACTTTTATAATTTTTAAAGTTTATGTGCATGATTTTCATGAAAAAAACAAGAATCATGCATAGATTTTTGTTATGCTTAAAATAGATAAATAATATTTTATGATTTGTGAACAACTTTTAAAGTAGGATCTTTTTTTAATTTGCATTTTACACAACAGTCGAATTTGGATAAATCTTCTGCTTTCAGTAAAGAATCATTGAGATAAAAAACATGTATCGGAATCATATAATGCGGAGATATCAGGTACAGCTATTCCTTCAACATTAGAATAAATTCTCCAGCCTCCATCGGAAATTACACCATCTTGATGGCATGCCACTAAATAAATACCATATCCATTTGTTGCATTCGATGGATACAATGACGATAAGAATTTTTTAAATTTTCCCATGTCGGCATATATTTTAGATTTATCTTCCTTTTTTTCTATAATTAATTGATTTGTAGACTTTTTTATTCCCGTAGCTGTTGAATATTCATCATGGGAGATTACTGTAATGTATCATATTCCTCTGTAATATTTTTTATAAATATTTTATTTTTCTATGTCTTTTTCTTTGTTTTTATCTAGACAGGCAACCACGTAGATGGCACATCCAAGAAGGTCTGTAATGAACAATTTGTTTGAAACAAAACCGTATAAATTCCAACCTCCTTGTTCCTGGATAGGATCGGGGTTAATCCATCTGCCGTCTGCGGGATTGAGATGGCGGTAATTGTAGTAGACAAGTTCCAGTTCGTCATCCGAGAACTCGCAGGAAAACCTGAACTTGTTCTCCCGGGCCATGTCCCCTTCAGCGGTGAGCAGGCCTCCGAAAGGTGCATATTCGTAGCGGGCTTTTTGTTTCTGCTGGCCGTCAAGGATGGAAGTGACATTCTTCAAGGCATCGTGGATGAAGTAGAGATGCTCTTCCTGCTGTGAAATGTTGTCTTTCCTGCATGTCATCATCAGGACGCGCGTGGCCGTGGGCTCTGTCGGATCCCACAAATAGCTCTTCACCAGCAAGGGTTCGGGATGCATCAAATCCAGTTGGGCTACCTGCAAATAGCCTCGGTACAGGAACCGGGAGTGGCCGGATACTGCCCCATTGACCGTGGCCTTCTTCTCAAGGCGCCTTCCCCGGTAGTCGTAACCGCAGGTGATGGTTGTTCTGCCATCCTGGCTGGTGAAGACGACGGGGCGGTCGTTGGCGTCGTAGGATACCTCCCAGACACACGTTGAAGTCTTGATCCTGGTCTGGTTGCCGTCGGCATCGTAGACGGGGTTAAAATCTTCTACCCCTTCGGCAATATCCGTGTACTGGTTGAGCCGGTTGGATTCGTAGGAGATGTCTTCCTCCAATTCCCGGGCGGTCTTGCGATTGCCGATGTTGTCATAGCAGGACGCAAACCTTCCTCCCCAGCTGATGCGATCTTCCAGCAGTTCACTGCGGCTGTTATAGGTAAAATCTCTTATCGTCGCGGGAGTGGCAGCATCCCATGAGTCCCGTCGTTGAGTGGGACACATCAGCGCGTTGTAGTCGTATTCGTGGCCGGCCGCCAATTCGCCGTCCGCTCCCTTCCTGTAACCAATAGCGGTTACGAGGTTGAGGGCAGGATGGTAGGTGTTTTGGCGGACCATGCCGTTGGGGTAGGTGAGAGAGTGGAGGAAGCCGCTGGTTGGATCGTACTGCCATGTAAAGGGAGAAGCGATGCCTTCCAGATTCATCCCAATAATGCCTCCCTGATGGCCGTAGTCAAGATGGGAGTGCTGCACCGTGCGTGTGCCGAGCATCAGGCGGTATCCGTTGGAACACCCCAAGGCATCGTATTCTTCCTGGGTGCAGCTTTCCACGGTTCAAAAGGAAGTGTCCTGAATCATGCGGCCATAAGCATCGTAGGAAAATTCCCTGGTTCCTGAAGCGTCCCGGACGGAGGTCATTTGTCCGATGTGGTTGTAGGTGAACTTCCATCCGGGAGTAGCGTCATTGTGGGAGGGGAGACGAGTTCCCCGGTGAGAGGAGCATAGGCACAGGTGGTGGTGATACATCTGGCCTTGGTCAATGTCTTCAGACGATTGAGATCGTCATAGGTTTTGGAGACACAGGAACCGTCGGCATAGGCTTTTTTCAGCTCCAGACCGGTGGCTGGATCGTAGAGCCAGGTGGTGGTGTCTCCGTCGGTTCGGCCGGAAGGATCGGTGGTGATGTCGCCTTCGTTTGCACGGAAGGTAGTCAGGGCCACCATGCGGTCGGCTTCGTCGTAGGCGAAGCAGGCCGGCTGAATGGCGGTGCCATATTCTGCCGTCTTTCTGCCGCGTATGTCGTAGGTATAACAGGTTGTTCCTCCCAATGCGTCGGTGATGCAGGCAGGATTGTCACAGCAGGGCAGATAGCTGGTGGTGGTGACATGGCCCGCAGGATCAGTAGTCTTAGCCGGGGCGTCCGGCTACGTCCGTTTCCTCCATAATGGTGTTGCCGCTACCATCGGTTTTTTCCAGAAACATCCCTGTAGAGATGCAGGAGCGCCGTTGTGAAGAATGAATGCCTTCATGGTCAGTCTGGCTTACGCTAACCCCGTTTACGACCAGTGATTCAGCTGTGATCTCCGAAGTGGGAATGCGGCTAACAGAAACCAGCAAAGTAAACACGCCGGAAACGTTATGATATTTGGTGAATTTTTGAGGCGGATGACAACATGCGAAAAGAGAAGGTATCCCTTGCCGGTGGCAGGTATTTCTTTGCCATATTTTCAAAACTTGTCCATTGCCAGGATAAAAGTTCGCGTGCTAGCGTCGCTCAGTGAATCCACTTGAGAATTAACCCATGAGCACCTCCTTAAAGAAAATCTATGTCAACGGCTTCCCCAGCCTCTACGGCGGAGCCGGAACTGAACTCCACCACCAGATACTGGTCTGGAAACACATGGACATTGACGTCCACATCATCCCCACCAACGACGGCTTCCAAAACGAAGCCCTCTACCTGGAAATGCTGGGGCTGGGCGTTCATATCCACGCTCCCAACGACTGGTCCGTCCTGGAAGAAGGGGATGCCATCATCGGATTCTGCAACGGCGAATACCTGGAAAACCTCCCCGCCATCCGCCAAAAAACCAGGCGCACCATCTTCGTCAACTGCATGACCTGGCTCTTCAACAAGGAAAAGGAACTCATGAAGCAGGGGCTCATTGCCATGTTCCTTTACCAAAACGAAGAAGTCCGCCAGAAAAACATGCCCCTGCTCAAGCGCTGCAACGACGACCCCTCCATTGCGTTCATGACCTTCAAGCCCTACTTCCACAACGACTCCTTCCCCTTCATCGCCGAGAGAAGCGGGGAATACTTCGGCTGCGGGCGCATCTCCCGGCAGGACGCGGACAAATTCGCCGCCAACACGCTCCACATCTACGAATACTTCGTCTCCCCCCTCTTCAAGCGTGGCCTGTTTTTGGGCTTCGACCAGAGGAGCCGGGAGAAAATCGGAGAACCCTACGGGTGGATACGCACGGCGCGCGACCAGAGGGAGGTGAGCCAGCAGGACTTCTACAAGCACTGTGAAATAGTGCTTCAGCCCACGGACACGACGGAAAACTGGCCGAGAGTGGGCTTTGAGGCGATGGCCAGCGGCAGCGTGCTGGTGGTGGACAACCGCGGAGGTTGGCGCCAGATGGTGGAGCACGGCAAAACCGGATGGCTGTGCGACCATGAAAGGGACTTCATCTACTACGCCAGCAAGATGGCCTACGAACCGAACCTGAGGAGGGACATGGCGGAGGCGGCTCGTGAGCGGGGATTGGAACTTGGAGGGCTGGAATCGTCGGTATCCAGCTGGGAGGAAATCTTTGAAGCGGTGGAACAGCTTCCTGCCTAGAAAGGAGAAAAGACATGAAAAAGCAAGTGAAGATACTGGTAGGAATCTGCTCGTGCCAGCGGATGAAGGAAAAGAGGGATGCGGTGAGGGAGACGTGGCTGGAGCATCCGGCGGATGGGATAGAATGCGTGTTCTTTGTGGGAGGAAAGGAAGGACTGGAAGAGGAAAGGGGGGATACGGTGGTGCTGGACACAGCGGATGGCTACGACGAGCTACCGGGGAAGGTGAAGTCTTTCTTTCGGTATGCGCTGGAGAACTACGACTTTGAGTGGCTGTTCAAGTGTGATGACGATACGTATGTGGACTTGGAACGTTTGGAATCCGTGGTGGATGATGAGTACGACTTGGTCGGGGATGCGCTGGTGTCCATGCGCAACTCTCCGAGTGGGGGAGCGGGTTATTTTCTGAAAAGGGGCATGGTGGAGAAGCTTGTGGAGGCGCCCGGCTTTGCGGATTGCGGGGCGGAGGATGTGATCGTGGGTGAACTGGTAGGGAAACTTGAAGGGAGGCTGAAGTCGACAGGCCGTCTTTACATGAGCAATGTCCATTACCCGGATGCCGGGAATGACATGGTAACGGCGCACTGGTGCACGCCTGCCATTATGAATGCCCTGTATACTTTCAACCACAGGGTTCCTTCAGTTGTCTGCGACGTGACTCATCTCCACTGGAAGGGTGAAATGCTGTTTTATGCCAACGGAGTGTTCCGGCGCCGTGACACGTCCTGCTATGGGTGGTGGAGTATTGGGCATAAAGGGGAGTTAACGTTGAAATGGCAAATGTGGCCGATGGAACAGCTTCTTTTAGAAGGAGATGCCTATATTGGGTCGGAAATGGAGATTCACCAGCGCCCCGGCATGCCTTCCCTGTACCGATTGTGGTCTGAAAGCAAACTCTCTGCCAGCAGCGCCGAGATCATGGATCAATCTCCTCTGCAGTATATTCATTTGGGGTGCGGTAACCGGAGATTGAATGGCTGGTTGAATTTGGACTCCCCCAACTATGACATTACCCGTCCGCTTCCGTGGAAAGATGACTCGGTAGATGCATTCTATCTGGAATATGGGATTGACAAAGTTACGCCCGTGGAGGCCTGCCATTTTTTTGCAGAGGCATTCCGCTGTTTAAAACCGGGAGGCTTTTTGCGTCTGAGTTTCCGTGATATTCGTTTGATGCACGGAGTGATATCTCCCGCTTTCAAGCAATACATGAAGAAACGGTTTCGGGAAAAGCCGGTTCCGGAACATGACTTGTGCATGCTTATGGAAGCCTACCAGCATCAGTCCCTGTGGAATACCGATTTTTTAAGCTATCTGTTGAAGGAATTCGGATTTTACGTTTCACAGCATGCGCCGGGGGAATCCCGGTATTTGCATCTTCAATGTCTTGAAAGACGCATCGACCGGGACGAACATCCTTTTGATCTGCTGGGCGCCGTTTGTCTGGATGCGGGAAAACCGAAGAAGAGCAGCTCCAGGAGGTTTCTTTCTTTGTCTTCTGACTCAGAAAAGATTTCTCCTGAATACGTGACTACTCAATTCCTTCCAAACTCACGTACAGGCCGGCATTTGTTCCAGATAGCCGCAACTTATGCCCATGCGCTTAGGACGGACGTTGGATGCCGCATTCCCTGGAGGCACGATTTGAACACCTGGAACCTGATGTCTTACTTGGGAAGTGCGTGTTCTCCATGCCCGGATGGCGGCTATTCCGATCCTGTAACATACTGGGAACCCGGATTTTCTTACAGGCCCATTCCGGATACGGTCCGTCGTGGCGCGTTGAGCGGCTACTTTCAGAGTGAACGGTATTTTGAGGATTTTGCTGAAGAAATACGTTCCCTGTTCCAGTCTCTCATAGCGCCCGTGCAGGAAGGAACTGCCGGCGTTCATCTGAGGATAGGAGATTACCTTCAGAGAGCGGATATGTATCACACGCCGGATGGCGCCTTCCTTAATGAGGCGTTTAAAAGACTTTCCGACAATATCAGAACACTGGTTGTTTTCTCCGACTCTCCTGAACTGGCCCGGAAGCTGGTGGAAAGTGTCCCGAAAGCCAAGCGTTTTGAAATAGTCATGGATGAACATGAAACACTGGATGCCCTCCGGGAATTAACGGCCATGCAGGAACTTGTCCTCTCTTGCTCCTCCTTTTCCTGGTGGGGGGCGTGGCTGGGCTCCCAGCAACGGGTTTTCATTCAAAAACAGTGGTTTACCGGAAATATTGAAGATGAACAGGATATTTTCTGCCCTTCCTGGATTAAACTTTAACATTTAAATTTTATGAAATGCGTCTTGATTATATCTTCCGGAGAGATGGCGGAAGGAGCTTCTGAACTGCACCGGATGGGATATGAATTGGAGCTCTATCCTTCCACCCGGGATCTTTCATCCTTGAAGGATACACGGGAGAAGGAAAGCGCCGCATTTATCGGACGGGATCCTTGTTCCGCGGAACGCTCCCATGTGCGTTCCCTGAGAGCATCCTTCATACGGATGCTGGAAGACAGGAGATATGCCGGAAATGATTTGATCATCTTCGGAGAAAGCGATGCCGTTCCCATGGTAGCTTCATCACGTTTGGAGGCGGCTTTGAGGAAAGAGATGAAGGAACACCCGGAAACGGATATTTTCAGGCTTTTTCACCATGCCGTCTGGTCGCCTCAGGGAAATCCATTTGAGTCTGATGAACTTTTGTTTGAAGATTTCAAAACGGGAAAGACCGACTTCAATACTCCCTATGTATGGGGAACGCATGCCATGGTAATCCCCTCTTGCAAACGGGAAAAAGTCATTCAGGTTTTTGCCGATTATCGGCTGCCAACGGATATTGCCTTGGAGGCGGCCAACAGCAACGGGGAGCTTCATATCCGGGTTGCCCGTCACAATTTATTCTACCAGCATGAACGGACAAAAAAAAGACCGGCCTGCCGTATTGCGGCCTGTCTTTCTTCCTACAGGCGCTTAACGGACTTACAGAGGCAAATCTGGTGCATGATGGATCAAAGCTATGAGAATTTCCATGTTTTTGCCGCTGTTAAAGGCATACCGGAAGCTACATACCGAAAGACTGTTCTTCCTCTTTTTGAACATTTCATCCAGGAAGGACGCCTGACAATGAGACTGTTCCCG
This sequence comes from Akkermansia sp. AE01SA01, assembly GCF_036417395.1. Classification (NCBI taxonomy): domain Bacteria; kingdom Pseudomonadati; phylum Verrucomicrobiota; class Verrucomicrobiia; order Verrucomicrobiales; family Akkermansiaceae; genus Akkermansia; species Akkermansia sp. AE01SA01. The sequence continues at coordinate 1,237,661 of NZ_CP143890.1, forward strand.
AATAAAAACCAGCTTTCCAACTTTTTGGATGCAATACGGGATCTGGATATTTCCGACTACGACCTTTTTGCCAAAATTGACGACGATGACTTGTACGGAAGAGACTATTTTAAATCCATCAATGACTTCCATCAACATCTTCCACGGGAATTCAGCAGTTATTACTGCGGCTTCGGCCAATATCTGAACGCCCGTGGGGGTTATCCACTTTGCGGGAATGGCTTTTTCAGCTGTTTTGGACCCACCATGGTATTCAGCAGGGATGTCCTTGAAAAATTAATCACCTGTGAACAGGATCCCGGAAGGATCTCCGAGATTTCTCCCAGGCTGGGACATTCCGGATACGGGTTTACGGAAGACAATCTCATGCACAAGCTCATGATTGACACCGGAAGCTGCAACCGTATCCGTTACGTGCAGGAGATGTCTCTTCCAATGCACCTGGTTATTCAGACCAACAATGCTTCCGTGATGCGGGGGGGACTGGTGCCGGGGGACTTCCGGGGAAGAAACTGGCAGATCTCTCACAGCCGGTTCAATGCCGAATCCTTCATGGAAATCGGTCATCCCCAATGGTACGACATCGTACGTATTTTTGGCGGCAGGGCATGCCGTTTTCAAAGGAATGACTGGGCTGACGTTCTTTCCTTGACCGATGAAGAAGTGACTCTTAAGTGGGACCAATGGGGAACGGAGACATTCAGAAGGAGGGATGATGGTTCGTTTTTCCTTTCAGGAAACGGGGAACAACAGAATTCTCCTTCCTCACAGAGAAAGAAAGTGGCCGTATTATATATCGCCACGGGACGCTATATGGCGTTTTGGAAAGATTTTTATGCAGCCGCCAAACAATATTTCCTTCCAGGCCATGACGTCCGCTATTTTTTGTTCACGGATCATAATGAAGTTAAAACTCCTGATGACGTAACGCTTGTCATCAAGCCGTTCTATCCCTGGCCGATGGAAACCTTAAGGCGTTTTGAAACTTTCTTAAGTGTTCAGAAAGAATTGCAGGAATATGACTACATTTACTTTATGAATGGTACGTTATTGCCGGTTTCCCCCATTGGAGAAGAAATATTTCCGAATGACCGGCAGGGGATTGCAGTAACTCTTCATCCGGGATATTACGGAAACACCCGTTCCTGTTATCCCTATGAAAAGAACGGAATGTCCGAAGCGCGGATTCTTCCCGAACAGGGGGAATACTATGTCGCTGGAGGATTTAATGGAGGAAGGACTAAGGACTTTCTTTCCATGTGCCGGGAACTGGCCGGGGCTGTTAAACGGGATCTTGACAATGGAATTATAGCTGTCTGGCATGATGAAAGCCACCTCAACAAATATGTGGTTGGCAGGCATCCCCTTGTTCTAGGACCGGAATATTTGTTCCCTGAGACTTTGGTATTTAACCGTTATTATCTTATGGGGCTTAAACATAGGGTTAAAATTCTGGTGAAGGATAAATCGCTTTCCAAATATGGGGGGCATGCATGGTTGAGGAAGCTGGTATGAATAATAAAAAATTAACTCGCGTGGCCTTTGCCGACTTTTGGCAGGGATTTAATCCGCATGATTTTATTTTATCAGCAGTTTTAAAGGAACGGCTGAATATGGTTATTGTGGATAATCAGGATGAAGCAGATTTGCTGATTTACTCCGTTTTTGGAAATGCGCACCACTATTTTAAAGGCGTCCGGGTTTTCTATACGGCCGAATCCGTAAAGCCGTTGTGGGATGAATGCGATTATGCCATTTCATTCATGAGGGAGGATGTCCCCTATCCCGAATGCCATTTGCGTCTTCCCAACTGGATGGAAAGGAATTATATAAAGCAGACAGGGGTTGTGGAACAGTATCCCAAGGATAAAAGATCCCTTTTGTCCAGGCATACCCGTTTTTGCAACTTCGTATATTCCAATGGCAACTCTCCGGAAAGAATTTATTTTATGCGCCTTCTTTCCCAATACAAAACCGTAGATTGCGGGGGTACGGTTCTGAACAACATGGGAGAACGTGTTCGGGATAAGATTGCCTTCTGTTCATCCTATAAATTCACGATTGCCTTTGAAAACTATCCCGCTGCCGGCTACACGACTGAAAAACTGATTGATTCCCTGGCCGCCCTTTCCCTTCCCATTTATTGGGGGGCACCGGACGCCGAAAAAGAAGTCAACCCTTCCCGTTTTGTCAATGCCGGGGATTTTTCATCCCCGGAAGCCCTGGCTGAATACATTATCCGGCTTGACCAGGATGAGGAACTTTATCTCAGTTACATGGATGGCCCCGTCTTTGCTCCCGGCAGGCCGGATATTAAGGAATACATGCGCCGTCTGGAGAATTTTTTTTCCATGGTGGCTTCCAATGGGAACATACTGCGTGAATGCAGGCCGCGCCTCAAGGTGACATGCTTGCATCACGGCCATCCCATCATGCCCCGGTATGACGACGGCAAGCAATGGTCGGGAAAAATGGAACTCAGGCTGCCCCGGTTACTGAAAAAATCCGTTTCTTCTATCTTTAAGCCAGCTAAAGAAGACGCAGCCTCGCATTTGATTCCTAAACTGGCCGTTATTCCGGCCAAGAAAGACTCGGAACGCTGCCCCGGCAAAAACTGCCGATTATTTGCAGGGCGTCCCTTGTTCCAGTATTCCGTTTCATATGCCCTTCAGGAAGGATTCATGCCGATTGTCAGTACTGATAGTGAAGAAATTATGGAATACTGCCGCCGGGAAGGTATCCGTTATGTCCGGGAAAAGGTGAATGATAAGAGAATGGAAAATTGCATTCATCAGGTTCTGTCCGGGATCTCTTGCAAAATGTTTGCCATTCTTCAGCCGACTTCTCCTTTTCGCAGGGCCGGGCTTCTGCGCCAGATGGCGGAAGACATGGAAAAAGGAGAAATTCACTCAGCCTATACGGCCCATAGAATTAAAATGATCGGCCATCTGGATGGACAATTCCACGTGGCTCATCGCGAACAGGATGCCAGGAAATTTTTCTATTTCTTTGATGGCAATATTAATGCTATCACACAAAAGCATTTTCAGGAATCCGGAACTCTCTTTGATAATGATTCGCGCCCGTATTTAAACGATTTTCCGTGTTGTTTGCAAATTGATACGGAAGAGGAATGGAAGCTGTTGGCAAGATTGAGCGGAAATGAAGAATATCAGGGTTTGCTGGCTTCTGAAGGACGTGAGAAACGAATATGCATCGTCTCTAATAAACGGAACTTGAAACGCAATTATTCAGCGTTTGTTGATTCCTGTGATAAAATCATGAGGGTTAATAAAATGGATAACCTGAATTCCGGTTTGGCGGGAACGAGAACGGATATCCTTTTGATTTCATGCTTTTATGGGTATCTGGCTTTTTCTCCTGCGGAAAGGCATATGGATATGCTTCCTGAAATCCCGGAAATCTATTTCAATAATGAAGAATTGGGGTGCTCCAATGAATTTGCCTGCCGGGAAGGACTGAAAAACTGGAAATTCATGCCGGGAGCAGTTCATCGGAGTACGCCCAACTTTACAACATTGAGCAAAGCTCTTTGCCTGGCGGATTATCTATTTCCGGATGCCCAACTCTATTATTTGGGAGATACGGATATGAATTTGAGGGCTTCCGGGAGTCCCAAGCATCATGCATCTGTGGAAAATGCCTATATTCAGTCCCTCATCGATCATGGAAGGATAATTCCCATTCTGGAGGACGAGGCCGGGGAGTTTTATTATTCCTCCCCTCTATTGCCAGGTTCTGCTTCTTCAGAGTCCCCCTCAATGAAAGAGGAACCTGCAGAGGACATCGTCATCAGGCATCCCCAGTGGACGGACCAATTCCATATAGAGGGAAAACGGGGACGCAGGCTCCACCGCAATGATGCTGCAGTCATTCTACAGCATGATGAAGAGAAGCTTGTTCTTCAATGGGACAACTGGGGAAGGGAGGAATTTTATGAAATGGAAGAGGGCAACTACCAGTATCTCAGTTATCATTGTACTTCTTCCATCAATGAAGTGAACAAGTACGCGGATGAATTGCTCATCAATCCCTGTGACGGCACTAATTCCGTATGGCTGAACTTTCGGCATCCCTTTATTTGCATGAAGTATCATCAATGGGAAGGGCTTCTTCTGCTGGACCGCATGTGCCTTGATATAGAACGTGAAATAAGAAAGATGCCCTCCCTTAAATCTATTCTTCTGACAGGTATCTGCAAGGATGCTCTCGTAGCGCTGATTTTGGCGGTCCGGTTGAAAAAAGATTTTCCTCATCTCCACATGGGCGTTTGGGGGTGTCCGTGGCCGCTCGATTTCAGTGGCAAATCACCTATGCATCAGGGAAAGTATATTTCTCCGGCGCATGCACAAATAAGGGAGAAAAAAACGTTTTCATCTCTTTTTCAACATTATGGAGACCCCCTGGCGATACTGCGGCAGGAAACATCCTCCGGTCTTCACCTATTTGGCTTTTATAGTTCAAATCCACATTGGTTCTGTGATGCAGACGCCACAAAAAGATTGGAGCCTTATCTGACAAAAACATATGTTCATCAGGCTGAAAGTAATGAGGAAATTGCCCACGTTCATGGAAAAATCACACAATTGGTAAAACAAAAACCGGAATTGATCCAATCATGGATGAAGGAAATGTTTCAGAAAATGATACAAAGTGAATGCGGAGAAAATTCAAATAAATCTGTAATGAGCATATCTGCCTGAGATAATATCATTAATGTTTAAAAACTATTGAAGTTAAAATGCAATCTGGCGTACAAGAAACGGGTTCCTCGAAAGGATATTTGGAACGGGTAGGCTTTCTCCGTATTCTTAATGAAGAAAATACTGTTATTCCCTGTCTTTTAAGCGTAGCTCCCGTTCTGGATCATGTCGTTATTCTTTGGTCGGATACGGAGGACCGCACTATTGAGCTCATGGAAGAATGGAAACAGTATATTGAAGATAAATATGAGTGTCGCCTGAGTTTTCTTCATTATCCGCATCATGTGGTTCCTCCTCATTCAGTTGATGATTTAAGGGCTCTTCCCAAAGAAAACAGAATTGACACCTACTTGAATTTCGGAATGGATTTCATTGGTAATCTCTATGCGGGGAAATCATTCTGTGTCGGCAAAGTTGATGCTGATCAAATTTATTTTACACAGGAATTGGAAGCTGCATACCAAATGATAGGCAAACCGGATGATTGTGTTTCTATCCGGGGGCATAATACTTTGGTTTTCCAGAAAAGGTTAATGATTTATGGGCCGCGACCGGGAAATGGAGGAGGAGATTCATTTATTTGTGGCATGAACAATTTGCCCCGTTATGGAATTGCCGCGCCTTATGAAGTGGATATAACCCGTCACCCCTGGATAAGACCCTATTCTAATACCTGCTGGATGCACTTCATGAGAAAAGCCAGATACGGAAACGTTATCCGGGACTTTCAGGAAAATGAAATCACACCTCTTTCTCAAAATCCTGATTTGGTGAATCGTTTCCGGACTCATATCCTTCCGTTGCTTCAGAAGGCAAACAGTTCGTATGTGGATCTGTCCCTGAATTAAGTCCATAACGCAAAATTGGGTGTCGGAATGCATTTCTCCGGAACAGGCTTCCGGGGGAGGCGTTGTCCTATACCCAGGGATACCCTATCTCTTTACATGGGAAAACAAACTGGCGGAGAGAGTGGGATTCGAACCCACGGTGGGTTTCCCCACGGCGGTTTTCAAGACCGCTGCATTAAACCGCTCTGCCATCTCTCCATGCAAAAAAGCGTGGGCGTAAAATATCTTGAAAATTTTTTGCTGTAAAGCCTGTTTTATGTTCCACATGAGTTCAAAGCGGCAGGGAAAGAGGTGCCCCAGCACCCGTGAACGGGATAAGAACGGATTTGCAGCGGTTTGAGGGGAAGGAGGCAGGGACGGTTTTTCCGCGAAAGGTTCCCGAATCGCGACAGGATTGAAAACGAGTGATGGCGGAACGGATTCCATAAAAGGCATCATGGAGACAAAAGATGTTCGTTTACAGCTTGCAGGGAAGGCCGTGTATATGGGAATATAAGGCATGGCCTCGTCTCCGGATTTTGTAGAGTATGTTTGTTTCCAGCTCCGGCATGCAGGGGAGATTTCCTTCAAAAAAATGTTTGGAGAATACGGTCTGTACTGTGACCGGAAATATTTCGGTCTGGTATGCGACAACCAGTTGTTTGTAAAGGTGACGGTTCCGGGGCTGGAGATGCTTCCGGAACAAGAGCAGGGCAGTCCCTATCCTGGAGCCAAACCACATTTCCTGATGATGGAACTGGACGATGACCAGGCGCTTTCCTCTTTTGTCCGGAAAACTTGTTCGGTTCTTTCGGCTCCCGACGTTTTATCCGGCGGTAAGAAGAATAAAACTTTCGGATCAAAAAGAAACAGGCGTTCGTGAACGCCTGTTTGTATTGGAAATCGGACTGTCCGGCGGAAGAGTTATTTCTCGTCAGAGGTGGGAGTAGCCAGAGCTGAAAGAGATTTTTTCAGGCTGGATGCCACGGTCTGCGTGGCTTCGTTGTCGGACTCCGTGAATTTGTCCACGGCCTGCGTCAGGGATTTAAGGTCCGCTTCCGCTATTTTGCGCCCTTTGGCCTTGCGCTGCTCCAAGGCAGAGATCTTTTTATTGATATCCGCCAGCTTGGGCAGATCCTTGTTGGCTTTCAGCGTTGCCAGGGCTTCATCGAATTCCTTGACGGATGGCACGGCGGTTTTCAGGCGCGTGATGGCAGAGACCGCTTCCAGAGGGTTGGTGCTGATTTGGGCCTGCACCATGTCCTTGGCATCCCCCAGCCAGTCGTCAAAGGCGGCGCACACGGCCTGTGCTTCCTCGTCGTCCGTCTTTTTTCGGAGGGGAGTGATTTTGGATTCGATGTTGTTGCCGTTGGAGACGACCGTTTTTGCCAGTGATTTGTACTTGTTCAGCTCCACGTCTTCCAGAATGGGAAGACCGCGCTCCGCCTTGAGCACTTCCTTTTTAACCAGGTCGTAAAGTTCGGGCGGGTATCCCTTGGCAACGACTTTTCCATTGGCCCCGATCAGAACGGCGTGGGGCAGTCCGCCCGGACATGAGGCTGCCGGGATGTCCAGTCCCTGGTAAACGGGGAAGGAAATATTCTTTTCTTCCAGAAACTGCTTCACCCTGGGGGAAAGTCCCTGCCTGTGGCTTCCAACGACGGTGAACCCCTTGGACTGGTATTTATCCTGGAGTTCCTGAAGGTGCGGCATGCTGGCGATGCATGGCGGGCAGTTGATGCCCCAGTATTCAAAAAAGACGACTTTCCCTTTCAGGCTGGAAGCTGTGATTTTCGGGCCGTGGATGTACTTGCTGTCGTCAAAGGCAGGGTAAGTGACTTTGACCCCCTTGCCGGTTTCCGCCGCATGGATGTATGCTGGCGCCGTAACGGCGGCCAGGGTTCCGGCAAGAAAAAGAGTGGTCAGGGTTCTCATATGAAAGAATGATGGAACATTTTCCATTGAGAGTCAAGCAGGGAACATGCATCCGTCCAGAAGTGCGGGTTTCCTGTGCCGGAGTGCTCAGGCAATGTCCAGGCCCATGATGTAGTCCGTCATGTAATAGCCGTGGCCGATGTGGAAGTCTCCGCGCTCCACTTCCTTCATTCCCATACGGTTGTAAAATTCGACGGCTCTGGTGTTGTATCTGTTGACGTTCAGGCGCATCTGGCAGGGCGCGGGATGGATGCTCCTGATGTAGCTGACTGCCTGGCGGAACAGATAGCTGCCGATGTGCTTTCCCTGGAAGCCGGGCAGCACGTAAATCTTCTGCAGATGGAAGACGCCCGGTCCCTCCGGCTGAACGGAAAGGTAACCGCAGTGTTCCCCTTCATGAATGGCGATGAAGTACACGTGCCCTTCCTCCATCTGCTTGAGCAGGTTGGCGGGGGAATACATCCAGTCCATCATGAATTCCATCTGGTCCCGGGAAAGGAGGTCCCGGTAAGTGGCGGGAAAAGCCTGCTGTGCCAGTTCGTGGATGAGCATGATGTCGTCTTTCGTGGCTTGGCGGAGTGTCGGCATGGCTGCGGATGTTACATGGAAAGGCTTTTCATGAAAAGTGCGGCTTCCGTCCGCCGCCGGAATTTTCCGGCAATGGCTGACTTTTTTCTCCATGTTTCCGGACCGTGGCCTTACGATGAATGACGCAGGCTTTTTTGACGGAAACCGTGGGGGAATCCTGTCTGTAATGTGAGCACCGTATGCACATCCGATCATGAGAGAACCCTATCCCATACAACAATGGCTGCCCGCGGGGCCGCTGAGGGACATGGGGGAAAGATATGTGAGCCAGCTTCCCGACGTGGAGCAGAATCCCATACGGCCGGAATCCCTCGTGCATCATTCGGACCATTCCTGGTCGGAGTACCTGGTGGCGTATTCCCTCCTGTATCCCGGGGTGGTGATTCTCCTGGCCATTCTGGGCGGCGCGGGCATGTGGGCCATGTTCCATTTCTGCAAGAGAAGGGAATACAGGCACCGCATCGTGTGTCCGGAATGCGGTACCGTGATGTATCCCTGCGGCCTCCACTGTCCCAAATGCGGAGCGCCGAATCCCTTTCCCCGCGCCCTGAACTGGCTCGGGTATTCCCGTCTCCGGAAAGTGGTGCCGGAATCCGGAAGAATCAGGCATGAAGAAGCCCTGCGTAGCTTCCGCAGGTGCTTTTACTGCGGGGAGCCGCTGAAGGAACCCACCCTGTTGCAGAAATGCCCGGCGTGCGGGAAGGCCGTGCTCCAGGGGGAACGGTCCGTGGACATTTATGACACCTACATTTCCCGGCGTACCTGGTGGACCTTCGGGGCCGTGGTGTTTCTGGGGATCATCCCCATTCTGGGGCCTCTCCTGGCCTCATCCCTGTACAAGCGGACGCTCATTGACCCCTATTCCCTGTACATGACCGTATTCCGGGAAAGCTTCCTGATGGTATTCCTCTTTCTGTGCCGCCACCTGTTCCGGCTGCTGCCTTTCATCGGCATCATCGGGATGCCGATTCTTTGCCTGACGGAATACCATGTGTACCGCAGGATGTTCCTCTGGAAGACGGAAAAGTACGAATTCGGGGAAAATTAGACCGTCCCGGCAGCGGCTCGGCATTTCCTGCCTTTCCGCTGTCCGGGGAGATGTTGTTGTGAATGGCTGCGCGGGTGATTGACTTGGCGGCGGGACGGCGTACCGTTGCCGTCATGAGAAATCTTTACGCGGTTCTTCCATGCGTGGCCGCCGCCGGCCTAGTGCTGGCGGCCTGTTCCGTGACTTACGGGAACAAGGCGGTGGCTTCCGCTTCAAGCTATGAAGGACTGAAGCCGGGCAGGGCCGCCAAGGCCGACGTTTACGAGGCACTGGGGCAGCCTTCCGACGTGCTGGAGATGGAAAAGGGAGTGTTGTGGACGTACCGCTACCGGAAGGCGAAAAACAATCTGGTGGGCAATATCCCCCTGTTTGGCGTGGGGCTGATCGCCGGAGGCAAAAATGGAGACGTTTATACCGTTCTGGTCCTCTTTGACCGGAAGGGCGTTCTCCAGTCCCGTACGGCGGACCGCCGGAAGCTTTACACGTCCAACCTGGCTTCCCTGAAGCGTTCCGTGGACGACATGATGGAGGACAATTCGTCACACCGGAGGGTGGAAGCGGAAATGAAAAAGATAGGCAAGCCGTTCAGCAAGGAGATCGCCAGGGAAAGCCGTCTGCTGGAATCATCTCTTGATTAGCGGTTGTTATTCTTCTCCTGCTTATCGTCATAAGTATGACAAAAGAAGGAATTTTTTCTATTGCTGTAAATGTATCTTGTACAGTAAGTAGGCGCCATTCCCCGCGGGAACGGTGCGGTTCCTCACTGAACGGTCCCTGTTCCGAGGGGTTCAAACCTGATAGAAAAACATGATGAACGTAAAAAACAAACTGGCATCGGTTCTGGCAAGGGCCTTTTCGCCGAAGGACGCGCCGGAAGGCAACGTGAACAGGGAGGCGAAGGCCTCCAAAAAACTGGAGGACTGGCTGAAATCTTCCAGAATGAGGTCCTTTTAAAAGGATCTGAGAAAACAGGCTGGTTTGGACGTTTCATGCCCGGATCGGCCGGATGGCGGGGGCGAGTGCCGCAACGTGTTGTTTTTACTGGAAAAGATATGTCTTGATGACAGTTGCGCCTTGACTATGGAGGTGGAATGTCCGTTCATCTGAGCAGACATGACCATACCCGGAATACTTGAAGAAAAGTTATCGGCCGCATTGAAGGCGGTATTGGGGGCGGACCTTCCCGCCGATTTTCGCGCCACCGTGGCCCCGTCCGCGGACTTGCGCTTCGGGGACTACCAGAGCAACGCCGCCATGGTTCTGGCCAAGCAGTGCCGAACGAATCCCCGCGCGCTCGCCCAGCAGGTGGTCGACCAGGCGGGGGAGGACGATGTCTGCTCCCTGGAAATCGCCGGACCGGGCTTCATCAATTTCCGCATCAAGCCGGAATTTTACGCCTCGCGGCTGCTTGCCATGCTGGCGGACGAACGGCTGGGCGTGGAGCAGGAGCAGAATCCCAAAACGATCGTGATCGACTTTTCCGCGCCCAACGTCGCCAAGCCGATGCACGTGGGCCACATCCGTTCCACCATCATCGGCGACGCCCTCTCCCGCGTAGCCCGCTTTGTAGGCCACAAGGTCATTACGGACAACCACATCGGCGACTGGGGAACCCAGTTCGGCATGATCCTGTGGGGCTGGAAAAACATTCTGGATGAACAGGCCCTGGCTGCCAACCCCATTGACGAACTGCTCCGCGTGTACAAGGACGTGAACCTGATGTGCAAGGAACAGCCGGAACTGCTGGACACCTGCAAGGCGGAACTGGTGAAGCTCCAGGCCGGGGACGAAGAAAACCTCGCCATCTGGAAACGCTGCGTGGAAGTATCCAAATCCGGCCTTTCCAGGATTTACGACCAGCTTGACATCCACTTTGACTACTGGCTGGGGGAAAGCTTTTACAACGACGCGCTGGCCCCTCTGGTGGACGGCATGATCGCCGCCGGATTCGCCCGCGAAAGCGACGGAGCCATCTGCGTATTTTCCGACGGCTCCGTTCCGCCGAATGAAGACCCCTTCCTGGTTCAGGAAAAGGGCGAATGGCGCGCCAATCCCTGCATTATCCGGAAGGCGGACGGCGGTTTCCTTTACGCCACTACGGACCTGGCCACGCTGGACCACCGGATCAGGACCTGGGGCGCGGACTCCATCTGGTACGTGGTAGGCGCTCCGCAGGCGCTTCATTTCCGCCAGATCTTCTCCGCCCAGCGCCGCCGCGGCATGGACGGGGATTACCGCCACATTGCGTTCGGCTCCATTCTCGGCGACGACCGCAAGCCCTTCAAGACGCGGTCTGGGGATACCGTTTCCCTTCAGGACGTGCTGGATGAAGCCATTGAACGGGCCGCCCGCGTGGTGGAGGAAAAAAGCCCGGACATGCCGGAAGAGGAAAAGAAGCGCGTTTCGGAAATCGTCGGCATCGGTGCCGTGAAATTTGCGGAACTCTCCCAGAACCGGATGACGGACTACGTATTCAACTGGGACAAAATGCTGGCCCTCCAGGGGGACACGGCCCCCTACCTTCAGAACTCCTACGTGCGCGTCCGCTCCATTTTCAGGAAGCTGGACGGCGCTCCGCTGGACTGGACCGCTCCCATGGAGCTCTCCCGGGACGCGGAAATCCACCTGGCAAGACTTCTCGCCCGTTATGGGGAAGTCGTTCCGCAGGTGCTGGACGACTGCCGTCCGAACGTCCTGGCCGCCTACCTGTTCGATCTGGCCCGCGCCTTCCATTCCTTCTATGAAGCTTGCCCGGTCCTGAAATCGGAAGGCGCCGTTCGCCATTCCCGGTTGGCCCTGTGCGAGCTGACCGCCCGAACGCTGGAGCACGGGCTGGGGCTGCTTGGCATCCGCGTGCCGGACAGAATGTAACCAACATCGCCTTATCCCATGCAGCTCCCCTTCAACCGTGTTTTTCTGGCTGCCGCGTGCGGCTTGTGTGCGGTTCTTTCCGCAAATGCCGCTCCCTGGCTGGACCGTCCCGTCCTGAATACATGGAAGAAGGAGGCTGCTGCCGTTCGTCCGGCTCAGGCCCCGCCGCTGCCTCCCGGTGTGGAAATGATGGCCGTCTGCACCTCTTCCCCCGCGGCCCAGCCGCTGGTGCTGGAGGGGATGACGCACCTGCTCATCTTCGGCGACATGAAGGCGTACCGGAAATTTTCCGCCGCCCTGAAGCTGGACCCCGACTGCCTGATGGCGCATTGGGGCGTATGCATGAGCCTCATGGCGGCAGGGCCGGAATTCCAGAAGGAACGCGTGGAATCCATGAAAAGCATGAAGGAGCTGGCGCTTCATCCCGCCTTCCCGGAACATGAACGGGCCTATGCGGACGCCCTGGCCGTGCTGCTCATGGATGGCCCGGAAGAAGCCCGCAAGGCGTGGAAGACCCTGTACGAAACATGGCCGCGCGACCCTTACGCCCCCCTGTTTTACGCCATGCTCCTGCGGGACGGCTTTGATGACCGGGGCAAACCCGGAGAAGGGCAGGAGGAAGCTGTCCGCATCGTGGATGAAGTGCTGAAAAAGCGTCCCGGCTCCCAGGCGGCCCTGTTCATGCGCGCCCTGCTGGATGAAGTGGCTCCCGTCATCCCCCCGGAAACGGTGGAAACCGCCCGCAGGGCCGTGGCCGCCAACCCGCAGTCTTCTTCCGCCCATCACCTGCTGGGCCATTTCCTGTTCCGCACGGGGGATTACCGGGGCGCCTCGGCCGCCTTTAAAAAATCGGAGGACCTGTGCGTAAACTGGGAAAAATCTGAAAAAGTACCCCGCGCCCTCAATGACGCCTACTTCCGTTCCGCCATTTACCGCGCGGTTTCCGAATTCTGCGCGGGCCGTTACAAGGAGGCGGACAGGATAGCCTCCGCTGTCGCCTCCGTTCCTCTGGACAAAGAATATCCCCTCGCCCCCGGAACGCTCCTGCAAATATGGGAGGCCAGGAACCTTCCCGTGCGCCTCATGCTGGCCAATCCGGACCTTCCACGGCAGGAATACGTCCTCAAAGCCTCGCCGGCTCCCCTTCCCAAGGGCTTCCCGGACCTGAGCAACGGCATGATGGCCATGCTCACGCAGTACATGGGGGCCAAATACTCCTTACAGCAGGGCGCGGTGTCCGCCGTATCCGCCCGGTTTGACAAGCTCTCCGGCATCATCCGTCTTCTGATGGACGGCGCGGCAACGGCCAGGCAGCAAATGAGCCTTTCCTACTGGGTCCGCTGCCTGCAGCTCGGCAACGCGTACGCTATGGAAATCCGCGCCATGATGTTTCCGGAATCCGCCAACATCTGGCTTTCCAACGCCATCCGGGACCAGCGCTTCGCTTCCCTTCTCCTGCCCCCGGTGCTGCCGTATCCGGAGGAATGGATTCTGGCTCGCGCCTACCTGAAAGCCGGCAAGAGCAAGGAAAGCCTGGAAATGTGCGAGCAGGGTCTGAAACGCTTCCCCAACCACGCCGGAGTGCTGGAAACCATGAAAAAGGCCCGCGCCGCGGCCAAATAATCCTTTTCAATAAAACCCATTAATCGACATGAACCATCCTTATCTGGACCCCTCCTTCCTGATCTCCTGGTCCCGGCTGACGCCGGAAGCCATCAAGCCGGACATTACGGAAGCCATCTCCCGCGCCAAGACGAACATCCAGGCCATTTGCGACCTGCCTCTGGACTCCCTGACTTATGAAAACACATTCGGCGCCCTGGAAAAAGCCTCCGAGGACCTGAACCGCGGCTGGGGCCGCATCATGCATCTGGACTCCGTGAACGATGAACCCTCCCAGCGCGAAGCCATCGGGGAAATGCTGCCGGAGGTGGTGGCCTTCTCCTCCTCCGTTTCCCTCAACCCCATGCTGTGGAAGGTGCTCAAGGCCGCCGCGGCCTGCGACTGGGTGAAAGACCTCTCTCCCGTGAAGCAGCGCTTCATCCAGGAAACCCTGGCGGACTTCCGCGAAAGCGGAGCGGACCTGCCGGATGAAGTGAAGCCGGAATATGCGGAAATAGAAGCGCAGCTCTCCCTCAAGACCAAGAAATTTGCGGAAAACGTCCTGGACTCCACCAATGCGTGGGAACTGATAGTGACGGATGAGGCGGAGCTTGCCGGCCTGCCGGAATCCGCACGGGAAGCCGCCCGACTGGACGCCCTGGCCAACGGCCACGGTACGGAAGAAAACCCCGAATGGCGCTTCACGCAGAAATTCACCTCCCTCCAGCCGGTTTTGCAATTTGCGGATTCCGACGACTTGCGCCGCAAGGTATGGGAAGGCTCCTGCACCATCGGCAGGGATGGGGAATACGACAACGAAGCCCTTATCGCGGAAATCCTGGACCTTCGCGACCGGAAGGCCCGCCTGCTCGGCTTCGGTACCTTTGCGGACTACACCACCTCCCGCCGGATGGCGGCCAGCGGCGCGAACGCCCTGGACTTCATCAATGACCTGCACAACAAAGTGAAGCCCTCCTTCCTGGCGGATATGGAAGCCGTGCGCCAATACAAGGAGGAAAAAACCGGAAAACCCGTGGAAAAGCTTTCCCCGTGGGAAACCTCCTACTGGGCGGAAAAGCGCCGCCGGGAGCTGTATGCCTTTGACGAGGAAGACCTGCGGCCCTACTACTCCGTGCAGAAGGTCATGGACGGCCTGTTCTCCATTTACTCCGGACTGTACGGAATCACGGTAACGCCCAGAAAAACGGCGGTCGCCAAACCCGGGGAAGAAATGCCGGAAGGCGCGGTGGAAGTCTGGCATCCGGATGTGCTGTTCTATGACCTGCACGACTCGGAAACGGGGGAACACATGGGGTCCTTCTATGCCGACTGGCATCCTCGCGACTCCAAGCGCGGAGGAGCCTGGATGAACTGCCTGAGCGTCGGGGAACCGCCACGCGGCGGCAGCCCGCGGGTGCCCCACCTGGGCCTGATGGTCGGGAACATGACCAAGCCCGTAGGGGACAGGCCGGCCCTGCTGTCCCATATGGAAGTGGAAACCGTCTTCCACGAATTCGGCCACCTGCTGCACCAGCTCCTTTCCGATGTGGAAGTGAAATCCCTGGCGGGAACGAGCGTGGCCTGGGACTTCGTGGAACTGCCCTCCCAGATCAATGAAAACTGGTGCTGGGAACGGGAATCCGTGGACCTCTTTGCCGCCCATTATGAAACCGGTGAAAAAATTCCGGAAGAACTCTTCGCCAAAATGCGCGCCGCGCGCAACTACATGAGCGGCACGGCATTCATGCGCCAGCTCTGCTTCGGCAAGCTGGACCTGGAACTGCATGCCCGCTGGCCCGAATACAAGGGCAGCGCCCTGGAGGAAACGGATGAACGCATTCTGGCGGACTACCGGGTTCCGATGACGCACCGTGGCCCGTCCGTTGCACGCCGCCTCACCCACATCTTTGCGGACCCCACGGGCTATGCCGCGGGTTACTACTCCTACAAATGGGCGGAAGTGCTGGAAGCGGACGCCTTCAGCCGATTCCTGAAGGAAGGGGTGCTGAACCCGCAGACCGGCCGCGACTTCCGCCGCTGCATCCTGAGCAAGGGCAACAGCAAGCCCGCTGCAGAACTCTACCGGGACTTCATGGGGCGTGATCCCGATGCGGAGGCCCTCCTTGTCAAATCCGGCATTCTTTAAACCGTCCGCCTGTCTGCCATACTCATGCCTGAACAAAAAAGACTCTCCCTCGCCGGCATCGGCTGCGGTTCCCGCACCCGGACCTACATGGAGCTGGCCATGGAACGGAAGGACCGTTACCGCATCGCCGCGGCGGCGGACCCCGTGAAGGAACGTGCGGAAGCCGTGCGGGACTTTGCCCCGGAGGAGGAACGCGCCTCCGTCCGCCTGTTTCCGGATGCGGAATCTCTGCTGGCGCAACCGCGCCTGGCGGACGTCGCCATCATCGGCACGCAGGATGACTACCATTACGTCCCTTGTAAAAAGGCCTTGGAACTGGGCTACAACGTCCTGCTGGAAAAACCCATCGCCAAAACGCTGAAAGAAGCACTGGAACTGCGCGACCTGGCGAAACGCCTGGACCGCCGCGTGGCCGTGTGCCACGTCCTGCGCTACACCCAGTTCTACCGCACGCTGAAAAAAATCATCGACAGCGGGGAAATCGGAGACATCGTCACCTTCAACGCCAATGAAGGCGTAGGGGCGTGGCACTTCGCCCACTCCTTCGTTCGCGGCCACTGGGGAAACAGCAAAACCTCCACGCCCATGATCGTAGCCAAATGCTGCCATGACATGGACATCCTCTACTGGCTCATGGGGCGGCGCAAATGCCTGTCCCTCGCCAGCTTCGGGGAACTCTCCTTCTTCACGAGAAAGACGCTCTCATCCCCGCGTCCGGAACGCTGCACGGACTGGACCGCTCCGGTGGGGGAAGATCCCTGGGACGCGCGCAAATACGCCACGGACGACGAATGCAAGCGCTGGCTGGGCATGGTGTACGACCGCGCCCGGGAAGCCACGGCGGAGGAAATCTATGAATGGCTCAAGACCTCCCCGTGGGGCAGGGACTACCTTCAGTGCGACAACGACCAGCCGGACCACCAGGTCTCCATCATGCGCTTTGAAGGCGGCCTGACCGGCACCTTCACCATGACGGCCTTTGAACAGGGGCGCCACATTGAAGTGTACGGCACCAAAGGCAGGATCCGCGCCGGAGCCTTCTACAAGGAAAACGGCCCGGGGGAAATCACCGTGACGCCCCACTTCGGAGGCCGGCCCCGCGTGGTGGAACTGGAAGAACTGGAAGGCGGCTACCAGGGGCACGGCGGAGGCGACTGGGGACTGGTGCAGGCGCTGTATGACGACATACTCACGGTATCCTCCCCGGCAGACATGACAACCTCCATTGAGGAATCCGCCCATTCCCACGTAATGGCCTTTGCCACGGAACACGCCCGCCTGAGCGGGAAGGTGGTGGACGTGGCCGAGTTTGAACGCCGCGTCATGAACGGTGAATTGGCGTATTAAACCATTAACCCGCCATTGTTTTCAAGGGAGCAGGATAGGAAATCCTGCTCCTTTTTTCTATTTTGAATTAAAGTAAATAGTTAATAAGCAAAATGTAGGAATATGGAAAACATCTGCTGCGGATTTCTAATCCGGAAGTCAACGAAAAAATCTGGAGAAAAGTTGATTAGGGATAATAAATATATAAGGATAATAGGAATAACAGGGAGTAGCAAAATCCTCTATCATTCCTATGATCCTTATGCTCCCTGTCATAAGCATTCTTGCGTTGCGGCGTTGATTTATCACGGATTAGAAATCCGGTATCTATAACCAATAAAATATTAATAGCCTCATATGAAGAAAACTCTATATCTCATAGGTTGCCTCGCATTGCTTCCCGCAGCGGAGGCTTCCACCGTGCTGATGGACCTGTCCCCGGTGGATTCTGGAACTACAGGTTTGAACGCGAACGGGATCACTTCCGCGGATGTATGGGGGTATGATCTCATGTCTTGGCATGGCGTTTGGGAGAAGTCGGCTTTGGCGAACCAGGTTGCATTCAGCGCCGGGGCTGTCAGTTTGCAGGTTGGGGGCGCGGCTTCCCAGAACACTGGCGGCAACTTTGCCGGGCTCAAATTTTCTCTGGCCCCTGCCGCTGCTCCTTCTGCCTTGTCCTTTGACATTGCCAAAAGCAGTACGTGGGGTTCCGCTCAGTTTGAATGCACCTACACGTGCGACATTTACGGGTTTGCAGCCGACGGCTCTTCCACGGTTATCGGCACCTGGTCCCTGGCGGATGCGGTTGACAATCTGTCTTCCGATGGCATCCACGTTTCCATCGACCTGAATATGGGTGATGCCTCCTATGATTCCTACGGGCTTATTTTTAACGCCTATAAATCGGGGAGCCAGTCAGGGGGTATGGCCGCGTCGATCACCAATCTTCAGATTTCCGGAGAAATGGTTCCTGAACCGGCTACGGCGTCTCTGGGATTGATAGGCTTGGCCGCCATGCTGATGCGTCGCCGCAGAGGTTGAGTAGAGCTTGAATGGCTTCTGTTTTCTGGGCTGTATGGAATGCCGGAACAAGGGGAGAGAAGTGAATCTTTCCTGTCCGGTGTTCCGGCAGCTTTTTGCTTGTAAAGTGATTCCCATGTTGGATGCTCAATGATCATGTTGAGGAACAACATCTTGCTTAGCCTGATTGCGGCGTTTGCATGCGGGCTGGGTGCTCTGGTGCATGGGGAATCCGCCAGGGAATCCTTTGGTGTTGATTTCGGAAATGCCTCTTCCACCACTCAGGAGGGATGGACCAATGCGTCCTTTACGGCAACCAGGGCCGGAGCGGCCAATACTTTCGTGAATGTCCCGCTGAGCAGGAACGGAGCGGCTTCCTCCTCATCCATCATGGCGGGTAGCTTGTTCGGCAATGCCGTATATCTGTCCGTTTCCGCCAAGGCCAGTGTTGGAAATTTTAATAATCTTCTTTCTTCCAACACACTGTGGACATGGCAGGAAAACTCGGCCAGCCGTGGAACTCACGCAGCGGCCACGCCGGATTCCCCTTCGGCATTTGATTTTCCCAATCATTGCGAGGCATTCAACACCAGCGGACGACTGAGTGCCAACGGTACGCCCGGAGCCACGGCCACGGCGCGCGTATCCCTGTCCGGACTGCTCCCGGGGAAGGAATATACGGTTTCCTTCTTCATGGGGTCCAATAAACCCCAGTACCAGTCCGTTTCCCTGGTTTCCGGGGAATTAAAGGAGGTGAATGCCCTCCAGACTTCTTCGGGAACCTTGAATGGCGCAACCTGGACGGGAGCGGTGAACACGGCGGAAGGAGACATTTACATGGCGGTGGAGTGGAAGGCCTGTGCGGACACTTCCGGCGTTCTGGAATTTGACGTAACCAAGAAGGCGAATGCTTCCGCTTCTGGAAGGATGGAACTGAATGCCCTTACCGTCATGACGGATGGCTCTCCGGCTCCTCCCGCACCGGAGCCGAGGCCCGTCAGCGTGCTGAATAACAGGGCCCTGACTTCCCTTCCTGCCGCGGTCGCGCTGCCTGTGCCGGCGGACACATGGTCCTCTTCCCGTGAAATGACGTGCGAACTCTGGATCAAGCCGGAAGGAGACTCTTCTTCCGGCAGGATTCTGTCTCTGGGAAACATTTCCCTTTCCCTGAACCGCGGAAAACTTCAATTATCCTTCCCGGGGCAGGAAGGGGAAACGGTTCTGGAAGCTTCCGGAGATGTGTTTGCCGCCGGGTCCTGGCATCATGTGGCCGTTTCCCTGGATGCTGAAAACGCCCGCCTGTATGTGGACGGCGCTGCGGCGGGTTCTCTTCCCGGCGCTCCTTTCCTCGCCGCCGCGGAAAAAGCCTGGAACGGCGTGGTGCTGGATGCGGAATTCAGGGGTGCCAGGGATGAAGTGAGGTTCTGGAATGCCTCACTGGGGGATGACATTGACGATTTCTTTCTGACGGGGCCTCTGCCCATGGCGCATCCCAGGTATGACCGGCTGGTCGGACTCTGGAGGCTGGACGGTGATTTCCGGGATGCCAAATGGACGGAATTTGCGGAAAAAACAGGGAGTGCCCTGACCCGTTCCTACCAGGCGGTTGCGCCTGCCGGAGCGGAATTCTCCATCGTGGCGAACAATTCCGTGTTCCGCTACATGCTGGTAACCGGGTATGTGCGTGAAAGCCATATCATGTGGAACTGGCCGAACAGGTCCCACATGATCAATAATTCGGACCTGATTTACATCGGTTCCGCTTCTCCTGCCGCCAATGGAGAAATCAATTTCTCCTACCCGGACAATGATGTGACGGAAAGCAGGGGCGTGCGGCTGCTTCCTTCCGACGGCACGCGGACGAACGTTCTGGAATTCTCCGGGGACGGGGCCTGCATGTACGTAGGCAACGGCCTGGTAACGGGAAACAATGCCAATGCGTTCACCATTGAAATCAACATGGCCCTTTCCGCCGGGGAACAGAACGTCACCCTGTTTGAGAATGACAGCGTGTCCATGACGCTGTCATGGGCGGACGGCCATTACAAGGCCCGTTTGCAGGTGGGCTCTTCCGCCGCCTGGGAGGCGGATTTGCCTGCCATCGCCCTCCATGAATACTTCTGGCTGTCCTTCATCCGGAATTCCGCGGAGGGAACGGGCGTTTTTTACGTGAACGGTTCCGCTGTGGCTACGGCAAAAGCTTCCCCGGGGAATATGAACGGCACGGCGAATGCCGTAGTGGGGCGGGATCTGCAAGGCAGGATTGATGAAATGCGCGTGTGGCATCTGGCCCGGCCGGTGAATCGTCTGGGTACGGAAGTGCAGCCCAATTGGAATGACCGCCTCATTGTCGCCCGCTGGGGCAATAGCGATATCTTCGGGCGCGATACCGCTTCCTGGGCGGAACACCTGCGCAGCCTGCGCAAATGGACGGAGGGCGTTTCCGGCATGCGCATCCGCCTCGGCATTGCCGGTGGAGCGTGGTCTTCCATGATTTCCAATGCCGCCGCGCGTCAAAGATTTGCGGACAACATAGCGGAATTGATCAAAACATACCCGCTGGACGGTGTGGACCTGGACTTTGAATGGATGTATGAGAACACTGCCCAGTGGAACCAGTACGGCATGCTGGCCCAGGCTATCCGCACCGCCTGCCCGGACATGTTCTTCTCCATCTCCCTCCATACGGTTTCCTACAAATTTCCAGCGGCCTACATGCAGTATGTGGACTATTTCACTTTCCAGAACTACGGGCCGTCCATTGACGTGAACACGTACAACAGCATGGTCACGGCATGCGGCAATTTCCGGAAGCAGGGCTTCCCGGACAACAAGATCATTCTGAGCGCGCCCTTCCAGGGAACGCCCGGAGGCTCCAGTCCCGGCGCCTATATCAAG
This sequence comes from Akkermansia sp. AE01SA01, assembly GCF_036417395.1. Taxonomy (NCBI): domain Bacteria; kingdom Pseudomonadati; phylum Verrucomicrobiota; class Verrucomicrobiia; order Verrucomicrobiales; family Akkermansiaceae; genus Akkermansia; species Akkermansia sp. AE01SA01. The sequence continues at coordinate 1,258,646 of NZ_CP143890.1, forward strand.
GGATACAGGGACATAGCCGCCAATTGCCCGGAAGCGGACAATCCGGACAACGACACGGCGGTTTATACCTACTCCGACGGAACCAGAACACTCCATTACAACGGTGTAACGACCATCAAGAAAAAGGCCAAATACATCAGCGACCAGAAACTGGCCGGATTCATGTACTGGGACCTGGGTCTGGACTTGGCGGACTCCGCTGGTCGGAACAACTATTTTGACCGCCGTTCCCTGTTGCGCGCCGCCAATCGATATGTCTCTTCCACATCGTTCCCCGACACGCCCTCTCCTTTCTCCCTCTCCCGCGTGGGGGCCGTCCTGCCGGCGGAAGGCGGCACGGCGGACGTGGAAGTGCAGATGGAAGAGGAAAATCTGGGATGGATAGTGACCGTCCGTCCGGAATGGTTATCCGTTTCCGCGGATTCCGGCATCGGCCGAACGACGGTGGTTCTGACGGCCGGAGAAAACAAATCCGGAAGGCCGCGTTCCGGAACGGTTGTGTTCCGGGCGTCCGAGGGGCAGGAATGCTCCGTCAGCGTCACGCAGGAAGCACCTGAAACGGCAGGATATGACAAATGGGTACAGGACAAATTCCCCTCCGGAACGGCGGGGGACCAGACGGCCCCGGAGGCCGCACCCTCCGGCGACAGCATCGTCAACCTGATGAAATACGCTACGGGGCTTGATCCTCTCCGGCCCTGCGGAAGCGTCACCAGCGTGACGGCAAAGGAAGGGGAGGATGGGAAAATGCACCTGGTCCTATCGTGGCCCGTCAATCCGGATGCAACGGACGTGAAGCATGAGGTGGAGGCATCCACGGATCTGGAAACCTGGACCCTGCTGGGTGAAGCGGAGACGGTGGGAAAGACCTCGGCGGAGTTTATGGACCCGGAAGCGGTCGGCACAGGGAGGGAACGCCGCTTTCTGCGCCTGAAAGTGACCAGGGAATGATCCCTTGCCGGGTTTCACCAAAATTCCTTCAAACTCCTTCCGGGGAATGGAGGTCCCTGGTCTTTGTCGTCAAGGGGATACGGACCCTGCGCGGAAAGGAAAATGGGACGGCGCCATGCACTGCCGGACAGGAGCCGCCAGCAGGCTTTCAGCATAAAAGGCGGAGTTCTCCGTTTCCGGCCACGGACGGGGATGGAAAAGACCCCGTTTTTCACTCTGCGGGCATTCCCGCAGGCAGGGATTATTTAACCGCCTTCTTCATCTTCTCCTTGACCCGTTCCACATTGGCCCGGGCGTCTTCATTGCCCAGGGCGGCCGCCTGTTTGTACCATTTTTTGGCTTCGTCCAGGTTTTTAGCCACTCCGTTTCCTCCTTCATACATGGAGCCGAGATTGTTCATGGCCTTGTCGTCTTCCTGTTCCGCACCCTTCATGTAAAACTGGTACGCCAGGGCGGTGTCCCGCTGCGTGCCCAGTCCTTCTTCATGCAGGTAGCCCAGCAGGAAGTACAGCCCGGGAACGGGACGGACCTGGTTCGGCTCCAGCCTGGTCAGAATCTCCAGGGCGGCTTTCGGGTCCGGTTCCATTCCTTCTCCCTTGATCAGCAGCCTGGCCTTTTCCACCAGGGCTTCCGGGTCGTTCGTTTCCGCGGCTTTCAGCACATAATCCCTGTGCAGCTCCTTGTTCGGCTGCACGCCGATTCCTTGCTCGTAATAACGGGCCATGCGCTTGAATCCGCGCACGTCGTTCTTCCTCACCAGTGCGGTGGAAGCGGTCATGGCGGAGGCCTGAAGCTGCTGGCGTTCGGCCGGGTCCTGCACGTTGCGGGCCACGGTTTCGTAATAGGCGGCCAATTCGTCCAGGGCGGTCAGGCTTCCCAGTTCCGCCGCCTGTTCCCAGAACTTCACGGCTTCCGGATTGACGGATGCGGGTTCCGGAACGCTGCGCTCCCTGCCGCTTTCGGTCATCCACGGGGGAACGGCGCCGGGATCGGTTTCATCCCCTCCCGTGGCCGTCTTGTCCGTGCGGGAGGCATCCTTCCTTTCCTCTCCGGCTGCCTGTTCCGTCGCATTCTGGGGATAGGCCGCCTGGTTCGCCAGGAAAAGCAGGGAAGGGATGTGCCCGCGGGAAGCAAGGCCATGCATCATGGCACTGTAGGGCTGAAGGTTCTCGTTGTTGGAGCTCCATATGTCCGCCGCGTCCACATGGCCTTTCAGGGCCGCTCGGAACATCCAGGAATCTCCTTCTGCCATGCGTTTTTCCAGTCCGAACTCATAAATCAGGGCGCGGCCCAGAACGTACATGCCGCAGGGATCGCCCTGTCCGGCGGAAAGACGGGCCCAGGCAAGGGCTTCCGGATAGCCGGACTCCTCGCTCCTGTAGCTGAACAGCATCAGGTAGGCCAGATTGGCCTGGCTGAGGGAATCTCCTTCCCGTGCCTTGTTGCGGAGGGGTTCTATCAGTGTTTCCCACTGTTCCGGCGTGACGTACTCCGCAATGCCTTTCAGCGTGATGAAATCTCCGGTGGCGGCTTTGGCCAGGCAGTCGTTCAGCAGAGTTGCCCCCGGCTCCGAAGCCGGTTTTTCCAGCAGGTCGGGGTCTTCCATCTGGGCCAGGCGCAATTTGGCAAGGGGGTGGCCTTCCTCCGCCGCCATCTTGTACCATGTGCGCATGTTCTCCTGCGCTTCATGGGCTTTTCCCACGGAATCCATCGTATTGGCCAATTCCTCCTTCCACAGCTCGCCGAGCTGGACGCAGGAATCCACGTCCCCCATCTGGGAGGCCAGTTCCAATTCCTTGTGCGTTTTGGCGTAGGGGGGAAGATGGTTGAGCTTTTTCTGCGGAAGCGCGAGCGGTTCTTTCAGGAAGGGCATGGCCCGTTCGTCATGAAGCGCCAGCAGGGCCCGGGCCGCTTCCTGCACTTCCTGTTCCTGCGGAGGCTTGGCCTCGGACAGAAGCTGGGAATACCACGCGCAGGCATTGTTACTGCCCAGTTTCCGGGCTTTGTCGAACATGTCCTGCAGCATCTTTCCGTCCACGGAACCAGTTTTTTCCTTCATGTAGCCGGAAAGTCCGGCCAGCAGGCATTCCAAGTCTCCCCGGGCGCACAGGCTTTTCAGAAATCCCCTGTTTTTTTCCGCATCGGTTCCTTCCGGCATGGCCGCGAGGGTCCGCATGGCCGTGGCATGGCCCTGTTCCGCAGCCCGGGAAAGTGTTTGAACAGCCAAATCCCGCCATTCCTTCCGGCGCGGATCGTTTTGAGGAACGGAATTGCCCAGGGAAAGGGCCAGCTGACCCATGCGCGCCAGCAGGACCGGTTTGGCATTCCTGCCGTGCTTCTGCAGGGTAGCAAGAGTGGCGGCCGGGTCTTCCTTCAGCCAGTCCGTTTTGATGAAGGCAAGCTGGGCCAAGGCGTCCTGGTCCCCCTTGGCTGCCTTCTTTTCCAGCGGCGCCAGATAACGCTTCAAATCTTCCGCGGGAAGATCCGTAACCGTGTACAGGGCCGTCACGGCATCCATATCTCCCTGTTCCGCCAGCTTGCGGCAGTCGGCAAGCCATCCCGCGTGCTCCGGCCGCATGGGGGCGGTTTTGAAAATTCCGAAAATCCCGTAGGGGTCCGTCATCATCAGCCGCGGTGCCGGATGCCCGGACTTCTCCGCCGCTTTCTGGAAAAAGCTCTGCATATGCTCCAGGCAGGCCAGAGGCAGGTCGCCCCGGTTCAGGTAATAAAACCCCATCCAGTACTCCCCTGCCAGCATATTGGCGCGGAAATCGCCCGTCAGGGCCTTGTCGAGAAGTTCTCCGTAAGTCCACCCTCCGTCCATGGGCAGTCGGTCCAGATGCGGTGGCTGAACCTGTCCGGGTTTTCCGGACGCCGTCTCCGTTAATGCCGCAGGAATGTCCTGGGCGTGGGCCAGGGCGGAAAAAATAAAAGGAATAAGCAAAAGACGGGCACGCATGGATTAGTTCTTTTCTAACAGGAAAAACCTATGCCCTACAAGCGTTTTTCACGTGCCCTGATGTTTAAATATTTATTATGTCACGTTCTTTTTCCGGGAGTGGTGGATATGCCTCTGCCCGCACTCCGGAGGGGGAAATGAAAAGCCGCGGAACGGATGCATTCCTAGCAGGGAAAATCCATCCGCTCCCGTTTCTCCGGATGTTGACGCAGCATGGCGCGCAGGGCGATGCGGTCCAGTTTTCCCATGATTGTCAGGGGTATGGGCGTTTCCATGATGGAGCCTATGCGCTGCGGGCCGGGCGCCGTTTCATTCCATTTGCGGGAAGCTTCTTTCAGACGTGCCGCGGAAGGACCGCAGGCCACCAGTTCCGCTCCTGCGCGCGGGTGGGGCACGGCTTCCACCACGGCGCCGGGTGCGCGGTGCCGCAGGGCCTCCTGGACCGCATCCGGATCAACCAGCTCCCCCAGGATTTTGACGAGCCTGTCTGCCCGGCGCAGGAACGTCAGGAAGCGCCCTTCCAGGCGAACCAGGTCGCAGGTGGTCCACCAGTCGCGGGACGGCACGTGTTCCAGCAGGAATTCGCCGTTGTCCTGCGTCAGCAGGCGGCCGCACAGCTTCCCTTCACCCTGGAAGCGTGCACGGCCCAGGGAATCCGCCGCCACCTCCCAGTGCGGGAGGATGGAAAGCCGGTCCGTGTGGTAGGGTTCATTCGGAAAGGCGGTAGCCAGCTGGGAGCCGGACTCCGTCATGCCGTAGCTCTGGACCACGGGCCAGCCGAGCGAGCGGGCGCGCCTGCCTGTCTCCATATCCAGAGCGCCGCCGCCCACGATGATGCACCGGACGGCGGGAGGAGCCTGTATTGCCTCGTTCACCAGGTCGACTACCTGCGTGGGCACCAGGGAGGACCAACAGGCACCGGAAGTTTTCATCAGGTCCGCATAGGCATGGGGATTCCACTTGCCCTCCAGGGTATGTACGGCCGTTCCGGCAAGTCCGGCGCGCAGGTAAATCATGGCTCCCCCCACGTGCCAGACAGGGAGGGGACAGCACCAGTCTCCGCGTTCCGCATGCAGGTGTTCCAGAGCGCCGCGGGCGCAGATGTTCAACGCCTGCCGGGTAAACAAAACGGCCTTGGGCGGGGAGCCGGAAGATCCGGACGTAGCGAATGCGACGAGGTCTTCCACGCCCTGCCGTTCCAGGAAGGCGGCAGCTCGCTGCGCCCATTCGGACAGATGCGGAGGTGCCATCACGCACGGTCCGGCGTTTTGCTCCCAGGGCATGGGTGTTCCGGTAGCGGGCATGGCGGCGGGATTACCTGAGGGCTTTCCGGCGCAGGGTATGCCAGCGTTCCTCCATGCGGGGTCTCAAATTCTGTTCAATCCAGGCGTAGGCGGCTTCCAGCCCCTCCGCCTTGAACATGCGGCCTATTTCCGCTTCCACTCCCGTGGCGTTGCCCGTGCGGCGCAGGAAATCATTGCTGGTGAATTCCACGAAGAGCCTGCCGTTGATGGCTCCTTCTTCCGCCAGAATCCATTCCCTTACATAAAGCGCCAGAATGGCGTCGCCCACCCATGCTTCAATGCGGAGGCGTTCCTCGGTAGCCTTGTCGATATGTCGGTTCATGAAAATCTGGCGATGGCTGACTTGCCGCCCAGCGGGTCCTTGATGGGCGGCGGGGCGATGCCGGGCGTCTTGTCTCCGGCCGGAGGCGCGGCAGGGGCCGGTTGTCCGCCGTCTTTGGGAAGCACGGGGAGCTTGTCCGCAGGAGATGCGGCGGGAACGGCCGGCGGCGGGGCTGCGGAACTGGGCTGCACCGGTGCGGTTGCGGGATTGGGGACCGGGACAGGTGCAAGCGGAACGTCCAGAACGGTATCCCCGGCCTGGCGGCGGTTGGCGGCGTCCCTGGCCTCCAGCTTTTTGCGCAGGGCCGTTTCCGACTCCGAATTCCAGTAGCCGGAATCCAGTTCAATGTAAATGTTGGAATAGGGAAGCGCCGTTTTGGTCTTGATGACCAATACATTGAACTGCTTGGAAGCGTCTTCGATCAGGGAATTGATCGTGCGGCTCATCAGTTCAAAATGCTGGCGTCCGGGAAGCATCTTGTTGATATTGTTGCGGTAGCGCTTGATGCCGGGGGCGTAGTCCTCTGTGACGCTGCGCAGCTCGGAGCTGATCATGATGCGGGGCAGCACGTGGGCCTCCTCTTCCAGAATGTCCAGAACCTCAAGAAGAACTTCGTCGGACTTCTTGTCGGAAACCATGGTCCTGATGCCGGGCCCCGTGTAAGCCGGGAAGGAGGCTTCCGCAATGACAATCCAGTTCCTGGCCCCGACAAGGGCCAGATTTTTATACAACTGATCCTTCCATTCCTGCTCTGCCGGATTGGCGTTCTGGCAGCTGCCGAGCAGGCTGATGAAGCATACTGACAGGATGGAGGCGAAACGGATCATGGGGCGGGCCCTGGCTCGCAGGGCGGAAAACGGGGCTAAAACTTGTGTGACCTGGGTTCGCGGCATGTACTGGGGCAGGCGCCCTGTTCCGTGGCGAACGGCGCTCCCTGGGTGGGGGCTGCTTCCGTAAACGCCACTCCGGGCACTTCCGTGGGCAGGCCCTGGACGGGGAAATCCTTCCGGAGCGGGAAATAGGGATAGCCCTCCCACATCAGGATGCGGCGCATGTCCGGATGGCCGGAGAATTTAATGCCCATCAAGTCCCACACTTCGCGTTCGTGCCAGTTGGCGCCCTGGAAAATTCCGGAGACGCTGGGCACTTCCTCGCCGTCGTCCACCTTCGTCTTGAGGCTCAGGTTCACGCCGGTTTCCGCCTGGGTCAGCGTGTAGATGACTTCAAAGCGGGGGCTCTCGCCCATGTTGTCCACGGAGCAGAGGTTCACCAGCATGTCGAATCCGGCGGAATCCCGCAGCCAGCGGACGACTTCCGCCACGGAATTGCGGGCCACGGTCAGCGTGGTGTCTCCGCGAAATTCATAACGGTCCGTGATGACGTTTCTGCCGAAGCGGTTCAGGACGCTGTCTGCAGCGGTCTTGATCTGTGATTCTGAAGAAGGCATGGAGAAAAGGAGGTAAAAGGTGGAGGAGGGAAGGTTTATTCGATGGGCATTTCCGTGGAAATCGGCATGGGGGAGTTGGCTTCCCTGGGTTCATCCTTCTTGAAGAAGGTGCGGGCGGGATGCTGGGTGTCCAGCTTCTTGCGGAGGGTGAGCAGACTTTCCAGAATGGCTTCCGGCCGGGGAGGGCACCCGGAAATGTAAACGTCCACAGGCAGAATCTTGTCCACGCCCTGCAGCACGGAATAGGAGCGGAACATGCCGCCGGTGGAAGCGCAGGCGCCCATCGCAATGCACCATTTGGGCTCCGGCATCTGGTCCCAGATGCGGCGCACGGCCAAGGCCATCTTGTAGGTCACGGTGCCGGCCACGATCATCACGTCCGCCTGGCGCGGGGAGAAACGCGTCACTTCGGAGCCGAAACGGGAAAGGTCGTACCGGGAGCAGGCCACGGCCATGAACTCGATGGCGCAGCAGGAAAGCCCCATCGGCATGGGCCAGAGGGAATTTTTACGAATCCAGTTGATGGCGGCATCCAGCGTGGTGTAGACGAAATTGCCTTCCGCATTGGGGTCCAATACTCCTGTTTCGTAAATATTCGGTTCGTTTGTGGTGACCATGATGATAGATAAATCTTGCTAAAGCCAGATTAGCGACCTGCCTTCAACTCTCAAGCCTTAATTTGGTTCAATCATGTTTTTCTACGGCCCCGTTCCGCCTGGTCTTTCAAACCATTCGGAGCGGGATGAATAAACCCGCACAGGGTTGCCCCCGTGCGGGTTTTTATCCAACTATATTACCTATGAAACTCAGAACTCCCCATTATGGACGGCGGTCTCTCTACCTCCCGCCACCCGGTTTGTTACTGATGTAGGTTAGAGTCCGCAGGACGGTTTAACGTTCAAAAAAGTTGAAGAAATTATGACAGAAGAGCGGTAGAAATTGCAAATGAACATATTATGTAATTTTTGTCATGAAGGGAGAGTTAACCGCGTTTCTCCCTGTCCTTGGAGGAGCGGATGACAAGATGCACGACCAGCCAGAGGCTCAGGGCAATAGCGGCCACCAGGGCCGGCATGCTTTCCGTAATGTTCCATGAAAACAACACGGCCAAGTCCGCCGCCAGAAGAAGAAGTCCCATGAAACGCCAGTATGGGGATTCCCCTTCATATCGGGAACGTGGAGAAAGCCCCGCCAAAAGGGACGGGACATCCAGCAGAAGGGAAAGAAGGTCGAGCATGGTGTTGGGAAAGGAGGTGGAAACGGAATTTGATGGATGGAACCCGGAATGTCCAGGCTAACTGGCAAGAACCGGAAAATCTCTGTTCCCAAGGCGCGGTCATCAGAAGGGAACGAAAGAAGGAGAATATTTCACATGGTTTGACCTAAGGACGCCTTTTGTTAGCGAAGGTTTGATTCATTTTTATTTGCTTTACGGGCTTTAGGCTGTGCTTTCCGACTAACCGGGCTTGTCCGGTTTTGCAATCTCCGCACAGTTGCGGGATCATTTCAACAGATCTGGAAGAGAACCCTCATGTCCTTTATTTTTCTATTTCCAAGTGGGACGATGCTCAAAATCCTCAGGCGGAAAAATTAAAACGATCTCTCTTGACTTGGATATAATTAAATATACATTGAATAATATTAAAGAGTTTGAGGTATTTTTATGAACATTACGTCAGATTGGTTCACGAATCTTGGGGATGAAGACATAAGTTTCATTAAGAAGTTCATTCTGTCTTCAGGATCATTAAAGGCGGTGGCGCAACAATACGGGGTAACGTATCCCACCGTAAGATTGCGGTTGGACAAGCTGATTAAAAAAATTGAAGCGGCCGATAGCATCATGATGAATGACCCTTTTGTCACGTATATCAAGCAACTTGCCCTGAATGAGAAAATTGATTTGGAAACTGCCAAGTCCCTTATCAACGAATACAATAAAACTAGAAAGGAATAAACACTATGTGGTTCGATCCAATGACGGCTGCGAGGTATGCCTGGATACCAGGTACGGCCATCGGAGTACTTTGTGGCACTCTGGCTCCCATTGCTGCATTTTACGCCCGGAAAGGCAAATGCCGCAGGTTGATCTTGAACACGGCCAAATGTCTTCTTGGTATTAGTTTGTTATTTTTACTCTCCGGGGGTACTGCTTATGTTGTCGGTCAGCCCTATCACGTTTGGTATACGCTGCTGTTGACCGGAGGAGTTACCATGTTTCCCATGTCCACCGTTTACTTTGTTTTCAGGAACGCTTACACGGCAGCGGAATTAAGAAAAATGCAAATTGAGGACATGAATTGACGGAATCACATAAGTCAGCCCCGATAACCGGACATGCCTCACAGGAAAACATCGGCAGGCAATAGCTGTTTCTTTGTAAAAATACAATAATACAAAAAAGAATCAACATGTGGTTCGATCCGTCGGCGGCAGGCATCGCGGATTTGCATTGAGTGCTTCCATAAAAAACTTGGGGCTGAAGGGGAAGTATGTTCTCCTGCCGTTAAAACGTGTGCTCATTTACAAGCGTTCGTGAATCAGAACCTGGAAATGGCCGCCCGCACCGTATTCGTCGGTCAGGAAGGCGTCCTGGGGCGTTTTTTCCGCGTAGGGAAGCAGGTAGTCCCGCTGGGTGGCCAGGGTGACCCGGTCCCCGATGCAGTTGCGGGAAAGTTCCAGAAGGTCCGTAAAATTGACGTCGCAGGTAATATCCGTCCTGCCGGGGTAGCTGTACAGCTCCTCCCCGCTCAGCACCTGGTGGCTTTTGTAGCCGCGCAGGGAGCCTCTGGGGCGGCGATGGTACAGGTATTCCATCTCTGCTCCGTAGTCGATGACTGTCATGGAGCCCATACTCCACAGGGGAAGCCATCCGGTGAACCACTTGGCGTAGGAATCATGGATTTCAATGCGCTGGCCCGGCTGGGAATCGTACTCCAGCATGTGGGAAAACAGGGGCTTTTGAAGGACGGGGCGCAACTCCTCCCGGACGGCGCCGTCCTTCACGGTCAGACCGACTTCCTGCCAGCCCTGTTCCGTATATTCGAACACCCGCGCGGGAAAGGCGTCCACCAGTTCATTGGAAAAGATGAAGGCCTTTCCGCCGCAGTGCTTCAGTGCTTTTTCCATGCCGGAATAGATTTTTGCCTGGCTGCCCAGCAGAAGGTGCTGGAACTCCCGGAGCCGGGGAGACGTCTCCACAATGACGTAATCCGTGTTCAGCCGGTTCCAGAACCCCAGTTGGTCCATGATCTTGACGGCCAGGGCGCCAGACCCGGCTCCTATCTCCAGCAGAGGCAGCCGCGTGCCGCAGCGGGCGCACGCCTCCTTCCAGCGGGCAATGATGGCTTTGGCCAGAATGGGGGAAAGGGTGGGCGTGGTGGAAAAATCCCCGCGCATCCCGATGTTTTCAATGGCGGTGGAATAATAGCCTTCCTCCGAATGGTACAGGGCCAGCTGCATGAAGGCTTCCAGGGAAAGCCAGCCCCCGGCTGCGGCGATGTGGTCGGAAAGGCGTATCATGTCCGGGAACGGCGGTCAGGATTTGGACTGCTCCAGCATGCGGAGCAGGGGGGCCTCCGCCCGTTTGCGCAGGTCTTCCGGCAATTCCACGGCGGGGGTGAGGTCACGCAGGGCGTGGTACAGTTTTTCCAGCGTGTTCATCTTCATGTACGGGCAGGTGCTGCAGGAGCACTGTTCCGTGGGGGCCGGGATGAACTCCTTGCCCGGCACCAGCTTGCGCAGGCGGTGCAGGATGCCGGATTCAGTCACGATGATGAAGGAGGAGGCGGGGCTCTCCGTGCAGAAGGGAATCATTTTTTCCGTGGAGCAAATGTGGTCCGCCAGCAGGCGCACGGCCTCCGTGCATTCCGGATGGGCCACCACCAGCGCGCCGGGGTGTTTCTCCTTCAGGGCCAGAATCTGGTCCCGCGTGAACTCCATGTGCACGTGGCAGGCTCCGTTCCACAACTCCATCGGGCGGCCGAGCTGGCGGCCTACCCAGGCGCCCAGGTTCTGGTCCGGCACGAACAGGATGGGGCGGTCCTCCGGAGCCTGGGAGACAATGTTGACGGCATTCCCGGAAGTGACGATGACGTCCGCCAGAGCCTTCACGCCTATGGAGCAGTTCACGTACGCCACCACGTAATAATTCCTGTCGGCGTTTTCTTTTAAAAAAGCTCCCAGTTCCCCGGCGTCGCAGGAGGCTTCCAGGGAGCACCCGGCGTCGGCGTCCGGCAGGACGACCGTTTTATCCGGATTGAGAATCTTGGCGGTTTCCGCCATGAAGTGGACGCCGCAGAAGGCGATCACGCGGCAGTCCGTGCTCTGCGCCTTGTAGGCCAGTCCCAGGGAATCCCCCACAAAATCCGCAATATCCTGGATATCCGCCGTCTGGTAGCTGTGCGCCAGGATGACGGCGTTGCGCTCTTTCTTCAAGCGCAGGATTTCCTCTTTCAGGTCAACGGGTGCCATGCGGGAAAAGATGGGACGGAAGCCCCGGCAAGTCAAGCATCATGTCCTGATGCTGGCCGCGCCTGTTGACGGAGGCGGGGAATTGTGGCACAGTCTGGCACACCGCACGATTATGTTTTCACTTTTAGCAGATAAACTGGACAACACGTTCCGGAGGCTGAGGGGCCTGGGAAAGATTTCTGAAAAGAACATTGCGGACGCCATGCGCGACATCCGGCTGGCCCTGCTGGAAGCCGACGTGGAGTTCGGCGTGGCCAGGGACTTCATTGCCCGCGTCAAGGAGCGCGCCATGGGGCAGGAAGTGCTCAAATCCATCAAGCCCGGAGAACAGATCGTCAAAATCTTCCGTGATGAAATCGCCTCCCTGCTGGGCGGCGATGCCGTGGGACTGGATCTGACGGACCCCGCCAGAATCATGGTGGTAGGCCTCAACGGCGCCGGGAAGACCACCACCAGCGCGAAGCTGGCCCTGCGCCTGAAAAACGAAGGGCGGCGCCCCCTGCTGGTAGCCTGCGACCTGGTGCGCCCCGCCGCCATCGACCAGCTGGCTACGCTGGCGGAACAAATCCAGGTGCCCGTGTACAAGCCCGCCCCCGGCAGCCGGGACGTGGTGGCCGTGGCCCGGGAAGCCCTGGAATGGGCCAAGACCCAGAACGGCACCGTCATGATCTTTGACACGGCGGGCCGACAGGAAGTGGACGAAGCCCTCATTGACGAGCTCCGCCATCTGCATTCCTTCCTTTCTCCGCGTGAAACCCTTCTGGTGGTGGATGCTGCCACGGGGCAGCAGGCCGTGAACGTGGCCCAGACTTTTGACCGGGCCGTAAACGTGACGGGCATCGTCCTTACCAAGCTGGACGGCGACGCCCGCGGCGGCGCGGCCCTCTCCATGCGTTCCGTGACGGGCAAGCCCATCAAATTCTCCGGGGAAGGGGAAAAGCTGGACCAGTTCGGCCCCTTCGTCCCCGGCCGCATGGCGGACCGCATTCTGGGCATGGGGGACATCGTGGGCCTGGTGGAGCATGCCGCCGCCCGCATTGACGAGGAACAGGCGGCCAAGTCCATGAGCCGGATGATGTCCGGCAAATTCGACTTCAATGACTTTCTGGAGCAGATGAAAATGATGCAGAACCTGGGTCCCCTGGAAGGATTGCTGGGACTTCTGCCCGGCTTCGGAAAAATCAAAAAACAGCTCCCGGACGGCGCGCTTGATCCCAAAAGGATGAAGCACATGGAAGCCATCGTCCTTTCCATGACGGCCAGGGAGCGCAGCAACCCCAACCTGCTGAACCCGTCCCGCCGCCGGCGCATCGCTGCCGGTTCGGGACGTTCCCTGATGGAGGTGAACAAGCTCATCAAGAACTTTTCGGAAATGCGCAAGATGATGTCCGGCAAGGGTAAAATGGGCGCCATGATGAAGCAGATGGGGGCCATGAAGGGGAAGGGAGGCAAGATGCCCGGCCTTCCCGGCATGGGCGGCGGACTGGGAGCCCTGAAAGGTCTTGGCGGGCTCGGCGGAGGTTTGGGAGGCCTCTTCGGCGGCCGCAAATAACCGTTTTGAAAAAGGCGCGTGCATCATGCCGCGCCTTTTTTATTTTCCTTGGGTGAAAGGTCTCTGCCCCTGGGCACGTAAATCCGGAATGAGGCTGACCAGGGAACGTTTTCACCGGATGAGCGCCTTTCTGGCTCTGGCTGGATGTCTGACGGCCGCGGGAGAGGCTCCCGTCCCTGCGGAAAACATTTTGCTTCCCGCTCCGTCCGAATGCAGGTCTGACGTCTCCGTTCCCGTACGGCTGCCACTGCGCCTGGCCGTTTATGCCCCCGGCAGGGACGCCGGAACGGTGGAGGCCCTGCTTAATATTTTGAATGCCCAGGGCATTGTCACGGGCCTGTCCATGACCGGAGACAGGAACTCGGCGGATGTGCTATGTTCCCTGGAAGATGAGCCCATGAAAACGGAAGAGGGGTATGAAATGCGCTTGGAAAGCCGGGATGGGGGAAGAGGCGTCCTGCATCTTCGCGCGGCGGCTCCGCAGGGGCTCTTCTACGCATGGCAGAGTGCAGTACAGATACTGAACGCCAACCGGACGGAAGGCGGCTTTTCCGTACCCGCCTTCTCCATCAGGGACGTTCCGCGCTTCGAGTGGCGTGGCATCATGCTGGACGTCTCCCGCCATTTCTTCACGATGGCGGAAGTCAAGCGCATGATAGACACCATGTCCCTGTTCAAGCTCAACCGGCTGCACCTGCACCTGACGGACGGTCCCGGCTGGCGGCTGGAAATCAAAAAATACCCGCTCCTGACGACCATGAGCGCCTGGCGCGTGCCGCTGGCCAACGGGGAATGGAACTGGCAGGAAGTGAAGCTGGCTATTCAGGAGAACGATCCGGAAGCGACGTACGGCGGGTTCTACACACAGGAGCAGATGAAGGAGATCATCGCATACGCCCGGAATCGCCGGGTGACAGTCGTTCCGGAGATAGAATTGCCCGGACATGCGTACGCCGCCATGCACGCCTACGGGGAACTGGTCTGCGACGGTGTCAACTTTCCCGTGGAAGGCAAAAAAGGGCGGGACACCGTTTGCATGGGGCGTCCGGAAACCATGCGGTTCGTGAAAGACGTGGTGGATGAATTGAAGACCATTTTTCCGCCCGGTTCCCCCATTCATCTGGGGCATGATGAAGTTTCCACGGAATCATGGAGAAACTGCAAGTACTGCCAGAGCCGCCTGAAGGGGTTGAATGAAAACAGCCTGAAGGCTCTGGGCAGGGACTTTCTCCGTCAAGTGGCGGCTTATGTGCGGCAGGGCGGGTATGACGCCATCGTCTGGGACGAGGGCGGTGAACTGGAAGCCGACAAGCATATCTTCGTCATGGCGTGGCGCGGCAATGACTTTGCCGCTGCCGCCGCCAGAAAAGGGCACCCCGTCATTCTGGCTCCCAGCTCCCACTTCTACTTTGACTACTACCAGTCCGCCGGTTCCACGGAGCCTAAAGCCATAGGCGGCCTCATTCCGCTCAAGCAGGTGTATGGTTATGAACTGCCGGAACTCTCCCCGGAGGAGGTCGTCAAGGTGCGCGGCCTTCAGGCCAACATCTGGACTGAATACCTGTACAATATGGGGCTGGTGGAATACATGGCGTGGCCTCGCGCCCTCGCGCTGGCGGAGCGCGCCTGGAGCGACTGTGATCCCAGGGATTACCGCTCCTTCCGCGCCCGTGCGGCCATGGCTCTGAAACTCCTGGAAAAACTGGCCGTCAAGTATCGTCCCCTGGGGGAGGACGAATAATTTTTTCTTGACGGTCAACGGCATTGGTGCGAGTAGGGAGACATGGCTGCCCCTTCTGCTTCCATGTCCCTCGCACCGTGCCGGAAGCCCGGTTATCCCACTGGAAAGGAAATATCAAAACTCCTGAGACTGGGCCTTCTCTCCGCTCTGTCCGGCAACCTGATCGCCTGCTCCCAGCAGCAGGGAGTGCACCTGGGGGGCGCACCGCTGCCTCCTCCCGTTAAGATGATCCAGGGTAAGGGAAAGTAAAGGAATGATGAGCGGGAATGTAAAAAAGTCTTTTTCCGGCAGTTATCCCACCCGGGCCGAATTCTCCGGATTGCTGAAA
Organism: Akkermansia sp. AE01SA01; assembly: GCF_036417395.1. Classification (NCBI taxonomy): domain Bacteria; kingdom Pseudomonadati; phylum Verrucomicrobiota; class Verrucomicrobiia; order Verrucomicrobiales; family Akkermansiaceae; genus Akkermansia; species Akkermansia sp. AE01SA01. The sequence continues at coordinate 1,273,723 of NZ_CP143890.1, forward strand.
ACCGGAGTTCTTCTGACCGCTGCCGGAACCTTGATGTCCTGCGGACTCCAAACTTCATCAGGGGTGAATGCATCCCCGGTTGGCGGTCATGAAAAAGACACGGGATCCTGTCCTGATGACCATTTGCGCCGTACCGGCGGAGAGTTTCCGGCTGCATGGGAGAGGCGATTGGAGAAGTGAGCAACTTGGAATTTCTGTCGTCTTTCACTGGGTAGGTTGAATGTATTGTTTGCATTGATTTTTCCTCTGATACATGGCATCAGCCTGCATTGTGGATGCTGCTGCGCAGGAGGCAAAAGAAATCTGGGGGAGCTTTGGAAGGAAAATGCCATGTCGGTGACTGGGAAAATAATGTTTTTTCTTGACAGTCAAAGTATTTTATAGGAACAGGAAAGCATGACTACCCCCCGCGCCTCCATTCCTCCGCAACCGGAGCGGAAACCCGATTATCCTACCGGAAAGGAAATGTCCAGATTGCTGAAGCTGGGCCTCCTCACCGCCATGTCCGGCAACCTGATCGCCTGCTCCCAGCAACAGGTCTTGGGCGTAGCTCCGTTGCCTCCTCCTATTAAGATTATTCACGTTAAGGGAAAATAAAGGAATGATAGGCGGGAATGCAAAAAAATCTTTTTCCGGCGGTTATCCCACCCGTGCCGAATTTTCCAGGTTGCTGAAAACGGGTGTCCTGCTGACTGCCGCCGGAACCTTGATGTCCTGCCAGCCCCGGGAGGAAGCTCCAGATAATGCCGGAAAAAAGGAAGAGGCGATTCACACAAAAGATGGCTCCGGCTTGTATACCATCACGAGAACTGCGGGCATGGTCGTTGATGTACTTCCGGTGAACGAGGCAGTTTCCGATCAGGATTGCTCTGGAGATTCGGATTTGGAAAAGAAAAAAACGGAACACCCTGAAATTCTATCTCCTGAAAAACGTGCGGATTCCCGTTCCAAGGAATGGAGGAAGCGGCTGCCCGGAGAAACTACGTGGAAGGTGAACGGATAAATCATCTTCTGTTTCGTTGTCCTGACAGGCTGATATTCCCTAAAAACCATGATTTATCTGACCCTGTGCCTGACTCATGACTGCAACCTGCGTTGCGGCTACTGCTATGCAGGCCGTAAAAGGGCGGTTTCCATGAGCCGCAAAACCGCTTTCCGCTCCATTGACTTCGGGCTGCAACAGGCATGCCGGGAAGGGAAGGCGCTGGGGAAAATGCCTGAAATCCAGATAGGCTTTTTTGGCGGGGAACCCCTGCTGGAATGGACTCTTCTTCAGGAATGCCGGGAATATGCGGAAGCAGAGTCCTCCCGCGCCGGAATCAACCTGAAATGGACGCTCACCACCAACATGACCCTGCTGACGGAAGAGCGTGTGGTATGGCTGATGGAAAAAGGATTTCATCTGGGGCTTTCCATGGACGGAAACGCAGCTATGCACGGAGTATGGCGCAATTATCCGGATGGCCGCAGCTCTCATGCAGAGTGCGTGGCCGCGCTGGAATGGTTTAAGGGAAGGGAACACCGGGCGGAGCTGATTTGCGTGGTAAATCCGGCCAATGTGAAGCATTTGGAGGAATCCGTGCGGTGGATGGGGGGGGCCTGCGGGCTGGACATCATGCTGAACCCGGACTTTGGCGCTAAATGGACGCCGGAGGCACTGGCAGCCCTTTCCGCTGCCTATGAAAAGGTAGGGGAAGAAGTCGTGCGGCGTTACCGGGCAGGAAATCCGCTGACGCTGAACGTCATTCAGAGCAAGATTGGCGCCTATGTGAAGGGCGGGTATCAGACCTGTGACATGTGTTCCCTGGGGGAACGGGAAATCGCCGTAGCTGTCTCCGGAAACATCTACCCCTGCGCCCGCCTGGTAGGGAATGATGACCTTGAAAACTTGTGCATGGGCAATGTCCTTACCGGAGTGGACCGGGAGAAAAAGCTGAAGCTGGCGGCTGCCCGCGGCAACAGGAACCCCAAATGCCTGGACTGTTCCCTGCGTGCGCGGTGTCTCCAATGGTGCGGCTGCGTCAACTACGTAACCTCCGGCAGGACGGACTGGGTGGGGGAATTCACCTGTTTCCATGAAAAACTCTCCATCCGGGTGGCGGACAGGGTGGCGGAAACCTTGTGGGAGGAACGCAACCCCTGGTTCATCCGGGAATTTTATTCCGGCGTTTCCTCAGGAGACGGAAATACGGCTGCAGAATGTCAGGACTGAGCGGCGTTCCGGAAAGGCGGAAGACTGCACATGGAGGAATGTATTATTTAATGTTTTCATTTCCGGCGGTTTGATTGACACGGAGAACGGGCTCATGTATGAAATGATTCTAGCTGATTGCCTGTTTATGAAAAAATATCGGTTTCTGTTTCTGGCTTCCCTGATGGTGCTCGTTCTGCTTGGCGGCATGGCGGTAGTGGCCTGTTCCAATAACTTCAAGCATGTGCCCCAGACGGGGTTTGTGGAGCATCATGTGAAGAATGAGGACTCCCACATTCCCTTTGATGCGTACTGGAACGCCCCGGATGACAAAATATGGAATGACAGGGTAAACGGCGTCAATGGCGAAAAGGTGATGATGGCTGTTCTTCCGGTGGATACGGTTCACATGGATGTGAGGCCGGAAAGCAAGGAAGGGGTTGACGCCCTGCACAATTTGGCGGCGTACTTCCAGAGGAGCGTGACGGCCAGTATGGAGAAGGAGGTTGCCAAAAACCCGAATTTTGACATGGTTCCCGTCGGAACCAAGGGTGCTTATACGCTGGAACTCGCCATCATCTCCATCACACCCACGAACGCCAAGGCCGGCATCTTTGTCACGGCGTTGAGTGGTATCAAGGGCGGCGGCCTGGTCAAGAGGTTCATCAAGAAGGGGCACATCGCCATGGCGGGCCGCCTGCGTGATGAGAACGGCCGCATCGTTTCCGAATTTGCGGATTATGAGGAAGACCACAGCTCCCTGCTGGGCGTGGATACCAAGGACTTTAAAAAATACGCCCACCATCAGCACACTATTGACGAATGGGCTCGGGAAATTACGGATGTGTATTCCTCCACCTATGGGCACAGGACGAATAAGCACATGATGACGCTAAACCCGTTTTAACAGTGGATCAGGCATTATGACGGGGGCCGGAATGCCCGGTTTTTCCCTCATTCCCCATATTCTGCCCAGGAACTGCTGGTTTCCCAGACGCGTACGCGTTCCAGCGTAACACAATCCCTGACTGGGTATTCCGTAAAAGTTTTCTTGGCCTTTTCCAACGCTTTCCGGGCGTAGGTGAAAATAGTGCGGGCCATCACTTCGCTGGTGGGGTCCTCCCGGTCAAATGGAATGATGCGGTCGCCGTACGCGGCGAGGAAGGTCCTGTAATTCGGATCTTCCGTATTCATGCACAGGGAATGGTCAAACTGCTGGAGAAACTCGCCCATCATCTGCTTGACAGCCTTGAAATCTAGCACCATATCGCTGGCGTCTAGGGAATCCGCGCGGAATACCATCTCCACGGAGCGTGTATGGCCGTGGGGGAATTTGCAGTTGCCCGGATGCTTGGATAAAAGGTGTCCGCTTTCCAGCTCGATTGATTTGCAAATTCGGTATGCCATGCAAGAAGGATAACGTGCCCGGCCATGGGGGGCAATATCAAAGAGGGGCGTTATCTGTCTTGCGGGAGGGGCGTTTCCATATGGCTTCCCCCTTCTGCGGTCGGCTGGACGGACTATTCATATCCCGTCCTGTGCGGCACCATGCCATGACTCTTTCGCCGTTTTCCCCTTTCCGGGAATAAAACAGCAGCTGTTCAAACGGAGTCAGCTTTTTCACAATCTGCCAGTAGGAAATGTCTTCAGGATGGTAAAGGGAGCCGTTCCATTCATTGTGGATATTCTTCTGAATGGCTTCCGGGGTGACTGCAAATGTCCTGGCATGATGCATGAAAATCTTGAACGGAAAAATGCTGCAGAGGGCAATATAGGCAACAAGGAGGAATTTACGATTTCTCCCCAACATGGGAAAAGCCTGGGTACACAGAATGGCGAGAAAGAAATAGAAAACCCCTGATGTCTTGAAAACAAGCTCATTGTAGCGGACGCCCACGCAAATGAGTGTACAGGCTGCAAAACCGTGAAGCCTGCAAATGTCTTGCCATCCGTGCGTTGATCCTGTATCAGGAGGAAACGGGAAAGAGAAAATCCCGGTATCATCTTATGGCTTATGTTTCATGGACATTCCTGAAAATGGGTGACAGGGCCGATCGCAAAACGGGCCTAGTTTTCCTGTTGATCGCACTGGCGCCGGTCATTCTTGTTTCAGTTTTAGCCTTCATCATCGGCCTGGGGGCGATTGTGTACGGATGGCCCGCCCTTCTGCCGATGCTGGTACCGTTCTATTTGCCCTTTGCGTTGCGCAGGGAGACCGGGAGCGCGATCAAGTCCGGAAACGTTCTTTTTGACAAGGACCCGCTGGTCGTCACTTCCAGACCGGTAGTCCGGAACTGGGTGTATGCCGTTTATGCGGTCATGCCCGCACTCCCGCTGATTCTGTCCGGCTGGCACATGACCCTTGACAGAGGAGGCAATGGCAGCGCCCTGGCGGCGTTCGCCCTAATCTGGATTGCCCTGTATTCCTCCTTTCTGCTGTTGTCGCTCGTGCTGGGAAAAATCGGCTATTTGAAAATCGGCCGTTTTTTTCTCGCCGCCGCAGCCAATATTGTGCTTGTCCTGTGCTATTCCGTGTGGGGGCTGTGAATCCGCCGCCGTTCCACGGGAAAACCGCTTTCCGCGCTTCCCTGGCTTGAGGAAGGGAGTCCTGTGCGAGGTACAGGCCTTATTTCCTGATGAACGGCTGCATCCGGCACATGGTGGCCGTGCGCCACAGCCATTCCAGCGGGCCGTACAGGAAGTGCTTCAGCCACTGGCGGCATACCCATGCCTGAAGGCAGAAGACCGCTACGGCGGAACACAGGCATATCCACGGTCCCATGCTCCGTGCCAGCCCCAGTCCCCAGCCGAAAAACAGGAACGTGAATATCAGCGTTTGCGTCACGTAGCAGGTCAGCGTGCATTTTCCGGTGCTGCTGAGCAGGTCGGAGGGCAGGTGAAGGCCGGGGCGGGAAAACAGCAGGACGGCTCCGGAAACGAAAGCCGCTACATAGGAAAGGTTTTCCCACTGAAGGACAAGGTGCCGGAGGTCGGAACCCGCGGGGGAGGACGTCAGCGGAACAAGGAGCGTTCGCACGGCCAGCAGGGACAGGAATAGCAAGAGGGAAACTGCCAGCAGCCGGAGGAACAGAACACGCTTGCCGGGAGCGTCCGCAAAGAGCCGCCATCTGCCTGCCAGCATGCCTAGGATGAACAGTCCCAGCGTTTGCCAGATGCGGCCGCTGAGCAGGAAAAACTGCCATTTCCCGACCTGTCCCCGGGTGAGGTTCCACCAGGCCGCCTCCTCCCAGGAGCCGCCGGCGTACAGGAATTCCCGGGAAGGCCCCGCCGCCGGGGAATCCGGGAGGAACCAGCCGGAGGAATGGGGCCAGCCCTCCGCCATTCCGGCGCGGGCCAGGGCGTCCATGACGTTGACGGGCTGCATCAGGCACAGCAGGCACAGAATGACCAGAAAGGGAGTGCGGCGCCTGTACAGTAGAACCAGCGCGAATCCAAGGACTCCGAAAATGGTGAGAATGTCCCCGTCGTAAAACAGGGTGTGGACCAGGCCCAGCAGGAATAGCAGAACGAGCCTCCACATGAATCTTTTCCGGAAATCCACGCCTCTTTGCTCCTGTCTGTCCAGCTGGATGAAGAAGCTGAGGCCGAACAGAAAGGAAAAGAGAAGGAACGACTTGCTGACGAAAAGGTGTTCGTAGAGCCAGTCCGCGGCACCGTTGGCCGCCGCCTGCCATCCCGTAGCGGGGAGAACGGGAAGGTACAGGTTGAAATGGTCGTGTGCGTGGACGATGACAATGCCCAGCAGGGCCAGTGCCCTGAGAATGTCAAGAATGGTGATCCGGGGCGCGGGAGCAGGGGCCCCGGAGGAACTCCGGGCTGTCATGAGAGGAGGGGAAATCAGGGGATGGAAGGTATTAGCGCGGCGGCGCGGCTCCTGGCCCAGGCGTCCGCCTCCAGAATGGGGGCCAGGTTTTCGCGGGCGTCCGTGTTCGCATGGTCGTTCATGACGGCTTCCACCAGCTTCCAGATGCCGGTGAAGCGGAGATCGCCGCGGATGAAGGCGTCCACCGCCACTTCATTGGCGGCATTGTACACGGCGGGCATCGTGCCGCAGCATTCTCCGGCCCTGCGCGCCAAGTCCAGGGCGGGGAAGGCGTCCGGCCGCGGGGCCTCGAAAACCAGTTGACCGATCTCCGCGAAATTGAGCTGTTTCAGGGAATTGGGAACGCGGTCGGGCCAGGTGACGGCGTACTGGATGGGAAAGCACATGTCCGAACTGCTCATCTGGGCCAGCACGGTGCCGTCCATGTATTCCACCATGGAATGCACGATGCTCTGCGGGTGCACGATTACGTCCACCTTGTTCATGGGGACGTCGAACAGCCAGCGGGCTTCGATCATTTCCAGCCCCTTGTTGAACAGGGTGGCGGAATCAATGGTGATCTTCCGGCCCATGGTCCATGTGGGGTGCTTGAGCGCCTGTTCCAGAGTGACGTGCTCCAGGTCTTCCTTCTTCCAGGTGCGGAAGGGGCCTCCAGAGGCTGTCAGGATCAGACGGGAGACGGCTTCCGGCCCCCCGTGGTTGCCGTTCAGGCATTGAAAAATGGCGTTGTGTTCGCTGTCCACGGGGAGTACGCGTACTCCGGCCTGCCTCGCTTTTTCCATCACGATCTGTCCGGCCATGACCAGAATTTCCTTGCTGGCGATGGCCAGGTCCTTCCCCGCCTCAATGGCGGCCAGCGCCGGGCGCAGCCCCGCCGTGCCCACGATGGAAATCAGCACCATGTCCGCCTCCGGAAGCTGTGCCAGGCGGCACAGGCCTTCCTCCCCCGTCTCAACCTGCGAGCCGGGAAGGGCGCGGGAGAGTTCCTCCGCCCTGGACGGATCGTAAATGCAGACGTTGTGAACGCCGAATTCCCGTGCCTGGAGGGCCAGGGCCTCCGCATTGCTGCCGGCGGCCAGGCCCACCACTTCCATTCTGTCCGGAATGTCCCGGGCTACTTTCAGGGCGCTGGTTCCGATGGAACCGGTGGAGCCCAGGATAACGACGCGTCGTTTCTGCATAACGGAAAAGAATGATGCAAAAAATATGGTCTCTTGACAAGCCGGGGGATGAAAATCTTGACGGAGCGCGGTGTGGAGGTTTTCCGTCAGGCTTCCGGCCTCATTCCCGTGGGGCGGCTGGAGGGTTTCCAGGCCTTGGTCCCGTAAGTGGCCTCCGCCGTGGGAACAGGAAGGCGGCTGAATGCCTCCTCCTGGTATTTCTGGCGCCATCCCTGCAAATTGAAGGATCTCCAGTTGGAAATCTTATAGTAAAAAATGGACTCTCTAATCATCTGGTATACATTGGCTCCTGCTACGGTGTCTGCTCCCAGCCTTTGGTAAACAGCTGCCGCAAAAGAAAAATTGTCCCGGATTTCAAAGCGCGACAGGTCGCCGTCGCTGAAATACCACTCCGGGTGGCTGTCCATGGTCATCAGGTTGAGGTCCCCGCTCAACTGGGAAGGACTGCGGAACCCCCCCCAGGCACAGGAAAACGAGGGACAAGGCCCCGCAGCGCACCCCGTAGCGTTCCCAGTTGCCGCTGCCGGTCATGTAGGCGAACAGAAGGCCCAGGAAACAGGCGCCCAGGAGCAGGTAAATTCCGGCCGTAACGCGCGTGGGGGAAAAGCCGAAGTCTTCTATCTGGTTGTACAGCCTCACCGCGACGCTGCCGGCGATCAGCCCTGTCTGGACAGCCAGTATAAAGCCGAGGACGGTCCCCGTTTTTGAAGCCCTTACGGCCCCGGAGGAGCGGAACATGACCAACAGGATCAAGCCGGAAAGAATGGCTGCCAGCGTAAGGGAGTCCGCCCCTTCATGCAGGTAGCCTGTCTGGGAAATACCTTCCGGCACCTTCCCGCTCCACAGGAAGGAGATGTCCGTTCCGTTGTTGACCAGGAAAGCCAGGTTGATGAACAGCAGGGAAATGACCGGAAGGGATGGCAGCCACGGCTTCTCCGGCCGGATGGGCCGGTCCTCGCCAAAGGGGGCGCATCTGCGGTGCATGGTCAGAATGCCGAAGGACAGGGAACCCAGTACCCACAGGAGGAAGTGAATAAACATCTCCCTGCTGGGAAGCAGACAGGACAGGTAGCGGACGGCCAGCTCGTTCATGGCGGTCCTGACGGAAGCGATGACCGGATTCCCGTCCGCAAAGATGGAGAGAAAGAAGAGAAACAGGGAGATACCGATGGCGACGCTGGCGGCAAGAGGAAGTTTTCCCCTGAGACCCTGTGCCGCCTTCCGCACCTGATTCATGCGGAAAAATCTGTATTCCAGCCAGGAAACGTACCTTGTTCCGGGAACATAGCCGTTTCCCTCTTTCCGCGGCAGGAAAATGACGGCCAGGGGAAGAAACATGGCGACAAGCAGGTTGTAATGGGAATCCGGGGAAAGGTTGAGGCCGGCGGCGGTGGCATTCAGCACGGCCATGACGCCCAGGAACCACTGTTCCTTGCGGCTGATATCCGTCCGCAGCATGAGGAAGGCCGCGGTGTACAGCAGGATGGCCAGCGCCGTACCGATTCCCAGGCCTTGCAGGGTGCCGAACATGAAATCCGCGGCAAAACCGCTGCATACCAGAGCAAGGAGAGGTATGTTCCCGTGCCTCCACTAGGAAGGAGGGAGTGCCGGGGCTGGAGGGCGGACGGATGTGTCTGCGGGCATTGACGGAAACGCCGGGCGTTCCGGAAAGGGAGAGGGCTGGTCTGTCATAGGAGTTGCCGGGGGAGGGGGAACGGGAAGGTTTCCCTGCACGCAGCGGCACGGGGAACGGTTCCTCTTTAAAGATTTCCGTGAAACTGTCAAGACGGATTCCGATGAAAGGCGGAGGTTCGGCCATGCCGTTTCCAAGGGTGGTCACAAGGTATGATGAAAAAGGATTGTATTTTCCAAAAGAGGGCGTATAGCATGCACGGATGAAGCGCATCGCCGTGTACGCCGGTAGTTTCGACCCCCTGACCAATGGCCACTTGTGGATGATCAGGCAGGGGGCGCGGATGTTTGATGAGCTGATTGTGGCCATTGGCGACAATCCGGAAAAGAACTACACGTTTTCCCATGAAGAGCGCATGGACATGCTCCGGACGGCGCTTTCCGACATGCCGGAAGTGCGCATCGCCGAATTCCACAACCGCTTTCTGGTGGACTTTGCCAAGGAGCATGAGGCCTCCTTCATGCTGCGCGGCATCCGCTCTACACAGGACTATGAATATGAACGCGTGATGCGCCATATCAATGCGGACATGGCTCCCAAGGTTTGCACCGTGTTCCTGATGCCCCCGCGCGATACGGCGGAATTGTCCTCCAGCATGATCAAGGGCCTGATCGGGCCGGAAGGCTGGGAAAGCCAGGTGAGCCGCTACGTTCCCCCGAACGTGTTCGCCCTGCTCAAGATGAAATATAAAACCCTGACGGAGGAAATGCGCCGGCAGGGCGGCCAATAGGGATATTCCCGGCGCCTGTCACATTTCCCTCAACGCATTCCGGAGAGCTTCCTGCGCCTCTTCCTCCGTCCCGGCTGGGGAAAATTCCTCAGAACCTTGACGGCTCAAAATCTCTGCCCTAATGCGTCGTGCCGGAGACATTCAGAAGCACAGTGCCCGTTACAATGAGGACGATGGCAAAAACGCCTGCGGCATTCAGATGCTCCTTGAACAGGAAGACGGACAGGCAGGTGGCGGCTACCATACCGATGCCGGACCAGGAAGCGTACGCGATGCTCAGCTCAATACCCCTGAGGGATTTGGACAGGAAAAGGAAGCAGATAACATAGGCGGCAATGGCCCCTGCCGTCGGCCACGGGCGGGTGAACCCTTCCGCGTATTTCAGGCAGAGCGTTCCTATCAGTTCTCCCGCTATGGACAGCAGCAAATACAAATACGGCATGACAGTCTCCTATGGATGAGCGGCTTTCCGGAAATGGCGGAGGTACGCGCGGCTGTGGCTGATCAATCCGTTGACCTCTTCGGGGCTCATGGCATTGAACGCTTCCGATTCGGCCTCGTAAAGTTCGGTCAGGACGTGTTCCGCGTAATCCCTGCCTTCAGGGGAAAAAATGATGATTTTGCTGCGCCTGTCGGCGCTGTCCGTCTGCTGTGAAACGTAACCACGGCTTTCAAGGTTTTTGAGGATGCTGTTCACCGTCTGCTTGGGAAGCATGAGCATCCTGCATAGGTCCGTCTGGGTGCAGCGTTCGGTATTCCGCACCATGTACAGCACCAGAAGCGTGTTGATCGTGATTCCGTGCTGTTCGGCCCATTGGGAATAAAGCTCGTTGGTTTCAAGCCAGATTTGGTAGTAACGCCTGATCGTGGATTTGAGGTCGAGGTGCATGTAATAAATAGTCTGATTTCGGACTAAAAATATCAGGACATACCGGAAAGTCAATACAGAAACCAGTCCCGTCCGGCAGAACGGGGACTACCGGAAATTGCCCATGGAGCAGGGATACATGCAGCGGCGCGTTCACGGGAATTGCTTACATGTCTTCCGCTGGCGGCCGGGAATGCGCCGAAGAACGCCTTCTGCGCCTGTCCTTCTGTTTGCGCATGCGCTGGATAACGCGGGCTTTTGAGGCGCACTGGCCCGTCTGCTGCCGTTCCACGGCGTCGCACAGTTCCCGGCGCGCCAGAAAGCGGTTGAGCTCCCGGGAACGGTCCACGTGGCACTTGACGGCGATGCCCGTCGGGACATGTTTAAGATAAACGCAATTGTTGGTTTTGTTCACCTTCTGGCCGCCGCGCCCGGCGCCTCTAACAAAACTTTCCTCCAGGTCCTGCTCCCGGATTCCCAGGGATTCCATGCGCTCCTTGAGGGCGGCGAGTTTTTCAGGCCTTACCATAACCGGATTGATGCAGGGAGTTGAGGCGCGCCTGAACGGCATGGACCAGCATGTCCCGGCTGGATGCCGTCAGGGGAGCCATTCCGATGATGGTGTTTGTTCCGTCCGCCAGGCGGAGCGTCAGCCGTGTTCCGTCCCGCTCTGCGGAGCATATCTGCTGCCAGAGGTGCCACCGCATGGTATGGCGCGGACGCACAAAGGGGAGAATTTCCACGCCCAGAGGCGTGACGATGACGGCCGCATGCTTCAGGCAGCGGAGCCCCAGATACAGGAAGAGGACGGCTGGGATCAGGGCCGCAGCCTGCATGGCCCACAAGGGGGCGGGAAGATAGGGCGTGATGGTGCCGTGCCCCGCAAGTTGGAGAAAACCTGCTATGGCAATCAGCAGGAAAGCCGATCCGGTCAGGAAGGTTCCCGCCCGGTTGCGCGTAAAGCGCAATTCCCTCTCCTGTACGGGAATGTGGCGGATATCGTCCACCCCCAGGCCGGTTTTCACCGGATTGGGAAGTGTGTCGGATGATGTATGTTCAGGCTCCGGCATAAATGCCAGGAAAGATTTCCTTCGTTTCTTCCGTGTTATTCTCCATCAGCAGGGTGCCTTGAAGGACGGCCCCATCCTGAAAATGGAAGCGGCCGCGCAGGGTCAGCTTGTCCAGCCCCACCAGGGAAGGCAGGCCGAGGCTGTCCAGGGAATCCACCAGCTTGTACAGGCTGGGGTCCAGGTCCACGATGGGGGCGGCTCCATTCCGTTCCGGAGCCAGGGCCACCTTGCCGTCTGCATCTACGGAAACCGCGTCGGAACGCAGCAAAAGCAGGTCGGAGGTGGTTTTAACGGGGAAAAAGCGGGAGCGCGGCACATTGACGGCGCGCGCGCCGGGGAAGCATTCGATGCCCGCGCCCATGGCCGTTTCCAGCTGGAACACCTTGGCGGACTCCGGGTCCCTGGGGTTCACCGTCTTGCTGTTCCGGATCATGGGGAGGGGAAGTACGCCGCCGTTGGCGTCCAGAATCTGCTTGAGGGAATCCAGGCGGATCCAGAGCGTGTTGGTATTGAAATAACGGTGCTTGGAAATGTTCTGGAATTCGGGGATGTCCGCGTCCGGGCACTGGGCTACCTCCCGCAGGATCAGATGCCCGTCGGATTTTCTGACGGCCAGGTGGCCGCCCTTCTTGTCCGCCTCCGTGCGGCGCGTGACTTCCATGACGAAGGGGGCTCCGCTTTCCGCAAACCAGCGCAGGAAATTCATGTCAAGCTGGGCTCCCAGATTGTCGGAATTGGAGATGAAGGCATACTTGACGCCGTCCTCCAGAAGCCGGTCCAGCCAGCCGGAACCCAGCAGGGCCGGGTACAGGTCCCCGTGGCCGGGAGGGCACCATTCAAGTTCGGGCTGCTGCGGATAGGAGGCTGGTTCCAGCGTATCGGCCAAAATCTTCGGCACGCGGTTCTGCATCAGTTCCACCTGGTGGGCGTCGGCAAAACCGTCCGCCGCATACTTTTCCAGATAGGCCAGCGTGTCCGCGCTGGTGGAGAAGGAATTCATCAGCAGCAGGCGCACCGGGGTTCCGGATATGGTGCGCAGGTGTTTCACCTGCCTGACGATGAGATCGAGAAAAGTGTCCTCCCCCTTCACCTTGAGCAGGCTCTTGGCTTTCTGGAGTCCCATGCTCGTTCCCAGGCCCCCGTTGAGCTTGATGCAGACGCACTGGGAAATCAGGTCCTTTCCGGCCGGGGCCGTGGAATCCGTGATGTTCTTCCAGTCCGCCACCTGGTCCGCCGGACTGATGTCCGTTTCGGGGATCATGCCGGAATGGTTGGAAACGAGAGCTTCGTAACAGCGGGAAAATGCCTTGATGGCTGCGGTGGAGATGCCCGCGGACTCCATCTTTTCTTCAAAAGGAGTGAACGTACTCATTGCCGGGGGTTGTACAAAATGACCGGAGAACTCTCAAGCATTATGCGCGTACCCGGCATGGTAGTTCCGGTAGTTTTCCTTCCTCCCGCGAATGGTCGGATGGAGAAAGGGAAAGAAAGTCCGGTAGTTGTTCCGGGAAGCCTTTTTTGTGCCGAATATCCGGTGCTTCTGCGATAACGCTGAGGCAGAAAGGGAATGTTCCTCACGTGGGAAAGCGGTGCGGAAAATGTCATTTCACGGCTATGACCCGGATGCGCCGGTAGTCGGCCACCCATTGGACTCCGTTCCACAGCTCATTCCGGAGGGCGGACTCCATCTCTTCAAAAATCCGGATGCGGCTGCCTTCCGGCAGCGGGGCCAGATCGGAGGCAAAAAACTGTGCCACCCAGTTGCGCAGGCCGTTCTCCCCGTCCTTCAGCGGCGTGGGGCGGTCGTAATCCATGACCAGTTCCGGGTGCAGTCCGGCCTGTTCCACTAATTTCCGGTATTCCTCCACGGTGGGGAAGTAAAAGGGACTTTCATAATGTCTTTTCTGGCGGCAAAGGATGGATTGAAAGGCTTGCTGAATGCGGTGTATGTTACGGACGGCTCCGAATTCGCAGACCAGCCTGCCTTGCGGTTTCAGCACGCGGAAAATATTTTCCAGCAGGGTCTTTTGATCGGGAATCCAGTGAAAAACGGCGTTGGAAAAAACGACGTCGAACCGGTCGGACCACGGCATCCGGCAGGCGTCCACCACCCGGAAGTCGATGTCCGGGTGAAGCATCCGCGCCTTGCGCACCATGTCTGGAGAAGCGTCCGCCCCGACGACATGGGCGGATTTGGCCAGCAGTTCCTGCGTGAGTGCGCCCGTGCCGCAGCCCAGGTCCAGAATGGCCTGTCCTGGATTGTCCGGAACGTGGGAGAGCAGGTCTTTCCCGTAGTCCGCGACAAAGCCGTGCTTGTCTTCATACAAATCCGCGTTCCACTCCATGACGGCGCCAGCATACAGGTGACGGGCTTTTTCTCCAAGACGAACCCCGCATTATTATGCCATGTCCCGGCGGGGAAACGGCCCCTTGCGCATTTTCCGCATGCGTCCGGGATTCTGCTTGCTTTGGCCGGCGTGGAATGGTTAAGATAAGTTTACTATGAAAGCAACAGCCCTGTTCATGACGGCCGGAGCCCTGGCCGCGGTTTCCGCCGGCGCCTATGATGGATACGGATATGATCCCCGGCCGGCAAGTGCCTACAACGATACGATCAGCGGCGCGGCCAGAATCGGCTACGATTCCCGCTATGCCTACAAGGATCTGGTGGCCTCCTCCCTGCTGAACCGCAGCGGCGTGTTCACCTTTGGCGGGGAAGTGGACTTGAACCTCGTCAAGGACTGGAAGCAGGAAATCGGCGCGGAATACCTGGCTTTCTGCGACGGCCTGCTGAGCGACAAGAACGCTTTTAACGCGGACTGGAAGGCCGTGAAGGAATTGTTCCCGAACCTGACTTTCCGGGGCGGTTATGAGTTCAATTACGGCGGTCTTCCCGGCTATTTGAGCAAATACACGGGCAAGGCCCCCCACTCCGTGGCCCAATCCTTTACCGCCGGGCTGGCGTACGACGATCCGGGGCACGGCTATTTCGGCGCTCTGGATGTCCAGTACGGTTTTTACGGCATGACGGGCTGGCGCATCGATTTGAATGCGGGCAAGCGCTGGAGCGGACTGATTCATGAAAAGGTGGATTTGGAACTGAGCGCGGGTACCAGCTATTCCTCCAGCTACTGGGGCGCCGGCGTGGCCGGATTCGACCAGTTCAACGTCAAGCTGGCGGCTCCCGTGCGCATTTCCGGGGTGGATTCCCGGAGCGGTTTCCGTGTCATTCCCTTCATCCAGTTTGACTGGGCGGGGAACACGCGTTCCGATATTCGCCGCTACGCCGGCATGAGCACTATTGAAGACTTCCGCATCCGCGTGGGCGTGGAAGCCGTTTACAGATTCTGACAACGGCCTCCGGGGGCTTTCTTCCTTCCCAAACGGGAAGGGAAAACGCCTCCTGGAGGCATTTGACGTTTTCGGCTACGGCCGGGGAATAATGCATGATTCATGAAAGATGCCGCCATGTGGAAAACAATTCTTATTCTTGCCCGCCACACCTTCATACGCCTGTTGTGGCTGCTGCTTCCTCTCGGTATCTTTGCCTTTCTGGTGCGGGCCATCCCTCTGAGTCCGCTCCAGGCCCTGTGCGGACTGATTCCAGTCATTGTCTTTGAAGTATGGCTGGTGGTCAAGTACCTGCTTCCGGGCATGAGCGACGTGGTCACGAAAACCCTGTATGCGTCCAACATCTCCACGGATGAAGAAGTGCTGGTGGATGCGGCCCGGCGCATGCTGGGGGCCGGAGATGCGGCGGGCGCCCTGGAGCTTCTGGAACGCAACCGGAAGGAAAATCCCGGAATGGTGCGTCCCTGGCTGATGGAATCCGGTCTGCTGAACGACATGCGCAGGTATGCGGAATCCGTTGAACTTTTACAGGAAGGACTGGCGTCCAGAAGATGGAGGAAGGAGGACCGGGCCCTTTTCCTGTATAAAATAGGGGGAATTTATTCCTCCCTGCTCAATAATTCGGAAAAGGCCCTGAAATACTGGCAGGAGGCCGCTAGCAAGTACCCGAACACGGCTTATGGCCGTGCCGCCAAGGATAAGCTGTACGAGTTGCGCTGAGTGGAAGGCAAGGCGCATTTTTCAAACAAAAGCCGGGGGAGGGAGGAAAGAATTCACATCCTTGAATGCGTCCTTGGGAAAAGTGGAAGGATTTGATCATGATGTGTGTGTTGATGAAACAAGGGGGACGTTCTATTTTCTCTGTTGCACGGAGTTTTCTGGATGCAGTCGTGCATCCGCAGGTCCCTTTTGGAATTGTAGCTGGACTCCGGATTCGTAATCCGGTATGTGCATGCAGAGACGCCATTGTCTGATGATTTTGTTTCAAGGAGGAATGTAGATATGAAAAAAGAATGCTGTGTTTATGCAAAATACATTCCATGAATTGCCTGCCTTGACTGTTATTGTAACAGGATTTAATCAGGAAAGTAGCATCCAGAGGGGCGATTGAGAGTGTTTTGAATCAGGATTACACGGGAAAGCTGGAATATATTTTTTCAGATGATGCATCTTCCGACGGAACTTTCCAAATCATGAGGGAAATGGAGCAGGCGTACCGGGGCTCCCATTCTATCAAATTAAACCGTAATGAGCAAAACATGGGTATCATTGAACATTTGGAAAAGGTGTATTCCCTGGCGTCTCATAAATGGGTTATGCGAATGGACGGTGACGACCGCTCTTTCCCGCACCGCTGCCGCATTCTTGCCGAAGCTATCATAAAGTACCCTCATGCAAGATATATTACCTCTGATGTGGAACTGGTTGTCTGCGAATCTGCCGGGCAGGCTGTATGGCCTGCCCATTTGGAAGAGGATAAAGGCCTGCGTGCCTTCCTTCCGCAGGATGGAACTGCTCACAGGGCGTTTCTCGGAACGGCATCCGTCATCAGACGCTCCTTGCGTGCCCCCTATTCGGAAATCCGGAATCTGTCCATGGCGAGGACTTGTATGAAGCTCATAGGGCATGGCTGCATGAGGGACTCGTGGTTTTGAGGAACAAACTCGTTTTGTATGTTGAACACAGTTCCAATATTTCTAGGATCAATCCCCGGTTAAAGAACCGGGATATGGAGACTTTCCTTAAGGGAATCAGCCGTTTGAAAGGCATCAACCAATCTTTTATCCAGGCACAGGAGGCTATTGTGCGCATGACGGAAATGTTTTTGGAATCATGCTCGGATGAAAATTCCCCCCCATATCGAGTCTGTCTGCAGGCATTGGGAAAATAGAAAAGAGTTCATTCAGGAACTCCGCATGGAGGTTGAATGGCCGGAAATGACGTTGGGCCGGAAAATGCGGCATTGGCCATACTTCAAAAGAAATCCTCTCAAGCTTCTGCCTTTGCCGGTCTATGGCCGGCTGCTGTGTCTGATGTACCGCCTGAAGCGATGATTTGCCCATGCGGCGCCGGGAAGCCGGGGAATATGTATTCCGTTAGAAATTTACTGAAATTTCCTGCCGGAATGCAGGCGCTTTCCGGCAGGAAAAAGTTTCATGATCTCGGAATCAATTTTCCCATGATGGGGAAAATCTTTTTCTGGAGCTTCTCATTCAGGCAGCATCTTGCCAGTTTGCTGATCCGGCGCCTCAAACGCAGCTTCCAAGAGGGTGTCCAGCAGGAAAGTTCTTGTCGGCACCTGATGCCCTTTTCCTTGGTTTCCTCGGAAACGGGATTGGAAAGATTGGTCTGAAGCCAGTCCAGAGCACGCTGTTGCAGGGAACGCTTCTTTAGGGAAACAGCGTCTTCATCCCTGAACCTAAGAAGATGAATTTTACCGGGCAATTCTTCATGGGAATGAATGAGACGGTCTTCCAGGCCGAATTGCTTTAGCAGGGACGTGAAGCGGATTGCTCCTCTTTGCGCGTTTTTGATGCACAAAAAGGCTTGTTGAAGATAATGGCGAAGCATGTCCCGTGAAATGAGTCGGTAATCACACATCTGCAATCCTGAAATGCGCGCACTCATTCGTAGATAGTGGCTGCCGCATACACGCGGCCTTCCGGAAAATACTGTTTTTTGAGTTCCATATCACCGGAAGGGTCCAGCGAATGTGCGGAAGGAAGGGCGAGTTTGCATGAGATGGCTGCACAGGCCCGTCCGTAGGATTCAGTGATGTCCAGAAAATAGGTCAACATTCCATCAGGCATGGGAAAGGCTTTCTGCGTTAGCCGGTTCCAGCCGTTCATACTTGTCAGGAAAACAGGATCAATAAGATGCGTAGCGGATATGTGGTATCTTTCCCGCAGTGTCCGTATGGAATCGCCTTCCCGTACGGAAATGGCGTCAAAACAGTCCAAATAACGCGGTATGCGGTCCAAGTAATCCTGTGGAGGCTGAACCGGCAAATCACCCAAAGAGGTGGCATACGCGATTTTACGTTTTTCTCCATTCACAAAATCGAGATAATACTGCATATCCTGATTATGCGTATATTTGTAATTCCATAACTGGTCGGAACCTACGATGAACGTATCCGCCAGCCTGTTTGTCCTTTCCGCATCCCTGCGGGAAGAGATGGGAATAACCTCTATTCCTTCCTCCCTGAAAAACGTGCGGAATACGGAACCGGAATCATTAACATGGGAGGCCATGGTCATGGGGGCATGGTCCAGCAGAAGAACCCTGTAGCCCTACCGGGATAATACGCAGTGCAGGGAGAAGGCCGTTAGAACAGCCCCATAGTTGCAGCTCCACCACAGTCCCAGCAGCGCGATGTCCCAATGCGGAGGATTGTTCCTGTTATTGCCTGATACGCCAGTCATAATTCTTTTTCAGGGAAATACCCTTCAGAGCGGCACGGTAATAGGGATAAAACTCATTCCTGCGGAGAGCCAGGGCCGTATTGATCTTGCGCTTGAGCGATTTGACCTGGTGGCAGAATGCCTGGTCCAGGCTGAAGGAATGGTTTTTTCCCGGCATCCAGGAGCCGCAGCAGTGGTGGATGGAAAAACCGCGGGAACGGATGAAGGCGGGCGCTCGAAAAACTCCTTGGGATACAAGGTTGCCAGATCGCTTTGCCATTTTTTCCGTTCAGCAGGAATTCAGATACTTCATTGATGAAGTAATCCGTATAAATCGTGTTGGAAACGGGCCAGTATTCTTTCCTTATTTCATTATGCAGTCTCAGAAGGCTGATGCAGAGGGGATGCTGCGGCGGAGCATAAAGAAAAGCGGTGCCTAGGGCGCAGTCATACATGTACTTCAGCGTAAAGCGATGGTCCACGGGGAGCCGGGACAGGGGCTGGAACAGTTCCACGTCGCAGTCCAAATAAAAACCTCCGTGCTCCACCAGGGCCTGAAGGCGGACGACGTCTCCCAAAAAACCATTTGTTCTGTTCCAGGCATCTTCTGCCAAATTCAAAAGGGAGACGTCAATATTGGACTCATTCCATTCTATTATCTCAAAATCCGGATTCAGTTCCTTCCATTTCCAGACATTTTGCCGGACTGCTTCAGGAACAGGAGAGCCGAACCAGCAATAATGGATTTTTTTTAATTATATGAATATGTTGAACTTCTAACGGGATTGACGATAGCCGGGAATGGCAAGAAGGAGACTTGCGGAACGGCTTCCATTTTTGAATGGAAGCTGTTTTTTGTCGACTTTTCCTCCGGTTTTCTTCCGGAATGCCCGGCATTTGCGGATAGGGGAAGGATGCTGAACGGGAGACCCTGCATTTTTGTGCGGATGCATGGGGGAGGGGGGACGGCTTTCTCCTTGACCCTGCTGATTACGGCGGAGTATCATTGAATAATGAGAAGACCCCCGATTCCCGGCCTGGTGATGGCCGACGGATGGCTGCAGCCGTATGCTCGCCAGATCCGCGACCGCCAGCGTTTGTTTGATCTGAAAATGAAGCGGATCATCCAGCGTTCCGGGACCTTGGAAAGGCATGCGGAAGGATACCGCTATTACGGATTCAACCGGGACCCGGAGACGGGGGCATGGACATACCGGGAATGGGCGCCCGCCGCGCGCGGATTATTCCTGACGGGGGATTTCAACGGCTGGGACCGCAGGAGCCATCCGCTGGTGCGGAATGAACGCGGCGTGTGGGAAATCAACCTTCCTCCGGATTCCCTCGCCCACGGCCAGAAGGTGAAAGTCCACGTGGTGGGGGCGGACGGCACGGGCAAGGACCGGATTCCCGCCTGGATTACCAGGACGGTCCAGGACCCTTTCACCTATGATTTTGCCGGGGAAATATGGATGCCGGAACGTCCTTACGAATGGAGGAACTCCGGGTTTGATCCTTCCCGGGTAGACGTGCCGTTCATTTATGAGGCGCATGTAGGCATGGCCGGGGAAGAGGGGCGCGTGCATACATACCGCGAGTTTGCGGACGAGGTGCTTCCCCGCATCGCGGCCCTGAGGTACAACACTGTCCAGCTGATGGCCGTGCAGGAGCATCCCTATTACGGCTCCTTCGGCTACCACGTTTCCTCCTTTTTTGCTCCTTCCTCCCGTTTCGGCACGCCGGAGGACCTGAAATACCTGATTGACCAGGCGCACGGCCTGAACATTGCCGTGTTGCTGGACGTGGTGCATTCCCACGCCGTGAAGAACGAGGCCGAGGGGCTGAACGACTTCGACGGTTCTGGCGGCATGTATTTTCTGCCCGGGGAGCGCGGCCGCCATCCGGACTGGGATTCCTGCTGCTTTGACTACGGCCGGGACGAGGTGATCGAATTCCTGCTTTCCAACGTCCGGTGGTGGCTGGAAGAGTTCCGGTTCGACGGCTTCCGCTTTGACGGCGTAACGTCCATGCTGTACTTCCACAGGGGACATGAGCCGTTCGGGGAGCTGGGCGCGTACTTCGGCTCCTCCGTTGATCCGGATGCCGTCGCCTACCTGCAGCTGGCTTCCACGCTGATCCAACGGGTGAAGCCGGGCGCCGTTGCGATTGCGGAAGACATGTCCGGCATGCCGGGGCTGTGCCGTCCGGTGGATGAAGGCGGCATCGGTTTTTCACACAGGCTGGCCATGGGCATTCCGGATTACTGGATTAAGCTGCTCAAGGAGAGGAAGGACGAGGAATGGAGCATGGGGGACATGTGGTACACGCTGACAAACAGGCGTTACGGAGAACCGCACGTGGCCTACTGCGAGAGCCATGACCAGGCCCTGGTGGGGGACAAGACCCTGGCGTTCCGATTGATGGATGAGGAAATGTACTGGAAGATGGCCGTGGACCAGCAAAGCCTGATCGTTGACCGCGGGATGGCGCTGCACAAGATGATCCGCCTGGTGACTCTGGCCGCGGGCGGGGAAGGCTGGCTGAACTTCATGGGCAACGAATTCGGGCATCCGGAATGGATTGATTTTCCGCGGGAGGGCAACGGCTGGTCCTACAGCCATTGCCGCCGCCAGTGGTCTCTGGTGGACAACCCCGGATTGAGGTTCAAGTTCCTGAACGCTTTTGACCATGCCATGGTGCAGCTGGCCCTGGAGGCGCGTCTGCTGAATAATCCCCCTCCGTTCCCGCTGAATATTGACGA
Organism: Akkermansia sp. AE01SA01; assembly: GCF_036417395.1. Taxonomy (NCBI): domain Bacteria; kingdom Pseudomonadati; phylum Verrucomicrobiota; class Verrucomicrobiia; order Verrucomicrobiales; family Akkermansiaceae; genus Akkermansia; species Akkermansia sp. AE01SA01. Next base: position 1,294,813 of record NZ_CP143890.1, read on the forward strand.
GGAAAACCAGATCATGGCATTCCATCGCGGGGGGCTTGTCTTCGTATTCAACTGGTCCGGGGACCGGGCGATCATGGACTACACGCTGCCCGCACCCCAGAAAGGGGAATGGAAGGTGGTGCTGGATACGGACAATGCCCGGTTTGGCGGATTCGGGCGGCAGGACGGAGCCGTGCACCATTTTACGGATGAAGAGAGCAGGCTCTCCCTGTACCTGCTTCCCCGCACGGCCCTGGTGCTGAAAAGAGTGGGGTCCGCCGTGATGGCCCGTCCCGCTGAACCGGATGCGTAGCGAATGCCGTAATCGCCGCCCTGTCCGGTGAAAGGAATGCGCCTACATCTTTTCCGGATTCCCTGAAGATGCGGATTGGGGAAATGGCGGACGGTTTTGCCGTTTTATAAAAGAAGGGGAGGGCACTCTCCTGATGCTCGGTGAAGCCTGAAGCCGGGAGAAATCCGGGCGTTGCGGTCCCTGATGGAAAAAGGATGGCCGTTGCCTCTCGGAATGGCTGTGGATGAATCAACTTTTCCGGCCCGTGCGCTTACTAAAGCTTATGGCCTTGCTCCCATGCCGGAGGCAGTTTCTCCAGCGGGGGCGCTTCGGAATTCCTCTTTTTGAGACGGATGGTCAGGGTATCGGTCTTGAAGTTTTTAGACTTCTCGTTGTTGAGTCCCCACAGAATGGCCCCTCCCGTGGTCATTTCCGGGTGGAAGGTTTTTTCCGCGGAGTAGTAGCCCGGCTTGTCCGCCGCCACGTGAATGGGTTTGTGCCTGTTCAGGGAGAGGGTGGCGGGAGCCTGCCCCACATACTCCCCGTTGACGCGCAGGCTGGCCCCGGAAGGAATGCTGCGTATTGTCATGTCTCCGGAAGTGCTGCTGCATGAGATGCAGGAACAGGCCGCGGCGGCCAGAAGGGCCAGATGGGGAAAGAGTCTGGAGAACATCGGGGAAGGGACGGTTACTTGTTTTCAACCATGCGCATGGCGGCCTGCTTGATTTGGGCTGCCATGGAGTTGAGGGCGTTGGCCCTGGTGGGCGCCAGGTGGTCCTTGAGTCCGGTCTTGTCCAGCTTGGACATGTCCGCTTTCAGGATTTCTTCCGGCGGCAGGCCGGAGAGCAGGCGTACGAATACGGCGATGAGACCCTTGGTAATCAGGGAATCGCTGTCCGCGCAGAGTTTCAGAAGGCCGTTGTTATCCTGTTCCGTATGCACCCACACCCTGGACTGGCAGCCCTTGATGAGGGACTCGTCCGTCTTGTACGCCTCCTCCAGCGGAGGAAGCTTCTTGCCCAGGCTGATGATGTATTCGTAGCGTTCCGTCCAGTCCTGGAACAGGTCCAGTTCGTCCAGCAGGTCTTGCAGGCGTTCTTCGTAATTCATGGCAGGGGGAATGGAAAGGTTATGCCTTGCTGGCTTCGGCAAGCGTGGCGAGAACGGCTTTCTGGGCATGCACGCGGTTTTCCGCCTCCTGGAAGATGACCGGGGCGAAGCGTTCCAGCACGTCTTCCGTGATTTCCTTCCCGCGGTAGGCGGGCAGGCAGTGGAACACGGAATGGCTGGGGGCCGCGTGGGTCAGCAGTTCCTCGTTCACCTGGTAGGGGTAGAAATGCTTTTCCTTGGACTGGCCTTCCGCCTCCTGGCCCATGGAGAGCCAGACGTCCGTGTTGATGACGGAGGCGTCCCGGACGGCTTCCTCGGGGTTTGTGGTAAAGATGACGTTGTCGCAGTCCAGATGCCTGCGGAAGTCTTCCAGAGGCAGGTAATTGGTGGGCGCGCCGATAGCGAGCGTGAAGCCCAGCCGCTTGGCCGCCCACATCCAGGAGCGGGACATGTTGTTGTCCCCGTCTCCGACGAAGGCGATTTTCATGTCCTTCCAGGAGCCGGGGCCGTAAAGCTCTTCAATGGTCAGCAGGTCCGCCAGGATTTGGCAGGGGTGTTCCTCGTCCGTCAGCGCGTTGATGGTGGGAATGCCGGAGAAGGAGGCGAATTCCTCCACTTCCTGCTGTCCGTAGGTGCGGATGGCTACGCCGTGGATCATGCGGCCCAGCACGCGGGCGGTGTCCTTGATGGGTTCTCCCCGCCCCAGCTGGATGTCATGGACGGAAAGGAACATGGGGCGCCCCCCCAGCTCGCTGATGCCCACTTCAAAGGAAACGCGGGTGCGGGTGGAGGATTTGGAAAAGATCAGCGCCCAGGTCTGGCCTTTCAGGGGAAGGTGTTCATGGCGGCCGCGTTCCGCCTTGAGCTTGTGGCCCAGGGCCAGCAGGTCCCTGATTTCGTCTCCGGTGAGCTGTTCTATGGAAAGGAGGTTTTTCATATGTTGGAAAGGGAATAAAAACAGGAAAGCCGCACCATACTCCCGGTTCCTTTAAAAGAAAAGGGAATAATGCGGCTTTCCGGGGAGGGGAGCAAATGCCTTTAAAGCCTGGCGGCGGCCTGGTCCGGCCACGGCACGGGCGAGCCTTCGCGGGCCCCCGCGGGGTTGTTCTTCTTGTAGGTGGGCATCTGGGCCTTGCGGTCCTTGAGCAGGGCGGTCATGACCTTGGCCATGGCTTTCACCCGTTCGGGGTGCTTGTCCGCCAGGTTGTTTTCTTCGCTGATATCTTCCTTGAGGTTGAACAGTTCGAACTTCTGGGTGGGGTGCCAGTAAATCAGCTTCCAGTCGCCCTGGCGCATGGCGGTGCTGGGGGAATAAAGGGGACTGTTGCCGTTTCCTTCTCCCCACACGTTGGGCGTGTGGAAGAGCAGGGGGCGGTTGGCGGATATCTTGCCGCCTTTCAGCAGAGGAACGAAGCTCTTGCCGTCCACTACCTGGGGCGTTTTTACTTTTCTGGCTCCCGCCATTTCCAGAATGGAGGGGAAGAAGTCTTCAATGATGACGGGCGTGGTGCAGACGCTTCCCTCCTTGGTGACACCGGGCCAATACACGATCATCGGCTCGCGGATGCCTCCCTCGCGGTTGGACCCCTTGCCGAAACTGAGGGGATAGTTGGATTCCTTGTTGCCCATGCGTCCGCTGATGGCCAAGCCGCCGTTGTCCGCCATGAAAATGATGATGGTGTTTTTATCCAGATTGTTCTTTTTCAGGTATTCCCGGATATCGCCCAGGCTCTTGTCCATCCCTTCGATCAAGCCGGAATACCTCTTCTCGTTATCGGACCATTTGTGGCCGTCATTGGGATTGGAATAGTTTTCCGCAAAACGCTTGTCATAGCCGTTCATGTTGAAAGGGGCGTGGATGGCGTAATGGGACATGTAAAGGTAGAAAGGCTTGTTGGCCTCCCTGGGGTCCTTGCGGATGGCGTCCAGGCGTTTGAGAGCTTCCAGGGTAAGCGCTTCCGTCAGGAAAGTGTCGTTTTCGTAATAATTGTTCTCATCCAGGCCCCGGACGTGGAAATTGCCGGTGCCGTATTTCTGGGAGCCCCGGTAATCCGCAGGACCTCCTATTTCCGTACCGGCGATATTGTAGTCGAACCCGAAGAGCTTGGGGTTGGCTCCTGGAGTTTCCTTGCTGCCGAAGTGGGCCTTTCCGCAGTGAATGGTCGTGTATCCCTGTTTCTTGAGCAGGGCAGGGAGAGCCAGGACGGGAGTGAAGGGTTTGTCCATTTTGTACCGGATTTCCTGTTCCGTCAGCGGCAGACGGGTGGTGCCGGAAGATTTGGTGCCTGCCGGCTGAATGCCGTTGACGCTCCAGTCCGGAGGCGCTTGCAGCACCTTGTGGCTTGCATCCGTGGTTTTGTCCCGCAGAAGCGTCCAGTTCGTCACGCGGTGCCGGGCGGAGTTCATTCCGGACATGAGGCTGCATCGGCTGGGGGAGCAGATGGGCTGGGCATAGGCATCCGTAAAGACCATGCCCTGTTTGCCCAGGGCCTCCATGTTCGGTGTGCGGTAGCGTTTGTTCAGGAAGGTGGGTTTGGGCGTGCCGTCGGCTTCCCTCCAGAAAGGCAGGGAGGTATCCTGCCAGCCCATGTCGTCCACCAGGAAGAAAATGATGTTGGGGCGTTTCTGGGCGGCCGGGGCAGTTGCCGCCGGAGTCGCTGCGGAGGCGGAAAAGGCAGTGCCGAGCAGGCACAGGGCGAGAGAGGCGGCGGTTTTGGAATATCTCATGGTGAAAATGCTGATAATAATATAACGCACGTGACGCGTGAATCTGTCAAGATTGCATGTCTGCCCAGCCATGTTTTTTGCCGGATGCGGGATAGAACGGTTTCCCGGCCGTGCTCCGGTTTTATTCGAACAGGGCCGGATAGGATTCCCGGGCCAGGGCCAGGCTCAAATTGACAATGGTCCGGCTGTTGGGAGCGCAGAGGGCTTTCCCGGCCATCTCCCGGCACTGGCCGTAGTCCAGATTGCGGATGGCGTAGCGGATGATGGGAACCAGGTGGACGCCCACGGACATGGAGGTGGCCCCCAGCCCCACCAGAAGGGGCAGCAGGGTGATGTCACCCGCCATTTCCCCGCAGATGGCCGTCGGGATGCCTTCCTTGTCACCGGCGGCAATCGTCATGCCGATGATGCGCACCACGGCCGGGTGCGTGGGGCGGAACATGTTGGCCACACGGTTGTTGACCCTGTCCACGGCAATTGTGTACTGTGTCAGGTCGTTGGTTCCCACGGAAAAGAAGTCCACTTCCTTCGCAAGCACGTCCGTCATGATGGCGGCGCTGGGGACTTCAATCATGATGCCCACTTTCAAGTCCCGCGCGTAGGGGATTTTTTCCCGTTCCAGCTCTTCCCTGCATTCCTGGAGGATGTGCTTGGCGGTGATTACTTCCGTATAGCCGGAAATCATCGGGAACATGATGCCGCAGCCGGGCGTGTCCGCGCAGGCGCGCAGAATGGCGCGGAGCTGCTGCTTGAACAGTTCCGGACGGCTCAGGGAAACGCGGATGCCGCGCCAGCCCAGGAAGGGGTTCGGTTCCGGAGTGTCGAGCCGTTCGCAGGGCAGCTTGTCGCCTCCGGAATCCAGCGTGCGGAAGATGACGCCGTGAGGGGCGCAGCCTTCCGCCAGTTTTTTGTAATAGTGCATCTGCTCCTCTTCATCCGGCATGCCGGATGGATTGCCCAGCAGGAAGAACTCCGTGCGGAACAGCCCTACGCCTTCCGCGCCCACCTCCTTGATGCCGGAGTATTCATGGGGGAATTCCACGTTGACGGAGAGCCGGATGCTGCGGCCGTCCCGGGTGACGGTGGGCAGGTCCCGCAGGGCTTCCAGGGCCTTGTACGCCTTTTCCTTCTCCACCTGGAGCCGCTTGTAGTATTCCACGGTCTCCGTGGAAGGCTTGAGGATAAGGACGCCCTTGTAGCCGTCCAGAATGGCCGGAGCGTGGCTTTCCACATTCAGCAGCGCCTGCTCCAGCCCCACCACGGCGGGAATGCCCATGGAACGCGCAAGAATGGCCGTATGGGAAACGGAGGACCCTATTTCCGTGGCGAATCCGTGAATCTGGCTGGCGTCCACCGCGGCGGTGTCGGAAGGCGTCAGGTCGTACGCCACGAGGATTTCGGGCTCTTCCCCGTCCTCCTCGTCTTCCTCCGGCGGTTCCGTGCTGCGCAGGTTGTCGATCACCCGCTGCATGATGTCCTCCATGTCCGCGGTCTTGGCCCGCAGGTAGGGGTCGTCCACGCGGCGCAGGACTTCCATGTAGTTCTGCATGACCACGTAGAAGATATGCTCCACGTTCTGGAGGCGCCTGGCCAGTTCCGTGCGGACCTGGTCGAGGATGATCTTGTCCTGGAGGAGGAGAATGTGGGCGTCAAAAATGGCGGCTTCCTTTTCCCCGGAAATTTGGATCATGCGCTCGCGCAGGGCCCTGATCTGCACCGCGGTCGTCTGAAGGGCGCGGTGAAAGCGCACCAATTCGGAATCCACCTCGTCCGGCTCAATGTCGTAGGCGACCGGTTCCTTGGACCCCTTGATCTGGATCCTGATTTTACCGAGGGCGATGCCGGGAGAAACAGGAATGCCCTGGAGATGTATTTCTTCCGTGGAAATGGGTTCCTGAATCATCTGCGGGCTTTCTGGCCCGGACTCATGGCCATGAGCCGGAATATGTTCAATCTTCTTCGAATTTGCGGGCGACCAAGTCTTCCAGCGCGTCGAGCGCCTGCTGCTCGTCCTTCCCTTCAGCCGTGACGGTGATCTTGGAACCGTGTCCCACGGCCAGCATCATGAGGCCCAGAATGCTCTTTCCGTCAACTTCTTCGCCATCCTTTTCCACGACGATGTCTGCATCAAAGCTGCTGGCCAGTTTGACGAATTGAGCAGCCGGGCGGGCATGAATGCCGAGTTTGTTGATGATGGTGAGTTCCTTGGTAACCATGGAAATAGAAGTAAGGGGTGAAGCGGTTGCTAAAACGGTAAGTACACTAATAAGAGCTTTTTTCCAAGAGTTTTTTGTCAGTCGTCGCTTTCCGGGGCCGGGAAGTTTGACATGAGGCGGCGGTTGAACTCTCCGGCCATATCGATGCCCATGTCCTTGAGATGGTAGTCCATGGCGGCCACTTCCACCAAGCGCGCTATATCCCTGCCGGGGGCCACGGAAAGTTGGACGTGCAATACTTTTTCTCCCAGAACTTCAAGACCTTCCCTCTCCAGACCCAGCCTGTCCAGCTGTTCCTGGTCCCTGGCGGGAATGAGCGTGACGATGAGGTCCAGCCGCTTGTTGTGGCGCAGGGACTTCAGCCCGAACAGGGTAGTGATGTTGACGATGCCCAGGCCGCGCACTTCCATGAAGCCGCGGCTCATCTCCGGCGCACTTGCCACTAGTTCTCCGCCCACGTTGCGCACGTAAACCATGTCGTCCGCCACGAGAGCCGCCCCGCGTTCGATCAGGCCCAGGGCCGTTTCACTCTTCCCCACGCCGCTCTTGCCGCGTATCAGCACCCCCACGCCGCGCACGTCCACCATGCAGCCGTGCAAGGTCATGCTTTCCGCAAATTCGTTTTCCAGAATGATGGTGGCGGAGTTGACGAATTTCATGGTAACCAGGCTGGTGCGGAAGACGCAGACCCCGGCCTCGTCAGCCAGTTCCACGATCTCCTGGGGTGGGTCCTGGTCCCGGGAAAAAACGATGCCCGGCACCTCGCACCGGAACATGCGCTGGATGCGGGATTTGCGCATGCCTTCCGGCAGTTTCTGGAGGTAGGCCAGCTCCGCGGAGCCGAATACCTGGATGCGCTTGTTGGCGAAGTAGGAGTAAAACCCGGCGATAGCCAGTCCGGGGCGGTTGAGAGCCGGTTCGCAAATGTGGCGGGTAAGGCCCGCCGGGCTGTTGATCAGCTCAAGCTGGAGGGCTTCCTTGTATTTGCCGTAAAATTTGGACAGGGTGACGAAATCCACTTTTTTCACTTTGGATTTGCTGAACATGGGCTTATTAAAGGGACAAACGACGCTTCAGGGCAATCAAATATATTCCCGGACTGCCCCGATGGCCCATTTTTTTGAAAAAAGCCTCGTTCCGGAAGGGAATGCCACACTTTACCTGTTGATTTGAGGGCCCAGGCATGGTCTCATGGTGCCATGAACAGACTGGATCAATTGGCTACGTTGTTAAGGTTTCCCAGCATCTCCGCGCAGAAGGAGCATGCCCGGGATGTGAGCGACTGCGCGGACTGGCTGGTGGACAAGCTTTCCGGCATGGGATTTGAGGCCGTGGCGCACAAGACGCACCGGCATCCCGTCGTGGTGGGGCGCAGCCCCCGGGAAGAAGGCAGGCCGACCGTGCTGATTTACGGTCATTACGACGTGCAGCCCGTGGATCCGGTGGAGCTGTGGGAATCCGACCCCTTTGAACCGGAAGTGCGCGACGGCAAAATTTACGCCCGTGGAGCCACGGACAACAAAGGTCAATTGTTCGCTCATATTCTGGGGGTGGAGGAACTCCAGCGCCAGAACGGCGGCCATTTGCCCGTGAACGTGATCTTTCTGCTGGAAGGGGAGGAGGAAGTCGGCAGCGGCAGCCTTTCCCTGTTCCTCAAGGAACACAGGGATGAACTGGCCTGCGACGTCATCGTTGTTTCCGATACCGGCATGGCCGCTCCGGACGCCCCCACCTTTTCCTACGGCCTGCGCGGTCTGGCAGGCGCGGAAATCATCGTGAAGGGACCATCCGCCGACCTGCATTCCGGCGTGTTCGGCGGGGCGGTAGCCAACCCCGTCACCGCTCTGGCGGAAATCATTTCCTCCTTCCATGATTCAGAAGGCCGCGTGGCCGTGAAGGGATTTTATGACGGCGTGGAACCCATTGCCACCTGGGAACGCAGCATGTGGGCCACGGTGCCCGGCATGAGCAACGAAGAACTGGCGAAGCTGACGGGAGTGGATACCGTGGTGACGGAAGCCGGGTTTACCGGAGCGGAATGCATTTACGCGCGTCCTACGCTGGAGCTCAACGGCATCGGAGGCGGCTACCAGGGAGAGGGCAGCAAGACGATCATTCCCAGCCGCGCCTTTGCCAAAATATCCTGCCGCCTGGTGCCGGGACAGGATCCGGGACGGATCGAATCCCTGTTGGAAGAGCACGTGAAAACGCATACGCCCAGGGGAGTGTCCGTGGAATTCAAGCGGGAGCACAGCGGCAGGGCCTATGTCTGCGATCCCAACTCCGAATTCGGCCTCGCCGCGCAGCAGGCCCTGGAGGAAGCCTTCGGGCGCAAGCCGGTGCTGGTGCGTGAAGGCGGCAGCATCCCGATCATTGAGGAAATGAAAAACGTGCTGGGAGCGGATGCGCTGATGCTGGGCATGTGCCTGCCGGATGCACGCATCCATTCCCCCAATGAAAACTTCTCCGTGGAACTGTTCACCAAGGGAATAGAAATGAGCCAGATACTTCTGCGCCGCCTGGGGCAGATCAAACGGTAATCCCCCCCTTTTATGGACCAGCCTGCCGCCGCTGAAATAGTCAACCTGCACAAGACCTTCAAGACGGGTCTGGGCAAGCCCGTGGTGCACGCCGTGCGCGGGGTGGACATGAGCATCCGGCAGGGGGAGGTGTACGGCCTCATCGGTCCCAACGGATCCGGAAAATCCACGCTGATGAAGGCCCTGCTGGGGCTGGTGAGGCCCACGCAGGGCTCCTGCTCCATCTTCGGCAAATCCAGCCTGTCCCCGGACAGCAGGGAGGAAGTGGGCTTTCTGCCGGAAAACCCGTACTTCTACAAATTCCTGACCGGGGCGGAAACCGTGGCTTTTTACGGAAAGTTGTGCGGACTCAGTGGCAGAAGCCTGAAGGAAAAAGTAAGGGAACTGCTGGATCTGGTGGGACTGTCGGACGCCGCGGACCGCCGTCTGGGCGGCTATTCCAAGGGAATGCTCCAGCGCATCGGCATGGCCCAGGCCCTGGTGCAGTCCCCCCGCCTGGTGGTGCTGGACGAACCGACCGCCGGGGTGGACCCCCTCGGTTCCCGGGACATCCGGAACATCATTGAAAATCTCAAGAACCGCGGCATGACCGTATTCCTGTGCTCCCACCTTCTGGAGCAGGTTCAGGAAGTGTGCGACCGGGTGGGCATCATCTTCAAGGGCCTTCTCATTGCGGAAGGCTCCATGAACGAACTGACGAGGGACTCCGACAAGCAGGAAATCCTGCTGGAACACGCCTCCCCCCGCCTTCTGGAGGAATTGAAAAAAATGGTACGGGAAGACGGGCGCGCCGTGTGGCTGGAGGACGGGCACCCCCGCAATTCACTGGAAAGCGTGTTTCTTAAAAGCCTGCTGGAATGGAAAGCGAAGCACCCCAATCCGGAACAATAGGAGGACTGCCGGCCGCCAAGCGGGAACTGCGCCGCATGATCCGCGGGAGGATTGCGGAACTGGACGCCGCCGCCCGGCAGGCCGTGTCCCTGGACATCTGCCGGAAATTGGCGGCCCTGGCACGGGAAAAGGACTATCGGCGCGTGGCCGTCTTTGCCGCCAGACCGGGGGAGGTGGACCTGCTGCCCCTGCTGGACATGATGCCGGAACGGGAATGGTATTTTCCTTTGGTGCATGAAGGGCGCCGGTTGAGTTTTCACCGCGTGTGCCATGGCGGGGAATTCGTCACGGGCAGCTGGGACATCCGGGAACCCGGTCCGGCATGTCCGGAACTGCACGCGGGGGAACTGGACCTGATTGTTCTGCCGGGAGCCGCCTTCACGCGGGATGGAAGAAGGCTGGGCTACGGAGGGGGGTTTTACGATACCCTGCTGGCCGGTCCGGCGCGAGGCGTTCCACTGGTCGGCGTCTGCTTTCCCTGCCAGCTTCTGGACGACCTGCCTGTGGAACCGCACGACAAAAAGGTGGACATGGTCGTCATCCCCGGCATGGAGTAATGCGCATAGCTGCGTATTCCGCAATATTCCGCAAAAGCCCGTTTGCGGAAGTGCGAATGGAAGGGAAAACGGAAATTCCCCGGAGCGGGCAGGGCGCCTGGAAAAGTAGGGGGGTTAAATGCGGAACCGGTGCTTCTGCACGGTCAGCTTGTAGAACAGGTCATAGCGTGCATTGAGCAGGGGCGTCAGGTGCTCCACGCCTCCGGCCACCTGGCCGCGGATATCCGCGTACAGTTTGCGGTAATCTGAAAGGCCGCTGATCATGGCTTCATACAGGGGAGTGCGCAGGCCGCAGTCAATCGCAATGCTCATTTCAGACGCCGCGGAGACGATCTGCTTGGACAGCCGGTACTGCATCCAGGCCAGTCCCAGATTGCTCCCCAGCCACAGGACCAGAGCCACGCCCAGGCAGGCGAATCCCGCCCCGTGTTCCCCGAAGCTGCCCAGCAACGCGCCCAGAATGACCATGACGAGCATCAGCTTAAGTTCCGTCCGCATCACGTCTTCCTGGTCCAGGAACAGCTTGCTGAGGCACGGCTTGATGCCGAAATCCTTCAGCGGCATGTACACGGAGCGTCCCAGCCGTTCCTTGTACACCTCCAGGTCCGCCTGGAGCCGGGCTGCCGGGAATTCCCCGATGTCGCAATCCCACTGCTCCCTGACGCGCGGGCGCACGTGGTTCCAGTGTGTCTGGCAGATGTTGAGAAACTCCTTGTTGTAGTAGGCGTGCCGTTCTTCGATGCCCGACTTGACCAGTTCATAAAACCATTCGTCGATGACGGGGGGAAGCTTGTGCAGGATCATCGTCCTTCTGATGGAAAGGAAGCGTCCCAGCTGCCGGGCGGACTTTTTACCCAGCCGCGGCACGCAATCCTGGACGTATTGCGCGTATGCCTTCAGCCTTGCGGGCATTTCCTCCTCCATTTGAAGCTGGATGCGGTCGATTTCCCGGTCAATGGAAGTCAGGAAGCCGGAATCCAGCTTGGAAAGGCGGTGCAGTTCATTGAGTACCTTCCCCTGTTCCTCCAGCAGGCGGTCCGTGGCCAGCAGCAGGCGTTCCACGCGCCTGTCCGTCAGGGGGCTCCGTTTCAGAACCTCCTGCACGCAGGTTCTCAGGGCTTCCACTCCCTCGCCCGCGCGCTCCCCGGCGGGAGTGATGGGGTACAGGGGAAGCTGAACGCCCAGATGTTCCCGGGAGACGGAGCGCATCTCCTCCTTCAGCGCCTGAAGCTGTTCAAAAGGCAGAAGCTCCGCGTGGGTGATGACCAGCACCATGCGGGAATGGAGCCGTTCCTCCAGCGTTTTCAAATACTCCCAAATGGCGGGTTCATTGCCGTCTTTGGCGGAAATGACGACCAGCACGGCGTCCGACTTGGGGACGATGTGTTTCAGCCGCTGGGGGGCGGCGGGCTGTTCCAGGCCGATGGTGTCCCAGAATTCCAGATTCAGCAGGGAATCCGACGGGTAGAAGCGGTCCTCCACCCATTCATGGGTGTGCGGGGCGGGGTTGGGCTTGTATTGCCAGCGTATCAGGGTGGCTTCGCTGGAAACGCGGGAGCAGAAATATTCCCCCGCCAGGGCGTCCAGCGTGGAGGACTTGCCGGACCCCGTCAGGCCGACGACGGTGACATTCTGCGGAGTGCAGCATTCCTCCAGCGCTTCCTCCACATCCTTCTGGGAATCGAAATGCCTGTCCGGACCAATGCGAGCGGAAAATGCCGCGGCGGCATCCGCTACGTCCCGCACCGCATGCGGAATCACATTTTTCCCTCCTGTCAGCATGGGCTATGAAATCAAAAAAACCGTCCGGGGCTTTCCCTCCCTCTTCAGCAACCCTACACGCCGCAATTCCTTCTGTCCAATTAAAATGACGGCGCCGGGGCATACGTCCTGCCTCCGAAAATGGCCGTGCCCACGCGGACGAGGGTGGCTCCTTCCTCCACGGCGGTTTCAAAGTCATGGCTCATGCCCATGGACAGCTCCGGAAGCGGCATTCCGCTTTTGGCGGCCAGGGAATCCCTCAGCTCCCGCAGGCGGCGGAAATAGGGCCGAGCCTCTTCCGGGTCATCCACGGGAGGGGGAATGCACATCAGGCCGGCGATCTCGATATGGCCGAGCCGTGCCAGTTCTTCCCACTTCTGTTCCAGAAGCTCCGGGGAGAACCCGAATTTGCTGTCTTCCGCCCCGACATTGACTTCCAGCAGGATGCGGGGGCGTTTGCCCGTCTCCTGCGCTACCGTGTCCAGGAACTGCGCCAGGCGCAGGGAATCCACGGCATGGATCAGCGTGAAATGTTCCAGGGCCTTGCGCACCTTGTTGCGCTGGAGGGGGCCGATAAGGTGCCATTCCGTGTCCGGAGGCAGGGCGGGAATCTTTTCCAGGGCTTCCTGAACCCTGTTTTCTCCGAAGACGCGCTGTCCCGCATCATAGCAGGTCCGGATGTCGCAGGCCGGAAACGTTTTGCTGACGGCTACCAGGCTGGCGGACCCTTCCGGGCGTCCGGCGCGTGCTTCCGCGGCGCGGATGCGGGAGATAATGTGTTCCAGGTTTTGTTGGATGCTCATGACGGGTGGTATCAGTTCAAGGAAGGCTGTGCGGGCGCGTGGCTCATGATCTGGTGCAGCGGGGACAGGCGGCGCATGGCCATGGCCCACACCTTGGAATAATCCGGCTCCAGGCAAAGGTCCGGAACCATGGGGGAAACGTACCACGCGCGGTCGTTCAGCTCCCTGCGCAGCTGGGGCAGCGTCCATCCGCTGTGCCCCACATAGGCGCGCAGCATGACATGGGGGTCTTCCGCATATTCCAGCGCCTGCTCCTCCTGAAGGTGGAACTGGACGCGCAATTTTTCCTCCGTACGGGAAAAGGCGGCGAAAATGAGCTGGTTGCGCTCCACCGGACCGCCCTTGAAGATGGGGACGGAATAAAGGGACGCAGGAATGTCCGTGCTGGGAGCTACGTCTCCTACGGTCATGTTGGCCGGATGGTTCAGGATGTAGCCGATGACGAATTCCTCCTCCACCCGGCTCAGGAAAATGACGGAATGGTGGAATCCACCGCCTTCCAGGTAGGGAGCGGCCACCAGCAGATGCCCGGCCAGATTAGCGTTGCTGATATCTTCGTGTTCCATCATCTCCATATGCGCATGTTAACAAATGTGACGAAGGCGCGCAACCGCGCGTTCAAACAGCCGTGTCAGGCATGCCGGGAGAGGAAGGAAGCCGGGCGGAGAAAAATCAGCCGCGGCGGGACCGCGATGTTTTGGAGGAGCGGGACGCGGACTTGCCGCTTTTCGCCTTGCGGGACTGTATGGTTTGAGTCCGGGAGGCGGCCTTCTTTTTGGCGGTGGTCTGCTTGTGCGTCAGGGCCACGGCAGGGGGGCGGAAAGACCGGTGGCGGTAGGAAACCAGGGAAGCCGTATTGTGGGGCTCTGCGGCTGCCGGGGCGGGGGCCATGACCAGAAGGGGGGTGTTCTGCATTCTTTCCGCCTCTTCCAGCGCTTTCAGGGAGGCGCTGATGGAGCAGCGTTCAATCACCACGGGGTCTCCAGTATTGACCAGGTTGAAAGCTTCATACACGTCGTCGCTCTTCATGCGGATGCAACCGTAGGAGGCGGGAGTGCCGATGGTGCGTTCCTCCGCCGTTCCGTGAATGTAGATCAGGCGGGAATAGGCGTTCCGGTTGCGGGATTCCACGCCCTTCAGCCACATGATGCGCGTGACGATAGGGTCGCGGCCGGGAGAATTCGGCGCCACGCATTCCCCGGTGGGCTTCCGGCTTTTAAACACCATGCCCTTGGGCTGGTTTGTCCCTATCTTGGCGGCAATCCGGTGCGCGCCCAGCGGAGTACGGCAACTTCCCTTGCCGTCCCCGAGTCCGAATTTGGATGTGCTGACCGGGTAGGTCTTTACGACCTTGCCGCCGCGCATGACGGCCATTTTCTGGTCCCGGACGCTGACGACCACGCCGTCCTTGACGATGGCAGTAGGCTGGTAGTCCCTGCCGGTGCAGGAAACGAGGGCACCGAGCACCGCAACAGCGGTAACGGTCAGTTGAATCAGGCGTGCTTGCGAGAGAGGCGCAGGCATGGGAGGCGGCTAGTTCTTGGCTTTGGCGGTTTGCCGGGCGGGCATCAGATTGGAAATCATGCGGCCCAGGGAGCAGAACCCGGTGTAATAGAATCCCAGGAAGGGAATCATCAGGATGGGGGAAATATAGTGGCCCTGGCGTATCATCAGGATGATCAGGTTCAGGAAGAAAGTGCCGCAGGCGATTTCAAGCACGGGAATGACGACGGATTTGATCGCCTTGTACCCGTTGCGCTTGAGCTGGGAGACATGCTGCCTGTTTTCCTTCTGTTCCACGCCGTACTTGGGCGTGCGGACAAAGGCGGACTGGTGGCCGAAGATGGCTTCCAGAACGGCCTTGGCGTTGTTGACCGCCATGCCCACGCTCAGGGTGAGCAGAAGAGGCAGGTAGGGAAGTTCCTTCCACCAGGACTTGGGACGCACCACGATCTGGGCGCTCATGTAAAAGATGCAGACGGCCACGCTGGTCAGGAAGAACAGGGCGACGTTCACGAACCACATGACCACCGTTTCATTTTCCGGGATGCGCTGCGTGCAGATGGGGTACACCAGGAAGCAGAGCAGGGCCAGAAGAAGGTAGGAATAATTGCAGGTAAGGTGGGTGGTGGCCTCCACCTTGGCTTTCAACGGAGCCTTGGAACGCCAGATGTCCAGCAGTATCTTCTGGCAGACCTGGATGGAGCCCTTTGTCCAGCGGTGCTGCTGGGACTTGAAGCCGTCCATGTCCACAGGAAGTTCCGCGGGGGTTACTACGTCGTTCAGGTAAATGAAGCGCCATCCCTTGAGCTGGACGCGGTAGGAAAGGTCCATGTCCTCCGTCAGCGTATCGTGGGACCAGCCGCCTGCGTCGCCGATCACGCATTTGCGCCAGATGCCGGCAGTGCCGTTGAACGTGAAAAAGCGTCCGGAACGGTTGCGGGCCGTCTGTTCCATGGCGAAGTGGCCGTCCAGGTACATGCCCTGGACGCGGGTAAGAAGGTTGTATTCCCGGTTGATATGGCCCCAGCGGGTCTGGACGAGGCCGACGCCTTCATCCGTGAAATAATGAATGGTCTTTTGCAGAAGGTCGGGTTCCGGGACGAAGTCGGCGTCCAGGATCAGCAGGAATTCTCCCTTGGCAACCTTGGTGGCCGCTTCCAGCGCTCCGGCCTTGAAACCGGTGCGGTCCGTGCGGTGAATGCAGACGGCGTCAAAGCCGCGGGACTTCAATTCCTCCACCTTCCGGTAGCACTGTTCCGTCGTATCGTCCGTGGAATCGTCCAGAATCTGGATTTCCAGCTTGTCCTTGGGGTAGTCCAGGGCGGCGACGGATTCCAGAAGGCGGTCCACAACGAACTTTTCATTGAACATGGGAAGCTGGACCGTGACCACGGGAAGCTCCCGGAAGCGGGATTTGGGCTGCGGCTTGTTGTTGCGGTTCTTCCAGTAAAGGTAAACGATGGTGAGGCGGTGAAAACCGTAGCCGGCGAGGCCTACGAGGACTAGAAGATAGCACAAGAGCCAGATAAAATTGTAGTTCATGCAGGGCGGATGGGTTGTTCAATATCCTTTTTGCGTCAGACGCAAGGGATTTCCTTGACGCGACGCCCGTATAAGACACCATAAGCCGAGAGTCAAGACATATTCAGTTTTGCCTAACCTTTTTGAATATTGTTATGAAGAGATTTTATCTGCTGGCCGCGGCCGTATCCGTGACGGGGGGAATGGCATTTGCCGATCCCGGGGAAGAAGCGCCTGAAAGGGACGGCGCCGTGCTGGACATCCAGCTTCCGCAGCCTGACAGGCAGTCCCAGCCGGCCATTCCGGAGCGCCTTCTGGACGACTCCCATATGAATGAGGAATTGGGAATCAACGAATTTACCGCCCCGTCCATCCGCAAGATTTTTGAAGACCTGGAGGGACTGCCGGAAATCCCGGAAAACGCGGCCCTGCGTCCGCGTCCGGAACGGCCGCCGATGGACCGCTGCTCACTGGCTCTTCAACTGGGAGGAATGATGGCGGACGGCTTTGTCATCGTGCAGTGCGGCAAGATGAACGAAGTGAAGCCCATTGCGCTGGACCTCTCCAACTACGCGAAGGCGATAGGAGCCGGAGAGCGCGTAAACCGCCACGCCGCCAGCCTGCTGAAAAATGCGGAGGACGGCGATTTGGGCAGTTTCAAGAACAACCTGGCCCTGATCCAGTCCGACGTGGAGC
Organism: Akkermansia sp. AE01SA01; assembly: GCF_036417395.1. NCBI lineage: Bacteria > Pseudomonadati > Verrucomicrobiota > Verrucomicrobiia > Verrucomicrobiales > Akkermansiaceae > Akkermansia > Akkermansia sp. AE01SA01. The sequence continues at coordinate 1,311,409 of NZ_CP143890.1, forward strand.
AGGAGCTTGCCTCCCTGCGTGATTCCGACATGGCTAACCTGATCGGCCTGGGCGGCTGGATTCGGGCGCTGGATGCCGCTACGGCGGCCCTGGACAACAAATTCTCCGAAGACAAGGCCAAAGTCATTTTTCAGCCGGACGTGCCGGAATACTTCCATTACATTCTGGACGGAGTGGAGCCGGAAATGAAGGAACGCCGGGACATCGGCAAAATCATGGAACTACTGACCACGTTGCAGGAGCAGATGACGCTGGCTCCAGGAGCCAAGCCTACGAAGGCGGGAGTGGAAGCCCTGCGCAAGACGACGCTGGAGCTGATGAAGGCGGCGCTGGCGCCCGCGGAATCATAACTCTCCCTGTTCCTTATGGTGCTTCCCCTCTTGACGAGCCTGGACGTGCGTCTTTCTCCGCGCAATCTGTATTCCCAGGATCAGGAATTGCAGCAAATGGCGGGCGACGACGGGCGCATCCCCGTGCCCTACAATGTGAGCATCCGCAACATGGGGGACGGGGCCGTGCGCATCATCGGCAAAAAGTGGACCGTCCGTTCCCACCAGGACGGCACGCAGGTCATTGAGGGGGATGAACTCTTCGGTTCCCGCCCCCTGCTGTGCCAGGGGCAGATTTTCGCCTTCAACGGCCTTCAGATGCTTCGCCTTCCCGCGCGCATCCAGCTCACGCTTCTTGTCCGGGACGAGGGCGGCATGCTCTACCATACGGACCCCGTCAGCCTGACTTGGTGATGCTGCCTGGCGAATGGACATTTCAGCGGCCATGCCGCTGAAACAGTGCCAAAACCGATGATGAAAAAAGGGCGGGAATAGGAATCCTGCCCTTTTTCTGGTCTTTCATCATGGACCACTGCCATCCGGCAGTGCCGGACGGCTTTAACCTTCCTCGTCGTCCCCGTGGTTGAGGATAAAGTTCAGGTCGTCAATGCCGAGGCTGGACGTGAAGCCTTCGTCTCCAAGCACGTTGGCAACCAGCTGGTTCTTCTGGTGCTGGAGGATGCGGATTTTCTCTTCCACGGAATCCTTCGTCAGAAGACGATAGGCGATTACCTTGTTCTTCTGGCCGATGCGGTGCGTACGGTCGATGGCCTGGCTTTCCACAGCCGGGTTCCACCACGGATCGTACAGAATGACGTAGGAGGCGGAAGTCAGGTTGAGGCCGGCGCCCCCGGCTTTCAGGGAAAGAAGGAAGACGGACGGGTCCTTGGTCGTCTGGAACTTTTCGATTTCCCCGCGGCGGTCCTTGGTCTGGCCCGTGAGGTAGTTGAGCGGACGGTTCTCCGCTTCCAGGCGATTCTTGATGATTTCCAGCATGGAAACGAACTGGGAAAAGACGAGCACCTTGTGCCCTTCCTCCCGGAGCTGGTCCAGCAGGTAGAACAGGGCGGTCATCTTGGCGCTGTCCTCCTTGGCGTACTTCGGGTCCACCAGGCCGGGATGGCAGCAAATCTGGCGCAGGCGCATGAGGCCCTGAAGAATGGCAAAGCTGTTCTTCTTCACGGATTCGTCCGAATCCAGGCCGAGCAGGGCCTGTTGAATGCGGCGCAGTTCCGCCTTGTAAAGCTGGCTCTGGATGCCTTCCATCTTGGCGTACACTTCCTCTTCCGTTCTGGGCGGCAGGTCTTTTGCCACCTGGGACTTGGTACGGCGCAACAGGAAAGGCTTCAGGCGGGCGGCCAGGCGGTTCTGGCTCTGCGGGTCCTTGCGCTTGTCGAACCTTTTCTTGAAGTAGGAACGGGAGCCGAGCACGCCGGGCATGGCGAAAGCCATGAGGGACCACATGTCCAGCAGGCGGTTTTCAATAGGCGTGCCGGAGAGGACGAGGCGGTTGTAGGAAACGATGTCCCGCGCGGCCTTGGCGGCCTTGGAATCCGGGTTCTTGATCTGCTGGCCTTCGTCCAGAATGACCGTGAGCCATTTGATCTGGTTCAGGGTTTCTCCGCAGACGCGGAGCTGGGCGTAGTTGACCACGACCATGTCGTAATTCTTGTTGATGTCCTCCAGATTGGCCTGGTCCTTGCTGCGGATGACGAGAACGCGCACGCCGGGGGCGAATTTCTCCGTTTCCCCCGCCCATACATCCAGCACGGATTTGGGGCACACGATGAGTACCGGAGGAACGGCGAGCTTTTTCCTGGACTTGTTCTTGCGTGCGTATTCCTCGCGCAGCCACAGAACGTAAGTAATGGACTGGATGGTTTTGCCCAAGCCCATGTCGTCCGCCAGAATGCCGCCGAACCCGTTCGTGGCCAGGTAGGCCAGGAAGTGGAAGCCGTCGATCTGGTAGGGGCGCAGGGTAGCCTGAAGCTGGCTGGGAACGTCCGGTTTGACGTCGATCTGGATTTCCGCGGTACGGTCCTTGATGCGTTTCCATGCCTTCGGGTCGAACACTTCCGCGGCCTTGGGGTCCGCGAGCTGCATGGCGTGCATGCGGTGGGTTTCCCCGGAAAGGTCGAAGGGGTCCAGACCCAGGCGGGTAACGGCGTCGCGCTGGTCGTTGTCCAGCTTGATTTCCAGGCGCATCCAGCCGCCGTCGTCCATGCGGACGTAGCCGCCTCTGGCGGCCACCAGGGCGCGGATTTGTTCCTTGGAAAGCTGGACGCCCTCCACGTCAATGACGATGCGGAGGTCGAACCAGTCGATCTCCTGGTTGACTACCTCGAACCGGACGGCCGCCGCCACCGGGTCCGCCAGCAGCGTCTTGAGCTTCTCATCCATGTTCACGGTCAGTTCTTCGGGCAGGTGCTTGGCCCATTCCGCAAACTTTTCAGGGAACTGGCGCGTGACGCGCGCCTTGAAAGCCCCTACCTGGGGATCGTAGGAAAAGCCCATCTCCTCCAGCAGGCCGGGGATGGGGTAAAGGTGTTCGCGGATGAAGCGCAGGAGCGCCTTGTTGCGCATGGGTTCCTGATGAGCCACTTCCCAGCCGTCCTTGCCGAGTTTTTCCGTGCGGTAGCCGGAAGCGTCCGTGGCGGTCACTTCGCACAGCACGTGTTCCGTTTCTGCGGAGGTGAGGCCGCGCACGATCTTCATGTCAAAGCTGCCGCGCAGGTCGATGTCCACCACGCGGTCCTCCATGCTGGGGGGCAGGGTGGCTCCGATCTTGCGGAGGAATTCCACGCCTTCCAGGCTGTCGATGACCTGCTTGGGGATGGAATAGCGGGGTTCCACTTCCGTGCTCTCCAGCCAGCGGGGAGGGCCGGGGAAAACGGTTTCGTCGGACTGGTACAATTCCTGCTGGCCGGGAAGCTGCCTGACGGAGTGGGAAACGTTGATGCCGGAGGAAGTGACGAGCTGAAGCGCGTAGCAGTCCGGCTCAATGGGATCGTCCTGGCAGACCCACTTGAGCGGTTCGTCCACCACCTTGAAATAATTCTCATCCAGATTCACCAGATATCCCTTCAGCGCGGGCTGGTGGAAAAGCTTGTTCATCAGGGCGCAGGCGGCCTCCTGGTCCAGGTCCAGCGTCAGGGCGTCTTCCTCATGGGCGTAATCGGCCAGGGACACCAGCAGGATTTCCGTCTGGGCGTCCATGCGCACGGCGGCGCGTTCATGCAGGTTTTCCAGATGTTCCAGATCCTGTTTTTCCCGGACGGGAATCCAGTCCTGCTTCAGGGAATGGCGGTATTCGAAGTGCCCTTCGTTGATGGTGGAGACGAGCCGCATGAACAACTCGCCGCGCGGAGGCTGGGGCGGCCGTTCGTTGACGGACTGGATGCGGTCGTACCAGGTGCCTACCTCCCGTGAGCGTTCCCACTCGTGAATCTTGTGCTGCACCTTTTCCAGGTCCGTGATGCTCTCCATGAACTCCGGATAGGGCAAGCGCCTCTTGTTGAAGGCATAGGCAATGTAATTCCAGAATTCCAGAATATTCGTCGGCGGGACCGGCCACAGCTCCAGCGGATCATAGGTGGTGATTTCCCACCGTGGATTCAGGCGTACCATGTCGTGGTCATGGATTTCCTGCTCAATGGCGAAACGGCGGTAGCGCTTTTCCAGCTTGCCTACGTAATCAGCCTCCTTGTCGTCCAGCTCGCGGCCCAGCTTCTCTTCCAGAATGTCGAGCAGGGGAACGTCGTTCAGTTCGTTGGGGGATTCCGGAAGGTCCTGGCCGCGGTACATGCGTTCCAGCATGGTGGCATACATGGCCGCGCCCGCCAGATCTTCGTCTTCCGTGGAACATGCTCCGAACCACCTGTTCCCCTGAAGGCGGAGATTCACCCGGTGGACGCCGTGCGCGTCTTCCACACGGCCCTGAATATATAAATGATTGCCGAAAATTTGTGTAACTGCTCCGTCTTTTTGCAGCTTTTCACCGCGCAGCCGGATTTCTTCCGGGAAGGCATTGAGAAAGTTCAGGGTAGCCCTGTCAGGATTAAGTGCCATACTCATAATGTCAAACTGTCATATAAAAATTGGTGTCCAGCGTTCCCCGGAAAAAGGACGCTATAGGTCTATGCACTTTATTATGGCACAAAAGGCGGATTAGGGCAACTATTCTCTGAAATTAATTCTAACGAATGTTTGAAACACTTCTTATTATGTTGATAGCAATGACCTTCCTTTTTTACAGGCATGATCCCCTCTTCAAATGACGAACTTGAATAAAATGGTAGGGGATAGTGTGATGTCATCCTTACGGAATATGTATCCTTGACACGCCCGCTTCAAAAGAGTCTTTTATCTCTGAAAATTTATGTCCTCCGCACCTCTTTTACAGTTATTGGCGACTCAAGCGCGCTTGAGCGATGGCGAATTGGCCGAACGTCTTGACATGACTGAAGAAGCCGTGCGGGCCCAGCGCGAGCAATGGGAACGGGAAGGGCTGATCGTGGGCTACCAGGCCGTGGTGAACGAGGAATACGAACACGATAACAAGGTGGCGGCGTTCATTGAAGTGAAGATGACTCCGGAACGCGACGGCGGATTCGACCGCCTGGCGATGCGCATCTCCCGCTTTGACGAAGTATCCTCCTGCTATCTGGCGAGCGGCGGATTTGACCTGCTCGTCCTGGTGGAAGGCAAAAGCATGCGGGACATTGCCCGGTTTGTAGCGGAAAAACTCTCCACGCTGGAAGGGGTGCTCTCCACCTCCACGCACTTCCATCTGAGAACCTACAAGAAAAACGGCTGTATCTTTGAAGCGCCCGCGCAGACGGAGCGCCTCGTCGTTGCGCCGTAAGTCCCTGCCGTCAAGAAAGGAAACACTATGAACTGGCAGAATAAAATTGCGGAGCAGGTAGGCTCCATACCCCGTTCCGGCATCCGTGAATTCTTTGACCTGGTCACGGGCAGGTCGGACATCATCTCCCTGGGCGTCGGGGAACCGGACTTTGTTACGCCGTGGAACATCCGGGAAGCCGCCATTTACTCCCTGGAAAAAGGCCATACCTCCTACACCTCCAACTACGGCCTGGAATCCCTGCGCCGGGCCATTGTCAAATACGTCCGCGGTTTCTTCCATGTGGACTACAACCCGCTGAACGAAGTGTTGGTGACAGTGGGCGTCAGTGAAGCCATTGACCTGGCTCTCCGCGCCGTCCTGAATCCGGGGGATGAAGTGCTGTACCACGAACCCTGCTACGTCTCCTACGCGCCCAGCGTCAGGATGGCTTACGGAGTGGCTACCGCCGTGCCTACGAGCAAGCAGGATCTCTTCGCCCTCAATCCTGCCGTGCTGGAAGCCGCCATCACCCCCAGAACCAAGGTGCTGATGCTCAACTTCCCCACGAACCCGACCGGGGCCGTGGCTCCGGTGGAAACCCTCCAGGAAATCGCGCGCATCTGCATCAAGCACGATCTCATTGTGCTGACGGATGAAATCTACAGCGAACTGCGTTACGACGGCAAGCAGCATGTCTCCATCGCCGCCCTGCCGGGCATGAGGGAACGCACGCTGCTACTGCACGGCGTCTCCAAGGCCTTTGCGATGACGGGATTCCGCCTCGGTTACGCTTGCGGGCCGGAGCCCCTCATCTCCGCCATGATGAAAATCCACCAGTACTCCATGCTTTGCGCGCCCATCACCTCTCAGGAAGCGGCCATTGAGGCATTGGAAAACGGTACGAATGCCATGCTCAAGATGCGGGAAAGCTACCGCCAGCGGCGTGACTACCTGGTGAAGCGCTTCAATGAAATAGGAATGGACTGCCATATGCCCGGCGGTGCGTTCTACGTCTTCCCGGATATCTCCAAATTCGGACTCAGCAGCAAGGAATTCGCTACACGTCTCCTGATGGAGGAACAAGTGGCGGCCGTGCCGGGTACCGCCTTCGGGAAAAGCGGGGAAGGCTTCCTGCGCTGTTGCTATGCCACGGCCTACGATCAAATCAAGGAAGCCTGCAACCGCATGGAGCGCTTCGTCAAGACACTCTCCTGACCCGGTCTTCTCATGAACTCCGACCTGGAGTACCAGAAAACGAAGGCGTATGTGGCGCCGTTCGCGGTATTCATGGGATTCACCCTCCTTTGGCAATTCGGCGCCCCCCTTCTGGAATGGGACCATCCGGTTGCCGCGTGGTGGAGAAGGGCTCCCGGGCAATGGTTCTACCCGCTCCAGGCCGTTGTCTGCTTCATTCTGGTCCTCTGGTGGAGAAAATCCGTGGATTGGGACTGGAAAGGAAAGCCTGCGGCGTGGGGAATCCTCTTCGGCGTGCTGGGTATCCTGTGCTGGCTGGCCCCTACCATGGCGGCGGACCGCCTGCCGGGCGGCCCCGATGCGTGGTTCGGTCATCCGGAATGGCCCTGGTACCGTTATCTGCTGGGAATCGACGCCCGGCCGGAGGGATTTGATCCTTCGGCAGTATTTGCTCCGGGATCCTGGAGCTGGCTGACGGCTCTGGCGTTGCGGTTCTTCCGCGCCGTCATCGTGGTGGCCGTGGTGGAGGAACTCTTCTGGCGCGGATACCTCATGCGCTTCCTGGTCAATCCGGACCATCCGTGGAAAGTCCCGTTCGGCACGCACTCCTGGAAAGCGTACTGGATCACTACGCTCTGCTTCATGGCCGTGCATCAGCCCGTGGACTACTGCGGCGCCTTCATCTACGGCTCGCTGGCGTATCTGCTCGCTGTCTGGCAGAAAAACCTGTGCGCCGTCATCGTGATGCACGCCGTGGCCAATGCTCTGCTGGGCTGGGCCGCACTGGAATGGGGCAAATGCGGACTGTGGTGAATCCGTCATTTACAGAGAGACCAATCTTGAGTACACAGGCGCGATGACTCCGGATGAAGCCATAGAAATCTTGTGGAATTACCATCACGTCGGGCAGGAGCTCCACCCGGCTGACCTCATCTTCGTGCTTGGCAGCAATGACGTACGCGTGGCGGAATATGCGGCGGAGCTCTATAAGCGGCATTTAGCTCCGGTCATCCTTTTTTCCGGCGGCATGGGGCGCTTTACGGGAGGCTGGGCCGTCCCGGAGGCGGAACTCTTTGCCGAGGCGGCCATTAAAGCGGGCGTTCCGGAAAACTGCATCCTGATAGAAAACAAATCCACCAACACCGGGGAAAATGTCCGCTTCTCACGGGAAGTGCTGAAACGGGCGGGAATCGGGGAGCCTGTCAGCCTCATTGCCCTGCAAAAGCCCTACATGGAACGGCGGACGCTGGCCACGCTCCAGGCCCAGTGGCCGGAAGCGCGGGTGGCGGTCAGCTCCCCTCCCGTCACTTTTCGGGGATATCTGACCGCAGAACTGCCGCAGGAGCTGGTTGTCTCCGCTATGGTGGGGGACTTCCAGAGAATCCTGGAATACCCGCGGCAGGGATTCTCCACGGAACAGCCCGTAACTCCGGAAGCGATGGAAGCCTTCCGCACGCTCGTGGAAGCGGGCTATGACTCCCAGCTGCTCAGGAACATTCCCCTCCCCTGGAATTCTTGAGAAGACACGCTTTTTGCTTTCACTGCCCTCCGTTTGAGGTCATCAATACCCCCGCACAGCCAACCCAACCTATATTCAATCATGGCAGACAGAACCAATACAGATCCCGTCCGAATGGAGAAAATTGTAAGCCTTTGCAAAAGGCGAGGTTTCATTTTCCAGGCAGCCGAAATCTACGGCGGTCTGAATGGTTGCTGGGACTACGGTCCCATGGGGGTGGAGCTCAAGCGCAACCTCAAGGAATACTGGTGGCGCAAAACCGTCCAGGAACGTGACGATGTGGTGGGCATGGACGGCTCCATCCTGACCCACAACTCCGTGCTGGTGGCCTCCGGCCACGTGGGCGGTTTCTCTGACCCGATGTGCGACTGCCTGCTGACCAAGGAACGCCTGCGCGCCGACCAGGTGCCGGCCCAGAGCGGCATGGGATTCTTCTACACGGGAGCCGCAAAAAAGGACGGTTCCTGGAGCATGGAAAAGGAATACTCCGTGCTGGTGGAAACTGAAAAACAGGCGGACAAGGCCCGCAAAACCGCGGCCCAGTACTACGCGCAACTGGCCGGCAAGGACGTATCCCACAAGGAAATCGAGCTCCGGGGGGAGCGTATGGAACCCGTCACGGACTCCACCATGTACAACCCCGCCAACGGCTCCCTGCTGACGGAAGCCCGCGAATTCAACCTTATGTTCAAGACGACCATCGGGGCCACCTCCGATGAAAACGATCCCAACGCCACCGGATGGCTGCGGCCGGAAACGGCTCAATCCATCTTCTGCCAGTACAAAAACATTCTGGACAGTTCCCGCGTGAAACTGCCGTTCGGGATCGCCCAGATCGGCAAATCCTTCCGCAATGAAATCAATCCGCGCAACTTCACCTTCCGCTCCCGTGAATTCGAGCAGATGGAAATCGAATACTTCTGCCGTCCGGAAGACGGCCTGAGGCTGGTGGACGAATGGCTGGAAAAGCGTCTCAGTTTCTACGACGAAGTGGGGGTTCCCCGTGAACACATCCACATTCTGGACGTACCGGATGACGAACGCGCCTTCTACTCCAAAAAAACCTATGACCTGGAATACGAATTCCCCTTCGGCATCCAGGAACTGGAAGGCATCGCCTACCGTACGGACTACGACCTGACCTGCCACCAGAAAGGCTCCGGCCGTCCCCTGGAATACTTCGACGAAGAAACGCGGGAAAAATTCATTCCCCATGTTGTGGAACCCTCCGCCGGATGTGACCGGACCGTGCTTGCCATCATCTGTGAAGCCTACGATGAAGAAGAGCTTGTGGACGACAAGGACAAAAAGGACGTGCGCACGGTGCTGCGCTTTGTCCCCCGCATAGCGCCCATCAAGGCCGCCATCTTCCCGCTCCTCAAGAAAAACGAGGAACAGGTACGCATTGCCCGGGAAATTGAAAAGACCCTCCAGCCCTGGATGACCGTTTTCTACGATGAAACGGGAGCCGTTGGCCGCCGCTACCGCCGCCAGGATGAAGTGGGCACCCCCTTCTGCATCACGGTGGACTTCGAAACCCTCGGAGAAAACGATCCTTCCCTCAAAGACACGGTGACCATCCGCCACCGCGACTCCATGGAACAAGAACGCGTCGCCGTTAAGGACCTGTTGCACTGGCTCATTGCCCGTGTGCGGTAATATGTTCCTTAGCGGAATTAAATATTGTAAATACTCCAAGGCCGTTCCGCTTATGGCGGAACGGCCTTCTGTTTTCCAGAACTTGTAATGAAAGGAAAAGTTGCTGGACGGCGCATGAATGAATGTCTAGCATTCAGGAGATGCAGGTTGTACAGGCAGGCGGAAAACAATGATCTCAACACTTGTTGAAAATCTGCTGTTCTATTTGCGCCAACCCCAAGCTCACAGGAATTCCCCGGAAGTTCGGCGATTGCTGTAAGTCATTGGAAAACGAAGTTTGACATATCCAATTACAAAATTTAAGTCGTGCGGAATATTGTGATGGAGAGAAGTTGGCGCAAAAAGCCTTCTGCGCTGTTCTCTCTTAATGGATATTTCCTCACGCTGTCGCACCCTCACGGGTGCGTGGATTGAAACTTTTTCAAATAGCCGAGGCGAACCAGGGATTTGAGTCGCACCCTCACGGGTGCGTGGATTGAAACACTGCATAAATGTTGCCATACCTGTCCTTGAAGGTCGCACCCTCACGGGTGCGTGGATTGAAACCCTGTAGTCGGGGGAGGACCTACCTGGGCGAGGTGTCGCACCCTCACGGGTGCGTGGATTGAAACAGCTTCATAGCATTCTCCATTTGGTTGCTTGAAGGTCGCACCCTCACGGGTGCGTGGATTGAAACCCCTTTCTTCATCCTCCGTCACCTTTACGGACCGGTCGCACCCTCACGGGTGCGTGGATTGAAACTTGGTGTACTGAAAGGCGAAGCGGATGCGTCGCTGTCGCACCCTCACGGGTGCGTGGATTGAAACGGTTACAGGTATCTTGGTCAGAGGGCATTTATCTGTCGCACCCTCACGGGTGCGTGGATTGAAACTGCTCCGCCATGCCTTAGAGCCCTGCCTAATGTTGTCGCACCCTCACGGGTGCGTGGATTGAAACTCCTCCATCTCAAGGACTCCATAGGCAATGAACTGTCGCACCCTCACGGGTGCGTGGATTGAAACTTCTGGGCTCCCATGCTCCTGGCCCAGCGGAGAAAGTCGCACCCTCACGGGTGCGTGGATTGAAACACCACCAAGGTAAAAATCATTGAGGCGGGAAGAAGTCGCACCCTCACGGGTGCGTGGATTGAAACCCGGCCTCGAATAAAGTCGAATGCCTTTCGATGGTCGCACCCTCACGGGTGCGTGGATTGAAACCATGCAATCATTTATCACTCCCCGGCAATACCGGGTCGCACCCTCACGGGTGCGTGGATTGAAACTGCCCTCTGCGAGGAATGCCCGCCTGTATGTCCGTCGCACCCTCACGGGTGCGTGGATTGAAACTATCATGTAGGCCATTGCAACAGCACCTTCCAGGGTCGCACCCTCACGGGTGCGTGGATTGAAACTTTCTATTGTTGGAGCGGCGTTTACGGGTGCCGCGTCGCACCCTCACGGGTGCGTGGATTGAAACTTGAACATCTGGTTACCGCGCTCGGTGTACCAGAGTCGCACCCTCACGGGTGCGTGGATTGAAACGCTACATGTCCGAGAATGCCAAGCCGGGAGAATAGTCGCACCCTCACGGGTGCGTGGATTGAAACTCTTTTGATAGCCTCACCTCTCCCAATGTCACCGGTCGCACCCTCACGGGTGCGTGGATTGAAACCCTCTCCACGCACCTCTTCCGTGATGCGGAAGATGTCGCACCCTCACGGGTGCGTGGATTGAAACGAAGAATTCGTCAAAGTACTTAACAGCTAGTCCAGTCGCACCCTCACGGGTGCGTGGATTGAAACATAAAAATGGGAGTCCCCTCACCCGAAGAGGACTGTCGCACCCTCACGGGTGCGTGGATTGAAACCTTTCAAATCCCAGCAGGACTGCATTTCCCGGATGTCGCACCCTCACGGGTGCGTGGATTGAAACCAGGATGCTGATGCTGGTGTGCTGGCCCATGGTGGTCGCACCCTCACGGGTGCGTGGATTGAAACTTAACTCGTCGTGTTTTTCGTCGTTAAGAATATAGTCGCACCCTCACGGGTGCGTGGATTGAAACGCTAGGTTTGTCGTGATTATTGTTGATGGAGTTAGTCGCACCCTCACGGGTGCGTGGATTGAAACCGTGTCCGCGGTGCGGGGAGATGATGCCGCTGGAGTCGCACCCTCACGGGTGCGTGGATTGAAACGGACTCGTGCAGGAAATTTGCTTTGGCCGCATGGGTCGCACCCTCACGGGTGCGTGGATTGAAACCATGGACTCGATCAAGTATGTCGCCCATTCCTTGTCGCACCCTCACGGGTGCGTGGATTGAAACACGTGCAGGGTGTCACATTCAGTGACGTTCGTGTCGCACCCTCACGGGTGCGTGGATTGAAACCACGTATGCCTGTACAATAGGAGTGCTCATACCCGTCGCACCCTCACGGGTGCGTGGATTGAAACAGGGCTATCTGCAAAAAACGGAAATCATTAAGCAGTCGCACCCTCACGGGTGCGTGGATTGAAACGGGCCCTGTGGACCTACAGGACCAGCTTCCCCGGGTCGCACCCTCACGGGTGCGTGGATTGAAACCGTGAAAGCGGCATTGCAGATACATGGGCTGGTCGTCGCACCCTCACGGGTGCGTGGATTGAAACCGCCGAAAACGTCCCACAAAAGCAACTTGCCGAGGTCGCACCCTCACGGGTGCGTGGATTGAAACTTATTTAAAGCCAGCGCATTACAACACATTCCCTGTCGCACCCTCACGGGTGCGTGGATTGAAACTCCGGCTGGAGTTGCTGTAGTCCGAGAGCATCCCGTCGCACCCTCACGGGTGCGTGGATTGAAACCCGGACTTGGCCGGGACAATGGAAAAGGAATGGAGTCGCACCCTCACGGGTGCGTGGATTGAAACTGCGGCCGCCCTCCTGAACAAAGCTCCTGTGGAGAGTCGCACCCTCACGGGTGCGTGGATTGAAACTGTGCCATGACGTCAACCTATCAGCAGATCGCATGTCGCACCCTCACGGGTGCGTGGATTGAAACCACTCCTGCCCCGACATCTCCGTGCCGTCCTCCTGTCGCACCCTCACGGGTGCGTGGATTGAAACAATGTACTTATTGGGCACACGAAGCTTTTTGGAGAGTCGCACCCTCACGGGTGCGTGGATTGAAACTTCTGCCTTATGAAAATTCTTTGTTCCTACTTTGTCGCACCCTCACGGGTGCGTGGATTGAAACTCCAGTAGCTGGCATATCGCAACCTCATTTGCCTGTCGCACCCTCACGGGTGCGTGGATTGAAACAGGAAGTTATACAATCCCTTTATGAATTGTTGATGTCGCACCCTCACGGGTGCGTGGATTGAAACCCAACTCCCGGCCTAAACCAAAACCCAAACCAAAAGTCGCACCCTCACGGGTGCGTGGATTGAAACCCAACTCCCTGCTTAACCCCAAACCAAACCAAACCGTCGCACCCTCACGGGTGCGTGGATTGAAACGGTATGGACCTGACCAACGGGGATATTACGACCAGTCGCACCCTCACGGGTGCGTGGATTGAAACGAAGAATTCGTCAAATCCCTTAACAACTAACTCTGTCGCACCCTCACGGGTGCGTGGATTGAAACAACGCTTCAACGGCGCAAGATGAAAGCATTTGATGTCGCACCCTCACGGGTGCGTGGATTGAAACCTTGCTGATTGCGGCGGCATATTTTATCGACAATGGTCGCACCCTCACGGGTGCGTGGATTGAAACACCTCGACACAGTCCTTAAGCGCATCGGCAAAGGGTCGCATCCTTAGGGGTACGTGAAAGGCTGATTGGAACTCTGTGTCATTTGTTGGCTAAAGGTAGAAATGATCAGTGGCTAATAATTAAAGGCTCCTTCCATATTCATGAGAGGAGCCTTTATTAATTTTCAAGATATTTGAAATTAATTGATTAACAATCGATTTCTTCAACTGTTACACCATTCGGAATCAGGTCATGATTGATCGTAATATCGTAATCCTGGATAGATCTTGGGAATTCGACGTTTTGGTGTTTGGTGACGGATACGGAATCAATTAGTTTATGGGCCGGGGCATTCCCTAGTTCACTATCATGTTTGAACAAGATAATTTTACGAATAGTCATGGAGCCGGAAGGCCTCGCGGCGGAAGCATCAAAATCAAAAAGGTGAACCAGAGCATCCTGGAAGGTATTCCAGTCGTTTTCCGAGAAACCGGTTTGTTTAGCCAGGAAAGGATTCAGGCATCCCTGCGTTTTATACAGGGCATAAGGAAGGGTGAATTTTCTTCCCATGGTACGGTTATCTCCCTTTTGCTTGAGAGATTCCGCTTCCGTTGTCACGGCGCACCGTGTGACCGCAAATTCTGACGTTGAAACGGGATCAATGGAGCGTGCAAAAGACATTTGTATAGGGCCACGCACCTGCCCGCAATTGACGCCAGTAGTCATGACTGCTCCAAATGTGCGAATATCAAAGAAGGTTTGGCACATCCATGATTTTGCCTTGTCATAATCTGCCTGTTTGGCTTCTTTCTGATCTATTTGCAAGGCTTGGTAAGCGCGGTTTTGCTGGTTGTTCAGGATTGCTTTTTCCTTAACATAAATTTCGTAACCCGGTTCGCCGTCCTTGGTCAGTTGAATGAAGTTGCGAACTTTGCGTTTCAGGCACACGTCCGTGATCAGGCCGTGTCCGGATTCCGCATCCATGCGGGGAAGATTGCCTGCATCAGGGTCTCCATTGGGATTGGCATCAGTGACGTCAAACAGAATGAGAAAGTCAATTTTATTCATTGTTATCAGTGGTTTGTGTTTCAGTTGTTTGAGAAGTTTCTTTGTTTGTAAAAAAGTCGTTCATTTGATGATAGAATCCGAGGTCGAAATAGGCTTGCTGTTCCAGTCCCATATGTGGTGGAATATTGTCCGGAATGTGGGATTTGATTTCTCTGACCATTTTTTCCCTGTTAAATTTGGCTCCTTCCCCATGCTTCTGTTTAACGAGTTTTAGATGATGCTGATAGAGTTTATTGACTGTGGGATAAACGGAACGGGGATGTGCACTCATGCTGGAGAAATAGGCGTCACGGATGGTCCGGTTGATATCTTTTCCCAAAGCGTCTTCCTGGGTCTTTACATAGACGGCGAAGAGCCTGCCCAGCAAGTACCCGATGTTATGGTTGTCTGGATTGATTGTTTGCATGGTCGTAAGAGCATGGTTGCTGTTTTTTCTGTAAAGCCATCCCTTAAGAAGGGAACAACGGATATAGTTGACTTTTTTGTCAATTCGGATACGCCTAACGATGGCTTGGGCAATCATGTCCGGATAGGGTAGCCGAAATAGGATGGATTTCATCAGAATCCCTCCATACATGGGAGGCAGTTCTTTAAGATCCCTGACGGTTTCTTTTAAAATATCAAGAGGCTTGGGCAGTTCCGGATCCGGGTATTTGCTATTTTTCTCCGTCCATTGGCGGACAAGTGAGATATCCCGGTAGTGGGCCTGGATATTTTCCATCAATTCTCCGAAGGTTGATTGATACCAGAAACGAAGGGAAAGGCGCGAGGCATTCGGTGAGAGGCCCAGGATAAAAAAGGGTACTTTTGCATTCTCCAGTATCTCTTGGGAAAGTTCCCCCTGCCGCAATTGCTTCATGATAAGGGAGACTTTTTCAAACGTCATAGTGTCCATGGACGGAGATGCAGGAGAGCTGGAAGCTATGGTCCCGAACAGCAGCGCAGTCATATCCATGGTTTCTTTAGGGGCATCAGCCCAAAAAACGACCGTCGCATCCCCTATGCGCATATTGTATTGGGAATGGGCAAGGAGGTAGTTGAGAGCATTGCAGTAGGCAAAGGCGGTATTTTCACCTACCGGAGCGTTGAGGCTTTGATCTTTGCCGTAAGAGATAAAGGCAGGGCAGTTGAATGATACCAGTTTTGCTCCAGATACCTGTGCGCCCATGACGCCCTTGATGGCCGGTTCATGGAGCAACGCCAACGGTTCCTCCTTGCCCGAAACAAGACAGAATCCTTTTTCAGTCTGTTTTTTGCTGCCATACCATTGCTCGGAACCTTCCTGAAACCACCAACGTTGAATTTCAGGAATTTCATGAACGTATTTCATTTCTCCCAAAATCCGGAAAACTCCATTGGATATCCATAAATCGGGAGTTTCCAGTTTAGCAGGTGTGTTTTCAGGATTCCATTGTTCCAGAAAACGGCAGACAGCAGAAAAATGAGGATGATTGATAGAAGTTTCTACAGAAAGATGCCTGTCTCTGAAACAGGAAAACGCTTCCCGGATGCGATTTCTATCCTTTTCGGAAGTTTCCCCTTTATATCCCAACAAGTACCCGCAATTATCCCATAAAAAACAGGGATTTAATCCGGAACCGGAAGGCTTGTTTCCGCCAAGTACCAACATTGGGATAGAACGAAGTTTGGCATTTTTTTTCCCAGCAGGATTTTCCATCGTCCTGATATCGTCAATGCCTACCAGCTCTCCATCAGGTTTCAGTGCGATTCTGAAAGAGATTTTTTGACGGCTTTTGCCGATAGTAGGTAAATCCCCTTTGGCGATGACGTCCCTGTCCTCTGATAACCTATCGTAAAGTTTGCTTAATGCCGGAATAATCATGTTAGAAATTGGTATGGTTCAGGGAAGGAACATGAAGAATGCCGGATTTCAATTCCGCAGGGAAAAAATGCGGAAGAGCGGAAAGTTTTTGTCCGTCATGCGAACTGATGATTTTTCCTTTTTTGTCAGGAACGAATTCTATTTCATGCAGCATCATTCCCAAATCCCGGTTTTGCTGTTCGACAGGCAACGAAGAAAGAGGAGGCGTTTTTTCATCCCACCATTCAAAAGAGACCGGGAATTCTCTGGTTCCAAAATAAGGCTGATGGAAAGATTGGCCTTTCATGGCGCGGCGCTTGAACATTTCATGATGTTTAGCGTTCTCGTTGATATTTTCCTGTTCCTTAAGTACTGAAAAGTGTGCTTCAATAAGGTATTCAACATCCTGAAGAATCATGGAAGCCCGTTGTTGTCGGGTTTCTTCAATGAGAAGTCCTAATGAAGCTTCTCCTCCATTTTTGATCAAATCAGATTTGGGTGCTGTAGCTTTGGCTGCCACCTCGTTTCTGCGAATGGGAACCAGTTTGATCGGCTTAAGCACATGTATTTTATCAATATGCCATTTAATTTCCGGTTTCCAGTAAATGGCACTTAAAATACCAATGGCTGCAGATGGTGTCATGACTTCATAGGAATACCGTTCCGCTTTCAGCTCCGGTCTCGTAAAACAGGCCCACTCTCCCCAAACATGCAAAAAAATACCAGTATCAATCATGGTCAACTGATGTAACCTATATACAAGGGGTCATCTTTTTTCAAGGTTAAAAGACCTTTATTTTCATCGTAAAGTCCTTGTGCTTCCAGAAGCACGTGAATGGTGCCGTCAATATATGACTGTATACCATGGTTTTGCAGAATGTACCATTCGTTGTCATAAACTTGGACGCTGTAACGCTGGATTTTTCTTCGCAAGCTTCTGTCAGGGTAAAGTCCCAGAGAATTCAGTTTACAAAGACGTTCCCAGACGTCTAATGCTTCTGGGTCTGTGTTTATCACCATCATGACGGAACGGGAGGTATCGGGAATGATTTTGAAATTTCTATCTATATCTTTAAATTTAAATGATTTGAAAATGCTTTCCGGCTGTTGGGGGAAGGGTGTCATTTCCATGATTCCCTTTGAATCCCAATGGTTGGTCTGATCTTTGCGGTTGTTGTAGTAGAACCGAAAAAAAAGTTTGGCAATCTCTGGAGAAAGAAGGTCTGCATCCGGATACAGTTTCAGGACATCCCGGGTTGCAGTGGCTGCTGCTACCAGGTCATCAAGAGTGGAGGGAATAGGGAAGTCTGTTGATTCGTAAATCAGGACAAGGCCTTTGTTCTGTCGTTCTCCATGTCTATTACAGCGTCCCGCCGCCTGCGCAATGGAATCTACTCCAGCGAAGGCTCTGTAAACAACCGGAAAGGAAATGTCTATGCCCGCTTCAATAACTCTGGTGGAAATGAGGATAAGATTTTTTCCTTTCTCCAGTTCCTTTCTGACGGTTTTAATGACTTTTTCCCGATGTGCAGGATGCATTCTGGCAGATAGGTGGACAATGTACTCTGAGGTCCGGGAGGAAAATGCGTCAAATAGGCATTGCGCCTCTTTGGTTGTATTGACAATAAATAATGCCGAACGGTCAGGGAGTTTTTTCCAGTTGTCGATCAGTGCGTCCTGGTCCATGCTGCCCAAGTGCCGTATTTCCACGCGCTTCATGGAGTTTTCGAGGTGGCGTTCAAATTCAGCTCCCAGGAGGCTAGTGAGTTCTTGCGATTCCCAGCCGATTGGAAATTCTTCCTTGCGCTCCAGAGTCGGTTGGGTAGCCGTGCAAAGTACCAGAGTGCATCCGTAGTCTTTTTCCAGAGTTTTCATGGCTTCTAGGCATGGAGCCAACAGGCGGGAGGGCAGGCTTTGGGCTTCGTCAAAAATGATGACGGAATTGGCGATGTTGTGTAGTTTTCTGCAACTGGAAGGTTTGTTGGAGAATAGGGATTCAAAAAATTGAACGTTCGTAGTGACAATCAGCGGGGCATCCCAGTTTTCAGACATCAGTCTGACTCTTTCCGTGTCTTTTTCCTCAACTATGTTGGAATGGTGCTCCAGGATGCATTCTATTTCTGGTTCTGTATCCGGAGATGCCATGACTTTCCTGAATTCTCTTGCTGTTTGGTCAATGATGCTCGTAAATGGGATCACATAGATAATGCGGCGCAGGCCATGATGGCAGGCATGGGCAAGCGCAAAACTAAGTGAAGACAGTGTTTTTCCGCCTCCAGTGGGAACATTGAGCTGATACACCCCTTGGATGATTTTTGCCTGTGCAAGACAGCGGTGATGAATGTTGCGCCGGATGAGTTGAATAGGAGTGGCATTTGGGTTGCATTCCAACTTGGCCAGATAGCGTTCCAGCTTCTGTCTCATGCTTTGGAGTATATTCTCCGGCCATCTTGGCCTTAAATCCCGCCTTTCCGGGGACATAAAATCTTCCGTCGCCAGGAAATCGCCGTCGGTCAGGAAGGAAAATAGCATGCGTATCTGCATGGCGACGGCGAATCCCATGCAACGGTTTGGAGTGAGTGATTTTTCATGCCAGAGAAATGGAGGGGACGTTTCTGTGAAGTCACATAATTCTTTCGGAGCGTAAGCTTGCCATTCGGGAATTTCTTCATGAAACCGCTTATGGAAAAGGATGGGACCGTTGGGCAAGCCGCCATGATGACCCGCAATCACATACGCGAGCATTTCGCCCCATGGCATGATGGAGTTTTTCCAATTTTGGCAGGCCAATTTTGCTCCCGCGGTCGAATGGTCAACTTTTTGAGCGGAATGGTTTCCTTCGGATTCTGAAGAGGATGAAAGTTCTCGTATACGTTTTTGAAATTCTTTGGAAAATTTACCCAAATCATGCCAAAGTGCTGCAGCTGAAGCCCAGCGGTGCCATGCTTCACGGATACACGAAGGAAAATTCTCTACCAACACGCCTATGTAGTGTTGTGTTGTGTTAAGGTGTCCTGGAATAGTTGCAGAGATATCCGGAGATGTGTAGAGGGGTTCGTCCACGAATGTTTTATCGTCCAGCCGTTTACGATGCGCTATGGGAACATCGGATTCATTCATCCGGATCATTGTGCTATGAATCTATTGGTAAAATCAATATATATCTTAACTTTTTTATATTATTCATTGAGTCTGGAAACAATGTGTGGGATGTTCTATTCCCAGATAGGTTTTATGAATGATCCTTTGCCATATTCCGTACCTTTGGCGGCATTGCAGCATTATCTGTACTGTCCCAGGCAGTGTGCGCTGATTCATCTGGAATGTGTGTGGGCTGACAACCAGTTTACGGCGGAGGGGAATGTATTTCATGAACGAGCGGATTCCGGCATGACGGAAAACCGCGGACGAAAGAAAATTCTGCGTTCCCTGCATGTTTCCTCCCTCCAATGGGGAATTCACGGCATTGCGGATGTTGTGGAGGCTGTTTACGCTGAAAAAGGCGGCGTTCCCATATCCATGACTCCGGTGGAATACAAGGTAGGCAAGCCAAAACCGCACCGCGCGGACGAAATACAGGTATGCGCTCAGGCCTTGTGCCTGGAGGAAATGTTCGGAATGGCTATTCCTGCTGGTTTTTTATTTTACGGGAAAACCCAGAGGAGGCATGAGGTGGCGTTTGATGATGAATTGCGTTCCCTGACGTCTCGGATTATTCGGGAAACCAGGGATATTCTGACCGGAGTGGTAACGCCTTTGCCCCAATATTCCAAAACCTGCAAGTCCTGTTCCCTGGTCAACGACTGCCTTCCGGACGTATGCCGGGAACGTAGGCAGGGAATGAAGGACCGTGTGGACGAAGTATTTGAGGAAAGTCTGAATATGTGGGAGGCTGATGATTTATGAAGAAGCATTTAAATACATTGTTCGTGACGCTGGAAGGATGCTGGCTGTCCAAGGACGGAGATACTGTAAAAGTGAATTCGGAAGGTCAGTGCCTGTTGCGGGTCCCTCTTCATAATCTGGAAGGAATCGTCACGCTGGGGTGGGATATCGGCGTGTCTCCGTATTTGATGGGGGCCTGTGCGGAAAAAGGAATTACCCTGTCGTTCTGCAATCCTTACGGTAAATTCCTGGCTGGCGTGCAGGGATTCATGAAAGGAAACATCCTGTTGCGCCGGGAACAGTACCGCTGGGCCGATGAAGAAGCAAAATGGGTTGGAGTGGCGCGGGAAATGATTGCCGCAAAAATCGCCAATTGCCGCAACTTGCTGTTGAGGGCACAAAGGACCTACGGGAAAAATCTTGCGGAAGAAGTGAACCGGCTGGCTGCTTTTTGCCGCATGGCCCGCGGGTGCGTTTCCGGAGACATTCTGCGGGGAATTGAAGGCTCCGCCGCGGAAACGTATTTTTCCTGCCTGTCCCACTGCCAGCGCACGGAAGATCCGGAACTGGTATTTGAAGGGCGTAACAGACGACCGCCAAAGGACTGTTTCAACGCGTTGCTTTCCTTTTTGTACAGTTTGTTGTGCCATGATGCCAGGTCCGCCTTGGAAAGCTCCGGGATTGACGCGGCTGCAGGATTTCTGCACCGCGATCGTCCGGGACGCCCCGGCATGGCATTGGACCTTATGGAAGAATTCCGAGCTCCTTTGGCGGACCGTCTGGCCTTGACTCTGATTAACCGCAAGCAGATATCTTCAGACGACTTTGACAGGGAAGAATCCGGAGCCGTCTTTTTGAAGGAGGATTCCCGTAAAAAAGTTCTGACCGCATGGCAGGAACGCAAGAAAACCGTTCTGGTTCATCCCTTCCTCCAGGAGAAAACCACGCTGGGACTGCTGATCCATATTCAGGCGCTGTTGCTGGCACGCCATCTGCGCGGAGATATGGATTGTTATCCTCCGTTTATTGGCAAATAAATGCTTTCTCTCCATGTATATTCTCATCACCTACGATGTTGTTACGGAAGACAAGGCCGGCCAGCGCCGCCTGAGGCGGGTTGCCCGTGCTTGTGAAAACATCGGGCAGAGAGTACAGAATTCCGTGTTTGAATGCGAGGTCTCTCCGGCCCAATTGGTTGACATCAGGAGCAAGTTGCTTAAAATTATTGATCAGGACAGCGACAGCCTCCGGATTTACCACATGGGGTCCAATTGGCATCACAAAATCGAACAATTAGGCAAGGAAAAGAGCTATGACATTTCCGGGCCGTTGATCATTTGAGTGCTGTTTGACATGGCCTTTGCGCCAACCCCAAGCTTACATCAAATTGCCGGGAAGTCGGCGATTCTTGTAAGACATTGGAAAACGCAGATTGACAACCAAGTATGATGAAGAGAAGACGGTATGTGATGTACCGTCTTCGTGAAGTTGGCGCAAAGCCCCGCTTGCATGATTGATTAACAACATGTACCGTTGAGGCAGTCGCTCTCCGCAAGGAGGGCGTGGATTGAAACTGCATGTCAGGCGGAGCTTCGGGGGTGGACTTCGGTCGCTCTCCGCAAGGAGGGCGTGGATTGAAACCTGGATGTGCACAGGGAATATTCCCGTCGCAATAGTCGCTCTCCGCAAGGAGGGCGTGGATTGAAACGTGGCTCTTGCGGCGGCAATAGGAACGGCCCTTGCGTCGCTCTCCGCAAGGAGGGCGTGGATTGAAACTCCCTGCTCAAGGAGATGGGGGAAGAGTGGACTCGTCGCTCTCCGCAAGGAGGGCGTGGATTGAAACCTGTCCAGCTTGAATGGGAATATGATTGGCCCGGGTCGCTCTCCGCAAGGAGGGCGTGGATTGAAACCGTGATTATTCATGACGAAGGCGGTTTCCTTGTCGTCGCTCTCCGCAAGGAGGGCGTGGATTGAAACCCTTTTGATACCGTGAAACATGGACACACTGCACGTCGCTCTCCGCAAGGAGGGCGTGGATTGAAACCTTGATACAGGGCATCTTTTGATCTCCGGCATACGTCGCTCTCCGCAAGGAGGGCGTGGATTGAAACTTGACAGATACGCCGGAGGGAGTCATTCTCTCCAGGTCGCTCTCCGCAAGGAGGGCGTGGATTGAAACAGTGCCCGCAAATACAAACATGTGCAGGGTTCCGGTCGCTCTCCGCAAGGAGGGCGTGGATTGAAACTTTGCGTCCTCCATGTCATCAACTCCAAGATGAGTCGCTCTCCGCAAGGAGGGCGTGGATTGAAACTGGGATACGGAAACCTTTTACTCCAAGGAATACTGTCGCTCTCCGCAAGGAGGGCGTGGATTGAAACCACGCTCCTGAATGTGGCCCACCAAGTCGGCGGGGGTCGCTCTCCGCAAGGAGGGCGTGGATTGAAACCTTGTTCTGATCCTTGAGCTCTTTGAGTTCATCCAGTCGCTCTCCGCAAGGAGGGCGTGGATTGAAACGCCGAGGCCGATCATCCCTGGATGATCTTCAACTGTCGCTCTCCGCAAGGAGGGCGTGGATTGAAACTCTATGCTTTAGTTTTTGAGGATTCCCGGACTCCGTCGCTCTCCGCAAGGAGGGCGTGGATTGAAACCGGCCTGCTGGGAAGCGGGGATGACGTGGGGCGCGTCGCTCTCCGCAAGGAGGGCGTGGATTGAAACGTACACAGCCCCCACGGTAAGAGAGGTGACTTTGGTCGCTCTCCGCAAGGAGGGCGTGGATTGAAACCGTTAAGCTGCACGATGTCATCCAGGGCGGGCACGGTCGCTCTCCGCAAGGAGGGCGTGGATTGAAACAACAGGATAACGCAGTAGGTGTCATAGGGAATAGTCGCTCTCCGCAAGGAGGGCGTGGATTGAAACGATGGCTCCGGCGGCCTCCGCCTCCGCGCGGTCCGTCGCTCTCCGCAAGGAGGGCGTGGATTGAAACGTCGTGCTTTTGATTGGCACCGGAGTCCGGCTGGTCGCTCTCCGCAAGGAGGGCGTGGATTGAAACTGTGCCCAGTCCCATTTCTTCTGCCCTTGCTCAAGTCGCTCTCCGCAAGGAGGGCGTGGATTGAAACAACACTGGTTTATATGGGCAAGAAAAGAAGACCAAGTCGCTCTCCGCAAGGAGGGCGTGGATTGAAACAGGGCAGCCACAGCACGAAATAATATCGAGAATGGTCGCTCTCCGCAAGGAGGGCGTGGATTGAAACCGCCCCTGACCGGTTCAACGCTGCCGTGTTGCAGGTCGCTCTCCGCAAGGAGGGCGTGGATTGAAACCATGTACTGGATAGAAAGGAAGAAAGGAGCCGAGTCGCTCTCCGCAAGGAGGGCGTGGATTGAAACTTTCCCATAAGGCCAACCGGGACAATCCGTATGCGTCGCTCTCCGCAAGGAGGGCGTGGATTGAAACTGTTTTGGTCTTGGTTGTCCGTATGGTTGTCCGTGTCGCTCTCCGCAAGGAGGGCGTGGATTGAAACTGGCAAACCTGGTCTATCTCCAATCCCTGAAATGGTCGCTCTCCGCAAGGAGGCCGGCTGACTTGTACGATGATTAAAAAGCACCCCGGACCAGATAAGTCCGGGGTGCTTTTTTGTTTTCTGCCGCAGGAGTCAGGGAATGGGTCGATCTTTCGGGTTGAGTTCGGCGGGCGGCAGGGAACGGAGCAGGGCCAGCAGGGGGTCCTGCACTGCGGTTCCTGTTTCACTCTGGCGTTTGAATTCCTCTTCTTCCTGCTGGAGGGCGGCCAGTTTGGTGTCTTCCACCAGGGCTTTGAATTTGTCCGCCTGGGAGTATTCTCCGTCCGTATCCCGGAAGACACGGGCAAGCCAGCGGCGTTTTTCTTCCGTGCTGAGCAGGGGATCGTTCATGAGTCCGGCTGTGTTTGTTTGTCCAGCAGGTTTCCGGCCAGTTGCCTGCCTCTCTCCGTAGAGCGGTAGACATAGGGACGGCAGTCCCCGAAGCGCTCCACGTAACCCTGCGCGATGAGGTCCTGCAAAATGTTTGTAACGGTGTTGGGGTGCAGCCGCGTCGCTTCCGTGATGGTGCTGTGACGCCGGTACCCGGCAATGATGGCCAGAATGACTTGCGCGCTGCTGAGGCGGAAGTCCATCCTGCGTACGTTGGAAGCGAATATTTGGATGAAGTCCAAGGCTTTCATGAATTTTTATTCACAGGTTTTTTAGATATTATTCACTTGTTATTTTCAAGTTATTCACAATCTTCCGGATTGTGGGGGGCCCTCATTTTTCTCAAGAGGTCCAACAGAGGGTGAGAGTCATTGGAGAAGGATTGGACGGCGTTGACCGTGGCGGCCTGCGGAAGGATGATCTTGTGGAATTCCTGATGAAGGTTCTGGCGCAGGTTCTGGTTCCCCGTCATGGGCATGGCCAGTTTTTCCGCCAGTCGCGTCGCCAGGGCATCCATGAAGAGGGGATCGAATTGTTCTGCGTCTTCAATGTCCGCGATGTAGCTCATCCGCAGCGGTGCCCGGGAGGCGAGAATGCGGCGGCCCTGCATTTTCCATTCCGTGCATTCCACATCCAGGATGCGCAGGCAGTCTTTCGGCAGGGTGAATTGATAGGGCGTCAGGGAATTGGGCGCCTGTGCGGAAACGGAGTCCAGCGTGATTTGCACGGTGGCGAATGTCCACCGGGCCATGCAGAGGGTCTCCCTGCGGGCCGGATGGTAGTGTAGAACGCAAAGGCGGGACGCTGTAGATTCATTGGCAATCAGGGCGTCCAGAGGAGCCTCCCCGATTTTGGATAGTGCGGCATTGCATATATCCAGTGCGGACGGTGTGTCCGGTTGAAGAATGGATTCATTTGTCATAGCACCCCATGATTGGCGGAAATTTTTTTCTGGTGCATCATGTTTGGCTGGCGCCTCTTTTGTGCCATCGGTGGCAGGTATGCGTTCCGGGCTTCTCCGGATGCATTTTATATGAATTCCATTATTGGATAGGGACGTGCGCTGGCCGGGACCGTTCGGCAGGCGGCATAGCGTTCCTTCCGGATGCGGGGAACGGGGTGTTTTTAAGGGCAAGTCGTTTTACGGCCTGCCGGACGGAATGTCCCGCAGTCGGCCCAGACCGTCCTGTCATGACCGGAACGGTAAATAACAAAATACAGAAAAAGAAGATATTATGGGATTCATGAAACCATCCACGCCTTCCACTCCCGCTCCCGTTCAGACCATCCCGGTCAAGGCGGAGAGCGTAGGTGCGGAAGTGGGAGAAGATTATCAGGCTAGGGAACGCCAGAGGCAGGGAATGATTTCCACCATTCTGGCGCGGCGCGGAGCCGCCGGAGGGCAGGAAGATGTCAATCCGAAAACCCTGTTGAGAAAAACACTGGGATAGCCAACTATCATGGAAGAACGAATTGCGGAACTGACTTCCGTGTATAAGGCTCTGGCCGCCCAGCGCGCGCCCTGGGAGACCTGGTGGGACCGGCTCCGGGACTATGTACTGCCCAGGCGCCTGAACCGGGAGGGGGAGGTTTCCCTCCCCAGCCGGGACGCCATGGACCGCATGACGGACACGACCGCCGTGGAGGCCTGCCAGAAGCTCGCCAGCGGCCATATGTCCTACATCACCCCCAGCCATGACGTGTGGTTCAAGTGGTCCGCTCCGGATGACCAGGGAGGGGACGAGGCGGAGGCGTGGTACAACCAGTGCTCGGAAGTCGCCTTGAAGGAACTCTCCGTATCCAATTTCTACACGGAGATTCACGAATGCTTCCTGGACCGCGTGGCTCTGGGAACGGGCAGCCTCTTTACCGGAACGTCCGTGGACGGACGGCTGCTGTTTACGAACATCCCCTGCGGGCAATTCGCCTGCGCGGAGAATGCGGAGGGCAGGGTGGACACCTACGTCAGGGAATTCACGTTCACGGCCCATCAGGCACGCAGCATGTTCGGGCTCAAGGCTCTCGGCCCTCGGGCGCGGGAAGTGCTGGAACGCGGCGGCAATCCGTATTCCACTTCCCTGAGGTTTCTTCACGTGGTGCGTCCGCGCACCCGGCGCAGCCGTCGCAGGGTGCAGGCGTCCCACATGCCATTTGAAAGTGTTTACCTGTCTCTGGACGACCAGGTGATCGTGGAGGAAGGGGGATACATGGAATTTCCGTACCTGGTCACCCGGTTCCTGAAATGGGGAAACGGCCCGTACGGGCTGGCTCCCGGCAGGCTGGTTTTTCCCGCCATCCAGCAGGCGCAGTTCCTGAACCGCATTCTGGACACGCTGGGAGAGGTAGCCGCCTTCCCCCGCATTCTGGAACTGGCCAGTCAGATCGGGGAGGTGGACCTGAGGGCCGGCGGCAGAACGGTGATTACGCCGGAGGCCGCCTCCCTCCATCTGCCGCGGGAATGGGCCACGCAGGGCAGGTACGACATAGGGATGGACCGCCTGGCCCAGAAGCAGGAGGCCATCAAGCGGGCCTACTATCTGCCCATGCTGGAACTGTGGGGCGGCCATCACGGCAACATGACAGCCACGGAAGTGATGGCCCGGGAAAACGAGCGCGTGCTCATGTTTTCCCCGTCTTTCACCCTGTTCGTGAGCGACCTGTATTCCACCATGGCGCGCATCTTTTCCCTCCTGTTCCGCATGGGCAAATTCCCTAGGCCGCCCCGCGCTGTTCTAAGGGAGGGGCGGGACGGCACCGTCCGGGTGGGGGAACCCAGGGTGGTATACCAGTCCAAAATAGCCCTGGTGCTGCGGCGTTTGCAGAACGAAGGCATGGACCGCAGCCTGCAGCGCTTGAACATGATGATGCAGGCGGCTCCGGAGCTGGCGGACCATGTGGACTGGGATGCCTGCTTCCGCCTGTCCGCACGGGTGGAAGGTGCGCCGGAAAGCATGCTGAAACCCTGGGCGGACGTTCAGGCCGCGCGGCGCCAGCGCCAGGCGTTGCAGCAGTCCGGAGAGCAGGAACCTGCCGGGGGGGAAGACCCTTACGCCTCCCTTGATCCGTTGCTCAGCCAATTAACAGCCATTCAGGAATGAACCAGGATACCATCTTGCAGCAGGAGGCCTCCCTGAAGGAGGCCCGGCTTAAAAGGCGGCAGCTCCTCCGCGTGTTTGACACGCCGGACGGCCGCGACGCCCTCTCCTTTCTGGAAGCCCGCTTCCAGACTGATTTACCCGTTTTTCAAGGCAGTCCGGGGAATTACGACCCCCTGGACGCCATGAGGCGCGATGCGTACAGGGAGGTATTCCTGTACATCCGCCGCCAGCTCCAGCTAGCCCTTAAAGAATCCACAACAGAAAATAAAAATGATTGATTCCATAGACACCAATGCCGCCGCACCCGCCGGGGATGCGGATTTTTCCTCAGCCGCGCCCCTTGAGGCGGAATCCTCTGCCGACTCCATTTCTGCTACCCCCACTTCGTCCGGCCTGCTGGGAGAAGACGGTTCCTTTGTTCCGGAATGGTATTCCCGGTTTGAGGAATTGAAAGGCACGGAAAAATCCCTGGCCAAATTCAAGACTCCGGAAGCCCTGGCCCGGAGCTACACGGAATTGGAACGCCTGCGGCGTTATCCCGGGGTGGATAATGAAGAACAAATGGCGCGTTTCCGCCAAATGGCCGGCCTGCCTGACTCCGAAGAAGACTACCGTCTGGAACGTCCGGAAACCATGCCGGAAGAGGAATGGAACCCTGAACTGGCGGAACGCATGGCCCGCGCCGCCTATCGCTACGGTGTTCCTCCGGAAGCCATGAACGCCCTGCAGGACACGATGGCGCAGGCCTACCAGGAGGCCAGGGAAAAGGTGCAGGAACAGCAGATGGAACAGGAAACCCAGGCTGAACAGTCCCTGCAGAACGAATGGGGCGGCAGCTACGAGCGCAACATGGGCAGGGCCACGGCGGCCCTTCAGCGCCTGGCCTCGGAAACGGGTGTGGATGCGGATGCCCTTCTGGACAACCCGGCCCTGGGTTCCAATCCGGACGTCATCCGCCTGCTGTATCAGGTCTCCCGCCTGCTGGATGAGGCGCCCCTCCATCAGGAGGGATCAGCCGCTCCCTCCCCGGCTGAAGAAGCCATGCGGATGGAGTCGGACCCCTCCCATCCTCTCTATGAGGCATACATGAGCGTGAACCATCCCAATCACAAGTACGCCAATGAATTGTATGACCGCCTGACTTCCCGGTAACGGCCCCGGCCCGTGGAACGCCGGAGCCGGATAAAACAAGCCCGGCGGAAGGGGAACTTCCGCCGGGCTTAATGTCAGTTTTTCATCAGGGGAAGGTTTCAAGGGCTGGGGCCTTCTTTTTCCTTCCTACCATTAGCGTCCTGAGAGGGGGCTTATGTTCAAAAAAAGTTGAAAAAAGATTTTTGAGCATCAAAAATTACGGTGTGGAAAAGCGTTCTTCTTATCGTATCGGAACACGTCATTTAAGTTTTGTTGCCCATTCCCTGCGTGCGCTCTGTTCCCGGAAACGGCGCCATAAAAAATCCCGTCCGGGAAGGGACAGGATTTTAAGGGGAAGTGGTACGCGGTAGAATATTATTGCATTTTATATTAAATGAGTTATTATATATTTACACAATAATTTACATAAAATCCATTACAGTATTTCTAGTAAACGATGCATATTTTGAGTGCGGATTTTGTTGCGGTGCTTATAGCTGACTGTCCATTCGGGACCGTAGGATTCTGCTAATGGTCGGAGGTCTGAAAGGTAGCCTATAGCATGCTCTATCCAAAGTATTTTGTTGTCTGTTTCCCATGCAAAGAAGACTAGGTTTGGTGTCCAGATGCAGACGCCATTAGGAGTCATGGCTTTTTGTATATCGTCGTAGAGCAGTTTTTCTGGAGCAATGGAAAGACCTGCTATTTGGCAGTATTCAGTGTAGTAGAGGAGGGTTTCTGTTCTGGCGTCGTAGTCATTCATTTTATTTGTTTTTATTGACTTTAGAAAGAATTTTAGTTTTTTGAGGATATGAGCAATGATGAGTTGACGTTTGAGTATAGGGATGAGTTTGAGAGGAGGAGAATTGCAGAGCAGATTGTGAAGTTGCTAATGGATGATCAGTTTTCTCCAATGGTGCTTGATGGAGATTGGGGAGTTGGGAAAACGGAGTTTTGTCATAAATTGATTAATTTGATCAGGGCTGATCAGAACAAAGAAGGTGGGACGAATAAGAGTATTTCACGGTGTCAATGTCTGTACATTGATGCGTTTGCGGAAGATCATGGGGATGATCCGTTGCTGATGTTGCTTGGCAATATTGCTCGTTTTATAAAGAATAAAGAAGGGAATGGTGATACGTCGGAGCGTTATCAAAAGTGGAAAAGTGCCAGTATAGCTGTAGCAAAGAGTTGCCTCAAGATTGGAGCAAAAGCCGCCATTGGTGTGCTTTTGAAGCAGAACGCAGATAGCATTGGAGAAGAGGTATCGGATGCTATTAAGAAGTCTGCGGAAGAGGGGGTGGATGCTATAGTGAATGCTTCCTTACAGCAGTATGAAGAATCTAACAGCAATATTGAAGCGTTGAAGAGTATTCTTGCTGAACTTGCCAAGGATGAGAGGCTGATTATTGTTGTTGACGAGTTGGATCGTTGCCGTCCGGATTTTTCCATTACCTTATTGGAGAAGATTAAACATGTGTTTGAGGTTCCCAATGTGAGTTTTTTATTAGTCGCAAATATGAGACAATTAGGAGCAGCCATTTCTCATGTTTATGGGAATGGATCAGATATATCTAGATATATGGATAAATTTATAAAAATTGTTGTATCGTTACCTTATTATTATGATAAGATGTCTGTGTCCCGCCGCTATTTGTTTGAATTGAGGAAGCAAGGAAAGATGCCAAATATATTTGGGAATCTCGCTTTTGATTTTATTGAGTATATCTTAACAACTAATTCACATTCTTTAAGAGATGTAGAACATTTTGCTCGATATGCAAAGGTTTTAGAAAGTATCTCATTGTATGATTGGCAATATTCAGAATGTGAAGTTGATCAAATTTTATCCGTTATTGCTATATATTTGTGTTGTTTTAATAGAAATGTTATTAAAAAAATCATTGGTAATAATATTGATGTGGATTTGATTTTTAATTCATTAAATGTATTGAATGGTTTAAATGAGAAAGAAAAGTTATATAGAGTTTTTTATATTCTGGAATCCTTGGATGCTACAGTTAATCAAAAAGAAGGTGTTGGAAATAGAGGGTTTGTTATAAATAAAGAGTATATATTTGATAATACTTACGCTCGTAGTTTTAAAGAAATACAGAGAATTTTTGTTGATTATGTTATGAACTTAAGTCTTGTTAGAGTTTAAAGTTTTTTTTATTTCGCCCCTTCCTCTCTCCCGCCTCCTTCTTGCTCTCCTTTCCCGGCCTCCTTATTCAACAAATCACATATCTCGCCGATTATCTGCTTGTGATCTGGATACAGCCTTGCATTCAACCGAGTGAAAAATTCAACCTCAACAGGTGCATTATCTTCTCTTCTAACAACATACACATACCCGCTTAACTCCTCCCAGATATTATATTTATCTTTAATCATTGCTTAAAAAACCCTCCCTTCCATCCGTTTCACGCCACTTCACTTCCATGTCGTTCTTGTTCAGGCTGTATGACTGCCAGCTATCCAGCGTGTCTGCCAGCCGTCGCTGAAAACCGTTTTTTGGCACGTACCTCATCTGGATAACCAGATGCTGATCATCAGGGTATCCGTAAGCATTTACAAACGGCCGCTCCATCACCTTGTGATCGTTAACCATCCTATATACCGCG
This sequence comes from Akkermansia sp. AE01SA01, assembly GCF_036417395.1. Taxonomy (NCBI): domain Bacteria; kingdom Pseudomonadati; phylum Verrucomicrobiota; class Verrucomicrobiia; order Verrucomicrobiales; family Akkermansiaceae; genus Akkermansia; species Akkermansia sp. AE01SA01. The sequence continues at coordinate 1,342,242 of NZ_CP143890.1, forward strand.
TCTGCCACGTGCAGTTCAAACGGCCTGTTCTCCTCGATGGGCTTGACCAGTTCGATTTCAGCGTAGGAAAGGTGGACAGGCTTTCCCGTATGAACACTGCATGTCTCCATGACCACAGCAGGATCTCCGTCTTTTTCATCTTCCGCCACGCGGAAAATCTGACCATCCTTAGCCCACAGGAACCCGCGCCCGTATAACCGGGCGCGCACGATGTCTCCTTTGCGGTAGCGGCGGCAGGGATCATGCTTCTTCTGATGTATCATATACTCGGTATTCATTCTGGTAATTCTCCATTGGTGACTCTATCCCTCACTTCCATCTTGGTAATTCCCATGGAAATCATTATCTTCTCCATATCAACTCTCTGAGGAGCCTCTTTCTTTTCGCCTCCGGGCTTGCCAATCAGCTTTTGGCCTTGCTCATTATCCCAATCCTCATCATCCGCATCCTCCCCATTCTCCTTCTTGGGATATAAATCATGGACCAGAATAAATGCGGAGACGAACTTCTTTCGGAACCGGGCCTGTTCGGCCTTGATTCGTTTGCGCCTCAAAATGCAAAATCTCGCGCCATGTTCGCCGATCACCTCAGCATCAGCCCAATACTTCAAATTTTCCTTATACTTGTCATTGCCCTTCTTGAACTCCTTTCGGAAATAGGGCAACAGCATATCATACATAATCATCGCCCTGACATAATCCTTCCGGGAAACCTTTAAATATACTGTTTTGAAATAAGGTTTGTATTCGTAGGAGCCGTAAGAACCTCGGCACACAGCCGCAATCTGGGCAACCAGACGCATTTCCATCTGGTTTTTGTACTTCATTTTAAATTCGCCGATAATTTCATCATTGAAATCATCCTCGCCGAAACCGTGTGCCCGGCAAATGCGTTCAAAAGCCACCCTTGCGGACTCCTTCTCTCCATCCACCCCCTCTTGAACAAGGGCGTAAATCTTTCTTGCTTTCTCAAAAGCCTTTTCCCGCTCAGTCATTGTTCTGGCTCTCCTTTCTCGGCTCCCAATTACAGACACTTGCAAAGCTATTGAAAATTATGCAACTCTTGCAAAGCTGGAAATCTGCTGATTCTTTGCAATAACAACAATTCCAGCATACTCTTTTCTCAAAGGGCACCCACGCCCTGCACGCGGCCTGCTTCTGGCGGTAATCCTTAATGTAGGATTTGAGGTCACTTGTAATCCAAAGATTTTTCTTTTCTGCTGAATAAAGGCACTGATAATTTCTTCCGAAAACATAGCGTGCATCACGTCGGCATTTGGCAATCCGTGCCTTGAGGAGTCCACGGGCTTCTCCGTACTCGCAAAAAGCTTTCTGTTCAGGCGTCTTCTTCATTTTCGTCTTCATGTTCTGGTTCAAATCCTTCGCAGGCTGGTGTATCTCCGTCCACCTCCTGCAAATTGCGGGGGCTTACTGGACACCAGCAAATCCCGTCAAATATGCTCCAATTGGTGCAATTATAGCATCTATCATTCATGCTTCCTCCCTTCCTTGCACGAACTTCATCGTATCCACCTGCTGTTTTCCATCTATCAAATCACTCAGGCAAACCATCTTGTACCCGGCGACTCGGATTGACTCGGAGCCATCTATAAATGCCTCCATCTTCTTCCGGGTTCCCGCCCCGAACAGAACCTCTTTCCCCCAGCAATCCACAATCAGGGCGTGAGTCGGAAACGCCGTTGCCTTCAGCTTGGTAAACGGAGCCAGCCTCTTTCTCCACCTCCGGGACTGCCGGGATATTTCCACGGCTTTTTCCAGAGACTTCGGCACGCTCCCTTCAATCTCATTCACGCGCGCCCATAACCGGGCCAGAACTCTCCGCTTGCGCAATATGTAACTTTTCCGGGGGACTTTCTCCATAACGGTCAGGTTCTTCTTTTTGACGGCTTTTTTCTTTTTAGATATTTGTTTAGTATTCATTGCTCCTGTTCTCCCTTTTGTTCGAGTTCCCACGGCCATCTGATAATCTGATGTGCCTCTACATCGTCTTCATCACCACTATCCAGAATTACCACTTTAAGATATACGTCATTGTTTTTATCTCTACACATATCATTAACTTTTGCTAAATAGTCATCATCGCATGAATTGTATAAAATTTTATCTCCTGCCTGCACCCGCATGATAGGGGGAAATTTGGCGATAAGATTGTTCCAGTCTTCTTGTGAGATTTTTTGACTGGCCGCTGTGGGGCCTGAGAATAAATCACATTCGGGACAGCCGGAGATCCAGAGTTTAGGATGGCTTTTTTCCTTGCTATAGAATCGAGTTTCCGGTTCCTTTCCGCAGAAGGGGCATTTAGATATTTTCATTTGACTTCTCCGTTAATCGTTAAAACCTTGAACTTAATCACCCACACCCACGGATTCTGCGCGGCGGCACCCGCTCCCTTTATTTTATTCCATAAAGAAATGAAAGATACCCGGGCAAAAGCAAACCCTGTGGATTCACCCGTGTAATTTTTCCACAAACAGGCGTCGGTTTCTTCATCGTGCCAGACGCATTCAATGCCTTCCATTTGCGCTTCATGCGGCGTAATCTCCAAGAGTCGTTCAATTTTAACTTCCGTAACTTCCAGCAAAATCCGGGAAGCTTTCCGGGGCATGCGAACACTGGAAATCCACGGAGACCTCTCACTCCCATCCTTTCGGTACAATCCATATCCATCATGACCAATGGCCCGTACATCAGGGGATGATGCCCGATACCAGTACTGGTCATCCATATTGGGCTTATAACAAAATGTCTCCCGTACCCACAGGCGGTCACCTACCTTCCCATAAGGACACTTCACCCACGGATCAAAAATATCCGGGAACTCCCCGCTCTCGTCGTTGGAAATAGCCAGCCACAAGCCGGGTTCTTCTTCGATGAAATCCTGAATCTTCCAGCCTTTTTCCGTCAGGACTTTCGGAAAATTGTTAAAACGTTCCAGATTGCGCGTGCGCCGGGTCTGGTTCTTACACATGCCGGGATTTTGATATTCCCGAATCAGCGCACAGATCATGTCTGCGCTGAATAGGATGGGACGTTCTTTGATGGATGTCATGGACATGGCGGTTGTTATGGTTTGTTTTTGTAGTTGAGGAGTTTGGTTGTGGCTTCTTCCCCTTTTGGGGTGAGGGCGTAGTTGGTCCGGTAGGGCCATTCGGCGGCTATGGTGAGGATGATGAGGTTTTCTTGGGTGAGCTGTTTTGCTATTTTGCGGATTTGATCGCGGGGGATGTTGGTGGCGGTTTCTATGTCGATAGGGGTGGTTTTTCCGATGGCAATGGCCGCTAGGATGGAGGTTTCCTTGTAGGAGTTTTGAAGGTTGGGGCGGTAGTAGTTTATGTTCCGCATGATGTTGACAAATGCCTGGATGATGTTCATTTCAAGCTGATTTTTAACGGGTTATACTGTAAAGGAGTTGTATTGCCGTGAAGACATAGGCTCCGCAACAGAGCAGATAGAACCATAGCGGCCAATATCCTCCTTGGTAGAGGGCGTGTTGCATGGCTGAGAGTTCCCGGTCAGCTTCACCGGGCGACATGAGGCCGGAGGTTCCCCATGTCCGGCGGAAGAGGCCGAATTTAACGGCAACACGGCAGCAACCTTGTTCGCCGTCGTTGTATATCCATGTGCGGGCGAGCCTGAGTTTTAACGGATTTATATAGTAGCGCATGATTGTTTGATGGTTAATGATTAGGGTTGAGTAATTCTTGGAAGTAGGTACGCATTTCTTCGACCGTGATCGGACGGTCTGGCGGCGGAGGAACGGAAATGTTTTTTTGAGGGGGTGGAGAGGCGGCGGACGGCTGGATTTTTGGTTTCCATTTGTTGTCTTTGGCCCATAGCTGGGCTTTTGAGATGACGTCGATGATGTCTTCGTAAAATTTCAAGCGTGAGGCTGGGCAGTAGTATTTGTTGTTGTGGTGGTCCTGAGTCTGGCCGTTTTTGTAATATCCCCGGTAGCATGCGCGCAGTAATTGCCAGTCAGCTTCCGTGCAGGTGAGTGTTTGCTCATAGGCTTGCATGGCGGCGGCGTGTTCTCTGGGGTTGAGAGGCTTGTTTTCCCACGCGTCCATAACGCAGGTGTTCCGAAGGAAGGCCCAGAAGGCGAGCGGCGGAGTTTGGTTTTCCGGTTTTTTTTCCGGCACCGGGGGGGAATAGCTGTTTGGGCGGGGGACGGTCTGGATTCCGGCGTTGCTGGCAAGGGTTTGACGTTTTTTATTGAGGATGGCTTGCTTGTCATGCGGGTAGCCGTAAATGTGGAGGTCCGGGCCTACCATGTGCCAGAGTGGAGATTTTTGTTTAAGGGTAACAGGGTCAACGTTGAGGGTTTTACGGATTTCCGAAGGTTTCCACGCGGCAAAGTCTTTGATGATTCCGCTGTTTTCCTGGCTGGTGCAGTATTGCATGAGTGTGATCCAGATGCCGCGCTGGGACTGGCGGGCGGATTTGAATTCCCGGCTCTGGGTGTAACGATGCTGTACGGGAGAGTAGTTCACGGATAAGGGACAATATTGATATTGAAGGATTTAAGATAGAAGTATGGTTATTCCGTGATTGTGGCGTCCAGATAACAGGCAAGGATGAAGAGAAGGTCTTTTCCGCGCTGGGTGAGGTGTACGCTTCCGTCCGTTTGTTCCGCGATTCCGACGTTGATAAGATGGGCGTACAGGAGGTTTCCGAATACCGGGTCTTCCTGATGCACTTCCGATTCGGCAAGGGAGGCGTAGTGCGTGAGCTGGTCCAAAGTGTTGATAAGCCTTTCCTGAAGCTGTTCCTGCGATAAGCTGAGGAGATGCCGGCTGTATTTGCACTCCAGGTCAATTTTCAGGTTGGGGTTCATGGGTCGGTGGATTCATGGATGATTTTTTTGATGTATGACCGGCTCCAGAAGCGTTTTCCGCGCTGGTCGTGAGGGTTGTTTTTGACAAGGCGCGAGCATTGGGGGTGGCGTTTGCGCTGGTTGTAGAGCCATTGCTTGGAGCAGCGGAATTCCGCCGTGATTTGTTCTGTGGAGATGTAGTCATCCAATTCCACGGACGGGGCCGGATGGGTTGTTTCCGGCTGGGATTGCATAGCCCGGAAGATACTGGCGGCACCAATGACGGCGAATTTGTCCCAGAGTTTTTCTGTGACAAGGTCTGCCAGGGCGTTGAGTTCTTCCGTAGTCATGGGTGTTAACACCTATTTGCAAAAAAAATATAGAGCCGGAGAAGAATTTCATGATTCTTCCTTTAAAGGTGTTAACACCTGTTTTAGAAAAAAAACGCATTGTCCTGAAATTGTTCTGTTTTGTTTTTTACTGGTGTTTAGTATTTTATGATGTAATTCCCGTGGCATGCGAATACTAACGGTTTTTGTATCGTTCTGAGGCTTGCCGGGTTTCTTTTGCAATTTGCTCATAATCTTCAGGGGTGAGTATGGTGTTGATTGTTTCTCTGTTGAGAATTTCTAAAATGAGGTCTTTTAGTGTAATTTTCCGTTGTTTAGCAAGTTTTTGAAGACGCTTGTAGAGTGTTCGGGGCATGCGTATTCCGACCAAATGTTTGTCTGGGTCTGGCATGTTTGGCATGCGATCATGCTATCATAGGTGTTAACACCGTCAACAGAAATATTGATCATCCGTTTTTTATTTTGTTACAGAGTAGCAGTAGAGAGGTAGTTTATAGGTATATTTTTGATTTGTTGGTATGAATTGGATTTAGCATTTGTTGCGCTGTATGGCAATATTTATTTGTTAGATTTTTGATTTTTCTATGTTGGCAAGAAGGAGTTATGAGTTGTGTGGAGGTTATTAGATTGTTTTTTTGGAGTTTTTATGTTTGAGCTTTGCTGTTTTGAGACGGTAGATTTTTGTCAGAGTAGTGATGGTTGTTATTACAATTAACAAAAGCAAAACTGTAAAGACCGGATTTATCCACATTAGAAAGAGGCCAAAGATTATAAAGGCTGTTGCAATGTATTTTGGGTATTTGGAGCCGTCCTGGAAGGCAGAAATGCATGATTCCAGTCCTTTCCAAAGCACATATGCGGAAAATAACAAGATGCAAAACAGTACGATGGAGGAAAGGGAAATGTTTAGAAGGTTGTTCATTGTCTAGTATTTAGGATGTGTGATTTGTTTCCAAAATTCTTCTATGCCTTGAATAATATGTCCGATGATGTTGAGGATGCCGGGCAGTAAATAATACGAGCCAATCATCCAAGGGATGAAGAAGATGGCTCCAGATATGATTAAGGAGATGATGAAGAGAGGTTTAGATATATGGTCAGGCTGAATGACGTTTGTTATACACAGCATCATGTACATTAGGGCTATTCCTGCTGTGCATATGAGCGGACAGAGAGCTTTTCTTGGGAAGGGTTGTTTGTGTTTATGAGTAATTACGATGAGTCCAATTAAAGTCGGAAAGACGAATACAATGATGAAGGACAAGGAATTTTTTAGAACTTCTTCCATATAGATTAGAGATTGCTTTTTCAAATTTCTCTTTTTTACTCGAAGTATTTCTATAAGGGATTTTTCATGCCGGGAATAGTAAGGAATGTGGTGAGTACAGGTGCTTGAGCAAGTTGTTGTCTAACCTTTTTCTCCATGCGTTGTTGGCATTTTTTATCCCACCATTTTTTCCCATAGTGCATGAGGGAGAACAGAAAGCCACTGTAAGGCAGATTAAACCGTTGCGTCCTCCAACGAGGTATGCAAGGGCGGAATGATGATTAAGACTGTGATTGTGATGATTGCTCGTTGCATGGTCCTTTAACGGGTTTCAACTGTTGTATGAAAATTTATATAATTCTCTATGAGTTTTATGATTTCTTTTGTTTTTATAACTTCTCCTAAATCAATCATCTGACGATGGATAACAGGGGGTGCTGGTATATTCGGTGATAAACAAATTTCTTTCTTTTGGCCCTGTATATATCCTTCTGCAATTATTCCGAGTAAAAGAAAGTGTGTTACTATTTTTTGCATACCTCTTGAGGTGATCGTTATATTATTGCTGCATATTCGAAAAACAGGACTTCCACTACTTCCCGGAAATATGGAAGCATCTATCAGGAATAATGATTTGTTTTCATAATCCAAAGATAAAGGAGTGGCCGTAATTCCTTTTCTTACAATAGGAGAGTGGTTGTATTGATCATATAATCCAGTAGGGTATCCAATAAATATAATGTCTTCAATAGCATCCAGTTCTTCAATATCTTTTTCTGAAGGTATGAATTCTTCTGAAATACATTTTACTGTATCAGGTACTTTGTTTAAAAAATAGATAGAAATATCATAGTCGTCACTTGGTACAAATTGTCCTGATATGAGGACAAAATCTGTTTGTCCAAAAAATTTTATGTATGTTTTTTCAGATCCTTCAATGACATGTTTATTTGTTACTAAAAAGATGAATCCGTCTTTTCTTACTAAGAATCCGGTTCCGTAAGAATTTACTTGTGACGATGTGGTAGTTTTTATGAGTACAGTTAGTTTCAATAACTGGCTTGCCAGAGTATCTTTCATCGTTCTGTTTGTAATATTTATGGTTAGTAGAGAAATCGAATATAATAAACGATGGTAGGGAATAAAATAATAGTATGACACACAGATTTTGTCAATTTCAGGTTGGCGGGAGTGAAGCCGCCGGAGGGGGCTTTGCGAGCGGCAAGCAGGGCCCGGAAGAGGTGAATGGCGGTTGTGGTTTTTGTGCGGTTTTCCAGTGGGTTTCTGACGGGTTTCCGACTGATTTCCGCAGTGTGTGTTTTTGCGGTTGTCTGGGCGTCATGAAGTTATGATTTCCCGCATGCTCCGATATCAGGATTTATCCATTTATGGGTTAGAATAGGAGAGTTTTTAGACGTTTGTAATGTGGTTGGAGGGGCGTTGGTTGTCCGGTTTTTGATGCTCTCTCTCTTTATTTTTTTCCTCATTTCCGGGAGAGGGGTGCTAATTGGCCTCTATTTTTTTCTTGGCGGTTTGTGTTACAGGGTGGGCATGGATAGTTTGTTGCAGGCATTACGCGGTTTTTTCAGGCGGACGCATTTGGCCGCCCTGAATCAAGGTCAGTTGGCGGTTATGGTCTCTCTTGCGGACCGGGAACAGACGTGTATGGTGATTGCCACGGAGACGGGGTATGACCGGAGTACAGTCAGGCAGATTCTTCAACGTTTGAAGCAGGTTCGGGATGTGGAGATGAGGCCGTTCCGGTCGTCCGGTCATGGTCAGGTGGAGTATGTGTACAAGCTGACGGATAAGGGACAGGGCGTGATGAAGCGATGCCTGGGAGAGTTTGATGGCCTTATGGCAAGGTTGGCTTTGATGGATAATCCGGCAGCTCTGAAGGATGTCCTGAAGAAGTTGGAAGAAAGAGAAGAAGGGAAGCCGGGAGAGGCCGGAGAGGAGAAGGCTTCCGGGGCCGGGAAGGGGAAGAAGGATGCGTTGCTTTGTTGATGCAAGTGTTTAAGAGGTAATGATTTGTTAAGAAATGTTAAGTGAGAGGGATTATAGATTCTGCGAGTTTTGCGCTTCCGGCTTAATGGCTTATGAAGCCTACATCGAAGCCGGGTTTAAGTGCAAGAGCAATGAGTCCGCTCAGGCGGCGGCCTCCAGAAAGCAGAAAGAACCGGGCATCAAGGAAGAGATTGCGAAGATCAGGCAGAGGCTTCATGATGAGAATTGCCTTACCATGCAGGAGAAGAGGCTTCTTCTTGCCGAGATTGCGCGGGGGAAGGCTTTTATTTCTCATCGTGATTTTTTGTTTGAGATGCCTCCAACTCATGCGGAACGTATGAAGGCTCTCGATCTGGATAATAAGATGATGGGGGATTATGCGCCGGAGAAGCGTGATGTGAATTTACAGGGAAGCTTTTTTGAAGATTTGTTTGAAGGAACGTTAGAGGAAAGAACAGGGGATTATGGATCAGGCGGAGAAGAGGTATCAGGAGACGCTGGCTTATTGGAAGCTGCGGCTGAATAACAGGAATTGGCGTCTGGAGCATCTTTACTGGATCAAGGATGTTGATGGCCGTGTTGTTCCGTTTCGTCCTAATGAGGTTCAACGGAAGTTTTTGGCGAATGAACATAGGCGCAATGCGATCCTGAAGGCGCGGCAGTTGGGGCTTTCCACGCTGATGTGCGTGTTGATTGCTGATTTCGTTTTCTGGCATGAGAACAAGACGGCGGCCATTATTGATTGGAGGCTTCCGGAGGGTCAAAAGAAGTTGATGGCGGTACGGTTCCAGTGGGATCATCTGGATTACGTACCAGAAGGGGCAGACAGGGAACGGCGTGTGATTGCTGGTTTGATGTACCAGAAAAAACGGCGGATCGGCGTGGAGAAGAAGGACGGTTCCCTTGTTCCGGCAACGGCGACATCCAATAAGCTGGCCTTCAGGAATGGGTCTGCTGTTTATACAGATAATACGTTTCGTGGAGGGACGTTGCAGTTTATGCACGTTTCCGAGTTGGCGAAGATGGCAAAGAGGTTTCCGGACCGGGCAAAGGAAGTAGTGAACGGCGGGTTTGAGGCGGTGCCGACAAGCGGGAGGATCGTCGTGGAGAGTACGCACGAAGGCGGCAGGAGCGGCGTGAATTACAATTTGATGCGGGATGCCATGAGGAAGGTGGGGAAGCCTCTTCTGCCTGTGGACTGGCGGTTTCATTTTTTCCCGTGGTATGAGGAGAGCCGTTATCAGTTGGAGGTGCCGGAAGGGCATGTTTTCAAGGATGAGACGGTCGAGTATTTTACGAGATTGAAGGAGATTCATGGCGTGGATGTGCCGGAGTCTGCGCGGCTGTGGTGGGAGTGGAAGAACGGACAGTCTGATTTCAATATTAATGAAGAGTATCCAAGCGTTCCGGATGAGGCTTTTGACGCGATTGGGGATGATGCCATTTATTGCGTCCAGTTCCGGGAGTTGAGAAGGCAAGGGCGCATCGGGAGCCGGTTTGTGGTGCATCCGTATGCGCCGGTTTATTGCACCTGGGATATTGGCGTGGCGGACCATATGGCAGTGGTGTTTTTCCAGAAGGTGGGCGGTGAAACGCGCGTTGTCGGCGGGATTCAGGCGAAGAAGTCCTGTGTGCTGGATATGCTGATCAAGGTGAGGTCGTTTGAGAAGGTGGTCGGGTTTAAGACTTATTGTGATCTTTTACCGCACGACGGAGGGCACGCAACAACGAATGACCGGAAGACGGCCAAGGATACTTTGGAGGAGAACGGAAGGCAGAATGTGAAGGTGGTGCCGAAGACTGGGAGCGTGTGGCTGTCCATCAGCGAGGTGAGGGCGTTTTTGCCCACTACCGTCTGGCATGAACGGTGCGGGGACCGGATAGAGGACGGGAGCGAGGATGGTTTGCCGGGACTGCTGGATTGTATGGAGTCTTACCGGACGGACGAGAACGGGAGGATTGATCATGACGATTGTTCCCATTTTGCGGATGCGTTCCGGATGTTTATCGAAGCTGCCTGTCATGGGTTGATTGAGGGGTTTGCGAGTTCGATTGTGGGCATGGAGCAGTTGAGGGGGGATGATTGGCGGAGCCGGGATTTGGGCGTTGCGGAGATGCCCTGACGGTTGCGAGAGGCGTGCTGTTTGGAATGGGTGTGACATTTGCACCCACTCTTTTTTTTCGGAGGCGTGGGATGGTGCGCGCATGGGAAAGTTTATTAGTCCGAAAGCGGCTCCAATGCCAAAACAACAGGAAGTAGTTAAGGCTCCGGAGGTGATTGATACGTCTGAGACAGGAGAGAATACCGTCAAGGCGCGTGCCAAGAAACGTTATGGGATGGATAAGACGTTTACGGCCAAGGGTAACGGCGGTTCCGTGTTTGGTCAGGCGGCAGGAGCGAGTTACCGGAAGACGCTGGGCTGATGGCGGATAGGTAGCAGGTAATAGTTAAGAGGGAATAGTTAGTAGGGAATGGGGTTTATGGATGCTGAAGGGGTTGTTGATCTTTATGAAGGGCTGAAGTCCGAGAAGCAGGATGCCAAGAGCTGGGCTGACCAGCTGAGGAAGTTTGTTTTGCCTTTTTCTCCTACGGAGTTGGAGAGCAAGTTTTCATGGATGGGGGTGGACCTGAAGAATTTACATGATTCCACGGCTGTCCGGGCGAATGAACGTCTGGCGGCGGCGCATCAGAGTTTTCTTTTCGACCCCGGAAAGATTTGGTTTTCCTATGAGCCGTCTTCCACGCTTGGTCTGGACAACAAGGCTTCTTCCCGCGTGAAGAAGTGGCTGGGGGATTGCGCGGAGCGGGTTTATCAGGCTTTGACCGAGAGTAATTTTTATACGGTTAATCAGCAGGCTCTTCTTGACAGGTGCGGGTTGGGAACCGGAGCTTTTTATTGCGGGATGACGAATAGTAACAAGTTGGTGTTCAGCTATGTTCCGTTCGATTCATTTGTTTTTGCCGAAGACGATTTAGGGATGCCGTGCATGTTTATTCGCAGTTTTGAGTGGACGGCGGCTCAGGCTGTCAAGTTTTTCGGCGGAGCGGATCGACTGAGCAAAGGGATGAAGGAAGCCTACGGGGATGAGGTAGAGCGGCACAAGAAGAAGTTTACAATTTTACATGCGGTCGGGAAGAAGGATCGTTATGATCCCTTGACGGAAATGGAGTGTTTTTCCATGTATGTGGAGAAAACGGATAAGCATGTTCTTGAGGAAGGCGGGTTTGAAGAGTTTCCGTATATGGTTTCCCGGTTTTTGAAGTGGGGAAATCAGTTTGGGATTGCTCCGGCGCGGTTGTGCTGGCCGGAGATTTTACATTTGCAGTATAATAAGCGGGTGATCCGTCTGTTGGGCGAGCTGAAGGCTTTTCCGCGCGTGAAGACTTCAGCGGACCTTGTGGGGCGCGTGAATTTGAGGCCGGGCGGCCAAACGCCAGTGAAGGGGACGGATCAGTTGCCTCAGGAGTGGGCGACGGTGGGGCAGTATAGTGAGTTGATGGCGGAGATGGAGCAGGACCGGCAGGTGGTGAGGTCCGCTTTTTATCTGGATGTGCTGGATTTGTTCGGCGCACATAAGGGAGAAATGACGGCAACAGAGGTGAATGCGCGGCTTGATGAGCAGTTGCGGGCTTTCAGTCCTACGTTTTTCCAGCATTTGAATGATTCCCGTCCGGTGATGCTGAGGGTGTTTGCGCTGATGTTCCGCGCCCGGTTGCTGGACAGGGAGAATGTGCCGAAGGAATTGTTATTGATAGATTCTGACGGCGGAGAGATTTTCAATCCTGAAGCCCTGCCGCAGGTGGTTTATAATTCCAAGTTTATTCAGTTGATGAAGCAGGTGCATAGCGGGGGGATTATGTCCGCAACGGAGGTTGTGGCAAGGATGGCGCAGTTTGATCCGACGGTCGTGCATCGGTTTGATTGGAATTTTGCAGCTCAGGAGGTAGTGAGGAACGGCGGCGTTCCTGAGAAGTTTATTCAGGATGACGAGAAGAAGGAAGAACGCATGAAGGAGGTGATGGCGTATGTCCAGCAGATGAAGCAGGGCGGCGCACCTGAAGAAATGGTCCAGTGATTTTTAATGGAAGGAAAGGATTATGGATTTACTGGATTTTAATGAAGAGGACGAAGAGAAGAGGGTCAAGCAGTTGCTGACGGATGCTTTCGGGAGGCTGGATGAAGCAAGCATGAAGGCCATGCAGGAGTGGTTTGAGCGGGAGTTCGAGGTTAATCAGGCGGCTTTTCGTTTTTTTAATGGCGAGTGGAATCCATTGGACGCCATGAGGCAGGATGCTTTCCGGCTGGTGTGGATGACGTTCAGGCTTGCCTGGGAGAGAAGCCGGGAGTGAGTTGCAGTTAAAAGTTAATGGTGAATAGTTAATAGTTTTTTGTTATGAGCGAAGTAGAACAAAACAACAATGGCGGGGCTGGGGCTACTCAGCCGGTAGTGTTTGGACAGAATGGTACGGGGACTCCGGCACCAGGTAATGGCGGGACAGGTCCTACGGGTCCGGTTCCTCCGGCACCGGGCAATGGCGGGACAGGTCCTACAGGTTCGGTTCCTCCGGTTTCGGGCAATGGCGGGACAGCTCCTACAGGTTCGGTTCCTCCGGTTCCGGGCAACGGTGATTCCAGTCCTGCGGCTTTGCCGGATTTGGCGGAGTATGCGACAAACCTGTTTGAAGGGGTGGAGCCTGAGAGTCTGGATTACCAGCTTTTTGAGCGCGCCCGCACGGCGGCGCACAAGGCGGGAATTCAGGCTGAGGCTTTGTCTGCCGTGATGGGAGATGTCCAGTCTTTTATTAATGAGACGGAAGCCCAGATAGAACAGGCACGGGTAGATTCCAGCAATGATCAGTTAAAGACGTTACAACAGACTTACGGGAATAAGTTCAAGGCCGTGATGGAAGCCTGTAATAATACGCTGTGCAATTTGGCGGCAGAGTTCGGCGTCGATGCCAGTGTGTTTAATATGCCGGAGTTGCGGAATAATCCGGAGGTGGTGAAGTTTTTTTATGGACTTTCCGAGCGGATGAAGGAGGCCGGGTTTGCGAATGTGAACCGGATGGCGTCCGTAGCCACTGCCGAACAGGAGCTTGATTCCATTTACAGCGGGAGCCACGAGTTGAGCAAGGCGTTTTTCGATAGCAGCGATCCTAATTGGCAACGGGCTCAAGACAGAGTGAATGAGCTTACCAAGATGACGCTGGGTTGAGAGAGTAGGTGAGAGTTAACAGGTAATAGTTAATAGGTAATAGTTAAGGTTAATAGGTAATTGTTGTTATGGCGACGAGTGCGACAGGGTTTCAAGGGTTTATGCGTGACCATGCAGGGGAGTTTTCTCTGTTTGGGAATGGTGTGAGTTTGGCCGGAGGGGCCCTGTCCGCTCTGAACCAGTATCAGGCAGGAAAGGCCCAGAAGGCGGCAGGGCTGGCAAGTGCGGGGAATTTGCGTAGGGAGGCGCAGGGGGCTTATGATTCCGCTCTGGCGGATGAGTATCTTCAGCGCATGAATCAGAATGCGGATGCGAGCAGTGCGCGGGCGGCTCAGGCGGTTTCCGGGTTTTTGTCCACAGGGACGGGGAGTGTGGGGGAGATGACGCTGATGAAGCAGTATGAGCTTGGGATAGCTCAGGCCGCTACTCAGCGGGAGAATCAGCGGAGGAGCGCGCTTTATCAGGCGGATTTGCAGGAGTGGCAGGCGAGGCAGGCGGCGCGGGCTTCCAAGATGGGGGCTTTGGGGACGGTTCTGGGGGCCGTGGCCGGGAGTGCCCTTTCTTTGACCGGGTTCGGGATGGCGGCTGTTCCGGCGGTGACGGCGGGAAGGGTGTTGAGCAGGTAATAGTTAAGATTTAACAGGCAATAGTTGGAAGGGTTTATGAAGGTCGGATTGATTGGGGATAACGGGTTCAGGGCCGGGGCAGTGAGTCCGGAAGCGGCGGGGGCGGCGGCTCAGGCGGCGGCCGGCGTGTTCGGGCAGGTGGCCCGTGCAGGGCAGGCTGTGGATGATTTGGGACAGGATTTGATACGCAGGGAGAATGCCCTGAAGGATGACGAGAGTTTCCGTCTGGGGCTGACGGATGCACGCAGGCGGTTGCAGGAAGCGGAGGGTGATGTAGATAACGGGATGGATTGGCGGGAGGCCCTGGACAAGCGGAGGGAGCTGGTGAAGGAGCCGGAGTTTATGACGCCGGAGGCGGCAAGCCGGTATTCCTCTTCCGTGGAAGATCTGTTTCAGCGGGGCGGGGAGGCGTTGGAGGACAGGCACCGGAGGCTGGTGGCAAAGAGGGCGAAGGCGGCTTTTGCGGCTGATTGGGCGTCCGCCGTGGAGAGCGGGGATTTGGATCGCGTTCAGGATGTGTTACGTTCCGGCGTGGGCGTGCATGTGGACGCGATGAGGGCGGCACGGATGTTTGATTCCGCCAAGAAGCAGATTGGTACGCTGAGGGCGGCACGGGATTTTGATGAGCGTCCCGACCAGTTAGCGGCGGATTTGATTGACGGGAAGTATAACGGGATGCTTTCCCGAACGGCGATTGCCACTTATGGCCGGCTGTTGCAGGATCAGGCCGGGGTGCCGACAACGGTGAGCCTGTACGATGTTACGGGGATGCCGCTGGGGGAAGGCGGGAAGAGGCTGTATGAGCAGGTGCTTTTAGAGGAGCCGTATGACGAGGACGGGGAAGAGGGCGGGCCTGTGGGTGATGGCGTGGATGGATTTAATGGACAAGGTGGACAGGGTGTTTCCCGGGTTGCGGGGAGGAAGAAGGTAGAGTTTAAGAGCGGTGTGGCCGATCCGGTGGTTGATTTGATCCGGGTGAGGGCGGCGGAGGGGCGGATGCCGACAACGGAGGAAATTGGCGTGACGAGCATGAATGAGGTGCTGGCGGCTGATGTGAGTGGGTTGCTGAAGGATGGGGGCGTGGGGTCTCCGTCCTACATGATGTTTCTGGGCGAGCTGAAGCGGCGGTGGAAGGAACATGGCGTGAGCAATGTTTTTCAGGATGTGATGGAGTCCACTCTTGAGAACCGGGTGCTTGCGATGCAGGGGAAGAAGACGGACAGGATCGGGTTTGATGTGGATGAAGTGCTGAAGACAATGGAGAGTACGGGCGAGTTTGTTTCTGCTGATGCTCTCCGGAATTTAGCGTGGCACAGTGAGGCGTTGAGGGAGTTTGAGGTTGAGAAGGCATCTGTTGTCAATGTGAATGGCGAGAAAAAGGGGGAGATGGCGCGGCGCGGGAGCGGGTTGGAGTTGAATGTGGAGCGGTGGAAGAAGGAGGCGGAGATTCAGAGCAAGCGGAATGTCATGGAGATGAAGAGGTGGGCTGTGGAGTGGCAGGCGGCGCATCCGGGCGAGAAGAGTTCCGTGAGGTTTGTTACTGCGATGAGGGAGAAGGCGTACAGGCTGACGGGGCGGCATGCTTCCACGCTGGATTTTCTGCTTCTGCAGAATGGTTCCGAAGCGGATGCCGCGAAGGATGATGACGCCGATTTTGTCCAGCGCATGAAGGCTCAGGGGGCTTTGAGCGAGTTGAAGAAGAAGGCTCTTGCACTTCCTCAGCCGGATGAGAGGCTGAGTGTGCGGACGAAGACGATGAGTGTGCCGGTGGCGGATGCGCGTGATCCGCATGTGAAGGCGGTGTGGGATGAGGAGTGTTTTGTTGTCGGAGAGGATCATTTGGCACGGTTTCCGCAGTTGAAGGGACAGTTTGTGCCGGATGTGAGTTTTGAGCTTTCCGATGGCCGGGTGTACAGGCCCCAGCGGGTGGCCGTGGTACCTGGGAATGCGTTCGGGTTTTCCCGCAAGGCAGCTATTGCTCTGCGGCTGGTGCCGGGGAGCAAGTTCAAGGCGGCGGTGAGGTTTGATTTTCCGGATAAGGAGAAGGCGGAGAAGGAAGGGCGGGGGAAGCTTTTTAATAAAGACTAATTATTAGTGATTAAAGATTAAATATTTTATGAATGACGTTTTGGAAATGAAGAAGCAGAGTGGCATGGCCGGATTGAATGGACAGGATGAAGCGGGGCATGTGGATTTGAGGCCGGGGATTGTGAATAGGCCGCAGGTGGGGCCGGATGGCGGTCTGAATGTGATGGGCGGGGATCAGGTTGAGGAGGTGGCCGCCGTTGTGGAGGATGAGGGAAGGCGATGGGTGCCGGGACAGGTGATTACGAGTGACAGGCAGTACCGGTCCGTGATGGCGGATTTTAGTTTGATGAGTGTGGATAGTCCGGAGTACGGGACCGTGAAACAGTCTTTGGAGGAGTATTGGGAGAAGAGGGGGCTGGGCCGGGGAAGCGTGGCGGCGGCGGCTGATGTGAAGCGGGGCCGGGCTTATCAGCTTATGGCGGAGATTGGCGAGGGTGTGGAGCTGGACGCGGATCAGGTGAAGGATGTGGAGGGTACGCTTGGGAAGGGTGTTGTGAGTTTTTACAAGGGGCTGAGTCAGGAGGAGAAGGATGAGGTGCTGGTTGACGGGTATGTTCAGGCGTTTGTGGGCGGTGCGCCCGCGTTGAGCCGGGTGTTTCTGGCGGAGAGGCTGGGACTGGACACGGATGAAGCCCATGTGATGGCGGCGGAGTTGCGCCGGCAGGCCGGGGCGGGACGTACCAGGCGGGAACAGGTGAAGAGGGATTTGGCCGATGTGTGGGGCGAGATGATGACCGCAACGGGGAGCGGGAAGGAGTTTTCCCTTGATCCGCGAGATCACGCGGGCAGGAGTCCGGAGTTTCTGGCGGCGGCGGGACGGCTGGCAGAGAGCCAGAGACGGGCGGCGGCGTTTGTGAAGGAGATGGCTTACGGCGATGACGGCCATAGCCCGAAGGCTCAGGGGATGCAGACAGGCATTGACGGGCTGAGAACGTATGGGTATTCCAAGTATGAGGAGGGCCGCTGGGTGGTGGAGCTGGCGAAGCTTCACCGGGATGATCCGCAGGCGTATGAGCTGGCTCTTGGGGCGATTGCCGGGCTGGTGGATTTACAGAAGGGGCAGGAGAACGCGGCAGGGAGAATGTTGAATAGTTTTGCCGGGATGGCGAATGAAGGGTTGGTGCATGGGGCTTCTCGTTGGGTAGAGTCTGGTTTGGCAGAGTTTTTGGAGAGCGTGGGTTTAACAAAGAAGGGGGAGGAGAAGTTTTCTGATCCGCACTGGACCGCCCGCGTGAATAAGGTGGCTCAGGATGTTCAACAGATACGTATGGGTCAGTACAAGGCCCGTTCTGAGAATGAGTTTGTGAGTTTGATGGAGGATGTTTCCGGTTGTTTTGGTGGGATGGTTCCTTTTGCAACTACTTATGGAGTGTCTTCATTGTTAGAAGTTCAGGATACGGCTGAGACATCTTATTTGGCTAAGGGCGCGGATAATTTGACGGCCAGAAATGCGGCCTATGGCGAAGGCGTGGGGATGTGGGCAACCAATATTTGGGGGCTTGGGAAAGGCGGGAAGCTGGTGGGGAAGGCTTATGACAGGCTGATGAATTGGGCAGGGCGGAAGACAGGGATGCGGGGGCTTTTGGGCCGTGCCTTGGAGACAGACCGTTTCTGGGGGCGCGGACCGCTGTTTGTGGGGCTGGAGAATGGGGTTCTGCATACTCAGACGGTGATTGAGCCTTATGTGCGTTCCGTGGCGTCCAATATGTTCACAGGGGGGAACGGGAAGAGCTGGGATGAAGCGGATGCGGAGGCCCGCGAGGCGATGACGTGGAGGAATTTTCTGGTGGCCCTGCCTATGTCCCTGTTGCTGGGTTACGGACGTTACGCGAAGAATAGTCCGTTCCGCGCGGCGGCTGTGGCGGACGAGAGGATCAGGGGGGTGAAGATGGAGTGCGCGGAGAGTCCGGAGGCCATGAAGGGGCTGAAGTTTACGGATGAGGAGATTAAGGCCGTCCTGAATGCGGAGAACGACGGGGACAAGCTGAGGTTGTTTGATATTGTGCTTGAGAAGAATTGCCGGGAGAGGACGGCGGAGAGGCTTGGCGAGCCTATCGGCGTGCTGATGACTCCAGATGTGCCGCTGGTTCAGTCTTTGATGGAGCAGAGGGCAATTCCGCGCGCGGAGGTCATGAACGGGAAGTTGCATGTGTATGATGCGGAGGCCGTGGAGTTTAGCGGCTGGGAGAGCGGAGAGAAGGGAGAGGGTGGAGAGAGCGTGAGCGATGCCAAGAAGGGGAAGGGGTTTGTGGAGATGGATTTGGAGACGGGGAACCGGTTCCTGACAGCGAAGGTGCAGGAGTGGGCCTTGAATCAGGATTTTACGCTGAGGAATGCGGTGATGGAGAGTGCGTCCGTGGGTTATTTTGCCGAACGGTGCAACGTGGATTTCAAGCGGACGGGAACGGTAATGAGTTACAAGGCCCTGCGGAGGATGGCGGATGATGCCCTGATGCGCGTGGCGGAACGGAACAGGAAGCAGGCGGAGGACAGGAAGCGGGAGTGGAGCAAGGAGGATTTGAGCGCGGAGGAAGAGGATGTGTTTATGGCCGTACTGCCGAATAATTTCCGGGACCGCGTGGAGGTGGCCCTGAAGCGCGGCGAGCTGGCGCGCGGGGAGGGGTTTTCCGGGGAGGTGACGGATGCGGAGGTGGAGAGGGTGATGGAGCGGGACGGGGTTCATGCTCCGGCGTTTAATTATGAGTTGGAGTGCGGGAAGAGGGTGATCCGGTTTTATGAGGGGGAGACGACGTTTTTGGATTTGGTGGAGGAGATGGCTGAGTTGTATGTGAAGGGCGAGCTGGCCGCCGGAAGGGAGTTGGCGTGGTTTGCCCGCAATCTTGCGGAGACTCAGAGTGCCCTGAAGGAACAGGGGGTGAAAGGCTGGAAGCTGGTGGACGAGAGTTTTCTGGCGAAGGGCACGGATGCCGGGAGGAGCGAGCTGGCCGTTGTGGAGGGGATGAGCAAGTTGATGCAGGCGGTGTTTGCCGGCGAGTACCGCAAGAAGGATTTGCCTGCGCCCGTGAGGCGGTTTTTGGAGGTGATGGAGGCGTTGGGCCGGAAGATAGCGGAGATGGCCGGTTTGGCCGGGGCGTTCCGGAAGGCGGTGGATTCAGGAGCCGTGAAAGGAGATTTCGCTTCTTTCGTGTATGATGCCGTGGGAGCGGATTTTGCCCAGAGCCGGGCGGATTTAACGAAGAGGAAGTTTGAGCGTCAGCTTGCGGAGTTGAAGGGCAGGCCGGAGAAGCTTTTGACGGATTATGATTTTCATTTGATGTATGCAAAACGGTATGGGGCGGACGCGTACCGGGAGGGGTTGATGAAGGATGTGCTGGATAAGGGGAAGGAGGATGTGGAGCGGGAGTTTGCACAGTCCGGGATTGATTTTTTCCAGATGATGAGAGGGGCAACGCTGGAGGAGGCCCAGTTTGTGCTGGATGTGGCAAGGGGGAAGGATCCTGCCAAGGATGGCGGGGGCCGGGTTAAACGCCGCGTGTCTTTTTCCGTGAAGGAGAAGCTGGACGAGATGGGGAAGGATGCCGGGAAACGGAGAGTGATGGATTTTGTGGATTTGGTGGTGAATAGCGGAGAGGCGGATAAGACGAAGCTGGGGGCCGTGGAGTTCCGGGAGGCGTCAGAGAGGGAGATTGCCGATATTAAGGCCGGACTGGGGATTGATGTACGCGGAATGGTGCATGAGTTTACCGCAGAGGGTATCGTTCATGCACTGAAGAAGCACGGGTACGATTCCAAACAAGGGAAGGGGCAGCTTGATTTGACGAAGGATGACGTGAAGCTGGTGCTGGACGTGCTGGACGGGTATGACCGGATGGAGTTCCGCAAGGGCGGGAGTAACAGGTCTTCCGTGGCGTACGTGAAGGTTTATCCTCACGGAGAGGTGTTTTCCGTAGAGCAGGTGATTGAGACGGCTGGCCGGAGAAGCAAAAAGCCCAGACTGACGTTCCGGACAGCCTGGGTGAAGGCGGCGTCCACCGGTGACGGGACCGGCACGCCGGAGGTTTATGGTCCTCAACGCCGCAAGGGTAGTGTGGCAGATGAGGGGGGAGTTGTCAAGGATGGACAGGATGGAGGGAGTGGACAGGGAGTGAGTTTTTCCGTGCGGGAGGATTTGCTTGGGGAGATGAGGCGGCAGATGGAGCGGAGCCGGAGCGAGGCGGTGCGCGGGTATTGGGGGCATGTGGTTGAGCGTGTGGAGAAGGAGGGGCGTGCGCTGGACGCCCTGTTCCGGAGCCGGGGAGCGAGTGCGGATGATGTGCGGGTGCGGATCGCGGAGGCGAGGAGCATTATGAAGGTGGCTATTGCCACGCTGCCGGAGAGGGTGCGCGGGAAGCTGGCCGGGCAGGAGAGGCTTTTGGATTTTCTGATGGGGGCGCTGGAGGACGGGCGTTTTTCTCCTACGGATGCTTTGACGAAGAGTCAGCTTGCGGCGGCGAACCGGAAGATGGATTTTCATCCGGAGTTTTTTGACGAGTTGATCGGGAAGACGGTGGATGATTTGCTGATGAAGGTTTACAAGCGGTGTGGAGAGGTGATTGATTTGCATGTCCGGGATGAGCTTTTTGGCGAGGTGAAGAGGTTGATTTCAGAGCATGAGGCCGTGATTGACGAGAAGACGCGCAAGTTTAAGGTGAGCCGGTTGGGGGCGAGGCCCACGGAGTTTTTACGGAGGGTGGTGAAGCCTGCGGTGTATGCGACGGGGAGAGAGGTGGAAGTGCATGTTGAGGAGTTGAGTGCGAGGGTTGCGGCGGTGGAAGAGAAGTTGAGGACGGATAAGTTTTGGTCCGGGGAGTTGGGAACGGAGAGTCCGGTGGCAGACGGCGGGCTGTTGGCTGAGAAGCAACGGCTTTGTACGGAGTTGAATTGGTGGATGAAGTTTTCCGCCGCCGGTTCCGCGGATGTGAACCGGATGCTGGATATTCATGAGGCGGTGAGCGTGTTTATCGACCGAAGCGCGGAGGCATGGCAGGCACATCTTCAGGAGAAGGTGGACGGCTGGAAGGAGGCCGGGACGGCGTTGAGGAATGAGCTGCCGAAGAGGGTAAGCCAGAGGAGCGTGCATCAGGCCCAGATGGAGGTGAGCGATTTGGGCGTGGATAGTGAGACGGGCCGGGCGAAGCGGGGCGTGATGATGGGCTGGCTGGATAATCCGGTGAGGTTTTTGCAACGGCTTTGTGACGGGCCGGGGCAGTCGTTTTTCAAGGGGTTCAAGAAGGATTTTTTGAATGCTACGGATAAGGCCCAGTCCTTGAGGGCGGAAGAGGTGGACAAGATGAACGGCGTACTGAAGAGGCTGTTGAATACGAAGTCCGACAGGAAGGTGAATGAGTTTCTTCAGATGTGGGGGACTGCGGAGGATTTGGGGCTGAGTCTGGCTGAGAAGGGGGTGAGGAAGACGAGGCTGACGATTGACCAGGCGGCGAAGCTTTTGGAGAAGCGCGAGAAGAATCCGTGGTGGGGGGTGGATTTGTATTCCCAGAAGACGATTGATTTGCTGAAGGAGGAGTATGAGTCCTGGGGCCGGGGAGAGAACCGGGCGCGGAAGTGGTTTGAGGTGGAGGAGTGGTATGATATGGAGGCAGAACCGATGCCGAAGCTGAGCCGGGATCAGGCGTTGTTTGTGCTGATGTGCATGGACCAGCCGAATGTGTTTAATTCAGGGGTTGCGGATTTTGTGACTCCCATGCGGCGGCGCGGCTGGAATGATTCCCACAGGGAGAAGCTGGAAGAGTTTGTAGGGGATATGGGGATGGCACTGAAGAAGGTGTTGTTTGAGGAGTATGCACTGACCGGAGACAGGATCAGGCCGCTTTATGAGGAGAGGTATGGAGTGCCTTTCAGCAAGCGGCGGGATTATTCTCCGCTCCGCTGGATGGTGGCCGAGACGCGGGAGGATGGCGAGCTGGCGGCGATTCTGGGGGATGACGGGACGGTTGCCGTGGGTAGGACGGACGGGTTCCTTTCCGTGCGTGATTTTGCGCACAAACGGTATCTTGATACGACGCAGGGCGCGTTGGCCTTGTTTTGGAAGCATCATGCGAATGCGATTAATTGGGTGTGTTCTCAGGAGGTTGTGGAGCGGTACAAGGGGATTTTAAGCGATCCGGCGACGGCTCAGAAGCTGATGGCGAATTTGGGCGGTCTGGATTACCGGGGTTTTCAGGTGCTGATTAACCGGCTAGAACATGGAGGCGCGGATGCCGTGGCTGAGTTGGACGCGGCGGAGAAGGTGAAGAATGAGGTGATGAATGCCCGCGCCCTGTCCGTGATTTTAGGGCAGGTGACGAGTTATTTGAAACAGACGACGGCGGTGTTTAATGCCCTGCACGGGTGTGATTTGAGCATTGGCGAGTGGGTTCATGGTCTGGCGCGGGTGGCCGGCGGCAAGTCCGTGATGAGTGTGAAGGAGCTTTTTGAGTCCGATTTGTTTCAGGCGCGGAAGGACGGGTTTATGTATTCCGTGTTGCTGGGTTACAAGAAGCAGCTTGGTGGCCGGGTTGGGATGATGGAAGAGGTGGTGAATCAGTCCGGGAAGGTTTTCGGGTTGCTGGATTCCGGCAGTAACGCGGTGAGTTTTGCGGCGGCGTTTGACCATTATTTCCGGCAGGGGATTGAGCAGGGGATGACGAAGCCGGAGGCGATGGAGTTTGCGCGGGATGTGATTGAGGAGGGGCTTTCCACGGCTCAGCCGATTAATTGGACTCAGATGCCGAAGATGCTGGAGAAGACGAAGGGGATTTTTTCTGCAGAATGGTTTTTGATGTCCGAGACGTTGCAACGGAGTGCGACGGTGATGCATTATTTGACGCGCGGGAAGGTGAGGCTGGCGGTGCGGAGCTGGCTGATTCAGGGCGTGGCGATGCAGGCGCTGGGGTATCTTATTAATAACTTGATGAGGCCGGGCGGGGATGACGACGAGAGGCGCAATCCGCTGAATTATTTGCCGGGGATTGTTCTGGGGCCGTTGAACGGTGTGCCGTTTCTCGGCAATTTGACGGATTCCGCCGTGAATCGGGTTTGTGATTGGCTGGGTCTGAAGATGCAGACTCAGACGGCGGTGATGGGGTCCCAAGTGGATTTGACACTGAAGGATTTGGAACGGCTGGCGAATATTTTTGATGCCGATAGCTGGAAGGATGTGAGGCAACAGAGCCGGAGCGTGGCGACGCTGGCAAGCCTGACGGCCATGCTGGGCGCGTGGCGGAGTCCGAAGGGCGGGGCGATTACGTCCGTGAGTCTGGGGGTGGCGGCGTTGGCAAATTACCTGAAGCATTTGTCCGGGATGGCGGAGAAGTGGTTGGGAGAGTAGGGGGAGTTTAACAAGGCGTGCTGTTTGGAGTGGGTGTGACATTTGCACCCACTCTTTTTTTATGGCGGCGTGGGATGGTGCTGGCATGGCTGAGTTAAGCATAGAAAAAACAAAGACGATTCAGTATAGTCGTAAGTTGCAGTCGGCTCTGCAACAGACGGCTTCCAGACTGAGGGGATTGGTGACGGTACACACGGGGATCAGGGACAAGCTGTTTGAGATTCCGAAGATAGGGAAACGGTCCCTGTCCAAGTCCACGGGAGGGAAAACAGATACGCCGGATAATGCGAATACGTTTTCCAAACGCTGGATGGCTCCTGAGTGGTGGGAAGATGGTTATTTACACGATCGTCAGATTAATCTGGAAACCCAGTTTGGAGACCAGATTGTCACGAAGACACAGGAAGCACAGTTAGCGGCTTGTGAACGCACGATTGACGAACGCATTATTGAGGCTTGTCTTGGTGATGCTCTGGATGGAGAAAACGGAACGGGGAAGGTTGTCCTGCCCGCTTCACAGAAGATTGCCATGAATGCCGTTTACGGGAAGGCTCCGG
Organism: Akkermansia sp. AE01SA01; assembly: GCF_036417395.1. Lineage (NCBI taxonomy): Bacteria > Pseudomonadati > Verrucomicrobiota > Verrucomicrobiia > Verrucomicrobiales > Akkermansiaceae > Akkermansia > Akkermansia sp. AE01SA01. The sequence goes on from NZ_CP143890.1 coordinate 1,366,514, forward strand.
ATGTTCCGGCAGATACCGGGTTGACATTTGACAAGATCAGGCTGGCCCGAGCCAAGCTAGTGAAGAGCGAGGCCATGAAGCGCGGTGACAAGGCGATTTTTCTTGTTTCCGTTGCTCAACTTATGGAATTGCTGGGTGACGAGAAAGCAACGAATGCTCAGTATGCTGCCGTGAAGGCTCTGATGGACGGTGATTTGAAGACGTCTTTCATGGGCTTTGAATGGGTGCAAACGGAACATTTGCCGTATGATCCTGATAAAAAGATGCGTACGTGCGTTGCTTACGTGAGGGAGGCGGTTGATTTTGCGTTCTGGGAAGATTCCCGGACAGAGATTACGATTCGTACGGATAAGAAGAATTGTACGCAGATTTATACCGTGATCGGTTTGGGCGGCGTGCGGTCCGAGGATAAGGGCGTAGTGGCCGTGGAGTGCTACGAGGAGCCGGATGTGGCGTAACGGGGTTGTCCTGGGGGTTCATGCCTCCGGGACGGTCTTTTTTAGTTAATAGTTAAGAGTTAGTAGTTAGTTTAGTGAATAGGAGAATCAAGAGAAAGAAGTTGATAGCCATGAGCAAGTTGACGGATGAAGAGAAGAAGGCGGCTGTGGAGGCCGGGAAGCAGGGCGTGAAGGATGCCTACGAGAAGACGAAAGGGAAGGCTCTGAAGTGGTGGGAACGGCTGTTGTGGCTGGTGCTGGCCGGTCTGGCCGCCGCTGTTTCCGCCGTGTGTTCCGGGTGCGGGGCGTCTGCCGGGATGAGCCTGTCTTCCGATCAGGGGATGCTGGCGGTTTCCCGTGACGGTAAGACGGGGGCCGTGGTTGTTTCCGTAGTGAAGCCGCAGGAAGAGGTTCCTGCGGTGGAACAGCGGATGACGAAGTGATGGACGTAGTGGACTGAGTTGATAGATTGGACAAGATCATGTGTCAGCCGATAGATTGGGTTTTGCGTATTGTCAATACTTTACGCGCGGCCTTGGATGGGAAGAACGGTGTGTTGACGTTGCTAATTATCGTATTGAGTGGCGGGTTTATCGGCATGGCGTGTATTTACGGTGATTTCAAGAGTTTCTTGAAGGAACAAACTGAAAATTACGCTATTCAAACAGAAGTTTTGAGGACGATAGATGTGCGGTTGTCCAATTTGGAGCATAGAACACAGTAGAGTTTCCGGAACGGGTCGTTGTCGTTATTGGAGGTGATCTTGGGAGTTATGGGTAACTAAAAGACTGGATAGCGATGACGGTCCGTTCCGGATTTTAAATAAGAGTACATAGAAGATAATAAGAAAGAAGATAGACAGGAATTAGTTATGGCTAAGAGAAAAGGCAAAAAAGGGAAAGGATGCGGCAAATGAAGATTGTAGCGTTGAGCATAGGGCACAGTCCACAGGACGGGGGATCAGTGAGTGCAGATAGGAAGTGGAGCGAGTTCAGTTTTTGGAAAGCTAATATTGGCAGGGTGAAGGATGAGTTGGAACGTCTGGGATATAAGGCTGTGGTGTGTAATAGGTCCGAAGTGGGCGGGATTACGCCTACTTATGCCGCGAGAGCGTGCAATGCGACGGGGGCGGATTTAGCCGTGGAGTTTCATTTTAATGAGGCAGATACTGGCATTGGTGGCACGGAAACGTGGTGCTGGTATAATTCCGAAGGGGGAAAGAGGGCAGCCAAGTTAATTCAAGCGGCGATGTGCGATGTGTTGAAGCTTCCCGATCGCGGTTTGAAGTTTGTTCGTTATAAAACTGATAAGGCGTATATGTATTTCAAGAAAACGAATATGCCTGCTTTACTGTTGGAGCCTTCTTTTGCTTCCAGTCATGTGACGGATTGTGACAGATTGGAAGAACGGATTGAGCCGTTGTGCGTGGCGATTGCCCGTGCCATTGATGAGTTTTTCAAGGGTTAACGAGGATAGTTTATGCTTGAGTTGAGTGCATGGGCGGGGCTGGAACCTGCCATACTGGATGTTAAGACGGTGAGCGGCTTGGCTCAGGTGTTTGAGCTGACGCTTACGGATTCCGCCGGCAGTGAGGCGGATTTGAGCGGCGTGAGCTTCAGGGGGGCCGTGAATACGGCTCCCCTTCAAGAGTTTGTTTGTGCCGTAGAGGGCGGTAAGCTTTTGTTCGGCTGGTCCTGCCTGCCTGCTGGACGGCATAGTTTTGATTTGTTTGTAGTGATTGGCGCGACTGAACGGGCTTTGGTACGCGGGACGATGGTGGTTGCCGGGCGTGTGGTTCCGCCTCTGGGAGAGGGTGGTGTAGTTGTGAATGATGCCGCTACTTTGGTTTTGCCCGATACGGTGGACGGGGTTATCAGGGTAGAGTTGTCTGAAGCCGGTTTGGTGGATTTGTTGAGCCGGAGGGCCGGAGCTTTTGCTGATGGCGCGGAGGCGGCCCTGAAGTCTATTGAGGAGTTGAAGAGGTGGATTGGTGAGAAGGTGGAGGGGTTTGGCAGTGTGGCGGATGCGGCAGTGAAGGCCGTGACGGATGCGGGGACGGAGGCTGTGAGTGCAGTGGAAGGGGCCGGAACGGTTGCTACGGAGGCCGTGAAGGCGGCGAAGGATCAGGCCGTGCAGAGTGTGAGGGAAGAGAAGGGAACGGCGGTGAAGGCCGTGACGGATGCGGGGACGGAGGCTGTGAGTGCAGTGGAAGGGACCGGAACGGTTGCCACGGAGGCCGTGAAGGCGGCGAAGGATCAGGCCGTGCAGAGTGTGAGGGAAGAGAAGGGAACGGCGGTGAAGGCCGTGACGGATGCGGGGACGGAGGCTGTGAGTGCAGTGGAAGGGACCGGAACGGTTGCCACGGAGGCTGTGAAGGCGGCGAAGGATCAGGCCGTGCAGAGTGTGAGGGAAGAGAAGGGAACGGCGGTGAAGGCCGTGACGGATGCGGGGACGGAGGCGGAGTCGTCCATTGCCGGAATGGTCCAAAAAGCTACTGATGCCAGCACTACCGCACAGACGGCACAGACAGCAGCAGAAGCGGCAGCGGAAAGAGCCGGGACATCCGCCACCAGCGCGGCCAGTGCCGCCACGGCGGCCCAGCAGGCCCTGGACGCCATCCCGCAGGTGGATGCCGGAGGCAATATGACGCTGGACGGAGGGCTGACCACGGCGGCCACTATCAACGCCAACGGGGGGATTAATATTCCCGTAGCTCCATCCATGGATACGCAGGCGGCCAGATTCCGCGAGGTGCAGCTTCTTCAGGAGATGGAGTTTTCTCCGTTGAGGACTTATTTCAAGTCTCCCGACCCTGTTCCCTTTGGCGTGCTTCTGGACCGTTTTTGGTGGGCTGCCAACAGAGATAATATGCCGGCATGGACAGTAGCCACGGCCGAGTTTTCCTGGATCAGTCCTGACTATCATAATACCTCTTACGACGGCTTGACGAGTTGCTATTTTCCGATGTCCTGCGGTTTGGGGTTTGGACGGTGTTTCGATTCCATCGCCATCGGCAATGTTGCTTTCAATGCGGATTACGCGAGCCTGGATGGAGATCCGTTTGTCACGCCCGCGGATTATATGAGGTATTGGGTTGATGTTCAGATTGGCCGTCCGGCCAATGCTCAGTGCAGCGTGTTTGTCCGCATGTTCCGGTGGGATCGTGATTCCGCCAGTGTCGTCAATACCGAGCATGGTTCTACAGTTCCTGACAGTCTTGCGTTGCGGGGTGTGGCCTTGTCCATGACGAGTGAGTTTTCCGGGGTGTGGCTGGTTGGTTTTGATAAGAAGGTTGGCCGTCTTGTTTCCTACAAGGTTTTGCCGGAGATGTTTGAAGGGGATTCCTATCTTGGGGCGTTATCCAATAATAGATTGTCTCTGGCAAAGACAGGATGGCATGCGGCTATGGGAGTCCATGCTCCCCGATATTATGGAGGGACTGTTGTGGGAGAGTGGTGCAGTTTGATTCAGGCCAGTTAGAGTTATGAGTGAAAGACAATTACAAATTCAGTTTCCCCGGCCCGGAGTGTGGGAGGAGTTTACGATGACCGCCGTGTACCGGGATGCGGAGGGTTACATCCGCACGGACCGCTATACGCAGGACGAGATCCCCGCCGATCAAGCCCCGGCCATGGCCGCCGTTGTGGCCGCGCTGGTAGGGCTGGCCGAGCCGTGGCAGGCGTCTCAGGTGTGGGCGCATCTGATGACGGCGACGATCTACAGTGAGGATGATCCTTACACCCCCACCGGGCAACGGGACGAGGTTGCGCTTGATGTTGAGGCCATCAATCCCCAAGGCGGACGCAGGATGTTCACGGCTTACGACTACCCGGCTTTCATTATCACAGACCCCGCCGCCGTAGTTTTTTTTAATTATTTTACGAAAGAAAATTGATGAAGGTTAGTTTATTGAGTATCAGGGAAGAGGCGTATGAGTGTCTTGGCGTGACTGAGTTGCCGATAGTGAGTCATCCTCATTATGATCAGAGTTTGAAGATTATTAAGAGTGTGCTGGAACGGTGTCTGGAAGGGCATTCATGGTTTTTTGCCCGGAAACGGGTGGTGTTGCGCGGGGAGAATGGCGTTTTTGCGCTTCCGGACGATTTGCTGGTGCTGTTGTGGTGCGGGGTGGATAGTTATGAGCTGATCGGGCATGAGTTGAGATGCCGTGCCGGGGAGAGGGTGGAGGTTCTGTACGTTTCACGAATTTGCCTGAACGAGTTAGAAGGGAATGAAGTGACGGATTTGCCGGGGTATTTTGTGGATTGCGTGGTACACAAGACGGCTGAGAGATTGGCTCCGATGGTATCAGGGAGTCAGGAGTTGCGCGTTTCCTTGCATCAGTTGTATATGCTGGCTTTGGATGATGCGAAGCTGGCCGATGTGAGGCAGTATGCCAGCAATGGGCGCGTGGTGGAACCGCTGGATATGTGCGAGGGGACGGATGGTTTTTTTAATCCTTGTTATTGATTTTTTATGAAGTTTACCAGATTTGGGTTTGGGTCCGGGTTGATGTCGCGGGATTTGGCTGGCCGGGTGGAGGTGGATGCTGTGCATCGGGCATGTAGTGAGCTGGTGAATTTCGAACTGTTGCAGTCCGGAGCGGTGCGGAGGCGCAATGGGAGCCGATGGCTGAGAGATTTGCCGGGGAAGCCCGTGGCGATGCAGGCGTTTCATTGGTCTGACGGGACGCTGGCCGTGGTGGCGGTGTTCGATATGGATTTGATTGTGCTTTCTGCAGAAGGGGTGCAGTTGTTCCGGTGTGCCTATGAGGCGAAGGGCGGTCTGGTCCGGTTCTGGCAGATTAATGACCTTGTGATTATTACCAATTCAAAGGCTTTGCCCGTGAGGCTGACGAATAAGGGCGGTGTGTATAATGTGGAGGAGATTGTTTGGAGCCATTACCCGCTTGAGGGGAGTTTTAACCAGTCTTTTCCGCTGACTTTTTCTGGAGTGAATTTCCGGGTGGCGGATGCCTGGGATTTTTGCGAGAGAATGGAAGATGCCGAAGAGAATCCGGAAGATCCGGGAGAAGTGGAGGTGGAGGTTGACAGGAAGGAGTATAGTTTCAGTTTTACTCAGTATGTGAAGCAACATGGTTATAGGTTGAATAATGAGTATATTGTTATAGTGCAGTATAATTCCGGGAAGGGGGTGTATTATTGGGAGAAGGGGAGTATGGTGACGGCCAAGAGTGAGGCTTTTTACAATTTTTTCCCTTCCGTGACGGTGGCCGGAGGGATGAGTTATCGAATGAGGTTTCCGGGAACGTGGAGAGGAACGATTATTGTGGAGGTTTCTACGAATAACGGATCAAGCTGGAGAGAGAAGGCGCGGCTGGATGGGACGAAGAAGGAGCTGGAAGAAACGGTGGAACAAGATACTTTGGTGCGTTTCAAGTTTTATGAGTATGTGAATAATCTGAATTGGGTGGAACAGCCGGTGATGGAGGTGTTCCGGCGAATGACGGTGACGCCTTCAGGAGCCGGGGACGTGGTGCGTGCGGAGTATGATGGCAAGATGTTTTGTGTGGGGGATGTACTGGCCGTAAGGCATAAGATTAGTGAAAGGAAGGTAAATTTTAGTTCTTCTGCTCATTTGATCGGTTTGGCGGCGGCGAATCTGAAGACGACGAGTTATGCCGTGGGGAAGAGGTTGTATGTGGATGTGTCCGGCGTGCGGAAGTATTGGACATGTGTGAAGGCGTGGAAGGCTGATTCTACAGTGCCAAGCGGTACGGATTTGGATGCGTGGCCGTCGTTTTTTGAGCCGGGGTGCGAGTTTTTCAGGTCCGTGGTAAGCGGGGCTTTTGAGTTCGGTTCCAAGAACGGCACTGTTTATAATAAATGGGAGGTTCAGACGTCTTCAGACGGGGTGCGCTGGGAGACGATGATTACCAATAACGATGAAACGCTTCCGAATACGGAGGTTATTTTAACCGGGGATAATGACGGGGTTCCGTTGTTGATGAGGTGTGCTCTGATGGAGCATGGACAGGGGGTGCAGGTGAGCAGTATGAATAAGTGGTTTAAGCGCAAGAGGTTTGATTTTATTAATTACGTCCGCGTGGAGTCCCTGAAGGATGACGGAACGGGACAGGTGACGGTGCTGAATGATCCGGATATGTTTAAGGTCCGTCATTGCTGGGAGTGGGATTTTTTTGCCTTCCGGGAACAGAACGGTTTTCCGTCAACGTGTGTTTTGCATGCCGGGAGGCTGGTGTTCGGCGGAACGGCGGGACAACCGTTGACGCTGTGGTTCAGCGTGGTTGACGATTATTTTAATTTTCGGACAGGGGATAATACTGCGGATTCCATGCTGTTGACGCTTTGCAGCAGTCAACAGAGTGCGCTTGTGTGGCTGGCGAGTTTCGGTAATGCCTTGTTGTGCGGTACGACATCAGGAGAAGTGGCCGTGAGGTCCATTAAGGCAGACGTGTTGAGCAGTGCTTCCGCTGTGGCGGAGCAACATAGTAATTGCGGGAGTTGTACGACGAGCGACGTGCTGATGACCACGGACGCGATTATGTTTATGGACCGTTCCGGCAAGAGGCTGAGGCGTATTAGTTATTCGATGGATAATGAGTTTTATTTCGCGCGGGATATGACGGTGTTTTCTTATGGGGTTCTGAGCGGCGGTTTGAGGTCTATGGTGTGGCAACGTGCGCCGGAGCCGGTTGCATGGGTGGTGCCTGATTCCGGAGAGTATGCAGGGAAGTTGATGGGGATGCTTTATAATCCGGATCAGGAGCTTGCATCATGGTTTTGCTGGGATTTCGGCGGAGATGTGGCTGGTCTGGCCTGTACGGCGACGGGGAAGGCCGTGGATGATCTTTTCCTTGCCGTGGAGAGGGATGGTGCAGTGACTCTTGAGATGATGGATTGGAATGCCCGTGATTACGATTGCGAGGGGAAGATTAATGTTCCGTTTAAGGCGCGGCTGACGACAACGCAGATGGATTTGCCGGAGTTTTTCGGCCGGAAGGCCGTTACTCCTAAAATAAGCGTTTTGATGGATGACGTGGATTTGACCGGGGCCATGTGCGGCAATGGCGGCGGCAGTATGCAGGCGTTTTCCGTGAGTTCCGGAAATGGCTGGGTGAGTGTGTCAGCCCCTACGGATGGACAGTTCCGGAGGGCATTGGCTTTGAGCATTGCACGGGGGCATGGCCTGATTCTGGCCGGGATGGTGGGGAATGATTGAGGTCAGAGTTGCGGGAGCCGGTTGAATGCGTTTTCCGATTCCCGCAAAGAGAATGCGGCATAGCCTTCATGGATTTTTGCGGAGTCGTGGCCTACGATTTTTTGAACAAGCATCGGAGGGACTCCGGCTTCATGCAGAAGGGTGGTGGCTGTGTAGCGGAGGGAGTGGAAGGAGAGGGCGTTTTTGTGCCGGGTTTTGTCCTGGGAGGTGCCGTATTGTTTTTTGTAGCGTTTTCCGGCAAGGGTGGGATCGCGTTCGACGAGGCCGCATGTGTAGAGGATTTTTCCGAATTCTATGGAGAGGGGGGAAGCTTTGCCCGCATGGAGGTATTTTTGGGCCGCTGAGGGGTGGATATGCTCGCTGGTGCGGTGTTGGTATCTTTCTTCCAGCAAGGCCCGTAAACGGTTCCAGAGAGGCACTACAAGCGGTTTTCCGCGTTTCTGGGTGCGGATGTAGAGGGTGCCTTTTTCAAAGTCCACGGCGTCCCATGTGAGGCAGGCAATGTCTCCCAGACGTTGGCCGCCGGTATAGAGTGAGGTGAGGATCATGCTTCGCCATTCCTCGGTGCTGTTTGCAAGGATAAGCTGAAGCTCCGGAAGGGAGAAGGGGCGTCTGGGGATGGAGGTGGAAACAGAACGGGAGAGGGCGGTGATGTGGGCGACGGCATCGCACGGGTTTGTAGTCAGAATGTTCAGGCTTTTTGCAATGTCAAAGATGTGTTTGATGGCCCGGAAGTGTTTTTTACGGGTGGTGGGCGCGTACCGGGAGTTAAGCCAGTTCTGGAAGTCATCCATCATGAGGGGGGTGATGGTGTCGAGAGGGTTTTCTTTTTTTTCTCCAAGCCATTCACAGAAGAGTTTGGCCGCGTCGCTGTAGTTGCGGTAAGTGTTTTCTTTTTTGTTTCTGATCATGATGGCAAGCCGTTCGTCCATCCATTCCTTGACGGATGGAAGGCGAATGAGTTTTCCAGTCAATCCGGCCATTTCCGAGATGACGCGGCGGATGTGGACGTCCTTGAGTTTTCCGTTGGCCGTTTGTTCGTAGGAGTCAGCTATTTTTTGAGCGTCTTGTCTGAGTTCTCTGGCCGTCTGGGTTGAGTTGGGGGGCGGTTCAATGGGGATTTTTGTGGAGCGGGTTATGGTTTTCCATTTGCCTGAAGGATGTTTCCAGGCGAATTGAGCAATCCAGAATCGCGATGTGGGAAGATGTCTGATAATAGCCACAAATTGGTTACATAATTTTTTACACAATACGTCAATGTATTTTAGCGTCTTTCTAGTAACCGGTACTTTTCAGGATAAAATGGAAAGCTTTATTTATTAATGAGTAGTAATAAAAAATCCCGTCCGGGAAGGGACAGGATTTTAAGGGGAAGTGGTACGCGGTATAGGATTTGAACCTACGACCTCCACCATGTCAAGGTGTTGCTCTACCACTGAGCTAACCGCGCGTTTGGAAGTGCGGGCGGATTATTACCCGATTAAGACGGAAAGAGCAATACTTTTTTTGAATCCTGCCCATTTTATGGAAGATCCGGAAAGATTCCGGACTTGGGAAAGACGCTGATTTTTCTTTCTATCCGGCCTGTTTCTGATAGGTTGAAAAAAACATTTCAAAAGTGCGATGAACAGACATTTGATTTTTGCATTATGCGCCGCAGTAGGATTCAGCGTTTCCGGGGGTTCTCTGGCTCAGGACGCCCCGGCGGACAAGGAAGCCGCCGCCAAAGCGGCCAAGGCTGCCAAGGTGAAATTCCGCTGGGGAAAGAGCCTGAAGAGCGCCCAGAAACAGTCGGAGGAAACGGGGCTTCCCATCATTCTTCTTTTCACGGGAACGTCCTGGTGCGGTTACTGCGTCAAACTGGAAAAGGAAGTCCTTTCCAAGAAGGAATTCAAACAGGGCATGGACGGCGTGGCCATAGGCGTCAAATTCGAATTCAGCAGTTCGGATTTCAGCAAGTCGAAGGAGGCCAAGACATATAAAGTCACGGGTGTTCCCGCCATGGTCGTGGTGGATGCGGAAGGCAAGGAACTGGGGCGCACGGGTTATATTCCCGGACGCACTCCCGTCCAGTACGTTGAATTTTTCAAGAAGTACGCGCCCAAAACCTCAGAGGTCAAATAGAACTGGTGTTCTGACCGAGGTATTTCAGGCAGGAGCGGCTGCAGACCGCCGCTCCTGCTGTTTGTTATTAAAGGGTGCGGAAGAATTTTTTACCGGAATCTTTTCTGTGACAAAAACACATTGAATGAAGCTGCCTTCCATCCGGTCTTACCTGCATGCCTGAATTTACAAATGCATTTAGCGGATTGAAGGAAGACCGTATGCTCACTCACAATGAACTGGTGAGGGCCATCCGGTTCATGATCGCGGCGGAATATGAATCCATTCAGATTTATACCCAGCTTGCGGAATCCACGGACAACAAACTGGCTCAGGAAGTTCTTCTGGACATCACCAATGAAGAAAAGGAACACGCCGGCGAATTTCTCCGTCTCCTTCAGGTACTGGCCCCGGATGAACAGGGCTTCTACGACGAAGGGATGGGTGAAACCAATGAAAAAATTGAAAAATTGAAAGGGTCCTGCAAAGACGGCCAGTGTGCCGCCGGCAAGGACGCCCATTGACGGAGACTCCCCGCCGTTCATGGTTGAAATGCCCGGTTTTTCCCCAGGGAGGCCGGGCGTTTAAATATAGCGCTTTCTGCCTGGACTGCCTGCCGTATATGGAAGACGGCGCAGCCGCCGGAGCGCCCAATGAAATTCGGCGGCTTGATTCCTCCTGGCCGGAGAAAAGTCCGGAGATGCGGAATTACCCGTGTCCTGCCGTGTTCTTGTGAATGCGAAGGCCGGGAAACCTGGGCGCACGGATGATATCCATTCCAATGCCTGTCTGCTCTTCCGTAGTCTGGGAATATGTTTCACAAAAAAATGTCGAAGGGGAAGGAATTTTCATTAGACCAGTTTTCGTAGCGAAAGTTCAAAGAATGTCACGAAAAAATTATGACAAAACCATATTGAATGAAAGAGTAGCGTATTAAGTCATACCCAATATGCCTGAATTTACAAATGCATTTAGCGGATTGAAGGAAGACCGTATGCTCACTCACAACGAACTGGTGAGGGCCATCCGGTTCATGATCGCGGCGGAATATGAAGCCATCCAGCTTTATACCCAGCTTGCGGAATCCACGGACAACAAACTGGCCCAGGAAGTCCTTCTGGACATCACCAATGAAGAAAAGGAACACGCCGGCGAATTTCTCCGTCTCCTTCAGGTACTGGCCCCGGATGAACAGGGCTTCTACGACGAAGGGATGGGTGAAACCAATGAAAAAATTGAAAAACTGAAAGGTTCCTGCAAAAGCGGCCAGTGCTCCTCCGGCAAGGACGCCCATTGACGAGGATTTCCCTTCGTTCATGGTTGAAACGCCCGGTTTTCCTCAGGGAGGCCCGGGCGTTTTAATGTGCCGGAGTGCCGGCTTCCAGATCCGCCGCCAAGCGTGCGCAGAAGGCGATGCAGCGTTCACACGGGCGGGATGCATAATAGGCCGCCGTCCTGTCGCCGGGGCGCGCCGTTTCCCCCGCCAGTTGTTCCGGAGTCAGGCCCAGCAGTTCCCGGCAGTACAGCGTGCCGAATTCTTTCTTGAAATCCGAGGCCAGGGACTGCACCAGGGAAAAGATTTTTTCCTTTTCCCCGGTATCCGGGGAGGTATTGCCGTGCAGACTGCCGGCTACCATGCTCAACCCGCAGAACGCGCCGCAGACTTCCCGCATGCGGCCGATGCCCGCCCCCAGCGGGGAAGAGAGCCTGAGAGCCGTCTCTTCCGACAGTCCGCAGACATCCGCAAAGGCCGTGAACACGGACTGGGAACAATTGTAGCCCTGATGAAAGTAGTCCAGCGCGCGGGCTGCGCGGTATTCCCCGGAAATGGTCATGGGCGGCTGTCTATTCGTCTGTTTCCGGAGAAGCGCTTTCCGTTCCTTCCTCCGCCTTTTTCTTGTCTGTCAGCCGCAGCATGATGATGTAGCAGACGGCCAGGACGAGTACGGCCAGAATGAGGGGCAGGCTTTCGCTCTTCACGGTGCGGATCAGTTCTTCAGGTGACTTGAGCAACTCCGGATGCCGTTCGCCGATCCGGTGCCCGTACCAGGCGAGCACGGCGCACCAGGCGAAGGCGCCGAGCGTGGTGACCAGGGAAAATACGCCGAATCCCATGCGGACGATGCCGGCCGGGATGGAGATCAGGTGGCGGATGACGGGAAGAAGACGCGCGAAAAAGACGCCGGACACTTCATAGCGCTGAAGGAAAAGTTCCGCCTTCTCCACCTTGTGGGGCGGCATGAAAAAGAATTTGCCCCAGCGCATGATGACCGGGCGTCCGACGACTCTGGCCACCACATAAGTGATGGCGGATCCCACCCAGGAACCGAAGGTCCCGGCAAGAACGACGCCCCAGAAGCTCATGGGGGCGTTCGGTTGGGCGGAAAGAATGGCCGCGGGAGGAATGACCACCTCGCTGGGCACGGGAAAAATGGAGCTTTCCATGGCCATGAGAATGATGACGCCCGCATATCCCCAGTCCTGGACCCAGGACATCCAAAGTGTGATCAGCTCATGCATACCGCGCGTATATTGCATTAAAATCCTTGAAAGAAAAGTCTTTTATTGCCTCGCTGGAGGGGAGCGGGTAAAATCCGCAGGCGTACGGCGCGCGTCGTTCCAGAGTATTATGAATCTTTACATTATAGCGGGTGAGAAGAGCGGGGATATTCACGGAGCCTTGTTGCTGAAAAACCTGCTGCGTCTCATGCCCGGCCTGAAGGTCCGGGGGCTGGGCGGCGGCGGCATGCATGCGCTGTGCCCGGAGGTGGAAGACTGGGCGGATGAAGCGGCGGTGATCGGCTTTGTGGAGGTGGCTAAAAAATACGGCTGGTTCAGGAAGCGCTTCCTGGCCCTGCTGGAGCAGATCCGCCGTGACCAGCCGGACTGCCTGGTCCTGATTGACTATCCGGGATTCAACCTGCGCATGGCGGAGAAAGTCCGCAAATACTGCCCCCATACCAAAATCGTTTACTTCATTTCTCCGCAGGTCTGGGCCTGGCACCGCGGACGCATTCCCAAAATGGTTCGCACGCTGGACCTGATGATGTGCATTTTCCCCTTTGAAGCCCCCCTGTTCCGGGAGGCCGGATTGAAATCGGAATTTGTGGGGCATCCCCTGGTGGACGAAATCGCCGCCATCCGGAAGGAAGGCGTGCGGGAACCTTCCCTGGTCGGCCTCTTTCCCGGCAGCCGGAACCGGGAGATAGACAGGCATTTCCCTGTATTCGCGGAAGTTATCCGCCGCCTCTCCCGGACGAGGCCAGACCTGAAATTTGAGACCGCCGCCTCCAATGAGGCCCTGGCGGAAAGAATGCGCGGCATGGCGCGGAAGGCCGGAATGTCTCCGGATATCTTCAATATCACCGTAGGGCGTTACCATGAACTCATGGACCGCGCCGCGGTGGGCGTGGTGGCCTCCGGCACCGCCACGATGGAAGCCGCCCTCCACCGCCTCCCGTACATGCTCGTGTACAAGGTCCCCCTGCTGACGTACTGGATGGCCCGCATGCTCATTAAAATCCGCTTCATCGGCATGGTGAACATTCTGGCGGAAAAGCCCGTGGTGAAGGAACTGGTTCAGTTTGATTTCACCCCGGACAAGGTCATAGAAGAAATTGAGCGGCTGCTCGTTCCGGAAAACAGGGATGCGCTGCTGGCGGAAATGAAGCGGGCCTCGGACAGGCTGGGGCAGGGCGGAGCCGCGGAACATGCGGCGCAGGCCGTCTGCCGCCTGCTGAGCGAATAACGAATAGGAGCCTTCATTCATCCGGTCCTGCCTGTGCCGTGACGGAGACTGCCGCAGAGTGGCATTTCCCCGCGGACCCTTGCCAAAACCGTGTGTTTTCTCTAAAATCACGGCACGTTTTTTAGCTCTTATGGCCGGGAAAAAGGAAAGGGATGTCAAAACCAATGCCATGCGGCTGCTGGACGCGCTCCATGTCCCGTACAGGCATTATGCGTATGAATGTACGGAATTTGTGGATGCGCGGCACACGGCGGCGGCCCTGGGACTGCCGCCGGAAAGGATGTACAAGACTCTGGTGACGGAGGGGGCTCCCCGCCAATACTACGTATTCGTCATTCCCATTGATTCGGAACTCTCCCTGAAAAAGGCCGCCAGGGCCGTGGGAACCAAATCCCTGACCATGATCCCTGTGAAGGATATTACCGCGGTGACGGGTTATGTCCGCGGCGGCTGTACGGCCCTGGGCATGAAGAAAAAATATCCCACCGTGATTGACTCCGGCGCAGAAGCCTTGCCGGAAATCGTGGTGAGCGGGGGACGTCTGGGATGCCAGATCGAACTTGCCCCCGCGGATTTGCTTCAGGCGGCGGACGCTTCCTTTGCGGATGTAGCGGAACCGGGCGGCCGCCCATGACGGCTGCTATTCCGGAAATGCGGATTTTCTCCGGAAAAAGCCTTTCCGTTAATTCGTTTTGTCCTCCATGAGCTTCATGGATTGGCACTGCCGGATTCCTTCCCCGGACCATGCGTATTCGACCGTTGCGAGGCTGATCTTTCCATCTCTGGTTTCACAGGTAAAAATAATGCACCGATCATCCTGAGAGAGAGCTGCACCGCCGGGAGTGGAAGATATGTTCCCGGCATCCAGCAGGATGTCTGTTCCCTTGACGTTCAGAATCAGGGGCAGGATGCTTCTATGGGCAAACACCACGATTTGATCGCCGTTTCTGATCCCTTTTAAATTTCCTTTCCCTCTAACAAGGGCCGTTCTGACGACATACTTGCCATGATAGAAACATCCGACCGGATTCAGGAGTTTCTGTAGCAGCGTATTGTCCCTTTCGACGGAAATGCAGCCTTCCACGGGTATTCCGTGCTGATTGTGCATGCCAACGGCCCATGGTTCTTTTCCGTGCAGATCCGGAGAAAAAACAAAAAACAGGATAAGCATGGCTCCGGGAAGGAGCCATATGCTGATTTTTAGCAAGGTATTCTTTACTCTCTTTGGCATCCCGGTTCGCTTCGTATTTCTGCTGATGAAAAATTCTTAAATGGATATCCTTATCTGCACCATGTATTAAATTATCTTCTAACATTTTTAACGTTTGGTTTCCAGATTTTTTATCCTCGGCGGCTGACTGCCGATGCGTACGGATCATGCTGCCATGCTGGACATTTTGGCGGAGAGCGGGCCGCCCTGCGTCATTTCAGCCATTCCGGAAAAGCCCGCTTTTCCCGGTAAAAAGCTTTCCCGGCAGACTGTTTTTTTGTATTCCTGTCGGAGCCAGTCCTTCCGGTTCCATGAACGGCCATCCTCTTTTCCATACATGCCGGCCCCCGATGAATGGGGGGCTTTTCCTCCGCTTCCCGTCGTCGTTCCCTGCGCTGGAATGCTTCTCTTTCCGTGCGGAAAAATCAATGAATACTGTCAGGTGATGAGAAGAAAAGACAGGGAAGTCCGCCGGAGGGAGGACCTGCTGGCCATGATCTCGCAGTGCAAGGTGTGCCGCCTTGGCCTGTGGGACGGGGAGGAAGTGTATGTCGTCCCCCTGAATTTCGGGTATGAGGAACGGGCCGGAGCCCTGCATCTGTTTTTCCACTGCGCCAGGGAGGGACGGAAGCTGGACATTCTGCGGAATAACCCGAAAGCCGCTTTTGAAATGGACGGGAATCATCTGCTGGTGGAGGGGAATACGCCCTGCCAGTACGGCTATTCCTATTGCAGCGTCATGGGGCGTGGGATGGTGGAAATTCTTGAAAAAGACGCGGAAAAGATTCATGCCCTGAACCGCATCATGCTGCATCAGACCGGACGGGAAGCGGTCTTGACGCCGTCCATGGCGCGCACCGTCTGCGTCCTGCGCCTGAAAGCGGAATCCGTCAGCGGAAAACTCCGTGCGCGGCCGGATGTTCCCCCCGGTCCCGTCGATTGTTGATATTCCTGGTGATTTATGAATGACGACGTTTCGCCCTTGTTCATCCGCTGGAGCCTGGCCCACTGGGCGGCGCTCGGGGCGGTGGCGCTGGCCGCTGCAGTCCTGCTGTGGGGCGGCCGCCGTCTCCGGATGGAAAAGCGGATACTGGTGGGCAAGGTGTTGGGGGCCGTCTTTCTGCTGACTTTTCTGGCGGAAACGTTCGGGCGTATCGTCCGGGAGCACTGGGAGCCGTGGCAGGACAGGCTTCCCCTGCATTTTTGCAGTCTGATGACGCTGGTATGCTTCATTGCCCTTTGGTACCGCAGGCCCTGGGCATGTGCCGCAGCCTATTTCGGAGTGTTGACGGCCAGCATCCAGGGGCTGATCACCCCCATGCTGTATGAAGGTTTTCCTTCCGCCGCCTTTTTCGCTTTCTTTGTGGGGCACGGTCTTCTGCTTGTTTCCGCCCTTTATCTCCCGCTGGTGCTGGGATGGCGCTCCCGCCCGTGGGACGACATAAAAACCCTGCTTCTGTGCGACGCCTATCTTCTCCTGATCATTCCCGTGAACATTTGGCTGGGAACGAACTACGGATTTACCCGGTACGCTCCGGAGGGAAGCATTCTGGAATACTTCGGTCCTGCGCCCTGGTATTTGCTGACGCTTCAGATCCCGGCTCTGGCTGTGCTGAGGCTGCTGTATCTGACCGTGCGGCCCCGGAAAAAGGGGGGCAGGGAAGGGACGGCTGCCATTGAAAAAAATCCTGGACAATAGTGTGAATTTTCTTGCGTACCGGTATGCGGGAGCTAATGAGGATTTGCTAGGGAAGAAATTCCGTCGCATCTTTTGAAAATCTCTCGTTCTGAATGGGAACAGCCCGTTTGAAATGATTTCCAAAGACGGAACGCATCTGGTTTTTCAAGAAATGAAGGCGCGTCCATTGCCCTGAAATATCCGTGAAATCCTGGATTTGAAACGCCGTACCGACAGCGGAAAAATAATGTACCCCTTCAGTGAATATAAAAACTACCGGTTTTTTTGACTACTCCTGCACCATTCCGCGTAAATATCATACTTTCTTCTTCGGAGATGGAGGTGACGTCTTTCTGCTTGGAAAATCCTAGGGACCAGTGCTCCCTTCTTGGAAAGACATCATTATTTCAGAAAACTGCATATCCGTAAATGCCGTCTCGATGCTCGCAAGGGAAAACTACCGGTTTTTTACTACCGCGGAAACGGGAGGCTGCGCGGGTATCAACCGCTCTTGATGGCAGTGACGGGGCGTCCAAGCGGTTTCTCGGCGTCTACATCGTCAGATGGCTTGCAATGGCAGGGGTACGTAAAGCGCCTGTATCCGGCTCTTGATATCCGTTGCTGCCGGCGGTCTGGGCTCATGAAGTTATCGGGGGAATATTCCTGACGCATGCCGCCCCGTGTTTTTTCTGGAGGAACCGTTTTTCAGCTCAGGGACTGGAGGGCCTCCTTTGTGAACTGGCGGATTTCCTTTTCCCGTGAATGGTGGACTTTCTGCGCCCACTCCGCATCCGCCAGCAGGGCGCGCCCCACGGCAATGAGGTCGAACTCGCCTGCCTGCATCCGTTCCACAAGAGGGTCGATGCTGGCGGCTTCCGCCTCCGGGCCGCCGTCGAAAACATTCGTGAATTCCCGGTTAAGCCCCACAGAGCCGACGGAAATGGCCGGCTTGCCCGTAAGCTTCTTGGTCCAGCCTGCCAGATTAAGGCGGGAGCCTTCAAACTCCGGTTCCCAGAACCGGCGGGTGGAACAGTCGAAGATGTCCACGCCCGCTTCCGTCAGGGGCGTCAGGAAATCTTCCAGTTCCACGGGCGTGCGCGCCAGCTTGGCGTCGTAATGCCCGGTTTTCCATTGGGAGAAGCGGAAAATAATGGGGAACTGGCTGCCTACCGCCTTGCGGACGGCATGGATGATACGGCTGGCAAAGCGGGTGCGCCCTACCAGGTCTCCTCCGTACTCGTCCGTTCTTTTGTTGGTTTCCTTCCAGAAAAACTGGTCGATCAGGTAGCCGTGGGCTCCGTGAATCTCCACACCGTCGAATCCCAGTCTTTTGGCGTCCGCGGCCGCACGGGCAAAGGCATCTATCACCTCTTCTATCTTGGCGGCGCTCATGGGGTCCGTCGTCTGCTGGAGCGTATTCACGTCAATGCCGGAAGGCCCGATGGGCGGAAGTTCCGGGTTGGGAAGGTTCTCTCCCTTGAATGGCCGCGCCATGCCCACGTGCCAGAGCTGTGGGGCTATCTTGCAATCCGTCGTGTGGACGGCTTCCAGCACTTTTTTCCAGCCCCGGAGCGGCGCGCCGCCGAAAAAATTGGGATAGTTGGAGGAAGGGGAGGCGCTCGGCTCGTCAATAAACGTACCTTCCGTGATGATGAGGCCCACTTCATGTTTGGCCCGGCGCTGGTAGTAGGCGGCCACCTCGTCCGTGGGCACGCCGCCGGGGGAAAATCCCCGGGTCATGGCCGGCAGGACGATGCGCGTGGGGGTGTCAAGCTTGCGTGAATGGAAGGGCTGGAACAGAATTTCCATGTCCCTGATCTTGAGTTCATCCTGTGTATTCATGAAATGGAGGCTGTGGTGGATGGGCCGGACTGCGGAGTGCGCCGGACATGTACAGGAATGAGACAACTCCCGGCGCGCTCCTGTTCATCCCCGTTCCGGGCATGGGGGAATTCCCGTGTACGCTGCCTTCCCTCCTTTATTTCTGAGAAAGCGCCAGAAAATTGCGCAGCATGAGGCTTCCGGACGGAGTCAGGATGGATTCCGGATGAAACTGGATGCCGTACAGGGGGCGGGTCCGGTGCCGGATGGCCTGGATATGGCCCCGGCCGTCCTCCGCCGTGACAATCAGCTCATCCGGCCAGGACTCCCGTGACAGGCGCCAGGAATGGTACAGGCCCGCGGGGAACTCCTCCGGAAGCCCGGCAAAAAGGGGAGACGGGCCGGAGCGGCGTATCTGCGCCCGCGCTCCGTGGAGCGGGCTGGGGAGTTGTTCCAGAGCGGCTCCGAAGCAGACGCCTAGGATCTGATGTCCCAGGCAGACCCCCAGCACCGGAATATCCGGCGGCAGGCGGCGCAGCAGGCGGAAGGTAGCCCGGTGGCAGAAATCGTGTACCACGCCCGGACCGGGGGAGAGGATGACTTTTTCCCCCTTCCGCACCGCTTCTTCCAGGCCGGGAAAATCATTGGGAACTACGCGCGGAACGGCCATGCCTGTAGTTGCGGCCAGTTCCGCGAGGTTCCAGGTGAAGGAATCCCGGTGATCGATGATCCAGACGTTCGGTTGACTCATGACGCGCACATGATAAAGTAAATCCCGCCAATGTACACACGGGAAGAAACCATCCGCCGCATGAATGTTCTGGGCCGGTCCGGCACTCCCTTTTTTTTCGTGATTTCCTATGATTTGGAGCACAATCTCCTGTTTGAAAAGGAAGGTGCGGGGCACGGCCGCTCTGCGGCTTTTTCCCTTCCGCTGGGGGAATATGGAGCATGGGGAAACAGCCCTCCCCTCCCGGAGCAAATCCGGTTTGAGCCCGTTCCCTGTCCCGTGGACTGGTATGTTTCGGCTTTCTCTTCCGTGCGTGCCCACCTGCTGCGCGGCGATTCTTATTTGCTCAACCTGTGCGTGGCCACTCCGGTGAAGACGAATTTGACGCTTTCCCACCTGTTCCGGTTCGCCCAGGCTCCCTACAGGATGTTTCTGGGGCCGGACGCCTCCGCTGCCGGAGTGCATGGCCGCGCCTGCTCCTGCTTTTCCCCAGAACCGTTTGTGAGGGTGCGGGGGCGGGAAATCTCCACGTTTCCCATGAAGGGAACGGCAGATGCCGCCACTCTGGAAGCCCGGCGCTGGCTGGAGGAGGATGAAAAGGAAAATCGTGAATCCGCCACCATTGTGGACCTGATGCGGAACGACCTTTCCATGGTGGCTTCCCGGGTGCAGGTGAAACGCTACCGCTATATCAGCCCCGTGGAAACGCGTGGAGGGACGATTCTGCAATGCAGTTCCGAAATCGGCGGCGTTTTGCCGGAAAACTGGCCTTCCCGCCTGGGGGAGATCATAATGGCGTTGCTCCCCGCCGGAAGCGTGACGGGCGCGCCGAAGGAAGCCACCTGCCGCGCCATTGCGGAGGCGGAAGACATGGAGCGCGGATTTTATACGGGAATATTCGGCTTTTTCAACGGAAGGGACCTGGACTCCGCCGTAGCCATCCGCTTCATGGAGGAGGACGGGGCGAACCTTGTCTATAAAAGCGGAGGGGGCATCACCGTGATGAGCCGGATGGAAGATGAATACCGGGAAGCAATTGCCAAAGTCTATGTGCCGTTTGATCTTTGAAACCGTGAAGTGGGCGGACGGAGCGCCCCGCCTGCTTCCCTGGCATCAGGCAAGGGTGGAGAGGGCGATGAGCCTGTACGGCGTGGCAGGCGCGCCCGTGCCGGATTTGGCGGCCGTGCTGGCTTCCTGTCCAGGCCCCGGCAGCGGCATCTATAAATGCCACATTACCTACGACACTCAGGGACGGGTGAAAGCCCCCGTATTTGCACCCTACCGCCCCCGCAGGGTGAAAAAACTGGTGTGTGTGGAAGCTCCGCACCTGGATTACTCCTGCAAGTGGGAGGACAGGACGGCACTGGAGGCCGTGGGTGCGGGATTGGGCGGGGATGAGGAAGCCCTCATTCTCCGGAACGGCTTGGTGACGGATACCCGCTACAGCAACGTCGCATTCGGGAACGGCTCCCACTGGGTGGCTCCGGAGACCTTCCTGCTGCCGGGCACCAAGCGCGCGTTCCTGCTGGAACGGGGGAGGATGGAATGCCGCCCCCTGAAAGCGGAGGACGTGAAAAAGTTCCACTTTTGTTCTTTGGTCAACGCCATGCTGGACCCCGGCGATGTGGTGGTGCGTACGGAAGACATTCTTCTTCCCTGAGCGATCCTTGTCATTGTTGAAAACGCCGTTCCCGGTCAGGGGACGGGCGGCATGAAGCCGGAACAATCCCTGCCGGAGGACGGCCTTTTCCGGATAAAAACGGCTGTCCTGGGATAACAGGACAGCCGTTTGAATAGGGGGAACTTTTATTTTTCCGTCAAATGGCGCCGCAGTAGTGAGCGCAGCACCACATGGCGCGGGGATGGTGGAAGAAGGACTTCCAGAGACTGCCCTTAAGGGTGTTCGCTCTGGAGCCGTCCTTGTTCAGATAGCCGAACCAGTCGCCGTGCTGCACGTCCTGGAAATGGGAGAAAGCCCAGTTGTGCACCATGTTGTGCCGGATGGCGTAGCGCTCTTCTCCGGTAAGCTTGTAGGCGAGCGTCATGGCGATGAGCGCTTCGTCGTGCGGCCACCAGAACTTCATGTTGTGCCAGTATTCCTGAACGGGCTTGCCGTACACGTCCGTGTAGTAGAGCAGGCCGCCGTTTTCCCGGTCCCAGCCTCGTTCAAAGGCCCAGTCGATCATGTCGCAGCCCACTTTGATCAATTCCGGATCATGGCCGCGGTAGCGGGCTTCCTCCAGAACGAACCAGCCTCCCTCGATGGTATGGCCGGGGTTCAATGTACGCTCGTCGAAGTGGTCAATGATGGAGCCGTCCGTTCCCACCACTTCCATCACGGCCTTGATGTCCGGCTTCATGAACAGGGTGCGCAGGTCGTGGATGCAGCGGTCGATCCACCCGGTGTAGAATCCGTCCTCGTCGCCCAGGTATTTGCGCATTTCCTGGGCGGTGGCCAACGTAATCATGCGCGTTCCCAGCCCGGTCGTGGGGCGGTTCCCGGTGAATTTTGGAGCCATTTTGCCGGGAGTGAAACACATGTCCGTGAAAATGTCGAACCAGTGGCGGGCCGCTTTGGCGGATTCCTCGCTGTCCACGGCTTTCGCATGGGCCGCAAAGGCGATGGCGGCAAAGGATTCGCTGTACGCGTAGCGGCGCTTGCGGATGGGAGTACCGTCCGCCGCCACATGGAAGTACATGCGGCCGTCGGAAGGGTCCACGCATTTGGTGGACAGGAAGGTCAGGGCGCTTTCCGCCCACTTGAGCCAGTCCGGATTTTTCTCCACGCTGTTGTACATGGTCAGCAGCATCCAGGCCATGCGGCCCTGGGCCCAGACGGACTTGTCCGTGTCTACCAGGGCACCGTCCGCGTCAAAGCAGTGGTAAAGGCCACCGTTCTTCTCGTCGCAGGCGCGGGGGAACCAGAAGGGAAGCACGTCTTCCAAAAGCTGGCGGCGGTAGAATGCGCCCAGTGCGGGCATGTCAAGCGTTGCAGCCATAAGAAAAGGCAGTTCAGTTCATGGCCCACTGGAAGAAGCCGATGGCTTCCAGCTCGGAGCGGAGTTCCTTGAGCTGGTCCGCGGTCGGATTGCCTTGCGGCAGCCGCGCCGGACCCAGGTCCACGCCCAGCCAGCCCATCAGGGCCTTGGCGCATCCCATATAGCCCTTGGAGGCCAGGATGTTGATCATTTGCACGGACTTCCACTGGCAGTCCTTTGCCGTTTCCATGTCTCCCTTTTCAAAAGCCTTGATCAGGTTTTGGTACAGGGCCGGAGCAAAGTTGAAGGAACTGCCTACCGCTCCCTTGGCGCCGACGGACAGGGCCCCCGTGAACCATTCGTCCACTCCCCATGGAATATCCACGTTTTCGTCGTAATTCAGGGTGGTCTGGTACAGGGCCAGGTCCGGATTGGTGAATTTGATGCCTGCAAAATTCGGAATCTGCTCCTTGGCCAGCTTGATGAAATCGACCGGATTGAAGCGTACGCCCGTCAGCACGGGAATATCATAATAGTAATAAGGCAGGTCCGGAGCGCCGGAAGCGGCAAAGGCGCAGCATTCCACCAGGCGCTGAACCGTGGCGGGTTTGTAGTAGGAGGGGGCCAGGGAGCTGGTGGCTACAAATCCGCATTCCTGGGCGAAAGCGGCCAGTTCCCTGGCGTCCCAGACGCTGTTGGACCCGGTATGGGCGATCACCTGAACACCATGCTTGGCGGAGGCTTCCTTCCATGCGGAATAGATTTCCTTGCGTTCCGCAAGCTGCATGGAGGAGGACTCACCGGTGCTGCCGGTAATGAAAGCGAGCTTGATGCCCTGGGAGGCAAGCAGTTTGGCCTGGGCGTCTACACTGGAAGCGTTCAAAGAACCATCTGCCTTGAACGGTGTATGTACGGCGGCCACCAGGCCGTGAAGTTTCAGTGAGGTATTCATGTAGTATGAAAAGGTTCAAGCGGATGATGCCAGAGCATGTTTATGATGACAATCCCGGAATTTACAGACCACAAAAAAGACCACATGAAAAAACGGGCGTTTCCCCGAAAAAAACGCCCGTTTGGAGAAAATACGCCTTTAACGGTTAGCGGACAGCCTGTTGCTTGATGACGCCGAACATGGCCTTGGCCAGGGATTTGACGTGCGTCAGCAGCAGATCGCCGTCATAACACCAGATCATCACGCCGCCCAGCTTCTGGTTTTTTACGTATTGGCATTTTTTCTTGATCGTGGTGATGCCGTTGAAGTAGTGCTGCTGCCCGTCGATGATGCAGGTATCTGTTCCGGGCGCTATGTTGGGATAGAGCTGGATGACGGTGGAATAGCCTTTCTGGGCGTCCCAGTTGCGGTTGGAGCGCGTTTCATTCGTGTAAAACGGCAGTCCCATCACGATTTTGCAGTCCGGCACGTTTTTATTCCGCATGGTGTTCACGTCCGTCACCATGTCCGGATAGGTGGAATGCTGGCCGGCACGGTCATAGCTCATGACGTTGACGAAGTCCAGCAGGTCCATCATTTCCGAGGTAGGCGCCAGGTAATACGGATTGATGGCGGAACTCAGGGACATGCCGTTGGCACCCATGGCGGAACGGACTTCCCCCAGGAACAGGGAGAAATAATACCATTGGGTATCGTTGTCGGGATATTCCCAATCGATGTCAATGCCGTCAAAGCCCTTTTCCTTGGCAAAGGAAATCAGCTGACGGGCGAATTTGATCCGTTTTTCCGGATCGGCCGTTATGGCCGTCATGCCTGTATCGCAGTGGGCTACACCCAGAATGATCTTGCTGCCCGCAGTGCCGCGCAGGTTCTTGAGCTTGTCCAGTCCGTTCAGGAACTGTTCGTTGTTTTGTCCGGTCAGGTTCCCGTCAGTGTCACAGCCCACATTAAAGTAAATAAGGTCCGTGAAGGACTTGAAGTGCTGGGCATTCAATTGGTCGCGGTTCCATTGCATCAGGTTGGTGTGGCGGTAGTAGGGAACCACCCGGAACTGGTAGGGGTAAACCTGGGCGCAGCCTTCCGGGGAGGGATTGGAAACGGCGATGTTGGAGTCTTCCAGCAGGGCGACTCCGGTACAGGCGGCGTCCACCTTGTTCAGGCCGCGCGCTCTGGGGGTAAGGTCCACGCACAGCCAGAAATAGTTGTCTCCGGGGGAGAGGGGATGGCTTCCTTCAAACTGGAGGGTTTTCGCGCCCTTGGAAATGGTGTTGAGGATGGGGACGGCGCGGCGGTTGGCCTGGCCCGAATTCGGGGAAAAGAACGGAGTGGTTCCGGATGCGAATATCTGCGCCTTGGCAATGTCGGCAACGGAGGTGGTTCCCGCCATGGAAAAGGTCATGCCTTTCAATATCTGGCTGGTTTCCGGGGCGGTTATCTTGATTTTCATGATGGCCTGGCTGACGCCCCCCGCGTACAGGACGGAGTGTGTCTGCTCGCAGGAGGCCGTGGCTGACGCCGCGCAAAGAGGGGCCGCGCCGCAAACGCCCAGGGCCAGGGCGCACAATGTCGGTTTAATGATGCTGTTCATGGTGGAAGGAAGTAAATGTTTTTAATGGAAACGCTTTCTTCTGGCAAGCATGCTCCCGGCCGCCAGAAGAAGCAGGATGGCGGTTGAAGGTTCCGGGACGCTGAGTCCGGTGGAAATCCAGTCCAGGTACAGGGCATGGTTTTCATCCCAGCGCAGCTCCCAGCGGCCCAGTTCCAGTGAGGGGTCATAGCCTTCCAGCCCCAGATCGCCTACCGTGACCGTGGAGGAGTTGGAGAGGCCGGAAAGAGCCCCGGAAAATTCACCGTCTGTCCGTGTGACGCCGTCCGAATCCATGACCAGCCAGGACTGGTCGGTCTGCCATGGGCGGGCGGTGTAATCCACAGCGTTGTCATCAAGAGCCAGGCTGCCTCCTAGGGTCAGCATATCCGCATGCAGGACGAGTCCTACCTGTGCACCCTGTGAAAGGTCAATCGTGATGCCGTTGGACATATCAATGGCGGCGGCGGTAATGGAGAAGCTGCCTGTCCCCGCGCCGATGATGGAAACGTCGTTGCCCAGGGTCAGCGTGTCCGCGTTCAGGCTGCCGGTTCCCGTGATGGAAAACCGCGTGCCGTCCGCAAAGCTCACGTCCGCCGCATTCAAGGAGGATTGTTCGCCTATGTGAAGCGTTCCGCCGTTGACCGTGAAGGAAGTGCGCGAATCTTCCGCGATCCAGTCGGAAGACTGGTAGCCGTAGGAAGCCCCGTTGATGACGGAGAATGTGCCTCCGTGTACCGTGGTATTGGCCTTGATGCCGGACTGGCTGTCCGCTCCGGACATGGAAACATCGCCTTCGGCCCCCGCTTCTTCGTTCACATTGATTTCTACAACGGAATCTTCCAGTGAGCTGATGCCGTCTTCAAAAAGAATCCGGTGCCCGGCTCCGGCATTGAAGGAGGCTGTGGCGCTGTCGTTAAAGTGAATCGCGTTGCGTACGCTTCCATTCTGGGCCGTATTGCCGCGGAAAACGATGTCCGCATGGTCCGCCGCCAGTGTCAGGGTACCGCCGTTTTGCAGGTTGACGGCTCCTCCGTTGTCCTCCGCGCTGTTGTTCTCGAACAGGACCGTATCCGTATTTCCGGAAATGGTGACGTTGCAGGCATCCAGGGCTCCCCCGTCATAGCCGGCGGTATTGCCGGAAAAGGTGACCTTTCCGGAATCGGAAACGGTGATGTCGTTATAGGCGGAAATGGCCCCTCCGTAGGTGGAGGCATGGTTACCTGAGAAGATGATGCTGTCCACGCTGGAGAAGGAAACGCTGCCGTCTGCGTAAATTCCGCCTCCACCTCCGTCCCCTGCCTGGTTGTCCGTTACGGTGAAGGAGACGGCCGTATCCACCGTCATGTCCATGCCGGTCCAGATTGCGCCTCCGGCACCCGCCTCCGCGTTGTTGGAGGTGAAGGAAACGTTGCCGACGCTGGACCATTCCACGGTCTCAAAATCGTTGTTGATGGCCCCTCCGTTTTCTCCCGCCGTATTGCCGGAGAAGGAAATGTTTTCCGTGATGTTGGAAAATGCCAGGCTGCCCGTGGTGCCTCCCGCATGGATGGCGCCTCCGTGCGTCATGGCGGTGTTGCCCGCAAAGCTGATAGCGCCGGTATTGGTGAACAGAGCTCCCCCGGAAGCATAAATGGCCCCTCCGGATGCGGCGGAATCTCCCCGGACGCTATTGCCGCTGAACGTAAGGGCTCCCGTGCCACTGAACGTAACCGTGTCATTGGCCGCAATGGCGCCTGCTCCGTAAAGGGCGTCCGTATTCGTCATATCCGCCGCATTGTTGGAGAAAGTCAGATCACCGGTATTCTGGAAGGTGACGTTTTCCGAAAGAATGACCGCCCATTTGGCCCCGTAATTGTCAATGTTGATGCCGTGTCCTCCCGTGAAGGAAATGCTTTGACGCGTGTTGTTGTTTCCCCTGCCTCCTATCCAGCAGTTGACGGCGGCTCCCAGTGCGCCCAGATTCTGGTTCGTGGTCAGCGTAAAGACGGTATCCGTGTCCGTGACTATGCTTCCGGCTCTGGATTTGACCCCCAGTTCCAGTTCCGTGTGGGTCATGATGTTGAGCGTGCCCTTGTTGTTCTCCGTGTTCAGGAGAATGCCGCCTTCATGCCAGTTGATCAGTCTGGCGTAGGAACTGCCCCCCATGTCCAGCGTGGCTCCGGAAACCACCTCAATGGTGTTGTTCAGCCTGTGCCCGTCCATGGAAAGCATGGCTCCGGAGGCGATATTCACGCCGCCCAGGCCGGACCCCGAGCCGAAGGCGTTGTCCACGTCCAGCGTCAGTTTGCCTGCATCCACCCGTACCACGCGGCCGGAGGAAATCGTATTGGCCCGTTTGATGACCAGTTCCCCGCTGCCGGATTTAATCAGGCTCAGGCCGGAAAAATTGGAGGTGGTCGGCGCCCCGTATTCGTTGGCCGTGTTCTTGTTGGCGAACTTCTGGTCGAAATTGAACACGGAATTTTCCCCGACGTCCAATTGCAGGGCACTTCCCGCGCCGGACTCGCAGACGATGGAATCAAAATTCTGTCCGTTGGAAGAACTCCAGGTAAATGTCTGGTTGGCTCCCAGTTCAATCACGGCGGTGGTGCCCCAGCCGGCAATGTAAATACCCCGGCTGCCCGTGCCTCCGGACTCGTAGCCCTGGGAGATAACGACGCGGCTGGTGGTGCCGGAGGAGAATTTAAGGGCGTAAAAATTATTCTGCAAACATCCCAGTGAGGCGGAATTATAACCGAACTGGTTCAGCTTAAGTGTTCCGCCGTTCAAGGTGATGGTAGGCTGCTCCCAATTGGATGCGTAGTTGGCGGCATGGAACAGGCGTCCTCCGCTGGCATCCAGAACCGCGCCGGAGGCAATGTTGATCTGCCCCCCCCCCGTAATATCCCGTGTACCTGTAAATACGAGGGTTCCTTCATTGATGTTCCAGGCTCCGTTCGCCGTATGCGTTCCGGATAAGGCAACCGTTCCGTTTCCCGTTTTGGTGAGCGTGGAGGAACCGCTCAGGCTGGTATCCCGGACAGTCCACCCATCTTCCTGATTGGTGGAGTTCAGGGTCAGCGCCGTTCCGGAGAGGGTGGCGGAACCTCCGTTGCTGCCGGAAGCGCTCCCGGCCAGAGTCAGGGAACCTCCGTTCAGCGTGACGGCCGCTCCCTCGTAAAGGAGGCCGGAGGCGCTGATGCCGCTGCCCACGGTAAGGGTGGAGCCGGTTCGGAACAGGGCGGTGTTGCCGTTAATCCAATCCGCGGAGCTGCCGTCCAACAGCCACGCTCCGGAGTCCGTCCAGGAAGCGTTGCCGCCGTTCCAAGTATAGTCGGCGGCACAGGCAAAGGGAACAGAAATGCAGCCGGCGAAGATTCCGAACAGAAGCGAGATAATTTTCATGAAAAATGTATAAGAGGATGTTGTCAGACAAACAAAACGGGAAAACAAACCTGTTTTCCCGTAAAAAAAATAATTGCCATGTGGGGCCGGTATTCAGGCTCTGCGGCGGCAGCTCAGGGCAGCCAATCCCAGCATGCCTAAGGCGGCCGTTGCTGGTTCCGGTACGGGGAGGGCTGGATTGGCGGCCAGGGCCGCAATTTCATCGTGATTCAAGACGCCGGAATACAACTGGAGGTCATCCATGATAGTATCGGCCGTGGAAGCCAGTTTCAGAGATTGGGCATCCCCGGTGAAATTGACGCCGGAAGCGCTGATCCTGCGCTGTCCATCCAGATAAATGTTCAGCTCTCCAGCCTGGAAGGTAATGATGATATTGGAGAAGGAATCCCTGGAGATGGTCATGTTGGCCCAATTGCCCACGTTGCCGCCGCAATAGGCGGCCCATTCTCCGGCGCTGGAGGCGTCTCCGGAGTCCTTTTGAAGATACATGGTTTGCCCGCTTCCGGAAGTGAAGGTCAGCAGCCCTTTCCAAAGAGCGGTGGATTGGGAATGGCCGGGGGAGAAGTCCTTGACGGCAATGGAAAGGCTGAATCCATCCTCCGTATTCAGGCCCAGGCCGTTGTCGGCGGACCCCAATGTAAGCTGGCCACCGTCCGAACGGCTGTCGTATCCCTTTCCTTCATAACCGTCCGCATAATTGATCCAGCCACCGCCGCTGAATACGGCGGCGCCTGCCGTTTCTCCCGCCAGATTGTTGTCGTTCAGGGAAGACAGGTTGCCGTTGAGTTTGTTGAAATCATAATAATATTTAAGAGTGGCGGCCTGTACGTCCAGCCCGGAATAAAGCAGAGTGGCTGCAATAAATAAGGATTTTTTCATTTTTAATTCAGATTGTTAAAACCAAACAAAAAGATATTCGGATTTATAATCCGGAATATTTTTCAATGGGAGGAATCATGCTTTTCCCGTCGAATAGAAATTTCATATTCCGGGGAATCAACAAATTCACCTTGCTTTGAAACGGAAAATAAACTTATGACAGTGAGTCTATTCCATCATGTTCAAAACTCTGGATGACAAAAAAGAAAGAAGAAATCCTCATGTAAAGCACTTTTGGAATCTTTTGTTTACGCGATCCGAAATGCTTCTGTCCCCGGGAATACAGCTTTTGTTCATCAAGAGAGCTTTTAAACGCAACCTGTTTTATGTTAAAAATGTGGCTTGACTTCCGGATTATAAATCCGGTGCAGTCTGAAAAATATTGAAAATAAAAGGACTGCTCCGCCTGGATGACGGCGGAGCAGTCCTGAAGATAGGAAAAGGGATATTTCCCCGGATGGGTTATTTGACGGCAATCGTCTGCTCGCGGTCGGGTCCCACACCTACGGTGGTGACGGGGCAGCCGATGAGTTCGCTCATGCGTTTGACGAACTTTTTGGCGTTTTCCGGAATCTCTTCCCAGGAGCGGCAGGAGGAAATGTCCTGGAGCCAGCCCGGCATGGTTTCATAGACGGGCTTGCAGCGTTCCCATTCGTCCACCGTGGCAGGCGGATAGGCCAGGATTTCCCCGTCCAGGTCATACCCTGTGCAGATTTTGATTTCCGGGCACTTGTCGTAGCCGTCCAGGTTGGTCATGGCCATTTCGTCAAAACCGTTGAACATGGCGGAGAAGTGGAGCAGCACGCCATCCGCCCAGCCGCAGCGGCGGGGGCGCCCGGTCGTAGCGCCGAATTCGCGGCCCATGCTGTGCAGGTGGTTGGAAATGTCCTCATCTTCCGTGACAAAGGGACCGGCTCCCACGCGGGTGGTATAGGCCTTGCAGACGCCAATGATGCGGTCGATCTTGTGGGGGGGGACTCCGGTGCCGGTGCAGGCCCCGGCAGAGGAAGTGTTGGAAGAGGTCACGAACGGATAGGTGCCGAAGTCCACATCCAGATAAGCTCCCTGGGCGCCTTCAAAGAGGATGCTCTTTCCGGAGGCAATGGCCTCATTCATGACTGGGATGGTGTTGGTGATATGCGGGCGCAGCACATCCGCGGCGGCGCTGACTTCCTTCACCATTTCTTCCTCGTCCATGGCGGGAAGGCCCATGCGTTCCATTTCCGCGTTCGCCATTCTGATGCGGCGGCGCAATACTTCGTCAAAAATGGACGGATCACGCATGTCCGCCATGCGCACTCCGATGCGGCGGGCCTTGTCCGCGTACGTCGGGCCGATGCCGCGCTTGGTGGTGCCGATGGCTTTTTTGCCGAGGGCGGATTCCTGGGCAGCATCCATTTCCTTGTGGAAGGGGAGGACCACGTGGGCGCGGTCGGAGATGAGAAGGTTTTCACTGGTGATGGAAACGCCCTGGCCGCGGAGTTCGTTGATTTCCTCCACCAGGCCTACGGGGTCCAGTACGACGCCATTACCAATGACGCAGAGCTTGCCCGGCCACAGGATGCCGGAGGGGACAAGGTGCAGAATATACTTCTTCCCGTTGGCGATAACGGTATGGCCGGCATTGTTGCCGCCCTGGCCGCGGGCTACCACGTCGGCCGATTCCGTTAAGAAATCAATCATTTTGCCTTTGCCTTCGTCGCCCCATTGGGAGCCGATAATAATGGTATTCATGATAAAAATGGAACTCGAAGACCTTAATGATTTTCCTGCCGCATGGCAAGACAATCTTGTTAAGTTTTCCTGATTAAAGGAATAGGAATGCAGCCGCGCGGGCGTTAGCGGAAGTGCAGGGCGGAGCGGTGCGCCTCCGCCGGGACCAGGGTTTTCCAGATGTCCTCATCCGCGGCGATCATGCGCTGGATGTCTCGCGGCGTGTGGCGCAGCAGGTATTCGTTGAAGAAGGGGACGTCCACCACCAGTCCGTTGGCCAGGAAGTGCTGGTAAAGGTGCACGTACTGCTCCGGGGCGCGGAAGGTTCTGGCCGTGACGAATTCACCGGATTTGCGGTTGAGCCAGGGGGAGACGTACAGGCGCGTCTTGTTCTGGAAGGTGCGGCCGAAGGATTCCAGAATGCCGCCGGGAATGTCTTCCGTCCATTTTTCCTTGAACAGTTCGTTGAGCAGGCCAATGGAAAGGGCGATGGCGATGGGTTCCTTCGTGTAGCGGGCGAGCAGTTCCGACAGGTTGTCGAAACGCGGCATCTTGGTGATCAGCACATTTTTGCCCAGCGCCTTCAGGCTGTCCGCGCGGTCCAGGAATTCCAGATGGTCCACGTCTCCGCCGCGCAGCAGGTTGTTCATGGAAATCTCGCAGATTTCCATGCACCGGTCCGCCTGCGTCTCATTAATGTGGGTGAGGAAACATTTTTTCACCTGCGACATGACTTCCAGGTGCAAGTTGCAGACGGGGTTGAAACTGCCCCTCATCAGCACGATGGGGCGCTTGTACAGCACGTCCGCCGCCTGCGCCACCTGTCCGTTGGCCAGGAACAGGGTGGCCGGAGTCAGGCCGGACTTCACCAATTGCAAGGCAAAGAGGCGGTTGTCCACCATGGAGAAGCCGTGGCCTTCAAAGCGGACGACGTCTATTTCCACCAGCCGGGGGTCCAGGTTGTCCACCAGCGCTTCAATGAATTCCTCCAGCCGGTCCCTCTTGAAAAAGACGGCGTGCAGGATATTGACGCCCAGAATGCCCAGGTCCTTCATCTGGCTGTCGTGGTCAGGATCATTCAGACGCACGTGGATGATCAGGTCTGAGGGTTCGGCTTCCGGCTTCAACTGGAAGCGTACGCCTATCCAGCCGTTCCACGGGCCGTTGTCCCGGTAGCCTTTCACCTTTACCGTATTGCAGAAGGCAAAGAAACGGGTGTCCTTCCCGCGCTTGGGGCCCAGGCGGTTGATGAGCTGGGAGAATTCATAGTCCAGCATTCCCTTCAGGCGTTCCTCGGAAACGTAGCGCTTGACGGGGCCGTACAGCGTGTCGCTGACGGTCATGTCATAGGCGGAGATGGTCTTTGCCACAGTTCCGGCGGCGCCGGAAGCCCGGAAAAACCAGTTGGCAGTTTCCTGCCCGGCGCCGATTTCCGCAAAGGTCCCGTAAATGGAGGTCGCCAGATTGAGCTGGAGGGCCTTGTCCTGTGTTTGCGCTAATGCCTTGGAACTCATGAGAAACAGGTAATCCGGTTAATATTGTCGGTCGTTTTTGGGAAGAAGCTTCCGGGTAGTGTCGCTCATCCAGCCGGGAAACTCCACCCTGTCTATGATGACGGATTGGCTGCCGGGGAGGTCCGCCGGATAATGAATGGAGATGCAGGCACGCACGGCGCCGTTGTAAAGCAATTTGGTCAGTTCCAGCGCCAGCGGAGAATATCTGTCCACATAGGCGTTCAGGCGTTCTCCGTTAGGGAATTCCAGCGTAAAGGCAATGTAGGCGCTATTGCGGTAGCTTTCCGGGGCGGATTCTTCCAGGAACGGAGCTGCGTAATGGCTGGACATGCTGATGGTCACCCTCACCGGAACAGGAGAAGAAGGGCGCTTTTCCTTCAATTCATCCGGGAAAAGGGGGGAATAGCCTTCCCACGCCTCCCAGTCCAGCTTCCATTTTTTGGAGTCGTGGTCATACAGGAATACGGCCGGGCGCATCGTATTGTCGTCCATCAGCACGGGAATCTGGAGCAGGTCGCCATTCTTGGAGCTCTTTCCCGGTTCGTGGGGCAGGTAATCCTTGTAATGGGCGTACTTGGCCCAGTGCGCCATCTTTGGACGCGTGGCGGCGGGAGAGATAACATGGTTGAGCCGTTCTTCGTCGGATCCTGCCATGCAGTACAGGGCCAGTTCATTCATGGCGGCCGTGATGTGTCTGGCTACGGATTCAGCTTCGCGGTCCTCCTCCCTGCGGTGTCGGAAAGCCATTTGATATTGTTCCGCCTTTTTTTTCAGGGCCTGCATCATGGCGTCATCCGCTTCAGTAGAGAAATCAGCCTCATGATCCACGAATTTTTCCGAGATGTTCAGAATCTTGCCGTCTTCCGCCTCCAGGTCATTACCTCGGAGGAACATGAAGACGCCCAGAACGGCGAGAACCAGTCCGGAGATAAACAGCCAGATATGCCAGGTGGTTTTGCGCTTCTCCCCGGCAGTTCCGCCTGAGGGGGAATTGTATTCGGGCAATTCTTGCGCCAGGGCGGAGGTGCCTGCCGTGGCGATGGCCGGGGATTCTTCTTTCCGTTCCCCACGCTTGCGGATTTTCGTGGTGTTCCGTTCCGGTGCGGAAGGCGCTTTTCTGGACCGGGGGATGTTCCGCACATCCGTCTTCTTTTGCGGTGAAGGAAGATATTCGGAAACCGGGGGGCGTGGGTGTTTTTCTTCTTCCGTTTCCGGTCCGGATGGCGTTGTCTCTTTATCTTGCCTTGCTTTTGATACGGTTTCCGGCTGTTTTACGTCCCGGGCGGCTGTAATGATGGAGCTGCAGACGGGGCACCTGACCTGACGGCCCAGGAAGGAAGTCTTGACGGCAAAAAGATTGCCGCATGCCGGGCATGAGCAGGCTACCGTATCCTGGGGAAGGGATGACATGGGGAAAGAGCGTATTACAGGTGGATGAATTCCGGAACCGGGATGGCGATGGGCTTGGGAGCGGGCAGCGTGATGCTCGTGTCCGCATGGTCTGGAGCGACGGGATCAGAGGAAAGTGCCTGCGCCTCCGGCACGTTTTCATTGGTGCCCAGCAGTTCGAAATTGCGGTTGGGCGGTCCCTGGTTCAATTCCGTGTGGTAGGGATCGGCCCCTATCAGGATGGGCTTGACAGGCAGGATGGGAGGCAGGGGAAGAATACGGTTCTGCGCCGTGAAGGGGGAGGACGGCGCGGCAGGGTCTTCTCCGTGCAAGTCGCAGAAGGGGAGGCTGGAATCCCCCTTGCGGAGGTATTCGAACATGGTGTGGCGGCGGTATTTCTTGTCCACCGGGTCAATGTCGTAGCAGCTGTGGGTGGCCCGCTTTCCAGTCGTCAGGCAGATTTCCACGCGCTCCACGCTGGGCGGGGGGACCAGTTCCCCGGCTGGGAACAGGCGTTCGGATTCCTTAAAGGCCGTTCCCAGGATGGAGGCGCAGGTATCCGAGGAGAAGGCGCCGTTGTAAATGGGCTTTTTCCCTTCCAGGAAGCCGATCCAGATGCCGCAGGTCACCCGGTCGTCATAACCGAACAGCCAGTTGTCCCCGAAGTCGTACGTGGTGCCGGTCTTGACACCGCCTTTGAAATTCGCGGGCAGGCTGTCCGCCACCCGCTGGGCGGAACCGTTTTTCAGGGAAGAGTGCAGAATATTGTGAAGCTGGAAGGCGGTGGCCGTGGAGGCGGCTCCTTTCCGGACCTGGGCGTTGTTTCTGGTTTCAATGGCCTGGGTGGATTCCCAGATCAGCCGTCCGTCCTCGTCTTCTATCCTGTCCAGGTAATAGATGTTTTCCGGCCGGGAGCCTCCGTTGGGAATGGCGGTGTAGGCCAGCGTCATTTCCGTCAGGGAGGCCGGTTCCGTTCCCACGAAAATCTTGGGCCGGTAAACCGGGTTTACCTCCGTGCTTCCCGCTTCCCGGACCGGTTTGCGGATGCCGAAGTCCGCCAGTTTCTTGATGAAGGGGGCCGTTCCCATGTCCATGCCCATGCGCAGGGAGGCGGCTATCTTGGAGGCGGCCAGGCCGCGGTGGGCGGTGATCATGCCTTCATAGCGGTTCCTGGAGTTTTCCGCCCCCCATTCTCCCAGGATTCCTTCCGATCCGCCGATACCGGTCAGGCGGTTGTCGATGGCGTCGTCCAGGATGCGGGTGACGGGGCTTTTGCCCGTGTCAAAGGCGGCGGCGTACAGAAAGGGCAGGATGGCCGTGCCGGTGGGGCGCGCTCCTTCCTTGATGACGTCGTACTGGCGGTTCGTATAGTTGCGGCCTCCGTGATAGGCGAGGACGGCGCCGGACTGGTTGTCCACCATCAGCACGGCTCCTTCCAGATAGCGGGGCTTGGTGCCTGAGAAGCGGTCGTAGTCCGCGGCTTTCTGGTGGCTGTATCCCGGGCGTTTTTCAATGTTTTCCAGAGCCTGGGACAGGGCCTTCCCGGTAGCGTCCTGAAGTTTCTTGTCAATGGTGGTGTAAATCCTCAGGCCGGCGGCGTTGACGCGCTCCTCGCCCAGATAGGCGGTGATTTCGGCAGAAATGCGGTCGTAAATGTGGGAGACTCCGCGTTTCAGAGGCTTGGGATTGAGGCCCAGGTCCATGGAGGAAAGCCGCTGCGCTTCTTCCGGAGTAATGTATTTTTCCCTGGCCATGCGGTTGAGCACGTGGTTGCGCCATTTCAGGTTACCCTCCTTGTTGTTGAGGGGTGACAGGCCGTACGGGTTCTTGATCAAAGCGGCAATGGAGGCGGCTTCCCGCGTAGTCAGGTCCGCTGGTTCCTTGCCGAAGTACCCCAGGGAGGCGGATCGTATGCCGTAAAACCCGCTGCCGAAGTACACGCGGTTGAGGTAAAACTCCAGCACCTGTTCCTTGCTGTACCGTTCCGTGATGCGCCGCGCCAGGGCTATTTCCACAAACTTGCGGCCAAAGCTTCCTTCATTCCGCGCCTTGGCCCTGTTTTTCAGGTCGTAGGCGTTTCTGGCAAGCTGCTGGGTGATGGAAGAGGCTCCCTGGTTGATCTCCCCGCTGTTGCTGGCATATTCCTTGGCCGCTCTCAGAATCCCCAGAAAATCGTAGCCCGGATGTTCCCAGAAGCGCGAGTCCTCCTGGGCGACCAGGGCGTTGATCATGGCGGGGGAAATTTTATCCAGCGTCACATAACTGCGGTTTTCCACGTAAATGCGGCCTATTTCCTCCCCGTTCCGGTCAAAAATAATGCTCGGCTTCTCCACGTCGTTGATGCGTTCCAGGTCAAACTCCGCGGCCCAGTTGTCGTAGCGCTTCCAGGCGGCCATGAAGCCGAAGTACCCCACAGCGCCGCCGATCAGGGCCAGAACGAGGCACCAAGCGACGAATTTTTTGACAAAACCCCGGAAACGGTTCCGTGGCTTGGCCTTGGGATGCCGCCTTTTGTTTGCCTGGGTGTGTCTGCGCGGAGCCTGTGAATTTAATTCAGCCATGAATACGTAGCAGGGTCTGTCCTGAGGAAAAAAACGTGTAAAAAAGCTTACCGGATTCCGGTTTGTTTAGCAATACCATACACTGTTGGCAGGTGAAAAAGATGCGTGCCCGCGCCATTCTCCTTTCCGCGTCCGGATGGTCGCGGGCCTTTGCCGCGGCGGGGCGGCGATGTGGCCGCAGCCGCACCTGCTTTTTGGAAAAAACTGTTCTCTGTTCTTAAGAGAATTTCAACGGACACTGGGACTTGCGGCGTTCGGGCCGGAGCAGGACTGGGATTGAAGGGCGGCGGACGATGGAAAGACGCTTCTACACATCCTGCACGGCATTGAAGATATTGCCCGCCTTGGTCAGCCCGTGCTGCATGGTGTACAGGACGGCATCCGCGGCTTTGGCCACCATGACGTCCAGAAGCTCCCGTTCCTCCGGGCGGAATTTTCCCAGGACATGGCCCGTCATTTCCCCCTTGCCGCGGGGCAGCCCGATGCCGAAACGGAGGCGCGGGAACTCCTGCGTGCCCATGTGGGCGATCAGGGACTTGAGGCCGTTGTGGCCTCCCGCGGAGCCCTTCTCCCGGAGCTTGATGACGCCCAGCGGAAAATCCACCTCGTCATGAATGACGAACACGCTGCGCGGGTCCAGCTTGAAGAAGCGCATCATGGGCCCTACGCAGAGGCCCGATTCGTTCATGAACGTGTCCGGCTTCACCAGCAGTACGCCGGGACCTGCCGCCAGTTCGCACTTGCGCTGTTTGTCCGCCTTGAACACGCATCCCCAGTGGGCGGCCAGGCGGTCCGCTACCATGAATCCGGCGTTGTGCCGGGTATCTTCATAAGTCTTGCCCGGATTGCCCAGGCCCACGATGATTTTGGGAGTAACGTCCACGGTGGGAAAAACAGGAATGATGAACATGGCGGAACCCGTCCGGGAACACGCGCGGGCCATCCTGCCTCCGCTGCGTCCGGCAATCAACCGTTCCGTGAGACAGCGCCGCCGCCTTTACCTCCCCGTCTTCTTCTTCTGGCGGCCCATCAGGAATCCCGTCAGCACGGATTCCAGGGAATCCCCGGTGCGGACCAGGCGGTAGTCCGCGTTGATGTCCGTGCAGATGTTTCTCGTTTCTTCCAGGTAATTGGAGACGATGGTGCGGTACTCGTCCGCGATGAGGTCCGGTTCCGTAATCAGGGAGCCGCCCCCTTCCATGTCCACGAAGCGGATGGGGCGGTCGAAGTCGAAATCTATTTCCAGCTGGTCCACCAGATGGAATACGGCCACGTCGTGCTTGCGGAAGTGGAGGTGCCGCATGGCGTTTTTGAGTTCGGCCGTATCCGTGAACAGGTCTGAGAAAATCAGGATCAGTGCGCGGCGGCTCACCCGCTCCGCCAGTTCGTGCAGCGTCTCCGCCAGGACAGTCTCCCCGCGGGGATGGTGCGTGTCCATCTGGCTGATGAGCACGTTCAGGTGGGCGGGGCGGCGGGAGGCGGGAATGTGCAGCGCGGCGCTGTCCTTCCCCTGCTGGGAAAAGCTCAGCCCAACGGCATCCCCCTGCCGGATGCCGATGTAGGCCAGGTTGGCGGCCAGCCTGCATGCGCGCATGTATTTGGACTCCACCTGTTCCGGGTGGTAGTTCATGGAGCCGGAAAGGTCCATGACGATGTAGGCGCGCAGGTTGGTGTCCGCCTCAAACTCCTTGATGTAATACCGGTCCGAGCGGGCGTAGGCCTTCCAGTCCAGGCGCCGCGTGTCGTCGCCCGCCACGTACTTGCGGTATTCCGCAAACTCCACGGAAGAGCCGCGGTTGGCGCTCCTGTGGCGTCCGGACACGTTCCCCGCCATGCTCTGGCGCGCCTCCAGGGGGAGGTTGCCCAGGCGGGAAAGCAGGTCGTGGTTCAGGTACTTCGTGGACATGAACAGTCGGGGAAAAGGGGTGAATGTGTTCCGCCGCGTCAGACTTCCGCGGCCAGTCGGGCAACGGCCTTGCGCGGCGTGATGCCCTGGGATTCCGCGGCGAAGTTCGTGACCACGCGATGCATCAGCACGGGTTCCACAATGGCGTCGATATCCTCCTTGCGGACGATGTAGCTGCCCTGGAGTGCGGCGCGCGTCTTGGCGCCCAGGATCAGGAATTGCACGGCGCGCGGGCCTGCGCCCCAGGCTACGTATTGTTTCACCCATTCCGGGGAAGTGTCTAGGGAGGGGCGGGTGGAGCGCACCAGCTTCACGGCGTATTCGTAAATATGTTCCGGCACGGGGACGCGCCGCACCAGGTCCTGGTAAAAGATGATTTCGTCCCCGGAAAGGATGTGCTTCAGTTCCTCGCTGCGGTTGCCCGTAGTTTCCCGGGCGATGCGCATTTCCTCGTCTTCCGTGGGGTAATCCACTTCAATCAGGAACATGAAGCGGTCCAGCTGGGCTTC
The DNA here is from genome assembly GCF_036417395.1 of Akkermansia sp. AE01SA01. Classification (NCBI taxonomy): domain Bacteria; kingdom Pseudomonadati; phylum Verrucomicrobiota; class Verrucomicrobiia; order Verrucomicrobiales; family Akkermansiaceae; genus Akkermansia; species Akkermansia sp. AE01SA01. Next base: position 1,404,817 of record NZ_CP143890.1, read on the forward strand.
CGGCAGGGGATAGGTGCCTTCCTGCTCAATGGGGTTCTGGGTGGCAAGCACGAAGAAGGGGGGAAGCAGGGTGAAGGTGCGGCCCATCACGGTAACGCGGCGCTCCTGCATGGCTTCCAGCAGGGCGGACTGGGTCTTGGCGGGGGCGCGGTTGATTTCGTCCGCCAGCACGATGTTGGCGAAGACGGGGCCCCTGATAAATTCGAACTGGCGTTTTCCGCCCGCGGAATCGTCCTGGATGATATCCGTGCCCGTGATGTCCGCGGGCATCAGGTCCGGGGTGAACTGGATGCGGTTGAAGCTGAGGTCCAGGGTCTTGGCCACGGAACTGATCAGCAGGGTCTTGGCCAGTCCGGGCACGCCCATGAGGAGCGCGTGGCCCCGGGAAAACAGGGCGATGCTCAAAAGTTCCACGACGCGCTGCTGGCCGATAATGACCTTGCTTAATTCCGCAGAGAGTTCCTTGTAAATGGTGCCGAGACGGTCAATGGCGGCTACGTCGTCGGCGGGCAGGGAGGGGTTGGCTGGTTCCATATTGAGGATTCATAGCACTTTTTAGCGTGTTTTCCATCAAATAATTGCGTCGCGCGCATTTTCCCTGCTTGGAATGCGGGGACAAACAGGGTAAGGAAGAGGCATGCCGAAAATCGCACTCATTCAATTGTCCGCAGACGCCCGGCCCGCCGTGAACAAGGAGAAAACGGAAGCCGCCATCCGGGAGGCCGCCGCGAACGGGGCGCAGATCATCTGCACCCAGGAACTCTTCACCACGGAATACTTCTGCAGAACGGAGGAATGCGAACTGTTCGACCTGGCGGAACCGGTTCCCGGAGAACTGACGGCTGCGCATCAAAAGCTGGCGGCGGAACTGGGCGTGGTGATCGTGGCCTCCGGCTTTGAAAAGCGTGCCACCGGCCTCTACCACAACACCGCCTGGGTGATTGACGCGGACGGAGCCTTCCTGGGCATGTACCGTAAAATGCACATTCCGCAGGACCCGGGATTCGAGGAAAAATTCTACTTCACGCCCGGAGACCTGGGCTACAAGGCGTTCGACACCAAATTCGGCCGCATCGGCGTACTCATCTGCTGGGACCAGTGGTATCCGGAAGCGGCGCGCCTCACCGCCATGCAGGGGGCGGAAATACTCTTTTATCCCACGGCCATCGGCTGGCTGCCGGAAGAAAAGCCCCTGCTGGGCGCACAGCAGCACTGCGCGTGGGAAACCGTCCAGCGCGGGCATGCCGTGGCAAACGGGTGCTACGTCTGCGCCGTCAACCGCGTGGGCACGGAAGGGGAAAGCGAATTCTGGGGCCAGTCCTTTGTGGCGGACTATTACGGCCAGATCGTCGCCAAGGCTCCCGTCAGTGATGAAACCATCCTGTACGCGGATCTGGACCTGGATGCTCTGGAAGACCACCGCCGCATCTGGCCCTTCTTCCGCGACCGCCGCATCGACTCCTACGGCGGAATCACGGAACGCTGGGGAAAATAGGATATTGAAAGTCCGTACTGAAAGTTTTTGCCCTTTGCGGTCCACTCCCCTCCCGGGCGCTTCCCTGAAGAAACGTTATCGGTTATGAAACGGCTTCTTCATGTGCGCAAGGCAGTGGCGAACCTGCGCAAGGCGGTGCCGTGGAGGCAAATTGTCCCTGTTTCCCTGGGAATCATCAGGATGTGCTTATTCGGAAACCGGAAACTTGGCAAACGGAGCCGCAGCCGGAATGGGTTCCCGGTTTTCTTTGCCGGATGAAGGAAGATTGCAGGGAAGTAATGGTTGACTGCCTTGCGGAAACGGTGGATGAACGGGGATGCCGGATTACTGTCCGGGATCGGGGGGCTGTCCTGAACCTGTTCCACATGCTCAACGAATGGTATGAACAAGGTCTGCCCCGGAGGGAAGATGGCGACGATGAAGAAAATGATCCGTGGGACGATGTGGAACAGGGCGTGTGGTGCTCCGTGGCGACCTGGCTGTATGAATTTGATTTTTACGGAAGGCCGGGGGAGCTTGTCCAGTTTGCCGTGGAGGCCCGGCTGAATCCCGATGGTTCCTTCCGGGGAATTTATTCCCTGCGCCGTGACGCTTATGGAAATGAGGCCCGTTATTTTGGGGAAGAAAAAGATGTGGCTGAAAACGAATTGAATACGCTGGTTCCGGAATTGAAAAAGCTGGTGAACGCTTCTTCGAACGCATACGAGTTTCTGGACTGGAAAGACGCGTTTCCGCAGGATGACGATTAACCTCAAGAAAACCGCTCCGGCACAGGAGAGGACGGTCCCGTTCCAGCGGACAAAAAAGGCTGTCGCACTCTTCAGTACGACAGCCCGGAAGTGGGGGAGAGGTACAGGGAAGGATTAGTCGCAAATGACGGCGATCTTGATGCCCTTCATCTGAACGTTGGTTTCCAGAGCCTCCGTGATTTCATCCAGCTTGAAGCGGTGGGAAATCAGCTTGGTCAGCGGCAGGCCGATTCCGTAGGCGCGCTTGAGGAAGTCAAACGTGGTCGGGTAATCCTGCGGGGAATACACCCAGGAGCCTACGGCGGTTACTTCCTTGTTGCAGAGGTCGAAATGATGGTTGATGACGCTTTCCCCGCCGTCCATGAAAAAGCCCACCTCGCACAGGCCGCCGCCGCGCTTCACGAACTTCCAGGCGTTGGCCCCGGCCTTGCCGACGCCCGTGCACTGGAACACGAAATCCGCCAGACGGCCGCCGTTGTCCGCCTTCACGGCGTCCAGCAGGGTGTTCAGGTCGGCGTAATGAGTAAAATTGTAAGTGCGGGAAGCGCCCATCTCCCTGGCCAGTTCCAGGCGGGAATCGTTGCCGTCCACGGCGATGATGGTTTCAATGCCCAGCGTGCGGAGCGTCGCGATCTGGAGCAGGCCGATGGGGCCGCAGCCCTGGACGAGCACCACGGAATTGAACTTGAGCAGCCCCGTGGACTTGGCGCGTTCCAGGGAGTGGACCACGACGGCGGCTGGCTCCACCAGGATGCGCTGGTCCAGGGTCATGTTGGAAACGTTGAAGAATGTGGAACCCTTGCGCACCACCATGTACTCCCCGAAGTAGCCGTTCAGGTGAACGTTGTCGTCGGGCATCAGGCCGTACACGCCCACGTTTTCGCACAGGTTGGTGCGGGCCGGGGTGTTCAGGCAGGCGTCGCAGGTGCCGCAGGGAATGATGCAGGTGACGATCTTGTCCCCCAGTTTCACGGGATTTCCCGCCGTATCCCTGGTGATGTTTTTCCCCATCGCGACGATTTCCCCGGTGCCTTCATGGCCGAGCACCACGGGGCAGAGACCGAAGGGATCGCGGTTGTACTCATGGCCGTCCGTACCGCAAACGCCGCACGCTTCCACCTTGATCAGCATTTCGTCGTCGCCGATGGAGGGAATGGGGTATTCACGGATTTCAAATGTCTTGGGAGCTGTCAGAACAGCTACGCGAGCGGTTTGTTGCATAGTGTTTCTACACTAGCCTTTTGCCTTCGGCCTCTTCAAGGACAAATGAAACCGGACGTAAATTAGTCTGCCGCCAATCAGGATGGAGCGCGTTGTGCTGGGGACGTTTTCCGGACGGAAACGGAGTGCGAAGTGTCCATAAAATACTGTCGTTCCGGATGGAACCCACTGGAAGGAGGACGGCTTCCGGTGTGAAAACGATCAGCCGGACCTTTGCGCTTTCAGCCAAACTTCCCCACGGCATTCTGGCGGTTTTAGGGGTCAAGGGAACGATTTCCGGAGCATGCTCCGGGAATCGCTCTGGAGAAAGAAAATGCCCCGGTTTGTGGAATTGGAGTGTTGGCTTGCATGCCGCCCATCCTACAGGGAAAAGGCATGGGAATGGCGGTTGAATAAAAATCAACGGTCTTTCCGGAGGCGCCTCGTCAAATGCTCCGTAGCCGGGAATCACGCATATTCCACTGTCGTGAGTTTTGCCGGAAGAAACCCGGAAGCCGTGCAACATACAGGTTGTAAAGCATGTGGCGTGTGTCTTGGCGGCATTTGGAAGCGGATGGCGTTTTTCTGTTGGGGGCCGTTCATTTGGCTTGCCTGACGGAGGGAAGAAGTGCAAGCTGTGCGCGTTATGCTCGATATCCGTGTAATACGAGAAAATCCGGAGGAAGTGAAAGCGCGCCTGAAGCCCCGCAGCGGCGACGCGTGGAAACTTGTCGATGACGTTCTGGCGTGCGACGAAGCTCGCCGCAATGCAGAAACGGAAAAACAGACTTTGCAATCCGAGCGCAATGCCACCTCCAAGCAGATCGGCATGCTCAAAAAGAAGGGGGAGGACACCTCCTCCATGGAAGCGCGCGTGCGCGAAATCGGAGAACGCATCCGGGAATTGGACTTGGCGGCGGAAGAAAGTTCCGCTCAGCTAGCTTCCCTGCTGATGAACATTCCCAACCTGCCGCACGCGGAATGCCCCGTTGGGGCGGATGAAACGGCCAATCCGGAAATCAAGGTGTGGGGTGAAAAGCCCGCCATTGACAACCCGAAGGACCATGTGGAACTGGCCGCCGGGCTGGGGATGATCTCTTTTGAGGACGGCACGCGCATTACGGGCTCCGGCTTTGTGGTGTACCGCGGCGCGGGCGCCCGTCTGGAACGCGCCCTGATCAACTTCCTGCTGAATACGCAGACGGTGGAGAACGGTTACCAGGAAGTAGGCGTTCCCTTCATCGTCAAGCGCGAGTGCATGGAAGGCACGGGCCAGCTTCCCAAGTTCGAGGAAGACATGTACGGGACGGAAGACCAGCAGATGTTCCTGATCCCCACGGCGGAAGTCCCCGTGACCAACCTGTACCGGGACACCATTCTCCAGGAGAGCGACCTGCCCGTTAAAATGGTCGCGTACACGCCCTGTTTCCGGCGGGAGGCGGGGAGCGCCGGACGCATCAACCGCGGCATGATCCGCATCCACCAATTTGACAAAGTGGAGCTGGTGCAGATACTGAAGCCGGAAGACTCCTTTCGGGAACTGGAAGTGCTCCGCAGCCACGCGGAATCCATCCTCCAGAAGCTGGGGCTGCACTACAGGGTGATTGAACTCTGCACGGGCGATCTGGGCTTTTCCTCCGCCAAGACGTATGACATTGAGGTATGGGCGCCGGGCCAGGGCCAGTATCTGGAAGTTTCCTCCTGTTCCTGCTTCACGGACTATCAGGCGCGCCGCATGCGCCTGCGTTACAAGGACGCGGACGGCAAAAACCAGTTCTGCCATACGCTGAACGGCTCGGGAACGGCTCTGCCGCGCCTGTATGTGGCCCTGCTGGAAACCTACCAGCAGCCGGACGGTTCCATCCGCATTCCGGAAGCGCTCGTGCCGTACTTTGGCGCGGACTGCATCCGTCCGGAACAACCCTGACAAATTTTCACTTCCACCCCCTGAATCAAGCCCATGCCTGACGAGGGTCCCCTGGAGCACTATCTGGCCGCTTCCCCCGGGCACGAACCGGAAAATCCGGCTCCGGCTTCGTCTGTGGAGCGGAAGCCGGGGCCGTGGAGGGAAAGGGGAATCATGCTGGGCCTGGGCTTTCTCCTGGGCTGCATCGGGGCGTATGCCCTGGTTTATATGGAAATGTCCGGCAGCATGGGGGTGCTGAAAAAATCGTTGTCGGAGGAAAGGGAATCCAATGTAGTCCTGCAGAAGGAACGCGAGCGTCTGCTGGAATCCCTGGAGCAGGTGCGCATGGACAGCCTGCTGGCGGAGCGCGCTCCCCTCTCCATGACGGGCAGCGGAATTCCGGCGCAGCAGCCACAATCCGTCCCCCAGGCTCCCCCGCTGACGCCGTTGCCTTCCGGCGGCTTTCCGCCGGGAGTTTCCCCTCCTCCCGGTTCCGTGGCGTCCCGGCTCGTCAATCCCGGTCCGGAAGACTGGAAGGAACGCTACCAGTACGCCGCCCTGAAATACAACCGCGTGGTGGAGGACTACAACAGGCTCAGGAAACTTTACATGGGCATGGTGGGAAAAAGCGGCGCGGACGGCGTTCTGGTGACCGGAGTCCAATTTTACAAGGCTCTCCGGAAAAACACACGGGAGGAAATGCGCAAGCTGGACGAACAGTATATGAAGGGGGGACTGCGCGGCAGCGAACTCAGGAAGCTGGAAAACAGCCGGGATGAAATGCGCCACCGAGACTGGTGGCTGAAAAAAATGGCGCGGCAGTTCAGGATTGACTAGGCAGGGTATTTGTATTCCCTATGAAGGCTCTTTAAGGTTGAGGGGATGCCGGCCATGGGTCTTTGAAAGCTTCTTCAATGCTTTCCTCGGATTCGTTTCGGGATTCAATAAACCTTGAAATCTCAAGCGCTGATGGGGATGTCAATCCTAGAATAAGTTCAAAAAGTTTGGCACTGTCGCGGTAACATGTTTCAGCTTTTAATTTTTCTTCATTTTGCATGGGCAGGAAGATAATGAGCAGCCGTCCTTGCAATTGAGAAATGCGTAGAAATATGAACTTTTGCATTTCAGGAGAAGCAGGAATGGCAAGAGCCTGTTTTTTCATGTCGGCGGAACATCCTGTGAGTTTTTTAAGAATAGGCAGGACGTCCTTGTTGAAGGAATCAGCCGCGGCATCGGCGGATTTTTTGTCGACGATGGAATTGTACCAGTCCTGAACCTTGCGGACGGGCGTTTCATAGGTTTTTACGAAGGTTTGCCACGCTTTCCTGTTTTGTTCATTGGAGAGCAAATCCTGGCCTGGCGGATCATAGGAAAGATTTTTCAATACTTCAGGATCCGACTCCAATATTTCCTGTTCTATTCTGTTGATTTTGAAAATATCTCCGTAGCATGTGGAACAATACAGGAACAAGGCGTATATGAGGGCGGTGTTTTTTATATTTTTCATCATTTAATTATTGATTGAAATGGTTTATGGAATCGGCAGCCCTTCTACCGCATCAAATCCCTTTTGTATTGGCAGCGGGAATAATTTGTCTCCATGCAGCTTCTGTATAGGACAGAATAGTGAAGACCGGAGATGCTCCTCAGATGTTGGGGAATGAGATCGGGATAATTGAAAGGCAAAGGTTTGCGGCATGAGGATAAATTCGGTTAAACAGCAAACGAGTGGAATGTTCATGGGAGAGCTCATGGAAACATTTTCCTGTTTATATGAGAACAGGAATACAATTTCTATCAAAGGTCAAGAAAATACTTGTATGCGTGGCTGTTTTTTCAAATTCATGCCGTTGATTTACATGGAATTATTTTATTCCGCATGCAGAAGACAGCTCCTTTTTCCTCCTTGCTGCCGGTATTAATTTTCAGCTCAGCACAATTCCGCGGCGATGGCGTCCACCAGCAGGCGGCCGCGGCCTTTCAGGATGAGGCATTGTTCCGCGGAGACGTCCGCCAGTTCCAGAGAACGGTAACGTTCCAGCAGGGGCAGGGCTTCCGGCAGAAGGTATTTCAAAGGAAGCCCTTCGTCCGTGCGGAGCATCAGGGCGATGCGCTCCAGGCGGTAGTCTTCTGCAGTGACGGGTTCGCGTTCGGATTCCGGCAGGCCGTTTTCCAGTGTGGTGCGAATGTAGGTTTCCGTGTTCCGTGTGTTGGAGTAGCGCACGCCGTCGATGGTGCTGACCGCGCCGGGGCCGATGCCTACATAGTCCTCCCCCTTCCAGTAGGCCATGTTATGCGGAGACCGCGCGCCTTCCCTGGCGTAATTGGAGGTTTCATAATGCCGCATTCCCGCGGCTTCCAGAATGTTTTCCGCCAGTTCAAAGTAGGCCGCGTCCTCGTCCGGGTCCTGGATTTTTTCTCCGCGGGACAGGCTGCGGAAGAATTCCGTGTCTTCCTCATAGGTGAGGTTGTAGGCGGAGATGTGGTCCGTTCCGGCGCGGACGGCTTCCCTCAGCGTATTTTCCCAGACGGAAAGGCTTTGCCCCGGAATGGCGAACATGAGGTCCATGTTGACGTGGGGCATTCCGGCGTTGTGGAGCATCTCCACGGAGCGGAGGGCCTGTTCCGGCGTATGTTCCCGGCCCAGCAGGCGCAGGATGCGGGCGTCCAGGGATTGGACGCCCAGGGAAACGCGGTTCATGCCCAGGCTGCGCCAGAAGCGGACTTTTTTTTCCGTAAAGGTAGCCGGATTGGCTTCAAAGGAGAATTCGTCCAGGCTGTCCACGGGGATCAGCCTGTCCAGGGATTCCATGAGGTTCCCCAGATGCGTGTCCGACAGCATGGAGGGCGTCCCTCCTCCGAAGTAGAGCGTGGAAGCCTCGCCGCCGCGCCTGGTTGACAGCGCTGCGGCGCGGGCTTCCGCCTCCCGCGCCAGCGCACGGATGAAGAGCTTCATGTCCGTGGAAGCCGGTGTGTGCTTGAAAAACGCACAGTACGGGCAAATGCGGTGGCAGAAGGGAATGTGGACGTAAAGATGCACGGGGCGGAGAACTCAGCGTCTCCGGCGGCGGCCGGAAGATTCCTTTCCTTCTCCCTTATTGTTGGAGAGGTTCAGGATGTTTTCGGAAGCCTTTTTCATTTCCCCTTTGATGCGGGATTTCTCCGAGCCGTCAACCAGGGACATGTAGTTTTTGGTCAGGGCGCTGTAGAAGGGGTGGATTTTCGTTTCCTTCTTGTTCTTGGGCTTGTACTTGAAGCCATCCGGGCAGGTGTCCAGCATTTCCTTCATCCAGGGGATCAGCTCGTCCTTGGGGAGCACCATGCACAGGGCGTCCAGGGAGAAGGACATGTCCTGCTGGTCCACGTCTTTCGGAGCGGCCAGCGCGTTGCTGTCGTCCCGGTAGAAATTGACTGCTTTTTTGAAGCCGCGGTCCACCGTTCTCTTGAGCCGGTCGGTTCCCTGAGCCTTGGCGTAGGCGATCTGGTAGGCGGCCTTCGGTTCCGGATAGGAGTTGTCCTTGGATTCGGATTTGAGCCAGGACATGAGTTCCGCCCATTGGAAGGTCTTGTATTCGTTGTCCTGTTTCAGGGCGTTTTCCAGAATCACGGAGCAGAGCACGTTGACGTATTCCTTGGTGTGATTGGCCAGGATGTCCTTGCCCTTTTTGTCGCCACGGCCCACGGAGGAAACGTATTTGCGCGTTTTCCAGAGTTTTCTGATCCCCATGCCGTCCGGCAGGGCTTCACGCACTTCCTCCACCATTTTCCTGGCGCCCATGAGGTCCTGCGGCTCCGTCTGGAACAGCGTGTACCAGGCTTCCGTATAGAACGGATTGTCCTTAATAATGGTCCTCATGGCTGTCTTGGTAAATTCCTGCGGAAGCGCGTTGGACGCAATCTCTCCGGAAGATTCCGCGGAGGAGTTTCCTCCCGCCAGCTTGTAAACGTTCATGGCGAAGCGGCTGCCGATGAATTTTTCATAGTCGATGTTCATGGACAGGGCCAGGCCGGACTGGTATTCGGCGTTGCCCGTGCGCGCCGCCTTGGAGTCCCGCAGGTACCAGAAGCCTGTGGTGGCCTTGAGGGTGTCTACGCTCTGGCCTACGCTTAGCCAGCAGCCGTTGCCGCCGAAGTTGGTCGTCATCAGGTTGCCGTGGCCGGGCTGGCCCGCCGGGGCGGCAGGGATGCCGCGGGCAATCTGGGAATTGCGGGAAATGAGGGACATCGTGCCGCAGACGCCGCCTTCATGCAGCTTGCGTTCGTTGGATTCACGGGACCATTCGGGATCCGGGTCAAAGCTGAACAGGATGGGGGGGCTCCTTGTCGTCGTCCATGCGGTAGGGACCGTACAGCCACAGGCGCGTCGGGCCGCGATGGCCCATGTAGCGTTCCCATACGCTGTCGCATTCCCGCAGGGGCCGCGTTTCGGAAAGAGCCATCATGGCCGGCCAGGGCGTCCCTTCCAGGGAAACCCCGGTCCATTCCACCCGTTTGCGGTCTACATCCCGCAACTTGCTGCAGTTTTCGTACTTGTCCACCAGGTAGGTGAAGAATTCCACGGGGGTGGGGAACGGATCGCGCTTGCGCCTCAACTGGTTGTGGCGGTACATGTATTCATGAAGGAATGCGGCGATGTTGCCCTGGGTAATGCCTTCGTCCCCGATTTCCGAGACAGTGTTGTACTTGTTGATCCAGGCCTGCTTGGTCGTTATTTTCTTGTTGTCCAGATAAGTCTCCACCTTTTTATAGAGTTCCTCGTCCACCATCCGCGGAGAGGAACCGTACCAGTTGACGGGAGGCTTGCCCGCGCAGTACAGGTCCGCGGGGGAGGTCATGATGCCGGAGTTCTTGAATTCCCTGAGCTTGCCCAGGGCGTCGATGTAGCGGCCCTGCTGGGTGAGGTCGAAGGCGCCCATGCCGAATTCACGGCGTCCCACGGCGAAGGCCAGGACGAGCTGGTTGTACTTTTCCGTCATTTCCAGTCCCAGCTCATCCACCATGATCGCGACGTTCGTGGCTACGCTGGGGTCCGGCGGATAGAACATCGCAAAGACTTCACGGTTGGTCTTCGTGTTCTTCAGCCATTTTTCAAATTCGGGAGAAAAGGAGCCGCCGCGCTTTTTCACGTAATCGCGCACGTAGGCTTCCGCATAGTAGGGATATTTATCCAGAAGCTTTTCCGTGAATTTCCCTTTGGATGCCAGGGCCTCTTCCCGGATTGCCTTTTCCATGGCGATGACTTCCGGGGAAGGGGAGAGGTCCGGAGCCGGCTCTTCAGGTTCCGGCTCCGGTTCCGGCGCCACGACGATGGGCTCGGGTTCCGGCTCCGGTTCCACGATGACCGGTTCCGGCTTGGGAGCCTCGGGCTTGGGTTTGGGCTTGGGCGCCACCACCACGGGTGTTTCAATCTTCGGGGCGAGGGGCGCCTCCTTGTCCTTGAGAATCTGGTATCCCAGGAATCCAAACAGGGCCAGCATCCCGGTGACGATGACCGTGATGACGGGGAAGCCGCCGGATTTCTTCAATTTGGGCAGCGGGGCCCTGGGAACGGCTGTTCCGGCTATGGGCTTGCGGATTTGCGGCTGCGTTTTTTTGGCCGGGCGCAGGGCCTGGGCGTGCGCAACCGCCGCCACGGGAGGCTGTTCCTGAGCCGGAACCGCCGGATAAACGAAGAAGACGGTGCCGAACCCCCGCAGTTTTCCCTGGGCGTCCACGGAGCAGCGGGCTTCAAAGGCTTCCCGCGCCTGGTCGAATTGCGCCTGGTTTTCCGGGGAAACGGTCAGGTTGCCGCTGACCATGTCGCGGGTGGCCAGTCCGGCGGGGCAGAATTCACGCATCAGCACCGTTTGCCCTTCCGGGGACACGGCCTGGTATAAATAATAGTCCGGCCCGTTTTCCAGAACGGCTGTAATTTTATAGCCGCCTGCGTTGAAATGGGGCGGCAAAGGGGAAATTTGCTGGTTTGTCATGATTAAGGGGTAGAAAAATCAAAGCCTTATATATTAAATAAAGTACACCCCCATTTGTCAATGCCGGAATGCGGAAGTTACACTCATCCTGTGTCTTAAAAAACTTCCGGCATCCGGCGGAAAATGAAGGAAGAGAAGGGAGCCCTTCCCGTCATAACTCCCGCCACCGGTTTGTCTACCGGAGGGCAGAGCAGGAACGGTCAGCGGATGGTTACCTTGGTGCCGAGAGGCGTGTTTTCAAAGAAGGTCTTGGCCATATCCGCAGGCAGCCGCACGCACCCGTGGCTGACCGGGTACCCGGTCACGAAGCCCACGTGCATTCCGTAGCCTCCCGTGATGCGCATCCAGTAGGGCATGGGAGCCGGGTCAAAGTAGGTTCCCGCAGGCGTGGAACCGGCTCTGGCGTTGTAGTCGCTGTTTACGACGGCCCCGGTCGCCCGGCTGCGCAGTACCCCGTAGGTACCTGACTTGTAGTTGGCGTCCTTCTGGATGATCTTGTAGGTCCCCTTGGGGGTGCCGTACCCTTCCTTGCCGGAGGACATGGGGGAAATTCCTACCAGCGTGGCTCCCACGTAGTAGAAGACTTTCTGCTGCTTGAGGTCAATGATGATGTGGGGTTCGCCCTGAATGCCGGCGGGCTTGTCCCAGTAGCCCTGGCCCAGCCGTGCCTCCGGCGGGATTTCCGTATTGACGCCCGCCGTGGAGCCGACGCCTGCCAGATAAGCGTCTTTCTGCCCGTTGCCGCGTACTCTGTCCGCAATTTTATCAAAAAGGGGCGGCCTGTTGTACTGAGTGCAGGAGGCGAGGATGATACCGAAGGATGCTAGTGCCAGTATGCCGGGTTTCATGGGAACGGGAAATTGACAGGCAGGTTATGGGCCCTGTCCGCTCTTTTGTCAAGATTTGCATACTGTTATCCGTTGCTTATTGCGGGCGGATTTGATATACACGGCCCAATCACTTCACCATACTCCGCCATGAACGAGCAATACGACCTTCTGAAAAGCATCCTTCTTGAAAAATCCGTGCGCACGGGCACTTTCACTCTGGCATCCGGCAAGGTGTCCGACCTGTATGTGGACTGCCGCATGACCGCCCTGGACCCCGTGGGCGCCACGCTGGTGGGTTCCCTGGGCTGGAAGCTTGTCCAGGAGGAGATTCTCCCCCGCTTTCCGGAAATTGCGGCGATCGGCGGCATGACCATGGGGGCGGACCCCATTTCCCTGGCCGTGGGAATGACCAGCGCGCTGGAGGGGGCCGACAAAAAGCTCCAGGTGTTCACCGTGCGCAAGGAACCGAAGGACCACGGACGCGGACGCCGCATCGAAGGGAATTTCCAGGCGGGAGATACGGTTCTTGTCGTGGACGACGTGATCACCACCGGGGGCTCCACGCTAAAGGCCATTGACGCCATTGAGGCGGAAGGCGGCAAAGTGGCTGCCGCGCTGGTGTTGATGGACCGGGAGGAAGGAGGCCGCCAGGCGATCGAAGCGCGCGGCATTCCCGTGTACGCCCTGTTTACCAGATCTTCCCTGCTGGGCAAGTAAGCCTGCGCCTGCCATGCTTCCCGTCCTGATCGGCATCGACGGTCCTGATCTGAACGCAGGTGAAGAAGCGGCCATCCGCCGTTTCCAGCCCGCGGGCTTCGTCCTGTTTTCCCGGAATGTGGAATCCGTAGAGCAGGTCAGGCGCCTGGCGGCAAGGCTAAGGGAATTGAGCAATCACCATCCCGTCATCGCCGTGGACCAGGAAGGGGGCAGGGTGGTGCGGACGGCCGCTCTCGGTCTGAACCTGCCTTCCCCTTCTTCCCTGGCGCGGAACGGTGATTTTTCCGGCGTGGTGGAGCTGGCTTCCGTGACGGCGCTGGCCCTCCGCTGCCTGGGCGTGAACATGAACTTTGCCCCGGTGCTGGACATCTGCCACGATCCCGGCGCCGCCAACGCCCTCCCCGGACGCTGTTGGGGAAACAATGCCCAGGACGTGATTTCCTACGCCGGGGTGTATTCCTCCAACCTCCGCAGGGGCGGCATCCAAAGTTGCGGGAAGCACTTTCCCGGCATGGGCCGTGCGCAGGCGGATCCCCATTTCAGCCTCCCGGCGATTGACCTGGATGAACGTGAGCTGTTCGAGACGGACATGCTACCTTTTCTGGCCCTGTGTCCGGAGCTTCCCGGCATCATGTCCGCCCATATCATGCTCCCCCGGATTGACGCGGAATTTCCCGTCACCCTGTCCTGCCGGGTGATCGGCGGAATGCTGAGGGAGCGCCTCGGCTTTCGGGGGGTGGTGTTTACGGACGACCTGTGCATGGGGGCCATTGCCGGCCAGTATGCCCCGGACGAAGCCGCTTTTTTATCGTTGAAGGCTGGTTGTGACCTGCCCCTGGTCTGCCATGAACCGCTTCCGTGGCTGGAGCCCCTGGCTGCGCGCCTGGACAAACTTGATCCTTATGAAAGGGAGGATTCTTTCAAACGCGTGGAGGCATTGAGCGATTCCCTGTGTTTCCCCCTGTCGGAGGCCTCCTTGTGGATCAAGTGCCTGCACCGTGCGGAACTCCTTTGCCTGTCTGCGGGAGAGGAGGGGGAGCAGCCTCTTCCTTCCTCCCCGGTGCAGCAGTATTAGAAGGAGCGGCGTCCCGTGTTTTTTCGTTGGCCCGATAAAAAGAGGACATCCTCCTGCGGGATGCCTCCCCCATTTTATGGAAGGGAGCGGATTCCGGACGGGAAAGTTCCCTGAGGAGCGTAAGCCCGGAGAATGGAAGGTGCCCGGTTTGCGCCCTTCCTTTCCTGTGCCGGAAGAGGGGAAAGTGCTTGCTTTTTTCCTGTTCGTCATGATCATGACGGTTCACCATTTTTTAACCTGCATAATACACATTTGTTGACATGAGCGTGATTCCCAATGTTCTGGCGGAGCGGTACGCCTCTCCGGCGATGAAATCTATCTGGTCCGCCGAAGGGCGCATCGTTCTGGAGCGCGAATTCTGGATTGCCGTAATGAAGGCCCAGAAAGACCTGGGGCTGGATATTCCGAATGGCGTGATTGAAGCCTATGAACGGGTGAAGGACCAGGTGAATCTGGCTTCCATCGATGCCCGCGAACGCGTCACCCGCCACGATGTGAAGGCGCGCATCGAGGAATTCTGCGACCTGGCCGGATGCGAGCACATCCACAAGGGAATGACCTCCCGCGACCTGACGGAAAACGTGGAGCAGCTCCAGGTATGGAAATCCATGCAGATCATCCGTGACAAGGCCGTGGCCGTGCTGAACCGCATGAGCGCGCTTTCCGAACAATGGAAGCACGTGGCCCTGGCCGGACGCACGCATAACGTAGCCGCGCAGACCACCACCATGGGCAAGCGCGTGGCCATGTTCGGGGAGGATATCGTTCACGGCCTGGGTTCCTGGATTTCCATCATGGACCGCTACAGCGTCCGCGGCCTGAAAGGCGCCGTGGGCACCCAGCTTGACCAGCTCTCCCTCTTTGGGAAGGATGCCTCGCGCGTGCTGGAGCTGGAGGACCGGGTGTGCGCCCATCTGGGCATTCCCGCCAAATGGATGAACGTGGGGCAGGTGTATCCCCGCTCCCTTGACTTTTCCGTGGTTTCCGGCCTGGTGGAGCTGACCTCCGGCTGTTCCTCCTTTGCCAAGACCCTGCGCCTGATGGCCGGCCATGAACTGGCTACGGAAGGCTTCGCCAAAGGGCAGACGGGCTCCAGCGCCATGCCCCACAAGATGAACGCCCGTTCCTGCGAACGCGTCAACGGCTTCCATGTCATCCTGAAAGGCTACCTGATGATGATCTCCGGCCTGGCAGGCGACCAGTGGAACGAAGGGGACGTGTCCTGCTCCGTGGTGCGCCGTGTCGTGATGCCGGATTCCTTCTATGCCGCCGACGGCCTGTTTGAAACCTTCCTGACCGTTTTGAACCAGATGGGCGTTTATGAAGCCGTGGTGGCCGCGGAACTTCGCCGCTACCTGCCTTTCCTGATGACCACTACCATTCTGATGGAAGCCGTCAAGCGCGGCATCGGCCGCGAGACCGCCCATGAGGTCATCAAGGAACATGCCGTAGCCGTCTCCAACGACCTGCGCGCCGGAAAGATTTCGGAAAACAACCTGCTGGACCGCCTGGCGGAAGACGGCCGCCTGGGCATTGACCGGGCCGCCCTCCAGAAAATCTTTGACGCCAATTCCGCCGCCATCGGCATGGCGGACGCCCAGGTGGAAGCGTTCCAGGGCATGGTGGCGGACCTGGTGGACAGGTTCCCCTCCGGTGCGGGTTACACGCCGGGAGACATTCTTTAAGAGAGAGCCGCTGGCGGTTAACTGGTGACGGAGAGCAGGCTCTCCATGCGGGGCGGGACCGGAAGGCTCCCGCTCCCTTTTTTTCCGGCATGGGCGCGGCATGACGGATGAGGCGGAAATCCGGCGCGCGCGCCTCCGCTTCAGGGAGGGAGCGCCCGGAACGCCCGGCCTCCGATGCCGAATACATACATTGTTTTTCAATATCTTTGCGTCAGGAGAGCTTGACGAATCTGGAGGATGCCAGTAATCTGGAAACCAGTAAACGGGCGCGCAACTTTTCTCGCGCTTTTGCAAATAAACCCTCCTGTAAACAATTTTCAATATGGAAAACCAGCAGCTCAACCTTTTGGACCGTGTGTATACCGTTCTCAGAAAGAGAGGGGAAGAGACGGAATGGATCACCTCCGCGGACAATCATGAAATCAGAACGGGCATTGCGTTCGTTCCCTGTGACACGTTCACGCCCGTGAGCCTTCTGTACACGATGATCGAACATCCGGAAACGCTGGTCATTGACGTCCTCTTCGCCGCCAAGGTCCCCGAAAGCCGCCGGGTGGAAGTCAGCATCATCCTGAGTGAACTTAATGCGGACCAGACCGCCGGCGCCTTCCAGCTGGACCCCAACAGCGGATACGTTTATTACCGCCAGTCCTTTGTGCTGGAGGGAATGGACCTCAGCGAAGCCCAGTTCGCCCAGTTGATGAAGAACATTGAAACCGTGGCTGTGGAAACGGCGGAAGCCTACTCCCACATCATGGAAACGGAATATCCCAAGTAAAGGCGGCGGCTTCCCTCCCGCAATGCTGTTCATGAGCGAAGCCCCCCAAAAAAAGGGAACATGGTGGTCCATAGGCGCCGGCCTGGGGATCACTGTCCTTTTGATAGGGACGGCCATCGTGACGGAGCCGGAAACAACGGAATCCGCAGACAGCGGTACGGAGACGGCGCAGCGCTCCATTCTCCCCCTGCAATTGCAGGACAATTCCTTTGGAATCACGGCGCGCGGCTTGGTGCAGGCCGCACACCTCACGATGCTCTCCCCTGGTGTTTCCGGCAAGGTGGACAAGGTGCACTCCCTGTTCAGGCCCGGAGAAATCATCCTGAAGGGAACACCCCTGGTGGAGCTGGAAAAGTTTGAATACCGCGCCAGGCTGGCCAAGGCGCAGGCAGAACTGGAACAGGCGCGCCTGGACGTATCCACGGAGCAGGCGGAAGCTTTGAAAGCGGTCAAAAAGACGTACAGTTCCGTCTCCAAAAGCGGCCGGGACTCCGAACTCGTGTTACGCGTGCCGCAGAGGCGTGCCGTGAATGCCCGGCTGAACGCCGCGGAGGCGTCCGTGGAGGAATCGGAACAGGCCCTGCGGGATACGGTGCTCCAGGCTCCTTATACGTGCCAGGTAGTGGAATGCTCCGTGGGGCTCGGTTCTCGCGTGGTAGCCGGCCAGACGGTGGGGAAAATCATTCCGCTTCAGGAGCGGATGATCCGCATTCCCGTGCCGCTGGAAGAATTTTCCGCCCTGCCCAGGGATGGGCAGGGCAGGGTGAGGGTTTCCCTGACGGCCTCCTGCACGCTGAAAAACGGGAAGCTCCTGCAATGGCGCGGCCATGTCACGGCGGTGGAGTCCGCCCTGGACTCTACCGGGAATTCCGCCATTTTGATCGCCGCCCTGGATCCGAATGAATCCCACGTGGCGGAATGGCAGGTTGCTCCCGTCAACATGGCTCTTCAGGTGGAAATGAAGATAAATGTTCCCGGCTCCGTCTGGATTCCTTCAGTCGCCTTCAGGGATGGGAGCTCCATCCAGGTAAAGACTCCGACAGGAATGCAGGAGCGCAAGGTGCAGGTGGTGGCGTTGAAAGACGGAAAAGCCCTGGTGACCATTCCGGAATTCCAGGACGGGGACGTCCTGATTCTTTAATTAAAGAATTATATATTTAACTTCTCTATAAACATCTAAAAACAATTTTTAAATATAAATTTTCTGTGCTAGTTGTGTTGAAAACAATTAAATTCATTCTTCTCTATATTTTGTCATTTTCAATTAAAAAAATAAGAGATGATTGAGTGATTTTGGTTATCAATAATTTATATAATTTCTCTGTTAAAACATCAATCAGGAAGTATTTATTAAGAATATGAATTTTAAAGATAGTATACCATCTGCCAATATGGCTTCATCAGGACATCGTTTAGGCCAAATTATAGGAGATTGGTATGAAGAATATTTTGCATTACCGCTTCTAACTAAGATAGCAAATGGATTGAATCTTTTTGTTGATTCACGCTTTAAGAAACGCTCATGTCGTGGAGATAAGATTCTATGGGCAGATATTGATGGAAATACGGTTGATTATGATTTCGTAATGGAATTAGCTGGAACAGATAGCGAATTTGGCACGCCGGTTGCATTTTTTGAAACATTCTGGAGAAGAGGGGCTAGGCACTCTAAAGATAAGGCTCGTGATGACAGTGGAAAACTACTTCCAATGAAAGATACTTATCCAACAGCTAGAGTCTTGGGTATCGTTTCAGCAGGGAATTTTACAACTCCAGCTAGGGAACTTGTACGGAGTCGAGGTGTTGAGTTATTTTATGTTCCCAAAGAACATATTGTCAAATCATGGAAAAAGCATGGGATTGAGATTGATTATCCGGATAAAGCTCAGGAATTAACCAAACAAAAACTAGTAGAACAAGCAGAGCAAAAAATAAAGGACTACCCATCTATTTTTAGCGAGGTCGCATTAACCTTATGTGAATTTATAGGAAAAAGCCAATTATTTGCATTTGAAAAACTCGTTGCTTCTAAATTGGGTGCGACTCCTCAAGAATATAAAATTACAGCTCATCATAGTTCTAATCCCTTTAGTTTTACTACACATCAAGCTGTTGATGATTTTTTATGTAAAGATATAGTATGTTCGAAATTTTCAAATATACGTTATTCTTATGAAGTTGTATTTGGTGATGGTGATACATATTTGGGACAATCTTTTACAATCGAAGAATTAAAACAAAGACATTTAGAGTTGAAAAGACTTATTATGCACATGGAGGAACTTATAAAATGAATATGGAGGAATTGTATTTTTTTAATCTAAATAAGGATATAGAACTTGTGTCGATCAAACACAAAAGGTCTGGTTCATTTATCGATAATATGAAATTACCTATCCATCGGTGGTTTAGATATTCTGCGGGTTTCTCTGCCGAGTGGGTTAAAACAATAGTACAAAAAGAACAGCCATTGACCATTTTAGATCCTTTTGCAGGGTCTGGGACCGTTAATATTGCTTCTGATGAGTTAGGTATTAACTCGTTTGGATATGAACAACATCCTTTTGTGTATAAACTTTCTTTAGCTAAAACACATTGGAATTCCTCCGTCCATCAATTTTTAAAGGCAGGAAAAGAACTTTTAGAATTAAGCCGTACATTGGCAGCTGATTGTGATTACACAGAAAATACATTATTGGCAAAGTGCTATAGTCGTGAAGCATTAAGTTCATTACTCAAATTGCGTAAAGCGTGGTTAGATATTTATGGGAATGATACGTCGTCTTTGTCTAAATTACTCTTTTTAGCTATTACGGCCATTTTACGATCAACTAGTTCTGCAGGAACAGCACAATGGCAATATGTTTTACCTGAAAAGAAAAAACATAGAGTTATAGAGCCACGAATAGCTTTTGAGACTCAATTATGTTTAATGGCTTCTGACATGAAATGGATGCAGTCTCAACAGAAAGAAAGTAAAGCTATTCTTTTTAATAATGATGCAAGAACATTTGATGGACTTGAATCTCAATCTATCGACTTAGTGATTACATCTCCACCATATGCCAATAATTACGATTATGCAGATGCAACACGATTAGAGATGACTTTTTGGGGAGATATTTCTTCTTGGGGTGATTTACATAGTGCAGTAAGACAATACCTTATATGCTCAAATACACAACATGCAGCGAAAGAAAAATACCATCTTAATACCTTGTTAGATTCTTCTCATTTAACTGCTATCAGA
Source organism: Akkermansia sp. AE01SA01 (assembly GCF_036417395.1). Classification (NCBI taxonomy): domain Bacteria; kingdom Pseudomonadati; phylum Verrucomicrobiota; class Verrucomicrobiia; order Verrucomicrobiales; family Akkermansiaceae; genus Akkermansia; species Akkermansia sp. AE01SA01. Next base: position 1,424,471 of record NZ_CP143890.1, read on the forward strand.
GAGGAAATTTCTGTTGTATGTTCAGAATTAGCTTCTGTTAGAGAAACAAAAGGTGGCAAAAAACATTATCACACAATGATTGCTGCGTACTTTAATGACATGGCACAGGTAATGCAAGGATTAAGAAGAGTTGTAAGGCCCAATAAAAAACTATATTTTGTCGTAGGCGATTCGGCTCCTTACGGAGTATATGTCCCTGTTGAAAAATGGTTGGGAAACATTGCGTTAAATATGGGATTTACTAGATGGAATTTTGAAAAACTTCGTGACCGCAATGTGAAATGGAAAAATAGAAAGCATCAGGTTCCTTTGCATGAAGGGATATTGGTGATAGAAAGTTGATTTTAGATAATTAGCTCTTTAGAAGCTCCCTTTAGAAAGTCCCATGCGTTCTCCATACCGTTGGGGTGAGTACAAACTGTTTTACGCTGTATTTTTATGATCTTATAGGGATATCTTTAAGGTTGGTGGTTCAGTTCAGCATAGATGGTTGATTCAATAATATCAGGTATAGCTCTGATTATGACCTCACCACTACATATCCTTATTTCAAAGATGGTAGTTTTATCAACCGTTCTACATTCAGAGTTCAACTTTTCATTAGCGTGCTTATGTTCTTCCTTACCATTAGCATACGTTTCATCAGCTTCAAACTATGATTTAACTTTTTTTAGTTGGAAATTTCTAAAAAGCTCAATAATGAAAAAGATGAGATTGCCGTTCACGCTGGAAAGTCAGCATGAATAGATGACGAAGCGAAGTATATAATTTTCTTTGGAATTATCTACTTTAACCTTGTTTTGTCACATCTGCTTGGCTCGTCCGCCTCAAGCTATGGGCTAACAGCATCAATCTTCTATATTTACTATTCAAATGCAGCCAATAGCGGAGAAAAATGACGTTACAAGATTATAATTCCGATTTTCTTTAATCAATATCTCCTTAGGGATGGGGAATTTCTTCTCTTGCACCCTTTTTCCGCCGTGGGAGGCAGTCTCTCCGGAACCGGACTCAGAACATGAAAAACTATGCCGCCCAGGGCGGGGACATAGCATGTCGCGTTCAGGGGGCCTGAGGCCCATGCGTTAGTGTCTGTCCGTCCTCATGTCGAACACCAGCACTTCAAAGGGCTGAAGCTCTAGAGAAGCCGGCTTGCCCTGTTCCAGTTTCAACGTTTTAACACGCTGGTCCGGATAGGAGGCTTTCATGGAAAAAACGGCAGGCGTTCCCTTCACCGGTTCAAAGACGGTAGCGGCGTCCAGGACGATCGTTCGCGGCTGGTCGTCCGGATTACGGAGGGCCAGCGTACATCCTCGCGGACTCCAGGCCGCATAGCCGTAGGGTTCCAATTGATTCGGATTGCCGCCCACCCAGTGCACATCGGCCAGGATGTCCTGGAAGCGCCGCGCCCAGCGTGCTCCGTCCGCGATGTCGTCCCACGCCTTTTTGTCCATCATGGACGGCGTGAGGTAAAGTTCCTGAAGATTGGCTCCGGAGCCGAAATAAATGCGGGCGTCGTTCTTCAGGTTCCTGTTGTCCTGCTTGCCGTCTTCTCCCTTGCTGACGCGCGCCGCCTGGAACTTGGTACCCAGCACCATGCCGTGGTGCATGATGGAGTTCAAGGGATAAAGGGGACCGGGCTTGACAATGACGTTGTAGCAGGCCCCGTCGCGGAACGTGATCCACTGCTCGCGGTCATTTCCCTTCCCGGTCCAGCCCACATCCGCCGTGCCGCTGCGCCAGGTGGAATCCACATGGTTGAGCCAGAAGGGGGAGGGCCAGGTGCCTACCGTCGTGTTGATGAACAGGCGGGGATTCTCCCGGCGCAGTTCGCTGGCGATGGAAAGAAGGGCCATGAAGTGGGGGCTGATGCCGTCTCCGGCCTTGTCCCATTTGAAGTAGGTCACCTTGTCCTTTTTCATCAGGTCGGAACAGCGTTTTTTGAACCATTCGTAATACTTGGGGCAGGAAAGGTCGAATCCCGCGGCGTCCTCGGGCAGGATGCCCTTGTCCTTGGCGTGCTGCACCCTCTTTTCCGGGCCGAAATACCCTCCCAGCGGAGAAATCCAGATGCCGAAGCTGGAAGGAATCCTGCCCACCGCCTTGACTACGGGGCCGAATCCGTGCGGGAATTTTTTGGTGGATGGCTGCCAGAGGTCTTCGTTGACGTCATCCCACCCGTCATCCAGCACAAAGCCGTCCAGTTTGACATGGCGCGCTCCCAGCTCCTTCCCGTATTCTCCGGCTGTCTTGACCAGCGTTTTCTCCGTGGGGTCCAGGCCGTCGTCATACCAGCCGTTGTAATGCAGGAACTGGTGGTAGGGCGCCGCCCGTTCCCGCTCCAGATAATAAAGGAAGCCGCGGCGCAACTGGTTTTCCGGCCATACGCCCAGCACCGTGGTAAATGTCTGGACGCTTCCGCTGCCCATGGGAAGGTTGCAGTCAAACCCGACGGTCCCCGTTCCTCCTCCGGCCTGGGCCCTGGCTACGGGAAGTTCAATTCCGGCAAACGTGCCTTCCCTCTCGCTGACCAGGGGGCTGCCCGGCACGGAACCTTTCACGGCCAGGGTGGAATCCTTCAAATCAATCAGTTGGATTTTCTTCAAATCCACATCCTTGGACGCTTCAATTCTGTAGGTTTCCTTGACGTAGGAGGAACCCTCCCTCAATTCCGCTTTCCAATGGACCGTCACCCCGCTCTTTTTATCCCTGAAAATGGCGGAAACCACAGCTCCTTCCTGCCGTTCCCCCAGCCGGGGACTGGCGGCGCTCCCTTTCAGGGCGCTTATGGAGGGAGCCCCCTCCATCACAAACCGGGAGGAGGGGAGATTGTAATCTTCCTTCTCCGTGGAAAGACGGAATAACTCCGGAGCCTGTTCTGTGGGGACTGCATTCTCCGCCCCGGAGGGCCGTTCTTTATTTACGATTCCCATAGGAACCAGCCTGTTGCCGGAAACCTTCCATGAAGCGGTCAGGACATTATTGCTCAAGCTGTAGACATCCCCCTCCCGGTGGGCTGCCGCCGCGCCGGGCGCTGTTCCCGGGTACGTTACGGAGGCCGTCGCGGCTTGAAGGCAGATGCAGGAACAGGCAGTCAGGGCAAGCGCCGGAAGAGATGATGAATGCATGATTCGGAAGAATCCGCCATGCGGCGGCATTCGTCAATTCAAAAATCCGGCGCGGACCGGGGGCTGCATCGTGCGCCCCGTGTCGCCGGGAAATTCCTAGTGGGCTTCCAGCCAGTTGTCCCCCGTTCTGGCTTCCACAAGGATGGGGACGCCGTTGGGCAGGGGCAGGGCGCCCGTCATGGCCGCCTCAATGCGGGGAATAAGGTCCGTTTCCTCCTTGTGCAGGTCCACCAGCAATTCGTCGTGAATTTGGAGAATAAGCCGGGACCGGGTGCCTTCCAGCAACTTGTCCACATTGATCATGGCAATCTTGATCATGTCCGCCGCAGTTCCCTGGATGGGGGCATTGATGGCGGTGCGTTCCGCGGCGGATTTGATGGTCCTGTTGGCGGAATTGATATCCGGGATGATCCTTCTGCGCCCCAGGAGAGTTTCCGCATATCCCTTCTGTTCCGCCTGGTGCGCCAGGTCTTCCATGAAGGTCTTGACGCCTGGGAATTGGAGGAAGTAATTTTCAATCAGGGTGGCGGCCTCGCTGCGGGGGCAGCCCAGCCGCTGGGAGAGCCCGAAGGCGGAAATGCCGTAGATAATCCCGAAGTTCACCGTCTTGGCCGCGCGCCGCATGACTGCGTCCACCTGGTCGCGGGGAATGCCGTACACGCGGGAGGCCGTTTCCGTGTGGATGTCCCGGCCTTCCTTGAAGGCCTCGCACATGGCAGGGTCTCCGGACATGGCGGCCATGATGCGCAGCTCAATCTGGGAATAGTCCGCGGAAAGCATGGTGTATTCACCGGAGGCGGGAACAAAGGCCGTGCGGATCAGCCGCCCTTGTTCCGTCCGTACCGGAATATTCTGCAGATTGGGATCCTGGGAGGCCAGCCGTCCCGTGGACGTCAGCATCTGGTGGAACTGGGTGTGGATGCGGCCGTCCTTCGGGCAGATGTACTTGGGCAGGGCGTCCAGGTAGGTGCTCTTCAGCTTCATGTTTTCCCGGTAGGCCAGGATGTCTTCCACGACGGGATGGAGCGGCGCCAGGGCGGAAAGGGTTTCCTCATCCGTGACGAACTGCCCGGTCTTCGTCTTCTTGGGCTTCTTCACCAGCTCCAGTTCCCCGAAAAGGAAATCGCCGAGCTGCTTGGGGGAATTCAGGTTGAGCGGGTGGCCCGCGGCCGTCTCGATCTTTGTGCGCAGGTCCTCAATGATGGCCCCCACCTTGACGGAAGCTTTTTCCAGAGACTCCGGAAGAACACGGATGCCCGTGAATTCCATGTCTGCGAGCACCGGCAGCAGGGGAAGTTCCACCGTGCGGAACAATTCCTGCATGCCGCTGTCCGCTACCTGTTTCTTCAGAATGGCCGACAATTGAAGGGTGACGTCCGCATCTTCCGCGGAATACCTGCCCATCACTTCCACGGGAATATTCTTCGTGTCCAGTTCCCGTTTTTTGGCCCCTGCCGGGGCAATGTCGCTCAGCTTGATGGTGGAATACTGCAGCAGGGATTCCGCCAGAATGTCCATGCCGTGCTTCATGCCGGGCGCGATCAGCGCGTGGGCCAGCATCGTATCGAAAAACGGGCCGGATACGTGGATGCCGTGGGCGCGCATCACCTGGAGGTCGAACTTGAGGTTGTGGCCGATTTTTTCCGCGGAGCCTTCAAAAAGGGGCCTCACCGCTTCCAGGTCTTCCGGACCGGAGACGGGCAGGTACCAGGCTTTGTGGGGTTCGGCGCAGAAGGAGATGCCCAGCAGGGTGTCCGTCACCGGATTCAGGCCCGTCGTCTCCGTGTCGAAGCACCAGGAATCGTGCCTCTTCAGTTCCGCGGTCATGGCGTGGCGGGCCTCCTTTGTGTCCGCAATAATGTATTCGTGCCGGATGTCGTCCACGGTTTTCAGCTGGCGCTCTTCAAACAATTCCATCTGTCCCGTTCCCGTCTGCTGCGGCGGGGCGGCCGTGACGGGAGCCTCCTGCGGCTGGGCGGGAGCGAACAAATCATCTGCGGGAAGGGGGGCGGACGCTCTGGCGGCCGAAACCTTCCTGCCGAACAGCTTGGCCTGCATGGCGCGGAACTCCAGTTCCTGAAGGAGGTTCAGCAGTTCGTCCGGCCTGGGCTCCTTCTTGACAAGCTCGTCAAGGGTTACGGTCAGGGGCACGTTCCTGTCAATGGTGGCAAGCTCCTTGGAAAGGGTTGCCAGCGCGGCGTTCTCCTCCACAATCTCCCTGCGCTTTCCTTTCAGCTTGTCCGCATTAGCCAGCAGGTTTTCCACGGAGCCGAATTCCCCGATCAGCAGCTTGGCCGTTTTCTCCCCCACGCCGGGCAGACCCGGAATATTGTCGGAGCTGTCGCCCATCAGGGCCAGGATGTCGATCACCTGCTCCGCCCGTTCGATGCCCCATTGTTCCTTGAGCTTTTCCAGGTCAATCACCTCGTGGTCATTGCCCCGCTTGCCGGGTTTCCATAAATGGCAGGTGGGGGAAATGAGCTGGCCCAGGTCCTTGTCCTGGGAAACCATGTAGGTATGGAATTCCTTCGTATCGTCCGCGATGCGTGCCAGCGTGCCTATCGTATCGTCCGCCTCATATCCCTCATAGCGCAGAATGGGAATATTCATGGCTTCCAGAAGACTGAAAATGATGGGAATCTGAACGCTTAGCTCTTCCGGCATGGATTCCCGGTTGGCCTTGTATTCAGGGTAGAGCTTGTGGCGGGCCGTCGGGGCCGAGGTGTCAAAACAGGCCGCAATGTGGGTGGGGTGCTCCTGTTCCAGAATGGACAGCAGCGTGTTGGCAAAGCCGTAAACGGCTGATGTGTTGACTCCCTTGGAATTGCGGATGGGATTGGAGAAAAAGGCGAAGTGGGCCCTGTATGCCAGAGCCATGCCGTCCAGGATGAAAAGGCGCTTGGGAGTGGATTCAGTCATTTCTGCGCCAATGTACCATTCCGGCCGGAAGGTGGCGACAGTTAAATGCGGCTTGTGCCTTCCGGATGGACGGCATTCCGCAAGCCTTATGGCGGCGCAAGGTCCGGCCGGACGAGGATGGAATGCCTTTCCGGGGCGTGCGCCGCGCGGGGGCGTGGTTTTCATCCGGAAGGGCGGTTTTTTCGGCGCTCCGGAAAAATCAGTGCGTGTAATGCCTGGGGACGCGCGGGCCGATGCCCGTGAATATTTCCCAGGAAATCGTGCCCGCCTTTTCCGCCAATTCCGTCACGGGAATATTCGGTCCCATGATTTCCACGGTCATGCCGGGCTCCGGGCTGGGCACCCGGCTGACGTCCACCATGATCTGGTCCATCGTGACACGGCCCAGCAGGGGGCAGGAAATGCCTTCCACCACGACGCGCGCTCCCTTGTGGGCCAGCGAACGCAAATAGCCGTCCGCATAGCCGATGCCCACAGTCGCCACCTTTGTGGGATGGTCCGTCACGAAGGTGCCCCCGTAGGAAATGCCATGGCCTGCCGGCAGGGTGCGCGCCACGGTCAGGCGGGAAAAGAGGGACATGGCAGGCTTCAATTGCGCTTCCCACGGGGAGGGAATGGGGGAAAAGCCGTACAGGACCAGGCCGGGGCGGCACAGGTTGTTGGAGGGAATATCGTAATCCAGAGAAGCGGCGCTGTTGGCCAGGTGGCAGAATTTCAGCGGCAGTTTTTCCCGGATGCGCGCGGCCATCCGTTCAAAGCAGGCTATCTGCTCCAGGGTGGTTTCCCGGTCCTCGTCCGCGCAGGGCAGGTGGGCGCCCAGTCCTTCCATGTACAGGCTGTCCAGTTCCCCCAGGCGGGAGAGCAGTTCTTCAAGCTGGTCCGGGAGGAACCCGCCGCGGCCCATGCCTGTGTCCACGGAAATATGAATGGGCAGCGTTTTCCCGTACAGCCGTGCCAGGGAATTGTAATGCACGGCTTCTTCCATGGTGGAGATGAAGGAGCGCCAGCCGTTCAGCACGATTTCCTCCCGCTCCTCCGGGAAGGAGGGGCCCAGGATGTACGGCCGCGTGCGGCAGCCCGCCTGGCTGATGCGCCGTGCCTCCCCCACGTTCGCGACGCCGAAGAAGGCGATCCCCTCCGCGTCCAGTGCCCGGCAGACTTGTTCCAGACCGTGGCCGTAGGCGGACGCCTTCACCACGGGCATGTAATATTCCCCTTTGTCCGCCTGCTTGACGACGTTCAGGTTGTGGCGGATGGCTCCGAGGTCGATTTCGGCCCAGGCGCGGGGAGGGCTGGTGGCTGGCATGGCAGAGAAAGGCGGCTGGTTGAAAGGAAAGCGGGCGCGAACGCCCCAAACGCGAAAGATTGTCCGTCTTTGCGCGCGTAATGCCAGACGGATTTTTGTCAGTCGTTACTTTGAACCGTCCGCATGCGTTTCCGGAAGCGTTTCAGGCTCGGAGAAGGAGTGCTGATCGTGCTTCAGGGCCTTCAGCATGGCCGCCAGAGTGTCTATGTCTTCATCGGACATGGAGGAAAGGTGGTCCAGCTTTTCCTTGATACCTTCAATCACTTCCTCCCGGTATGGCAATTCTTCCCCTGCGTGGGTATGCAGGAAGAAGGAAGTAATGGTGCTGGTGAGCGTCCCCACGAAGCCGATTCCGGTAATCATCAGGAAGACCGCAAGAAACTTGCCCGGCGTGGTGATTGGGTAGGTGTCTCCGTAGCCCACGGTGGTGGCCGTGACGAAGGACCACCAAATGCCGTTGGACAGGCTCATGCCCTCCGCCAGATGGATGCCTACGGCCCCCAGCAGGATAATGGTCAGCGCGGCAATGCAGATGTACTTGAATCCGTTCGTATTGAAAAAACGCCGGATGCGCGCGGAGAACCGCATGGAGTAGGAAAACAGGTCCAGGTACCTGGCGAGCCGCAGGATCTCTTCCAGTTTGGCAAAGCGGAACAGCCGGAACAGGGAATCGAACGGGATGATGGCCAGCAGGTCCCAGACGTGGCTTTTCATGAAGAGCCATTTGGAGGGGCTGAGGAAAAAACGGGTGACGTAGTCCAGGACGAATATCCAGTAAATGACACGGTCCACGGTGACTTCCCATTCCGCGGCTCCGGAGGTCAGGTCGATGGCGGCCAGCGTGACGGCCACCAGGGCCAGCAGGCACATGGCCGTTTCATATGCCAGTTTCAGGAACAGGAAGTGCCGGGGAATTTTTGCGCCTTGAGCCATGGTGGGGAAGGGTAGTAAAAAGCCGCTCCCGGATGGCGGGAAGCGGCTTGAAGGGATGAACCTCCGGCTGGGTTACTTCAGCAGAAGCTGTTCCATCAGCGTCTGGGAGGACTGGGCGAGCACGGCGGGGTCGTCCAGCATACCGGCGCGGAGCAGGGCCGTGTTCGCGATCTGATCCGCTACCATCTGGGCCAGTTCCGGGTTCTCCGTCCGCAGGACGGAAAGTTTCTTGACCAGGGGATTGGAGGGGTTCAATTCAAGCTGGGGATGGCTTTCCGGAACTTCCTGCCCCATGGCCTTCATGTACGCCCTCATTTCCGGCCCCATGTCGTTGCCACTCTGCAGGGCCACCGCGGGACCGCTGACCAGGCGTTTGCCCAGGGTAACCTTGGAAAATTTGTCCGGATAAAGTTCTTTCAGCCATTCCTCCAGGGCGGCGGCTTCCTCCTGCGGCAGGGCGTCCTTCCGTTCCGTTTCCAGTTCAGGAAGTTCCACGTCCGCGCGGTCGATCATCGTGACGGGCTTGGCGTCCACGCTGGACAGGGAATCCAGTACGAATTCGTCCCCGTGGTCCGTGAAGAAGGCCACTTCATAGCCGCGTGCCTTGAAGGCTTCCAGATACGGGCTGTTTTCCAGATGGGCGCGGGAGGGGCCGGTCAGGGCGTAAATGGCCGTCTGGCCTTCCTTCATGCGGGTGATGTATTCCTGGAAGGAGGTCGTTTCCCCCGGGTCCGTGGCGGTGGATTCAAACCGGAGCAGCTTGCCCAGGGATTCCTTGTTCGGCCAAGAGGTCACCACGCCTTCCTTCAGGTAGCGGGAAAACTGGGCGTAGAATTCCTTGTAGGTTTCCTTTTCGTCCTTGGCGAGCTTCTCCAGATGCTTGATGAAGCGCTTGGTGATGATGTCGCTGATCTTGCGCACCAGGGAATTGTCCTGGAGCATTTCACGGGAGATATTCAGGGGCAGGTCTTCGCTGTCCACCACGCCGTTCAGGAAGCGCAGCCAGTCGGGCAGCAGCCCTTCCGGTTTCGCGTCGATCAGCACGCGCTTGCAGTACAGGGACACGTTGGGGTCCACGCGGCCGAAGCCGAACATTTCCGGATTCCGCCGCGGAATGAAGAGCAGGGAATGGAGCATGATGGGCGCGTCCGCGCTGAAATGCATGTAGGAAAGGGGCTTCTCGTCCGTGTGGGAGATGAACTGGTAAAATTCGTCGTATTCCTCCGGCTTCACGTCGGATTTGGACTTGGACCAGATGGCTTGCACGGTGTTGATGTGCTCCCCGTTGAAATTGATCGGGAAGGCCACGAAGTTGGAATAACGGCGGAGCAGTTCCTTCACGCGGTAATCCTGGGAGAACTCCGCGTATTCCTCCTTCAGGTGGATGACGATGCGGGTGCCGCGGTCCAGGGGCTCGTCCAGCGTTTCAATGGAATAGCCCTCCCGGCCTTCGGATACCCAGCGGAGGGAGGCGGCTTCCGGTTCATGGGAATGCGTGAACACTTCCACCTGTTCCGCCACCATGAAGGAGCTGTAGAACCCCACGCCGAACTGGCCGATCAGGTCGGTTCCGCCTTCCTGCTTCTGCTTCAGCGCCTCCAGGAACTTCTTGGTGCCGGAGTGCGCGATGGTGCCGAGGTTTTCCACCAGGTCCGCTTCCGTCATTCCGATGCCGGTGTCCGCGATAGTGATGGTCTTGTTGTCCTTGTCCGTGGTGATGCTGATTTCCAGCGGCTTGTCCGGCTGGTAGATGTTGGAGTCCGTCAATTGTTTAACGCGCAGTTTTTCCAGGGCGTCCGAAGCGTTGGAGACGAGTTCCCGGACGAAAATCTCGCGGTCGCTGTAAAGGGCATTGATGACAATGTCCAGCAGCTGCCGGACTTCCGCCTGAAATTGATGTGTTTCTGTATTCATATGGAAAAATGTGTTGCGGGCACCATTATAGAAGAGCCGTCAAGAGGGTGGACACTTTTTAACATTTTGGGCGTCATCCCATGTCACACAATCCGGTTTTTTTCCGGTCCGGCGGTCCGGCGGGGAATTTTCCTTGAAACAATTCCGCAAACTCACCAGTATTACTTTATAATCATGATGCTTTCACAGCTTTTCAAAAAAGGGTGTCTTCTGCTGGCCGTCTGCGGATGGCTGGGAGGCGGCATGCTCCCGGCCCAGGAGGTTCAGCAGCCTCCCATTACGGAAGAAGGTCTGAAGGCGCTGGATTCCAATGTCTTCACGAATGAATTCATGGTGGCGCTGAAGCCCGCCGTGAACCGTGACCGGATTGCGAAAATCCGCGACCCCTTTGTGCGCCGGATCGCCCAGCAGATGGCGGACAAGAAGTACGACAGCAAGTCCCGCACCATGCTGGCGGAACCGTACGAACCGGTGAAGGACCTGGCGGACCGCCTGCGCACCAGCCAGTACAGCAAATTTGAAAACCCCACGGGCATTTTCTTTGAAGAAGGAGAGGACGTGCTGGTCATCATGGGAGACCCCAAGGATGAAAAGCTTTCCCTGGTCATCCAGAACTTCGGGCGCGGCGGGGGCCGCAGTTCCTACCCGCTGAAGGCGGGCGTCAACATTTTCAAGGCCAAGAACAAGGGGCTGGGCTACATCGAATACTTCACGCCCAACTACAAGAAAGCCGGAAAGGTGAAGGTCTCCATTCCCTCCGGCAAGGTGAACGGCGTTTTCGTGGGCGGCGTGCACAAGAACAGCGACTGGAAGAAGATGCTGGAAAACTCCCCGACGGAGGTTATCGACATCGTGGGCAGCCGCGTCCACCTGGTGTACCCGGTGGAGGAGCTCAGGCAGGTCTGCCCGGACAAGGGTGAGGAACTGATCGCCCTGTACGACAAGATCATCGGCATGGAACAGCAGATCATGGGCTTGTACAAGTACAAGATGCTTCCCAAGAACAGAATGTTCGGACGCGTGATCTGGCAGGGATTCATGCACGCGGACGGCACGGGCGCCGCCTTCCACAACGGAACGATGAAGGAAGTGGCCAATCCGGACAAGATTCCCGGCAGCGCCTGGGGCATCGCCCACGAATTCGGCCATGTCAACCAGGTGCGGCCCGCGATGAAATGGGTTTCTACCGGGGAAGTGACCAACAACATTTATTCCGCCTACGTAAATTACATGCTGAATCCCACCAGCATGCGCCTGGAGCATGAACGGATCAACGGCGGTGACGGCAATATGATCGGCGGCCGTTTCAATGCGTATCTGAACAACGGCATCGTGAAGGGGGAAAACTGGCTCATCCAGGGCGGCCCGGACAAGCGTTCCGGCGGCGACAACCGCCCGATGGTGCATGACCACTTCGTAAAGCTGGCCCCCCTGTGGCAGCTGGAACTTTATTTCAAGGTGGCCGGCAAGGGGAATCCGGATTTTTATCCGGACATCTTCTACAAGGCCATCAAGATGGATACCAGAGGCAAGAAGGATGGTGAACTCCAGCTGGCGTTCATGAAAAACGCATGCGACGTTTCCCGGCAGGACCTGACGGATTTCTTCCGGAAAACCGGGATGCTCAAGCCTATTGACCAGGAACTGGACGACTACACCTGCGCCCGGATGACCATCACGGAAGCGGATTGCAGGAACCTGGTCGCCTACGCCAGAAAGTACAAAAAGCCGGAAAGCCCGGTCATCTACTACATCTCCGTCAACAGTGTGGAGGCCTACAAAAACCGTCTCCCCGTCCGCGGTTCCTACAATCAGGGCATTACGGAGCAGGGCAACCGCCGCATCATTTCCCATGACGTATGGAAAAACGTCGTCGTATTTGAAACCTACAAGGATAATGAACTGGTCCGCGCGACGATGGTCGGCACGGACTCCAAGGACAATTCCTCCACAACGGTGACATATCCGGAAGGCTCTACCAGGATTGAGGCTGTCTCATGGGACGGCAAGCGCACCCTGGTATATGGAAAGAGGCCAACCAAATAATATCTTAAGAGGTTAGCGTGTTCTGGCGCCGCCGTTCCGGAAGGAACGGCGGCGCTTTTTCATGGAGAGGATAGACCGGAGAAGGGGAAACGTGTTTTTTCAGCCTGTTATGAATACCTGAAAACCGGCCATCGTGTTGACGGGGGCCATGAATCAGTGATGGGAAAGGCCCGTGAATTTGAGAAGGGGAGGAATCAGCCATTCATGGGATGTCCGGGACACAAGGGAGCCGTGACTGCGTCGTTCGCTGCCCGGCAGAATCTGATCAGGCGTACTGTCCCAGGGACGGAAACGGCTTCTTTCTCTAAAAAACCGTCCTGGCATCTGTTTATGACTCCTTTCCGTGGAAAAGAAAATTCCCGTCCCGGCTTTCGGCAAGGGCGGGATGAAACAGGAACGAGGTATGAAAAGTTAGTCGTTCCGGCGGCTGCAGGATTTTTCCCCTGCCGCGCAGCCGAGGCGCGCTTTAAGAATGCGCCTGATATCCGTCCCCAGCAGCGTGACTGCACCGGCCAGGATGACAATGTCCTTGATCACCAGGCGTCCGGCCCCGCTCAGGTAAGGAAAACCGTGGTTCGGCCCTCCAAGGTCGGGCACCCACGTTTCCGGCGTGGTGATGAGGAAGGACAGGGTGCCGAAAGTCATGATGATTGCCAGGCAGTCTCCCGCCAGGCCCACCTTCGGGAAAAAAAGGCCCAGCAGCACCAGCGTGCCGATGGAAACGATCAAAACTCCCAGCCCATAAGAAAAGCCGTAGGTGTTGTTCTCCTTGTGCCAGGCGATGTTTTCCGGCACCACGGCGCCTTCCTTGTTCATGTGCTGCTTGTATTCCGGAGCCTCCTTGTTGTAGAAGAAGCTCATCATCGGACTGTTGGCCACAAAGGGAACGATGCCGTCCGCTTCATATTGAAAGGCCTTGAGGCCGCCGATCCAAGCGAATACGATAAAAATGGCCACTCTGATGAAATTGATGCCCAGTTTCTGCAATTGTTCGGCATAATGAAGGCATTTTTCAGGAGATGAATGTAAAGTAAACATATCTCCTCGTAGTAAAGGAAGGTATCAAGGTCAAGAGAATTATTCTAATTTCAAATAATTTTCTCTAATTTCCGTAATGCCGCACGGGCTGGAAAAAGGGAGGCTTCCGTTTCCCGGCAGGCGGCAAAAACGGATTCCCTGCCGGGAAACGCGTTTTGAACGCAAGCGGCGGGGATGCTGTATAACATGGGATGGATAAGACGGATTCTTCTGGGATTATGAAAGGCAAAGTACTGTTGCTGGCGGCTTTTCTGATTGTCTGCTTCAACCTGCGCACCGGGTTTGATTCTCCCGATCCTTTGTTGGGGACGATTGAAAAGGATATGGGGCTTTCCCTGGAGAATTCAGGGCTGTTCGCTCTGCTGCCCGTGTTTGTGCTGGGGGTGGCCGCTCCCATTTCTCCGCGCGTCGCGCGCTGGATGACTCCGTGGAAAATCATCTTCTGGTTCCAGCTTCTGGCGGTGGCGGGCATTTTCTGGCGCAGTTGGGACGGTGTGGCGGGCCTGTACGGCGGCATGGTTCTGATGGGGCTGGGCATGGGGATTGCCGGAGCGGCCATTCCCGGACTGATCAAGCACCAGTTCCCGGACCACGCTTCCGCCATGATGGGCGTTTACAGCGCGATGATCGGGGTGGGGAGCGCGGTGGCCTCCGGCTTGTCCGTACCCATCTCCAATATGCTGGGCGGCTGGCGTTTCGGCCTGGGGGTGTGGATTATTCCCATTCTGCTGGGAATGCTGGTATGGGGCGCCTACTTCCTCAAGCATCCGGTCGGCATGCTTTCGCGCGATCCGGCGTCTTCCGGACACAATCTGCTGCACAGCAGCAAGGCATGGCAGGTCACCATTTTTTATTTAAGCCGCGTGGGGGCTGCCTACTTCTTTTATACCTGGATTCCCATCTTCCTGAGGCAGCGCGGCATGAGCTACGTGGACGCCGGGTTCATTCTTTCCGTAGCCATGTTCGCCCAACTTCCCGCCACGCTTTCCGCGCACGCACTGGAGAAGGCCACGGGAGGCCGGGGGCTGCTCATCGTGATGGCCATGGCGCTGGCGGCCCTTTCCTGCTGGGGCATTCTTTATCTTCCGCTGGACTGGGCTCTCTGGATGGCTATTCTGTTCGGCCTGGCGACAGGAACCGTGTTCAGCCGCGGGATGGCTCTGATGGTGGAACGCGCCCGGACTCCCTCCGAGTCAATCAGGCTTTCCGGCATGTCCCAGGGAATCGGTTTTACTATGGGCGCCCTCCTGAGCCTGCTGTTCACCTCCTTCCTGCATCAGGAAGGTTCCTTTTTGCCATTCTGCCTGGTTTATACATTTTTCTGCGTGCTCGGCATGATTTCCGGCCGCATGTCCGCCCAGCCGGGATACGTGTAATTTTTCAGGGAGACATTAATATTAAGGATTAGGTATTAGATGGAGAGGGGGTGCTGTTCCTTCACATTTCCGGTCCGGTCCTTTTGTTTTTTGGAGATACCCCGCCGTCCGAAGGACTTGACGCTGGCGGGGAGGACGGGTAATCTATTGCCCGTCAAATTTTATGAAGGAAGAGATCGTACGCATTCAACGGGACGCCCTGGCGCGCATCGCCCAGGTGTCTGACAGGCGTGGCGTGGAAGATGTCCGCGTCGCCATCCTCGGCAAAAAAGGGGAGCTGACCATGGCCCAGACGGGCATGAAGGACGTGCCCCGGGAGGAAAAACCCGCCGTAGGCCAGCTGCTCAACGACGCCCGCAAGGCGATTACTGAAGCGTTGGACGCCAAGCTCGTGGAAGTCCAGGCCCGGGCGGACAGGGAGGCCGTAGCCGGTGTGGACCTGACCCTTCCTGCACGTTCCCTCCCGCTTGGGGGGCTGCATCCGCTGACCATCGTCCGGGACGAGGCCATCGGCATTCTGCGCCGCATGGGGTTCGCGCTGGCGGATGGCCCGGAGATTGAGGATGAGTTCCATTGCTTTGACGCGCTGAACACTCCGGCGGACCACCCGGCGCGTAATGAAAAGGACACATTTTACTTTGATTCCGGCAAGCTGCCGCGCACGCATACCTCCACCGTCCAGATCCGTTCCATGGAGAAGCAGACGCCCCCTGTGCGCGTGATTTCCCCAGGCTCCGCCTACCGCCGGGACGAGATTGACGCCACGCACCTTTCCGCCTTCAACCAGCTTGAAGGGCTGTATGTGGATACGGACGTTTCCGTGGGTGACCTCAAGGGAACGCTGGAATACTTCCTGCGCGCCCTCTTCGGTTCCGATACGGAAGTGCGCTTCCGCCCCCATTTCTTTCCGTTTACGGAACCCAGCTTTGAAATTGACGTGAAGCTGAAGGTGGACGGCCAGGAACCGCGCTGGGTGGAGATCGCCGGCTGCGGCATGGTGGACCCGAATGTCTTTGAAGCCGTGGACCGCGAGCTGGGGCTGGAACCCGGCGTCCAGGCCCGCTACACGGGGCTGACCGGATTCGCCTTCGGCATCGGCCTGGACCGCCTGGCCATGATCCGCTGGGGCATCCGGGACATCCGTGCCCTGATTGAAAACGATGTGCGCTTCCTCGCCCAATTCCAATAAATCTTACCTTATCCAGATATGAAAATTTCCCTTAATTGGCTTTCCCAGTACATTGACCTGGCCGGTCTGAGCGTGGACGAAATGTCGGACATGCTGACCTTTGCCGGGATTGAGGTGGAAGACATCCGCCAGCAGGGCGTGGATTCCCCCCTGGTGGTAGTGGCGCGCGTGGCCTCCGCCGAACAGCACCCCCAGGCGGACCGCCTGAAAGTCTGCCAGGTGGACGTGGGCGATGGCACGCTACACCAGATCGTGTGCGGAGCGCAGAACTACAAGGTGGGCGACAAGGTGCCCTGCGCCCTGCCGGGCGCGGTTCTTCCGGGCAACTTTGAAATCAAGGTGGGCAAGCTGCGCGGCGTGGAATCCCGCGGCATGCTGTGTTCCGCCTCCGAGCTGGGCCTGCCGGACAAGGAGCACGGCCTCTGGATACTGCCACAGGCGCTGGAAGTGGGCATGCCCATCTCCCAGGTCGTGAAAGCGGATACCATCGTGGAAGTGGAAGTGACGCCCAACCGTCCGGACCTGCTCTCCCACAACGGCATGGCCTTTGAACTGGCCGCCATCTCCGGCCGCGGATACAACCCCGTCCCGATTGACGACATCCAAGTGGAGCTGGAACCCGCCGGGGACTTCGTGCGCCTGGACCAGCCGGAAATCAACCCGTATTACACGGCCGTAAAAATCAGCGGCGTGAAGGTGCAGGAAAGCCCGGAATGGCTGAAGGAACGTTTGGTTGCTATCGGGCTGCGCCCCATCAACAACATTGTGGACGTCACCAACTTCGTCCTGCATGAGCAGGGCACGCCCCTCCACGCCTTTGACGCGGCGAAAGTGCAGGGAGGCATCGTCACCCGGACCGCCTATGAAGGAGAAACCTTCAAGGCTCTGGACGGCCAGGAATACACGCTCAACTGTACGGATCTGGTCGTCACGGACCAGTCCGGCAAGGTGCTTGCCATCGGCGGCGTGATGGGAGGGGAAGAAAGCGGAGTGACGGACGCCACTACGGACATTATTCTGGAATCCGCCTGGTTCAAGCCTTCTTCCGTGCGCGCCACGTCCCGCAGGCTGGCCCTCTCTTCCGATTCCTCCTACCGCTTTGAACGCGGTACTTCCGCCTGGAATGTCCTGCGCGGTTCCGTGCGCGCCGTGGAACTGATCCTCCGGCTGGCGGGCGGCACGGCCTCCAAAACGTATGTGGCCGGGGCTCCCGTGCCGAATCCCGCCCATGAGTGCATGCCTTCCTGCGGACATCCGGACGGTCCCACCGCCATTTTTCCGTCCTTGAAACAGGGGAAGGGCGCCACGGTGACCAATGAACTGGGCTTCGTGAAGCTTCCCTGGAAGGCCCTGGACCAGATTTCCGGCGGTTCCATTTCCCATGAGGAAGGAGCGCGCATCCTGACGGGGCTGGGCCTGATGCAGGTTCCGGACGCCCCGGAATACTGGCTGATCCCCCCCCACCGCCTGGACCTCACCCGTTCCTGCGACCTGCTGGAGGAAATCGTCCGCGTCTTCGGGCTGGACGGCATTCCCTCCCGGTTCTGCGGCCCCTTCGTGCCGGAATCCCCGGTAGACGCGGCCTATAATTTCCAGATGCGCCTGCGCCGGAAGCTGGCCGCTCTGGGTTTCTATGAAACCCAGACCATCAAGCTCATCGCTTCCGAGTCTGCGGACGGCTCCATCGCCCAGGTGAAGGACGCCCTGCCGGTGCGTCCCCTTCAGGAAGGCGACATCATCCGCGTGGCCCTTCCGCTCAGCGAAGACCATTCCGTCCTGCGCCCGGCTCACACTCCCGGCCTGATTGCCGCAGCCGTGCGCAACAGCAACCAGGGCGCTTCCGTGCTGCGCTTCTTTGAACTGGGCCGCGTGTTCCGCAATACGGGCGGCGGCAAGGGCAGGGACATTGAAACAGACACGCTCGGTATCCTGATCGCCGGGGACAGGTCGCCCCGCTCCTGGGCGGACCCCAGGCCGGAGCAGTCCTCCTTTGAAGACTTGCTGGCCGTGATGGAAGTTCTGGCCCCCGGTCGCCGCTTCACACTGACGCCTGCCAAACCCCGTGAGCAGGCCGCCCTGGGTGCGGATGTGCAGCTGGACGGGAAGGCCTGCGGCTACTTCGCCCGCCTGTCCCTGGCGCGCTGCCGGGAACTGGGACTGGACAAGCCCGTGTACGTGGCGGAACTGGACCTGCGCAAGATGCAGGAAATTCTTACCGCACCTGTCAAGGCTGCGGAACTGCCCCAGTTCCCCGGATCCTCCCGTGACGCGGCCATGGAACTGCCCCTCTCCACGCCCAATGCGGACATCGTTAAGGCCATTGAAGCCGCCCGGGAAAAACTGCTCGTCAGCTACTCCTGCTTTGACGTATTTACGGACCCCTCCGGACAGAAACTGCCCTCGGACCGCAAATCCATCGCCTACACCTTTCTGTACCGGGACCCGGCCAAGACCCTGACTGCCGCGGAAGTGGACGCCGCGCACCAGCGCGTGTTGAAATCCCTGACGGACAAGGTGAAAGGTCTTTCCTTCAGATAAATCCTTATCGGCGGGCCGCGTGTTTCGGAAACCGGAGCGCGCGGCTTTTTCCCTGCTTCCTCCCATGAACCTGTCCTCCTTGCGCCGTGCCGGACCGGCAGCCGCCCGCATCCTGATGTACGCGGCATGGTTCGGTGTGGCTCTCTGGGCGGCGGGCGTGGTATTTTACAACGTATGGGGCGGCGGCGTGCTGGTATGGCTGTATGTAGCCGGAATGGCCTGCGCCTTTGCCTTCCGGAAACGGTATCCGGCTGCCTGGTGGTCCTCCTGGGGAATTCTGCTCCTCCTTCTGGTGTATTACCTGTGCATCCCGGCCACGAACGACAAGGAATGGCAGCCCTCCTGGAGCCGCCTTCCTTCCGTGGAAATCAACGGAAATGAAGTGGTCGTGACAAATGTGCGCAGCTTCATCTACCGCACGGAACAGGACTTTGACGTGCGCTATGTCACGCGCCGTTTCGACCTGGACAAGCTCTCCACGCTGGACTTTGCCGTCAGCCACTGGGACGGGATGGAATTTGTGGCTCACACCATGCTCTCCTTCGGCTTTGAGGACGGGAAGCACCTGGCCCTTTCTGCGGAAACGCGCCTGCCTGATGGAGTGGAGCAGGGAACCATACCGGGCCTCTACAAGCAATTCAATATCATTTACATCCTGGCGGACGAGGAAGACCTCTTCGCCCTGCGCACCACCTACAGGAAGGAAGACATGTACCTGTACCGGATCAACATCGGCAGGGACGACCTGAAAAAGGCTTTTCTGGGCTTTGTGGAAAAAATCAACGGCTTCCATTCCCGGCCGCGCTACTACAACACCGTAACGGCCAACTGCACGACGGAACTGGTGGATACCTTCAAGGACTACCTGGGCGTGCGCCGCTGGCAATGGACTCCTCTTTTCAACGGCATGTGCGACCAGGATGCCTATGACCGCGGAGAACTCCTCCACCTCCCCGGCGAAAGCTTTCAGGAACTCAAAAAACGCTCCTTTCTGGGCCATGGCCGGGAAGGGGAGGGCTGGGACCGGCTCCGCCGCCGCTGGGAGGAAGGATGGAATGCGGATCAAGCCGCTGCGGTCAGAGAGTAGCGAACTGGAAATGCATCCAGTCGTAATCGCGCTCACGGCCCAGGGAAACAGCCCCTTCCGCTTCCACGATTTCCCAGAATGCGGCATAATCCGGCCGGGAAAAAACGGCGTTTGGAGAATGGATGTTCAGGCCGTTCCTGTCCGGGTCCATATCTACGGCGATGCCCCAGGCGTGCATGGACGTGGCCTTGCCGCCGATGATGGCGCGGTCGTTGAAGCTGCCGCCGTACAAATCCAGGCCCATTTCCCTGATTTTCTCCATGCCGTAATGGTCCAGCGCCGCCTGGAAAATGCGGGTGAGGGATTCCGCAACCATCTTGTGGCAGCGCATGGTGGAAACGGTCCTCTCCGTATCCCAGGCAATGCGCATCACATAGGGCAGTCTGATATTCGTCAGGGAACTTTCGTCTCCTGCGCGGCCGAACATGGAATTTCCTGAACGCACCTCAGCCTGGCTGGGCCACGCATGGGCCGGAGTCTGGATATCCAGCTTCTTCATGAGGGCCCGCGCCGTCTTTGGCCCGGGAATTCCGTCCCCGTCAACACCTACATTCTGTTGAATCAATCTCCATAATTCTTTCATAGGTTTTAAAAATAGGTATCGTTCCTGCCTGAAACCAGAGATTTTCCCCCGGAGGCATTGCTGCCTGTCCCAAGGTGTTGTCCGCCGCATCCATTGGCGTAATTATTTGTGAAAAATGTTTTCAAATATTTATATTTTAAAATATTATGCTGTTTTTATGGGGTTTGTGCCGCGAAATGGTCCCGGATGGAGGTAAATTTCCTCTTGCGGAGCTGCGGAAGAATTTTCCCCGCCATTGAAACCGGCTCCCTCCATTCCCTCCACTACGGAATAGAGGCATTTTCAAGCCGTTCCCCGCACCGTTTCTGCCAGCCGGTCACAGGATGCGGGATGCCTTCCTTCCTGTCGAATTTGATTTGCACGGAAAAGAAATTTTGCTAAAATCTTTCCTTCATGAATTCAGAAACATCCAACTCTGTCAAATTTTACAATGGAGAGCAGATTCCTCTGGAATTGCACAAGGTCCGCGTGGTCCAAAAGCTGCACCTCGTACCCGTGGAGCGACGCCTGGAAGCGGCACGGGAAGCGGGTTTCAACACCTTCCAGCTCAGTACGAATGACGTTTATCTGGACATGCTGACAGATTCCGGCGTCAACGCGATGAGCGACAACCAGATCGCCGCCATGTTCCGCGCGGACGACGCCTATGCCGGTTCCCAGAGCTTTGACCGTCTGAAGAAGGCCGTAGAGGATGTATTCGGCAAAAAATATCTTCTTCCCGCGCACCAGGGGCGTGCCTGCGAAAACATCATTTCCCGCACCTTCGTGAAGCCCGGCGACGTGGTCCCCATGAACTACCATTTCACGACTACCCACGCCCATATCGACCTGAACGGCGGCAAAATCGAGGAACTGGTGGCGGATGACGCCGTGAACCCGGTCAGCTCCAATCCGTTCAAGGGCAACCTGGACCCGGACAAGCTGCGCGACTGCATCGCCCGGCACGGCGCGGACAAGATTCCCTTTGTCCGCATGGAGGCCTCCACCAACCTGATTGGCGGCCAGCCCTTCTCCATCGCCAACATGCGGGAAATCCGCAAGATTTGTGACGAACACGGCATCATGATGGTGCTGGACGCCTCCCTGATCGGTGAAAACGCCTACTTCATCAAGATGCGGGAGGACGAATTCAAGGACAGTTCCTGCGCGGAAATCCTGAAAACGATGTGCAGTCTGGCGGAACTGGTGTACTTCTCCGCCCGCAAGGTTTCCTCCTCCCGCGGCGGCGGCATCTGCACGAACGATCCCGCCATCGCCAAAAAAATGGAACATCTTGTTCCCCTGTTTGAAGGCTTCCTGACTTATGGCGGCATCTCCGTGCGCGAAATTGAAGCCATGGCCGTGGGCCTGTATGAAACCACGGACCTGACGGTGATCTCCCAGAGCCCCTCTTTCATTGAATACTTCATCGGCCAGATGGTGGACATGGGCATTCCCTG
Source organism: Akkermansia sp. AE01SA01 (assembly GCF_036417395.1). Taxonomy (NCBI): domain Bacteria; kingdom Pseudomonadati; phylum Verrucomicrobiota; class Verrucomicrobiia; order Verrucomicrobiales; family Akkermansiaceae; genus Akkermansia; species Akkermansia sp. AE01SA01. The sequence continues at coordinate 1,445,967 of NZ_CP143890.1, forward strand.
CGTGACTCCCGCGGGCGGCCTGGGCGCCCATATTGACGCGGGCAGCTTCCTTTCCCACATTCCGCAGGAGGATTATCCCGCGGGAGCGCTGGCGGCGGCCTTTTTCATCGCCTCCGGCGTGCGAGGCATGGAGCGCGGCACGCTCTCCAGCGTCCGGGACGAGAACGGCAACGACGTTCTGGCAGATGTGGAACTTCTCCGCCTGGCCTTCCCGCGCCGTGTCTTCACGCTGTCCCAGGTCAAGTACACGGCGGACCGAATGAAATGGCTCTACGACAACCGGGAACTGATCGGCGGCCTGGAATTCGTGGAAGAACCGCCCGTCCTGCGCTTCTTCATGGGCAAGCTCCGCGCCAAGAGCGACTGGCCTGAAAAACTGGCCGCCAAGTACCGTCAGGACTTCGGAGAAAGCCTGTAAAAAATCTACGATCTACTGGAATAATGAACAAAGCCGGATCCATGGATCCGGCTTTGTTTTTTAAAGAAAGATAATTTAAAAAAGTATTTTCCGTTTTTTTTGATAAAAGACGTGCTAGCGCAAGTCGTTTTTCCGGAATCCCTTGTAGATGAAATTTGTCTGTGGTCCGCGGCCCACTGTCCTGTCAAACAGATCCACCATTTCGCCGTCCCGGTACCCTGCCATGCGTATGAATTTAAGAATGTCCGCTTTGCTGTTGGGAAAATGCTTTATCAGAACCGTCATCCAGAGTTTTTCCATGCGTTCCAGATTGGATTTTGCACTTAACTGACGGTTTTGGGCAGTGACATACATGTCACTGTAACGTCTGCGCGCTTCGAACTGTCCCCGGATATATTCTCTCCCGAATATCTCGTCTTCCGTCGGGAATATATCGCTGAACCCGTTATTGGCTACGGAACGGAACTGCTTGATGTAGGATGAAGCATAGGATGCAGTAAGAAGATTTAGCTCTCTTTCTCGAATATCAAGTTTTGATGCGATCTTTGAATGATCCAGGAAAAGCATGGAATCAAATATCCAATGCTTTAACAGAATGTCGTTTTTGGAACCGATGAAAGGAGGAATATTTTCCTTGGAAGGACGACTCAGATCCTGATAACCAATAGGAGCCGCTCCCAAATAGTAGAAGAGCCACAAGTGATATGAAATCAGTTCTTTACTGGTGGAAGTCTCATCTATACAACCGATTTTTCTGTATAATTTCTCAGCTACATTGTAGAAGCTCTTTATATCTCCCTGGCCGAGTAATTTATCAAATTCTTTGAATTCTTCAGGTTGCAGGGGGAGATTTTTTAAGGCTGACGGCGGCTTTAGGGCTGGATCAAGCTTGACGGGATAGAGCTTGGCAGGCTCTGGATGAATGGGGGCAGGATGAACGGTCTTGATCTTGACGAGATCGGCGTTTATTGGTTTGGCCATACCCAGAGCAAGCAAAATGAAAAAAATACTTTTCATGATCAGTTATTTAAATTATTTGGAATAGGAGTTGTTTTTTGTACCTTGACCGGATTTTTCTCAGAGTGAAATTTATCGATTTCTATTGTAATATCCTTATTTGTTTTGGAAATACTGCAATTCATAACGCTGCGGACGGCTCCCGCACACAACTCCGGATCATTACCGTTTGATTGTGCCGGCACTAACCTGAACCAGCATTTGTGTCCCCATGTCATTGGGTTTTCCTTGTCCAGAATGTTTAATTGATCTTTGGTAATCGGCAAATCAAGAGCTATTTCATCCTTAAACTGTTTAGTCTGTTGAATTTCCACGGGCTTGGGATTGGGGGTATGTGGTGGACGATTGTTTTTATTGTGCTGGGAATTGACATATCCTTCGTCTATTTCCTTGATTTTCATTTTTGAGAAATTTACGTCAAGAGGATAAATAGTTAATTGGACAATCATCCAGGCTGAAGCAAAGGGGACTCCCGGCATTTGTTCCTGGATTTGAGGAGGAGTGTCCTGGCCTTCCTGGAGCTTTTTAGCCTTCGCTCCCTCAGGGATGACAATTTTAAGAGAATACGGTTTGGATACTAACCCCTCTTCTGTTTTTACTGTCACCGTAACCTGTCCGTTTTTTTTTCTGCTGTTGGTTTGGCTTGAGCATCGAAAGATGTGATTCCTTTCATTTTTTCAGGAAGAATCAACGCACCTTCTTCATCGGTAACGATCCATTCCAGTTTTTTAGGATCTCCCATCAAGGTTGGTTTTGCCTCCAAACTGATGGTGATTGTTTCTCCAATTCCGATAGTTTGGCGTTTCAGGTCATCTTCTGCGGAATCCTCGCTGATTCCCATGTTGAATTTTGCAGAATGAAGTTCTGTCTTTGATACGATTTCAAGACCTTCTGCCCATTCGCTTTCGGTGTCTTCTGCTCGGGTTATCGGTCCTAGGAAAAATAGAATAAGAACCAGAAAAATAGACCGTATTGTAATCCGGTTATTACTGAGATAGTATATTAGGCGGGAAAACATAGTTGTCATGCAGGCAGAAAATAGAATGAAACAGCATATTTTCCAATATTAAAAGAAGTTGTGTCTCTTGTGTAAAAACAGAAGAGGCTTTTGTTTTTCTGGGCTATTTAGTCTGAATAAGACTTAAAATTGGATCAGCCCCTGTTTCCAGCAGACCCAGAGAACTGCCCCCACAATGAGGAGGATGATCAGAAAGGCGGTCCCGGCGGATGACTTTTTCTGCGCCTTTGGAAGGGTTTTTCTGGCCACTCCCCCCGCTTTCAGGGTTCCCGCCGCTCCCATGGCGTTGATGTAGTCATGCCATGCCTTGGCGGAATGGAAGCGGTTGCGTTCGTCGGGGGAAAGCGCCTTGTCTATCCCGGAAAGGAAATTCATCGGGTACGTCTGGCGGAGAATCGCATAACTGGTCACTTTCGGATTGCGGTCCACTACGGAACGCTGGTCGGCGGCCTGGGGAACCTGGCCCGTGAGCAATTCGTAAAAGGTGGCTCCCAGTTCGTACATGTCGCACCAGGGACCGATTTCGCTGCGGCGTCCCGGATAGAATTCCGGAGGCGTGTAGCCGGGAGTGATCTGGACCAGGCCCTGGTGCTGGAGGGTCTTGGTGCGCACCGCGCCGAAGTCGATCAGCTTGGGTGTGCCGTCCGGCTGGATGAAGATGTTGCCCGGCTTGATGTCGCAGTGGTACACGCCCATGGAATGCAGGTAGTGCAGGATATCCAGCAGGCGGAACAGCAGGTCCGTGGCCCGGGCCGGCTCCATGCTTTGCCCGGTAGCGTGCATGGCAGCCATCAGATCGAACAGAGTCTGCCCCTGGATATTCTCCATGACGTAATAGCAGGTGCCGTTGGCGTCAAACATGTCAAACACCTGCACGACGCCGGGGTGGCTGAGCTGGGCCAGCACGGATGCCTCCTGCCGGGAGTTGGAAATGCTCTGGGCGAAGTTGACGGCGGTCTGCTCGTCCCGCGGGTGGACGAAACCCGTTTCCATGTCCCGGTAGGCATAGGCGTCAGGCATGCATTCCTTGATGACCACATAGCGGGAATTCGGATTGTCCAGCGCCAGGTAGGTGATGCCGAAGCCGCCGGCGTTGAGTACATTCAGGATCGTGTATTTGCCTTGCAGGACGGTATTGTCTGCAAGAGGATAAACCAGAGTTTCTTGTTCCATGAGGGGATAATGGGGGGCGGGAAAATCTTTAATTCAATAAGGTCTCTCTGTCAAGAATCTCTCTGTTTTGTTCAGTAGCAGGAGACTCTGAACTCGTACTCCTCCACGCTTCCGCGTTCCAGGCAGGCGGCCAGCCAGTCGAACAGGGCACCGAATTCCCCGCCCAGTGTCTCCCCTGTGTCCGCTTCCAGGGCTTTCACGCGTCCTGCGGCCAGGCGGATGGGGGTGAGCTCCGCCAGAAGCGAGGCGCATTCCTCGTCCCCTGCCTTGAAAATTTCTTCCGCTCCCGGCAGCTCGCACAGGCGTTCTTCCGCAATTTCCAGGCAGATCACGCCCACGCCGAACTCGGCGGCCAGTCCGCGCAGTTCCGCGCATTCGGAGTCGTCCGGCAGTTCTCCGACGATAACGAGTTCCCCGCACTGGGCCCACCGGGACGTGGCCAGGGTACGGAAAAATTCCTTCCTGGCCTCTTCCCCCTCCGGCATGCAGGCGACGCAGACGCCCCGGATGCCCATCATGGGCGCTCCGATCATGCGGCGGCGTTCCAGAGCGCTCCTGTCAAACACCAAGGCGTTTCCCTCCCACTCCCCTTCCGGCCATTCCACGACGGCCAGGTCCGGTTTCGTCCAGGAGGAGCCCGTTTCACTGGTGCTGAAAACGAAGACCCCGCGCCCCGTGGTATCGTATTGCCGCACGGCCAGCGCCAGAGCCCTGGCGCGGCAATTCAGCGCGTCGGATTCTCCTTCCCCCAGAAACAGGGGCAGAAGCCCTCTGGCGGCGGACTTGCCGCCGCGGTCCCGCTGGCGTCTGTAATAGCCCTGGCCGCGCTCTACCTTGGCGATTTCCGAATCAGGATCGGAGGCCATGAAGGAAAAATGGTAACGCAGCGAGGCGTCGGAATATTCTTCGCCCAGCCTCAGCCGTACCAGGCGTATGAGTTCGGTTCCCTTGATGGCCTGGGCCGGATCGGACGGCAAAAGCTCCGGCAGCAATTCTTCCAGTTGGGATCGTAAACTCATCTGCGCTCCATGAGACCACGCGCCGGCGTTTTCTTCAAGAAGGAAGGAGTTCATGCACATGAAATAAAAAGCTCTTTTATTTAAAGAGGAATCCGGCAAAATGGTCCGCATGGCATGGATTACCTCCGGTTATATACCTTCGCCCGGGCGCATGGCCGTAATCGCCGGTACCACCTTCACGCAGCTGGTCCGCATGAAGGTGTTTCTTTTCCTTGGGCTGTTTGCCCTGGCTCTGCTGGCCCTGAGTTCCTTCCGGCTGAGCGAGGTGCTGGGGCCGGAAACGGGGGGAATCAATGAACTTGTCCTGCTGAAAAACTCGGCGTACGGAGCCATGCGGGTGTTCGGCCTGTTCTTCTGCGTGGCCGCCACGGCGCTGATCATTCCCAAGGATGCGGAGGACCGCATCCTGTACACCATCCTGTGCAAGCCCGTGCCGCGCATCGACTACCTGATGGGGAAGGTGCTGGGGGTGCTGGCCCTGACGCTGATTGCCGTGCTACTGATGGATGCGGTCATGACACTGGTGCTCTGGCTCCGCACGGATACGGTCGTGGCCGAACAGATGGCCGCCCTGAAAGGCCGTTATACCGTGGAGGAAATGCAGCCTTATCTGGACAGGATACGCCTGCAGGGCGCTACCTGGAACGTCCAGGTGGGACTGGGCGTGATGATGTGCGAATTCGTGGTTCTTTCCTCCTTGACCCTGCTGATGTCCTGCATTACCAACGGCACCATCATCAGCGCGCTGCTGACGTTCATGGTTTATCTGGCGGGCCTGTTCCAGACACAGGCGCTCTCCATGTGGATGGGCTCCGGAACGGGCGGCCTGTCCTGGTGGGAGGTAATGGGCGGCAAGCTCTTCTCCCTCATTTTTCCGAATTTCCAGATTTATTCCGTGACGGATTCCGCCCTGAACGGGCAGGTAATTCCCCTTTCCCTCTTCGGCAGTCTGGCGCTGATTACGCTGGGCTACTTCGTCTTTCATATGACGCTGGCCGCATGGCTGTTCAGAAAAAAGGAATTTTAACCTGGAGACGTATGGAAGACATCATCAATGCACGTTGCGGCTGGGCAGGAACAGACGAACTATATGTAAAATACCATGATGAAGAATGGGGAAAACCCGTTACGGATGACAAGATCCTGTTTGAATTTCTGGTACTTGAAAGCGCCCAGGCGGGATTAGCCTGGATTACTATCCTCCGGAAACGCGAAGGATACCGGGAAGCCTTTCACGGTTTTGATGTGGAGAAAGTAGCTCAAATGACTCCAGAAGACATCGATCGGTTGATGCAATTTGACGGAATCGTCAGAAACCGGCTGAAAATCAATAGCACGGTCAATAATGCAAAATTATTTATGGATATTCAGAAAGAGTTTGGCAGTTTCTACAAGTATGTCTTGTCATTCTTCCCGAAACGGCAGCCTGTTGTAAACAATTTCAAGACCCTGAGCCAAATCCCCGCCACATCTCCCGAGTCGGATGCCATGAGCAGGGACATGAAAAAAAGGGGATTCAAATTCTTCGGTTCAACGATGTGCTACGCTTTTTTCCAGGCAGCAGGCTTTGTGAATGACCATGTGGAAGGCTGCTTCTGCAAAGGGAATTGATCATCGTTCCCTTTCAATTTTATGATCGTAACCAGTATTTTATTTTCTATAAATCTCTTGTGTTTTTGACCTTAAAAAATCTTCAATCATGAAAACAGGTATCATTGGACTGGGAAAAATGGGCGGAGCCCTGCTGAGGGGCATGCTGAAAGCCGGAGCAGTGGTTCCGGAAGAAGTCTGGGTGTACGACCACCACCATGAAAACGTGCAGGCCCTTCAGGAGGAATACCCCGGCGTTCATGAGGCACCCACGGAGGCAGTCGCGGCGGATGCGGTGGAAGTTCTTATCCTGGCTGTGAAACCGCATGGAATTCTGCCTCTTATCTCCTCCCTCTCCGAGCGCGGCGCAGAGCTGCCGCTGTTGATATCCATAGCCGCCGCCATTTCCCTGGATGACATGGAAGCCTGCGCCAGCGATGGAACGCGAATCGTGCGCGCCATGCCCAATACCCCATGCATGGTGCTTTCCGGGGTCATTGCCTACAGTACGGGAACAGCCGTCACGGATGAGGATGAAGAAGCGGCTCGCCGCCTGTTGTCCGGCTGCGGCTCCGTTTTCAAGGTGGAGGAATCCCGGATGAACGCCGTTTCCGCCATTTCCGGCTGCGGTCCCGCCTACATGTTCATGGCCCTGGACGCCCTTTCCGATGCCGGAGTGGCCATGGGCCTGCCCAGGAAAACGGCCCTGGAACTGGCCGCCGGCACCATGCTCGGATCCGCCCTGATGGTGGAACAGACGGGAGAACATCCTATGGCTCTCCGAGATGCTGTCACGTCCCCCGGCGGCACCACGATTGCCGCCCTGAATGCGCTGGATGAATGCGGCTTCCGCAATGCGTGGATTCAGGCCGTGAAAAGAGCCGTGCGTCGTGCGGAGGAGATGGAGGGGAATTAGGTTTTCCGGCACTGCTCCGTAACGTTTTTTCGCGTCGGAGTAGCAAGGAAGGGTGTACCATGCAGCCTTTTTCCCCGAAAAGCAGCTACCTGCCGAGGAACGGATTTTCACGCTGTTTTTTAAGTTCCGGACTCTGGAGATTGAACAGGACTTTCCGCAAGGACTGGATAGGGATGCTGACTTTGCCGAGTGCGGAGGAATGCCCCTCCAGTCGGCCGTCCCTGACGGCGTCCAGTCTGATGGAAACGATGCTCTGGTCGGCCAGAAAAACGCGCACGTCGGAATTGTCCTGCGCCGTTTTTTTCTCATCTTCCTTCTTCTGGTTCAGTGAACGCACCCTGGAGGTCGGCACCATGACGTCGTAAAGGCCGGACTTGACACGGATTCTGCCGTCTTCCTGAAGGGAAATGCTGCCGCGGAGTACGTCCCCGTTCACCAGCATCACCTTGTCCGTGGAGGATTCCCTATCGTATTTACCGACGATGTCCTGTTCCTCCGGAGGATAGGGGAGGGCGCCGTTCCACTCCAGTACGTTCATGTTGGTCAGGGCCATGTTCTGGGAATCGTAGCCGCGGATGCCAAAGTGGTTGCCGGGCTTGAATTCGCGGGTTTTGGCATCTTTTCCGGCTTCTTCCTTCTCATCGGCTTCCTCGTTGTCAAAGATGTTCTGCAATTCCTTGCCTTCTTCCCACCGGGCGATCTGTTTCCCGTTGAGGTAAAGGTAGTAATTCCCTTTTTCCCGGTCTGCGTAAAACTGCACGTCGGAACGCTTGATCCCCTTGTCAGCGTACCAGTTCCTTTCTGTCTGCCTTTTGACTCTTCCTATGGTCTTGTGATAACCGGAGCTGATCTTGATCAGCTCCGCCTTTTCCAGGGAAACGGTCAGTTCCACCTTGTTTTGGGAATTAGCGTCGTTCCACAGGAAGACATGGACTCGGAAAGAATTGGTGTGATAAACGGAGAATTGGACATGCAGCCGGGACGGCATGTCGAATTTGGTTTGCAGTTCCGTATTGTTGGAGCCGCGCATGATCCAGGAGCCGTTGCGGCATTCCGGCAGCATGCTATTGCCTGTGGATGTCCATCCTTGGAGGGATGCCGTGGCATTGCGCAGATAGGCTTTCTGCTTGTCGAAGCCGATGTACCGCACGTGGCTTCTGTTGACGGGAAGCAGTCCGCCCCAGGAGGTTTCCAATTGAAGGCTTTCGGAGTCCAGGGATTTGAGCGTGCCGTATAACTCGTCACCGTTTTCCAGCCTGATGATGGAAAACTGTTCCGGAACGGACAGGGGCACGGAAGAGGTGATCTGGTCCAGTTCCTCCAACTTGATATCCACCGGGCGGGAAAGGATTCTGGACTGTATGTTCAGGTACTGGCCCTGCAGGGTTCCTATCTGTCCGGGCAGGCTTTCTCCGGATTTGAGCGTGATGACGCCTTCCGCGCGCGAGGCGGGGAAGTGGACTGCGGCCAGAAGGGCGCTGGCGGACAGGAACAACAGGCGGGTTTGTTTCATGGTCGGGCTCATTGTCAGGGAGTGGAGCGGGAGGGTTGGGCGGAATTCAGGAATTCCACGCGGATAATGTTTTTCAGCGGCAGGGAAACTTGGCCCAGCAGGGAATGCTGAAGAACGACCTTTCCGGAGTCGATGCTCCGGATGTCGCCGTGCAGGCGGGAACCGTCTTTCATCTGGATGCTGTGGCGGGCTTCATCCCGGACGACATCCTGTTTTTCCGGTTCCGCGAAAAAGACCGTGTCCAGGTATCTGGCCGGGATGGAGAGCTCCCTTGGAACGCCGGGATATTCCTTATCCGTGGAGAGGTTCAGTATTTTGTCCCTGTCATTATAGCTGTTGACGGAGCCGGGAATGGCGTCCTCCTCCTTCGTCACGACCAGATCCGTCCCCTGGCTGCCGTTCTTGGTCAGGGCCTTGGCGCTCAGGGAAATGGCGGAAAGCTGGAGCTTTGAGATGGTCAGGGAGATATGCCCTTCCATCTGGAGTCCGAAGGCGTCCCCTTCCAGCTGCTGTTCGGGAGGGGAGGGATCCTTGATCAGCTTGGGCGGCATGTCCCCCACCAGCAGTTCGTAAACCTGTTCATTGTTCTCGTGCCGGGAGGAAGTCAGCCTGATATCTATCCCCGCCGTCATTTTCGGGGCCGGAATGTCCACCTCTCCCAAAAGGAGGATACCGGATTTCTGCTCTCTCAGCAACGTGCATTTGCCGGGGGCAATGCTGAGCATGAGCCTGTTGAGGCTGCTGCCGGAGTTGGACCTGAACGTGACGTTTTCCTTGCCGCCGAAGCAGAAGACAATGCCGGAGCGGTCACTGCTGCCGTCCATTGTCAGGGCGATTCGGAAGGTGAAGGAGGAAGGGTCCAGCCCGATGCTCTTGTACAGTGGCACCCAGGTAGGATAGTTGCCGTTGGACAACTTGTAATGGTACTTGTCTCCGTCCAGCTTCGGGTTCATGGCATTCATCAGTTTTCTTCCGGACTGGATGCGGTAGTCGTTCTCATTGTCTCCGGAATGAAGCCAGCTGTTGTCAAATACCAGGGGCTCCTGCCAGAATCCCTTCTGCTGGAGAGTTCCCAGGCGGAAGCCGGCCACCTGGCTGCGCGGAATGGAGCGGTAGGTGCCGAACATATCCCGGTACTTCACTTTGTCAGACGAGATGGAAGTGATATTGCACGGAATGATATCCCGGTGTCCCGTGGAGATGAAAATCTTGTCCCTGGCCCGCAGGTCGGGAGGGGCAGTATCCGTGAAATAGACGGCTCTTATTTCAGAGGGCAGAATGGAGACGTTCTGGCGCACGGACGGGTGCCTAATAACCAGCCCCTGTTTCCCGAAAGAGACGATTTCTCCGCGGAGGCGGTAATTGTCTTCCATCACCACATCGACGGTAGGGACCGCCCACGCGTGCAGCAGGCAGGCGGGGGCCAGGAGGAGTGCAAAGCTTATCCTATTTTTCATAAATGGGCAGGAATCTGTAGTTGAGAGCGAGAGAGAGGAGGGCGGCGGACGTGGAATAGGCCGGGGAATAGTCGGACAGCCAGGAGCCGTTGGGCGCCTGGGAAGCGCCCAGATACCGCATATTCTTATAATTCCATTCCTTCCAAATGTCCAGATCCGCATGGAAAAGGGCCTGGGACATGTAATACTCGAAATAGAATGGGTAGGAGGAATCCCGGTAATTAAGATTTTTTTTCAGGAAGGACAGGGAGGCTTTGAAAGACGGGTCCGACTTCTGGCGGGCCAGGGACAAGGTCAGGGAGCCGATGGCCGTAAGGGTGACGCGGGGACCGGACGGTCCGGTATAGCCGTAACCTCCTTTGTTGTCGCGGCAGGAGGCCATGTACTTGAGGCCGCGTTCAAAAGCCTCGTCCGGCACGGGAATGCCCGCGTTCCGTGCGGCGTACAGGGAGACGATCTGGCATCCGGTTACCGTGCTGTCCGCATCCGTAGAATCCGGAGCATAGCGCCAGCCGCCCGTCTTGTTCTTCTTCTGGGCGGTCAGCGTCAGGGCCACGGCTTTCTGGAGGGCGGGGCCTATGCGGTCGTCGCGCACCATGCCGTAGGCCTCCGCCAGCGCCAGGGTGGCGAATCCGTGGTTGTACATGGAATCTCCTATGTAACCGGAACTTTTGTTCTGTTTGGAGAGGATATAGTTGAGGCAGCGGCGCACCATGGTGGCGTACGGCCCCGCATTCGGATCGTCCCCGTGGGCGAGAACGGACATCAGGCAGAAACCGATGATGCCCGGCTCCTGGCCGTAGGTGCCTTCATAGGTGCCGTCCGTTTTCTGGGCGTTCTGGAGGTATCTGAGCCCCTTGACGTACATCAGCTCCACCTGTGGAGGCACCGGGGAAGACGTGCGCAGGGAAGACTGGGCCATCCCAGACTGCGGCATGATCGCCATTCCCAAGGCAATCAACAGGAAACAAAAGGCTTTTTTCATGGAAAGAGTGCGGGTGTGCTTATTGTTCATAAATGGGCAGGAAACGGTAATTCAAGGCAATTGAAAGTAGCGCCAGGGAGGTGGCATAGGAACTTCCCCTGTCGCTCAGCCAGGAACCGTTGGACGTCTGGGATGCCTGGAGGTAGCGTATGTTTTTATGGTTCCAGGCTTCCCAGAGGGGCTGGTCTGCATGAAACAGAGCCTGGGACATGTAGTACTCGAAGTAGAATGGATATAAGGAATCCCGGTAATTAAGATTTTTTTTCAGGAAGGACAGGGAGGCTTTGAAAGACGGGTCCGACTTCTGGCGGGCCAGGGACAAGGTCAGGGAGCCGATGGCCGTAAGGGTGACGCGGGGACCGGACGGTCCGGTATAGCCGTAACCTCCTTTGTTGTCGCGGCAGGAGGCCATGTACTTGAGGCCGCGTTCAAAAGCCTCGTCCGGCACGGGAATGCCCGCGTTCCGTGCGGCGTACAGGGAGACGATCTGGCATCCGGTTACCGTGCTGTCCGCATCCGTAGAATCCGGAGCATAGCGCCAGCCGCCCGTCTTGTTCTTCTTCTGGGCGGTCAGCGTCAGGGCCACGGCTTTCTGGAGGGCGGGGCCTATGCGGTCGTCGCGCACCATGCCGTAGGCCTCCGCCAGCGCCAGGGTGGCGAATCCGTGGTTGTACATGGTGTCACCTATATAGCCGGAGCCGCTGTTCTGTTTGGAGAGGATATAGTTGAGGCAGCGGCGCACCATGGTGGCGTACGGCCCCGCGTTCGGATCGTCCCCGTGGGCGAGAACGGACATCAGGCAGAAACCGATGATGCCCGGCTGCCTTCCTTCATTGTCTTCATAGGAACCGTCTGCTTTTTGGGCGTTTTGTAAAAAACTGAGGCCTTTCAGATACATGGATTCCACCTGCACGGGCACCGTTTCCGTGCGGACCGGCATGATGCCAGCCACATCCCTGCGCGGATCGGCTCCCCCTGCCGTCAGGACGCAGAAAAAGAATAGCAGAAATGCTCCGGCAGAATGCGTGTTCATCTTTTGCTACTTCTGGAGGGTTCTGTTATAGGCGTCCAGCGCCTTGCGGAATTCGGCGGGCATGTCATCTGCAGACATCCCGGTGGATTTGGGGACGGAGCGGCTTTCCACCGCCGTGTCTGGGTTGGAAACTCCCCTTTCCTGGGAGGAAGCCATATCCGACTTTCCGTCGGCTCCTTTTCCCGGTTTGTTGCCCCGGTTGTTCTGGCCCTCTCCTTGTCCTTCTCCTGTTCCCTCTCCTTCGCTTTCCCCCTGCTGCATGGATTGGGATTCACTGTCCATGCCAAGGAGCTGCCGGAGCATGTTCATCAGGGCCTCGCTGCCCGGTTTCATTCCATTTTCTCCGAATTTGGGCAGTTTGCCTCCTGCGCCCCCTCCCGGCATGCTCATTCTGGCCTTGGCCGCCAGGTAGATCAGTTCAATGACGTCCGACTGGGCGGCGAGCGTTGGGCCTCCCGTGTTGTAGTTCTCCAGGAGGTCCACGGCGTCGTTCATGGCATGGCGGCATTTCTTCAGGAGGTCGACCACTTCCTCATTCGTTTCTCCCATGATGAGGTCGGACGTGTCCGCCTGAAGCTCGTCCTGCTGGACGGCCAGTTTTTCCGCCGTTTCCTTGTGCTTGGCGGTATAAATCGTTTGTCCCTCCGGAGTGGCCAGGCAGGGCAGGGAAAAGGTCGAAAGGGCCAGAAGAATGACTGGCAGGCGGACGGTATTCATGGGGTTTGTGCGTTGAGTTTGCGGTGTTCCTTTTCTGCGGCGCGGGTACGCATGCGGATGTCCTGTTCCTGCTGGATCATTCGGATGATTTTCAGCATGAACTCGAAGTCGGCGTCGGAAATGGATTCTTCTTCTCCGCCTCCGCCGCCTCCGCCTCCGCCGCGGCTTTTCTTGTAGTCGTCTATCAGCTTGGCCCAGTGGCGCAGGGTGGACGCGTACAGGTGGGATTCGTCAATGGACTGCGCCGTGATGGAGTTCAGAATGTTTCCGTGCACCAGGTCCAGCTTTTCACGGAGGGAGAAGGCGTTCATCTGGTTGTACAGGTCGCTGTAAATGCGTTCCTCCGTGCGGGACTTGTAATAATTGAGGTCTTCCAGAATCCAGCCTATGTCCTGTGTGGAGGCATTCTGGAGGGTGGCAATGGTTTCCATTTCCCGGCGGGTGGAGGGGTCCAGCTCCTCCATGGTCATACCTACAACGGTGTTGAGCTGGCCGGCGAGAGAGCGGGCAATGAAATCTTCCTTGTAGGCCGCTTGGAGAAGCCTGGCCACAAAGGTGCTGGCTTCCATGTCCTGGGCGGACTTGGAAAGCTGGTTCATGGCGTCTTTCAAGGCCTGCGTGGCGTCGGAGTGGTCGCTTTCCGCCCCGTTGAGGGATTGCCGGCTTTCCTGCGGAGTGCTGTTCTCCGCTGTAGAATCCCGGAATTTTTTCTGGGCGTTCTTCATGGCACTGTCGGGAACGGGTTTCAGCATGGAAATTCCCTTCATGAACTCCTTCATTCCGGATGGATCGATCTGGGTATTGCGGGAGGCTTCCTTGAACAGCGTTTCGGACCGGTTGATCAATTCATTCAGTTCCCTTCGGTTGGCCTGTTCCTCATCCGCCAGGGCATGGAGCCTCTGCTGGCTCTCCGTATTCCTGAGTTCCTTTTCTTCCAGGGTTTTCAGGCGTTTCGCCTCGTCCGTCATGGCGTCCATGCGGCGGATCATTCCTTCCAGCTCGCTGACGATGCGTTCCAGTTCATTGCGAATCATCTGCGCATGTTCCGACTTGGAAAGGACGATGATGACCATGGGTTCCGAATACACTCTTTTGCCGCCGGGCTTGTAGTCCTGCGTAAATCCGCGGACGACCACGCGCTGGGGAGACAGCTTCAGGGCCCTGGCCTGGAACAGGAAGGTTCCCTTCAATCCGGTCCGGGTCGGATCGCCCGTTTCCAGAACCTTTTCCCCGTGCAGTCCCGGGACGGTCTTGCCGGCTTTCTCCGGATCCGCCGCTCCTCCGTCCGGATTTTCTTCCTCGTAAAAAGACTTTTCACCCTGCCACTCCACGCCCAGCTCCCGCAGGCCGAAATCGTCCGCGGCCTCCACTTCCAGTTCAATGCTGGTGTCTTCCAGCACGTGGCGGTCGTTTTCTCCGCCCCTCAGGTAGACGGAGGGCTGCTTGTCCTCAACGGGTTCCAGGCGCACCTTCACGGTCTGCGCGGCGTCAAGGCCGTCCTGGTCCGTCCATGTCAGCTCTATTTCCTGAGGATCTTTCCCCAGAAGAATGGAGGGAATGATCACCTTGCTGCCGTCCACGCGCAGGGGCTTTCCCTGGGGCGTGGCGGCGAAAGCCAGCGGCTGGGAGGCGGTAACCTCCAGCGTCAGCGTGGAGCCTTCCGGCGCGGAAACGACTCCGGCCCTCATCGGTTCCCGTCCATCCGGACGCCCCATGTATTCCGGATAGGCCACCGTGGCCGCGGCGGAGATCAGGGAAGGGCGCGCCTTCGGCACGATGCGCATGCGGCGCACGACGTCCCCCGCTGAAAATTCAAGCCTGTCCGGTTGCTGGAGAGGTGGAATGAGTACTTTGTAAACGCCGTCCTCCAGACTCGCCTGCTGGCGCATCCTGTTTCCGAAAACGTAATGAGCGGTTTCCGGGCGGGACTTGGTGGAATCCGCCAGCCTGAGTTCATATGCATGGCTTTCCCCCAGGGGGATGACCAGGGTGTCGGGGGTGGGATCCAGTTGCGTGAAGGTGTAGCGTTCCGGAGGATTGAAGGGTTGAAGCCAGCGGTGCAGGGCGTTTTCCGCCGCTTCCGGGCTGACGATGCACAGGGCGCCCGTGCAGAGAACCAGAATGGAAAGAAGAAGGAACAGAATCCTGTGCCGCGGCCTGGGGATGTTGACCGTCAGGTCCTGTCCGGCGACTTCGCGTGCCACCTGTTCCATGGCCGCCTCCTTGAGCTTTTCGGAACTGTATTGGTGCCCGTACATTTCGGAGTCCAGTTCAATGACCCCCAGCAGGCGGTCTCCCAGCGCCGCATCATTTTTGCCGATCAGGCGCGCCAGTTGGGTGGCCGTTCTGCGCTGCCAGACCCACCGGAAGCTCCACCACGGAATGAAGGTCAGCAATCCCGCCACGGCGCAGATGAAAAGAATCCATCCCAGCGTGGGCGGTGTTTCCCAAACGCGGTCGGAAACATACAGAAACACATAGGAGAGGATGACGGCCAGGCCGGCCAGGCAGATGGCTTCCAGTATTTTGACCGTTCGGAGGCGACGGCGGAATGCCTGGAGCTGCCTGACTAGTTGAACAGGGAGTTTGACGGTAGGTGAGGTCGGCATGCTTAAACCCTGTATCTACTCTTTTTATGCTGTTTTTGCAAGCTTCCCGAACGTGATAGGGCAAATTCGCCTTCATTGGGCCTCTTGTGTTTTTCACGCTGGACTTTATAATTTGATTTTCTAAAATAACTCTGCGCTTTAAATCTGGCCTGGTTTGCGCAATTAAAAACCAACATATTAGGCCTTACCCATTGACTTCGCCATGCAAAAGGGAAACAAAACAACGGATCCGGAGATCGACTTCGGAGAATTCGCACCAGCCACATACGCCGAATGGCGTGAGGCAGCCGTCGCTGCCTTGAAGGGGGCTGATTTTGATAAAAAACTTTTCACGAAGCTCGTGGAGGGAATCACGCTGCATCCCATTTACAACAAGTGGGACGAGCACTCTCCCGTCATGCCTGCCGGGCAGTTCCCGTACCGCCGCGGAACCCGCGCCCTGGGCTATGTGGAAAAGCCCTGCGAAATCGCCCAGAGCATTCCCGCCTCCACTCCGGAAGACTTCAACAGCAAAATCCTGCACGATCTGGAACGCGGCCTGACCGCCGTGAACGTCCAGCTCAACTGCAAATGCGGTCTCAAGCTCCGCAAGCAGGCGGCCTGGGACACCGCCCTCAAGGGCCTCCCGCTGGACAAGCTGCCCGTTTACATCACTCCCGGCTCCTGCGGCCTGGGTACGCTTTCCATGTTCCTGAACACGTACAAATCCGCCGGATTCGACACCGCCGGCCTCCGGGGCGGCGTTCTCTACGACCCGGTCGGCAAGGCCGTGATGAAGGGTTCCCTCTGCGGCGGCAAGGGCATTTGCGCCTATTATGACCAGATGGCCGTGATGACCAAGTGGGCCATCGCCAATGCGCCCGCCTTCCAGACCATCGGCGTCAGCGGGCTTCCCTATGCGGATTCCGGCGCCTCCGCCTTTGAAGAAGCGGGAGCCATGCTCGCTACCGCCGTGGCCTATCTGCGCGCCATGGAAGAACGCGGCATTTCCGTGGATGAAGCGGCCGCCCACATGCGCTTTACCGTATCCATCGGGGCCAACCTTTTCCTGGAAGTGGCCAAAATCCGCGCCCTGCGCGAACTCTGGGCCCTCATCGTCAAGGAATGCGGCGGTAGCGAGGAAGCCGCCAAAATCAGCCTGCATGCCCGCACTTCCTTCTGGACCCTCTCCAAGGTGGACCCCTGGGTCAACCTGCTGCGCGGTTCCGCCCAGGCCTTCTCCGCCATTATGGGCGGCGTGGACAGCATCGATGTACTGCCCTTCGACGCGGCCGTGCGCATGCCGGACGAATTCTCCCGCCGCATCGCCCGCAACTGCCCGCTGATCCTGCTGGGCGAATGCAACCTGGACAAGGTGGTGGACCCCGCCGGCGGTTCCTGGTACATTGAAAACCTGACGGACGAAGTCTCCCGGAAAATCTGGGACGTCTTCCAGGGAATTGAAAAGGAAGGCGGCATCATCAAGGCCCTTCAGTCCGGCTCCATCCAGAAGAGCGTGAACGCCACGGCCGCCAAGCGGTATGAAATGGCCGACCAGCGCCGCCAGTCCATCGTGGGCGTCAACCAGTACGTCAACCTGGTGGAAAAGAAGCTGGAAGTGCCGGAAGGCTCCTCCTGTTCCGCCTCCAAGGGCCACGGCTGCTGCAAGAATGCGGACGTGGAACTGCCCGACGTGAAAATGTGCGTGGATTCCGTCTGCAAGGCCGCGGAGGAAGGCTTCTCCACCTGCCTCATCAACAAGGCCCTCACGGCCGGCGCGGACTGCAAGTGCGGCGGACCGCTGGAAATTGAAGCCCTGCCGAAGCGCCGCCTGGCGGAACGCTTTGAATCCCTGCTCGCCAAGGCCGACGCCTGGGTGGAGGAAAAGGGAACCCGCCCGATGGTCTTCTTCGCCAACATGGGGCCGTTGCGCCAGCACAAGGCCCGTGCGGACTTCTCCCGCGACTTCCTGCGCGCAGGCGGTCTGGACGTGGTTTACCCGTCCGGCTTCCCGACTCCGGAAGAGGCGGCCAGGGCCGCCGCGGAAAGCGGCTGCGCCGTGTGTGTGATCTGCTCCACGGACGACACCTATCCGGAAATCGTTCCCGCCTTCTGCAAGGCGCTCAGGGAAATCAAGCCGGATATGATGGTGGCCCTCGCCGGTTATCCGGCGGACCATGTGGAAGCGTTCAAGGAAGCCGGCGTGGACATCTTCATCCACGTCAGGGCCAACTGCTACAACACCATTGAAGCCATTCAGAACAAGATCGGCCTCTAAACCATTTACCAAATTTCATCATATGAGCAATATTCCCGACTTTGCAACCGCCGCCTATCCAGAAGTCAAGGCTGGCGGCCAGTCCCCGGCCACCCAGACGGAAACCTGGGTGACCAATGAACAAATTCCCGTGCCGCCCACCTATTCCGAGAGCGTGTATGACGACTGCCTGCACCTGGACTTTACCGCCGGTGTGGCCCCGAACCTGCGCGGACCTTACGCCACCATGTATGTGGCGCGTCCCTGGACGGTGCGCCAGTATGCCGGTTTCTCCACGGCGGAGGAATCCAACGCCTTCTACCGCCGCAACCTGGCGGCCGGTCAGAAGGGACTTTCCATCGCCTTCGACCTGGCGACGCACCGCGGTTATGACTCCGACCACCCCCGCGTGGTGGGCGACGTGGGCAAGGCCGGCGTGGCCGTGGACTCCATCCTGGACATGGAAATCCTCTTCAAGGGCATTCCGCTGGACAAAATGTCCGTCTCCATGACCATGAACGGCGCCGTGCTGCCCGTGCTTGCCTTCTACATCGTGGCCGCCCAGGAACAGGGCTGCACGCTGGACCAGCTCTCCGGGACGATCCAGAACGACATCCTGAAGGAATACATGGTGCGCAACACGTACATTTATCCGCCGGACCCGTCCATGCGGATCATTGCGGACATCTTTGAGTTCACCTCCAAGTACATGCCCAAGTTCAACTCCATTTCCATCTCCGGCTACCACATGCAGGAAGCCGGCGCCACGGCGGACCTGGAAATGGCTTACACGCTTGCGGACGGCCTGGAATACGTGCGCACCGGGATCAAGGCCGGCATTGACATCGACGCCTTCGCTCCGCGCCTCTCCTTCTTCTGGGCCCAGGGCAAGAACTACTTCATGGAAGTGGCCAAGATGCGCGCCGCGCGCGTGCTGTGGGCCAAGCTCATCAAGCAGTTCAACCCCAAGAACCCGAAGTCCCTGGCCCTGCGCACGCACTCCCAGACTTCCGGCTGGTCCCTCACGGAGCAGGACCCGTTCAACAACGTGACCCGCACCTGCATTGAAGCCCTGGCCGCCGCCTGCGGCCATACGCAGTCCCTGCACACCAACTCCCTGGACGAGGCGATCGCCCTGCCGACGGACTTCTCCGCCCGCATTGCCCGCAACACCCAGCTCCACCTGCAGGATGAAACCACCATCTGCAAGGTCATCGATCCGTGGGGCGGTTCCTACTACGTGGAATACCTCACCAACGAGCTCATCCGCAAGGGCTGGGCCCACCTTCAGGAAGTGGAAAAACTCGGCGGCATGGCCAAGGCCATTGAAACCGGGCTGCCCAAGATGCGCATTGAAGAAGCCGCGGCCCGCCGCCAGGCGGCCATTGACTCCGGCAAGGAGCCCATCATCGGTGTCAACAAGTACCGTCTGGAGCAGGAGGAAAAAATCGACATTCTGGAAGTGGACAACACCACCGTCCGGGACGCCCAGATCGCCCGCCTGCAGAAACTGCGTGCTGAACGCGACTCCGCTGCGTGCGAAGCCGCGCTGGAAGCCCTGTCCGAATGCGCCCGTACGGGAGAAGGCAACCTCCTTGACCTCGCCATCAAGGCGGCCAAGGCTCGCGCCTCTCTGGGTGAAATTTCCTCCGCCCTGGAAAAGCACTTCGGGCGGCACAAAGCTCCAATTAAACTCATTACCGGCGTGTACGCACAATCCTATGGTCAAGATCCGCTGGTGGAGGAAGTCCGCAAGATGACGGACGACTTCGCCGAACGCACGGGGCGCCGTCCCCGCATCCTCGTCGCCAAAATGGGCCAGGACGGCCACGACCGCGGCGCCAAGGTGGTCTCCTCCGCCTATGCCGACCTCGGCTTCGACGTGGACGTAGGCCCGCTCTTCCAGACGCCGGAGGAAACCGCCAAGATGGCGATTGAAAACGACGTGCACATGATCGGCATGAGCTCCCTGGCCGCGGGCCACAAGGTGCTTCTGCCCGCCCTGGTGGAAGAACTCCAGAAACAGGGGCGTCCGGACATCATGGTCTTCTGCGGCGGCGTCATTCCCGCCCAGGACTACGACTTCCTCAGGGAACACGGAGCTGTGGCCATCTTCGGCCCCGGTACGAACATCCCGGAAGCCTCCAAGGAAATCATGGAAGCCCTCAACGAACAGTACGCCGACTAAGGTAGGCGCTATTCGCGGAACAAATTGAAAATCAGAGGCCGGATCGTTTGATCCGGCCTCTTTTTTGGTTCAACACGGATTCAAAATCCCTGCATTAGTTTTCATCGTTCACAAGAATTGGAAACCATGAAGAAAACATTATTTTTACTTATGGCCGAAGGGGATTTTTCCCTTGCACAGGCGGCTTCCGTCCTGGTGGAGGTGTACGGGGACGGCGCGGAAAGGCCCGGCATGAATTTGTATAAGTCCAACAGCAAGGATGAATTGCAGCTTCAGGATGCTTCGGAAAACGGTACTCCCTACACGCTTAAAATCGTTAAAAACGGCGGGAACTTCTTTAACTCCAATGTCACTGCCGCAACTTCCGGAAAGGGAGACCCCGCTTATGGCGCCTATTTCCAGAATGGGGCAGCAATGACGGACCTGGTCAATACCCTAGGTTCTTTCGACTATGAAGCGATGTCCACATTCATGAATCCCGGAGCCGGAGGTTCCACGACATCCTCCATCCAACTGGGCGGATCGACGGCAGGGGACACCATCACGTTTTACATGTTCGTTTCCAGTGTGGCCGCTGCTCCCGGAGCCACTGCCGTCACCGGAGGAACGGGTTCCTTTGAATACGCCGCTACAGACGGAACGGGATTTTCAACGTCTCCCTCCTTTGCAAACAACAAGCTGACGTTGGTCACATGGACGGGAACGGCAACATCGGACACACTTGATTTTCGCATTGGGGGGGCAGAAAGCCGGGGTGGCTGCCATGGCGTTTTCCGTCGTTCCCGAACCGTCTGCGGCTTCCCTGAGGGTGCTTGGCATGGCCGTGTTGATGGTGCGTCGGCTCAGAGTCTCATATTCCCGTACCGGATGTCCTTCACGAAGTATTGAAAAAGGTGCTGGCGCATGCCGCACTCATACTTGGGGATGATCCCGTTCTGCCTCATGCTGCGGAAGGCGTCAAATGTACCGGGAGAGGAAGAAAGGAAGCAGCGTCCTTATAGGGATGTCCGCAGGGGATTGCTCAGGAAAAGCCGGACAAAGTGTGCGTGCTGAACAGCTTTCTCGTACGGATTGAAGGTTCCCTGCCGCAGGAAGCTTTTCCTTGAAAAATCAACGCTTCTCCGGCTGTTTGCTGTGTCCGGAAGGAGTCTGCCGTTACCGGTTGGAACGGGCTTCAAAGGAGCCGTCCACCAAACGCTGGATGCTCAGGGATGTTTTCGAATCATGCGCCGGATCGCCTTCATGGCGGGGATGGCTGATGACGGGATAGGAGCACAAGGATCTGCCGTTGGGCGTGGTTTCCATATTCAGGGGCGCCAGGGTGAGGGTAGCGCCGGGTTCAAGAGGGAAAATATGGTCGTCCGCATAATAATGGGTATCCAGATCTATCAGTGAGACTTTTTCATCCCTGGTGGAAACGGCCAGAATCTCAAAACGGACAGGGCTTGTCTGGACGCCGACGAAGATGGTCTCCCATTCCTCCACTTCCAGAGCCGTGAGAATTTTTCCTTCCACCGGAGGCTTGAAGGAAAAAGTTCTGTCTCCGCAGTAAATCTTCCATATTTTTATCTCCTTGTTTTCGTGGGAAACACCGTCTGCCGCCGGGACGGGAGAAAAGAGGAAGGGTATCAGAAAAAAGGATGCAGGAGATATTTTTTTCATGCCGTGAAAGGGGGGGATGATATCTTCCCCCTGTGTTTCACAAATTTGTGGGAACTTCAAGCAAGTATCTCTCTTTCAGTGTTTTTTTGACAGGATGAAGAGAAAGATTTTTTCCTGGGCAAAAGCGTCATGACCTGCCTGGAGGAGGATGGAAGGCATGCCGTCCGGCAGGCGGTACGCCCGGGAATAATCCGGAGGGGTGGATGGTGTGCGGAACGTGGTTTTCCCTTCCGGCGGAAGAAGATTGTTCCAGAATCCGTTTTCCCTGCTTTTGCCATTGCCCCCCGCGGTCAAATTCCGTAGTCTCTCCGTGCCGTGAGCCGCACGTACCGCCATTGCCTGGAATACAAGAAGGGACTGATTCCTCCGCGTACCGATATTTTCCGCGTGATTGACGGGGAAGGGGACGGCTGTCCGG
Source organism: Akkermansia sp. AE01SA01 (assembly GCF_036417395.1). NCBI lineage: Bacteria > Pseudomonadati > Verrucomicrobiota > Verrucomicrobiia > Verrucomicrobiales > Akkermansiaceae > Akkermansia > Akkermansia sp. AE01SA01. The sequence goes on from NZ_CP143890.1 coordinate 1,467,936, forward strand.
ACGTGTTCGTGGACCGCCTGGGAGATCGCATTCTGGTTTCCACGCGTGACTGTGCCGTTCCCGTGAATTTGAGGAAGGAGCTCGCTGGACTTGATGTTCCCGTATTTCACAAGCGTCTGGAACAGAATCAGAAGGAGGTGCCCATCCAGATTGCCGGACCGGTCCTTCCCCTGCAATTTGAGGCGGAGGAACAGGGCGTTCTGTTCAGGCTGGACATGTCCGCGGGTTACTCCCAGGGAATCTTTCTGGACCAGCGCGACCACCGCCGCCGGGTGCGGGAACGGAGCAGGCCGGGCATGAAAGTGCTGAATACCTTCGCCTACACGGGAGCCTTTTCCGTTTATGCCGCTCTGGGCGGCGCACAGACGACCACGCTGGACCTGGCTCAGCCGTGCCTGGAATGGGCCAGAGAAAATTTCAGGCTGAACGGAATGGACCCCTCCAGCCAGTACTTCTGCAAGGGGGACGTGCTTCACTGGCTGGAACGGTTCGCCAGGCAGGGACGCACCTTCCACGGCATCATTCTGGACCCTCCCACTTTTTCACGGGACGACAGGGGCAGGGTGTTCCGGGTGGAATCCCATTACGGGGAACTTGTCTCCCTGGCGCGGAAATGCCTGGAGCGGGACGGCTGGATGCTGTGCACCAGCAATTGCCGCAAGCTGAGCCATTCCGACTTCCGCAGGATGGTGGAGGCCGCCGCTCCCGGGGCCCGCCTCACCCATGATCCCATGCCTGCGGACTTTACGGGGGAGGATTATCTGAAAAGACTGTGGGTGGACTGGAAGTGAATATTTTATGAAAAATTTTCCTCACCTGCGCTGACGCATTTTATTCTTTTGAAAACCATGCCCCTTTGATAGGAAACCGCCCATTGCTTCTTATATGAAAAAACTAGCCTGTGTCATCAGTATTCTTGCGTTCGCGTGCCCGCATCTCTTTGCCGCCCTTTATGAGAATCTGGAGACGGGAATGGACAAGGACCAGGTGCTGAAAGCGCTGAGGCAGAGCAAGCGGATTGAAGGGCCGCCTACGGACGCCCTGCTGGGGCGCACCGGGCTGAACGGCGTGTTCAAGACCAGGCAGCCCGTGGGCGGCCAGACCTTTTCCCTGAATTTTGACTACGACCCTTCCGGAGGCCTGCGCGGCGTCGTTTTCTACTCCCGCAGCAAATTCAAGGGTGCCGAATATGAAACCAGGCTCAAATCAGCCTACAAGGCCCTGCTGGTGGGCCTGACGGAAAAGTACGGGGAACCTTCCAACATGCCGGAATGGCTGCCGAAGGATTCCCTGCAGGAAGGGCGCATCCTGTACATGCACATGTGGAGGGTGGCTCCCAGCGTGTTTTTAATGTCCGGCCTGGGGAACATGGGGGCCATGGAGGGGTACTTCCCCGTATTCCGCCTTTCCGGTCCGGCGGGCATGCCTCCCAAATCCAAGAGGGACCGGGAGGAGTTGAAGAGGGAATGGGCCGCCATTCCGGAATTCCCTGATCTGAAAGAGGCGGAACTTCATATTGCGGATGCCGTCCGTTCCATGGGAACCAAAAAATATGAGGACGCCTTTGAATGCTTCCAGCAGGCGGCGGAACTGGGCAGTCCCCGCGGTTACTGGGGCATGGCGTTTCTCTATGACCTGGGCAAATACGGCGTGAAGCGGGACAAGAAAAAGGCCGATGAACTGAACCGCAAGGCCGCCGCCGCCGCCTATGCCCCGTCCGCCATGAAATACGGCGACACCTGGCCGGACGCGGCGCGGGCCGTGGGCCTGTCCCCCGCGGAGGCGAAGGAACAGCTCAACCGCCGCAAGAGGGCTGCCGAAGAAGGCTATGCCTCCGAACAGTACAACATGGGCATCATGTACCAGAAAGGCTTCGGCGTACAGCAGGACGCGGCCAAGGCCAGGGAATGGTTCCAGAAGGCGGCGGACCAGGATGACGTGCAGGCGAAAAGCGTGCTTAAAAAACTTAAATAATTCTTTCTCAATCTATTACTATCATGAGCCTATACGCACAACAACTCGTTCGCTACCCGGAAATGGGTATCTCCCTTGATTTTTCCAAACTGCCGCTGGACGACGCTTTCTTGTCCTCCATGCAGGGCAGGATCGACAAGGCTTTCGCCGACATGAAGGCGCTGGAATCCGGCGCCGTCGCCAACCCGGACGAAGGCCGCATGGTGGGCCATTACTGGCTGCGCAATTCCGCCCTGGCCCCCACTCCCGAACTGAAAGCCGCCATTGACGGGCCTCTGGCGGACGTCAAGGACTTCGGACGGGACGTGCTGAACGGCAGGATCGCCCCTCCTCGTGCGGAACAATACTCCGCGGCCCTCGTCATCGGCATCGGCGGTTCCGCCCTGGGGCCGGAACTGGTGGCCGACGCCATTCCCGCCGCGGGGCTGGACATGTTCTTCCTGGATAATACGGACCCGGACGGCATGTACCGCGTGCTGGAATCCCTGCCTCTGGAAGAAACGCTGGTGGTGGTCATCTCCAAGTCCGGCGGCACTCCGGAAACACGCAACGGCATGATGGTGGCCCAGGACTTTTTCAACAAGCACGGACTGGACTTCGCCGCGCAAGCCGTAGCCATTACGGGCGTGGGCTCCAAACTGGACAAGACGGCGGAAGCGGAAGGCTGGCTCAAGCGCTTCCCGATGGAAGACTGGGTGGGCGGCCGTACGTCCGTCATGTCCGTAGTGGGCCTTGTTCCCGCCGCTCTGCAGGGCGTGGACGTGGACGCCATGCTGGAAGGCGCGCGCCTGATGGATGAAAAGACACGCCGGGAATGCGTGAAGTGCAACGCCTCCATGAAGCTGGCCCTGGCCTGGTACAAGGCCACCGGCGGCAAAGGGGAAAAGGACATGGTGGTCCTCCCTTACAAGGATGCCCTGGTGCTTTTCTCCAAATACCTTCAGCAGCTCATCATGGAATCCCTCGGCAAAAGGCTGGACCTGGACGGCAATGAAGTCTTCCAGGGCATTTCCGTGTACGGCAACAAGGGTTCCACGGACCAGCACGCGTATGTGCAGCAGCTCCGCGACGGCGTGAACAACTTTTTCGCCACCTTCATTGAAGTGCGGGAATGCTCCGCGGACGCGGTGGAAGTGGAAGCGGGCGCCACCTGCGGGGACTTCCTCCAGGGCTTCCTGCGCGGTACGCGCCAGGCTCTTGCGGAATCCGGACGTTCCTCCATCACCATTTCCATTCCGGAAGTGAACGCCAAAACGCTCGGCATGCTGATCGCCCTCTTTGAGCGCGCCGTTTCCTTCTATGCCTCCCTGGTGAACATCAACGCCTACCACCAGCCCGGCGTGGAAGCCGGCAAAAAAGCCGCCGGAACCTTCCTGGCCCTGCTGGGGAAAGTCCGGAAAGCCATCGGTTCCGCTCCGGAAACGGCCGCGCAGGTGGCCGCCCGGCTGGATGCCGATCCGGAGGCCGTGTACCACTGCCTGGTCCACATCGCCTCCGGCGACTCCTCCGTCACATGGAAGGAAGCGGACTGTGCGGATGAAGACACCTTCTGCAAGGCATAAAAACCGGTAAAACATATTTTTTCAGCGAACGCCTGTCTTGTCGATAGGCGTTCGCTTTTTATTGGCAGGGGACAAGCCCTTGTAGGAGGGGAGGAACACTGTGGCCGCCTCCCGTACGCGGACGGTGGAAAGCCGGGTACGGCCATTCCGTTATGTTACCGGGCAGGGGATATCATTCATGAGAAATTCCCGGCAGGCCGTCCCTGGCGGTGAGCCGGGTTTTATTTCCGGGAAACGCTGTGAGGTAAATCAGCGGGAGGTGCCGAGATGCGGAAAAAACGGGGAAAATATTTTCTCCCAAAAATCATCAAAAACATTTTTGTTTTCCTTACAATTTCGAGTTGACAAAGGCGGGTGCGCCGGGCATCTTTACTCGACCCCAACTTGCTTTTGGGTCTCTTGTTGACTCATGCGGCCGGCTTTGGGGCAGAATCATTAATTCGACTACAACAATCGATATGTCCACCAATTCCTGCGCGTGCAGCGCATCCACTGACAAATTCGTCTATTCCTTCGGCGGAGGGTCCGCTGACGGCAATGGCAGCATGAAAAATCTTTTGGGCGGCAAGGGCGCCAACCTTGCGGAAATGGCCCGCATCGGCCTGCCTGTTCCTCCCGGATTCACGATCACCACGGAAGTTTGCACCTATTACTACGACCACGGCTGCACCTATCCCTCCCAGCTTGACGCCCAGATCAAGGAAGGCGTTGCCAAGATGGAACAAATCCTGGGCCGCAAGTTCGGCGACACGGAAGCCATGCCCCTGCTGGTGGCCGTGCGTTCCGGCGCCCGGGAATCCATGCCCGGCATGATGGATACGATTCTGAACCTCGGCCTGAATGAAAAATCCGTGGAAGCCATGGTGAAGGCCACCGGCAACCCCCGCTTTGCGTGGGACTGCTACCGCCGCTTCGTGCAGATGTACGGCGACGTGGTGCTGGGCGTGCAGAAGAACCCGGATGAAGACCACGAACCCTTTGAAGCCGCCATTGCCGCCATCAAGGAAGAACGCTACGGCAGCGCCGACGTGGAAGACACCAAGCTTTCCGCGGACGACCTGAAGGAACTTGTCTCCCGCTTCAAGGCGCTGGTGCTGGAACGCACCGGCCATGAATTTCCGGAATGCCCGTGGGAACAGCTCCAGGGCGCCATCGGCGCCGTGTTCGGTTCCTGGAACAATGACCGCGCCATCGTTTACCGCCAGAAATACGGCATTCCCTCCGAATGGGGCACCGCCGTCAACGTGCAGGCCATGGTATTCGGCAACACGGGTGAAGAATCCGGTTCCGGCGTGGCGTTCACCCGCAACCCCGCTTCCGGCGAAAACGAATTCTACGGCGAATTCCTGATGAACGCCCAGGGTGAAGACGTGGTAGCCGGCGTCCGCACGCCCGCTCCCGTGGCAGCCCTTCACGACGTGATGCCCGCCGCGTTCAATGAACTCATGCGCATCCGCGAAGTGCTGGAAAACCACTTCCACGACATGCAGGACTTCGAATTCACCATTCAGGACCGCACCGTGTACATGCTCCAGACCCGCAACGGCAAGCGCACCGGCGTGGCCGCCTTCCGCATCGCCTGTGAAATGGTGGAGCAGGGCCTGATCGACTGGAAAACCGCCGTGCGCCGCATTCCCGCGGACCAGGTGGACCAGCTCCTGACCCCGATCTTCGACCGCGAGGCCATCAAGCAGGCCAAGATGCTCACCCGCGGCCTTCCCGCCGGCCCCGGCGCCGCCACCGGACGCATCTACCTGAACGCAGAACGCTGCGTGGAAGCCGCGGACAACGGTGAAAAAGTTCTCCTGGTCCGTCTGGAAACCTCTCCGGAAGACCTGCGCGGCATGATCGCCGCGGAAGGCATTTTGACCGCCCGCGGCGGCGTCTCCTCCCACGCGGCCCTCGTCGCCCGCCAGATGGGCAAGGTCTGCGTCTGCGGCGCCGACGAAGTCATCGTGGACTACAACAACCGCACCGTCACCGTTGGCGGCATGACCTTCAACGAAGGCGACTACATGTCCATTGACGGAACGAGCGGCCTGGTGTACGCCGGCAAGGTGGAAACCTCCCCCTCTGAAATCATCCAGGTTCTGATCTCCAAGACCATGAAGCCGGAAGACAGCCGTACCTACCAGAACTTCGCCAGGCTCATGCAGTGGTGCGACGACTGCACGAAGATGAAGGTGCGCACCAACGCGGACTCTCCCAAGCAGACGGAAGCCGCCCTCGCCTTCGGCGCCACGGGCATCGGCCTCTGCCGTACGGAGCACATGTTCTTTGAAGGGGACCGCATCGACTTCGTTCGTGAAATGATCCTCTCCACCAAGAAGAGCGACCGCGTGGCGGCTGTTTCCAAGCTCCTTCCCTACCAGAAGGGCGACTTCAAGGGCATCTTCAAGGCGCTCAAGGGCCTGCCGGGCACCATCCGCCTGCTGGACCCGCCCCTGCACGAATTCCTTCCCCAGACAAAGGAACAGCAGCTTGACCTGGCCCAGAAGATCGGCATGCCCGTGGAAGTCATCATGCGCCGCGTGGCCGAACTCCACGAGTTCAACCCGATGCTCGGCCACCGCGGCTGCCGTCTCGGCATCGCCTATCCGGAAATCACGGAAATGCAGGCGCGCGCCATCTTTGAAGCTGCTGTGGAAGTCTCCCAGGAAGAAGGCTTCTCCGTGGTGCCTGAAATCATGGTTCCCCTGGTGGCCTTCAAGAAGGAACTGGACATTCAGAAAGCCATCATTGACAAGGTGGCCCAGGAGGTATTCGAGGAAAAGGGCGCCAAGGTGGACTACCTTGTGGGCACCATGATCGAAATTCCGCGCGCCGCCGTCACGGCTGACGAAATCGCGGAAACCGCCCAGTTCTTCTCCTTCGGCACCAATGACCTGACCCAGACGGGCCTGGGCATGAGCCGCGACGACTCCGGCTCCTTCCTGCCGCAGTATCAGGAACTGGAAATCATCAAGAAAAACGTCTTTGCTTCCATCGACCAGGAAGGCGTCGGCAAGCTCATGAAGATTGCCGTGGAACTTGGCCGCTCCACCCGCCCGGACATCAAGTTGGGCATCTGCGGCGAACACGGCGGCGACCCCGCCTCCGTCAAGTTCTGCAATACGCTCGGCCTTACCTACGTGAGCTGCTCCCCCTACCGCGTCCCGACCGCCCGTCTGGCCGCCGCCCAGGCAGCTCTGGAACAGGCGTAAGTCTTTGTTAAGGGTTAAAAGTCAGCCCGTGGCTCTCCGGAGCCGCGGGCTTTTTTGTGGATAGGGAGGGGGAATGGACTTAATGGACTGGGTGGACTGGGTGGACTGGGTGGACTGGGTGGACTGGGTGGACTGGGTGGACTGGGTGGACTGGGTGGACTGGGTGGACTGGGTGGACTGGGTGGACTGGGTGGACTGGGTGGACTGGGTGGACTGGGTGGACTGGGTGGACTGGGTGGACTGGGTGGACTGGGTGGACTGGGTGGACTGGGTGGATTGGGTGGATTGGGTGGATTGGGTGGATTGGGTGGATTGGGTGGATTGGGTGGATTGGGTGGATTGGGTGGATTGGGTGGATTGGGTGGATTGGGTGGATTGGGTGAGGTATCCCTCCTATGATGGGTTACTTGTCCCGGCGCTTGCGCTGTTCCAAACGGGCGCGGGTCATGCGTTCGCGAATGCCGCCGTTTTGCAGGAAATCCCGTTCCTGAGCCTGGATCAGCCTCGTGAGAAGGCCAAGAGCCACATTGATGAGGATAATCGCCGCATTGGCTCCAAAGTGGTCGGGCCGGAACTCCTTGTGTATTCCTACCCAGCGGATGACTTCCTGTGCTGAAGAAAATCTGGCTTTAATCAGTTCCTGTGCATAAGGACTGTTGTTTTTCCATTGTTCCAGCCCCCGCTGGCGCATGTAGGAACTATAGTCTTCCCTTAGCTCCTGAAGGCTTCCTTTAGCGATTCCGGTGAGTTTCAATTCAGATGCTTTGCTGACGCCCGAATCCACGCTTCCTTCCGCGATGTTCTGCATGCCGGAACGTGCCGCCTGAACCATTTGGTCATACGTTCGTCCCTGATTTTTTACGTATTTGTTACAGAACCGGAAGGTGAAATCATAAATGACCTCTGCAATCCGGTAAACAACCAGATTTTTGTAACCTCCGTGTTTGGGAATAAATCCGTTGTCCATCCTTGTCCCTTCCGTCCATTAAGTCCATTAAGTCCATTAAGTCCATTAAGTCCATTAAGTCCATTAAAGCCGCCGCCCCTTTTACCCCTCCAGCGCCCGTTTCAGCATTTCCCGGTATTCCCGGGCCGGCACCTCATACGTGCCGAATTTCAGCAAATGCGGCGTCGTCCACTGTGTGTCCAGAAAAAGGAACTGGTGCGCCCGCAGGTACTGCACCAGCGCCACCAGCGCTATCTTGCTGGCGTCCGTTTTCCGGTGGAACATGCTTTCCCCGAAAAACGCCTTTCCCAGGGAAATCCCGTACAGGCCGCCTTGCAGTCCTTCTCCATCCCAGCATTCCACGCTGTGCGCAAATCCCATTTCATGGAGTTTGCCGTACACTTCCTCAATCTGGCCGTCTATCCACTGTTCTTCGGGCCGGTCCGTCCGGGCGCACGCATGGACGACTTCCGCAAAAGCCGTGTCCATCCGTATTTCAAAAGGTTTTTTGCGCAGGGTGCGGCGCAGGCCGTGGGGAATGTGGAAGCGCTCGTCCAGGGGAATCAGGGCTCGCGGGTCCGGTTCATAAAAGGAAATTTCCCCGGTGGACGGATCCGCCATCGGGAAGCATCCCTGGCAGTAAGCGGAGAGAGTGAGTTCAGGTGTCAGGCCGGAAGTCATTTGATCTTGTCCAGCAGTTTGCCGAGTGCGGCGGAATTCAGGGCCTTGCGGTCCGGGGAGGCCATGGGCAGTTCATGAACTTTTTCCAGCGGGATCAGTTCCTCCTCCGGTCTTAAAGCGGGGGCGTCCGTCACATGGTGGATATAGCGCGTGACCCGGTAGCGGGTCACACTGTAGGTCTGTTTCAGCAGATGGGGCAGGGAGAGCGTGTGGTCGTCGTCCCGCTGGGGGAAGCGGTACATGCCCGCGTGGCGTTCGCCTTCCTGACATTTGGACAGCAGGATGGATTTATTGCGGATGTAGAGGATGTCGTGGTGCTCCACCCGCGTGATTTCCGGCTTGGGATTTTTGACGGGCAGCGTTTCCGGCCGTTCCGCCGTACAGAAGGAGCGCACGGGGCAGAGCAGGCAGTCCGGCGCGCTGATCCGGCAATAGGTCTGCCCCAGTTCCATGATGGCGGAGTTGAATTCCCGCGCATGATCCGGGTCCACCAGTTCTTCCGCCCGCGCCCACAAGTATTTCAGTCCCTCCGTGGAGTCCACGGCCGTGGAATAGTTGTCTATGCGGGACAGCACGCGCGCCACGTTGGCGTCCACGATGGGGGCCGGCTTGTTGAAGGCGAAGGAAAGCAGGGCCCCGGACGTGTACGGGCCGATGCCGGGAAGCTTTTTCAGTCCTTCCTTGTCGGAGGGGAATGTTCCGCCGAACGAAGTGACGATTTCCCGCGCAATGGCCTGGAGGGAGCGCACGCGGCGGTAATACCCCAGACCCTCCCAGGAACGCAGGGCCGTCTGTTCGTCCACCGCGGCCAGGTGGTGCGGAGTGGGGAAGCGGCGCATCCAGAGTTCATACCTGCCCAGCACCGTGGGGATGGTGGTCTGCTGGAGCATCAGCTCGGAGACGAGGATGTGCCATGGATCTTCCGTGCGCCGCCACGGGTAGTCTTTTCCCTCCCGCCTGAACCATTCCACCAGAGCGTTCCGGAAGGACTGAATGTCGAAGGTAGGGGCGGTCTCAGGCATCTTTCCTTTCAAGAGCTTGGCGCATGACGGCTACGTCCGGCTTGACGCCGAACCAGCGTTCAAAGGAGAGAGCGCCCTGGTGAATCAGCATGGAAAGGCCGTTGGCCGTTCTGGCCCCCTGGAAGCGGGCTTCCATCTGGAAGGCGTCATTATGCGTCTGGAGGTCATATACCAGATGGTGCGCGGAAAACAAGGAGGACGGCACGGGGGACGGGTCCGTAGGTTTCAGGCCCAGGGCCGTGGCGTTGACAATCAGGTCGGCATCCTCTAGGGCCGCATTGAAGCGCGGCGTGTTGTTCAGGTGGGCAGCCAGGCGGTCGGACGCCCCTTCCAGCCTGTTTTCGTCAATGAAGAAGGAGCTCAGCCTGTTCTTGAGGTCCTGGAGTTTGTCCTCCGACCTGCCGGCCAGCGTCAGCCGTTCGCAGCGCTGCATGGCGCAGGTGTAGGCCAGGGCCAGTCCGGCGCCTCCGCAGGCGCCCAGAAGAACGATTTTCAAATCCCTTAGGTCCACGGAGAATTCCTCCCGGATGGCGCGGGAAAAACCGGGCCCGTCCGTGTTGAATCCGGTGATGGAGCCGTCTTTCTGGAAGACGAGCGTGTTGACCGACCCCGTGGCGCGGGACAGGGCATCCGTATCGTCGCACAGCGCGCAGGCGGCCTGCTTGTGGGGAACGGTTACGTTGGCGCCGATGAATCCCTTGTCCCTGATCAGGCGCACCACGTCCGCGAATTCTTCCGGAGACGCCTGAATGCGTATGTAGCGCGTCTTGATGCCCGCGGCATCCAGCGCGGCCTGCTGCATGGCCGGGGATTTGGAATGGGCGATGGGGAAGCCGATGACGGCCAGTCCGGCGGGAACGGATTCGCCGGCGTTAATCGGGTTTTCTTCATCCAGAAGATCGGCCAGGGTGTAATAGGGTTTCATGGAAAGATAGAGGAACGGAGGCTGGCGTTCAGGTTATATTATGGCGGAAACCCCGCCGGATTTCAAGGCAAACGCATATCATTGATTTTTTCCATTATGGAATTGACGCAGGGGACATGGTTATGAGAATCTGATGGAGATTTCTACCAACTATTTTATGATAAATACTGAAGAACAAGAACCCGTTTTTTCGGACTGGGAGCGTATCCGCGCTGTTGTGGCGTCCGTCCGGGAAGAAGCCGCCAAGGTGATCGTGGGGCAGGCGGATGTGGTGGATCAAATGCTCGTTTCTCTTTTGTGCCGCGGGCATTGTCTGATCGTGGGCGTTCCCGGTCTGGCGAAGACCCTGCTCGTCGGCACGCTGGGCCGGATTCTGGGTCTGGATTTCAAGCGCATCCAGTTTACGCCTGACCTGATGCCGCCGGATATTCTGGGCAGCGAGATTTTACAGACTGCTGCAAACGGCAGCCGGGCGTTCGAGTATGTGCCGGGCCCGGTGTTCACGAACCTGCTGCTGGCGGACGAAATTAACCGCACTCCCCCCAAGACCCAGGCGGCCCTGCTGGAGGCCATGCAGGAAAAGCAGGTCACCGTGGCCGGAAAGACGCGGACGCTTGCGGAACCCTTTGTCGTGTACGCCACGCAGAACCCGTTGGAGCATGAAGGCACCTATCCCCTGCCGGAAGCCCAGCTGGACCGCTTTTTCTTCCAGATTCTGATCAAGTATCCCGATGCCGCGCAGGAAGTGGAAATCCTGCGGCGCACCGGCGGCCTGGCCATGCCGGTGCCGGAAGTCTTGCTGGATGCGGAACAGGTGATCGCCCTGCAGAATGCCGTCACGGAGATTCCGGTGCCCGAACACGTGTATGAGGCGATCGTGCGCCTGGTTCAGAGCACGAGGCCGGAATCCGCTTCCGCGCCGGATTACATCCGCTCCTATTTGGCGTGGGGCGCGGGTCCCCGCGCCTCCCAGTGCCTGCTGAGGGCGGCCAGGGCGCTGGCCCTGCTGCGCGGCCAGACTTCCGTTTCCGTGGAGGAAGTCAGGGAAGTGATGCGGCCCGTTCTGCGCCACCGCCTGATTCCCAATTACAACGCCACCGGGGAAGGTGTTTCCGTGGAAGACATTCTGGGCAGATTGCAGGAATCCCTGTAGCTTGCCGCAGCATCCCGCTTCCGCTCCTTTTTTCAATCCGGAAGACCGCTCATGAGCGAAACGAGCCACAAATATCTGCGTCCCGAAGACGTGCGGCGCCTGGCAAACTACCGTTTTGCCGCCAAAATGATGGTGGAAGGGTGGATGTCCGGCCGCCACCGCGCCAGGGGCAGGGGGGCTTCCAGCAACTTTCTGGAGTACCGCCAGTATGCCCAGGGGGACGACGTCCGCATGGTGGACTGGCGCGTGTATGCCCGTACGGACAGGCATTATCTGAAGACGTTTGAACATGAGACGCATCTGGAATGCCATCTGCTGGTGGACAGCAGCGCGTCCATGGGCTTCCGGGACCTCGGCCCCATGAGCAAGCTGGAGTACGCCTCTTTTTTTGCCGCCTGTTTCGCGTGGCTGGTAGTGCGGGGGCATGACATGGTTTCTCTCCAGTTGTTTGATGAAAAGATACGCAGTTTCATTCCTCCCGGTTCATCCATGAAGCACCTGGACCAGATACTGAACCGGCTGGAACACAACACGCCGGGCGGCCTCACCTCCGTCAGCGCCGCGCTGGAGCGTTCCCGCGGGCTTCTCCGCAGGAAGGGGACGCTGGTCGTCGTCTCTGATTTTCTGGACGACCCCGCCTCCATTTTCCACGCACTGAATCCCTACCTGCACCGGGGATTCAAGATCATCCTTATCCAGGTTCTCGACCCCGGCGAACTTTCCCTGAGGGACCAGGGCGCCGTCCGCTACCGGGACATGGAGACGGGAGACCGCCTGGTGCTGAACGCGGCCAGCGTGCGTGCGGACTACCAGCGCGATTTCATGCGCCACCGACAGGCCCTGCGTTCCATGGCCGCTTCAAGGGGCGTGGCCTTCATGTCCGCAACCACCAGGGAGCCGTACTACGGCCTTTTCGACCAACTGGCAGGCTGATCTTTTCCTCTCCCGATTTCCTTTCCCCATGAACCTGTTTTTCTCCAACCCCCTGTTCTGGCTGATGGCCGCGGCGGCCGTTCCGCTGCTGGTGCATCTTTTTGCCCGCAGCAGGCCCAGGGAACGGGAATTCAGCTCCCTGATTTTCCTGCGCAGGGCGGTGAAGCGCCATGTGCGCCTGAGAAGGCCCAAGGACTGGCTGCTTCTGGCTGTCCGGACACTGGCGGCGGCTTGTCTGGCGGCGGCGTTCCTGCTTCCCTACATGGCCGGGAGGAGCATGGAGGAGCAGGGCAGCCGCTCCGTCATTCTGGTGGTGGACCGTTCCGCTTCCATGTCCGCGGCGGACGGCCAGGAATCCCGCATTTCCAAGGCGGGTGTCTTTGCCGGACAAATCATGTCGGATCTGAAAAGGGGGGACCTGGTGAACCTCATCTGGGCGGATGCGGCCCCCGCCGCCCTGTTCCGGGAGCCCATGCCCTCCCATGACCTGGTGAACAGGGAGCTTCAGCGCATCCACAGCAGGCCGGAGGCGGCCAATACCGCCGCCGCGCTGGCCCTGGCCGTGGAGCAGGCGGCACGGACGGCTTCCACGCGTCCCACCTCCGTTTACATTCTTTCCGATTTCCAGTCGTCCAACTGGAGCGGAGTGGACTGGGAGAAGGCTTTTCCTCCGGACCTGGACGTGCGGTGCATTCAGGTGGCGGTCCATGAATGTCTTCCCAACACGGCCGTGACTTCCCTGAAGGTGATGCCCGCCACGGTGCTTCCCGGGCAGTCCGTAACGGTGCAGGCCGTTCTTTCCAACTTCGGTTCCCAGCCCGTACGCGTCACGGCCCATCTGGAGGCCGGTTCCTTGCGGGCTTCCCGTACGGCTGAAATTCCCGCGGGAGCCAAAGAAACGGTTTCCTTCCAGGCGCAAGTTCCAAGTTCCGTGGAGGAATGGCCCGTTTTCGTCACGCTGGACCATGATGCGTTCCCTGCGGACGATACCGCCGGAACGGTGGTCAGGGTGGGAGCTTCCCTGGAATGCGACGCCGTAACGCAGGACGAGGCGCAGCTCGGTTTCATGATGAAGGCCCTCCGGTTCATCCCATTTCTGGATGTCCAGTCCGCCGGGGGGCTGGGGAGGGAACAGCCGGATTTCATTGTCTGGAACAAGCCGGAAAAAGAGGATTTGAAGAAGATGGAGGCGCTGGCGGAGGCCGGTTCCGTCATTGTGGCCGTGCCTGATTTTTCCGGGGATGCCGTGGCAAACGCCCTCATGGGCCTTCCGGACGGCCCCAGGACCTTTTCCGAATACGAGAAGACGGGAAAAGGCTGGACTTTGAATGCCGCCCTGCCGGACGACCCCGTGTTCGATCTGTTCCGCGGAGGGGACGCGGCCTCCCCCCTGGATGCCCGCGTGTTCCGGCGCCTGAACGAAGGGCTGGCTCCGGATTCCTGGAATGATTTGGTCAGCGTTCTCGTCCGCTATGAAGACGGGGTTCCGGCCATTGCCAGAAGGGCGAAGGGGCGGGGAGCCCTTGTTTTGTGGAATGTTCCGGTCCAGTCCATGGATGCGGACTGGGGGAAATCCCCCCTTTTCCTCCCGTTCCTGGCGGAAGCCATGCTGAAATCCCGCCAGGAGGGGGTGGGGGAAGCCGCTCCGGAGCCGGGCAGGGACTTTCCTTCCTGGATTTTGCCGGATACGCTGGATGCCGCGGACGTGGTTCTGACCGGGCCGGACGGTGCGGAACTTCTGTGCAAGGAATCCCGCCTTTCTTCCGGCAAGCGCCTTCTTTCCTCCATGACTCCCGCCGTTCCCGGAACCTACGTGTGGAGCGGCTGTCATGCTGCCGGAATGCCTCTGCATACCCAGGTAGTCAATTTCCCGGCGGGGGAATCCAACCTGCAAACCTTGGCGGCGGGGAACCTGCCCGCATCCGCGGCTGTCGTCACGGCTTCCGGAAAACTGGTGGAAGTAACGGGCAGAATACCTCTGTGGCCGTGGCTGCTGGGGGCGGCCGTTCTTCTTCTTGCCCTGGAACTCCGGCTTTCCTCCCTGCCTGTCCGGACGGTCCGTGATGGAAAGGAGGCGCAATCATGATCTTTGAACCCGTCATTCCCTGGGGCTGGCTGGGCGTCGTTGCCGCGGCCTGCCTGGTCCTGTTCTGTTTTCTTCTGGCGCGCGGCACGCGGAGTTTCCGCCCGCGCACCCGCATGCTCGTGTCCGCGGCCTACCTGTCCGGAATTGCCGGAACCCTGTTCCTGCTTGCCAATCCGGGCAGGAAGGAAACGCTGACGGTGCATTCCCGTCCCGTCTGGATCGTCGCTCTGGACGCTTCTTCCTCCATGACCTCCCCCATGCAGTCCTCCGGTGCGGGAGGTTCCCGGGTGGATGCCGCGCGCAGGGACCTGAAATCCATCGCCGGCCTGGTGCCGGACGGCGTGGACGTGCGCTGGGTTTCTGTGAAAGATTCTTCCTCCATCCTGCCGGATGCGGGAGCACTCGCCCGTGTGGAGGCGGACGGCAGTTCCTCCCCCCTGTCCCGCTCCCTGGCCGCCTTGCTGGAGGATGAACGCTCTGGAGGGCGCGCCCCTTCCGGCCTTATCCTTCTTTCCGACGGCAGGGACACGGAGCCCGCGCATCTGGGAAGGCTGGCACGGGAGGCCGGGAATCTGGGAGTTCCGGTCCATACCCTGTGCTACGGAGAGAAGTGGGAGGCCCCCCGCCTGACGCTGGAAGCGACCAAGACCATCATTCACTCCTTCCCCGGAAATACGGTTCAGGCGTCCGCGCGGGTGAGGAACAGGAAGCTGGGTGCCGTCCAGACCGCCGTGTCCCTGCTGGATGCCGGGGGTAGGGTGTTGGACAGGAAGGTGGTCAATGTGGCCGACGATGCGGACGCCGTAGTGAATTTCACTCTGGAATGCCCGCCCAAATCGGCCCATTTTTCCTTGAAATGCGATGCCGTGCCCGGCGACGAATCCGGACCGGAAGGCCATGAAGCCCTTTTTTCCGTACAAGCCATGAGATCGCGCATCCGAGTGTTCATGGCGGAGGGAGCCCCGTACTGGGACAGCAAATTCCTGGCCCAGTTCCTGCGCCGCCAGCCTTCGTTCGACGTCCGCTCCATCCACATGCTGACCCAGGAGCGTTTTTACAGCATCAACACCGGGGAGGAAACCGGCGCGAAGGCGGACGGTGAGTCCATCCCGTCCTCCCTGGAGGATTTCCTGCGCTTTGACATGGTTATTCTGGGCAAGGGGGCGGAACGGATCATCACCCCGGCGCGCGCCGCCGCTCTGCATTCCTTTGTACGCGATTACGGCGGCCTGCTCGTTTTTGCGCGCGGCAAGTCGTATGCGGGCCGCTTTCCGGAGATGGAAGCCCTGGAACCCTTCGCCTGGAAGGCGCCGTTCCCGGGTGACCACCAGCTCACCCCGTCCCCGGAAGGGGTGAAGGACGGCCTGTTCGGCGTCGTGCTGCCGGGTATCGGGGCCGACGTGTGGCGTTCTCTGCCGCCGCTTGAGGATTCCTGGGACGTGGAAAGAATTTTCCCCGGCACGCGGGTAGTGGCCCGGTCCCCGGACGGCCGCATTCCCCTGCTGGCCGTCAAAAGAGTGGGCATGGGCGCCGCGGGCATGATCAACGGCGACGGATTGTGGAAGTGGGACTTTTTCCCGGAGGCACTCAGGCTGGGGAACTGGTATGAGGATTTCTGGGGGCAGTTCCTGCCGTGGATGCAGACGGCGGCCGAATTCCTCCCCGGCTATGACCTTTCCCTGCATGTGGAGCGCACTTCCGTGGAACCTGGCGTTCCCGTCTCCTTCTCCATGAGCTGGAGGGGCAGAGGGCGCCCGTCCGGGGTGTCCGTTGAAGTGGCGGACATCAGGAATCCGGAAAAAACCATCTTTTCAGCCGCCGCGCGGCAGGACGCCTCCCGCGGGGGGCTGCCCCGCTGGAACGGCGTGTTCACTTCCCCCCGACCGGGCCGCTACATTCTCCGCGCACGCATGGCGGGGAGCGGCGCTTCCCCCATGCCGGACGTCTGTCTGGATGTTCCCGAACCGCCGGGAGAACGGGACAATCTGGATGCGGACCCGGCTTTTCTGGCTTCCATGAGCGAATTGACCGGGGGCCGCCGCCTGTCCCGTGAAGAACTGGACGGAACCCTGCCAGCCATGATGGAACCGCCGCCCGACTACACGAGCAGGGAGGAAGCCTTCTTCCCCCTCTGGAACCGCTGGTACGTCCTGCTGGTGCTGGCCGTGCTTCCGGCCCTGTACTGGTGGGTGCGCCGCCGCAACGGATTACTGTAAACGACCCCATGAAGGAAAAGGACCCCAACACTCCGGCTTCATCCGCTTCCCGGCCCGCTCCGGGATTTCGCGGACTGTTTTCCGCCGTTCTGCGCCGGGAAAGACGCTGGGCGCTGGCCGCCGCCTGCTCCCTGTGGGGGATGGCGGTCATCCTGGCATGCGGCCTGTATGTCCTGGCCGACGTTTATTCCCCCCTGGAGAATAAGACGCGGGAATGGGCCTCCCCCGTTCTGGCGCTCCTGCTGCTCGTTCTGCTGGCCGCACTGCTGGCGCATGCGTGGCGCAGGAATCCGGCGGACCTGGCGCGCAAGGCGGATTCCGCCAATCATGACGCCCGTCAAACCGTGCTTTCCTTCTGGGAAATGAGCCGGAGCCCTCTTGCGCCGGAGTCTTCCGGCCATTCCCTGGGAGCGTGGCTGATGGGGGAAACGGAACGCGCCGCCCGTTCCCGGCTGGAGCAATACGCGCAGAACGACTGCCTGTGGCGCCTGTTGAAAAGAAAATCCGTATGGGGCCTGCTTTTGCTGCTGGCCCTGTGCGCGGCGCTGGTTTCATGGAACCGGGACGCGGCCGGAGTGCTGTACGGCAGGCTGTGCACCCCGTGGGAGGACATACCGCCCCTTTCCCCCTACCGTTTTGAACTGGTGGACTCCCCTTCTTCCGTCGTGTACGGTGAGGACGCCCTGATGCAGGTGCGTGTCACGGGGGCTCCGCTGACTTCTCCCGTGGAAATATGGGTCAGGCCGGACGGCCATCCCGTCCAGAAGCTGGCCGCGTTCCGCGACCAGTCCGGCATTTGGGCCAGAAGGCTGGAAAAACTGACGGCTCCGTGCCGGATCGCCTTCGCCACTGCCGGCGGAAAGGCCAGGAGCGAATGGTATCCGCTGGAAATCAACTACCAGCCCAAGGTGGCGGGCGGCTCCGTGATCGTGTCTCCGCCGGAATATACCGGTCTGCCGCCCGTGGAATATCCCCTGAACGGCCAGGATGTGACGGTGATTGACGGCGGCACGGCGGATTTCATTCTGGAAAGCAATCGTCCTCTGATGTCCGGAAAAGCCGTCTTTACGCCGGACAGGAAGGACCTGGAGCCGCAAACCGTGCAGGGAGTCCTTCTGCCGGACGGCCGCATTTCCTTCCCCCTCCGCGTGCGCCAGTCAGGGACGGCGTCCATCCAGATGACGGATTACCGCGGGACCGGGATGGCGCGGCCTCTGGAAAACCGCGTCAGGGTGAATGCGGACGCCCGTCCGTCCGTGGTTATTCATGCCCCCGCTCCGGTTTCCGTGGCCCTGGAAGACGTGGTGATTCCCTTCCATGCGGAGGTGCAGGACGACTACGGCGTCACCCGTGTGGCGTGGGTCAGGAGCGTGAGCGGCTCCCGCGCGCGTTCGCTTGAAATGCCGGTACCGGAAGCGTCCAAAAAGTCCCTGTTCCTGGCGGAACAGCTTTCCCTGCCGGCGCTGGGGGCCAGGGCCGGGGATGTGCTCCAGTTGTCCGTGGAGGCCCGCGACGCCAATCCCTACCTGCTGAACATGACGGTTTCAGAACCTGTCACGGTGCATGTCATTAGTGAGGAACAGTACCGGGAAATGCTCCGCATCAGGACGGGCGTGGATGAGTTCGTCAACAAATACCGCCTTTTGGCCCAGTCCATTGACGATCTGGTCCGGGAATTGGACAGGGCGAAGAAAGCCAATCCGTCCGGACTGAGCCGGGAAGAAGCCGTCCAATTGAAGGAAAAGCACGCGGAAGTCAGAAAACTGGCGGAAAAAATGGCGAAGGATTTTCCTATTTTCGACACGGACGGAAAACTGTCGGAAACGGCTTCCTCCCTGGCCGGAATCATTGCGAAGAATGAGGAAGACCTTTCCGGAGAACTTCCCGGCACTCAGGAATCCACCCAGGAGTTTTTCCGGACCATGCGCGACAGGCTGCGCGCTCCGCAGGAGGAAACGGCCCGGCAGAGCGGAGAAGCGGAAATGGCCGCAAAAGTCATGCAGGGGTACGGCCTGATCATGGAATTCCGCCGTCTGGCGGATTCCCAGAAGGAGACGGCGACCATGCTGGGGCGCTTTTTGTCCGAACGGAAGGAGGGCCGCCCCGTGACGAGGGAGCAGTTGAAGGCTCTGGGCGAGTCCCAGAAAGAAATACTGGCTTTGTACTGGCTCTGGCACAGCAGGGCTCCCGCCGTGATTTCCGCCATTCCGGAGGAAGCAGGGGAATTCAAGCGGGAGATGGCCGGCTTCATCCAGGCATGCCTTCAGACAGGCATTGCGGAACTCATGGAGGAGAGCGCTTCCGCCTGTTACGCGGGAAAGCCCGCGGCAGCGGCGGACAGGGCGCAGAGAGCCTGGGAAATCATGATGAAGCTGCTGGGGGAAAACCCCGCCGCATCGTCAGGAGCATGCTCCGTAAGCGGTATGAGCCGGGAATGCGCCGGAGCCATGCAGCAGCTTTTGAATTCCATGCTGAGCAGACGGCAGGGAAGAGGCGAATTTGGAAGCGGACAGGGGGATGGCGGGGACGGCCTGATGAATGGAGTCCCCATGTTCGGCCCCCAGAGGGAGAAGTTCCAGCAGCCCCGCCCGTCCCGGGAAGGAGCGGGCGAGGGTCCGCAGAAGGGGGAAGGCGGAGACGGGACCGCAACGAACGGCCGGCATTCCTCTTCCGGCCATAAGGATGAAGAAGCCGGGCGGAAACAGGAAAAAACGCCGGGGGACGGCCTGGGCAGTCCGGCCATGCAGCAGGTGCCCGGCCTTTACCGGGATGCCGTCAGGCAATACTTTGAACAACACAGGCAAAACGAGCCAAAACAATGAAAACGACCCTTAAACGAATGATGACGGCGGTTCTTGCCGCGCTGTTCCTGTATCCGGCAGAAAGCCGTGGAAAGGAAGGCGTGGTTCAGTGCGGCAACCTGATTTATGCGGGTACGCAGACTTCCCGCTGCTTCAGTGACGAATTCCTGTCCACCGTCCAGCAGAAAACCAGCATTTCCACCAGCAGGCGGTTCCGGGCCGTACGGCTGGACAATGAGGAACTGTTCCGCTTCCCCTTTGTGGTAATGACCGGGGAGGGGGACTTCGTCCTTACGGCACGGGAACGGGAAAACCTGAAAAAATATGTCCAGTCGGGCGGCTTCCTGCTGGCCTCCGCCGGGTGCTCCAATGCCGCCTGGGACGCTTCCTTCCGCAGGGAGATGCGCACCATCTTCGGAGAAGCCGTTCTCAAGCCCGTGTCCATGCGCCATCCTGTTTTTTCAACCGTCTTCAACATCAAGCAGTTGGAGGCGGGAAAACAGGCCGCGAAAGGCCATCTGGAAGGAGTCACGCTGAATGACAAGCTGGTCATCATTTATTCCGCGGACGGCCTCAACGACAGCCGCCATTCCAAGGGGTGCTGCTGCTGCGGGGGCAGCGAATTGGGAAACGCCCTTGAAATCAACGCCAATATTCTGGCTTACGCCCTTCTGCGCTGATGAAGCCCTTCCTGTTCCATTTCCTGTGCCTGTCCATGTTCCTTGGCCTGAACGCCGGGGGAGCCGTTCTGACGGAAGAGCAGCTGATAGCGGCGGAACAGCCGTCCGCGCTGGTCAAGTCTCTGGAAAAGGAGGGGAAGGACCCGCGCCCGGACCTGGTGGCCATGCTGAAAAGCCAGCGCCTGGCCGTTCGGAGCAAGGCACTGGATGCGCTGGAGGATATGGCGGGGAACGACTTCGGCTTTGACCCCTGGACGGACCCGGACAAGGCCGACCCCGGCCCCCTCCTGTCCTGGGAAGCGTGGCTGAAACAGCCTTCCCGGGCCGAAAACGGGGGAAGGGAACAGGACGATACCCGCCTGTATTCCATGATCCTGACGGGAACGGAAAAGGCGAGGGAAAGTGCCTGCCGGGCTCTTCTCTCCCGCAAGCGGCAGGCGCTGGAATTCCTGACGGGATATCTGGAAAAGCATCCGGACCAGGATGCGGATACGGAACGGGCCATCCGTCAGGCGCGTTTCCGGATACAACTGGATGAAGTAACGCCGGACGCCTCCCTGCTGGCGCGCAAACTGGCCGGCAGCCACCGGAACGACATCATCGACGCTCTGGAAGCTCTCCGCAAGAAGCCCGTTTCCACCTTGCCCGTCATTCACGAATTTCTGGACCACCGCGATCCGCTCGTCCGGGAAGTGGCGGTGGACGTATTCCTGCAGAATGGAGAAAAGAGCGCCGTGGACCACATCGTTCCCTTCCTGGAACGGGAAACGGATGAAAATGTGCTGCAAATCGCGTTCCGGAGGGCCAGCGACAATGAAGAGTCCCTGCCGGGGTTGGAGAAGCTGCTGATCAGGCATGCCGCTTCGGAATCGGAAGACCTGTGCCTGGCCGCCTTGAAGTCCCTGTCGGAAATCGAAAAGCTCCAAACGGCCATTGATCCCGAACAGCTTTTGAAATTGTTCCGGCACCCGGAATGGAGAATCCGCCATCAGGCCCTGCTGTATGCCGGAAAACACAGGATCGTCCAGCCTCCCCTGGACGGGAAGCTGGGAGAAATACGCGCGGCGGCGGTCAGGAGCGGCGTTGTCCGGCCCTCTTCTGCGGAACTCCTGTATCCGCGCGTGGTGGAAATGTTCCGGGATGAAGACGAATCCGTGCGCGCAGCGGCGTTTCTGGTGGCGGCGCGGATGAAAAGTGCCGCACTGGCTCCGGCTCTGGAACAGCTTGCATTCGACATGCCGGACATGGTCCCCGTCATCCTGTATGCCATGATGGCCGGAAATGCGGAGCTGAGCCCCGCCATGCAGGCCATGCTCAAGAGAATGCCCGCGGAAAAGGTGAACGTACTGGTCCGTCAGGAAGACCAGTGGGATAACATGCTGACGGCTTCCGAACTCAATGATACGGCCAGACTCGTCATCCGGTGCCTTCTGGAACATCCGGACCCGGAGGTGAAAAGCATTCTGGCTGTCATGGAGGCGGGGCGCCTGGATGAAGATTCTTCCCCTGAGGCCTGGAGATTTGTGCTGGACCGGCTGAAAGATTCCTCCGTTCCCCTTGAAACAAAGGAGAAAATGGTTTCTGCCATGTCCCTCACCTACGGGGAAATCGGCAAATTGTGCAAACTGGCTATTCTCGGTGATATCAAGGTTGATCCCAATGACTCCTGGGAGACTCAAAAAATCAAAAAACTTAAAAAAATACAGTCTTTCGGAGTGGAACTGGTGAATATCCTGAGAAAATTTTCCACTCTGGAGGATGAGGAATATGCCGAATTGAAGAACAAATGCATCCGGATCCTGCTGCAATACGGGGATGAGGAAGCGTTCCGCAGTGTTTTGGCTTCCTACCGTATCCTGCCCCAGGAGATGCGGTATGAGATCGCTTACAGAATAAGCAGTGAAAAGGATTTCCTGTTCAGGAACCTGCCTCTCGTGAAGCTGGTGGCGCGGGATGAGGACCCGGAAGTCCGCGAACGCATGAAGTCATTTTTTGAAAAGGTCTGTGAATATTATTCTTCCAGCAAAAGGGAAGAATCCAGAGGAAGGAAGCTCACCATCCTGAATAATTCCCGGAGGAACGCGGAGATGCAGGCATTTCTGGACGAAGTGTTCACGCAAAAGTACGGCGACCAGTACTGGACGTATTTCCTCAGGAATTTCCTGGGCAGTTACGAGATTTCCAGGCTGTTTGAAAGGATTCCGCCGGACAAGTATTCCATCTTTTTCCCGCGGAAGTACATACGCGGCGTGGCGGATGATCCCGCCCGTTCTCCATGGCAGCGGGCTTCTGCGGAATTCGCCCTGTTCCTGCAGGAGTATCCCCATGCCGTTTTCCCTCCCGCCGGAGTTGATGAAAACCCGGTTCTCGCGTCTCTCAGGACTTTTCCTCAGGGTATCCGGGAGATTCCGGAATGGATCGTTCAGACCCTTTCCTCTCCCGACCCCATGGTCAGATGCAACGCCATCACCCTGCTGATGCCGTTAAGCGGGATCAAAATGGCGCTCAGGTCGCCTGAGGGGGAACTTCTGGAAGGGGATTTCCCCGCGCTGAGGCGGCTTTACGAGAAATCCTACCTGGGCGGCAGGAAGGCGGAAAAGTCATCCCTCCTTCCGGATGTGCTGGCCTCCCTTTCCCGGCTGGCCGTCAAGGACCCGGATCTTCGCGTACGGGTTTACGCCTCCCTGGCACAACTGGTGGCTTCGCGCAAGTGCGATGTGGACGCCTTTTGTGCGATACTGGGGGAGGTTTCCCGGAAGAATGAGGAATTGGAGGAACAGGGCCGGTATAACAATGAATGGGACAAGCTTCTCGATTATTTCCAGAATGTGTTTACGGACCGTTTACAGAGTCGCGAATATGAAATGTACGAGAACTTTAGCGGCGGAGGCACCATGTTTGCCTTTGAACCGCCGGATCCTCTCCCCGGCAAGGGCAAGCTGACGGAAGAGGAACGCCGGTTGTTCGTCCGCGTCTCCACCGAGGTGCTGAAGGACATGTACTGGTCTTCCTCCCTGACGCGCAAGTACGGAGCCGCGGCCGTTCCGGCGGTCATGAGCTTTGCGTCCATGATGCCGGGCAGGGAAAAAGCCGCGCCGGCGGCGGAGACGGATTCCGTTGCGGTCCGGGAGATGGCCGGGACACATCCCACCGATCCGAATGCGCCGTTCCTGGTCGTTTTCTTTGAGAAAAGCGGCTGTGACGAATGCGCCAGGGTCATGCGGGACTTGGAAAGACTGCGCCGGGAATATCCCGCCATGCAGTTGGAGACTTATTCCATCACGGATGACCGGGGGACGGAGTTCAACGCCCTGCTGTCTTCACGGTTCAGGATTCCCCAGCGGGACAGACTGATCGCCCCGTCCGTATTCGGAGCGGCAGGGGGGCTGATGCGCGACCGCCTGACCTCCGGCAACCTGAAGGCCCTGCTGGAAGATTCGAGAAGGCAGCCGGAAAGCGGCATCCGCCCGGACGGAACCCGGCCCGCGTGGGCCATGATGGACCGGGAAGACATGAAACAGGCAGGGAAAGAGGTGCAGGATACATATGAAAGCCTTTCCCTGGGCGTGGTGCTGCTGGGCGGCCTGATAGACGGCGTCAACCCGTGCGCGTTCGCCACCCTGATTTTCTTCCTGTCCTATCTGCAGATTGCGCGGCGCTCCCCGCGGGAGCTGCTGCTGACGGGCGGCAGCTTCGTTCTTTCCGTTTATCTGACGTATTTCGCTATCGGTCTGGCGTTTCATGAACTCATCGGGCAGTTGCAGGCGTGGTCTTCCCTGAAGATGGTCATGGACGTCCTGTTCTCCCTGCTGGCCCTGCTTGCGGCCGTCCTTTCCTTCCGGGATGCGTGGCTGGCCCGCCGGGGACGGCTGGCGGACATGTCGCTGACTTTGCCGGATTTCCTGAAGAAGCGCATCCGCCGGACGGCCAGGGAGCAGAGCAAGTCCGCCCGCTTCATCGTGGCGGCGTTCGCTGCCGGGATCGTCATTTCCGCGCTGGAACTGGCCTGCACCGGGCAGGTGTACGCCCCCATCATTTACCAGATCAGGCAGGGGAGTTCGTCCGCCGTGGGCATGCTGGCCCTGTACAACCTGGCATTCATCCTGCCCCTGCTGCTTATTTTCTTCCTGGCCTACCGGGGAATGAAGGCGGAGTCCCTGATCCGCTACCAGCAGAAGCACGCCTTTTTGGTGAAGATGCTGCTGGGCGTCCTCTTCCTGTGCCTGGCGGCCATTATCGTCTGGGGTGCGGTGCGCTGACGCGGTTCTTCTTTAACCGCGTGGAGCGCCGCCTGCCCTGTGGGTCAAAAATTATTCAAAACTAGTAAACTAATACCCTTCAAATTTAGATATCAAAACTAGTTTAAAATTAGCTATAATAGCAAAAAGGAGATTTATATATTCAATTTCAAAAAATAATATATCTAATTCATTTTTTCTTTTTAGAAGAAGGATTATCTATTTTATTCATATTGCGTTTAGCTCCTTTTCCTAAACGCTTTACATCTTTAATTTCAGAAGGTTCTAGTGGAATGTCTTCAGGGACTGTCTCCATTGTTTTCCTCACTTTTCTTCCTATTCTTGCAGCAGCCTCTTCCAGATTGCTTTGTCCATGAATATTGTTTTTTTTGATGTGTTCAGACGTCTGTGTAACACGAAACAAATTTGCGGCTAGTTCTGTCGTGCTCATACGGTCATAAAGAACAACACCATTTTTTTTCACGAATCCTTTATATTTTTCTAGTTGTTTAAGACTCATGTTATACATGCCTTTATAACCAGCGTCTTTGAAATTAGCATAATCATATTTTCCTTTCCCAATTCCATGACTTTTAGCCACTCCTGACATTTCTTTCTCTCCACGAGTAAGTTCTGTTCGAGCTTCAAGACGTTCAAAGTCCTGTTTTTGGAGCAGTACATCAGCCATTCTGGCTAGCATGTATTGAGCTGTTTTAACCTGTATTTTTGAGACATCTGCATTCTGAGCAATGAGCAAACAGGCAAATCGGCTAAGCTTGTAGCTTCCACTTATTTCATATTCGTCAACATGTTTATACTGAATGAAATCTTCAGCAGGATCTTCTCCTAATGTTGTACATGCGTTCATAGCTTTAATGATGACTTTTTTGAATGTCACCATATCTTCATAGCCAAGCATACGCATGAGATCTGTATCAAGCCAGTAACAAATCCCATTCTGATGAGAACAGTCTTCAAACTGTTGCTCAATAACTTGCAGATATCTTTCGTCCAGATTTTCAATTTCTGCATTCACGAAGATATTGAACCATAACATGAGTAGATAGACAAGATGAAAACAGTTTTTGTTTTATCAACTTTTCTATTCTGCTCGTCAGCCATTCAAATACGTCGAAAAACATTTCCAAGAGAAAACGTATGGGTAAATTGAGAAAAGGCGGAACCCGGAAAGTCCGGATTCCGCCTGATGAATGGATGGAACGGGAGCGTTCCGGGGCTTTATTCCCCGCAGCCGCCGTCCTTGTAGCCGCAGGAGCGGCAGGATTTGCACTTGCCGTCCTGGACGTAGGCCAGGGAATGGCATTGCGGGCAGAGGGAGGCTCCGTTGAGCATGGTGCCTTCCGGCGCTTTTCCGGCGGGAATTTCCGGCAGGACCGGATTCTGCTTGTGGGCCGGCGTAGTAATGATGCGGGGAGGCAGCACGCTTACCGTGGTGTCCGGACTTTGCCCGGGCAGGCTGACGCTGGGGATGGAGAATACGTCCCGCAGGCGGTAGCCGTTGCTTTCCGGGAAGAGCCACGCCAGAATTTTGGCGATGAGGTCAACCACGGACGCGCAGGAGCGGATTTCCGTGCAGGTGTCCGCATCCGTGTCGTCCCCCACGCGACAGAAGCCGGAGGGCTCGAAGGAGTAGTTGCGGAAGCCCTTCACCACTTCCTTGAGGGGTACGCCGAACTGAAGGGCCGTGGAAAGGAGCTTGCAGTACGCTTCAAACATGCCGGAGGCAAAGGAGCCTACCTGGCCCAGACGTCCGAAGACTTCCCCGCAGGTGCCGTCCGCATAGACGCCCACCGTCAGGTAGCCCGTGAGCTGGCCGCCCACGGAGAATTTCACGGTCTGGCCCAGGCGGCGGCCGGGCAGTTTGCGCTGGCGCGGCTTGGACGCTTCCGCGATGATCTCGTCAATCGCTTCCGATCCGGCTCCCACGAGCTGTTCCCAGACGTGGTTGGCCTTGAACATGCGCGTTTCCGGCGTGTCCACCACATACACGGCATTTGCCTTGGACCCGGCCCGGAAGATGGCGATGCACTTGACGCCGAGTTCGTGGGACATGATCAGGGAGTCGTAAATATCCTGCACGGTGGCGGAGACGGGCATGTTCACCGTCTTGGAGCACGCGCCGGAAATGAAGGGCTGGAGAGCGCCCAGCATCAGCACGTGCCCGGCCGGGGTAATGGAGCGCACGCCGTTGCCGTTGGTGGCGGCGCAGTCGAAGACGGCCAGGTCTTTCTTGTCCAGCCACGGGATGGATTCGATGTGGGCCGCGCCGTTCACGACGGTGAGCTCGTCCGCGGTCAGCACGGACATGTTGGCCGGGTTGCTGATGTAGGCCACCTTTTCCTGAATTTCACTGCGGGATTCCGTGCCGGAGAGGAGGCGGCGCCACGCCAGGCGCACGGGGCCCGCCTGGTCGTTGCAGGGATCAATGATGATCTGGTTGACGACGGAGTCCATGTTCCCCTGGAAGGCGGAAATCAGGCCGTCCAGGCCGGCCACTTCCAGAGCGGCCTCATTGACGAAGTCTTCCGGATAACCCAGGGAGCGCAGGCCCTCCAGGGCCAGGCGGTTGAACATTTTCAGGGAGCCGCCGCCCGCAAGCTGCTTCCATTTCACCAGCGTGTAGTCCGGTTCGATGGAGGTGGTGCCTTCGTCATAACAGCCCAGGGGGGCGGAAATGGTGCCCGTGGGGGCCATGACGGAAACGAAGGCGTTGCGGTGCGCGGTGGCCTTGGCCGCCCTGGCCCACATGGCGGAGGCGGCTTCCGCCAGTTTGGCGGCGGGGGCGATGCGCTCCTTGTTCATCTGGGTGGGCGCCTTGAAGCTCTTGAGATAGGCATGCAGGGCGTAGGAGGCGGTCAGCCCCTGCGCTTCCGGCAGGACTCCTCCGGCATTGGCGATGATGTTGTCGATCATGTCGTCCAGGGCCTTGGCGTCCTTCTGGGCGGGCAGGGCGACGGCCAGCTTCTGGGCCGCATGGTGCAGGCGCAGCACGGCCAGCAGGTCCTTCTTGCTGGCGGGGTACTCCACATAGGAGCCCAGTTCCGCGCCCATTTCCGCGGAAGCCGTCCAGCAGGCCGCCGTCAGCGCGCTGCAAAGCTGGGAGGCGATCCAGCGGCCTTCGTCAGAGTCGTACGGCACGCCCAGGGCCATCAGCGAGCCGCCCACGTTGGCGAAGCCGATGCCGGTGGTGCGGTACTTGTACGTTCCTTCCGCGATTTCTTCAATCGGGAAGCCGCCTCGTTCCACGTTCAGGTCAGCACAGACCATTGCCAGGCGCGCGGCGTGGGTCAGGGCATCCGCGTCAAAGACGGGCTTGCCGTCATCGCCCTTTGTCAGGAAGCGGTAGGCGTTGAAGGAGGAAAGGTTGCAGCTCGTGTTGTTCAGGAAGACGTATTCGGAACAGGGGTTGGACGTGGTGATGGAGCCGATGGATTTGACCGGGTTCCAGAGGTTGATCACGTCGTTGTTGTGCACGCCGGGCTCCCCGTTTTCCCAGATGGATTTGGCCATGGCTTCCAGCAGTTCCTGGGCCCGGAAGGTCTGTTCAATGTGGGCGGGGTTCGTGACCCAGCGCGTGTAGGTGTTGCCGTTGTTGGCCAGCGCCTGCCAGAAGTCCCCCTTTACGGAAACGGAGTGGTTCGCGTTCTGGTGGGAAAGCGTTTCCCCGTACAGCAGGGCGTCCATGTGGGGGTCAAAGCTGTTTTTGGTAGCCAGGGGCAGGGAAAGGATGACGCGGGCGGCGGCCTTTTCCGCAGGGGTGCCGGCCACCAGCTTGGTTTCCGCAATTTGCTTGAGTTCCACATGCACGTTGTGCTCCCGCAGGATCACCTTGGCGATGTCTTCCTGGCGGTTTTTCGTGTTGATGAATTCGAAAATGTCCGGGTGGTCGCTGAACATCAGCACCATGCGGGCGGCGCGGCGCGTCTTGCCCCCGGATTTGATGGCGCCTGCCATGCGGTCCCAGCCGCGGTCAAAGGAGATGGGGCCGGAGGAACGGCCCTTGCCGCTGATGGGTTCCTTGGAGGAACGGAGGGTGGAAAGGTTGATGCCCACGCCGGAACCGGACGCAAAGATGCGGCCTTCCGTGGTCAGGTGGTCCAGAATGTCCTCCATGCTGTCTCCCACTTCCGTCAGGAAGCAGGCGGAGCACTGCGGATATTCATAGGTGGACTGCACCGTGTAGGTTTTCAGATTGTTCTTGGAGCCTTTGGCGTGGTAGGCCTTGTTGCCGTGGCCGGTATAGTTCTCACGCAGGTCCGGACGCCCCCAGCGCCACTGCTCCCAGTGGCCGATGTTGAACCAGACGGGTGAGTTGGGGGCCCAGATTTGCTGGACGAGCATGGCCTTGATTTCCTCATTGAAGATTTCCGCGTCCTCCAGCGTGGCGAAGTAGCCTTCCTCCCAGCCCCAGACGGTGTAGGTGTTGGAAATGCGGTCGTAGATGTTGCGGAAGCTGTCTTCGTATTCCAGGGAGCCCGGCTCGCTGCCAAAGAGGTATTTGTCCGCCGTGATCTTTACGGCGTTGTCGTCCCAGTGGGCCGGGGCTTCCAGGCCCAGGCGCTCATAAATGGTTTTTCCGGTCTTCCAGTCCATGATGCGGACGTCGCGCCGCGCCCAGTCCACTTCATCATAGGGATGAACCTCGTTATGGGAAAATCTTCTGGTGAATTTCAGGCCGCCCAGCAGGTCCTTCCTGGGGGGGAGGATGATTTCCTGTCCGGTGCGTAATTTGAGCGTAATTTGCGAGTTGTCAGTAGTCATGGTTTGCGAAGTGAAAGGTACTGAGGGCGTTGCTTCGTCGCGGTGTTGGGGGCGGCGCGTAACGTTTGCATTATCTACTGAAAAAAAATCGCGATGAAAAGGAAATATTGTACGGATATTTTTAATGCATACCACATATGGTAGTATTGGCGTTGTTTCCAAGGGATTTCCGTCCGGTCTTGCGGACATTTTTTTTGTCTTCCGAATTCAACTTTTTTTGCTTGACGGGAATGCTCTTCCAGGGACGTTTTTTCTTCTTTTCTCCTGCTTCCTTTCATCATGAAAGAGCTATGAAACGGCAGCGGTTCCGGACGGCGGAATTTCCGGCGAACAGCTGGCGGGAGTGCTTTTTTACGTGGAAGGCGGATGAGGGGAGTGGTCCAACTCCGGAAAAGGAAGATTATTTCTTGAATGTTGTTAATGAGATGAATATAGTATTATCTAACATGAACTACCCTGTAATTTTTCTCCTGTTCTGCTGGGGAGTCGCCGATTCCGGCGTTGCTCTGCCGGAACCCTTTCCCGAAGCCCGCGGTTCTGTTTACAGATGTGGCGTCACTCCTCAGGGAAGGAGCCGCGGGACGCGGCTTTCGCGGGAATGGAAAGATCCTGGCCGGCTCGGAACCGGAACGGCGGAAGGAAAAGAGGGCGGCCAATGGCTTCATGACCCTTTTTCCCGGGATTCCGACATGGGGTGCGTCCGGTATCAATGGAGCTACAGGAACGGCCGCCTGATGAAGGTTCCCCATGCACTTGCAGTTCCGGATTTTTGTTTTCCCGGCAGATTGCCCTGTGCAGTGGATCGTGAAGAGTTGGAAGACGCCCTGGAAGATACGCTCATCGTTGCGGAAAATCCTCTTCCGGAGGAAGGACGTCCCCTTATTTTTCTTTACCGGGGGAAGGTTTGCCATTCCCTGGATAAAGTCGGGAAAAATGCCGGAGTCTTGTCCATCCTGTATGTTGTTTTTTCTCCGGATGTGGCCGAAGAGGAACAGGCTTCCGTTCGGGAGGCATTTTTTGGGGCAATGGATTTTTATGTGATGAAAGACATTTTCCTTTCCGGTCCCCGCCAGGAAGAGACCGTTGTGTTCATGGAGGGATTGGGGACTGTTCCCGCCTCCTTTTTCATGACGCCGGATTGGGCGGTCGGCGAAGTCTGGAACAGGGAGAAGTTTTTCCAGCCTCCGGCCCGGGGAATTGCCCATAATTCCCTGGCGAAGGTTCGTTCCCGTTCCGTTATTCCGGATTGAAAGAGGGGCGGAGGCAAGCGGACGGACTCCGGCGGTCCGGAAAATGAACCTTGATGAACGGATGGAGAGACATTATTTTAACGGCATGAGACTGGCTTCTCTCATTTGTCTGGCCGGCGCCGTGGGCTGTGCGCCGTGCATGGCCGCCGCGCCGCCGCCTCAGGAACAGCCCGCTGGGGAAAAGACCCGGCAGGATGCCCCGCGCCATGTCGCGGTTCAGAGCATAGCCCCGGTGCCCGGGTTGCCGGTTCCCATGGATTTGACGCAGGCGGACGGCATCCGCCTGGATGCCGTGGACCTGACCGTTGCCCTGAAGCAGCATCAGGCTTTCCTGATTTATACCTGTGCCCTGGACATTCCCAAAGGTATCAAGGGGAAGACCATTCCCGTGGGCGTTCCGTTCCGGTACAGCCCTCCTGACGAACGGGCCAACGCCGCCAGTCCGGAGCCCATACGCAATCTTCCCTTCACCAAGGCGGTGCTGGATGCCGTGGCGTCCGTGGACGATTTGAAGTGCGATTCCTCCCTTACCGAGGGACGCCACCAGCAGGCGGACGCGCCCACCATGGCTCCCGTGGCCGGCATTGCCCACTGGCTGGTGGCCCAGGTTCCCAACAAGCCGGGAACGCACGTGCTGACTTTTCAGTTTTCCGTGCCTTACACGCAGGATATCAGCATCACCCCAGGAACGGAAGTCAAGATGGGTGAACCGCGCCTGACGCTGCTCACTTCTCCCGTCATGACCTGGACGGGCGGAACGCCCAGGGCGGTGGTGAATGTGTACAGTTCAGAGATGACCAACCAGTCCGTGAAGCTGGATCCTTCCGCCGATGCCAAGTCCATCGTCACGACGCCCAAGGGCGTTTATACCTGGTCCCTGCTGGGGGCGGATGGCCGCCCGTACGCGCCCTCCATGGTGCTGACCCCCGGCCCCGGCTGGACACTGGACAAGGATGGCCATGTCACCATCCGCGGGGAGAAGGGTTCCCTGACGGACCAGTACGACATTACGGCCAGTTCCACCCTGGAAAAGGACCCCTACGGCAATCCCTGCTCTCCGGACAACCTGAAGCACGGCCAGGGATACTGGGCGGAGGGCGTTTCCGGAGACGGGCAGGGGGAAACCCTGGAGGTGAAGCTTAAGAATCCGGGCCGTTTGCTGGGGATCATGCTGGAATCCGGAATTTCCCCGGTAACGCTGCCGGAAAACGATACGGAGGCTCGCCGCCATCCGAATATTGCGTATTCCATGTTCGGCCGTCCTAAAAGCGTCCAGGTAATTCTGAACGGGGAGTACACTTTTGACGCCACCCTGCGGGACGACTGGACGCCGCAGATTGTCATTCCCCCGTATTACAAGGCTCCCGTGCATACCATCAGGATCAGGATAGATTCCATTTATCCCGGGACGGGCACGGCGGATACCTATCTGGGCGTGCTCAAGCCGATCGTGAGATAGGGGCGGCTGGTTTGCGGAGATTTTCCCTTATTTATTCATCTCAATCCGGGACGGATGAAAGGGCCGTCCTGTCCACAGAGAGGACCGTCAGCAGAATTCCCGTATCCGTGTAATGGATGCGCAGGGAGGCTTTTCCGGCGAGCGAGGTTTTCAACGGGGAATCACGGTATATTTCAGCGTCAAAAACGCGGCCTTCCGGCAGGTTGAAGAAAGTTCCCCCGGCGGTCTTTTTAAGGCCGTCCGCCAGGATGATCCGGTCGCCCGGTTCCGGGACATAGAAAAATTCGGGGTACAGGGAAACGTTTTTCTCCAGTTCCAGCCCTCCCTCCGCCTTTATTTTGGGAGACGCATTTTTGCCGTCCAGATGAACGACAAGACGGGAATTCCGGCGGAAAACGGTTTTGCCGGAGATGGACAGGCTCCCGGAAGGACCGAGAGCGACTTGCCCTTTCACGTCCATTCCCCCCTGGAGGGTGACGGGGGCGTTGAAGAGAAACGTGGAGTCCACGAGTGTTCCGCTGCCGCAGCGGAGGATCAGGCTGCCTTTTCCATGCACGGAGCCGTTGGCATACAAGGAGGAATAGGGTTCAAACAGAGTCCAGGTAACGTCTTCGCCTTCAAGCGCCATCTTCGCGTCAAAGATCAGATCCATTCTTTCCAGTGCGGCGATTCCGCTCCGTATGGCCAGCGTTTTATTCCTGCCTTGCAGGTGGAAGAATTTCCCTTTCCCGACGGTGAGGGAATCCACGACGGCGTCGCGGTCCAGAAGCAGGCTGCTTGTCCTTTCCCTGTTGAACCAGACGTTGGCTCCGTCCGGGGGCACCAGCCGGGCGATTTTCCTGCCGGAAGGCAGGACGGTTTCCCATTGGCGGTCGCTCCATTTTCCGTCGGGCGCGGTCCGGTAGGAATCGGGCAGGGAGTAAACCCGCACATAGTCCACGTTCATGGCCGTTGGGCTTTTGTCCCTGCTGCCGTAGCCGTTTGCGGGGATGTCGCCTGCCCAGTTTTTATCCCGGATTTCCGAACTCAGGATGATGTATTCCGGAATGCAGGACAGGGCTTCCTGCGTTTTCCAGACTTCCTTTCCGTCCATATAGAACGTGTATCCTCCGGCCGTCCGGAGTACGCCGTAGGTGTGATAGCCTTCCAGAAGTCCGGTTTTGTGCTGTTTTGCCGCCGATTTGTGGTGTTCCCCGTAGCCGTGGTAGTGGATGGCCTGGTTGGTTTCATATCCGTTGGAGGGGTTGGGCCTGTATTCCACAATGTCTATTTCCGTACCGTATTTACCCGTGTTGCCCACAGTGGAAATGGTGTCGCTCTGGAGCCAGAAGGCGGACCACATGCCGGAGGAAGCATTCCTGTCTCCGGCAAATTCAATGGAAGCCTCGTAAAAGCCGTATGTCCGGTTCAGGCTCTTCTTTTTTGTGGCGATCATTCCGGTATGATGTTTTCCGTTTTCCGTATAAGTGCGGATGCTCAGAATTCCATTGCCCGTGGAAATGGCTTCCGGAGTGTTCAACGCATTGTGGCGCGGCCCGGTCTGGCGGTAGGACCACTTTTCCATGTCAAGGGACGAGCCGTCAAATTCATCATTCCATGAAAGGGCGTAGCCGGAGGGGAGGGACACGGAAGCCTGCGCTGCAGGGGGATGGGGAGGGGCGCCCAGAAAAAGGTGAAGAAGGAAGTAAAAGACCGCCTCGGCGGGAAGAAACAGGAAGAGGTATGGGATCATATGGAAGGCTGGGCGGTTCAAGTTTGCGGGGATGTTTTTTCCACATAAGTTTTTCAGCTCCGGAACAGGGCTCCCCCCGTGCGCCCCATGGGATAATGGCGGAAGGGCAGTGTGAGCAGGTACATCAGGATCAGGGCCGGAATTTGCATCCACAGCAGGTACCAGGGCCATGCCCCCAGCAGGTCCAGCACGGACCCGGAGGCGGGAGTGGAAACCGTGAAGCCGTAATTGGTGCCCAGGAATTTGTTGACGGGATGCACCGCGGCCAGATACAGGTTGGCGAACAGCAGAGCCCACAGGAAGTCCCACCGCGCCGGCTTCCATTGCAGGGCCAGGGGCAGGTAAAGGGCTGCAATGACCGTAACGCCGTGGGAAAGGAAGAAGGCAAAGTACGTCCATGAAGGGAAGTCGTGGGCCACGGAAGGCGTCACCAGCCCCTGAAGAGTGGCGCACAGCACGCAGTAGTATACGATGGAGCGCAGAATGCGGGAAGGTATCCAGAGGCTCAGGGCGCACGCCACCTGCATCACGGAGCAGAAGTGAAGGGGCAGCATCCACTCCCAGGATTTGTCCGGCTCGTCGGCAAGCAGGGCGATCAGGTCCGGAACCAGGCTCAACAGGCATGCGGTCCCCAGCCAGAACGCCGTGCGGTTTCTGACGGATTTTTTGTAGGATTGCCCCAGTTCCACAATGCACAGCCCCGCCACCAGCAGAACGGCCAGGGCCGTCCAATGGGACACTCCTCCAAATTCCAGTGGCGGCAAGCTGTTCATTCAATAACTACCATAACAGATACGGGGCGGCCAAGGCAACCGCGAAAACGCGGAATTCGGATGGAAAGGTTCAGTCTTGCAAATTCGACTTTCGCGGGCATACTTGCCTCCGTGATGAGGCAGGGAGCGTTTATAGTGATCAGCGGGTTGCTGCTGGCCGCACTGGCCGGTTGCGACGATTCCAATGACAGGCGTTCCCGCTATGCGGAGAAGAAGCCCGCCCCGCGCCCGCTGGAGCGGAATTTTGACCCTCCCAGGCAGGTATTGCCGCCTTCCGCCCCCAAAAAGAAGGAGCCGGCATGGATGGTTTACAAGGGGGAGGATATGCGGCAGTTGACGGAACTTTCCGGCCGCAGGGTGCTGATTGTCTTTTACGCCCCGTGGAGTTCCCAGGCCATGGAATACGTCCAGGCGGTCAAATCCTATGCCGAGGCGCAGGACGGGAAGGCCTTTGCCGTGTTGATTGACGCGGACGCGCATCCGGAGCTGGCACGCAAGTACCATTTGGAGGCGGTTCCGCTGACGGTTCTGTATCTGGAAGGAATGAAACTCCGTGAAATGGTGGGCGGCGTTTCCGCAGCCCGTTTGGACCAATTGATTGAACAGACCGTGCGGGTGGAATAAGTGCATTCCCCGGTATAGGCGCGATTTGGAAAAAAGCGTCGGTTCCCCGTTGCTTTCATGTAGAGGGCGGTTCCTTTTTTGCCGTTTATTCCGTGGATGGGGAATCGGAGCCTTGTTAAAGAGGCGGTGCGAAGGCCGGAGCTTCCGGACCGTCCGCCCCCGTTTCATTCGGCACGGCATGGAAGGCGGCCACACCTGCCGGCAGCGGGACGCCGGGATGAAAGAGGCATGGCCGCCTTTATCCGTGTTCAAGTGCAGGGAAATTAAAAGGAGATGTTGATGCTTTCCCCTGCTTTCATGACCACATCTTTTTTCCTGCCCCGGTGCATGAAACGGAATTTGCCGGGACGGGAGGCTTTGGCCGTGGCCTTGATGCCCCCGTCTTTCCAGGACAGGTCTACCGTAAGCCCTCCGCGAGCGTGGAGTCCCGTGGCCGAACCCTCCGTCCATGAATCGGCCAGGGCCGGGGCGAGCATAATCACACGGTAGCCTTGCTGTTCAATCTGGCTCTGGATCAGACATTGGGCCAGGCCGGAAGTCATGCCGAAGTTGCCGTCGATCTGGTAAGGGGGGTGCATGTCGAACAGGTTGGGGCTGATGTATTTTTTCAATTGCGTGTAGATGCGTTCCTCCGCGTCGTTGCCGCAGCCGAGCGTGGCGTACATGTTGATCAGCCACGCGGTGCTCCAGCCGGTGCATATGCCGCTTTTTCCGGTAAAGCTGCGGCGGTAGTCCACGGATTTCTTGACGGCGGCGGCGTATTCAGGGGTGTTGAGCACATCCCATTCATTTCCCGGGAACAGGCCGTACAGGTGGCTGATGTGGCGATGCCCCTTCTGGACTTCCTCAAAGGGTTCCTGCCATTCCCGGATGCGGCCGTCCTCCCCGATGGCCGGCGGGGGGATGTGCGGCAGGAACTGGAGGGCTTTTGCCAGTACTGGCGTATTGATTCCGAGTTCCCGGCACGCGGCAATGTAGTTGCGCAGGGATTCCCTGCCGAGCAGGAGATCATGGGAACAGCCGTTGGAGACGGAAAGGTTGATTTTTTTTCCTGTCTCGTCCTGGACTCTGAAGATGTTTTCCGGAGAAGTTCCCGGACCGGAGATATAGCGCCCTTTCCCGTCTTTCTGGAACCAGGACATGATGAACCGGGCGTTGGATTCCAGAATGGGAATGGATTTTTTCAGGAACGCCTTGTCCCCCGTAAAGCGGTAGCTGTCCATCAGGTGGGCGCAGGCCCATGCCCCGTTCATCAGGCTGGCCGAGTATTCGGGTACGTTCCCGACATAGTAGGTTTCCTTCCAGCAGTCCACGTTGTGGGCAAAACAAAAGCCGTCAAGTTTCAGGAAGCGGGCGAATTTTTCACCGGTGGGCTGAAGGCTGACCACGAATTCAAGGAAGGGGCGGTGGTATTCCCCCAGTCCGGTCACGTCGGCCGGCCACTGGTTCATCTGGCAGTTGATGTTCAGGAAGAAGCACCCTTTCCAGGCGGCGTTGAGATCCGGGTTCCACAGTCCTTGCAGGCCGCAGGGCAGCGCGCCTGGGCGCGTGTTGGCAATGATGCAGTAGCGGCCGAACTGGAAAAGCTGTTCAATCAGGTCCGGGTCCTTGCCTCCCTGCCTGACCAGCTGGAGGCGTTCGGGGGTCGTTTTTTGAGCGGTTTCGGCGGGCGTGTCTCCAATGTCCACCTGGCAGCGCATCATGCGTTCGGAAAAGTATTTGGCCGTTTCCTGTTCCAGCTTTTTCCATCCTGCCCTGGAAGCGGCGTCCAGAATGTTCCGGTTGAGGGTTCCCAGGTCGTTTTTCAGCGGGCTGTCCGGTTTCCGGCTGTTGTAGTCGGTTTTAGTGGAGGAGAGGACGAGCAGTTCCTTGCAGTTGTCTATCCTGAGAATGCCGCCGTCCAGGGAAACGCGTCCATCGATGGCCTGCACTCTGACGGCATTTTCAAAGCGGGTACCTCCGTTGTGGCCCTGGCCTTTGAGAATCCATCCGTCCCTGGTTGGAGTGATTTCTGATTTTTTATCCGGATGGCGCAGGGAGAGGGTAACGGTGCAGCCCTTGGGAAGGGTGCAGGCCATGCGGTAGGCGATGCAATCGGAATATGGAGCGGCGACCAGTTCCGTTTTCAGTGCCCCGTCTGCAAAATGTACGTCCATTTGGGCCTTCCCGTCTTTCATGTCCAGCTTTCTGGAGAAAGAAGTGGAGGGGGGCAGATCCTGCCACTGGACGTCAAGCAGGCCGCCCTGCTGGTAGCTGCCGGAGGAGGATTTGTTTGACAGGACTTTGCTGCGGAAAGTTTCGTCCGCCTTTTTATAATCCCCGCGGGCGCACAATTCCCTGGCCTCTTTCAGGCCTTCCGCCGCGCCCTCCCTGGGGACAATGCTGGACTTGGCAAAGATGCTTTCTTCATTGAGGACGAGAATTTCCTTGGGGAATTCTCCATAGGAAAGGGCTCCCAGCCTGCCGTTTCCGACTCCGTAGCCCTGTGTCCAGATGGTTGCGGACTCGTGGGCGGTCACTTCCATGGGGGCCGGGACTGCCTGGGCGTGGAGGGCGGCCGATGCAAGGAGGATAGGGAGTAATGGAGTTTGTTTCATGTACGGTGCATCATAATTGGACCAGACCGGCATGCAAGATAGAAAAAACGGCGTCTATCTTCGGGAAGCTGGGAAAACCTGATCAATTTTTTTCTGCGTAACATGCTGATTTTCAGATTTTATTTCTTTTTAAGAAAATGGTGGAATTTACAAATTCCGGAAATGAAAAAGGACGGAGCGGATGAGCCGCTCCGTCCGGATGGAAGATCCCGGAGACCCATTAGCCGGCCTTGCCGGAGAACAGGTTTTTCACCCACTCCCGGTAGCGCTGGAACATGGAGTACAGAGCCGGAATGAATAGAATGCCCACGATCGTGGCCAGGATCATTCCATAGAAGGTGGTGATGCCGATGGCCTTGCGGCTTTCCGCTCCCGCCCCGGAGGCGATCACCATCGGGAACACACCGATGATGAAGGAGATGGCCGTCATCATCACGGCGCGGAAACGCTGCCGGGCTCCTTCCAGGGCCGCCTGCTGGATGGGGACGCCGTGTTCGCGCTCCGCCTTGGAGAACTCCACCATCAGGATGGCGTTCTTCCCGGCCAAGCCTACGAGCATGACCAGCCCGAGCTGGGCGTAAATGCTCAGGGGCGTGTTGCAGATCAGCAAGCCGAGCAGGGCGCCCAGAAGAGCCACGGATACGGAGACAATCACGGAGATGGGAACCGTCCAGCTTTCATACTGGGCCACCAGGAACAGGTAGCCGAAGAGCAGGGCCAGGCCCATCAGCAGGACGATCTTTCCGTCGTTCTGGCGCTCCTGGTAGCTCATGTCCGTCCAGGTGATGGAGTAGTTTTCCGGCAGGGGAATGGCTTCAATCTGGTTCATCAGGTCCCCGCTGCTGGTTCCCGGCCTAGTCTGCACGGTCACTTCCGCAGACATGAGCTGGTTGAACCGCGCGATCTGGCGGGGCCCCACCATGTACGACAGGGTGGCCACGGAGCTGAGCGGCACCATCTGGCCCTGATCGTTCTGGATGTAGGTGTTCATGATGTCGTTGATGGTGGTGCGGTCCTCCGGTGCGGACTGCATTTTCACCTTGAACGTGTAGCCGATCAGGTTGAAGTCATTGATGTACATGGAGGCCAGCTTGCTCTGAAGCGTGGTGAAAATACGGTTGACAGGCACGTGCATGCTCTGCGCCTTTTCACGGTCAATGTTCAGGAAAAGCTGGGGCGTGTTCGCCTCATAGGAGCTGCGCGGGAACAGGGCTCCCGGGAGTTTTTCAATCTGGTCAATCAGTTTTTCCAGCTCACGCTCCAGATCCTTTGGGGTTTCATTCCCGCTGGCCTGGAGCATGAAGGAGACGCCGCCGGTCAGGCCCAGCCCCATGATGGCCGGCGGGCTGAAGACGGTGGCCTTGGCCGCGGGAATCTCATCGCACAGGTTGGAGGCCTGATGGATAATGGAATCCACGGAGAGTTCCGGAGTCTTGCGTTTGTCCCAGGAATCAAGCTGGGCGATGCACATGCCCAGGTTTTCCCCGTTCCCACCCATGAAGCTGAAGCCGGAGGTGGAGGAAACCTGGCGTACGCCGGGGATGCCCATGAGCTTTTGTTCCGCACTGCGCAGGGCCTGTTCCGTACGGCCCAGGGTGGCGCCGGGCGCAAGCTGGATGTCGCAAAAGACGGTGCCCTTGTCTTCCTTGGGCAGGAAGGATTTGGGAACGGTTTCAAACAGTTTCCAGTTGGCGGCGAAGACTGCGGCCAGAAGAATCAGGGTGAGCCACGCGCGGCGCACCATGACGCCGGCGCACTTGATGTAGCTCTGGCGAGCCCATTCCAGCGTGGCGTTGAAAGGCCGGAAAAGATTGAACCTTTTCTGCTTCTTGCCCTTCCTGTTCTTCAGCAGCAGAGCGCACAGGGCGGGGCTGAGCGTCAGGGAGTTTACGGCGGAAAGGCAGAGCGCCACGCACATGGTTACGGAGAACTGCATGTAGATGTTGCCCACCATGCCGCCGAAGAAGGCGATGGGGACGTAAATGGCCACCGTTACCAGCGTGGTGGCGATGATGGCGCCCGTAATCTGGTGCATGCTCTTTTTGGTGGCCTCTTCCGGGGGCAGGTCCTCCGTCTCCAGAATGCGCATGGTGTTTTCCACCACGATGATCCCGTCGTCCACCAGGGAGCCGATCACCAGAATCAGGCCGAACATGGTCAGCACGTTGATGGAGAAACCCAGCGGGTACAGGATGGCGAATGTGCCGATCAGGGAAACGGGAATGGCCAGGGCCGGAATGAGGGTGGCGCGCCAGTCCTGCAGGAAGAGGTAGGTGATGCCCACCACCAGGATGAGGGCGATGACGAGCGTTTCCACGATTTCCGCCATGGTGGCGGAAATATACTGCGTGGGGTCGTAGCTCACCTCATAGGAAACGCCGGGAGGGAAGCGCTTGGAAAGCTCCTGCAGGGCGTCCTTCACCCCGGTCATGGCTTCCATGGCGTTGGCGTCGTCAAGGCGATACACGGCCATGTTCACGGAGTCTTCCCCGTTGTTGCGGCTGCTGCCCGAATAGGTTTCCGCACCCAGTTCGATTCTGGCGATGTCGTCCAGGCGGGTGACATGGCCGTCCTGACCTGTGCGGACAATGATCTTGCTGAATTCTTCCACCGTCTTCAGGCGCCCGGTAACGTTCACCTTGTATTGGATGAAGTTGTTTTCCCCTTCGGAACCGATGGAACCGGCGGCAGCCTGAACATTCTGCGCCTTGATGGCGTTGGAAACGTCATCGGGCGTGATGTTCAGGGCGGACATACGCAGGGCGTCCAGCCAGATGCGCATGCTGTAGTTTTTTTCCGGCATCAGGTTGATGGCGGAAATGCCCGGCACGCGGGCGATTTCGTCCTTCACCCTGGATTTGACGAAGTTGTTCAGCTCCAGGGAACTCATGTTGGTGGAGCGGAAGGCGAAGAAGCCCAGGATGTCCGAGGAACGCTTCCTGATCTTGATGCCCTGGTCCGTCACTTCCTTGGGCAGCTTGTATTCCACCCGTTTGAGTGCGTTCTGGACGTTCACCATGTTGATGTCCGAGTCCGTGCCGCTCTTGAACGTCAGGGACAGGGAATAGCCGCCGGTGTTGTCCGACTTGGAGGAGAAGTAGATCAGGTTTTCCAGGCCGTTGAGTTCCTCCTCAATGGGGGAGGCCAGGGTTTCCATCACCACCTGGGCGCTGGCTCCCGTATAGGTGGCCTGCACATTGATGCTGGTGGGGGCGATTTCCGGATATTCCGCCACAGGCAGCTTTTCCAGGCAAAGCAGCCCGGCCAGCACCATCAGGATGGCGATGACAATGGCGAATTTGGGACGTTTGATAAACAGGTCCGCAATCATGGAAATATCAGTTTTGAGTGGAATACACGGGGTTCACCTTGGCACCGGGACGCACCTTGTGCATGCCGTCGATGATGATGACTTCCCCTTCCTTGACGCCGGAGCTGAAACATTGTTCGTTGTTGACCGTGTTGCCCAGCGTGACGTCCCGGCGTTCCACCACGCCCTGGTCGTTTACGACGTAAACATAGCTCTTGTAGGCGTCATGCATGACGGAGGAGATGTTCACGGCCGGGAATCGGTCCACATTCTTCTTGGAGAGATTGACGGTCACCACGCCGCCGGGAGTCAGCATATCCTCCTGGTTGGGGAATTTGGCCCAGACATTCAGCGTGTCCGTGGTAGTCTGGACGGTGTTGTCCGTCATGAACACCTTGCCCGGATGGGCATAGGCCTTGCCGTTGGCCAGGGTCAGGGTGACGATGGCCTCCTTCTTCATGTCATCCTGGGTGCCGAACAGGGAAAGGAAGTCGCGTTCGCTGATGGGGAACTTCACGTATACTTCCTCAATGCCTGTGATGGTCACCAGGGAGCCGGAAGTAGGGGTGATGTAGTTGCCCGTGGAAAACGTGACCCTGCCCGTGCGGCCCGTGATGGGAGCCATGATTCTGGTGTAATTCAGGTCATCCTTGGCCACGATGATGGAGGCGTCTGCTGACTGTATTTCCGCTTCCAGGGCGTGCATGGTGCTTTTGGCGTTTTCCACCGTGTCCATGGAGACGGATTTGGAGGCGAGCAGCTTGTTATAGCGTTCAAAACTGTTCTTGGCGTAAAGGAGCTTGGCTTCCAGCTGCGCTTTTTTGGCCTCGGCTTCTTCCACGGCGGCCTTGTAGCGCGTGTCTTCTATCTCAAAAAGGAGGTCGCCTTGCTTGACTACGTTCCCTTCCCGGAACCTTGTGGCCACAATGTTGCCGGAAACGCGAGGCTGCACGGTAACCCGGTCG
The DNA here is from genome assembly GCF_036417395.1 of Akkermansia sp. AE01SA01. NCBI lineage: Bacteria > Pseudomonadati > Verrucomicrobiota > Verrucomicrobiia > Verrucomicrobiales > Akkermansiaceae > Akkermansia > Akkermansia sp. AE01SA01. The sequence goes on from NZ_CP143890.1 coordinate 1,509,848, forward strand.
ATGGATTCCACCTGGCCTATGTATTTCTTGTTCACCGCGCTGTCGATCGTGCTGGCCTTCTGGACGAGCACGGTACTGGGTTTGGCGGGAGCCCCCGGCATTCCCTGGGAGTAACCCGGCATCATGAGGCTGAAAAGCAGTCCGGAGCCGGCCAGCAGGCGGAGCGGAATTTTCCGTTCATGCGTGTGTGTGTTCATATGGTATTACTTGGTATAAACGTGGGTGTAAAGGGTGTCCACAATGCGGCAGAAATCTTCCTGGTCCTGCTCGGAAAGGATGCCGAACAGGGAATCCAGGCGCTTCTTCATGCCGTTGTAAAGCAGCTGGAATCTGGATTCTCCCTCCTCGGAAAGGCGAATGCAGAGGGAACGCCTGTCGCGCGGGTTTTCCTTGCGGTCGAACAGGCCTTTCTTCACCATGCTGTCCACCAGCAGAGACGTGGAGGGAACGCTCATGCGGAGGTGGTGGGCCAGCGTCTTCAGCGGTATGCCCTCATGGCGGTTGGTCATGAGCCTGTTGAGAGCCCCAAGGGCGTTCATCTGGCGGACGGAGAGCCCCATGATTTTCTGGTAATGGTTCTCGTCCACCTCGTTCAGATTGTCCCTTTTGAACTGGTAGAGAATGGTTTCAAACTTGTGGACGGAGGTGGTAATATCTATGGCAGGTTGGATCATATGGCTTTTATGTCAAATGCAGTGAATAGTTGTCAAACTAAAATAAATAATGCAGGGAAGTTGTTATTATTTTGAAATAAATAGAAAGTTAAAATGATAAATCTCTTCAATGATAAACACAGCCGACCGTTTCCGGTTGCAAAAATAAACTTTTTTTCTTGTCAGAATATTTTCAGGCGTATATAAACCCCACGTCCTCACCGCAAGGCAGGGGACGGCAGTCAAGGTTATGGAGCGGTAGCTCAGTTCGGTTAGAGCGCCAGCCTGTCACGCTGGAGGTCGCGGGTTCGAGCCCCGTCCGCTTCGCCACCTTGCATTGCAGAAACAACCGCCTCCGGGCGGTTTTTTTGTGCCCGATTTGCCGGAGGCGGCATGGGTCATCTCTGCGGTAGTTGTCCCTGTCTTTTCAGGAAAAGGAACGGAACGGACCGTTCCCGCGTTTTCCTTCGGCAATGCCGCTTCCTTTCCGAGGGCGGGGGACCATGCTTGATTTCGGGAGTTGCTTCCGGCATGATGCCCGCATGATTCTGGAATTGCACTCTCCGCTGGACATGCATCTTCATTTGAGGGACGGCGACATGCTGAAACTGGTCGCCCCCCTGAGTTCCGCCTCCTTCGCCGGGGCGGTCGTCATGCCCAACCTGGTTCCCCCCGTAGCGGATGCGGAGGAGGTGCAGGCCTACCGCGGCCGCATTATGGACGCCTGCGGCGGCGATGTATTCAAGCCCTATATGACGGCGTTTTTCCGCTCTTACACGGAAAGGGAGCTGGAGCGGCTCAAGGACCTGGTTTTCGGGATCAAGCTTTATCCGGCGGGGGCTACCACGAATAGCGAAGGCGGTGTGAAGGCCATGAAGGACGCAGAAGCCACCATGTCCATGATGCAGGAAATGGGCATTCCCCTGCTGGTGCACGGTGAAACCCATGGATTCGTAATGGACCGGGAAACGGAATTCCTGGGTATTTACAGGAAGCTTGCGGAACAATATCCCCGGCTGACCATCTGCATGGAGCATATCACCACGGCTGCCGCCGTCCGGCTTCTGGACGAATTTGAAAATCTGGCGGCCACCGTCACCCTGCAGCATCTTCTCATCACGCTGGACGACGTGGCGGGCGGCATGCTGCGCCCCCACCTGTTTTGCAAACCCATCGCGAAAAGGCCGGAAGACCGGGAAGCGCTGCTGAAAGCCGCCCTGTCCGGACATCCCCGCCTCATGTTCGGCAGTGACTCGGCGCCTCATCCCGTCCATGCCAAGGAAGCCTGCGGCTGCGCCGCCGGCGTGTTTACCGCTCCCATCGCCCTGCCGCGCCTGGCTGCCCTGTTTGAAGAACACAATGCGCTGAACCGCCTGCAGGGATTTGTTTCCGGCCATGCGTGCGCATTGTACGGACTCACGCCGCCCTCCAAAACGGTGCGCCTGGAAAGGCGGGAAATGCTGGTGCCGGACGCTTATGAAGGATACGGGCAGAAAGTAGTGCCCATGGAAGCCGGGCACGTCATCCCGTGGAGCCTGATGCAGGGCGGCTTTATAAAAATGACATAAAGCGGGTTGCATGCCCTGTCTTTGTACTGGATATCCCCGCCGATTCCATTACAATCCCTCCCCATGGATCGGATTCGTGTTTATACGGGCGGAGTAGCTTCCTGTAATGGTTATCTTTTCAAGACAAAGGATAACACTTATGTGGCGGTGGACGCTCCCTCCGGATTCGCGGACTGGATTTACTCCAAAAAACCCGACATCATCATCACGGACCTGCTGATCACCCATCAGCACTTTGACCATGTGGAGGATGCCTGCCGGATGCGCCAGATTTTCGACTGCCGCATTCATGCCGGCCAGCCGTACAATGAGAACCTGACACTTGAAAAAATGGCCCGCGACGCGTGGGGGCTCCCCCTCAACGTCCAGCCCTTCGTGGTGGATGAGGTGCTCACGTCCGACATCCATACGGCCAACTGGGGCGGTTTGCTCTGGCACCTGCACCAGGTGCCCGGCCATTCTCCGGACAGCATCGTGTACGATCTTCCGGACGAGGGGATTATGTTCACCGGGGATGTCATCTTTGCCGGTTCCATCGGCAGGACGGACCTTCCCGGCGGCAATCTGCGCCTGCTGAAGAAAGGCATAGAAACAAAAGTGCTCAACCAGCCGGCCACCACCATGATCTTCCCGGGCCACGGACCATACACCACCGTGAAAAACGAATTGCTGACCAATCCGTTTATTTCCTGACCCCGCCTGCCTCGCCGTCCGGCGCCGCGTTGGGGGTCTTGCGTTTATCAAACATACAAAATCAATGTTATTTTCAGAATTAGGCCTATCGGAACCCGTCTTGAAGGCGGTGGAAAAATGCGGTTATGAACATCCCACCCCCATTCAGGAGCAGGCCATCCCCATCATCCTGGAGGGCAGGGACCTGATCGGAGCGTCCCAGACGGGAACGGGCAAGACCGCGGCCTTCGCCCTGCCGCTGCTGACCAAGATACAGCCGATGGGCAAGCCCCAGATACTGGTGCTGGAACCCACCCGCGAACTGGCGGACCAGGTGGCGGAAGCCTTTGCCGAATACGGCGAATTCACCGGGCTGAAAGTGGCCCTGCTGTACGGCGGCCTGGGCTACGGCAAGCAGACGGAAGAGCTGAAAAAGGGCGCGGATATCGTCGTCGCCACGCCTGGACGCCTGGTGGACCACTTCTACCGCGGCACGATGCGCTTCGGAGAAATCAAGGCTCTGGTGCTGGATGAAGTGGACCGCATGCTGGACATGGGCTTTCTGCCCATCGTCCGTAAAATCGTCAACCTGTGCCCGTGGGAGGGCAGGCAGACCCTCTTCTTCTCCGCCACGATGCCTCCGGTTATCGCCGGATTTGCCAAATGGTGCCTCACAGACCCCGCGGAAGTCACCATCGCCCGCCGGGAAGTGGCCGCCACCATCAACCACGCCATCTATCCGGTGGCTCTGGACCAGCGCGACGAACTGCTGCTGGCCCTGCTCAAGGGAACGGACTTCCACTCCGTCATGATCTTCACCCGCACCCGCAAGGAGGCGGACGCCGTATGCGGCATGCTCAAGCAGCACGGCTATCGCGGCGAAGTGGCCGTCATGCACTCCGACATTCCTCAGAAGGAACGCATGGAGGCGCTCAAGGGATTCAAGGCCGGCAAATACGACATTCTGGTGGCTACGGACGTGGCCGCGCGCGGCATTGACATCAGCGGCGTCACCCACGTCATCAACTACCGCGTTCCGGAAAACGCGGAAGACTACGTGCACCGCATCGGCCGTACGGGCCGTGCCGAAGCCACGGGAGACGCCTTCACGATCATGACGGCGGATGAAGTGGACTTTGCCGCCGCCGTGGAAAACTTCATCGGCAAACCCATTGCCCGCAAAAAGCTGGAAGGCTTCAACTACACTTACTCCGCCCTTCTGGAAGACGAGCCCGTGCGCTCCGTCCGCAAGCCCAAGCACGCGGCTCCCAAGCGCCGCAGGCGCTAGGAATCACAAGGAACGGCGGGGAAGAACCCCTGTCCCATGCGTATTCTTGCCATAGACCCAGCCATCCGCAATACGGGATACGCCGTGGTGGAAGGCGACCACCGACGGGCGCATGCCCTGGACTACGGCACGCTGTCCATTCCCCGGACCGTGTCCCAGTCCGGCTGCCTGCTGGCCATCAAGCAGCATCTGGGCAACCTCATTGACAAATGGGAGCCGGATGAAATGGCGGTGGAACGCATCATCTACGTCCAGTCCCACCAGACCGCCATCACGATGGGAGCGGCCAAGGCGGCCGTGGTCATTGCCGCGGCGGAAGCCGGACTGCGCATCATGGAATACTCCCCCAAAAGCGTCAAACTCTCCGTCGTGGGGCGGGGCGGGGCGCAAAAGGCGCAAGTCGCCTTCATGGTGCGCGCCCTGCTGGAACTCCGGGAAACGCCGGAATCCGATGCCGCGGATGCCCTGGCCATCGGCCTCACCCACCTCTTTGCCGCGGACCCCTTGAAGGCCCACATGATAGAGCGGAAATATATTTGAGGTCGAGGTCTCAAATACGGAAGACAAAAGATCAAAGACCAAAAAGCGAGTGCCCGGACATTCCGTCCCTGGACCTCAACAACTTTAGTCTTTAATCTTTAGTATTCAGTCTTTCTTTCCACCTTTACGGCTTGAAAGTCCTTCCCTTTCCGTCCTGCCACGCTTTCAGGAGAGAGGCATACATCTTGTTGAGCTGTTCCAGCGTAGCCACGCGGAACTCGACCGTATTCGTATTCGGATACGCCTTGACGACGGTCGTATCCGGATTGATGCCGCCTCCGGTCGCCCGGTTGACGGCGCCGGAACCGAGTTCCTTCGCCCGTTCGGTCACATTCTTGATGGCGTTGATTCCCGCCCCCTGTCCCAGCGTTTCCAGATAATAAAACTTGGTGGGCGTATTCCCCATGGTGATGAGGGTCACCTCATGCACCATGCAGGCATTATCTAGGATATACCTGTGCTGGGCTACGGCTACAATACGGCTGAGATGCACCACATACTGCCCCTCCAGAAAATTGCCGATCCAGAACTGGCTCTGGTTGTAATCGTCCGTGGACTGAGTAGGAGCCCCCGTCCTGGACTGGGCTGAAAGAGGAGTAGCGGCACAAATGCAAAGCGCCAGAGCAGAAAAGAAAAACCGTTTCATATGCCGTTATTTAATATTAGCCAAGTAGCTGAGGGAAGGAAAATTTGCCGGAATGCCCATTCGCGGGGCTGTTGGCCGCCTGCCTGGAGGTGGAGCGCGTCAATTGAAGATATAGTCCACATCGATGCTCTGAAGCTGCTTAAGGGAGTGTGTTTTGATGTTTCGCATGGTCACATTCCGGATGCTTGTCCGCTCCGGTAAGCACCTGGAAAAAGTTTTCTTCGGTTCCCAGGAAGGTTTCAATCTGCTTGATTTTGCCGGCATTCATCATTCACATGGGCTATGTGCATATCTCATAATGTTGCATGCTGACTAGTTCAGTTCCACACATTTGCAGCGGCCGGGAACATGGCTGAGCACTCCCATACAGTCCATCACGACGCCATAGGGTTCGGCGATCCGTCCCACCACCACAGGAATTCTGTACGGTGCTCCAGCAAGGCAACCATTTCCCGATGGCGCGGAATACAGGGAAGGACCACTCACGCGGTATCCCTCCAAAGGATAGCTTTTCAACCATGTTTCGTGCTGGTGTAGGAGCACAGGAAATTCTTTCTGTCGATAGAAGTGGACAAATCTCCCAGAATGCGCGCCGAAATACGAGCATGGCGGAATGGTACGGGGTCTACGGAAACGGGAAACCTTTCTCATCTGAATTTCATAGAAATTTAACTGACATAAACAAGAAATCATTCCCTGCGTATCTTTTTTAACAAATAGATAATATTTGTGTCAATAGTACGGAGGTATTGATTATAAAAATAATATACTTATTTTTTTTGATGGAAAATATTCGTTATATTTCTCAATCAAACAAAAAAATCTGTTGACATTAAATATAGATCATGCTCCTATAAAGATGATCATCCTCATCTCATTTCGTTCATCAATCCCAACACCTTAATACCTTATGAACACTCCAGCTGCTACTCCTGGCAGCAAGTCTTCTTCCATTCCTGCTTATCGCAAATGGTACTTCGGCTCTACGGCCAAACCCATGCTGCGGGGCATGCGCACCGCTTCGGAGCCCGATCCGCTGCCGTTTGAACCAATCCACGAAAAAGACAACCACAAAGTAGGTCCTCCCAGCACCTCGGCGGACGGGTACAGCACCTACGGCACCTTCACCATCCCGGAAGGAGCGGACGGCAAAAAGCTCTACGGCACCTGTTCTCTCTTCCTGGGGGTGGACGACTGGGGCAGCCTGGAGGTGAAGGACTCCAATGGCAAGGTGGTGGCGCAGGTGGACCTGAAGGAAAACTCGCAGGAGGCGGGAGACCAGGGCGGCCACAAATACCACACGGGCACCGGCGGGGCGCAGCGCCTTCCGGCGCTTACAGCTGGGAAGTCAACCAGACCAACATCGACTACAAGCCTGAAAAAGACAACGTCTCCATCTGCAACTACAGCATCGACGTGGTTCCGACGGAGCCGGGCGGCAAGGAGGAACCTGAGAAGTGCCCGTGCGAGGGAGACACGTGTGATAACAGCGGCGGAACGCCGCCCTCCCCGTCGCTGGCCCGGTCGGGCTCTGCGGCGGGTGTGAAAAGCAGCACACTGGGGAACTACTCCTCGGCAGGGTGCAGCGTGACGGCGGAAAGCACGGCTACGCTGATGTACTGGTCGTGCAACTTTGGGGCATTCAGGGGGCTGGGAAATCTTCCTGCGGGGCGGTTGGAACTGAGGGCTGAGGAAAACATCTCCGGCCTGGAAAACCCGGTGTCTCTGGCCTACAACCATCCCTTGAACAGCCGTCTGGACGTGCCCGAAGGGGGCATTGTGCCCGGAGTGCGGTTCAATCTGGTGCAGGGAGACCGGGTGATTGCGATGCGCTGCTACACGGACGGGTCCGTGCTGCCCATCGGGGTGGACACGTCGGGCGGAGGGCGCGCGGCTCTGGCCACGGTGGAGGGGCAATCCTGCCTGCAATGGACCGTCATGGATGGCAGCGCCTACCTCTTCTCGGCGGAAACAGGAACGCTCCTCACCTACACCACGGCCGACAGGCAGGTCATCTCCAATGTCGCCACTTATCTGGACGTCAGGCATGCCCAGGACGGCTCCCTCAGGCAAATCTGGAACCTGTGGGACGGCCTGCTCAACGTGGAAAACGTCACGGCCGCGGGCTACCTCATCGCGCTCTACACGCCGGGGCAAATCACCGGAACGGACGAACAGGGATTTTATAGCGTTACAGGCGTTCCCTTCAAAACGTTTGCCCTCTCCCTTTCCACGGACGGCCAATTCACCATCACGGAGCAGACGCCGGCCAGGCAGCCCTATGCCGTCACCTGGTGGAAAAACGGCCTGGCGTGGAACATGCGGAGGGGGACGGGAGAAGAGGCGATTACAACCACCCGCACGCGCACGGAGGTGGAACCGGAAGACTCGGTCTGGCAGCTGGTGACGGAAATCTCCAAAGGGGGCATCATGGCGGCGCGCACCTGCTCCATCTATCAAACGACGGACGTAGGCGACCTGCTGCTCACCCGGGTGGAAGGCTACCAAAGTCCGGAGGCGCAAACCACGCAATACGCCTACGACCAGTGCGGACGGCTCAAGACGGAAACGGCTCCCGACGGCAGCCAAATTCATTACGCGTATGACCTCTACGGCCGCCTGCTTACCCGCGACGAACCGTGGGCGGAAAGCGGCAGGCGCATCACGCGCTACACCTATGCCTATTCGGGAGAAGCCGACTTCAACGACGAACCCGCCACGGAAACGGTAGAGCTGCTTCCGCTGGAAGGGCACATCAAAACGCTGGCGTCCACCGCCTGGAAATACACGACGGCCAACCACGTCAAGAGGACGGAAAAGCGGGTCACGGGGCTGGGAGTGACGGGCACGCGCCTGACGGCCACGGAACAATGGCTGGCCGGCGCCGCCAACATCCATGCCCGCGGACGCATGCGGATGACCCGGGACCTCAACGGCGTGCAAACCTGGCACGACTACGCGGCCACGACGGAACACGGCGCCCTCTACACGGAAACGGTTGAAACGCGCCTCAACGGGGAAACCGTGCCGGGACAGAGCACGCGCACCATTGCCTGGATCACGGCGGAAGGGCAGCGCGTCAGGGAGGAAAGCCACGTTCTGCTCAGCAGCGGGGAATGGGCCATCACAGACAGCGCCTCTTACGAATTTGACACGCAGAACCGGTGGGTGAAAAGGACGGCGGGCAACGGCCGGGTGACGCAGCGCGAATTGATGTGCGACGGGCGCCTGCTGTGGGGTATTGATGAAGACGGCGTCAGAACGGACTATGCCTACGACACGGCAAGACAATTGATGGAAACAACCCGCTCCGGCGTGACGGACGGGGAAACCGTCGTCACGCCGGAAACCATCACCACCTACGCGCGGGATGCGGCGGGACGCATCCTCTCCACGCGCCGGGATACGGGGGCCATGACGACCGAGGAAAGCACGGAGTACGACTTGCTGGGAAGAACCGTATCCATGGCGGACATTCTGGGCCGGACCACCATCTACGCCTACAGCCGGGACGGCTTGACGACCACGCGTACCATCCCCTCGGGAGCCACATTCATCACGCGCAGCGCCCCGGACGGAACGGCCCTGGAGGAATCCGGCACGGGGCAGCGGCATCTGGCTTACTCCATTGACTTGGCCAATGACGGTGTGCGGACCTTCACGAAAGCCGTGTCCGGTGAAACGGAAACCGAACTGCAGCGCAGCATCGTCAATGGAATCGGGGAAACCCTGCGCACGGGCGTCCCCAACACCGTCGGCGGGTTCATGTACACGAGAAACACCTACAACGCCAAGGGACAGCTCACCAAAACACAGACGGATGCGGAAACCGCGGCCACAACGATGGCCCCGACCCTGTGGGAATACGACGCCTTCGGCAACAAGGTCAAGGAAACCTGGAAGCTTGCCGATCCGGCCACCGTGTCCAACTCGCGCATCACCGCGTGGAGCTACGGCGTGGAACAAGCCGAAGACGGGGTGTACCGTGTCGTCACGGCGACCAGGAACAACGGCCAGGGCGGCACCTATGACGAGACGCAGAAGACGCTTCTTTCCGTCCTCTCGTCCACGCTGGAAGGCAAAGTCATTTCCATCGACCCCAGGGGAAATATATCCACGCAGTGGAGCGAATACGGAACAGGCGCCCTGCGGACGCAAAAAAGCAGCATTCCCACTTCCAATGTCACGGCCACCGCTACAGTCATCGACGGGTTCACCACGTCGCAGACGGACCACGCGGGCATCACTACCAGCCAAACCCGCACCTATGCGGAAACCGGCGTCATCTACGCCAGCACCGACGGCCGGGGCAACACGACCACAACGCGTACCGATCTTGCGGGGCGCACCGTCTCGGTGACGGATGCGGCGGGCAACACGACTTCTACCGCCTACGATCCCTTCTTTGACCAGCCTTCCGTGGTCACCAACGCCCTCGGGAATGCAGCCCGTTACAAGTACGACCTCCGGGGCCGAAAGACTGCCGAATGGGGCACGGCCATCCAGCCCCTGCTCTTTGCCTACGACGAAGCCGACAGAATGGTCAGCCTCACCACCTTCCGGGAGGATGCCGGCGACATCACCACCGATCCCACGGGACGCACGGACGGGGATGTCACCGCCTGGAATTACGATGACGCCACGGGATTGCTGGTGCGCAAAACCTACGCGGACGGCACCCATGAAGACACCGCCTACAACGCCCTGAACCTCAAATCGACCCTCACGGACGCGCGGGGGATCGTCACCACCTGGGGCTACAACCTGAAAAAGGGGGTCAACACCTCCGTCTCCTACAGCGACTCCACGCCCGGCATCCAGTACGCCTACAACTACCTCAACCAGCTGATGCGGGTGACGGACGCTTCCGGTACGCGCACCATCTCCTACAACCAATACAGCGAACCGGACACCGATAGCATCACCATCGGGGGAAGCGCTTATCAGCTTCAGGAAAACTACGACGCCTATGGCCGCTCCTCCGGCTACGCCTTAAAGCAGGGAACCACCGTTCTTCAGGAAGTCAGCCAGGGGTATGAAGCCAACGGGCGGCTTGCCAGTGCCGGAATCATGCACGGAGGAGAAGAACAGACATTCGCCTACAGCTATCTGGCAGGAAGCAGCCTGCTCTTCAGCCTGGCGATGCCCAACGGCATCGTCAGGGAACTTGCCTATGAAGAACACCGCGACCTGGCAACAGCCATCAACTACCATCTGGGAGAAACCGTGCCGGTCTCGCGCACCCAGAGCTACGACGCATTGGGACGCCCGGTCACCCGCACCCGGCAGCGGGGAACCGAAGCTGCCCGCAATGACAGCTTCAGCTACAACGGCAGAAACGAACTCACCGCAGCTACCCTGGGCACCGCCCCCTACGGTTACAGCTACGACAACATCGGCAACCGCAAGACGGCGCAGGAACTGGCCGAGGAACTCGCCTACACAGCCAACGAACTCAACCAGTACACCAGCATCGCCAACTCCACTCCCAACTCTCCACTCTCAACTCTGGAAGCCCCCTTCGTGCCGCACTACGACGCCTCGGGCAACCAGACGCTGATCAAAACATCAACGGGTATCTGGACGGCCGCTTACAACGCGGCCAACCGTGCGGTGGGCTTCACCAGCCAGGACGGCGCTACGGTGGTTGAATGCGGGTACGACTACCAGGGCCGCCGCTACATGAAGAAAGTAACCGTCAACGGAACGGTCACCAGCCATGAACGCTACCTGTACCGCGGCTACCTGCAGATAGCTGCGCTGGACATGCTCAACAGCCGGAACGTGCTCCGGACACTGTTGTGGGATCCTTTGGAACCAGTAGCCACGCGCCCCCTGGCCCTGGTGCGAGACAATGCCCTGTACTGCTATGGCATTGACTTCAACAAGAACGTCACGGAAGTCTTCGACGCGCAGGGAACGATCGCGGCGGCTTACGATTACTCACCCTATGGGACCGTAACCGGTACGGGTAGCCTCGTCCAGCCGGTGCAGTGGAGCAGCGAGATGAACGATGCAGAACTTTCCTTGGTCTATTACAATTACCGCTATTACAATCCGGTTGATGGCAGGTGGATCAATCGTGATCCCATCGCCGAAGAAGGGGGATGGAATTTGTACGGGTTTGTCGGAAATACATGCATAAATAGATATGATTATTTAGGAAATAATGATGATTTTTTACAAGAAAAAATAGAAGAAACAAATATTTATAAATTAGAATATGAGGGAGAAGTTGCGTTGGAAGATGGAGGGTTAAATCCAGCTTCTCGAACTATTAAAGAAGAAGCTGAAAAAATTATTGGTAAACGTTTTCCTAAACTTAAACCTATTCTTGATGTTATTAGAATAGGAATATTTGAACAAGGAAAATTAATTACTTCTGCTCCAGATATATTTGGATTGCAAATAACGGTATTTTCAGAATTTGAATGTGAATGCAAGGACGGTATTATATTTAATCTATTTTGTTCTGATGAAGAATGGGAATGGGAAAAATATATACTCCCAAAAGATTTTGGTATTAGGCCTCCATTAGGAACTAAATATTTTAATCACGCCGCTCCCTTCCCTTCAGGAGAAAAAATTGTAGCCAAGGCAAAAGAGAAATATCTGAATATGGTTAATGATGGGAAAAATAAATGTAACAACTTCTGTAAGGATAACAAATAAATATAGTGCTTCGTAAAATAATATTTTTAGTTTTTATAATCAGATATTATGAAAAATATTTCAAAAATAAAATTATTGATGATATTAACGCTTAATATTTTAGTAGGAATAATTTTTGGAATAATAATTTCTTATACTTTTCTTAATTCGCCTCAAGATCCTTCTTCTATTACTTCTCAACAAGAAACAGGTCCTGATAATTTGAATGATTTGGAATCAAGGGTCGAATATTTGGAACATGAGGCAGATCGCTGGATGTTCTATGCTCATATATACTATTCTTGTTTATCAGATCCCCAAAGTTCTTTGGCGGAAAGGGAGAAAAAGGATTTTTACCAAAGATACATAGCAAAAGTAGCGTCAACAATTTCATTCATTTACGCAGATCAAAAAAATCTTGATCAAGAAGATAATTTGGTTCTTAAATTTCTTTTTTCTCAAGTAGCATTTCTTCTTGAAACCGGTAAAGTTACAGAGCAGGATTTTCGGGATCCGCTCGGTATAGAATGGATTTTCAGTAAATATCCAAAAGACAGCGCAGAAAAAACTAGGCCTGAGTTAACTATGGAGTATGCACCGGCTATTCTTGCAGACGGTGCATCATACCAAAAGTTTTCAGAATGGTTTTACAAGAAGGTAGTGTATTATAAAAAAAACAGGAAGAAGATGGAATCTGAACATTTTCCATATGATACAATATTGCCGGAGCAATTGTATAAAAGGTGGTGGAAAAAGTATGGAAAAAAACATGGAGCCCCTCAAAACCCTTATATATAAGGATCGACTGAAAACGGAACGATCAAAACAAATAGATAACAGATTGTTATCAACGGAAGGTGTATCGCTTGTATGGTTAGATATGATTGATGCCAGATCTAATAATTCAGATCCACGATGGCTGCAATTTTTAGAATGGATGGCTGGACATATTTCTGATCCTGTAGGAGCTTTCCCAATTGAAGTATGGGGAAATTTTCCTTTTGGAGAAATTCAGAATATTCTTGAAAGGAATGATATCGACTGGCAGCATGCTCCCTAACGATTTATATTAGTTTTTTATAATTTGTTCCGTTTATTCTTTGTGCTGATAAAAAAATCGATTGAAGTTTATAATTTCCATGAAGGATCATTTCATTTTTAAAACGGGGAAGTCGAAAATCTCTTTCATTCCGTCAAAAAAAGAATACTTTGTTATGGGATTGCGTTGATAGCTCTTACATTTTTTTCTATAGGTTTTTCTATCAATATAGTAGGAAATATTCGCCGATTTAATTTTCTGGATCAGCCTCCACCTTCTTGGGAAAAAGTCATTGGAAAAAATTTGAAGCTTCCGACATACGCAGAACGGTTGACTCCCGTTTTTCTTCGTGGCTACGATACTAATGTAGGGGCTATTTACGTTTTTATATGCGGTGAACAATATCTGAATTTTCTACTATCCTGTACTAATTTGCAAAATAAACCTGTTCCAAATGTTCGCCTGACCCGTTGGAATGAGTTAAAAGATATTCTTTTTGAACTTTGCCCGGATGAAAAAATGGAGGAAATTAAATTGAAGCATCCATCATGGTTAGCGTTGATGGACGCGGGGAAGGACAAACCATACTATACATTTAGTATTGATTATATACCAACGGATGATTCAATCAAAGCCGTCAAACCGTTTTCCTCCGTGATAAAATCAGAATTCTTATGAGAAAGTGCTAAAAGATGGACGATATAACGGAAAAGCTCGTATATCATATCGACGTCTTCCCGAAGATAATGTATATTTTGTCATCCTTCTTATGGGACCGTATACATGGATATGATTACCTGTAATTACTCCCGTACGGGCAGGTTGTTCCTCATTCAGCCCTTATAGTGATCCAGCGAGACGGATTGTTACTAAAGTTGGTGAATTGCAAAATAAGATCAATGCCCGAGTTCAAAAACGAAGAGCAACACATGAGAGAGCAAAGAAGCCTGAAGTCGACAATCAACTTCAGGCATCCGGCAAGCCGGGGAATCGTCCAGAGCTAAGGGGTTCAAACTAAAAAATGAGAACACCGACTCGTGAAAACAGATAGCACACTCCATCCACCCAGGTACAGCCAATTATCGTTAAGCCAGAGGGAAGAAATATCCCTGTTGAAGGAACAGGGGATGGGCCAAAGACAGATAGCCTCCCTACTCAACAGATCGCCCAGTACGATCAGCAAGGGAGCTCAAACGCACATATTTGGCTCATTCTACCGGGCATGGTCAGCCCACAGACTCTCAACGCAAAGGGAAAGCAAACCTCATTCCAAGGCAAGGCTCAAAATACTGCGGCTTTGTTGCTGCGTCGAATCGAGGCTCAAACAGAGATGGAGCCCGCAAATCATATCAGGAAGGCTCTGTATGAAACGAGGCAACTCCGTGATCAGCCATGAAGCCATCTACCAATGGATTTACGCAGAAAGACCCGACTTGAGATTGACTGGCTTGCCCGAGGAGGAAGGAAAAGGAAAAAACGAAGCTCTTGCCGTAACAAAAGCCCCCAAATACAGGGGAGAATCCCCATTTGCAATAGAGATCAAGAGGCAAGCGACAGAGCGGATTTTGGCCATTTAGAGGTTGACACTATTGTATCCAGAGAATCTCCGTACTGCATCTGCGCCAGCATTGACAGCAAAACACGCTTCCTGCGCCTCTCCAAAATGAAACGTTGTGGGGCTGACGAAATGAGTCGGGTTCTCATCAAATCATGGTCTCCATTACAAGATTCCAACCTACTCAAAACAATCACTTACGACAATGGCAAGGAAAACACAAAACATCGGCAAACTAAGGAAATACTGGCAACCCGCTCCTTTTTGGCAAGACCTTACAAGAGTTGCGACAAGGGCAGTATTGAACAATGTATTAGGCTTGTCAGAAGATTTCTTCCCAAGAAAATCGACTTTGCCTTGATCTCACAGAACAAATTGAACACCATTTGCCACATCTTTAATTCCAGACCGAGAAAATGCCTCGGCTTTAGATCACCTCTCGAAGCTCTTGCCGTTCACTTCCGTGTTGCACTTACTCATTGAATGTAGTATCTTTAATTTTAGAGGCACACAGTTATGTTAAGATTACAGCTACTTTGAAAATTCCGTTTGTTATAGATCAAACTGAAGAAATTTCTAACAAATCTTTTGGTTCAAGAGTACTTTAGCGGAGTTTTCCGAAGGTTCGTTAAAATGAGTTGGTAGAGATTTTCATGTCGATGATTAAATCTGTATTCAGATTCTTTGAGATGAAGAGAAAATAAAGATACTCTGAGCCCTCTAAACTTGCTCATCCTTGTCTTTGACACGCCCCAAAAACCTTCAATACCATTCACATGGATTTGATTCCGAGCCCATTCGTTTTTGCCATGATCAATACTTTCATGCTTGAGGTATCCATATCGAGCAAGAGGCAAATAACTACGGAATCCATCGGTATAGATTGTCGAGTTCAAGGGAATCTTCTTCCGTATAATCTCAATTAGTGTCTGACTTTTTACGTTGGGCGCGATCTTCCCGTGTATCTTTCATAGATGCCAAAAACAATGATTTTACCGGCTGCTCCCCGACCTCTTTTACCTCTAATGCGCCTGGCTCCAAAATAGCTCTCATCACATTCAAAGACTCCTTGCGAGAAAATGGCTTGCTCTTCACATAGCTCGGCAAGTCTTACTCTGATGGCATGAAGTATTTTATTGATTGTTTTGCGACTGATGCCTGTGAAAACTGATATTTTTGAGGCCTCAATATCAAGAGAAAACAAACGAATAAGTTCTCTAAACTTCTTCTCTGAAATATGGGAACGAAAAATATATCTATTGCGCACTCATAGAGAATAAATTACATCTCCATGCATGACGCTAAAGTACTCTTGAGCCAATCTTTTAATAAAAATATGGTCTAAATAATGAATGCAATATTAAGATCAGTTAATAATATTTTTCTTGCATTTTTAGAAATTAATCATCCGCGTTATGAAGTATCCTGAATCTCCTTTAACTGGATATGAATATTTTGAATTGGCATGTGGATGTATTTTTGTAATCTTATTTTTAAGAAGCCTTGTTTGGAGCAAAAAATACTCTTATTTCTCATTTTATAATCTTCCCATTTCAATTGTCAAAAGTACAATTTATTTATTTCTGATTTCAGGAATATTTGGATTATTATCAACACTTTATCATGGTATAAATATAGTATGGAATAACTTTTCTAATGGAGTTTTGATATCATATATAACATTGATTTTTGCTTATCTTATTATAGTTTACGAGTGTTTTAGAATAAGAAAAATTTTAAAGGAAATTTAAAAAGAAAAATCTGATTTCAAATTGAAATAATTATAAACTGAAGATATGAATAGCCATATTAAAAATAACGAAATTATGTAGAATAATCTTGTAACGTCGTTTTTCTTCGCTGCCAACGGTAGTTGAATGACAGCTACAGAAGAAGGAGGCTGTTTATCAATGATTTGAAATGAATGAACCAGAGAGATTGGCCGGAGCAAAATGAAAGTATATAATAGAGTGTGAATGGGGGAGAGTGCATTTGACCTGACGGGGTTACCGTGCTCTGGATGACAGGAAATAGAGTATGTAGGTCCCATAAAAAAGAATGGAACCTTGGTTACCAATATGCGCCATGGAGGGATCGGATGCGCTCGGTTTCTGAATTATCTGAATAAATGAAATGATGGCGCCAACATCCATGTTGGTCAGGCGGCCGGAACATTACTGGTGATGCCGCCATTACTTTGATTGGAGACAAATACGAATTTAAATAGGTCAATGTACAGAGCGGTCTTCTGAAAATTGCTCCAAGCATTGTTCCTGGAACAGCTGGTTCCAAGCTGGTCGTAGAATCTTTAGATGCTTCCAGTGGCATAGTTATTACTTCCCAACAATAGGGGAACAGTCAACAATGATGTTACCATTAATTCGGGCGCATCTCTGAACCACAGGAATATCATTCATGGAAATGTGCTCGTTAATGGTTCATCCATTTTGAGCAATAACGGAACGGTGAAGGGGAAAGTAACGATTGCTGAAAAACGATTCAGTCAATGGCAGCGGTACTTTCTCTTCTACAATCCTTCATTCCAATGCTCGTTTCTATGTAGGCAACAGTCAGGGATTCCTGTAACATAATGACTTGACTTTGGGCAATGCTCAAGGATTGGTTTTTATCTGGATGGAATCACAGTTGCGCCATTGGACAATCACGGTTCAGATACACATTCCAATCTTTCCGTGACCAGTTGTCCCTAATCGACTCATTCTATTTTGAATGCTTTCAGAATTTCTCGCAAGAATTTATCAATGAGCTGAGAAAGAATCTGAAAAGTTCAGCGTACATATGGTAACAGGAAAAAGTAAATGACATGTTTTTAATGTTTTTTCAAATATTTTCAAAAAAGTCAATTAAGTGAGTGACTGTTATCCAAATATTACGCACCATTGCAACAGGTACCATTCATAAACACCTCCCTTTAAGAAGGAAAAATATCGTTCCGGAACTTATTTATGCTAGAAACACAACTCTCTACAGCTACCCTTCCCAATACAAAACCGCATTATCATATTCTCGACGGGCTGCGTGGGGTAGCCGCCATCATGGTGGTATGGTTTCATATTTTTGAGGCTTACGCGACCAGCCATTTGGATCAGAATATCAACCATGGTTATCTGGCGGTCGATTTTTTCTTTATCCTGTCCGGGTTCGTGATCGGGTATGCTTATGACGACCGCTGGGGGAAGATGGGGATTAAGGAGTTCATCAAGCGCCGGGTGATACGCCTGCATCCGATGGTGGTGATGGGGGCCGTCATCGGGGGGATCATGTTTTATTTTCAAGGCTGCTCCGTGTGGGATGTGTCTACGGTGACTGTTCTGGCTCTGTTTATCGCCACGTTCATCAACGCATTGTTGATTCCGGCCACGCCGGGAACGGAAGTCCGGGGGCTGGGAGAGATGTATCCCTTGAATGGTCCCAGCTGGTCCCTGTTTTTCGAGTATATCGGAAACATTCTTTATGCCTTGTTCATCCACAAGTTTTCTACCAAGGCTCTTGCCTTGCTGGTTTTTGCCGCCGGCTGCGGCCTGGCCGCATTTGCCATCCTGGGGCCGTACGGTGATATTTGTGCCGGATTTTCCCTGACCGGGACGGAGTTTACCGCTGGATTCCTGCGGCTGATGTTTTCCTTTTCCGCAGGGTTGCTCCTTTTCCGCATATTCAAACCTGCCCGGGTGAAGGGGGCTTTTTGGATATGCAGCCTGTCCATCGTCGTTCTTCTGGCCGTGCCGCGCCTGGGCGGGGCAGAGAATTTATGGATAAACGGTTTGTATGATACGGTCTGCTTCGCCCTGTTTTTCCCGCTTCTCGTCTATCTTGGGGCTTCCGGCAAGACGACCGACAAGTACACGGCTCGGATCTGCAATTTCCTGGGAGACATTTCCTATCCCCTGTACATGGTGCATTATCCGTTCATTTACCTGTATTATGCCTGGGTCAAGAATGAAGAGCTTACCTTTTGGGAGTCGTTTCCCGGTGCGCTGGGTGTGGTCGTCGGGAGCATTGTATTAGCTTATGTCTGCTTGAGATGGTATGATATACCCGTGAGGAAGTACCTGATCGGCCGATTTTTAAAGCCCAAGAACAGTGTGAAGGGGTAGGGAGGCTTTCTTCATCAGCATCGGAAAAGGAATCTGGCACATTGTTTCATCTCCTGCGGTGCAGGGGGCATGGATTGTCCTTTGGACGGTCTGCCGATTTCCGATTGCCTGGTTGCGAATGCTGCCGCCTGTTGAGGAACCGACTGGCGGAAAAGGGAGAAGAAGGCGGTTGTTTCATTTTTGTCCCGGGATGTAAGGTTGAAATATGATCAATTCAAGAAGTGGGCATGATTTTTTCTACCGCTGCTTTCATCCGTCTTTCCCCTTCCTTGTTTCTTCCACAGTCCATTTCCCGTGTTCCATTGGTTGCATGCACTGTTCATGTTCAACTTCTGCACTCTCTCAATTTGTCAGAATCCTCCGTTGCTGTGTTACAAGGCGGAAGTTTGTTGAGGCCGATTTTTTTCTCCAAGAGATGAGGCATCATCGGCAATCCTTTTTCTACCGTTCTTTTTCTTGCTTCAAATTCCCACGGCGTTTTTCTGTCAGTTCTTGTATCCGGAACAATTTTTGACGGGCTGGATTTTTCCCATTTGAAGGCATGAATTTATGGAGGGCCGGAGATCCTTTTCACGTTTTATGTCCTGTAACAGCACATTTATTGCAGGTACATGTCTGGAAATGCCGGGGCTGTGCTAGGACGGCGGACATGGAAAGGCTGGGAGGATTTGTGTAATCATGACAAGCTGATACCAAGACGCGGAAGAGCTTGTTTTACCCTGTGTTGGAACATACGCAAAAAACCGCTTTTCCCAGATACCGGGAAAAGCGGTTTCATTAAAAAGACCATGGAAGATCAGGGTTCTATGATGTGGAAGTTCCCATTGAATTTGTCCATGTATCCGATCAGTTCCTTGAATTTATCCGGATTGCCTTCGATCTTGATCGTGCCTTTGTTCAGAGCTTCCTTCAGGGGCATCGCCTGCATGGCAACCAGGGCGAAATTGAGCTGGTCTCCGGTAATGACTGCATCCGGATGCTGGACCGGTTTTCCTTCTCGGTACATCAATACTTCGTCCTCAACCCAGAAGCCGTGCGGTTTTCCATTTTGATCTATCCAGTTGAAGGACAGCTTCTTTCCTTTGGATTTATCACTGTTCAAACTGATTCCCATGTAGTCGAACAACATTTCCGGAGTCAGGTTGGACAGAATGTCCGTGGATACCAGGTTCAGGGGGTTTTTAAGCAGTCCATTTCTCAGTTCGTAGGCGCCCACGAGAAATTCATTGCGCCACGGGCCGGATTCCGCCTGGTAGCCGAGCTGTTCCAGAGCGTCCGCCGCCAGATTTCTTGCCTTGGTGTTTTGCGGATCAGCAAAAACCACGTGCTTTAAAACCTCGGCTGTCCAGCGGTAATCTCCTTGGTCAAAGGCCTTTTGGGCATTGTCGATCATCTTGTCGGGTCCGCCTGCCAGTTCAACATAGCGCTTGGCCGCTTCCACAGGAGGGAGGGGATACAGGTTGGCCGGATTACCGTCATACCAGCCCATATACCGTTGATAAATGGCCTTGGCGTTGTGATTCAGCGTGCCGTAATAGCCCCTGAAGTACCATTGCTTGTCTATTTCCGCAGGAAGCTTGATCATTTCCGCAATTTCTACAGGCGTATATCCCTTGTTGATCAGGTTTAACGTCCGGTCATGCATGTACTTGTAACCGTTGCGCTCCTTGGCCAGTAATTGGTTGATGCTTTCTTTTCCCCATCTGGGCCAGTGGTGTTGCGCAAACAGAACGTCCGTTTTGTCGCCATAGCGCTGAATGGCTTCATCAAGAGCCTTCCACCAATTGCTTGCGTCCCGTACCTTGGCTCCCCTCAGAGTGTAAAGGTTGTGCATGGTATGCGTCGCATCTTCCGCACTGCAAAGTGCCTTGAATTGAGGGAAATACATCAGCATTTCGGAAGGAGCTTCCGTTCCGGGAGCCATCATGAATTCCATCTCCACTCCGTCGATCGTTCGCGTTTCTCCTGTTTTGGTTATGGTATCAGTAGGTGGAATAACCGTAATGGTTCCGCTGGAACTGGCGGTTCCCAGGCCGGAGCCTACGGTCCCCTCCGGACCTTTGTGAAAAGGCGCCGCATACATGTACGTGGAGCGCCTTCCCATGGCGTTGCCTGCGTAGACATTTTCGGAGACGGCTTCTTTCATGAATCCTTCCGGCGCCAGTACCTGCGTTTTGCCGGACTTGACGTCCTGTTCGGATATTACTCCTTTCACTCCTCCAAAGTGGTCGACATGGGAGTGCGTATAAACCACTGCCTTGACCGGGCGTTTCCCTGTTTTCGGTTGCTCCACTTCCTGATAGTAAAGCTCAAGGCCCGCTTTTGCCGTTTCTGCTGAAATGAGGGGGTCAATGATGATGAGGCCTTCCTTTCCTTCGATGATAGTCATGTTGGAAAGATCAAAGCCGCGAATCTGGTAGATGCCGTCCATAACCTTGAACAGACCGCTTTTGGCATTAAGCTGTGAGACGCGCCATAAACTCGGGTTCACAGTATCGGGGGCCGGCTTGTTCTTGGTAAAATCAAAGGAAGAAACGTCAAAGACCGTGCGTCCCTCCTTGTTTTTAATGTTTGGATTTTTAAGTGTTGCTATAAATCCCTTTTCGGAGGCCTGAAAGTCTTGTCGATCATTTTCATCCAGCCCATGAGCGCCGAGAAAGTTCTTGTTGTATTCAATAGTGTGGCTCGTCGCCTTTTTGGACTGCTCCGCACCGCTGGCGTCTATGCTTGCCAGTGAGGATATTGCCAGCAGCAGGGCAGAAAAATAACTTATTCTAGTTTTCATGATCAGATTTTATTAATTAGACGTGAAGTGTAAAAATAGTCTGTGTGCCGATTTTTACTTGTAGAAAAATAGACTTGCCGTTAAAAAACAGTGTTCGAAGGATGGCAGTATGTTAATATCTGACTGCCAGAGTTTTTTGGATGGTTTGCAGGAAATTCCATTATCAAGAAAGGCGTTGTTGTTTTTTATGCCTCTTATTTCCCTGATGCATTGTGATTTACATCCGGAGCCGTTCGGAAGAAAGATAAAGTGTCTGTATTCGAGTTATTTTTATATGTTTGCAACAAGCTTGTGAGAGACATGACTGGAAATGACCGGAAATTTGTGCTAGTTAGAAAGACATGGAAAGATTGTATCGTCCCAATGTGGCGGGGTTGATGATCCGGGAGGACGGAAAGCTGTTGATTTGTGAGCGTTCCAGGGACCCCAGGGCCTGGCAGTTTCCCCAGGGGGGAATTGATCCGGGTGAGACGGCCCTGGAGGCCGTGCACCGGGAGATTTGCGAGGAGGTCGGTTTTCTGCCTTCCCAGTATTCCATTGAAGAGTCCCGCGGCGGATATCGCTATGATTATCCGCCGGAGGTGCTCGATTACGTCCGGAAGAAGAGGGACCAGCCTTTCGTGGGGCAGGAACAGGAGTATTTCCTGTGCCGCCTGCACGCGGACGCTCCGGAACCCACGCTGGATTACCGGGAGTTTTGCGCCTTCAGATGGATAGCCCCGGAGGAGTTCAGGCTGGAATGGCTGCCAGATTTCAAGAAGGAGGTGTACGCCAGGGTTCTGGCGGATTTCTTCAATGTCCGGGCAGAGGATAGGTGAAGTGGCTCAGCAGGTCATGGGCGGCGGAGACGGGGTCCATTTTGTCCGCCGCCACCATGTTTTCCAGAATGGGCATGCGTTCCGCCACGGCAGGGTGCTGCTCAAAGGAGGTGAGGAGCGCCTCGTGCACCAGTGCCTGCACCCATGAGAGGGACTGGTTCCGCCTGCGGTTGTACCAGAAGCCGGATTCCTTCATGCTGTCCCGGAAGCGGAAGAGCGTTTCTTCAATGGTGTCCAGCCCGCGCCCTTCCAGGGAGGAGCAGGTGAGGACGGAGGGCGTCCAGCCGGGAGTGGGGCTTTGCAGGTAGTGGAGCACCATTTTCAGTTCCTGGCAGTGGGCGGCGGCGCGCTGGCGGTTGTCGCCGTCGTCTTTCGTGACCACGAGGATGTCCGCCAGTTCCATGATGCCGCGCTTGATGCCCTGAAGGTCGTCCCCGGCCCCCGTGATGAGCAGGAGCATGAAGATGTCCACCATGGAGCGCACCGTGGTTTCCGACTGGCCCACGCCGACGGTTTCAATGAGGATGACGTCGAAGCCCGCGGCTTCGCACGCGATCATGGTTTCACGCGTTTTCCGGGCCACGCCGCCCAGGGAGCCTCCGGACGGGGAAGGGCGGATGAAAGCGTTTTCCTCCCCGGAGAGCTCTTCCATACGGGTTTTGTCCCCCATGATGGAACCTCTGGAGACGGAGGAGGAGGGGTCGATGGCGAGGACGGCCACTTTGAAGCCTTTTCTACACAGGTAGGTGCCGAAGGCCTCGATGAAGGAGGATTTGCCCGCTCCCGGAACGCCCGTGATGCCGATCCGGACGGCATTGCCGGAGTGGGGAAGGAGCTTGGAGATAAGTTCCCGGGAGGCTTCCTGGTCCCTGGCGGCGTTGCTTTCTATCAGGGTGATGGCCCTGCCCAGGAGGGCTCTGTTTCCGGAGATGACCCCCTGGACGAGTTCTTCCACGGAGGGGCGGTGGGGGCGTACTATTTTGATGCTGCTCATGAGAAAGGGATACGGAGTGTTTATTTGAAAGGAAGCTCGTTTTCCTTCGTTCGTTCCAGATCGTAGTTGAAGCGTTTGAGGACGAAGGCGCGGTGATCCGCCACCTTGCGCCGGAAGTTGTCCCAGGAGCGGACGTCCATCGGGGACCAGCCCGCTTCCGCGATGGCCATGGCCCGCGGGTAGGTGCGGTAAAGGAGATGGTTCAGAGTGGGGAGATGCTCCGCCCACATGGTGGCCTGCACGCCGATGATATGGTCCGTTGCCTTTTCCGGCCTGCCATAGGCGGGGTCCAGCTTGTAGCTTCGTTCCAGCGTGGTGGTGGGCATCCATCCGCGGTTGTCCTGGCCGGGGATTTGCGGGTAGTCCAGATAGCAGTGTTCCCCGGCGGCGATGATGAGGGGAAGCCCCTGTTTTTTGGTTTCCGTGATGGTGGAGGGAGTCAGCCCCATGCGCCAGGTGAAGACGGTGTCCCCCTTGCGGTAGATTCCGGCTTCCGCCCACGGCTTTTCATACCAGAGCTGGGGACGCCTGCCGCGCGCGGCAAGCATGGAGGCCATTTTCCCTTCAAATTCCTTTAGTTCCTCGTGGACGTCCTTCATGCCCTTTTTCTGGCGGTATTTGACGCTGAGGGGACATTTTTGCCAGGTTTTTTCAAGAGGGGCCTCGTCCCCGCCCAGATGGACGATTTTTGACGGAAAGATGTCCTTGAGCACATCAAAAACGGCCGCGTAGAATTTCCATACTTCCGGCTTTTGCGGACAGACCAGGTACAAGCCCACTCCGCCGGTCGTGCTGACTTTCGTGTTGTGGTCCGGGAAGCAGAAGAATTCAGGGTAGGCGGCGGCCAGGGCCTGGTTATGGCCCGGCATATCTATTTCCGGAATCACCTCAATGCCGCGTTCCGCGCAGTAGGCCACCAGCTCTTTCAGTTCCTCCCGGGTGTACATGCCTTCGTGAGGGATGCCGTTGCCGAAGCTTTCAGCCCTCTTGGAGGCCACGCTTTTCAGCCTGGGGTAGCCGGGAACGGGCAGCCGCCAGCCCTGGTCGTCCGTCAGATGGAGCTGGAGCTTGTTGAATTTGTAGTAGGCCATCAGGTCCGCGAATTTTTTCAGGTCCGCCAGCGGGATGAAATGGCGCGCCGGGTCCACCATCAGCCCGCGCCAGGGGTAGCGGGGCTTGTCCTTGATGACGCCGCAGGGGATGCCCTCCGGCTGTGCGGCAAGCTGGTCCTGGAGCTGGCGGAGGGTGGCCTGTCCGTACAGCCTGCCTTCACGTCCGCCGGAAGCCAGGTGCGCGCCCTGAGGAGTGACGGACAGCCGGTAGGCGTCCTTGCCCAGGGAAGCTTCGGCCTTGTCGGAAAGAAGCTTGAGCGTCCTGGTGGTCTGCGGTTTCAGTTCCGTGCGCTCCGGCTCCGGAATAATGCTGTATTTGTTCGCGGCTTGAGCCATGGCTGCGGAGGAGAGAAGAGTACAGGCCAGAATACGAAGGAAGTTGAACATGAGGAGAAGTGTTTTCCGGAATTATTTTATCATGATGAATCGTGCGTGATAAGGAAAAACAGCGGAATTACTTTTTGTTTTCCCAGCGGAAGGGAGGTTCGTTTTCCTTCGTTCGTTCCAGATCGTAGTTGAAGCGTTTGAGGACGAAAGCGCGGTGATCCGCTACCTTGCGCCGGAAGTTGTCCCAGGAGCGGACGTCCATCGGGGACCAGCCCGCTTCCGCGATGGCCATGGCCCGCGGATAGACGCGGTAGAGCAGATGGTTCAGGTCCGGCAGGTGTTCCGCCCACGCTGCGGCGTGAACTCCCCGTATATGGCCGGTTTCCTGCAGAGATTTTCCGAAGGCCGGGTCCAGTTCATAGCATTTCCGGAGCGTGGTCGTCCGCATCCATCCCCAGTTGTATTGTCCCTGTATCTGGGGGAAGTCCAGGTAGCAGTATTCGTTGGAGGCCATGATCAGGTTCAGTCCGGCCTTTTTCGTCTTGTCGATGGACTGGCGCGCCTGGTCCTGACGCCAGGCGTACACTGTTTCCCCCGGGTGGTAGATTCCGGCATTTCCTTCGTACCAGAATTGCGGCGTTTGCCCGTTTTTGGCGAGAAGAGAAGTCATCCGGGCGAAGAAGTCACGCATCTGTTCCTGCTCGTCCCTCATGCCGGACTTGGCGCGCGCCTGGCGGCACAGGGGGCATTTTTCCCAAAGTTCCGTGGGTGCTTCGTCCCCGCCCAGATGGACGATTTTTGACGGAAAGATGTCCTTCAATTCCTTGAAGACGGCCGCGTAGAATTTCCATACTTCCGGCTTTTGCGGGCAGACCAGTTCCTTGCTGTTTCCGGCCACGGTGCGGACTTTCATGTCCGGTTTGGGGAAGCAGAAGAATTCGGGATAGGCCGCGGCCAGGGCTTCGTTGTGGCCCGGCACGTCGATTTCCGGAATCACCTCAATGCCGCGTTCCGCACAGTAGGCCACCAGTTCTTTCAGTTCCTCCCGGGTGTACATGCCTCCATGAGGGATTCCGTCCCCAAAGGTTTCCGCCCTTTTGGAGGCCACGCTTTCCAGCCTGGGATAGCCGGGAACGGGCAGCCGCCAGCCCTGGTTGTCCGTCAGGTGCAGATGCAGTTTGCTGAATTTGTAGTAGGCCATCAGGTCCGCGAATTTTTTCAGGTCCGCCAGCGGGATGAAATGGCGCGCCGGGTCCACCATCAGCCCGCGCCAGGGGTAGCGGGGCTTGTCCTTGATGACGCCGCAGGGGATGCCCTCCGGCTGTGCGGCAAGCTGGTCCTGGAGCTGGCGGAGGGTGGCCTGTCCGTACAGCCTGCCTTCACGTCCGCCGGAAGCCAGGTGCGCGCCCTGAGGAGTGACGGACAGCCGGTAGGCGTCCTTGCCCAGGGAAGCTTCGGCCTTGTCGGAAAGAAGCTTGAGCGTTTTGGTGATCTGCGTCTTCAGTTCCGTGCGCTCCGGTTCCGGAATAATGCTGTATTTATCCGCGGCCACGGACGGAAGGACCGCGCACAATAAAATTACGGACAGTATAGAGAGAAGATGCTGCATGTTTCCAGTATAAGCCGCACCGGGAAAAAGTCCGTCAAAAAATGTTGGTTTCAATCATAGATACCGTTTTTTGTCAGGAACGCAGCTTTTCGTGAAAAGACAAATCCTCAGTACCGTGTCTGATTTTTCATTCCATGCTCCGGTTTGTTGGCTGGCACGGTCCGGGACGGTTTCAACGCAACAGACTGGATGATCTTTTCCGGAAAGAGGGGCTGGATTCCATCGAAGCAATGCCAATCACGAACCGATTGATGGAGAGTCCATTAAAATACGACATTTTACTGAGCATGCCGAGATATGACGGTCCACGCTACAGAAAAAGAGAAAGAAAGGTGGAACAAGGGGCCGTTTATGGATGCAGACGGCCATATGTCTCTTTCCGGTCATCTGACGGTCCAGAGCGGAACATCCAGGCTGACGTGTCCATGAATCGGAATCCCGGTGTTTCCGATTTCTTGAATTGGAGTGGAGCCCTGAATGTGGCCGGGGAACTACCTGTTCCGGGATAAATGTTTATAGCGCAGATTATTTCCAGATATACATTCAAAGAGGGTGGCATATGCCGAAACACGGGCATGAACGCCTTTCGCGTTGAGGAAAACGTTTCCGCTGAATTGGAAGTGGGGCCGGATGCTTCCAGCGGGATAGCCAGACTGTCCAAGTGGAACCAGAAGAGTTCCCCTTCTTGACAACGGCGTGCTTAACATTCAGGGAGAATGACGGCAGATTTAGCTGCAAGGAGGCGGAAAACACAGAGACAAAAATTTCAGATTCATGTGAGGCAGCCATTAATGCCGATGGCAGAATGGAAATTCCGCTGGCGGCAGGAGCGGAAAAAATACCGGAGCAGTCAATCGCATGCATGCTGCTGGGCTGACCCCATACTGATGTCCATCGGCCAGAGTAGAGACGGTTTCGGAGATACAGATGACCAGGGGCAATGTGACCGATGGTGACAGGTATTCATCATCATGCCTGCCGGAAGATTGCCCGAGTGAGAGGCATGCACCCATTTGAAACAAGCGGCCTGGGTGGCATGTGCATAGTCTGTCGATGCTTCCTGTATCATGCAGCGCTGCCTGAGCGGATATCATCCAGCCTGTTACGGATCCAACACGGTAAAAGCCGGTGCAATCCAAACCGAAGCCGTTGAGGATTTTACCGATCCCGATGTACAGGAGTAAGGCATGGGGTAGTCTTCTTATGCAATACAGTGAAAAACAAATATCCTGCCTCTTTAGAAGCAGGATATTTGTTTAAAACTGGTAGCCCTATGAGGACTCGAACCCCAAAATACGGAACCAGAATCCGCTGTGTTACCGATTACACTATAGGGCTATGTAACGGGCACCTTTGCGGTGCGGGCGGATTTAAGCGGAAACGGCCGTTTTTTGCAAGTTTTTTTTCATTCAAATGTACGTCCGGATGCAAAAAAAACGGGAATGGCGGTCAGGCATCCTTTTCATAACGGTTCAGTTTGCCAGGGCGCGGAAGTATTCCTTCACGCATTCTTCCGTGATCTGCTGGCGTTCCGGCGTTCCGTGGCGTCCCTGGGCAAGCTGCCAGGGGGAATTGGAGGACATGCTGCTGCGGGCCAGCTGCTGTGCCGTGTATTTGCCGTACTGTTTCCATATCTGCTCCAGGGAGGGAATGGCGTCCGTCTCCGGTTCCAGCGGAGGCTGGCGCCGGCTGGGATATTCAATGGCGGACCAGGGAGCCTGGTCCTTGTATTCGTGGTAGATGGAGGGAAGCACGGGACCCTGGGACCATACTTCGGCCGTCTCGTTGATAAGGCGGATTCCGTTTCTGTGCAGATGCCACCAGTCCGCGAGGATGACCAGATGGTTGAGTTTGACGGGATTCAGGGGAGTTCCGTTTTCATTCGCCCGTTGAATGAACCAGTTGCAGAGTTTTTGCGTGGTAATGTGATTGGACATGCTGATAGTTGTGGTCGCTATTATAGAAAGCGCGGGTGTTTTTCACAACACTAAACACGGCACAGGGCTATCCGCCTCAAGACTTCTGCGGGTAAACGGCAGGAAGCCGGAATTCATGCGGCAAAGGGTTACGGTTTAAGTGGAGAAGAAGAATTTGCCGTGTCATATGGTTTCCGGAAATCCGCCGCCATTCTTTTTGTAATAAGAATGTAATGAATATTGTTGGAAACAAGTGAATTTGATCATTTCCAACAAATGGCGAAGAAAGGTAAAAGCCGTAATTGGACACATGTTTTTGAATTTATGGATTGATTTATAGAAATATTTTGAACATTAATCATTCAAACTGTTTAACCTGTTAATTCCATCCTGTCATGAATTTACATTATATCTATCATTCCGGATTGCTGGGGGCTGCCTGCCTCCTTTCTTCTGCTTACGGCGGCTTGATGGCGGATTCCTTTGACGTCCAGACGTACCGCGATTTTGCGGAAAACCGGGGCGTTTTTGACGTCAATGCGGAAAATATTGCCATTTATGACAAAGAGGGCAATTACGCGGGCACCATCTCCCGGATGATGAATTTCGACAGTGTGGCGGATGCCCATATTGGAGAGGCCGCGCTGGTGGGAGGGCCCGGTTTCATTGCGACGGTGGCGCATGATTATTACAATTCTTTCGTTACGTTCACTAAACGTTTTGGCGCCACGCCCGGAACTCCGTTTTACGATTCCTACCGGAGCGTCACGAGAAAAGATGCGTGGGGCGATACACCCAACAATTATACGTACGACTACCGCGTGCAGCGGCTGAGCAAGATTGTGACGGAGGCGCAATACGTTCCCTACCTGACGGACCCGGAATATCTGGACAACATGAAGGGAAGGCTGGTCATGAGGGCGGGGGCCGGAGTTCAGGCGGTCGCCACTGGAAACGGCAAGCAGGAAAGGATTGATGGTTCCTATGGCTATTTGACCGGAGGCACTCTGGTTTTTGAGGGGCAGGCAAAAGTAAACGGAACCGGAGATCCGAACCCGGAAAACGCCAAAACCTATCCGGCCTATCGGTTTTGGTACGGTTTCAAGAGGCCTTCCGAAGCCAATCCATTGCCTTCCGGCGCATTGTCCGGGGACAGCGGCAGTCCCTGTTGCGTGTACAATGAGAATTCCGGGCAGTGGGAATGGGTCGGGGCCGCCCAGTCTGCCGGCGGAAGCGGTTATGGGCTGACTACCCACATGCGTTCCGGCAACCAGTGGGCGCAGGCTTACGTGGACAGCTTTAACCGCACCGTCAGCGTGTCCGCAGGAGGCGGTGCCGTGCTGTGGAATGTGACGGATGCCGATGGAAACGGCACTTTCGTGCAGGGAGATCTTGCCACGGATTACACCGGACTTGCTTCCGGCTTGCGCGGGGATACCTCCACGCAAGGCACGCAGGCGACCAATGAGCAGTTGAATGCGTGCACCAATCTGATTTTTGACGGTTCAGGCGGAGCGATCGTGCTGCAGGGTTCCGTAGACACCGGAGCGGGTTCCTTGACCTTCAACCACGATTACGTGCTGAGCGACGGCGGCAATGCTTCGTACCGCCTGAATACCGCGGGCTTCGTGGTCAATAAAGGAGCCGCGGTCACCACATTGCTGACCGGAGCTTCCGGGGACGAGTGGCGGAAGATCGGAGAGGGAATGCTGATTGTGGGAGGACATGGGAACAATGCGGCGGATATCAATGTGGGAGGCGAAGGCATGCTGATTCTGGACCGGGACGGTTATGCCGCCCATCATGTGAAGATGAACGGAGGGGAGACGATAGTGCGTCTGGAGGGAGAAAACCAGTTATCCGGGGAGTTTATTTTCGGCCACCGCGGGGGCATTGTGGATATGTATGGTCACAGCTTGTCCTTATCCGCTATTACGCATCTGGATTCGGGAGCGTGCTTTGGCAATTTTCTTGCCAATTCCACCGTAACCTTCACATTTACAGGGAATGGGGAACAGAATTACCTGGGTCGTTTTCTGGATGAAGGTTCCCCGAAGAACGGCCAGTTGAACGTGGCGTATGCTCCCGGAACGGCGGAAGGTTCCGTCTGGAACCTGTCCGGCGTCATCCTCAATTCCGGGACATGGACGGTGCAGGGAGGAGAGGTGAAGGTTGCGGGAGTTCCCACGCTGCACGCCGGAGGCTATGTGGATGAAAACGACTGGCAGACGGCCATTTTTACTACCGGAACAATTCAGGTGGAGAATGGCGCGCGGTTTACGGCAGGAGCGCATGCGGAAGTGGCTTCTTCCGTCAACGTGGCGGAAGGGGGAACGTTCGGAATTCTTTCCGGCGGCAGCCACAGCGGAAATGTGATGCTGACCGGGGCGGGATCCATATTCCGGGCGGAGGTGGATTCCGGTTCCGCAATAGAGTCCGGCGTGATTTCCGGAGCCGGTTCTCTTATGAAAACCGGGGAAGGAACGCTGGTGCTGACCGGGGGCAATTCCTATTCCGGCGGGACGACGATTGAAGCAGGAACCCTGGCCGTGGGCGATGGGGAAAGGAATGGAACTCTGGGCACCGGTCCTGTGGTCAACAAGGGAGTTCTTTCCTTCAACGTTTCCGGCTCTGTTTTCTGCAATTCAGAGATATCCGGCACGGGTGTTCTCGTGAAAGAGGGTTCCGGATTGCTTACCGTGCAGAAACGCCAGACATATACGGGAGGAACTACGGTCAATGCGGGAACGCTGTTCCTTATTTCAGGAGGGAAGGAGGGCATCATCCGCGGGAGTCTGGTGATTAACCAGGGCGGAAGGGTTGCTCTCCGCGGGGTTGACTGCTTCGGCAATTCAGGGAATGACGCCTGCGTCGGGAATGTGGAGATCAACGGGGGAACGCTGTTGCTGAACGATACGAGAAACCAGACATTCAGGAATATGACGGTTACGATGGCGGGGGGAATGCTGGACAGCGAAGTGCTGACGGGCAAGGGCGGCATGGACGTCTGGACGGACACCGTTTTCCAGGTGAGGGCGGCGGAGAAGGCGTCGGAAATCGGGAATATCAATGTCCGGCTAAGGGGCGGCAATCCCACGGCATTTGTAGTGGAACGGGGTACGGCGGCGTCCGATTTGAACATCTCCGGTAATATCGTCAATTTCTCCGGTGCCAAAGGCGCCGTTGCCAAGTCGGGCAACGGCATCATGGTTTTGTCCGGCAGGAATACCTATTCCGGGGGCACGACGATCAATGGGGGAACGCTGGTCGCCGCTTCCCATCAGGCTCTTGGAACGGGGCAGGTTGCGGTCCATTCCGGCGGCTGCCTTGTTTTGAGCGGAACGGGAGCGGATGCCGCTGCGGTCAGCCTGGGGAACAATATTCTGGTGAAGGATGGAGGCACCCTGGCCGGTTCCGCCACCCTGACCGGGAATACGACGATGGAAGCCGGCTCCATCTTTGAATTGACCTTGTACATGGGGGGACCCGCCGGAGATAAACTGGCGTGCAACAGTTTGATGCTTCAGTCCGGCGTCTTCCGGATTGACGCGGGAGCCATGTTGAAACTGGCAGCCCTGACCATCGACTATTCCACCGATTTCTGGGATACATCCCGAATCCTGAATTTCATTGACGGAGGGGATAACGCCATGCTGACGGGCAATTTCACGCTGGATACGTCCGCCGCCGGGGATTATTCGGCCTACGGGGAGTGGAGCTTGCAAAAGAGTGAAGACTCCAAAGATATGAACATGGTGTGGACACCAAATGAAGTTTCCGCTCCGGTTTCCATGCAGTCTGCTGCGTTTACGGCTGCGGCTCCGGTGCCGGAACCGTCCGCCGCGGTGCTGCTGATGGCTGCCGCGGGAGCGTTGTTCCTGCGCCGCTCCGTTCAGCGGAACGGATAAAATGGCCGTTCAATTACAAACGCCGCATTCCGGGAGGAATGCGGTGTTTTGTTTTTCTTCCTGTCCCCAGGGAAGGGACGGAATTCTTAAGGGGAAAGGATGCGCGCCCTGCGGGCTACATCCTCCGGGGAAAGGGAGTAAAGGCAGTCCAGCAGGGAGACAGCAAAAGAGCCGGGGGCCGGACTTTGTTCAAAGGCCATTTCCCCGGCGATTCCCATCAGGACGGCGGTGGAAACGGCCGCCTGAAGCGGGGATGGGGAGACGGCGGCGCAGGCGGCGGCCAGCGCGCCCATGGAGCAGCCCACGCCCGTGACGCGGGACATCATGGGATGCCCGTTTTCCGTGGAAACCACCTGGTGACCGTCCGTGGAATAGTCCGTACGGCCCGTGACGAGAACGGCCGCCCCCGTGTGCAGGGCCAGTTCCCTGGCCGCCTGCAGGGCGTCTGCGCTGGAACTGGTGCTTTCCGGTCCTTTCGTGACGGAGGAATAACCGGCCAAGGCCATGATTTCCGAGGCGTTCCCGCGGATAATGCGGGGCGTTTGTTCCTTCAACTGCCGTGCCAGCCGCGTGCGGAGAGAGAGCGCCCCCACGGCCACCGGGTCCAGAACCCAGGGGATGTTCAGCCGGTTGGCTTCCTGCACGGCCGTCTGCATGACGGCGCCTTGTTCGTGCGTGACAGTGCCTAGATTGACCAGCAGGGCGCCTGTTCCGCCGCGCAGCATTTCCACTGTTTCCTCTGCGTCGTTGAGCATGGCGGGGACGGCTCCCGCGGCCAGCAGGAGGTTGGCCGTCAGGGGCTGCACGACGGAGTTGGTCAGGGAGAGCACCAGCGGGGCCTCCTCCCTGATTTTTTCCAGATCTGAGGAGACGGCGCTGACAAGGCCGGATGATGAAGGCATGGCGTTTGAAAGAGTGTCTTGTTGTCCAGTGTTTCCGGAAAGACGGACGATCAGGCCAGCGCCCGTGCGGCGGCTTTCGGGTCCTCCGCTCCGCAAATGGCGGAGACTGCGGCAATGCCTGCGGCCGTTCCCGTGGCCCGCACCTGGCGCGCGCGTTCCGCATCCAGCCCACCGATGGCGACGACGGGCAGGGGGGACCGGGAGGCCAGGGCGGCGAAGCCCTTCACGCCCAGCACGGGCGGGGCGTTGAGTTTGGAAATGGTCGGGAAAACGGGCCCCATCCCCAGGTAGTCCACCAGGGAGGCGTCCACGGCGCGGAGCTGGTCCATGTTGGAGACGGACAGCCCCAGGATTTTGTCCGGGCCGATCATGGCGCGCACGGAGGGTACGGGAAGGTCCCGCTGGCCGATGTGGACGCCGTCCGCATCCAGCGCCAGCGCCAGGTCAATGCGGTTGTTGACAATGAAGGGGACGCCGCGCGCCGCCAGGAAATCCCGGATGGGCAGGGCTTCCCGGTAGCAGGTGCCCGCGTCCGGATTGGTGGAGCGGTACTGCACGATGGTGACGCCGCCGTCCACGGCCTTCCGGACGGTTTCCAGCAGGCCGTGGCGGCATTTGGCCGCTTCGTCAGTGACCAGGTAGAGGTGGAGGTTGAATGATTTCATTGAAGGTATGACGGCAGCCGGGTTAATCTGCAAAGAGGGGGGTGGACAGGTAGCGGTCGCCCGTGTCCGGCAGAAGAACGACGATGGTCTTGCCTGCGTTTTCCGGCCTTTTTGCCAGCTGCGTGGCCGCCCACAGGGCCGCCCCGGAGGAAATGCCAGCCAGCACGCCTTCCGTGCGGGCCAGTTCCTTGCCCGTGGCGAATGCGTCTTCATTGGTGACGGTGATTACTTCGTCGTAAATGGAGGTGTCCAGGGTTTCCGGCACGAATCCCGCGCCAATCCCCTGAATTTTGTGCGGTCCGGCCGTACCCTCGGTGAGTACGGGAGAGGCCGACGGCTCCACGGCCACGACCTTGATTCCGGGATTGCGGGATTTGAGGTACCTGCCCACGCCTGTAACGGTTCCTCCGGTTCCCACGCCCGCCACGAAGATGTCCACCCTGCCGTCCGTATCGTTCCAGATTTCCGGACCGGTAGTGCGGAAATGGGCCTCCGGGTTGGCCTGGTTCACGAACTGTCCGGGGATGAAGCTGTTCGGCAGTTCGGCGGCGAGTTCCTCCGCCTTCGCAATGGCTCCCTGCATGCCCTTTGTCCCGTCCGTCAGCACCAGTTCCGCGCCGTAGGCTTTCAGCAGGTTGCGGCGTTCCACGCTCATGGTTTCCGGCATTGTGAGGATGATCCGGTACCCGCGGGAAGTAGCCACGGCCGCCAGGCCGATGCCCGTGTTGCCGCTGGTAGGTTCAATAATGACGGAATCCGGTTTCAGGCGGCCGGAGGCTTCCGCCGCGTCAACCATCGCCAGGGCAATGCGGTCTTTTACGCTGCCTGCGGGGTTGAAGGCTTCCAGCTTGGCCAGGATGACGGCATTCAGGCCGTGCCTGAGGTCGTAGTTAGCCAGTTCCAGCAGGGGGGTGCTGCCGATCAGTTCCGTAATGTTCCTGTAAATTTTCATGACTTGTAAGAAAATGAGCGTTTTTGACGGCAAATCGTTAGAGAATGGCGCGGAAACCTTGCTCCAGATCCTCGATAATGTCGTCTATGTGTTCCGTACCGATGGAAAGCCGTACCGTGGATGGAGTGATGCCTCCCGCCTTCAGTTCTTCCTCCGTCATCTGGGAATGGGTGGTGGAAGCCGGGTGGATCACCAGGGACTTGACGTCCGCCACGTTGGCGAGCAGGGAGAATAGTTCCAGGCTTTCGCAGAACTTGCGAGCCTTTTCCGCGCCACCTTTCACCTCGAAGGTGAAAATGGAGCCCCCGCCGTTCGGGTAATATTTCCGGTAAAGACCGTGGTTGGGATGTTCCGGCAGGGAAGGGTGGTTCACCTTCTGCACTTGGGGATGGGCGGCCAGGTATTCCACCACGCGCAGGGCGTTCTGAACATGGCGCTCCACCCGGAGGGAAAGGGTTTCCAGCCCTTGGAGAAGCAGGAAGGAGTTGAACGGGCTGATCGTCGCGCCCGTGTCCCGCAGAAGGGTGGCGCGGATTTTGACGATGTAGGCCAGATTGTCGCACACCTCGGAAAACACGGCGCCGTGGTAATTGGCGTTGGGCTTGGAAAGGCCGGGGAATTTGTCGTTCTGCGTCCAGTCGAACCTGCCTCCGTCCACAATCACGCCGCCCATCACCGTACCGTGGCCGCCGATGAATTTGGTGGCGGAGTGCACGACGATGTCCGCGCCGTGCTCCAGCGGACGGAACAGGAAAGGCGTAGCAAAGGTGCTGTCCACAATGAGGGGAATGCCGTGGGCATGGGCGATTTCCGCCAGGGCTTCCATGTCCGCAATATCGCAGTTCGGATTGCCCAGGCTCTCCACGTACAGGGCCTTGGTGTTTTCCCGGATGGCCTTGGAGAAGTTGTTCACGTCCCCGGCGTCCACGAAGGTGGTTTCAATCCCGCTTTCCGCGAGCGTGTTGGCAAACAGGTTGTACGTGCCTCCGTACACGGTGGCGGCGGAAACGATGTGGTCCCCGGCGCGGGCGATGTTCTGGATGGCGTAGGTGATGGCGGCGGCTCCGGTGGCTACGGCCAGCGCGGCGGCTCCACCTTCCAGCGCGGCGATGCGTTTTTCAAAAACGTCCGCCGTGGGGTTCATCAGGCGGTTGTAAATATTGCCCGGCTCCGCCAGGGCAAAACGTCCGGCGGCCTGCGCGGAGTCCTTGAAGACGTAGGAAGTGGTTGCGTAAATCGGGACGGCGCGGGCGTCCGTAACTGGGTCGGGATTCTCCTGGCCCACGTGGAGCTGGCGTGTTTCAAATCGATATTTTTTGCTCATGTTTTTATATTCCTATCGGAAAACTAGGGAATAAGTAATGAAAGAAAGGATCCATGTCAAGTACCGGCTGAAAAAAGTGGGGCATGAGGACCAGAAAGGGGAAAAAGGTAGTCGGAACGTTCCGGCCGTACCGGGAGGATCAAATGCCGGCTCCATAGTCGCAGCCCGCTTCCTTCTGCTGGATGGCCAAATCTTCCAGAGTGACGTTTCTCAGATAGTCTTCGATAACTTCCT
Organism: Akkermansia sp. AE01SA01; assembly: GCF_036417395.1. NCBI lineage: Bacteria > Pseudomonadati > Verrucomicrobiota > Verrucomicrobiia > Verrucomicrobiales > Akkermansiaceae > Akkermansia > Akkermansia sp. AE01SA01. The sequence goes on from NZ_CP143890.1 coordinate 1,546,121, forward strand.
GCAATCCCTGCCAGAAAGGCAGGGTCGTGCACGTTGCCGCGCGGGGACACGGATTGCTCTCCGTGGTTACACAGGAGATGGGCAGCATGGAGCCTTCCGTCAATTTGAGAATATCTTCCGTAGTGTATTCACGGGGATGCCTGGTCAGGCGGTAGCCGCCGGATTTTCCCCGGGAGCTTTGCACAAAACCCGCTTTCAGCAGAATGGCGATGATTTGTTCCAGATAACGTACCGTGATATCCTGCCGGACGGAGACTTCCTTGAGGGATATGTATTGCTTGTCCTGATGCTGCGCAAGATCAATCATCATGCGCAATGCATAACGCCCTCTGGTGGAAATCTTCATCATGTTGGCCTGAATAAACGACATTTCGGAACAGCCGTCAATCGAGAATGAATACATATTAATAATTGAAAGAAACAATCAGGAGAGAAAGCGGAAATTCAGTTGGAAGGCAAATGCCTGTTTTTTCAGGTATTGCAAATAAAATATTCTTCCCACTCCATTGGAGGAAAGCGTTTTTTTTCTGCATCCCGGACTCGTTTTTTAAATATCCCGGAGCTGTTTATTGAAGACGGCAGCGGAAAATCAATGTTCCGGGCACGGAAAAATGAGACCTGTTTTTGTGGTGTGGTCCGTTTCTTTGCAAAATCCGGAATATTTAATACCGTGAAGAGGAATTTTTAATCCGTTAAAGCTTACGGGAGAAAAATCGCTTGCCATGGGAAAAAGGGACGGAGGAGAGAGTTTTTCCCCATGTTTTTTGTTTGTTTAAGAAGCCGTCGGCTCATGAAAAAGCCGCCTGACCCGGAGGAAAGGCGGCTTGGGAAAGCTATTAATGAGATTCCTGGGGCTTTAGAACGGAATCTCGTCGTCCATGTCTCCGAAGTCGTTGGACTGCTGCTGATTGGAGGGCATGGGGGGAGGATTGTAGTTCTGGGGGGCCTGGGATTGTCCGTAATTGCTGGAACGGGGAGCGGCCTGCTGGCGGGGGGCGGCGCCCATGTCGGAGGAATCGCCGCCGCGGGGGAAGAGCTGGATGTTTTCTCCGATCACGCGCAGCTTGGTGCGCTTCTGGCCGGATGCCTTGTCTTCCCAGGAATCCAGTTGAAGACGCCCTTCTACAAAGACGCCGCGCCCCTTGCTGAGATAGTTGCCGGCCACTTCCGCCTGGCGGTTCCAGAGGGTGACGTCCACGAAGGTGGTTTCTTCCTGGCGTTCGCTGTTGTCTCCGGCGTAATAGCGGTTGATGGCAAGGCGGATGTCCGTGACGGCCGTACCCTTGGGCGTGTAGCGCAGTTCGGGGTCGGCAGTGAGGTTGCCCATTAAAAATACTTTGTTGAGATTGGCCATGTAATGGAGGTGTTAAGTATGATAAGGAGACGCCTTCTGTGCGGTATAGGCGGGCGTATGAATAATCGCTGACAATTATGTCTTCGCGCGCAGGCTTGTGCAATACTAAATTGCGGAATCGTTTGCAAACATGTCTGCTTTCTCCATTGCATTCATCACCGAACCGTGGAATGGTTACCCCCATGAGTTTCAATCAACGGCGGCAAGGCAGGCTGTTCCGGGTTTCCTGGGGCGCGTGTCTTTTGCTGTCCGTTCTGGCCCATTTGTTTTTGCTGGCGGGCACTTATCTGGTGCCGGAGGAATGGCTGGCCTCCCCGCGGCCGGCGGAGGTGCGCCGCCAGGTGGTGGTGACCGCCCGCATGGTGAGGAAGGTGGAGCCGGAGAAGAAGGGCAACAGGCAGGCTCCGCAGGAACGGCTGCCTTCCACGGTGAAAACCAGTGAGGAACAGGAAAGTGCCACCAGACCGGAAACTCCCCGGTTCCAAGGCAACCGCAATACGCGCCGGGAAGGCGGCCGCAAGGACCCGGACAGCAGCAGGGACATGCCCGCCCAGGACGGCGAAGAGCGGGAAAACGGGGAAATCGTCCTGTTTGACCAGGAAAGGCAGGACGGCGACATGAGCCATGAGCGCGACGGGAATAAGGACGCAGATCCGGGGGCTTCCGCCAGCATGCCCTTCCAGCCGCTGGAGCCGTCCTCCCCTCCGCCTGGGCATCCGGACGCACTGAATCCTTCTCCCAATGCCACCGGCTCCCCCTCCGCCGTCGGGGAAGAAGGCCTTGCCCGGCAGGACAGGACGCCTGCGCGGGAGCATGTCATGCAGCTTCCCCACGCGGTCACGCTGCCCCGGCCCGGCAGGCCGGAAGAGCCGGACGCTCTGGAGGAACTGGCAAAAAGCATCGCCAGGGGCGCGGACCGACCTCCCCTCAATCTTCCGGACCTTCAGCTGCCCCCCAATGCGCGGCCTCCGCAGAAACAGCCCCTGTACGATCCCATGTTCAATGCGGAAAACCAGCCCGGTTTCAAGACGCATGAACGGAAGACCAAGCTGACGGGCAAATTCAGCTTTGGCCGCCGTCCCACTCTGGATGTGGAAGCTACCCCCCTGGGCAGGTACCAGATGATCGTTTACCGCGCCATCGGTGAACAGTGGTACCGCCAATGTGATCTGAACCGTGACCTGATCGTCGCGGGAACCGTCCGCATCCGCATTCTGATAGCCAAAAACGGGAACGTCACCTCCATGAGGCAAACCTCCCGCGTGGGGGCCAGCGAGGTGCAGAAATCCTTTACCTTCCTTGCCATCAAGCTCGCCAAGCTTCCCGCGATGCCGCCGGAAGTGAGGAACGAACTCGTGGGAGAGACGCTGGAAATGTACTTCGACTTCAATTTTTAAAACCAACCAACACAGCTATTCCATAACCACCATCCATTGACATACCATCATGAATTTCATCAAGGACTGCATTACATTCTTCCAGGCCGGCGGCATCTTCATGTACCCGCTTGCAGCCTGTTCCATCCTGCTCATTGCCGCCATCATTTACCGCATGTTCAACATGAGGCGGCGGGGAATCGCCCCGGACAGGCTGGTGCGCGCCGTGGAACAGTACATGCAGGGAGGCCTGGACCGTAGGGAACTTGAAGAACGGGCGCTCGCCTCCCGTTCCGTGCTGGGCAGGCTGGTCCTGGAGACCCTGAATTCCCGCATGGAGGATGAAGCGTCCATGAAGGAAATGATCCAGGTCAAGGCGCGGGAGGAATTCGTCACGCTTCAGGCGGGTCTGCCCCTGCTGGACATGATCGTGATGATTGCGCCGATGTTCGGCATTCTGGGTACGGCCAGCGGGCTGGTTGAGATATTCAGCGTCTTCGGAATGGATGAAAGCCACGGCCAGATTGCCCAGGGCATCGCCCAGGCGCTGAACACCACGATCGCCGGTCTGGCCATCGCCACGCCCGCCGTCATCGCCCATGTCTATTATTCCCGCAAGCTGGAGCGCATTTCCGCGTTCATGGAGGTGCTGCTCACGGAGCTGATTTCCTTCCGCTATCATTCCCAACGCTGATCCGGCCATGCAGTTTTACCGTAAAAAAGGAAGAACCATGGGGGTGCCCATCGTCCCCATGATCGACATCCTCACCATCCTGCTCATCTTCTTCATCGTCCATACCCAGTGGAAAAAGCCCCAGACCCTGTTGAAGATAGACGTGCCGGGAGCGGAATTCATTGAAGGCGCCCCCTCCACGGAACAGCGCGCCGTGCTGGCCGTGACGGAGGAATCCTCAATCTCCCTGAACGGGCGGCTGGTGGAAATCGGCGAACTGCCGGCCGCCCTGGAAAGGCTGAAAAGGGAAAATCCGGACATCAAGCTTCAGCTTGACGTGGACAAAAAGGCGGCCTTCGGCGTCATCGTAGGCATTTGGGACGCGCTGACGTCTGTGGGTATTGACGCCGGGGAAGTTCCTGCCAGAATAGAAATCAGCAAATCCCCCGCACCATAAATCCTCCAGAAAGAACACCCTCCCGCATGTTGTTGGAAATCGTACAGTATGGAAATCCGGTATTGAAAGAAAAATGCCGCCCCGTGGAACATCTTGACGCCAGTTTGAAAGACTTGGCGAACAACATGCTGGAAACGATGTACGCCGCCGAGGGGATCGGCCTTGCCGCCCCGCAGGTGAACGTGCCTGTGCAGCTCGTCGTGATCGACATCCCGGCGGAGGAGGAATCCGTCACCTGGCTGAAAGTGGACGGGGAGGACAAACAGCTGTCCGACATCATGCCGCTGAAGTTCATCAATCCGGTGCTGGAGCCCTATGGCCCCATGCATCCCTGCCATGAAGGCTGCCTGAGCGTGCTCAAGATACGCGCCTCCGTCGTGCGCCCGGACTTCGTCAGGGCTACCCTGACGCTTCTGGACGGCAAACGGGTGACGATAGACTGCAACGGCCTTCTGGCCCGCTGCCTTCAGCATGAATGCGACCATTTGAACGGCATCCTGTTCGTGGAACGCGTTTCTTCCGCCCAGAAAATCACTCTGCGCAATAAATTGAAGCGCCTGGCAATCGGGTATTGACGGTTTCCCGGACCGGGATCGGACCGTCTGCTTGGAAAAAGCCCCGCCGTCAGGTCAAATCACTCTTGAAATGCCGCGACACGGCGCGAGGCCAGCCAGCATTTTGCATCCTGAGGTGTAAGGGCATGTGAGGGTCGGGACTGAGCTTCTTTCTGCACGTTCCTGAATCCTTTTCCATGATCCTTGTTTTACTCCGCATCAGCTCAGGGAGTTAATACCGGGGCGCACAGAAGGTCTTGATTCCTTTTTCGCCAAACAGAGTGATGATTTCCTCGTGGGAGCGGGACACTCCCATTATTCATCATACCCGGCATGGCTTCCCGCGGTGTGGGGAAGGGAGGGTATTTTCCTCCTTCCAGGTTTCCGGTCATGCCGGGTCTGCCGTTTGACCGTTGAGGCGCATGGAGAATATGAGGGGTGTCACATTTCATCTGTCCATGAGAAGCATTCCCTGCCGACCGTCTCCCTTTCCTTGGATTTTTCCCCCGCCAATGTTTTTCAGAAGAAAACGCCCGGGACGGTCATCAACAGGCGCCGCTGCCGGACGAAGGTGGAATTTCAGTCCTGTTCCTGTGGGGCTTCCAGAGAAATATGACCAATGCCTGGAGCAGGAGGGAGGCCATGTTAAAAATGAAGATTACAGGAAAGGAACCGGGAAGGAAGAGCGTCACAAGGATGTTGAACAGGCTTCCGCAGAACAGGAACCTGCCGCCAAGGCGTTGAACCCTTACCCATGCTTCATCACTGCTGAAGGCATAAGGGGTGCGTATTCCCAACCATTTGTTGGGCGTTATCTTGGGACAAACGTTGACCATGAGCAGGAGGAATATATTCATGCCTATGAAGATGACTTTGGCCGTGTCTTCCAGGCTGACCGTATTGGTCAGGCTTGTCTTTTGAATGGCCAGGCAAAGATAGGAAAACAGGACGACCAGGAAAAATTCCACGTATGTGGCCATCTTCGCACCAATCCGCCTGTTGTTTTCATTCCTGCTGAAATGAATGGGCAGAAGGATGATCAGGCGGAGAACCTTCCCGATGAGGAAACCCAGGATTCCCAGGCCAATGAATCCCAGGAGGGCGTCCACGCTGTCCTTGTCTGCAAAACGGGTGGGAATGCCGTACTCATTGAAATGCACGGCGACGCGGGCGGGCAGCCGTGACGATACGGCGGCATAGTAAGTCAGCGCGGGAAACAGGGCGATGGCAAGTTCGCTGAAAATCGGCCCGGTCCACCAGGACGGGGAAGATGGAGCAGGGTGCGGGGATGGCTGCATGGCGTTTAATGGTTGGGCTGGGTTCCGATGATTTTGTCCTGTTTGCCGGAGGATGTTTCGCGGGCCGCCTTGAAATTGCCTATCCAGACCAGTATTTCCTGGAGGACGCTCAGGTTGACATCGTAAAAAATGAATTTGCCGTCTCTGTGGTCGCGGACAAGATCGGCTTCTTTCAGAACGGACAGGTGGCGGGAGATGGCGGCTCCGGTGATGCTGAAATGTTCCGCAATTTCTCCGGCAGGCATGGCGCCGTTTTTAAGTATTTCCAGAATTTCACGGCGCGTGGGGTCAGCCAGGGCCCTGAGCGTATATTGCAGGGAAGCGGGGTTATTCATTTTACATTTAACTTTATTGTTAAATATTTTTAATACGGACTCCAAGTGGAGTCAATAAAAATGGAGAGAAGGCCGGACGCAGGCATTCATTCATGCCGTTCCCGCGTGCCGTGATAGCCGCTCTGGCAGGATTTATTCCTGAAAAAAGGAAATCGCATTTGCCGGACTGCCGTCCGTTGTCCGGATGCGGAAACCACCATGTTCCAGCGGGAAAATGGTTTAAAGCTGTTTTCCGGGAATATCGCAGGCCCTTGCCGGCCATGGGAAACATGGGCAGGCGCAGATGCGTGAAATTGTTAAAAAGAAACGAAACTATTTACTTTAGTCTTGTATCAGTCGTTTTGGCTGTCTCTCCCGTCAATTTATTACCGAATATCAGCGTTAGCAGCAATGCGATATTCCAACAAGATTATTCTACATAATTCCGAAAAGAAATAACGCCTTCCTCGCGGCCTGGAAATATTCCAGAGTCAGACGGCGGCAGCTTTCGGAGATTCCCGCTTGACGCGGATCTGGAGGTCCGCCAGAGCGTTCATGTAATAGATGTATGCGTCAAAGGCGGAGGCATACGGAGTAAAGGAGTTTTCCTTTTCCATATAATGGAAGTGGTCCGCGCTCTGAAGCTTCCGCCAGACGTGCGTGAGGTCCTCGTCATTGGCGGCTTTCACTGGCTTTTCCAGGCGGTAGATTTTGCGGATGGCTTCGTCCTGCATGACGTTCCCGTTCCAATGGGACATGGTGCCGAAGGTGGAGCAGGTCATCTCCTGCGTGCATTCGCAGACGGAGAGGGGCTTGATTTCCCGCACGACCTCGGACGGAGTCATGAAACGGTTGCCGGCGTCCAGGCAGGCAATGATCATGGTGCGCCAGAATTCAAACACGCCCGTGGCGTCCGACTGGCGTTCGCCGAGGGTTTCATAGTCCATGGAGAGCGTCGTGACGCTGCCCTGCTGGTGCGTGAGCCAGTCTGCGAACGTGGTCGGGGAAAGGGGGTATTCGGGCCATTCCGGATTGGTGCGCATGACGGCCAGGTCGTTGGACAGTTCCCGGTTGCGGAAGATGGTGGTGGTGGTGTACACCCACGGGGCCAGGAATACTTCATTGCTCTGGAACCCCTTGAGCATGGCCGGATTGCCGTCCGCCATGATGCCCTTGAAGCCGAGCGTTTCCGCCTGGGCCGCAATGGCGTTGGAGTACAGCATGCCGGTATTCATCAGCACGTCGGATTCCTGATGAAAGAGCTTTTTGATCAATACCCTGTGCTCCTCGATCTGTTCCGCGAATTCCTGAGGGGAATACACGGAGGCCAGGGAGTTGTAGTAGGGCATGGTCAGGAAGTCCACGCATCCGGTTTCTGCCAGTTCCTTGAAGGAGGCGATGAGGTCCGGCCTGTGGTACAGGGCCTGTTCCAGAATGACGCCGCTGAGCGCCAGGCCGAAGCGGAATTTTCCCTCCGTCATTTCGATAAGCTGCTTCATCAGCCGGTTGGCCGGGAAGTAACAGCGTTCCGCCACGGTGCTCAAGACGCGTGCATTCAGGTCGTCGTCCTCATAAAAGGCGTGTTCGCCTATCTTGAAGAAATCGTAATGAATCAGGCGGTTGGGCTGGTGCGCTACGAAGGTGAGGGATATATTGCTCATGGACGAAGGAGGACTGGATGGTTGATTGATGCGGATGGAATGTTTTTTGCCGGCTAGCGGTTCAGCACATGTTCATAAACCCTGATGACCTTGTCTGCTGCGGAATCCCAGGTGGAGGCCTTGATGTCCTCCGTGCTTTGTTCCACCACCTTGCGGTACAGCTCTTCGTCCGTGCAGAGGTTCACGATGTGTTCCGCCATCTTGTTGACGTCCCAGAAATCCGCCTTCAGCGCGCCTTTCATGACTTCTGCCACGCCGGACTGCTTGGAGATGACCGCGGGAATGTTGAACTGGGCCGCTTCCAGCGCGGAGAGGCCGAAGGGTTCCGATACGGAGGGCATGCAGTAAATATCCGTGATGGAGAGCAGGTCGTTCACCTTGTCCTTGTTCAGGAAGCCGGTGAAGTGGAATTTGTCCCCCACGCCCTTGAAGGCGCCGGATTCGATCAACTGGCGCAGCTTTTCCCCCGTGCCGGCCATGACGAAGCGCACGTCGTCCGTTTGCTCCAGCACCTTGGCGGCGATCTGAAGGAAGAAGCCCGGCCCCTTCTGGGCGGTGAGGCGTCCCAGGAAAAGCACGAGTTTTTCCGGGAATTTCTTCTTGCCCTTGAAGACCTGGACCGGGTCCGCCCCGTTGTGGATGGGAAAGATTTTATGCGGATCAATGGCATAATGGCCGCTGGCGACGGTGCCCGTGTACTTGCTGACCGGAATGACGGCGTCCGCCTGTTCCATGCCGAATTTTTCAATGTCGTAAATCCAGCCGCGGGCGTCCGCTCCGGCGCGGTCGAATTGGGAGGCATGGAGATGCACCACCAGGGGCTTGCCCGTGGCCTTCTTTACTTCCACGCCGGCCAGGTAGGTCATCCAGTCGTGGGCATGGATGACGTCGAATTCCTGCTGCATGGCGATTTTGGCCGCGATTTTGGAAAATTGAATGACCTTCAGCGCCAGGTCCCCGGCATAGAGGTCTTCCTTGTTTTTGAAAAGCTGGAGATCCGCCTCATGGGTTCTGGAGAAGGAGATGCGCCCTTCCTGGGTGAACTGGATCATGCCGGACTCCCCTTCCACCGTGGTGTAGGGGTCCAGTTCAATGGGAGCGTGCTCCACCATGGCGAAACTTTCATAGGAATACTTGCGGTCCACTTGCTCCACTTCCCGGTAGGAGACATTGTTGAGACCCGTGAGCTGAAATCCGTCAGTGTGGACGGAAGGATCGGCCTTGGGAACAATCACCCTTAAATCCACCTTTTTTGCCAGTGCCTTGGAAAGACCCAGGCAGGCGATACCCAGGCCTCCGTTGACCAGTGGTGGAAACTCCCACCCTAATGTAAGAACTTTGATATTACTCATTGGTTAATGTGGGTTGTCGGTGTCGGGAAGAATGCAGTGGTACGGCGTGTTATACACCACAACCATAAAATCAAATTTTTCATGTCCGGTCTAGAGTAATAATTAGTAATTTTGTTCTATTAATGAAAAGAAAAAGGGTGGTTTAGTTCAATCTTGCGTTCGTCATGGAATTGATTAGCATGGGCAGAGCGTTTCCTTATTTTCCTTTCTTTTGTTTCCATGTGCGCCGCCTTCCACAACACTGAAAAACGGAAACTGCCCCTTGTCCGCGGCTCTGTGATCAGGAGGGAGTATGGAAATGTCATTTCCAAAATAACTCTCAGCGTGTGGATTGCGGAAGAGGGCCTCGTAAGGGTGGCTTATTTTCCCGGAGCGGTGGCTGAGGATGAGCCGAGTTATGCCGTCAGTCCGGAATACGTGGCGCCTGGCGCGGAAATCCGGGAATATGACGAACCGGGAATTCATGTCATTGAAACGCGCCTGCTGCGGATTCGCATCCGGACGGAGGAGCAGAAAGTGGATTTTTATGATATTGTTACGGATGAGCCGTTGCTCACGGATGAAAGCGGATTCGGTCGGGAATCCAAGGACTGGACCGGGGATTGCCGCGTATGGATCAGGAAGCGCCTTCAGGAGACGGAGCACTTCTTCGGCCTTGGGGACAAGCCGTGCGCCCTGAACCTGAGGGGCAAGTATTTCTCCATGTGGGGAGCGGACCATTACGATTTTCACGAGGAGTCCGATCCCCTGTACAAGAGCATCCCCTTTTTTCTCAGCCTCAGGGAAGGGAGGGCGTACGGGCTGCTGTTCGACAATACATGCCGCTCCTACTTCGACTTCGGCGCGACTGATGAAACGGTTCTTTCCTTTGGCTCCTTCGGAGGGCTGATGAATTATTACTTCATCTACGACCGCCGTCCCCTGGATATTGTGGCCGCCTATACGCGCCTTACCGGCACGCCGGAACTCCCTCCGCTGTGGGCCCTGGGCTACCACCAGTCCAAATGGAGCTATTACCCGGACAAGGCCGTGTTCAACCTGGTGGAGCGTTTCCGGGACCTGGGCATTCCCTGCGATGCCGTGCATCTGGACCATCACTACATGAGGAACAAAGAGGGGTTCACGTGGGATTTGCAGAATTTTCCGCATCCCGCAGGCATGGTCGGCACGCTGAAAGAGCAGGGAATCAAGACGGTGCTGATCGTGAACCCCGGCGTCAGGATCAACCCGGAACATCCGGTGTGGAGGGAGGGCATGGAACGCAACTACTTCTGCCGACGTTCGGAGGGCAACCTGCTGTCGGAGGAAGTCTGGCCGGGACTGTGCAACTTTCCGGACTTCACTTCCCCCGCCGTGCGAGACTGGTGGGCGGAACTGTACAGGAAGGACATTGAGGAAATCGGCGTCCGCGGTCTGTGGAACGACATGAACGAGCCGGTCATTTTCCCGGACCGCACGTTCCCGATGGATACCCGGCACGAATATGACGGAATGCCCTGCTCCCATGAAAAAGCCCACAATATTTACGGACAGTGCATGGCGGAAGCCTCCCTGGAGGCGATGAAGCGCCATGCCCCCGGAAGAAGGCCCTTTCTGCTCTCCAGGTCCGGATTTGCAGGATTGCAGCGTTTTTCCGCCACCTGGACGGGGGACAACCGCTCCAACTGGGAGCATTTGAAACTGGCCAACTTCCAGTGCCAGCGTCTTGCCGCTTCCGGCATCTCCTTTGCTGGGTCAGACGCAGGGGGCTTTCTGGGCCATCCCACGCCGGAACTGTTCTGCCGCTGGATGCAGATGGCGGCTTTCCACGGCCTGTTCCGCAACCATTCCTCCGGGGAATTCGGGGGCCAGGAACCCTGGATGTTCGGGCTGGAAGCAGCCGGATACGTGAAGGCCGCCATAGAAGGGCGCTACCGCCTTCTTCCCTATATTTATACCCAGTTCCGCCGTTATGCGGAAACGGGCATGCCCGTGCTGCGCTCTCTGGCTCTCCAGTGTTTCGAGAATATGGACACCTACTGGCGCGGCGCCGAATTCTTTTTCGGGGACCATCTGTACGTCATCCCCATCCATGAACCGCAGGAAGGCGGACGTTTTCTCTACATTCCGGAGGGCATCTGGTATTCCTACCATGACGACAGCCTGATGAAGGAAACCGGGAGGGACGTGTGGGTGAAATGCCCGCTGGATTTCCTGCCCGTGTATGTCCGCGGCGGGGCGGTGGTGCCGCGCTGGCCCGTCCAGCAGTATGTGGGGGAAATACCGCGGCCTCCGCTGTCGCTGGACGTCTGGTGGGCTCCGTCCGGGGAAGTGGAATCCCGGTTGTACGAGGATGCCGGAGACGGTTACGGCTACAGGCACGGGGAATGTGCCGAGCACGAATTCCTTTTCCGGGGCGGCCCTTCTTCCCTGGAATTGTCATGGACCTGCCAGGGGGACCCCTGCGCCTTCCATGAAGCCGTGGAAGTGGTCCTGCACGGCCTGTCGGATGCGGTTTCCGTCGCGGCGGCCATGGACGGCATCCCCTGCGGTTCCGTCAGGAGGGACGGCAGGGTATGGAGAATCCCCGTGGAGGGCAAATTTGACCGTCTTTCCGTCACTTGGGACCGGGAAAACCCGTTTTCCGCATAATCAGGAAGGAGGGAACAGGCTTCAAGGCAGGTGGAAGCTGTGCCTGACCGTCTCCCTTTTCAGCTTCAGTTCCCGCCATTCGTGCGTGAGGGTGGAGGAAGCCACCACACCCCCTCCCGTGCACAGGGCCAGCCTGCGGCCCTGCCAGTACATGGAGCGGATGCCTACCAGGCAGAAAAAATCCCTGTCCAGCAGCAGTCCGAAGGGCGCGCCGAAATGGGGCGGGCAGCGCAGGCGGGAACGCCAGTCGTCCAGTTGGGCGAGCGTCTCTTCCGTGCGCGGCTGGGAACCCAGCGCGGGCGTGGGATGCAGCAGGCGAATCCAGTGGTCGGGCGGCAGGGGGCGGTCCGCTTCAAGCGTCAGGTAGGTGACGAAGTGGATCAGCGTGCCGAGATTCAGCACCCGGCGGGGCGTGCGGCTGACGCTGCCGCAGGGGGACAGGCGGGAGAGAATGCTCCCGGCCACGATTTCATGTTCCCGGATTTCCTTGTCGTCGTTGATGAACACGCCTTCATCCTCCGGACGCGCCGTTCCGGCCAGGGCCATTGTGGTGAGACGGCGGCCCTGCTGGTGGAACAGGGTTTCCGGAGACGCTCCGCAGAAGCCTTCCTTCTCCGTCCACCAGGCATAGGGATAATGAAAGGGAGAGCTTCCGAAGGCCCTGCGGATGAGTTCCTGTGGAACGTGCGGCGGCTGAAGCTCCCCGAACTGGGGTGTGGCGGGGACGCTCTTGACCAGGCGGCCGGAGGCGATCTGCTCCATTATTTCCGTGAACACCTGAGCATAGGCGTCCGGGGACGGTGCCTCCCAGCGGATTTCCGGCGCGGGGGGCAGTTCGCCCTCCGGCTCGGGGAGGGAATGCAGGGCCGCCGGTATTTTCCAGGGCAGGGGATCGTCCAGCCTGAACGTATTAACGTAAAAGGCGGCTCCGGATTCGGGAGGAACGGCCGATTCCCGGAACGGTCCTTCACCCAGCAGCAGGCCGGCGGAAGGATGCTTGATGAGGGCTCCGGATGATGAAAATGGCATTTCCATGAAAAAAGAATTTGGGAAGGGCGGGTCGCGTTTCAGATGGATGCAAATGGCCGTCTATTCTTCCGGGAGGTCCTTGTTGTCCCGGTTGACGACGGCTTTGAATATGGAGAAAATGCTTTGGGAGCCAAAGACATCTTGAATGACATCCTTTTGCCACAGGCGGCGCCGGTTCATGTACGTTAAAACTTCGCTGATCTTTTTTTCTGCGTAATTGAATTGGTAGGTCCGTCCGTATATTCCCAGGATATAAGCTTCTTTAAAGGAAAGGCTGTCGGATAACAGGGAAACGTAATGTTCTCTTTCTTCGCCGGAAAAATCAGCATTTCCAAGGAGCATGTGGGCGAAAGAAAAGAACGATCTTAAAAACGGGGAAATGGAGGCATCCGCCTGGCGGATGGTATTTTCCTCGGAGAGGGAAAGTTTTTTACAGTTTTGCAGCTTCAGGCCGACGGACTGAACGACATCGAACAGATGGGAGAATGCTTCATGTCCTGTTTCCAGGTGGGGAGACCGGCAATTCCTGTAAAAAGTGATTTGGGTATTATTGGCCAGATTGTGTAGATGATGCAATTGGTTGTAGAAGGAATTCTCAAACATTTGCCTGTTCATGAGGTATTGCTGCTCCGACAATTGCTTGCATTGCGTATATTGAAGCAGAATGGTGATGACCAGGCCGGAAAAAGCCAGCCCCGTGAACAGCGTGCTGGCCAGGATAAACTGGTTGGCAAATTCGGAAATGCTTGTCGGATAAGGCAGATGGGTTATTTGGGGAATGAAATGATGTTCCAGAACAAGTAACAAGATGATGAGAACAGGGGATACGAGCAGGAACCAGATGAGGTATTTGCGTTTGATGCAAATATGTTCGGAATCTTTTCCCGCATGAGGGGGAAGGGGGTGATGACTGGATTCGGCTTGTTTCATACTGGTTCGTCGTTGTGTTCCGGAAAATCCGCGGCTTGTTCCTTCAAGGGCCATGCTAATGAATGCTTTTCCGGAATCAATGTTTTTCACTGGCGCGCAGCGTGCATACGGGAAATGTCATGTCTTTTAGGTTGACGCTGGCGGAGCGGCAAGTAATCTTTAGCGAGCCTTTCCACGATTGCCGCCATGGATGATTCAACGCCTTCAACACTGCCTGCAGGGGTTCCCGTAAAGGCCATGCTGGCGGAAGTGCGCAAGCCGCTGGGGCCGGTGTGGTGGTGCGTGTTTCTCGCCAGCGTTCTGCTGGCCGCCTGGGGCGTGGGATGGAGTTCCTGGCGCATCGCCGCGGAAGGCGTGGGCGTGCTGGGGCTGAACAACAACGTGGTGTGGGGGCTGGACATCGTGCATTTCGTCTTCTGGATAGGGCTGGGGCATGCGGGCACCCTGATTTCCGCCGTGTTGCTGCTGACGCGCCAGTCCTGGAGAAGTCCTATCGCCCGCGGCGCGGAACTGATGACCCTGTGCGCGGTGGTGTGCGCCGCTGTGTTCCCCGTGGTCCACGTGGGGCGCGTCTGGATGGCCTGGATGGCCGGCCCTCTGCCGGAGGTAAGCGGCATCTGGCCGGACATGGCCTCCCCCCTGATGTGGGACGTGATGGCCGTCAGCACGTATTTCCTGCTTTCCCTGACGTACTGGTACATCGGCCTGATTCCGGACTTCGCCCTGCTGCGCGACTGCTGCACGGAGCGCTTGAAACGCCGCTACGGGCTGCTGGCGCTGGGCTGGCAGGGAACCGGGCGGCAGTGGAGGGCCTATGAGAAGGCCAGCCTGCTGTTCGCCGCCATTCTGACCCCGCTGGTGGTCTCCGTCCATTCCGTGGTGAGCTTTGACTTTTCCGTGACCCAGGTGCCCGGCTGGCACCAGAGCATCTTTCCGCCCTATTTCGTAGGGGGCGCCATTTTGAGCGGCATGGCGATGGTGCAGCTGATTCTGCTGGCGGTGCGGCGGCTGATGGCCGGAAGCGGCGTGCGGGAGGCGATCACGCCCGCCATCCTGAATCTGAGTTCCAAATTCGTGCTGGCCCTGGCCCTGGTGATGGGGGCCATGTACCTGTGGGAGCACATGGCCGTGCTGCTGAACGGGGGCGCTCCGGAATTGTTCCCGGGACGGAATCCGGTGGGCCCCGTTTTCATGGCCGCCATGATTGCCGGGAACGTGGTTCTGCCCCAGTTATTCTGGTTCCGCTCCCTGCGGACCAATCCGCTCGTCATCGTCGTGGTGGCCCTGGGGGTGCTTGCCGGCATGTGGATGGAGCGGTTCTGGATTGTGGTGGATTCCCTGAAGGCGTCCCTGCTGGCGGCCAATGCGGGGGATTACTTTCCCAGCCTGACGGACCTGGCCATGATGGCCGGAAGCGCGGGCCTGTTTACGGCCTTGTACATGATCCTGGTACGCGTCACGCCCTTCTTTTCCCTGTGTGACGTGCGGGAACAACAGTCTCTGGACAGGGAGGGCAGGGCATGAAAAAACGCATCGTATCCGGCTGGGTGCTTTCGTTCTCTTCCGAGGAATCCCTCCTGGAAGCCGTTAAAAAGCTGTTGAAGGAGGAAGGTCTGCGCTGGGAAGTCTGCGCGCCTTATCCCTGCGCCGCCGTACGGCTGGCCAACCGCCATGCGGGACGGGCCGTGGGTGCGGGGGTGCGGCTGTGGGCGGTGGCGGGCGGCCTGTGCGGCTTTCTGGCCGTGGCCCTGTGGATTTACTGGACCCAGTTCTGTGCGGACCCCCTGGTGACGCAGGGCCGGGTGCAGGGCTGGGAAAGCTGGCCCGCCTATGTTCCGCCCCTGTTTGAAGGAACCCTGCTGGGCGCCGGAGTGCTGACCGCCCTGGGATTCCTGAAAGGGGCTTTTCTTCCCAAATGGCACGACTGGGCGTTTGACTGCGATTTTTTCAGGACGGATGAGCACGGAGACGGCTATTTTATCCTGCTGGAAGAAGATGGAGAACGCGCCGCTGCGCTGGCCGTATTCCTGAATCCCGCGGCTGCCGAATATATTGGCGGGGAAGGAGGTCGTTCGTGAAAAGGGCCCTGGCGGTGGTTGCCGTTCTGGCCGTGCTGGCGGCAGGGTGGTTTTTGGTTCATGACGACGGGGGCAGGAAAGCCGTTCCCCACATTTTTGACAACATGAGCGAGCGCCCGCTGACGGACGCGCAACACGTGGAAGACACCTCCACCCCCGCGGGCAGGAAGGTCCGCCTGCTGCCTCCGCGCGCCGTGGCCCAGTCCCTGGGCGGGGCGTACGCTGTGCGGGACAGGGACGTCCGGGACGTTTTCGCCGGAGACGATTCCTATTTTTCTTCCGGCCGGACGCAGGGAGGGGATGAGGAAGCCATGCCGCTGGAACTGGGCGGCGTTTCCCGGAGCCGGGACGTTCTGGCGGAGGGAAGGGTCTTGTACGCGGCGCATTGCTCCGTCTGCCACGGGCCGGACGGAAGCGGCCGGGGAAACATGGCCGCTTATGAATCCTACCCGCAGATAGGCTCGTTCCGGGATGAAAAGTATGCCTCCTATTCCCCCGGCAGGATGTTCCGGAGCATCCGCCTGGGGCAGGGCAACATGCCGGCCTTTGGCCATGTGCTGAGCGCGCGGGAAATCTGGTGCCTGGTGGCCGTCGTCCGGGAGATGCAGGCCGGCTCCTCCCCCGCAGGAAAAACGGAAAATTAAAGGAAAGACATTACTCATGAACAGGAATGCAGCATCAACCGGGCGGGAGCGCAGGGACAGGGCGGGATTCCGCTGGGCCGGGCGCTCCCTGGCGCTGGCCTTGTGGCTGGCGTCCGCGCTTCTCTGGTGCGTGCTGATGCGCCAGTCCTATATCGCGATGCCGTGGGACGACATATCCGCCTTCGGCGTGAAACTTTATGAAATGCGCGGCCCCTTTGCCGCCGCCGGCATGAGCGTGGGACTGCTGGGCACAGGTATCTGCCTGGGCTGCCTGTTCTGGCTCTGCCTGTCCTGCGTGACGGGGGCCGGATGGGGAATTTCCCTGCGGCGCGTGCTGGCCGCCGGATTGTGGGGGTGCCTTCCCGGCGTACTGACATTGGCGGGAACGGTCGGCTGCCTGACGACGGTAATTTTTCCGGAAGCGGCCCGCTACTGGGGTGTGGCGGATGTTTCATCCCCCGGCGTCCGGGCGTTCAGCGTGATGGACTGGTCCGATCTTTCCTGGTGGAACCCGGCGTGGCTGTACGTGCGCATGGGAATACTGGCGGTGCTGGCATGGAGCATGGCCCAGATATGGATGACGCTGACCGCTGGGGATTCCGTCTGGAAGCGTTCCCTCTACCGCGGAGCCGCCGCCTTCAGCATGATTGCGGCGGTCATGGCGCTGGGCGTGCTGGGATTTGACGTGCTGGCCGGTCCGGGCGGCGCGGCGCTCTCCATGTTCCCCGTGTACATGATTGCCTGGGTTCTGCTCGCCTCCCTGGCGTTTGCCGTGCTGGCCGCCGTCTGCCTGAGAAGGCTGGAAGGCGGAAAATCCCTTTCATGGACCCGCATGGGCGGCATGCTGGCGGCCATGGTGCTGATCAAGGCCTACATCACCTATTCCCAGTACCTCGTTACCTGGTATGCCTCCATTCCCGGGGAAATGACCTTTTACACGGCGGCCTTGTCCGGATGGTCCGGAGTGCTGGCTGCCGCGCTGGTTCTGGAGTTGCTGGTTCCCTTCCTCGTTCTTCTGTTCCCCGCGCTGCGGCGCAGGCCCTCCGCTCTTCTCTCCGTCTGCGCGTGCATCCTGGCCGGTTCCCTGCTGGAAGCCTGCTGGATATTCTGCCCGCGGCTGGGACTGGAATTACATGCGTGGGGAACGTGGACGGCCCTCCTGCTGCTTCTGGTCGTGATGGGAGGCATTGCCGCCGTTTCCATCCTGGGCGCGCTGAGCGTCCGCAACGTGTTTCCCCGCTCATGATGAAGAATTCCGCTCCAGCTCCGTCCCCTTCCGGCTTCCATCCGGGAGAGCGCCTGCCGCTCTTCTGGCTGGCGGCGGCCTGCGTGCTGGGCCTGTCATGGTCGCTGACGTATGCCTTCGGCTTTCTCTTTGGAGAACCTTTGCCGTGGCCGGCGGGGCGCCTGATGTTCGCCTTTTACGGAATTCTGGTTTATGGATGGGCCCTCCCGGTCCTGTTCTCCCGCATGAACGGCACGGAGGGGAAGTGGACCCGGCTGGCGGCGTGGTGCTGGCACGGCTGTCTGGTCCTAGGTTTGGCGTCCATTGCGGCCGGAAACGGCAGCGGGCTGCTGCTGATGCCCTTTGACTGGTGGGTCTGTCCTGTTTTTGCCCTCATTGCGGCCGGAATGGCCTGTGCCGTGTGGTCGGGGCCGCTGGTGTGGCCTCTGCGCCTCCTGTTCTGCTCCTCTGCCGGGTGCATGGCCGCGGCCCTTCTGGTGCTGTGGCATACGCGGGCCCTCTCCATGAACGGCCTGCTGGATTCCTACTCTCTGGAAGCCTGCTTTTCCTGGGGGATTGCCTGTGCGGCGCTGGGCGCCGGGGCGCTCCGGCTGGGGCTGGCGTCCGGCAGGTGGTTCCGCGTCTTGTCTATCTGGATGGCCCTTGTGCTGGCGGCGGCTCCGCTGATCGGCGGATTGGCCCGTTTGCAGGGCTTTCCCGTTCCTTGGGTGCTTGCGGAAGCGGGCATGGCGTGGTCCTGGTGTGCCGCCACGGCTGTCGTGCTGGCGGCTCTCCATCTGTGGATGGCCTCCGGAACGGAATCCGGGACATGGCTGAAAACGGGATGCTCCCTGCTGGCCCTGGGGGCGGTCTGGAACGTGTTTGCCGGAAGCATGCCGGAAACGGCGCAGTTTTCCCTGTCCTCCTGGCATGAGGCGGAACTGTGGGCGTTCCTGGGGGCCGGGGTGCTGATGATGGCCGGACGGCCTCCGGAAACCGGAAAACTTTCTCCGGCCTGGTGGATGCTGGCGGCGGGAATTGGCGGCGTTCTGCTGGTTTACGCGGTGGGCGTGGCCGCCTCCGTGGATGTGGCGGCTTTTCCTTACGCGAAGCGTGCGGAATTGATGAGCGGCTGGGTGGGCATGTCCGCCTGCGTGCATGCCGTAGCCATGCTTTTGTGCTTGGCCGGAGCCTTGTGGATGTGGAAGCCGGATTCCGCCGGAAAACCGGATCAACTTGGAACCCTCCGCATGCTTCCGGCTCTGGGAGCTGCCGTTGCCGTGGTTTTCGTGGCTCTCGCGGCTGTCCTGCTGCATGCGCCTTCTCCTTCATCCCTGGAGGTCAAGCGCCCCGTTCAGAATGCGGAAGGCGCCCGTATCTACGCCGCGGAAGGGTGCGCGCTGTGCCATACCCAGGTGATCCGCCGCTCCATGTCCGGCAGGGACTGGCAGACGGCGATCGACCGGGGAACGGACCCGGATTTTCCCTGCCGCGTCAGCGAACCGGAGGATGCGGATGCCGAATTCAACCGTGAAGGAGCGCCGCAAATGGGAGTGGCCTCCGTCGGGCCGGACTTGAGCAACGCGGCGGAATACGTGGCAGGCAGGCTGGAATATGAAGATGCCGTTTCCAGAAGCACGCGCCGTGCCGCCCAGCCGCAGGAATGGCTGGCCCTGCATCTCTACAATCCCCGGGAGCCTCAGTTCAGAACTCCCTGGAGCGTATGCGCCGCCATGCCGGGCGTGTTTGAATACCGCCGGATTCAGGGGAATGCGCCTTCCGCCGGGGCTCTTCCCGTTCTCACGGAACCGGGGTGGGAGCTGGCGCCTTCTTCCCGCGGACGGCATCTGCTGAACTACCTGTCCTCCCTCAGAAGACTGGAGCCTGAACGAAAAAGAGACGCGGGGGATTCATTCGCGGAAATGTCCCATATCCATCCGGAATATGCCGCCCATCCCCCCGTAGTGGACAGGGAACGTCTGAAAAAGGCGCGCGCCGCCGCCGTGATGGAAAAGGGAAGGAGCGTCTATCTTTCCAAGTGCGCCATTTGCCACGGCAGCGACGGCATGGGGGACAAGGTGACGTATCCGCCCCTGGCCGGATCGGAATGGCTGAAGGAAAAGCCTGCCGTGGAAATAGTCAAGATCATTACCGAAGGGCTGACGGGGCCGATCACGGTGGCCGGAAAGGAATGGAACTCCACCATGCTTCCTCCGGGAGTTACAGACCCGCGCGACCTGGCGGACCTGCTGACCTTCCTGCGCCGCCACTTTGGCGGAATGGAAGGGGAAACCTACACGCCGGAACAGATAGAGGAGATACGCTCCAGCAAGTAATTCCGTCAAGGGGGAATGGACTTATGGAGGATTCCCCAGTCAGCTGCCGGCAGTCTCTTCCTGAAGCAGTGCTTTTACCTCTTCCGGTTCACCGCGTAAAACGGCGTTTTCCAGAGGAGTCCGGCCTTCCTTGTTCCGGATGGAAGGATCAGCCCCGGCATTCAGGAGAATGGCAAGCTCTTTCTCGTTCCGGTGGTAGTGCAGGGCCGTATTGCCCTGGTTGTCCTGCATGTTGGGATCGGCTCCGTTTTGCAGGCACCATTCCAGAAGTTCCTCGGAAAGTGAGCGGTTCAAAACGGGAAAGGATGAAAGGTCGGCTCCTTGTTGGCGCACCCATATGAGCAGCATTCCCTGCGTTTTGACATCGTCCGGAAGGGAGGCTTCAAGAATGCCTGCCAGTGCCGCATTCAGTTCATTCCTGTCTGCGCGGTAATTTCCTGTATTGATGCGGCGCAGGGATTCGACAAGAGAATGGTGAGTGCCGCCCGTCCGGGTGTGGAACATTTCAATCCTCCGCGCGATCTGGGTGTCCCGCGGCCTCCTTTCATATTCCCGCCACCAGCCGGCGCCCTCAACAACCAGAGCCACCAGAATTCCCGCGGCCACCCATTTTCTGGCCCGGGAAGTTTTCTGAGCGGGCGGGGAATAGGAATCCGTTTTGAAAATCATTCTGTCTTGATGCCATTTTTTTCACGTCTTGTCCACTCATCAATAAGGGCCGTTCTTCCCAGTGGAAAAACGGCCCTTATTGAAATGGATGAAACTGTGTTCAGCTCAGGGCTTCCACCAGCCTGTCTCCAAAGGCGGAGCAGGAGAGTTCCGTGGAGCCGGGAATCATTTCCGCAAGGTCGAAAGTGACGGTTTTTTCGGAAATGGTTTTGTCAATGGCCTGAATGAGCAGGTCAGCGGCTTCCGTCCAGCCCATGTAGCGCAGCATCATTTCCGCGGACAGGATGACGGAGCTGGGGTTGGCCTTGTTCAGTCCCGCCAGTTTGGGACCCGTGCCGTGGGTGGCTTCAAAGATGGAATGCCCGGTGAGGTAGTTGATGTTTCCTCCGGGAGCGATGCCGATGCCGCCCACCTGTGCGGCGAGCGCGTCGGAGATGTAGTCCCCGTTCAGGTTGAGCGTGGCCACGACGTCGAAATTTTCCGGATGGAGCAGGATTTCCTGAAGGAAGGCGTCTGCAATGCAGTCCTTGATCACGATGCCGTTGGGAAGGCGGAGCCAGGGGCCGTCCCCGATGGGCTGGGCACCGTATTCCCTCCGCGCCAGGTCGTAGCCCCAGTCGCGGAAGCCTCCTTCCGTAAATTTCATGATGTTGCCCTTGTGTACCAGGGTGACGCTTTCCCGGCCGTTTTCCACGGCGTAGTCGATGGCGGCGCGCACCAGGCGCTCCGTTCCTTCCCGCGACACGGGCTTGATGCCGAAGCCGGAACTTTCCGGGAAGCGTACTTTTTTCATGCGGTCCGGGAAGACGCGGCTCATGGTTTCAAAGAACAGCCTGGCGTCCTCGGAGCCTTCCTTGAATTCGATTCCGGCGTAGATGTCTTCCGTATTTTCCCGGAAAACGACCATATCCACCTTTTCCGGGGCCTTCACGGGCGTTTCAATGCCGTTGAAGTAACGCACGGGGCGCAGGCAGACGAACAGGTCCAGGTCCTGGCGCAGGGTCACGTTCAGGCTGCGGATGCCGCCGCCGACCGGAGTGGTGAGGGGGCCCTTGATGCCGACCAGGTAGGTGCGGAACGCCTCCACCGTTTCTTCAGGGAGCCAGGTTCCCAGGTTGTCAAAGGATTTTTGTCCGGCGAAAACTTCATGCCACGCGATGGAGCGTTTTCCCTGGTAGGCCTTGTTCACGGCCGCGTCAATGACGCGGGAGGCGGCCGCCCAGATTTCCGGGCCCGTTCCGTCACCGATGATGAAGGGAATGACGGGCCTGTCCGGCACGCAAAGCCTGCCGTTCTGCATGGTGACGGCCGCGCCGTCTGCGGGAGGGGTGAATGTTAAGTTGGCCATGACGTGCGTTCCTTTATAGGACGCGGCGCGCTTTGGCAAGATAAAAGAACGGCGCTTCCGGGAGTCCGCGCCTTTTCCGGAACTCAGAACCAGCCGTCTTTTCCCGCGCTTTGCCGGGAATCCTGCGCTCTTTCCTGCAGGCGGCGCAGGAAGTTTTCTTCCGCCTGCCGCTTCAAGTCGCTTTCCATGATGTGTTTTCTGGCCGCCTCGTTGAGCTGGTTGACGGCAATGGCCGCGTCCCGGTGGGTGAGCTTGTTCCACAGGCCCGCGTCATCCCGAACCACGCGGAGAGAACCTTCGATCATCTCGCAGGAGACCAGTTTGCCGTGCAGGCCCTCCGCGGTGACGGGGCCTTTTCCCGCCGGGGGAATAATGATCCGGAGCGGTTCCGGGCCGTCCAGGTCAATGCCGCCGTGCGCCCGGTAGGCGGCTTTCAGGATCAGCGTTTTTTTGCTCCACCACCACGTGGTGGAATATTGGTATTCATATTCGAACGTCCGTTCCACCGTCACCAGGTTGGCCACCTTTTTGTCATTCTGGACAATGAGAGTCAGGCCGCCGTGGTCGGAGGAGAATCCCTTGTTGATGAGGGTCAGTCCCACTTCCTTTCCGGCCTCGATCAATTTTTCGGCCACTTCCATGGGTTTTTCCACCGGAGCGGTGATGCAGGAGCGGATGCCCCAGAACAGAACGGCCAGTATTCCGGCAAGGATGGCGCCCTTGGCAATGATGATGGCCAGGGGAGAGTGGAGAAAGGATGAAGGGGGAGGAGGCATGGAGAGAGGTTTCCGGGTAAGCGGACGCGGCGGGTTGCCGGGAAAATCAGGGTTCCGGGTCCTCATGGGAGCCGTCCTTCCTGATGGGGGGCAGGAACATGGCCAGGAAGGCGAAGGCGATGACGGTCAGGTCGTCCAGCTGGCCCACTCCGGGAATGAAATCGGGAATCAGGTCAATGGGGGAAAAGGCGTAGGCCGCCGTCAGCAGGAGGAGCACCAGCTTACGTTTGGTGAAAAGCCGCGGTTCTCCCTCCCGGCTGCGGAAATAGTTGATGGCCCGGACCAGCAACTGCTGGTGGGGGGCGTTGGGAGGAGTAGGAAGATTGTTTTTCATGTGATTGCGTAAGAAAATGTTTGCCGGAACGGAAGGATTGCCGTCCGCCGGGAATAACGGGAAGGAATGCAGACGGCGCCCGGAAAGAAGTCCGGCAATGGCGCATCCTGCTGTCCAGACGCCCTGAAAGTTCATTCGGGAGGGCGCGCAGCGCAGGGACCGCCTGGAGTCATCCCTGGCGGGAGGCTTGTTTTTCATGAGGGGTATGACGATGGAATTATCACACACGCAACAGTCTGCGTCCAGAACAATTGCCTTGATGCCGCACTGTCCGTGTGCTGTAATGGAAGCGTGAAACATACCTTGTTTACCCTGATTACGTTGTGCGCGCTCTCCCTCTTTCCCGTATGCCCGGCTCATGACGCAGGGCATGACGGCGGCGGGGCACAGCAAAAGGCCGGTTTTCCGGAAAAAAAGGAGCTGGACGGGAAAGTCCCCGCCGTGTTTCAGGGAGAATGCGCTCTGGAAAAGGGAGTCTGGATGGTCCGCATGGAGAAGCTGAACAATCATCAGCTGGACAAGGCCGTCATGGCCGGACTGGGGGAAGACCATCCGGATTTTTCTCCCGCGGAAGGTAAAAAGTGTGCGGGGATAATTCCCGTTTCCGTCCCGAAGGGGGCGGAATCCGACCCAGGAAAGTGGAGGGTGTCCGGAAAAAGGGCTTATGCGGTCCAAGAAGATAAGCCCGAATATGTCGCGCGTCTGAACGACCTTGTTTTGGAATATTACGGCCGAGAGATCATGAATGGAATGGAGCGTTACATCGGCATTCTTGACCGGATGACGGACGTGAAAAAACTCGTGTCCCTGAATGAGGAACTGGTTTCCTGCTGCGGGGAACTGGCCCAGTGGGTACAGGTGGAGTCAAGCGTGGGGATGGACGTTCAGTTTGAATATATTCAACGGCACCAGGGATTGGTGGAACAGTACGGGGCTCTGGAAAGTCAAATGAAGGAGGCGCTCCGCAGATGGCAGGACAGGTTCGGGGTGGACGTGATGACGGTGGTGGATATCGTTACGGGAGAGCGTGAAGTCTGTTTCTGGGGAATTCCCGTTTCATTTTCCGCCGACGTATTGCGGGATATTGTCGTCCGGCTGAGAGATTGAGACAAGGGGAACCGGGCATAGGAATCAGGAAGAGGCGTTTTCCGGCGGCATGCCCGGCGGAGCCTTTTCCGAGCTCCCCGGAAAAGGGAAGAAGTTTCCTTTGTCTTCTCCATTTTTCCGTTAAAGGGCGTTTCCGGCGGCTCTGTGAACCCTGGGCGGCAGGGCGGCATTGACACGGGCGGGGGGAGCCGTTACTCTCCTGCCGCATATAATGATCAGTTTTACGAATATCAGCGGGGCCGAAGAGATCGGGGCCAATTGTTATCTGCTTGAAATGGACGGCACCCGGGTAGTGCTTGACAGCGGGATGCACCCGAAGAGGGAGGGACTGGCGGCCATGCCGCAGTTTGACGTTCTGGAACCCAATTCCGTGGAAGCCGTTTTCCTGAGCCATTCCCATCTGGACCATCTGGGCACCTTGCCCGTGCTGCAGGAGAAGCAGCCCGCGGCGGAAGTATTCATGACGCCCGCCGCCGCCGCCCTGTCTGAAGTGATGCTGCATAATTCCGTGAACGTGATGAGCGCCAAAAGGCTGGACCTGGGCATCGTGGAATATCCCTTCTTCACCCATGCGGACCTGGACCGGCTGTCCGACTCCTGGAACGCCAAGTCCTGCAACGAGGTGTTCCGCGTGGGCTTCCGCCAGAATCTGCTGGCCACCTTTTACGATGCCGGCCACATTCTGGGGTCCGCCGGGGTCATGCTGGAGAGCGAGTCCGGCCATACGGTGTTTTACACCGGAGACGTGCAGTTTGAGAACCAGAGCATGATTCCGGGAGCGGATTTCCCCGAATCCGGCGTAGATACGCTGATTATGGAATGCACGCGCGGCGGCTTCCAGCGCAGCGCCCATTATTCCCGGCCTGAGGAAATGGTGCGGTTCGGGCAGGCCATTGCCGATACGCTGGAACGCGGGGGCGCGGTTCTGATCCCCGTATTCGCCATCGGCAAGAGCCAGGAAATGCTGTTCAACATCCACCGTTTCAAGCAGCAGGGCGTGATTCCGGCCAATACGCCCGTGTACTTCGGCGGCCTGAGCGCAAAAGTGTCTTTATTATATGACCGTTTTTCCGGGCTGACCCGGCGGCATGACCACGATTTCAAGCTCAAGGAGGAGATTCAGACCGTGCCGCTTCCGCGCAAGGGGAAGGCTCCGCTGGTCTGCACTCCCGGTAACATTTACGTGGTTTCCAGCGGCATGATGACGGAGAAGACGCTCTCCAACGTGATGGCGGAGCAGGTGCTTCCCCATGAGAAAAACGCCATTCTTTTCGTAGGGTATGCGGACCCCGATTCCCCCGCGGGCCAGCTGAAGACGACACCGCACGGCGAACTGGTCAAGATGAGGCCCAACGGGCAGCCGGTGCGCCGCAAATGCACGATTGACTGCTTTGATTTTTCCGGCCACGCCACCCGCGATTCCCTGGTGGATTACGCCGTGAAGCTGAATCCCAAACAGGTGATTCTGGTGCACGGGGACCCGGACGCCGTGGAATGGATGCACGACACGCTGGCTTCCCGCATGCCGGATGCCGAGATCATCGCCCCCGTTCCGGGGAAACGCTATACGTTCGATTCATGAGCTTCACCGGACAGAGAAAAGGCAGGCTGATCGTCTTTGAAGGCATTGACGGCACGGGGAAGTCCACCCACATCGGCCATTTGAGAAAGTATCTGGAAGACAGGGGCTTGGAAGTCGTGCAGAGTTTTGAACCCACGCGCGGTCCATGGGGCCGGATGCTCCGGGATTCCGCCGTGACGGGCCGCCTGTCCGTGCAGGAGGAAGTGAACCTGTTCCTGAAAGACAGGCGCGAACACGTGGAGACGCTGATTGCCCCGGCGCTGGCCCGCGGCGCGTGGGTGCTGCTGGACCGCTATTACCTTTCCATGATGGCCTACCAGGGCGCCCGCGGAGTGGACCCTGCCGCCATCCGCGCCGCCAATGAAGAATTCGCGCCCGTGCCGGATGCCGTGGTCTGGCTGGATATTCCCGTTTCCGTAGCCCTGGAGCGCATCGGCAGCCGCGGGGAACGCGACGCCTTTGAGACGGAGGCCGGGCTGACCGCCTGCCGCAGCGTCTTTGCCTCCGTTCACGAACCCTGGATGCTCCGCGTGGATGCGGACGCCGGACAGGAGGAAGTGGCGCGGAGAGTCCGGAAGGCCCTGCGGGAATTTTTGCCGGAAAATACGGCCGAATAAGGATTGAGCGCCAGATCAGGCATCACCGCCGGAGTCCGGATATTTTCCTCTGGCCTCTCTGCCCCTTGATTTTTGATGACCGGGCTTATTGGTCCGCGTAAACCGTCGGATCCGGGATTCCGGCTTCCCGGAAGGCTTCCCGGCGTTCCAGGCAGGTGGAGCAGGCGCCGCAGTGGATGCGGCCTCCCTTGTAGCAGGAATAGGTTCTGGAGAAGTCCACGCCCAGTTCATGGCCTGTCCGGACGATGCCTCCCTTGGAGGTGTGGATGAAGGGGCGCAGGATGCCCAGCCCGGCATAAGTCCCCAGCCGGATGGCGTCCGTCATGGCGGCCATGAATTCCTCCCGGCAGTCCGGGTAGATGCTGTGGTCCCCGGAATGGGCGGCAATGACGAGCTGCTGCGCGCCGTGGCTTTCCGCAATGCCCGCCGCCATGGACAGGAAGATGCCGTTGCGGAAGGGGACGACGGTCTGTTTCATCAGCTCCGTGTCGTATTTTCCGTCCGGAATGTTGTCCGCGCCGGAAAGAAGGGCGGATTTCAGATGGGCGGCAATGGGGGTGATGTCGATGATGCGGTGTTCCACGCCTAGACTGGCCGCCTGCCACGCGGCGCATTCCAGTTCCCGCGCGGCGTGGTTGGAAGCGTAGTCAAAGCTGAGGGCCAGCTTCACGTGGTGGTTTTTGTGCGCCCAGTGCAGGGCCGCGCTGGAGTCCAGGCCCCCGCTGAGCAGGACGGCGGTTTCCATTCTTTCCATGGCGGTTTTTAAGATTACAGGGGGCGGTTTTCCGGGTTGTGTTCGGCCATGGCGGTGAGCTGGATGCCGCCGCGGGGGGAGAACCTGCCCTCCACCTTCAGCCAGCGGGGGGAGATGGCCGCCACGAGGTCGTCCGTGATGCGGTTGACGATTTGTTCGTTGAAGGCTGGATAGTTGCGGTAGGAAGCCAGGTAGTACTTGAGGGACTTGGTTTCCACACAGTGTCCGTCCGGAACGTAGGTGATCGTCAGGTGGCAGGAATCCGGCTGGCCGGTGACGGGGCAGAGGGAGGAAAATTCGTGCGTGTCCAGCGTGATGGTGTAGGGGCGGGTGCCGCGGTTGGGGAAGGATTCCAGCTTGGCGTCGTCCGGGCTGGTGAAGAAGGAGCTTTGGGAACCGAGAAGGGTCAGATTGTCAGACATGGTTGGTTGATATGGTGGAATGGTAAAGGGGCGGGAAGGTTATTCTTCCCGTGGGGAAGCGTTTGGTTCTTCCCCAGGCTGCCTGCCGGGGAATTCTTTCACGTACAGGTCCTGCTGGGGGAAGGGGATGGAGATGCCGTGCTCGTTGAACGCATTATAGATGCGTTCCCGCACCGTGGAAAGGCTGGAGGATTTTGTCATGACGGGAATCCATACCCATACGCCCAGGTTCACGGAGCTGTCTCCGAAGCTGTCCAGCACCACGCTGGTTTTCTTGATCTTGGAGAGGAAGGGCAGGGAGGCGAGCGTTTCCAGAATAATGCCGCGCGCCTTTTCCACATCCGTTCCGTAGGAGATGCCCACCTCCACCTTCACGCATTCGAATTTGTGGTTGCGGGTCATGTTCCGGAAGTTTTTGTTGAAAAGCTGGGAGTTCTGGAAGGCGATGATGGAGCCGTCCAGCGTTTCGATCATCGTGGAACGGTACCCCAGGGAGGAGACGCGCCCCCGGTAGCCGTCGCATTCAATCATGTCCCCCTGCCGCAGGCGCCCCAGCATCAGGGAGAGGCCGCTGATGATGTTTTCAATGGTGTCTTTCAGGGCGAATCCTATCCCCATGCTCAAGCCGCCCATGACCATCAGGATGCCGTTGTAGTTGGCATTCATGATGACCAGGGCCGTGAAGACGAACAGCCCCCACAGGAACAGGGTGGAGAGCGTGACAAAGGTGGGGATGGTGCCTACTTCATAGTTTTCCCCGTAGATTTCCCGGAGCGTGTTTTTCCCCAGGAAGATAAGGTAGTTGAGCACGATGGCGATCAGGATGACCAGAATGACGTGGCTCCAGCTGAAGGAGATGAGGTCCTTGATTTCCGTAGTAGTGTAAATCTTGCTGATGATGAGGTCGCCCATATCGAAGGTGGCGGCGGGCCAGATCAGGCTGAACAGGATGAGGAAGATGGCCAGGCAGGGCAGGACGAGCTTGGAGATGAAGGGGCGGAACCAGACGATTTCCTTTTTATTCCGCTCCTTCCGGCGTTTTTCATAATGGTGCAGCAGGTCCCACAGGCCCACCAGAAGAAGGATGCTGGTCATCAGCATGATCCAGGTCATCAGCACCAGGAAGGCCATGAAGCTGAAACCCGCCCAGCACAGGATGCTGCCCAGGATGGTGAAGACCAGGGAAATGGTGGCGAAAAAGCGGTCCAGACGGGGCAGCCTGTGCCGCTGCCGCACCCAGGTCAGCAGGGAGAAAAGGGAAACCAGGGTAAACAGGACGGGCATGGAGACGTTCACCACGATGTTGGGGGCCATGAACATGCGCAGCAGCATGAAGAATCCGCCCAGCAGGAGATAGGGCATGTAGATGCGTATTCCCGCGTTAATGGTGCCGTATTTCAGGCGCGTAACCAGGGAAAACAGGATGGCGCTGGACAGCAGAAGGAATTCGGCTCCCAGGGAAGCCGCGCTTTTCAGAAGGTAGTCCGTGCTCTGCATTTCTGAAACAATAAGCAGCACGGCTATCAGCAGGATGGTGGTGACATTGGTGAATGCGTGGCGCTTGTCGTAGTTTCCCGACTTTTCCAGTGTCTTTTTAAAACCCCACCATACAATGGCGCGGGAAAGCAGGTAGGCGCACAGGAGCATGCCCAGCAGGACCATCCCATAATGCTGGAGCGTCCCGCGGTCGGAAGGGAGCTGGAGCTTGCTGTCCGCGGATGATTCCCATGCGGACATGCATGCCCTGTAAATCATGGAGGGTTTCAGGAAAATGTATCTGGCAATGTGTGATGGTGTGTAGAATACCTTGCTGAACAACGTATTGAACAATTTGTTGCTTTCGGCGTTCAGGGCGTTGACCTTATTTTCCAAGTTGTTGAACAGTTCCTTGAGATAAGCTAGCTGCTCCTTTTCCTTCTCCAGTTTTTCCATCAGGGAATGGCAAGTGGTCAGGGCTTCATCCCGCTGGACCAGGGAGGTTTCCGACAGGCCGTCCGTGTTGACTTCTTCCAGGGATTGAATCAGTTTCTGGATGCGTGCTATTTCCTCTGCCGCTCTTGCTTCCTGCCCCTGGAAATCGGGCCTGCGTTCATAGTAGAGCTTCACCAGCCTCGTTGCGGCTTTGCAGTAAAAGGCCATGGTGAAAATCTTCTGGTCATCCAGCGCATAAAGCACGGCGGACATTTCATACACCCTGGTGTCAAAAAAACTGTAGGTTTCATCCGCCTCCGTCACCAGGCTTTCGCGGATGGCTATTCTTTTCTCCACGTTCTTTTGCAGAATGGAGATTTCATGGCACAGCGCCAGGATGACAGTGTCCATTTCCGTAGCGGACTCCGTTGTCGGTCCCGCCGCGGCTTCCTGGGACTGGACCGCGTCCTGGATGGGAGCCGCGTTTTCCGGCTGCTGTGCGAGCGCCTGGGCCGCGGCCAGAAAGCCGGCCAGCAGGAAAGAAGCGGAACGGCGGAAAAATGTCCGGTAATCAGGCATGCTCATGAATGTGTCATTTCTAGGGGGTGCGGGCTTCATGGTCAAGGGTTATATTCCCGCCTTTTCCATTCGGGCAGGAACCTTCCGCTGCTGGCGCGGCAGGAATTTACGGACTGGCGCCATCCACGAAAGACGAGATGGCAGGGAGTTTTTGGAATATGCTTTCGCCGTTTTATCCCTCGTCCGGTGCAGAAGGACGGCTGTCCTCCGGAAATTTGTTGTGGACGCCTGTCGATATAATGTTTAGTTTAACGTAAAATATCCTTGGCTTTTTTTTATTTATAAGATAAAGTTCTCCGGACGGTAGTATTTGTTTTATTCGAAATTTTGATGATTCAGATCCCGGATTTTCGGGAGCGCATTTAAGAGAATTCAGGTCGGCCGTCAACCCCGTAATATGAACACAAAATTATATGTAGGAAATTTGTCCTTTGATGCCACTGAACAAGACTTGAGAGATCTGTTTGGTTCTTATGGTGAAGTGACTGAGCTATTCATGCCAACAGATCGCGACTCTGGAAGACCCAGAGGTTTTGCATTTGTAACCATGGATTCCACCGATTCAATGGGCTCCGCAATTGAAGCCGTGAACGGCCAGGAATTTCAGGGACGAGCCCTGGTTGTCAATGAAGCCAAGCCCCAGGAAAACAGGGGCGGAGGCGGAGGAAACTACCGCAGCAATAACAGCGGCGGCAGGCGTGGCGACAACGGCTATGGCCGCAACCGCCGTTATTAATTAAATGGCAAAGGAAGAGCGTTGATCTCTTCCTTTCATAAGAGCCAGGTTCTTTATGTACCTGGCTCTTATTATTTTATTGAGGCAGGACGGTTCTTCCAGCGGATGGTGGGGGAAACGGGTAAAAGAAAAAGAGAGCAGGGGGGTGTCCTGTGCCTCAGAGGCATGCTGCGCTTATGCCGTAAATGAAGATAAACGGAGCCGAAATGAGGAGGAAAGGAGTAAAGAATAGGAAAACGGAAACCTGGACGGCGATGAATAAAGCCGGGCCGTGTTTTCCCCATGCCTTCAGTCAGGAAAGAAAAAGAGCAGGCGCCTCCTGTACGCGTCCGGAGAGGCGGCTTGCCAAATCATGAAGCTTTCCGCTTACAAATACCGCGCAGGGAATCCTGCACCCGCGGGAAGGGATTTGGACAAACCTCCTTCCTCTCCGCTTCCTCCTGTTCCGAGTTCCGGAGCAATTCAAAAGCAGAATGCCGTTCCTCTGGTGGAGAAACGGCATCCCGATCAAAAGGCTGTAACTGCCCCGGTTCAGTTCAGGGACAAGGCTCGGATTCTTTTCAAGGATTCCTCTTTCCCCAGCAGGGAGAAAACGGAGGACAGGTCCGGACCTCCGCTCAGGCCGGTCAGGGCCACGCGGGCGGGGAACATGACAGCCCCCATCTTGACTCCGTTTTCCTTGGCAAAGGCTTTCAGCACGCCAATGAGTTCATGGCCGTCCCATACCGGTTCCCGTTCCAGCCTGTCCGCCAGTTTGGAGAGCAGTTCCACGGCTTCCGGCTGGACTTTGGCGAGCGCTTCCGGGTCCATGGAAAGATCGAAGAAGAAACGGATTTTATCCGGAACTTCCGCCAGCGTCTGGACTTTCGTCTGCACGGTGGCGATGGCTTCATCCAGAATGCCGGAGTCCGGCAGTCCGGCCTGCAGGCAGAACGGGCGCGCCTTGGCGGCAAATTCTTCCGGCGGCAGGGCGATGATGTGCTGCTGGTTGACCCAGCGGCATTTGGTGATGTCAAACTTGGCGGCGGAGTGGTTGACGGCTTCCAGGGAGAAGCGTTCGATCAGCTCTTGCGGGGAAAAGATTTCCGTGTCGTCCTTCGGGGACCAGCCCAGCAGGGCCAGGAAGTTCATGACGCCTTCCGGCAGGAAGCCCTCCTCCGGGTAGGTGCCCAGGGCCGCCCCCACGTCGCGCTTGGACATTTTGGAGCCGTCCTGGTTCAGGATCAGCGGCATGTGCGCGAACACGGGCGGCGTGACGCCGAACGCCTCAAACAGCTGGATGTGCTTGGGCGTGTTCATGATATGGTCTTCCCCGCGGATGACGTGTGTCATCTTCATTTCAATGTCGTCCACCACGTTGACGAAGTGAAAGATGTAGGAGCCGTCCGCGCGGCGGATGGCCATGTCCGGCGTGTTGGAGGCGTCCCGGTAGTCGATGGTGATGTCGCCGCAGATCATGTCGTGGAACGTAACGGGCTTGGAGCGGTCAAAGCGGAAGCGCCATGCGCCGTCGTCCTCATAGACGCGCCCGGCGTCCTGGAGCTTTTTGAAGTAGGCGTCGTAAATATCGTTGCGCTGGCTCTGGAAATAGGGGCCGCAGTCGCCGCCTTTCATGGGGCCTTCGTCCCAGTCCAGGCCCAGCCATTCCATGCCGGTGAAGATCGCGCGTGTGGCTTCCTCCGTGTTGCGGGCCGTGTCCGTATCCTCAATGCGGAGAATGAAGGTACCCCCCATCTTGCGGGCGAACAACCAGTTGAACAGGGCGGTGCGCGCACCGCCGATGTGGAGATAACCCGTGGGAGAAGGCGCGAATCTTGTTCTGACGTGACTCATGATGCGTTAGAGAGTAAGAGCCTGCCTTCCCGCGTCAAGCAGATACAGGGTTTGCATGCCAAAAAAGGCCTGTGGACGGCCGGAGCGGGAAGGCAGGCGTTTCCCGGATTTTTTTATGGCGTTGTCGGCCTTGCGGCTTGCGCGGCACGGCCTTTTAAGCTTCATTAAACGCCGTGTTCTTTTTAAAGCACATATTCCGGCTGCGGGAAAAATGGCAAATCCAGCGGGATGATGAAGAGAAGCCCTTTCTGGAGCATTTGGACGATTTGCGCACCATGCTGCTGAGGATGGTGTTCTGCCTGGTGGTCAGCATGCTTTTGTGTGCCGGGTTCGCCTCCAATCTGATGGACATTCTGCGCCGCCCCGTCAACCAGGTATGGGACATGTTCGAGGAATCCCACCTGCCCGCCGGAATAGATCTGGACTCCTGGGGAAAGGCCAAGGAAACGGCCACCGCTGCCGTGGGGCTGGACGCCGGCCAGCGCCGGATCCTGTTCCGGGAGGTTTCCCCCCGGCTGGCGGAATTGACGGAAGCCGCCCTGGTTCTCCGGGGAGCGCAAGCCCTGCCGGACGACAGGAAGGAAATTTTTATCAGGGAAGCCAGCCCGGCTCCCGCCGTGCGGGAACTGGCGGAAGCCCTGCACGCCAAGGATGCCGTCCTGACGGACGGAACGGGGCGGGGTGCCCTGAAAATGATGAGCGCCTTCCAGCCGGGTGAAGCGTTCATGCTGACCATCAAGCTTTCCCTGTATGCGGGCGTGGTAATCTCCTTCCCCCTGCTGCTGTACTTCCTGCTCCAGTTCATCATTCCCGGCCTGCTGGAGCATGAGCGCAAGCTTCTGTACAAGTGCATGGCGATCGGGTTCGGGCTATTCCTGGCCGGCACGCTGTTCTGCTACTTTGTGGTACTTCCCAGGGTGCTCACGTTCTTCTACACGTATTCCCTGGAATTCGGCATTTCCAACGAATGGCGCATCGGCTACTACCTGTCCTTCGCCACGCAAATGATTTTAATGTTCGGCCTGGCGTTTGAACTGCCCGTGGTGGTGATGCCTTTCGTAAAGCTGGGCGTGCTGACCTATGACATGATGAAGGCCACGCGCCGCTATGCCATTGTGGCGATAGCCATTCTGGCCGCGATCATCACGCCCACGCCGGACATAGCCACCATGATGCTGATGGCGGTTCCCATGTACGCCCTGTATGAAATCTGCATCATCCTGGCGTGGCTGCATGAGCGCAAGGAAGCCGCCCGCGCCCGCGAAGAAGTGGCGCGCTTTGAAGAAGACTTCAACAACGACAATTCTCCCTACAACTCCTAACCATACATCCAACCATCATTACCATGAATCTTCTGGAAATCATCATTCTGGGCATCGTGGAAGGCCTGACCGAATATCTGCCGGTCAGTTCCACCGGGCACCTGCTTCTGACGGAATCCCTGCTGAACATGTCCCAGAGCAAGGAAGCCCTGGATGCCCTGGCCGTCTGTATTCAGGGGGGCGCCATTCTGGCGGTGCTGAGCCTGTACTACCCGCGCGTGAAGACGATGGTGGAAGGAGTCCGCGGCACGAATCCCGCCGGATTCAAGCTTCTGGTCAATTTGATTCTCGCCTTTCTGCCTGCCGCCGTGGTGGGGTTGTGCTGCGCCTCCCTGATCAAGGAATACCTGTTCAACACGTACACGGTGGCGTACTCGTGGATCGTGGGCGGCGGCGTGATTCTGGCCTACTGCGCCTGGCGCGCCAGGCAGGGAAAGAGCAATGAAGGCAGCAAGGGGGATTCCATTGAAACCCTGACGCCGGGCAAGGCCCTGACCGTAGGCGTGCTCCAGTGCGTGGCGATGGTTCCCGGCACCAGCCGGAGCCTGATGACCATGCTGGGAGGCATGTTCGTGGGGCTGAGCGTGGAAGCCGCCGTGGAATTCAGCTTCCTGCTGGGGCTGATCACGCTGGGGGCGGCCACGGTGCATGATGCGTACAAGGACGGGGCCCTGATGCTGGAAGCCTTCGGCTGGGAGGCCCTGGCCGTCGGAACGGCAGTGAGCTGGTTCTCCGCATGGCTGGCCGTGAAGTGGATGGTCTCCTACCTTCAGAAACACAGCTTTGCGGTGTTTGGCTGGTACCGCATCGCCATAGGCATCGTGACTCTGGCGCTGCTGTCCCGGGGACTGGTGCATTGAACCTTTGGTTTTTCTTCCGGAGGGGGAGAAAAAGACTCCCTCTTCACGGAAGAAGCCGTAAGCCTTCCATTCCCGGCAGAGGCTTCCGCGGCGAATTCCTGGCGCTGCAATCCTTTTCATTTCGGCTCATATCAGATGAATGGCGCCTTTGCGAGTACTTCATAAGACATTCGCATGATTGAAATTGCGCAATTGATTGCAAACAGGGATGCTGAACGTCATCCATGGATGGAAGGCGTTTTTCAACGGAAATTCCGGAGGATGATGCATCTTTCCGCAAATGTAACCTGATTGTAACACACGGCATCTTTTCTTATGGCATCATGAGGGCATGAAACTGATGCCGTGCTTGATTGCCGTAGTGGCGGGATTGGCCGGGCTGGGACATTCCCAGACACCTGACGGAGACATTGACGGCCGGAGCATCGTCCTGCCGCAGCGGCGGGTGATCCCGCCCGTCAACAGGACCGTGCGCCAGCCCGTCACTCTGGAAAAGGTGAACGCCCTTGTCCGCGTCAACGGACGCAGCGCACAGACCACCCTGGAACTGAGCGTGCATAATGGCGGAAACGTTCCCACGGAGGCGGAACTTGTTCTTCCCGTTCCGGAAGGAGTCGTGGTCAAAGGGTTTTATTACGGAGACGGAAAGGCGTGCTGGCAGGCTTCCCTGATGCCCGCCGACGAAGCGCGCCGCCTGTATGACCGCATTGTGGCGCGCAGGCTGGATCCGGCCCTGCTGGAATTCGCCGGATTCGGCGCCATTCGCTCCAGCGTATTCCCCGTTCCCGCCAAGTCTTCCGTGAAGCTGGGCGTGGTGTATGAACAATTGCTGACTCCGGTGGACGGACGCCTGGATTACGTGCTCCCCCGGACGGAAGCGCTTTCCGGCCATGCGGCATGGTCCATGCGGGTGGAAATCTCCCCCGGAACTGAAGGCATCGGGAATGTGTTCACGCCCTCCCATCCGATGGAACGCCATCGGCTGAAAGATGAAACCCTCGTGCTCACCCTGGCGGAGGAGAAGATGAGCCCGGGGCCTTTCCGCCTGTCATGGATGGAATCCGCCGCCAAAAAGGGGGAAGCCTTTTACGGCCCCGACATCAGCGTCTATGCGGCTCCGGATGCGGAAAACGGCAGGAACGGCTATTTTCTGGCCATGATCGGAAAGGATAGTCCGGGGAATGAAAAGCAAATCCGCCGGGAGCTTACCCTGGTGCTGGACAGGTCCGGAAGCATGCGCGGGGAAAAGCTCGCCAGCATGAAGGAAGCGGCCAAGCAGATCATTTCCGGTTTGAATCCCGGGGAACGTTTCAATATCATCACTTATAACGAAGGCGTGAATCTGTTTGAGGCGGCTCCCGTGGAAAAGAACGCCGCTACGGAAAAAGCGGCGCACGCGTGGCTGGATGCCGTGGTGGCGCGCGGCGGCACGAACATTCATGAAGCTCTGGCGACGGCGCTGGCCCAGTCCTCCCGCGAAGGGATGCTGCCGGTCGTGCTGTTTTTGACGGACGGCCTGCCGACCATCGGCCGGACTTCAGAGAAATCCATTGCCTCCCTGGCCGGAGAGGGCAACAGGGAAGGACGGCGCATTTTCACCATCGGAGTGGGGGAGGACGTAAACGCCCCCCTTCTGAGGCGCATGGCGGAAATTTCCGGCGGGTTGCCCTCCTACGTGCTTTCCGGAGAAAACCTGGAACTCAAGCTGGCGCAGGTATTCCGCCAGTTGTACGGTCCGGTGTTCCGGAACGTGCGCTATTCCGTCTGCTCCCTGGACGGCAGGGAACAGCCGGGAAGGGTGCAGGATGCCATTCCTTCCGGGCGGCTGCCGGACATCTATTCCGGAGCGCCTGCCGTTTTGGCCGGCAGGTATGTGGGCACGTCTCCTTTTCTGCTGAAAGGGACCTGTCTGGACCGGAGCAACAGGGAACAGTCGTTTTCCGTAGTGGTGGAGCCGGAACGGATTTCCAGCGTGAAAGATGACTTTACGGCCAGAATGTGGGCGGCGCGCAAAATAGGCAGCCTGGAAACCGCCCTGATGGACATGGGAGCGGACCCCGCCCATACGGGAGTGCTGGGAAATGATCCCCGGACCCGGGAACTGGTTGAGGAAATCATGCAGCTTTCCCGGGATTTCGGAATACTGAGTTCGGCGGCCTCCTTCTTTGCGGACGACGGCAGTTCCGCTCCGTGGCGGGGAGAATCTGTCTCCCCCTCGTCCTCCAGGTTCCGGGATTATGGACGGGTGATGCAGGAATCGCGCGAAGGGCTGGGTTCCATCGCCCTGCAGAGAAATGCCGTGGAAAAAAAGAGGGAATTGTCCGTCAACAAATTCAACCGCCAGATGGACAAGCACGGGCGTTCCGTTTCCTTTGAAGGAACGGCCCAGATCGCCCAGAACGGTTATTTCAACCAGAACGGAGTATGGATGGAAAATACGGTCCTGCGCACTCCGGACAAGGAAAGTCCCGTCCGTACCGTGCAAGTGGGTACGCCGGAATACGCCGCCGTGGCGGACAAGCTGATCAGCACGAACCGCCAGGGGCTTCTGGCCCTGGACGGCTCCGTCATGATCCGCCTGGACGGGGAAACCGTGCTGATGCAGAACTCGTTCCCGTAATCCTTTCAACTATACATCTAACAACAAACACACCAATCATGATGAACCATGCTGTCAAATACTCGCTGGCTTTGCTGGGCTCCGGAGCGCTTTGCGCCTCTGCTGAATCAAAGACTGAACAGCCGGAAAACGTTCCACCTCCGGAACAGGAGGCCGGAACCGGGGCGCTGCCTGCACCTGACTTGAGGTCGATTTCCTTCATGGGAGCGGGAACAGAGAAGAGCGACGCTGAAAAACGGAAAATACATGCCGCAATAGCACGTACGGAAGATCGGAAACTTCGCCGTGAACCTCGTGAAATTCCGGGCATTGCCATTTCAAAGTCCCGTCCGGACAGCCCGGAAGCAGGGAACATTGTTCTCACCATAAGCCAGGTTCCCTCCGGTCCGGACCGGCAGTCAATTCCTCCGGCTTCACTTGCCACCAGCAACGCTTCCGGCCATGATGGAGCGGAAAAGGCGTCCTATTCCATCATTACGGCGGCAGACTCTGAAAAGGCGGGAGAATTCACGATAACCATCTCCCCGAAAATGGATGATGGAGAAACGCGCAGCAAGGAATCCCATTCCGCCGTTGCGAACCCGGAAAAAGAAGTCGGGACAGCCCCGCAGCCAAAAAACAATGGAAAGGCCCCTGGCCAGGCCGCCGCGGAAAAGGACGACCGCGCCGTGATTCAGATAGCCCTTCTTCTGGACACTTCCGGCAGCATGCAGGGGCTGATCAATCAGGCCCGCACGTATCTGTGGAAGGTTGTCAACGACATGACGCTGGCGCGCCAGAACGGCAAACTGCCTGCCATCCAGATCGCCCTGTACGAGTACGGGAGCGGCAGACTGTCCTCCAAAGATGCGTGGGTTCGCCAGGTGCTCCCTTTTACGGACGATTTGGACAAGGTGTCCGATGAACTGTTCAAGTTGAAGACCGGAGGCAGTGAAGAATACTGCGGCGCCGTGATGGACCGGGCCCTGAAGGAATTGAAATGGAATACGGAGAATCCCGACGCCCTGAAGCTGATCTTCATTGCGGGCAACGAACCCTTCAACCAGGGCAATGTACCCTATGCCCCCGTGATTGCCCGCGGACTGGAACGCGGCATTACCGTGAACACCATTTACTGCGGAAGCGCGGGAGACGGCGATTCCGTGCTTTGGAAGGACGGAGCCAGAAAGGGGGACGGCAGTTTCCTCAATATTGACCACAACGCCGCTCCTCCCGAACCGGAAACCCCCTATGACGAGGAACTTGCCACATTGAACGTTTCCCTGAACGGAACTTATCTGGCGTATGGCTCCCAGGAAGTGCGGGCGGAAAAACTGGAAAGACAGGCCCGGCAGGACAAATTGACGGAGGCCGCTTCCCCCGCCGCTGCCGCCGGACGGATCGCGGCTAAAGCCAACAAGGCGGCTTACCGCAACACTTCCTGGGACCTGGTGGACCTTTATGAAGAACAGGGCTCCCGGGCTGTGGAAGAATTGGGCAACACCGGAATTCTCCCGGAAGAGTTGAAGGGAAAGAGCGCGAAGGAGGTTGAAGCGGCCGTGAAGGAGAAGGCGGAGGAACGGGCCCGGCTGCAGAAGAAAATTGCCGAGGTGGGCAGGCAGCGGGATACGTGGCTGAACAAATGGAAAGCGGAGCAGAGCGCTTCCGGCGGAGGCAAGGAGAATACGCTGGACGACGCCATCATCCAGGCCGTGCGCCGGCAGGCCGGCAGGAAGAAATTCTCCTTTGTGGAGGAGAACGTGCCATATGAAAATTCCCCTATGAATAAAGAGCAGTAATGAGTGCGCCTGCGGGGTCTCCGGTCTTCCGGCGGCCCCGCAGGAATGCTCCGGCTGAAAAAACTTTTATTCCGTACTTCATTTCCTATACTTGTTTTCCCATGCACCGCTACCGCATTCTGGTCGTAGAAGACGATCACGCCATCAGAAACGGGCTTACGGACGCTCTGACGGTGTCCGGTTACGACGTGCTGCCCGTCAAGGACGGCTATGATGCCCTGAACGTGATCCACGCGGAGGATTACGACCTGGCGCTGCTGGATGTGGTTCTGCCCGGGGCAAGCGGTTTTGACCTGCTCAGGCTCATCCGGGAAGACCGGGCTACCGTTCCCATTCTGATGCTGACCGCCAAGGGGGCGGAAGCGGACAAGGTGCGCGGGCTGAAGCTGGGAGCGGACGATTATGTGGTGAAGCCGTTCAGTCTGCTGGAAGTGCTCGCCCGGATAGAGGCGGTGCTGAGACGCTCCCCGGAAAGGCCCCGGACGCTGGACAGGGTGGGGCTGCCGGAGGGATACCTGGATTTTCCCACCCGCTCCCTGGTGCTGGGAGAGGAGCGGATTGTGCTGACGACTAAGGAATTTGACCTGGCCCGCCATCTGGCCGCCAATGCCGGCAGAATCATCACGCGGGAGGAAATCCTGACCAGGGTATGGAAAATGGACCCCCGCCTGGTGGAAACGCGCAGCATTGACACCACCATCGCCCGGCTCCGGGAAAAAATGGGGAAAAGGAATGCCGCCGTCATCCGCACCTTGCGGGGGCAGGGATACGTCTGGGAGGAAACCGCATGATCAGCCGTTTTTCCTTTCATTTCCTGCT
Source organism: Akkermansia sp. AE01SA01 (assembly GCF_036417395.1). Lineage (NCBI taxonomy): Bacteria > Pseudomonadati > Verrucomicrobiota > Verrucomicrobiia > Verrucomicrobiales > Akkermansiaceae > Akkermansia > Akkermansia sp. AE01SA01. The sequence continues at coordinate 1,586,100 of NZ_CP143890.1, forward strand.
TTGGTCCTGCCTGCTGATTCTGGTGGGGGTCATGGGGTGGCTGAGCCATTCCATGCTGAATGCGGAAAAGAGGAGGCTGGCGGAGACGCACCAGATCCGCCTGGTGGAGCAGAGCCGCCTGGCCCTGTGGCGCATGGATTCCCTGCTGGCCGCCATGATTGCCGCGGAGAACAACAGGTCTCCCGGAGAATATTTTCTTCAAAGCGACGGAACGAGAGACTCCGGCAGGAAGGATGCTTCCGTGCCGGATTTGTCGGAATTTGCCAAGCTATACTTTCAAATAGACCCGTCGGGGAATGTCTCTTCTCCCCAGACGGGGCCGGGAAGCGTGGTCCATGTAAACCAGTTGAACCGTTCCGGCATGGTGCGCCTGTTGCTGGGGACCGTGAAAAAACAGCCTGTTCCGGCGCCTGTTCCACGGAAAAAAGAGGAAAAAACGGAGCATGTGGTCGTTTCCAGATCAGTCCATCCCGACAGAATGCAGGCGGAACAGAAGGCGTCCGTAGAAAGGAGTCAGAAGCAGGTGGCCTTTTCCCCCGTTCAGCAGGAAGCCGGGCAGCAGGAACTTGCCGTGGACAGCCAGAAGGCGTTCCAGCAGGGCATTGAGGACTACAACATGCGCAAAAACCTCTCCAACAGCCAGGCGGTGGAATACAACATCACGGTGGAGAAAAAAGTCGGGGAGCTGGCCAGGGGAAAGGGAAAATCCCCATTCAGGGGCGGTACGGTTACGGCACAGGACAAGGCCACGCCGGAAGGATTGCCCCTGGCTTCAAAAAAAAGGCAGGAAGTTAAAAGTTCCGCAATCGGGGGCAGCTTTTCTAAGGAGAATGGGTTGTTGCATTTCGGCAAAGTGGGGGGCATGCGGGATGAATTCGGGGAACAGGAAGCAGGCAGGGAAGCGTTTTCAGCAGTGCAGGATAATGCCGGGGAACTTTTTCCGGAAAGCCTGAAGGAAAAGGGAAAGGAAGAGATGTATATGGAACTCTTCAAGGCTCCGGGGAGCTACAAGGAACTCTCCATTTCCTCTCTCCAGCCCCAGTGGAGTCAGGATGCGGAATGTTTCCTGACGCGCCGCGTCTCCGACCACGGGCAGGTATGGGTACAAGGTATCTGGCTGGATTGGGACAAACTGTCCGGCTATCTTTTGAAATCCGTAGCGGATATTCTGCCGGAAGCCACTCTGGAGCCTGCCGGCGAGGGGGAGGAAAGTTATTTGACGCTCGCGGGCATACCGGCCATGCTGAATCCCGGAGGCCTGCCCGACATGGCTGGGAATTCCCTGCGCACGGTCTGGAAATCCATTGCCATGGCGTGGTTCTGCGGCATTCTGGCGCTGTGCGGCGTCATTGGCTTCATGGTCGGCATCATCCGCTTGAGCGAACGGAGGGCCGTATTCGTCTCCGCCGTGACGCATGAACTGAGGACTCCCCTGACCACCTTCAACATGTACACGGAAATGCTTTCCTCCGGTCTGGTCCCCAAGGGCAGGGAAATGGCGTACGTGGACATTCTGAAGGAAGAGGCATCCAGGCTGACGCATTTGGTGGACAATGTGCTGAGCTATGCGCGCGTAGAAAAAAACTCCGTAACCCTCCGGCCGGAAAGAATCTCCGTTCCGGCCCTGGCCACTTCCGTCATTGCCCGCATTTCTCCCCGTCTGGCGGCTTCCGGCATGGATTCCCAGCTCTTCATAGCGCCGGAACTCCAGTCGGAATCTGTCATGGCGGACATGACTGCCGTGGAACAGATCGTGTACAATCTGGCGGACAATGCCGCCAAATACGCCCGGTTTGACGGAAGCATCCTGAAACTGAAGCTGACCCGGGAAAAACGGTTCCTGGTGATCCGGGTGGAGGACGGGGGGAAAGGCATTTCCGAATCCCTGCGGAGGAAATTATTCCGTCCCTTTTCCCGGTCTGCGGAGGAAGCGGCCGGAAAACAGCCTGGCGTGGGGCTGGGCCTGGCCCTGTCCCGTGAACTGGCCCGAGGCATGGGAGGAGAACTGTGGCTGGAAGAAAGTTCCGGAAACGGAAGCCGTTTTGCCCTCAAGCTGCCGCTTGTCAGGGACTGACCGTCAATCTTCATTCAGAGATGGAAAACCTGGCAGCACCTGCTTCATTGAGGATCTGGAAAGCGGTTTTGGTGCAAACAGGGTCATTCAACCAAGGGCTTGAATGAGGTATATTCTTGTAAAATATCCTCCATGGGAACTCTATCGGTTAATTGATTTTGGTGAAATTCCCCTACCGGAATGTAGTGGAGCATTTATTGCTTTTTGAAACTCTCTCATCACGAAGAGGCGTGTTGTTGTTCCGGGAATTTTCCATAGTTCCTAATGAATTAAATGTTTAGTTCATTAACAATAAACTATTAAGAAAATGAATGATTACATTCCTCTAAACAAGGCTGTTGGCCCGAAGGTCATTTGCGACGGTTATCAAGCCCTTATCCCACAGAAGCTCGGAGTCGAGGCGCTGACTTTCAACTTTGACGGTTCGGAGTGCGAGCACGCCACTTGTTCTAGTGCTCCGGAAATGTTCATTAAGGTCGAAGAGGACGCCCTGCATTATTTCGGCGTGGAAGCCGACGACACGGGTATCCTTTTTATTGCCGGCGAAGAAATCTGTGAGAAAAACGGAGAAAAGCCCAACGGCAAGCTAAATATTGAAAAGGTTGAGAGATACTTGAAAGCTGGTTATTACAAGGTGGCTTTGAAATATTCCAACAACGCCTACGATCCCTCCAGCAACAACGCTATTGCCTTCAATGTCACCATGGACAAGGAGCCTATTCTTGATGGAAAGTATGAAGGGGACTCGACAATGAATCGTGAATTTTCTCCTTCTCCCAAAATCAAGCTGTGGACGATTGAAAAGGAATCCACCATCACCTGTGAAGAGTCCAAGAAAGTTGAAGTAACGCTCGAAGAACCTGAACCTGTTATCCAAAGAGGTATTGGCGCTTGCAAAACGAAAGCCATCATGCCTCAAATCATCATAACGGCTTGCAAGGATGAAGTGCTTGATCGATGGAACGCGCGTGTCCAACAAGTGTCCGCAGGCAGCACGATTCTTATACTCACGGGAACTTACACAGACGCCATTGAAAACCCTCCCGTTACTGAAGATGAAGCTGTCGAAGCAGTCGACGAAATGAACGGTTATCAAGCTCGTGGAAGAGTTGGAAGATGGCACACTATGCAAGCTTCCCTCGCTCACGAAAAACACCATCGCCGAGAACTTAACGACGCCTTCAAATTCTACTGGGACAATTTGAGAATACAGGATTCAATCGAATTACAACATGTTTCGTGTGAAAAATTCCCGAAAATGGATGATGCCTTGAATGAAATGAGGAAGTTCGTTCGTAGTTGGACAGCCACCTACATGACGGCTGTTAAGAAATATGTCGAATTGTTACCAGATAAAGAAAATACTCGTCCCTACTGCGCCGGACAAAAAGTTCTGAATGAGGCGACTCTCCAAATTATCAACCAAGCGAAAGCCAACGGATGGAGCAAGGTACCCGATCAGGTCACGGAGCCGGGAACCATCGAGCCGCCCTGTTTCCTGCCTCCGGTCAACAAGGAGAAATCCCGGAGCATGGCCGTTGCGGAACAACCGACACCCTTGACCCTCTCCATTGCGGACACTTCGAAGTTCAGGGAAGGCAGGATTATGGTCTGCTTCCGCAACGAGGGTAATCAGCCTGTCCGGATTCTGGATGAAATCAATGACGGAACGGCTGATTATTTCTTCCTGACAGTATTGAGGACGGAACAGGGAGATGCCCGTATTCTGAATGCCGAACTGGGGAAAATGACTTTCCAGCGGCCCTTGAACTACCGGGAGCTTGCTCCCGCCAGGAATACAACGTCACGATTCCGGTATGCCTGGATAAAGTTGAGCTCGAAGACTGGAAACAATGTTCTTGTGAACTGGAAACGAGCTACTATAATCAGCAAGGTAAGAATTGTCTCTTGGGGGTTCTTCAGGCGACGACCAAACTCGCGCTGTGATGAAAAAAATCTTTCTATTTTTTGGAATTGTATTGAACCTGTCCCTCCATGCTATTGCATGGGGGGACATGGCCGACAATGGGGTTGAATGCTCCGTGGTGATGGAAAAAACCCGGTTTGATGTGAGGGAGGCTTTCCCGGACTTCAAGCTGGTGTTCACCAACAAGGGCGAAAAAATCGTGCGCCTTTTCGACGATTTCTATCCCCTGAAGGATGACGGGCCGAATATCCACATCGAAATATGGCGCAAGGCAAATGGGGAGAGAAAAGGTCCTCTAGCCTGGTACAGTCCCATGTATAAAATCGAACGGGTAGGGGCCTTGATGCGCTTCATTACGTTGAAGCCGGGAGAAAAGTATGAAGTGCCCGTCAAGGAAGCTTACCTGTTGCTGGTGTATCTTGAACATCTTCGCAATCGCGAGAGCTATGAATTGGAAGTAAGATTCCATGATGGATATGGAGAATCCGGTGTTCAGACGGATTATGTAGGGAAAGCAGATTTTGAGACGGTGAGCCGGGCCCCAAAAGGAGTTTATTCTCCATAGTCGTTTCATAGGAATCTCTGGATAACATTCAAACTCGTGCTGTGATGAAAAAAATCTTCCTATATTTTGGAATTCTAACAAGCCTATTCCTCCATGCTGCAGCATGGGGGGACATGGCCGACAACGGAGTGGAATGCACCATCAAGATGGAAAAAACTTTCTTTGACGTAAGAGACAGGTTGAGGGATTTTACACTCGTTTTTACCAATAAGGGAAAAAAGTCTGTTCGTCTTTATGATGACTTTTATCCTGAGCCAACCTTAGGTCCGCGTATCAAGATAGAACTTTGGAGTTGGCAAACAGGAAAAAAGAAAAAATTAGTTGGTTCGTATATAGGCGCTTATCATGTTAACAAGATGTTTCAGAACATCCGTTTTATTACCTTGAAGGCCGGAGATAAACATGAAGTACCCATTAAGGACGTTTACTTGCTGGTGAACTTTATCCCTGAAACGCTGCGTTTGTCCAAGGGGGAAATCTACTTGCTGGAAGTGGAGTTTGTAGATGAACGCGCAGAACCGGGAGTCCGAAGGGTGTACAAGGGAACGACAACGTTGGTCACTAAACCTTAATGACGATTGAAAAATCCCCGGTTCCTGATTGCCGAAACCGGGGGATGGTATTTTATTCAGTTGGTGCCGTTATCTTCTGGACGGGACAGCGTGTGACGGCCTACCGCCGGATGGAGAAGGGCGCGATGGCGCCGCGGACGGAGGTGAAGAAGGTCTGGAAGGCGCACTGGCGGAGGGAGGGGGAGAGGACGGTCTGGAAGGGGAAGGACTGCTGGGCCTGCTCATGCCGGAATTGCCGGGCCTTGGACCGCTGGGTCTGATCTGAGGGGAAGACGGGCGGCTTGGCCGGCTGGCTTCCGGTCTGTTTATTCCAGGACGGTTATTGCCCGGGTTGACGGCTCCGGGGCGGTGGGAACTGCCGCCGGGCCTGTTGATTTCCGGCCGATTGCTCGGTCTGCCAGGTTGAATTCCCGGTCTATTGTCTCCGGGACGATTGACCCCCGGGCGATTATGGCTTCCGCCGGGATTTACCGCCGGGGGACGGGAAGGGGAACCGGGCCTATTGATTTCCGGCCGATGGTTGGGCCTGCCGGGCTGAAACCCCGGTCTGTTGTCTCCGGGACGATTGATCCCCGGGCGATTATGGCTTCCGCCGGGATTTACTACCGGGGGACGGGAAGGAGGGCCGGGCCGATGGTTCGGACGGAAATGGTCAGGCCTGTACTGGGGCTTCATGGGCGGTCTTGCCATGGGGCGGCAGTAGTGGGGGCGGATGTAATGGCCCCGGTAATAGGGAGCCGGCCCCCACGTGGGGATGTAGTAATTGGGCCGGATCAGGTTGATGGAATAAATGGGGCTGCCAAACGTGTCATAGGCATAAATGGGCCTGCCGCCATAATAGCCGTAAATGGGGTAGCCGGAGCTGTCATACATGTAGGAAACGCTGGAGCCGCCGCTGCTGTAGGAGCCCGCCACGCTAAAATTGTCGTAGTAAGGATCATAGCAACTGGACAGGGCGCAGCCTATGGCCGCGGCCAGCATGGAGTTTTTCAGGATGTCGTATGCTTTCATGATGTTAAATTCTTTCAGGGTTTGTCTCCCTTTACATGAAAAGCGCTGAAAGAAATGCACATTTGTTTAAAATATTTTTGCTTGGAACGCGGCTTCCTTTTGTCTTAGACTGCAAAAACGTTCTACGCGATGGGAATTCTCTTTCAAGATAAAAAAATAGGCCTTGCCCTTTTGTGCGACAATGCGCCCTATACGCTTGCCATGACACTGGCGTCTTATGAGCGGACCGGATTGCTGGATTATCTGGATGCCGCATGCGTCGTTTATCCGGAAGGGGCGGACAAAGTGGAACATACGGCCCGCGTCTGCGGTATTCCCGCCGCGCCCTCCAGTATGGAGGGCGGATTCATCGGCGCCCTGGCTACGGCTGTCGCCTCGCTGGACACGGATTATGTGCTGCTGGCGGAGGACGACTGCATGGTATGGGAGCATCTGCGCGGGGAGATGCTGGAAAAGCAACTCAAAAAGGCGCTGGACCTTCTGGTCTCCGGCCAGGCGGACATGGTGAGGCTGCGGCATGCCTGGCGCGGGAGCACCCGCTATAAGGCTGCCTATACATATTCCTATTTTTATCCCGTGGAGCAACTGGCCACTCTGTGGATGCATGCGGAAGGCCTGTCCGAGGCTCCGGACTGGGTCAAGAGCATGCGCCGTTTCTTCCATCCCGTCCGTTCCAAGCGTTCCATCGGCCGCTGCGTTTATGTGGAACAGAACCCCCATCTGCGTTTTCCCCAGTACATCAGGAAGATTGAAGGGGGCTATATCATTGACAGCGAGGTTTTCGAATGGACCAACCAGCCCACGCTCATTGCCCGTTCCAGAATGAGGCAGATACTGGCGGGGCTCACACAGGTACGGGAAAACATCGGCAAGCTTCCCCAGGACTTTGAAAATGCCGTCAACAACCCCCGCTGGCGAGACGCCCATATGAATATAGGCGTCCTACGGGGCATTTTTACTTAAGGAGAACCATGGCGGAGGAAGGCAGTCCAACTGCATGGTATGAATGCACCCGGTGCGGCGCCTGCTGCCGCTGGGCGGGTGATGTATGTATTGAAGAGGATGAGGTACGTGAGATTGCCCTCTTTCTGGCGATGGATGAGCAGGAATTCATCAATGAATGCTGCCATCTGCGGGCCAACCGCAAAGGATTGTCCATCAAGGACGCAGCGGACGGAGCCTGCCTGATGCTGACGGAAAACGGCTGCCGGATCAATCCCGTCAAACCGCGCCAGTGCCGCGATTTTCCCAATAAATGGAATTTTCCCGGTTGGCGGGAGTTGTGCCGTGCACGAGAAGTGAAGCAAAAAGTAGAATCGCCATAGAAGGAAAAACGGTCAACAACAGAGTGGCGGCGTCCGGTTCCGGGAGCAGGACCAGCGCATTTCTTACATTGCTGGGAGAGACTGACAACCACAGGTAGTCGCCTCCCGGAACAACCGTTTTATTGCTGCCATACCGGCCTTTCTCGGAAGAAATACCCACGGTTCACGTTTTTCAGAAATTCGGCATTTGTGCGGGATAAGGCCAAATGCGCAATTTATTAAGGTTACGTTACGCAGACGTGAAATGCAGAAAAAGTCGGGGAGAGAAACGGCCTATTCCTGCACAGGAACTTTCCGGATTCCAAATATGTTTTTGTTTTCTTCTCTAAGAGGGCAAAGGGAAGAGAATAAAAATAAACTTGGCAGGAATGAAAGGAGAATTATTTAATACTTCGCATAATATATGTAATGCAAAATTGAATAGCGATGAAAATAGATGCTAATCAGTTTGCTGTAAAATAGATAAGAGGTAATCCTGCATTTCAAGACAGGCACGGTTCTCCTGTTGTGAAGCGTTGTTCCAAGGAAGCCGCATCATCCTCTGGGATGAAAACGGTGATGGATGGAATTCAGCCGTTGCTGTTCCAGATGCGTGTAAATCTGCGTGGTGGCTATGTCCGAATGTCCCAGCATCTCCTGGATGATTCGGAGGTCCGCGCCGTTCTCCAGCAAATGCGTGGCAAATGAATGGCGCAGGATATGAGGGAAAACATGCTGGTCAATCCCGGCGGCCCTGGCGCGCTCCTGAAGGATCTGGCGCACCCGCTCCCTGGTCAATGGCCGTCCCCGCACGGTCAGGAAAATGTGGCTCTTTGTTCCCGTTTTGACCAGTTTGGGCCTTCCGCGGTCCAGATACGCCTTCAGAGCCTCCAAAGCCGACGTGCCAATGGGAACGAGTCGGGTTTTGTCCCCCTTCCCCAGTACCCGGACGAATGCTTCATCTGCGTCAAAACTTTCTAATTTGCAATTAATTATCTCACTTACACGCATCCCGCAGGCATAAATCATCTCCAGCAGGGCCCGGTCTCTGCATCCCAGTGGAATATCCTGAATGTCAATACTTTCAAGAAGTTTTGAGACGGTATGCTGATCCAGCACATGAGGCAGTGTCAGACCCTGCCGCGGCATTTCCATGAATGCGGAGGGATCCTTCTCCAGAATGCCCGTTCCGGCCAGCCAGCGGAAAAAAATGCGCAGATGCACCATTTCCACGCGCATGGAGCTGCGTGCCATGCCGCGGGACTGCAAATGCCGGAGGAATTCTGCCAGACTGCCTGTATCCACCCGGGAAGGATCCGCATCCCCTTCCCCCAGAAACCGGGAAAATTCTTCCAGGGTCTGCCTGACGGAGATCTGGTAGGCCACACTCAAACCTTTTTCCGCAGCCAGAAAGCGGATGAAACGTTCTATGTGCACCTGCATGCCGAATCCTCCTCCCTTGTCCCGTCTTTAAAAGCGTTCCACCAGAAACAGGAACTCCGTCACATTCTGGGGGCGGTTCTTTAAATTCCTGCTTCCCCGGAAGGTGGCGTAAGGCGTTTCCAGCGTGGCAATGTGTCCCAGCTTGGCCAGGAAAGCCGTCATTTCCTCATAACCGATGAAACCTTCCGAACTGTAGGACAACAGAATGAATTTGGCAGGACAGGATTCCAGCAAATGGAATAATGACTCCGTGGCCTGCTGACGGCTGTTGTACGTGGAGCGTTTCCAGTCCTTCGGAATGCCGGAAACGCGGCTGATCTTTTCCGGCCGTTTGTAGGAAGACAGCAAATTCAGCATGAAATAGTTGGAGCCGTACGGATGCTGGTTGTAGGGGGGGTCCAGATACACAACGTCCATCTCCGGCAATTCCTCCGCCAGCTCGTTGGCGTCCCGGCAATGGATGGAATATCGGCAGTCGAACCTTGAGAATACGGGAAATTGCAGGGAAATATCTCCCAGAATGCGGCTCAGGGCGTTTCCTCCCGAACCGCCGAATTTTCCGATGCCCTGCTTGTCCTTGTAAAAGCCCTTGAACACGCCTGCCGTATTGGCATGGATGGAGGCCTCCGCCAGGAGAGGCGCAATGAAATAAGGCCTTACTTCCTCCGGCAGCAGATTGATGGTCTGGCGCGCCGTGTCCAGATAAAGGGCATTCCGGCGCGTGTAAAAAACACGGTCTTCCGCCGTGATGCGTTCCGGATTCCGGGGAGCGTACAGCTCCGTAATGAATCCGGGAGATTCATGGGTTTCCATATACCGCAGCAGCCGCCTGTAATGCCTTTCCAGCTCCAGGCCGTCCACTTCTTCGGAATTGCTCAGATAACAGGTATTGACGAGGCTGCTGTATTCCTCCAGATCATTGACGATCAATTCTTCCGAATGCTTTTTCAGGAAGCGGGCAACAATGCCGCTGCCGGAAAACAAATCGCCGGCCTTGAGATGTTCCTTTCCCAGACGGGCCTTGACATACTTGAGTCCGCGGCCCAGGAAATTCAGCAGGGAACGCTTGTTCCCCAAGTAAGTTACAATCTGTTCAGTCAGATATCTGGGGTCTTCCTCTATCTCGGTCGAAAGAGCGGATAATAGCGCATTAGGGGTCATAAGCAAGCCGCGCCAGCATACGGTACTGCGGCCTTTCCGTCAAGTTGAGCCGATGAATAAGAAATGGAACGGGATTTAAGTATTCATCAGGGATTCCGGCTGTGGCAGATGCGCTTCCCGCACCCTTCCCGGAAAGGTCAATCGTTCCGCGGAAAACAGCCTGCGCCACACGGAATTCTTGTATAGGAACCGGCTTTTTGTTTGCGGTTTTGGAAAGGCGATTCCATGGATGGCATTTCCTGTTCCGAAAGAGATTGCCTTCCTTCCTCTGAAGAAAGGTCTTTTCAAGCCGGAAACACGTGTTATATTCCCAATAATCATGAAAACTTGTTTACTACCCTGCACGTTGGCATGCATGCTCATGGCTGCCCTGCCCGGTTTTTCCGAGCCGGGAGACGACTTTTATGAAGCCAATTTGACGCTCACGCGCGCTGCCCGTCTGGAAAAGGAAGGCGACTTCAAGGGAGCCTTGGAAAGCAGTGAAAAGGCGACCCGGCTTCTGCAAGCCCTGAAACAGTCCTCACCCGACTGGAACCCCTCCTGGATAGCGTCCAAGCTGGAAAATGCCTCCCAAATCCGGGAGCGCGTGGAGCCGTTGGCTCAAAAAGCCCCTCAATCCAGAAAGGAAGACTATTCCCTGAAACCGGGAGAATGGAGGGACGTCACCTTTGAACGGGCCTACAAGGCCCACGAACAGCAAAAACTGGCCGTCAGGCAGATTCCTTCCGCCCGGGTGGCATCTCCTGTTCCCGTGCCTTCTCCGGCGGCGTCCCGGCAGGACTCTTCCTCCGGCAAGCGTGTGGAGGTGCGCATCGTTCAGCCGCCGGCATCCGTCGTTCCCAGACGCACTCCGCAACCCATCAGGGTACCTCCGCCACGATCGGACCACGGCGGACGTTTTCGCATTGGCGGTTGAATGGGAAGAGCCCTGGGAACAAGCTTCTGCGCCCTGTTGAAGGAGGCGGAGGCAAGGGAGCCGTAATCCTTTGCCTTTAAAAATCACCTGATAATTGCAGCTTCTTTAACATGTTGGCTATTTTATCTTCCAATCCATGAGCGAAGGCTTTGGACTTCATGAATAAAGGCTCCCTTGTTGTGGCGTGGAAAAGATCAGCGTCTCCGTTGAAACGCGCATTCCCTTGCGAAAAAAAAGAGCCGTCTCCGTGATGGGGACGGCTCTTGATATAAAGGTGTTTGCCTTAAAGGCTGTTTAGTTTTTGGCGGCTTCTTCAATCGCCACGGCCACGGCCACGGAGGCGCCGACCATGGGGTTGTTGCCCATCCCGATGAGGCCCATCATTTCCACGTGGGCGGGCACGGAGGAAGAACCGGCGAACTGGGCGTCGGAGTGCATGCGGCCCATGGTATCGGTCATGCCGTAGGAGGCAGGGCCGGCGGCCATGTTATCCGGGTGCAGGGTACGGCCCGTACCGCCGCCGGAAGCCACGGAGAAGTACTTCTTGCCCTTCTCGTTGCATTCTTTCTTGTAAGTGCCGGCCACGGGGTGCTGGAAGCGGGTGGGATTGGTGGAGTTGCCGGTGATGGAAACATCCACCCCTTCATGCCACATGACGGCCACGCCTTCGCGCACGTCATCGCAGCCATACACGCGCACGGCGGCCTTCGGTCCCTTGGAGAAGGCTTTTTCCTGCACGATGTTCAGCTTGCCCGTGGCGTAGTCGAACTTGGTCTGAACGTATGTGAACCCGTTGATGCGGGAGATGATGTAGGCGGCGTCCTTGCCGAGGCCGTTCAGGCAGACGCGAAGGTCCTGCTTGCGGACGCGGTTGGCGGACTTGGCGATGCCGATGGCGCCTTCGGCGGCGGCAAAGGATTCGTGCCCGGCCAGGAAACAGAAACATTCCGTTTCGTCGCGCAGGAGCATGGCGGCCAGGTTGCCGTGGCCCAGGCCCACCTTGCGGTCGTCGGCCACGGAGCCGGGAATGCAGAAAGACTGGAGTCCTTCACCGATGGCTTCAGCGGCGTCGGCGGCCTTCGTGCAGCCCTTCTTGATGGCGATGGCAGCGCCCACCACATAGGCCCAGCCGGCGTTTTCAAAGGCGATCGGCTGGATTCCGTTGACGATTTCACGGACGTTGATGCCCTTGGAAAGGCAGAGCTGTTCCGCTTCTTCAATGGAACCGATACCGTACTTGGCCAGGGCTTCGTTAATCTGCTTGATGCGGCGGTCGTAGGATTCGAAAAGAGGCATAATGGTAATAGTGCTTGAAGTTGATATACTCTTTTTAATTCAATCTCATTCGTGACGAGGATCGATGTACTTGGCGGCCTCGTCGAAACGACCGTAATTGCCCGTGCACTTGGCGACGGCTTCGTTGGCGTCCATGCCTTTCTTGATCATTTCCATCATGGGGCCCATGCGGACGAATTCATAACCGATGATTTCACCGTCTTCATCCAGAGCCAGCTTGGTAATGTACCCTTCGGCCATTTCCAGGTAGCGGGGGCCCTTGGCGCGGGTGCCGTACAGGGTGCCGATCTGGGAGCGGAGGCCCTTGCCGAGGTCTTCAAGGCCGGCTCCAATGGGCAGGCCGCCTTCGGAAAAGGCACTCTGGGTGCGGCCGTACACGATCTGCAGGAACAGTTCGCGCATGGCGGTGTTGATGGCGTCGCACACGAGGTCCGTGTTCATCGCTTCCAGCACGGTCTTGCCGGGCAGGATTTCCGCGGCCATGGCGGCGGAATGGGTCATGCCGGAGCAGCCGCTGGTTTCCACAAGGGCTTCTTCAACGATGCCGTTCTTGACATTCAGCGTCAGCTTGCAGGTGCCCTGCTGGGGAGCGCACCAGCCCACGCCGTGGGTCAGGCCGGAAATGTCCGTGATCTCCTTGGATTGAGTCCAGTTGCCTTCCTGGGGGATGGGGGCCGGACCATGGTTGCAGCCTTTCTTGACGCAACACATTTGTTCGATTTCGTGTGTAAACTGCATGGTTTTAGGATGTTAATATGAAGGCGGCCCTGCAGTCATCGGACAGTGCCGCCTTGTAGCGGCACGGATCATATCAGCAAATCCCGGAATGGCAAACACGAATGATTGAAAACCGGGAGAAAACCCTCATAATCAGTCCGCAGTCCCCTTCCCTGCATGAGAACGCGGCATCGTCATCCACTTCTCAACAAACTTGCAATCATCTCTGTCTTAATACTCATGATTGACGGTGCATGGACCATGTGGGGAAAGAAGGGAGAGCCCGGGCGTGTGCAGACCGTCACGACCGCCCTGGACCTGCCCCAGTGGGCGGCGGAATCCGGCCCTCCACTGCGGGTTGCCGTGGCCGGGGACTTCCACCTGCGCCCGCGCGGCGGCAGGCAGGCGCGCATGTACATGGGAAAAATCATGGAGTCCCGGCCGGACATGATCTTTCTGCTGGGAGACTATGCCAACGGGCACACCCGGAAAAGCAGCATGAGCCCGGAAAAGGCGCGGGACTACTTCCGAATGCTCAGGGCTCCGCTGGGCATCTTTGCCGTGCAGGGCAACCATGACCAGTACTACGGATGGGAGTCGTGGAAAAACATGTTCGCGGACCTGGGCATCTGCGCGATGTGGAACGACTCCTTTCTTCTCCATCTGCCGGGTGGCAGAAAGCTCCAGCTTTCCTCCGTGCGGGACGACTACCACATGAGGATCAGGCCGGAGGAACTCCCGTTGCGCCTCTCCCCGTCCATCCCCCACATTCTCCTCTCCCATGTGCCGGACATCTTCCCCCTGCTGAAGCCCGGCACGGCGGACGCCGTCATCAGTGCCCACACCCACGGCGGCCAGATCTGCCTGCCCGGCGGCATTCCCCTGGGCTGCATCTCCCGGGAAAAAGTCAAATTCACCTACCCCTGGTCCCGCTTGAACGGCACCCCCTTCCTGATCACCAGGGGGCTGGGATGCAGCGTACTGCCCCTGCGCCTCTGCTGCCCTCCGGAAATCATCGTGCTGGAAATCCGTTAAACAAATCAACTCCCTCCAACTCTGACCGCCTGTGAAAAACATCCTTCCCTTCTCTTATTCACATTGTATTTACATCTTGTTGACAATAGCCGGTACGGCCGCCTGCCTGGAATCGTGCTCCGCACCCGCTGCCGCGTCGGCTGCCGTGGCCTCCTGGTACGAAGAAACCCTTTACGAAGGCAAGCCCTTCTACGTCACCAAAAACGCCGTAAGTTGGAAAAGCGGCAGAAAAAACGCGGACTTCGGCCATTGGACAGCCGTCAGCGTCTATGACCCTGCCGTGTATATGAAAGCGGAAGGCAGGCAATTCACCATCGGTCCCGGCTACGGATGGGATGGCGTCACGTGGGGAGCCACCCCGCCGGACATGCTCCTCCCTTCCCTGTTCCACGACGCCATGCTCCACGCCAAAATGAACGGCGCCTCCATCGCCAGAAGCCAGATAGACCTGGCCTTCTACGACCTCATGACCGCCCAGCATGCCGGCCGCAAGGGAATCTACTACCGTTTCGTGCGCCTCTTCGGCTGGTGCTTCACCTTCTCCCAGCACCCGCGGACATTGACAATCCACCGGGAGGGCTCCGGAGCTGAATCACTTTTCCGGAAACCATGCCGTTCCGATGGCGGCCATGGCGCCTGATACTCCTTGACTCCAGAGACAGACACTTTCGTCTTTTCCCTTCCTCTGAATGATTCAGCCAGTTGAACATGAAAAAGCTGGCAATCCTGCCTCAAGTAAGGCTTTTCCGGACAGTCTGCGGAGGGAATGAGGATTTAACTTTAAACAGTCGGTTTTGGCTTGTCTTTGTAATTAGTTTAAACTAACTTTTGGTGTCACAACAAACATAAACATCCATGAAAGTCACCATCATCTACGGAACGGAAACAGGAAACTCGGAAAGTCTGGCCCGTGAGGCAAGGGAAAAACTGGCAAAGCTTGGACATGAGGCAAATGTTATTGATATGGAGTATGTAACAGTGGAACAATTAAAAAACGGTGGAGCTTTGTTGATTATCACCAGTACCTGGGGAGACGGGGAGCCTCCTTCCAATGCGGAAACGCTGTACCAGGCATTGAAGAACTCCTCGGAAGACCTGTCCGCAGTCAACTATGCCGTCTTTGCGCTTGGCGACGGATTCTATGAACACTTCTGCCGGGCAGGCAAGGACTTTGATGCCTTTCTGGAACGTTTGAAGGCGCAAAGGCTGATGCCGGTGGTCCTGTCAGATGGGGACCACGATGATACCTTTCCTGAATGGGTGGATGCCGTGGCGGAAACACTCTCCTGAGGGATATTTCTTCTTTTACGGCATGCGGAGGGTCTCATCCCTTTATCAGGCCAATTTCTTAAAGGGGCTCCTCTTTCCGGCGTCACGCGGGGGGGAGCGCTCTTTGTTCTGAAAAGAAAAACCTCAGCAAATAATCGGCTGCTGCCGGGAACAGGGAATCCTGACGCTTATAACTTGCTTTTTCCGAATTAATGAAAAATCACTTCAAAAGTGAAATATGGTCTTATCTCCAGGGCCTTGTCATAACTCTCCAGCGCTTCATCCTTCCTTCCAAGATTGTTCACTACATTCTCTCTTTGGAAATAAGCCCTGGTATTTTCAGGATCAAGAGTATCTCATGCTCCCATTTTTCCAGTTTCTCCTTCAGCTTTTCTTTATTGTCAAAATCAATCTTGAATATACCCGATACTACCTAACGGCAAAATCTTTGAAAAGACGATAATGGAAATGGAAACCATTTAGCGGGAAAAAGAACCGTTTATTCCTCAATCGGTGTGGCCTCGGGAATGTATCCATTCCCTGCGGGCGCAGGCTGGCGGGTATCGGTGACGAAGCCCAGCACCCGGTCCACGTCCAATTGGGACAGGACGGTGCGCACGTCCTGGTCTTCCAGAAAGCGGGTAAGCTTCACATCGTTGTAAAGTCCCTGCATGTCCCCTTTTTCCACCAGCAGGCGGATGGCCGGGTCTTCGCTCAGGCTTTTGAGGCTCAGCACGCGGCTGGTGATTCGGGACCGCGGCATGTAGCAGTCAAGCTGGGTGCGGCGCTGGTCGGAGAGTTCCGGGCTGAGCGTCACCAGGTAGGCGATCATCTTGGCCAGGGAGAGCCGTTCCGGGTCGTGCTCAGGAGAGACCTTTACCAGCCACGCCAGATGGGGATTGTCCGTGATGGCCTTCTTGACGGTGTAGATGGTAGGCAAAGAGATGGCGCGGGTTGGATCCATGTGGTACAGGGCCAGTTCCCGGGCGCGGGTCATTTCCGCCATGGAACCGTAATAAAAGATGCACATGACGCCCACCCAGCACACCACGGCGGCCATCAGCAGCGTGGTGACCGCTCCTTTGGCGCCCCCGAACCCCATCCGGCGCCCCCAGGAGAACACGTCACTGAACCAGAAGAGGCCGTGCATGAAGACAAAGAAGACGGCGAGCGCTCCTCCGATGGATAGGACGGAAACCATCCACTCCCGCGGATCGCTGGTGATGAAGGAAAGGTACGTGAACCCGTATTTGGACAGCCAGAAGTACGCCGCCACGGCGGAGAGCACCGCAGCGCCGAACAGGAGCATCTTGATCATCCCCTTCAGCATGCCGAGTATGATGAAGCCGGCCAGCAGAGCACCCAGAACCAGGTAGAATGTGAGGGAGGAATCCATGAAATATCCGGAAAAAATCGGCCGCGCCTTTACAGTGCCCGCTGGCAGCGCTGGCGCAGGTAATGGTCGCACAGGCAAAGCCACGCCATGGCCTCTACAATGGGGACGGCGCGCGGCAGTACGCAGGCGTCATGGCGTCCCTTGCCCTTGAGCCGCGTGTCCTCCCCGGCCCGGTTCACCGTCTGCTGGTCGAGCATCAGCGTGGCGGTTGGCTTGAAACCGATGCACATCAGAATGTCCTCCCCGTTGGAAATGCCACCCTGGATGCCGCCGGAATGGTTGGTTGTTGTCCGGACGCGGCCGTCCTGCATGCAGAAAGGGTCGTTGTGCTCCAGCCCGGTCATTTCCGCGGCGTCGAATCCGGAGCCCACGGAGAACGCCTTGGTAGCGGGAATGCTCATCATGGCGTGGGCCAGCGTGGCGTCCAGCTTGTCGAAGACGGGGTCCCCCAGTCCGGGAGGGCAGCCGCGCACCGTGCACTTGACCACTCCGCCCAGGGAATTGCCCGCGTCCCGCGCTTCCTTGATGGCGGAGATCATGGCTTCCGCCACGGCGGGATCAGCCGTGCGGACGATGTTGCCCTCCACCACGGCGGCGGTTACGGCCGCCCAGTCCACAGAGGCCTTCACCCGGTGCACCTGGTCCACCCAGGCGATGATTTCCATATCGGGAAACGCCTGCTTCAGCACGGCTTTTGCCACGGCTCCGGCGGCTACGCGGCCGATGGTTTCCCGGGCGGAGGCGCGCCCCCCTCCGGCCCAGGCGCGGATGCCGTATTTGGCATCGTACGTGTAGTCCGCATGGGACGGGCGGTAGGTATGCGCCATCTCGTCGTAGGCGGAGGAACGGTGGTCCTTGTTGCGCACGCTGATGGCGATGGGCGTGCCCAGCGTCATGCCGTCCAGTACGCCGGAAAGGATTTCCGCGCGGTCCTCCTCCTTGCGAGGGGTTACGATGTCGCTCTGGCCCGGCCTGCGCCGATCCAGTTCCCGCTGGATATCCTCCTCTGTCACCGGAACGAGCGACGGACAGCCGTCTATCACCACTCCCACCCCGGCTCCATGGGATTCTCCCCACGTGGATATTCGGAACACCTGGCCAAAATTGCTGGACATGGCGGCATTCTAGACGCCGCCGCCCGTCCGGTCAAGCCGCAGGCCGCCGCCGCGGGACATAAAAAACACCCCGGCCAGCATTGGCCGGAGTGCTGAAAGAAGAAAGCTCCCTGTTACGGGCAGCAGCCGTCTTAGCCCTTCATATTGGAAGAGGCCTTGAAAGCGACCGTCTTGGAAGCGGGGATGGCGATGGCCTTGCCGGTCTTCGGGTTGCGGCCAGTGCGGGCTTCGCGGGTCTTGGTAGCAAACGTACCGAAACCGATGATCTGCACCTTGCCGGCGGACTGCACGCCTTCCTTGATGGATTCCAGCACAGCAGCCAGAGCTTCCTCAGCGTGCTTCTTGGTCGTGTCGGCACCCAGCTTCTTTTGAATCAATTCGATCAGTTGAGCCTTGTTCATAGGACTTCGGTGAATAGCACATGGATATCTGGCAGTAAAGAAAAAATGCGAAATGCGGACAAATCGGCCCTTTAATCACCGTCATCAGGCAGTCTTTCCACGGCGGCGCCGATGGCCAGCAGCTTTTCGTCAATCATCTCATAGCCGCGGTCAATGTGGTACAGGCGGTGGATCTCCGTGGTGCCCTCCGCCTTCAGTGCCGCCAGTACCAGCGCGGCGGATGCCCGGAGGTCGGACGCCATCACGGGCGCTCCGCTCAGGGAATCCACGCCGGAAATAACTGCCGTGCCGTTGTCCACCTTGATGTTGGCGCCCATGCGCTTCAATTCGGAACAGTGCATGAAGCGCTGTGGGAAAATGGTGTCCTTCACGACGGAAATTCCGGGTGTCGTGGCGAACAGAGCCGTCATCTGGGCCTGCATGTCCGTGGGGTAGCCGGGATAGGGCGCCGTTTTGATTTCCCCGCTTTTCGGCATCTTTCCGGCAATGATGGTGACGGTGTCCCCGCGTTCGTTGAACTCCACATGGTGGCCGCATCTGCGGAGCAGGTCGGTAATGACGGACATGTGTTCCTCGCACACGCGCCTCAGCGTCACGCCATCCCCCATCATGGCGGCCGCCACCATGAAAGTTCCGGCCTCGATCCGGTCCGGAATGACGGTATGATTGCAGCCCCGGAGCTTTTCCACCCCTTCAATGACGATCCGGCGTGTTCCGGCCCCCTGGATATTGGCGCCCATCTTGATCAGGAAATTGGCCAGGTCAACCACTTCCGGTTCCGCCGCGGCGGATTCAATGACGGTGGTGCCTTTCGCCAGCACGGCGGCCATCATCAGGTTGTCCGTTCCCAGGACGGTGGGGCCGTGGTCTCCGTTCAAATCCACGGTGGCTCCTTTCAGGCCGCGGGGCGCTTCAATAATCAGGTTTCCGCGTTCTATCTGGACGGTCGCACCCAGGGCCTGAATGGCCCGGATGTGAAGGTCTACGGGACGATCGCCGATCACGCAGCCGCCCGGCAAAGGAATCACGCACCGCTGCATGCGGGCCATCAGCGGCCCCAGAAGACAGATGGAAGCGCGCATTTTGCGCACCTGCTCATAGGCGGCTTCCGAATGCAGGTTCTTGGCCTCCACGCGCACGTTGCCGCTGGACCGCTCCACAGAGGCACCCAGCTGGCCCATGATCTGCACCATGAAATTGGTATCGGAAACATCCGGCACGCGGCGCACTACCACGGGTTCATCCGTCAGCAGGGATGCGGCCAGAATGGGCAGGGAAGCGTTTTTGGAACCGCTGATATTGACGGCTCCCCTGAGCGTAAATCCTCCGTGTACAACAAGCTTCTCCATAGTGGTGGCAATTAGGTGACGGATTCTACACATTTGCGAAGTCCTTGCAATCCCAAACAGGCCGCGGAACCGGACAAATTCCCCGGATGTTTTTGTTCCGGGAAAAACCGCGCCGGAATGGACAAAGAAAAAGACATCAGGGCCGATCAGGTCCTGTAAGCCAGATTTTGTCCGCCGGCGGATGCCGGCTGTGTGGCCATTTTTCTCACGCGGAATGCTGGCATTCCGCGCGCCCATTCGTTTTACGGAACAGATGCGACTAATACCCGGGGATCCGGCGGGCAGGCTACCCTTCCCCTGTTTGTCTTGCATCGCGCGGGGTTTACCATGCCTCCTTGGTCGCCCTCGGAGCGGTGAGCTCTTACCTCCCCTTTTCACCCTTGCCTGAACGGGGGAAACCCCGTCCCGGCGGTTTGTTTTCTGTGGCACTTTCCGTCCGGGAACCCTTGGGAGGTTCCCGTCTCCCGCTTTCACGGGACACGCTGCCTTGTGATGTCCGGACTTTCCTCTATCCCGGTCCGAAAACCGGAACAGCGACCACCCGGACCTGATCGGCACGGACTACATACGCTTTCGGGAAAGTCCGGTAAAGCCCAAAGAAAAAAACGGAGCATTTTTTTGACGCCGGCCTTTCCGGACCTGGCACTTTCCTCCGCTCCATCCCCGTTTTCCAAAAAATCCATCCGGAGGAAGCCTTCGTAAGATCGTTTCCTCCTTTCATCGTAAAGGCCGGAATTCCCGTATTCCCGCATATCCGGAGAGTGTGCGGACTTCTCCTCCGTCCCTCCTGAAAAACTTGGAGGCGAAGCGTTCTTCATCGGCGCCTTTCAGACTCCTCTTCCTTCCCCACTTGCGGCGGAATGTGAGACAAAGGAAAAAGCGGCCACAGGATATTTCCCGTGACCGCTCCAACTTACTACCTATGAAAACCAGCTTCGTCCGTTGCTCCTGAAAAGCTCTCTCCTTCCTCTCAGGCGGACTTTGCCGATAACCCCGGCAATATACTTCCCTGCCGCAGAAAATCAATCCTCATTCTGGTCCGTAACGCCTTTCCGTCCGGAGAACCGCAGTACAGTCGGCCTTACTGCATGGTTTCTGCCGAAGGGACGGCTTTTCTTCCCCTCCGCCCATTCCGCTCCGGGCTCCCGGCCCTTCTAATTGGCTTGATTCGATGCCCGATACAGGGTAGTTCTTCCGGGACAGAAAAGCTCATGAACCTTCACTCCCGTTCCATTTCTTCCCTGCAAGGGGTACTGACCGTACCCGGAGACAAGAGCATCTCCCACCGCGCCGCCATTCTGGGCGGCCTGGCGGACGGAGTGACGGAAGTAGACAACTTCCTGTGCAGTGAGGACTGCCTGAACACCCTGCGCGCCATGGAACAACTGGGAGCGCGGGTGGAGGTGCTGGAAAGCCGGGAAGGCTGCGGCCCCGTGCGCTTCCGCATCACGGGCGTGGCCATGCGGCCCCATTCTCCCTCCCGTCCCATTGATTGCGGGAATTCCGGCACGGGCATGAGACTGCTGGCCGGCATGCTGGCTGCCTGCCCATTTGATTCCGAGATGTTCGGGGACGCCTCCCTGAGTTCCCGCCCCATGGGCCGCATCATGAGCCCTCTGGAACAGATGGGAGCAAAAATTGAGGCCCGCGGAAGCAAACCCGGGTGCGCCCCGTTGTTCATCCATGCGGGACACGTCCGCCCCATCTCCTACACTCTTCCCATGGCGAGCGCCCAAGTGAAAAGCGCCATCCTGCTGGCCGGCATGTTTGCCGAGGGCATCACCACCGTCATCCAGCCTGCCGTCACGCGCGACCACACGGAACGCCTGTTCCGCCATTTCGGAGTTCCCTGCTCCGTGGACGGCCTGGTTGTCAGCACGGAAGGCCCCGCCCTTCCCCGCGCCCATGATCTGACGGTTCCGGCAGACATCTCTTCCGCCGCCTTCTGGATGGTTGCCGCCGCCACCCGCCCCGGCTCCCGTCTGACGCTGCGCCAGGTAGGGCTCAACGAGAGCCGCTGCGCCGTCATCAGCGCCCTGCGGCGCATGGGCGCGCAAATGGACATTGTGAAAACCTCTCCGGAAGATGCCGGGGAACCCTACGGAGACATCACCATCTACGGCGCCGACTCCCTCCATGGCACCGCTCTTTTGCCGGAGGAAATCCCCAACCTGATCGATGAAATCCCCATTCTCGCCGTAGCGGGAGCCTTGTCGGACGGCGACCTTGTCGTCCGCAACGCCCGTGAACTGCGGGTGAAGGAGACGGACCGGATCGCCACCACGGCAGCCAACCTCCGGGCCATGGGCGCGACTGTTGAAGAATTTGACGACGGAATGATCGTCCGCGGCGGCGCGGACCTGAAAGGTGCGGAACTGCCCAGCTACGGAGACCACCGGATCGCCATGAGCTTCCTGGTGGCGGGATTCAGCGCCTGCGGGGAAACCGTCCTGACGGATGCCGGATGCATTAATACGTCCTACCCCGGATTTGATCGGGATTTAAGCCAATTCCTCCAATAACCGGCGGAAAACGTTTATGGGGGCTTCACTTAACCATTTGCCGCCTCTGACCATCCATTTCACCATGAGAGGATAGCCGGATTAAGAAACTCCGGCCTTCCTTCCTCCTTTCCCATTCCGCTCTCCAACGCCCTTTCCCTGGAAAGTGAGCTTGTAAATCTGTTGTTAAAAACTTTCCTTATTCCTTCATGAAAAGGAGGATATTTCCCTCCTTCACCAGGTTTCAAGTCGAGTTCTCTCTTGCCAGATCACTTTTCATCCGCCATAATAAAAAAAGCATATGAACACTTTTGTCTCTCTTTGTCTCATTGGCGGCCTCGGCATCGGGTCCCTCTGCTCTGCCCAGCAGGTCATGGATAACGATGCCAAGAAGAAGGTTATCAAGGATTTGGATAACCTTTTGGCGCTGAACAGATCCGCAGAAACCAAAGTGATCAATGCGGCTATCAGCAGGCTTTCCGCCGCAGGCCGGGACCCCAATGCCGCCTACGATTTGCTGATCCAGTCCAAGAAGCTTCTGATGGAAGCGGAAAAGGAAAAGGACCGCCAGCAGGGCAAAAGCGCCAAAAACGCATCTAATGCCCTGAAAGACTGGATGGACCGTGAAGCCAAGAAATACCAGGACAAAAACTCCCGCAAGGGGTTGATGCTTCAATACCAGTGGGGCGTTCTCGTACTCAAGGCCCGCCTGAAGGAGAACATGATGAAAGCCACTTCCACAGGCAGTGTGGAAGAAGAAATTCTGGACGTTACGGAATTCCAGAAGCCGGCCATGGATCTGTTGAATGCCTACATTTCCGCCTGTTCAGATCCCGACTTCGTGGACCCTTCCTCTTCATCCAAGAATAACAATGGCGGAGGTGCGGGCCGGGCCGGCGCGCGCATTGCGGAGCAATCCGTGCTGGGCACGGAAGTGGGCGAAGCTCTCGGCATCGCCAGCATGTCGTCCCGGGCATTTCCGGACTCCATGAAAAACCGGGATGAAATTTTTGAAAAACTCTTCTTCGTCGGCTACCGGAAGACGCGGAATCTGGCTGCATTAAGGGCGGCGTGGAGTAAACGGATCGCTATGGAAACGCTTCTCGGCAAGGTGAGCCATGCCATTTCCTCCGGTAAAAAGTCCGGGATGCAGGGCCGCATCGCCTCCGCCTCGGAAGAAGAATTCGACGAACGGGATTTATCCCTGCTTGACCGCCTGCGCTGGCGCTGCGAGCTGGACTGCTTTGAACTCGGGGACCAGGCGAACGCCACCCGGAACATGATGGCGCTGATCAAGAACACGGTGGACCCCGTCCGCCGGGAACAGGGCATCAGGACTCTCCGGGACAAGCTCATCCAGAGTATGCGGAAAATGATTCCAGGCGCAGACGGTGAAATGGCCGCATCGGACCCTTCTTC
Source organism: Akkermansia sp. AE01SA01 (assembly GCF_036417395.1). Lineage (NCBI taxonomy): Bacteria > Pseudomonadati > Verrucomicrobiota > Verrucomicrobiia > Verrucomicrobiales > Akkermansiaceae > Akkermansia > Akkermansia sp. AE01SA01. Next base: position 1,609,571 of record NZ_CP143890.1, read on the forward strand.
CGCCGCGCCGCGCTCTGCCGCACCCCGTCCTCCCGCCAGGCGGACTCCTTCCACTACGATAACGACGAGTCGGGAAATGGACGATCCGGGCGCCATCGGCACGGACGTTCCCAGACCGCCCAAACCGGACCCCGCCAAGAGCGACGATTTTTTTGAAGACGTCTGAACCGTCTTCATTCTGGAAATGCTGTCCTGCGGAGGCGCCGGCGTACACGGAATGCGCAGAGCATTCTTGACGTTCGGCGCCTCCGTTTTACTATGAGAGCCATGTATCAGCCATTTCAATTTTTCATGCCCGCCCAGATCTTCTTTGGCGCGGGATGTCTGGACCAGCTTGGCACGGCTCCCCTCCCCGGCTCCAAGGCTCTGATCGTCATCGGCGGAACGTCCGTCAGGCTTCTCGGCTATTTGGACCGCGTACAATCCCTGCTGAAGCAGCAGGGCGTGGAAAGCGTCGTCTTCGACAAAGTGCAGCCCAATCCGGTGGTGGAACATGTAATGGAGGCCGCCGCCCTGGCGAAGGAAACGGGGTGCGACTTCGTAGTCGGCCTTGGCGGCGGCAGCAGCATGGACTCCGCCAAAAGCATTGCCGTGATGGCCTCCAATCCGGGAACGTATTGGGACTACATTCAGGGGGGCTCCGGCCTGGGACTTGAAATACCCAACCAGCCCTTGCCCATTGTCTGCATCACCACCACGGCGGGCACGGGAACGGAAGCGGACCCCTGGACGGTCATCACCAAGGAGGACACGCAGGAGAAAATCGGCTTCGGCTACCGGGGAACCTTCCCCACCATGTCCATTGTGGACCCGGAACTCATGCTCTCCGTTCCTCCCAAATTGACCGCCTACCAGGGGTTTGACGCCCTGTTCCACGCCGTGGAAGGATACATGGCAAAGGTGGCCTCCCCCATGAGCGACATGTTCGCCCTCCAGGCCATCGAATACATTGCCAAATACCTTCCCCGCGCCGTGGACAACGGGCAGGACCTGGAAGCGCGTGCCTATGTCGCGCTGGCCAATACCTATTCCGGCTTTGTGGAAACCATCTCCTGCTGCACCTCTGAACATTCCATCGAGCACGCCCTGAGCGCCTACCATCCTTCCCTGCCCCACGGAGCGGGCCTGATCATGATCTCCTGGGCCTACCATGAAGCCTACGCCCCCAGCTGTCCGGAACGGTACGCCAGAGTGGCCGCGGCCATGGGCATGGAACCCTCCGTGGACGGTTTCCTGAACGGCCTCAACAAGCTTAAGGAAGCCTGCGGCGTGGACAAGCTGAAAATGTCCGACTTCGGCATCACTCCGGATTTGTTTGAGGAATACGCCGGAACAGCCTTTTCCACCATGGGGGGCCTGTTTGAGCTGGACCGCTGCAAATTCACCACGGCGGACGTCGTGAGCATCCTGGAAAAGTCCTATTCATAAGCACGGAATTTTCGCCGCCGTTCCTTGTGATTGACTTGCTTCAGGATAATATGCAAGTATCCGGGCCGTCCGCTTCCCTGGCGGGCGGCTTTTTATTTTTTCACTCCTTTTTTTCTCCATGTCCCTTCCCCTCCTCATTACCGGAACCATCGGCATTGACACCATCATTACTCCCCGCGGCCGGGCGGAAGGGGTGTTGGGCGGCTCCGTCTCCTTCGTCGCCGTAGCGGCTCTGCTCTTTGCGGACCGGGTGGATGCCGTCAGCATCATCGGGGAGGATTTTCCCGTTCATTACGAGGAGGCCCTGGCCGCCAAAGGGCTGTGCATGGACGGGGTGGAGCGCAAAAAGGGACCTTCCTTTGCCTGGACCGGGGAGTACTTCGACAACATGAACAAGCGCAAGACGGTCTGCGCCAACGATTCCGTGATGCTGGACTGGCAGGTGAACGTTCCAGACGCCCTGCGCGGCCACCCCGTGCTGGTGTGCTGCTGTATGGTTCCCGCCCAGCAACTCAAGTGCATGGAACAGTGCCCGGACGCCTCCCTCGTGCTTTCCGACTCCATGGACAAATGGCTGCGGCGCCAGCCGGAACTGCTGGACGCCGTCATCTCCCGCTCCCATATCACCATGATGAACGAGGACGAGGCCAAGGAATACGCGGGAGCCTCCACCGTTCTGGAAGCCGGGGAATTCCTGCTTTCCAGGGGGGCCCCCTACGCCGTCGTGAAGCAGGGCGAATACGGCGCCACCCTCATCGGCCTCGGGGAGGACGGCCGGACCAGGATTTTCCGCTGCCCGGCCTATCCCCTGAAAACGCTTGTGGACCCCACCGGAGCCGGGGACACGTTCCTGGGCGCGCTGGCGGGCTATCTGTCCACCCTGCCGGAGGGCCTGCCCTCCTTCGAGGACGTGAAGCGCGGCATTGTGTACGGCACGGTGGCCGCCTCCTTCACGTGCGAATCCTTTTCCGCGGACGCCCTGCTTTCCATGACTCCGGAAACGTTCCGCAAACGCCTGGCGGAATACACGGAAATGTGCAGTATCCCTGCCGCGTGCAATTCATGGATTTAATGTTTCCGGCCATGAAAAACCCCGGCGCGGGCAGGCGCGCCGGGGTTGTTGAAATGAAATCAATTCGCAGGAAAAGACCGGTTACATGTCCTGAAGGCCGAATTTGAGCTCGGCTTCGGAAACCACTTGGCCGTTGACCAGGCAGCGACCGATGGCCTGCCCGATATTGCCGCGCATCTTGACAAGTTCCGCTTCAATGATCAGGCAATCTCCGGGAACGACGGGATGGCGGAACTTCACCTTGTCCGCACTCATGAAGTAGCCGATCTTGCTGGCGTTTCCAGGCTGGCGCAACATGACGATGGAGGCCACCTGCGCCATGGCTTCCACCTGGAGCACGCCCGGCATGACCGGATGGCCCGGGAAGTGGCCCTGGAAGAAGAGCTCGTTCATGGTGAGGTTTTTCAGGCCGCGGCACTTGGTTTCCCCCTCAAAGCCCACAATGCGGTCCACCATCAGGAAAGGATAGCGGTGGGGCAGTAGGCTCATCACTTCATTGATGTCCAGCACGGCGTCCCCGTACGGCACGTTGACGGGGTTGGGCATAAGCTGAAGATTGCGCTTGTGCTCCTTCTTGAGTTTGGCGGTGAGTTCCGTATTCGGGCCGTGCCCCGGCTTGATGGCGATCACGTGGCCTAGGATGGGCTTGCCGCACAGGGACAGGTCCCCGATGAGGTCCATGGCCTTGTGCCGGGCGAATTCGTTGATGAAGCGCATGGGCTCCTTGCTCATGAGCTCCTCCCCGCGGATGACCACGGCGTTTTCCAGGCTGCCGCCCTTGATCAGCCCTTTTTCCAGCAGCGGCTTGATGTCCTCGTAAAACGTGAAGGTGCGTGCGGGGGCCAGTTCCTTTTCATAAGTCTCCGGCGTAATGACGGCGTCAAAATACTGCGTAATGCGGTTTTCCGGCCCCACGCAGGTGACGGAAACGCGGAACTGCTTGGAAGGCAGAATGGTCAGGATGGAGCCGCCCCGGGTTTCAATGGTCACGGCCTCCCGCACTTCCAGATAGCGGCGCGGGGCGTCCAGTTCCACAATGCCTGCGCTTTTGATCAATTCCACGTAGGGAGCGGAGGAGCCGTCGCCGATGGGGGGTTCGTTGGCATCCATCTCAATGACGGCATTATCAATGCCCATGCCCGTCAGGGCGGAAAGGATATGTTCCACGGTGTGCACCTTTACGGAACCTTCCGCCAGGCTGGTGGCCCGTTCGACGGTCTGCACTTTTTCCACGTCCGCATTGATGAAGGGCTGGTCAGGCAAATCCACGCGGCGGAACTTGATGCCGAAGTCGGCGGCGGCCGGCTTCAGGGTCAGGGTGACGGGTTGTCCCGTATGCAGAGAAGTTCCGGCCAGGGAGGCCGGAGAGCCGACAGTTCTTTGGTTTCCACATGCCATGCGGAAATGCTAGTGAATGAGACCCTGTTTGAAAAGCACGAAATCACCGATTTTCCTGTAAATTCAAGCTTTCCAGCGTGTCATCGGAAAAAGGGCGGAAAAAGGGCGCTTGAAAAAGCCCCTCTCTCCCATTAGTCATGACTCATGCACATCACGGACGGTTCCGGCACTTGCGGCATATCCCGCGCATTCATCCTCGGCGCCGGGCTGGGCACTCGCCTGCGGCCCCTGACCGGCATGCTGCCCAAGCCGCTGATTCCCTTCTTTCATGAACCGCTCGTCCTGCACGCGATGCGCCGCTGCCACGAATGCGGCATCCGTGAATTCATCATCAACACCCACCATCTGGCGGACGCGTGGGACAGGGTTTTTCCGGAACGCTCCTGGAACGGCTGTCCCGTGCATTTCAGTCATGAGGCCGTGCTGCTGGATTCCGGCGGCGGCGTCAAGAAAATAGAACCCTGGGCCGCTGCGGACGAACCGCTTCTGGTGATGAACGGGGACACCGCCGCCACCTTCGACCTGCGCCGCGTGATAGCCGCCCACATGGAACGCCGCCCTGCCGTTACCCTGGCGCTCCGGACGGACGGAGACAAGCGGAACGTGGGGTTTGACGCCTCTTCCGGCCTGGTGACGGATATGAGGCACGCGCTGGGGCGGGATCCGGGAACCTGCCAGTTCACCGGAGCGTACTGCATGGAGCCGGAAGTGTTCGGACGCATCCCCGCGGACGAGGCCGTTTCCATCATTCCCGTTTTCCTGGACTACATCCGGGAAGGCCGCCTGCACGGCATTCTGGCGGACGATGGCCTGTGGATGGACATGGGAACGCCGGAATCCTACCTTCAGGCCCATTTGGACTTTTCCTCCCCCCTTCCGCGCATTCATCCGGAAGCGGTAATCTCCCACGGGTCTTCCGTGGACTCCGCCTGCGTGATCGGCCCCGGTGCCATTGTGGAGGAAGACTGCCGGCTGAATGGCTGCATCGTCTGGCCCGGGGCGCTGGTACCTGCGGGAACCCGCGCGGAACGCCGCATTTTTTATCTTTCCCACTGATTGATCCGATGAAGAATATTCTCCGCCTTCTTGCCCTGCTCCTGTGCGTTTCCGGCCTTGTTCACGCGGAACACCGCGTTTTTACGAAAAAGGACGGCTTCCTCTCCATGAGGGACAAACTGAACGTGTATTTTTTCCGGTCAGATACGCACCGCCTGCTGGTGCGCGACGAAGGCAGCGTGCAAACTCCCCGCTACGGCTCCCTGGACAAGGCCATGCGCAGGAGCCCGTGCGTGGCCGGGGTGAACGGGGGCTTCTTCGGCGCGGATGCGGCGGGGACTCCCCTGGGGCTGGTCGTCCAGGACGGCAAACGCCTTTTCCCGCTGGCCTCCGGATCCTTTGCCGTGTCCGGGGTCGTTTACTCCGGGGGCAAAAACGGCCTGGAGCTGGTGCGCAGCTCCGTCCTTAAACGGATGAAAAGCCTCCCCACCATGCAGGTCGCCATCCAGGGCGGCCCCTTTCTGGTGGAAAACGGAACGGCCGTCAAAGGCCTGAACGCGGAAAAATCTACCTACCGCACTTTCATTGCTACGGACGGCGGCAAACGGTGGTGCATCGGCGTTTCTTCCTCACTGACGTTGAAGGAACTGGCGGAATGGCTGGCCGCTCCGGGAGCGCTGGGCGGCTTCAAGGTGAAGACGGCCCTGAATCTGGACGGAGGTTCCTCCTCCGCCTTCTGGTGCCATGAATCCGGCATCTCCTACCCTTCCTTCAAGCAGGTCAGGAATTATCTGGGGGTGGCTCCCCTGTCCGGACGATAAACGCCGTTGCGCACACTTTCCTTTCCCGCTCCGCGGCCGCCCGCCAGAATTCTGCGTATCAGCAGGACCAGGAAAAGCAGGAAACAGGCCGGAATGGCCCAATCCCCCAGCATGGCGTACAGCGTCACCTCCGTACAGCCGGCAGGAAGTTTGGCGGTCATCACGCCCTTGGTGAAGGGGGAGCCGGAAGTATCCCGCAAATCCGCGATCACGGCTCCGTTGGGGCCCAGGGCCACGCTGACGCCCGTATTGGCCGCCCGGATCATGGAGCGGCGCAGCTCAATGCACCGGAAAGCCGCGTTGCGCCAATGCTGTTCGTTCGCCCAGGAACGGTTGAACCATCCGTCATTGGTTACGTTCACCAGTACCTGGGGTTCCGGCCGCACGAAGCGGCGCACCCAGCTTCCCACCACGTCTTCAAAGCAGACCAGCGGAATCACCCCTACCGTCACGGAACTGCCGGGACGGATAGGCACCGGCACGGGATTGGAGGAGGTGCCCGGCGTATAATTCATCCCCATGGCCGTTCCAGCCGAGGCTTCAAAGGCTTTTTCCAGGAACGGAAACGTCTCCCGCATGGGAATGTATTCTCCGAAGGGAACCAGAATGGACTTGGCGAAGGGAATGGCTGTGGAATAATCCCCTTCAAAGACGGTCAGGCAGTTGTAGGCGCGCGCCACGCGGCCTTCGTCGGAAAGATAAATATCGTCCGTGCCCGTCAGCAGGATGAAATTGCAAACCCTGTCGCGGATAGCCTGGACGTACTCTTCCTCCGCGCTCAGGAAATTGACGTTGTCCTGCCCCGGAAACCTTTCCCCCGTGGAATCCCGGTAAAACGTGGAGATGGGGAAGGAACTCTCCGGCCAGATCACCCAGGCGGGCATCTCCAGGGAGGTCTCCGTCCCTTCCCGGGCGGACCGTTCCAGCGCTTTTTCCTGGAGTTCCAGCATTCCCTGCTCCGTCGTTTCCAGCAATTCCCGGTAAATGTTTTCCCTGTTGGCCGCATCCCACTTTTCCTTCTGGCTCAGGTTTAACTGGACAGTCATGACGGGAATGGTGAAAGCCCCCTTTCCGGTGGAAACGTCGGAAAGGGGCGCGTAGCGCGCCGTCCACTGCACGCCGATGACGAACATGCCCAGCAGAACCGCCACAAGCATGAAGAAATCCCACGGCACGGACCTTCTGCCTTCATGCATCACCATGGTTCCCGTACGGCGGCAGACGCGCCACAGCCAGATGGAAAACACGGCGGGAATGAAAGCGAGGGCCGTCACGCCGAAGTATTCCGCCCATTGGGCCAGAGGATTCCCGTACAGGGCCACCCCCAGGTTGTTCCAGTTGAAGCCCGGGATCAGCCAGCCCCTCAGCCATTCCAGGCATACCCACAGGGAGGCCCCCGCCAGCGCCGCCGCGGCGCTGGGCGCCATGTCGCGCATGGCCCACTCCTTCCAGGCGCGCCTGCGTTCCGCGGGCGGAAGCTGCGCGTCAGGCAGCGGGAGCCGTTCCGGACGGAACCGGGTTCCCATCACCAGGCCCCAGATGCCGGGAAACAGGCCCCCGTAAAAAAGAATCAGCGGGATGTAGCCGAGCGTGCTCACCTCATTGATCCACCACAGGGAAATGCCGAAAAACACGACTCCGCATGTCCATCCGTACAGAAAATACGCCAAACCGCCGCGCTTCCCTTCGCGCCGGGGGCCGTACCACAGGGCCGTCAGCAGGGGCAGAAGCGCTATCCAGACGCAACCGCTCCAGTCCACCGGAATAAAGGAACAGGCCATAAGCGCCCCGGAAAGGGCGGACAGCAGGAAGGCGGCCCACAGGGGGAGGGCGCGAGGGGTGGATCGTGGAACGGCATGCATCGTGGAATAGGGGAAAAAACAAAGTCTTTTCAGCGGAAAAGACGCTCCGGCATTCTTCCTCATGCTGACTCATTCCTGCAACAAAAAAGATTGCAAAATTCAGTCAAATGCGGAAATAGTTAGCCCAGTTCATACAACCCATCCATACATATGGCAGATATAGACGAAAAGACACCATTAAACGTCCCCGGCAAGTTTTACGTGGACAGTTCCTGCATCGACTGCGACCTTTGCCGCGAAACCGCTCCGGAAAACTTTGGCCGCGACGAAGACGAGGGCGTATCCTACGTCAAGAAGCAGCCGGACAATGAAACCGAACTGGAAGCCTGCGTGGAAGCCCTGGAAGGCTGCCCTGTGGAAGCCATCGGCGACGACGGCGAATAATTCATTTTCTTGCCACCTTACAGCGCCCGGGCTTGTGAACAGACACGCTCCGGGCGTTTTTCTTTAAAAGGCCCCCTTTTTTCCTTCCCTCCCATGATTCCGCCCTGGTCAGCCTATGTTCCCGACAGGGACCGGCCCGACCCCCATGCCTCCCCCATCCGGTATGACTACCTTTCCCGGGATGAGCAGGAGGTGCGGCAGGCCCTTGCGGACTGGTTCCAGGCCGTTCCGGTGTTCAGTGAAACGCGCAATGTCCATACGGCGGAATCCCTGCTGGGGACCATCCTCTCCAAACTGCCCCTGGATGAAGAAGGCATGGACCCGGAACTTCTCCGGAAAGGCTGGATGGCCGCGGCGGGGCCGTTTCTGGGAAAGCAGGCCTGCCTGGTATCCCTTGTCAAGGGCGTGGCGACAGTCCAGGTCATTCAGCCTGCCATGCGCTACCATCTCCAGCAGTGGCAGGGAGCCCTTCTGGGAAAACTGAAGGAGCAATTCGGAAAAGACGCCGTCCATTCCATCCGCATACGGATAGGATAATTTTTTCGACGAACGGTTTTTCTTTTATTAATCTACTGATTTTATTGCATTAACGGAGATTAAATCGTATTTCAGGATTTATAATCCGCTGTCAAATGGATTTTTCTCTTTCCTGATTTATGGTCAGGATCTTTTCTCCATTTCCCATGGCTTCCCGAAATATGAAAGCCACAGAAAAAATAATGTTGGATCTTTTCGCTATTATATTTCTATAAGTCAATTAAGTTAATTTATCTTGTTGGCATTTCTATAGCGGATTATAAATTCTATAACGTTTTCGCGAACAAAGCGAAATTCGCGCCGGGTGGCGCGGGCTTTTTGCTTTCGAATAGTAGTGATATACAGATGAAAACGATTCTCTTTCCGGCATTATTCACAGCGACAGTACTATCAGCGCATGGAGCGGAAATCTGGAGTTCCCTGGACGGAATCATTCCGGAGCTGAATATGGCGGAGACCTCCATCTCCCGCATTGATTATTCCTCCGGAGGTGCTCTGATTGCGAATGGAGGGCCTTCCGCAAACGCCGTGCAGTCCGTCCTTGGCTCCCTGGATGCGGGATGGTATTCCGGCAACAAAAATAACAATACCGGTACGCTTTCCTCCGTGACGGCGGATGGCGCTACCAATCTGATTTCCGCCAGCGGCGCAGGGGGAGGATTTACTGCCGTTAAATTCAATGAATTGTCCGTGAATACCCTGGCCGATTATAAATCCTTGAGAATATCCTTTGACACAGGAGGTCTTTCCAATACCAACAAAACGGGGCAACCTCAGAATTTCAGCTTGTGGTACAGCCTGGGAGGAAAGGAAAGTTCCTTTCTCCAGGCTGGTTCCACAATTTCCGGACTGGCAGGCAGCGTCAGCAACAAATCCTATAGCTGGACGATTTCCAAAGAGGAGTACGGCGTCCTGTTTGACCAGGGAGCCACCTTTTATCTGGTGATGAATACCGGTGTTCTTAACAGCTCCTACACTTATCAGGAGCTTACCGTAAAAAATTTCCGCATGGAGGGCCTCACGGTTCCGGAGCCTTCCTCGGCCGCTGCCGCATTGCTTGGGCTGGGAAGCCTGTGCCTGAGGAGAAAGAGGAGATAATGCTGCAGGAACCGGAACATCCCTAAATCCGGAATTTTGCTTCATTTTAAGTTTGATGAAAGACAGTTCCTCGTTTAAGTGTAGTAATATTATGCGATTAGCTCCTTCCCTCCTTTTGCTGGCATCAGGCTTAATGCTCTGTTTCCCTTCTTCCTACGGTGACTGGACTTCCCCGCACCCCCTGCAGCAGGAAAAAGCCGCGCCTGTGCCCCTCATTCCCTTCCCGTCCCAGGTGGACTGGAAAACGGGGAAATGCCCTAAAAAGGCTCCCGTTTCCGTGAAAAAGAACGCGGCCCTGGCCAAGACTCTGGGCAAGGAAGGCTACGAGCTCCAGGTCCGCCCCGGCGGCATTCTGATCAGGGCCGCCACGGACGCAGGCGTTTTTTATGCCCGCAGGACGCTGGACCAGCTGGGAGCCGGAGGGGACTATCCGTGCTGCGACATCAAGGACAGCCCGGCGTTCGCCATCCGCGCCTTCATGCATGACGTAGGTCGCAATTTCCGTCCCATTGAGACCCTGAAGGCGGATATTGACGAAATGGCCCGACTGAAAATGAATGCCTTCCACTGGCACCTGACGGACTACCCCGCATGGCGCATCCAGTGCAAGAAGTACCCCGTTTTGAATGATCCCTCCAAGAGGATCAAGGGCCGGGACGTCAACGACACCTACACCTACGACCAGATACGGGACCTGTTTCGCTACGCCAAAAAACGGCACATCCTGATTATTCCGGAAATTGACATGCCGGGGCACAGCACCTATTTCAAAAACTGCTTCGGCTTCCCGATGCACGATCCCCGGGGCATCAAGATTCTGGAGGAACTGCTGGAAGAATTCTGCCGGGAAATTCCGGCGGAGATGTCCCCCTACCTGCACATCGGCGCGGATGAAATCCATATCCCCAACGGGAAGCAGTTTGCGGACCGGATGGCGGCCAAGGTCAAATCCTTGGGACGCCAACCCATCCAATGGGCGGGCAACAATGACCTGCCCGTTTCCGGAGACAGCTACGCCCAGTTGTGGAATGATGAGAATTCCGTAGGATTGCCGGACCCCGCCAAGCAGAAGAATCCCTATTTTGATTCCACGGCAGGCTACATCAATTCTTTTGACCCCGGCATCCTGGTGCGCAGGAATTTCTTCCGCCAGCCCTGCGGAACGGCAAAGAGCGACGACCACTCTCTGGGCGTCATCCAGTGCCTGTGGCCGGATACCCGGGTGGAGGACAAGAAGAACATCCCCATCCAGAACCCCCAGTGGCCCGCCATGTTCGCCATGGCTGAACGCAGCTGGAAGGGCATTCCGGAGGACGGCTCCCGCTTTGCCGGCAAACTGCCGGAGAAAGATACGGAGGCTTACCAGGCCTTCGCCCTGTTTGAAAAACGCATGGAAGCCCTGGCCGGAAACAAGCCCTTCCCCTACTGGCGGGATTCCTTTGTGGAATGGACCGTGTTCGGCCCCGTTCCGAAGGACAGGCAGGAGGAAGTGAGGAACGGGCTGCTGGCGGGGAAATCCCCCGCGGGACTGGAGCCGGTCCAGGCGCGCGGCGGCAATCTGTACTTCCGCACCCGTGCGGGAGCGGAAGGCCTGTTCTCCAAAGTAAAGCCGGGAAACACCGCCTGGGCGGAGACGACTTTTTACGCGCCCAGGGCGGGCACCATGTACGCCATGGTGGGGTTCGACGCTCCGGCCCGCTCCACGCGGCGCTGCTCCGGGGTTCCGGCTGCCGGGGAGTGGTCCCAGTGCGGCACCAGGATATGGGTGAACGGCAAGGAAGTAAAAAACCCCCAGACTTACAAGCTGGCAGGCCAGCGGCGTTATGAAAAGCACACCTGGAATTCTCCCGCCAATGAAATATCCTTTGACAATGAGGAGTTCTGGTGGGCGCGTCCTCCGGTTCCCTTTCAGGTAAAGGCCGGGGAAAATAAAATCCTGATTGAACAGCCGTACACGGGAAGCTTCCAGTCATGGGGCGTCAGCTTCATTCCGGTGAAAAAGTCGGGAGACCGCTGGATTGCCGACCCAAGCTATTATATCAAGCCCAAGGGAGAAAAATAGAATTCCGTCTTTCCACTGCAATGAGAGTTAAACATTTACTCCTTCTGCTGGCCCTCCTGCTGGCGGTTCCTTTCGCCACGGCTGCCCAGCGTCCCAACGTCATCCTCATCCTGATGGATGACATGGGCTGGGGGGACCTGCCCTCCTACCAGGACCGGCGCATGAAGGAAGGGCTTCCCGCCATGGACAACCCGGGCCTCCGGACGCTGGCCCGGGAAGGAATGACGCTGACGCGCCACTACTCCTCCGCCCCGCTCTGCGCCCCGGCCCGCGCCTCCCTGTTCACGGGCGTCCACCAGGGCCATGCCAAGGTAATCCGGGACAGGTCCTTTGACCTGCCCATTGAAGATGCCCCCACCCTCGGCACCGTCATGCAGTCCGCCGGGTACAGGACGGCCCTCATCGGCAAATGGGGGATAGGCGGAGGAACGGAACACGCGGGCACCCCGCAGGAATCCACGGCCTACCCCACCAGGCGCGGTTTTGACTACTACTTCGGCTACCTGGACCACGTCAGCGGCCACCACCATTATCCCAAGGAAGACCCCAATCCCATTTCCCCCACTAAAAAAAGCGGCATCTGGGACGGGGACAAGTGCATTACGGCGGATTGCGACAAGGCGTACTCCGTGGACCTGCTGACGGCCCGCGCCAAAAAATGGATTATAGACACAAGCCGGCAGAATCCCCGCCAGCCCTTTTTCCTGGCGCTGACCCACGTTGCCCCCCACTCCCAGCTTCAAGTACCTACCGGACCCTATCCGGAAGGCCGCGGCGTGAAGGGCGGCGTGCAATGGCTGGGCCAGCCCCACAAGCTGGTGAATACCGCGGAGGGCAGGATCAACTCCTACATCTATCCGCGGTATGCGGACAAGAAATGGCCCATGGCGCAGAAGAAGTACGCCACCATGATCGCGCGGCTGAGCGATTCCTTTGAAGACCTCATCCAGACCCTGAAGGACCTGAACATTGACAAGAACACCGTCATCATCATGACGTCGGACAACGGCCCGCATGACGAAGGCGGCCAGAATCCGCAGTTCTTCCGCAATTACGGACCTTTTGACGGCATCAAGCAGGACGCCTGGGAAGGCGGCTTCCGCGTGCCGACCATCGTCCGCTGGCCCGGCCATGTTCCGGCCGGGTCCACAAGCGACCATCCTTCCCAGTTCCACGACTGGATGGCGACGCTGGCGGAAATCGGCGGCGTCAGGGCCCCCTTCCGCAGCGACGGCGTTTCCCTGCTCCCTACCCTGCTAAACAAGGGGACACAGCCGGACAGCCGCCTCTACATGGAATACAGCGCCAAGATGTCCCGGAACAAGACGACGACGCCCGGCTACCAGGATTTTCTCCCGTCCAGGAGGAACGCCGTCCGGGGCGACCAGCAGATGGTCTACCTCGGCAAATACAAGGGGGTGCGTACCAACATCCAGTCCCATGCGGATCCGTTTGAAATTTACGATACCGCGAAGGACCCTGCGGAACGCCATGACCTGAAGGACACGCCGGAAGGGAAAAAGATGCAGTCCATCATGCACGACAAGGTGCTGAGAATGAGGCGTATTTACGATTATACCCACCCGGCGCGCGGCACCTTTGCCCAGCGGCCCTATGATGCGGAACCCGTTCCAGCCCTCCGGAAAGAGGAAATGCCCGGCAACCTGGTTCCCCTGACGGCGCAGTCCTCGCGGGGAGTCAGCCGGAAGGACGGCAGCGTGAAAAGAGTGCTCTATCTGAACGTTCCGGAAACGGGGAAATATGTCTTTTTCATGAAAACCCCGGTGAAAAAGGGGGCCAGGGCATTCGTCAGGCTGCATGATGCGCATCTACTGGATGCGGAATACGGTTACAAGCCCGGCGCGGAAGTCTCCTCCTCCATGGGGGAACATACGACGGAAAACGATCCCGCAAGCACGGGGATGAAGCCCGTGCCTCTGGAAAAAGGCTGGCATCCCTTCATCATTGAGACGGAAGGCTTCTCCGGCCTTCCCCTTTTCTTCTGGCAAAAGGAAGGCGGAGAAAAACGGGAAATCCCCGTCCAGTCCTTCCGCGTGGCGGGATAAACCGGAAAATACGGGCCGGGAGGTGGGCATTCGCTCCCCCGGCTCATTTTCCGCCCGTCATCAGCACAAGCGCGCGCGGAGCATGCCTCCCGACCAGCAGGTAAACACCCCGCGCCAGCATGTAAACGACGGGCACCAGACACCACCATGCCCAGGAGGGCCATGGGGCCGGAAAGCACGTTTCCACCCCCATCAGGGCAATCAGCACGAAAATATGGGAGCAGTACACGAAGAAACTGCCGGAAGACCACCCGGCCAGGAGTCTTGACAGGCCGGGACTGACGACCTTCAGTACAATCCCGGAACTCAGGAAGGCCAGGACGGCCAGTCCGGAAAAGGAGCCATCCGGAAGAAGGAACGTATCCGTGCAGCTGGCCCAGATAAGAGCCGCGCAGGACAGCAGAATGGCGGCATGCACGGCCAGGGGAATCCTCTCCCAGCAGTTCAGACAGCCGGGAGCGGTGGAAGCCAGCATGATGCCGAGCACAAAATCCCCGAACATGTAGGGACTGGGCCACGCCAGGGAATCATCCCACCTGTTCAGGAACAGGCAGAACAGGCCGAGCGTGTAAAGCGCCGGGCGGCACTTGACCAGCAGGAACGCCGCCAGGGTGAAAATCATCAAATCCCGCAGGAACCACATGGGCGTCAGCATGGGGCACGCGCCCAGACCGAACACGGAAGCTAGGGAGGCGGAAGAAACGGGCATGCCCGCCAGCAGCCAGTAGGCCGCGCACCAGAACAAATAGGGCCGCAGCAGGGACATCAGGCGCCTCGCCGTCCAGGTTCCGGCCTCCTGCCCCCGGAGGCGCGCTGCGGAAAAATACCCGGCCAGCAGGAAAAACGTGGCCAGTGCCGGACCGATCAGCCATTGGTTGGGGGGAAACCCTCCCCCCGGAACGTGCTGCATGATGACGCTCAATGTAGCCAGCAGGCGCGCAATCTCCACCCAGGGCAAACGGACCGGGGGAGCGGCGCTGGGAGTGGGGGATGGCGTCATGGCGGGACTATTCTGACGGAATCACGCCGCAAAAGCACTATTTTTCCTCAGGACCGTGATGAAAAGGCTGCCCGCAGGTCCGTCATGAACGTTGACGCATTTTCCCTCAGTCCCGCCTGAAACGTGGAACCATTCTTCTCCCGGCACCACGGTGCGGGCTTTCCGGGGAAACAGGCTTTACAAGGTTTTCTGCATATAAACCACGCCGAAGGAGCGGTTTAATTTGTAACCGATGTTCTTGAGTTCTCCGCAAAAGGCAAATCCGTTACTGGCATGGAACTTCAGGCTTCCCCGGTTTTCGGACGAAATTTCGGCAATGATGTTTTCAATGCCCATTTGCCTGGCGTCCGCTTCCAATTGGTCGAGGCACTGTTTCCCTATGCCCTTCCCCACATGGTTGCGGGCAATGAAAGAGGTGATTTTGGCCGTTTTCCGGAAACTTGCCACAGGGGCATAGGCGCTCAGCCAGCAAAACCCGACGACATTCCCCGCCGACGCGTCCACCACCGCGTAAGCGGGATATCCGGCCGTCTTTTCCAGCAGCATGGGAAAAGATGCTTCCGGCAAGGGCGCATCCGCAAAGGCCGCCGTACCATGTTCAATATAATCATTGAAGATTTCCATGACGGGCCTGGCATTCTCCCTTCCAAGTTTCTCGTATCTTACCTGCATGCTGAAAAATCTTTCCTGTGGAAATATGAGATTAAACAGGCGCAACCATCCGGAACAGTGCGTCCTTTGTCATTCGGTCCCGGTGAAGCAAACGGGAAGCAACACCTGCCGTCTCCAGGCTTCCCGTCCAGCCTCCATTAAAACGGCCACGGCCATGGGAATCCGGGCGTCCGTCCGTCTTCCCCAAAAAATGGCTGGTTCCTTTCGGAATCAGCCATGGGAAAGGGATCCGGCAAGGGTCTTGTTCATGAATAAAATCCGTTGTCCGGCTCCCGTTCCGGCTTTTTCCGCCTGAAGCGCGGATGGCGGCAGCGGTGAATCTGCGTATCCGTATCGGCTTCTGAAAAATGGCGCGGGTTAGCCTCTTCCCGGGCCTCCCTGCGCAGGATTTCCAGAAAATCCTTCAGCGGCAGTTCCATGTCCGCATCGTGGCAGGCCAGCATGGCGGACAGGCGCACCTGCCCGTTGTCATAGTCCACGTACATGGCGAACAGCGTGGTCTGGTACAGATGCCACGGTTCCTTTTCCGCACCGTTTTCCAGATGCGTGTTGATGGCTTCCAGAAGCCACGTGAGCGATTGTTCCAGCTCCAGGTTGTCCAGAACGTCCCGTATGAGGGACGTTTCCTGGCCGAAGTCAGTCACGCTTTCCAGTTGTCTTACCCTGTCGATCTTCATGTCTTGAATCTCCTTTCCGGTGTTTCCTTGTTTGGCGGGGCGGCGGACGGCTCTACCGCTCCGAGGGATTTAGACACTTTTTTTCAATAGTTTGTTCAATCTGGAAAAAACTTATTCAGTCCGCGGCAGCCTTGCCGATGTAGGGGAGGTCGCGGTACCGGTTGTCCAAGTCCATGCCGAACCCTACCAGAAAGTCGTCGCCCCAGGTAAAGGCCGCGTAATCCGCTTCAAAGGGAACCTTCCGGCAGCAGTGCTTGTCCACGGCCACAGCCGTCAATACGCGCTGCACGCCCCTCTTTTTCAATTCTCCACAAACGCCCGCCAGCGTTCTGCCCGTGTCCAGCACGTCATCCACCACCAGCACGGGGACGCCGGGACGGAACGCGCCGCAATCTCCGCGCCACGCCACGGAACCGGAACTTTCCATGCCGGAATAGCTGGATACCTTGACGGACCTCACTTCCGGGCGGGATTTCAAATGCTCCGCCAGCATGGACGCAAAGGGCACGGCTCCCTCCAGAAGCCGGAGCAGGACATAGGGGCGGTCCCCCATGTCGGCGTCAATGGAGGCGGCCAGTTCCCGCACGCGTGCGGCAATGGCCTTTTCCCCAATCAGCGGAGTAATGGTGTAAGTCATGAAACGGAAACAGGATAGCCTGCTCCGTGCGGGAAATCAATCCCGGAAGGGGAATGACCGGAACCACAGGACTGCCGGGGGATTCCTCCATGATTTCCCTGCGCCCGGAGGCAGGCCTTCTGTCCGCTCCATCCGGCTTCTATACAGAACAGGCGCCCGGCCGGAATGCGGAGGGCGGCCCCTTTCCCCCGGAAGTTCCCGGAAAAACAGCCTTTCCCGCGCGGTAAAAGCTCTTGCGTCACAGGGATTTTTCTGCATAATCGCCCGGCAAGAATGACGGAAAAACCCATACAACTTGGCTTGGCCGGACTGGGTACGGTCGGTTCCGGCGTTTATGAGACGCTGTGCCGCAACCACTCCCTGCTGGAAGCGCGGAGCAAGATCCCGTTCAGGATCAAGCGCATTGCCGTGCGCAACCTGAGCAAGCACAGGGATACCGCCGTTCCGGAAGAATTGCTGACCGACGACTGGCACGAGCTGGTGGGGGACCCGGAAATAGACATCATCATCGAACTGATCGGGGGCACCCGGCAGGCCTATGACCTGGTGACGACGGCCCTCCGCGCGGGCAAGCCCGTGGTGACCGGCAACAAGGCCCTGCTGGCCGAATACGGCGCGGAGATTTTCAAGCTTTCCGCGGAGATGGGCACGCCCATCTACTTTGAGGCTTCCGCCGGGGGGGGCATCCCCATCATCCAGAGCCTCCAGAATTCCCTGATCTGCAACCACATCAATTCCATCGTGGGGATCATCAACGGAACTTCCAACTACATTCTTTCCGCGATGGGGGAACACGGGGCCGACTACGAGGACGCCCTGGTGCAGGCCCAGAAACTGGGATTTGCGGAGGAAGACCCCTCCCTGGACGTCAACGGCTGGGACGCCGCCCACAAGGCCCTCATTCTGGCCACCCTGGCCTACGGCACCACCATCTCCCCGGACAAAATTTACGTCAGCGGCATTGAAAACATCACCAGCCGGGATTTCGAATTCGCCAAAAAACTGGGGTACACCATCAAGTTGCTCGTGGTCATCCGCTACCATGAAAACCAGGAAGATGCGCTGGAACTGCGCGTCCAGCCCTGCTTCGTCCATGACTGGCACATCCTGGCTTCCGTCAACGGCGTGTTCAACGCCATTTCCGTGAACGGGGACATTGTGGGGGAAACCTTGTTCTACGGCCGCGGAGCGGGCAAGAATCCCACGGCCTCCGCCGTGATCAGCGACGTGATTACGGCCATGCGCGAAAGCCGCTACCCGGAATTCCACACGGGGTTCACCCCTTACGCCAAATCCTGCGGCGTGATGCATATCAACGACACCACGACGCCGTACTACGTGCGCTTCCAGGTGGCGGACCAGCCCGGTGTGATTGCGGAAATAGCCCGCATCCTGGCCACTTTCGGCATCGGCATCTCCGCCACGTCCTCCGCACCCAGCCACATCGACGAAGACGGCGTGGCGTGGAACGACCTGGTATTCATCCTCCATACCTGCCCGTGGGGCCAGCTCCAGATGGCGCTGGAGGAAATTGCCCAGATTTCCTTCGTGGCGCCGGAAGCCCGCGTGCTGCGCATCGAACACCTTCTTCCTCAATCCTAACCTACATCATCCTGTTACATGGCACTTATCGTTCAAAAATTCGGAGGCTCCTCCGTAGGCACCATTGACCGCATCCGCAATGTGGCGCGCCGCATCCATGAGACCGCCGGAGACGGCAACCAGGTAGTGGCTGTCGTCTCCGCCATGAGCGGCGTGACGGACAAGCTGATCGGCCTGGCCAGGGAACTGTCCGCCTCCCCTTCCGAACGCGAGCTGGACGTCCTGATGGCTACCGGGGAACAGCAGTCCATCGCCCTGCTCTGCATGGCCCTGCATGAACTGGGAGACAAGGCCGTGTCCTTCACGGGAGCCCAGGCGGGCATTACCACCTTCGGCTCCCACACCCGCGGCCGCATCCACAAGATTGACCCGGAACGGATGAACAAATGCCTGATGGAAGGCAACATCCTCATCTGCGCCGGCTTCCAGGGCGTGACAGAGGAAGGCATGGTCCAGACGCTGGGCCGCGGCGGCTCGGACCTTTCCGCCATCGCCATCGCCGCTGCGCTGAAGGCGGACGTGTGCCAGATTTTTACGGATGTGGACGGCGTGTACACCTGCGACCCCCGCGTGGTGAAGGACGCCGTGAAGATCCAGACCCTTTCCTACGACGAAATGCTGGAAATGGCATCCAGCGGTTCCAAGGTGATGCAGTCGCGCTCCGTGGAATTCGCCAAAAAATTCGGCGTCGTCTTTGAAGTTCGCAACTCCATGAACAATAACCCCGGTACCATCGTGCAAGAAGAAACTCCCTCCATGGAAGCCGTCGTCATCCGCGGCATCTCCATCGACCGCAACCAGGCCCGCCTCACCATCACCGGCATTCCCGACAAAATCGGCTATACGGCCAGGATTCTGGGCGCCCTGGCAGAGGCGGAAATCAATCTGGACATGATTCTGGCCAACACCGCCCATGACGGCTACGTCCGCCAGTCCTTCACCATGCCTGCCAACGAACTGGGCCGCGCCCAGGCCGCGCTCAAGCCCGTGACGGCAGCGCTGGGCCCCGATGTGAAGGTGGAGACGGAAGCCGGACTCGCCAAGCTTTCCCTGGTGGGCATCGGCATGCGTTCCCATTCCGGCGTGGGCGCCACCGCGTTCAAGGCCCTGGCGGACGCCAACATCAAGACCGGCATGATCTCCACATCGGAAATCAAGATCGCCGTGATGGTGGACGAGTCCGACATCGACGAGGCGGCGCGCGTCGTCCACAAGGCATTCAACCTGGGCGGCCAGAATTAACCAGTCCCCCCTTTCCCTGTTCCAGGCCGGTTCGCTTGCGCGGCGGACCGGCCTTTTCTTTCTTGCCGTTTCATCCCTTTTCATCCCGTTCCCTGCGGATTCCCGCACACCTGATGAAGAAAGCGCCCCTTTTCAACGAATGGGGCAGGAGTGATGCCGTCAAGGGCGGAGTCTGCCGCCAACTGCAACACGGCTTGTGCCTCATGTTGCGGCGGAAGAAGAGAATGAGCAGAGAAAAAAGGAGAGTTTCCAGCCTGATTTCCGGCGGCATCGTTCGTCTGACGGCCCTTCCGCAAGCACCGTCGCGCCATGCCGATGCGTTATATGGGTCTGCCGGAAATGTGCAAAAGGAGGGGAGGCGGGAAAGCGGATGACTTCCTCCCTGGTTTATGCGATCATTGGCACAAGAAAGAGATGAGTGCCGAATTTGTGAACCTGACGGCGGAAAACCTTCCCCATGAACATTTATGCTGCATTATCCGCAGCAAGAAGTTCCATCCGGGCATTGACGCCAAGCGGCAATGGCTTTGCGGCCGGCTGAAGGAGGGCCATGTCTTTAGAAAGTTGAATGAGAAGGCTACAGTTTTTATTGAATATGCTCCCCTGGAAACCGCCTGGGTTCCCATCATCGGCGACAATTATTATTATCTGTACTGCCTGTGGGTTTCCGGCAGCTGCAAAGGGAAAGGGTACGGGAAGGCGCTGATGGAGTATTGTCTGGCGGATGCCGGAAAAAACGGCAAATCCGGCATTTGCATGCTTGGAGCAACAAAACAGAAAGCTTGGCTTTCCGACCAGTCGTTTGCGAAGAAATTCGGTTTTAAAGTTGCCGATACTATCGGCAACGGGTATGAACTGCTGGCCCTTTCCCTGGACGGAACCCTGCCGAGCTTTTCCCAACGAGCTAAAAAACTGGAAATTGAAAGCAGGGAGCTGACCATTTATTACGATATGCAATGCCCCTATGTTTATCAAAACATCGGGATCATCAGGCAGTATTGTGAAACGAACGGGGTTCCCGTGTCTTTCATTCACGTGGATTCCCTGCAAAAAGCCAAGGAATTGCCCTGTGTTTTCAATAACTGGGCCGTGTTTTACAAGGGGAAGTTTGAGACGGTAAATTTGCTGCCGGATGTGGCCGCCTTAAAGAGAATACTGAAAAAGTAATCCTGAAAAATGAACGTGCGGGTCCGTGTTTTTCCGGCGATTGCGGGATGATGCGGGCTTGTCGGAAATATCGGCCCCGGCCCCTTGCTCTCCCGGAATAACGGCCCGGAAGGGGAATGCGCAAACATCCGCCATGCCGGAATACGGATTTTCCCGAAGTTCTGCCGCAAGCGGCCGTTTCCTCCCCTTTCCCCTCCACTGACCTCCCCGGACAAGGTTTTTTCATCAGGGAAAGCAGAGGAAGAGGATGAACGGGACGGGCGGAAAAGGCGGCAGAATCCGGAAAATGAAACCGCGGCGCTCCGGGAAGGCCGTACCGGATTATCTTCTTCTCGCAGGCTGGGGCGCCGGGGGAGCGGGAGGAGCCGGGGCCTTCCCGCCGGAGAAGGGGGCGAAACTCCAATTCACGTTATCCAGGGGACCTCTGCCGCGCACCTGGAACAGGCCGCGCGCCAGCAGGAAGACGGGCGAGGTGAGAAGCTGCGGAATGCCGCGGAACCCCATCTGGAAATCGGAGTTGACCTGGAGGTCGGCCAGGCGTATCCATCCGCCGCCCTTCAGGGACAGGTTGCTGCCCGTGGCCACGAAGTTGTTCGTACGGATGTAGCCTTTTTCTATGGAAAAGTCGCAGTCGGCGCGGGTGAGCTTGTAGTTGATCAGGTGGCCCAGGCCGGGGATGTAATTGGCCAGGGCTTCCCCCAAAAAGCCGAAGATGGGGATTTCCACCAGGTTTCCGTGGACCAGCGCCGCTTCCCCCTTGGCCTGGATGCTGTTCATGTTGCCGCCCTTGGACGAGAATTCAATGGCTCCGTGCACGGTGGCCTTCTCCATTTTTTCCCCGTAGGATTTGCCGATGGCCGTCAGGTTCATGTCCTGGAGCACGAAGGAGCCGTTCAAGGCGTCCCCGCCGTCAATCTGCGCCAGCACGCGGCCGGTGAAGGAGCCTTCCCAGATGGTTCCCTGCAATTTGTCCACCACCACCCACTGCGGGGAGATGAGCACTTCCCCCTTCGTCCTGCCCAGGTCCAGCGTAGTTCCCAGGATTTTATAGCGGACGCGGCCCGCGGAGGCGTCAAAGCGGATGCGCCCCTTCATCAGCTTCAGGTCGTCCCCCATCGGGAACATGCCGCCGCCGGAAAGCGTCACGGGGCGCGTGAAGACGAATTCCCGGAGCACCTTCGCGGCGTCGTCCGAGAACATGCGCAGCGTATGGGCCGGATAGGCCTGCCCTTCCAGGCCCAGAACCTCCACGGTGTCCGGGACAAAACGGAAGTCGATGCTTTTGGCCTTCAGGGAACTGTCCGCCGGACCGCCGGACAATCCGGCGGAGGAAAGATAGTCGGAGTTGGAGACCGTCAGCGCCACGTTGGTCAGGACCAGCTGGTCCGTCACCAGGTGGGCGTCCGCGCGGGCGGATTTGATTTCCACCCCCTTGTATTTGGTGTTGGCGACGGATACGACGGCCTCAATATCGTAGGCCTTTTCCAGATTGTAAAGTCCCAGCGTTCCCTGGAAGGAGAGGTTGATCCCGGAGTTGCCGTGGAAGGCGAAGCGCTCCATGAAGAAGTCATCATCTTTCATTGCCATCAGCTTGTCGATCGTGTCCAGGGGAACCGTGGACTGTCCCATCACGAACATCTGCCCGTCCAAGAAGCCGTTGGCAAAGAGTTCAAATTTCCCTTTTTCCAGTTCTATGCGGCAGTTCTGCACGAAGAGCTGGTTGGGCCTGTATTCCACCTCCAGGTCCGCCGTTTTCACGGGCACCTTGTTCCAGGCCAGGTTTTCCGCCTTGATGCGTGCGCGCACCAGGGTGGGTTCCACGGGTTTTCCTTCCGGAATGTCCAGCCTGCCGTGCACGCGGAGAGTCGCTTTTTCCGGAATCTTCAGTTCCTCCGGCACGGGAACGGATTTGCCGCCCAGGGCCACGAGAATTTCCGGCTTCAGGTCCGATTCCACCGTAAAGACAAGGTCCGTTCCCAGATAGCTGCCGTCCAGTTTCATCCGTCCGTCTTCACGCACCAGTTCCAGCAGCGTCACGTTGATGGATTTGCCGATCACTTCCACGTTGGCCGTGGCGGAATCAAATTCCACCCCCTGGTACGCCACGTCCCTGACGGCGGCGTTCATTTTCAGGCGGTCCACGCGGACCGGGCCGGACCAGTCCACGCCCATGCGTAGCGTGCCCGCGGCATTCAGTTCCGGGTCCCCGTTGATGACCAGGGTGGGCGGCAGTTCCACGTCTTCCGGGGCCATGGACCGGGCCATGTTCAGCATGGCGTTCACGGGCAGCGTGCTGTGGATGTCCACCTTGATTTCTCCATTCACGCCCATCACCTTGCCGGAAAAGCTTCCTCCCTGGTGCCGTATGTCCAGATCCGTCACGTAGAAGTTGCCGTTTTCATAGTTGAAATCCCCGGACGCCTTTAAAAATTTCTCCCCGAACACGGAAAAGGCCCCCATGGAGCCGGACCCCAGCAGCTTGACCTGGTCCACGCCTTCCCATCCTTCCTTGAACAACAGCCTGCCGGATATTTGAACGTGAGGCTCGCTCAGGAATTTCATTTCCCGCGGAACGAGGGATTCGTTGAGGAAGGACACCGTCCAGGACACGAGGGGGGCCGTGCTGGTGACGTCCCAGATCAGGGAGCGCTTTTTCAAATCCGCCTGAAGGGACAGCCTCACGAATCCCGCCGTTTCCGCATCTCTCATGGTGAAGCGCCTGGCCATGATGACGGAGTCCGAGTAGTCGCCGCTGAACATCAAGTTCTTGACACGAATTCTGCCGTATTGCAGTGAGGGAGCCTGAAAGTCCAGCCCCACGCGGATTCCGCCGCCCTTCATGTCGTCGCTCAGGTTGACCGCAAGCTGCGGCGGGGCGGATTCCGGCCACTTCACCCTGTCCAGGTATTCCAGCACGTGGTCAAGCTGCTTGCGGACGGCCGCCACGTCTCCAGGCGTCAGCGCAAAGTCTCCGCCCTCCTCCTGCCCTGCGGGAAAGCTTCCCTGGGCGGTGACCCGTATTCCCTGCACCACGGCTTCCGCCTTCGTGAGGTCCACCATGCCGGGGCGGTTCAGGTCTATCTCCGCATTCAGCCCGGTGACGGAAAAGACCCGTTCCGGCCTTTCCTTGTCCACCGGCATGCTGACGCTCAGCCCCGCCACGTTCACCCGCTCCGGGTCCACCTGGCCGTCCAGCAGCTTTTTCCAGTTCAGGGATATGTCCGCCTCATGAAGCCGGGCGATGGGGCGGCGGTTTTCCGGCGGCGCTTCCGGGTCCAGCATTTCCACGTCCTTCAGCGTGACGACGGCCCGGGGCCAGATGCTGACTTTCAGCGTGCCGATGTGCACGGGCACCCCTTTTTCCAGCAGGGCCTGTTCCACGCGCACCACCACAAAGGAGGGCACGCCCCAGATGGAAATATAGCAAATGAAGCCAAGCACCAGGGCGCACAGCAGAATAACCACGGTGGGGACCAATCCCCTGATCCATCTCATGAATGTCGAATGAGCCATACGCCACTTACTTTACTTGCACAGGTACCTGCCCATGCTACCTTAAAAGGAGAGACATTGCACCATCATTTTACGTTGGCAATTTATTTCGTATTCCGGACATGCACGGGAATTTTCCATTTAAACGGCACCCGCAGGAAGCCCCGGCCCCTGTCATCCGGCTTGAACAGGATGGAACGCCATTCAGTCAAACCATGTGCCAGGTCCGGCTAAAAGCCGGAAGAATCTCAATATTATTGATCATGAATATTATTATCGACAGGGCATCGTCCAGGGGGCATGCCAACCACGGGTGGTTGAATACCTACCACACGTTCAGCTTTGCCAATTATTTCAATCCGGACCGCATGCAGTTCGGGGCCCTTCGCGTACTTAACGATGATACGGTGCTTCCGGACGAAGGTTTCGGAACCCATCCCCACAAGAACATGGAAGTGATTTCCATTCCCCTGAAAGGGAAGCTCCGCCACGGCGACAGCCTGAACAACAGCCACACCATCACGCGCGGGGAAATCCAGCTCATGAGCGCGGGAACGGGCATCCTGCACAGCGAGTACAACGACAGTTCCACGGATAATCTGGAATTCCTGCAAATATGGGTCATTCCGGACAGGATCAACACGGAGCCCAAGTACAAGGATTACGACATCAAGCCCCTGCTGAAGCACAATGAGATTTCCACCTTCCTGGCTCCGGAAACGGATATTTCCATCATGCAGCAGGCGTGGTTTTCCTGGGCGGAACTGGACCGCGGCACATCACGGGAATACAAGTTCAAGGGCCAGAATACGGGCGTGTACGTCTTCGTGGTCGAAGGAGAAGTCAAGATCGGGGACATTGTGCTGAACCGCCGCGACGGAGCCGGAATTACGGATACGGAGGCCATCACCATTGAGGCCCTCCAGAATTCCACCGTCCTTCTGATGGAAGTGGCGCAGTAGCGCAGCCGGAGTTTCTCCGGACGTGCTGCCGGATATTTTTATTCGGGCCTGCCCTTATGCGGGGGGCGGGCCTTTTTGTCGTCCTTTCCCGTGCTTGCTCCGGCCCTTGATGAGCAGGCCCAGCCGCCACCCAAGCTGCACGAGTCCGTAGCACAGCATCCCCAGCACGACGCTGGAGACGGCCCAGCCCGTCAGGAATTCCAGGGAAACCATGCCTATGCCCAAGCCGTTAAACGGAGCCCAGGACCATTGTTCCACTCCCGTTTTCAGCATGTTCCAGGTAGCGCCGGAAGTCGGCAGGCCAAGCCGGGAGAAAAGGAACCAGCCCAGCCACCACTGGGCGGGAATGGCAAAGAAGGTAAAGCCGGGAGGGGAAAGCCAGGCCATCAGGATGGCTACCGGAATGTTGCCCTTGCGCCACAGGCAGGCGAATACGCCCCACAGGCTCTGCATGGGCAGCGGGGCAATCGCGGCGGCGGCTCCCCAGGCTGCCCCGGTAGCCACGGATTCCCGTGTCCACGACCAGTAGACCGGGTCGAAGATTTTTGCGGAAAGAAAACGGCTGGTCCACGATTTTTTACGCACTTCCGTCAGCAGATAAAGCCTGACCTTGCGCATCAATTGCCTGTAGCGGTGTTCCATTCCGCGGCACAGTCTCATACAATCCCGCGCCTGATCAATTGTAAAATGCTCCAGCGCCTTTCATGCCGCATTTTATCCCAAATGCCGCCGCTGCGCGGTTTTGCTTGATTCTGCATGCGGTTTCATGAAATACCTGCGTGCGCACCTTCCTTCCGAATCATGAGCAAGCAACGACTCGACGTCCTTCTGGTTTCCCGCAATCTCGTAGAATCCCGGGAACTGGCCCAGCGGCTCATCATCGCCGGAGAGGTGAGCGTGGGAGGCCACCCCTCCACCAAGCCGGGCCTCAAGGTCAATGAAGACGCGGACATTGCCATCAGGAACCGCCCCCGCTACGTCAGCCGCGGCGGCCTGAAAATGGAGGGCGCCCTGAACGCCTTCCCCGTCTCTGCGGAAGGCAAGGTCTGCCTGGACATCGGCGCGTCCACGGGTGGCTTTACGGACTGTCTGCTCCAGCACGGAGCTGCCAGGGTGCACGCGATCGACGTCGGCACCAACCAGCTCGTCTGGAAACTGCGGCAGGACCCCCGTGTCGTCGTGAAGGAGAAATTCAACGCCCGCTACATGACTCCGGAAGACATCGGGGAACAGGTGGACCTGATCGTCTCCGACGTCTCCTTCATCTCCCTGAAAAAAATCCTGCCCGCGGCTTTCCCCCTGCTGAAGGAAGGGGGTGACGCCCTGGTGCTCATCAAGCCCCAGTTTGAACTCCAGCCGGGAGACATAGGCCCCGGCGGCATCGTCCGGGACCCGGCCCTGCACCAACGCGCAGTGGATTCCATACGCGCCTTTGTCACGGAGGAATTGAACCGCTGCTGGATGGGCTGCGAGCCTTCCCCCATCACAGGAACGGACGGCAACCATGAATTCCTGGCATGGCTCAAGTAGCCGGAGCCCCTTTCCCCGTGAGTCATGACATGCCCCGGAACGCCTCAACAGGCGGTCCCCCCTCCCCACAATGGAGCGAACTTTCCTTTCCCGGCAGATCAGATCCTATGGTACACCTCAGTGAAAGGAATGCTGTACCGCTCGCCCCAGATGCCTTTCTCTCCGTCCCGTATTCCGCAGGGAACGACCATGTTGATCCCGGCACCATAAGGAAATTCCAGCAGCTTTTTCATACGCTTGCTGTCAAATCCCTCCAGCGGGCAGGGATCGTATCCTTCTGCGGCCGTGGAGATCATAAACGTCTGGGCTCAAGAGCGCATGGCTTGTTGACTGTAACGCGCATATCGCACTCGGAAACTTCGCGCATCATGGGGCGGAAAAGGCCGATTCCCCAGGCCAGCAAGACCGGAAAGCGCCCAAAACGCCGCTACGGCGCGCGTAAAGGAACGGCATCAACTTTCCATAGTATAACCTCCCGGTCCCTGATGCGTTCCGCCGGATGTTTCCACGCTCGAATGCGAAGACGGATTGCGCCCGCTGCCGGTACAAGTACTGCCGCGTCACGAAAACGACTATTTCCGAAGCCGTGGCGGCAGCCGACTGGCCGAGGCAGGCTCCGGCAATGCGGGCTATCAATTTAGGAAGGGTGATTTGGAAGAATTCCCATAACTGCATGTAGCCAGGGCGGCCAGTTCCAGACAGCATTTTACCTTTTCAGGGGCAAGCTGTTTATTCTTAATAGAATACCCGCACGGCCCGCCGGTAATTCAAGGCTTCTTTCAAATTCATACCGTTCACCGCCACCTGCTATTGATTGAACCGGCCCATGACCGTTTCAGCCATCTTTTCCGAACTGAACGGGTCCTGGCCCGTGATCAGGTTTCCGTCGGCCACGACTTCCGGCATCATCGGGATCAGTGATTTCTTGTAATCCGCCCGCCGTTCCTTCAACGCGGATTCCAGATCGAAAGGCACGTCCTTTTTCTTTCCTGCCAGGCCTTCCTCAAACCAACTGAATCCCGTGACCTTTTTATCTTTTACCAGGTATTGTCCGTCCGAGAGCTTTACGTTCAACAAACCGCATACGCCATGACAAATGGCAGCAACTATTTTATTGTGTTCATAGTGGTTTTTGATGAGTTCCTGCAGGACGGCGTTATCCGGAAAATCGAACATCGCGCCGTGGCCTCCGGCCAAATAAATGCAGTCGAACACCTCTCCGGAAACTTCATCCAGGCTTTTCGTGTGCCGCAGCACATCCCGGAATTCCGAATCGTCCCAGTAGCTTTTGGACAGTTTGTCCATGTACATCGTTTTCAGACTCGTGGGATCGACTGGAGTGTCGCCCCCCTTCGGGCTTGCGATGACAATGTCATATCCCCGCTTTTTCGCGCTGTCATACATGTGGGTAAGCTCGCTGAGCCATAATCCCGTTTCCTGTTTTCCGTCGGGAAACATCCCGGTTCCGGTTACTACCATTAATATTTTCATTTGTTTCATATCTCTGTTTTTCCTGTTCTATATAACTGCCGGCCATCATCTGTAATTCCTGATTGAAGTATGAATTACACACTGCCGGATATATTTTATTTTTCATCTATTGGCACCTTCAACCATGCACGGAAAATGAAACCCTTGTCAATGCGCCACTTCATCCTAATAAAAAGACGCCGCCGCTTAAATGGCCAGTCTTCCATTCCTCTTTTAAAGGAAATCCTTAACAGGAATTCCGGGGGGCCTCCGGGCTTCAAAGCCGCCTTCCTCAAACAGAAAACACACTTTGCCTGTTATCAAATCTATTCATTTCCAGCACGATACACAAACACATCTTCCCTTCCATTCCGCCGGGTCGAACATGAAGAGGAAAAACAGGCTTTATCCTTTGCCTGCCGTCGTGCGCACACCGGAGCAGCTACGGCTGTTCCGCCCTTCCTCAATGACACAAAATCTTCATTTGCGGAACCCGCCGCCCGATGACTCGGCATTTTTCTCCGGCGGGATGTCGCCGGAAAAAGAAGATGCAGCCCTCTCTCATTCCATCAAAAACGCCGCCTTTCCGTGAAACCGGGAAAGGCGGCGCGGCCGTTGTTGAAGCGGAAAATTAAAGCTGGGAAGCGGCGCCCTTGTCCAGGAGGAACTTGGCGTTCGGGTGCTTCTGCAGGTAGGAGGCGGCCACGTCCACCGTCACAGGACCCTGAACGGCCTTTTTCACGATGGAAGCCTTCTTTTCCCCCCAGGCCATCAGGGCCACTTCACGGGCGCCCATGATGGTGGCCACGCCCATGGTGATGGCCGTGGTCGGAACGTTCTCAATGCCGCCGAACGCGGGAGCCGCGTCGGAGCGAGTGAGATCGTCCAGGTGCACCTGGCGGGTGATCGTGGTGTCGTCGGAGCCAGGTTCGTTGAAGCCGATGTGCCCGGTGCGGCCAATGCCCAGAATCTGGAGGTCAATACCGCCGCAATCCTTGATCTTCTGTTCGTAGGCGGCGCAGTGAGCGGCAATTTCGTCGCCCTTCACCGTGCCGGAGGGAAGATTGATGTTTTCTGGCTTCATGTCGATGTGGTTGAACAGATTGGTATGCATGAAATACCAGTAGGATTCCGGATGGTCGCGGTCCAGGCCGCTGTATTCGTCCAGGTTGAAGGAGATGACGTTGGCAAAGGAGAGGCCTTCCTCCTTGTGCATGCGCACCAGCTCCGCATAAAAAGGCAGGGGTGTGGCTCCGGTGGCAAGGCCCAGCACCACGTTCCGGCCTTCGGCGGCGCGGGAACGGATCAGTTCCGCAACTTCTTTTGCCAAGGATTTGGCAGCATCCTGGGGAGTTTCAAAAGTTTCTACTTTCATAACGCGCCACATCCTACTCCGCTCCCCGGCATCATTCAATCAGAAATAGTCCCGGAAAGATGCACTAAAATGGAAAAGACCGCCAAGGCTCCCCCCGGCGAACCGGGCGGGAAGGGATTTTCCCCTGCATTCGGGGGCGCCGTCCCATTCCCTCCTTCCCTCCACTTCCAGCCGCCGCTTTGCCAGCAGGGAGCGGAAAACCTCCGGACGCGTGGCGCGCCGGGAGAAGGGAACTGCCCGCAGGCGCACGAATCCGCCCTTCCGCTGGGGCGGCCGGGCCGCCGCATTCCCCTTGCACTTTCCCTTCCGATCATGTATTGCCTGTCCCTGACATGGCAGGTTTAATCATTTCACCAAGGGCACGCATTTTTCAAGGACACGACTGGGTTTACGGAACGGAGGTCCGCAAGGTTTTCGGCAATCCCCAGCCCGGAGACGTGGTGGCGCTGAAGGATTTCAAGGACCGCTTTCTGGGGTCCGCCATGTTCAATCCCCATTCCCAGATTGTCGCCAGGCGCTTTTCCCGCCGCAAACAGGAGCTGGACGGGGATTTTTTCAGCAGGCGCATCAGCCAGGCGCTGGAGTTGCGCAGCCGCTTCCTGCCGGGGGAAACGCTCACGCGCCTCGTCTGGAGCGAGTCGGACGGCCTGCCCGGCCTGATCGTGGACCGCTACGCGGATTACCTGGTGGTGCAGACACTGGCCCTGGCCATGGAACGCCGCCTCCACATCATTCTGAACGTGCTGGAGGACCTGCTCTCCCCCCGGGGAATCATCGTCAGGAACGATTCCCCCATGCTGGCGGCAGAAGGCATCGAACCTTCCGTCAGCGTGGCCCGTGGTACGGAGCCGGAGCCCTTTACCGCGCAAAGCGGGGATATCCAGTTCATGATCAATCTGCAAACGGGCCAGAAGACCGGACTGTACCTGGACCAGCTGGACAATTACGCGGCCGTGGCGCGCCTGGCGCGCGGACGCCGCGTGCTGGACTGCTTCTGCAACCAGGGAGGCTTTGCCCTGGCCTGCGCCCGGGCCGGAGCGGCGGAAGTCACCGCCGTGGACGTTTCCCAGGAGGCGATGGACGCCGTGGAGCGCAACGCGCGCCTGAATGGGGTTTCCGTACGGGGTGTCACGGACAACGCATTCGATTTCCTGAAGAAGGAAGCGGCCCTCGTCCGGGACGGAGGGGAGCACAAGTGGGACCTGATCATTCTGGATCCGCCTTCCTTCACCAGAAACAAGAAATCCGTGCATGACGCCATGCGCGGGTACAAGGAAATCCACCTGCGCGCCATGAAGCTTCTGGCCCCTGGCGGCATTCTTTCCACCTTCTGCTGCTCCCACCATGCCGGCACGGGCCTGTTCCGGGAGAGCATTCTGGAAGCGGCCATAGACGCCCCAGCCACCCTGCGTCTGATACAGCAACACGGACAGAGGCCGGACCATCCTGTCCTGCTGAACATTCCTGAAACGGAGTACCTTAAGGGTTTTACTTATGAGCTGCTTCCGGGACGATAATATTGTTATAATTACAACATCTATCCCTCTTCCCCTTGAAGGTAACCAACAACGTTGTTTTTTTCTCAAAAAAAACAATCGTTTAAATGAAAAAAAAAGCTTGTAACTCCAGCACTCCTCACCTATATTGCGTTTCGAGCAGGTGAGCGCTCGTTAAAAAAGCTCTCTGGGTTCGCAAGGACCCAGTTTCATAGGGTAGTTGGGGCGCCCCGGTCGTTTTACGACCGGGGCGACTTTCTTTTTCGGGGAATGCCGGGATTTGCATCTTTTCAAGCCGGCGGTTTTATAGTAAAGTAAACATTGTAACAACCTTTTCCCTTCCATGCACCCTGCCGTAGAACAAATCCGCCAATACCTGCAACTGATTGCCCTTCAATTTGTCCAACATCCGGAACAGGCGGAGTTGCGCGTTGCCGAATCCCCCCAGGGCGACGCCGTGCGCTTCCGGCTGATTTTGGAAAAGACGGATGTGGCCCGCATCATCGGGCGCAACGGCATGACCGCTTCCGCCATCCGCTCTCTGGCCAAGGCGGCAGGGGAGAAGAACGGCATCAAGGTCATCGTGCACATGCTTTCCCATGAGGAAGCCGCCGAACAGGCCTGAATGCGCTGCCCCGTACAGCAAAATTGACAAAGCCGGAGGGGACCCCGTTCCTCCCGGCTTTTTCTTTTGAGCGTATGTGTACTTCCGCGCGATGGCTATAGCTCCACGTCCAGCACCAGGGCCAGCAGATTGAAGGGACCCGGTTTCTCCACACGGAGGGCGAACGCAGCCTGTTCATCCGTACCGTAGTTGTGGGTGAGCCTGACATAACCGGAGTACGGAGCCTCCGCTCCATATCTGCCGGGCTGGAAGTGCCGCCACGCGCCGGGAGCCCCCGTGCCGTACAGGAATTGCAGGGAGCTTTCATGCAGAAGCGCCCTGGCGCCCAGTTGTTTTTTCAGCCTGCCGAGCGTCTCCAGACTTTCAAGGGGCATCGTTCTCACCTCGGCCGGGGCGGCCATCCCTACCCTGACGGTTTCCCCTTCCCTGTTTTCCGGGCACGGCGCATTCCCTTCCCCGTCTATCAGGATGGAGGAGCAGGAGCCGTTCCCGTCCATCAGGACCGCTTCGCATCCGGCCAGATGCCGGAGCCCGCCAAGGCGGCCATCCCGGATGACTGCCTCCATGCAGGCGTCCAGATATTCGTTGCCTTCCGCCATGCATTCCACCGTGATGCAGGCATGTTCTCCCTCTCCCCGTGCCACGGTGAACCAGACTTCCTCATCCTGCGTGTTCCCGGAACCCCGCAGGGAGGCCACGGACAGAATGCGGCCGTGCTCCAGGCGGTGGGCATGCCACGCCACGATGTTCTGTTCCCTGTTCAGGGTCATGCAGACCGCGCTGCCGTCCTTCAGCACGCACCAGACGTGAAATGCCGTGCTGCGCTGAATGGTCCAGTCCACAATGCCCTCCGTCAGAAGATGGTCGGAAAGAAGGCTCACGTCCCGCGTGAGAAAGCCGTCCGCCTCCAGGGAATAAAAAAACTCCCGCACCTTCCTGCCCCCCTGCTGGACGAACAGCAGGCTGTTTTCTACGGTCAGCGCGTCCAGCAGGGAGGAGCCCACGCCGGAATGGCGTTCGAATTCCGCATTATTTGCATTGATTCCCGTGGAGTCGGACGCCCGGAGCCGCCATTCCCCTTCGCTGGTGCCGATCATCAGGCCTCGAAGGGAGGATATCCACGCGATTCTGTTCTGCTGGGAGGCCGCCATGGTCAGAATCATGGGGGAGTCTGCCGGTATGCCGGGGATAAATGAGGAAAAGTCATCCACCCTGCTGGCCCACAGGGTCTGCGGCTGGCCCGGAGTGCTGCCGAACCAGAGGCGTCCCTGGGAAAATTCAATGGTGCACGGGTAGCCGTTCCTGATCCCGAAGGCCCCAAAGGACCAGTCGCTGGTATCATAGTCGTACAGCATGCGGCCCGGCATGTGCAGGGCGTTGCGCACATGCACGCACCGCGGGGAAACATACTCCTCCACCACGAATTCATGGTCGTATGAACAGGATTCCGACCGCAGTTCCGGAATTCCCGTGGAAGAGCCGTTTTTATAGGACATCAGCCGGAGGGTGTAGAAGGAGAAACCTTCTTCATTACCGCTCAGGGCGAAGTTGTTCCTGAATCCCTCCTTCTGGTAGAAGCTCTTGACGGAGTGCCAGACGAGGGAGGGCTCATTGGGCAGGTAGTTGGAGCCGTCCAGGTACGCCCGGCGCACCTCCCATTCCGCGTCCCATGTTCCGGTGGTTTCCACCGTCCATGCTCCGCTGACGAACGTGTATGTGCAGGCATCCGCGCCTTTTTCAAAGAAGGAGGTGTACTGTTCCGGAGAATTCTTCCCCGCCACATAGTCCACATCCTTCCTGAACGGGCGGATGCAGGTGTAGGCATTCCGCCATCCGTTTTTCCCGTCCATGGAAAAGGTGCCTCCCTTGTAGAAGTTCTGGTTCAGCGTCGCGGTATGGAACAGGGGCATCTGGTCGGCGCGGGCGAAACCTTCATCGTGCCTTCTGGTGATGCGAATGTGTTCCGTGCCCGCCATCTCCGGGGTGAATACGTCTTCATCCGCCGTCACCACCAGCTTGTTCCCGTCCGCGGAAGAGAACACCCGGTATTCGATCTTCACGGAGTTGAGCAGGGAGCTTTCGTAAGGAATGCCGGAAAATTCCAGAGGCTTCAGCCGCCAGTCGTCGTCGGCATGGCGGGAGAGCGTCATGGGGGGAGTCTCCGGCTCCACGCAGTAAATCACGTCGTTCAACTGCTGCATCCGGAGGTTCCTGACCTGCACGTCGCTCTTCCAGGGAGAGACGGTTTCCAGGACATTTCCCTCCGTATCCAGCAAGGGCGCGCCGTCCTTGAAGTAGCGGACGTAGCCGCGGCCCAGCTCCAGCATGAACTGGACGCCCGTGGAGTATTTGAAGGAAACCAGCCTCACCATGCCTTCCGTGCCGCCGGCACGGGCGACCAGGCGCGTGCCGGGTCTGCGCCTGATGCCGCCGAAGGGAGTGACCAGAAAATTCGTCAGGCGGGAGGCTCCGCGCGCCACGGGGTCCAGGTCCGCGCGGCCGGAAAGCCACGGACTTAATTCTCCCGCCGTGAAACTGAGCCGTTGTAATACTTGCTTTGCCATATTCCCCCCACGGAAACAGGGAGGAAGAGGCGCGGTCAAGACGCCGGAAAGGTGCTGCCCCTTCCGGCACCATTTCTACAGGGCGATGGCCCAGAGGACTTTCAGGTAGCGTCCTTCCGGGTAGGTGCTCAGATAGGGATGGTCCCAGCCGGGGCCGGTCATGCCCATGATCTGGAGTTTGCGCCCCTGCCGCTGGGCCGCCTTGACGACGGTCTGCTCAAATTCGGAGGGGGAAAGGAGTCCGGAACAGGAGCAGGTGACGAAGAGGCCGCCCGGCCTGACACACTGGAGCCCCAGCATGTTCAGATCATGGTATTTTTTGATTCCTTCCTCAAAGCCGTCACGGCCGATGATGAATTTGGGCGGGTCCAGCAGCACGGCATCAAACAGACGTCCGTTGCGCACCATCTGGCGCGCGTAGACAAAGGCGTCCGCATGTACGAAGTCGATTCGCTGCTGATTGATATTGCCATTCCTCTTCGCCATGGCGATGGCCTTTTCATCCAGGTCCACGCCCGTGACTTCCGCCGCTCCTCCCAGCATCTTGGCGGCAATGGAGAATCCGCCGCTGTAGCAGCACAGGTCCAGCACCGTAGCCCCCTTCACCAGGGAGGCGAACTTGAGGCGGTTGTCCCGCTGGTCGCAGAAAAAGCCCGTCTTGTGCCCCTGGGCGAAGTCCACTTCATACGTGATGCCGTTTTCTACAATCTTCACCAGCTTGACGGGAGCGGAGGATTCCGGCGCGTCTTCCAGGCGGATGCCCTCCATGCGGGCGATTCCCTCGTCCGCCTGAATCACATGCCTTCCGGTGCCGCACAGGCGGTGCAGCAGAGGAAGCCATCGCCCCAGCCGCTGCCAGACGGCCAGCGTGCTTACTTCCAGGCTCAGAACGTCCGCGTAGCGGTCCACGACCAGGCCGCCCACACCGTCGGAATCACCGTGCAGCACGCGGTACGCATTTGTCGTCTCATCCAGGCGCAGGATATCGCGGCGCAGTTTCACGGCGCGTTCCAGAGCGGCGTCCAGTTCCCGTTCCCCGAAGGCGTCGCGGCCGTGGTATACCATGCGCAGGGGGGTGCGGCTCGTTTCGTTCCAGAAGCCGGAGCCGAACAATTCCCCGTTTTTGTCGTACACGTGCACCAGACTCCCCGGTGCTATTTCTCCGCTGACGGAGCCGAGCATGCGGGGGAACACGGCGGGGTTGTACGTAAAGTATTTCAGCTCCACCCACGGGGAAAGCCAACTTTCGCTGCCCTCCGGGGACTTGTTGACAAACAGGTTCTTTTTGGGCGCGGAGCGCGGACGTCCCGCCGGGGGGCGGCGGTCCCTGTAGGAAGGTTTGGAACGGGAGTCGCGCGGATTGCGGGGGCTGCGGGGAGAGTGGGAATCGTTCATGAGATGCGGGAAAGAAATGTTGGATCTGCGGCATAGCGGGCCACGGCCAGCTCAACGGCTTCCTGGTACGGCCTCACGGGACGGCCCAGCAGGGAAGCCAGCCGTCCGGAGGACATGGCGGTATGCCTGGGCCGAGCATCCCTGAAACCCGCCTGTTCGTCGAGCTTTTGTTCCGCCACGGGCGGCAGCTCATGCAGAAGCCCGTGCTTCACCGCGCTTTCCAGGGCCGCCAGCGCGTACCCGTGCCATGAGACCGGCTCCCCGGACTGGCACAGGTGCAGGATTCCCGCCGCGTCGCTCTCATAGGCCAGAAAGCGGAGCCATTCGCACAAATCCTCAATCCACGCGGGGAGGGACCATTTGTCCGCCACGGCGGCCAGGGCCTGCCCGTTCAGCGCGCGCCGGAGCATCATCTCCGGGAAGGAGGGGCGGGTGGGATTGCCGAACACCCAAGAAACGCGGGCCACCAGGGCTTCCGGCATTTCCTCCCGTACGCGGAGCTCCGCCTCCAGCTTGGATTCCCCATATACGTTCACGGGGCGGCATTTGTCCGCCTCCGTCTTCAGGCCGGGCCGGCGGCCGTCCAGAACGTAGTCCGTGCTCAGGTGGATGAAGCGCATGCCCTCCAGGCGGCACAGGCGCGCCATCAGCTCCGGCGCCATGGCATTCACCCGGTGCGCGGTTACCGGGTCGTCCAGGCAGGCTTCCAGCCCGCTTACCGCCGCGCAGTTGATGACGTGCGTAGCTCCGGAAGAAAGAAGAAATTTTTTCAGCGCGGACAAGTCCTCCAAATCGCAGGTATTGCGCCCGCAGGCAACCACTTCCGCTCCTGCATCCCGCAGGTGTT
Source organism: Akkermansia sp. AE01SA01 (assembly GCF_036417395.1). Lineage (NCBI taxonomy): Bacteria > Pseudomonadati > Verrucomicrobiota > Verrucomicrobiia > Verrucomicrobiales > Akkermansiaceae > Akkermansia > Akkermansia sp. AE01SA01. The sequence continues at coordinate 1,646,048 of NZ_CP143890.1, forward strand.
CCACCAGGCGGCTCCCCACACGGCCTCCGGCCCCGAATACCAATGTTCTGGACATGCGCACAGCCTACCCGCTGTCCCTCTAAAATCCAGTGAAAACCTCTTTTCATCGTGACAAAAAACCAAAAGCTGATTCAATGAATATTGTGTTTTACTATGAATATTCTTTAACGGCTTGCGGCCCTCTCAATGCCAGGGCCGCGGAAGTATGCAGGAAAGGGGCTCTCATCAGGACGGAGGAAGGCGGCTACGGCTGCATCCAGCCCTGGCCGGAGCTGGGGGATCATTCCCTGCAGGAGGAACTGGACGCGCTCAGGAAAGGCAATCCGCTGCCCCTGGGCAAACGGGCCCTGGAATGCGCGCAGGTGGACGGGGAGGCGCGCGCCGCCGGCGTCAGCCTGTTCTCCGGCCTCCACATTCCGGCCAGCCATGCCACCCTTCCCAGCTGCGTCAGCCCGGCCACTATCAGAATCATGGAAACGAAAGGCTTCAAGGCGGGAAAGATCAAGGCAAGCTCCAATCCGGCGGCAGCCCTGGAACGGCTGACCATGCTGGCCTCCATGGTTCCTTCCTGGCGCTGGCGGCTGGACTTCAACGGCTCCCTGGACGGAAACGAGGCGCTCCAGTTCTGGAAATCCCTGCCGCACCACCTCAAAAGCCGGATAGATTTCATTGAAGACCCCTGCCCCTTCTCCGTTCCCGGCTGGGAACGCCTGGTGAATGCGGGCATGCCGCTGGCCCTGGATATGGGAACAGACACGGAGCACCAGCCCTCCATCACGGCGGACCTGCCTGTCACGCGTATCGTCAAGCCGGCGCGGGAGGCCACGCCCGGGGACCTTAATGATCCCCCCGTATTCACCACCGTCATGGACCACCCCGTGGGGCAGTTGTGGGCCGTTTACCAGGCGGCGGACTATTACCGCGACGCGCTTCCCACGGAGATTCCGCTCTGCGGCCTGTGCACCCACCTCCTGTTTGAACCGGATCCGTTCATCGACCAGATGGGAGGCATGAATCCGCAGGTAGCCGTTCCCGCCGGAACGGGGCTGGGTTTTGACGGCATGCTGGAAGCCCTGCCCTGGAAGAAGCTCTGAACGGAGGACGCCCGTTTCCCATCCTTCCCCCTGATCTTCTTTTTCCTTCCGCCTTCTCCCGGCGGACGCCGCATGCAAAAAGGCATGGAGCCGCAACGGTTCCATGCCTTTCTTTTCCGCCTCTGTTTCAGAATTTCACGGTTTCCGGCCTGGGTCCGTGGAAAATTTCAGACCGGGGAATTCCTTTACGTTGCAGCCGGGCGTTTTGGGATTCACCTGCACCGGGACGAAGGTGAACATCCAGCGGCGGGTGCTGTTGTTGTTCGGGCTTTTTACCAGAACGTGGTTCCAGCCTTTCTTGAGGGTAATCATGGCAGGTTCACGGAAATGGTAGTTTTCATCCACCATCACGCCGCCATTGCGCGGCCTGGCCCACTTGGGAGGCTCAATTTCCTTTCCGTTGACGAAGAACCTGGGATTCGCATGGAACCACTTGCCCGGCACGCTGGCGGGGCCGTTGCGCCAGTCCGACGTGGCCCAGGTGTGGCCGCTCACCCAGAAGGGGACCGTCTGGGCCTTGGGGGAATAAATGTAGGTCTGCGCGTAATAGGTATGGTTCTTGTGCGGGAAGGCCCCCATTTTCGCTCCGTTGAACAGCGTCGGAAAATCGCAGTAATGCTTGAAGATGACAGTGGCGCCGGTGTAGTCGTCCTTGGACCATGTGTAGGTGACACCGCCAATTTCATAGGAATCCTTCATTCTTCCGCTCTTGACGTCTTCCTCCGGACCAAATTCCGTTTCCGTCTTCCCTCCGTGGGGAATGGGCCCCAACAGCTTCCACGGAATGTTCGCCTGGCGCACGTAGTTGAACTCCTTGTTTACGAAGAAGCGGTCCCGGATGGCGAGCACGCGGTTTTCATAGTCCGCAAAGCCTTTCAGGAGCGGATCCCCCTGCACGGGAAGGTTGGAGAAGTATTTCATGTACTCGTCCTGGTTGGGGTCCCCCTGAAACTTTTCATGCGGATTGTTCCACAGGGGTTCCGAAACGAAAGCCATGCCGGCGTAAACGGGCGTCTGGAGGACCTGGTTGCGCGGGTCCGTAATCTCCAGGTCCGGCCATGAGCAGAGGATCATGCCCAGCCCTTCAGCATTCTGGAACGGGCATGCCCGGCGGAAGTACATGGTCATGGCCGTTTCAAACGGATCAATGTGGTTCAGGTAGGTTTCCAGGGAATCGATGTACTTCGACCCGTCGGTAGGCCATGCCCGGCGGTTCTGGCGTCCGGACCACAGGTGCTGGATGGAGCCGTTATAGCCCTTCGGATTCAGGCCGGGCTGCCACCTCATGGGCGTGCGCCCGCAGGACTCCACCGCATGGATGTATTCTTTCAGAATGTCATCGTTCACCTGCTCGTCCTTGCCGTGGGCCTCGTCCGTGCCGATGTGGATGATGGGCATCTTTTCCTTGGGAACCAGGGAGCACATCTCCTTGATCAGGGCCACCAGGGCCTTGGTGGCCTTTTCATCGCTCATCTTCACGTTGAGCGCCTTCCGGAAGGCCTGGCTGTGCCCCGGCATGTCCATCTCCGGAATCAGCAGAATATTGCGCAGGCGGCAGTATTCCACCAGCTGCTTGAACTCCTTCTGCGTATAAAACTTGCCGGGCATGCGCGTGAAGTTCTTCGGATCGTTCAGTTCCGGATAAATTTTGGATTCCAGCCGCCAGCCTGGATGCTCCGTGAAATGAAAATGGTACACGTTCAGCTTGAGCTGGCCCATGGAGTCCAGTTCCTGGGCGATCAGGGGCAGCGGCATGTAATTACGGCCCACGTCGTTCATGAATCCGCGGACCTCAAAATCCGGCCAGTCCACGATGTCGCAGGCGGCAATCGTCGTTTTCCCGTCCCGGCGCAGAAGAAGCTGTTCCAGGGTTTTCAGTCCGTAATAAAAACCTTTGGTGTCCCTGGCCGTGATCAGGGCCCCGCCGGGAGTCACCCGCAGGGAATAGGCCTCTTCCTTCAATTTGGGATTTTCCGTGCCGGCCTTCACGTCTCCCTGCACGAATTTGACGGCAAACGCCCCCTCCTGGGAAACCTGCACCCCGTGGCCGGCCAGGAAGGACTTCAGCTCGGACACGATAAACTTCATTTGTTCCGGATAGGAAGTACGGGCTGGCGCCGGGGCCTGGATGCGCACGGACTGGACGGGGACCGCCCTGCCGCTCCACTTCACCTGCTGGGGCATGGGGACCAGCGGCGGCCGGTCCGCCGGGAACATCCGGTAATTGGGGCCGTTGGCGGGGAAGGCGGGAGCCGTGTCCTGCCCCAGAACGCCGCCGACCGCCAGACAAAGGCAGATAACTGGCAATATAAAGGATTTCATACGACGCATGATACATATCCGGGAAAAACGTTCCTGTCAAACTTCAGCGTCATTCCGGCCCGGTTTTGCAAAAAGACCAGAGCTTTTATTCCGAAACGGGAGTGGCCGCCGCTGGCAGGCTGTCTTCCACTTCCCCGGTCACGCCGTCAATGGCCACGCCGCGGCGCACGGCATAAAGCCCGGCCTCATCCCCGCTTTTTCCGGATACGAACGCCCAGTAATAGGACTTCCGGTCATGGTAGCACGCCCATTCCCCGCCAACGCCGGGGCGGACCTCCATCAGGAGGGAATAGGAGTCCGCTGGAGAAACCGTGAATCCGCGCGGGGTCTCCAGGCCGGCAGACGGGAAGGAGCAGATTTTTCCCCTCCAGACCAGTTCCAGAGGCGAGGACGGCAACAGGCCGTCCGCCAGATGGCTGGCCGCCAGCATCTGGTGCGCTCCGAACATGGGAAGGCAGGACACACAAAGGGACAGGGAGCAACAGGCACCGGCGCTCAGAAAAAAACGAAGGGGAAAAGACATGGGCGTGCTTCGAGAAATTGCGGAAAGGAATCAACTCCCAAACGCTTCCCCAGTCAATCAAAAAGCCGCCGATTTCCGGGAAAGAAGGAAGAATGCCTGCACGGCGCGGAAGACGGGCCTTTCATGCGGAGGCTGGAAATGAAGCGGAGCCTTCCCGGCCCGGACAGGGGGGCCGCTTGACATCCCTTTTTTACACTCCTATAGTTTGCACTCCGTTGAAAGAAAAGCCGGAGTCATGACAGCCCAGTCACGCAACATCTCGGAATTGGAAAACGCATCCGTCTGGCGTCTTCTGGTCCAGTATTCCCTGCCCTCCATCGCAGGCATGGTGGTGTACTCCCTGTACAACATTATTGACAGCGTGTTCATCGGCCACGGCGTGGGGCCGCTTGCCCTTTCCGGCCTGGCGGTCACCTTCCCCATCATGAACCTGACTTTCGCCCTGGGAACGCTGGTGGGCATAGGCGGTGCGGCCATCAGCTCCATCAGACTGGGAAAGAAGGACCCGGAGGGGACGGAACATACGCTGGGGAACGTCCTGGTCCTGAGCCTGATCGCCTCCGTGGTGCTCGCTGTTCCCACACTGATCTTCCTCAAGGAAATTCTGGCCGCCTTCGGAGCCAGCGGGCAAACCCTGGCCTACGGGTATGACTTCATGCTGGTCACCCTGCTGGGGCTCCCCGTCACATACGTCTTTTTCAATCTCAATCACGTGATGAGGGCCACGGGCTATCCGAAAAAGGCCATGGGCTCCACCCTGCTTTCCGTAGGCATCAACATTGTTCTGGCGCCAATCTTTATCTTCTGGTTCAAGTGGGGCATCACCGGAGCGGCGTTCGCCACATTGATCGCCCAGATTGCCGGCATGGCACGCGTGCTCATCCATTTTTCAGACAAATCCAGCGCCGTCCATTTCCGCCGCGGCATCTGGAACCTGAAAAGAGCCATCGTTACCGGCATTCTGTCCATTGGGCTGGCTCCGTGTCTGGTGAATGTGTGCGGCAGCGCGGTGGCCATTGCCATCAACAGGCAGCTTGCGGACCACGGCGGGGACCTGGCCATAGGCGCCTTCGGCATCATCAACCGGATTCTCATCCTGTTTGCCATGCTCGTCATCGGCCTCACGCAGGGCATGCAGCCCATCATCGGCTACAATCACGGAGCCATGAAGCCGGACCGGGTGTTGCTCACGCTGAAATACGGGATCATTACGGGCACGACGTTCACTACGGCGGGCTTCCTGGCCTGCATGTTTTTTTCCCACGGCATTGCCGCCCTCTTTACGGATGACGCACAACTGATCAGCCTGGCCGCGGGCGGGCTCAAGATCGTCATTCTGGCCTTTCCGCTCATCGGCAGCCAGATCGTCATTGGGAACTTTTTCCAGGCCATCGGCAAGGCAAGGCTGGCCATTTTCCTCTCCCTCACCCGCCAGATGCTGTTCCTGCTGCCGTTCCTGCTGATTTTACCGGGGTTCTGGGGACAGACGGGCGTATGGGCGTCCATGCCGCTGGCGGACGTTCTTTCCTCCATCGTCACCCTGTGGTTCATCCGCAGGTTCTTGAAATATTACCGCGGGAAAAACCGGGAATACCTGGCGCAGCCTGCCGGGCAGGTCTAACATTTCCGGCGCTCCTTTTGAGTCCTTTTTAAAGGACATGATACTGGCAGTATGCCTAACGCGCCGCGTTTTACGGACTCTATTTCGATGAGGGCCCCCTAGGAATGAGGCGGAAAGCCCGGACCTTTTCATGGCGTCCTCACAACCGCCTCCGCTCCACCGCGGCGGAAAAAGACAAATGCGGAAAAATTATTCTGCCCAAACTCACAGAGACGATGAAAAACGGAATCATGATGCAATACTTTGAGTGGAACCTGCCCAACGACGGACAGTTCTGGAACAAACTGAAGGAAGACGCCCCCCATCTGGAGGAAATAGGGGTGACGGCCGTCTGGATTCCGCCGGCCTACAAGGGCAAGGAACAGAACGACGTGGGATACGGCACCTACGACTTGTTTGACCTGGGGGAATTCGACCAGAAAAACACCGTGCGCACCAAGTATGGCACCAAGCAGGAGCTCCAGGACGCCATCAAGGCCCTGCACGACCACCATGTGGATGTTTACCTGGACGCCGTGATGAACCACAAGGCCGGAGCAGACTATACGGAAAAGTTCATGGCCAAGGAAGTGGACGAGAACAACCGGGAGGAGGAAACCACGGACGCCTACGAAATTGAAGGCTGGACCGGATTTAATTTCCCCGGCCGCGGAGACAAGTATTCCGACTTCAAATGGCACTGGTACCACTTTACCGGCACGGATTACGACAATAAAACGGGCAAAACCACCGTGTTCAAGATCATGGGGGACGGGAAGGACTGGAGCAGCGGCGTGGATGACGAAAATGGAAATTACGACTACCTCATGTTCGCCAACCTGGACTTCGACCACCCGGAAGTGGTGAAGGAAATGGAAAAATGGGGCGTATGGGTCTCCCGCGAACTTGACCTGGACGGCATGAGGCTGGACGCCATCAAGCATATCAACGACGAATTTATCAAGAAGTTCCTGGCCGCCGTCCGCAAGGAACGGGGAGAGGACTTCTACGCCGTGGGGGAATACTGGAAGCAGGACCTGGATTCCCTGGACGAATACCTGAAGGAGGAACGCTACAAGGTGGACCTTTTCGACGTGCCCCTGCACTACAACATGTACCAGGCTTCCGAACACGGCCGGGATTACGACCTGACCAAGATTCTGGACGGCACGCTGGTCCAGAACCACCCCACCCTGGCCGTCACCTTTGTGGACAACCATGACTCCCAGTGGGGCAGTTCCCTGCAATCAGCCGTCAAGGACTGGTTCAAGCCTTCCGCCTACGCGCTGATCCTGCTCATGAAGGACGGCTACCCCTGCATCTTTTACGGGGATTACTACGGTGTCAGCGGCAATCCGCCCGTGCACCGCGGCATCATCGACAACCTGCTGGAAATCCGCAAGAACCACGCCTACGGGGAGCAGAATTACTACTTCGACCATCCGAACACCATCGGCTTTACCCGAGTGGGGGACGAACAGCATCCGAAGTCCGGCGTGGCCGTACTCATCTCCAACGGGGAAAACGGGGACAAGGTCATGAACGTGGGCAAGCAGCACGCGGGAGAAACCTGGAAGGAAGCCACCGGAAACGTGGAGGAAACCGTCACCATTGACGACGAAGGCAACGGCCGGTTCATCGTCCACGGCGGCAACGTGGCCGTCTGGATTCCGGAGGATGCTCCCCAGGACCCCAAGCAGGACGCCCGGAAGGACGATGCCGGGGAAGAAAGCTGATCCATTTGCCGCAGGCGGATGAACACCGCCTGACGGGACTTTTTATCGGCGGTCTGGCCCTTCCGGAATTTTCCGGAACGCGGTCAGGCCGTTTTTACTTTAATTACCAGCTTGCGGATGACGCCTTCCCCAATGCACCCGGCATGGGCGTCTTCCGGGAAAAACACGGCGAACTGGCCGGGCCTGACGGTGAAGGAAGTTTCTTCCGCGTCGTCGTAATGCTGCGCATCCTTGGCCTCCTGAAACGGTTCGGACGTTTTTTCCAGTGCGGTACGCTCCTTCCAGGCAAAGCGTTCTTCGCGTGAAAGAGGTACGTGAATGTCGTTACCGAGTTCTTCGGCGAGTTGGAGCGCTTCGAGGCGCTGGTTCATGATTTTGGTTTCGGGTTTCATTTCCTTCTTGCTACTGGAATTGAATCTATTTGGAAAAATGATTAACCTTACAATATCAACAAAATTCCATCATCGGATTTCCAATCCGTCAACTTTTCATTCCACATAAAAATAAGTAGCGAGAACATATTGTCAGGATATAGAATCAAGCAACCATACTTTTCTGAAATTGAATACAAATAATTTATATTTAGTTTATTACATTTTAAATAAACTTTAGATAAAAAATAAGAAGAAAAAATCTCCATGCAGAATTTTGTAAAATAATAAATTCACTGAAACAGAAATGGTCTCTTTGCCAGAAACACAGCTCGCGTACAAGTCAGAGGAGATTTGCCATAAAAGACTTTTCCTTAGAATTGTAGCTTGACTTCGGATTGGAAATCCTTTACCCACCCCAAGGATTTCCTTTTGAGTTGTTATCGCATTTTTCCCTTACAGTACTGTCCCTTTTCCAATGATTACCCTGAACAGCAAACTCTGGATATTTGCTTCCATTCTTTACCTTGCCCTGCCCGTCATTCTGTGGCTTGCCGGATGGATACAGCCCTGCTTTTCCATTCCTCTCATTGCCCTTCTAGCAACGGGGCTCTGTCTCATTTACCGTAAACTTCCGGCACGCCAGATTACCGTTCCCCGCTTTCCCTGGGTCATATCCCTGATCCTCATTTTTCTGGCAGTGGCTATTATCGGATTTGACGGTCATTTTAAACAGAATGGCGATTTCTTTTTTCGCAATCCTATCTATACCGACTTAATCCAGTATGACTGGCCTCTCGTCTTTCCTGACGGAAACCTGTTCGTTTACTACTTCGGTTTCTGGCTTCCTCCTTCCTTGGCGTCCAAATTCCTTCCTCAAAGCTGGCATCCGTACATTCTGTGGCTCTGGAGCCTGGCTGGCATAGTGCTTTTTACCGGCTCCATGACCATCCAGTTAAAAAAGAAAATATTGCTTTTCACCATCATCTTCTTTTCACTATCAACATGCAGTAATCTGATTGTAGGAGCGTTGCAAACAATCGGAGTTAAAGATGAATTCCATCTCTGGGGTACCACCGCTGATAGAATTAAAAGCATCTATTGGGGCTATCCACTGACGGCGCTGTTATTTACCTTCAATCATTTCATTCCCTGTCTTTTATTCGGAGCCATTTTTATCAACAAGGTTCTCGATAAAGCAGGACTTCTGTTCACCAGCAGTCTTTTGCTGATCTGCTCCCCATTTGGGGGGCTGGCCTTCCTTCCCTACCTGGCCTACACCTTTTATCATAGTTTCCGATCTTCCTTTCTGTTCTCCGAATTAAAAACTCCCAGAGCTCTCCTTTTAATGACAACAGCAGTCATCCTAACACTACTGACCGGCCTGTTCCTGACTGGAACAGGCGTCAACGGAGCCGGCTCCATGAGCATGGAATTATTATTCACCAAAAAGCCAGAGGTTTTCTCATTGCCCTATTTCTTGTATATAGGCGCGTTCCTAGTCATCAACCTTGGAGTGTCAGTATTATTACTATATCCAGCCTACCGCAAATCCACCATATTCTGGATTACCATCGGCTCATTACCCGTTTATTCACTCATTTACATGGGAGACAAAAACAATGAACTAATGTTCAAGTCCTCCAATATCTTTTTTTTCTTCCTGGCTTTTTTCTATACGCAAGCATTATTTTGGATGACTGGCAAAAGACGACTTCTTTTAATCATCTATATCGCCTTAGGCAGCCTTATTCCTGCCAGATTTGCTTTTCTTCAGTTTAAATCGTTCGCCGTTTCTCCAGCTGCGCGGGAGCAGAATATCAATAACAAATGGCACGGCACTATTTATCATCCCGATGATGATGAATATCTGAAAGCCGTCAAGGATGCCGGAAAATGTAATCGCATGCTCTTCTATTCACAGTCGGGGGAGAGCACCCGCGGGCTGATGTGCTGGGCCTCCACAGGAAAACGGGCAGACGAACACGGGCCGGCGTCTCAAGACAAATAAGACGCCTGCTTGATATTGCCCCCATCATCAGGAGCAGCCTCTCCTCCGCCATAGATTTTGTATATGCACCCAGAAGGCCCGGAATCGTGGAGCTTTCCTTAGACAACTCCTCCATTTTTTCTGTTTTGTAAATATGTCATTATTCGTGAAACACCGCAAAACGCTTCCCATGCCGCCGCAGGCAGTATATTAGAGTAACTGTAAATAGCAAACCACACGATGATCACCCGGAAAAATCAATCCAGCACTTACCGGCCCTCCCACGACCGCACCCCCAAATATACGGTCAAGCAGGTGGCGGACATGATGGAAATGTCCGCCTACACCATCCGTTATTATGAGAACGTGGGGCTGATTCCCGACGTGGACCGCAGCGGCGGAAACGCCCGCATGTTTTCTGAATACACCCTGGGCTGGCTCCGCCTGGTTCACTGCCTCCGCATGACGGGGCTTCCCATTGAGGAGGTCAAGCACTACATCGACCTGTGCCAGGAAGGGGATTCCACCATTCCGGAACGGGCGGAACTCATCTTCAAGCAGGAAAAAAGCCTCAGGAACCAGCTCCGCGTGCTGAAAAAGCAGATGGAAGTGCTGAAATACAAGAAGAAATTCTACCAGGACCTGCTGGAAAACCGCAGGCCGGACAGCTGCAATCCCCTGAACCACGCCCCCGCGAACGAACCGAACATCACGCCGGAGGACTGAACGCGGTTACCGGATAAAATTGGTCCCCACGCGCGGTTCTTCCTCGGGAAGGGGCACTCCCGCCAGCTTTCCCGCTTCAATGCTTTTCAGCAGCCAGGCCATGTTCCGGCCCAGCGTCCTCATGATTTGCAGGCCTTCCAGGTCCTTGCGGACTTCGTCCGGCGTGTTCCCGTGAACCATGTTCCAGTATTGGGAGGAGACTATGGGCATGGAGCTGAACAGCAGGTATTTATTCAACTGGTCAAGCGTGGCGGTGCTTCCCGCCCTGCGGCAGCTGGTGACCGCCGCGCCGGGCTTGCCCCTGAACCGGGCCGATGCGGCATAAAATACCCGGTCCAGGAAGGAGCTCATGTCTCCCGCCGCTGAAGCGAAATGAACGGGGGAACCAAACACGAAGCCGTCGCAGCCCGGGACTTTTTCAAGGAACAGGTTCACGCAGTCATTCCGGAAGCACTTGCCCGTTTTCCGGCATTCCCCGCAGGCGATGCACCCGGCTACCGGATGGCTGCCGATCCAGAAAATTTCCGTTTCCACGCCGCAGCCCTCCAGCGCCCCCGCAACTTCCTTCAGCGCCGTATAGGTACACCCGTGTTCATGGGGGCTTCCATTGACGAGCGCCACTCTCAGCTTTTTTCCGGAGGCGGCGGGAACGGTTTCCGCGGCGGACGCAAAGCCCAGCCCCAGCCCGGCTCCGGCGGCGGCCATGCCCATCTGTTTCAGGCTCGCTCTGCGCGAGATGCTGCTTGAACTATTCATCATGGATGGTCCTATTACAAAAAAGAGGGGGAAAACATCCCCCTCTTTGTCATGATCCGTTTTCTGTTCCGGACGATGCTATTTCCCTCCGGCGGCCTCCGCGTATTCCTTATCCGTCACGGGGCCGCCCCAGATGGTTTTGTTGGAAGCGGCTTTAGGAGTAATGCCGATGTGGACGAATTCGCTGTCCGGAGCCGCTCCGTGCCAGTGCTCCGTATTTGCCGGGATTTCCACCACGCTGCCGGGCTCCAGGCGGCGCGCCTTCCTGCCGCGTTCCTGGTAATAGCCCGTGCCCTCCGTGCAGAACAGCACCTGCCCCACGGAATGGCTGTGCCAGTTGTTGCGCGTGCCGGGGGCAAAGGTGACGTTGTAGGCGGACATGTCGTAGTCCCTGTTGTCCACCATCATGGCCACCCAGGCCTTCCCGGTGAAATTGGCGGGGGCGGGATTGCCCTTCGGGAAAGGGTCGTCCCTTCCGGCGGAGCCGGAAATATTCAGGATGGCGTCCACCTGTTCGTCCGTCAGGCCGTTGTGTTTGCCGATGCGGATGTGGGAGTTCAACTGGCTTTCCGTGCCCTTCATGGAGGCCAGAGCCGCAATGGTGGCAAGCTCCCGGGTTTTCCAGTCAAGATTGTCGCGCCCGAAGATGTCGCCGAAGAGGTGGGCTTTCAGGAACTCGTCAATGGCCGGGGCAAACTGGAAAAGCTCGCCCTTGACCGGAGCGCCGCAGAGTTTTGTCTGGTTCTCCGTGCCGAAGTCGATGCTCCTGCCAGCCGGAGGGGCTCCGGCTTCCGCACCCTCCCTGTCGTTGATGCCGCGCGCGGCGCGCTCCTTGGACAGCTCCATCAGGGAGCTCAAAGCGTTCAGGCTGCGGGGGAAACCGCAATAGGCATACATCTGGACGAGAACTTCCCTGATCTCGTTCAGGCTGAGTCCGGCGTCCAGCCCCGCGGCCAGGGCGGTTTTGAGTCCGTCCATGTCGCCGCGGGCGGTATGGGCGCTGATGGCGGCAATCTGCCGTTCCTTTGGCGACAGGGCTTCCGTGCTGTTGTTCATGGTCTGTGCTTCCGTGTGGTTCATCAGGAAAAGGAGGGAACAGGCCGTTCCCAGAAGGATTCGTTTCATCAGGCGCATTATTTGTTGATGGTGATTGTGTCATTGACCCACTTGGCCAGGGCGGCCCGGGACGTTCTGATTCCGTCGCCGGCAAAGGCGCCGCCCTTGAGAACGGAGGACTTAGGGCACAGCTTGCGGACCGCGTCCGCGCAGCGCGCCATGCCGCCGCCCCCATGCGTCACAAAGGGAATCACCGTCTTTCCGGAGAGATCATGCCCCGCCAAAAAGGAGGAAACGGGAGGGGCGATCGTGCTCCACCAGTTGGGACTCCCGATGAACACGACGTCGTACTTCCCGAGGTCCTCCACCCGGGCGCTCAATTTCGGCCTGGCTCCTTCCTGAATCTCTTTCTTGGCCTGCACGGTGCATTCCCGGTAATCGGCGGGATAAGACTTGACAGGCTTGATTTCAAACAAGGTTCCTCCCGTTTCCTTCTGGATCTGGGCGGCCGCGTACTTCGTGTTGCCGCCCCAGGAATAATAGGCGATGAGAATCCTGGACGGTTCCGTGGAAACTTTGGGCTGTTCCTGGGCTGAACATCCCAGCCCGGTCAGGAGTGACGCCGCCACGGCGGCTATGATTGATTTGCTCTTCATGTCTGGTGTTCCGGTGAATGGTTGACCTGTGCACCGGTCCGTACCGGGCCGGTTCATCCGGGGAAAGCCGTACTCCGGCGCTTCCCCTTGTCTCCTGTTTAAAGGTTACAGTTACTGTAAGTCAACAGGATTTCATGAAAAACTTTTTCTCCAGCTTTTCCGGCAAAGATGGAATATTGCCCCATCAAAGGAAAATCCCCATGCTCCTCATTCCGGCATGAGCCGCCCACATTCGTGAAGATCAACGGCTTTCTGCCGGGCAGAAAAAAATTCCACGCCCCGCATGACGCGACGGAACCGCGACCGCATGCTATTTGCCATCAGTACACATCCGGTACGTTATTTTGATCCGTTCATGACCTCCGGCCATTTGGGAAGGCAAGCGGCTTCAGTACCTTTCACTTATCTCCAATTTTGGAAAAGGAAAGGCGGGAGAATAGAGAGAATCCGGGCGGGGACCTATTCCTTTATCCGATCAATATAAACTATTTCCGGTGTGTCCCCGTTGAACTTGAGTCCGTAAAAATTCGTGATTATTTGCGTCCTCACCTGTCCCGCTCTTTTTTTAAGGGTGAGACGGATTTTTGCCACCGCCTCATAATCAAATAAATTGTTGTCTTCCGCCTTGTTTGCCTTCACATCCAACAAATCCGTGGCAAAAATTTCATAAGGGCGGGTATGGTTTTTTATATCTTTCCTGATAAAAGACTTTTCCACCTGCCCTTTATCAAAATATTTAAAAATGCGGTCCCCGAAACATGCCATCTGTCCCTCTACATCTCCGATGTTCGTGAAACGGCAATGATTTTCAACCAGTTCACGTACTTTCTTTTCCTTGTTTTGGGAAAGGTCCACAACAGAAAGAACGGTTTCAGCCGGTTGTTGAGGCTCTGCCGAACCTGCCACAGAAGTCCGGGATGGAGGAGGAGAAACTGAAGTCCCGTTATAGTTCAAATGTTCTATATGAAGAAGATGATCTACATGTAAAAAAGGAAAACTTATCACTCCGCCAATAATGGACAACCATCCCAGGCCTTTTGCACTTATAAAATCCATAAATCGTATTTGTCTTTTGGGATTGAGCTGAAATTTCGCATGATGGAACCATATTTTAAACAATAAGTCAAACTTCAACACTCAACAGGGTCGGCAGGATTCCGTTTCCAGCACGTTCCCGCAACTCCCATTTCTTTATCAACTTCCAATGTTGACCATTCCGCGCAGGCAGGGAAAAATCCGGCATTCTATTTTTTCCCAGCCCCGGAAATCATGAAGAATGACCGGACCCTGTAAAATCCGGGATAGGGAATATTCAACGGGGTTGCCCCGCTAGCGGAACAGCCCCGTTTCCCAGGGAATTTTCCGGAGCATCATACCTTCTTTTTCTTCCCAGCCGTCAGGCGGAAGAAGAGGGGAACCAGGAAAACGGCCAGCACCGTGGCGGTGATGATGCCGCCCAGCACGCCCGTGCCCACGGCCTGCTGCGCTCCGGCGCCCGCGCCGCGCGCAAAGGCAAGCGGAATGACGCCCGCGCCGAATGCCAGGGAGGTCATCAGGATGGGGCGCAGGCGCAGCTTGGCCGCCGTTACCGTGGCCTCCATTATTCCCATGCCGTCGCGGTACAGTTCCTTGGCCACTTCCACGATCAGAATGGCATTCTTGGCGGAAAGGCCGATGGTGGTGATGAGACCCACCTTGAAGTAGATGTCGTTGGGCATGTCCCTCAGGAAGACGGCGAGCAGCGCCCCGATCAGCCCCAGCGGCACCACCAGAATGACGGCGAAGGGGATGGACCAGCTTTCATACAGCGCGGCCAGCACCAGGAACACGATGAGGATGGAAAGCCCGAACAGGAGGGAGGCCTGGGAGCCGGCCTGCTGTTCCTCATAGGACTGCCCCGTCCATTCAAAGCCGATCCCCGGAGGCAGGGAGGAGGCAATCCGCTCCATGGTCTTCATGGCGTCCCCACTGCTTTTGCCGGGAGCGGCGGAGCCGTTGATGGTGAAGGAGGGATAGTTATTGTACCGGGTGAGCTGCGGCGGTCCGGCCGTCCATTCCAGATCGACGAAGGAGGAGAGCGGCAGGAGGCTGCCCGCTTCATTGCGCACGTGCAGGTCTTCAATGTCGTCCCCGCTCAGGCGGCTCTTCCCGTCCGCCTGGATGATGATGCGGCGCACCTGGCTGCCGTGCATGAAGTCCCCCACATAACTGGAGCCGAACATGACCGCCAGGGAGTTGCTGATTTCCGTCATGGGCACGCCCATGGAAAAGGCCTTGTCCCTGTCAATGGAGACGTCCAGGCGCGGCGTGTCCGCCTGGCCCATGAAGTGGACGTCCGCCAGGCTGGGGTCCGCAGCGGCCCGGCTGAGCAACTCCTCGCGGGCTTCCACCAGGCGTTCGTAGCCGATGGCGCCGTGGTCCTGGAGCCGGAAGTCGAACCCGGAGGAGTTCCCCAGTTCCGGCAGGGCCGGCACGTTCATGGCCAGGACAAACATCTGGGGGTCGCTCATGAAGCGGCCATTGATCCGGTTGACGATTTCACCGACGCCCAGGGCCGGGTCCGTGCGCTCGCTCCAGTCCTTCAGGCCGACGAAGAGCATGGCCATGTTCGTCCCGCTGCCGAAGAAGCTGAAGCCGCCCACGGAATAGACGTGCTTCACCGGTTCGTTCTTCATCAGGTAGTCTTCCACGTCGCGCAGGCGGGCGCTCGTTTCTTCCTGAAGGGTGCCGGGCGGCAGAGAGACAAGCACCATGCAGCTCCCCTGGTCCTCTTCCGGAAGGAAGGAGGAAGGCAGCGTGAGGTACAGGTATCCGGCCCCGGCAATGACGAGGACGTACACGAAGAGGGAACGGACGGGCCGCCGGATGATGCCGGAGACGGTTTTTCCATAGCGTTCCGTGGAGCGGTTGATCGTCCT
This sequence comes from Akkermansia sp. AE01SA01, assembly GCF_036417395.1. Taxonomy (NCBI): domain Bacteria; kingdom Pseudomonadati; phylum Verrucomicrobiota; class Verrucomicrobiia; order Verrucomicrobiales; family Akkermansiaceae; genus Akkermansia; species Akkermansia sp. AE01SA01. The sequence goes on from NZ_CP143890.1 coordinate 1,661,796, forward strand.
GTTGAACCAGCCGAAGAAGCCCCTCTTGTCCTGATGCTCCACGGAAGAGGGTTTCAGCATGGCGGCGCAGAGCGCGGGTGTCAGGGAAAGGGCCAGGAACGCGGAGAAGGAGATGGAAACGATCAGGGTTACGGAGAACTGCCGGTAGATATTGCCCACGGCCCCGCTGAAGAAGGCCATCGGGATGAACACGGACACCAGCACCGCGGTAATGCCCACGATGGCGCCCCCGATCTGCTTCATGGCCTTGATGGTGGCCTGCCGGGCGTCCAGACCCTCCTCCTGCATGATGCGCTCCACGTTTTCCACGACGACAATGGCGTCGTCCACCAGGATGCCGATGCTGAGCACCATGCCGAACATGGTGAGCATGTTGACGGAGAATCCGGAAATCCACATGACGGCGAAGGTTCCCAGCAGGGCTACGGGAACGACGAGCGTCGGAATCAGCGTGGCCCGGAAGTTCTGGAGGAACAGGAACATGACCAGGAACACCAGGCCGATGGCTTCCAGCAGCGTGGAGACCACCTTCTGGATGGAAATTTCCACAAAGTGGGTGGTCTCATACGGGATTTGGTAGGAAACGCCGGGAGGAAAATCCTTGGACAGTTCGTCCATCTTGTCCCTCAGCAGCCCCATGGTTTCCACGGCGTTGGAGCCGGGGGCCATCTTGATGGCCATGCCGGTGGCGGCCAGTCCGTTGCACCGGGAGAAGAAGGAGTAATTGTTGGCGCCCAGTTCTACGCGCGCCACGTCCCCCAGCTTGACGGAGGAGCCGTCCGGGAGCGTTCTCAGCGCAATGGCTTCGAAGTCCTCCGGCGTGTGCAATTCCTCGCTGGCCACCACGCTGGCGTTGATCGGCGCGTTTTTGGAGACCGCCGCGCCGCCGATGTCCCCGATGATGATGCGCTCGCTCTGGGAAGCTACGGCGCTGACGATGTCCGTAGGCGTAAGCCGGAGGGCTTCCAGCTTTTCCGGATCAGGCCAGATGCGCATGGACATTTCCGCCCCGAACAGCTCCACGCGGCCCACGCCCTTCACGCGCTTCAATTCAGGAATGAGGCGGGCGGAGGCAAGTTCCCCCAGCTCCGTGCCGTCCAGCGCCCCGTCGGAGGACAGGGAAATGACGGCCTGAATGTTGTTGGAGGATTTTTCCACGAACACCCCTTCCCGGCGTACGGATTCCGGCAGGCGGGATTCCACGATTTTCAGGCGGTTCTGCACTTCCACGGCGGCAATGTCCGGGTCCGTCCCCTGCTGGAAGGTGACGGCTATTTCCACCATGCCGTTGGAGTCGCTGGTGGCGGACATGTACAGCAAGCCCGGCGCGCCGTTGATTTCCTTCTCAATGACGGCGGTAACGGCCTCCTCCGTAATTTGGGCGGAGGCCCCCGGATAAGTGGTGCGGATGGTGATGACGGGCGGTGCGATGTCCGGGTACTGCGCCACGGGCAGCATGGGAAGGGCCAGCAGGCCGACCAGGGAGATCAGCAGGGCCACCACCCACGCGAAAATGGGACGGTTAATGAAAAAGTCAGGCATGGTCTGGCGGTCAGTTGGAGTTTTCCAGAGGAGCGGCCTCTTCCTTCACGCTCACTTTCATTCCGGGCCGGAGGAACATTGTCTTGCTGGTGACCACCCTGTCCCCGTCCTTCAGGCCGGAGGTGACCAGCCATCTCTTTTCATTCATGGTTTCCGTTGTCACCGGGCGGCTTTCCAGAATGCCGTCCTTCCCGACGACTAGGACGGAGGCGCCCTGCGCCGTGCGCATCACGGAATCCCGCGGCACGGAAAAGACATGGTTGCGGACGGCCTTGTCAAAGACCACGCGCACGTAGCTTCCGGGAAGCAGTTCGTGGTCCGGGTTGGGGAACTGCGCTCTCATTTCAATGGTGTCCGTGCCGGGGTCCACCGCCATGTCCGAGAAGAAGAAATGGCCCTTATGCGGGTATTCCTCTCCGTTGGGGAGCAGCAGCCGGACCTTGATTTCTTCCAGCGGTATTTCCTTCCACAGGCCGGAAAGAATGGCCCTGCGGAGCCTGCTGCGCTGGGAGGCGGGGGAACTGAAACGGACGTAGATGGGGTCTATCTGTTCCACCGTGGTCAGGTGGGTGAACCCGTTCTGGTCCACCAGCGCCCCCTTGGTGACCAGGGCGCGGCGCACGCGCCCGGAAATGGGGGCCGTCACATTGGTGTATTCCAGGTCCAGCCGGGCCCGTTCCAGGGCGGCCTTCGCCGCGGCGTATTCCGCACGGGCGCGGGCTTCCTCCGCCACGGACTGCGTGTGCTCCCGGCCGCTCACGGCCCCCTTGGAAACCAGGGCGGAATACCTTTTGGCCTTGTCCTGCGCGTCCGTCAGTACGGCCTGCGCGCGGTCAAGGGCGGCCTTGCACTCGTCCAGCGCCGCCTGAAGCGGCTCCGGTTCAATCTTGAACAGCAGGTCGCCCTGTTTGACGTTCTGCCCTTCCTGGTAAAAGCGTTCCTGAATGATGCCGGTGACGCGTGCGCGCACCTCCGCCTGAAGGAAGGCCTCCATGCGGCCGGGCAGATTGGAGGTGACGGGGATTTCCTCCCCGCGCACTGTCGTCACCGTCACTTCAGGTTCCGGCATCATCATGGGGTCCTGCGCGCTTCCGTCGTCCCGGCAGGAAGAGAGGAGCGGCCCCGCGGCAAGAAATAAAGAGAAAATAAATTGGGATTTCATTTGGCAAACAAGGTTGAACATGCCGGGAAAAGGATACTTGTCATGCACTCTTTTTCCATGGATCATGCAGTGAGGTCTATGCTATAAACCCTCCCATAATAGGAGGGTCAACACGAAATTCCGCAATGCAAAATTTTCCCTTTGCGCAGGAAGGTATTTTGAAGCCTAATCTTTATAAAAACGGTAACTAAGGAATTATATAAACTACTGTTTAATAATTTATTATATTTCTCCATAAAATTCATGCCGGGTACTTTCTCCCCCTTTTAAACTATTTCTGCCATACATGGACAAAAAACATTTGCTGACCATCGGAAACATCTCCAAACAAACCGGGGTCCACATCAAATCCCTCCGTTACTACGACAAAATAGGTATTCTGCCGCCGGCCCATGTGGACAGGGAAACAGGGTACCGCTATTACGATTTCTCCCAAATCCAGCTCGTGGAGGCCATCCAGTTATGCGTGGAGCTGGATATTCCGCTGAACCGGTTTACGGAATTCCTGACGGAAGACAAGAAGAGCATCCGCTACGGCAAGCTCATCGCGTACGGGTCCATGCTGGCGGATGAAAAGATCCGCGCCATCAATACCAAGCTGCACATCCTGGACGAGATGCAGAAACACATCCGCCACGCGGAGAACTACCGGTTCCACAACGGCCCCATCAAGCTGGCAATCCCGGAAAAATACTGCTGGGCCCTTCCCTACCGCGGAAGGCAGCGCAGCACGGAATACCATCTGAAATTCAACCGCGCGCTGGAGGACATCAGCCGCCGCGGACTGAAAACAGGATCGGAAGCGGGCATCCTGATGATGAGCCGTAGCGGCGTCACGGAACGCTTCCTTTACATTGAGGTGGACATGGAGCAGTTCCGCGAGCCACTTCCGGAGGAAATCATTCATCTGCCGGAACTCTCCTGCGTCTGCATGAAAACGGACCACAGCGACATTGAACAGGCCGCCTTCCTGTTCCCGGACCTGTTCAGCCGGGAATACGACCGGATTGTGATGGAAACGGAGCTGTTCCCGGACCATTACTATTTTTCACACCCGCATTATGAAATCAGATGCTCCGTGCCGGACGGCGGGGCATAAGCCCCGGCACTCCTGAACAGGCTGTTCCCGGGGCTTTCACCGCCCTCCCGGAATAAAAAACTCCCGGCTTGCACGTAGCCGTGGCTGCCTTTCATTCCCTCTTCAGGCGGATCAGGACGATTTCCGCGGGAACGCCGATGCGGACCGGAAAACCGTTCCATATCCCCGCTCCGTTGGAAACGTACAGCTTCATGGAGCCCACCTGGTACGGCCCGGAAACGAAGCCGTCATTGAAACGCGCCACCAGCCGGTCAATTCCGGTGATCATGCCGCCGTGCGTATGGCCGGAGAGCTGGAGGTCCACCCCGTGCCGCGCCGCCTCACGGGCAAGGCGCGGCTGGTGGGAGGCGAGAATCCGGACCTTCCCCGGCGGCGCTCCTTCCAGCGCCTTGTTGATGTCCGGCTCTTCCCTGCCCGTCATCCCGGCCACGGGGTCCGTCACTCCCGCCAGAATGACGTTTCCGCCGCCCGTCAGGACATGTTCGTTGGGAAGCATCCGGATGCCGAGCGTCGGAAAAAATTCCATCCATTCCTCATAGCCGGAGTAATATTCGTGATTGCCCGGAACGCCGAACACGCCGTATCTGGCTTTCAGGTCCGCAAGAGGCCGCAGGTCCTCTCCGTGCACAGGAACCGTGCCGTCCACGAAGTCCCCGGCAATCACGACAAGGTCGGGATTCAGCGAGTTCGTGCGCTGCACGATCCTGCGGATGCGGTCGGCGCGCGTGATGCCGTCCGCGTGCAGGTCCGCCAGCAGCGCAATCGTCATGCCGTCCACCTCTTCCGGCAGATGGCCGACTGTAATCGTTTCTACCCGCACTCCCGGCACGCTGGTCCCGTCGATGACGCCCACGGTTGCGAGTACGGCGGAAAGAACCAGCAGGGCCAGGTTTACCCTGTTGACGATGATGCGGCGGCGCGCCGTCCTTTTCTTCCGGAGGAAGAACAGCATCAGGCGGTACAGTCCGACCACGATGTCGGCGGCCAACAGCAGGAAGAAGAACAGGAACAGGACGGAAAACAGCCACGCGGCGGCGAGCAGCAGCCACTCCGGCAGAACCGGGGAAAAAAACATGGGGCCGCCGAAAAGGTGCAGAAGGTGGAATTTGAACGCCGCCACGGCCAGCAACGCCGAAAGCGCCGCCCTCCATCCCCAATGCAGGCGCAGCGGCAGAATGGCCCGCCAGAAAATGTAGCCCGCAAGCAATGCTTCAAAAATCAAGATCATGCGTTTGTTCCATTCATGTTACTGCATTCCGCCGCACCTCGCAAGAACGGGAAGCGGCACAGGGACTCGTGAAGGTTTCTGCGCCTTCAGGTGCGGGAATTCCCGGAGAGCTTTTCATGCCTCCCACGTGGATGGGCCTTTTTGTCCGGACCGTTCCTCTTCCCTGCCGGAATGCCCTCATTCTTTTATTTCCCGTAATTGATCAGGAATTCCACCGTTGCGGGGTCTTCATGGGAAAAGAAGAGGCTTTCCCCGCCGTCCAGCCCGGCGATGGCTTCCATATCCTGCGGGGAGAGTTCAAAGTCAAAGATGTTGAAATTCTCCACCATTCTCTCCCGGTGGGTGGATTTGGGAATGGCAATGATGCCTTGCTGGACCAGGAAGCGGAGGGCGACCTGGGCCGCCGTCTTGCCATACTGCGCGCCGACGGCTTTCAGCACTTCATTGCTGAAAAAGCCGTTGCGTCCTTCGGCAAAAGGCCCCCAGGATTCCAGGCGGGTGCCGTACTTCTTCATAACCTCCCGGGTGTTGGCCTGCTGATGGAAGACATGCGTCTCCATCTGATTGACGGCTGGCTTGACTTCGCAGAATTCCGCCAGGTCGATAAAGCGGGCCGGATAGAAGTTGCTCACGCCGAGGGCGCGGATTTTCCCGGCGCGGTATGCCTCCTCCATGGCCCGGTAGGTTCCGTAATAGTCGTTGAAGGGCTGGTGGATGAGCAGCAGATCCAGGTAATCCGTGCGAAGCTTGTTCAGGGATTCCTCAATGGAAGCCTTCGCCTTCTCATAACCGCCATTGGAAATCCATATCTTGGTGGTGATGAACAGTTCTCCGCGGGGTATGCCGCTCTTTTCCGCCGCGCGGCCTACCGCTTCCTCATTGCGGTAGGCCTGCGCCGTGTCAATGGAGCGGTAGCCGACCTCAATCGCGTCCAGCACGCAGCGTTCGCATTCGGCGGCGTCCGGTATCTGATAAACGCCAAAGCCCAGAACGGGCATGGCTACTCCGTTATTTAATGTAACTTCTTCCATAACTATTTTTTTTGCATTGTTTTGATAAATCAAAATAAATCCTTGTGTTGCAATCTCTGCAACGCGGGTTCATGAGTGGCGTCGTCCATCATATGGGGAAATTCTCCACGATTCTTTTCCATATTCTTCTTATTTGTTCGTGTTCATTTTCAGAAATATCTCAGGCATGCCTGCCGAATCAACGGCATGCATATCCACTAAGTCGAGCCTCTTCACCATGTGTAGCGTTTCCGTCTTATACTTCTGGAAGTGGGCTGTCTGAATATGATGTCGGTAGGCTTCGGGCGAAGCATAGATTTCGAGGATGCGGATTTGTGTTGAATCCCGCTTCATCTGCATCGGATAAATGCAAATAACTCCCGATTCCTCTTTGACCGATGCAGCCCCTACCGTAGAGGCGTATTCCAGATATTCCTTCAAATACTGGGGATGTACTTCGATTTCAGAAATTCGAATTAACATGCCGTCTGCCGAGACTGCCGGCTTCGTTTGGGCTGATAATTGGAATGATGTAATCAACATCAATAAAGGGATAAAAAGATATCTTTTCATATTTTTGTAAAACGATGACTTGTCAATTTTACCTTCTATGGCAGCTTTTGCACGAGTCTTGGCAAAGCTGGTTTCAGAATATCAGATAATGTGCATTCCCATGCAGAATTCGCTCCGCACATCCGCGATATTCAGCCCCATGCCTGCGGCTACCGTGCCCATCTTCTTGAATGCCTTCGTCGTGTTATGTTATTTTCAATGTTCATTCCCTATGATTAACCTCCTGTCGACTATTTTAATGATAAGGATATCCGTCTTTAAAAGGAACATCTCCCGTTAAACGGTCTGCTGTGGTTCCAGCTCCTTCAGCTCGTACTTCCTGGTGCCCAGGCCTATCCTCTCGGCATGGTCCACCGTATGCTGGCCGTTGCGGCTTTTAATGCGCTCAATCAGGGGTTTGCTGTTGTTGCCTTCCGACGGCTGGACGGCATGCACCAGATCCAGGCACGCCTGGTCCAGGGCAACCGGATCAAGCGACGCCAGAATGCCAATGTCCTTCATTTCCGGGTCATGGGGGTGGGCGTCGCAGTCACAGTCGATGGACAGATTGTTCATGACATTGATGTAAAGTATCCTGTCCCCGAAGTAGTCCGCGACCGCCTGGGCGGACGCGGCCATGGATTCCAGAAAGGCGTCCTGTTCACCCAGATTGTCCCATACTTTGGAGACATCCTGCGTTTTCCCGGCCGAATGGATGTACGCCTTGCCGGCGGCGGAAGCCACGCCAATGGACTGGTTTTTCAGAACGCCGCCGAAGCCGCCCATCGCATGCCCCTTGAAATGGGCCAGGTTGATCATGAAATCATAGTTTTTCAGATGATCCCCTACAATGTCGTACTGGAGGTGCTTCCTGTCTTTTACCGGAATATGGAATTCTCCTTCGGCATCCATGATGTCCACCCTGGCAATGTCAAGGAATCCGTGGTCTTTGGCGGCCTGCATGTGGGCCTCCGTGCTGGAGCGTTTGCCGCCGTAGGCCGTGTTGCACTCCACGATGGTGCCGTTTACCTTGCGCACCAGGTCCCCGATGAGGGAGGGCTGGAGAAAGTTGTGCCCTCCGGGTTCTCCCGTGCTGATTTTGACGGCTACCTTTCCGGAAGCCGGACGTCCCAGGGCCTCGTAAATCTTCACGAGGCTTTCCGGGGTGATCTTTTTGGTCATCAGGACTTTTGACGCCTTGCCCGGCGTGGAGCTTCCGTGGGCGTATTCCGGCAGAATGCCGGCCGCCGCCAGGGAGGCCAGCGCCGCGCCGGAGGATTTGAGCCATGACCTTCTCGTTACCGTATCTTTCATGATGAATTTCTAATGGTTGTTGATGATTTTTCCCTTCCTGTCTTTAGGAGCGCATGGCGCCGCCTCCGCGTTCAGCATCTCCGAAGATTTTGAAAATTCCTTCCAGTCCCCGGAGCAGCAATTCCCTGGGGCAGGCAATGTTGAGGCGGATGAAGCATCCCTCCGTTTCTCCGTACATTTCCCCTCCGTTGACCATGACACGGCCTTCTTCCATCAGCCTTCCGACAACTTCTTCGGAAGGGATGCCCAGCACGGAACAATCTATCCAGACCAGGTACGTCCCTTCCAGCGGCAGGACATGGAACTGCGGCAGGCGCTCCCGGAAAAACTCCCGGACCGCCTCGTAATTTCCGTACAGGTAACGCTTCAATTCCTCCAGCCACTCCTCCCCCTCCCCGTATGCCGCGACCAGGGCGTCCACGGCGAAGGAGTTGACGTCGCACACTTCATTGACGTTGATGGCCCTGTCTATCTTTTTCCGCACTTCTTCATCCGCCGCGACGATGTTGGCTATCTGAATCCCGGCCAGGTTGAACGCCTTGCTGGGAGAAATGCAGGTGACGGAATGGAGAAGGGCCTCCTCCGAAAGGGAGGCGAAAGGCGTGTAGCGGTGGCCCGGATAAACCAGCTCGCAGTGGATTTCATCCGCCACGACAAAAACACCGTTTCTCAGGCAAATGTCCGCGATCTTCTCCAGTTCCTCCCGCGACCATACGCGCCCCGCCGGATTGTGGGGATTGCACAGAAGCATGAGCTTCACGGAAGGATCGGCCGCCTTGCGCTCCAGGTCTTCAAAGTCAACCGTGTAAACTCCGTCCGCGTACCGCAGATGATTGTATTCCGCCGCGCATCCGTCATTGCGGATGGAGGAGAAGAAGCAATTGTACACCGGCGTCTGGACGAGCACCTTGTCCCCCGGATCCGCCAGAGCCTTGATGATGGCGGAAAGGGCGGGAACCACCCCGGTCGTGTAGATAATCCAGTCCGGATTGATCTTCCAGCCGTGGCGGCGTTCAAACCAGTTCGTGACCGCCTCGTAATAGGCGGAGGGAACCCGTGTGTAGCCGAAAATGCCGTGGGCGGCCCTTCTCTGCAGCGCCTCCGTGACGGGGGGAGCCGTGCGGAAGTCCATATCCGCCACCCACATGGGCAGGATATCCGCCTGAGGAACGGAATCCCACTTGTAGGAATTTGTGCCCCGGCGCGGTATGACGGTATCAAAATCGTACTTCATGCGGCCTCCCCCGGCTGGACGTTTCTCGTTTCAATGGAGCAGTTCCCCGGAGCCTTGCAGTGGGCGTCCAGGAGTATTTCCCCGTATCCGTCCGCCACAATGCGGCCGCTGAGCGGGTTCCTGACGCTGGGGACAACTCCCTTGATGCCGGCCTGGACAGAGGAATATTCAAAGCACAAGTCCGCGTCCTCCGCAAACGTGCAGTTCTCCAGAACCAGGTTTTCCGCATAACAGAGGGGCTGGGTCCCGGAAATCCGGCAGTTGACCAGCCGCAGGTTTTTGGAGTGCCAGCCCAGGTACTCCCCGTCCAGCACGGAATCATACACGATGACGTTTTCCGTGTTCCAGAAGGCGTCCTTGGAATGAATCTCCGCATGGCGGATGACCACGTTCCTGCAATACTGGAAGGAGTAATTCCCGTTCAGCCGGAAGCCGTCTATGCGGATGTCCGCCCCGTGCATGAAGAAGTAGTCCCCCCTGTCCGCCTCCACGTGCCGCAGATCCGCGTTCCGGCAATGCCAGCAGCATTCCTGCGCATCCGTCAGGACCACGTTTCCCAATACCATTCCTTCCATGTCGCGGAACATCTTGGGGGCTTCCACACGGGTATCCTTCATGTGCAGGTTGCGGGAATACCAGATGGCGGCGCGGGCCCCTTCCCTGAACAGGCAGTGTTCAATCAGGAAGCCGTCGTTATGCCAGAAAGGGTACTTTCCGTTGAACTCGCACTGCACGGCTTCCACGCCGGAACATTCTTTCAGGGCGGACTCTCCGGGAAGAATCGTGACGTTTTCAAGCCTCAAATGGCGGGAGGAGAAGAGGGGGCGCTCCCCCTCGTAGGAAGTGTTTCTAATCGTTCTTTTACTCATGGCGATAAGGTTTTATGAAATGTTTTCCTCGGCGGGATGAAATCCCGTTCCTTCCCTTTTCCGTGGAAAGGAAAAATGTCTCAAGACATCTTTTGCGTCTTCTGTTTCCTTTATTCCACGTTAATGGTTACAGTAACTATCATGCAAAATATTTTTTCATTCTTCTTAAGAAAAGTTATAAAAAAATTATATTCAGTTTATTATACTGTCATGAAATAAATGGAGAACAAGGAGAACCATCAAAATCACCCTTCATTTTTCCCCTTCATGAATTCTTCCGGCCCGGGAAAAGCATGACACGCGGACAAAAGTGCACCGGAACCTCCGGCACGGCAGGCATACGGAGGTGCCGTAAAATTCGCGCTAACTTCCACCTCAAGGTTTTCATGTCAATGACATGCCGGATTTCGGCCCCGTTCCGGTAAGCTTCATCCACGGCCCTGGCTTCCGCCCGGATGTTCAGGTAGATATTATTTCTTCACGGAATAAATCCAGCATCTCTGCGTTTCTTTCATGTCGTCCCGCGGGAAAACCGTTATGGTCAATGAACGCCTTCATCTGGACGCACAGCAAAATACACGGGGTGGCCAAAACGGCGATGCCCGCGTCAAGTGCCTTGTCCATCAATTCCGCCATTGTCGTCCTTCTGGCGGCAGAGATGAGTATCATTGCAGGGAGGCAGTAATGGATGGTTTTGTCCGCAAGCGCACCTTCTACCAGGTGGCCGACGCTGCGGGTTCGCCGCCCAGAAGGTCGGAATTGCCGCTCTTGCGGAAGTCTGAAAGAGGTAATGAAAATATTCTTATCCGGCTTTTTGGGGAATTGCTTTCATTTAAAGGAATCGCGGTAGTCGGACATCTTCTCCTTCATGCCTTGGAAAGCATGGCAATCTTCCTCTCCATTTCCGCATACCTCTCACCCACCATTCCTGCCAACAGCTAATCCCCTGATTTACAAAGAAAAAAGAGCCTGCACCGTTGAAGTGCAGACTCTTAAAAAATGAGTGTTTTGGCGGAGCGGGAGGGATTCGAACCCTCGGTACCGGTTTTGCCAGTACGTTCCTTTAGCAAAGGAGTGCTTTCAGCCTCTCAGCCACCGCTCCGTCTGGGTAATGTGTGGGGGAGAAGGTACACACTACTCCAAATGATGTCAATACATAAATATACGGGCAGGAATTAATCAAGATAAGTATATTGATACTCCAGTTCCTTTTTCTCATCCGGCTTCAGCGTGAGTTTCCACTGGAATTTTCCGTTAGGATTCAGGGAACGGTTCCAGTTGGGAAGGCTGGACATTTCTCCTTCTCTCAAAACAGTTTCCGGAGTCCCGATAATGTCCTTGTTTACCTGGAATTCCATGTTCCTGCCGGAAACATTCTTCATGGTCAGAGTTCCCTTTATGGTGTATTTCCGGTAGCTGGAGCCTCTCACCTGCACTGGCTCGGAAGAAAGCGTTTCTTCCGAAACATGAACCATGGTTTCCATGGATTTATTCAGCCTAACCAGGACACGTTCTCCCGGATTGGTGAAGGTGAGCGTGCTCTGCCCGGCAAGCCTGCCCTGGGAAACGAATTCCACCATTCCCGTGGACCAGGGCAGATTCAGGGCATTCGTCAACTGGATGCAGTGCCAGACGTCCAGCGGGGAAGCCGCCGCCCCGCGGTCTCGGTTCTGGTCCCATTCCGACAGGCCCTTCTGGTTGGGAATGTCCCACGTATAAATGTGGCGGTAGGGAACATCGCCGCCAAACAGGTTCCTGGTCACCGTCTCCCGGTAGTTGCAGGAAAAATCCGGGATGGAGTAGAAGAACAAATCCTCCGCCTGTTTGACGGTTCCCGGATCAATGGCCGTGGCCTTCTCCATGGTGAATATGGGCTGCGGAGTACGGGCCTGGCTCATGTAGTTGCCCATGAGGGACCGGGCGTATTCCGTTCCAGGTTTTTCGGACCCCAGGGCGGCAAACAAGGCGCTCATGTTCTGCTTCATGGAGATGGGAGAAGGCAGCCCGGGCATTGCCAGGCGAGGGAAGCCGGAAATAAGCTCCATATCCACCTTCTCCAAATCCATCAGTTCATTCATGATCGTCGCCTTACACTGCAATTGTGCATGTCCTTCCGCACCCAGCTCTACCCGGTAGGTGGGCAGCCAGCTGATCCCGGAAGACAGGCTGCTCACGGTTACCGTTTTTCCCGGAGCCGGTTTTTCAAGGTTCATCACCAACCGCGTTCTGTCCGTCGTCCAAGAGGGAAAGGAAATATCCTTTTCCAGAAACTCGACCTGTTGAACCGCGGCTTCCTGAAGCATCACATGTCCAGTCTCCGTCTGCATCAGGAGGCTTCCCGCCATCGCAAAGAAAGACCTGTTCATGTCCCGGCCGTCTTCCACAGGAGAAGAAAGGGAGCCCATCAAATTGGGACGATTGGATTCCCGGACCTTGTTGTTCACTGGCTTCACCATTCTTCCTACAATCATTCCTCCTTCTGTGGTTGTGATCTTGATCAGCTTTCCGGCATTGGCGGCAAGCAATTCATTCCTGCCGTATTCCGGCTTGGGGATGATTTCCTTCACCTTGCTGCTGATCAATTCCCGGACGGAAACGCCCTGCTCTGTGGAAAGCCAGAATGAGCCGTAGGAAGGAGTGGGAAGCCCGGCCAGCTCCATGGAGGAGCCTTCCGCCGTCTTCCCTTCCAGCGTCACCGTGCCGTACCCGTTTTTGAACAGGGCCAGCTTTTTAGGAACCATCTTTACACTTGGCAGGGAAGGTTCTCCAGAGGTAGCGTCAAGCATGGAAGCCCATCCGCAAGTTCCAAACAGGAAGAATGGAAGCAGTCCGGCCCCGGCGGCCAGAACCAGACGCCCCGCACCAGTCATGGTATCATTGTCTGTTTTCATGAATACAGACTAAACAGCCCGTTTTCAGAAAATCAACCTTCAACCACCCTCCGCAGGCAAATGTAACTCCGTTGTAACATTCAGTTGCTATACAATGGATGAAAATGGAAGTATTTCCTTTTCTGAGAGATCGGGAGGAGAGCGCAAGACGGAAAGACCGGCCTCCTACACGCCGCAATGTTCGGCGATCATCTCCAGAAAATCATCCAGATAACGTGCGGCCTTCCGCTCCCCGATGCCGTGTATGTTCATGGCCCCCCGGCGCGTAGTCGGTTTCAGCCGGGCCATGGCTTCCAGCGTGGAATTGTGGAAAACCGCATAAGCGGGCACCCCTGCTTCCCGGGCCAGCTCATTCCGCAGTTCTTTCAATTTCATGAATAAATCTTCGTCAAACTCTCCCAGGGCAGCCAAATCCCCGGTGGCACGGACTCTGGTCTGCCCCCGGCGGTCCGGGACCGCACTTTTGCGGGCGAAAGGCCAGATCATGGAAACCGCCTGCCTGCCCATCATTACCTCGTTCCCCTTCGGGCTCAGGGCAATCAGGGGACGGTCCGCTTCCCCGCTCATTTTAGTGAGGCCCGCCATCTGCATGGCGCGGAACAATTGGCGTATATCGTCCTCACTCCAGGATGAAAGAATGCCGTACGTACTCAACCGGACCAGAGATGTCTTCAATAAATCCTGGGACTTGGACCCCTTGAGCATCTGGATGACTTTCGTTCTGCCCCAGCGGCCCTGCCAGGAACCGTCCGCCAAGCGGACGGAAGCGCGTGCGATGCCGCTTAATGCCTGCCGCACAATTCTGGTTTCCTCCTCCCCTATCACCTGGCCTTCCTCCACACCCAGCGCCATGCACTGGTCACAGCGGCCGCACGGAACGGCCCCTTCCTCGCCGAAGTAATTCAGAATCCACTGTTGGCGGCATCCGGACGAATAGGCAAACTCCGTCATGGCCTTCAGCTTCTCGCGGTCGCGCACCTCCTTCTCCCGGATGGCCCGTTCATCCAGAGGAATTTTCAAGCCGCTCATGGACGGATCCGCCACCCTGGTCAGCTTCACCCGCTGTCCCGGAACATCATGGCGGCTGATCGCTCCGTTGCGCATCAGGACGGACAGGGCCGCTCCCACCTGCATGGCATTCCGGCATTTGAGGCGTTCCGCCATTTCCTCCAAAGTCCAGGACACGTCGTGGGATTCCGCGCCGCAATGCTTCCGCAGCAATTCATACAGCTCCACAATAAGAGGCACACCGGGATTGACTCCCTCAATGAAAAACTCCTGCGTCCTCAAATCAGCATGGTTGAATAAAAGCTCGCAATATGCGTCCTGTCCGTCTCGCCCGGCGCGCCCGGCTTCTTGGTAAAAAGCTTCCACACTGCCGGGAATCTCAAAATGGGCCACAAACCTGACATCCGCACGGTCGATCCCCATGCCGAAGGCATTCGTGGCAATGACAATGTCCGCCTGACGGTTCATGAAGGCGTTCTGGGCCTCCTCCCGCTGGGCGTCCGTCATGCCGGCATGGTAAGCCGTGACGCTCAGGCCCAGATCGGAAAGCGCCTCGTACACCTGTTCCACCTTCTTGCGGGTGGAACAATAAATAATGCCCGTCTTGTTGCGTTTTACAAGATCGTACAGCCTCTTGTACTTCTCCTTGTGCGTATCGCACGCAGTAATCCGGAAATGCAGATTCTCCCTGGCAAAACCGCGTACAATGGTTACAGGATCATCCAGATGCAGATGCTCCAGAATATCGTCCCGCACTCTGGGCGTAGCCGTGGCCGTCAGGGCTGCAACCTGTGGACGCCCCATGGCCTCAATAGCGCGGCCAAGCTTCAAATAATCCGGACGGAAATCATGCCCCCACTGGCTCAGGCAATGAGCCTCATCCACGGCAACCATGTTCACGTCCACTCCCGCCAGGGCTCTCATGAATCCCTCGTGGCCAAAGCGTTCCGGAGCTACGTACACCAGCTTGTAGCTTCCTTCCTTCATGCCGGACAGGCGTTCCTTCTGCTCCGGAAAACTCAGGGAACTGTTGATCATGGTCGCGGGAATGCCTTTGGCAACAAGGGCATCCACCTGGTCCTTCATCAGGGCAATCAGCGGACTAACCACCAGGCACACGCCTTCCCGGCACAAAGCGGGAAGTTGGTAGCACAGGGACTTGCCGCCCCCGGTAGGCATTACCACCAGAACGTTGCGGCCCTCCATGATGGCAGCCACCACGCGGTCCTGCCCTTCCCTCAGCCCGGAAAACCCGAAGTGTTCCTTCAATGCCTCCATGGGCGATCTGATCAGCTTGAACCCACTCATCTTCTCCACATAGTGTGCCACAGGACACGCTGCCGCGCAACGCCTTTCCCCATGATCAGGACGGAATGCCAGCCGCTCGGTACGAGAAGATTCCGTCCATCGGAAAAAGAAAATGCTGATTATTTTATCAAATTACATCACAAACATCTTGACTTTCCCGAAGAAAAATCTATATTTTCTTCACCGCTTATGCGGTACACGACGCAAGTCAAAGCGCCCGTAGCTCAATTGGATAGAGCGTCTGACTACGGATCAGAAGGTTTGGGGTTCGAATCCCTACGGGCGTGCCACTTGCATCACATCCGGTAAAGCATGATTCCTGCCTGAACATTACGGCAGGATTTTTTGTCTATACCGGCAATACATATGGGGGCGCCATGGTTTCGACTGGAAGTCTGCGGTGCTGGCTGCATGTGAAGGTTAATCGGCTGGCCTTCTAAAAAGCCGATTAAAAAAATAAATGCAGAGTCTAACGACCTTGCTCTGGCTGCCTAATTAGTTCAGCCGCGTCAGAACCTCAACGCCTGCTAGAGGGAACGACGAAGATTTAGCAGGCTGGTGCAATGCGGGGTTGCCGCGCAACGCACGAGACTTCCACAGGCAACTAGCGAGCCTGCCTAGTTGGCGCATGACGAAGCAGCCGTGAAAGCAGCAACATGCGTCTGAACATGGAGATGCCGGTATCAACGGCCTTCAGGACACGGGTTCGACTCCCGTCGCCTCCACCATTTCAAAACAACCGCAAGCGTTTGAAAAATAACGCTTGCGGTTTTTGTTTTTATAAAACTGCAAGACAAACTGCAAGACATTGAAATTCGTTTTGGAAACAATGTCTTGCAGTCGGAGGTGTGTCTTGCAGGCATGAAGAAGCCCTCCCCTGTGATGGGCGGGAGAGGACTTCAGTGGGCTGTTTCCTGAACTGGGGCGTTATTAGCTGGTATCTCCGCCGCCATGTAGAGGTAGGCAAGCATGTAGCCGTGCGCATCCTCAATAGATGGCCGCCAGGGTGAATTGCTCCTATTCGCCGGGCCGTGGAAACTGAATCTGTATCTCTGAACTATTCATAAGGCGTAAAATCATAAGTGGAAGTTGACTGAATTAAGCGGGTTTCCAACGACGTAAAGGCATGATAAGCTCCGTTTTGCTGATTGTATCCCGGAGCCGTCATCTGGTGCATGGCTCCGACATAACTATGCGAATTGTAACCCTCACAATCCCAATACAGAGAGTTAACGCCCATCCAGTTAAATGAATCTGTCACGGCATGCAAATCGGCAATTCTCAACAACCTTCGCGCATCATAGCCATTACTGCCTATCCACAGCCCCGCAGGAATGGACGATGATGTATCTGATTGCTGGTAAGACAAAAACATATTACAGGACGGAGCGGTATTGAAAGACGGGATGACCGAATTTGTTTCATACACGACCCACTTCGCCTCTGACTTATTGTACAGCAACTCACGCACCCGGACAGGATAACCCGCAGGAGTAGTGGTGCTGTCATTGATCTGGTAAAACGTCACGTCGATGAAACGCACAAAAGTACCGGTATTCCCAGCCGCCGGAGACAAAGTAAACATATCCAGATCCTCTGCCGTCTTTTTGGTCAGATTGTCCGTAGTACCGACAAAAAAGGTCAATTTGCGGGCATTCCTGCTGCCGTTATTGCCCAAAGCAATAGGCAACACAAATCCCCGCCAACCGGAATAATTACACACTCCCAGGAAAGGACTTATCAAATTGACTTGAATTGTACCATTTGCAGCGGCCGTTTTTCGCAGCATCCAACACCACCCCGGCACCGTCTGTTCAACGGCAACGGAATTGCCGTAAAGCGTGAACGCAGAAAGAAAGCTCTGCGTGGAAAACGCATCAGTCACAGCGGCCATCCCCAGCGAGCACAGGCGGTTGACGGCACTCGCCGGAGTATTAGGTGATGCGGCCAGCGGAATATTAATGCCTCCGTTGGCGTTGATGGTACTGGCCACCGACAAATCGCCATCCAGCGTCATGTTGCCCGCTTCATCTGTCAGTTTGTCCTGCTTGCCGTTCCACGTTTCACGTTCTTTAGCCGTTATGTGGGCTGCTGCATCTTCTTTGTGTGCATTAAAGGAAGACGCGTCTGCTTTTGCAGAAAGAGCGGAAGCATCCACCTTCGCGTTCCACGTACTGCGCTCTTCCTCTGTAACATGTGCTATTTCTCCACATGCTCACTCCATTCATCCAGAGGAGTCAGGAGAATTCCATTGATAGAAGTAATTTTATTCATGCTTGTTATTCTTTGTTATTGCTTGTCGTGAAGCGGTTGAAAAACGCCACTGCCATCCCGTCCACCATCGTGAACTCCAAAAATTCTGGCTGGTGAAAAACCCGCGCCCTTCCGGACGGTGCTGCTTCTACGGTCAGCAATCGCATCCCTGGATTCCAGGAATGATTTCCCTCCCTCTACAGGTGAGCTGATGGCTTGGTCCAGCCGCACCCATCTTTCCGTTCATCGAATAAGACGGCAACGCGTGTTGCCCACTTCGTTGAAAGTTTCTACCCGTTCCTGAAAAATATCATCCTGCGTGAAACGTCGGGACTGGATGAAACCGTTGTTGCCCAGAAATATGGCCGCCAAGAAAGGCTTTGTCCATAGAAGAATGGATATTGAGAGCGGTGGAGGAGAAATTGGAAAAGGAGCATCAGCAGAGGCTCAGGCTCATCTGAAAAGATTATGTCTCTCAAGCATGCAGGTTCCCATTTTCCTGATCAGAAGGCACAGAAAAAATAGAATCCCACTAAAGACGGAATTCATTAATGGAGGCGGAGCGGAGGGTGTCGGCGGCAAATTTCTCCTTTTTCTTCCCGTGACCGCCGGATTTTTCCGCTTTTGGGCAAAGATCAGGTATTCCCAGCCGGGGTAATGCCGGACCACCCATTGATGAAGAAAGAATGCTCCTGCAAATATCAGAACCGTCGCAACCATGGCAGAAGGGATTCCCCCAGGAAGGATTTTTAACAGGAGCGGCATCAAGTAGGGCAGGATCAGGCAATGAATGGCATAAATGAAGAAGAAGAGGGGGGCGCATGCCTGAGCGATTTTACGAAAGAACGTATTTTCCGTCAGCAGAACACACAGGGAGCCCAGTCCCAGAATACCGGGAATCCAGCAAGGCAGGGTGTGCGGGATTTCCGTGGAGATGGCGCCGCCATGGTTCATCCACGCTATTGCCGCCCACGCGCGGGGGGGAGGAAAGGCAACTTATTTTTTTCAGGAGGCCAGCAGCAGGATACAGACAGCCAGAGAAGTCAGCCGGAAAATTCCGGAAGAAAAAAGTGTGCGAATATTCATGGTCGCTAGGTAGGTATGATGGTGTGTGATTTCATACAACTGGATGAGAACAAGTCAGGACTCCTCCTGCCCGAACGGAAACACCACCGGCACGGAAAGATCGTTTTTGATCAGAATACTGCCCGTGGTATTCCGGAAAGCGTCCCTGCACTGCTGGACATCCTTGCGGGTTATGATCCGGACAATGGTTTGGAAAACGATCCTGATATCCGTGAACAGAAATACATTCCGGGTATAAACAAGGTCGCAGCACAACCGCCTGTAGAACGGAATACCGTTTCTCCCGTACACTTGGGCCATTCCGGTCAATCCGGGGCGGACGGAGCAGCGTTCCGTGCGGTAGCGTTCGGGGAAAACAGCCAACTGCTCCGGAATCCATGGCCGGGGACCTACAAGGGACATGTCACCCTTGATGATATTGATCAACTGGGGCAGTTCATCCAGGGAATAGTGACGTAAAAAAGTCCCCAACGGAAAAGACCTCCGATCATCCGGAAGCAAGTGCCCTTCCGAATTGCGGGCATCTGTCATTGTTTTGAATTTAAAAATCCTGAATAATTTTCCACGATATCCTACACGCACTTGTAAAAAAAACGGAGACCTTCCTGTATTAATCACAAGAATTATGGAAATAATCGCCAGAACAGGAAAAATAAGTATAAATGCACATAATGAAATAACTACATCCAATACGCGTTTTCCAAAAAACTTATACATAGGCAAACCAATTTCTGGGCCTAGATTACCGGATTTCAAATTCGTCCTTTACATGACAGCTTAAAAATTCACAAAAAATATTTTATTATAAATATTTTATATATTCTTCATCATACTGCCTTCTGCAAATTTTACTCATCCAAATTTTTCTATATCAAGTACAAGTAGCTGAACTGGAGTAAAAATTATATAATTTGTATTGCCTGCGAATTTGAAATCCGCGCAGATTTTGCAATCTCTTTGCAAAAAATACTTTATATGAATAATCTCCGTTCAGCAGGGAGTACTTTTTTTGTCTTTCTCTGTAGAATAAGAAAATTAAAGTTTACTGGTTTTCAGGACTTCTTTCTGACATTTGATTGCCGGACCGCCTGTGAAAATCAGATTAATCAAAAACATTAATAATCAAATTACTATATACTGATAAAACCAAATCCGGCGTTTTCATGAAATTCACAGTTTCAAATCAAGAAAAGAAGGGAAAGGCTGCTGAGAACGACAAGAAATCATATTCGAAAATAGAAAAAATCAATTTATATATAATATATTTATTTTAATATAGTTATGCATGATTAATATTTATTCTTGCAGGCAAAGAGAAAAGCCGGAGAAGCGGGACATCTCCAGCTTTGGCACAATTCCATGTTCTTTCCAGGCATATCCGCTTCAACCGCTTGAAAAAGGCCGCTAATGCAAAAACAGAAAACCAGGGGAAGCGGAATACGGTTTTTCATGAACAGGGAAATATTCCGGAGTGGACAACAATCTGATGAAAAATAAGATAATGTGTCGGGCATCTCAACTTCTCCTGACAGCAACAGCTGTTTCTCGTCAAGCGCACTTTTCCATCATTTCCGCTCCTTCATCAACGAATGACACGGCCATGATCTGTACCGGCTATATATTGATTTGAAGCGTTTTCCATTTACTGCTGAAGCGGCACTTCATCACAAGCTTTCAAATCTTCTGCTTCACGATCACCCCTCTGGAACGTCCGGGCATGCCCTTCTTTCATCCAGGAACAGAAAAGTCCATCCCGAACGTGTTTTCTACGTCCGGGATGGACTGTAATATCATTGCCGCCTTTTAATCATGAATACGGAAAATATCCTATCCGTATGGGCGTTCCTCATCTTTCAGGCCTGTTGGTAAACTACAATGGAATAGGTTACTCCATTGCTCATCCTGAGATCAATCAAGCCAAGGCGTTCAGCGCCTGTATCATTAGCTGTCAAGGCCAATTTCAAAGTACCGCCATCCTGGGCAGATACGGTAATCCACTCCGGTTTGTCCACTACCTCATAGGAAGTATCTTTTAAAGAAATGGACACGGACAGTACTTGTGCCGTACGATCCGGCTTGAACAGGCTCTGACTGATGGGATAACGTCCCGTCGTCCTAATATCTGATCCCGCATGGATGCAAACGGACCGATTCCTCAATCCGTAGACGTCTCCCGAGTATATGGCCATTTTCAACACGCCGTCTCTCCCGTGGTTGCTCATGGCAAGCGCGTAATCCGACCAGCCGGCATTAATGGAATAACCAATATAATAACTCTCACCCCGGCAGTCCTGGGCAAATAAATAGATATTATTATGCCACTGCTTGTTAACCAGATCGCCTTGATTATCTACATAACCGGGCGAATACAGAACAAGCCTTACCCAGTCCGAAGGCAGAACAGCAAATAAATAATCCAGATTGCGCCCGTTGAGCAGGTTATTCCGGAATCCGGCCACAAATCCGAATCTCTGCTTGCCGTCTCCGCCAGTGGAAATCGGCCACACCATCGGGCTTCCGCCTGTATAATCCCTCCAGCCATCAGCTATCGCAAGAGCGGTATCATACCTGTTGGCCGGTCTGGCCGTGGGAGATACAGGATTTGCGTTATATAGCCTTCCCCACTGGCAATGCACTCCCTGGGGTCTCGTATTGCGGCTGGAACCATTGGCATCATCAATTCTGTAACCGCACAAATCCAGAGTGTAAGTATACTCTCCCCGCAGGTGTCCTGAAAAATTGTCTCCCTGCTGAACACAGTTCTGCAGAATCAATACAGGGTCATCCAGGTTCACCAAATGCCCGAAATAGGTTGTCGGACGTCCGTTCCGGACAAACAGATTCCAGCCCAACGTACCCTTATTGTTGCCATCCGGCAAAAACAGGGGACGGGACAAATCCAGTTTGCGGGCCGCATCCGTATCGGCCACAGGACTGACAGGAATATTCACTCCTCCCACGGCATTGACGGGTTCCGTAAACATACCACCCGCGGCGGTCAGACTACCCGCTAGAATCATATTCCCGGCTCCGTCGCTTTCCGGCGCCCTGTTCCATCTTTCTCTCTCTTTTGCTGAAACATGCTTTACATTATTGGATTCATGAGCAGTGAAAACATCGGCATCCAGTTTGGAGTCCAGTTCCCGGGCATCAGCTTTAGCATTCCATGCCGTACGTTCTTCTTCCATGATATGAATGTTCGTATTTTCGACGTGCTCGGTAAAATCATTCTGAGTCGCCATAAAAACACCGTTGATGGTAATAATTTTATCCATATTTATCTTCATTTATTTATGAAAAGGTTCAGATCCATCCTTATCCATAACTGAATAACTTTCAATTTACAGAATAAAAAACAATAGAAATGAACGCTTTATTATAATTCTCATACTTTCCCGCAACACCTGCATCCAACGCATCACGTTCAAAAGGAATACCGCGCCCTCAGGAAAATAAAGCAGTGTTCCTCATCTGTTTAAAAACAGCATTGAAAGGCCTTGAAGGAGATCATGCTGTGGAAGCCTGCCGTCCCCCAAATTTTTGCCATGGTGAAACTCGCAATGAAAGGACATGGCACTCTCCTCTACACAAATTAGGGCGGCCCGGCGTTCCATGCCGAAAAAATCAACGCAGGTTCACACTCCGCGGCCTGAGCGGGATTTTCCGTTCGTTACTACTCCGCCGTTTCTCTTTTAATCAAAAACGGGATTCCAGAGTGGATCCGACGCGGCGTCAAAACATAGCCGCACCTGTTCAGGCGTATTTTTCTCCAGAACCATGGGAGGCAGTTCCTCCCTGCCGAACCATCCGCTTTCAGACGTTTCCACATTGGGGCGGAAGCTTCCACCCCGTTCTTCACAGAGAACGAAGATTTT
This sequence comes from Akkermansia sp. AE01SA01, assembly GCF_036417395.1. Lineage (NCBI taxonomy): Bacteria > Pseudomonadati > Verrucomicrobiota > Verrucomicrobiia > Verrucomicrobiales > Akkermansiaceae > Akkermansia > Akkermansia sp. AE01SA01. Next base: position 1,684,227 of record NZ_CP143890.1, read on the forward strand.
GCAGACTCCGTAGGCATAGGGGGGAGGATTATGCCTGTTGCGGTCATGAAGCGCTATCAACCGGACGGGTTCCACTTTCAGGCCGGCTTCCTCCCACACTTCCTTGGCCGTATTTTCCCGTACGGTCTGGTTCACATCCACCCAGCCGCCCGGCAGAGACCACAGGCCGGACTCCGTTTCCCTGACCAGAAGAATGTTGCCGTCCCTGAAAATGGCCGCCCGCGTATCCATCTTGGGCGTTTGAAATCCCGTTTCATTGCAAAACAGGCCGCGGACCGTATTCATATCCACCCCGGACTTGGCACTCATGATTTCAGCGGCAATATCCCTCAGTCGCTCGAAACGCTCCAAATCATAAGGGTCTTTGGCGTAAGTGATTCCCGCCTGGGCCAGAAACTGGATTTCCACGGCCCACTCCAGCCAGCGCGGAGGCAGCGCTTCCCGGACCAGATCATCTTCTCCGTTCATGTGGCCCACGCTAGCATTGCCCGCAGATGCTGCCAATCTCTATATTCCTTTTCATACACATGACGGATTGTTCACACAGGAACGCTGGACCATTCCATGCGTCTGCCGCAGACTGGTCCGCGTAACCGGGATTATTGATTAAACATCATTCCTGCTGGAAGAAGGTCCGTTCATTCCTGCCGGTCTGACGGACCGCCCGAAAAAACGCCTCATGACATTTCAAGAGTTATGGGGCGTTTGGATTGTTCCCCCATCCTCTTCCGGCAGTGCGACCGGATCTCCCAAAAACCGGGGTTCCCTGCCCCACAGCCACAAATCCATCATCATCCACACGCGGGCGCCGCGTTCCCTGATCCAGCTTTTAACCCGGGAACGACGATTGGGCACGTCCGGAGCATTCACGGCATAGGCGTCCATCCCGTTGTACCGGGCAATCGCCAGGGCGCGTCTGTTATGAAAGGTCTGGGAAACGACGATCATTTGAGAGACTCCGAACACCTCCTTCATCCGCACCACGGAATCCAGAGTCCTCAATCCGGCAAAATCGCAGACAATCCGGTCTTCCGGAACTCCCCGCTCCACCAAGGCCTGTTTCATTGCTTCCGGTTCATTATAGGCGTGGGAGGAATTGTCTCCGGATACGACAAACACAGTAACCTTTCCCTCCCTCCAAAGTTCCGCGGCCGTGTCCATTCTGTTATTAAAATAGCCGTTGGGACCGCCCAAGAAGGTAGGGGAGCATCCCAGCACCAGCGTTACGGTTCTGACGGGGACATCACGAGGATGGTCAAACAGTCGGTCCCGTGAAGAGAAATCCGTATACCATTCGGAGACGGCTACCAGGACTCCCACGGCAATTACCGCCGCCAATCCTGTCTTCAGCGCCAAAATCAGGATCTTCTTCTTCCTGCTCCAAAAGCACCGGCTCATTTTTCCCAATTTGCTGATCATTTTCACAAACAACGGTTTCCGCTTTGCTCCCAGCCTGGAACACACAGAGTGGAATCACCATTGCATTCCTCCATCAGATACTTGACGATGTTCATGTTGCCACAGGAATCAACAGCCGCCGCCATCAGGAGAGAGAACAACGGCAGCGCCAGACAGGCCATTCCCCATGCAGGGAAAATATTCTTTTTCATCATAGAGGGTTGGGATTGGAAATCCGGAGCACCTGGAAACGGCATTTCCAAGGCACCTCTGAATTACAGAAAATCGTAGGGCAACATGCTGCCGGGGTCAACTCCATAAACGGCTCCGCATCTATCATCATGGAAACCATGCGGGACTGGGAAAACAACTTCCAGCCTAACAGAAAACAAAATCCTGCCGAAAATTTGCCTTCTATCGGGAATGACTCAAGGAAATACCATTTTCATTTTGATTATCCTCCCCAAACATCTCCGGCACCTGTCTGTACTTCCGCTCCCCCGCAAACTCACGGACTAATTATTAGCAGGAACCTTTCTTATCGCTCTTTGGAGCTTTCCTCCCTCCTCTTCCCGGCTTTCCATTCCCAGGGCGGAACCGGATTCGGTTCCGACCACACCCCCTTTTTGCCTGTTTTGGCATCCGATTCATGGGAGGCAAGTTTCCGACTGGTGGAATGCTTGTAACGCCAAGCCCATCCCTCCCTGACCATTTCCTCGTTCACGGGGACAGTCCCATATACCACCAATCCCAAAATGCGGCCATACCTGTCACGTTCGGTGTACTGTACGGTAACAGTCTCTCCCCAAATTAGCTTTTCCAAATAATGTTTCGCGTCCTCGTAACCGTCCTGACCCCTTTCCGGTGCGTCGATGCCTTCAAGACGCACTTTATGAACAATCTTTTCTTCCTTCGTTTTCTCCAAAACAATAATGGTATCACCATCAATGACATTAATCACAACACCCCTGATATCTCCACTAAAAGCGACACAAGAACCCAGGAAGAAAAACAGTAGCCATTTCATAAAATAGTGATATAATTCCAAGGATTTCAACACGCAAGCATTATTTGAACAAGAGATTGGGCGGGAAAAAACGCCAGATCTTTCAGTATTCCACTGGCCGTTCAGCTATATAGAATCCTCTTGTACCCAGATTATTAATAAACCAGTGCTACCTGCACTCTAGAAAACGAAAAAGACGCGCCAAAAGCGAGCCTTTTTATATAGTTGATGGCTTGAATAAACCAAGAAGAGAATCGAAATAGCCAAGCCCACCGGAACTCAAGAAAATAAGTGAAACCATCAGGAAATGGCCGGTGTGGAGCTACAGCAAGAACAATGGAATCACGGAGGAGTTCCAACGCAGGATAAAGCTCATCCAAAAACGAGCTTACGGATACTACCCTTTGAGAGTACTTGTGGAATGCCGAGGATTTGACCGCTGATCATCCTCTTCAAAACTCTATTCCCACCGATGTTGGCGTTGACCCCGTCTTTTCACAAGGCGTTTATGGCAATCGTGAACAGCGCATCAACGGAAAAGGCCTGCAAGATTCTTTCTTGCAGGCCTTTATTTGGTGGAGCATAGCGGGTTCGAACCGCTGACCTCTTCAATGCCATTGAAGCGCTCTACCAACTGAGCTAATACCCCTTTGACTTTCGTCTTGGTGTGTCCTGTAGAGGACGGAGGGAAATTAGCATGACCATGGTGCCACCGCAAGTTTTTTCTGCAAAAAAAACGTTCGCGTCCACATTTTTCCCGGAAATGACGGCCCTTCTGCGGCGGCAGGCCGCAGGACTTGCGGAAAATCGGGACAGCCGGGGAAATATGGTTGAATGGGGTTCCGGCCTGTTTTAACCTTTCACAAAAGATGAAACGGCCTATTTCTCTCCACCGCACTCTTGCCGCCACGGCGCTGGCGGCCTTTTTCCTTGCAGGTTCCCTCCAGGCCCAGGAGCCGGGCGGGATGGAAAAGGAACCCTCCGGGACGGAAGAATCCGGCATTTCCACACCGCGCCGGGTTGCCGGGCTGGGCGTGCTTGCCTTCCTGATCGGCTGGATGGTTTGGCGGAACGGTTCCCGCCGCCACCGGGACGCCGGACAGGATACGGAGACCGGCAATGATGACACCAGCCCCAAAGAATGACGCCGTTTCTGAAAGAATGCTTCCATGCCGCCCGTAGTCGTTGCAGAGAGCATCCCCTCCACCCGACACTGCATGAATGTTTTTCTTACCGTTCTGAGCCTTCTTTTCTGCACAGCCCTGGCAGGAACAGCCGCCGACTCCCCCGCGGAGGAGTTTCCCTCCGGCGTGGTTCAGGAGCTGTGGTTCGGCATTCCGGGAGGTTCGGTAAAGGATTTGACGCACCGGAAGGTCTTTGAAAAGCCTTCTTCCGACATCCGGAAGATCGTCCGGCTGGACGCAGAAAATCTGGGCGACCAGTACGGAGCCCGTTATTCCGCCCTGCTCCGCGTCCCGGCTACCGGAGAATACCGCCTTTATCTGTCTTCCGACGATTCCGCCGAGCTGTGGCTGGGCAAGGACGCCACCCAGAAGGACATGAGCTGCATTGCCACCGTGAAGGGATATTCCGACCGCCATAATTGGACCAACCAGCCCAACCAGTCATCCGAACCCGTTCACCTGGAAGCGGGCAAGTTTTACTTTCTCCAGGTGATTCACAAGGAGGACGGCGGTCCGGACCACATGTCCGTAGCCTGGTCTGGCCCCGGCATTCCCCAGCCCGTGCTGGTTCCTGAAGCCGCCCTGTTCCTTCCCCCCGGCATGCTGCCGGAGGAGAAGCCACAGCCCCAGAGTCCGCATCCGTCCGAATAATTGCGGCAGGCGGAGGCCGTTCCCGGCTTCTCCTGCGCCCCATGCATTCCGTCTGCCGGAAGATGGCAGGGATTCTCCATTTTTCCTGATAAGAGATGAGTAGATGCAGTCGCATTTATTCATTTAGAGAGGAAAGCTTCCCCACCCCTTTTCTTTTTTCCGGTGTTGTTCCGGTGCGACCGTCCGGAAGTTTCCAGCCCTTTTCCAAGATTCCCGTTGATTAGTTATTCACATATTATATACATTCTATTAACACTTCTCTTTTTCCGCACGTCATCCTTCCCAATAAAAACTTGCAGACAATCAAAGCTATACGTCCTGAATCACGTTAAAATCCTTTCCCGGCTTTCCACATCCCCGTGCTGAAACAAGAATACGTTTTCCCGATCACTTTTCGCCCGCGTACCGGCTCATGCACGCTTTTCCGTCGCCGGACTTTATGATGATAGTGCGGCGGCTTTCCGTGCCCTGGCGAGGTGCGGGATGCACGGCAATTCCGGACATGCCTTTATCCAGTACCTGTACCTCAAGAAATTCACTCGCCAAGGCATTTTTCCGATACGCGCCCGTACCGAAAAGGGTGACGCCAATTATTCTTGTTCACGGAGGATACGGGCTGTAGATTTTCCGCGCCCGCTTATGACCAAAGCATCCCGACTCAAACGTCTTGATTATCTCAAAGATCAACTGCGCAAAAGGATTGTGATCCTGGACGGCGCCATGGGCACCAATATCCAGAAGTTCAAGCTGAAGGAGGAGGATTACCGGGGAGCGCGCTTCGCGGATACGGAATTGTATCCCAACGACCTGAAGAACAACAACGACCTTCTCGTGCTGACCAGGCCGGAGGTGATTCTGGACGTGCACCGCCGCTTTCTGGATACGGGCCGTGCGGATATCATTGAAACCTGTTCCTTTGGAGCGACCAGCATTGGGCAGCACGACTATTTCTGGCATCATCCGGAAGAGGGGAAGCGCAAGGACCAATCCTACTTCCAGCAAGTGGTGGATTCCCCCGTTTTAAAATCCCTGGTGCGGGACATGAACCTGGCTGCCGTTTCCCTGGCCCGCCGGGCCTGCGACGAGGCGGAGGCGCGCGACGGCCGGCCCCGTTTCGTGGCCGGGTCCATCGGCCCCATGCCCGTCACCTGCTCCCTGTCTCCTGACGTGAATGATCCGGGCTTCCGGTCCGTGAATTTCAACCAGCTCAGGCAAGCCTACCGGGAACAGGTGCTGGCCATGCTGGAAGGCGGGGTGGACCTGATTCTGCTGGAAACGGTTTTCGATACGCTGAACGCCAAGGCGGCCCTGTTCGCCATGGAAGAGGTGTTCGATGAACAGCCGAACGCCGCCGTTCCGGTGATGGTGTCCGTAACGCTGACGGACAAGGCGGGGCGCACCCTGTCCGGCCAGACGATTGAGGCGTTCTGGAATTCCATCCGCCACGTCCGGCCCTTCTCCGTGGGCATCAACTGCGCCCTGGGTGCGGATTTGATGCGCCCCTTTGCCGAGGAAATCGCCGGGCTTGCGGACTGCTATGTTTCCATTTACGCCAACGCGGGGCTTCCCAACCCGCTCAGCCCCACGGGCTACGACCAGCTTCCGGAAGACATGGCGGCATTCATGAAGGAGTATGCCTCCCTGGGCATCCTGAATATTGTGGGCGGCTGCTGCGGCACCACTCCTGAACACATCGGCGCCATCGCCCGGGCCGTGGAGGGGCTTCCCCCCCGCATTCCTGCCGCCCAGTCCCCCGCCCTGCGCCTGTCCGGGTATGAGGCCTATAACCATACCCGTGAAAAAAACACCCTTTTTGTCGGGGAGCGCTGCAACGTGGCGGGTTCCCCCAAATTCGCCCGCCTGATCCGGGAGGGGAACTATGAGGAGGCGGTTTCCATCGCGCGCCAGCAGGTGGAAAACGGCGCGCTGGTGCTGGATTTCTGCTTTGACGACGGTCTGATTGAAGGCCGGGAGGCCATGGTCCGTTTCCTGAACCTGGTTTCCGCGGAGCCGGACATCGCCAAAGTCCCCTTCATGGTGGATTCCTCCAAATGGGAGGTGCTGGAAGCCGGGCTGCAATGCATGCAGGGCAAGGGCATCGTCAACTCCATTTCCCTGAAGGAAGGGGAGGAGGAATTCCTGAGGAAGGCCGCCCTGATCAAAAGGTACGGGGCGGCGGTCGTCGTGATGGCCTTTGACGAGGAAGGACAAGCCGCCAATTACGAGGACCGCGTCCGCATCGCGCAGCGGGCCTATGACCTGCTGGTGAACCGGGTGCAGTTCCCGGAGGAGGACATCATCTTTGACCCCAACGTGCTGACCGTCGGCACGGGCATTCCGGAACACGCCAATTACGCCCTGGATTTCTTCAAGGCGGCGGGCTGGATTTCCACCCACCTGCCCCATACCCACATTTCCGGCGGCATTTCCAACGTTTCCTTTGCGTTCCGGGGCAACAACCCGGTACGGGAGGCCATGCATTCCGCCTTCCTGTACCATGCCACCCGGCAGGGGCTGGACATGAGCATCGTGAACGCCGGCATGCTGGAGGTGTACGACAACATTCCCGGGGAAAGGCTGGAGCTGATCGAAGACGTTCTGCTGAACAGGAGGCCGGACGCCACGGAACGCCTGACAGATTACGCGGAGAAGCTGGCCGCAGAAAAAGCGCAGGCGGGCGCGGAAAGGAAACCCGTGCTGGCCTGGCGGGAACAGCCCGTGACCGGGAGGCTGGAACACGCCCTGGTCAAAGGGATCACCGAGTTTGTGGACGCGGATACGGAGGAGGCGTTCAAGGAACTGGGTTCCCCCCTGAAGGTAATTGAAGGCCCGCTGATGGACGGCATGAAGGTGGTGGGGGAACTGTTTGGCGACGGAAAGATGTTCCTGCCCCAGGTGGTGAAGAGCGCCCGTGTGATGAAGCAGGCCGTGGCATGGCTGACCCCGTACATTGAGGCGGACAGGAAAGGATCTTCCAAAACGGGCAAGGCCGTGATCGCCACCGTGAAGGGGGACGTGCATGACATCGGCAAGAACATCGTCGGAGTGGTTCTGGGCTGCAACGGCTTTGAAGTAGTGGACTTGGGCGTGATGGTCCATTGCGACACGATTCTGGACCGCGCGGAGCAGGAAAATGCGGACCTGGTGATGCTTTCCGGCCTCATCACCCCTTCCCTGGAGGAAATGTCCCACGTGGCGGCGGAAATGCAGCGCCGCGGCATGACCGTTCCCCTGATGGTGGGGGGCGCCACCACGTCCGCCCTGCACACGGCGCTGAAGATCGCCCCCCATTACGAGGGGCCCGTGGTCCATACCGTCGACGCCTCCCAGGTGGTGCCCGCCGCGGCGGCCCTGGTGGGAGAAAAAAAGGATTCCTACATTTCCGCCGTCAAGGAACGGCAGGAGGAACTGCGCACCAGCCATGAAAACAAGCCTTCGAAGGACTTCCTCTCCCTGGAGGAAGCACGGGAACTGCGCTGGCGGGGCGCGGACGGCGGCTATGCGCCGCCCGTGCCGGAGCGTCTGGGGCCCGTTTCCATCGGCAGCCTGCACAGTCCAGTCAGCTGCGGCTGCTGCAGCGACGATCCCCGGTATTACGTGACCATTCAGGAACTGGTCGGCCGCATCGACTGGACACCCTTCTTCCATGCCTGGGAACTGCACGGCGTCTGGAGCGACTCCCGGCAGGAATTCCGCACCAAGGACCCGGCCAAGGCGGACGCTGCCGCGGCCCTGTACAAGGACGCCCGCGACCTGCTGGAACAGGCCGTCAAGGAAAACCGCTACCAGGCCCGCGGCGTCATCGGCATCTTCCCGGCCAATTCCGCTCCCAACCATGACGACATCACCGTCTGGACGGATGAATCCAGAACCATGCCGCAGGCCACCCTGCTGACCCAGCGGCAGCAGTTGAACGCCCAGGGAAGGAAGCGTCTGGCCCTGGCGGACTTCATTGCCCCGGAAGGGGTGAAGGACTACATCGGGGCCATGGCCGTCAGCATCCACGGAGCCAGGCGATGGGCGCAGGAATGGGAAGCCAGGAATGATTCCTACCGCGCCCTTCTGGTCAGTTCCCTGGCGGACCGGCTGGTGGAAGCCTTTGCCGGGGCCGCCCATGAAAAACTGCGCGTGCTGTGGGGCATACCCGCCGGAACGGGAGTGCGCCCGGCCTGCGGCTACCCCAGCCAGCCGGACCATCAGGAAAAGGAAACCGTGTTCCGCCTGCTCCATGCCGGAGAAGAGGCGGGCATGAGCCTGACGGAAACATGGATGATGCAGCCCGTTTCCGCCGTCTGTGCGCTGGTATTCTCCCACCCGGAAAGCTCCTACTTCTCCGTAGGGGCCACGGACGGGGACCAGCAGCGGGACTACGCCGCCAGAAAACAGCAGGCCCATTCCTGACCCGCCCCTTTCTTTCCTTGCTCCTCCAGCCAATGCCCCATACAGACCAGATTCAGGCCCTGTCCGAGTTCCTGCTGGAATACGCCACCACGCTCATGGGCGCCGGGGTGCACACCAACCGGGCCGTGCGCAACATCTCCCGCATTGCCGCCGCCTACGGGTACGCGGCGGACATGACCATCTTCCAGCGCAACATCACCATGAGCCTCATCAGCACGGATGACGAGAATCTGCGCCGGACTTCCGTCAGGAAACTGAAACCGCTGGCCTTCAACCTGAACCTGATCCAGCAGCTCAGTGAACTGAGCTGGCTTCCCGTAGACAACAACGTCAGCATTGAAGAAATGGAGAGGGCCTTCCGGTCCATTGCGGCGACAAAACGCTTTTCCCCCTGGACGGATCTTCTCCTGGTCAGCGTGGGCAATGCCGCCTTCTGCCGCCTGTTCAACGGGGACATCTGGGCCATGCTGACCGTCTTCGGCGCCACCCTGCTGGGCTTTCTGGCAAAGCAGCAATTCTCCCGGCTGAAATTCAATCCCCTGGGCGTGGTCATCCTGTCCGCGTTCACGGCCTCTATGGCGGCGGCCTGCGCCGTCATCTTCCAGTTCGGGGAGACGCCCCAGATCGCGCTGGCCACGAGCGTTCTGTTCCTGGTTCCCGGCGTGCAAATGATCAACTCCATCATGGACCTGATGCACGGCCACATCCTGATGGGGATTTCCCGGGGCGTCCATTCCATCATGATGATCACCTGCATCACCATCGGCCTTTCCGCAACCATGCTTATTCTGGGGGTGAACAGCTTATGAATCCGGACTTCTTCTCCTCCATCCTCTGGGACGGCCTGATGGCCGCCATAGCGGCTACGGGCTTTGCCGTCATTTCCAATCCCCCCAAGCGGGCGATCGCCGTCTCCGCCCTGCTCGCGGCCGTCGGCCACGCCTTCCGCTTCTATATGATGCACTCCTGGTCCATCGACATCTCCAGCGCTACCTTCATAGCCGCTTTCACCATAGGCATGCTGGGCGTGCTGACGGCCAAGCTGGTGAAATGCCCCGCGGAAATCTTCGCCTTCCCCTCCCTTCTGCCGATGATTCCCGGCGTGTATGCCTACAAGACCATTCTGGCCCTGATGCAGTTCATGCAGGAAAACCAGGACATGGAAACCATGAACAGGCTGATCGTGGATATCTGCAAAAACGGCATCACCGCCTTCTTCATCATCTTCTCCCTGGTCATTGGCATAGCCATTCCCCTGCTGATGTTCAAGAGGCTGAACTATACCCGCATCATCAGGCCCCGGAATTGAAATACAAACGCGGAGGGACCCATTTTTCTCTTGCCAGAACTGGCCCGCTGTGATTAACTACGCCCCGCAAAGGCAGCAATGCCCTTTTCTACAGCCCCATAGTGTAATTGGTAACACACCTGATTTTGGTTCAGTATTTCTAGGTTCGAGTCCTGGTGGGGCTACCACCTTTAACAAAAAGGCCGTCTCCGGAGAGACGGCCTTTTTCTGTTTTAACTATCTCCGGCCCATATAATTAAAGTCACCCACCTACTCTCACTTGAGCACAGTGGAAGACGGACTCTACGCCGTCCAGTCCTGGCTCTCCCTCGGCGTCGCCTCGTCGCTGCTGGCTTGGTTCATCGCCTGGCTCAAGGGGCAGGAGGAAGACGAGGAGGAGGAAAAGAAATGGAGGAAGTACAGGGCCACCGCCCTGCTGGGCGACCTCACCTCCATCCCCCTGGCCGGGGAGGGCCTCAACTACCTGGCCAGCCTCTTCACGGGCCAGCGCGTCTTTGCAGACAACTATGCCCGCCCCTCATTGACGTCGGGGCCATCACCCGTTCGTTAAAAAAGGAATACGAGCACCTGGCCCAAAAGAAGGAAATGGACTGGGACGCCCACTTCAACAACCTGACCGCCCTCGTCCGCGCCGCAGGCGTCGCAGGAGCCTTCTCCCGCCGTCCTTTCCGGCTACGGCGCGCTTTCCCTCTCCGCCGCCTCCGGGGCCAACCTCACCCGCACCACCAAAGACCTGCTCGCCGCACTCTTCGCACCATCAAAACAGAAGCGCAACAAGAAGCGAGAGAAAAGGTCACGGTAACTTAAGAATTTTCTATTGGCGTATATTTATCAGTTATTGCTGGTTATTGGGAAAGTGTCAAATCCAGGTTTTCTTTCAGATTTCCAAAGGCTTTCTTCTCACACCTGCTTTGAGCGATAGCCATTAGACAATAGATTCTAATAGGTTCAAGAGTACTTTAGCGGAGTTTTCCGAAGGTTCGTTAAAATGAGTGGTAGAGATTTTCATGTCGATGATTAAATCTGTATTCAGATTCTTTGAGATGAAGAGAAAATAAAGATACTCTGAGCCCTCTAAACTTGCTCATCCTTGTCTTTGACACGCCCCAAAAACCTTCAATACCATTCACATGGATTTGATTCCGAGCCCATTCGTTTTTGCCATGATCAATACTTTCATGCTTGAGGTATCCATATCGAGCAAGAGGCAAATAACTACGGAATCCATCGGTATAGATTGTCGAGTTCAAGGGAATCTTCTTCCGTATAATCTCAATTAGTGTCTGACTTTTTACGTTGGGCGCGATACATGTATAAACTCTTCCCGTGTATCTTTCATAGATGCCAAAAACAATGATTTTACCGGCTGCTCCCCGACCTCTTTTACCTCTAATGCGCCTGGCTCCAAAATAGCTCTCATCACATTCAAAGACTCCTTGCGAGAAAATGGCTTGCTCTTCACATAGCTCGGCAAGTCTTACTCTGATGGCATGAAGTATTTTATTGATTGTTTTGCGACTGATGCCTGTGAAAACTGATATTTTTGAGGCCTCAATATCAAGAGAAAACAAACGAATAAGTTCTCTAAACTTCTTCTCTGAAATATGGGAACGAAAAATATATCTATTGCGCACTCATAGAGAATAAATTACATCTCCATGCATGACGCTAAAGTACTCTTGAGCCTATATATAAGATAATTACGTTTAGCTTCGGCTCTTACACCATCTAAATAATCAGAAAGAGCTTTTTCAGACTCAGCTTCGGATTTGCGGCAAATCCAGCCACATTTTGTAACTTCTTTCCCTGATTCTTCTGCGGGCGCGAGAAATGCGCGATTGGCTTTAGTATACACACTTCTTCTTCTGAATTCATGTTGGATTGTGGAATTGTAGCCCGCACGAGAAAAGGCAGTCATCATGTTATTAATAAGTGTTGGGTTCCCCCAATCTGATGGCAGAACAGTTGTAACACTGATTTTAAGCTTTTTAGCCTTACTAACCTTAGAACAACACAATCCTTTTTCCAATTTCTTTTCAAAGTCGTCGTTGCCCTCCTCTTTAGGATGTGGCACCTCCTTTCGATTAGCATCACCCGTGTATGCATATACACCATAAGTAGACCAGATATTAGATAGTGTATCGTAAGTGATCTTCATATCAATAGTTAAACCCAATCTGTCAGTAAAAATTATTGCATTATTCCCCACATATGAATAGAGGTTAATGGTTCCGCTTTTAAGAATAGGATCCCTGTTGATCCACCTGCCATCCATCGGGTTGTAATGGCGGAAGTTATAATAGACCAACGCCAGCTCAGCATCGTACATTTCGCTGCTCCATTGAACGGGCTGGGCAACGTCTCCTTCTTCCGTGACGCCGCCGTAGGGCGTATAATCGTAGGCCGTGCGGATATAGCCGCTGGAGCCGAAGAGTTCCCACATGTTCTTGGTGATGTCGAGGCCGTAGCAGTACCATGTACCGTCCTTTTGGATAGCCAATGGACGTGTCGCCATCGGTTCCGCAGGGTCCCAAGTGATCAACCACAACACAGGGTGGGCGCTTCGCTTCAGGTCGCAGCAGGCGATTTGCAAGTAGCCACGGTAGATGTAGCGATGGTGAAGCGTTACCGTGCCGTTCACCGTCATTTTCTTCATGTATCTTCGACCCATGGAATCGTAGCCGCATTCAACCACCGTCGTGCTTTCTGCCTCGGTCTTCGTGAAGATCACCGGGCGATTGTTGGCGTCATATTGTACCGTCCAAATGCCCGTGGCGGTCTTTACCGATGTCTGATTGCCGTTGGCGTCATAAGTCGGCACGAAGGGGGCCTCTTCTCCCTTCGTGATGCTCGCGTACTGGTTGAGTTGGTTGGCCGCATAGGTGAGTTCGTCGGCCAGTTCCTGCGCCGTCTTGCGGTTGCCGATGTTGTCGTAGCCATAGCCGTAGGGGGCAGTTCCCAGGGTGGCGGCGACAAGTTCGCTGCGGCTGTTGTAGGTGAAGGCGTCGTTACGGGTGGTTTTCTGCCGGGCCGTGGTTCGGGTAACGGGGCGGGCGAGCGCATCGTACGTGTAGCCCCGGTTGACCACGGTGGTTGTCGCGCGCTTGTAGGTCATGGAGGTGACCAGGTCGCGTTTTCCCTCGTAGGCCCGGGTCAGCGTCATGTTGTTGGGCATGGAGAGGCTTTCCGGCAGACGGCTGTTTTCCTGGTACCCGTAACTGAAGCTATTTTTTCACCGATCATTTATTCTCCTTCTAGATCAAAGTAAATGAGTCCTTTCTCGACACAAACCCACACAGAACCTATGAGCAATTTCGGCTTAACCATTTCAGTAAATAATTGAGAACATTTCCAGTTGTATTTTTCCTCATTTTCTGAGTAAGGGAAGTCAACATATGGCGCATCATCAATAAAATCTTCAAATTTTGAAATTACTTCTTCCAATTCATCAATCTCAAACTTTGCATATCCCTTTATCCTATAATTGCTTGGACCAGGTACGCTTATCCATCGAGCATCATTGCCAAATGTTTGAACCTTCCATTTAACAGACTTAATCTTGGGTAAATGAAGGAGATGCTTTTCGATTGGGTTGATAGTGGTTCTAAAATTTTCACATTTATCCTTACTAAATTTTTCTTTATCACATCCCATAACTAGTATGCCCATAGAGAAAACAAAACTTGCAATATGGAGTTTTTTTATCATCGAGGGGGATCATTATTTGTGGTTGACCCAGCAATATTACCTTTTGTCCAAGTTACATGACGAACCACAGTACCATTTGTGAAAAATGAATGAGCCCATCCTAATACAGCAAACCTTCCATTTATTTCATCGGGAGTATTTGTAGCTATATCCAATGCACCACGGTTGAAGTTATATCTATCCTTTTCATGTATTGTTATCGTCATTGCAAATTTATTAGGATCCCCATCAATACAAGTTTCGACTTTCGCGTGTCCCCATATCCAATGTTGCCCAACTGTTTTTTGCCAGTTTTCCGTAGAAGGATTACCCAGTCGAACAGCTTGTCCCGTAATATTAAAAGACTTGATTTTACCATCCCAAAGCTTTTCTGCATCTTTTTGTGCTTCAGCAATGTCTTTGTTAACGCCAGAACGAATATTATCATCCTCTCGATAAGCCTTAAAATAGGCTATATTAAGATCACTTCCGTTGCCATGACGATAATGTAAATACGCTTCAACAGCATCTTTTAAATCATTTCTAAAAGTTTGCGCAGCAGAGGCTTTCGCTCCCCATACATTCCAATTCCAATGATCGCCTAAACTAGCTTTTTCATTTGGATCATAAACGTAATCTTCGTCGAATGACATTTGGGGCTCCTGTGAGTCTCCAATTACGTAGTTATCAAATCCCTGGAGATCTATCGAATAAATTCCATTATTAAAAAGAAATTTGTAGAGGTTCCTTCCCCCTTTTTCACCGATAGGATCCCTATTGATCCACCTGCCGTCTGCTGGATTGTAATAACGGTAGTTGTAATAGACTAGGGCGAGTTCATTATCGTACATTTCGCTGCTCCATTGAACTGGCTGAGTAACGTCTCCTTCCTCCGTGACGCCGCCGTAGGGCATATAATCGTAGGCCGTGCGGATGTAGCCGCTGGAACCGAAGAGTTCCCACACGTTCTTGGTGATGTCAAGGCCGTAGGTGTACCACGTGCCGTCTTTCTGGAGGGCCAGCGGGCGCGTGGCTTCTCCTTCCGCTGGGTCCCAGGTGATCAGCCACAGGCACGGGTGGGCACCACGCGTCAGGTCGCAGCAAGCGATTTGCAGATAGCCCCGGTAGATGTAGCGGTGGTGCAGCGTCACCGTGCCGTTGGTGGTGACTTTCTTCATGTATCTTCGACCCTGGTAATCGTAGCCGCATTCGACTACGGTCGTGCTTTCTGCCTCGGTCTTCGTGAAACTCACCGGCCTGTTGTTGGCGTCATATTGTACCGTCCAAATGCCCGTGGCGGTTTTCACCCTTGTCTGGTTGCCGTTGGCGTCGTACGTCGGCACGAAGGGGGCTTCCAGAGTGGAGGGGGAAGAGTTGAGAGTGGAGCGGGCGATGCTGGTGTATTGGTTCAGGTTGTTGGAGGCGTAGGTGAGTTCCTCGGCCAGTTCCTGCGCCGTCTTGCGGTTGCCGATGTTGTCGTAGTCATAGCCGTAGCCGTCCGTTCCCAGGGTGGCGGCAGCAAGTTCACTGCGGCTGTTGTAGGTGAAGGCATCGTTGCGGGTGGTTTTCTGCCGGGCCGTGGTACGGGTGACGGGGCGGGCGAGCGCATCGTACGTGTAGCCCCGGCTGACCACGGTGGTTGTCGCGCGCTTGTAGGTCATGGCCGTGACCAGGTCGCGCTTTTCCTCGTAGGCCCGGGTCAGCGTCATGGTGTTGGGCATGGAGAGGCTTTCCGGCAGACGGCTGTTTTCCAGATACCCGTAGGTAAAGGCCTTCAATGTTCCGCCGTGCAGGAAGCCTGTCGTGGCGATGCGCCCGTCCGTTCCATAACCGATGCTGGTTGTTTGCTGGACGTTCCCCGCCTTGGCGTACGTGTAACCCGTGCTGCGCCCGTAGGTGTCGCGTAGTTCGGAGATCAGGTGGGTTTTGCCGTCGCCCAGCAGGCTTTCGCTTTCCGGTTCGTTGTACGTGGTGTACGCGATGGTGCGCGTGCCGGAACCGTCCACGATCTGGGTCGTCAGTCCCAGGTGGTTGTAGGCGTAGCTTCGCGCGGGAGTGGCGTCGCTGTAGGTCTCGCCCGTCAGCAGGCCTCGGGCCGTTTCGTAGGTGCTGGTGGTGACCGTGCTCCGGGGGTCGGTCAGGGTGGCTTTCAGGTTCAGGGCGTTGTAGGTGGTGTCCTCATGGGTGCCGTCGGCGTAGGTTTTCTTCAGGAGTAACCCCGTGGCATCGTGGTACTCCCAATTGGTCGTGTCGCCGTCGGTGCGCTCGCTCGGGTCGGTCGTGATGTCGCCCGCATCCGCGCGGAAGGTGGTGAGGGAGGTCATTCGGTCGGCGGCGTCGTAGGCAAAGAGCGCGGGCTGGATGGCCGTGCCCCATTCGGCAATCTTTCGGCCCCGGGCGTCGTACTTGGAATGAACCGTGTTCCCAAGGGCGTCGGTCACCGTGGCCGGGTTGTCACAGCAGGGGCTGTAAGCGGTGGTGGTTGTGTTGCCCGCCGCGTCGGTGACGGAAATGGTGCGCCCGGCGATGTCGGTCTTCGTCGTGGTGGCGTTTCCTCGTCCGTCGGTTTGGGTCAGCGTGATGCCCGTGGCCGTGAAGGCGCGCGTTTGCGCGGTCGTAACGCCCGCATGGTCCGTCTGCACGGTGGTGAAGCCGTCGATGACTGTGGCCGTCGCCGTGATGTTGGAGGTGGGGAGGACGTTTTTCTGCGTTCTTTGGGAACCCGTGCCGTATTCTGTCCACGTCGTGGCAGTGTTGCCGCGAGGATCAGTGGCGACGGTCTTTTGTTCGATGACCGCGCTTTCCGTAAGGAGAACCGCCGTACTTTCCGTGTAGGTAGTTCCGGCGTTGTTGTTTTTTGTCGTGGTTGTGATTCGGTAGATGCCGTCGTCGCGTTGTTCGATGGCGTAGGCATAAGCGGTGATGGGGTTTTTGGCCGGATTATCCGGAGATTCGGCATCCAGCAGCAGGGTTTCTTTCACCACGTTGCTGAAGGAGTCGTAGGCGAACAAGGTCGGGGCCATGGAAAGGGCGCCTTCTTCCGTTCCCGTGTCCCTGCCGCTTCGGACAAGCTGCCCCTTGGTGTTGTATGTCTGGCGGTCGTAGATGAACGTATCGGCCTCCGTCGTGGCCTGGGCCGTGCGGATGCTCTGGCCGAAGCCGTCGGTGATCTGGCGGCTGACGATGATGTCGGCTTCTCCCTCTTGTAACGCGGGGATCAGAACGGTTTGCCGGATGCCGTCGCTGAAGAAGTCCGTCTGGTAAATCAGATGCCTTTGCCCCGTGCCATGCTCTTCCAGCACGCTGCCGTCGGGATGGCGGCGGGTGATGAGCGTGGCTCCGGACGGCGTGGTCACGGTCGTCGTCAGTCCGCCGGCGCTGTAGGCATACGTGGTCGTTCGGCCCAGAGCGTCCGTTTGGCTCGTCACCCGGCCCAGCAGGTCGTATTCCGTGCTCTCCACGGTCGTCATGGCTCCCGTGTCCGTGCGGGTTTGGAGGACTCTCCCCTGGGCGTCCCTCATGTAGCTCGTGATGGTCTCGGGAGTGATGACGGTTTCCCCGTCCGTCACCGCGCTGCGGATGACTTCCACCAGCTGCCGCGCGCTGTCGTAGCCGTAGGTGGTGGTGACGCCGTTTTCATCCGTTTCACTCAGCAGGTCGCCGCTGCACATGTAGGCGCGCGTGGTGACGCGCCCGTTGCTGCGCGTTCGTTTGATCCAGCGGTTCTGCTCGTCAAATTCGTAGTCGGCGGCGGCAAGAAGCCTCCACGTCCCCTCGCTGTCCATGAGGTGATGTTCCTCCCGCACGGTGTTGCCTTCCGCCGTGATATAGCTGACGTTGCGCGTGGATTGGCCGGGGACGGCGGCCCCCGCCACGCGGGTTTCCGCCGTGACATGGTAGAGCGCGCCGTGGTCGGTCGCGGAGGCGTAGTCGTACCAGGTCTGGACGCCGTCGGCCCCCTGGGTCATGCGCGTGCGCCCCCGGGCATAGGCATTTTCCGCGCTTCCCTGCCAGGTTTCCGTGACTTCCAGACGGGTGACGCCGTTAGCGGTACTGCGCTTTTCCACGCGCTTGACGTGGTCGGCGGTACTGTAGGTATACACGTCGCGGCGCAGCAGCTTGACGCTGCCGGAGACCAGCACCACGTTCTCTTCCACTTTTTTGGGCTCGTTGCTGTATTCGCTGCCGTCGTCCAGATATGTGGTCTGCACCAGCCGGGATTTTCCGCCCGCCCACGGGGTCGTGGTGACGACGACGCGGTTGGCGTCGTCATGGAGGTAGGTGGTTTTGCCTCCGTCGGGCGCAGTGACGGCGATGAGGCGCCCCGCATCGTCATACTCATAGGCGGTGGTCCGGGCTTCCGGGGTGCCGTACCCTTCCGTGCGGGAGAGAAGCAGTTCGCCCACGGGGTGCGAGAGGTAGTCTTCCGCCGTGATGGAGGCGGTGGCCTCCCCCTTGCTGACGGTGGTGAGGATACGGTAGCTGCCCTCCTCCTCAAGCTTGATGCGCTCTTTGGTGGTGGCGATGGCTTCGCTCCCTTCGCCGAGAGCCAGACTCCACTGGCCCTTGGCATACGTCCACGTGGCAACAAGAGGTTCCACGGAGGCTGGCAATGTCCAGTCTCGTTCGGTGATGGTGACGGTTTGCGCCGTCGCGTCTCCGCCGATGGCAAAGCTCTTGAACGGGTCGCCCGTGACGGTGTAGAGCCCCGTCGTCTCGTCGATGCCCGTCCCACAGGTTCCAGAGCTGGCGCAGGGTGCCGTCCTCTTGCCGCAGCACGGCCAGATAGCTTTCCGCCTGTTGCGCGGTGAGCAGGGAGTTTTTGGCGGAAATAAAACCCTCAAATTCTCCCGTGGTCAAGTTGTAGAAAACGGCGGAGCCGTCGGTTTTCGCTACGCGCAGGTAGCCGGCCATATCCAATGTGGTGACGACACTTTCCTCCCGGCTCAATGCCGTGACGAACTGGACCCGCCTGGTATCGGAGGAAGTGGCCCCCACGCCGAAGGCTTCCATCCCCTCGGCGTCGCACACGTAGTTGAAGTAGCCGCCCCCTTCGTACACGCGGAACATGGCGTTGGGCACAATGCCCCCTTCCGGCACGAGCACGGCAGAAGCCGCCGGGTGGCGGTAGGCCAGGGCCGCGGGCGTCAGCAGGGAGGCGTCATAGCCGTCATATCCTGTCATTTCCAAACGTCCGCGCGGTATGCCGCCCATGCCACGAAAGACGCCGAAGGATGTTCCCCAGCGCATGTATTGCAGAGTGGCGGCGCGCACCACACTACGCCCCGCCGAGGAGGAGCCGCCGGAGGAAGAAGAGGCCAGGCGCAGCGGCAGCCCCGTACGGGAAGAGGATCGGGAGGAGGAAGAGGAGGAGCCTCCTCCACCATCGTCCTCGTCGTCAAATCCGCAGGGGCATTCGCACTCGTCCTTGTCGTTCTCTCCTGGAATGATCGTTACCGGCGGGCAAGGCCCCACCGTGCCGTCGATGAGCGAAATGTTGCCGGTGGGTTCCGGATAGTAATTGATGTTGTTGTGCTTGACGTGCAGACAGTGCAGACCCGGGGAGAGATTTTCAAAGGTCAGGGAGAAATTGTGAACCGAGCCGGACTTGGAGTTCTTCCTGGTGCCGTCCACCTTCACGCTCACCGAGTCATCCACACGCCCGGAGGCCGTGACTGCGTATTTACCGCCGCCCGGTTGTTCCGCCAGCTCAAACGCGCGGCGGATGGGCGTCATCACGTCGGCAGATGTGGAGGGCTTGCCGTGGGAGTAGGAGAGCTCGATCATGTCTCCGCCGCCCGCGCGTGTGGCGGGGGTGGCATCTTGGTTCACGGGCCGGTAGGGGGCGACGGTAAAGCCAAGCGAGCGCCTGGGGGCGAAGCTGTTTTTGCGGGAAATATTCATGGGTTTGGGTAGTTGGGGAATGAATAAATGCCGGAGACAAGTTCGATGGCAACAAATCTTCGATAGCATCCTCCTTGTAACAGGCAGGCAAGAAGGAAACAATCCTTTTCTTTAGAAAAATAATATTTTTTTGTTTTTTTAATTCAAGCTCTCTCCAAATCCATCTGTTATAAATTT
Organism: Akkermansia sp. AE01SA01; assembly: GCF_036417395.1. Taxonomy (NCBI): domain Bacteria; kingdom Pseudomonadati; phylum Verrucomicrobiota; class Verrucomicrobiia; order Verrucomicrobiales; family Akkermansiaceae; genus Akkermansia; species Akkermansia sp. AE01SA01. The sequence continues at coordinate 1,703,944 of NZ_CP143890.1, forward strand.
TTGTAAAAATTTAATCTGCACCATCATACTGCATAAAATCAATACGGCAAACCTGTCCTGACGGGGGATCATGGATTCAAAGGGAACGTATCTTTGATTTTCATGATACATGTGGTTTGTTTTATCTCTTTGGTACTATATATCTTGTAATTGAATGCAATGTGGCGGAGGCAACAGGAGCCGGCCGAAAAATCCGTGCTGTATTCCTTCAGTCACTCCCCTCAATGTGCCCACATATTATTATACGGAGGTACTGGACTTGATGGGGCGCACAAGGCCCCTCCAATCTCTGAACGCAAGTCCACCGGATGATTATCTCAAAGGCTCGCGGGTGGGGGAAGCTTTGGCCCGCTAAGTCAAAAAAGAACGAATACCAAAAAGTACCCGCCCAAGAAGAAGGGAATCTTATGTTCGATTATCTTTCTGCAAACCTTTTACGAAAAATACGTCCACTGCCGGGACGGTGAAGCGACCGTATCGTCTATGGAAACGGATTTTCTTCCTTCACTTATTTTCTTGAATTCCCTGCCGTTTTGCCAGAGATATGCTTCATGTATGTCAGCACTCTCGAAACAACGCCCGGCCAATCCATTGAGAAGGTTCTGGGCCACGTGACCGGAAACGTCGTCAAGGCCCGCCATGTGGGCTCCGATATCATGGCAAGCCTGAAAACCCTGGTAGGCGGAGAGATCACGCAGTATTCCCAGCTCATGAACGATACCCGCGCCCTGGCCATTGAGCGGATGCAGGAGAACGCACAGGCCATGGGGGCCAATGCCGTCATCGGACTGCGTTTTGCCAGCAGTGAAATCGGCCAGGGCCTCAGCGAATTGCTGGCTTACGGCACGGCCGTCGTCCTGCGTCCGGAGCCGTGATCCGGCTTTTACCACGAACCGCCTCCTCCGCCCCCGAATCCCCCTCCGCTGAATCCTCCGCCTCCGGAGGCCCCTCCCCTGCCGGAAAAGGAGGATGAAGAGCCGGCATCCCAGGGAGACATGCCGCTTCCCGGTCCCGAAGGCAAGGACAGAAGGAACATGTTCAAATGGCAGGACAGGCTCCACGCAACGGCGTAAAACACCGGATTTTCAGCGTTCATCCCGCCCTGATGCCATTCCGGGACAGGCATTTCCAAAGTCTTGAATTTCTGAATCCACTTGTCATCCACGCCCCATGCGTATGCATACGGAAGCAGGGACCAGAAATAGCCGGGGTTTGTCTCCGCCAGCCGCCGGAGCCGGTCCGGTTCCGCGTTTTTCATGAAGGCCAGCAGTTCCGAGGCCTCCGCCGCCGTTTTTCTTTTGTAGGCGGATTCCTTACAGGCAAGCGCCAGAGCCAGAAACGCGGTGCAAACGGAACCGAGGCAAATCCACAGCCACGCATCATAATATAAGTTCACCATCACCGCATCAGCCAGAAGGCGGAAGGCCGCCGCCACGCCGAACAGCAGCCCGGCCATGCAGAGAACGGGAAGGACAACCCTGATCCACAGCCCCCTCCCCGAGTGCCTGCCTGATGTATAAATCATTCCCGTTCCCAAAAAGCCCAGCACGATCGTGCCGCCCATGACGGCGCCAAAATGGACCATGAACGAATGATGCCAGCCTGCCAGGCTGATGGCGGCGGAGGCCGCCAGGGAAATGGCAAAAGCCATCAGCGCCATGCGGCCGCCCAGTCCGTTCCCGAGACGGCGTTCTCCCTGGAATCCGTTTTCAAGCTGTTGAAAGGATTTCTCCAGCACGCGGGAAAAACCGGGCCGGAAGAGGCCCAGGGGCACCCAGTTTCCCTTGCCGGATGCGAACAGGCCGTGCAGGAACGTGCGCGCATGCGGCGGCAGATGATGCGCACCCTTCATCAGGCGCACGGAAACGGTCCCATCCTCTTCCTTCACCTTCATGCATCCCTTGGAGACCAGCCAGAGAACCAGAGAAAGAAGCAGCCTGTTGCGCGGAACGCCTCCCCATGCAAACGCCAGGGAGGCACTGTCCAGTTCCGGAGGAACAGGAAAGGGATTCCCCGTTTCCCTTTTGTGATTTCTTCCGGTCCGGAAGGTCTGGAACATCAGGAAGACAGCCCCGGCGGCCAGACCGGCACACACGGCGGCAAAGACGGAAATCAGGAAGGAAGGGGGCTTGGGAGCGCCTTCAAAATACCCTTCCGGCAGACGCACATAAGCCGTTAACCCCTCATGCGCCCCCAGCCTGCCGTCCACCGTGCCGCGAACGGCATTGCCGGAGATTTCATAGTCAATTCCACGTTCATCCCTGCTTCCATAGGTTCCCCGGTACATCCGGAAGCCGGACAAGTCGGCAGGCTTGTCAAAGGCAATGGAAAAGCGCACGCCGTTCAAAGGAACCTCCCAGTCCGTACCGATGATATTGTAACGGAATTCGTCGTATTCCTCCACCAGGTCATCGGGCATTTGCACCGTGTAGGAAAGCACATATTCGGCATCGCCCTTCTGCAACCGGTCCGGGTTTCCCGCCCGTATCAGAAGGCTTCTGCCCTCATCCTGCTGTCTTTGGCAGGAGAAGCCGCTTCCCTGTACCCTGACGTCCTCCACCCGGAGGCGGTACAGGTATTCCTTTTCCCGTCCGTTGACGATGCGCTTCATGCGCAGGGCCGTGGGGATGGTGCGGTACAGGCCGTGGCTGTATTCGCTGAAGAAGACGGAGATGCGCTCCGTTACGGAAACGCCTGCATTCCGGGAAACCCTCATTTCCACATCATACCCGCGCACCTCCCAGGAGGCTCCGGCCGCCCGCATTCCTCCGCAAACCGCCAGGAACACGAGAAAAAGCGGCAGGCAGGCTCCCGCCATCCGGCGTATCCCGGCATGACTGATGTGGAATGCGGCATTCATCATTTCCCTTTTTCCGGCCTCCCCGCAGACGGCAAGGGAAAACCGCTGTCATTAAAACAGAAGGAGTCCCGCCCGGCAAGATTGGAAGTGCATGGAACATCGCGTAAAAAAACACGGCGGGGATTTTTCCCGTGCTGTTTTCATGAAATTACCGCACAAACGGGAGAACCACGGCCCCTGGCGGACATGCCCTCAAACGGTCTGTTTCTCCATTCATTTCAGCTTGGCAAATTCACTCCGCGCCTGCATACTCATGTGCGTATGAAAATTGCCGTCATTGGAAAAGGTGGGCGTGAACACGCGCTGGTCAAGGCACTGAAGGAATCTCCGTCCGCTCCGGAAATGTATTGCTTCCCGGGCAGCGACGCCATCAACCGCCTGGCCGAGTCCATTCCCGCCAGGGATCTGCCTACGCTGATCGACTGGATGGTTTCCAATAAGGTGGACCTGTGCGTAGCCGGGGAAGAAAGCTACCTGGTGAAGGACGAAGGGCTGGCCAACGCCTGCGCCAAGGTCGGGATTCCATGCTGGGGGCCGGTCAAGGAAAGCGCCCAGCTGGAAGCCAGCAAGGAATTCGCCAAGGAGTTCCTGCTGCGCCACCGGATTCCCACCGGGCAGGCCCGCGTGGCCGCCACGCTGGAAGAGGCCCAGGAATTCATCCGCGGCGTTTATCCTACCGTTCTGAAGTTTGACGGGCTGGCCGCAGGCAAGGGCGTGGCCGTGTGCATGTGCCGCGAGGAAGCGGATGCCTTCCTGAAAGAGGTGTTCACGGACAGGCGCTTTGGAGAAGGCCGCCTCCTGGTGGAAGAGTTTTTAACCGGACCGGAGGTTTCCATCTTCGGCGCCCTGGTGGACGACCATTACCTGATCCTGTGCCCGGCGCGGGATTACAAACGCCTCAAGGAAGGCGACGCCGGCCCCAATACGGGCGGCATGGGCGCCGTGGCATCCCGCCAGCTGGTAGAGCCTGAAATGCTGGAACGCATTGAGAAGGAAATCGTGGCCCCGACCGTAGCCGGACTGAAGAAAGACGGCCTTCCCTACCGCGGCTTCCTGTACTTCGGGCTGATGCTGACCCCGAACGGCCCCAAGGTCATTGAGTACAACTGCCGCTTCGGCGATCCGGAATGCCAGGCCGTGATGCCCCTGCTTTCCGGCGATCTGGCTTCCTTCTGCATGCACGGCGCCAAGGGGGAATTCACGCCGGAGGAAATCTCCTTTAAGAACGGCTGGAGCGTCTGCTGCGTTCTGGCTTCCAAAGGGTATCCGGAATCATCCCATTCCGGGGACGCCATCAGCGGCCTGGACGACGTGGCGAACGCCTCCGTCTATCACGCCGGCACCCGTTGGAACGGAGACAGGAACTGCTATGAAACCAACGGCGGCCGCGTGCTGGCCGTAGTGGCGCAAGGAGAAACCCTTTCCGAGGCGCGCCAGCGCGCTCATAACGAAACGAAGAAGGTGAGCTTCGACGGCTTGCAGCGCAGGCCGGACATCGGCTTTGCCAGCTTTGTCTGACCTTCCGCACACTTCCGCAACTCTCTCAACAACGACCTATGAAGTTTGCCGCCGCTCTCTCTTTCCTGTTCCTCTCCTGTTCCGCGTTCCTGATGGCGGACAACGCCGCGCTGGCCGCCAAGGCGCGCGAACAGATAGGGGTGACCACCTCCTACGACGGTTCCTACCAGGTCATCCCCTACCCCAACGGGGATGTTCCCAAGGACACGGGCGTATGCACGGACGTGGTTATCCGCGCCCTGCGGGCATTCGGCCTGGACCTCCAGAAAGCAGTGCACGAGGACATGAAGGCCAATTTTTCCAGGTATCCGAACCTGTGGGGCCTGAAGGGCACGGACCGCAGCATCGACCACCGCCGGGTGCCCAACCTGCGCACCTTCTTTACCCGCAAGGGATGGTCCGTGCCCGTCACGAAGACGGCGGCGGATTACCTGCCCGGCGACCTCGTCACGTGGAACCTGGACGCAGGGGGCGTTCCCCACATCGGCATCGTTTCCGACAAGAAGACGGAGCAAGGCACGCCGCTGATCATCCACAACATCGGCAGCGGCACGCAGGAGGAAGACTGCCTGTTTTCCTTCACCATCACCGGACATTACCGCCCGGTGCTGAAACGCTGACACGCGGAACGACATTCAAAAACCCGTTAGTAAACGAGGCGGGGAGCCCATACTCCCCGCCTCGTTTTCAAGACGATATTCCGCGGATATTCCGGGCCCGGAGAAATATCCTCCGGAGCGGCGAAAACGCACGGTATTGTTTTAAGCCGTAGCTCCCTTGAAACTGTCCGGCGGAGGAATGATATTGCCGTAACGGTGCACTGTCTCGGAGACGGCCTGTTCCCGGAAGAAGCCGAGCAGTTCCAGGCGGCCGTTGGCCAGCACGGGACGGTCCAGAACTTCCAGTTCCCGGACGCGTGCTGCGTCAAACAGGGCGTTTGAAATGCCCTTCGCGCGCAGGAATTGCACGCCTCCGGCTATTTCCGGCAGGCGGTCGATGAGCTCCGATTCCGTTTCCACGGCCAGGGAGGCGTAATAACCGTTCATCTTCTGAATCCACGGGCGCCCTTCCTCCACGCTGAGGTGCAGTTCCACGCCGCACAGTTTGGCGCCCAGCAGCAGGATGGCCACATCGTCGTCCGCCATGCCTTCCGTCCGGACCAGGATTCCCTTCACGGGAACGTAGCGGAACGTGTTGTTTTCCCCGTAAACGCGGGAGGGGTCATGTTCCACGCCGAATTCCTCCATCCACCACTTGGCCTGGGAGCCCGCGGCGGAACGGATGCGCTTGGCGCAGTCCGGCAGTTCGGAACACAGTTTTTCCACCAGTCCGGCGATGCGTTCGCCGGGAGTCCGCAGTTTCTGGGGAAGTTCCTTTTCCGACCACCGCCCGAGCATGGTCAGGTAGTTGGGCCCTCCGGCCTTGGAGCCGGGGCCCATGGAGGAGTGTTTCCAGCCGCCGAAGGGCTGGCGGCGGACGATGGCCCCGGTGATGACGCGGTTGATGTAGGCGTTGCCCACCTGCACCTTGCTCTTCCACAGGGCTATTTCCCGTTCATCCAGGGATTGCAGGCCCCCGGTCAGGCCGAATTCGGAGTCGTTCTGAATGTCGATGGCTTCTTCCAGATTTTCCGCGCGGATGATACCCAGCACCGGGCCGAAGCATTCCGTCTGGTGGAACCAGCTTCCCGGCTTCACGCCCAGGCGGATGCCGGGCGACCACAGGCACGGGTTGTCTTCCGACTGCTCCGGCTTCAGCAGCCATTCCTCTCCGGGCTCCAACTGGGTGAGCGCCCGCAACAGATTGCCTTCCGGTTCCTTGATAAGCGGCGTGACCACGGAGTTGACCTCCCAGGAGCCCCCCACCTTCAGGCTGGCGGCGGCGTCCTTCAACTGGCGCAGGAAGGCGGGGTTGTCATAGACGGAAGCCTCCACGATGGCCAGGCTGGCGGCGGAGCACTTCTGCCCGGAATGGCCGAAGGCGCTTTTCACCAGGTCTTTCACGGCCTGGTCCGGGTCCGCCGTGGCGGTGATGACCATGGCGTCCTTACCGCTGGTTTCCGCCAGAACGGCCAGGTCCGGACGCAGTTCCCGCAGCATTTTTCCGGTGCGGTAGGAGCCCGTCATGATCACGCCGTGCAGACGCGGGTCCGTCAGGAATTTGTGGGATATTTCATTGCGCGGCATGGGCACGAACTGGAGAACTTCCTTCGGCACTCCCGCGCGCCAGAATGCCTGGACAATCTGCCAGGCCGTATAGACGGCCAGCTCGGACGGCTTGAAGACCACCGTGTTCCCGGCCATCAGCGCGGCGGCTACGCCTCCAGTGGGAATGGCAAAGGGGAAGTTCCACGGGGACATCACGCAAACGGTACCCAGCGGAGTCATTTCCACCCCGTCATTCATGCCGTCCCGGTCCAGGCCTTCCGCATAATAACGGCAGAAGTCAATGGCTTCACTCACTTCCACGTCCGCTTCCGTGGGCGCCTTGCCCGCATCCCTGACCATGGCGGCGATGGCCTCCCCGCGGATGACGGAGAGTTCCCGCGCGGCGTTGTGCAGGATTTCCGCACGCTCACCGGCGCTTCTGGCCGCCCAGGAAGTCCGCGCCTTGTCGGCCGTGTCCAGGGCATGTTCAACCCGGTCGAAGTCCGCATAGGCGAACTTGTAGGAGACCTCGTTGTGCCGGGACGGGTCGCGGCCCACGCCCCACAGGTTGGTCGTGATCTGCTCACCGTTGATGACCAGGGGAATTTCCTCCCCGGATTTTTCCTTTTCCGCGGCAATCAGGCCGTTGATCCATTCGGAATTCTGCCGCAGGGACCAGTCCGTGTCACGCTCGTTGGCAAAGGCGTCCCGGTAATGGGTGGGCTCCACGGGATCCGTGGCACGGTTCTGCGTGCGGTTGGGACCGTACTTGACGCTGTCCTTCTCCTGGCAGGCTTTCAGGAAGCGCCTTTTCTGGATGTCCCAGGTACGGGAGCCCGGCGCCATGCCGAAGAGGTCGTGCAGGAAATTCTCCTCGCTGGTGTTCTCGTCCAGACGGCGCACCAGATAGGCAATGGCGCTGTGGAAGTCCTCCTTCAGCACCACGGGAGCGTACAGCAGCAGGCCGTCCGCGGATTCCCTGATCACGCGCGCCTGGTGGTTGGCCATCCCTTCCAGCATTTCAAACTCCACGTAGTCCTTCACGCCCTCGCGCTCCCGCAGGAGCATGGCGTAGCACAGGTCAAACAGGTTGTGGGAGGCCACGCCGAACTGGACGTACCTGGCGTTTTCCGGCATGCAGCCGTAATGCAGCATGCGCTTGTAGTTGGCGTCCACCTGGGCTTTCGTTCCGTACGGGGCCTGCGCCCAGTCGTGCATGGAGGCCTCCACTTTTTCCATGGCCAGGTTGGCCCCTTTCACCAGGCGTATCTTGATGCGGGCGCCCCCCTGCTCCACGCGCTCCTTCGCCCAGGCGCACAGCTTCATCTGTTCCTCCCAGGAATCCGGCAGATAGGCCTGGAGGACGATTCCGGCTTCCAGATGCATGAACTCCTCCTCCATCAGCGTGCGCTTGAACGCCTCCGCTGTCAGGTGAAGGTCCTGGTATTCCTCCATGTCCAGATTCACGAATTTGGGCTTTTTAGAGCCGTCCGGCAGCGTGACCGCATTCGTGATGGCCGCGCGGTAAAGAATGCGCAGCCGCTCCTGAATCAGCTTGACCGTTTCTTCAAAGGCCACCAGATGGATCTGGCTGAAAATGGCGGAAATCTTGACGGAAATATAGTCGCAGTCCTTGTCCCCCAGGCGGTCCACCACCTGCTGGAGGCGGTGGTGGGCTTCCGATTCGCCCAAGATGGCTTCGCCAAGCTGATTGATGTTCATCCGGATGCCGGCCTTGCGCCTGCGGCGCAGATGGGGGCGCAGCTTCCTGTCCTCCGCCGGAAGAATCACGTTGGAGCTCTCCTTCCTCAACTGGCTGGTGATCATGGGCATCACCACGCCCGGAAACTGCACGGACAGCCTGTCCCCCACCTTCATGGCCAGGCGGTCCATGCCGGACAGGTATTTGGGCACGCCGTAGCCGTCCAGCAGGTAGCGGAACAGCTCCGCGCCGCGGGCGGGGGAAGCGGGGCGGAATACGCGGTCCGCCAGGGCCAGGGTGAACGCCTTGCCCGCGGGATCGTCCATCATCCGTTCCAATTGCTCCGCCTGTTTCTTTTCATGTCTGCGCATCCCGGCATTGGCCTGTCTGAGAATGGATTCAGCCAATTCAACCGCCTTGGTTGCCAGCTGCTGGTCGGTCCATTTGTCACGGCGCGCCGCCGCCATCATGTCCGGAATGGAGGAATCTGTCATAACGGTCCGCAGACTAGCCCGTTCCATGTGCAAAATCAAGCCAATTTGCCGGCCCCCTTCCTGTAGCCCGGAGAATCGCGCAGGAAAAGGGCATCCCCCGGTTCCGGCCCGCGCCGCGGGGGGCTTCCTGTCCGGGTTGCGGAAAACAAATTATCTGACCCTTCAATCGTACCGCGCCGCGGCCAGACGGGCCTTCCTCAGCTCTTCCCGGAGCTGGTGCGCGCGCCTGCCGCAAACGCTGGAGCGGTCCATGTCCCTCACTTCCTCCAGCACGGCAATGGCACAGTTGAAAGCCTCCTCGCTTTCGGCGCTGTGCGCTCCCTGGTACAGGACGCCCTCCAGCCGAACCCAGAGGGGGTGGACCATGGCCAGCAGCAGCAACTGCCGCTCAGCCACGGGAAGCGCGGGATCATCCGCCTTCTTCCGCCACGCGACCAGGCAATCCCGGATGGAAGAAGCATCCCGGGCCAAAAAGGATTCGCGCAGCAGGGAGGCCGTCTCCCGGTTTTTCGCCAGCAGATGCGCCGCTTCGCGGGCGGCCAGGAAGGAAGGCTCCGTGCAGTCCAGTTTTTCCAGCCTTTTCATAGTCCGGGGGTAATCCCGGTACCACGCTTCCGCAGGCACCTGCTCCATGGCGCGGCAGATGGCGGCCGCTTCCTCCCGCGGGTCGCCGCCTTTGGGAATGTCATTGACCACCGTCAGGGGCCGGACACGGGACGCCTTTTCCTTCAGTAAGGCGACTTTTCCGGGCAGGGAGGCTTCATCCGCCCCTCCGACCATCCAGTCGAAAACGCGCCCCTTGGAATCGAGCATGACCACGGTCGGCAACGCGCGGACCCCATGCAGGGAAGCCCGGAACAGCCGCCCTTCCTCGCTCCAGTCTTCCAAAGCCGGGCGGGACGGCATCGTCACCATTTGAACATCCTTCACATGACCGTCCAGAATGCGGCGGCCTTCTCCCCCCGGCTGGAGCGCCGCAAGCCATCGGGCTTCCTCCGCGCCGGGATTGGCGGAGGCGTAAACCACCAGGACGGGACTGGGCGGCGGAACGGCGGCATCAGAGGCCGCGAAAGTTTCCGGCGCAGCCCGGGCCACGGCGGCCAGAACCGCCGCCAGCCAGATGCCGGAAATGACCGCTCCGCGCCTCATGGAATTCAAGCGGAATGCTATACCCGGCGGATCGTGATCCGCTTGTAGCGGCCGTCCCCTTCCTCAGACTCCGTCGTGACGCCATCCACGGATTGAAGGGCATTGTGAACCAGGCGGCGGTGATAGGCGTTGAGGGGCTGCATCTTCATGGGCTTGCCGCTCTCCTGCACGCGGGCGGCCAGGGAAAGGGCCTTCTCCAGAAGGCGCGCTTCGTTGTGTTCCCGGTAATGGTCGCAATCCACCTTCACGCGGGGCGCGTCTTCAATCTTGCGCTGGATCATGCGGTTGACCAGATATTGCAGGTCATCCAGCCTGTCCCCGTCATTTCCGATGATGTACCTGGAGTCCGGGGAGGAAACGTTCAGGCATATGATGCCGTCCGTCTCCGTTATTTCAACTTCCGCAGAAAATCCCAGTGAAGCCAGCAGGCTCTTCAAACTTTGTTCAGCTATTTCTTGCACCGTCATAACCCTTTAAAATAAATGAAAGATCAGTTCCCGCACCGGACAGACAACCGTATGAGGACGCCGCATGCCTCCGGTACGCAATTTACGGAATCATCATAACCTATTTATCCCGCACGTCTATGAAAATTTGCGGAAGTTCTGTCTCCCTCCACGGGGCCCCGGAAATTTTCCACGGAAGAAACCTTTCACCCACTACATAACTCTCCACGCAATCCGGCACACTTCCTTCCCGATGCCCTGCTCCCTGTTCCATCCGGTATTTCTGAACCGGCAGAAGTCATTGATTAAATTCACCACCCTATTCCCGCCCCGCCGCCGTTCCCTTGCGGTACGTTTACAATACGCCAACTTGGCGTAAGCCCCCCCTTTCACCATGAGTAAAGCTGCCACCCAGGCTGGCCGGCCGGAAACAGGCGGTTTTCCGGGAAAACGGAACAGGAGCATGCAGCAAACCCTGTTCCGGCATGACACGGCCTGCCCGGAAAATGAAACCGGGGATGGACATGGCCGCCAGGGACGGAAGGTTTCCCGGACACGGCGGGACTGTCCGCAGGTTCACCATGCGGGAAATTAGGGAACTGCGGAACTTCGCCCCACCCCGTCCGTTCATTAACGGCGCTATCCTGTTTTTCCCGGCGGGAGGGGAAGACACGGAAAATCCCGGGGTCCGTCCTGACAGCGTACTGACAGAAACGTCATGCCAGTCAAACAGGCTCCGTTTCCGCCTCCTGTTTCCTACCGTTTATTTCATTCCTGCCAAGTCATTTCCAGCGTTTTTCCATCATTTGAATTCCACATGAACTGACAAAATAAGACAGAACATCGTCCGGGAAGCCAGAGTCGAACTACTTACTCATAGGAAAATTCAATCCCTTCAGAAACAAGCCAATGAAAAAAAAGACCCAGCAGATGCAAGACCGGCTCGCCCCCTTCCCGGACGGGAAAGAGGCGGAACCCCATTATACGGACACCATTGATCCGGAACTGATCAAGCCGACGCCCAAACCCACTCCTCCCAACGCGGAACCTTCCGCCCCCGGCTCCATGAAAATGCCGGAAAACACCTCGGAAAAAATCAAAGACCTGGATACCATGCGCGACAACGGCATGGGAAAGCCCCTTACCACCAACCTCGGAGTAAAAATAGCCGATGATCAAAACACGCTCAAGGCAGGCAGCAGAGGCCCCTCCCTGCTGGAAGACTTTCACTTTCTGGAAAAAATGGCTCATTTTGACCAGGAGCGGATACCGGAACGAGTGGTTCACGCAAGAGGTTCCGGGGCACATGGTTATTTTCAGGTATACAAATCCCTTTCCAAGTACACCAAGGCGGCCTTTCTGCAGGATCCGTCAGAAAAAACACCAGTCTTTGTGCGTTTTTCCAACGTGCAGGGATTCCGGGGATCCCCGGATACGGTGAGGGACATCCGCGGATTCGCCACCAAATTCTATACCAGGGAGGGGAATTACGACCTGGTGGGCAACGACACGCCCGTCTTCTTTATTCAAGATTCCATCAAATTCCCGGATTTCATCCATGCCGTGAAGCCGGAACCCCACAACGAAATGCCGCAGGGGCAGACCGCCCACGACTCCTTCTGGGATTATGTCTCCCTGCAGCCGGAAACGCTGCACAACGTCATGTGGCTCATGTCCGACCGCGGCATACCCAGAAGCTACAGGACCATTGAAGGATTCGGCATCCATACGTACAAACTGGTCAACGAAGATGGGAAAAGCACCTTTGTCCGCTTCCACTGGAAACCCGTTTACGGGAAAAAATCCCTGATCTGGGACGAAGCCCAGGACCTCACCGGACGGGACCCGGACTTCCACCGCAAAGACCTCTGGCAGTCCATTGAAGGCGGAGATTACCCGGAATTTGAACTGGGCCTGCAAATCATTCCGGAAGAAGACCTGGACAAATTCGACTTCGACATCCTGGACGCCACCAAGCTCATCCCCGAAGCGCTGGTTCCCGTGGAAATCGTCGGGAAAATGGTGCTGAACCGCAACCCGGACAACTTCTTTGCAGAAACGGAACAGGTCGCCTTCTGCCCCGCCAACATCGTTCCGGGCATCGACTTCTCCGACGACCCGCTTCTTCAGGGCCGCATCTTCTCCTACAGCGACACCCAGCGCCACCGCCTGGGAGGGGCGAACTTTACGGAAATCCCCATCAACCGCCCCGTCTGCCCCTTCCACAACAACCAGAGGGACGGATTCCACCGCATGCAGATAGATACCGCTCCGGCCAACTACAATCCCAACTCCATCGGCGACAACTGGCCGCGGGAAACTCCGGAAGCCGCGGAAGACGGAGGGTTCACCACCACTCCGGAACGCGTGGAAGGAATCAAGGAACGCCTCAGGAGCCCCTCCTTTGCGGAGTATTACTCCCATCCGCGCCTGTTCTGGATGAGCCAGACGCCCGTGGAACAGGAGCACATCATCAACGCCTTCGGTTTTGAACTGAGCAAGGTGACCCGCCCCTACATCCGGGAACGCGTCGTGGACCTGCTGACGCGCATTGATCCGGACCTGGCTGGCGGAGTAGCCCGCAACCTGGGCATTGAACTGACCAGGGAACAGCTCAGCCGCGAACTGCCCAAGCCGGTCTGCGGCCTGGAAAAGGACCCGGCGCTGAGCCTGTACGCCAAGCCCGACGGCAACCTCAAGGGCATGCGCGTCTCCCTGCTGGTGGCGGACGGCGTCAGCCTGAAATCCGTGGAAGAAATCTGCGACGCCCTGCACAAGGAAGGAGTCCATCCCCAGATCATTGCCGCCCACATGGGAACCGTTAAAACGGAAGAAGGGGAAGACCTGCTGGTGGACGGCAGCCTGGCCGCCAATCTTTCCGTCCTGTTTGACTCCGTCATCGTGCCGGAAGGCGCGCAGAGCATCCAGACCCTCCTGATGGACGGGGACGCCAAATACCACCTGCGCCAGGCTTACAGGCATCTGAAGGCCATCGGCCTCCCCGGAGACGCCAGGAAAATGCTCCAGGCCGCCGCCCTGCCTGACGACATGGACGATGCCGGCCTCCTCACCCCGAAGGATACCAAGGCGCTGATGAAGCCCTTCATCACGGCGATGAAGCAGCACCGCACCTGGGCTCGCGAGCCCAAGGCGCTGGATTTCGGCGCCTGACGGGAACATTCCTCTGAACGTCACCATATGCCTGTAAGTTTAACGCTTGCAGGCATATTTTTATTAGGGAAAGTTCCTATTGATCATGCTCGCGAGCAAAAAGGTCTGGGCTGAATCACCATATCGGCAAAAATAAATTATTTGCAATTGTCGTCATTAAATTGTCAATTGTTACAGTATTCAAGAACACGCAAATTAAAAAATATTTTCAGATTAACATTATTTCTTTTCACATACATATACCTTTAATATTTTCATAATTCAATATCCGTCAAAATTTTGTATTCATGGCTCGTTGGATTAAACAGAATTAAATCCTGTGAATAACTTACTCAAGGAAGGAACAACATTCCATTCCCCTGCTCCTCAAATCCATCCTGCCAATTTTATCAATAACTCAATTGGCTGGTCTTAAAGATAAGAATTCGCCATATTGCCGTCCACAGAAACAAAAATATACCTTCTGCAAATCTGGCTGCTTGCAGAAGGTATAGGATTAAAAATCCTTTGATAAGGAAGAAGAATACTGAATATTATTTATTTCTTTTTTAATAAATTAAATGCCTGCTTAAAAATAATCATTAATGAAAAACATGAAAATAATAAACATATTCCCAGAGCCATCCAGATCCATCCCGCGATGCCTTTTGATAAAAGAGACTCGTCAGGATTATTTTCATTGACAAAAACTGGGATTTCTTTTCCAACATGCAATTTCTTATACGGAATATCAAAACTGCATCCCTGGTTACCGGTATGATACATTTTTGATTTCCATTCAAATCTTACGTCAATATCTAAATTAACATAAGTACCATGAATACCTGAACCTGCACTTTTTCTTCTATATTCGACTTGTGTAATTGTACCTTTTGTTTCCGGCCATTCTTCACTGGACCAACAGAGTCTCACTTGAGACAGCAGCCATACGAGCATATATAACATGCCTGCTGCAAAAATACTCAGCAGAAAAATAACTAAAAGTTGTTTATTATTAAATATTTTATTCATGAAATCAAGGTTACATTATTCTTAAACTCAACTCTACTTCGGCTCTTCCATATGCTTGCACACGCATGCCTGTTCCCATGCCATAGACAGCATAAGCGGATGAAGACTTTCTCGGGTCTAAAGCTTCACACCTTCCTGGTACTGAACATTTTAAAACAGGAGAATCAAAAGCAACACCAGCAGAGAATCTTCCAATGCCTCCGGAAATAAAACCGGACGCTCCTACAGTAAAAAGGAAAGAAATATCCCCATTCCCATCTGGACAGCGTTCAGGACATCCTCCCGCTCCAACGTTCGATGATCCTGTTCCATCTCCTGAATTTTCTCCTACTGGTTTTTTTGTATATGTATTATCTCCTTTTTTCTTATATACAGTTCTTGTTCCATTTCTTCTCGGTTTCTTTTCTCGTCTTGCACTAATGCCGGAATTGCCACCAATGCTCGTACCTACACCCGCCGTACCCTCTAAATAAGCGATTCCGGATGCAACTAACCCTTTCTGCCCATCACATGAACAACAAGATGAAACGACAACATCAATACCGGCGTTTACTTCCATCGTAACAAGAGGGAAAAACGGCAATGGCCATACCCCCAGACGTGTACTTTTAGCCGAATGCGTCACCTGCTTTGGAATTAGAGCAATAACAACACTTGAAAAATTATTAAAGTCCAATAATCCAAATGCATCAGTCGTGGAAATGGGACAATTACCTAATAATACATATAAATTAAATCCATCTTTTTCCTGAATGGGATCCCTGCTAATCCACCTTCCACTGAGAGGATCAAGATAACGGTAATTATAATAAACCACACCCAGTTCATCATCCATGTATTCGCAGGAAAAACGGAATTTGTTAACGTGAGCCATATCGCCTTCCTCTCTGGCAATTCCTCCAAAAGGAAGATATTCATACAAAGCTCTTCTTTCTTTTTGCTCCCCTTCGATAGCGACGACATTCTTCAATGCATCATGAATGAAATAAAAATGCTCCCTTGTTTCAGTCTCACTATTCTTCCAGCACGTCATCATTAAGAGAAATGGCGCAGTCGTCTCCGTAGGCGCCCATAGATAACTCTTCTCCAAGACTGGTTCGGGATGCAGCACATCAATCTCAGCTATTTGCACATAACCACGATACAGGTAATAGACGTGACTGATAGTTGATTCATTGAAAGTAACTTTTTTCTCGAAGCGGCGCCCCATGTAGTCATATCCGCAGATAACTACGGTCCGTCCGTCTTCACTGATAAAGCTAACAGGGCGGTTATTGGCATCATAAGTTACCTTCCAAACTCCTGTTGAAGTTTTGGTAAGGATCTGATTGCCATCTGCGTCATAGACAGGTTGAAACTTTAATTCTCCCTGCGCAATATCCGTATATTGGTTGAGGTGGTTGGTACCATATGATAATAATTCCCTTTCCAATTCCTGAGAGATTTTACGGTTACCGATGTTGTCATATTGATAGCTGCAATTTCCTTCTGCTTGAAATTGTCCATTAATCAATTCACTGCGGTTATTGTAGGTGAAGTTTCTTACCGCTATGGGTGTCTCAACATCCCAATAATCCTGATGTTGAGTGGGCCGCATCAATTCATCATACTGATAACTATAACGAGCAACCGCACTTCCATTCCTGGAATCTTCATACTCAATAGCGCTCATTAGGTTAAGAGAAGGATGATAACTATTCCTGCGAACGACGCCATTGGGATAGGACATGTTTTTAAGGAAGCCACTGGTTTTGTCATATTCCCATGTAAAGGGAGAATCAAGACCTTCCAGATTCATCCTGACTATGGCGCCTTTGTGGTCATAGTCAAGGATGGAGTGCTGGACAATGCGGGTTCCCAGCATGAAATAGTATCCGGAGGATCGTCCAAAAGAATCATACTTTTCCTGGAGACAGCTTTCCACTTTCCCCAAAGAAACATCTTGGAGCATTCTCCCATAAACGTCATAAGAGATTTCTCTGATACATGAGGCATCTGAGACAGAAATTATCTGACCAAGATGGTTATATGAATAAAGCCAAGGTTGGGTAGCATCACTATGGGAGACTGAGATGAGTTCTCCAGTGAACGGAGCATATTCATAGGTTGTTACGATACCTCTGGCTTGAGTGAGCGTTTCCAAACGGTTAAACTTGTCGTAGGTTTTGGAAATACAGGAACCGTCAGCATAGGTTTTCCTGAGTTCCAAACCAGTAGCCACATCGTAAAGCCAAGTGGTGGTATCCCCGTCGGTTCGGTTGGAAGGATTGGTGGTAATGTCCTCCTCATCCGCCCTGAAAGTGGTCAATGCAACCCTATGGTCATTGTCATCATACGCGAAACATGCAGGTTGAATGGCAGTACCGTATTCAGCCGTCTTTCTACCGCGAATGTCATAAGAATAGCACATAGTACCTCCCAATGCATTAGTGATGCAGACAGGTTCATCACAACAGACGTCATAAGAAATGGAGGTCATATTGCCTTCGGCATCCATCGTCTTGGTAGTTCGTCCGGCTACGTCGGACTCTGTGATAGCAACATTGCCTCGTGCATCGGTTCTCCTCATGGTTATTCCTGAGGAAGTGAAGAAACGTTCCTGGGAAGAATGTAAGCCTGCATGGTCATTTTGATTTATGGTAAATCCATCAACAACGAAAGACTTGGCGACAATGTCCGAAGTGGGAATCCGGTTGAACTGGATGCGTCTGGTGGGAGCGGCATATTCTGCCCACTGAACACTCAACTGACCGTAAATATCAGTGGAAACAGTCTTGCTTTCTAACATAGGGTCCGATTGTGAAAGAAGATTTTCCACGGTCTGAACAAGAGGAAATCCATTGGCATTGTAATTAGTCGTGGTATGTACCCGGTAAACTCCTTCCTCTTTGATCTGATAGCGTATGGTATTCTCCGTGATCCTGTTTTTTGTAACATCATCCGGACAAAGTTCATCCAGAAGAATAATCCGCCTCACTTCGTAGCCAGATTGGTCATAAGCAGTTATCTCAGGAGCCATATCCTCTGTCTGAATGCGTACAAGCTGACCCTTGCTATTGTAAGCATTTCTAGTGACAATGAAACCTCCCAGAGTATTGGACTGCTCCTCCCGAATAGTTTCTCCAAAACCATTTTCCAAGGTACGTGAGAGAATTACTCCTTTGGACAGAGTGGTGGTGAGAATACCCTCTTCTGTCAATTCGAGCTGTATTTCAATTTCTTGCTGTCCGTTTCCTCCCTGCCAAAGAGTAGAGCCGTCATAATAAGTTTTCGTCACAAAAATAGCCCCCGAAGGAGTGGTGACGGTTGTTGTAAGCTGATCGTTGCTGTATTCAGTTCTGGTGGTGCGACCAAGAATATCCGTTGTGGAAATAATTCTTCCCAAGTCGTCGTATTCCATATTTTCGACTGTCGACATAGCTCCTATGTCTTTTCGTATGGAAAGAATTCTTCCCGCAACATCCTTTGTGTAGGACGTGATTGTTTCAGGCGTGGTTTCCGTGGCTGAACGGATGGTTTCCACCAACTGCTTGGCCGTGTTGTAACTGTAGCTGGTTACCACACCGTCTTCGTTGGTTTCCGTCAAGGGACCGCAGCACATCCATTCCGTCGTGCTGAAGCGGCCGTTGCCCTTCGTTGTTTTGATTCGCTTGAGCTCGGCATCGTATTCATAGTCCTCCGTGGAAATCAATGACCAGTCTTCTCCCGTGTGGACATACTGCTCTTTTCTTGTGGTCGTGCCGTTTTCGGCAATGTATTGTACGGTTCTGGTGCTTTGAGCGGGAACGATGCTTCCGTTTGCCTGAACAGTTTCCGTCACCTTGTGAACACCCCCATGGTCTGTGGTGGCTTCATAGGTATAGACAGTTTGGACACCGTCAATGCCCTGGCTCATCTTCTGTCTTCCCCGGGCATAGGGATACTGTGCTGCTTCCCCATAAGTTTCTGAAATGCTTGTGTGAACCTGGTCGGAACCCAGAGCTGTTTCTGTCACCGTCGTGCGGTTGACTTCGGGGCTCTCTTCATAGGTATAGCTCCTTTGGCTTAGAACGGTTTCCGTTCCGTCCTGGGCAATGATGACTTCCCTTTCCGTTGCCGGCCTGAAATCATTGAAGCTCAGGTCTGCATAAGTGGTGCGCGTTCCCTTCTCTCCGCCTCCAGCCCACGGCGTTGCTTCCAGAATCACCCGGCCCTGGCCGTCGTACTCGTAGCGCGTGCAGCCCCCGTTGGGCTTGATTTCCAGAGACACCCGGTACTGGTCGTTGTAGGTGTAGAGCGTCGTCTGGGCCAAGGATGTATTATAGCCCTCCGTGCTGCTGATGGTCAGCCAGCCTCCGTCGGTATACTTCTTCACCGTGCGCCTGCTGCGGGAAGGCCGGGAATCATTGATGCCCCTGACCGTTTCAATCCGCTCCCACTTGGAGCCGGGCAGGGAGTTGCGTTCAATCGTGCGCACGATGCGTTCATCTCCTTCTCCCTTGATGATGCTTATTTTGTTTCCTTCCTCGCGGCGTTCGATAACCCGCGGTTCCTGCCCGGCCCGTTGATTGGTGATGTAAGTTACTTTTACGCCATCCTCCATGGAAGTTCTATAAACGGCCGTCTTGTAGGGCTCTCCGGTAACCACAAATTCCCCATCATGGGATGCAGAGACATTCCCGGGAGCGTACCACTCCAGGGCAAGACTGTTGTTTCCGGGAATGCTGCGCATCAGCCCCTGAGCCCGGGAATAGACGCTGTTGAGAGAGCCGTCCGGGTTGTAGGCCACTTGGACCTTGCGGGCATACTCCTCGGCGGTCATGACGTGTCCCGAAGAACTGGTGACCGAGACGACCTCTCCGGTAGAGGAAGAGAAGCGCAGGATCATGCCGGAAGGAAGCGTCATATCCATGTAGGACGGCATACCCTGTTGATTGGGAGTAAGGTCTTGGTTGAGCAGACGTACACGATAGTCCAGTTTTCTGGAGCTGCCGATGGGGGAAGCGTCGGAGCTTCCCGTTTCCGCCTTGAAATAAATGTGACTGCCTGAGGGGCGCTTGACGGTGACGCGCCGTTCGTCTTTGGAGAAGGAGGCACTCCATGCCATGGGGTGGTTGTAGCGCATGGAAAATCCGCTGCTGGAGCCGGGGGTAGCGGGAGTGGAAGCACGGGCCATGCGCATGAATCTGACCGGAGCGGGGGGCGTTGGTCCTGTTGGAGAGGAAAGATTGATGCATGCATTGCCCTGGCAGTCCTGTTCATCGTCGGGGTCGCCCGGAGTGGGCTGTTGCTGGACGCAGTTTTCATCGCCTTCCTCTTCACACCCTTCACAGGGACATGGACATGGTTCTTCCTCAGTGGGCGGTTCGCTGGAGGAGAAAGAGGAGTTGCTGCTGGAACTAGAGCTGGAACTAGAGCTGGAACTAGAGCTGGAACTGGAGCTGGAGCTGGAACTGGAGCTGGAGCTGGAACTGGAGCTGGAACTGGAACTGGAGCTGGAACTGGAACTGGAGCTGGAACTGGAACTGGAACTGGAACTGGAGCTGGAACTGGAGCTGGAACTGGAGCTGGAACTGGAGCTGGAACTGCTTGACTTGGGATCAAACCCAAAATCAAACCCTCCCCCTTCCGAAGAGCTGCTGGAGGTGGTCTCCTCTTCCTCGTCCCGATAAAGATTGACCAGGGTGATGACTTCCTCCCCTTCCCTATCCGGAGGAGTCGCATTGGGGTCGAGGTAGGAATTGATATCGGGCGCCTCCGCCTTGTCGGAAAGAACGGCAATGCAGAACTCCTGTCCTGAGCCCAGGGAGGCATGGTGCTCATGGACGATTCGGCACCAGTAATACCCCTGTTCCAGCACGACGCTCTCCGGCTTCACGGAAAGGTCCTTTGCTTCGCTGGTCAGTTCCACATTCTTGAAGGGAATGGCCAGGGAGATGGAGGAATCGGCGTCCAGGGAAAGGAAATAGGTACCGCGTTTCATGATCTTGAGGTACCCGGTCCATTCATGGCGAGTGTCGCCGGAAGCGGAACGTGGGGAGATGAGAACGGGGGCGGTGATGCCGTTGACGTAGAAGTCGGCCTGCGGTTGCCCATTGGCGAACATGGGAACGAAGGGATAACGGGGTTCCTGGGTAATTTGGGTATTATTCATTGTCTTGTAAATCATGTTGTTAAATGATTTGCAGACAATGTAGAACCTGTGGCACCCTCAATGAAAGACGCCTGATACGTTAAGACTTCAGTTACTTCTCATGAAATGACATTAAATCCCCCTGAAAAAACAAAATTCGTATTATGAAAGAATCTTTTCATATTAAAGTTTATTGATTTAATATGAATGACTTGCATATTCATCCTGAATACATTGGAAGAAAATTTTCAAGACAAATGTAAAAAGGAATTATACATAAAGAGACCCAAGTTTAAATATCCCTTTTCAAAACACCATGATTTCCTGATCATCTCAATTTCTTATTGAGACTGTCCTTGACCCAACAAGATAGAGCCTCTTGTTAACTCTGTTCAGAATCACCTGATATACAAGACTGCATTAAAGCAAACCCCACAAGTTTAATAACTTGTGGGGTTTATTAATGGTACAGGGAGAGGGATTCGAACCCCCGACCAACTGTGTGTAAGACAGCCGCTCTACCACTGAGCTATCCCTGCATGAGGTAGTGGAAGTATATGCCAGACGGGATGAAACGGCAAGGATAAAATGGGGAAAGAACTCCTTTTCCCATTTTTACTTCTGTAATACCGTTTGCTTCCCTTTCCTGCAAAAACGAAAATACCGCATGTCCGCACTTTTGCCCGGTCGGTCAACGGAAAACCGTCACAAAATTACCTCATCTCCGCCTGCCGGAGGGCGCGGTAATGCAGGATAATGAAGAGGACGCAAAGCACAGCTTCCGACCAATAGAAGATGTCCAGGGCATCCCGCCCGGATGTGAAGCCGTAGGAATGCAGCCCCACTCCCAGCATGTTCACGCCCCACCACGCAAAGGCGATGATGACGCCGCCAAGTACGTTGCTGAAGTGGAGAAGCCACGGAGAAAGCCACCCCGCTTTCCTGGCGTGAAGCACGGTCAGCTGCCACAGCACAATCATTAATGCTCCGTTTTCCTTGGGGTCCCACCCCCAGAAACGCCCCCAGGATTCATTGCCCCAGATGCCGCCGAAGACGGTGCCCACCAGCGTGAAGACCAGGGAGAAGCATAGGATGCCGTATGCCATGCGGTCCAGGGATTGCTCCGTTTTCCGTCCGACCAGGCGCAGGGGGGAGGCCAGCAGATATACATGGGAAAGCACGGCCGCCAGCAGTCCGGCCGCATACCCCAGGACGATGGTGATGACGTGGGTGGAAAGCAGGAAGTTGGAACGCAGGATGGCCACGAGCGGGTCCATGTGGTCCACGGCCTGGGAAGATTCATACATGATGCCCATCTGGCAGGAGAGCGCCCCCAGGATCAACCCGGCCGCCAGCACAATTCCCTTTTTGCTGAAGAGTTCCGCTACCAGCGCGCAGATCACGCCCATGCAGGCGATGAAGGCGATGGTTTCATAGGTATTGCCTACCGGGGACCTCATGGTGATCAGCACACGTATGGTCAGGGCGGCCACCAGAACGGCCGCGCCCGCCGCGCCCAGAATCCACGCCGGGCTGAAACCGCCGGGCCGCAGAAAACGCCTCCAGAACGGAGCATTCCGCATGGGGCGGAACAGCGCGCAGACCACCAGGCAGACAAAGGCGGCCACAAAGACAGCCAGGGAAACATACAGCGGGTCAAGACGGTAATAGAAAATTTCCCGGTTCAGGGCATTCCGTTCCCCGGCGGAAGCGGCTTCATTCGGCTGTACCAGCCGTTCCATCAGCAGATTTTCCGCCTTGGCGCGCAGCTCTCCGCCTTTCGGCTCTTCTTCCTCAATGGCCTTGCGCTCCATCAGGGAAGCCATGGCCAGAAAAGCTCCGGCGCCCTTCCCCGGAACGGCGGTCCACTTCTGTTCTTCATGATGTCCGGATACAGGGAACCACCGGGGAAATTCCATCCGTTCCATGGCAGAGGGGTCTTCCAGCATGATGCGGGAAGAGAGCATCCAGCCGCGCGCCACGTCAAAGTTGCGTGAAAGCGCCAGGATTTCCTTCTGCGCCTCCGTGAGCTGCGTTTCTCCCAGCATCCGTATTTCCCTCACGGCATGGGACATTTCCTCCCACTGTCCGGCAATCTGGGCATAGGAGTATTTTTTCCTTTTGTCCGCCTGGTCCGGCAGATGCAGGCGGCGCACCACTTCCTCCCGGTTGACCAGGAATACCGGGTATTGCTCCGCAAATTCCGGTCTGAACATGCAGTCCAGCATCCACTCCACCGGAGTGAGCTTTTTCCTGCCGTCCGGAGTATCTATGGAGAAGCTCCTCCTGCCCAAGGTCCGGAGCAGATGGAATCCGGCATACGTGGAGGCGGGCTTGACGCGGCCCCCATCCTGAACGGCCATGCCCTCCACCTTTTCCACCAAGGAGGAAGACCAGGGCGTATAGCGTTCCACATGGACCGTATGGACGGACGGCCTGGCCGCCAGCATGCCGACGGCAAAAATTCCGGCCACCAAAACGCAAATGCCGGCCAGACGCCAGGGTTTCCCCTGCCCGGCCCCCTCAACGTTTCCGCCGGACTGTTCCGGAACGGGCTCCTTTTCCAGCCTTTGTTCCGGCTTGCGGCGCAGGTATCTACCGAAGACCAGGGCAAAATGCCACAGCAATCCTGCGGCAATGATGTAGGAAGACCATTTGGGCATTTGTTCCAGCGGATTATGAGCGGCGCGGAGAACGGATATCAGCCTGCCCGGATGCAGGGAGTCCTGGCCCCAGCTCATCTGGTACAGAGTCCAGCCGGACACCCGCAGCGGTTCATTCATCCGGATGACGGCGTCATAATGGCCGCCGGATTCCGGGAAAATGGTGATCTGGGATTCATAGGATTTCGGCTTGGATGTTCCGGGATAGAATTCCGGAATAAAGCGGTTGAGGCGGATGTCAAAGGGAAGCTCGCGCTCATGCACGCGGTCGCCCTGCGGCAGTTCCACCTGGTCCACGGCCACAGTCATTCTGTTGCCCAGCATGATGCCGGCCAGCAGAAGAAGGATTCCGCCGTGGGCAATCAGAATGCCCGCATGCCTCCACGTCCATTTTACACGGAACATGCCGCCTATGAGCAAGTTGACGAACAGCAGGGCGCATGTAATGCCCATGCCGGGCAGCGGCAGGGAAATCAGAGAATGTTCCCCTCCCAGCGGAATGAGCACGTAAGGAGCGCCGAAGAAGGATTCTATGGCCGCCTCCGATCCCAGGGAGGGAGCGAGCCGGACCTGGTGCAAAGTGCCGGCAAACGTCAACACCAGCAGGACGAGCATCAGGGCGATTCCCAGTCCGTAACTGCCGCCGAATTTCCAGAGTTTCCGGCTATATGTCCTCCACGCCGCTTCCGTGCGTTCCCTGTCCCTGTTCATTATATGGGGTTGTCCTTATGGAAAAAAGGAGCCGATCACACGATCAGATCGTGAAACCGGCCCCAATCATGTTTCCGACTGGAAAATGATTAAAAGTTGTCTGCCAGCACTTCAAAGAATGCCTGGGGATGCACGCAGGCGGGGCATACCTTGGGAGCCGTGTCTCCGGTGTGGATGTAACCGCAATTGCGGCACTTCCACTGGGTTTCCTGCTTCTTGGCGAATACGGCGCCTTCGCGCACGTTCTCCGCCAGTTTGCGGTAACGGGCTTCATGGTGCTGTTCCACCGTGGCGATCTTGCGGAAGGTTTCCGCAATGGCGGGGAAACCTTCCCTGTCCGCCACTTCGGCAAAGGCGGGGTACATGTCCGACCACTCCTCGTGTTCTCCCGCGGCGGCGGCCAGCAGGCATTCCTCCGTGGATTCCAGGGGGGCCGTGCAAACGGTATGCGTCACTTCAATGCAGGCGTCTTTCAACAGTTTAAAGAACACTTTGGCGTGTTCCTTTTCATTGTCAGCCGTTTCCAGGAAAATGGCCGCGATCTGCTCGTAACCGGCTTTTTTGGCCACACCGGCAAAGTAGGTGTAACGGTTGCGGGCTTCGGACTCCCCGGCAAACGCCTTGAGGAGATTTTTTTCTGTTTCTGTGCCTTTGATGGATTTCATAAACTAGTCACCAATTTGTGTAAGTGGATTCATCCTACCGGGGGGATGCCAAAAGACAAGCATTTATTGAATGAATCTAAAAAATCACCTTGCCGATTTTTTCTCCGGACTTACCGCTCTCAAGGAATCCTCCAAAGTACCCGGAACGGTATCCAGATCTTTCATGATTTCATCCTGAATGGAATGAGCGCCGGGTTTTGCAGAAGGTTTGTCCGCGGGGCCCTCCGGCTCAGCGGGGCGCTCACCGGGCAGCGGCAGCAGGCCGTCGGGAGATACGGGGGGGGTGATTTCCTTTCCGGGTTCGGGAGTGTCTGTGGGCTCTTCCCCCGTTTTTCCGGAGCTTTCCGGCGCGGCCAGATTCTGGTACAGGAACACCAGGTCGCCTTTTTCCGCCGTGCCGCTGCGTATGTCCGCCGGAATGCGCGTGCGCCCCATTCTCTCTTCCGTCACGATGAGGTTGGCGACACGCCGGTTTTCCCCGGAACCGGCGGATTGGGAGATAAGCACTGTTCCCGGTTCATACACGGTACCGGCCAGGGCAATCAGCACATAGTTGTGGCGGGGGTAAACCCGCTCCACTTTTCCAACGTAAACCGGGCTTCTGCCTGCTTTTTTGACGGGCTGCACCTGCTGGGAACAGGAAGCCGCCAGCAGCATGCCTCCCAGGAGGGCGGACACGGAAAGGATTTTATTCATGACAGAGAGGAAATTAAGAAGGTTGTCCTTTATTCCACCAGCACCTTGCGCGGGCGGTTGGTGTTGTCTGCAGGAGCAATGATTCCGCGGGATTCCAGCAGGTCCATCATGCGCGCGGCGCGTCCGTAGCCGATGCTCAGGCGCCGCTGCAGGAGGGATGTGCTTACTTTGCGTTCAATAAGGGCCACTTCCAGGCATTTGGCGTAGCATTCCTCCTCCGCGTCATCCAGCGGGCTGTCCGCTCCGCCATGGGAGGCTTCGTCCAGTGTCTTCTGGACTTCTTCATGGAATTTCTGCCTGGCCTGGGACGCGCAATGGGCCACCAGGGCTTCCACCTCGTCATCGGAAATAAATGCGCCCTGGGCTCGTTCCACCTGGGCGGAACCGGGCGGCAGGTACAGAAGATCGCCCTTCCCCACCAGCTTTTCCGCCCCCTGCCTGTCCAGAATCACGCGGCTGTCCGTGCCGCTGGCTACCTGGAAGGCGATGCGCGTGGGAATATTAGCCTTGATGGTACCCGTCACCACCTGCCGCCGCGGCGTCTGCGTGGCGACAATGAGGTGAATCCCGGCAGCGCGGGCTTTCTGGGTCAGGCGGCCGATGTTGGTTTCAATGTCCGCCCCTACCGTCTGCATCAGGTCGGCAAGCTCGTCAATGATGATCACGATGTAGGGGAAGCGTTCGGGAATCACGCCGTCGTCATCCAGGTCCAGTTCGTCATCCTCTTCCGCAGGCCATTCCCCCTGGGATTCCAGCTCCCGAGCGATGGATTCCGCCAGCGCCTCGTCCACTTCTCCGGATTCCGGTTCTTCTTCCTCTTCCGCGGGCATTTCAGGCGGCCGCTTGTTGAAGGCTTCAAAATTGCGCACGCCCACCTTGGCAAAGCAGTGGTAGCGGTGCTCCATTTCATTCACGCACCAGCGCAGGGCATTCGGCACCTTTTTGGGATCCGTCACCACGGGGACGATCAAATGAGGCAGCTTGGAGTACGGCTGCATTTCCACCACCTTGGGGTCCACCAGAATCAGCCTGAGTTCATCCGGCCTGAATTTCAACAGCATGGAAGAGATGATGCTGTTGATGCACACGGATTTGCCGGAGCCCGTAGCTCCCGCCACCAGCAGGTGGGGCATGGAGGCCAGGTCCCCTATCACGGTGCGCCCATACACGTCCTTGCCCAGGGCCAGCGGAATTTTCTTTTTGGGAGAACAGAATTCGGGGTCCTGGAGCAGTTCCCGGAGCGGAACGGCCACCTTTTTGCGGTTGACGATTTCAATACCAACCGTGTCCTTGCCTGGAATGGGGGCCACGATGTTCACGCTTTCCGCTCTGGTCGCCAGCGCGATGTCCTTGGAGTACTGGTCAAACGTGTTCACGCGCACGCCGCGCGCGGGGTATACCTCATACCGGGTGATGGTCGGGCCGCGGGTGATGTCCCCCGGCGTCACATCCACGCGGAACGTCGTCAGCGTCTCAATGATTTTTTGCTGGATTTCCAGCATTTCCTCCCGGTCCGCATCCGTGGGTCCGTCCGGCTTTTCCTCATAATGCAGCAGTTCGAAACCGGGAAGCTGATAATCCTTGAATTCCTCCGTAGGCGGCGTGGCTATTTTGGCGAAAGGCTGCACCTTGGGCGCAGGCTTGATTTCCGCAGGCTCCGCCACTGTGATTTTCGGAGTCGTCGTCAGCGGCAGGTTCCCCTGCGTCCGCGAAGCGGAAGATTTTTTGGAAGATGCGGACATCCGGACAGAAGAAGCGGCGGCCACTTCATTATACAACCCTTCCAGATCATCCCCGGTACGGTGCAAGCGGGAAGAAGCCGCACGGCTCCGTCTGGCGGAAGGAGGAGAGGACAGGGCCGCATCCTGCATGCTGGCTCTCACGCGGGCTACTTCTCTGGCCAGTTGGGAGGAACGGCGTTCCATCTTTTTTTCTTTCCTGTTCATTCTCCATGAGCGGAACTCCCGGAGAACAGCGCGGAAAAGGGGACGGAGCCGCAGGCCCGCCGCATAGATCAAGGCAATGATGTATCCCAGCCCGGAAACAGCCAGAATGACAGACACTCCCGCCAAAGGAATCAGGAGATTCGTTCCGAGAAGATTGCCGACAAGGCCCCCGGCGCCCAGCACCTGATGACGCTCTACCCATTCCGCCCCCGTAACATGGCCGGCAGTCAGGAACAGGCACCCGCTCACCAGCAGAAAGACGCCACCATAGATCACACCGCGGGTCAGCTGTCCGCGGTGGGTAAAACGGTAACATCCCCACCAGGCCAGCAAAATCACCAGCATCCAGGCCATTCCCCCCAGCACCCAGTAAACGATGCCGGCGCCATACAGCCCCACCACATTCAGAAGATTGGTCGTCCCTTCCATCACCTCGCCGGACTTATTGAGATAATTCCAGCTTATTTCCCGGACGTCAAAAGTCAGCATGGAAGCCAGCAAAGCCGCTCCGGCCAGTACGGAAACAACTCCCCACGCCATTCCCATCCAAACGGGAGGATGGTCCTCTTCATGCTCAAATACATGACGCTCCTGCGCATCCAATGCCATACGTGGCATTTATATTAACAATACCGGAAGCCGAACTCAAGGCCAAACCAAGGCACCTGTTCTCTTCCTCCTGAAGATTTCTTGTCTGCCGGAAACAGCTCCATCATGAAAAAAACATGACGCATGCCCCTCCCCGAAAGTCAAAGAACACCGAGTTTTTTTCCTGTGGAATTACTCCCTCCGCGTCAAAAAACAATACAAACTCAAATTTCCCCATTCCGTTTCTATTATGCGATTGATTTTGTAAATTCAACGAAACTTTTGTAACAAAAAAATTATTATATGTAATTCACATCCGAATATAAGAAAATATTCAACGGATTGCAAATCCGGTGTCAATAGTAATCATTAAAGAAAAAATACTTATTTGACATGTCTCTGAAAATTATAAAGACAAAATTATAAAAAAATATGTTCTATTTTTGAAATAAAATATTGATAAATAACATGTTGCATAATATTTTAGTGTTCCCCATTATTTTGATAGGATTTGCAATCCGCTATTTGTGCCCTAGCCTTTATGTACATGCGTATCTGCAAACCTGTCATCAGTAGCCTGTTCGCCGGGATAGCGCTTGTCATTCTCAGCCCGCTGCTGCTAACGATATCTGTGCTTCTTCTTTTATTCACGCGAAAATCCCCCTTCTTTCTTCAAACGCGCGTTGGATATCAGGGAAAATTGTTCAAAATCATCAAATTCAAAACGATGACGGATGCGCGTGACGAATGTGGGCGCCTCCTTCCGGACAACCAGAGACTGTTCCCTCTCGGCAACTTCCTCCGCACCAATTCGCTGGATGAGCTTCCCCAACTGATCAACATCCTGAAAGGAGACATGGTCATCGTAGGCCCCCGCCCCTGGATTCCCTCCCAGATGAAAACCCTTCCTCCTCATTATTGCCGCCAGCGCTATTCCGTCCGGCCGGGCATCACCGGCATGGCTCAGATCCACGGACGCAACGGAATTCCCTTCTGCCGCCGCCTGTGCTACGACGTACTTTACGTGCGCCGCGTTTCCTTCCTGCTGGATATTTCCCTGGTCTTCCGGACAGCCCGGAAAGTCCTGGTCCGGGAAGGCATCCAGCAATGCAACGAAGCCTTCCAGAACAAACTGGGGAAAACCCTTCTGCAGAACGATCTTTCCCTCCCCTCTACCACGGAGGCGACCAGATCCTTCTAACATCCCCCCCCTTCCATTATTCCTATTATTATTTCAACTAATGAACAAACACCATCTCTTCAGCAAAGCTCTCCTGTGTTCCGTAGCCCTGGCAGGAGCCAGCCTCCTTCCTTCCTGCGTCAGCCCCAAGGAAGTCCTTTACATCCAAGACGTTTCCGACAACTCCAGGGAAAGAATCAAGGCAAACTACCAAACGACCATCCAGAAGGATGACCAGCTCTACATCGCAGTCAGCAGCAAGCAGCCGGAACTCACGGCGCCCTTCGCCATGTCTGAGATCGGCGCCACCAACAACAACAATAACAACAAGCCTAAAGGGTACCTGGTGGACGCTCAGGGCTACATTGTTCTGCCCGTCATCGGCAAGATAAAGGCCGCGGGCAAGACCTGCTCCCAGCTGGCAACCGATATTGCCGCGACTCTCAAGAATAACGACTACATCCGGGATGCCTCCGTCAACGTGCAGATCATGAATTTCAAATTCTCCGTGCTGGGAGAAGTCAACTCCCCCGGAACCTACACCATTGAAGGGCAACGCCTCACGATTCTGGAGGCCATCAGCCGGGCAGGCGACTTGAACATTGACGGCAACCGGGACGTTACGCTGATTCGAGAAACCAACGGAACCCGCCAGATCGCCAGCATTGACTTGCGTAGCAAGGATCTGTTCACCTCTCCCTATTACTACATCCAGCAGAACGACATCATTTATGTAACGCCTTCGGAACGCAAGGTCAATACGCGCAGCGACGCCGCCCAGTGGTACGGCTGGGGGCTTTCCGGACTCGGTGTCACCCTGGCCGTGATCGCTTTATGCCTATAAAGAACATCAACCAGCTCTCTCGTTAACCCCGATCATACCGGAAATAGAAATACGGAAAACAGGCCGGTTCAATCGGACCAATGCCCAAGTTTACGGGATTCTCCCCCAACATTTTTACTCTCTCTTATGATAAACCGTTCCACTCCTCCACCTCCCATTATGGAGGAGGAGGAATCAACCCTCTCCCTGGATTTAGCTCTCACCATCCTGCGCCGCTACTGGTTCATCATCATTTTGACTGCCGTAGCGGGAGGGATGCTGGCCTTTTATTTGGCGGAAAGACAAAACTACATTTACAAGAAAACGGCCAGTATCATCATGCGGGATGCAAAATCGGGAACGGATGTTTCCTCTGACCGGATCATGTCAGAACTGGGCATCGATTCCGGAGCCGCCAATCTGGCCAATGAAAGTTTCATTCTCAAATCCACCGCCGTCATGAAAAAAGTGGTGGAAGACCTCAAACTTAATACCTCTTACTGGCAGCAACAAGATTTCAGGAAAATAGAGCTTTACAACAACAGCCCCATCCTGGCCGTCTTTGAAGAAATTGGAAAACAGCGCTCCTGCTCCTTCTCCATCACTCCCCGGGGAGAGCAAAACTTCCTTCTGGCCTATACCACCAGCCAGAAAAAGACAACAACTTTAGAAGGGACATACGGACAATCCATCGCCCTTCCCTTCGCCACCGTCTCCATCCATCCTACTTCCCTGATGAGCGAGGAATGGGACGGCAAACCTATCATCATTAACCACCTTACCGTTCTGGAAACTGCCCATGGTCTCTTAAAAGACTTCTCCGTCACCAGACCGGATGTCAAGGAATCCAGCCTGCTGGAAATGACGCTTACGGCAAATAACCCGCAAAAAGCTGCCGATGTCCTCAACCAGCTGATCGCCGTTTATAACCAGGTTTCCATTGATGAAAAAAAACTGGCTGCCCAAAAGACGAAGAAATTCATTGAAGGACGCCTGGAGGAACTGGAGAAAAGCCTGAACAAGGCGGGCAAGGAACTTACGGATTTTAAAGCCAAAAACGATATCGCCGGGAACGCGGAGACCACCATAAGCGCGGACTTCAGTTCAGCCCAGGCGCTGGAAAAGGAAATTTTTGATTTGGAAACCCAGATCAAGCTGGCGGCCGTCCTGGCAGACAACCTGAAGAAAACCGTCCGCAACGATGGCCTCATCTCCGTGGATACCGGGCTGGCGGACAACGGCATTTCCCGCCAGATAGAAGGCTACAACGAAGCCTTTTTGGAATATCAGAAAATAGCGGGGAGTGCCGGATCCCAAAACCCCATCGCCGTAGGACTGCGGGAACGGATGGATTCCACCCTCACTGCCGCCAATAAAGCCCTGTCCAATTACCGCAGCAACCAAAACCTTAAACTTGAAGAACTCAAGAAAAAACGCGCGGCCATTTCGGAACGCCTGACCAAGACGGCTACCAAGGAACAGGAATTTACCCCCCTGATCCGGGAACACAAGGTCAAGGAAGAACTCTACCTCAACCTGCTGAGCAAGGAGCAGGAAAACGCCATGGCCCTGGCAGCCGCAGAATCCAGCGCCAGAGTGCTGGAAAGCGCCCACGGGTCGGATCTTCCCATCGCCCCTAAAACGGAACAATACATCGCGGCCGGCACCCTCGGCGGTGCAGCTCTGTGCTTCTTTGCCCTCCTGGGCATGGGCATGCTGAACAACAAAGTGAAAAACAAGCATGACCTGACAGGCCAAACCAGGCAGCCCATCATTGCGGAACTGCCCCGGATGAACAAAAAAGAGCGCAAAAACACCTCGCTCTTCATTAAGGAGGAACAGTCTGTGATGGCAGAATGCTTCCATATCTTGCGCAACAACGTCGATTCCCTTCTTCCCCGTCCCGATGAAGGGGGGCATGTGATTATGCTCACTTCCACCACCCCCGGGGAAGGCAAAACCTTCACCTCTGCCAACCTGGCCGCAGCCTTTGCCAAAGCCGGAAGAAAAGTCCTGCTTATTGACGGGGACTTGCGCAAATCCTCCCTCACCCGCCAGATGGGCGGTCATGGCCGGCGTGGACTCACCTCCATTCTGCTCAACCAAGTGGACGATCCTTCCCATATCATTCGTCAGGTCGGAGAAGACAACAGCCTATTCGACTTCCTGGGTACGGGCCCTGCGGCGCCCAATCCCGTCACCCTGCTCAGTCAGCCTCTCCTGGCACAGATATTGGAATGTTTCAGAAAAAAATACGATGCCGTCATCATTGACACCCCCCCTTACGGCATACTGGCAGATACAGCCATCCTTGCGGCTTTGAGCGATATCTCCCTGTATCTCATCCGCAGCGGAATGATAGATAAACGGTATTTCACCCAAATACAAAAACTGGCGGATAGCGGCAAACTGCCGAATCTCGGTTACATCATCAACGCCGTGAACTTCAAGTCCTCAAGCTACAGCTATTAC
The DNA here is from genome assembly GCF_036417395.1 of Akkermansia sp. AE01SA01. Taxonomy (NCBI): domain Bacteria; kingdom Pseudomonadati; phylum Verrucomicrobiota; class Verrucomicrobiia; order Verrucomicrobiales; family Akkermansiaceae; genus Akkermansia; species Akkermansia sp. AE01SA01. The sequence goes on from NZ_CP143890.1 coordinate 1,736,298, forward strand.
GGTTATAACTACGGTCACCGGTACAGCTATGGCTCCGGCAAGGAAACCGCCGGGAAAAACTAGCAATCCTCCCTGTGGCACTCACCTGTGAAACCATGTTCCGCTACCTGTTTACCCCCAGGCATACGACTTCCAGCCTCTTCCCGGACGGCATGGACATGCATACCCATATCCTGTGGGGAGTAGACGACGGAGCATCCTCCCTGCAGGAAAGCCTGGGCATCATACGGCGTCTTAAATCCTTCGGCCTGAGGGGAGCCTACTGTACCCCACACATCAAGGCCTGTTATCCGGAAAACACGCCGGACTTCCTCCGCCGCCGCTTCGAACAACTGCTGGCCTCCGTTACAAACGAACAATTTGAACTCAAACTGGCCGCCGAATATATGCTGGACGATCGGTTTGAAGAGCAAATCAACCGATATGCCCCGCTCACATATGACGGCACTCACCTGCTTGTAGAACTGCCGCAGCACTATCTCCCCGGCACATGGAAAGACATGTTTACGGCCATTCGGGATAAAGGATATGCCCCGGTGCTGGCTCATCCGGAACGTTACGGGCGCCTCCTTCCCCAGGAAGAACTCCTGGACCTTTCACAAAAGGAAAAAGTCAAATTTCAAGGCAATGTGGGTTCCCTTGGCGGTTTTTACGGCAAATCCGCCGCCGCCAGGGCAAAAGACCTCTTCTCCGCCGGGATTTACTCCTGGTGGGGAACCGACAGCCACAGCGCCGCCATGGCAGGCCGCATGCCCCTGAAAATCTAGTACCTCCTTACTCTTCATCTCCCCCGTACCAAATCCCATGCCACACTCTGCAACCAAGGCCTCCTCAGGCAACCCGCTGCCCGCCGGCTTTTACGGCCGCTATGGCAAACGCGTCCTGGACTTCACGGTCGCGCTGCTCAGCCTGGTGTGCCTGATTCCGTTATTCGCCATCCTGGCCGTCCTGCTGGTCGTCATTCAACGGACGCCGCCCTTTTTCCTGCAAAAGCGCATCGGGCGCGGCCTCAAACCCTTTTATATCATCAAATTCAAAACCATGAAAGACACCAGGGACGCGGAGGGGCGCCTGCTGCCGGACGAACAGCGCACCACCCTTCTGGGCTCCCTGCTGCGCCGCACTTCCCTGGATGAACTGCCGGAACTCGTCAACGTCCTGCTGGGCGACATGAGCTTCATCGGACCCCGCCCGTGGATTCCGGAGCAAATGGCCATCTTTACCCCCTCTACCCGGAAAAAAAGAATGGCCCTGCACCCGGGCATCACGGGACTGGCCCAAGTCCACGGCCGCAACAACCTCACCTTCCGCCAGCGGGTGTGCTACGACCTCCGCTACAAGCGCCACCTCTCCTTCCGGTATGACCTGAACATCCTTTTTTATACCTTCTACAAGGTCATCAAAGAGGAAGGCATTCACCAGCGCCCGAACGCCCTGGGCAAACCCGCCCATACCGTAACGCCCAAAGACCCGCAGACCAGGGGGCTGCGGGGGAACAGCCGATTTTATAATGGGAGCCATCAAACGGAGACCCTTTAACGTGATTTTCCCAAGATGAAGATCTCAGTCATTACGGTTTGTTACAACAGTGTGGCAACACTGCAAGACACGCTGGAGAGCGTTCTTCGGCAAACCTGCCCGGACGTGGAATACATTGTGGTGGACGGGGCCAGCAAGGATGGGACGAGAGAGCTCATTGAAAAATATGCTCCCAAATTCTCCGGCCGCATGAAATGGATATCCGAACCGGACCAGGGAATCTACGATGCCATGAACAAAGGCATCCGCATGGCCACGGGAGATGTGATCGGCTTCCTCAATTCGGATGACTACTATTATGACTCAAATGTCGTTCAGGATATCGTAGCTGCCTTTGAAAAAAATCCCGAGGCCGATGCCATTCACGGCAACCTGAATTACATCAATGCTCAAGGGAAAATCGTCAGGACGTGGATAGGTTCTCCATATAAACAAGGATCTTTCCAGCGCGGTTGGATGGCCGCCCATCCCACATTTTACTGCCGTCACGAGTGTTTTAAGCGTTACGGTTCCTTTGATCTCACCATTAGTTCCGCAGCGGATTTTGAACTCATGCTACGCTTCATTGAGAAACACCATATCTCTACTTATTATATAAACCGCTTTTTCATCTGCATGCGTACCGGCGGATCATCCACCTCTGGAATTCGCGCTATCCTGCGTAATGGAAGTCAGAATAAAGTGGCATTCCGTAAAAACGGAATTAACTGCCCCTGGCATTATGTAGTGTCTCGTTTTAGAGATAAATTTATGCAAATATATAAAATAAACTATAAATTATAGAAAATAAGAAATAAAAGAATATATCTATGGTAAATAATTTTTTCTCTACTAAAAACTGTTCCAGTCTTCAGAACATGAACAGCAAAAAATATCTGATGACATAATTAAATTAAAATTTGCCGAAATAAAATGCTCAAAAAGTTAAAATATTATGATGAGAAAACGTGTAGTTGTACATAGTGCTTTTTGGGTAGCCATACAGCAGTATTCTACACAAGGTATTCAATTCATAACGAGCATAATCATGGCACGTATGCTTTTGCCTAGTGATTATGGTGTGCTGGCCATGATTTTTATTTTCAATGATTTTGCAACCATGTTTGTCGATATGGGATTTTCCAATGCTCTTGTTCGTAAGCAAGACTGTACGGCAATTGATTATTCGACCGTATTTTTTACCAACATTGCAATTAGTTTACTTCTTTATGGATTGATATTTGTCGGAGCCCCTGTCATTGCGGATTTTTATGACCAATCTTTGTTGCTTCAAATTGTCCGTATTACGGGACTAACATTTATCATCAATGCTCTATATTCGATATATAGTGTACAATTAACGAAAAACTTGTCCTTCAATATAAAGGCACGAATTTCAATAATTTCCACAATTTTGGCGGCTGCTGTCGGAATATTTCTGGCTTATTATGATTTTGGCGTATGGGCGCTGGTATACCAAATGCTAACGGTTTCAATCATTACTGGTTTATTACACATATACTATGTCAGATGGCGTCCCGTATGGAAATATTCAAAATCGGTATTTAAGGAGTTATTCGGATTTGGAGGCAATGTGTTGAGTGCGAATTTGTTGTTTGTCGCCTATCAGAATGCTTATAATATTACAATTGGACGCTTCTTCCATGCGTCAGATCTTGGCTTTTTTACGAGAGCTGACGGATATTCAAAATTAATTCCTCTCAATATAAGTACAGTACTTATGAAGGTAATGTTTCCTGTAATTTCAAAAATTCAGAATGACGAGCAGGAACTAAAGAGACTAAATAAAAAGGTTATAGAAATTACATCATTTTTCATATTCCCTGCCAGCTTGTTGCTGGCAGGCATGGCTACTCCGTTAATATCGGTTATGCTTACTGACAAATGGCTGCCTTGTGTTCCCTATTTGCAAATTCTGTCAATTTCGATTATGCTGGAACATATTTGTTGGATTAATTGGGATTTTATACTTATCAAGGGATTATCCAACATTGTTCTTCGTAACCGAATAATCACCTGTTTGTTCTCGCTTGCCGTCTTGTTGATTGCTTTGCCGTTTGGGTTAACGTGGGTTGCTGTAGCCAAGGGGACAGGCACTTTGTTTACTGTTGCAGTAAGCATTTATTATATGAAAAGGATCTATGACATTTCCATCGGAGACTCATTCAAAAAGTTACTCAAAATAGCCTTTGCTTCCATCCTGATAGGATTTTTGGCCTATGGTTCGTTTTGCTATATGCAAAATACATTAATTAATTTGTTTATTATTGGAATATGTTGCATAGCGGCATACTTGGCCATGGCTATGATATTATTTAAGGACACATTATATACAACTGCAAATTTACTTAAGCGTAATGAATACTCCCAAGGTTAGCATAATCATGCCCGTATATGGGGTGGAGGAATATATTGGCGTATGTGTCGATTCAATACTAACGCAAACATATGATAACTTAGAAGTGCTGGTCATTGATGACTGTTCGCAGGATAACTCAATTAATATATTAAATGAACATGTTGCTCAAAGCGACAGAGCTTTCTCGTGGAAAATAATCAAGCAACAGGAAAATGGTGGACTGTCTGCTGCTCGCAATGCAGGAATCAGGGAAGCATCCGGGGAATATATCTTCTTTTTGGATAGCGACGATAAACTAATGTCCAATTGCATAAAAGATTTGGTTACAGAAGCCGAGCTGTCCCATTCTGATGTAACAACAGGAAACCGAATCTCTCTTGATTGGCATACAGGTAAGAAGCACAGGATGAGAGAAAATGATTACGTCCTCGCTCGAACAACCTCTTTGAAGGAGTTAATGAAAATTCAACTGCATGGCACGGCATGGAACAAACTAATAAAAAGAGATTTTATTCTCAAACACAATCTCTTTTTTAAAACCGGGATCGTTTATGAAGACGACTTGTGGATGTACTACCTTTTAAGCTGCGAACCAAGCTTTAGTTTTGTTAGTCCTGTTACGTATGTATACCATGTACGCGCCAACTCCACGATTCAAACTTTTTCCGAACAACATATTCTTTCCAAGATTATTATCGCAGCCGATGCTATAAAACATTTCCCTAGTATTTCACCTTCGGCTCAAAAAGTAGCTGTCCATTCAGCTGAACGTTTCCGGCAAGGAGCTTTGATGGAATTTGTTAAACATTTCAAAGATTATTCTGTTTTTTCAAAAGCTTATAAGCTCCTAAGGTACCTACATATTCCCGGTAAGGATTTTTTTTCAAGTCCCTATTGTTCCATAGCTTCTAAGTTGAGATTTATGAATAATTATATTCCTCCAGCTATTGGATGTTTAATGAATTTTATTTCTATTAAATATATTTTAAAAAAAAGTCCTTATAAGCTAACTTATCTTTCTTCAAGTCAGCAAATTGAATTAAGTAAAGAGTTTTGGAAGCATGTTGAACACTGTTGCACGTATGAAAATAGTAAACAAAATAAAAAGGCTTTTCCGTTCTTTTGCAAACGACATTAAAATAATATCAGGACGCTACATTGCAGTGGCAATATCGGGAGGCAAGGGATATGATGGAAAATTGATTCATCAAAACTGGGGTGATGACATTAATTACTATTTTGTAAAAGAACTCTCTGAAAAGGATATAGTACTTTTGAATGATACGATTTTCTCCAAGAGATGGGCCAAAAATTATTTGATTATTGGTTCAACAATCGGAATGGAAGGGAATACTTCAACGATTGTATGGGGAGCAGGCCTGATTTCGGAAAATGCCTGTCAGAATTTACAAATAAAGAAATTTTGTGCGGTCAGAGGGCCAAAAACGCGCGACACTCTAACTGAACATGGATTTGAGTGTCCAGATGTCTATGGAGATCCTGCGTTACTACTTCCTCTTTACTATCGTCCCGATATGAAAAAAAAATACCGGATAGGGATTATTCCTCACTATGTGGATACTTGTATCTTTGAACATTCTAAAAATGACAATAGAGGGGTTCTTGTCATTAGTCCCAGAGGGTACAGTGATTGGCACGAGTTTATAGATCAGATAGTTTCTTGTGAATCCATCGTTTCCTCATCCTTGCATGGGTTAATCATCGCAGAAGCTTATGGCATTAAATCAAAATGGATGGAGATTGTCGGCTCTGAAATGAGGGATAGATTTAAATATGACGACTTTTATTTTTCAATTGGCAAAAATGATGAAAATCCCATTTATGTGGATGAAAATTTCAGAGTTGAAGAACTAGTTGCGGCAACGCAGAAATGGTATCCGGGCAATATCGATTTGAGTAAGTTGCTTAATAATTGTCCATTCGCAATCAAGCCAGCTGTATTTGAAAAATAATATATTAAAGGAAAAAATGAAAAAGATAGTTATTTCTGGCCTCTCTTTAATTGATCAACAAGTCACTATACAACTGAATATTGATGGAGTTGACGAAGTGATATATGCACGCCTTTCGCAAAATATTGTACCTTATGCAACCCTAGATAGAATTGATTCTGTGGTAATGGGATTGATTCTTTTTGCTATTAAGAACGGCTATGATTTTGATTCTGCAATTCCTATTACAGATGAATTATATTATAATCTTACCACTCATTTGATTGAGGCAATAGCCAGTACGGAAAACCTCCATAGGCCAGAAATTCGTGCTCCCAAAATAAGTGCATGTGATAAAAAGGCTCACATTGTTTCAACTGGTGTTTCATGCGGAGTTGACAGCCTGTATACGATATGCTTCCATAAAACAAATATTCCACCGTCACATCAACTCACCCATCTCTCTTTTTTCAATGTAGGTTCTCACCATACCGGGCAGAGGGAAGAAAAATCAAGAAGATTATTTGAGGAACGCAGGAAGCACATAAAAAGCTATTGTGAAAAATCCGCGTTTGAATTAATAGAAATTGAGTCGAATCTTTATACCATTCTTGATAAATACGATGGAGGATATTCTCATATAGAATACCATACTTACATGGCTCTATTTTGTATATTGCTCATACAAAAAGGGGTTAGTAAATACTACTATTCCTCAGGTCATATGTATGCTCATTTTGACTGTAAATACCGGAAAAACAGGAATTTCGATAGTGCTTCTTACGATTTGCTTACTTTATGTGTAGCAACTTCATCAAATATAAGTTTTTCTTCATTTGGCGCTACTGTTACAAGATTGAAAAAGATCGAATTTGTAGCAAAGCATCCATTAGAGGCGGCACATCTCAATGTTTGCGTGTTATCCCCACACAATGAAGGAACTTGCTTTAAATGCCGAAGAACCCTTCTTGAGATCGACTTTCTTGGAATGTTGGAGAACTTCAAAGATGCTTTTGATATCAAACAGTATATGGAAAATCGAAATGATTATTTAGAATATCTCTACATCGGAGTTCTGAGAAAAGATCCTTTTTGCGAAGATATAATTTCAAGATTCAATAGTGAAATAGGATGTATTTTCAAAATGAAAGTTGTCTGCAAAAAATTATTTTCAATGTGCAAAAATAAAATTTTAAAATGAGCAGACCACTCAATGAGTATGATTATCTGAAAGTTATTGCTACAATACTGGTAGTTATAGGGCACTCCACCATCCTTTACAACAGCAGTACCCATCCTGAACAGGATACCAGTATTCCGCAGTTAATAACTTCCGGGATATATCTTTTCCACATGCCATTATTTATGGCGTTGAGTGGAGCTATATATGAAGTGGGGAGACAAAGGGGAAAATACTTGGAGTTCTCATCATTTGCCTTCGATAAAGTAAAAAGACTTCTAATCCCCTACCTCTTTGTCGGTCTATGTTTCTTAATCCCTGCTACAATTTTCTGGTCAACATCAAATCAGGATCCCTTATCGGTTAATAAATTACTATTAGGGCATGGATGCCGGCATTTATGGTATTTGCTGGCATTATTTGAAATATTCGTCTTCCATTGGATAGCTAAAAAAGCAGGCCTGCAAAACTTTATACTTTTATTCGGAGCCATACTTTTGTCGATCTTATTTTCATTATTTGGACATTGTGATTTATGGTGTCTGAATATGGCAATCTATTACTATCCTTTCTTTCTAATCGGCGCAATTATCAGCAAAATTAACAAGACAAACATTCTGTACATAGGCATTATAGGAGCACTTATAATGGGTTGCACGATAAAGTCGACGCACGTATATATAGTCGATATAATGGCAAGCATACTTCTGCAGTCCTGTTTGGTTATCACTTTGATTCAAACTATTCGTATACTTCACCATATCTTGTTTAAGGAAAATGAGTTAGTAAAATTTTTACTAAAATACAGTTTCTCCATATATCTGTTTCATGTGATTGTTATTTATGCAGTTCATGCCTATTTTGATTTATCGTACTACTATGTAATACCGATTATGATTCTATCAGGAATTGTTATTTCTGTTCTTATTTCCTACTTTATCAAACAGCTCAATGGACACATTCTTATCGGAGAAAAAAAGACAAGCTAAACAACTTGATTTTCTAATTTTTATTCAAAACATCAACCTTCGCGGAGGTACGGAGGTCATGGCTTTAAATTTATGCAGACTCCTGAATGATGCTGACTTAAAAGCCAAGATTTTGAGCATTGAAGCACCTCTATCTCCGGATGAGAGACTTATGAGCTTTGAAGATAAGGAAAGAGAAGAGTATCATTCTCAATGCTCTAATGCATTAAATAAATTTATTTCCCCTAACAGGCATCAGAAATTTTTAAAGAAAATACTTGAAAAGAAAATAACAAAACTATCGCCTCGAATATTTGTAAACTTCACCTATGACCTGATGGGGGCTATACCAAAAACAAAAGCTTGCTTCTCTTGTGGAGTATTACATTGGTCGGTGACTGGTTATGAAAAGTCCTTATGGGACATCGCCAAACAGAAAAATATTCTCCATCGGTGGATTTCTACTTTTGTTCTTCGCCGAACACAGGCTTACAATAGAAAAGCCTTGGCATCATTGGATCGCTTAATCACTTTGACAAACAGAGGAGCAAATGAGGTTTTATCGTTGCACCCCGATATTGTAAAAAGCAGTATTCGGGTTATTCCCAATTTCATCCCGTACAATAAACAGCAATACCCAATATCATTACAAAATAATGATAATGTAGTCTATGTAGGTCGCCTGAGTTCGGAAAAAGGAGTATATCTGCTTTTAGATATTTGGAAAAAGGTGAATATCCTATCCTCTTCTCTTGCTCTAACCATTTATGGAGAAGGGCCGGAAATGGATAAAATGAAGGAGCTCATAGCGCTGCACAAAATCAGAAACGTGATTTTTAAAGGATATTCAGATTCTTTGGACGATATGTATAAGAACGCCGACCTGTTGATCAATACTTCTTATTCGGAAGGATTCGGATTGGTCTACATTGAAGCCATGCAATATGGCGTTATTCCCCTGTCCTTTGATTGTCCGGTATCCCCCCGAGAACTTATAGGGGATGCTGGAATACTTATCCCATGTTTTGATACTGAAGCTTATGCCAATACTATTGTTAATTTGCTGAAAAACAAGACCTTGATGAAAATACTCCAGGACAAATGCCTGTCAAGGGCCAAAGATTTTTATATTAATCCTATTATAAAGCGATGGAAAAATTTACTGAAAGAAAATATTACATTGTCATAACCCCCTTTTTTCCAACTGATACAAAATTTCAGGGACCCTTTATCTATGATCAAGTGAATGCCATCATCAGGAATAGCAATTTTAATGTAGTCGTATTTAAACCAATAAACCTTACAAATGAACCATTGCGAGAATATTCCTATGACGGCATCAAAGTGACCAGTTTTAAAACTTACAACCTGCCATCCTATCTCTTCAATGGTTTAATGGATCCATTAAACGTACGGTGTTTTCTTAAATGTCTCAAAAAATCAGGAATTGAGCCAGGCAGTATTGCCGTCGCTCACAGCCATACTGCTTCATGCGCCTGTTACAGTAACGCCTTAAAGCGGATTGATAATAATATCAAGACAATAACGCAATATCATGATTTGGAGCCTTTTGATGTATTGAATGGTCGAATGTCATCCTGGAAATTCAACTTAAATTTCAAAGTCAGACATACACTGAAAGAATTAAATTATGTAGATTACCATGTATGTGTAAGTAAAAGATGCTTGGAAAATCTTCTTTCTTTTCCCAGCCCTCATGAAAATGATATCTACAAGCCGTATATCAATCGGTTAAAACTGATAAAAAATAAAACTTCGAAACTTGTCCCGAAGCATGTCCTCATTTTGTACAATGGGGTGGATTTAAACAAATTTCACTCTAAAAAAACCGCCTCTAGAGACTATTTCCACATTGGCTGTATAGGTAATTATGTCAATTGGAAACGACATGATATTCTTGTCAGGGCGGTAAAAATTTTAGTAGACAGAGGTGTTACAGACATAAAAATAAGTCTATTGGGAAAGGTCCCGCGTGCCGGATTCGAAGAAGTCAAACTTCTTGTGAACCAACTGAACCTTAAAGAGTATATTCAATTTTTGGATTCGTGCGATCATAAAAATTTGATAGATTTCTACAATTCATTAGATCTTTTTGTCCTTCCATCAGTGTTTGAAGGTTACGGTTGTGTTTTTACAGAAGCGCATGCGTGTGGGGTACCATTCATTACTTGCTTAAAACAAGGAATTTCCGAATTGGTTGAAGAACCGGAGAAATGGTTAATCAATCCGGATGATGCTGAAGATCTGGCAGAGAAAATAAATAATTATAAAATTCAAAGGTACCCTCAAATGTTAACTCAGTCTATTGATATTAATATACTGATTTCCAAATTTTTAAAGAGGTTATCTGTTTAAGAAGATTTTCATGAGGAATATTATCTTATACATCCAGAAAAACGATTTTAGCGCTTTTCTGCTTACGCTGGCACTTGCTTCAATTATATTGGGCCCCCTCACATGGCTCGCGCCTGTGTACCCTCTAGCCATTATGGTGGGATGCGCGGTTGTTCTATGCAAAGGAGTAAAAAAGATTTCTCTTATGATCCTGATCTTTTTGTCGGGATGCGCTTTAAGTATTTTATTGGCAGATCCCCTTCCCGTCTTCCAACCTTGGATGAGACTCGCCTATTTTATACTTATCCTGATTGTTTTTTCTCCTCTGCTGCAATCCCAGAAAATAAATAAATTTCGCGTTAATGCATTCTTGTGGATCATGCGTCTTTCCATGTTTATCGGACTGACTTCTTTCTTTTTATATTTCATGGGAATTAACTGTAATAAATACGTGGTTTTTTCTGACCAGCAGAACGGTATTTTCCCAACAGGAATTTTTTCTGGTCTTACGATCCATTCCATGTTGCTGGGTCCAATATCCGGAATTGCGTTTGTTTACATGTTTTATAAAATTTTATCATCATTGTTAACATGGAATAATAAAATAAAAAAATACGAATTACTTATTATCCTCACAAGCCTTGGTTCTTTATTTTTGTCTTCTTCGCGTGGAGCGCTCCTATCCACCATGGGAGCAACATTATATCTGATCCTCATGTTTTTTAAACACCGGCCCAAACAGCTAGTGAGGATTTTAGGATGTATTATTCTGTTAGGATGCGTCATTTATCCTGTTAGTGAATATCTTTTTTCCGGCATGATTGCCAAACAACAAGCCAATGTGAATTCCGGAGGCACTTTTTCTTCTCGAGAAAAATTATGGCATGACCGAAAGTTGGAGTTTTTGAATTCACCAATTTACGGAGTGGGATTTGCCTCCCAACGGGTCATTTCCCTTTCCAGCTCTTTAAAAACAGGTTTGATCGAACCAGGCACATCTTATGGAACAGTCTTTGCTATGACCGGACTTCTCGGAGGAATACCTTTCCTCTGTCTTATTTTTTATAACACTTTCAAAAAATCATCGAAGCAGTGTTGTCTGCAATCAGTTCCAGTTTCTCCCGCTCAACCTGTACTTATCTTTTTTCTCATTCATCTGATCGTCGAAGGATACGTGCTGGCGGCAGGATCTCCCTTGGCTGCTATTTTCTGGTGTTCCCTAGGAGCCGCTTCCGCCTACAGGAATAAAAATTGCCCGGTGCATATGCAAATCCAAATTCTCAGATGAAAATCATTTACATTTCCAACAAAAATCGTATCAAATGCCATGAATGACAAAGACAAGATATATGATTTTGTGTACCTTACCAACACACCGTCATTCTACAAATTAAATCTGTGTAATCGCATAGCTGAGACCAACAGTATTCTATTGGTACTCTATGGCTATGGAAATGAGGCAGTGAACACAGTATTGAAAGACCATGCAGAAACAAAGTTCGATTATGTATTCCTTAATGAAGGGGATTCCAATCGAAGGAATAAAGTGACAGTATTTGTAAAGTTGCTCAGACTTATGAGGAAAGTGAAATGCAGAAAAGTGCTTTATGCCGGCTGGATGGCGCCAGAATATAATTTATACAGTTTTCTTTCGCCCAAGAGGAAAAATGTAATGGTGTGTGAATCTTCTGAATTTGACGTATCCTTTTCCGGAATTGCGGGATGGATAAAACGTGCTGTCATCAATCGGATGGGAGTGGCTTTGCCATCAGGCATCCCCCACAAACAACTATTTGACAATCTCGGTTTTAAAGGACAAGTTAAAGTAACCGGCAGCGTGGGCATATTCCATAAAGGAAAGCGCACAACAACCATTCCAAACACACCGTTGCGCTACCTTTACGTGGGACGTCTTGTAGATGTAAAAAACGTAAAACTGCTGATCCAGGAATTCAATCATAACGGAAAGCTACTGACTATTGTCGGAAAAGGAGAATTGGAAACGGAGCTAAAAAAACAAGCAAAGCCGAATATCACTTTCACGGGGTTTATCGAAAACGTATCACTAGAAAATGTTTACAAATCCCACGATGTATTCGTGCTGGCATCATATCGCGAAACATGGGGCCTCGTGGTTGAAGAAGCGCTCTATTGGGGACTCCCGGTCATCGTAAGCAACCGAGTCGGAAGTTCCCTGGATATGGTCAAGGAATTGGGAACAGGTGAAATTTTTAATTCAGGAAGCATCAAGAGTCTGCATCATTCCATCGAGAAAATGGAAAAAAATTACAATGCGTATAAAAAAAACGTGCTCGCCATAAATTGGAAATCAAGGGAAAAAAAACAAATTTCAGCCTATACACTTATTCTGAATAAATAAAATCTTATAGAGCAATTCTTTTTCTTATTTATAATGCAATGTAGGTATATCAATATAATCTGATCTATCTAAAATGATAATAAAGTCATATGAAAGTATTGCAGACTATTTCCAACCTGAGCCGGCATAGCGGCGGGATTTCTACATGTACCTATGATTTGCTCTCGGCTATGCAGGAATTGGATATTCATGTAGACTTACTGGCGTTGCAAAAGCAGGAACCTGTGGGGAAAAATAAAAATTGGCTGAAGATGCTCCCTAACGATGCTGTCGGTCCTTATGCCTATTCTCGCAACATGCATCGTTTTTTAAAACAATCCGACTACGATCTTTACCATACTAATGGATTATGGCTATACTGCAATCATATTACTTGTGAAATGGCCAGACGAAAGCAAAAGCCGTATGTTATTACTCCACATGGTATGCTTTATCCTGAAGCGTTGGCGCGCTCCTATTGGAAAAAATGGCCTTTGCTCAAGATTTTTTTCGAAAAAGACATTTTGCAATCAGACTGCATTCATGTCACTTGTCAACAGGAATTGAAGTACGTGAGGGCATTTGGCTACCGGGGTCCCGTGGCCATCATAGCCAACCCTGCCAATTTGCCGCCTTACCTTTCTGAAATCGCATTGGCTAAACCCATTTGGATGAAAAATGAGCAACCCAGAAAAATTGGATTCCTGGGACGGTTGCATCCCATAAAGAAAGTGGAAAATCTTCTTTATGGAATGTCATTGCTCAAGCGGCCGACGGATGTTCAGTTAATAATTTTAGGGAAAGGAGAAGAGGCGTATGAGAATTTTCTGCGAAAAGAAGCCAGAAGATTGGGGTTAACCAACATAAAATTTCATGGTTTTGTGAATGGTCGAGAAAAATACGAACAGTTAGCCCGGCTCTCTTGTTTATTTGTTCCCAGTGATTTTGAGAATTTTGGCATGATTGTGACAGAAGCTCTTTCAGTATGTACTCCCGTAATGGCTAGTTTGGGAACACCGTGGGAAGAACTAAATACAAAAAATTGCGGTTGGTGGGTTGATCGCACACCGGAAAATATTGCCATGGTGATACGAGAGGTTATTAGTATGTCGTCAGAAAATCTTCTAGCTATGGGCAAGAGGGGAAGAACCCTGATAGAAGAAAAATATTCGGCAAAACAGGCATCTACTCAAATGGAAAATCTATACCAGTGGCTAACGGAAAAAAAATCTTGCCCAGATTTTATTCAATATATTTAATTCCAGAGTAGTATGAAAATAAAACTAGCTTTCAAATTATTGTATTCCAAATTTGTTTCTTTTTTTGCAGAAGCCATCATAGAAGGATTTTACGGAGGTTTCTTTCAATACAAATCAAATGCAAAAAAAGTATCTTCCTTATATATTTCATATTTAAAAAATTACAATTCATTTATAGGATTTAACGCGAAGTTCAAATCTCCTCCCATCACTCCGCATGGTTTAAATGGAATACATATATCAGAAAATGCGGTTATTGGAAGCAACTGCATCATATTTCAACAAGTAACTATTGGAAGCAATACACTTAAGGGGTCCCCCCATTACGGATCCCCAAATATCGGGGATAATGTTCTTATTGGGGCTGGAGCAAAAATTATAGGAAATGTTTTCATCGGCAATAATTGCAGGATTGGAGCAAACTGTGTCGTTGTAAAAGACATGCCTCCGAATACGGTAGCAGTTCTTTCACCCACAAGATTTATTATGAAAGAAGAAATGATGGAAAACAATTTTTCAGGAATTTTAGAAAAGCATGTGTAAATCTCATTTGGAAAAATATAATAATTCGTGGTATTCTCCAGGTGCCGGATGTACTAAACAAATTCTTTGGTACTATATAAATGCCATATTATTTTCATCTCCACTTTTTCCTTTTTCAAAATTTAAAATTAAAATATTGAGATTATTTGGAGCAAAAATAGGAAAAAATATTGTTATCAAACCATCTGTAAGTATTAAATATCCATGGAAATTAAGCATAGGAGATTATACTTGGATTGGAGAACATGTCTGGATTGACAATCTTGCTCAAGTAACGATAGGCTCCCATGTTTGCATAAGCCAGGGCTCAATGATTCTTTGTGGCAATCATGATTATAAATCTCAAACTTTCGATCTTATTGTTAAACCTGTAACCCTAGAAGACGGAGTATGGATAGGAGCAAAATCTGTGGTCTGTCCCGGAATAACGATCAAAACTCATTCCGTCTTAAGTGTAGGATCTGTTGCTTCAACTGATACGGATCCATATTGCATACACCGAGGCAACCCGGCCATAAATATGAAAAAGCGCATTATAAAGTAACAATGTGGATGGTCCTCCCAAAGAAGTAACATCAAAGACCTCTCTGGATAGTCTACACTACTTCTACAAAAGAACTTGGTTGTGACGCACAACGTCAAAAGACTGTTCCAATTAAAGTAACTTTTCTGTATTTTTTATTTCGTATGAATTCTAAACGCATTTTTATCTGGACAATATCAGGTTCTGCGCAAGCTTTCTGGTCATTCTCGGCCATTCCCATCCGGAATACGTCGCGGATGCAGCCACGCACAGCTTGACCACGGCCGGATTATGGGCTTCCCTGTTCGGACTGATGGCCTCCCCTTCCTCGGAACTCTTCATGACCATATCGGGAGCGATTCTTCTACCTGTCAGAATTCCAGACAAGGAATTCTTCAGGAAGAGATTCTCTAAAGTCCTGTTCCCCTTGCTCATCTGGTCCCTTGTCTACTTGTGTGCCGGACTGGGGCCGCAGAATAGGACCGCCGTTGAAGCCCTGCTCAAGCTGCCATTCACTCCGGTACTGGACGTATTCTGGTTCATGTATGTTATTTGCGGACTCTATTTGTTCGCGCCTATCATCTCCAAATGGATACTTTATGAAGACAGGAATTCCATGAGGTTCTACCTGGGAATCTGGGCATTCGTTTCCTTCCTTCCCCTGCTCAACCTCATCTCCCCCGGACTGTATGATTCACAAGGCAGTTACTATTTTGTTCTGAACAACTTTGGCGGCTTTTTGGGCTATATGATTCTGGGAACTTACCTGAAACGTTATCAGACGTCCGTCAGCAAAAGCAAATTTCTGAAATGCTGCGCGTCCGTCGTCTTATTCAGTGCTCTGCTCTTCCTGCTCAGGGCCTGCTTTCATGTTCTTCCGCCTGGCTTCATTTACGACAACCTTTGCTTTATTTCCATCGTATACGTTTACACCATATTCACCATAATCCAGTACGCTTCCAGATTCATCACCCGCATTCAGGGCGTATTTACGGAATTGTCCAAGCACTCTTTCGGCATTTATCTTTCGCACATCCTCATCATTCACTTTGTAACTCAGCCATTCGTATCATTCCTGCAGCTTCCTCCATATGCAGCCATTCCGCTGATGGCCGTCATGACCTACCTCTGCTGCTATATCACCATCAAACTGCTCACCTTTTTGCCTAAAAGCAAATACATCGTAGGCATATAAACAGGTTCCGCTTCATAAATCCATGCCGTTGCCTTTCCACAGGCCGTTGAACATACCCGTCGTGACAATGGGGAAACAGTGGCTTAAACTGGCGCCGCCAAGTGGAAGGGAGCGGAAATTCCGTCGTCTCCTACATACTGGACCCCACGGAGTCCAAGCGGAAACTGCTTCTGGACATATCTTCCAGACTGCAAGACCCGCTGCTGAATAGGATGGACATTCAAAAAAAGAGATCAACAACCGGGGACTTCCCAATCTGTCCGGCACGATGGAGGAAGGAGGCAACGCTGAACGACCGGCTCGGCAACATCGCCCATTGCAAGAATTTCATCACGGATTCCTGTCTCGGTATTTGCTTTGCACTTATTTTCAAAAGGCCGTTCATCTGCATCGACAATCTCCTGCGAGGTTCCGGCCACTTCATCTCTCTTCTGGAGCTTCTCCATTTAAGGCAGCGCATGCTGCCGGAACATGCAGACAGGATCCCGGATGGAACAAGCCTGGAGATGGATTATGGAGCCGTAAATAAGATATTTCAGGCCCAGGTCCACATGGAACAATCCGGACAATGGTTTCGGAACGCGCTTTCCAAAAAGCGCTCTGAAGCGCTGGAACATTACAACTCGTTCCACAGAGAAAAAATTAACCGGAAATCTCTTCCACAAAGTGGTGCTCATGAAAAGAAAAGGAAAAATACTGCTGGCCCCGGTATACCGCCGCCTTGTCCGCCATTGACACAGGCAACCCGGAATATACATAAAAATTATTGAAAATTAATCATTAACGCATCATTTATATTAATTCTGGAGAGACCTTATGGAATATTTCCTGTTAAAACTGGAAAGTTTTTCATTCCGTTTACATTTAAACAAGCATTTTTGTTAAATATAAACATATTTTTCTTTTAAAGACTTTCTTTTTTGAGAAACATTAATATAATAGCTTCCACAAACCACCAATCATGCAATACAAGAATATTATTACAGCAGCATACGCCATCATGGGTTCTCTCTCCGGAACAGCTTCTGCGGACATTACTCCTCCGCTGGGATCGCTGAATTCCCCTTACGAGGCCTCCCGTCCGTTCTCCGCCACTGTGGGAACCGGTTACGCCACCAAGTACGTCAGCCGCGGCCTGGCCTTCCAGCAGTCCGGCAGCGACCATGTCGTTCCCGTGGAAGCCGTAGGTGCCTATGACCTGAACAGCAAATATTCCATTCTGGCCGGGCTGAAATACCAGTGGCTGACCCAGAACAATCTGGACCATGACAGCACCGGCATTTCCGACGAATCCACGGGACTGCTGGGAATCTCCCGCAAATTCAGCAATTACACGACGGCGGCCCTGAGCTACCAGTTCGTGAACGGCGGCCTTCCCGGCGCGCTGAACATCCACAAGGGAGACACCTCCGGCTTTCCGGCCTTTGACCACGGCCGGGCGGAAGAACACAGCTTCGTGCTGGACATCCACCATAACTTCGGCAAGGGGCTGGAAAACTTCTTCTGGGATAGCCGCGTGCAGTACACGTTCCGCTGGATGTCCGGCTGGTGGTTCTCCAACACGCTGGGCTACAAATATGACTTCAACCGCTCCACCTCCCTGATCGTGTCCGGAACCTGGAATGCCACGGCAGGATATTTTGACCGCAATTCCCTCAATGCCAACGGAACGCAGGGTATTTCCCTGACTGTGGCCGTACCTTTCAAGGCTATGGAACGTCTCGTCGTCACACCCTTTGCCGGCACGGTCTGGCTGGGCAACGGCGGCATGGCCGCCAATCATCGCGGCGCCTCCGAACGGTTTCCCTGGAGAACACCCTCCAAGGTATACCGTAATTTCACCTTCGTTGCGGGGGTGGGCGTGGCCTATTCCTTCTAAAGCCCCATCTTTCCAGCGGGCTCAGGCGTCCATGAACATGCCGGAGCCCGCATTTATTCCTTTCCCATGCCCCTGTCCGCCGTCTTCCATACCCATTCCGTACAGGAACAGGTCGCCGCACTCGGTGACGCATTCGCCATCGCCGGGGAATTCCTCCATTGCGACACCATCAACAGCGGGCACATCAACCTGACTTTCCGGGCCGCCTACCGCCGGGAGGACGGTTCCACGGACCGCTACATCTTTCAGCGGGTGAATGACGCCGTGTTCCAATGCCCCAGGGACGTGATGCACAATGTGGAAAAGGTGACCAACCACATCCGGTGGAAAATGCTCCGGGTGCTGAAAACCCCCTTCCGCCAGACGCTGAACCTGTACTCCGCCCGCGGAGGCCGCAAATACCTGAAACTCCAAGGCTCAGGATACTGGCGCTGCTACAACTGCATTGAAAATACCTACACGTGCGACGTAGCGGAACACCCGCGCCAGGCCTATGAAGCCGCCAGGGCCTTCGGGGCTTTTCAGCAGCTTCTGTGCGATATGAATCCGGAGGACATCCATGAAACCATCCCCTTCTTCCACCACACCCGCAAACGGTTCAACCGCCTGATGGAAGCAGCGCGGAAGGATTCCTCCGGCCGTCTGGCCTCCTGCCGGAAGGAACTGGAATTCATCAGGAAACATGAACGGGAAGTGGACCTTCTCCTGAACCTTCAGGAAAAGGGAGAACTCCCGGTCAGAATCGTGCACAACGACACGAAAATCAACAACGTCATGCTGGATACGGAAACGGACCGGGCCGTATGCGTCATTGACCTGGATACGGTCATGCCCGGCAGCATTCTTTACGACTTCGGGGACATGGCACGCACGATGACTTCTCCCGCGGCGGAGGATGAAGAAGACCTGGAAAAGACCTTCATGCGCATGCCCATGTTTGAGGCCGTCGTGAAGGGCTACCTGGAAACCGTCAAAGATTTCATCACTCCCCTGGAGGTTTCCCTGCTCCCCTTTTCCGGCAAACTGATCACGCTGGAAACCGGCATCCGCTTCCTGACGGACTATCTGGAAGGAGACGTTTACTTCAAGACGGAAAAGGACCGGCACAACCTGCACCGGGCGCGCACCCAGCTCGCGCTGGTGAAAAGCATGGAACAGCAAATGCCGGAAATGGAAAAGCTGTGCGCGGACGTTTTCAAGGCGGTCAAGGCCTGATGTTCAACGGCTAGCGGCAGTTCCCGGCTGGCTGATTTTTATGATGGCTTCCCCCTCTGCGGGTTTGCTATACTGCCGCGCATGTTAAAAAATATTTCCCCCCTGATCAGCCCGTCCCTGCTGAAAATTCTTGCGGAAATGGGCCACGGAGATGAAATCGTCTTTTCAGACGCCCACTTCCCCGGCCATACTTTCAACCACACCGTTCTGAGGGCGGACGGCCTGAACGCGGACTCCCTGCTGGGCGCCGTCATTCCCCTTTTTGAACTGGACGCCTACGCCACCCCGGTGATCATGATGGCCCCGGTTCCCGGCGATTCCCTGGACCCCGCCGTAGAAGCCAGATACCGCAAGGCGCTGGGCTACGACGGCGAAATCGAACAAATGGAACGCTACGCATTTTATGAACGCGCCAAAAAAGCCTATGCCGTGGTCATCACCGGGGAAACCGCCAAATACGGCAACATCATTCTGAAAAAAGGCGTGACTCCTGCCGCCTGAAAGCCTTGAGCGCTATTCCCATGCAGTACGATTTTGATGAAATCATCGACCGCCGCGGCACCGGCGCACTGAAATACGAGGCCCTGCTGCCGCGCTGGGGACGGGATGACCTGCTGCCCCTGTGGGTGGCAGACATGGACTTCAAAACACCCCCGTTCATCATGGAGGCCCTGCGCCGCCGCTGTGAACACGAACTGCTGGGCTACACGGTGAAGCCCCCCGCCTTTTTCGAGGCCATCCGGGGCTGGGTGGGCCGCCGCCACGGCTGGCAGGTGGAAACGGACCAGATCGGCTTCGCGCCCGGCATTGTTCCGGGCATTTCCAGCGCCATTCAGTGCTTCACCCGTCCGGGGGACAGGATCATGATCCAGCCTCCGGTTTACCATCCCTTTGCGATGATTATCCGCGAAAACGGGCGGGAAATCGTGAACAATCCGCTGGTACTGGAAAACGGGCGCTACCGGATGGATTTCGAGCATATGCGGGAGGCCGTGCGCGGATGCGGCATGTTCATCCTGTGCAATCCCCACAATCCGGGAGGCCGGGTCTGGAGTCCGGAAGAACTGGAGCAGGTAGCGGAAATTTGCGCGGAAAGCGGAACCCTGGTCATTTCCGATGAAATTCACGCAGACCTCACTCTGCCCGGCCACAGGCACACCGTATTCGCCACCGTTTCGGAAAAAGCCCGAGACAATTCCGTCACATACATGGCGGCCAGCAAGGCGTTTAACGTGCCGGGTCTGGCCAGTTCCTACCTGATCTGCCAGAATCCGGCCCTGTTTGAGAAGTACCAGAATTTTGTGAACGGGCGGGAAATGGCGGAAGGCCACGTTTTTGCGTATGCGGGGCTCATCAGCGCCTATACGGAGCCGGAAGGAGAGGAATGGCTGCGCCAGGCGCTGGACTACATCCAGAAAAACATCCGCTACCTTGACGCGGAATTGCGCAGCCGCATGCCCAGGATCAAGGCCCTTCTTCCGGACGCCTCCTATCTGGTGTTCCTGGACTGCCGGGAATTGAACCTGTCCCGGCAGGAACTGGAGGATTTCTTCGTGAACGGCGCCCGTCTGGCCCTGAACAACGGCGCCATCTTCGGCAAGGAGGGGGAAGGTTTCATGCGCCTGAATGCGGGCTGCCCCCGTTCCGTGCTGGCCCGGGCCCTCAACCAGCTGGAGAAGGCGTACCTGTCACGCGGTTTCTGACCCGCGAACTTGGCTGGCAGTCATTTGCACGGCATTTCCAACCAACCGGAAGTGCCGTGAATTTTCCCGTTTCCGGATTGCAGGGCGCTATCCATCGGAGTCCATGAAAACTCCCCGCAACCGTCCCGGCTTTTTTCGGAAGAATCAGGGATTCCAAGCCTTTTCCGGTCAAATTCCCGACGGAAGGCAGGGCGAAGCCTTCCTTTCCCGGACGACGCCGGAAAATTCCCCGGTTCCTGTCCTCTCCTCTTACCGCACTTCCCTCCTCCGGAAATGCACGAACGCCATTCCGGTAAAACGTGACTTTGCTTGCAAAATGGACGGAAAGGGGTATCTTTTGCCGCATGTACTATATCACCACGGCCATTGATTACACCAACGGACCGCCCCACATCGGGCACGCTTATGAAAAAGTCCTTGCGGACGTTCTTGCGCGCTGGCACCGGATGAAGGGGGAGGAAGTCTATTTTCTGACCGGGGTGGACCAGCACGGCCAGAAAGTACAGCAGACGGCGGAGAAACTGGGCATTACTCCGCAGGAACATGTGGACAACATCACGGCCAGGTTCCTGGCGCTCTGGGAACGGCTGGGCATCAGCTACGACGGCTGGGCCGCCACCACGGACCCGCGCCACAAGGCGTGCGTGCAGAAGATCCTCACCAGCCTGAAGGACAAGGGCCAGCTTTACAAAAAATCCTACAGGGGCTTTTATTCCGTCCGGCAGGAACAGTTCCTTACGGACAAGGAACGGGATGAAGACGGCAATTTCGGCCCGGAATGGGGGGAAGTGGTGGAACTGGAGGAAGAAAACTGGTATTTCCGCCTGGCCGACCAGGCGGAATGGATGAAGCAGTTTGTGGAAAAGAGCGGTTCCTTCGTCCTTCCCGCCTTCCGCAAGGCGGAGGTGCTCAACGCGATCGAACGCTCCTTCGACGCGGACCTCTGCATTTCCCGCCCCAAGGAACGCCTTTCCTGGGGCATTGAATTGCCTTTTGACCCGGATTTCGTCACCTACGTCTGGTTTGACGCCCTGATCAATTACGTTTCCTTCGCCGGCTATCTGGCGGAACCGGGAAGCGGACTGCCGGAATTTTCCAGACTCTGGCCCGCCGATTGCGAGGTGATCGGCAAGGATATCCTGGTGCCCGCCCACGGCGTGTACTGGCCCGCCATGCTGCACGCCATGGGCTTTTCCGACGAGGAAATGCCCACCCTGCTCGTGCACGGCTGGTGGAACATTAATGGGGAGAAGATGTCCAAATCCATTGGCAACGTGGTGGACCCCAACCTGCTGGTGGAGGAATTCGGCCCCGAGCCCGTGCGCTATTACCTGGTGCGCGACATCACCACCGGAAAGGACGCCAATTTTGACGCGGACCGCCTGGTCATGCTGTACAATACGGAGCTGGCCAACGACCTGGGCAACCTGTGCAACCGCTCCATCAACATGACCCGCCGTTATTGTGAGTCCGTCCTTCCCGCACCCGGTGAATATGACGATGACGCTTCCAAGGCCCTGCGCGCGACCATGGACCAGGCGGTGGTCCAGTTTTCCAGATTCATGGACGAGAACATGGTCTCCGACGCGCTGGCGGCCCTGAACGCGCAGGTTTCCGCCTGCAACGCCTATATTGAACAGCAGCAGCCCTGGCAGCTCGCCAAGGACGAGGCCAGCGCTCCGCGGCTGGGCTGCGTGCTGCGCCACCTGCTGGAATGCTGCGCCCAGACGGGCTATCTCATCGGCTGCGTGCTTCCCGGCGCCTCTTCCCGCATTCTGGAGCAACTGAACGCGGATTCCCTGTTCCAGGGACTGACGCCATCCGTGCTCGCCTGGGGGGTTCTTCCCGCAGGCCACCGCATCAACGATCCCGCTCCCGTTTTCCCGCGCATCCTTTCCGAAGAGGAGAAGGCCAAGCTGGCGGAAAAAGCGGCCAAGGCGGCCAAAAAACAAGGCTAGCTCCCGTGAACGCCTCCACGTCCTTCGTCAAGTCCCTGCTGGCCCAGTGCTGCCTGGGCGGCATTTGTGAATGGGTGGTCTGCCCCGGCGCGCGCAACATGGCGCTGCTGCAGGTGCTGGCCGCCGCGGAGGATTTGGTGAAATGGACCCATTTTGACGAACGTTCCGCCGCGTTTTTCGCGCTGGGGCGCATTCAGGACATGGGGCTGCCCGCAGCCGTGGTGACCACGTCCGGTACGGCTGCGGCGGAATTGCTCCCCGCTGTGGTGGAAGCGTACTACCAGCGCAGGCCCCTGCTCCTGCTCACGGCGGACCGTCCGGCGGACTACCGCGGTTCCGCTGCCCCGCAGGCTATCGAACAGGCGGACATGTTCGGCATTTACGCTCCCACGATTGATCTTCAGACGCCGGACGACCTGCCGGAAGATATTCTGGAAGACTGGGATTACGCGTCCCCCCTCCATATCAACGTATGCCTGCCGGACCCGGACCCCGCGTGGAATCCGGGCCATTGCGACCTTTACCCGGCGGAACCGCCGGAAGAGAACGAGTTCCGCGGTTCCCTGTCCGACCTGGCCCAGGCCCTGCGCTTCAAGGCGCGCCGCGGCCTCGTCCTGATGCTCGGCGGCCTGGACCCCACGGAACAGGCCCCCGCCCTGTGGCTGGCCAATGAATTAAAAGCTCCCGTTGTGGCGGACGCCACCTCCGGGCTCCGGGAGGAACTGGAGCATCTGGCCCTGACGGATGCGGACCGGTTGCTGAAACAGAATCCGCCCGCCGTTCTGCTGAGAGTAGGGGACGTTCCCGTGTCCCGCTTCTGGCGGGACCTGGAGGATATTCCTTCCACGGAGGTGTTTTCCATCACCCGCACCGGCTTTTCCGGACTGGCGCGGCCTTCCTCCGTGGTGACGGGGGATCTGGACGCCGTCCTGCGTGCCCTGGGGGATGTGGATTCCGTCGGCGACGTCAACGGCCTGCGCGCCATGAACAAGCGCCACAAGGCTCAAATGGAGGAGCTGCTCATCACCTGCCCGGACAGCGAACAGGCCATGGTGCGCGCCTTTTCCTGCTTTGCCGCGGACGGCGACTGCATTTACCTGGGCAATTCCATGCCCGTACGCTACTGGAACAGCTTCGCCCAGACGGCGGTATCTACGGAAAACGTACGCGCCAACCGGGGAGCCAACGGCATTGACGGCCAGATTTCCACATTCCTGGGCGCTTCCGCCCGGTGCGCCCGCGCCTGGGCTCTTCTAGGGGACCTGACCACCCTGTATGATTCCAATGCGCTGGCCATGCTCCCGCAACTGGATCCCGGAACTCGTGTCCTGGGCGTCATCAACAACGGAGGCGGCGGCATTTTCCGCTCCCTTCCCGGAGGGGACAAACACCCGGAAACCCTGGGAAAATTGCTCATCCAGCCGCACGACCATTCCTTCAAGGCCATTGCGGAACAGTGGGGCATGTGCTACGTATGCATCCGCACGGCGGATGAATTCGACCAGCTTGAGGCGCTTGAAAAAAACGTTGCCATCCTTGTGGAGCTTATTCCAGACCCGTCGCAGACGGAACAGGTACGGAACGCCCTGGCCCAGGGTTAATGAACCGGGCTGCCGGCTTCCGGTGAAGAGGAACCGCCCGTTTTCTGTCTTTCCGCATACGGAGAAAAACGGTAAGATACCTTATCAGGCGCCTTTCTTCGTCATTTCGCGCCTTTTTTCCTTTTCCGCCACGGCCCGGGCATCCATGCGCGGCTGCAAGAACCAGGACTGTTTTTTGTCCAGATTCCCGTTCCGGTACACCAGTAGGGCCGTTCCATGCCCGGAGGCGTCGTAATAAAGGCACCTGACTTCCTTTTTTTCCATGTCTTCCATGATTTTGCGGGAAGGATGGGAGCTTTCCCCTCCCGGGAAATACATGGTGGCTGCGTACACGGCGGCATTTTCCAGAACAGGGTCAGCCACGTCTCCATGCCAGTCCAGGATCCGCCTTGTTTCGTTCTCCTTTTCAGGGGCGGGAATTTCCTCATTTTTCCACCAGAGCAACCGGTCATTCTCCACTTTCCAGGAATGCAGGGTATAATTCGGACTGCCCGCCAGAACCCGGTTGTCATTCCTGAACCTGAACGGCCCATCCGGACGATGGGAAAGAGACCAGTCCGTAAAGTCTCTTCCTGTGGAGAAGGAGAGGTGCCATATTTCCCTCATCCATTTTCCGCAGGGATCAAAGAGGTAGGACATTTCAGAAAGAACCTTGGTTTTTCCCGTCTTCCTGTTTTCGTATTCCCGCATGGAAACCGTCATGAAACCGTGATCCACTGCTACCCAGCCGAATCCCAGCTCCCCGTTTTCCGGCATCCCACTGCCGTCAAAGGAAACCCACGCTACGGAACCGTCCAGATAGACTTTCAGGGCCTTCCATCTCCATTCCTCTTCCACCTCCCACGCGGCGTCAGGCACCATATCCAGGCCGTACCTCGCCGTTTTCAGAATGCACGGGTCCCGGGACAAAAGGCCCGATACGAGATAACGGTCGCAGACATCCCGGAAAGAAGGAAGTTTTTTCCCCACTGGGGCCGGTCCCTCCAGCATCTTTTTCATGGGCAAATGTTCCGCAGGTATCGCTTCCGGAGGAACAAGGGCCTTCGCATAGGCCCCGTGGCACATGCGGCAAAGATCATTCCATGCTGAAAAATTCCATAGAAATCCATTTTCATGTCGCATACATCATGATCCGCTCCTGTTCAAGACATTTAAAAAATCCCGCCTCCCTCATATGCGCCCAAAATTATCCCGTTTCCCTTCTGGTCCGTACCGTAAGGGGAGAATGAAGGAACAGAGAATGAAAGCCTGTCAAAAAACCGGGAGGAACCAGGTGTTCCTCCCGGTTGGGGATATTTTACCGTCAAGAGCCCGAAGGTGCGCCATTCCGGCCTTACAGATAACTGCGCACAACGCCGGAGGCGCGTTCCCTAACGGCAGCAATGCGCTTGCTCAATTCCATTCTGTACGCTTCCATGTCACGGATGGGAGCCTGCGCCACACCGGAGATCATGGCTGCCTGCGCCACGGCCGGGCATTCCCATTCGATGATGCGGGGATCAATGGGCTTGGGAATCACGTAGTCGATGCCGAAGCTGAGGGGTTCTCCGCCGTACATGTCCACCACTTCCTGGGGAACGGGTTCCTTCGCCAGGTCCGCCAGGGCGCGCGCGGCGGCGATTTTCATCTGTTCGTTGATGACGGAGGCGCGCACGTCCAGCGCGGCGCGGAAAATGAAGGGGAAGCAGGAGACGTTGTTCACCTGGTTGGGCCAGTCGGAACGGCCGGAGCCCATGATGCAGTCCGGGCGTGCCTTTTTGGCGTCCTGGTAGGTGATTTCCGGGTCCGGGTTCGCACAGGCGAAGATAATGGGGGAGGGGGCCATCAGCTTCACCATGTCCTGGGTCAGAAGCCCCTTGGTGGAGAGGCCCAGGAAGACGTCCGCCCCGGTCAGGGCTTCTTCCAGCGTGCAGTCTTCCGACTGGGAGAATTGCGCCTTCGTGGCATGCAGGTCAATGCGGCCCGTATGGATCAGCCCCTTGGAGTCGAACATGTAAATATGCTCGCGGCGCACGCCCAGGGTCATATAGAATTTGGCGCAGGAAATGCCCGCGGCGCCGGCCCCGACGACGACGACTTTCAGGTCTTCCAGCTTGCGTCCCGTCAATTCCGCGGCGTTCAGCAGGGCCGCGCCGGAAATCACGGCCGTGCCGTGCTGGTCGTCATGAAACACGGGAATGTTCATTTCTTCGCGCAGGCGTTCCTCCACCATGAAGCATTCCGGTGCCTTGATGTCTTCCAGATTGATCGCGCCGAAGGTAGGTTCCATGGTCTTGATGACCTCGATGAGTTTTTCAGGCTCCTTGATGTTCAGCTCAATGTCAAAAACGTCGATATCCGCGAATACCTTGAATAAAAGTCCCTTGCCTTCCATCACCGGCTTGGCGGCGTCCGGGCCTATGTTGCCCAGGCCGAGTACGGCCGTGCCGTTGGTAATGACACCCACCAGGTTGGAACGGCCGGTGTACAGGGCGCTCTGGGAAGGGTCTTCCTTAATGCGGAGACAGGGTTCGGCAACGCCCGGGGAATAGGCAAGCGTCAAATCCCGTTGTGAAAAGCAGGGCTTGCAGGGCAGCGTCTCCATCTTTCCGGGACGGGGCTGGGAGTGGTACTGCAAGGCGTCTAGTCTGATGTCGGAACTCATGGTTGTAGGGGGAACGGAAAATCGAGCCTTGCTTGCACCACATAATTAGCGTGCATTCAAGCAAATAATCATTTAATCGCGTCACAAGACCCATGTTCGGACGACATTTCTTTTAAATTGAAAGAGGCGCAGAAATATGGTAGTAGTTTTAAGGAATATCAACTGTCTTTGTTCATGGAAACAACTCCTCCCCTTCCCTCAGGATTCAATATCAACGGCTATCTTATCCAGTCGCTGAAGCAGACGGATCCCCTCTGCCACGTTTATTTTGCGGCGGATTCCAGCCATGTCCAATACCTGGTCCGGGAATTCTGCCCGCAGGGCCTGGCCGTGCGCGACCCGGAAAGCGGCAAGCTGCGCTATCCGGAAAGCACCGACATCGAGCAGGAGGTGATTCCGCTCAAAAACGATTTTGAGGCCCAGTTCCGCACCGGAGCCCTGGCGGAAATTCCGGCCCAGGGCACGCTGTATCTGGTTTATGCCATACCCGGCGCCCATCCGGCGGCCGGAACGGCAGAACCCCAGGCCCAGTCCGTTTCCCTCCAGCGCGACCAGCGGGCCCTGGCCACACCGGGTGCGGAAGCACCCGTTTCCCCGGTCGCCATGCCCCAGCCTCGTCAGAAAAAAAATTCCCTGGGAATATGGATTCTGCTGCTGGTCCTGCTGGGAGGAGGCTACGCAGCGTACCACTATTCTACCCACAGCCGCAGTCAAGAAACCGCTCCGGCCCAGGAACCGGCCAAGCTTCACAAAAAGAAGAAGGCCCCCAAGCCGGAAGCCGGGAACAAGGCCGCACAGCCTACCCCGGAAGCGGCAGATCCCTTTGAAGAGGAAACCGCAACCGCGGAAGAACAGCCTCCGCAGGAACCATCCCCCGCTGCCGTCCAACCTGCTGAAGACAAGGCGGACGCGCCCGCAGAGGCAGGAGACGAGGAAACCGTTCCCGAAGCAGTGGCGGAAAAACCTGCAGAAACGGATGACGCCGACGACGCTAAGGAAGCGGCTCCGGTAGAAAAGGAAAAACCGTCTTCCACCACCGCCAGAGTAGCCGCACCTTCCCGCAACGCACATACCGCCGCAACCGCATCCGCAGGCAGGCCCCGCGCAACGGCACACAGGCAAACTACCAATATGGGGGACGTCAACGCGTACATCAAGAAGTATGCCAAGGCGCTTCCCCTGAACCAGTGGAAGAAACAGTACTCCCAGCTTTATACAAGCTGGTTCGGCAACAAGGAAGAGATAGCCGAAGGGTGGATCACTACTTTCGGCCCCCTCGGATTCCGTGCCCGGGGTCTGGATACGTCCTGGCCCAATCCCAATTTCAGGGGAATGTTTCCCAAATCCCTGCTGGACCCCAACGGCGACCCCGTGGCGAACGTGTACGTGGTCACCCAGGTGATCGAAGGCTCCCCCGCTGAAAAATATGTGAACAAGGGGGACGTGATCCTCGGTATCGATGGCCAGCCCTTCAAAACCTCCCTGAGCCTGGATGTTCCCTACGGTCCCTACCAGTTCCAGGATTCCCGCGGCCTGGACATGCACGCCGGCCTGCTGGTGGATAAGGCGGAAGGCGCCGGAAAAATTACCCTGAACCTGATTCCTGCGGAGAACGTGGAAAAAGTCCAGGGCCTCCAGCCCCTTTGGAAGGAAGTGTTCAGGGAGGAAAAGGCGAAGAAGCCCGTCAATCTTTCCATCTCCGTCCAGGGCGGCCAGCAGATCCGGCTGCACGTTGACGACGGCGGCAACGGCATCGGCAGCGACGGTTTCGAATGGTCAGACCTGAGGCTGGAAGGGGCCGGAGGACCCATTCCGTTGACAAAGCTCAGGCCCTTGCAGTACAGCGTGGGCTACGGCGCCGCCAAATACGATCCCGAACGCAAGGTCTGGCTGGCGCACGCCGTCTCCTCTATTGTTTTCGACATCCCCAAAGGCAACTGGAAGCTGAAAGGGACCGGCACCCCCGGAGGGGCCGCAAGCGTAGGGGTCACCGTGTACACGGGAGGGGCCTCCACCCTGCCGGACGCCGTCAAGAAGTACGTGAAGAACGTCACGTTCAGGATTCCCCAGCTGGGGTCCTATGCGCCCGGCTTCCCGAAAAATTGCGCCAAGAGCAAGGCCGTGGTCCACATGATGAGCGAATGGCTCGCCGCCCAGCAGCGCGAGGACGGCTCCTGGGAACGCCCCGGCGGCTACTGCGGCAACCATTACGATACGGCATGGGCCGGTCTGGCCCTGATGGCTACCGGCAATCCCAAGTATGATCCGGTCATCAAGAAGGCCGCTCATTACATCGCCTTTTCCGGCTCCCAGTGCTGGTGGGCGGTTCCCCAGGCTTCCGCGGGCATCTTCCTGTGCGAGTACTGGCTGCGCTACCGGGACAATTCCGTGCTGCCCGCCATCCGTAACGGCGTGCAGCGCATGAAGAACGAAGTGCTTTACGGGGACTTCGTCACCGGGCACGGCATCCATCCCGGCTATGCGGGCACGGGGGTCAGCATCGGCGGCTCCCATATGTGCCTGTTCCTGGCGCTGGCCAGCAAAACCCCGGCCCGGGTGGAAGACGGCGTGCTGGACAAGATGATGGACCGCGCCCAGGAGCTCTGCCCCACGGGGATGGGGCCCTACGGCCGCATGACGGAATCCTTCTCCTTTGAACCCAACCGCAACTGCGGAGGCACCTATTCCGGGCGCCACGGTCCCTATTTCATCGCCTCCCTCATCTGCGGAGGACCGGAATTATACACCAAAAACAGCCGCATCATGTACAGCGAAGGCCCCATCGGCGGCTGCGACCAGGGTCACTCCTCCGAAACGCTGTCCATTATGTGGGCCCTCCCCTCCTATTGGCGCGTCAATCCGGAAGTTTATTACAAGAACATGGAGGCTTTCCGCTGGAAGCTTACCCTGCTGCGCCCGTTTGACGGAGGCATGATGCAGAATCCCAACAGACTGGAGCTGATGACGGCGGATCCCGTGATAGGCACCTATATCCGCACCGGCGTGTGGATCACGGCGCTGTGTGCGGAACGGCAGAACCTGGCCATCACCGGAAAGCCCGAGTTCCAGGCCAAGTCCTTCCGCAAGGTTCCCCCCATTAACGATACGGAATCCCGCTTCCTGAATACCTACATCCGCAACTGGAGCATGGTCAGTGCGGCTCTGGGCTCCAAGGCCCCGGCCTCCCTCAAGTCCGCCATCCGGGACATGAAGAAGATTCCCGTGGAACAGGGCTGCCGCTTCAAGCTCATGGACCTGGTCAATTCCCGGGCCCTCCCCATTTCCAAGGCCATCATGGCCCTTCCCGGCGTGGACCAACTCACCAAGGCCACCTGTGCGGAAATGATCCTGGGCATGGATGTGCGCATTTTCTTTGAACCCAAGCGCAAGGACGACAAACTCCAGCCCGGTGAATATTCCCTGAACCTGGACATCCAGCAGCCCCTGGGCGGCCGTGCCCTGGGCCTGCAACGCAACAAGGAACTGGAAAGCAAGGCCAATGAAGCGTACAAGTACGACTTTGCCGGCACCGTCCAGTTCAGCGACACCACCACCTTTTCCCCGATGGAAACCATCTCCTGGACGCCGGGTACCAAATTCGGAGGCCAATGGAATGTTTACAATTACAGCAAGGAACTCAGCGGCCCCACCCAGCCGGGCGTTCCCAAGATGACGGCCAAAATCAAATGGCGCGTGAACGATCTGGACGTGGAGTATGACCGCCCCATCGCCGTCGGCGGTTTTGAAGTGGGATGTGGGGAGAAAGCGCGCCCCGTCACCAACTGCAACCATTTGTGGGTTCCGGGCATCCTGATCCGCGACCATGGCAACTGGGGCTGTTCCTTCCACCTGCCGGATGGCACTTATATTTCTGCGGCCTCCCAGGGCAACCAGATCGAGGTGTACGACGAAACGGACAAGAAGAACAAAAAGACATGGGTTTCCCCGAACGATTCCTGCCTGACCCAGGGGTCCCGCTGCCTGTTCCGTGTTTCCACGGACTGGCACGGCCTGGAATGCCGCGTACGCGAACTCAAGCTGCTGAGCAAAGGGTCTGAAGAAGTCGCGGATTACAAGCTGAAGGCTTCTACCGGCGGCAGCGTGGACACGGCCAAACTTCTGGACCGCGACGTCACTACCGTGGAAGAGCTGGACATGCCGAACGGGGAAGACAATCCCCTGGTACTGGAGCTTACCCTGAAATCCCCCGCCACCCTGCGGGCGGTGGACCTCAAGCTGGACAAAGGGAATTCCCGCATCATCATTGAAGCCTACAAGAGCGGCAAGTGGATTCCCGTCCATTGGGGTTCCGTAGGTCCGGCTACCGCTGGAGTAAGCGATGCACAGAAGGCCATGTATGCCGATGAGCCGGAAGTTCTGCGCATGCTCCAGGCCCCCGGCAACGGCTTTATCAAGTGCATGAGAACGTTCGACCCGGTCACCACAAACAGGTTGCGTGTCAAATTTTCACAGAAAGGCGGCAAGGTCCGCCTGGCGGAACTGCACGTATACAAGGAGGATGCTCCCAGAACAGCGGTAGCGGCGGCCAAATAAAGGCATCCCGTGACAGACCATCAATTTCAGGGGTCGGCTCGCCATGAGCCCGGCCCCTTCTTTTTTCAAGGACCGGAAGGGAGAAGTCCCCCCGGCATCCGGTCTTCTACTGATCTGCGTTCCCGCAACCAGAAAAAAAACTGCCGTCTTTCCCGGTCAAGAAATTTCCGGAGTCATGCGGAAGCCCCTCTTTTCCGCCCGTGAAAAAACCCGCACGGGAAGAAACGCCTCCGCAGCATTCCGGGAGAAAACAGCCCCGGACCGTCTCCAGGCACAAACGGACACTCATTTCCCGCGAGCGTATCCTGAAACGATTTCCTGAAGGATGGCGGAAATTTTCTCCATGGACTGCACGGGAACATACTCGTATCTTCCATGGAAGTTGTGGCCTCCCGCACACAGATTGGGACAGGGCAACCCCATGAAGGAAAGACGCGCGCCATCCGTGCCTCCGCGCACGGGGATGATTTCCGGCCGCACTCCCACCGCTTCCATGGCCTGGCGGGCGTGGTCCACCAAGTGCATATGCGGAAGAATTTTCCCCCGCATATTGTAATAGGAATCCTCGATTTCCACGATGACGGAGCCCTCCCCGTATTTCCGGTTCAGCAGGGCGGCACAGTCGCGCATGAATTCCTTTTTGCACTCAAATTCCGCGGAGTCGTGATCCCGGATCAGGTATTCCGCCACGGCCTGTTCCACGTCCCCGCGGAACGAGTCCAGATGATAAAATCCTTCGTAGCCTTCCGTACACGCCGGATTCTGGAACGCGGGCAGCATGAACTGGAATTCCATGAGCAGAAGGGAGGCGTTCACCATTCTACCCTTGGCGCTTCCGGGATGAATGCTCTTGCCGTGCGCCGTCACCACGGCGGAAGCGGCATTGAAGTTTTCATATTCGATTTCTCCCAGCCGTCCTCCGTCCACCGTGTAGGCAAAGTCCGCGCCGAAGCGCGCCACGTCGAAGTTGTCCGCGCCACGCCCTATTTCCTCATCCGGGGTGAAGGCAATCCTGATGTCTCCGTGGGGGCGTTCCGGATGCAGCAGGAAGGAGGCGGCCATGTCCATGATTTCCGCAATGCCCGCCTTGTCGTCCGCTCCAAGCAGGGTTTTCCCGTCCGTCACCACCAGGTTCTGGCCTACATATTCCTTCAATTCCGGAAATACGTCCGGTGAAAGCACTACTCCCCGCTCTCCGTCCAGAACAATATCACCCCCGTCATAGGAATGCACGATGGAAGGGTTCACGCCGCTGCCCGGTACTCCGGGAGCCGTATCCACATGCGCCACCCAGCCGATGGCCGGAACCTTTTTCCGGATATTGGAAGGGATGGAAGCGTACACGATGCCGGAAGCTTCATCAAGCTCCGCCTGCGCGCCCATTTCCCGAAGTTCCTCCGCCAGCATTTGGCTCAGAACGGTCTGTCCGGGCGTGGACGGCACGGTTCCAGAGTCCGGGGATGATTGAGTATCCACACCCGCATATCTCAAAAAACGGTCCAAAACAGATATATTCATCAGGAAAATCAAGGATTGCTCAAAGTCTAGCACCCCGTATTCCGAACACAAGCACAAGGACACGGTTTATCCTTGCAGTTCAGTTCTGGTTGAAGTATGTAAACAGAGCTTCTCCCCATGATGACTCCTCTCCCCGTTGGCGTTACCCTTGCTATGGCCTTTTCCTGCGGCGCGCTGCCGCTTATGGCGCAGGAAATCTATGTGCCTGGCTCCATGTCCGCGTCCTCCGGAACGTGGCAAGACCCCTCGGACATGTACGTGGAGGCACTCAGCCTGGTCAACAAGTCCGCCGGACTGGCGGAAAAGCGGGACTATGTGGGGGCCATCCGCCTCACCCAGCAGGCGGAGGAACAACTCGCACGACTGGTCAAATCTCATCCGCAATGGAGACCCAACCTGCTCACACAGCGCCGCCAGATCAACAGGGAAAACCTGGACCGATGGCAAAAACTGGCGCAGCAGCAGGCGGCAGCCCGTCCGGCAGGTCCCGCTCTGACTGTGGAGCACCCTCCCGCCGTTCCTTCCGCGGACCGTCCCAGGCTCAAACCCAACATCACGTTGCCCCCCGGGTACAAAGGCGTGGAATTCCCGGCAACGCCAGGAGCCCTTCCCATCAATCCCATTCCGGGATCGTCCGTATCTCCTGGAACCCCTCCGGTAGTCGTGGAAAGTACTTACGACCGCGTCCTCAATGCCCTGGACAAGTCCAGAATGGAAAACAAGGCCCTGATCGATGCCCTCAAGCGCACCCGCAGGCAACTGGAGAAAGCGTTGTCAGACTTGGCCGTGGCCGCCACGGGAGAGTCCGTTTACCGCGACGAGCTGATCAAGGTCAAGAAACAGATGAATGAAGAAAGGGCCACGAACAACAAGCTTCTTCAGACACTGACCCGGCGCGTGGACGAACTGGAACAGACCGTCGACAGGCTGGGGAAGGAAAGAGCCCAGCATCTGGAACTGATAGCTTCCCTCCGGCAGGAACTTCAGGAATATAAAGATGCCCTGAAGAAAACGACGGACGATAGAGACGCCCTGCAGAATGAACGCAACCAGCTGGCGGCCCTGCTGGAACTGAACAATCCGGACAAGACCAGGAACCTGCTGGACCGCAATATGACCCTGATGGCCCAGCTCAAGGATGCACAAGCCAGAATCGCCGCTCTGGAAACGGCCAATTCCGATTCCGAGGAACAGCGCAAGGCCAATCTGAAAGCTCTGGAAGAAGCCCGAGAAGAATCCGCCGGACTCAAGCAGAAGCTGATTGCCATGAGCGACGAGAACATCGGCTACCGCAAGCGCATCACGGAGATGATGACCAAGCTGATCAACGCGGATGTGGAGCTTTCCAAATTGTCCGAGCATCCGGAAAAAAGCCCCCTGCTTACGGAGGAAGTCAAGCTGATGCGCTCCATCATCGCCAAGCAGAGCCGCATTCTTTCCATCCAGGACCAAAGCCGTTCCCTGCTCATCAGCACTTACATGAGGGAGTTCCAGCAAAACCCGGCCACGGCGGATATTGCAGCCCTGCTGGGCAACAGGGAGATCATCAAGCTGACGCCCGCCGAACAGCAAATCGTCAATACCCTTGCGGCGGACAGCAAGTTAAAACTTTTCCTGACGGACCAGCAGAAGGAAGACATGAACAAGCTGGCCAAGGAACTTTTCTCAGAACGGGAAAAGGCTGCCCAGCTTTCCAAGGAACTGGAACTGGCGCGCAGCAAAATGAAAAATGACGCGTCCAAGAACAGAAAGGCGAACAAGGCTCAGACCCAGGCCCTGGCAAAAGCCAAAGAAGCCGTGGAACAGAAAAACCGCCAGGTGGAGGAACTCAGCAGAAAGCTGGAGTATCTGACGCGCCAGTTCAATGAACAGGCGAAACTGGCCGCTCTTTCAGCCTCCTCCGCTGCGCCGGACCAGCAACAGGTAAACCAAGGCATGAAAACCGCCGTGCGCAAAAAACTGGAGGCGGAGGCCCTGGGCCAGGGAGCTGCGGAAGCCTTTGCCAAAAAACGTTACGTAGCGGCCGAACAGCTCTACCGCACTCTTCTGGATTTGCAGCCCAACCATGTACCCGCCCTGGTGAATCTGGGAACCATCCTGCTCCAGCGCAACAAGGCGGAGGAAGCTATAGAACATCTTAAAAAGGCCACCGAGCTGGATGCCGGCTCCTCCCCTGCATGGTTCATGATGGGAGTGGCCCAGTACCGGGCCGGGCTCGACCAGCAGGCGCTGGCCTCCCTGACGGAGACCGTCAGGCTGAACCCAGCCAACGCTCCGGCCCTGCTTTACCTGGGCAACCTGGAAAGCAGCGCCGGGAATTACGAAAAGGCGGTTGACCATTTTGAAAAAGCGCTGAAGATCCATCCGGAATCCTCCGAAGCCCATTTCAACCTCGCATGGACCTATTCCCGGCTGGGACGCACAGCGCAGGCCCGCAAGAGTTACGATGCCGCCATCCGCTGCGGAGGATTGCCGGATTCCGACCTGGAACTGGCCATCACCGGCACCAGCACACTGCCGCGCCGCAAGCAGGCAGAGAAGGAAGCCGCACCGGCTCCGGACGTTCCCGACACCCACATGGCCGTTGCGGTGAGCGACCCGAAAGCCATTCCTCACGAAGCCGGGGAAGTTCCCGCCAGCATTGCGGAAGATCCGAACGCCCAGGAACGCCCCGCTCCGGCATCCCGGCACATCGCCGTGAGCCTCCGTACGGAACCGGAACCCGCTTCCCTGGCCTCCCAGGTGAAGGAGGCAGGCCCCACGCACACTGCCGCCAACCAGCAGGCGGAGACCGCGCCCGCCAAGGAACAGGCACAGGCGGAAGCCGCGGAAAAACCGCGCAGAAGAAGCCGTTTCCGCATCGGTTCCTGATCCCATTTTTCATTCCCGAATCCCGTTATGCATCAAGTTTCCATTCTCGGCCTGGGAATCATCGGCTCGCGCATTGCCCGGCACATGATCTCCCTGGGTGACGACGTGACCGTCTGGAACCGCACGCCCCGTGAAGGTTACCCCCGCGTGGCCGCAAGCCCGGCGGACGCCGTCCGCGCTTCCAGAATTATCCAGATCTACCTTAAGGACAGAAACGCCTGCCTGGAGGTGTTTGAACAGATGAGGGGAGCCCTCACCCCGGAACACGTGATCCTGAACCATTCCACGATCGACCTTGCCACGGTGGACAAGCTTTCCCTGATGTGCTCCGGAATCGGTTGCACTTATGTGGACTGCCCGTTCACCGGTTCCCGCATGCCCGCGGAAAAGGGGGAACTGGTTTATTACGCGGGGACGGATTCCTCCACGCTGGACCGCATGCGTCCCGTTCTGGAACATAGCTCGAAGGATATTCTCCATGCGGGCGGCGTGGGCGCCGGCACCGTCGTGAAGCTGATCACCAACATGATTTCCGCCACGATGGTCCAGAGCCTCAGCGAAGCCCTGGCCATCACCCAGGCCTACGGCATTTCCCCGCAACTGCTGGGGCAGGCCATTTCCCGGAACGTCATCGCCTCCCCGCTGGCGGCGTTCAAGCTTCCCCTGATGGCGGAACGCGATTTTTCCACCCACTTTTCCCTGGACAATATGCGGAAAGACAGCGTTTACGCCCAGGAACTGGCAGCGGAAAAAGGCATCCAGCCTCCCGTAGCGGCGCTCGTCTCTTCCATCATGGACCGCCTGTGCCGCGAAGGTCATGCGGAAGAGGATTTCGGCTGCCTGGCGGAACAATTTGATTAACCCGATCCCGACCGATGATTTCCGGAGGAACATGCACCAGCTTTCTTCTGCCCCTCCTGCTCCTTGTTCCCTGCGTTTGCGGACAGGAGGCGGAACGGGGAGAAAGCGCGCCGCCTGCCGCCGCGCATGAAGAAACAGTTCCCTTGCCCGTTCCGGACACGGACCATCTGGACGATTCCTCCGACCGCCCCGTCCTGCAGGGCCGGTCCAACGTTGCGCCCGTTGCCCAACCCGTTTCCGCTCCTGCGGCTCCGTCCGGAGAAGCGGCAGCCCCGCCCGCGGCGGCTCCCGCCACGGAAGCCCCGGTACGGCGGCAGCCCTTCACCAGCATTTCCTCTTCCAAGCAGTTCCACGTGATCGGACAGGACGCCCTGCTGGCCGGGGCAATCGCCTCCCGCGCAGATTCCATGCGTACGACGCTCCTGAAAATCCTCAAGCAGCCGGACGAATGGAAAAACCGGATCATCATCCGCCTGATGGGGGAGCCGGGCACCCCGGTCCCGCCCAATCCCATCCGCATGCAGACCACGATTCTGGGGGACGCCATCACGTACAATATTTACATCCACCTGGGTCGCGGCATCAACCAGGACAGGCTCCGGCACGCGGTCATTTCCACCCTGCTTTATGAAATGATGCTGCGGAATGTCGATCCGGAGGGGCTTCCGGAACAGGTCAGCCTTCCCCCCTGGCTTATCACCGGACTGGAACAGGCAGTTCTGTGGCACACCAATGAAGCGGACCGCGCGCTGTATTCCACCCTGTTCCAGCAGGATGGCATCATGAGCCCGGAAGATATCCTGAAAAGCCGGGAACCGGAGAAGGAGCTGGACGCTACTTCCTACGCCGCCTACCAGACTTCCTGCGGTGCCCTGATGCTTTGTCTGCTAAACCAGAAAAACGGACCGGAAGGGATGAAACATCTGCTGGACCAGGCGATTCTGGGGGGGGATGATCCCAAAAACCTCATCAAGCGCCACTTTCCCCAGCTCAATCTGACGCCTTCCTCCCTGCATAAATGGTGGACGCTCCAGCTTTCCCGCATGGCTACCCCCCCCGTGACGGAAACCCTCACGATCATGGAGACGGAAAGGCACCTGCAGGAAGCCCTTACGCTGGTCAAGTATGATCCGGACACGCGTACCACCACCACTTTCCCCGTGGACAATCTGGAAGAGGCCGCCTCCCTGCCCGACCTGAAGAGGCAGCTTTCCAACATATCCGGCAGCCTGTTCAACCTCAGCAGGCGTTCCTTTCCCTCCTACCGCCCCATTATCGTGGAATACGCCAAACTCGTCGCCCTGATGCAGACGGACAAACTGGACCGCAGGAAAGCCGCACCGAAAATCAGCCAGCTCCGGGAAATACGGGAACTTTCCATGAAAACGGCCCGGCGCGTACGGGATTATATGGACTGGTATGAAATCAACACCCGGACCGGTTCCGGAAAAACGTTTGATTCCTATGCGGCAACCATGAAAATGATCCGGGAACAAGAGGCTCCGGCCAACACGCCCATTGCCAGGTACCTGGACGATATTGAAAAATTGTACACGCTTCCGGCAAAGGCTCCCGTTCCCCCGCTGTACGGAAAGGACTGATCCCGGAAATGCGGGATTTCCGCACAGACGGCCCGGTCCTGCGGCCCCGGCGATGTGCCGCAGAAGCAACCGCTCCGGGATTTACCGGCTTTTACGGAAGGCGCCCGGACTTTCATCTTTTTTTGCGAAGGCCTGTCAGGTATTCGTGTCAGCATGCCCCCCGCGTTATGACAATTCCGGGTACGGCCTTGTCTGACTGTCATATGAAACATGTATTGCTTCCTCCTTTTTTTGCCGCCGCCGCCCTTGTTTCCTGTGATCCCGTCCTGGCCCAGCAGGTTCCCCAGCCGGCCCCGGAGGCCGTTTATCTGAACACGGAACGCGGCCTGCGGGTCAAGCCGCTGGAAGGCAGAGAAA
Organism: Akkermansia sp. AE01SA01; assembly: GCF_036417395.1. Classification (NCBI taxonomy): domain Bacteria; kingdom Pseudomonadati; phylum Verrucomicrobiota; class Verrucomicrobiia; order Verrucomicrobiales; family Akkermansiaceae; genus Akkermansia; species Akkermansia sp. AE01SA01. The sequence continues at coordinate 1,775,292 of NZ_CP143890.1, forward strand.
TAAGCCCCAGCCTGATCAAGGGACAGAGGCCGGAGGAACAGATCACCAAACGCACGCCCGGCGTGCCTACCAAGCCGAGCATTCTTCTTCAGCACCTTTCCCGCCCATCCAAGCCCGGCATTGAGTTTTTTGCCTCCAAGCCCCTCAAGATGATGCCGTATCTGGACAGTTCCTACGTCTTCGGCAATACCTGCGTGGAACCGAATGCCTGGATCCGCGAGGACATGATTTCCACCGGAGCACAAAAGCTCAAGACGGCCCTGTCCAAATACGGCATCACCTATTCCGCCCAGTTCGGCTTCAACTACACGGGCCTGACGGGCGGCGGCCTGAACGGGAAAACGGATTTCCCCTCTTATAACGGTTCTCTTCTGACCAATATCACCATTTTCCGCAACAACTCCACGGGCAGCGGCCTGTACCTGGCCTCCGAGTTCGACTTTGGCAACGGCTTTGACTTCAATGAAGGGAACAAGGGCCCCGCCACCACCTTGGGTTCCCTCCAGAACCCCACCAGCTCCTTCCAGGGGCCGGACCCGCACCTCAGCAACCTGAGCCTGGCGTGGGTGGGCGCAGGCGGCAAGCTCCTGCTGATGGCGGGCCAGCTGGACACTACCAATTACATGGACCACAATGCGTATGCCAATTCCCACAACAATAACCTGACCAACAGCGTTTTCGGCAACAATCCCATGCTTCCGCTCACGGACAACTCCCTGGGGTTCCATTTTGCGTGGCAACCCACGTCCTCCTTTTATGTGATGGGCGCCACAGCCGCCAACAACATGACCGCCAACCACAATCCGTTCAAGAACCTGAACTCTGACAACTGGACGAACGTGCTTGAATTCGGCTACGTGGCGGAGGATTTCTGCGGGTGGGGACCGGGCGTGTACCGCCTCCAGCCCTTCTTCGCCACCAGCGACAGTGAAAACGGAGGCGGCGTAGGCGTCAACTTCCAGCAGCAGCTCGGCCGCCACAGTCATCTGGGCTGGTTCTTCCGCGGCGGCTGGGCCAGCGACAACGCAGCTGCGTTGACCGGTGTGCGATGTGCGGCCACCACAGGGCTGGTGCTCCTTTCCCCCTTTTACGGGAAGGGTGCCTCCAATGACGGCTACCTGGGCCTGGGATTCCTCTGGCAGCAGGGAGCCAGGAAGAACGGCCCGTACGTGAACAAGAATGAATATGGCATTGAACTGACATACGTGATGCAGGTAACGCCTACCATGACGCTTCAGCCTGACATTCAGCTCGTGAAAAATCCCGTCAACGGGCGCCGGGGGCAGACTGCCGTGGTTTTCCAGATTCAGAACGTGTGGTCCTGGTAAGTGACCGTGCGGGAAATATTGGAAAATATTGATCGCATTTACTGGAAATAGTGTCTAAATGGAAACATATTTACCCGGACCACGCACATGAAGCGCACTGAGCTATCTTCCCTGAAGGAGGCGGAGCAGGCCTCCCTGAACCATGAGATTTTAACCACATGGCGCCCCGGGGAAACCCTGGGGGAACATATGGAGCGCCGCGGCGTCAGCCGACGCGAATTCAACAAATGGTGCCTGAAAATGATTGCCCTGATGGGCGTCGCCACCGTGACGGGGGGTGTCTCCAACGCCCAGGAAATTGCGGACAAGATGGCGAATCTCAAACGGCCCGTGGTCATCTGGCTCCAGCTTCAGGAATGCACCGGGTGCCTGGAAAGCACCATCCGCAGCTATAATGAGGAGATCGGGGACATGGTGCTTTCCGCCGTGTCCATGCCGTATGTGGAACTGCTCATGGCCCCCTCCGGGGAGGCCGCCAACCAGGCCCTGGAAGAGGCGATCAAGGAACCCCACATCCTTGTCATCAACGGGTCCGTCCCGGTCAACGACGGCGGGGTGTACTGCACCGTGGCCGGAGATACGGTGGAGCACATGCTGCGCCATTGCGCGGAAAACGCCTCCTACATCCTAGCCGTGGGATCCTGCGCCTACTTCGGCTCCATCCAGGCCGCCCGACCCAACCCTACCGGGGCTGTAGGCATCCGGGACATCCTGACAGACCGCACGGTCATCAACGTACCGGGCTGCCCTCCCATCGGGGACGTGATCACGGCCGTGATCATGTACATCCTCACCTTTGACCGCGCACCGGAGTGCGACCTGGAAACGCGCCCCCTGATGGCGTACGGCACGCGCATCCACAACAACTGCCCGCGCCGGGCTCACTTTGACGCCGGCCAGTTCGTCAACGTGTTTGACGATGAGAACGCGCGGGAATGCTTCTGCCTGTATAAGGTGGGCTGCAAGGGGCCGGACACCTTCTCCCCCTGCCCCATCGTCAAATGGAACGGCGGCGTTAGCTTCCCCATCCAGTCCGGCCACCCGTGCATCGGATGCACGGAGCTGTATTTCTTTGACCGCATGACTCCCTTCTACAAAACGCTGCCCAACGTGAACGGCTTCGGCGTGGAAGCCTCCGCCAACGTGATCGGCGCCGTGGGCGTGGCCGCGGCGGGCACGGCCATCGCCGCCCATGCGGTGGGGTCCGCCATTCATTACCGGCAGCAGCACATGAAGGAGGAGGCGAACGTCTCCCTGCCCGCCTTTGGGGACGAGCCCGGCTCCCCCGACAAGGAAACTGAAGAATAAGAAGCCTTTTACACCAGATTACCATGAGCAATTATACATCAGCGGCCGTTCCGGAATCCAGCCGCGTGGTCATCGACCCCGTGACACGCATTGAAGGCCACCTGCGGGTGGAGATGGAGGCCGGGGACGGCGTGATCAAAAACGCCTGGACGTCCACCACGCAGTACCGCGGCATTGAAGTGATCGCCTGCAAGCGTGACCCGCGGGACGTGTGGGCCTTTGTGGAACGCATCTGCGGCGTCTGTACGGGCACCCACGCCATTGCCGCCCTGGCCGCGGTGGAAGACGCCCTGCAATACCCCGTGCCCATCCAGGCCAAACTTATGCGGGACCTGGTCAGCGGCGCTCTGGGCATTCAGGACCACGTAATTCATTTCTACCAGCTTCAGGCCATGGACTGGGTGGACGTGGTTTCCGCCCTGAAGGCGGACCCGAATGAAACCGCCGCCATTGCCAAGTCCCTTTCCGACTGGCCCCTTTCCTCCGCTACGTACTTTGCCGGAGTGCAGAAGAAACTGAAGGATTCCATCGCCCACGGACAGTATTCCATTTTTACGAACGGGTACTGGGGCCACCCCGCCTACAAGCTGCCGCCGGCGGTGAACCTGCTGGGCGTGGCGCATTACCTCCAGGCCCTCGTCTGGCAGCGGGACATGATCAAGATCCACACCATCCTGGGCGGCAAGAACCCGCACCCCAATTTCCTGGTGGGCGGCATGGCCTGCGCCATCAACATGAACAACGACCAGGCCATCAACCAGTTTTCTCTGAGCTACCTGAAACAGCTCGTAGATACCTGCCACGATTTCATCCACAAGGTATACTACCCGGACATCGTGGCCATTGCCGGTTTTTACAAGGATTACGCCCACATCGGCGCGTCCAACCCCAACCTGTTCTGCACTGGAGACCCGTCTGAAATCAATACCGGTGCCCCTGCCGGAAAAGGCATGATCAAGCCGGGCGTCCTGCTGAACGGGGATTACAAGAACGTCCTTCCCTTTGACCAGGACAAGATCAAGGAATTCGTCACCAGCGCGTGGTACAAGTACACGGAAGGGCGGGATGCGGGACTGGCCCCGTACGACGGCCAGACGGACGCGGATTACAACGGTCCCAGGCCGCCCTATAAATGGCTTTCCGACCGCCCCCAGTACACTTGGGTGAAAGCTCCGCGCTACGACGGCCACGCCATGGCCGTGGGACCGAACGCCCGCATGATGATCGGCTACGCCCAGGGCGTTCCCGCCATCGTGGAACGGGTGGACGCCGCCTGCGACAAGCTGGGATTGCCGCGCGACAACGCCTTCATGAATTCCACGCTGGGCCGCGTGTACGGCCGCGCCCTGGACGCCATGATCAATGTGGATATGATGGTGAATCAGCTCCAGGAAATGACAAACCGCATCAAGAACGGGGAAACCGCCACCTTCAACCCGGAGAAATGGGAGCCCGAGACATGGCCCTCCTCCTGCAAGGGGGTGGGCTGGGTGGAAGCCCCCCGCGGCAGCCTCAGCCACTGGGTAAGGATTGAAAACGGCCAGACGGTGAATTACCAGGCCGTGGTTCCCAGCACCTGGAACAGTTCCGGACGGGACGCGGAAGGCCAGATGGGGCCGTACGAGTATTCCCTGGCCCATACCGGAACGCATCCGCTGGTGGACCCGTCCCGCCCCGTGGAGCCCCTGCGCACCATTCACAGCTATGATCCGTGCCAATCCTGCGCCGTCCATCTGTTTGACGAAGAGGGAGAGGCCATTCTGACCAGACAGGACCCGTGAAAACGACCCTCATCAATGAAGACCTCACCCTGGTGGTGGAGGATGCCATTCCGGCCAGTACCGTTTACTCTCCGGAAGAAATCCTGGCGCTGGCCGTGTGCGCCTCCGCCAACGGGAGCACGGACCCGGGGGACCTGGCCCTGCTGCACGCGGCACGGGAACGCGGCATCCAGCTGAATTACGCCCAGCAGGCGGATTCCTGGGAGGCCCCGTCCGGAGAACGCCATTACAGCACCGCCATCCTGAAAGCCGCGGACAAGGAAGACGCCGTCCCCTTCATGGTGGCCCGCGGCAACCTGAACGCCCTGGAAAAACTGTGCGAGGTCAGCAATCTGGAAAAGGAACGCATGAACAAGGCTTTTGAAGCCTATGATCCGTCCGGCTTCCAGCCCGTGGGGATTGCCGTGCATCGCTCCGGCGCCCCGTGGCGCCTGCTGGGCGTGGTGCCCATGCACGCCATGCGGGACGTGCGCCATCTTTCCAAGGCCAAGGCCAATTTCCGCTACTTCCACGTCTGGGACTGGCCGCTGCGGGTGCTGCACTGGACATGGGTGTTCTGCATCATCGGCCTGGCTGCTACGGGCATCTGCATCGCGGAAGGCTGGTTCCTGAAAATGGGGGACCTGCACGGAGCCTTCCAGTTCGGCACGCTCCGCTTCGTCCATTACGCCCTGGGCTGGACGCTGGTGGTGGTGATGATGCTCCGCTTTTCCTGCTTTTTCATGGCCTCCAACAAGTACCAGAGCTTCCGGGCGCTGTTCCCCGTCTCCAGACAACAGTGGAAGGACCTGTACACCACGGCGGTGGACTACGTTTTTGCGCGGAGCTACGACGGTCCGCGCTACATAGGCCACAACCCCCTCCAGCAGTGGACGTATACGGGCGTATACGTCCTGTTCACCACCATGATCGTTACCGGGCTGGCACTGTACGCGCTGTACGAGCCGCGCCACTGGTTTTACCACTGGTTCATGCCGCTGAACGACCTGATCGGGGTCCCGTACGTGCGCCTGATCCACCTGATCGGCATGTGGTGCTTCATCATCTTTGCCATGATCCACGTGTACCTTTCCATTCTTTCCGGAAACGTGGACCGGGACGGCACCATCTCCTCCATGTTCAGCGGCGGCCGCTGGCTGCGCAAGGGAGTGAAGTTCAGGGATGAATAATACCGGATCAATATTCATGAAAGCTGAAGAATATACGGAGGATCGGCGTGGCTGCCCCGTAAAGGGAAATGCCTACCCCGTGCTCGTGCTGTGCGTGGGCAACCCGCTCATGGGGGACGACGGAGTGGGCGTGGAACTGGCGAAACGGCTCCAGGAGCGGGATTACGGCCCGCTGGTGCATGTGGAGGAGGGAGGCACCCTGGGCATGACGCTGCTGCCCCTGCTGGAAGACGCGGACACGGTCATCCTGGTGGACGCCGTGAAGACGGGAGCCGCACCGGGCACGCTCGTCACGCGCAGCAAGGAGGAGCTCCCCCGCCATTTCTCCTGCGTCATTTCCCCGCACCAGATAGGCATGAAGGAGGTGCTGGGCGCCGCCCAGCTCTGCGGCACCCTGCCGCGCGCCATCACGCTGGTGGGGGTGGAGGCCGCGCACACGGATTTCTGCCAGCCCATGTCCGCAGAGGTACGGGCGGCCATGCCGCAGGCCCTGGAGCTGATTGAAAATCTCATTGCCCGGGCGGTAGAGGACTGCGCGGACCGGGAAAACGCCCATGCATGAAGTAGGCATCATGGAAGGGGCGCTGGACATGGCGCGCCGCCTCATGGAAGAAAACGGCGGCTCCCGGCTGGTGCGCGTGCACATGACCATCGGCAGCCTGAGCGGCGTGGTGCCGGACGCCCTGCAATCCGCCTTTCTGGCCCTGAGAGACGCCTACGCGGCAGGGAACGCCGCCCTGGAGATCACCTGGGTGGAGGCCCTCTGCCGTTGCGACGACTGCCAAGAGGATTTCCTCTTCACGGACCACGGCTACATCTGCCCCGGCTGCGGGGAACCCGCCCTGGCCATCCTCCGGGGGCGGGAGCTGGAGCTTACCCGCGTGGAATGGGAATGACCCCAATCCTCCTTTCTCCGTTCCGCTCCCACCCGGAAAAAATCAGAAAATTTACCCGAACATTTTTCACTTCCGGACGGTCAAACATATTGGCGTACTTTCATTACGCCGCAAATGCCAACCCAGCTGTAGAACCAATATCATGAGCAATATCAACCCATTCATCCTAACGGGAATGATGCCGCTTTCAGCGTCATCCATGAACCGCGTTTCCTACATGTGCCCGGTCACCATCACCAATGACGTGGTCCAGGGGCAGACGGATGTTCAGGACTCCCTGACCATTGATGCCGGAGGCAGCCTTTACATCATCAACGCCCCCGTTTACGTGGGCGGCCCCAATCAGCCGGACCACGGCCACGGAACCGCCCACCTGGCCGTCCGCAACGGAGGCACCCTGACGCTCATCGGCAACCTGCCGGACCACATGACCATGTTTCTGGGGGACAAGGCCAACGGAAGCCTGGAGATCAACGGAGGCCGCGTTCTGATGGGACAGGGGCGCATCCAGGGAGCCAGGGAGCATGAAGGACGTATCACGATGACGGACGGCTGGCTTTTTGCCTCAGCCATAGACCTGCCCTGCGACGGCTCGGAGTTCGTCATCAGGCACGGTCTGGCGCGCATCAAAAAACTGACGGGCAGCGTTTCCACCCACATTTACGGAGGCGTGCTTCACGTGAAGGAACAGGCCCATTGCGACCGCATCCATTTGGTGGACAACGGGGTGCTGCTGCTCGGCAGCACCACCAGCCAGCCTTCCGCAGATGTCATGGCCGGGGAAGGCATCAATTTCCGTGGGGATGGAGGGGCCCTGGTCATCCGCGTGCCGCATCCGGAAAAGGCGCTGACCCGCACGCGTGAGGCGGAACACGTCTTTGACGAATTGCTCAGAAGGGGCAAGCTGTACCACGACAGCGAGCCCATGACCAATTTCCAGGGATTCCACATGAGGGAATTTACCGGGCATGACAGCCTGACCTACGCCGCCCTGCGCCCTGCTGCCCAGCTTCATTCCGATCAGAACCAGGTCACACGCCTGTTGCATACTTTCATGTACGGCGGCAGCGACCGGGAAATACCCATCTGAACACAGGCGTTCAGGAATGATTGCCGCCCCATCCCGCGGCGGACCGGCCTTCCCTCCATCCCTCTTATGGCCGGTTTCCCTGCAAGCGGGAGTTTCCGGCCCCGATGGCACTTATGGCCCTCCTGGAGGGCCACGGCCAGAAAACAGTCCGCGGGCAACAGCAAATTTTAGGGGGCATCCCCCCATCCGGCAGGAAGACATGATTCAAAAAAGAGGCCGCCCCGCTTGCACCGCAGGCCGGCCCCTGTTGAATATTCACAGGCAATCCGGAGATTACTTGATGAAGGTGATCGTGAAAGGCATCTGATACGTGTATTCCCTGTTGGCGATCTTGATCGTGTATATGATGGACAGGATGATCCACACCAAGGGAATGATCCAAATGAACAGGAAACCAATGAAGATCAAGGTCAGAATTCCGAAGACCGCCCAGGACGCAAACAGGTAGATTCCCCAGGAAATCTGGGCATTGACAACGTTCTTGCCCACCTGGTTCACCAGGGGGTAGTCCTGCTTCCAGATCAGCCAGCAGATGAACGGAGCAATGATGTTCAATCCAGGAACGGCTCCGGTGAACAGGGAAAGCAGAGGAGAAATAGCCGTAACGAGCGCAAAATTGTCACTGTTGGACTGCGGTGAAGCGGCCGGCTCGGGGGATGGAGGCGGCTCGGGATGGGGAGGCGGAACTGAAGCCGCGGAAGGAGGAGGAACCGGTCCAGGAGATGGCGGCGGAACAGGGGTGGGAGCGGGAGTGGGGGGTGGAACAGGAGCAGTTTTAAACCGCTGCAAGAGACATGCGCTCCGGGGCTTGACAAGGCTCCGCCGGATGCCATAAAGACTACCCATGAATGTCCGTACCGCAGGCGTGCTCTTTTCCGCAACCCTTTTTTCCTGTTCCCCGCCTGTACCGGATATTCCGTCTGCCGCGCCCACGGTCACCAGGGTGGAAGCCCTGCGCACCAGCCGTGCCTATACGGACCTGGCTTGGAGGGGAACCCGACGCAACATCCGGCACGGAACGGACCCCGAAGGTATCAGGATAGACACCCCGGACGCTTCCTCATCCGGCACCCATGCAGGAGCCTGGTGGAAGCCCGGCACCCGGTCCGCGGGAATGCCGTACAAATGGGGCGGGTTCGATACTCCGCGGCAATTCGTCAGCCGCCTGAACCGCGACCCTGAAAACGGAGGACGTCCCGCCGCTGCCGGAGACATGGGCACCCCGGAAAAGCAGGCGGAGGGAGATGACGCGGTCAGCAGGTTTGCCGCCGGGGTGGATTGTTCCGGCTTCGTCTCCCGGTGCTGGCGCCTGTCCCGGCCCTGGTCCACGCGCGAGCTTCCCTCCCTGTGCACGCCGCTGGGCTGGGAAGAGTTGCGAACGGGCGACATCCTGATCGTACCGGGGCGGCACGTACTCATGTTCATTGAGTGGTACGGAGACGGCAGGGAGGTATTCCTGGGGAGTGAAGCCGGCCCCCTGCCGGTATGGAAATGCGCGGAACATTTCTTCAGCCGGGCTATTCTGGAGCGCGGGGGCTACCGCCCCATGAGGTACAAGGGAATGCGGGAACAGGAGACGGATTCCGAAACAGCGAAGCCGTAAAAAATGTCCCAGCAGTCCGTTTTTTCCGGAAAAGGAAACTCAAATGAATAACACGAACATGAAGTATCAGGTAATAAAAAGACACCAAAGCGAGTTTCCGAACCCCGTCATCATTTCCAGGGGGGAAAAACTTGTCATTGGAGAGAAATATGAGGAGAACAAGGCTTGGAACGACTGGTATTTCTGCGAGACGGAAGACCGGAACAAGGGCTGGATTCCCAAACAGGTGATCCAATGGCTGGGCGGCAGCGAGGGGGAAGCGCTGGAAGATTATTCCGCCAGGGAATTGGATGCGGAGGAGGGAGAAGTCCTGACCGGTTCCCAGGTGCTCAACGGCTGGATATGGTGCCGGAATTCCGCTTCCGGGGAAGAAGGATGGGTGCCTGTTGAAAACCTCGTTCCCATGGGGGAGGATACGGAGGATCGATAAGCCTTTCCGGGCGTCCGATGCGCAAACTGCCGTGATCAGTTTTTTCGGAACGCCGGGGCACGGCTCCGGCGGGATGGCGGGAAATCCGCCGGGGAATTATCTGAACACATGGGCCATGCGCCGGAAGGGACATGCCTGCACATTTATCCCGGTCATTCCGGCATGTGTGCTGCCGGGACGGCCCTTCCCTGTCCCCGCGGAGGTGTTCCGGGGCTAGATTTCCACTTCCCCGGCAGTCAGGACCCGTGCAAATATTCCATCCAGGGCCGCCATGTAGGCGTTATGCACGGTTTTGGCCGGTATCGTCTCCCGCATGATGGACAAGTCCTTCGTGGCGCACGCATCGTACAGCAAGGTCACGGGAATTTGATAATCCCAGGCCGCGCGGACCGTGGTATCTATGCACATGTGCGTCATCATGCCGCACACAACCAATTCGTCAACCGCCTTCGCACGGAGCAGGTCCGCAAGGCCCGTCCGGTAAAAACTGTTGGGGGCGTGCTTGACGAGCACATCCTCACCCGGCAGCGGCGTCAATCCGGTGTGGATGTTTACGCCATCCGTCCCCGGCAGGAAGAAGGTGGCATCCGGACGGGTGTTGACATGTTGAACATGGATCACGGGCAGCCCGGCCTTCCTGAAAAGCCGTAAAACGGAGACGATGTTCCCCAGAGCCTTTTCCGGACCGGAAAGCTCGCACTTCCCTCCGGGAAAATAGTCATTCTGAACGTCAATAATGAGGAGAGCCTTCATCCTGTATCACCTGGTTTTCCAAGGTTCCGTGCGTCCGCTACGCCTTTTAAAAGGCGCGGACGCACGGAACACGAGGTGTTACAAGGGCTGGACGTTGAAGTTATACACTTTGCCCTGAAAAGATTCACCCAGGGTCTTCAGCGGAAGGATGAAGGTGGAACGGTGCACCTTGGGACGGTTCTTGAATTTTTCAATAAAGTCCTTGGATTTGTCAGAAAAGCTTTTCAGCACGGCAGTTCCGGCAGGCTGCCCGTCCAGGAACAGGCTGGTTTTTTCCGGCTCGCCCACAATTTCCACCTTGACCTTTTTGCCTGCGGGCAGTTTGACGCCGAAGGAGAATTCCAGGGAGTCATCACGACGGAATCCGACGGTACCATCCTTCATAACCGCGAGCAGTTCGCCCTCCGGAGCGGAAAGCAGCACCTGTTCCTTCCCTTCCGGAGCGGCGTTGAGTTCCAGTTCCGCGGTCAGGCGGTACTTCGGTCCCAGGGCAGGCTTGTCCAGCTTCTGGGGCAGGGAGGAAGGAGTGACCGAAAAGGGCTGGGTGTCCTTCCATTTGTGAAGGGGGTTGGTGCGCGGAGCGTTGCCGATGGCCGCCACCAGTTCGCGATGCTGTTCAAACGTGTCGGGCGCCTTGGCCTTGCCCCACAGCTTCTGGCTGAGGACATCCATGGAACCGGAAAGCATTCCCCAAATATCGTACGGACTATACCCCGTGTGCATGATATCCGTTTCATCGTTCCAGATGGCAAAGGTGCCTCCCAGGAGCTGGGGATGCCCGGCAGGAAGCGTTTCATTGCCGATGCGGTTGGGAATCCAGTTGTTATAGAGGCCCTTGTGGTTCCTGTCCATGCGGTAGTAGTTGGCATAGGGCACGATGTAAAGGGCGCCGTCATTCGTGTTGATGACATCGTAGCCAAGGTTGACGGCTTCCCACGCCTTCATCCAGCCGGTGCTCCAGAGGTTCATTTGAACGCCCTTGCTCACCACGGGGGTCTTGCCGGGCTTGGCGCTGAGGCTGCCCCAGATGCGTGGGGTATAGCCGCGTTTGAGGGCGTGGCTGAGCACACCGTCCGCAAAGTGGCGATAGTCTTCCTTGTCTCCATAGAATTCATCCGCTCCCACGTGGAACACCTTGCAGCCGGCAAATACCGGGCGGCCCAGCTTGGGGTCTTTCAGCAGGTATTCGTCAAAAACCTTGGTCACGAAGTTGATCGTCTCCGGGTTGCCGGCGTCCAGCATTTCGCAGCGGCGTTTTTCATGGTTCATGGGACCTTTGTAGATAAGATCCGGACGCACCCGGGTAAAGGAGAGGGCGTGGCCGGGGGTGTCGAACTCCGGCACGATGTTGACGCCGTGGTGTTTGGCGTAACTGATCAGATCCGCAAATTCTTTCTTGGTGTAGGAAAGGTCCTTCGCGGTGAGGGGCGTGCCGTCTTTCCCCTTCACGTTGGATTCCAGGCGGAAGGCGGAGTAGGATTCCTTGAACGGGTCATGCCCGTTGTCCACGTAGTGTTCGTGGAAAATGTAGTTGTTGTTGATGACTAGGTGAAGATCGTTCAGCTTGTACCAGGACATGGTGCGGATCAGGTCCTTGAGGTAGCTGAGGGGATAGGGCGTGCGCGCAATGTCCAGCATGAAGCCGCGCACGGGATAGCGGGGAAAGTCCACGGCCGTGCCGCAGGGCACGCTCTCCGGGTTCTGGCGCAGCATCTGGAGCAGGGTGCGGGTGCCCCAGTAGAGGCCCGTAGGGGTAAGGGCGCCGATGCGGATACCGCCGGAATTCACGGCAAGGCTGTACCCTTCCTTCCCGACGTTGCTTTCCTTGAACAAGGAGAAGGAGATGTCCGCCTTCCCTCCGGGAGAGACGAGTTTGACCTTGCGGCCCAGCACGTCTTCCAGGTCGGCGGCAAAAGTACGGGCAAATTCCTTGTCTGGGCAGGAAACAGTGATGGAGGAACCCAGCTTGTATTCCCCCTTGCCGCCCTTCCATTGCAGGATTTCCGGGATAACCCGGGGCTTGGGATTGCCCTGCGTGGCTACCGGGGCTTTCAGGATGATTTCATAATCCTTGCTGATGGCCTCCTTGCCGCCCTTGGTCACTTTGAAGCTGAGGTTTACCGGGGTGTCCGAAATGACAGGAGCTATTTTCCCTTTGCTGTTGACGAGTTCCTCGTAGTCGGCCCCCAGGAGCTTGATTTGGGCTCCGGAGGCGCTGGGCATCGGCAGTTGCCTGGTCCCGGCCTTGATTTCCGGGATGGAGAGGGAGTCGGCTATTTGCCGGGCATCCTGTCCCGCCAGCGGACCCGCCGCAAATGCGGCCATCATTAAAAGTATGTTCTTGTTCATTTTCGTATGTGATTCCGGGAAGAATGGCATGCCCGATTTGTTGTAAGAATTACGCAACATCCGTTCCCTTCTTGCAAGGAAATAAAAAAGAGGCCGAAAGCCCTCTTGCCTTTCCGGCACGAACGGCTCTGGGATGAAGGGGCATTTTCCGATTTTACGGAAAGAAAAGGACCGGACTGCCTTGAGGCAGCCCGGTCCCGGAAGGGGGAGCCGGTTCAGGCGCGTATGTCAATCACCTCTCCGGCGGGGAAGCGCACCTTCGCTTCGCGGGCGTAGGCGTCATCCTGGGCGCGGTAGCCGAGGGCCACGCCCACTACGGAACGGTACGGCGTCTCGTCCAGCCCTAAAATTTCATCGTATTTCTGGCGGTCCATGCCTCCAATGGTGCAGGAGTCCACCCGCAGGGCCGCAGCCGCGCTGAGCAGAAATCCGACGGCGATATATACCTGGCAGTCCAGCCATGTGTTCATTTTTTCCGGAGTCAGGGCTTTCACGTAGCCGCCGTAGAAATCCGCAGAGGCGGCCAGCTTTTCCGCAGACGGATGGCGTGTGAATTCGATCTGGGCCAGATAGCGGTCCACGTCCTTCTGGGTGGCGTCCCTCCGGGCGCACAGCACCACATAGTGGGAGCAGTCCTCCACCTGGGACTGGTTCCAGGAAACCTCCCGCAGGCGCTCCTTCAGCTCCCTGTTCGTGACGGCCACGAATTTCCAGAGCTGGAGCCCCAGGGAAGACGGGCTGAGCCGCAGGCTTTCCGCCAGGGCGTGCCAGGCGGGTTCTTCAATGCGGGCATGGGGATCAAATTTCTTGCAGGCATAGCGCCATTCAAGACCGTCAATGTATTGTTGCGGTGAAATCATAAAAGGTATGACAGATCCAACGGTGAAATTGTTTAAAGAACTTCCTTCAGGACTTCCACGCAGCGCGCGTTTTCTGCGGGGGTGCCGATGCTGATGCGTATCCACTCCGGCAGGCCGTATCCGTCCTGCGCGCGGACGATCACCCCTTTGGCAAGCATGTCGTTGAACACCTTTTTGCCCTGCCCCACCTTCACCAGGATGAAGTTCCCCTGGCTGGGAATCCATTCCAGCCCCATGTCCCTGAACGCCTGTTCGTAGAAGCGCATGCCCGCAGCATTGTTTTCCACCGTGCGGCGCACATGCTCCTGGTCCTCCAGGGCGGCCAGGGCCGCTTCCTGCGCCAGAACGTGCAGGTTGAACGGCGCGCGCGCCTTGTGCAGCATGTTGGCCACGGCTTCCGGGGCAATGCCGTAGCCCACGCGCAGGCCCGCCAGGCCGTAAGCCTTGGAAAAGGTGCGCAAAACGATCACGTTGCGCCCTTCCCTCACGAATTTGAGGGTGTCCGGCGGGTTGTCGGAAAACTCCCGGTACGCCTCGTCAAAGCACACCAGCACATGGTCCGGCACCTTCGCCATGAAATCGTCGATTTCCCGCTGGCCGACGACGGTGCCGACCGGGTTGGTGGGGTTGGTGATGAATACGATGCGCGTGCGGTCCGTAATGGCGTTCAGAAACCCGTTCAGGTCATGGGTCCAGTCCGGCTTGTTGGGAATTTCCACGTACGCCGCGCCGAACAGCCTGGCCATGATGGGGTACATGGAAAAGGCGTGCCTGGCGGCCACCACCTCGGCCTGCGGGTTCAGCAGGGCGTGGCAGATGAGTTCGATTACCTCGCTGCTGCCCGTGCCCACCACCGTCTGGCCAAAATCCACACCGCAGAATTCCGCAATGGCGGAACGCAGCCGGAAAGCCGCGCCGTCCGGATAAATGTTTACTCCGGCAGCCGCCCGGGAGATGGCCTCCACCGCCCGGGGGGACGGTCCCAGGGGATTTTCATTGGAGGCCAGTTTCACAATGTCACGGGGGTCCAGGCCCAGTTCCCGGGCCGTTTCCTCGATCGGCTTGCCCGGCTGATAAGCCACCAGCTCAAGCACATGCTGGTTTGCGAAACTTTCAATACTCATAGCGGCGGAATGTTACTGCCATTCCCCTTTTCTGGCAATACTGATTTCCATCCGGGAAATTCCCTAAAAATATTTGCCGCCATGCCGTCCAGGTAAAAAGCAGTGAGATGCCTTTCAGCGAGGCACCGGCCGGAAATCATACCGTCCAATTATGAAGAGTATCCACCTGCCGTTATACACTTAAATGCTGCGGCCCCCCTCGCCCCCGGCATTTATTGATCTTTCCCCTTCCGGGATTTTGAATACCGGATATCCTCCGAGACCAATTGACGGGAATGCAGTAAATAGATCCGCACGTAGATCCGGACCAGATCCCCTGAGGAAAGGTCCACATCCCAAAAAGTGAAGTAGAGACGCTCTTCCTTTTTTTCCACGATATCCGTCAGGGAATCCACAAAAAGATATGGGAAAACGGCCCGGTGAACTTCTTTTTCAAAAAATGGTCTGAGTCTCTTACCTTCCGCATCCGGACGGTGGTCAGCAGCATTCCGTCAGGGCTCAGCATTTCCCTGGTTTCAGTATAACAGGGGCCGTTGGCCTCGTTGCGCCCCATACTGCGCGAAACCAGAGTGCTGGAATCCGCCTCCCAATACGGAGAAGCATCCGGAATGCTATACCGTGTTCCATCAAAGGAGGGAACCTGGAACGATTGTTTCTCCGCCGCCGTTACTTCCTGACTCAGCGTTTTCAGGGAAGCAGCCGTCTCCGGCCGGATCTGGCCCAGTCCGGGGTTTTCCATCTCTTCGGCAACACATGCCAGGGGGAAGATCACAAGGAATATTCCAATATTCATCACTATTAACTATATTGTTTACAACATAATAGGCTCCAAAAAACCTGTAAAGGATATTTTGGATGAGGGAAAAGGGCTTGTTCCATAGCGACCCCAGCCGCCACATGCCGAAGCCACGCGCACCCTTCCGATAAAAAGCGGACAGTCCCACCCCGGGGCCTTACGGAACGTACCTGCCCGGCATTTCCTCCCGCGCCCGGCGGGTCATGGCCGTGATGATCTTCGTTTTTCCTTCCGTATAGGCGTCGCGGTTGAACTCAAACTTTTCTTTTAAAGAGCGCTTAAGCTCGGCGTACTTCTGCGCCTCTTTAGGGTGAGCAGCCAAGTAATCCCGGAAATAAAGCTCATCCCAATCCCGCCAGGGGCGCACATGCAGGTGGAAGGCCTGCCCCCGGAACCCCTCCGCCGTATAGCCCTTTACCATGACCAGGCCCATGCGTTCCTCGTCACGATGCGTCTCCATATAACCGCATTTCCGCAGCAAAGGAGGCGTTTCAAAAACGAACGAATCCGGAGAAACCTCCATCAGAATGTCAATGGTAGGCTTAGCGTCCAGGCCGGGCACCGCCGTACTGCCGATATGGGAAATGCGGGTGATGCGGGTGCAGCCCACGGCCTCCGCCAGCAGGTCCCTCTCCCGGCGGTAAAGTTCCGCCCATTCCTCTCTGGAACCGCTCAGGATGATGGGAAACAGGCGCCAGAGTTCCTCATGGCACATGCGGGACAGAAAGGCTTCATCCGGAAGGCTGCTGGACATTTCCGGAAGATAGGGAAAATGCCCCCGGAGTTCAATTCCACAGATGATTCCGGAGCTTTCCCGCAGGAAGTACGGCTTTTCCGCACATCCCGCCCTTACCTTTTCCGTTTGCGGTCTCTCCTTCTCCGGCACCGCATGGCCTGGTACGCGGCTACGGTAAAGGCAAACGCCGTTACACCCATAAAGGAGCGGAACAACCAAATCAGCAGCTCCCAGTAAATATCCTGAGTCATGCGGATGGCTTTTGACCGGACGCGGATTCCCCGGCCTGCTCTTCCCTCAGGCGTTTCACGGCACAGGCAAGCAGAGTCGCCCTGTCCAGCTGACAGCGCTGCACGTGGAGGGCGTCCGCTTCCGCATCCCGGAAAAATTGGATGGACAGCGGCATTTTCCCCTTGATCTGAATTTTTTTCTGGATTTTTTTCTTATTTCCCGTCTTCATGAAATATCTTTTCAGGTATGAATTTGAACTTTGGATGCCTTTACGTAGGGATATTGCAACGCAAACGGTACTTTCGTCAAGAATAATATACCATTTTAAGGACATATTCATAAAAAAGATTGAATTTTCGCACCGATAGCGTTACAAGGTGTGCATGAGTGAGAACCAGGACGAACTCAAGGCCCAAATCAAGGTTTGGCTGAAACAGCAGAAAATGACCCGTGAGGAGTTCGCGGCAAAATGTTTCGTGTCGGCCAACACGGTTCGCAACTGGTTGGCCAGAGTATTTATTCCGAAGGACAAGGAGGCTCTCATCAAACTGTTGATGGAGAAGACGGAGAGGGAAAAGGAACTCAAGGAAGCGGCCAGGGCTCATTGGAAGCCGTTTGCCGTCATGGTGAATACCGACGATTACAAGCTCATTGAAAAAGCCGCCCGAAAGGACAACATGACTGTGGAAGAATGGGCTGAAGAAATCCTGATCCGCGACGCTCAGGAACGCATGGAGCATGTTTACCCGGAATCCCTCCGCGTTGCGGAAGAACCCAAAAGGTACGGAATCCAGCGTACCTCCGGGCCGGATTCCTCTACAAGCAAGCCGCACTGATAAATTGCTACCATATAGTTAGAACCAAGAAAAAGCCGTCATGGATATTCTATCCCACTGAGGTTTTTAAATTTTTCTGTTCTGTTACTCTTGGCCGGAGAAGGTGACATGCCTTCCTTGAACGGAAGAAGATTTCCGGTCACGCCCTTCCGTATTATTTTTAATCAGTCCTGAAGACATCGGCAACGTGGAGAAGAGGGAGGTGAAATGGTCGCCCAGGAACTGCGTTTCCAGCTCCGGAAACATCCGGCTCCATATGGAACGGGAGCCCACGGGGAGAGGTGAAGCCGTCCGCTGTCTTCCGGAACCGGATCATTCATGTGTCTGGCGCCGGAAGAAATCTGTGGTGCCTCCTCTGGAGGCCCCGTCTTTCCTCCCGGTCCCCCTGTTCTTCATCCTTATTGACGAACGGCGCATGCAGCGGAACACGGTGCACATGGCCATCCCCGGGGGCCCTGGAGGAAGCCTGCCCGCAGTTCTTTGAACACACACCATCTTGTTCCATGCAGGAGCGGCGGCCAAAGCTTTTCCTGTTCTTACCCGCCAGGGAACCGCCCTGTTTTTTTTGCTCGAACCCATGGGCAGCCTCCGCTATATTTTCCCCCGTTATGGCAACACCGGATTTTCATTATCAGGACCCTTTTCCCCTGGAAAAGGACGACACCCAGTACCGCCTCATCACCTCCGACTACGTAAGCGTAGGGGAATTTGAAGGTCACCCCATGCTCAAGGTGGAACCGGAAGGCCTGCGCCTTCTGGCCGCGGAAGCCTTCCACGATGTGGCTTTCTTCCTGCGCCCCGCCCACCTGAAGCAGGTGGCCGCCATTCTGGACGATCCGGAAGCCAGCGCCAATGACAAGAGCGTGGCTCTGACGATGCTCCGCAACGCGGAAGTGGCCGCCGCCGGCATCCTGCCCTTCTGCCAGGACACGGGCACCGCCACCATCGTCGGCAAGAAAGGCCAGCAGGTCTGGACCGGCTGCGACGATTGTGAATTTCTTTCCCACGGCGTGTACGACGCCTACACCCAGAACAACCTGCGCTACTCACAGACCGTGGCGCTGGACATGTACACGGAGAAGAATACCGGAACCAACCTGCCCGCCCAGATAGACATTGAAGCCGTGGAAGGCATGAAGTATTCCTTCCTCTTCGTCGCCAAAGGCGGCGGTTCCGCCAACAAGACCTATCTTTACCAGGAAACGAAAGCCCTGCTCAATCCCGCCACGCTCAAGAAATTTCTGGTGGAAAAAATGAGCACGCTGGGAACGGCGGCCTGCCCGCCCTACCACATCGCCTTCGTCATCGGGGGCACCTCTGCGGAAAAGTGCCTGAAGACCGTGAAGATGGCCTCCACCAAGTATTACGACAATCTTCCTACCACGGGCAACGAATATGGCCGCGCCTTTCGCGATGTGGAACTGGAAAAGGAACTGCATGCGGAAGCCTGCAAGCTGGGGCTGGGCGCCCAGTTTGGCGGCAAGTGGTATGCGCTGGACGTACGCGTAATCCGGCTGCCCCGCCACGGCGCTTCCTGCCCGGTGGGGTTGGGCGTCTCCTGTTCCGCAGACCGCAACGCCAAAGCCAAGATCACGCCGGAAGGCATTTTCATTGAACAGCTGGAGACCAACCCCGGCCAGTATATTCCGGAAGCCCTCCGTATGACCTCCAGCGAGGCCGTCTCCATCGACCTGAACCGCCCGATGAAGGAAGTGCTGGCGGACCTGAGCAAATACCCCGTTACCACGCGTCTGAGCCTGAACGGCACCATCGTCGTAGCGAGGGACATCGCCCACGCCAAGCTCAAGGAACGTCTGGAACGTGGAGAAGGATTGCCCCAGTACATCAAGGACCATCCCGTTTACTACGCCGGTCCGGCCAAGACCCCGGAAGGCTATCCCTCCGGCTCCTTCGGGCCTACCACCGCGGGACGCATGGATTCCTATGTGGACCTGTTCCAGGAAAACGGCGGCTCCATGATCATGATCGCCAAGGGCAACCGCAGCCAACAGGTGACGGACGCCTGCCACAAGCACGGCGGCTTCTACCTGGGTTCCATCGGCGGCCCCGCCGCTATTCTTGCCAAGAACAACATCAAAAAGGTAGAACTGCTGGAATACCCGGAACTGGGCATGGAAGCCATCTGGAAAATTGAAGTGGAAGACTTCCCCGCTTTCATCCTGGTGGACGACAAAGGCAACGACTTCTTTGCCAAAATCCGCGAAGGCTGGGCCTGCGCCAGCTGCTCCCATTAATTCCCCCCTCCTATACCGCAAGCGTCGGCCCCCTTCCCGGGGTCCGGCGCTTTTTCATGGTCTGAACGTCATCGAAAAGCCTTTCAGGCAAAAGGAATCATCAGAAGAACGCATCGGACCATCTGCTCCTGATAAACTTCCATCAGCCGCACCCGTGAGGGTGCGACAAAAGGCTGGATGTTCCGTTTTCCAGATTTTGCTGTTTCAATCCACGCACCCGTGAGGGTGCGACCTCCAATAGCTGGGCTTTCGGCATTTCCAGGCTGTTTCAATCCACGCACCCGTGAGGGTGCGCCCCCCTGCAGGAAGATAAACCGTCTTCATCCCCCGGTTTCAATCCACGCACCCGTGAGGGTGCGACGTCTCGTGACAGGTTCCAGATGGGCATATCCCATGTTTCAATCCACGCACCCGTGAGGGTGCGACTTGAGCCGTGCGGCGGATCCGCCGGTGTGCTGCTGTTTCAATCCACGCACCCGTGAGGGTGCGACGAAAAGGAGGGGGTGTCAGCTCCAACGGTGATGTTTCAATCCACGCACCCGTGAGGGTGCGACATCTGGCTCTGGACAATTTGCTCCGTAGAGGTAAGTTTCAATCCACGCACCCGTGAGGGTGCGACGGCCTTCATCCTATTACACCCCGCAATGACACCGGTTTCAATCCACGCACCCGTGAGGGTGCGACTTGGTCCTAACATAGCAATGACAGGTGACGCAGGGTTTCAATCCACGCACCCGTGAGGGTGCGACAAGAGGAAGAAAGCTAGGGCTTCCTGTCAGACCGGTTTCAATCCACGCACCCGTGAGGGTGCGACTGAGAAAAAGGCGGAAAGAGAGCTGGAGTATTGGTTTCAATCCACGCACCCGTGAGGGTGCGACTGCAGCCGACGCGCCGGCTTCATCTGCCGAAGGAGTTTCAATCCACGCACCCGTGAGGGTGCGACCCTTTATTCCTCGCCCCTGTGTGACAGGAGATTCGGTTTCAATCCACGCACCCGTGAGGGTGCGACCCTTGTTATTCAAATATTCGCCTGTATAGGGGAGTTTCAATCCACGCACCCGTGAGGGTGCGACGGGATTTATTACTGTATTCCGGGCTGTTTTCAATGTTTCAATCCACGCACCCGTGAGGGTGCGACCGCCCGTCGGTGCGGCCTGACAGCGGAATTCATTGTTTCAATCCACGCACCCGTGAGGGTGCGACGGATATTGTGCCAGGCTGTTCATACTTATTGCGGTTTCAATCCACGCACCCGTGAGGGTGCGACGTTGCACATGCCCGGTATCTGATGGACGACAGGGGTTTCAATCCACGCACCCGTGAGGGTGCGACCCGTGACCGGGAGCAGGCCGCCAGGGATTACCGGTTTCAATCCACGCACCCGTGAGGGTGCGACCTCAAAGGTTCAGGGTTCGAGTTGCTCTAACCCGGTTTCAATCCACGCACCCGTGAGGGTGCGACTTCTTCTTCATGTCCTGGATATTGTACAGGTGCTGTTTCAATCCACGCACCCGTGAGGGTGCGACTGATGTCCCGGTCCTGGGAAAGAAAGTCGTCAATGTTTCAATCCACGCACCCGTGAGGGTGCGACTCTGCTCGTTGGTCTCGCTCACAATGGAGCAGGCGTTTCAATCCACGCACCCGTGAGGGTGCGACTGGTGAAGAGTGATTTAAGCCAAGCGGCGAAGTAGTTTCAATCCACGCACCCGTGAGGGTGCGACCGCTACATCATCGTAGTGTGTGAGCCAGTAAATGGTTTCAATCCACGCACCCGTGAGGGTGCGACGATAGAGCAAATTTCACCGGAACGCATTCTGGTAGTTTCAATCCACGCACCCGTGAGGGTGCGACCTTGCCCTGCTGGTACAGCTTGTTACCCAGGAAAAGTTTCAATCCACGCACCCGTGAGGGTGCGACCTTTTGAATGTTATGTATAGAGTTGATCCTATTGGTTTCAATCCACGCACCCGTGAGGGTGCGACCATCATCCCAATTCCGGCATCATACGACATAGTAGTTTCAATCCACGCACCCGTGAGGGTGCGACAGTGCCACAGAAACAACCTGTGCAAACTGTATCCGTTTCAATCCACGCACCCGTGAGGGTGCGACCCGGTATTGCCGGGGAGTGATAAATGATTGCATGGTTTCAATCCACGCACCCGTGAGGGTGCGACCCAATTTATCTCCACGTATGCACCTGACGACGTGGAGGTTTCAATCCACGCACCCGTGAGGGTGCGACAACAGCTCAAGGCCAGCTCCTGCTCTCTCAGATTGTTTCAATCCACGCACCCGTGAGGGTGCGACGTATATCACTCTGGGATTGGGGGCCGGATGTAACCTGTTTCAATCCACGCACCCGTGAGGGTGCGACGGCGGGGGAATATATATGTTAAGGGTCAGGCACGAAAAGGATATTTTGCGCCAACCTGCCCGCGGAGATGCATATTCCACGCCTGAAATAATATATGGGGGATGTCAATCTAAGATACCCTGCGAGTTACAGGAATCGCCGGTGTTCCGGGATTTTCCTGTGAGCTGGGGGTTGGCGCGGGGAGTGCGAAGGGCAGAAAAAGATCCCGCCAAGGAGTCGTTCCGGCCACCTGACGGCCCGTGCCTGCCGCGATGCAGAAGTAATAGTAGTCCGTCCCGCGCATTTCGTCCAGAAACTTTCCCACCTGCTCCATGGAGACGGGTTGGAAAGGAGGTGCCGGAAAACGTCTCTTCCCATTATTACGTGGCGTACTGCCGCATCCGTTTTCCGGGCAATTTACAACTCGTTGGGTACGGATCACTACCGTATATGGCGGTATTCCGGCATAAAAAAGGCTTTCCGCTCTTGGAGCGGAAAGCCTGTGAAATGGAAAAAGGCGCAGTTTTATTCGTCGTCTTCCGCGTCAAAGGCGGAGTCTTCCGAGTCGAAATCGGCGTCCAGGTGGGCGGTGAATTTTTTCACGCGCTGGGCGGCGGGCAGCGGAGCCAGCACCATATGCATGGTGTTGCCGGCCAGGCGCGGGGGCTGATCCACCTGCGCCATGGTCTTCATGTCCGCAATGACTTTGTTGAGCATGTCGTAGCCCAGCTCATGGTGCGCGTTTTCACGACCGCGGAAGCGGAGCTGGAAGCGCACCTTGTGACCGTGGTCCAGGAAGCTTTCCGTGCGGGCCATTTTCACGTTGTAGTCATTAGTGTCCGTACCGATGCGGAGCTTGACTTCCTTGAGTTTGATCGTACGGCTTTTGTTGTTTTTCTGAAGCTTGGACTGCTGGTACTTGTACCGTCCGTAGTCCACCACGCGGCATACGGGCGGGTCTGCGTTGCTCGCCACTTCCACCAGGTCCAGGCCAAGGGCCTTGGCCTTTTCCAGCGCGTCACGCGTGTTCATTATCCCGAGCTGGTCTCCATTGGCGGTCACCACGCGCACACGGGGGGCGCGGATCCGCTCGTTGACCCGAGTCTGATCACCGCGCTCGCGGCGGCGATTACCGTCATTATTCTTCGTTGGCTTTATTGGCACGTCCGGATATTACTAAACTAAATAAAATAACTTGGCAACTCAAATCACGGGGGAAATATGACGCTCTGCTATTTCCCGGGAGACGGCATCCATGAATTGCTCAAAGGGCATGGAGCCCAGGTCTTCCTTCTCCCGGTGGCGTACGGAAACGGTGCCTTCCTCCGCCTCCCGCTGGCCGATGACGAGCATGTAGGGCACACGCTCCAGCCGGGCATTGCGGATTTTGGCGCCGATTTTGTCCGCGGTTTCATCCACCGTGACGCGCACGCCCTTGGAGGCCAGGGTGTCACGGTAGGTTTTGGCGATGTCCATCACCTTGTCGGAGATGGGGAGCACGCGCACCTGCTCCGGAGAGAGCCAGGTGGGGAATTTCCCTTCAAAGTGTTCGATGAGCAGACCGGTGAAGCGTTCCATGGAGCCGAATGGCGCGCGGTGCACCATGACGGGACGGTGCGGCTTGTTGTCTGCACCGGTGTAATGGAGGTCAAAGCGTTCCGGCAGGTTGTAGTCCACCTGCACGGTGCCGAGCTGCCACTCGCGGCCGATGGCGTCGCGCACGATGAAGTCGATCTTGGGACCGTAGAAGGCTGCTTCCCCGGCTTCCTCACTATAGTCCGCGCCCAGCCATTCTGCGGCATCCCGCAGGGCCTGTTCCGCCTTGTCCCAGTTTTCCGGGGAACCCACGTATTTGTCGCTTTCCGGATCGCGCATGGAGAGGCGCACGCGGTAGTCCGTCATTCCCAGGGTGCCGAAGATGGTTTTCACAATGCCCAGGCACTGGCGGATTTCTCCGGCAAGCTGGTCCGGGGTGCAGAAGATGTGGGCGTCATCCTGGGTGAAGCCGCGCACGCGCGTCATGCCGCCCAGTTCCCCGCTCTGTTCCCAGCGGTATACCGTACCGAATTCCGCCAGGCGGACGGGCAGGTCGCGGTAGGAATGGGCGTCATTAGCGTAAATTTTAATGTGGTGCGGACAGTTCATCGGCTTGAGCATGTAGCCTTCAATGGTTCCGTCCGTCAGGCCGTTGAAGAGTTCCGCGCAGGTGGCGCCTTCCTCACAGAGTTTTTCCATGGCGTCGCGCTCCGGGATGGGGGCGTACTGGCTTTCCCGGTAGTACGGGAAGTGGCCGGAGGTACGGTACAGGTCCAGCTTGCCGATGTTGGGGGTATATACCTGGGAGTAGCCCAGCTTGTCCAGTTCCTCCGTGATGAAGTCCTGAAGGGAGCGGCGAATGAGGGCGCCCTTGGGCTTCCAGAGGATGAGGCCCTGGCCCACGGCCTCATCAATGCAGAAGAGGCCCAGCTCGCGGCCGAGTTTCCGGTGGTCGCGGCGGCGCGCTTCCTCCAGGCGCGCGAGATGTTCGTCAAGCTGGGTCCGGTTCGGGAAGCAGGTGCCGTAGATGCGCTGGAGCATGGGGCGGTTTTTGTCCCCCTTGTAGAAGGCACTGGCCACGCTCATGATTTTAAAGGCTTTGCAGTTGCCGGTGCGGCCCACGTGGGGGCCGGCGCACAGGTCCGTGAAGTCTCCGTTGCGGTACAGGGAGATTTCCTCGTCTTCCGGGATGTCGTTCAGCAGGTCGATCTTGAAGCGGGAGGGGCCGCTGCGCGGGCCCAGAGCGCCCAGTTCCCCGGATTCCGCCATTTTCATGGCGTCTGCACGGGAGATGATTTCCTTCTGGAAGGTCTGGTTTTCCTTCACCACTTTTTTCATTTCCGCTTCAATGCGTTCAAAGTCTTCCGTGCTGATGCGGTGGTCCAGCTCCACGTCGTAATAAAAACCGTTTTCCACGGCGGGACCGCCCGCCAGCTGGGCATCCGGCCAGATGCGGCAAATGGCCGTAGCCAGAACGTGCGCGCAGGAGTGGCGCAGGCGTTCCAGATCAGACATCTGGTTGCGTTCTTCAAGAGTCTTTCTTTCCTTGTGTTCGGACATACGCGCATTAGTTAACCCCCCTTAGGCACTGTTGGCAAATGCAAAAAGCTTCCCCTCCCAAAAATTCAAGGCATAGGCCGCACGGGAGCTTTCCGGAAGAGAAGGAGCACCATCCCCTTTTTCTTCCTTACGGTTGCCGCACCGGAAAATCTGGTATAACAAGAAATTCATGCTGAATGTCATCTGCTATACCTTGGAAGCCGCTCTTCTTCTGCTTAACGTATGGATCATTCTGCTGGACTGGTACGTTTTCATCTCCCTTCATTTCACCAAGTCTGAACGATGGAACAGCTTTTCCTTCACACCATTCGCAGGAGGAATCCTCGGTTGCGCCGCTCTCTGGCTTCTTCCTCCTACCCAAGAAATGAGCATCCGATGGCTTCCTGTACAGCGCCCATCTGGTTAAACAAATCTTCAAGTTTCTTTTTCGTCGTTCCCTATAAACATCTTCTCATTCTGCACCATCGCGGGGAGAACTGGAAAAAAATGGAATGCAACCATTCGCCTTCCATCCTCTATCCCCCCTCAACGAATGATTTACACCCGCGCCCCTTTATGCCATAGTGGCACCCAGCGGTTATGAAATTCCTCCCCCTTGCCCTTCTCTGCCTCAGCCTGCCCTGCGGATTTTCCGCGGCCGCGCAGGAGCCCCCTGCCGACGCCCCGGCAAGTTTCCCGATCAATCTGGACAAAACGCCGGAGGGCGGGATTGAAGGGAACGGGAACGATGCCTCTTTGCCGGACCAGAGCACGCCCTTCAATGCAGCCAAACTTCTTCTCCGCGCCCTGCAGGAAAAGACGGACTGGACCGCAGACCCCTACAAGTCCCTGCCCGCTACGTCCCCGTTCGTGGGAACGCTGAAACTGAAGAGCATCCTTTCCCGCATGGAGGCCGTGCAGGCTTACGTGACGGCGTCCTCCCCGGAAAGGCCGCCGTTTGTGGATGAGGCCTCCATCATCATGGACGGGGACCTGGCCATGGCCTATATCAT
This sequence comes from Akkermansia sp. AE01SA01, assembly GCF_036417395.1. Classification (NCBI taxonomy): domain Bacteria; kingdom Pseudomonadati; phylum Verrucomicrobiota; class Verrucomicrobiia; order Verrucomicrobiales; family Akkermansiaceae; genus Akkermansia; species Akkermansia sp. AE01SA01. The sequence continues at coordinate 1,801,281 of NZ_CP143890.1, forward strand.
GCTGCCCGACAGGACCAACCCCTATATTTACGCGGCCACCGCCGTAGCCCTGATCAAGAAGAACGGGGAATGGAAAGCGTCCCTGACTCCCGGCAGTTTTGACAATACGTTCCTGCCCTTCAACGACCATGTCCGCCAGCGGGCGGCGCAGATTTCTACCGAGGCCAAGAAGAAGATTTTCGGCCTCGCGCACCAGTATTCCGTGGCCGCCGTGAAGAAAGCCCTGGAGCACATCAAAAGGTTCCGGATGGAGGCCGTCAAGGGCAAGTCCGACGACGAGATTAAAAAGCTGCTGATCCGCACCGTGAAGGAGGGCGATCCGGCCCGCATCGCGGCCCTGCTCGTCGCTCCCTATTACATGGAGTCCGCTATTACCCAGAGCGCGCGTCTGACCCCCGTGGTGAAAGCCATGCGCCTGCAGGACCAGAACCAGGAGAACCGCTACATCCAACCCACCAACCTCAGTTTCATGGGGTTCCCGAACACCATCCTTATTCCCCTCCAGCCCCACCCGGACGACCAGCTTGACCCGAACAAGAGGGACGAGCAGCCGGAACGCAACAAGAACGAGGCCAAGAAGACGGACAAGGATATTCACAGCATTGCGGCCATGACCATTCTGCCGCCGCGCATGAGCCTGCCGGACATAGACAAACCCGCCCTGATCTACCGCTACGCGCTGGAAAAGATACAGGATCCCACGGACGGCTTCCCGGTGTTCAAGATGTATGTGGGGGACGCTTTTTCCTCCTGGAACCTGAAGCCGGACGAGTCCACCACCAGCCGCATCATTGCGGATTTCCACAGGACGTATCCGGCCCTTGCCTATTCTGAACCGAAGGAAGCCGTTTCCGCAGCCGGACGCGCCCTGGAGGCCGGAGACAGCCTGACGCTGATTCGGATGCTGGCTCCGTCCAGATTCGCCTCCGTTCCGGAGTTTGAAGAAGCGCTCACACAACTGAAAGCCGTTATGAGCAAGGAGGAGTTCCAGCCTGCTTCCCGGAACAGGAAGGATTACAAGCCCACGCTGAAAGGCGCCTTTGAGCTGAAGGACGGGGGGACTTCTCTGAAGGCCACCATCGGCCTCAAGCCGAATCTCAAGTCCGGCTTCACCAAATGCAACTTGTACTTCACCCGGACGGAGAAAGGGTGGATGCTGACTGGAGCGGACGATGAAAATCCGCTGAAACTGTAGAAAAAAGCTTTCCGCCCCGGGAATTCCGGCAGCCGGGGAAGATGATCAAACATGCCCGCTCAAATATTCTTCCATAATTCCATCATGATGAATCTACCGATACGGCCGCGCCGCAACAGAAAATCCGCCAATATCCGGGATCTGGTCCGGGAGACCTCCCTTTCCCCGGAACATCTTATCTGCCCGGTTTTCGTCCACGAAGGGGACGAAAACCAGCCCATCTCCTCCCTGCCCGGCTGCACGCGCTGGAGCGTGCGGGGACTGGTGGAGGAGGCCAAGCGCCTGATGGACCTGGGAATCCACACGCTGGACCTTTTCCCCGCCATTCCGGACAACAAGAAAACGCCGGACGCCTGTGAGGCGTGCAACCCGGACGGACTCATTCCCCGCACCATTTACGCCCTTAAAAGCGGGGTTCCCGGTATTACCGTGATGACGGACGTGGCGCTGGATCCCTATAATTCCGACGGACACGACGGCCTGGTGGAGTTCCGGTCCGACGGCACCATGGAGATTCTCAACGACGATTCCGTGGAAGTCCTCTGCCGCCAGGCCCTGTGCCACGCAGACGCCGGGGCGGACATTATTTCCCCCAGCGACATGATGGACGGCCGCGTGGCCGCCATCCGCGCCACTCTGGATTCCGAGGCTCTGGACGACGTTTCCATCATGGCCTATACCGCCAAGTATGCCAGCGCCCTTTACGGGCCGTTCCGCGGCGCTCTGGAGAGCGCGCCGAAGGAGGGGGACAAGAAGACCTACCAGATGGATCCCGGCAATATCCGGGAAGCCCTGCGGGAAGCCCAGCTTGATGAAGCGGAGGGCGCAGACATCCTGATGGTGAAACCCGCCACGCTGTATCTGGACGTAATCGCGGCCATGCGCAGGCATGTCACGCTGCCCGTAGCGGCCTACCACGTTAGCGGAGAGTACCTGATGATCAAGTCCGCGGCATCCTCCGGCTGGCTGGATGAACGGGAGGCCGTTCTGGAGACTCTAACTTGCATCCGGCGCGCCGGGGCGGACATGATCCTTACTTATTACGCCCCGCAGGCCGCCGAATGGCTTAAACAACAACGCTGACGCCGCACGGTATCCGTTCCGGAACGCGGACATATGCGGGCAGCACCATTCAACTCTCCGCATGTCCACTTCAACAAAAGTATTCGTCGGCGTCCTGATTGTCATCGTCATGGGCCTCACTTCCCTGTGGGGAGTGTATGCCCCCACTTTTTCAGAAGCGTATGTGCTTCCCGTCCAGATGACGGACGCCTCCGGCGCTACGCTGGGCAATTTCCAGTGCCGCCCCGTGGCCGCGGAGAACGGAAAAACGCTGCTCGTTTTCCGGAACAAGGATTTCCTGCGCCAGACCACCGGCGGCATGGTCCATTCCAGGATCATTCTTTCCTACAAGGGAGTGCCGTTTTTTGAAGGCACCGTGCCGGGACCAATGGAGGCCATTGAGATTCCCACCGCCAGCCTTCCCGCCCCGTACCGGAACCTCACGCAGAATTGAAACGGTCGGGAATTCCGCGGCAGAAGCGCTTCCTGTTATGGCATTGTTACCGGAGGGGCGCAGGTTTCTCTATACAAAAGGGGAAATTGTGTGTTTTTATAGACTCAAACGATGAGCAGCTTAACATATACCATTCTGGTTGCAGAGGATGACGACAGCATCCGGCACGCCCTGACGGACGTGCTGACCGCCTCCGGCTACGAGGTGCTGGCCGCGGAGGAAGGGCTGGCGGCCATCAGGGCCGTGCGGGAACGCAATTTCGACCTAGCCCTGCTGGATGTGGCGATGCCCGGCGCAGACGGCTTCCAGGTGCTCCAGGTCATGTCCGAGGAACGCCCCGGAACGCCCGTCATCATGCTGACGGCCCGCGGGGAGGAAGAGGACCGCGTGCAGGGGCTGAAGCTGGGGGCGGACGATTACATCGTCAAGCCGTTCAGCATCCGTGAGCTGATCGCCCGCATTGAGGCCGTACTCCGCAGGTCTCCGGAACGGCCGCGCCAGATCAGGGAGATCACTATTCCCGGCGCTGTGCTGGACAGCGCCAACCGCCTTCTTACGTTTGAAGACGGCAAAACGGCCACCCTCACCGCACGCGAGTTCGAGCTGTTGAGCTACATGGCCACCCACCCCAACCGGGTTATTACCAGGGACGAGCTGCTCCGCCGCGTGTGGGACATGGACCCGCGGCTGACGGATACACGCTCCGTGGAGATGACCGTCATGCGCCTGCGGGACAAGCTGGGCGGGAAGGCGGCCGCCTCCCTGGAGACACTCAGAAGCCAGGGCTACCGCTGGAATTCATCCTTCCTTTCCTGATCCGTGAACAGGCGCATCCGCATCATCCTGCTCACCGTCAGCCTGCTGCTGGTCGTCGGCACTCTGGGCTGGCTCACCCACGTTCTCCTGATTCAGGCGGAGGAAACGGGCCATTCCGAACACCGAATCAAGGTAGAGTCCCTGGCTCATGAGGCCAAGCTGGAGATGGACCGCCTGCTCACCGCCTTCATCACTTTTGAACAGGCGCGCGGCTATTACGAATATCTGCCTTTTTACGCCTACAGGCGCCCCTACGACCAGCGCATGGACGCCCCGGCACCCAGCGAACCCGCCCGTTCCTCCAACCTGGCCTCCTACCTGCCGGATTACGTCACGGCCTACCTTCAGATATCCCCCTCCGGGCAGGTCTCCGGACCTGCTCTGAATAAGGAGCTTTCCGAACGGCTGAACGGGGAGAAGAACCTTTACCAGCGTTTGAATGAGAAGGTTTCCGCCCTCATCTCCCTGCCGGCCAGCGGCAATCTGTGGGCGGATATCAGGAATGAAATTCTTCATGAGGTTCCGGAGCCGGAACCGCCGCGGGACGGGCTTCCTGCCCAGGTGGAGACCGTTTCCTCCCTGGTTCCGGTGGAAGACGGGGGCAATCTGTACATTCTCCGGCAGGTGCATACCAACCGCGGCGTTTACCTGCAGGGAGCCCTGATGAATATGGAGAGCCTGAACAGGCGTCTCCCGGAACAGGTGGCCAAGGCGCTCCCTCAAAGCCGTCTGGCGACTTTCGATCCCGCCGCCCCGCCAGCGGAAGAGGCCGGACGGGAAGGCACGCTTTTCTTTGCCAACGCTCCCCTCGTTTTCCTGCCGGGAGACGCGGCAGAGCTGCCTGTTCAGGATCACAAACAGATGCTGACGTGGACCCTTACTCTGATCTGGAGCATGGTGCTGCTGGGGGCGGCCGGCGTTATCTGGCTGATGCTGGGTACGTTCCGCCTGGAGCAGAGGCGCGGGGATTTCGTTTCCGCCGTCACTCATGAACTCAGAACACCGCTCACCTCTTTCTCCCTGTACACGGAGATGCTGGAGGACGGCATGGTACCGGAACAAAAAAAACCGGAATATTACGCCAACATGCAGCGGGAATGCCGTAGACTGGAACACCTGATAGACAATGTGCTGGCTTATTCCAAACTTCAGAGGAACGCCATCCGGCGCACGAAGGACACGCTCACCTGCCAGGAACTTTTTGAACCCATTGCGGAGAAGATAGAGCGGCGCCTGCGGGAAACGGGCATCAGCTTTTCCTTTGCCCTGGCCCAGCCCATCCGCATCCTGCCCGTCCATACGGACGCCGTGGCTGTGGAGCAGATCATGGACAACCTGACTTCCAACGCCATCAAATACGCCAAGGGGGAAAACGCCAAAGTCCAGCTGACCGTCCAGGCGGACCGCCATAATATCGTCATCCGCTTCCGGGACAACGGTCCCGGCATTTCCCCCAAGCACCGCAAGCTGGTATTCAAGCCGTTCCGGCGCACAAAGGAAGCCACTAACAGCCGGAAACCCGGCGTAGGCCTAGGACTTTCCCTGGCACGGGACATTGCCCGCTCCCTGGGGGGGGACCTGAAACTGGAGTTCGGTACGCTGGGGGGCGCCAGCTTTCTCCTGACCCTTCCCAAATCCTGAATTTGCGGGACAAAGAGAATGCCGTGGCGGCCGCGGTATTCCTTGATGAAGCTTGCCATGCCGTGACGGATATGTGACATTAAGCGGCGGCGCACGGCAGGAAGCGGTTTTACCGTTCCAAACGGAACTGTCAGGAGCCGGAGAATGCGCCGGGATGCAAAAACGCATGCAAACGCTATCATGAGCAAAAGGATTTTAGTCACCGGGGGAGCCGGATTCATTGGCTCCCATCTCTGTGAACGCCTGCTGGACGACGGTCACGAGGTCACCAGCATCGACAATTATTTTACGGGTTCCAAAAAGAATCTCCTGCACCTGCTGGACCGTCCCGGATTCCGGGCGCTGGCACACGACATTACAGAGCCTTTTTCCGTGGAAGTGGATGAAATCTACAATCTTGCCTGCCCCGCCTCCCCCCCTCACTACCAGCACGATCCCATTCATACGCTCAAGACTTCCGTACTCGGCGCCCTCAACGTGCTGGCTCTTGCCAAACGGTGCCATGCCAGAATTCTCCAGGCCTCCACCAGCGAGGTATACGGCGATCCCGCCGTGCATCCCCAGCCGGAAACCTACTGGGGCAACGTCAATCCCGCAGGCCCGCGCTCCTGTTATGACGAAGGCAAAAGGTGCGCGGAAACCCTGTTCATGGATTACCACCGCACGATGGGCGTGGACGTGCGGGTGATCCGCATTTTCAATACATACGGGCCGCGAATGGCCCTGAATGACGGCCGCGTGGTTTCCAATTTCATCGTCCAGGCGCTGAAGGGGGAAGATCTTACCATCTATGGCACGGGCAGGCAGACCCGGAGTTTCCAGTATGTGAACGATCTGGTGGAAGGCATGGTCCGAATGATGGCGGCAGAAGATTTCCACGGTCCCGTCAACCTCGGCAATCCGGGAGAGTTCACCATCCTGGAGCTGGCGGAAAAAGTCATTGAAATAATCGGGGCTTCTTCCAAAACGGTGTTCCGCCCCCTTCCCCAGGACGACCCCGTCCAGCGCAAGCCGGACATACGGCTGGCGCATGAAAAGCTCGGCTGGCAGCCGGTCATTCCTCTGGAACAGGGGCTGGAAAAAACCATTGCCTATTTCCGGAGCATTCTTTAACGCCGGAAACGGGCGGAATGGCCCAACTCCGGCCGTGCATTCTCCCGCTGTTTTTACGGCTTTATTACCCGTTTTTGACTGGCTCCCGCGGGAAGGTCCGGGTAGCATGTACGGTTATGAAACATCTTGAAGCCGCAGGGACCTTTTCCACGCAAGCCTCCGTCCGCAGTTATGAAAGCGGACCGGACGGCCTCATGAAGCCGGAGACGGTTCTGCACTGGCTTCAGGAAATAGCGGAGGCACACGCCTCCACCCTGGGGTTCGGCTATGATTTCGTCATGTCCCGCGGGCTGGCCTGGGTGGAAGTTCGCCTGGACATGGCTATCAGGCGCCGACCGGCCTGGAAGGAGACCGTGGAGCTGCGCACTTGCACGGCCCAGGCCTCTCCCCTCCAGGCGCGCCGCAATCTGGAAGTCCGGGATGCGGAGGGAAACGGCATCATTGAGGCAAGTTGCCTCTGGGCCGTCATCGACATCCGCCGCAGGCGTCCCGTTCCCCTGAACAAATACATTACCCAATTCCCGGAAGCGCCCTGTGACGAAATAGTCTCCGCTGTCCGGCTGGACATGAAGAACCTTCAGCCGGAAATCCGGGAATGGACGGCGGAACGCCGGGATATGGATTTCAACCGTCATATCAACAATGCCGCCTATCTGGTTTGGGCGCTGGAATCCCTGCCGGAAGCCTGGCAGGCGGAACGCGCCCTGACTGGCATTCACCTGCACTTCAGGAAGGAAAGCCATGCCGGGGAACAGATGAAGTCCCTATTGTTCCGCCAGGAGAATCTTACCTGCCACCATATCATGCAGGGGGATGAACTGCGGGCGGAAGCGGTGCTGGAATGGACCTGATGGACAGAATGATGAAGAAAAAACTCTACCTGTCCATCAAGTACGCCAGCTCCATTAAAGTCATTTAGCCACTCAACAACAAGGCCGCCCCGGTTCACCCCGGGCGGCCTTGTTGTTTTTGCAGCAGAAACGGTGTTTCCACCATTTCCCCTGATCTGTCCTGACTTTTTTTAGAAGTCGTAGCGGTAGCCGATGCTTCCGTTTACCGAGCTGGCTCCGTTGCGGATGTCCGCGTTGCCGTTGACAAAGACCGTCCCCTGCGTCCCCACCGGCACGCTCAGGCCCGCTCCTATCTGCAACGCCGTCCGACCTACCTTGGCTCCACGCACTTGCTGCGTGTAGCCGGGGTTGGCAAGGAAGCCCACCGACGTTTCTCCCCGGTCGTCTCCCAGGTCCTGCGCCGCGTTGATACGCAGTTCCGCCAGCGCTTCCCTCCCGAAGATGTTGCTGCCTACAAGACCCATCCACCGGCCCCCCAAGGCAAGTGTCCCCGTCGTCCATTCCTGCTTGTCCACGCTCAGGCCCGCGTTGCCCGCTCCCGTTTCACGGTAGCCGTCCATGCGCGTGGTGACCACCGAGGCGTTGAAGAGGGGCTGCAGGATGCCTGCTCCTGTTTTCGTTGAGGTAGATGTCGTAGGTGAGTTCATACATCGCTCCCATTCCCCAGCCGTTGGTGTTGCCTTGCGTCCTGTAGCTGCCCGCTCCGTAGTCCACCGTCCGGTTGAGTTTGGCATCGTTCCACCCGCCCGTCAGGATGAGCGTGTGGGCCCAGCGCTTGCTTTGGTAGCGGCCGAAGAGGTTGGCGTAGTAGCTGTCCAGGTGGCCGTCGGCCGTGTCCGCCGCGCTGGCCGTCAGGTCCCCGTAGTTGGCCGTGAAGGCCGCCCCCATCGTGAAGGAGTCGCTGAGGTCCGCGTCCACCCCGAAGGTGCCCCCCCAGGTGGTGAGCTTGTAGCCGCTTTCATCACCCCTGGTGTCCAGCTGGGCGTAGGAGCCCGTGCCTTCCATCCACATGTGGAAGTAGGGGAGGTCTTCGTTGATGTAGGCGGGGTTGACGCCCATCTGGTTGGTGCGGTTGCGTATCCATCCCATTTGTTCTCTCAGCGCGTCGCGCTGGGCCGTGCCCAGGGCGTTGACCGTAGAACCCGCCACGGCAGCCAGAGCTCTGGATGCACCGGACAGATTCGGAGCTTCCCCCGTAATCATATTGCTCACAGCATTCATGAGCTGGCCCAGTTGGGAAGTTGCGTCCAGATTGTTTCTGGCTTCCCACAGGAGATTGGAACCGGCTGCCGCATTGTAGGAGTCAGCGGCGGGAGTGAAGATGTTTTCCTGCTGAACGGTGGCGTTCAACACGATGTTATTCCCGTCCCTGGACATGACGGCATCCTTGTAGTACACGGCAAAAAGCCCGGTGGTCCCGATGGAAAGGGAAGCACCTTCATCCAGTCCATTGATCAGGTCCGCCGTCATCAGCACCACGTTTTCCAGGTTATCATACGTGCCCAGGCCGGTGTTGCCCGTCATGTTGGCAAGCACGAACTGGGCTCCATCTCCGATGGTGATGGAATCCGCCGTGATCATGGCGGAGCCAAAGGGATCCGCCTGGTTCAGGTTATACACGAATTCCGTGGTGGAACCGCTCTGGAAGTCAATGCTGTTCAGATTCAGGGCCGTATTGGCGTTTCCGCTGCCTGAGCCGGTGGCTTCCACGCGCAGGATGCCGGAAGAGCCCACCGCCACATTCCTGTAGTCAAGTCCGGCGGAAGCCTCCGTCCCCTTCAGGACGAGCGTGCCGCCGTCATGCACGTTCAAGTCGTACGCGGTGCTCCCGGTCCGCATTTCCTGAGTGACCTTTCCGGAGATGTCCAGAGTGCCCTCTCCCTGCAAAGTGCCGGAGAAGGAGGCGCTTCCAGCCGTGGTGGAGGTGATGGACAGGGTGTTCCCGTTCAAGGCCAGAGCGCCGGAACCGGACAGCCGCAGAATGGACTTGTCCCCCGTGCCGTCCAGGCTCAGAGTTCCATTCAGCGTGACGGACGTTCCGGACAGCCCGGCCTCACCGGACAAGGTCAGGCTGGAGCCTTCCTGAATGTTCAGCGTTCCCGCTCCTGAAATGGAAGTGGCCAGGTTCAGCGAGGAATCCCCGGTAGTTTTCAGGGTGCCGCCGGAGGCGATTTCCAGGCTGCCGCCTGCCGCGTCATCCGCCAGGGAAGCCGTCGTGGTGCCACGGATGACTACCTTGGCCGCCCCATCTGCAGAGGAGGCAAGGTTGAGCGTGCCGATGCTGTTGGCGGAGCCGTTCAGCGCCAGCGTTCCCTCTTGCGCGACCACGGAATTGGCCGTGGCGATGTTTCCGTTGATAGTCAGCGTTTTGTCACCCGTCTTGACCAGGTCCACACGCTCGCCGTTAACCGTGAGATTGCCGTTGAACACGGAATTGTCCAGGTCGTTGGCAAGTTCCACATTCAGGGAGCCGTCCCCCGTGGCGTTGATAGTCAGATTGCCCGTGGTGGAGGTGCCGGAGGAAAGATGGCGGATGACGGTCTTATCCGTGTTGGCGGCGGGCACATCCACATTCAGCGCCAAGTCCGTATTCACGATGACCTGGGAATAGGAGTTCAGGGCCGGAATGCTGGTAACCGTATTCCCGTCTTCCGATGCGATGTAGATCTGGTCCGTTCTTCCGGAGATCAGGATGCTTCCGCCCTCCACGCCCTGAATGCCGAAGCCGAGGCTTTCCAGCGTGGCGTTAAAGGTCAGGTGCTGGTTAAGCCATTCAACCAGATTATCCGACGGCAAGCCGCCAATCGTTCCGTTGGTGAGCAGGATACCGACGGATTCCAGATCGCGCATGGCAATGAGGATGTCCGTATCAATGTCCAGATGCAGCGTCAGGTCGGACGCGTCCCCGCCGAACGAGACGGTACCGGTAGCCGTGTCATTGAACTGAAGCAGGCTCTTCTGGTCGTCCCCGGCCGCGTAGGAAGTGTTGTTTACCCCCACGTGCAGGGAGTTGCCACCCGCCAGGGTCAGGTTCCCGGTCAGACCGGTGACGGCGGTTCCCGCCGTGGTTGTATTGATGGTACCCACCTTGTCCCCGACCAGGCCGCCCAGGTTAATGTCTCCGGAATCGGCTTCCGCATTCACGTTCACGCCGCCGGCCGTAACATAGGCCCCCGAGTTCAGCAGGCCGCCCTTCGTGATGGTGACGCTGTTGGCCACGGCCTGGCCGTTCATGTCCAGAATGGATCCGCCGTTGACAGTAACGGCCCCCGTACCCAGGGATCCCGCGCCCAGCGCTTTTACGCTGCCGCCGTTCAAAACGGTGCCGCCCTCATAGTTATTGGAGGCATTCAGGTTGATTACAGGGGAGCCCGCGGATCTGTTTACCAGCAATTCCCCCGCCCCGGTAATCTGCCCCGTCCAGGAACCAGCAGCCTCTCCGTTTCCAAGCTGGACCTTGCCACTGGTGATGGTGAGTGTTCCCGTGGCGGTATTATCCTGCGTCAGCACCAGCGTTCCGGTTCCGGCCTGTTCCAATGCGGCGTTCAGGGCGCCTTCAGCGCCTACGGCGGCGTTCATCAAAACGAGGTCGTCCGCGTAGGAAAATTTATACTTTGCCGTACCGCTGGAGCCTTTCAAAATTACCCCGTCCCCGAAAAGTTTGCCATTATCCAGAGTAGCCGCAGTTCCATTGCCAAATACCCAGGTATAGACGCTGTTAGTACTGCTGTGGTTAAAGCTTCCCGTAAAGCCGGTCATATCCCCCAAAAGGTAGCAAAACGCACTGGCTCCGCCCATGGCGGTCGTTACCTCGCCGCTTCCGGTAAACGCGCCTCCAAAATAATAGGAATTGCCGCTTCCCCCGTTCAGGTAGGTTCCCTTCTCCAGCACATTGATCGTTGCCATGGCGGCGGTATCCGCCGTGTTGGGGCTATCCAGCCAGAAGCCGCGTCCATTCAAGGTGATCGTACCCCTCCCCATGCTGGCGGCGGTCGCAAACTGAATGTCGCGGGCGTCATTCGTGTTGCCCGGATTGTTGTTCAATCCCGTCGCCACCAGTTCCCCGGTAAAGGAGGAATTATCTCCGGAAATGTAAAAACGGGATTTGGCCGCCTGGTTATCCAGTTCAATCCTGCCCGCACCGCTCATACCGTTAATAACGATACTGGCGCTGTTTCCCGAAGCAATGCCGTCGATAGATCCGGTAATGGACAGGGAACTCCCCGCGCTTACGGAGATTCCCGCTGAAAACCTCGTTTGAACTTCCCCGGAGGCAATGGAAACAGTGCCGCCGTTCACTGTCAGCGCATTCGTATAAACGGCAGCGCCCAGGTTCAATGTTCCGTCCCCGGACTTTTCCATGGCAAATCCCTTGTACCTGTCCACGGAAGCCCACGTCACGTTATTTCCATTGGTATCCACCTTGATGTTTTCCTTGCTTGCGGCGGAAATCCGGCCGGAGACGTCAGCCGTTATACCGGCACCGTACCGGAGGGTACCGCCGTCGAACATCAGGTCCCCGGTGCCCAAAGCGGAAGCGCTGCCCATTTCAATTGTGCCGCCTCCCAGGATGATCTTGCCGGAATAGTCGGTGTTGTCCGTATTAATGGTCAGCGTGGCATTTCCGGTTTTTTCCAGATTCCCAACACCTTCCAGGGAGCCGCCGCCTTCAGCTGCATTCCATACGTAATCCGTGTCGTTCGCCTGCACCATCATGATGGTGGGGGAAACAACGCCGTCAATGGTCACTGTTTGCAGGGCATTACCGTCAATATCCCCCATGATGACACCGGCATCATTGCCGTACACGCCGTCATTTTTCCACGGGGAGACGGCGGGAGCGGCGGCGGACCAGACGCCGTCGCCGCCCTTCCACTCAAGCAGAGTCGCCTGCGCCACCACCAGTGTAAGCTTTCCGTTTTCCGCATTCCAGGATCCCATCAAATTATCCCCCAGAACGAAGGAGTTGGAAGGAACTCCGGCAATGGTACCCGCATTGATCATGCCATAGGAACCTGCCGCCCAGGTCATGCCGTTAATCGTTGCTTCTCCCAGAAGAAGTTCGCTGTTTACGGTCAGCGTTCCGGTGACATTCAGCAGGTACGCTCCGGAGGAAGGCAACACGGAGAAATTCAAAAAGGAGCCATTCCCCAGCGTCAGGTTGCCCGTCACGGTAGCGGAAGTTCCCAGAGACAGGGAACCGGATTCCGCAATGGAGAGCGTTCCTCCGTTCATGTTCAGGGAAGAAGCATTGGAAAGGATCACATTGGAAAACTGCGTGGCGGCATTCACCGTCATGCCCGACGAACCGCCTATGGTCAGGGCGTTGGCGAGAGTGGTATCCTGCTGAGCCGTCAAATGGCTTCCATTCAGGTTGACGGCGCCGGAACCCAGAGCCGCAGCATCGTTCAACTGCAGCGTAGCCCCGCCAGTAACAACCCAGTCCGCGTTCATCCCGGCCTGGGCGGCCGTATTCAGGATAAGGGTGCCGGAATGGCCTTCCGCCCCCACGGTTACGGTCCGGGTTCCCTCCCCAGCCACGCCCAGAGGGCCAAACATGTTCATGGTTTTGCCGGTTGCTATCTTGAACAGGGCATCGGCATTGAAGATAATGCCGTTTGCCCAGGGCGCGCCGGAACTGCCCAGGGTAAAATCGCCGCCAATGTCAAACAGCGTATATCCTGCCCCCCCGTCACGCAAATTGATGGCGCGGTTATATCCCCCTCCCTTGACTACGCCGAATCCGTCCGAACCTCCGGTCACGGTAATCCCACCAATGGAAAGCGTATTAAAGGAAGCCTGAAGCTCCTTGCTGGTGCCCGTCAGGCTGCCCTGGTCAAGAATAATGGTATTGGCAGCCGTGCCCGACCAGACGGCCGACCAATCCGTTACGGAAGGATCCCAATTGTTGGCTCCATGAATATCGGAATTCTGCCCCAGCCACGTATATTCAGCAGCGCGCGCATACGGGGAGGGGACGACAGCCATGCATGCAAGCAGGGCGGACAGCAAACCAGTGGGAAGATGCAACTTCATAGTTTTTCTTAGAGAAAATGAGGGTGAAAATTCCTCCCGAACCAGCACGGGAGGCTTTTTATGATTACTAACGGATTAAAAATCCGCTGTTGAGCGGCAAAGTTGCCAATATACCAGAACCAGCCCTCTTGTCTGTTTATATTAATAAAGATAACACCATGCGGCATTCCTTTCGCGGACCAGATCAGGCCGGAAAAAAGCCCTTTTGAAGATGCGCAACACCTAGGGAATCAACGTTTAATCTTGTAGCAGGATTTTTAATCCGCTGTTCAAATTAATGTGAATATTTTTTATATCAAAATATAGTGGTTTTTATTCCAAAATGTTTATTGTGAGGGGGAAATTCCGGGGGAAATATTTTATGGGGGGAATAGGAAAATAGACAAAATGGACAGGCAGCGTTTCCCCTTTTCCATTGTGTCCATTCTGTCCATCTCCCTACCACCAACAACAAGGCCGCCCCGGTTCACCCCGGGCGGCCTTGTTGTTTTTGCAGCAGAAACGGTGTTTCCACCATTTCCCCTGATCTGTCTTGACTTTTTTTAGAAGTCGTAGCGGTAGCCGATGCTTCCGTTTACCGAGCTGGCTCCGTTGCGGATGTCCGCGTTGCCGTTGACAAAGACCGTTCCCTGCGTCCCCACCGGCACGCTCAGGCCCGCTCCTATCTGCAACGCCGTCCGACCTACCTTGGCTCCACGCACTTGCTGCGTGTAGCCGGGGTTGGCAAGGAAGCCCACCGACGTTTCTCCCCGGTCGTCTCCCAGGTCCTGGGCCGCGTTGATACGCAGTTCCGCCAGTGCTTCCCTCCCGAAGATGTTGCTGCCTACAAGACCCATCCACCGGCCCCCCAAGGCAAGTGTCCCCGTCGTCCATTCCTGCTTGTCCACGCTCAGGCCCGCATTGCCCGCACCCGTTTCACGGTAGCCGTCCATGCGCGTGGTGACCACCGAGGCGTTGAAGAGGGGCTGCAGGATGCTGCTCCTGTTTTCGTTGAGGTAGATGTCGTAGGTGAGTTCATACATCGCTCCCAGGCCCCAGCCGTTGGTGTTGCCTTGCGTCCTGTAGCTGCCCGCTCCGTAGTCCACCGTCCGGTTGAGTTTGGCATCGTTCCACCCGCCCGTCAGGATGAGCGTGTGGGCCCATCTCTTGCTTTGGTAGCGGCCGAAGAGGTTGGCGTAGTAGCTGTCCAGGTGGCCGTCGGCCGTGTCCGCCGCGCTGGCCGTCAGGTCCCCGTAGTTGGCCGTGAAGGCCGCCCCCATCGTGAAGGAGTCGCTGAGGTCCACGTCCACCCCGAAGGTGCCCCCCCAGGTGGTGAGCTTGTAGCCGCTTTCATCACCCCTGGTGTCCAGCTGGGCGTAGGAGCCCGTGCCTTCCATCCACATGTGGAAGTAGGGGAGGTCTTCGTTGATGTAGGCGGGGTTGACGCCCATTTGGTTGGTGCGGTTGCGTATCCATCCCATTTGTTCTCTCAGCGCGTCGCGCTGGGCCGTACCCAGGGCGTTGACCGTAGAACCCGCCGACGCCGCCATGGAACGAGCGGCCTGTCCCGCGTTGCCGGACTGGATGTCGTTGCGTACTGCTTCACGCAGGTCACCCAACACCGTACCCTTGGGCGCGTTGCCGCGGTTGTTCCACAGAAGGTTGGCTCCCGCTGCGGAGTTGGCCGTATCCGCCGCGTCCATGAAGGCGTTGTCCGTCTTGACCATGCCGCTGACGATGATTTTCCCGCCTTCCGCACGGATGCCGAGTTCCTGGTAATAGAAGTCAAAGTATCCGGAGGACGTCACCGAAGCGCCGTCAGCCGTTACCGTACCGCCAGCACCCTGCGCGTCCACCAGCGTGAAGTTGAGGTTGGCCGTTGGATCCGCCGGATCGTCGTAGTCGCCCAGACTGTCCAGGGAAACAGTAGTGCCGTTCAGGTTGACATCCCCTGCCAGAACCGTAATGACCGGGTTGGCGAAGAGGTCATCCCTGTTGGTGTTGATGACCAGGTCCAGATTGGCCCCCGCCAGATTGAGGCCGTTGCCGACCGTCAGCGTGGTGTTGACAGCGTCCACGCCGTCACCCACCGCCGTGAGGCGCACATGGCCGCCGGTACCTGCCGTGAGCGTCTTGTAGGTGACGGAACCGTTGCCCCCTTCAGCGCCCATCAGCTCCAGGGTTCCCTTCGTAACGTTGAGGGACTGCCCGGCGGAGCCGCTGCCCTTGAGAGTCTGCGTACCCGTTCCGTTCATGGTGATGCTGCCTTCCCCGGTCAGCGAGCCTTCAAAGACGGACTTGCCGGAGGCGGTGATTTCCAGGGCGGAACCGTTGTTTAGACTTCCATTCCCCGTAAGACCGGAGAGGCTGTTAGCTGCGTTGCCAAGTTCCAGCATTCCGTTCGTGGAGAGCTCCACCTGTACGCCGTCAAGCTTGGATGTGCCGTTGAATAGCAGGGAGGCGTTGTCCGCCACCTGGAGCGTACCGGAACCCGTCACAGTGCTGTTGGAGAGTTCGGAACCTGCCGTATCAAGCGTGAGCTTGCCGTCCCCGCCAATGTTGAGCGTTCCTCCGTTGCCTTCATCCGTGAGCGTTCCGGCAGTTGCCGTGCCGGTGACGTTCAGGGTGGAGAGACTGTCCGCCTCCCTAGAGTCAAGTACGATAGAACCCAGGTCCGCCGTGCCGGAAAGCGTCAGGCTGCCTTCCCGCATGTCCAGCGCGCCGTCCGTGTTCAGGCTGCCGGAAAGTTCCAGGGAACCCGCACCCGTCTTGGTGATATTGGCCGTGCCGCCGTTAATGGTTCCGGCGTATTTCGTGTCGGGCCCGGACGTATTGGGATCATTTCCCAGCAGTTCGTTGTTCAGGATGACGGAGGCCGTCTTGTCATCGGTTGCAGTAATGGTGATCACTCCGGAAGCCGCTCCGGAAAGGTTGTTGATGGTCAGTCCTTCCGCCTCGTCATCCACACCAGGGAGGTTGAGGGCCAGATTGCCGTCCACAATAACCGCCCGGTAGGGATCAAGTTCCGCGTTGCTGGTGATTTCCTTGTCTTCACTGCCCACCGCATAGATCTGCGTGGCGTCGCCCGTGATACCGATGGAGCCGCCGTTGATACCCGTGACGGTGAAGCCCAGGCCTTCCAGAAGCGGGTTGAAGGTGGCCGTGCCGTAACTCAGAGATCCGTTGGTCAGGTTGAGCCATGCGGTGCGTTCTCCGGCTCCCCAGCCCTGCATGGCGTTGACCACGTCCGCAGAAAGGGAGAGCGTCAGGCTGGCGATGTCCAGCGTAGCTCCGTTCTCATTGAACTGAATGATGGAATCGCTGCCTGCCAAGTTCTGCGTCTTGGCGACATTGTCCGTGCCGACGACCAGATTGGCGCTGTCCAGGCTGGCCGCCCCGTTGATGCCGCTGATGACCGTACCGGCATCCGTAATACCTATGGATTTGAGCGAGGAGCCGTTCAAACCGCCCAGGGAGATGGAACTGACTCCGGCCGCCGCATTGACGGTGACATTTTTGCTGGCGCCGCTGTAGTATTGGCCGCCCTGCAGTTCGCCCCCGGTGATGTTGAGGGCGCCCTTGTAACCGTCGGCCCCTGCCAGGAAGGCCAGCGTGCCGGAAGAGAGCGTTACGGTTCCCGCGTAGTCCGCACTGGCTGAGCCAAGGCTGAGCTGGCCCGTCCCTGTTTTAGCGAGGCTGCCCGTTCCGCTAAGTGCGCCGTTGAGGGTGATGTTCCCTCCCGTGGTGTCTACCGTGGCGGTTTTGCCCTGCGCCGCGTTGAGCATAACTCCGCTTTCCGCGGACCAGGCCGCACTGGAGTTGAGCGTGCCTTCTCCCAGCGTGAGCGTACCGGAGGTTCCGGTGATGTTGCCGCCCATGGTAAGCGTACCGTTGCCGTTCAGCGTAATGCCGGAGCTGACCGTTCCGCTGAAAGCGAGAGCACCCAGCTGCGCCGTTCCTCCTGCGATGTTGAGTTCACCGGCCACGTCTCCTCCCAGCGTTACGCTGTTGCTTGTGAGGGTGACCCCCGTTCCGACGATGACTGCGGAGGCCTGCGTGTTGCCGTCAAAGGTTCCGCCGCCGACTTGCAGCGTGCCTATGTTCTGGGAATGTTTCAGGTTCAGCGTTACGCCGTAGGTTGCATTAACCACGGAGGCATCCAGCATTCCATTGACCGTGACAGTCCGGTTGGACGTAGCCGCTCCGTAACCGGAGAAGACGATGTCTGCCCCGCTGTTGCGCAACGTTCCGTTGAGCGCGTCATTCCCGTTGATCGTCTTGATGAGCAGGGAGCCGCCATCCGTTTTCTCCAAGGTTCCGGAGATATTCTTGAGGATGCCGGAAAGAGCTATTTCCGTTCCGCCGGAAAGGTTGAGCTTGGAACCGGCCGCCACCGCGATGGTGCCGGAAAGGACCTTCGTATCTGCAATGCCGCCCAGCGCGACGCTGCCGTTCCCGGAAACATTCCAGTTAAGCCCCAGGAAGCTGTCCTGGCCGCCAGTGCTTACCGTCAGCACTGTATCGGCGCCCGTGGCAGCCAGTTTCACGGCGTCTGAGGCGTTTTTCTGCACCATGATTTGCGTGAGCGTCACGTTCCCGGAGGCCTGCAACGTACCGCCCCCGAAGATGATGGAGCCCGTTCCCAGCGCTCCGTCCCCGTTGATGTCCACAATGCCCCCTTCCAGGGACGTGGAACCTCCATAACTGTTGGTGTTGCGGATGATCAGCGTTCCGTCCCCCCTCTTGGTAAGAATGGTCGTATCCCCAGTAATGTGGCCGTCTCCTTCAAAGGTGTAGGTGTTATTACCGCTGTTGCTGACCACGACGGAAGACGGCGCCACGTTCCCCGTGATCGTCACGTCCTTGTTGGCCGCCGTGTTGTCAAAGAGCAGAGGCTGGCCGTCCGTGCTTGTCGGCTTAGTACTGCTTCCCGCATAGGTCCAGTTGGAAACGTCGCCGGCGCTCCATGTTCCGGCATCCGCCGTTCCATTCCATGTGAGCATGTCCGCGGAGGACTCTATTTTAAGCTGAAGCGTCTTTCCGTCCGCGGAGAGCCCCAGCATGTAGGTGAGTTCCGGATGGGCCTCGTTAATGAGTTCTCCGACATTGAAGGAGCCTACCATGAGCGTCCCGGTTCCCACCGTCAGCAGGGAGTAGTTCCCGGAATCGGTAAGCGTTTCGTAGTTGGAGAGGGTCAGGTTGTGCGTTCCGCTGACCGTCAGGCCGCCGGTGAGCGTCACCAGCGCATTGTCTCCCGCCGTCAAACCCGTCATGTCAAAAGTAAGCGCCGCCCCGGAGGCCAGGGCCATGCTGCCATCGACGTTCAGCCGGGAATAGCTGCCCAGCGTCAGGCTGCCCAGCGTGCCTCCATTGCTGATGATGGATGCCGTGGAAAGTGCGCCGGAAGCACCGGCCTTTACGGCCACGGCATTGCCGAGCGCATAGTCTCCGATGTCAAGTGTGGCCCCGGAAGAGAGGGATACGGAGCTCGTCCCGAAAGCCGTGGTGCTTCCCGCCTTCAGCGTTCCGGCTTCCACACTGGTGATGCCTGTGTAGGTATTGGCTCCGCCCAGCGTAACGATTCCGGACCCCTTCTGGGTAAAGGTGCCCGTGCCGCCAATGGCATTGCCCACCGTTCGGTCTCCGTCCACAGCAAAAGTCAGGAAAGCGTCCCCGTTGCCGCCTAGCGTCACGGCGCCGGCTCCATTGCCCAGCGTGGCGGCGCCCGTCAGAAGAAGCGTTCCTTCCTTGAGCAGGGTCTGCCCCGAGTATGTGTTGGCGCGCGTCAGTTGAAGAACGCCGTCACCCGTCTTGGTGATGTTGCTGCCGCCCTGGACGATCACGTCTATTTTCAAGTCCGCCGTGCTGGTGTCATCCAGTGCGAAGTTGCCCCGGGCAATGTTAAAGGCCGTAGCCCCCGAGATCGTCATTTTATTGTTGTTAAACTCCCCGTTCGAAGTGAACACGGACATGCCGGAAGCGCTGGACAGCGTGTTGATCCGGTGGCTGCCGTTGAGGACATAGAAGCCATTGCCGCTGGTGTTGACCAGCACGGAACTGGCGTCCATCGTCAAGTTCAGGGTATTGAGCGTATTGTGCTTGGTGCCCGTGAGCGTCCACACGGCGCCGTTCTGCAGCGTCAGGGAACCGAGTGTCGCCCCGGTGTAGCCGAAGCTGTCGCCGTCCGTGTTCAGGCTGCCGCCGTTGACGGTCAGGCTGCCGGACAGCAGGGTGTTCATAGTGTTCGTCGCCGTGATGGACAGAATGGAGCCTGTCCCCACATAAGTGGAGACGATGTTCCTTTGAGGATTGTCATTGAGAAGGTTCAGGGTTGTCCCCTCGCCTGTTACTTCCAGATTGGCGCCCGTGCCGCTGTCAAGAATTTTGTTCAGCGTGACTTCCACCCCGGAAGTGAAGGCCAGCGTTCCGCCGTTGACCACGGGCATCGTTTCTCCCAGAATGTCCGTGATATTGCCGCCCACGCCGATTTCCAGCGTTCCCTCACCCGCCACCGTTACGGTGCCCGTACCCAGCGCCTTGTTCGCCGTCACGGCCACTGTTCCTTCCTGAATGTTGACCGCCCCGGCGTAATTTTCGTTGGAGCTGTTGAAGCTTACCTTTCCTTCTCCCAGCTTGGTGATGGTACCGTTGCCGGCCAGTTCCCCTTCGTTGTTGGTCAACGCCAGATCCTGCCCCGCTCCATTGTTGAAGTAGATGGCCTTGGCGTCCATGCTTCCCGTCAAGGAAACGGCGCCCGTATGGGTTCCGTCAAACAGGTACGTCTTGGTGTTGTCCACTGCGCCGATCGGATTGCCGTCCCACACAATCACTCCATCCGCCATACTCACGCTGACGGATACCGTCTTGCCGGCCGTATCCACGGTGAACGTGCCCTGATACAGGCCCGCCAGGGTTCCGGTCAGGGTCATGGAGTTTGCATCCACAAAGTTCCCGGACGTCAGGGTGTCCCAACCCACCAGCGTGTATGTCCCTTCGGCTACATTGCCGTCAATGTTCAGACTCACTCCGGCATCCGCGCCCAGCGCCAGATTGGCAACCGTCAGGACAGCGCCATCCGCACTCAGGGCGGTTCCGTCAACGGCCAGGGAGGCGGCATTCAAAGTTCCCGTCACATTCTGGGAACGCAGGGCCGTCACCTTGGCGGAAGAGGCGTTCAGCGTTCCTGCCAAAGCCGTATCCGCATCCAGGTACAGGTTGGAGCCGGTGAGATTCAGAGTTCCGGAAAATCCGGAGACATCCCCGCCCAGCGTCAGGGCCCCGACATTATTTCTGGTATTCACCGCCAGCGTTCCCGTCCCGCCCAGGCCGCCTTCCATTCGAAGCATGTCTCCGCTTGAAATCATCGCTGTTCCGGAACCGGACGTCTCCACGGAAACCTTGCCGTTGAGAACTATGTTCCCGGAGGCTCCGGTAAAAATATTCAATCTAGTGGCGGCGTTCACCCCTTTCAGTGTGATATCGCCATCCAGAGCAACTCCTCCCATAGCAGCATTAGAATTCAATCCGGAGAATGTCACCGCAATCGTACCCGCTCCTCCTCCAATCGTAACATTCCCCTTCCCCCAGGGGGTTACAGTCTGTCCACTGGTAACCGAGGCATTTCCTACGTCGTAGGTCAGATTAATATTCTTGTCCGTAGCAATAATTTCCGTATTGCCGTCGTAGGAGTTTTTCACCCAGCCTCCGGTAAATTTCCATTGATTGCTGTTGATATGCGTAATTTTCAAATCGCCGGTACCGCTGATCGTGCTCCCGACGGACGTATTATTCCCGAAAGTGCTCGCACTCAGGGAAGCCTGCCCTCCCGCCGCATCCAGAATGATGTTCATGTTGAACACCCCGGAAGTACCGCCCCCATTTGACAAAGTGAGCGAAGTCCCCTTACCCATGGTCAGCGTCCCTGTTCCGTTCACACCGACACCATAGGGGACAGTCATTGCCACATTGTCTTTCAGGACAATATTCATGCTTCCGGTCCAGGCCGCTTCATCCTGTTTCAGAGAAAGAGTCCCGCTTTCCACGATGAGCGTGGAGCCGTTGGAATTGGTAAAGGCATTCCTGTTGATGGTCAGCGTCCCGTCTCCCGTCTTGCTTACGGTGCCCCCAATGCCGCCGGTCAGGGAGGAATTCCCTGCTCCGATGGTCAGGGAGCCTGTCCCTTCATTCGTCAGCTTCCCTCCATAAGTACCTGCGCCCAGCGTCAGGCTGCCTTCTCCCGAACGGGTGAGCGTTCCGGTCCACCCAGCCAGGGAGGCCCACGTCACGGCATTCCCGTTGGTGTCCACCAGAATGGCGTTGCTTGCCAGGGCATCCGTCTTGATCTGGCCGGAGATGTCCGCCGTGATGCCCGTGCCGTATTTGAGGGCGCCGCCGTTGAAAATAATATTTCCCGTGCCCAGCGCTGCGGCGTTCTGCATTTCCACCAGGCCGCCGCCCAGCAGGATTTCCCCGGAAAAGCCGGAGTTGTCCGTGGCGATTGTCAGTGTTCCGTTTCCGGTCTTCTGGAGCTTGGAGCTTCCCGTAAGGGAGCCTGCTCCCGTCCACGTGTAATCGGTGGATTCCGCATTGACCAGAATCAGGCCGGGATTTACCTGCCCGGTGATGTTGACCATCTGGGGAGGATTGCCGGCAATATCCCCAAAGGATACTCCCATGCCGTTTTCAAAAGTGCTTCCGGCGCTCCACGGAGAATTGGTCCCGCTTCCCCCCACCGTCCAGGTAGCGTCCCCTCCGCCCGTCCAGCTTATGGAGGTCAGTTCCGTCACCACGAATTTCAGGACATTGTCCGCCGTATCCCAATTCCCTATATACTGGGACCCAAGCAGGACGGTGTTGGCCAGATCCCCGGTAATTCCATCCGTAGCGCTAATCAGGCTGTATGTTCCGGCGCTCCATGAAGCGCCGTCTGCATTCTCCAGCAGCAAGCTGCCGTTCACCGTCAAGGAACCGTTCAGAGCCAGCAGGGCGTCCCCGTTTTTCGTCATATGGCTGGCATCAATGAACAGGCCGGTTCCCAGATTCAGGTTGCCGGTCATCGTGTTCTGCCCGCCCAGGGACAGGGAGCCCCCGCTTAAAGTCAGCCCCGCGCCGGCGTCCACCGCGGACACGTCAAGGGTGACGCCGGAAGACAGGGAAAGCCCCTGATACGCGGCGGATATGCCTCCGATGGCCGCATTGCCCGTCACGGAAAGAACCTTGTTCGTGCCCATGCCGCCGGCATGACCCACAATCAGCGTACCTCCATTCAGTTCCACACCGCCGCCAAAGGAATTGGCGAATCCCAGCGTCAGCGTTCCGTCCCCCACTTTCTTCAATCCTCCGTTCCCGGTGAACATGTCATCCTTGTCCCCGCCTTCGATATTGCCTGCACCGCCCAGGGCCAGCACGTCATTCAGAACAACCTGAGTCGTCTTGTCATCTTTCAGACGCATTTTTACCGTCGTTCCGGCATTGGTCACCAGGTAGCTGCCTCCGCCTTCATTCACGGTAAAGCCGATGTTGGATATCGTCTCCGCCGCGGTGGCTGTCACCTCAATGGTGCCGCCGCCGGACAGGAGTAAATTTTCCTTATTGGTCATTCTGGCTCCGAATACGTAATTCCCTGCATCCATGCTGCGTGTTTTCAACACGCTGTTATCCGCTACGGAGATGATGAACCGGGTCCAGTTGGCATCCTGCGCCACGGAAAGGCATGCATCCGGAGCCGTCAGGTCCAGCGTGGAGCCGCCCTGGATATTCAGGCGCCCGTCTGCCGCCAGCGTGTGTTCCGTAGCGGTGCTGAGAATGCTGAGCGTGCCTCCGCCGTCAATCGTCAGCGTATGCGCTCCTATGACCAGGGAACCCGTCTCCTGGGTAACTGTAACGTCCGGGTTAATGGTCAGGGTGACGTTGGCGGTTACATTTGTATTTTCCGTCCAGTCCGTATTCTCCGTAATGGTTTCATTGGCTCCCAGATCAAGGGCATAGGCGGGGGCGGAAACGAGGGCACAGCAGGCAAGCAGGGCGGACAGCAGTTGCAAGGGCAAGTGAAGCTTCATAGATAAAATGTTGGTTATGAATATATTTAATTATAATCTATTTTTTCAGGAAAACAGAGGAGGCTCTCTATATCATTAGCGGTTTATCGAATTTGAAATCCGGTGTCAATCTGGAAGTTCCATTTACAATGCTTTAAATCATTTTTCTTCTTCCAAGCGCCTCTCACCAAATTCAATAATATAACAATTATTTTCAATAATTTCATGCACTTCATTTATTACAAAATATTCTTTAAATGAAATACTTATGCAATTATCAAAAGACATTTTTCTCCTGAGTTTCCTTTTCTGAACGGATTTCAAATCCGCACATTCCCTTCTCCTTTTCATTCCGTTCCCATCTTTTCCGCGCCTCCGCCAATGGATTCCGCATGCAACAGGCGCGGAACGGCAGCCTTTGATTCAAGTCTTTCATTTGCATGATATTGTCATTGCTACAAATTGGCAGAAACTGCTTCAGACTTCTTTCCCCATCTTCTCCCAGTATCATTTTTTTCATGAAAACACAGAAAAATAAATTTATCCCGCCGTGAAAAACAGTCTGCACTCTGACCCGAAATATGGAGAATCGACGGCGGCCAGACGCCTTTTTTTTAAATTTCTGCAGGTCCTGAAAAAGCTTTTCAAAAATTCCGTATATTTTCGATAACAAGTGAAAGGGTAATTCCCATCTGCATCCCCCAGTGATCACGGTGCATTCATGACAGCG
The DNA here is from genome assembly GCF_036417395.1 of Akkermansia sp. AE01SA01. Taxonomy (NCBI): domain Bacteria; kingdom Pseudomonadati; phylum Verrucomicrobiota; class Verrucomicrobiia; order Verrucomicrobiales; family Akkermansiaceae; genus Akkermansia; species Akkermansia sp. AE01SA01. Next base: position 1,825,195 of record NZ_CP143890.1, read on the forward strand.
GGAAAGGCGACGGCTTTCCTTCTTGCCCTCCGGGCATCAGGTCGCTAGAATAAATGGAGCAAGTTTTTCATTTTTCCCTCATGGCCATTTTCGGTACCTCCCATCTATCCGACGCCGGCGACCTGCTGATTTTCAACAAGCTGTCCCACAAAACCCTGCTTATGTTCGAAAAGGAACTGGGCAGGGACCGCATTACCTACCTGGTGGAGGAAGCCCTCCCTCCGGACGCGGCTATCGCGGCCCATCTGGAATCCACCAAGGCGGACGGCATTCTGTTTCGCGCGGAAACCAGCGACCCCATCGCCCTGCGCGCGGCGATCATGGAGCGCATCAACCAGGGGCGCAGGGTGGTTTTCCTGCCCGGCCCTGTGGCGCATATCAAGGGTTCCATCTGCCAGATTCCCCCGCGGGTCATGAAAACCCTGGGAGCCCTGCACATTTCCCCCGTCCCGGTGTATGTGGGTTTTTACACCAGCTCCGTATTGGATGCGGAAGCGGATACGGACGCCCAGGCGGACATCCAGATTTACATCCTTCCCAAGCTGGCGCCGGGCGCTGAAATGGCCGCGCGCCTGACCACCGCATGGCTGGAATGCTCCGCCCAGGCGTATGCCACGCTGCCCCAGCTCCACGGCTCCCTTTCCGCCCTGCTGTTCCGCAGTCTCAAGCAGCATTCGGATTGCCGGGTTATTGACGGGATTGACGACACTTCCCTGACATACGGCCAGCTTCTGGCCATTTCCATAGCCTTCGCCAGGCGACTGAAGAAAATCACCTCCAACCGGAGGGTGGGCATCATCCTGCCGCCAGGCAAAGGGGCGGCCATTGCCAATCTGGGCTGCCTGTTTGCGGGCAAGACCCCAGTCAATTTCAATTATTCCGCCTCGGAAAGCGCTTTCGCCAGTTCCGTAAAACAGTCCGGCGTGGACTGGTTCATCACGGCGGACACCTTCATGCGCAAGCTCCAGAACTTTCCGTGGCCACCCCAGCGGGACCTGATTTTCATGGAGCGCGAACTTCCCCTTCTCAAAGGTTCCGCCAAGCGGTGGGGACTGGCCATCAAGTTCCTGACAGCCGGTTTCATGATCAGGAAACTGGGGCTGGACACGCCTGTGGGCGGGGATGAAGCCGTGCTGATGTTTACTTCCGGCTCTTCCGGAGAGCCCAAGGGGGTTCCCCTCACTCACCACAACCTGCTTGCCAATATTTCCCAGTGTTCCTCCCGCATCACTCTGGCCCCGCAGAGCAGGTTCCTGGGCAGCCTGCCCGTGTTCCACTGCTTCGGCATCACTATCGGCCTGTGGTATCCGATGATCGGAGGATACGACATGGTAACCTACCCTTCCCCTCTGGAAGCCAAGCGTCTGGGCGCGCTGATCAAGCAGTACGGCATCAGCCTGGTGGTTACCACCCCCACCTTCCTGCGCGGCTTCATGAAGCGGTGCGAACCGGATACTTTCAAGACGGTCCGCTACCTGATCGTGGGCGCGGAAAAACTGCCTGAAGACCTCGCCGCCGCCTTCCGGGAAAAATTCGGCACCATTCCGTGTGAAGGATACGGCCTGACGGAAGCATCCCCCGTCTGTTCCGTCAATTTTGTGGACCCTGCTCCGTCCAATGCCGCCGGCGACTTTATTCCGGGCATGAAAAAAGGGACCGTAGGCGCGCTGCTGCCCGGCATTGCCGTACGCATCACCAGTCCGCATACGGGGCGCGTAGTGCCCGTCACCACTTCCGGCATGATCTGGCTGAAGGGGCCGAACATTTTCCCCGGCTACCTGGGCGGACCGGAAGTGAACAGGGACATCTTCGTGGACGGCTGGCTGAAGACCGGAGACATTGGCGCCGCGGACGAATACGGCTTTCTTAAAATAGAGGGGCGCGTCTCCCGCTTCTCCAAGATCGGCGGGGAAATGGTCCCCCATGAAGCGCTGGAAGCAGCCATCATGAATATATGGAACCTGGACCCCACTGACGACGAACGGAGAATTGCTGTGGTCACCATTCCGGACCAGGCGAAGGGAGAAGCCGTGGCCCTGCTGACCACCCTGGTGACGGATTACGTGCACCAGGCGCGCACCTTGATCCGGCACGGCCTGATCGACCAGGGGCTGCCCGCCCTGTGGTGCCCCAAAGAGATCATCCCCGTGGAGCATATCCCGGTGCTGCCTTCCGGCAAGCTGGACCTGAAGCAGTGCAGGATGCTGGCGTACGAGGCGCTGAACATTCCCTTTGAACCGTAAACCATGGAATTTCCGCAGGAAACGGCTTCCGCCCCCCGGCCCATCACGGTCAAGCAGCTTGTTTACCGTCTCAGGGACGTGGTCGGCATCTCCGTCGGAACCCAGTGGGTTGTTGGAGAGCTGAGCAACGTCAAGCACCATACCAGCGGACATATTTATTTCACCCTGAAGGAACAGGGTGCTGAAATATTCTGCGCCTTTTTCAAGAACGCCGCCGCGCGTTGTCCCCTGCGGCTCCAGGAGGGCATGAAGGTGCACGTACTGGGGAACGCCACCGTATACCCGGACAGGGGGCAGCTTCAACTGGTTATCAAAGAGGTGCGGGCCGCCGGCATGGGTGATCTCCAGGCGCGCTTCCTGGAACTGAAGGAAAAGCTCCAGCGGGAAGGCCTGTTTGACGCGGAATGCAAAAGAGCCATTCCCCGCTTTCCGCGCGCCATCGGCATCGTCACCTCCCCTACCGGAGCCGTCATCCAGGACATGCGCCACGTGCTGGAACGCCGCGCCCCCTGGGTGAAGGCATACCTGCTGCCCGTCCGCGTCCAGGGAAGCGGGGCGGAGCGCGAGATTGCCGCCGCCATCCGGGCATGGTCCCATGCGCCGCACAACGGACTGCCCCCCGTGGACGTCCTCATCGTGGGCCGCGGAGGCGGCTCTATAGAAGATTTGTGGAATTTCAACGAGGAGACTGTGGCGCGCGCCATCCACGAATGTACCATTCCCGTTATTTCCGCGGTAGGTCACGACACCGACTTCACCATTGCGGATTTTGTGGCCGACCTGCGGGCTCCCACCCCCACCGCGGCGGCAGAACTCGCCACGCCGGATGGCCCGGAATGGCTCCGCAAACTCGGAAGAATGGAGCAGGCGCTCCATGCTTCAGCACGCCATTCCCTGCTGCACGCCCGGCTGAAACTGGACGTTTATCTGCGCGGCAGATTGCTGGACGCAGACTCTCTTCTGGCCCCGTACGCACAGCGTCTGGACGGGATGGAAGAATCCCTGCTGTCTTCCTCTTTATTCCGAATACAACATAATTTACTTTTAATCAATCAACTGGAACACAAGCTCCAGTTGAGCCATCCCTGCCATCTCAACAAGGGGCGGGCCCAGCAGCTCTCAGCCCTGCAGTCCCGGCTGCTTCATGCCGCAACCGCCAGAATGACGGCGTTTTCATCTTCCCTGACTCTTTTGCAGACCAGGCTGGAAGCCCACAATCCCGAACAGACGCTGCGCCGGGGATACGCACTCGTGGAGAATGAAGACAGACAGTTAATCCGGAAAACCGGGCAGGTTCATGCCGGAGAAAAGCTAAAAGTTCGTGTCTTCAACGGTCATTTTTTTGTCACGGCTGACAAACATCAATAAGTTTATTACAAGCATATAATCGCACATTTTTTGCACACAATCTAACAAATTGTGTTTTTTCTGGATTTTACCGGAATTGGGACATATCCTAAGAGAAGCTTATTACTACTGCCCGCATTCTCTGGTCCCAATAATTCACGCGCATATGCCTTGTAAAAACATCACCCGCTATACTTACGAAACTACGGCCTTTCAAGGCTACCGGCTGGCTATTTGTAAGAACAAGCGCTTATTCACCCGTTATTTTTCGGATTCCCAGTACGGAGGTGCGGAAGCGGCGCTTCAGGAGGCAATGAGGGTGAGAGACAATATTTTCAAGCTTCTTGAACAGGGCAACTTGACCGTTAGCCAAGTTTTCGCAAAATATACCGTGCGTTCCCGACGCCAGTCCGCAGCGGACCGCCGGGAAAAAATGGCCCACGGCAAACGGACCTCCCTCCAATCAAGACAAAAGGCCAAAGTGCGCAGTTGATTTACCTTTCGTGCGGTTCGCCGCTCCTTCTCCGGAGACATAGCTGGGTTCCGTGCCGGAAGAAGATGGAGGGGGAAGGGAAAGTTCTCCAGCGTTCGTCTTCAAAGAATCCGGCAACATTTGAAGACGGTTCCGTATTTTTATTCCCGTCCTGTTATCTTCGCCCGTACGCAGGCATCAGGACATTAATTACCTTCTGCGGCGGCGGGCGGCAGGCCGTTCCGGTTCTTCCGCAGGAGCCTCTCCGATTTTTGTCAATACCCGGCGCGCCTCCGTGGTTCTATTCTGCTTGCGGCACACTTCCGCCCAGTCACGGTGGATTTTCTTGTAAAGTTCCTCCGACTGGATGGATGCCAGGTTGGTCTGGAGAGTGGCCTTGTCTTCATCACTCAGTGCATCCCATGTTTCCACCAGCTTTCCGTATTGCAATTCCGCTACCGCCCATTGTTCCCTCCCGGCGCTGATTTCCGCCTGGAGAGTCATGATCACGGGCTGAAGAGCCTGGATGAAGGTGGTGCTTTCCCGTGCCACTTTCATCGCCTGATCGGAATATTTTACCGCCTGGTCGTAATCCTTCGCCCTCAGGAAAGCCGCGGCAATATTCACATCTTCATACGCCCGCTTTACCAAGGCTTCCGCCTGCGCGTACTTGTCCAGCTGGGAACGCAGTTCCGCAATTTCCTGGCTCAGGCTGGAACCGCTGAGAATGCGCGGGGCGTCCACCCCCAGCGTCATGGCGGAGCCTTCCGCACGGGAGAGCAGCCGCGCCGCTTCCTTTAAATTCCCCATTTGCATCCTCACGCGGGCCAGCGCGAGCATAGTCTCCGGAGTGCAGTCCATTTCCGTCTCCGCGGCACGGAAGCAGATCAGGGCGGCTTCCAACTGGTCTGCCATGCCCTTCAATTCAGCCTGGGAATATTTCCGCCGCGCATTGAGGGGCATGTTCAGTTCATTCAGGATGATGCGCCCCATGTCCGGACTGGCCGTGAGGCGGAATCGGGAAAGCAATTCCCTGGCAATGGTGCTGTCCGTACGGCCAGGTTGTCCGGTCGCCTTTTCCGGCAGGGTATCCTGAAGCAGCAGGATTTTCACCATGCTTTTTACGTCCTCGGGCTTTTTCAGCATGCTCCTCATCACGGGGGAGGAGGCCTGCTTGCACAGGGAGGAAAAACGTTCGAACTTGGCCTGGTCATAGGCATAATGGGCCAGCGGTTCCAGGCAGGCCAGCAGAACGGAAACATGGTCTTCCGGCGTATTGTTCAAAATCACTTCATACAACCGTTCCGCTGCGGCGTCATGGTTGCGCGCGGCAAATTCACGCGCCCAGTTCAGGCTGACGTTCAGCAGGCGGTCCCGGTCCGTCCCCGGCAGGGAGCCGGAATTGGAGAGTTTCTTTTCCAGAAGGGATGCAATCATGGGCTCTGACTCCTTGACCATGCCGCGCCGGTCCATTTCCATAGCCAGAAGCCATGCAAAGGAGTCGCGCGCCTCCGCGGAATTCATCCATTCCACCTCCTTGTCCACGGATGCGGCCAGTGCCGCCAATTCCTCATTCGAGCCGTTCCAGGAGTCCAGCATGCCCTGAAGATGCCCCATGGCCTGGGTCTGGCTGTGCACCTCGTGAATCGTGGGCTTGAACCAGCTTTCAATGGCGGGCCAGTACTGGACATAGCCGAACCAGAGGCCGGCCAGCGCTACCAAACAGAGGACCGGTTTCCAGTAAGACTTTTTCTTGCGCGACGGACGATAAGGCTTATTGGAAAAATGGCGCTCGGAACTCATGCAGGCATTGAGCCAAAAAGAGGGCACAAATCAAGCAAAATCAGCAGTCCGCAACGTCTTACGGCGCGGCGGCGGAGGGCCGTCACCGCCGGGAAGATACCCTGCCGCCGTCCGTCCGGCGCACGGGAGAACTCCGGCGCACCCGCGGAAATCCGGATTCCTTCCAGCATTCATCCGCCTTCTCCGTCATTCCCAGTTCATCGTAACAGCGGCCGAGCTGCTTGTAGTTTTCCGACCTCTGTTCTCCTTCCAGCAGCGGCAGCACGGCTTCAAAAGCGTTCACTGCCTCCTGCCACTGCTCACCGTCGCACAGGGCGTAGGCCTTGCACAAGTAGGACTGGACCAGCAAATTTTTCCGTTCCGGCCCGTCCCCGCATTTCAGCAGGGCGTCCACGGCGCGGGAATACGCCTGGAGGGCTCCTTCACGGTCCCCTTCCATGTCGCTGGCCATTCCCAGGGAATGGTACACCCTGCCCAGGGAAAGGGTATCTGAAGAGAAGTTGGATTCCCGGACCTGGATGGATTGCCGGAGGTTTTCCCGCGCCTTTCCTCCTTCCCCGGCGTCCAGCCACGCTTTCCCCAGGCCCTCGCGGGACTGGGCGGCAATCATGGGAGAGACCGCCGCATTGCTCACTGCTTTCAGGAAATCCGCACGTGCTTCCGGCGCGGCCTTTCGCATGATGTTGACCCATCCGCGCTGGTCATACAGACCGGCCCAGAAGGCGTGGTCCGCCGGAAGCACGCCGCGGGCGGCGCCTTCCGCCTGGTGAAGGTAGGCCAGCGCCTCTTCATAATTTCCCTGCTCCGTGGAGATGCGTGCCAGCCCGCGCAGGGCGTTCAGGCAGTCGTTGAGCAGATAGGAAGCATTTTCCGAGCCGGTGAGCCCCTTCAGGAACAGCTCGCGGGCCTCCTCCTTCCTGCCTGCTTCCAGCATGGCTTCTCCCATGCTGATGCTGGCCAGCGCCAGGTCTCCTGTGGTCTTGCCCTGTTCCTGGGGGAACAGAACCAGAGCTTCCTTGAAATAGGCCCGTGATTCCGGAACATGGCCCGCAGCGCGGGCCAGCCTGCCCTGGGCGGCCAGAAGCCTGGACTTAACGGCAAGAGAGTCGCTCCCCAGGAGGGCGGAAGCCTCCACGGCGCGCTGCAGCAACGCATTTGCCTGGTCATTCCGGTTCAATATCTGGTCAATAGAACTCATGGTTTGAAGGGCTTTCACCAGCTCGGCGGCCATGCTCCCCTTCTCATACCCATCCACGGCTATTTTCAAATAATCGTAGGCAGCCGCGTACTGGTGCTCCGCCAGCAGGGCCCGGGCCACGGCATCAGCGCGGGGAGCCCATATCTGCCGCTTTCCCTCCGCGTAGCCTGCCTCAATCAATTCCCTGGCCGAAGGAAGCGCCTGCTTCACACCGCCGCGGCTGATCAGTTCGCGGGTCAGCCCCCAGGCCGTTTCCGACCGAACTTCCGGATCCCTGATCCAGGCGAGGCGTTCCTCCCGGTTGTCCAGAATTCCGGACAGGCTTTCCCGGGAAGCGAACACATCCGCCATGAAACGGGACAATTTCTGGAAAGCTTTTTCATCACTCTTCTGGATCACTACCGGAGGGGTATGCAGGGCTCCTTCATCGTAACCGATGCGGTAGGCCATGTGATACGTCAAAAACTCCAGCAACAGGACGGCCATGCACAGGCACAGGGCAATCAGCCATTTGGTGCGTGAAGAAAGAGGTTTCAGGGGAGGAGTGGACGCCTGCATAACGGGAGCACAACGTTAACGGCCCTCCCCCGGAATTCAAGCCTTTTGAATGCCGCGTGTGCCGCAACGCCGCTGGAAGGAGGGAGGCGACGTTTCGCTCAAGCTCCCCCAGCCAATAATTGATCAGAAAACGCGGCCGCCGGGATACGATAAAAAACGGAACCGCCTACTTTCCAATCCGGCGCTTTTGTTCCGACGCACGGTAAAGCTGCCACGCATTCCACAAATTATGCCACAGAACGTAAAAGGTAGGTCCGAGCGCGGCGATGGGATTGGAATACGTCAGAGCCAGATAGATGGAAAGCGTAGTATTCTTCTGACCCAGGGCCTGGCTGCATTCCGCGGAGCGGGCCCTGCCGCCCAGCAAATGGCCCAGGCCGAAGTTCAGGGCGCAAATCAGCAGGGAAAGAGCTCCTATCTGCTCCAGCACACGTTCCGAAATACCGGCCCGGGAGGAAATGTCATGGGAAGCGTTTGCGGCAATCAGCACCAGAATCACCACCCAGACGCCGAAGGTGACGTCCTTCAGCTTCCGGGGCCACGCGATGGCACGGGGATAAAAACGGCGCGCGGCCAGGGCCAGCACAAGAGGCAGGAGCATCACCAGGGCTATGTTCTGGGCTACGTTGACATAAATCTCAAAGCCGCCCTGCCCCACCACCATGGGCAGAATGAAAGGGAGCAGAATGCAAATGACGCCGTTGGTCACAAGAAGGGCGGTCAGCATAAACTCCACGCTGCCGCCCAGCAGCCCCATCACCACCGGAGCTGCAGTGGCCGTAGGCATGACGCCCACGAAAAACGCAGCCTCCGCCAGGTAACCGGACCCAAACGACGCGCGGCATACGCCCCATGCGGCCAGGGCAATCAGCAAATTGGCCCCTACCAGCAGCCAATGAGGACGTTCCGGCTTCATCCGCTTGAAGCGGATTCCCAGAAAAGTCACGAAAAGCATGCCAATGAGCATCCATTTGAATGTCCAGCCGTACACATGAAGCCAGGGCATCATGTAACCCGCAACGAATGCGACCACGATGGCAAACGTACGGATGAGGGACTTGAACATGCCGAACTCCGGAAAGATAAAATGCCTACATGGTCTTTCCGCACATGCGGATCAGGGATTCCACCTGATGGACAATGAGTTCAAACAGATCCTTCACGCTCCCTTTCGGAATCCTGTTGGCCTCCATCAGCTCCATGATCATCCGGAGACGCGTCAGAAGCCCGATCATGATGCTTTCAATGGCGAGCACCGTCCAGAAAATCTGGTATGAGGAAGCGCCCGGAAACATCTTGCGGATGCTGTCATGAAGCTGCCGCCGAATGGGGGAATACACCTCCTTGATATATTCCACGGCAATTTCCGGCGTCTGCACATGGCAAATGCCCATCAGGCGCAGATAATGGGGGAACGTGTTCAGTTCCTCCAGAGTCAGGTCCCCCGTGTTCAGAAGTCCGTAAAAGGAGGGGTACACGTATGCGTGGGCCAGGGCCTCAATGGAGCCGTCCCGCTCCATGGCCTCCGCCACCCGGGCCATCCGGAAATCCCGTGCCAGCGGGGCGTACTTCATCATGACCGCCTTCCACAGCCCTTCCTTGCCGCCGAAGTGGTAGTTGGCGGAGGCTATATTGACGTCGGCCGCCTGGGAAATCATGCGCAGCGACGTTTCCGTATAGCCGTATTCGGCAAACAGATTTTCGGCGGCCTCCAGCAGCCGTTCCCTGGTCCCTTGCTCCTGTTTCATAATGGGACGTATGTCTATCTTGGTTACTGTTACGGATTCACGCGCAAAGCGCGTACCTGGAGGGAATGGTTGTGGGCATCCAACCCCTCTACTCGGGCGAACTCCGCCACATACGGAGCCGACCTCAAAACGGCATCCCCATTCATGCGCACCACGCTGGTGCGCCGCTGGAACTGGTCCGCCCGCAGACCGGAAAACGACTTGCCCGCGCCGCCCGTGGGCAGCGTATGGCTGGGACCCGCCAGAAAATCGCCGCAAGCCACCGTGGACAGGGCCCCCGCATAAATGGCGCCGGCCGTCCGAATGGCCGCCAGCACGGACTCTTCATCCTCCGTCACCAGAACCAGATGTTCCGGAGCAAATGCATTCACCAGGTCCACTCCCTCCTGAATAGAGGAGACCAGAAAACCGTACGCGTGCTTGTCCAGCACCTCGCGGATGATAGCGCCCCGGCTCAACAGGGCCGCCTGGCGTTCCACTTCCGCCTCCACCCGTTCCAGCAGCTCTTCCGAGGTAGTCACAAATACCACGACGCTGTCCGGCCCGTGCTCGCCCTGGGCCAGCAGGTCGGCGGCCAGAAACTCGGCGTCCGCCGTCTCATCCGCCAGCACCATCACTTCGCTCGGCCCGGGAAGAAGATCAATGGCCACGGCGCCCACCAGCTGGCGCTTGGCCTCCACCACAAAACGGTTGCCGGGGCCGAAAATCTTTTCCACGGGCTTCACGCTCTCCGTACCCAACGCCAGCGCGGCGATCGCCTGGGCGCCGCCTATCTTGATAATTTCCGTGGCGCCGGAAGCCTTCAGCGCATATAAAAGAGCGGGGTTCACCCGTCCGTCCGGCCCGCACGGCGTGGCGGCCACGATTTCCCGCACGCCGGCGGCCTGGGCAAAGCCGCCCGTCATGATGGAGGTGGACACAAGGGGCGCCTTGCCCCCGGGAATGTAAATGCCCACGCGGTCATAGGGAAGGAAGCGTTCCGCAACCTCCACGCCCTGGGCATTCACTCCGGACCAGTCCTGCCTGCGGCTGCGGTCTGAAAAATAATGAATGTTCTTCAGGGAAGCGGCAATGGCCTCCTTCACGGATTCCTCCACGGCGGCTTCCGCCTCCGCCAGTTCCTCCGCGGTGACAAACAGGGAGCCGCTGTCCAGGGTGACCTTGTCAAACCTGGCGGCATAATCAAACAGGGCGGCGTCTCCGCGGGCGGCAACGTCCTGAATAATGGAATCAACGGTATCTCTTACGGAATTCTCGGGAAGGGCCCGGCGGTTCATCCGGTTTTTCATCTCTTCAAAACAACTATCGGCAGGTCGATAAATTTTCATAAAATAGCAACATACGGAAATGGAAGGAAAGTTTCCCAATCTTTATGCAGACAGTCAAGCCTTCTGTCCTCTTTGATTTCCACAACGGTAACGGGAAAAAAATAAAAAGACCAAACCATTATCCCTTGACCGGCACGGGAAATAGTCCTAGCCTTTCTTCCGCAAACATTTGGCCGAACGGCCCACTGTCATGAATATTCACGAATATCAAGCAAAACAACTCTTTGAGCGCTTTGGCGTGGCAACTCCCAAGGGCATTGCCGCCACCACCGCCCAGGAAGCAGCACAAGTAGCCCGCGACATGGGCGTTTCCCAATACGTAGTTAAGGCACAGGTACATGCCGGAGGACGCGGCAAAGGGACATTCAAAAACGGGTTCAAGGGCGGCGTGCACGTCGTCAACTCCGTGGAGGAAGTGGAAGACGTAGCCGGCAAGATGCTCAACCAGGTACTGGTCACCAAGCAAACCGGGGAAGCCGGAAAGCTGGTCAGCAAGATCATGGTGGCGGAAGCCGTGGACCTTAAAAAGGAATGCTACTTCGCCATCCTGCAGGACCGCGCCCGGGAATGCCCCGTCATCGTCGCCAGCACGGAAGGCGGCATGGACATTGAAGAAGTAGCGGCCACCCGCCCGGAAGCCATCATCCGCGAACACATTGACCCGGCCCTGGGCATCCTGCCCTTCCAGGCCCTCAAAATCGCCGTGGCTCTGGGCCTCACCGGTCCCCTGCTCCGCCAGGCGACCAAGCTCATTACCAATGTTTACAAGCTCTTCACCGCCCTGGACTGCTCCTTGGTGGAAATCAACCCCCTCGTCGTCACCACGGATGACCGCGTGTGCGCCCTGGATGCCAAATTCAACTTTGACGACAACGCCCTGTACCGTCATCCGGAAATCATGGAAATGCGGGATGAAACGGAAGAAGACCCCCGCGAAGTGGAAGCCGGCAAATACGACCTGAACTACATCGGCCTGGACGGCAACATCGGCTGCATGGTGAACGGCGCCGGACTGGCCATGGCCACGATGGACATCATCAAATACTACGGCGGCGATCCCGCCAACTTCCTGGACGTGGGCGGCTCCGCTACGGAGGAAATGGTCACCAACGCGTTCCGCATCCTCACCAGCGACAAGAACGTCAAGGCCCTTCTCGTCAACATCTTTGGCGGCATCATGCGCTGCGACGTCATCGCCCAGGGCATCGTGGCCGCAGCAAAAAACATCGACATGAAAATCCCGCTTGTCGTCCGCCTGGAAGGCACCAACGTGGAAATCGGCAAGAAAATCCTCGCCGACAGCGGCATCGCCATCATCCCTGCCGACAATCTGGACGAAGCTGCCCAGAAGGCGGTTGCAGCAGTCAAATAACCCTCACCATTTATTACGACAATGACATCTCTCATTGACAAAAACACCCGTCTCGTCGTGCAAGGCATCACCGGCAGCGCCGGCGCATTCCACGCCAAAAACTGCATGGACTTTGGCACTAACGTGGTTGCCGGCGTAACTCCCGGCAAGGGCGGCCAGCTCTTTGAAGGCAAGGTCCCCGTATTCGACACTGTGGCGGAAGCCAAAAAGGCCACGGACTGCAACGCCTCCATGATCTTCGTCCCGCCGCCCTTCGCGGCTGACGCCATCATGGAAGCCGCGGACGCGGGCATCAAGCTCATCGTCTGCATCACGGAAGGCATCCCGGTGCAAGACATGCAGAAAGTGAAGGTATTCCTGAAAGACAAGGACGTGACCCTCATCGGCCCGAACTGCCCCGGCATCGTCAACCCCTCCGCCAGCTGCAAGATCGGCATCATGCCGGCCTACATCTTCAAGCCCGGCAGAATCGGCATCGTTTCCCGTTCCGGCACGCTCACCTATGAAGCCGTCTGGCAGGTCACCAACATGGGCCTGGGCCAGAGCATGTGCATCGGCATCGGCGGCGACCCCGTCCATGGCATGACCCAGCAGCAGGCCGTTCAATTCTTCACGGAAGACCCCAACACGGACGCCTTCATCATGATCGGTGAAATCGGTGGTTCCGAGGAAGAGGAAGCCGCTGAATGGATCAAAAACAACTGCAAGAAGCCCGTGGCCGCCTTCATCGCCGGAGCCACGGCTCCCAAGGGACGCCGCATGGGCCACGCGGGCGCCATCGTGGCCGGAGGCAAAGGCACCGCCGCCGCCAAGCAGGAAGCCCTGCGCGAAGCGGGCATCGTGGTCGCCAAGACCCCGGCCCAGATGGGCGCCGCCCTGGCGGAAGCCATGAAGAACAAGGGCATGTAACTGGCTGCTTTCATCAACCTGTTTCCAAGCGCCTCCCGCCATGGGAGGCGCTTTTTTAGTGCGTAAACAAAAAATCATGGCATTCCCTGCCCTCAAACGGTTCCCCAAGACGTTCAATTTCATATAAGGTCCTTCCATTTTCAATATACCTCGCCTCAGGCCCTCCATGATTCCATCTTTTAAGGCTGCATGTTTGCGGACTCTTCTTCCCTATTCCCACGGTTTTGGTTTTATTCTCTGGCAATCTGATTCAGTGCCAACATCCTATTGACAGAGGGGAAAATGTGATTTCCCTGTTCATTCAGAAAATGTCAGGCCTGGAAATGAAAAAGAAAATGCTATTTTTCAGGAAAGCAAAATGGCAAGCTTATATTGAGGCTATTGACAAACTTACGACGAAAACCATCGCAGAAAAATCTGGCACGGCCTTAAAAAGAACAGCAATGAAGGTTAAAATACTATGAACACGTTACCACCTTTATACATATTTGTGGTCTGTCTCTTTATCGGGGCGGCCAATGCTGCCGACTCCCACCCCATGCTGGAAAGTCCCGCCTGCATTGACTCATACCGACAGCCCTCTCCCGCCGTCCGGGAACTTTCCTCATCCCTGCGGAACAAGCTGTTCAAATCATTTTATGAAAAGGCTAAAAAACATACACATACCTTCAAGGTAACGACACGAGACAATGTTGATACCGAATTGAGGGAAAAAATATGGCATTGCTACCTCGTAGCTTTGGCCCCCACCTTTTCCTTCAACACATACAAGCAAACCGAACCGGAAATAAACATTGACGAAATGTCTGACATTAACCAAAAATCCAAGGTTTGTCTCTTCATGGAAAAATATATCAGATTGGTTAGAAAAACCGATAAAATCAGGGAGCCTGAAAAGAAGCAGATTATTACACGCCTCCTGCTCCCTTATTATGCCCATATATTGAGGCAATTCAAAAGTGCGCACGAGACCAATCCCTTCCGGATCACCGAGGACGACCCTCAACAAGGAAGCCTTGCTCATCGACCTGCCGAAGAACAAGTAAAAAAGCTCCGTCATCTTAAAATGGAAGATCTTCGGAAACTCATGAACGACGTTGCAACAGGAGAGTCTTTTATCAACACGAGAAATCAGGTTTTCGAAGACGAAGTCAAAGAGCTTGAAAAAACGTTCATGGAAATCCTTGTTGCCGTATTTCCAGGCAACTATGCCAACGCGGAGGAATTCCTTCTCAAGGCAGGATATTCAAAGGAAGACATTCCCGATCTCATTGACCGTACAGTTGGCAGGAACAGCAAAACTGATTATCTTTATAAAGGGAAACATCGTTCTAATCATGACAGGCTTCTGAGGAAAAAGAAATAAGTTCGAGTTAGCCCTGGGGGCAATGCAGCTGGAACACTACTTCTACACAGACGGGGGTCAACAACCTCATCGACCGACATGAACATATCCGTTATTCCGGGACATACTTGAAAGGACAGTTTCCATGCGGCCATTGCCACGGCAGCCGTGGAAACCTTGAAGGAACACGCTCTCAGGCAGGAAATTTCCGAAGGGAGACAACGGACACGGCTCCATCGACCTGCTGAAAGCAAAGCGCCCCTGATTTTCAATACTTCCAGTACTCTGGAGAAACGTGAACAATTCGTTTTCGGCGATCCTCTCCAAGCACATCAGGAAAAACTGAATCTTCGCTTTCTGCGGAATAACCTCCCTTGAAAGAAAAATGTTCCGCATCATTGCAGGCCGTACGCCCGATGGCTGCTACAAATGGCTGGAAGAAATCCGGGAAATCGTAGCCGGCTATTTTTCCCGCAGAGAAAAGAGAATGAATCACAAACAAAAAAACTGTTTTCACAGGGATTGGGAAAACGTACAGAACCGTATTAAGCCACGGACCAATTCCCTGCCGTAAATGGGACGAGGGGAAATAGTTTTTTCCCTTAAACCGAACTGTTTTTATATTCTACCGTCAAGGGATATTCTCCTTGGAGACATCTTCCGGACAATGTCTTCAATAAACATTGGGAAGCAAAAAACACAAGGCAAATCCCTTTCGCCAATCCCGTCTGTCCAGGAAGTGGCACTCTTTTCCCTGTTCCGTTTCCTGTTACATGTTTCACAGCAATCCTGTAAAACAGAAGCATGTCTAACAACCAAATCATACGCGTCGTTGCCTATCATTTCCAAGCTGATTGTGAAATTCAAGGCGACAGACTCACCCGGACGGACTCCTGTCCGGACCAGGCCCAGATTCTCTCCAGATCGGAAACCTCCATGACCTTGTGGTGGCCCAAATACCGTTCTCTGGAATACCTGCACCACAACCCCGCTACAGACGAATGGATCCTGCTCAACTCCCGGGGAGGACTTCGTTTCCTGTGCAGTGACCCCCATGCAAGGGAAGGCACACGCTTCGTTGTCTCTCATGAGCATAAGACAGTAGGCTATCTGGTCTCCAAAAATGCCTGTTCTACTATGCTCGGAACTACACTGCACGAATACAACGGATACACGACACACTACAACGGAGCTCAAAACCCGATATGGAGAGACGGTTTCGCCTGCTCCCAGGTCAGGGGACATGCGGGCTACAACGCGGAAAAACTTGGAAGCTACCGTCATATCATCACCTACCGCGATCCTGTGGACCGTTTCGTCAATCTCTGCAATTATTCCTGGTGCATTGCCTCAGATCTGCCCCTTCCCTACACGGCAGCCTGCAAGGACAAGCGCTGTTTCATTGAAACAATGCTCCTGCTCATCAAACTCAACGACCGGAACTACCCGGATCCGTTTGAAGTTCACCTCCAGTCGCAATATAACCATTTCCTCTTCACGCACCGGATTGACACGGTTATCCGGATAGAGGACTTTTCCGACTACATCCGCAAGGAATGGGGGTGCGAACCCTACAACTGCAACGTAGACGACAAAAACGAACTGACCGCCGACGATCTCATTCCCAAAGACATAGAACAACTCAAACAAACATCCTGGGGGAAGGACTGGCTCATCCCCCAATATTACGGCAACCTCTTTTACGAGAACGCTCATAAATAGAAATCTGTCTTTCCGGTACAACATTCCGGAGGCCGATTCTTCAAACAGCTCCGCCCAGGAACATTCCATGGACGGAGCTGTTCATTTTTCCACAACCGGATAAAATGGAAAGCACCTTGCCATCCCATGACCGACAGAGATACCAGGAGCAATATCTTGACGGAAACAGGAAAAAACAGACTACCCGGCATGGCAGCTGAAAAACTTTTCCAGTCTTTTACCTTTGTTACCAGTCCAGCTTTTTGACAAACACATGCCCGCATCTTCCATTCATTTGGCTCAACGTCAAAATCGGTGAATGATCCGCCAAAAAAGCCATCATCAACACCAGACTATTCAGACGCCAACAGTGCCGCCCATCTCTTCAGAAAACCCATTGCCGGCCTGCTCCCTGAAAAGCTTCCCAGTAAATCGCATCGCCGCTCCAGTACCCGGGAATAACATCAAAAACGTTGACAACAAAATCATGGACAAGGACTTCGGTGTCCGTCAACCACGAAGAAACGCATCATCCACGAGCAGTTTCATCACCCCTCCTTGAGAAAGAGGGGCTGCAAGCTGATGGTCCGGGAAAGCAAAACCCGGATTCGCTCCTTTAAGATCAACCCGGCCATCTGGGTATGCCATGAGTTCAGGGAGAAGTTAGGCAACTTATTACAGACGGTTAAACAATACAGAAGCGACATCGGCCAACTCAAGGAAATGGTGAGAATGCCGCTCCATGAGGCTCCGATGGAACTTGGCAAAATAGCGGTGACCATCAGGAAGTGGTTTGCCCTGCTCATCCGTATGTGGAGGTACAGGAAGAACGAGGCAATCACGGAAGGATTCACCGGAAGATGAAGTTCGTCCAAGGGAGGGCCTGCGGGTATCGTAATTTTGAGAATTACCGCCTCCGGGTGCTGGTAGAATACGGAGGGTTCAATCCTGATTTTCTCTTCAAATTCTCTCTCACTACACGTGTAAGCGTTGACCTGTAATTCCCGCACTCCCTAAAACGAAAAAGGCTCGCCAAAAGCGAGCCTTTTATCTATGCAATTTATTGCTGTTTAGTGAAGTACCCCCGACCGGACTCGAACCGGTACGTCCTTGCGGACAACAGATTTTAAGTCTGCAGCGTCTACCATTCCGCCACGAGGGCATTGACCGGACGGCACTTTACAGGAATACCGGGCGGATTCAAGCCCGAATCCCTCCAGGCCCGTCAATTGCCTAATCGCGGACTTCCACGACCATGCTGATTTCCACCGCTACGTTGAGCGGCAGGGCAGACACGCCAACGGCGGTCCGGCTATGGCGGCCGATTTCCCCGAAGACTTCCACCAGCAGGTCGGAGGCGCCATTGAGCACCTTGGGATGGTCATAGAATTCCGGCCCTGCATTGACAAAGCCGTTGACGGCTACGATGCGGGAAACCTTTTCCAGGGAGCCCACCGCCTGCACGATGACGGCCAGACGGTTGAGAATGGCAGCCCGCGCCGCGGCCTGGCCTTCCTCCACGGAGAGGTCCTGCCCCACCTTGCCAAAGTATTTGTCCTCTCCATTTACGGAAATGCCGCCGGAGAGATGAAGCAGATTGCCCGTGCGCACGCACTGGACATAGGAGCCTACCGGGGCCGGAGCATCATAAACGGAGTAGCCGAGTTCGGAAAGTCGTTGACGTATTTTATCCATAAAATAGAAATTTTTAACGAAGGTTGGATGAAAAAATGAGGCGGATGACAAGCATTTCCAGCCGCATTTCATGACAGTTTGAACATTTTTAGGGGCGTTTGCACGTAAAATGATTGCCATATACCTCATTTAGTTGCTATTGAAACAACCCGTACATCATGACCGAAGAAACTCCCTCCACAGACTCCAAGCAGCAACTGCCGGATCTTTCCGGCCTGGCCGACTTCCAATTTGGTCCGGCATGGGCAAGAGCCGGAGCCCGGAAGGAATATTCCGGTTCCTCGCCAGCTTACCGTGACAGGGATCGTCAGAGTGACCGCCGGCCGCGCCGCGACAACCATGACGAACACCGCCCCAGGGGGGAACGCCGTTTTGACGGACAGGGAGAAAAAAGGTTTAACCGGGACGACCGCAGCCGCGGACCTTTCCGCGGACGCCGCGACGGAGACCGCCATGAACGCCCCGCGCGGGCGCCGCAGGCGGAACCGGCGGAAGGGCTGCGCGTGGAGCTGCGCCCCGTGGACTCCGGCCTGGCCGCGCTTTCCCAGGAGGTGCAGAAGCACCGCCGCACCATTTCCCTGATGGACCTGGCCAAGGTGGTCATGGGCGCATTTGACCGTTATGACCTGGTCTTCATGAAGCAGGAAAACGGTCCGGACCTGTACCATTGCAAGCATGGCGACGGAGCCTGCTTTATTTCCCGCCAGGAGGCCGTCAAACACCTCTGGAACGCCGAATGGCTGCCCAGGTATTATGAGTCCGTGGAACAGGAAGTGGAAGCCCCTAAAGGAGATTTCAAGGCGATTGCCAAGTGTTCCCTGAACAATGAGCTGATAGGCCCGGTTAACTGGCACGGCTACCAGTCCGCCCTGATGAATCTGCACCGCACCAAGTTTGTGGACATGCCTTTCGAGGTTTTCCGTTCCAAAATCGTCACGGACAAGAGCGAAGAAACCGTGGAAGCCTGGCAGGCCTCCGTTTCCAAACGCACGGTTTGGAAGCCCCTCCGGGAAGGAGCTCCGGAAGCCCTTCTGGAAACTCCGTCCGCCGTGGAACAGGACTTTGAAGCCAATCATTTTGAAGAGTGTTATGACGTCACGGACAAGGTGTTCGTAAACGGCGCAGTGAAAAAGAACCATCTTTCTCCCGGCCTGTGGGCTCATCTGATTCAACTTTCCAGCACCACCCGGCGTCATCCCAGCATGCTTATTCCGAACCTCTGCCACGGACTGGCCCGCCATCACATGCCCATCTTCAAATGGCAGGGCAACCACTATACGGGACCCGCGCGGCCCAAGGCCATGACGGAAGGCACCATCCTTTCCGATTCCCTGATGTCCATTGTGAACTGGGCAAAGGAACATCCCGGCAAGGGAGTGGACGTCATGCTCAAGGAGCTTTCCCCCATTCCGGACCATGAAGGTGTGACGGAAGAAGAAACCGCCCAGGCCAAGGAAAAGCAGCAGCTTCTGGTCCGCGACCTGCTGTGGCTTTCCGAACAAGGCTATATTCTGGTTTTCTCCAACAACACCGTAAGCCAGCCGAAGACGGCTTCTGCCCCGTCCCAGCCTAAAAAGGAAGCGAAACCCGCCAAAGGCAGGAACAAGGCGGCAGCCGCCGTCAAGGAAGACGCATCACAGCCCGCCCCGCAGGAAGAAGCTATACAGCCTTCCGAAACTCCGGCCTCCAAACAGGCCCCCGCAGTGGAAGCACCTGCCGCGGAAGAGGAAAAAATCGTAACCGTGTCCCTGGATACGGAAAAAGCCCCCGTGGAAAAAACTCCGGAAGCCGTTTCCGTAGAAGCCTGATTTAGCGGTTTTTCCCTGAATTTCCCGTCATACAGTCCGCAGGATTATCTTGATCCTGCGGACTTTGTTTTGTAGAAGGAAAGGGAAATCAACAGGATTATTTATTATGATCAGTACAACAATGGCAACTGCTCTGAATGAGCAAATCAAATGGGAAATGTATTCCGCCAACCTCTACCTCGGCATGTCCGCCTACATGCAGGACGCCGGCCTCACGGGGTTTGCCCACTGGATGCGCGTCCAGTACCAGGAGGAAACCGCCCACGCCCTGAAGCTCTATGATTTTCTGCTGGCCCGCGGCGGCCAGGTGGTCATGCTTCCCATTGACGCTCCCGCGGCCCAGTGGGCCAACGTACTGGAAGTGTTCGAAGCCACGCTTGCGCATGAACAGGAAGTTACCCGCCGCATCAATGAGCTGGTGCGCCTGGCCAAGGAGGAAAAGGACTTTGCCACGGACATTTTCCTGCATTGGTTCGTCAGCGAGCAGGTGGAGGAAGAGGAAACCGTCAAGGACATCATCAGCAAGCTCCGCCTGATCAAGGGAGAAGGCCAGGGAATGCTCCTCCTGGACAAGGACCTGGGTTCCCGCGTCTTTACCCCTCCACCCGCCAATTAACGCGCAACAAGCGGCTTTCCGGCCATTCTCCGGCCCTGTTTCATGAAAAACCGTGCCCCGGAGAATGGCCTTCCCCTCTCCCCGCCGGAGGGATAGACTTTCCTTCCCCTGTACAGCCCGTTTGAAAAAAGCCGTTTTACTACCCACGATATTCCCTACCGCCAGCGTTCCTGTTTTTCATGGACCGAGATTTGTTCCCAGATTCCGGACTTCCGGCTCAATCATCAATCGCCTCCTGCGGCGGTACGGGTAGACGCCTTTCCCCGGAATTGCCCGGCTAATCAACGTCCCCGTCTCCGTTTCTTCTCCACGGGAAGGCAAAATACACTCCCTCTCTTCACAAACACATGAAAGAATTTGAAGAAGCATTGACGAGCCAGGGCAAACACCCCTCCATTCCGGAAGAAGACAACTGGTTCGGTCCGTTGGTGGGAACCTGGGACATGGAATGGATTGACGGCCATGGTACGGAACAGGAACGCCATGTTCCGGGGGAATGGATTTTCTCCTGGGTTCTGGAAGGCACGGCCATTCAGGACATCTTTATCTGCCCTTCCCGCCAGGCCAGGAAGACGAAAACGTGGCCGGATGCGGCCTACGGAACAACCATCAGGATTTACCACCCCGGAAAACGCGCGTGGGACATCTTTTACGGAACCGCCGGGGAAGCCGTACAACTTGAAGCTAAAAAGGAGGACGGCCAGATCATCCTGACCGAAATCACGCAAAAGAACATGAAATGGATTTTTTCCGACATCACGGATCATACGTTCCATTGGAAAAACATCCATACCCCGGATGGAAAGAACTGGCTGGTCGGCGGAGAAGCATTTGCCACCAGAAGGCAGTAACAGGAAGGAAAGCTTCCCGTCCACCCGAATATCCCTGAATTGAAGGGAAAACCCGGAGAAAAATGCCTCTCTGCACGTGAGCCTGCCCGCCCGGCTCCTCGCCTGTACCGTCTCCGGACCTGACTCTGAACTGACGCCTTTCCACAGTCTTTCACCCCCGTTTACCCCTCCTGCACGGAAACTTCGCATCGGCGGAGCCATTTCCTGGCAGACAGCACTTTAGGGGCATTTTCCATAAGGATGTTTTAAAGAAAAAAGCCTCCTCCACGGAGAAGGCATTCCAACTCTTCCGGAACGGGCCTGGCACCGCAAATCCACCGTTTTCCATCCCCTTGAAGCGCCTCCGCTCCGGCATAAAACTTTCCGTTGGAAGTGGCAAATTCCAGCCTTTTTCCCGTTTCCGCCATCCTGATCCGGCAGGGCCTTGTCATCCTGCATCCATCTTTTTCCGGCATTTTTGACAGCTATAAATGCCGGATACGGAAATGATTTATTTTCTCAGCAGGTTACGCATCTTTTTTACATGTTATTCACATTATATCATCAAAATAATATCATTCTATTCACATTCAACATATTGTATAAAAGTTACCACCAAAAGTCGTACTATCCGCAAATGTAAAATTTTAATAAAAATTTATCTTTTTGACTTGCTCCGGAAAGATGCAAGAGGTAGGTTTGCCGAACCGCCGGACAGCTTCCGGATGCGAACACAGCACCAAACTTACCCCAAACATTCACAACGTCGATGAACTCCATTTCTGAAGAAGCAAACAAGCTGGCGGACTTCGTCCTGCTCACCCAGCGTTCCTGCATTCTCAACCTCTCTCCGGAGCTGAATGAAGGCAAGGTTTCCTACCCTCAGTTTTTCCTGCTGACCTATCTGGCCAGCGAGGACTTCCTGAGCATGTCCAGCATCGCGCAGAAGATGGGCCATTCCACGGCGGCGGCGACCGGCATGGTGGACAAACTCCAGGAAATGGGCTACCTGACCCGCATGAGCGCGGCCAAGGACAGACGCAAGATCATGGTCGCCATCACCCAGGAAGGGCGGGAACTGGTGGACCGCATGCGCCAGAACATCGTCCGGGACCTGGCCGCCCTGATGGCCGGTCCGGACCATGAGGCGCGCCAAGCCATCGCGGACACCGGCAAGTCCATCAAAAGACGCCGCCTGGGCTGAAAACCGGGCACAGGTCCGTTTCTTTCCCCCTCCCTGCCAGCCATGCAGGGAGGACGTTGAAGGAGGAGTTCCTCCTCCCGGCCGTTCCTGCCTGCCGGAACGCTTTTCACGGCCGCTTTCCAGCTCTTAAATCGGGCTTCCGGTGGAGATTGTTTTTGCCTGGACCGGGTCATCGTGCTAAATACTGGCAGTCACGAATGAAACACACCATGGATCTCCATACTTATCTGCGCAATTTTCCGGATGCCCGGGGTCGCTTCGGCGAATACGGCGGCGTCTATCTGCCGGACGAACTCGTCCCCGCCTTTGAAGAAATCACGGAGGCTTACCAGACCATCGCCCATTCCGCCCAGTTCATCAACGAACTGCGCCGCATCCGCAAGCAGTTCCAGGGGCGTCCCACTCCCGTTTACCACTGCGAACGCCTGTCCCGCCACCTGGGCACCTCCCAGATTTACCTGAAGCGGGAAGACCTGAACCACACGGGCGCGCACAAGCTCAACCATTGCATGGGGGAAGGCCTTCTCGCCAAATATATGGGCAAAAAACGCATCATTGCGGAAACGGGCGCGGGCCAGCACGGCGTGGCGCTGGCGACGGCGGCCGCCTTCTTCGGCTTGGAATGCGAGATTCACATGGGAGCGGTCGACATTGCCAAGCAGGCGCCCAACGTCACACGCATGAAAATTCTGGGAGCCAAGGTCGTTCCCGTCACCCACGGACTCCAGAGCCTGAAGGAAGCCGTGGATTCCGCCTTTGATTCCTACCTGAACAGCTACAAGGACTCCATTTACTGTATCGGGTCCGTGGTAGGCCCCCACCCCTTCCCCCAAATGGTGCGCGACTTCCAGATGTGCATCGGCGTGGAAGCCCGGGAACAGTTCCTGGAAATGACCGGACTGCTCCCGGACGCCGTGTGCGCCTGCGTGGGCGGCGGCAGCAACTCCATGGGCATGTTCACCGCCTTCCTGGGCGATCCGCTGGATATTTACGGCGTGGAGCCGCTCGGCAAAGGCCCCAAACTAGGGGAGCATTCCGCCTCCATCACCTACGGGAGCAAGGGCGTTCTGCACGGTTTCGAAAGTATCATGCTCCAGGATGACGACGGCAACCCCGGCCCGGTCCATTCCGTGGCCAGCGGCCTGGACTACCCCTCTGTGGGGCCGGAACACGCCTACCTGCACGACATCGGCCGCGTGAATTATGTAACCGCCACGGATGAGGAAGCCGTGGATGCCTTCTTCAAACTTTCCCGCTATGAGGGAATCATTCCGGCCCTGGAAAGTTCCCATGCCATTGCGTATGCCATGAAGTGGGCGCAGGAAAACCCCGGAAGAGCCATTCTGGTCAACTGTTCCGGCCGCGGTGACAAGGACGTGGACTACGTCGTGGAAAACTATGGCTATGGAGAAAACCACCAGTTCCCCGCCTGATTCCTTCCCTTTCCGCCTGCACGGCGGCTCCCTGCATTCCTCCCATGAAAGAACTCTCCCGCCTGGTCCAACGGAGCTTTCACGTCACGCCCCGGGAAGAGGACTTCCGGACGATTGCCCTCGGCGCATCCGGCCGCACTATTGTGCGCATCGGCCTGGGAGACCGGACCTGCATCGGCATTCTCTGGGGAGATGATCGCGCGGACAACGACTCTTTCATCCCCGCGGATCGCCATTTGCGCGCCAACGGCGTCAACGTGCCGGAGGTCTATGACTACGAACCCCTAGGCCCTGGCTGCGGAGCAGCCCTGGCGGAAGACCTGGGAGACGACAATCTCCTGTCTTTCAGAAGCGAACCCTGGGAGAAACTCCGTTTCCGCTACATCCGGGCCATGGAACAGCTCCGCCTGCTGCATGAATGCCCCTTCCCGGAAAATTTTTCTTTTCAACCCTCTTTTGACGAATCCCTGTACCGCTGGGAGCAGGAATATTTTGCGGAACATCTGCTGGGCACGCACCTGGGCCTGTCCGCGAACGGCTTCCTGAACCATCCCGCGCTGCGGAAAATGGCGCAATTCCTGGCCGGCCTGCCGCTCTGCCCCGTTCACCGGGACAGCCAGTCGCAGAACGTGCACATCCATGCAGGAAAAACTTGGCTGATCGACTTCCAGGGCATGCGCGGCGGACGTCCGGAGTATGACCTGGCTTCCCTGGTGTTTGACGGGTACGCGCATCTGGAAACGGAACAGACGGACGAACTGCTCCGGGAATGGGAGCACCTCACCGGGCGCGCCCTGGACCGCGACATCTTCCGAGCATGCGCACTGCAAAGGCTCATGCAGATGCTGGGCGCGTACGCCAACATCGGCCACAACAAAGGGAAAACTTGGTATCTGAAACAAATCCCCGCAGGGCTGGCGCATCTGCGCCGTCTTCTCCCCGGTTCCATGCTTGCCGAGCCTCTGGCAGGCATGCTAGAATAACTATTTGGCCGCCCTGATGACTCTTAAACCCAAATTCCTGCTCATTCTGTCCCTTTTCCAGCTCTCGCTGGGGCTGGGTTGGATATTCGGCTACCTGCTCATCCCCCCTACCGTCTTTTTTTATGAACGGGCCGCCGTCCGCGCCCTGCAAAAGGAATACCACACCATAAGGACGGAGGGGCTGAACGCCGAAAGCGACATTGTTCTACAGCCTTACGAGTTTTTCAACAAGGGACAGACGGCCCCTCTCCCCGTCGTCTCCCTGCACCGGGAATCCGCCCTGAACAGTTTCCCCACCTATCCGCCCAATCCGATGGACTATACGGTTCTGTTCCGCCACCTGTACGAACAGGGCGCCAGAAACGTTTACGTCATTGCCCCCATGGCCTGGGAAGAGGAACCCGACAACATCGTCAAATCTGCCGTGGGATATGAACTGGACCGCTTCCGCCACAAAGCGCTGGGACGCCAGATGAGCGAATCATCCCGCAGAGCGTCCCTGCCGTCCGGCTGGAAGCATTTGGCCATCCCTCCCGGTAACATCATCGGCAAAACGGACCAATTCCCCCGTGCGGACAGGCTGGTGGGGGAAGCACCCCAAATAACCACGGAAGCCGGCACGCTGGGAACGGTTGTGGAAAACAGCGACCTGTTCTCCGCAAGCCAGGAAAGCGGCAAATCGTTCCCTCTCTTTGTCCGCTGGGGAGAAGACATCATCCCCACCCTTCCCCTCGTCGCTGCGCTGAATGCGCTGGACCTGGACCCGGAAGACGTCAGGCTCATCCCCGGCGATACCCTCCTTCTCGGCAACAACCGTTCCATTCCGCTGGATGAATATGGCCGCATCCCGCTGGCGGAAAACAGCGCTCCCACGCTACTGGACACGCAGGAAGTCATCGTTCCCGTCATGTCCGGCCTCCGTCCCCCGGATATGAGCACCGTCAGAAAACTCCTTTCCTCCGCAGACGCCGTCATCGTTTCCGAACCCTTCACCCCCTCCGAGGCTCCCGACGCCCAGGCGCTCCTGACGGCAAAAACCATCCGCAGCATCATGGGAGCCCTGTCCCCGGCCCCTCCCGTGCTGGTTCCGGTGGCTCCCGCATGGGTACAATGGGTCATTGTGCTGGACGTGCTGCTCCTGGCCACGTGGGCCCTCCGCTTCCGGAAACGGGGGCGCTGGCTCTTGTGGATCCTGTGCATCCTGTCGGCGCCCATCCTTGCGTGGTACCTTTTTTCCGTACACGGGGTGTGGTTCCCCGTCATGACTCCCGTAACCGGCGTGCTGGGCGTGGCCCTGGCCGGCAGCCTGATTCCCTGGTTTTCCCCTCCTTTACATGATGCGGAAGAAGATGACGAGGAAGATCCGCCGCCCTCCACCCTTCCGGAAAACGGAAACGGAGCCGGCAGCGTTCTCCCTCCGGACAACCTGTACCAGGAACCTAATGAGGTTCCCATTCCGCACCACCCCAAAAAACAGTCTGATTCATGAACCAGCGTAAAAAGATCCTCTTCATCTGCACCGGAAACACGTGCCGCAGCCCCATGGCTGAAGGCCTCTTCCTGAAGCTTTCCGCCAGCCATCCGGAATGGCTCGCGGGGTCCGCAGGTACGGCGGCCTGGAACGGGCAGGGAGCAAGTCCGGAAACGCTCCATGTCCTGAGGGAGCACGGAGTAAACCTTTCCGGCCATGCAAGCCGCGCCGTCACGCAGGAACTGGTGGAAGAATCCACGGACATCTACACGATGACGGAAAGCCATCTGGCCGTCATGCTGGCCAACTTTCCCGAACACGCGGACAAGATCAGGCTGGTCACCTGCTACACGGACAACAGGAACATCAGTGACCCCATCGGATGCGGGCAGGCCGCCTACAACAACGTGGCGCGGCAGCTCACGGACGCCATTCGCGCCATCATCGCCCGCATGGAGCAGGAAGCCTAATCCCATTCCCGTTCCCCTTTTCTCTTTTTTCCTTTCCCGGCATGTCTCCTCCCGCGGTTCTGCACATTAATCTTTCCCGGCAGAAGCTGACCCTGGAATCCGCCGGAACAATCCTGTTTTCCTGCCCTGTTTCCAGCGGGAAAGCCGGCACAGGCAGTCAGCAGGGGTCAGGAAAAACGCCCCTGGGCCGCTTCCGCATCTGCAAAAAAATCGGAGCGGGACTGCCTGAGGACACCATCTTCGTCTCTCGGCTCCCGGTTGGCCGCTACCCGGCCGCCATCCCGGAGGGCATGAATGAACATTCTGACTTCATCCTGACGCGCATCCTGTGGCTGGACGGCCTGGACCCCGGAAACGCCAATACGCGGGAGCGCTACATCTACATCCACGGCACCAACCGGACGGACAGCCTCGGAACACCGGACTCCCACGGCTGCATTCGCCTTTCCCCGCAGGACATGCTGACCCTTTTTGACTTGACGGAAGAAGGCACGGAAGCGTTCATCCGCCTTTAAGCCCTTGTTTTTTAGAGAAAATCTAAAAAAGTTGTCAGAGCAGAAGGAAAATAATTGAACAAAGCCCTCTCCGGGATGTATAAAACATAAAGGTTCCGGAATTTGGCTGCCGGCATCTTGTTCCATAAACAACCACTCATCCCCAATCAATCATGGACGATCCGGTCTTATTATCCCGTCTTCAGTTTGCCGTCACCATCATGTTCCACTACATCTTCCCGCCGATGACCATCGGCCTGGGGGTGGTACTGGTGGCACTGGAAGGCCTCTGGCTGAAAACAAAAAACGAGCTCTACCACAAGCAGGCCAAATTCTGGACCAAGATATTCGGCATCATCTTCGCGCTGGGCGTGGCCTCCGGCATCGTGATGGAATTCCAGTTCGGCACCAACTGGGCGGACTACTCCCGTTGCGTAGGCGACATCTTCGGCAGCCCCCTGGCGGCGGAAGGCATCTTCGCCTTCTTCCTGGAATCCGGCTTCCTGGCCATCCTGCTCTTCGGCTGGGACAAAGTGGGGCCCAAAATGCACTTCTTCTCCGCCTGCATGGTGGCCCTGGGCGCCCATTTCAGCGCCATCTGGATCATTGTGGCGAACTCCTGGATGCAGACGCCCGCCGGCTACAAGCTGGTGGAAGTAAACGGAAAAATCCAGGCGCACATCACCAGCTTCTATGATGTGGTCTTCAACCCGTCCACGGTGGACCGCCTGACGCACGCCCTGGCGGGGTGCTGGCTGGCGGGAGCCACGCTGGTGCTCAGCGTCTCTGCCTGGTATATCCTCAAAAAACGCTTCACGGGCGGAGCCAAGAAAAGCTTCAAGGTAGCGCTGGTCATCGGACTGATAGGCGTGGTAGGCATGGGCATCACGGGAGACTCCAGCGCTCGTGAAGTCTCCATCCACCAGCCCGCCAAATTTGCCGCCATGGAAGGCGTGATGGAATCGGGGGCTCCGCAGTCGCTCCACCTCGTCGGCTGGATGAACCCGTCCACCCATGAAGTGACGGGCATCTCCATCCCGTACATGCTCACTTTCCTGACTCATCATGACCTGGATACCCCCATCACCGGCATGAACGCCATTCCGCAGGACGAACGCCCCCCCATCCTGCCCGTCTTCTACTCCTTCCACCTCATGATCCTCATCGGCTGTGCGCTGGGCGCCCTGTTCCTGCTGGGCCTCTGGGCGTGGAAACGCGGCTGGCTCTTTGAAAAACGATGGCTGCTCTGGTGCTTTGTCTTCTCCGTATTGGGGCCGCAGATTGCCAACCAGGTAGGCTGGGCAGTGGCGGAAATGGGCCGCCAGCCCTGGATCGTGTACGGCATCCTGAGGACGGAGCACGCCGTCTCCCCCACCCTCACCGCGGCGGAGGCACTCTCCTCGCTGGGCATGTTCTTCGTCATCTATACCCTGCTTCTGGCCCTCTTTCTTTATCAAATCACCCATAAAATCCACAAAGGCCCCGACCAGGAAGCGAAGGAAGACGACGGCACGGGTGAAGGCAAGCTTCAGGTCCCCTTCGTCAAAGACTAATCCCCATCCCCCCACTTAAAACCATGTTGGACAACCTCACTCTCGCAGACCTGCAAATCATCTGGTTCATCCTCGTCGGCGTACTCTTCTCCGGCTACGCCGTTCTGGACGGTTTTGACCTGGGAACCGGCACCCTCCAGTTCTTTATCAAGGGAGATGAAAACAGGAGGCTGATGCTCAATGCCGTGGGTCCCGTATGGGACGGCAATGAAGTCTGGCTCATCACGGGAGGGGGCGCCCTCTTCGCCGCCTTCCCGTACGTGTACGCCTCCGTCTTCTCCGGATTCTATCTGGCTTTCATGCTCCTGTTGCTCACCCTTATCTTCCGGGCCGTCTCCATCGAATTCCGGAGCAAGCAGCCCATGCCGTGGTGGCGCAAAGGCTGGGACATCACTTTCTCCGTCAGCAGCCTCCTTGCGGCCCTGCTCATCGGGGTGGCCATGGGGAACGTCACCAGGGGAATCCCGCTGGACGACCAGGGCAACTTCACGGGAACCTTCCTCAGCCTGCTGAACCCCTACGCCATCCTGCTGGGCCTCACGACGGTGGCCCTCTTCGCCATGCACGGCGGCATCTTCCTGATGATGAAAACGCAGGGTGAACTCCAGCAGCAAATCAAAAGGCTCCTCAAGCCCTGCATCATCATCTTTACCATCCTGATCATCGTTCACGGCGCGGCCACGCTCCTGTACGTGCCGCACGTAGCGGCGGCGCTGGAACGCTCGCCCTGGATCTACGGCATCGCCGCGCTGGCGGCTGTTTCCATTGCGGCCATCTGGATATTCATGAGCAAAAACCGGTCAGGCTGGGCCTTCATCGCCTCCTGCTCCACGATGGGGTGCATGATGGCCATGTTTGGGGCCTCCATGTTCCCCAACCTGCTATACTCCATGCCCAATCCGGAGCACTCCCTTACCCTCGTCAACGGTTCCTCCACACGGGAAAGCCTGATAGTGATGACCTACATCGCCCTCATCGGTGTTCCAATCGTCCTCGCCTACTCCGCAGCCATCTACTGGGTCTTCCGCGGAAAGGTGCAACTCAACGAGCACAGCTATTAATGGTTGGAAATTCCGCCTTCAGAAAGCGGACGACAATCAGCGAATAAACCACTGTTCACCATTCCGTCCATCCTTCCCGCATGAACGCCTCCATCTTCTCCAGACTCACGCCTGAGGAAATCACGGCGCTCCATGAAACATGGAAAAACGATCCGCTGTCCGTAGATCCCCTTTGGGCGGCCTACTTTGAGGGATACGAGCTGGGCAGCGGCGGCGCTCCGCGGGAAGAGGAAAACGCCGCGGACGCTTCCCCGTACACGGTTCCGCCGGAAAGTGCGGAAGGCCGCGGGCGCGTCAACCAGCTCATCCGGGCATACCGGGTCATGGGGCACAAATGCGCCCGCTTCAACCCGCTGGACTCTCCGGAGGAAGCGACCGTTCCCGTACGTCCGGAAGAACTGGGCTTCCGCCCGGAAGACATGGACCAGCCCATCAACATCGGCACCTTCCAGAAAGGGCGCATCTTCACCCTCCGGGAAATCATCGCCCACCTCCGGAACACCTATTGCGGGGCCATCGGATTTGAATACCAGCACATTGACAACCTGGAAATCCGCTCGTGGATTGAGGAAAAAATAGACCGCCGGGCGGACGGCGTGGACTACGGCCCGGAAACCCGCCGGGACGCCTTCATCCACCTCTGCAAGGCGGAACTGTTCGAGGAATTCCTGGGCAAGCGCTTCATCGGGGAAAAACGCTTCTCCCTGGAAGGGGGGGAAGGCGCCATCGTCCTGCTGGACGCCCTGGTCAAACGCTGTCCTGCGGCGGCCATCTCCCACGTGGAAATGGGCATGGCCCACCGGGGCAGGCTCAACGTGCTGGCAAACATCCTCCACAAGCCGCTGAAAACCATCTTTTACGAATTCACGCCGGACTACCTTCCGGAATCCCCCATCGGCCGCAGCGACGTGAAATACCACCTGGGCTATGCCGCCACGCGCCACGTGGACGGCGTGCCCCTGCACATCAACCTCTCCTCCAATCCCAGCCACCTGGAAGCCGTCTACCCCGTGGTGGAAGGCCGCGCCAGGGCCAGGCAGCACAGCCTGGATGACATGGAAAGAAAGCATGTGCTCCCGCTTATTCTCCACGGGGACGCCGCCTTCGCCGGACAGGGGCTGGTGGCGGAAGTGCTCAACCTCTCCCAGCTGAAAGGCTACCGGACCGGCGGTTCCATCCACCTGATCATCAACAACCAGATCGGCTTCACCACCAGCCCGGATGAAGCCCGCTCCTCCCATTACGCCACGGACGTGGCCCAGATGCTGGAAGCGCCCATCCTGCACATCAACGGGGAAAACCCGGAAAACCTGATCTGGGCCGCGGAATTCGCGCTCCAGTTCCGCCAGAAATTCGGCCGCGACATCATTCTGGACATGTACTGCTACCGCCGCCTGGGACACAATGAAACGGACCAGGCCGCCTTCACAGCCCCCATGCAGACCAAAAAAATAGAGGCGCGCCCCACGGCGGCGGCCCTGTACGGAACCCTGCTCCGGGAACGGGGGGAACTGACGGAACAGGAGGAACATGGCATCAGGGAACGCATCTGGAACGGCATGCAGCAGGCATACGACCAGATGAAGGAGCACCCGGCGGACTACATCCTCCCGGTCAGCGCGCAGGATGCGGATGAATCCCCCATTCCCCGCCTCAGCGTGCGCACGGGCATCAGCCCGGACCTCTTCCGGCGCATCGGAGACATCCTGACGGAACTGCCGGAAAACTTCACGCCCCACCCTACCCTGGAAAAACGCTTCCTCTCCCGCCGCCGTGAAGCCTTCCGGGAAGACGGCCCGCTGGACTGGGCCATGGCGGAATCCCTGGCATGGGGATCCCTGCTCACGGAAAACCACACCGTTCGCCTCTCCGGGCAGGACTGCCAGCGCGGCACCTTCTCCCAGCGGCATGCCGTCCTGCATGACTTCAACAACGGCTCCGTGTACACGCCGCTGGAAAAACTGAACCACGGCACCACCGCCTTCCGCATCTACAACTCTTCCCTGTCGGAAGCCTCTGTGCTGGGCTTCGAATACGGTTATGCCCTGGAAAGCCAGGACGCCCTGGTCATGTGGGAAGCCCAGTTCGGCGACTTTGCCAACGGAGCCCAGGTCATCGTGGACCAGTTCATTGCGGCCGCGGAAGCCAAATGGCACCAGAAATGCCGCATCGTGCTGCTCCTGCCCCACGGTTACGAAGGGGCTGGGTCCGAGCACTCCAGCGCCCGCATGGAACGCTACCTCCAGCTCTGCGCGGACGACAACATGCAGGTCATCAACCCGACCACACCCGCCCAATACTTTCACGCCCTGCGCCGCCAGATACACCAGAACGTACACAAGCCCCTCATCGTCTTCACGCCAAAAAGCCTGCTCTCCCGGCCGGAAGCCGCCTCCGCCCGCCGTGAATTCCTGGCTCCGTCCCGGTTCCACGAAGTACTGGCTGATCCGGAAAGCCCGGCTCCGGACAAAATCACGCGCGCCGTCTTCTGCACGGGAAAAGTCTACTACGACCTGAACGCTTACCGAAAGGAACGCGGCATCACGGACACCGTCATCATCCGCGTGGAGCAAATCTACCCGCTGGCGCAGGAACAGCTTACCTACCTGCTCGCCCCCTACCAGAAAGTGCGCGACTTCGTGTGGTGCCAGGAGGAACCCTCCAACATGGGGGCATGGGGACATCTGCGCAACCGGCTGGGCCGCCTATTCGCCACCTCGTTCCGCTATGCGGGGCGCCCCCCAATGGCCTGCCCGGCGGAAGGGGCCAAGGCCCTGCACGCCGCCGCGCAAAAACGACTCATCGCCACGGCCTTCGGACCGCGCGCCCAATCCTGACCATCACCATCCCATGAGCGACATCCTGATCCCCAGTTTCGGAGAATCCATCACCGCCGCCACCGTAGCCGCATGGCACAAGGGCGCCGGAGACGCAGTGGCCAGAGGAGACGCCCTGGTCACGCTGGAAACGGACAAAGTCTCCACGGATCTGGAAGCGGATGAGGACGGCATGCTGGAAATCCTCGTACCGGAAGGAGCTGAAGCCCCCATCGGAGCCGTTCTGGGCCGCATTGCCCCGTCCGCCGGAACTTCCGTTCCGGAAAAGGAAGAGGCCACCGTGCTTCCGGAACCGGAAAACACCCCGCAGCCGGACGTAAAAAAGGCGGCATCTCCTCCGGAGGAACTCCCGGAACAGGCGCACGAACCGTCGGAAACACCACGGGAAAAGCAATCCGCCGGGCCGGAACAGGCCGCACCCCGCTTCATCAGGAAACCCATGAGCCCCCTGCGCCGCACCATCGCGGCCCGGCTGGCACAAGTCCAGCACCAGGCGGCCATCCTCACCACCTTCAATGAATGCGACATGAGCGCCGTCATGGAACTGCGCAGGCAATTCAACGCCTCCTTCCGGGAAAGGTACGGCACCAAGCTCGGCTTCATGGGCTTCTTCATCAAGGCCGCCGTCAAGGCGCTCAAGGAAGTGCCGCAGGTCAACGCTAAAATAGACGGCACGGACATCGTGGAAAACCTGTACTACGACATCTCCGTCGCCATCGGCACGGACAAGGGCCTCGTGGTGCCCGTCTTGAGGGACTGCGACCGGAAAACGCTCCCGGAACTGGAACTGGAACTCGCCGCGCTGGCGGAAAAAGCACGAAAGGGCGCCCTTTCCATGCAGGACCTGCAGGGAGGGTGCTTCACCATATCCAACGGGGGCACGTACGGCTCCCTGCTCTCCACCCCCATCCTGAACCCGCCCCAGAGTGGCATTCTGGGCATGCACGCCATCCAGGAACGCCCCGTCGTCAGGGACGGCCAAATCACCATTCGGCCCATGATGTACCTGGCCCTCTCCTACGACCACCGCCTGGTGGACGGGAAACAGGCCGTACAATTCCTCATCGCCGTGAAAAACGCCGTGGAAAACCCGGTATTCGAGCTGTAGGAAAACCTCCCGCCCCCACCCCGGATCCAAAATCCCGGTACGAACGGGAACAGGCAAAACGGCCTCTTCCCCCGCACCCTCCTTCATGCGCGGCTTCGCTTCTCCAGCCGTTTCCCATGTCTATTCCCGGTCAGGGTTTCCGGACGGAATCACAGGCGTCCGCCATCCTTCATGCCTGAAGCATCCATGTGAAAGCAAATGAAAAAAAGCGGCCACCGGAATTCCGGCTTTTGAACCCTTGACTTGATGCTGACATAAGGACTAACATCCGGTACCATGGCAGACTATCACGTACGGAGAAGCATTGGAGAACACATCCTGCGCTGCTTCGTCCTGGTGGCGGCCCTCTTCATCATGTCCCTGGGCATCGCCCTGTCCGCCAAAGCCAGCCTGGGGGTCTCCCCCATCTCCTGCACGCCCTATATCCTCAGCCTGGCCCTCCCTCTGAGCATGGGGACCATCACCATCCTCATGCACCTGAGCTTTGTCGCCGTGCAGGCGGCCCTGCTCAAAAGGCAGTTCCGGCCCGTCCACCTGCTCCAGATCCCCGTGGTCTTCGTCTTCGGCATGCTGACGGACTTCTCTATGTGGCTGGTATCTCCGCTGGAACCGGCGGGGTACGCCTGGTCCGCAGTAATCTGCCTGCTGAGCTGCGTCATTCTGGGCTTCGGAGTCTTCATGCAGGTCAAGGCGGACGCCGTCCTGCTGGCGGCGGAAGGCATGAACCTGGCGTTCGTCAAACTCTTCAAATGGGAATTCGGAGCCGTGAAAACCGGCATGGACTGCACGCTCGTCTGCATCGGCCTCGCCTGTTCGTTTTTCCTGCTGCACGGCCTCTCCGGCATCCGGGAAGGAACCGTCGTGGCCGCCATTCTGGTGGGAATGATCGTCCGGTTCTTCAACAAACACGTATTCTGGCTGGACAGGCTGCTGGAACGCGCCGCACGGCCCGGCGCCATGCAGGCCCCTCTGCCGTCCGCAGAAACGGCGGCCTACGCTCCGGATGCGCCTCTGGTTATCTCCATTGACCGGGAATACGGCTCCGGCGGCCACGCCATCGGCGCCATGATCGCGGAACGGCTCGGCATCCAATTCTATGACTCGGAACTGGTGTACCTCACCGCGACGCAAAGCGGCCTCACACCGGACTACATCCGCAGGCACGAACAACAGCTTGCCAGCCGCTTCCTTTACGAGCTCTACGCCCAGAACTATGCCTACACGGCGGAAGAACAGCCGCCGGAAGACGCAACCTTCCTGGCCCAGAGCAAAGTCATCCGGGATATCGCCGCCAAACACGCCTGCGTCATCGTGGGCCGCTGCGCCAACTTCATCCTGAAAGGCCGTCCCAACCTGTTCAGCGTCTTCCTCCATGCCGACCCCGCCACCCGCATGCAGCGCGTCGTGGAAAACTACGGAGTCTCCCCCCGCAGCGTAGCCCGGACAATGGACACGATGGACTCCCGCCGCCGCAACCACTGCCTGCACTACACCGGACAGGAACTCGGCAACGCACGTCTTTACGACTTGTGCATCAACACATCGGACTACGGTCTGGAACGCACCGCGGAACTCATTCTGGAAGCCGTCAAAACCCGGGCGCAGGAAACTTCCTCCCCGGTATACACGCCCGTCACGGAACAAACTCCTTCCCCTGCGGAACCGGAAAACCTTCAGGGAGAAATCGCATTAGCCTGAAACATCCGGAATATGCCGGACGGCTTCCTTCCGTCTCCCCTTCAACGCTCGGATGCCTCCTGCGGTCCAAAAAATCATGAGGCTCTGGTCCCTTCACCCGTCATATCTGGATTCCTCCGGACTGGTCGCCCTGTGGAGGGAAGGACTGCTGGCCCGGAAAGTGCTCTCAGGCCAGACCAAAGGCTATATCCATCATCCCCAGCTCCAACGTTTCCGGGAAACTCCCCATCCTCTTCAAACGCTGGACGCCTATCTGAAAGCCGTTCATGACGAATCCCTTCGCAGGGGCTACCATTTCGACCTTCAGAAAATCGCGCCCGTGGAACCGCTTCCCCTTCTCCCCCTGCCGGAAAAACAACTGGAATATGAATTCCGCCACCTTCTGAACAAATTGCAGAACAGGGATCCCCTCCGTTACGCCTCCCTGCTTCCAACCCCATTCATCCTCCCCCATCCCCTCTTTCAAGTAGGACCAGGGGAGAGGTGCCCCTGGGAAAAGCACCGGTAAAAACATGACCGGGAATCACCATCAATTTCCCCAATTCCCCCTTAACCTGTCCAACTATGCTGACACCGTATTTCCTGAATAACAAGTTCCGTATTCTTTCAGCCATTGAACAAGAGGATCTTTAATGCCGGGAATATATCTCTTGTCACGCAGGATGGATTTTGACTTGTTTCCAGTGAGTGAAACGTTCACATCCACGTTCAACAGAGTTCCCTTGGCTTCCTTTTTCAATTATTCGGCAACGAAGCGAGCTCGAAGTTCGGCTTCCTTCATAACAGCGTTTTCCGATTTACCCGGAGACTGATGGAGCAAATATTAATGCGGCTGGTACGTCCCTTGAGTTTACCGCTTATACGGAAGCAAGCTTACCATGAATTCTCATGTTTAATGATTCCAGATATAATGATTTGTGTGTATGTGGTTTTGATCATTTGCTACATTCAGAAAACCCGATATATGGCAGAATCATAGCAGAACCACAAACTTAGGTGCAGCAACACACAATCCAAAACCTCAAAACACCTTAAAATGCAAGGATTTATACAATAACAAAGACAAAAAAATGGAGCGGATGATGGGATTCGAACCCACGACATCAACCTTGGCAAGGTTGCGCTCTACCCCTGAGCTACATCCGCTTTGAATGAATAGTGACGCGGACCGCGTCGCTGAACGATTTATACGTCAATACAGGCAAAAAGCAACCTTTATTTTCCTGTTTTCCGGGTGCGCTTCTTTCCGTTCCGATTGTTCTGTCATGAGAAAGTATGCCTTATCAATGAATTTCTCTCGTCAGACGGAGCGGCAAATTCTATGTTAGAAAAAACATGAAAGAGTTGTTCATCACCTTCATCACGCTGGCGGGACTGGTCATTGGAATTACCTGTTACAACTCCATAATGGGGAACGGACAGACGGATGGCCGGAAGCAGGAAATTCCCGCTTCTGAACAATAATCCGGTATCATGAAAAAAACCTTGCGAAGATTCTGCCTTTCCACCGTTTTATGCGGAACGGTCCTGTTGGCTGCCATGCAGCAGGGTGTTGCCCAGTCTGCGTCCGCATCATCCAGAATTCTGCGTACCACGCCGCAATCCGTGGAAGATTTGCAGAGAATCGAGCACCAGCTTCAGGCCGTGCTTCCCAAAGTGCTCTCTGCCCTGGTATGCATTCAGGTAAACAACAGCAGCGGAACCGGCATTCTGGTCTCCGAAAAGGGACTGATTTTTTCAGCCGCTCACGTAGTCGGCAAGAAAGACACCGTCCTCAAGATCATTTTACCGGACGGTACCCGCATACCGGGAAAAACCACGGCTGAGAACAGTGATTCAGATGCGGGCATTGCAGAGATTTCCACCAGGCTGAACAAGAATCTTCCCATCGTCGAGAAGGCCGAAAACCGGCCGCAGGTGGGGGACTGGGTCTTTGCCCTGGGCCACGGCGGCGGCCTGGACCGGAAACGCGGTCCCATGGTGCGCCTGGGACGGATCGTTTCCTTGAAAAACGATGTCATCCAGACGGACTGCAAACTCATCCGCGGCGATTCCGGAGGCCCGCTTTTCAACCTGAACGGGGAATTAATCGGTATTCACAGCCGGGTCGGTTCCGGTCTGGAAGACAATCTGCACGTTCCCATGAAAGAGTTTGATGCCCTGACGGTTCCTCCGGAGGAAGACAAGGCGGCGTCTCCCGGACGGAACGGTTAATTCCATTCATTTCCCTGCCATGAAGTTTCTCCCTTATGCATATTTGTTTCCTTTGGCGGCGTTATGGATTCCCTGGGCTTCGGCTGAAGGAAGCAATGGCAGCCTGGACTTTGAACAGCGCATCAACGGCAAGGTCGTTCTGAAAACCATTGAACCCGTTCGGGAACGATTGCAGAATCTAAGCGCCGTCTTTTTTTCCAAACATGACGTAGTGGCCTACGGCGTGATCCTGACGCCGGACGGCTATATCGCCACGAAGGCGTCCGAATTCGAGTCCCGCAACGGCCTGCTCATCCGCATAGGTTCCTCCAAGTATGAAAGTTTTCAGGTAGTCGGCACAGACCCGGCCACGGACATTGCCCTGATCAAGGTGGATGCCGCCGATCTTCCGGCGCCGGGCCCTGTGAGCAGCGATGCTCCCATTGGCATGCTCGTGGTCAGCAACGGGTCCACCACCAGAATTTCCCGCCGTCCCCAGCTGGGTACCATCAGCGCCGCACGGCGCCCCATCCCAAACAAGGATACGGTCTATCTGGGCGTGGTGTTCGGAGCCCCCTGCTCTTTTCAGGAAGTGGTCAAGGATGGTCCGGCCTTCCAGGCGGGCGCCCTGGCCGGAGACAGGATTGTAGCCCTGGACGGTACTCCCGTCTCCACACTGGAAGACATTTCCCCCATTTTATCGAAAAAAGCCATCGGGGAAAAACTCAAGCTGCGCGTCAGGCGCGAAGACAGGGAGATTTCCTACACCGTCACTCTGGGTTCACGGCGCAAGGCGCTGGGGGATCAGGTCCCGGAAACATCCAATGATGAGATCAGCGGCGGCTTCAGCAAACGGCGCGACGATTTTCCGATGGTTCTCCAGCACGACACCCCCTCCCGATTCACGCTGATGGGAGGGCCGCTCCTCAACCTCAAAGGAGAATTAATCGGCATGAATATTGCCAGAGTGAACCGGGCGGAGAATTACGCCCTGCCGATCGAAGTAGTGCAGGAGAGCATGAAGCGCATTCTGAAAAACAACCGGAAACCGAAGCCGGAGAAATGACGGAATGATTTCCCCTTTTTCCCTTTCTTTCCCACAGGCCGGGAAGGAGGAAATAATCCGCCTCCGGCGGCCCAATCCCACATCTGCAGCATGTCTGCACAACGGCCTGTTCGGGAAATACGGACGGATTAGCGGCGCCCGCAGGCGTTCCCCCTTTGCACCCGGATCCACGGTCCGGGTGTTTTCTTACATCCCCGGCACCACGGATGCATCCGGAACAGCCTTGGGCTGCACCGTAGGATCATAATGCTCGGCTCCCGTCACGCGCACGCTGCCGTCCGGCAGGAACACCATGCTGGGCGTACCCATTACTTTCTTAAAATACTGGAGCTTTTCCATCGTTCCCCGGTAGTTGATGCGCGCATAGGCGCACAATGTGGGAGTGGTGGGGAAGAAAACGTGCATGTTGGCCTTCCCGTCCACCAGGCACTGCGGACGGGTGGTGCCCAGCCAGTTTCCCACACACACGGCATTGTACGCCACACCCGTTTCCGGGTCCCTGGTCTGGATGTACAGCTTCTGGATACCCCGCTCCGGAATGGTGCATACGGAGAACTTGCATTTTTTGACACTCCCTGGAATGCCTACCGTCTGAGACCACATGGGCGTGCCCGTACGGATGGAAAACAGGGCCTTTGGGGAGGCGAACATGTCCTTTTCATTGGGCATCTTCACCACGGCCTGCACATGGTAGTTCCCCTCCCTGGACAAATTATAGAAATGCCGGAGGTCAATCTTGCGGGAGACGCTCATGCCGGCAGGAACGTTGAGCGGAGGAAAAACGGCAAAACGTGACTGCGGAAGCATCGCACCCCCGGTGGTGTGCTCCACGTGAATGTCCAGCCAGGAGGAATACTCGCGGCTTTTCAGTTCAACGGGCGTGCCGGAGTTGTTAGTCACCGTCAGCCTCATGTAGTTGCCCTCCCCGGTGAGGAAGGTTTTCTTTTCCGGAACGATTTTAACCGCTATCTGGGCCAGGGCTCCGGAGGCGCCCAGCAGCGCCAGCATCATGAATGCGAGAACATGTTTCATAGTGATTGAAGTGTTTATGTATTTGTCTGTTGAAAATGTGTCACCGGACAGGCCGCACGATTCTGAATCCCAAGTTGTCCCGGCATTCGTCGCGCGAGCGCAGGTATTCCACCTTATCCGTAATGCCGGGGTGCTTCCAGTCTCCGCCGCAGGCGACGGGGCCCGGAGGTTCCTTCACGCGCGCGGGGTCCTTTTCCACGGAAGAGGTCCATTCCATCACGCCGGAGGCCATGCCGCATATGCCGGTCTTCAGATCATAATCATTGCTGTACCTGTCAATGACCAGGGTTTTATCCCCCTTTTCGCCCGTTTCCATCAGGGCCCCCAGAGCCATCCATTCCTGGCGGGAAGGCAGCCGGTAGCGCGGTTCCCCAGACCCCACGGGTTTCCAGGCGGCATAGGCCCAGGCATCCCAGAAAGTGACGTTGACGACGGGGGAACGGGGAGTGATCCTCCTTCCCTTCCATTTGCCGCCTGGAGTGCTGGCGGCCTTCCACATGGCTTCCCAGTCACTGGGGACATGGGTGGCATTCTGCTTGTCCGGCTGATCCGGATGGGAATACTTTTCCTTCAGCTCCGGCGTCAGCCGGGACCACTGGTCCAGGAACAACCGGTAGGATTCCATCGTGATCTCATGGGCTCCCACGATGAGGTCCCCCGTACCGGGAATAGTGACGGGAACTTCCGTATGGTCGCTAGCGGAAAAATCCGGATAATGTTTCGGGGCCGGAGGCGGTCCTGACGGGGCCGTTTCTGCGGCCGGACCGGAGAAAAGAAGGAGGGCCGTGCCCGCACCGGCGGCCAAAACGCCCACCCCGGTCCATATCATCCACATCCGGGATTTTCTGACCGGTTCCGCCGGGACGGTATAGCGGTGGGTGGTCGCCCGGGGAGAAAGACCCAATTGCTCCCGAACCGCCGCTATCAGCTCCATGACCTGTTCCCACTGCATCCGGCTGCCGTTCTGCCCGTCGCGCATCCAGCCCAGCAGGGTGCTCATGCGCGTGGCGCCGGGCACGTCCGGCGTCACCAGGGGGAGAAGATACTCTCCCAGCTTTTCCATTTGTTCGCAGGACTGCGCTTCGTGAAAATTCCCGGGCATGGCTGTATTCATCACCCGCACGCAGGACTTGTCGTCCAGAAAGATATGGCGCGGCTCCATCAGGTTGAACGCCGTCTGCAAACGCTCGTACTTGCCGCAAATGGTCCCTGCCGTTTCAATCACTTTCAGCATATCCTTGACGGACAGGGTTTCCCCTCGGTCCAGCATGCCCTGGAGGGAAGAGCCGCCCAGCTGCTCGCTGGTAACGAACCAGTAGCCTTGGACCTGGGAAGCCTCGTACACCGTTCCCAGTACCGGTACGTTGATGGCGGCGCGCGTACGGGCCTTCATGATGAAATCCTCCACCGTCACTCCTTCCTGATTGTCCGGCACCAGCAATTCCATGAATACGGAACGGTCCATGCCCTGCTGGATGGCCTGGTAGAGAATACCCCCCCGCGTGCGGCCGACAAGAGCCACCAGTGTGTAGTCGCCAAAGTTATGAGGAAGATCGAACATGGAGCAGTCGGGCATCAGGGAGGCAGGAGGGAATCGTAGGAATCGGAGACCGGGGCGGCATCCACAGGGGGAAGCAGGCCGCCGTCGTAAAGTTCGGGCATGCCGGAGGGGGCGCTCTGCTTCATTTGTTCCAGCAAGAATAACACAGGAGGGGAGGCCTGGCAATCCATCGGTTCGCCCTTGTAGTACAATTTGGCGGTATAGCCGTAATACTTGAGGCTCCCGAAGGCGATCGTCTCCTCTTCCGTCAGAGGGGGCATGTAGTAGGTCATCTCCATGATTTCCTCCCCGTCCGCCCAGTCCACGGGTTCCGTTACCCATGTGTAGGGCAATTCCTGCGCACGCGTCTTTTCCACCTTTTTCCCGTTCACCTCGTCAAAAAACTGGATGATGATGCGCAGATCTTCCGGCCTGACGTTCAATCCGTCCTTCATGAGGATGGGGACCGTCAGCTTTACCCGCTCTCCGGTCCTGCATTCCGGGTCCCGGTATTCCAGAATGGTCCCGAAGGACATGTCGCCGCGCATGTCCGCAGCTCTTGAAAAGCCGGCCTGCAGATGCTTGGCCGCCCTGGAGAAGTACTTTCCCGCCTTCTCACGCTGGGTGTACACCTTCAGGAAAAACTCCCGGGACTTGTCGGCATTTCGCAACCATTCATAGGTCAGGCCGTAATAATAAAGCACCACCGGGTTGTCAGGCTCCATCCTCATGGCCTGTTCCAGCTTGAGCACCGCCACTTTCAGATCCCCCTCTATCTGGGCGTATCTGGCGGCCTTGACGAGAGCCGCCACCTCCTCGGTCATGGCCGGCATCACGTCGTCCGGATTTTCCGCCGGCAATGCAGACTGGGCGGAAACCGCCCCAGCATTTCCTGTAGGAGAAGAGGGAACCGCAGAAGGAATTTCCTCCGGATCGGCCAGATCCGCCGCCAGGAGCATTTCCTCCACGGAACGCGGCCTTACTGCAGAATTCGGATGGTCGGGAATCCCGGCAGGGTCTTCTTCAGCCGCGTCAGCACCGGTCTCGGCAGACGCCGCAGGGGATGCGACGGCAACTGGCTGCGGAACCGGAACCTGCACCACTTTTTCAACCACTACCGTCCTGCCGGACAGGCTGAAGGAAACGCCTACCATCAGCAGAAGCACAAAGGCCATTCCGCCCAATGTCCAGCAAGCCATGCCAAATGCCCGGTCACGCCCGTTTTTTGCCTGGGGAGGAAACTTACTCATACAGCATGCTCCGTATCAACATTAGCGCCCTTCTTTGGCGGAGGAAATTTCAGCCGCCTCCAGAATTTCTTCATAATCAATCACCTCTCCCTGATAACGCGCCAGCAGGGCCTTCATAAAATCTTCCGCATTGTTGGGAGAGTCCTCCTTGCGGAAGCCCCCGTAAGTCAGGCCGTCCAGCCTTACTCTCACCTTTCCGCACTCAGGCTTCAGAACCGCATGGGCCAGCCCCTTCATCTTCCACCTGCGCAGGTCCAGCCGGGCAATATCCTCCACCAGGAACTGCCTGCCGGCGGCAGTCACCCGGCCGTCTTCCAGGGCCATCTTCCTGCGGCGGGTTCTCACCAGCAGGAACAGGGCTGCCGCCGCCAAGACCATGCAAATACTGCCGGCCACCCATTGTTCAAAAATCTTGGAGCCGTCATACGGCTGCTCCACGGGCTTGAGCGGGTACTGCTTTTCCCCGGAATAAGCCTGCCATGCGGCGCTCCATCCCTTGCCGGGCGCAGACATCAGGTCGTAATCTGCCAGCACGGCAGGCCAGGGAGTTTCCTTCCTGTCCACTCCGGCGGGAATTTCATAATCTTCAGGAAAGTCCACTATGCGGGACTGGACGGTACGCGCCCATTCTCCGCTGTCGGCGCCATTCAGGCGGCTTTCCCGGTCAAACAGGGCTCCGGCATCCACAAAAGTCTTGTGCATGAAGTACTCCAGATTCTTCTGCGGATAGCCGGAAACAGCATCATAATAGAAATACGCGCCGAACCCCAGAAACATCAGGGCCATGACCAGTGCACGGCCGGTGAACCACATCGTCGGCTTACACTCTATCGTGTCAGACTGCATATCCCTTACATACCAGCAATTCCATGCCCTTGACCATAAAAAAAGCATGTGGAAGCGCACCTTTGGCGGAAAGCCGCCGGGAATGTCCTGCGGAGCCCCGTCAGTCCCCTGCCGCCACGGTCATCCGCGGGAAAAATGTTCCGGCTGTCCATGACCATCCGCATCCATGGGGAAAAATCTCTTTTTGCCGTCTTCTTGGCTTGATTTATTTTGTCAAAGTTAAATAATGGCACGCGCAAGGATTGCCCGTTCCCGCCAAGCGCCCGCAGGGCGGCAATTTTGGAAGACGGGCTGCAGCACATTCTTTACCGCATATGAGACCTAGCAACGCCCAATACCGCCGCA
Source organism: Akkermansia sp. AE01SA01 (assembly GCF_036417395.1). Taxonomy (NCBI): domain Bacteria; kingdom Pseudomonadati; phylum Verrucomicrobiota; class Verrucomicrobiia; order Verrucomicrobiales; family Akkermansiaceae; genus Akkermansia; species Akkermansia sp. AE01SA01. The sequence goes on from NZ_CP143890.1 coordinate 1,868,752, forward strand.
TGGACGCCGAACCCGGCTATACGCCCCATCCCGAGGACCAGGTGGATTCCGACATGGAACAAGCCCAGCTCAGGCTGGAGCAGTTGAGGCGGGAAAAGGAAGAAGTGGAAAGCTCCCGGCGCCGCCTGGAGGAAATCCATATGCGCAAGGCCCGCTTCATGGACCAGCAGAATGAACTGGGCGACCGCATGGTGAACGCCGCGGATCTCATCAGCCGTGAAGTGGAAAGCCTGCGCCAGGAAAGCAACGAGTTGGAGCAAATCCACATGGCGATGACCCGCAACCTGAAAATGCTCAGCACCGTGCGCCCCGACGAATGGCCCATTGAAAACACGGAAAACCTGATCAACCAAAGCCAGCAGGTCATTGACCGCTGCGAAGAGGAATTCGCGGACGCTGTCCAGCAGTGCGCCCGCATGCAACATACCAAAGTACTTACCGGCGTGCGTCGCTCCAGCAAGGTGCGCATCAGCGCGCGCGAATTCATGACCCAATTCCTTCAGGGCCTTTCCTTCCATCTTCCCCTGCTCCTGATTGCCCTTATCATCCTCTTCTTCATCTGGATCTTCAGCCCCTCCGCATCATGATCAAAAGAAAAGCCAAGCGCCGTTCCTCCGAACTGGCAGAGCTGGACCGCGCCTCCCGTGAAATCGAGCTCCGCATCCAAGAACTGGAAGCCTCTCTCAAACGCCCGGCCCCGCAGACTCGCATGCGGCTGGACCGCAACACGATGCCTCCGCCCGACCGCATCCGGGAAGGCAACCAGAACCGCGCCCTGCGCGCTGTGGTGGCCCGTGACGGCCGCGCCACGAACATGCGCCGGGAACTGAGGGAAAACTTCATGCTCCTGGGGCTTCTGGTCTGCGCCATCGCCGCCTCCTTCTGCTGGATCATTCGCCTGCTGGAACAACAGTAAGGCCGCCCCGTGGCTTCACCCTCACTACACACTTTCCACCCATGAGTACGCCTCAAATCGACGTAGCCTACATTGCCAGGCTGGCGCAAATTGACCTGACTAAAGAGGAAACGGACCTGTTTTCCCAGGATCTGGACAAAGTCCTTGCCTACATTGCCAAGCTGGAATCCTATGACGTGGAGGGGATAACCCCGATGAACCATCCTTTGCCGGCCATGGACGTCATGCGGAAGGACGAACCGCAGCCCGGACTTTCCCAAGAAGAAGCCCTGTCTAACGCCCCTCAGCAGTCCCAGAGCCAATTCCGCACGCCCAAGGTGGTGGAATCCGCCTGATTCCTCTCTTTCACGCTTCAACCGTTCACTCCCTAAATTTTCAATGTCAAGCATTCAAGGTACCCTGGCCGAATGGCGCGACCGCCTGCGCCGCAAGGAACTCACCCCTGCCGAACTCGTCAACCTGACGGCAGACGCCATTGAGGCGGACAAAACTACCAACGCCTATATATCCTTTGACCGGGAGGCCGCCCTGCGGGCCGCGGCCGCGGCGGACGTAGCCAGCCCGCTGGCGGGCGTCCCCATTGCCGTCAAAGACAACATCAGCATTCTCGGTCAACCTACGCGCTGTGCCTCTCGCCTGCTTTCCCCCTACACGGCCCCTTATGACGCCACATCCGTCCACTTTCTGAAAAAAGCCGGCGGCATTCCCCTGGGCCGTACAAACATGGATGAATTCGCCATGGGCGCCAGCGGGGAAAACTCCGCCTACGGCGTCACCCGCAACCCGAACGCCCCGGACCACATTCCCGGCGGTTCTTCCAGCGGTTCCGCTGCGGCGGTAGCGGCAGGAACGGCCATTGCCGCACTGGGGTCCGATACGGGCGGCTCCATCAGACAACCCGCGGGGCATTGCGGCATCGTAGGTCTCAAGCCCACCTACGGGCGCGTCTCCCGTTGCGGCCTGGTGGCTTTCGCCTCCTCCCTGGACCAGATCGGCCCCATGACCCAAACGGTGGAAGACGCCGCCATCCTGCTCCAGGCCATTTCCGGACACGACCCCAAAGACTCCACCTCTGCAGACCGGCCCGTGCCGGACTTTGAATCTGCACTGGGAAAAGACGTCAAGGGCTTGAAAGTGGGCATTCCTGCGGAATACTTCACTTCCGGCAACCACGCAGGTGTCTCGGAAGCCGTGCAGAACATGGTCAGGCAGCTGGAAAGCCTGGGTGCGGAACTCGTGGAAATCCACCTGCCCCATGCGGACGCCGTAGTAGCCGCGTACTACATCATCGCCTGCGCGGAAGCCTCCTCCAATCTCTCCCGCTTTGACGGCGTGCGCTACGGACAACGGGCGCAGGACGTCAACGGCCTCATGGAACTCTTCTCCAGGACGCGGGAGGAAGGATTCGGCCCGGAAGTCAAGCGCCGCATCATCCTGGGCACTTACGTGCTCAGCTCCGGCTACTATGACGCCTATTACTCCCGTGCGCAGAAAGTCCGCTCCCTGGTCTCCAACGACTTTGCAGAAGCCTTTAAAAAGGTGAACATTATCGTGGGACCCACCTCCCCGGCGCCCGCTCCCAAAATCGGGGACTCCGCCCTGGACCACCTCCAGACTTACCTGGCTGACATCTACACCATCCCCGCCAACCTGGCAGGGCTGCCCGCCATCTCCATCCCATGCGGTTCCGTAAAGGAAGGCGGTGTGGAACTCCCCATCGGTTTCCAGATGACGGCACCCCATTTCCAGGAAGACCTCCTCTTGAAAACCGGTTTTGCTCTTGGAAAATAACGGAAATTTTTCAACGCAATTCCCTGACAGACTGTCATACCCACTATTAAAGAACCATGGACACCCGAGAATTCAACGAAATTATCGCCGCGAACTCATCGTGGATTTCTGCTCTCCGAACGGAGGTAGGCAAGGTGGTCATCGGCCAGCAGGCCCTGATTGACAGACTGATCCTGAGTCTTCTTTGCAAGGGGCACGTCCTGCTTGAAGGCGTTCCCGGCCTGGCCAAAACACTCTCCGTAAAAGCACTCGCAGGCACACTGCACGCGCAATTCGCCCGCATCCAGTTCACACCGGACCTTCTGCCCGCCGACCTTCTGGGCACGATGATCTACAACCCGGAAGAACGACAGTTTACAGCCAAAAAAGGGCCTATCTTCGCCAACCTGATTCTGGCGGACGAAATCAACCGCGCCCCCGCCAAGGTGCAGTCCGCCCTGCTGGAAGCCATGCAGGAACGCCAGGTAACGCTGGGAGAAACAACCTACCGCCTGCCGGACCCCTTCCTCGTGCTTGCCACGCAGAACCCCATTGACCAGGAAGGTACCTACCAGCTCCCGGAAGCCCAGCTTGACCGCTTCCTCTTCAAAGTAGTAGTCACCTATCCCTCCCGTGAGGAGGAACTCCAGGTGCTGGACCTGATGGCCAGCTCCGCCAGACCCCCGGAAACCTCCCCGGTCACCACGCCGGAACAGGTGGCCGCCTCCCGTGACCTGGTCAACCAGATTTACATTGACGATGCCGTGCGCGGCTACATCGTGGATCTGGTGCGCGCTACCCGTTTCCCGGAAACGGTGGACGTGAAACTGCGCGGCCTCATCCGCGCGGGTGCCTCCCCACGCGCTACCATCAACCTGGCCCTGGCTTCCCGCGCCAACGCCTTCGTGCACCACCGCTCCTTCGTCACCCCGCAGGACATCAAGGACCTGGCCCATGACATCCTGCGCCACCGCATCCTGCTCTCTTATGAGGCGGAGGCGGAAAACATCTCCACGGACAACGTCATCGACCACATCCTGACGAAAGTCCCCGTACCGTGACGGCATAAGGCGGGCGCACCCCGCCCGCTTTTCCATCCGGACCGCATCAGGCGGATACCCTGCCGGACCTGATTGCCCCCAAACAGGGAGGATCACTTCATGGATAAAGCTTCAGACATTCTCAAGCGCGTACGCCGCATTGAACTGCGTGCTAAACACCTGGCCACGGAAAACTTCGCCGGGCAGTACCAGTCCGGCTTCCGAGGCCAGGGACTGGACTTTGACGACTTCCGGGAATACATGCCAGGGGACGATCCCCGTTTCATCGATTGGAAGGTAACGGCCAGAATGAGGTCTCCGTACGTGCGCCGCTTCCGGGAAGAACGGGAGCAGGCCGTCATTCTGGCCGTGGATGTCAGCGGCTCCATGCACTACGCCTCCTCCGCCTCCCCCCGCGCCTCCAAACTGGACTACGCGGCGGAAATCGCGGCGGTGCTCGCCTTCAGCGCGGCCCAGAGCGGGGACAAATGCGGCCTGCTCATCTACGGCGGACGCCAGTCCCGCTACATCCCCCCCGCCAAGGGCATGAAACAGACGCTGCGCATCGTGCGTGAAATCGTGGCCAGCGAAAACGACGGGGCGGACCAAAGCATCTCCGAGGTGGCGCAACAGCTCGTCCTCTCCCAGAAAAAAGCCGCCATGGTCATCATGATCAGCGACTTCTGGGGAGAACACAACAAGGCGGCCCTGGGCCAGCTCAACTTCAAGCACGACTTCATTCCCATCCGCATTGCGGACCCCATGGAACTTCACCTGCCGGACGCCGGGCGCGTCATTCTGAAAGACCCGGAAACGGGCAGAAACATGTTCCTGAACCTCTCCCGTCAGGACGTCCGGGACGCCCATGCCAACTCCGTACACCTGCACCGGGAAAAATGGACGCAGGACTTCCGCCGCCTGGGCATCGACTTCCTGGACCTCCGGACCACGGACAACTTCATGCCGCCGCTTCAGGGCCTCTTTGCCCGGAGGTCCCGTAAATTCTCCCGCTAAATTTCCCCTCCTTCCGCCATGCCTGCACCAACCGCCTTCCAGCCACCACCCACGGCCATTCCGGAACCGCCCGCCTTCCCTTCCCTCATGGAAACGCAGGCCCCGGACGCCTATCTTCATGCGGGTTTCTGGGACACATGGGGAATCTGGCTTGCGCTGGCCGCCATCCTGCTGGCCGTGGCCGCCGCCGTCATCCTGCTCATCCGCAAAAAGGGACGCACGGCCCCCGCTCCCCTGACCCCGGCCCAGTCCGCCGTCAGGGACATCACCATGCTCCGGGAAACACACCCGTCCCTCAGGCAGGCCGCCGTGGACTTCTCCCTCATTCTGCGGAAATTCCTGGTGGGGGAAACCAAAGACCCCGCCCTGTACGAAACCCAGCAGGAATTCAACCGCCGGGCAGATGCCCTCACGGCACTTTCCACCGAACTGCAAGGCCCCACGCGCGACCTGCTGGACCGGATGGCCGTCCTGAAATACGAGCCGGACACCCCGGAAAACGACTCCATGGTCAACGAACTGGCGGACAGGACAGTCCAATTAATCAACGACATAGACGCGGCCTCCCGCACCACGCAGGAGGAAACGGACCTTATCGTCAAAAAACCTTCTGCACGCACCAACCAACGCTGACCCCACCATGATGGAACACTTCCAATTCGCACAACCTGAATGGCTCTACGTCCTTCCCTTCATCTTGTGCCTCCTGATCCTCCGCCGCAGGCGCGGCGCGGAAGGTTCCATCACCTACCCCACAGTGCGCTTCATCGCGCCCCTGGCCCGCACTCCCCATTCCCTGGCCGGGAAAATCGGGGCCGTCTGCTTCGTGCTGGCCGCCGCCGCCATCGCCATCGCGCTGGCGCGCCCGCAAAAAGTGGAAGACAAAAGCTTCCGCACCGTCAACGGGATTGACATCATGATCGCCTTTGACCTCTCCTACTCCATGGACACGCCGGACATGGTGCTCAACCGGATGCCCATCAACCGCCTGGTGGCCGCCAAGCACGTCATCACCCAATTCGTGGACAGCAGGCCGGACGACCGCATCGGCATCGTCGGCTTTGCCGGAAAAACCAAATCCTTCTGCCCCCTGACGCTGGATCACGCCCTGGTCAATGAAATCATCCACAACTTCCACCTCCGCATGATCCAGGCGGACGGCACGGCCATCGGCTCCGCCATTGCGGCAGCGGCCACACGCCTGGATGACCGGAAGGACACCAAATCCAAAATCATCATCCTGGTCACGGACGGCGCCTCCAACTCCGGCCAGATATCCCCGCTGGTGGCGGCGGAAAACGCGGCCAAGCTGGGCATCAAAATCTATACCATTGCCGTAGGCACGGAAAATGGCACCCTGGCCAACGGCATGGTGGTGCAAAGCGAATTCGACGAACCCACGCTTCGGAAAATAGCCCAGATCACGGGCGGCGAACACTTCCGGGCCCAGAACATGGCCTCCTTCAACAAGGCGTTCACCTCCATCGGAAAACTGGAAAAAAGCGAGGCCAAGGTGCATACCGTCCGCCATATTGAAGAATACTTCATGTACTTCCTCATTGCAGGCGGCGCGCTGACGCTCCTGGGGCTGTCCCTGCAAGTGCTCAAACCCACCCCGGCCCCGTAACACACCCTTTCCCCCATGACATTCCTCTATCCCAACGTTCTGTATGCGCTCATCCTCCCCGCCCTGCTGGCGGCGGCGGCATGGTGGCTGTGGCGCCGCCGCTCCAGAAAATGGGAAGTGCTGGTCTCCCCGGACTACAGGCATGAACTGGTCCACGCTCCGGCCTCCTGGCACCGGGTGCTCCCCGTCATCTTCTCCGTGCTGGCGGCCGTCTTCTGCATCCTGTCCATCGCACGCCCCATCGACGGCTACACGGAAGTAAAGGAAGTGCCCAAATCGCGCAACATCCTCATCGCCATAGACTGCTCCCGCTCCATGCTCAGCAAGGACGCCTCCCCGTCCCGCCTGGGCCGGGCGAAAACCGCCGCCTACGACCTGCTGGACGCCCTGCCAGGGGACAACTTCGGAATCATCATCTTCTCCGGGGAATCCGTCCTGCTCATGCCGCTGACCCACGACCATAACGCGCTGAAGGAAACCATTGAACAACTCCAGTTCGGATGGGTCTCCCAGGGGGGCACCAACCTGGAAAAAGTCGTGCGCCTGGCCCTGCAAACCTTCAAGCGCGACAAGGAGGCGGACTCCAAAAACGCCCTGGTCATCCTGAGCGACGGGGAAGACACGGTCAACGTCACCTATAAAACCGCGGAAGCCGCCAGGCAAAGCAAGCTCATCATCGTCACGGCCGGCATCGGCACCACCATCGGCACCACCATTCCGGATGAAAACTCTCCCTCCGGGCTATACCGCGACCGCCGCGGGCAGCATGTCGTCTCCCGGCTCAATCCGGACAGCCTGCAATACCTGGCCAACCAGACGGACGGCCAATACGTGCAGCTCTCGGACGGAGCCGCCCTCAACCGCTTCGTCAAAGACATTGCGGAACGGCTGGACGTGACGGAAGGAAAAGAGGAAACGCGCCGCATCCCGAACGACCGCTACATCATCTTTGCCGTTCCCGCCCTCATCTGCCTGATCCTCACCCTCATTGCCGGAACCCGCTGGCGCTCCTTCCGCCGTTCTTCACGCCGCGGCATGGCGCTTCTGGCCGGAACGGTCCTGCTCTGCACCGGCTTGCTGGGCACGGAAGCCCGGGCGGACACTGCCATGCTGGACAACGTCACGGACCTGATCCGCACGGGTAAGACGGAAGAAGCCGTCAAGGCCATAGACGGCATGATCGCCCTGCCGGACCTGCCGGAAGAAACGCGCCAGGCCCTGGAATTCGCCAAAGGCTGCCTGGAGCAAAAGGCCGGTAATCCCAAGGAAGCGGCGGAAGCATTCTCCCAAGCGCTCCTGTCTCCCAACAGAAGCCTTCAGTCGGACTCCCACTTCAACCTCGGCAACATGGAAGCTGCCAAGGCCAAAACGTCCATGACCTTCTCCAGGTCGGAGGAAAAACAGACGCCGCCCCAGCCTGCCTCCATTGACGATCAGATCAAGGAAATCGACGCCCGGCTGGCTAAAATACCAGAGGCCAAACAACACATCAAGGAAGCCGTCAAACGCTTTGACGATGCCCTTTCCGCCCACCGCTCCCATGAAGGAGCTGCCGCCAACAAGGAGGAAATGCTCCGCTACGACAAGGAGCTGGATGAATACCGCAAGCAACTGGAGGAATTGAAAAAGAAGCTGGAAGAAGAAAAGAAAAAACAGCAGCAACAGCAAAACAAGGACCAGCAAAACAAGGACCAGCAGAACAAGGACCAGCAGAACAAGGACCAGCAAAACAAGGACCAGCAGAACAAGGACCAGCAGAACAAGGACCAGCAGAACAAGGACCAGCAGAACAAGGATCAGCAGAACAAGGATCAGCAGAACAAGGACCAGCAGAACAAGGATCAGCAGAACAAGGACCAGCAGAACAAGGACCAGCAGAACAAGGATCAGCAGAACAAGGATCAGCAGAACAAGGATCAGCAGAACAAGGATCAGCAGAACAAGGATCAGCAGAACAAGGATCAGCAGAACAAGGATCAGCAGAACAAGGATCAGCAGAACAAGGACCAGCAGAACAAGGATCAGCAGAATACTCCGGGCAGTCAGGACAAGAACAAGCAGGACGAAATGAAAAACACGCCTCTTCCCTCCTCTCCGGAAAAAGACAATCTACCTGAAGCTCCCGCTTCTTCCACTTCTCAGCCTCAGCCCACTGGGAAAGACGGCAAACCCGTCCCTGTAGCCGCGCAAAAGGAAAGCAAGGAAGCAAAAGAACGGCGGGAAGCCCGGGCCATCCTGATGGAACGACGGGACATTGAACCCGGCTGCCCCGTGCCCCAACGCTCTCCCGACTATCCGCCGGACAAGGACTATTAACCTCATCCCTGGTCCGTCAATACCACTACAACAACTTTTCAAACACATCCGCAACATGATGAAAAAATTGATCGCCCTCCTCCCCCTTCTCTTCTGCATGACCTTTACGGCTATGGCGGAAGTCGTCACCACATGGCTTTCTGACGCCGTCGTGCCGGGCGAACAAACCCGTCTCTTCATCATCCTGACAGACGGCAGCATCGCCCGCCAGGACCCGCTTCCCAGGGTAAAGGGCGCCAGCATGCACTGGATCAGCCAGGGCAACTACATCCGCTGGCCGGGCTCTCCCAACCAGTCCGCCTTCCTGATGGCCATTGAGATTACCCCGGATGAAGCGGGCACCGTGCAAATTCCCTCCCTGACCCTGAAAACGAACAATGGCCGCACTTACACTACGCCCCCCCAGACGCTGACAGTTTACCCGTACAGTGCCATCAAATGGAACACGCTGAACATGAACGGCACTACCGTTCCATATGGTATGCTGTGGCATGTGGACAACCAGAAACCATACGTTCACCAGCCGGACCGCTGCGAACTGAAAATCTACGCTCCGGAAAATATCCTGGAATACACCATCCCTACTATTACTACATCCAACTTGGCGGCATGGCGTTTTGAACCTACTCTGGTGGAACTGCTCCGGGGCCAGCCTCGCGGCTCCGTACTCTACCGGGGCGTCAACTGGAATGTCATGACCTTTCAGAGCGCCTTCTTCCCGCTGCGCGCCGGAGAAGTAAAGGCATCCGGCACAGTCACGGCCCGCGCCATCCTACCGGAAGCGGACCCGCTCATCGCCAGTTTCAGCCGCATGGAAATGCTGGTGGAAATGGCCATACCGGAAGTGAAAATCACCGCGCAGGAATTGCCTGAAGGCGCCCCCGCCTCCTTCACCAATGCCGTAGGCAACTTCCGCATCTCCGCCAGTACGGACGCAAGAGATCTCAGCGCCAACGAACCCATCACCGTTAAAATCAAGGTGGAAGGCTCAGGCAACATTCACAGCATCAACTGCCCTTCGCTGACGGATGCCTCCAACTGGAAACTCTACCCGCCCAACAAGCTGGACCCCAGCCAGAATACGCGCACCACGCAGGGAACCGTGGAATTCCAGCAAATGCTGCGGCCCATCGCCCAGACGGACGCCATCCCGTCCTTCGAACTCACCTTCTTTGATCCCAGCACGCAGCAATACAAAACCGTAACCACCGCCCCCATTCCGCTGGAATGGAAAGCCTCCGCCATCACGGGATCCTCCGCCGGAACGGGCGCGCCCGCTACGCCTCCGCCGGCAGGAACCATTCCGGTGGCGGAAATGACGGACATCTACGGCATGGCGCCCGCCGTCATCATGAACACCCTCACTTCCCCGGCCCACTGGGGATGGTACTTCCTGGCGTACATCCCCGCCGTAATCCTGCTCGGCATGGCCCTGATCCGCTACATCCGGAAAGTGCAGAAGGAAAGCTTCACGGCCAGGGAACGCATGCGCTCCTTCAAAAAGCTTGCCTCCACCCCGCACCAGGCAAGCTCCACGGAATTTCTGCGCGCCGCCGGTAACTTCATAGAAAGCTACATCCCGCCGTCCAAACAAAATGAAGAAATGAAAACGATCCTTCAACTCCGGGACGACAGAGCCTTCCAACCTTCCGGCACCGCGGACGAACTGCCCCATGCGGAACGCCAGAACATACTGCAATCCATAAAAAAAACCATCGCCAAGCTTCCCCTGCTGCTGCTCGGCGCCATTCTGGCCGCCTCCCTCTCCGCAATGTCCGGACATGCCGCTGAAACGGATGAAACAGGCATCCGGGCCTATGAACAGGGCGAATACACAAAAGCCATTGACTACTTCAATAAACAAAGCGAAAATCCGAACCTCTCCAAATCGGCCCGCGCCTACGCCTGCTTTGGCACCGGTAACTCCTACTACCGCCTCAACAAACCCGGCCTGGCCGCACTCAACTACCGCCGCGCCCTGGAGCTCTCCCCGTACTTCACGGAAGCGAAAAGCAACCTCCAATTCATCGAACGCAAAGAAGGGGCCATCCTTCCTCCGGACACCACGGAAAACCAGTGGCTCACCTACATCAGCCATGATGCGCTGGTACCCATAGCCATCCTCTCCGGAGCCGTCATGCTCACCTTCCTGGCCCTCCTTACTGTCTCCCGCAGGCACGGCGTCCTGCTAACCATCCTGGCCACCCTCAGCGGTCTGGTTACCGTAGCCGCCGTCATGAACTACATCATGTACCCGGAAACGCCGGAATCCATCCCGCCGGACCGCCTGCTCGTGGTCACGAAAAAAACGCCTGCCCGCCATGCCGCGGACATGGGCAGTCCCGCCCTCATGACCCTCCCGGAATCCACGCCGCTCATCCTGCGAGCGGAACGCGGCTCCTGGTACTACGCCAGCACCTTCCAGAACACTCCCGTCTGGATCCCCAAGACGGACGCCCAGCCGCTATAGCCCTTTCCCGGCACAATAGGAACAATCTCCTTCTCCGGAATATCACGGACATTCGTGCAGAGAACAAGTAACAAACACCCCTCCAACAAACATGGAAATGGAACAACAATTCTGCCAGAGCTGCGGCATGCCCGTAAACGACTCCACCTTCGGAAAAGAAGCGGACGGAAGTAGCAACGAGGACTACTGCCACTACTGCTATGCAGAGGGCCGTTTCACCCGGGACTGCACCATGGATGAAATGATCGAGCACAACCTGGAATACCTTGATGAATTCAACAAGGACTCGGAAAAGAAATATACCGTGGAAGAAGCCCGGTCCGGCATGAAGCAATTCTTCCCGCACCTCAAAAGATGGAAGCAATAACGGGATAACCCCTTGTCTTCACAGGGCAAACTATCTCATACAAACAGCTGCCGAAGGCAGGAAGCCTGATAAAAATATCAGGAATACCTGTGGAATGGCTGACGGGAAATCATGATCCATAAGGGGATAACATGGAAGACTAACCGGCCTTAGATCATCCGGGCCTGTCCCACCTGTCTTAACCGACACAAAAAAGCCGCCAGAAAAAATCTGGCGGCTTTTTAGCATCGTGAAATGTTGAAGCATAACCGTTGCTCCTGCATTCTACAGTGTATATGAAAAAGCATTCTGCTCGAATTATGAACAATCCATATAATCATGCACCCGTGAGGGTGCGACAGAATGGTTTCTGCGTGTTCATGTGAGAGACCTTGTTTCAATCCACGCACCCGTGAGGGTGCGACCACCTTGAAAAAGCTTGCCAAGCGGAAAAACAAGGTTTCAATCCACGCACCCGTGAGGGTGCGACGCCTCCGCGGCCGCACGGTCATAATCAATAGACAGTTTCAATCCACGCACCCGTGAGGGTGCGACAACATTCTTGAGCTTGATTAAATAACATACATAAGTTTCAATCCACGCACCCGTGAGGGTGCGACCAGATTTCCTGCGAGTTCGCGCGTTTGGCTGGAGTTTCAATCCACGCACCCGTGAGGGTGCGACGCTCTCGTCATAGAGCATGATTGAGATATCACCGGTTTCAATCCACGCACCCGTGAGGGTGCGACTCTTCAACATTTTCATAGGCACATCTGGTGACAATGGTTTCAATCCACGCACCCGTGAGGGTGCGACCCCCTTTTGAAGGAATATAATACCAAGCGCATTGTTTCAATCCACGCACCCGTGAGGGTGCGACGGTGTCTTCCGTCGGTCAGGCCAAGTTTAATCCGGTTTCAATCCACGCACCCGTGAGGGTGCGACTCTTCAACATTTTCATAGGCACATCTGGTGACAATGGTTTCAATCCACGCACCCGTGAGGGTGCGACTCTTCAACATTTTCATAGGCACATCTGGTGACAATGGTTTCAATCCACGCACCCGTGAGGGTGCGACGGTGTCTTCCGTCGGTCAGGCCAAGTTTAATCCGGTTTCAATCCACGCACCCGTGAGGGTGCGACTCCTCCAACTGGGAAATAGTGCTCAGGGAGTCCTGTTTCAATCCACGCACCCGTGAGGGTGCGACAGAGGGATTTGCTTTCTCTTTTGCCGTTAAGAACGTTTCAATCCACGCACCCGTGAGGGTGCGACTTTGGGCGTCATGGGAGGGACTTGTAAATGTCGAGGTTTCAATCCACGCACCCGTGAGGGTGCGACGGCGCACGGAGCCGTTTCCCTGGGCCGTGAACGGTTTCAATCCACGCACCCGTGAGGGTGCGACTCGATTGTGAACTCTTTGATGGAGACTGATTGACGTTTCAATCCACGCACCCGTGAGGGTGCGACAAGGTCATCATCAGCACGGGCGAGATTTACCGGGTTTCAATCCACGCACCCGTGAGGGTGCGACGACAAACCTACCACACGACGGGGACTTGTCAAGAGTTTCAATCCACGCACCCGTGAGGGTGCGACATTTATCTCCACGTATGCACCTGACGACGTGGAGGTTTCAATCCACGCACCCGTGAGGGTGCGACCGTTGAGCTTGTTGTGCGTGTTGCGGAAAGAGAGTTTCAATCCACGCACCCGTGAGGGTGCGACCGTGTACGGTCATTACAAAAACAGTATGACAATCGGTTTCAATCCACGCACCCGTGAGGGTGCGACGTGCAGTGTGTCCATGTTTCACGGTATCAAAAGGGTTTCAATCCACGCACCCGTGAGGGTGCGACACTTGTTTTCTTTGATTTGAACTTGGGATATTTAGTTTCAATCCACGCACCCGTGAGGGTGCGACGGACCATTTGATTGGGACTCAAAGAGCTATGGCTGAGTTTCAATCCACGCACCCGTGAGGGTGCGACGATTAGGTGTCAGTGGGAAACAAGGTGAGGAGATGTTTCAATCCACGCACCCGTGAGGGTGCGACCTCTATGGTATCCGTTCAGATTAACCCGTTAGGTGTTTCAATCCACGCACCCGTGAGGGTGCGACCATTGCGGATGACATTCTGGACAAGGCGGAGGCGGTTTCAATCCACGCACCCGTGAGGGTGCGACCCGGTATTGCCGGGGAGTGATAAATGATTGCATGGTTTCAATCCACGCACCCGTGAGGGTGCGACCAGAGTTTCAATGACTTACAACATAATTTGAGGGTTTCAATCCACGCACCCGTGAGGGTGCGACCACGGTGACAGATTTTTTCTGTCAAATGAGCGCGTTTCAATCCACGCACCCGTGAGGGTGCGACTTGAGAAGACTCTCTCCCTGCCCCAGCTCAAGGCGTTTCAATCCACGCACCCGTGAGGGTGCGACAAGTGCCACTTCGATATTCAATCCGCCTGCTGGAAATGTTTCAATCCACGCACCCGTGAGGGTGCGACTCCGAAAGATTTCGACTGGGAGATCGTGCGAGGGTTTCAATCCACGCACCCGTGAGGGTGCGACGCGTACAGGCACGGGGCCGCAGGGGGCTATCAAACGGTTTCAATCCACGCACCCGTGAGGGTGCGACGGCGGGGGAGCTTACAAATTGATCATTAATTGCACAAATAATGATTTGCGCCAACCTGCCATACCAATCTGCAAGCGCCCACGCCTTAAAAAATGATCATTACTGTCAATCTAACATCCCCAACAGGTTACAAAAAGCGCCGACTTTCCGGGAATTTTCTGTGTGCTTGGGGTTGGCGCCGGGAACCACGGATGCCGGCTCTTCTCTTCAAAAGAGATGCCTCATCCGGATAACCGGTGCCTGCACGTGATGCGTATTTATAATAAAATGACCACGACGATTCGTCCAGCAACTTTCCTCAAACCACACCGCAGCCTTTGCTGTCCACCACAGAAAAAAGCCTTTCCGAACAAAAAACGCTGCGGAACAGTTTCACTCGTTCCGCAGCGTCCGTGCAAACAAATATCCGGATCTTTTACATGATACTCCTGCGCGTCCATCTGTTGAGGTTCAGCAGCCAGACAAGGAAGAGCGAAACGGCGGACGCCAGGCAGGCCATCAACGGAATTTTCACGCAGGCGGGAAGACCTGTCCACCCAAGGAAGTCAATAGCATCATAGGCGCACTGCACAAAGAAGAAGTGGCACAGGTACACGCCGAAGGTCAGGGCGGCTATCCGGGACAACGCCGGGCTGGTTTTAATCCGGAGTTTGCTCACTATGGCGAAGATGGCAAAGGTCATCATGAACACGTTAATGCCGGAGAAGTACCACAGAATCTCCAGCTTGGAATACTGGCCGGGGAAATGCTTCTGTGTTTCCAGGAAGCCGAAGAAGGTAATGGCAAATCCGACCAGAAACAGGGGAAGCGTGATGGACAGTGTCTTTTTCCAGTTCCAGTCCAGGGGATACTTCATCAAATAATGGGCAAGGACCATGTACCCCATGAAGCCCGCGAAGTTGTAGAACATGCCGTACGGGTTCCAGTCACAGATGCCCAGAATCCCCATATTGCCGTAATTGCCCTCATACCCCAGCGTCGGAGCCAGCATCTGGACGTACGGCAGGACCATGCTGAATATCCAGATTCCCAGAAAAATCTTCACGTCCTTCCTTTTGGCCTGGGTCAGCCACGCGCTCATGATGGGCATGAAGAGGTACAGGCCTACGAGCATGTACACGTACCAGAGGGGAGTGGTATCATAATTGAAATTGAAAATAAAGGTGTACAGCTTATCGACCGTAGCGCTCCAGGTGTAAGTGTCCATCACGATGTTGGGGCTGGCCGTCTGCACGCCCGCGGCAAAGTAGAGGAAGTAAAACAGGGGAAGCGCCAGGGACCACACGACCAGCGGAATCAGAATCCTCTTGAGCCGGCGTGAATAGAAAGCTCCCATTTCCATCGTCACGGGAAAAAGCAGGACGCCGGAAATCATCGCAAACAAAGGAACACAGGGCCGTACGAGGCTGCCGATGAAGACGCCCGACTTAAAGTCAAAACTGCCGTCAAAGCTCCCTACGAAGGGATCGCAGCAATGGGCCAGCACGACGAGGAAGCAGGCCAGGATGCGCAGAAAATCTACCCAGGCGATGTGACCGCCTCCGGCATTCAATGGTTGGTTGGTACTCATGGTGGTGAAGGGATAAGCGCCGCCCGTCATCGTCGCAGGCGTTCGGAAACTATACCCGTTTCCCCGGCTTATTCTATCATAAAATGGAAAAAGGACTTTCCTCTCTCCAAAAACGAGCAGACCGTTTCAACAGCCTTAAAGCAAAGACACAAAGTTTGCATGCAACCTACGCTCCCTTGCAGCAACCCAGCCGGCAACCGTTTTCTTCCCGGTTTTCCGCGGAAAAATCATGATGAACCAGCCTTTCGCCGGAAAAACTCCGGACCTTTTCCGCCTTTCTCCCGCTCGTCCTCCTTCCCTCTTTTTCCTGCAGAAACCGGCAAGAAACTTTCCCTACGCCTGCCTCCATTTTTCAAAAATAATGCCGCCGTTATCCGGTGCCCTCTTCCGTTTTCTGTTCCCGTGCTCCGGTCCCTTCATCCCGCAGGATGAAACAATCCCTCCGGTTGATTGCCGTCGTCCTCTCCGTCCGTTGCCCGGCCTACGCCGTCCCTCCCCACCGGCTGTAAAAAAACGGCCCGGATTCCTCTCTCCACAGTCCACGAACTTCTTGCAAAAGCCCCATACTTCCGTCATCATACGCACATGGTCATTCCCGCATTCTCCGATTGTGTCAGCAAGCTGGGCGTCGATGAAAACGACGTCATTCCCTTTGGCCGCAACAAGGCCAAGATTCCCTTGAGTGCGCTCGACAAGACCGCCACTCCCGGCAAGCTCATCCTGGTATCCGCCATCACCCCCACCCCCTCCGGAGAAGGAAAAACCACCGTGTCCATCGGTCTGGCACAGGGGCTCCAGGCCATCGGCAAGAAAGCCTGCCTCGCGCTCCGCCAGCCTTCCATGGGACCCGTCTTCGGCCGCAAGGGCGGCGCCACCGGCGGCGGACAAAGCTCCCTGACGCCGATGGAGGAAATCAACATGCACTTTACGGGGGACTTCCACGCCATCACCTCCGCGCACAACCTCATCAGCGCCATCATTGACAACGCCATGTTCTTCCACACGCTGAACATCGACGAACGCAAAGTCACGTGGAAACGCGTGATGGACATGAACGACCGGGCCCTGCGCTCCATCATCGTGGGCCTCAACAGGCAGGGATTCCCGCGGGAAACAGGGTTCGACATCACCCCGGCTTCTGAAATCATGGCATGCCTGTGCCTGGCTACGTCCTACAAGGACATGGAGGATCGCATCAACCGCATCGTCATCGGCTTCACGGCGGACGACAAACCCGTTTTCGCCAAGGAACTGGGCATTACCGGCTCCGTCATGGCCCTGCTGAAAGACGCCCTGATGCCGAACCTGGTCCAGAGCGTGGAAGGCGTGCCCTGCTTCCTGCACGGCGGCCCATTCGCCAACATCGCCCACGGCTGCAACTCCGTGCTGGCTACGAAAATGGCTCTCCACTTCGGTGACTATGCCGTGACGGAAGCCGGATTCGCCTTTGACCTGGGTGCGGAAAAATTTTTGGATATCAAATGCCGCCAGTCCGGCCTGAATCCCGCGGCCATCGTCATCGTCGCCACGGCCCGCGCCCTGAAAATGCACGGAGGAACCGCCCTGGCGGATCTGAAAAACACGGACGTGACCGCCCTGAAAAAGGGCTTGGCAAACCTGGACGCCCATCTGGACGCCGCCGCCCACTACAAGCGCCCCGTGGTCGTGGCCGTCAACAAATTCTTTGATGACTCCCAGGAGGAACTGGACGCCATCATGGAACACTGCGCGGAACGCGGCATCCCCTGCGCCATTGCAGACATCTTTTCCCGCGGAGGGGAAGGCGGGAAGGAACTGGCCCAAATCGTGGTAGAAGCGGCAGACCGTCCTTCCCCGCCCTTCAAGCCCCTGTATGAATCTGCCCTGCCGGTGGAGGAAAAACTCAATATCATCGCCCGCAGCATTTACGGAGCGGACGGCGTGGAACTGACGCCTGCGGCCAAAAAAAAGCTGGCCCAGTTTGAAGCCAGCCGTCTAACGGACCTCCCCATCTGCATGGCAAAAACCCAGAACTCTCTTTCCGACAACGGCAGGCTGCGCGGCCGCCCCACCGGATTCACCGTCACCGTGCGCGACTTTGAAATCGCCAACGGGGCCGGATTCCTGGTAGCCCTCTGCGGGGAAATCATGCGCATGCCCGCCCTGCCCGTCTCCCCGAATGCCATGCACATCTATCTGGACAACAAAGGCAACGTCCAGGGGCTGTAAACGGTCCAAGAAAAAACACCCTCCTTCACCGCCATGAAAATAGCCATTCTGGGAGCCGGGGCGCTCGGCTGCTATTACGGAGCCAGACTTCAGGAATCCGGCCAGGACGTATCGTTCATCGTACGCTCGGAATACGACTACCTGAAAGAACACGGTCTGGAAGTGAAAAGCCTGCACGGGAACATTTCGCTGCCCCGCATCAAGGTATACCGGGAAGCGTCGGAAGTCGGTCCGGTGGATCTCGTCGTCGTCGCCTGGAAAAGCACGGCCAATGCGGGATTTGCCAAGGCCCTCCCTCCCTTGATGGGACCGGACACGGTGGTAGCCACTCTCCAGAACGGCATGGGAAACGCGGAGGAAATCGCCCGTATTATCCCGTCGGACCGCATTTACGTGGGCCTGTGCTTCATCTGCGCCATGCGGGAGGAACCGGGCCACATCAACCATTTGGAAGGCGGCAACATTCAATTCGCACCGTTCGTCCCGTCGCCGGAGGGCTCCGCAAAGGCGCAGGAACTTTCCGCCCTCTTTGCCGGGGCGGGCATCAAGACACGCGCCTTTGACAACGCGGAACAGATCCAGTGGTACAAGCTCGTCTGGAACATACCGTTCAACGGGCTCTGCCTGGCGCTGGGGGGCATCAGCATCGCGGAACTCTACAAAAACCCGGAAAACGTCGCCCGTGTCCGCCGCATCATGGAAGAAGTGGTCCGGACCGCCAAAGCCCGCGGCCACACGTTGCCGGACGACCTGGTCGAATTCCACCTTTCCCGCACGGAAAGCATGGGAGCCTTCATCCCGTCCAGCGCCGTGGACTACAACGAAGGACGCCCCATCGAATACACGGCCATCTGGGGCGATCCCCTCGCCAAGGCCCATCAGGCCGGAGCCTCCGTACCCGAATGGGAACAACTGGACAGGGATATCCGCCAGCGCCTGAAAATGGATTAACCTGCCGCACCCCCGCGAATCATGCTGAAAAACATCGTCATTTTCATCATTGCCCTGCTGGGCTTCGGCATGATCCGCCTGCCCTTGCAGGAACGTATTCTGGAGCAGGAAAAGAACGCCGGACTGCTGGAAGAGCCGGTAAGCCTTTCATCCTCCGATTATCTGGAACAGCAGCTTGCCATGGTGTCTCTGGGCGGCCTGCGCTCCTTGGTGGCGGCGGTGCTGAGCATGGAAGCCTTTGACTGCTTCCTGGTTTCCGACTGGGCCAATCTGGAGCGCCGCTACAACCAGATCACCGCCCTTGCACCCCATTCCGATTTTTACTGGGACAACGGTTCCTGGCATCTGGGCAACAACGCTTCCTCCAGCTATCTGGACAACAAGCGCCTTTCCCCGCTGGAACGCCGCGAAGGATTCCGCAAGTATATTCAGAAAGGGCGCGATTTTCTGCAAAAGGGCATTAAGGCCAATCCCGGAAATTGGTACCTGTATTCCCTGCTGGGCAACATGTACAGCGATACGTACCGCCATCCTGATTTTGAAAAGGCCGCGGAAGCTTACCGGAAAGCCCGTGAACTGAGGGCTCCAGCCCTGACGGCGCGCAAGGAGTTTTACGCTCTGACCCGTGTGCCCTCCAAATCCAGAGAAGCGCTGGAACTGGGAAAAGAACTGTTCAAAGACCCCCACAACCGCGTTCCCAGCCTGGTCACCAACATTTTCGTGCTGGAAAACCGTTTGCATATACCGGAAAAGGACAGGATTCCCTTCCGCGAACTTTATCCTACAGATGAAATAGCGCGCGACATGATGACCGCCCACCTGGCCAATTCCCTCAGATACCCCGTGGATGGACTGAGGGAAGCGCTGGAATCTCTGCCGGAAGCCAAACGGGATGATCCGGTGCCGGATGGAAAAGATTAAAGATTTCCGGGCACAAGTGATATTTTATCTCCGCAGAATTATTTTGCGGCCTTTATCCCCTTACACTGATATTTAATCTCCTGCCTTTGGCCATTGCTACGCCGTTGCAATTTCCCCCCTTGGCAAAAAACGGGAAATGCGCTATAATAGTTTCCCGCAATACCATGAGTAGAATAGCCCTGATCAGCGACATCCATGCCAACCTGCCCGCCCTGGAAGCGGTGATGAAGGATATAGAACAGCTGCAATGCGATGCCGTTTACTGTCTGGGCGACATCGTGGGCTACAATGCCAATCCTTCCGAATGCCTTGAATTCATCCGTTCCCGCCAGATTCCCACCGTCCGCGGCAACCACGACGAGGAAGCGATCGGGGAAGACAATCCGGCAGGCATGAATCCCGTGGCGTACAGTGCCCTGATGTGGACGCGCCAGCAGCTTTCCGACGAGCAGAAAAAATGGCTGCGCCGTGCCCCCTTCCAGCGCATTCTTCCCAATGAAATTGTGCTGGTTCACGCCACGCAGGACAAGCCCAACTCCTGGGCATACGTCACAAATGTGGACACGGCTACGCATAGCATCAACATGCTGCGGGATAACCAGTTTCTGTGCTTCAACGGCCACACCCACGTTCCGCGCACCTTCATCCGGCACGAAGGGAGCATCCAGGAATACGAATCCGGGGATATCCAGCTTCTCAAAACCAACAAGTACCTTATCAACGTGGGGTCCGTAGGACAGCCGCGCGACGGAGACCCCCGCGCCGCCTACGGCATTCTGGATACGAACGGCATGGTTTATTACCAGCGCCGCGTGGAATACGACCTAGAGGAAGCCCAGCGGCGCATTCTGGCTGCCGGACTGCCGGATATGCTGGCGCGCCGATTGGGGGAAGGAATATAACCCTTCCGCGAATAGCGGCCGGACCTCCAAAGCCGGAAGCTGGAAATGCGGCGCCATTTTGGCGGTTTTTCTGTATTCTCCTGTCCGGAATGTGGGAAAACGTGGAAAGCCACATGTTAGGAAAGGCTCACAAACAAGGATTGCGGCTTGCCTAGCATGCCACAAATCAGTAGAGTTTTGCGCGACGAATGAAGACCTATATCATCAGACGACTCCTTCTCATGCCCCTGACGCTCCTGGGGGTCACCTTTCTCGTCTTTTGCATAACCCGCTTTGTTCCGGGAGGTCCCATTGAACAAATGATGCAGCAGCAGAGCATGAGCGCCCTGTCCGGCCAGAAGGCGGGGTCCCAGCGCGGGGACAATAACCTGAGCGAGGCCGACATGGAGCGGCTGGAAGAGCAATACAGCCTTCAGGAACCCATCGTCACCGCCTATCTGCAATGGCTGGGCGTGCTGCCCAAGAAGATTTCCATTTCCCGCGAGGAATTCGGGGTTATTACCGGTGAGGAGCCGGCAGACAGGGAGGACGAATATGCCGGCATTTCCGACACCCACACCAAAATCAATCTGAACGAGACGGGAGAACAGGTCGTCGTCGTGCGGCCGGACAAGGATTCCAAGGAAGTCAAGGACGCTTTCTTTTCCGGGACGCCTTCCCGGAAAGCGGCTACGGAAGGATGGACGGTGGAGGTGGAATCCCCAATGGACCGCGCCGAACGCTGGGCCAGGCGCATGCGGCAGACGGGAAATGAGGGGGCCATTCAGGACAAGGCGAAAGGCTATGCCTGGCGGGCCGCGATGTACAAGACAAGCTTTGACGGCCTGCTCCAGGGCACCATGGGCAATTCCTTCAAATACAATGAACCGGTCTGGGACATGATCAAGGAGCGCATTCCCGTGTCCCTGTACTTCGGCATCCTGAGCGCCATCATCACGTACTCCGTGTGCATTCCCCTGGGCATCGTGAAAGCCATACGGCACAAGAGCCTGGTGGACAACATTTCCTCCGTGCTGATCTTCCTGGGGTACTCCGTTCCCGGCTTTGCGCTGGGCGCCGTGCTCGTGGTGTACCTGGGGGCGCGCCTGGAATGGTTTCCGCTATGCGGCCTTACCTCCGCGGATTTCGCAGACATGGGATTCTGGGAACAGGCGGCCGACCTGCTGCACCACACCGTGCTTCCCCTGATCTGCTACGTGGTCAGCTCCTTCGCCATCACTACGATGATGATGAAGAACAACCTGATGGACAACCTTTCCTCCGACTACGTCCGGACGGCCATGGCCAAAGGCGTGAGCTTCAAGGGGGCCGTGATCAAGCACGCCTTTCGCAACTCCTTCATTCCCATCGCTTCCACGCTCGGCAGTCTGATCAGCCTGATTGTGGCCGGCTCCATGCTGGTGGAAAAGGTGTTCGATATCCAAGGCTTCGGCATGCTGAGCTACCAGGCCCTGATGGACAAGGACTACGCCCTGATCATGGGCACGCTGCTGCTCACCTCCTTCCTGATGGTGCTGGGCAACCTGCTTTCCGACATCATCGTGGCCGCCGTAGACCCGCGCATCAAATTTGAATAACACACATGGTTAGAAAACTGGCATACCTTCTCATCATCCTGGCGGTCCTCACCGCCGCGGGCGAGCTGTGCGGGCTGCTCCTCCCCACGCTGAGCTGGCCCTTCACTGTCTCGCGGGAAATGAGCATGCTTCACATCGTCTGCGCGGACCAGAACAGCAGCGGCCTCCTGACGCCCCAGGGAAAATTCCTGTGGTTCGGCTGGGCCTGCGTGCTGGTCATGGCCGGAGCGGGCCTCTGGATCAGGCTGAAAGGACCGCGCCGGTTCCGCCCCACGCCAATCACCAAAAGACGCCTCCAAAGGTTCAAAAGCATTTCCCGCGGCTACGTCTCCCTGGTCATCCTGCTGGCCCTGACGCTGCTGGCCTGCATGGACCAGTGTCTGGTGGGAAAAAGGGCGCTTCTGGTCATCCAGGATGGCTCCTGGTATTTCCCTGCCATCATGCGCAAGGTGTACAAGGGTTCTACCTTCGGCCAGACCGGGGACTTTGCGGATGCGGAAGCCAATTACCGGGAACTGAAAAAACAGGCGGGACAGCCGGGAAAACCCTCTTTGGTCGTCATGCCCCTCGTCCCCTACGATCCCACGGGAGATTCCACCAATCCCGGTTCGGAAGCCTTGGTCGTGAATGAAGAGGGGCTGGTCTGCGAATCCGATGGCAAACCGTACTCCGGTCTTGCTTCCCGCCTGCACAAGGATGAAGAGGCCCTGCCGCACATCAGCTACAAATTCCGCAAGGGAAAAAAGGTGGACCGCGCCACCGGATGGCTGGAGGACAGGACGGAAGTGTACAGCGCCACCTACGAGAACAACAAGATTGTGGCTGAACACTACAACGGCCCCGGCACCAAGGAGGACTTCCTGAAACAGACGGATGAAAACAAAATCAGCCGCATTTTCTACCACCCGGCCCCGCCCCTCAAGGGCGGCCACCTGCTGGGCACCAACACGCAGGGGGCGGACATCCTGGCCTACCTGTACGGCGGCCTTCAGGTCAACATGAAAGCCGCCATCTTCTACCTGCCCATCGTGTACTTCATCGGCATCACCTTCGGGATGATGATGGGGTATTTCGGCGGCATGTTTGATCTCGGCATGCAGCGCCTCATAGAAATCTTCTCCCAGGTACCCTTCCTTTTCATCATCATGATCATCTCGGATATGGTGCCCCTGCAGATGAAAGGCATGTTCCTGATTATCAGCCTGCTGATCATGTTCGGGTGGATGTCCATGACCTACCAGCTCCGAACCTCCACCATGAAGGAAAAGGCGCGGGACTACGTGGCGGCGGCGCGCGTGGTGGGGGCGTCCACCAACCGCATCCTCTTTGTCCACATCCTGCCGAACCTGGTTGCCATTCTGGTCACGCTGGTGCCGTTCAGCGTCTCCGCCCTGATCCTGGCCCTGGCATCCTTGGACTATCTCGGCTTCGGCCTTCCGGACACCTATGCAAGCTGGGGGCGCCTGCTGAATGACGGCCTTGCGGACCTTTCCGCCTCCTGGGTGGTTACCTCCGCCTTTTCCGCCTTGGTCATCACTCTGCTGCTCGTCACCTTCATCGGGGAGGCCGTCCGCGAAGCCTTCGACCCAAAAAAATTCACCACTTACAAATAAGAATATTCCCTTTTTCACAGACTCCATGCTCAAGCTTTCCGCCATTCTCCGCACGATCCTTGCCTCCGTCTCCGTGTCCCTTCTGCTGACAGCGGGCGCCGGATGCAAGGATTCCTCCCAATCCCAGGGGGTGGGCTGGCAGCCGAACGTTCCT
Source organism: Akkermansia sp. AE01SA01 (assembly GCF_036417395.1). NCBI lineage: Bacteria > Pseudomonadati > Verrucomicrobiota > Verrucomicrobiia > Verrucomicrobiales > Akkermansiaceae > Akkermansia > Akkermansia sp. AE01SA01. Next base: position 1,892,789 of record NZ_CP143890.1, read on the forward strand.
TTCGGAACCCTGCCGCCGGGTTTCGACACCTTCCCGGAACGGTGGAACAGGCAGATCAACGACAGGCTGGCCAGGGAAGAAGCGGCCAAGCAAAAGGAAATCCGGGAACTCCGGGAAAAATTCTTCAAGGAGGAAGACCCCAAAATCCGTGAAAAACTGCAGAGCAAACTCATCTCCGACGAAGCCGCGCTGTCCGTCATTCACCGGAGACAGAGCGAAGGGGACTATATTAAATTCAAGACTCCGGCGGACATCCCCGCAGACCTCAAATGGGAAGACGGGCTGGACAATCCGGAAATAGGCGACCCGAACGCCAAAAAAGGCGGCGTTCTGCGCCAGTGGGCTCCCGGCTCCTACCCGGATACATTCCGTCCCAATGGCCCGAACAGCAACAGCGGATTCCGCGGCCCCCTGTATGATGAAATCATCATCGGCCTCGTCTCCATCCACCCGGTCACCGGAAAAATCATTCCCGGCATCGCCAGAAAATGGGCGGAATCCGCGGACAGGCGCACCGTCTATTTCGAACTGGACCCGGACGCCCGCTATTCGGACGGGGCCAGGGTCAAGGCGGTGGACCTGCTGGTAAACATGTACATCCGTACCTCGGAACACAGCCGTGACGTTTTTTACAACAATTTTTACTACCAGAACGCCTCCAACATCACCATTTACGACGATAGCCGCTTCTCCGTCACTCTTCCCTCCCCCAAGCCCCTGCTGCCCTACTACTGCACCCTGTTCATCCCGTCCCCGCCGCATTTCTACTGCGAGTTCGGCCCCAGCTACGTGGAACGCTACCAGTGGCGCGTGCCTCCCACCACCGGGGCCTACGTGGTGAAACCCGACGGCATCATCCGCGGGCGGCAGGTCATCCTCCAGCGCATTCCGGACTGGTGGGGCAAGGACAAGAAGTTCACGAAGTACATGTATAACGTGGACCAGATCGTGTACAACTTCATTGGGGAGCCGTCCAAGGCCATTGAACTCTTCCGCATCGGGGAGCTGGACGTGCTGAACATCACGAAGCCGGAGCTGTGGCACGAACGCATGGAAATACCGGAGGTCCACAACGGCTACATCAACCGCAGCACCTTCTACACCATTTACCCGCGGCCCCCCACGGGCATCTTCCTGAACACCTCCAAGCCGCCGTTCAACGACCTCAACGTTCGCCTGGGCTTCCAACACGCGCTGAACATCCAGAACATCATTGACATCACGTTCCGTGGGGACTACCAGCGCCTCAACTCCTACGACTCCGGCTTCGGAAAATTCACCAACCCCTACATCAAGGCGCGCCCCTACTCTCCGGAACAGGCGCGGGCCTTCTTCGCCAGCGCGGGATATACCATTCCGTGCCCGGACGGTATTCTCCGCAAGCCGGACGGCACCCGTCTGACCGCCGCCATCACGTTCCCCAACTCCTCCCCCACCCTGGCCTCCACACTGGGCAAGCTGAAGGAGGACGCCCGCAAGTGCGGCCTGGAAATCCAGCTTGACCCGCTGGACTCCACCGTAGCCTTCCGCAAGATCATGGAAAAACGCGCCCAGGCCTCCTTCATGGCCTGGGGATTCACTCCGCCCCACCCCATGAACGAGCAGGGCTTCCATTCCCGCTACGCCTACGACGAACGCGGCAGCCTCATCACGTACACCAACAACATCACCGCCTATGCGGACAAGGAGATGGACAAGTTGCTGGACGACGAAACGAACGCCGCCACGGAAGACGAACTGCAGAAAGCCACTTGGAAAGTGCAGCAGAAAATTCATGACGAAGCCCTGTGGGTGCCCTGCTGGACCACGGAATTCATCCGCCTGGGCTATTGGCGATGGGTCAAATGGCCCAACAGCGCCACCACGCAATTCTGCCATCCGGTCGTCTTCGACCCCATGGAAAGCTACCTGTACTGGGTGGACAACGACGTGAAGAAAGAAACGCTGGAAGCCAAGCGGGAGGGCAGAACCTTCGAGGAAGTGGACGCCGTGTACGACCAGTACCGCTTCCTTGACTCCATCGACAGCCTGGACAACAAGGACGGCGCGGACAAGCTGCCTTCCGTCCCCGCCATCCCGGAAAACGGCGTCACTCAGGAAGAACCCCCTACCACGGAAAAATAACAAGTGAGCGAACCCCTGTTGGAAATCAAGAACCTGGTCACCGGATTCGAGACGGAATCCGGCCTGCTGAAAGCGGTGGACGGCGTCAGCTTCACCGTCCCCAAGGGCTCCTGCGTAGGCATCGTGGGGGAATCCGGCTGTGGCAAGAGCGTCACGGCCATGTCCATCGTCCGCCTTCTGCCCCAGCCCATGGGGAAAATCCTGGACGGGGAAATCCTGTTCCAGGGACGCGACTTGGTCCAAGCCAAGGAAACGGACATGCACGGCATCCGCGGCAGGCACATCGGCGTCATCTTCCAGGAACCCATGACGGCCCTGAACCCCGTGCACAGCATAGGGCGGCAAATCGGGGAATCCCTGATGCTCCACCGCGGCCTGAACGCCAGGGAAGCGCGCGACGCCGCCATCCAGCTCCTGCAGCGCGTCCGCATTCCCGCTCCGGAACAGCGCGTGGACGAATTCCCGCACCAGCTCTCCGGCGGCATGCGCCAGCGCGTCGTCATCGCCATCGCCCTGGCCTGCCATCCGGAACTCATCATTGCGGACGAACCCACCACGGCGCTGGACGTCACGGTGCAGGCGCAGATACTTTCCCTGCTCAAGGACCTTCAGGCGGAAATGGGCTCCTCCTCCATCCTCATCACGCACGACCTGGGCGTCATCGCCCAGAGCTGTGACTCCGTCGTGGTCATGTATGCCGGACGTGTGGTGGAAAAAGCCCCGGTCCGGGCACTCTTCTCCAATCCGCTCCATGCCTATACCAGGGGGTTGCTGGCCTCCATCCCGCAATTAAGCTCCGTGCGCAAGACCAAGCTGCCCACCATCCCCGGCCAGGTGGCCTCCATTGCGGACTTCGTGCCCGGCTGCCGCTTCTGCCAGCGGCAGGGCGTGCCTGCGGAGGAACTGACGGAACGCCCGCCCCTGGTGGAAGTGACCCCCGGGCACTTCGTGGAAGCCTGCCCCCGCTGCGCCAACCTTTAACCCCTCCTTTGCCATGCCGGAACCACTCTTGCAAGTCAACAACCTGAAAATGTACTTTCCCGTCCGCTCCGGGATCTTCCTGCGCCAGGCGGGCTGGGTGAAGGCGGTGGACGACGTCTCCTTCAACATCTATCCCGGCGAAACGCTGGGGCTGGTGGGGGAATCCGGCTGCGGAAAATCCACCATAGGCAAAAGCATCGTGCGCCTGCTGAAGCCTACAGGAGGGTCCATCCAGTTCAACGGCCAGAACATTGCCACCCTTTCCCAGCGCAAAATGCGGCCCCTGCGGCCCCACATCCAGATGGTCTTCCAGGACCCTGCGGAATCCCTCAACCAGCGGCAGTCCATCGGGCAGATCGTGGCGGAACCCTTCGTCATCCACCGCATGGGCACTCCGGCGCAGCGCCGGGAATGGGTGCGCGGATTGCTGGACCGCGTGGGCCTGCCGGACAGCGCCATCGACCGCTTTCCCTTTGAATTTTCCGGCGGTCAGCGCCAGCGCATCGGCATCGCCCGCGCCCTCACGCTAAATCCCAGCCTCATCATTCTGGACGAACCCGTCTCCGCTCTGGACGTGTCCGTACAATCCCAGGTGCTCAACCTGCTCCTGGAACTCCAGGAGGAACGCAAGCTCTCCTACCTCTTCATCGCCCATGACCTGGCAGTGGTCAAACACATCTCCGACCGCGTTGCCGTCATGTACCTGGGAAAAATCGTGGAAATGTCAGACGCGGAAACCATCTACCAGGCGCCCAAACACGCCTACACCAAGGCCCTGCTGGACGCCATTCCGGAACCGGACCCCGCCAAAGCCAACACGCACCAGCCGCTGCCGGGAGACGTACCCTCCCCCATCAATCCGCCGCTTGGTTCCGCCTTCGGCCACCGCATCCAGCACCCCGCCTACCCGGAAACCGTGGGGGCGGACCTGACGCCCGTGGAAATAGAACCAGGCCACTGGGTAGCCCCGGACCCCTGCTCCCTGGAGCCGGAAGACTGGGACAAACTCCGGCAGAGGTAAAACTCCGCCGGAAAATTAAAAGGAGAGCTGAACGCCAGAAAAACTGTCTTTTTGACGGAAAATTTCTCTTATCCTCCTTGTTTCCTGCAAGCATCCCCCCACCCCGGCATTTCTGCTCCCCCTCCCGCGATGGAAAACCCTTCCCGAAGCATAACGGAACGAGAATTTTCGCCAGCCGGGAAAAACACCCGCAAACAGTAAAAACTCCGAACCACCGGACCAAAGCTTAAAAAGCGCGGAGCCGTCCGTCCGGCAATATCCTGAAAAACTACTCTGTTTTCATCAGCAGGCTTTTCCAATTCTCCAAAATCCGGAATGGCATGACAGTCGGAACTTTCCGGAAAAGCATCCCGGAAAAAAGAAAAACAATAGAACCCGGCCTCCGCGCGAAACTGCTTACACGTAAATCCGCGGAACGCGGGAACTGATGCTGGTCAGCACGTTGCTTGGAATGGTATTGGCGCGGCGCGTCAGCTCCTCCCAGCTCACATTGGGGCCCATGATCTCCACCAGGTCACCGGTATTCACCTGGTCCATGTATGTGACATCCACCATGATCTGGTCCATGGTAATGCGCCCCAGGACGGGGCAATACTGGCCGTTGATATACACCCGCGCTCCCTGGTTGGACAAATACTGAAGATAGCCGTCCGCATAGCCGATGCCGATAGTCGCCACCTTCGTGCATCCCTTGGTGATATAGCAATGGTTGTAGGAAACGCCGTGATTGCCCGGCAACGTGCGTATCAGGGTAATGCGGCTGTAGAGCGTCAGCGTGGGACGCAGCTCCTTGTTGTGGGGGGACGGCATGGGGGAATACCCGTAAAGAATTCTCCCCAGCCTGACCATGTTGGCGCAGGGCACCTTGTAATTAAACACGGCCGCGCTGCTGCACAAATGGCGGAACTTGTACGCGTGCCCTTGGGAAAGTTCATTCACCGCCTCCGCAAAACCGCTGATCTGGCCGTGCGTGAAGGAAATATCGTCCGATGCCGCGGAAAGGTGGGAAAACACGCCTTCCAAATCCAGGAAAGTGAACTGCTTAAGCTTCTCCGTCAAACCATGCAGTTCACTGGGCAGAAAACCGCTGCGCCCCATACCCGTATCCACGCCCAGGTGGACATGCACGGGCTTGTTGTACAGCCTCCCCAGGGAATTGAAATGTTCCGCCTCCTCCAGGCTGGAAAGGGCGGCGCGCCAGCCGTTCAGGACAATTTCCTCCCGTTCTCCCGCAAAACAGGGACCAAGAATGAACGGGCACGTTTTGGCCCCAGCGTCCCGCACCCGGCCGGCTTCCGCCACGGTCGCCACCCCGAAAAAAGCGCAGCCCTCGTCGTCCAGAGCCTTCACCACGCCTTCCAGACCGTGTCCGTAAGCCTCCGCCTTCACAATGGCCATCAAACGGTGGTCCGGCATGATGCGGCGTACGACGTTGAGATTGTGCTTCAACGCACCGGTATCAATCTGGGCCCAGGCTCTGGGTGGGCTTGTGCAACTCATGCCCGGAGTTTAAAAAGACGGCGGATATTCTACAAGCCGGAATTCAGCCACCATCCCCCTTTCCCGGAAAGAGCACTGGAAAATATTGACAATTAATAACTTGATAAAATGAAGAAGAAAATCTTGAGAAGAGGAAAGTATACATGCCGTGCCTGGGAATTCCGGGAGGCCCGACAGTAGAAAAAGTAGCCTTGGATAGAAACATTCTTCTCTCTTGGGAAAATCCTCCAAGCCACAGTTTCAAAAAATCCAGGCAGTCACTCCCAGCCTTTGATTGGATGTAAGAGGCGGCAGACTTTCCTTCATCTCGCCGGCTTCATCATGGCCAGCAACATCCTTACGAAGCGCTACCTCCCCCAAACAATTGTCAGTATGGACACCCGCCGTTGAAAAACACAGAATGACAGTACCCCAGCCCTCCGGAAGAACGAGGGGGCTTTTTCCCGGTCAGTGAAGTTGATCCGCCTATTCAATTTCCCTTCCCCTGGAAAGCCGTTATGTGCCAAAATCATGGCAAGAGGAAAATTCCCGTCCCCTATGGTTCAGGATACAATAGCACGGCATTATCGCCAGGGCAGCGCTGCCCTTCCCCTTTAACGGAAAACGCTCATCTCACAATTCATTAATCTTGAAACTGCAGTAGAATCATTTTCTCCGGCAACGGAATGGAAATCATCTGCGTGATGAGAAACTGCAAATCCATTGGCATGACGGGTATCGTTCTTCTCCAATATGTATGATCATGGTCACTTTCCATTGGGACAAAATGACCGCAGCCATCTTTGCTTTTTCTATTGGCCAAATCTTCTTCCGATGGGAAATTCAGCATTGCCGGGAGATATGCGCAGGAAAAGGGAAAGTAACACTATGAAATGGATACACTAGGTCCTGCACACGCCTGCAAGCGTAAAATCCTGCGCTAAAAGCATCCCTCCATTTGAAATCTACACGGCGATGCGCCGTTCCGTCCTATCGCAATAAATGGAATAAACCAGGTAATCGGAAATCCTCCGTGTAGGCACGACAACTCACCAAAGCACCGGCCCGATTCCCTTCGCGCCAAGTGTACACAGTAATTTCCTTTCAGGAACAGAGGTATTTTCATGTTGATCATTAATAGAGGGCTTCAGTCGGAAACAGATTTTCCCTGCATGAGAAAAATCAATCCTTCCGGCTATTTTTCCCCGTATAAAGACAGTTCCTACCAAAGAGCAAGGAAAGAAAAAACTTTGATCATTTTCATCCGACTTCAAAAAACTCCTTGCCAATTCCCAAACCCTCCGATATATTTTTTCCGCACCATAGACGCGCGGTTAGCTCAGTGGTAGAGCACATGCTTCACACGCATGGGGTCACTGGTTCGAAACCAGTACCGCGTACCATTTTCATAAACGCCTCGGAATCAAGAATTTCGAGGCGTTTTTCTTTTTCAAAATTGCTCAACCAGCACCCATATCAGTACCTTGTTTTTTCTGATTCACACCTGTTTGAAGTTGTTCAAGGTGATTCTGAAAGTCAGCTGGAGTTTCAATTTCATGATTAGATCCGTTGCCTGATCCCCCCCCTTGTACGAAAATAAGTGGCACGAATTCAGCCATTCGAGAGTTAAGAAGAAGCCGGCCTCACGGTATCCCTTTACCTTTTACACATCCGGAATACTCCCTCCTGTACTGGTCCCTGAAACATTAGATGCCGGGCCGGAGAATGAAAACGTTCGGAAGTGATACCTTCGCAGACTAATCCTGCCAAAGCAACGATGCATGACTAGCGTGGCTCGTCTATCGGTAGGAGGAGAATTCGAGTAATTTGTGCTCGTGTCTTAAAGATAATCAACAAAGAAATCTATTGATAAACAATTTTTTACAATCATCCTCCAAGGTTAGCGCAACGGTTTTGAAATTCGATAAAGATTTAAATTTATTTTGGAAAATATCTAAATCATTAATAGTGATGTTATTGAATATGTATTCACATAGTTTCTCCCTTTCGTTCCTGCTTCTTCTTCACTCTTCTCATCTTTTCTAAAACGTTTTCATATCAAAAATTTTCGTTGACTTCGGATTTCAAATTCGTATTATTATACATAAATACATAAAAATTAACACCATAACAAAAAATGCGTCTACACCTGCCTATTGCTCTGCTGGCGGCTGTTCTGGCTTGTTACACCAGTGTTTCCTTGGCCGTCCCAACTTCTGAATCTCCCGCATGGGGAGCGGACTCCACCTTCAATAATAATGAGTCCGCCAATGAATATTCAGTCACTGGGGAGCAATCCTTCAACCTTGATGTAACTTCAGGAAATAACAATTACTCCACAGGGCTTTATTTAGGAGCAGGCTCCTCGTTTACCATTAATCAGAATTCAAACGGCGCCTGTACCATCAATTTGAACGGTTCATTTGCCGGAGAAGGAGATTTGATGCTGGTAGCGGCTAACAAGAATGCCGGCTATGCCTCCAAATTTGTGCTTGGTTCCCAGGAAAGCAATTTTAGCGGGAACATTATCCTTTCCCAGAAGAAGACGCAGTCCGGAGGGGCCATTCTCCAGATTACGGGAACGGCGCTCGCCAACGCAACAGTGGATTTGTCGGGCTCAACCAATCAAGGTTTCGACAACCTGACGCTGCAAATTTCCAATGCCGCTTCTCTGGCCGGTTTGAATGATGCCGACGAATTCAGCGGAACGCATAAGGGACGCGTCCAGTCGGCCAATTCCGCCAGAGCGGATCTTACCCTGACGGGCAACGGAGATTACACGTACGGGGGAAGCATCGGGGAAACCACGCAGTACGCCGGGGTGAACGGCAAGACTACTCCCACAGGAGGAATAAATCTAATCATGGCCGGAACGGGTACGCAGAACCTGACGGGAGCCGTCATCAACGCGAATATCACGGCCCAAGGAGGCATCCTGAATATCAATAATTCTTCCCTGGCTTATTCCGGAATAATCACCATGGCAGGAGGAACGCTGAATTTCAACTCCGCCACTCTGGGAACAAATGCAGTACTGAATATGAACGGCACCGGCACATTGCAGAATGTGACTGTTGATGGAGCCAAGTTAACCTATACGGAATCCGGCTCTTCCTTTACCATGGAAGGTGTATCCTTCACTTCAGGTACTATTGACATCGGCGGCGCACTTGACAGCCTGGTGGCGGACGGTCAGAAATACACGTTCGATTTAGGGAGCATCCTTAATACGAACTTTTCCGTCACGGGGCTGAATTCGGACCAATACAACATAAACGGCTCCACGCTTACAATCAATGAAGGCGCGATAGCCAGCGTGACCTGGGTTTCGGCGGGAGCGGACGGAACGTTGGAAAAAACCATCAAAAATGCCTTTACCCTGTCGCTTGACGGAACCGCGACCAATGTCAGCCTGGGATATTTGAACGGAACCCTGACGACCAGCGGGGACAAAGTTTATCAAATCATCAACTCCAGCGAAACCAAAATCAACCTGGCCGGGGTATACAATAGTGGGGCGACCTTGTCGTCCGGCAACCTCAACTACCAGGGGGACATCTGGATGGATATTAACGGAGGGGCGTTTGGCATCATCTCCGGGGGGGTAGACAACGTATGGAGGAACAACCTCCAGACCAGCACACTGACGGGAGACACCCATGTGCAGCTCTCGGGAAACGCCACGGCGGAACACGTCATCGGCGGAAACAAGCAGGGAGCGAGCACAACTCTGACGGGCAGCACAAACGTTACCGTCAAGGATAACGCCATCGTGGCCGGAGCCATCATCGGAGGAAGCACTTCCTCCCATAATGCCGTCACCATCATCACAGGAAACACAAACGTCCTGGTCACCAATATCCAGTATAGCAACAACGCGACCGTCAACCTGGGAGACTTCAGCAACGCAACAAACCAGAACTTCATCACGGGCGGCAGCGCATGGACGGCCAACCAGGTTTCAGGGACGACAATCCAAGGCAGCACCTCGGTAACTGTTGATTTAAGCAATGCGGAACTCTCCGGCACAGACGGGCAAAACAACTTCGTCAAAAACATCTATGGGGGCAGTTACGCAAACACGAAATCCGAAAGCAACGGAGGCATACAAAAAGTGGAAGGAAACTCAAGCGTCTCCATCACCGGAAAAGAAGGAATCATCTTCACGGGAGACATCATGGGCGGCTCTTTCTGGAACTGGGGGGACGGCACCACGCTGACCACCAACGGAAATACCAGCGTCGCCATTGACGGGGGATCCGTCTTCACGGGCCGGATCGTGGGGGGGTCCTGGAGAGGAAGCGCATGGACGGCGGAAGACGCCGCGGCCCTGCCCGTCAGCATTGGCGGCAGCGTCACCGTCACCCTTGGGGCGGGGACCTACCTGGGCGACATCTACGGGGCAGGCAACTGCGGCACGGTAGGAGGCGACGTACTCGTCTCTCTGACGGAAGGAAGCGTCTTTGGAGCGGAAGGGGAAGAAGGCGGCATCATCATTGGAGGAAGCGCCGGAGCGACGGTAGGGGGAGACAGGACGCTTGAATTCAAGGGAAGCTTTGGAGCCACGGACTTCCAACACACAACTTTCACCCAATTTGACAAAATCAACGTTACCGGAGAAGGGACCTCCGCCACCGTTTATGCACTGACTGACAGCCCGTCCCTGACCAAAACCGGAGCGGGAGACCTGAAACTCGGGGCAGACGCGGCAGGAGCAGAAACCATCCTCGGCGGAATCACGGAAGGAATTTCCATCATGGAAGGCAACCTGAACCTCTCCGGAGCCAACGGCAGCCATATGAAGGGGACGTTGAATATCGCCGCCGGCTCCCGTCTGACTGGAGTCACCGGATCCGTAACTGTAGGAGAAGGAGGCCTGGACGGGCTTACCATTGCCCTTGGGACGGAAAACATCGGCCAGGATACGCAGGCATCCGACGCTGTCATCAGCAACGGCAGCGGAACGGGAAGCGCCCCGAACCTGGCCATTGCGGGAGAAGGGCTGACGCTGGACCTGAGCAACGACGCCGTTGTCAACCTTCTGCTGGACCACAAAACCAACGACACCTCCAGCTACCTGACCCTGACCAGCGGAACGCTGACCGTCGGTAACCTGGGCGACATTGCCTTCACTACCGACCTTCTGACCAACTACGGCATCCGGGTCACAGGAACGGACGGTGGCAGCCTGGTGCTCAGCGGAGCGGCCACCGGCCTCTACCGCGTGCAGGCGGAAGGAGGAAACGCTCATGAAGTCAACTCCTATCAAACGCTCTCCGGCTACGCCGGCGTTGTCATCGGCAGTGGCCAGACCTTGACGGTCAACCTGGCTGGAACTCCTGGAGAAGACGACGGCGAAGGAGCTAAAATCAACAACCTGATAGGAGCCTCCGGCAGCAGCCTGGTCGTCAACAACACCGGAGATGGCACGGCCGTCGTCATTCTCAACAACAAAGAAATGACGACGGGAGAAGACGACATTGACCCGGCCGGCCAGGATACCGTCATGGGAGGCAGCATCACGGGAGGCAGCAACGTTGCCTTCATCAAGGAAGGAATCGGGACACTGACGGTTGGAGGAACGATGAACATGGAAACCCTTACTCTGCGTGAAGGCGGCATCGTACTCAACGGCGCGGAAAACTTCCTAGGCACCCTCACGCTGGAAGGAGGCGGCCTGACCATTAACGGCAACGCCGGAATCGGAATCCTTACCGCCACGGAAGCCGGAGGCACCCTGACTATTAAGGGCGCTCTCGACCTGACCGGAACAAGCAGCATGGATTACGGCACCATCACCGGAACCGGCTCCCTCCGCATTCAGGAAGGGGCGGAACTGTCCCTGAGCGGAGAAGCCCGGCTGGACGGAACCGCAGTCACCGCCAACGGCACGCTGAACCTCTCCGGAAAGGAAGCCGGCACCATCAGCAGCCTCTCCGGAACCGGCGCCCTGTCCATGAACGGAGGCAGTCTCTTCATCTCCTCGGCGACATCTTCCGCCGGAACCTTCGCCGGCACTCTAGAAGGCGACGGCACCCTGAACATCTCCGGGAAAACCACCCAATGCCTGCAAACCGGCAATGCGGACTACAACCTCGCCGTCCGTGACGGAGGCATTCTGGTCCTGAAAGGCACCGTGGACACCTCCACGCTGAACTACAACAGTATCACCGCCGGAAACAACGGCACCCTGCGCCTGGAAGCCACCGGAGACGCCCAGGGAAGCGCCAACACCACGCTCAACGTGGAAAGCATCACCTTCCAGAACGGTTCCACCACGGAATTGATCTACAATTTCAATCAGGATGGCCCCTTTGACGCTCCCATGCTGACGGCGGGCACCATCACCATACAGGACGGAGCCGACTTCCTCCTCTCCAACATGGAAGGCAATGCCACCATGAACGCAGGAAACGACCTCCATGACGTCATCCTGATGAGCGCCACCGACAGCATCAGCGGCCTGGAAGAAGGGCAAAGCCTCGCCGCACAGATATCCGGCCTCTTCGCCGTCTATTATCAGGACGCCACCCTGAGCCGCGACGGAAACGACATCCTGCTCAATGCCACACTCCGGCAGGAAAACCTCTTCTCCCCTGCGGCCGGTACGTGGAATTCCGCCGCCGGAGCCAGTCTGCTCTGGGAAGCCAGAAACAATCTGGACGCAACTTCCCAACTGGGCCAGCTCATGAATGCTGTGAGCAATATGATTACGGGGGAAGCTCCGAATCTGTCCGGTGCATCCAGAGCTCTGGCTGCCGTGGCGGGTTCTACGGTCAACGCCCTGGGCACGGCCCAGCGCGACGCGCTGAGAGAACAAATGGGATGGATACGCAACCGCACCAACCAGATGGGCGTCAACCCCGCCTACATCAACGAAGACCTCCCCTACTTCCACATGTGGATGGAAGGCACGGGCTCCTACGCCCAGCTGGACACCAGGGGTGATGAAAGCGGCTACAAGCTCACCACCTGGGGGGGCACCTTCGGGGTGGACGCGGACCTCAGCGACTCCTTCACGATGGGGGCGGCCTTCACGGCCAACTACGGGGACCTGACGGCCAGCGCGGCGGACACGGCCGACGGCCACCTGGACAGCTACTACGCCAACCTCTTCGGCCGCTACCAAAGCAAGCGCTGGGCCCACACGCTCATCCTGACGGGCGGGTGGAACGATGCCAAACTCAACCGGACGGTGGACTACGGAGCGGGCAGCTACAGGACGCAAGGCAACACCAACGGCTGGGGAATGGGAGCGATGTATGAACTCACCTACGACATCTACCTCAACGAAAACAGGAGCAGCATCCTGCAGCCCCTCTTCAACGCCTCGGTGGTCACCACGCGCATGGACGGCTACCGTGAAACGGGAGCGGGCAACGCGGGCCTGAGCGTGGACAAGCAGGAATGGACGACGGGGACACTTGCCTTGGGGGGCCGGTGGATGGGTCTTGTAGGCAGCAACATCTTCGGGAGGGAAGCGCTGGCGGAACTGCGTATCAACGCGGCGCAGGACCTGGGAGACGACCGGGGAGAAACGTCGGTGGGCTTCCTTGCCAACCCCGGCTACACGCAGCAAGTGCGTGGAGCCAAGGTAGGTCGGACGGCGTTGCAGATAGGAGCGGGCCTGAGCGTGCCGGTGGGGACGCAGGGGACGGTCTTTGTCAACGGCAACGCGGACATCCGCAACGGAGCCAGCTCGGTAAACGGAAGCATCGGCTACCGCTACGACTTCTAAAAAAAGTCAGGACAGATCAGGGGAAATGGTGGAAACACCGTTTCTGCTGCAAAAACAACAAGGCCGCCCGGGGTGAACCGGGGCGGCCTTGTTGTTGAGTGGCTAAATGACTTTAATGGAGCTGGCGTACTTGATGGACAGGTAGAGTTTTTTCTTCATCATTCTGTCCATCAGGTCCATTCCAGCACCGCTTCCGCCCGCAGTTCATCCCCCTGCATGATATGGTGGCAGGTAAGATTCTCCTGGCGGAACAATAGGGACTTCATCTGTTCCCCGGCATGGCTTTCCTTCCTGAAGTGCAGGTGAATGCCAGTCAGGGCGCGTTCCGCCTGCCAGGCTTCCGGCAGGGATTCCAGCGCCCAAACCAGATAGGCGGCATTGTTGATATGACGGTTGAAATCCATATCCCGGCGTTCCGCCGTCCATTCCCGGATTTCCGGCTGAAGGTTCTTCATGTCCAGCCGGACAGCGGAGACTATTTCGTCACAGGGCGCACTTGTCCGCCTGGACAACGTTCAGTTTATCAACAACCGCAATCACGAAGGAAATGGAGGCGCCATTGCCAACGGAAGTACTTCTGACGTTGGAACTCCGGCGGATCCTTTATTCCGGCAGTTTGACCTTTTCCAGGGTAAATACCATGTCGGAAATGTCGCCCTGGGCTTCCTGGATGCGGGAGTTGGTGAAGTAGAGGTATCCGTCATGGATGCTGAATGTGTCCGGCCAGCTGATTTCCTTTCCGGAGGCAAGTGTCCGGATGCTTTTGCGGTCCGGAGTGAGGTACACGATGCTGTTGTTTTCCAGATCACCCATATAGAGGTTGCCCCGGCTGTCCATGATCATGCCGTCGGGCGAAGGCGTTTTCATTTTGGTGATTTTTTTCTCGTCTATCCGGCGGTCTATCAACTGGCGCACCGGTATTCCGTACAGGGTCCTGCCCGTCAAGGCATGGAAATAGAGGATACCGTTCTTTTTATCCAGAGCTATGCCGTCGGAATGGACTTTCCCGTCGTGCCGCCTGCCGTTGACGGTGATGTGGTCCTGCTCCGCGGTCGTGTAGGAGTGGTTGTCCAGCATGCGGTAGTTTTCTCCGCTCTTGATGTCCAGCACGATCAGTCCGGGTTCGTTCGAGTCCGTAAAGTAGATTTTGCCGTGCTCCCGGTCCACGCGCAGGTCGTTGACATAGGACTTGGGTTTGGTCGATTCCGAGAGTGGGTATTTCCTGATCAGCTTGTTGGTGTTGAGGTCGTAGACGTACAAGGTGGGTGTCGCCACCGTGGTTCCTATCATCGGGTTTTTCGTATCAATGATGTAAAGCCGGTTTCCGTCGGCAACGACGGACTGCACGCATACGAACGCGTCTCCATCTTGTGTTTTTCCCTTTTCCCACCGGTTGGTTTTCTCGTCCGGATAGGGTTTGAAGTTTCCCTGCCGGTCCACCTCCGCCACGGAGCAGGGTATTGTTTCATGCCAGCGGGGAAAGTTGACGAAGATTCTGCCCTTGTCCGTGACCGTGACTCCGGTTACCTGGGCTCCCTTGAATGAAGCAACGGGTTCAATTCCGGATTCCGAACGGGCTTCTTGAGAAAAGGAGGCGCACATGGCTGACAGAGAGATGCAGGTTGAAATGATGAAGGCTTTCATGGGAATCATGGAGTTTGATGCGTCTGTTCCTTACGGACAAGCCCCCGCTTTTTATTGTTCAATCAACTGTCCCCTTTTCTTTTCCTGCCAATTACAAGGAAGCAGTCCGGAACATTTCCCCGTTTGGATAAATTGAGTTTTACCCCGGGCGTTGTTTTTTATTCCAGAATATGACGCATCCGTACATTTTCATTTTGAACCGGGAAGGAGGCGGCACGGTCTTTCCTGCCAGCCCCATTTTTTCATGTTCAGGATTGTGCATTATTTATTCCTCCTCCTTTGCCTTTACGGGTACGTCTTCCATTCCCCGGCCCAGGCAGAGACGGTGGAGTACGACCTGTATGTGCGGAATACCCCCGTCAATTTCACGGGAACGGCGCGTCCCGCCATGAGCATCAACGGCAGCATTCCCGGTCCCGTGCTGCATTTTACGGAGGGGGACACGGCAGTGATCCGGGTGCACAACATGATGGATACGGAGACGTCCTTCCACTGGCACGGCCTTCTGGTGCCCAATGACCAGGACGGCGTGCCCTACCTGACTTCCGCACCCGTGAAGCCCCATACCACCCATACTTATACTTTTCCCATTATCCAGAACGGCACGTACTGGTACCATTCCCACAGCGGTCTTCAGGAGCAGAGCGGACTGTACGGAGCCTTCGTCGTCCACAAGCGCAGGAACGATCCGGCGCGCAGAGCGGAGGACACCCTGCCGGAATACACCCTGGTTTTAAGCGACTGGACCAATGAGAATCCGAACGAGGTGAATAGAAAACTCCATACGGGGTCCGACTGGTTTTCCATCCGGAAGGGGAGCGTGCAGAGCTACTGGGAGGCGCTCCGGGCCGGCTATGTGGGCACCAAGCTGACCAGCGAATGGAAACGCATGAACCCGATGGACGTCAGCGACGTGTATTACGAACGCTTCCTGCTCAACGGGAGCCCGCATGCTTCCCTGCCCCGTTTGAAGGCCGGGGACCGCGTGCGGCTGCGCATCGTGAACGGGGCGTCCTCCACTTATTTCTGGCTCCGGTATTCCGGCGGGAAGATCCGCGTCGTGGCCAGCGACGGCAAGGACGTGGTCCCCGTGGACGTTGACCGGATGATTATTGCCGTTTCAGAAACCTACGATGTGATCCTGACCGTGCCGGAAACAGGAAGGGCTTTCGAGTTCCAGGCGACGGCGGAGGATACCACCGGGTCTTCCTCACTGTGGCTGGGGCATGGGGAGAAGCAGCCCCTGCGTCCCTTTCCCAAGCTGAATTATTTCAAGAACATGAAGAGGATGAACGGCATGATGACCATGGGCGGGAGCATGAAGATGATGACCATGAGCTCCGGCTCCATGCCCGGCATGAAGCACATGAATCATAACATGTCCGGAGGTATGGATTCTCCCCGTGCGGGTGGCATGCACATGATGTCCATGTCTTCCGGCAGTTCCCATGGAAAGCATCATGCGGAGGACATGCAGGAAGACGAAGGAGAGGTTACGCTGACGTACGATATGCTGAGGTCCCTCGCAAAAACGAACCTCCCCTCCGGCGTTCCCGTGAAGGAACTGCATTTTCAACTGAGCGGAAATATGAACCGCTACGTCTGGAGCATCAACGGCAGGACACTGTCGGAAACGGACCGGATCATGATCCGGGAGGGTCAGAATGTCCGCATCATCCTGACCAATAATACGATGATGAGGCACCCCATGCACCTGCACGGGCATTTTTTCCGCCTGGTCAACAAGCAGGGGGATTTTTCCCCGCTGAAGTTCACGGTGGACATCCAGCCCATGGCCACGCAGGTGATTGAGTTCAATGCCGCGGAGAAGACGCGGGGCAACTGGTTTTTCCACTGCCACATCCTGTACCACATGATGAGCGGCATGGGCCGGATTTTCACGTATGAGGATTCGCCGCCCAATCCCCAGCTTCCCCATCCCCGCCAGGCGCTCCAGCACGTTTACGCAATGGACCGTAAATGGTACCTGACCGTAAATAATGATTTTGCCTCCAACGGGAATATAGGGGATCTGGAGTTCGGCGGCACGCGCTGGAGCATCCAGGGAGAGTGGCAGACAGGATACAAGGATACCCGCGGGTATGAAGCTGAAGCGCGCCTGGGCAGGTACATCGGAGAAAAGCAGTGGCTTTATCCCTACATCGGCATGGATTGGACATACAGGAAGGGCGAGGCCGGGGAACGCAACATGTTCCGCCAGACCACCAGGAAGGACCGTGAACTGGACGGCACCCTGGGAACACGGTACACGC
Source organism: Akkermansia sp. AE01SA01 (assembly GCF_036417395.1). Lineage (NCBI taxonomy): Bacteria > Pseudomonadati > Verrucomicrobiota > Verrucomicrobiia > Verrucomicrobiales > Akkermansiaceae > Akkermansia > Akkermansia sp. AE01SA01. The sequence goes on from NZ_CP143890.1 coordinate 1,910,049, forward strand.
TGCCTCTGCTGCTGGTGGCGGACGCCCGCATTGATACCGACGGGAAGGTGCGTCTCCAGCTTGAACGGGACGATATTCCGCTGACATCGCGCCTGCGCCTGAGCTTTTCCCTGAATACGGACCGGGATTATTCCGTTGGACTGCATTACATCCTGACGCCTCATGTGAGCATTTCCACCAATTACGACAATAACCTGCACTGGGGTGTAGGCCTGATGCTGACTTATTGACGCCTTTGCCCTCCCGTTTTTGCTTGTGTCCGCACCGGACGCCCTTATCATCGGCAACGTGCCGCAAAAGATGAATTGGGAACAGCTTCTGTCAGACGCCCGCTGGGGATCAAGCCACCAGAGTACGGCGGCTCCGCAAAAGCACCGCAGCAATTATGACCGGGATTACGGGCGCATCCTGTTTTCCAGCGCTTTCCGCCGCCTTCAGGATAAGACGCAGGTGTTTCCTCTGGGGCGCAACGATTATGTGCGCACCCGCCTTACCCACAGCCTGGAGGTGGCCCACGTCGGCTCTTCCCTGGGCATGCTGGTGGGAGAATGGCTCTCCGGAAAAGACTCGCTGCCGGCCCATATCATTCCTTCCGACCTGGCTACCATCGTTTCCACCGCCTGTCTGGCGCACGATATCGGGAATCCTCCGTTCGGCCATTCGGGGGAGGATGCCATTGAGACGGCCCTGTTCCGGCATGGATTATCGCGCCCGTTTGAAGGGAACGCACAGGGCTTCCGCATCCTGACCCGCACCGGAGACCCCATGGAGGGCAAGGGCCTGAAGCTGACGGCTGCCGTGCTGGGCGCTTTCATGAAGTATCCCTGTACACAGTCCTATTCCCTTAAAGCCAAACAGAAGATGCTTACTCCCGCCAACAGTCTGGAATGCAAAAAGTTCGGCATAGGCAGCCAGGAAATGGAAGCCGCCGCATTTGTGGCGGGCAGCCTGGGCCTGATACCCCGGACGGAGGCGGAAGGAAACGACCTTTGCTGGTGCCGCCATCCCCTGGCTTTCCTGATGGAAGCCGCGGACGATATCTGCTACCGCATTGCGGATATTGAAGACGGCTTTTTCTCAAGAATCCTGAGGTTCGACCACGTCATGGAATTGTTCCATCCCTTCCTGACTCCCTCTCAAAGGGAGTATGCCGAAGATCTGGCAGTACGGAGGGAGGAGGATTCCTGCGTACATTACATGCGGGCGCTGGCGATCGGCAGAAGTATCCGCGCCGTAGTAGAGGGCTTCAAGGCCTATGAAGACCGCCTTCTGGACGGGAGCATGGAAAAGTCCCTCATTGACGTTTCCGAACTGGCCGGACCTCTGGACCGTCTTTACAAGGATGCCATACGCGACGTTTACCAGACGCAGGACGTCATTCAGGTGGAGGCCATGGGCTACAAGGTGCTGGGAGAATTGATCGACTTTTTCATGGAATGGGTGGACAACCCCGGTTCCGGACAAGCCAGAAAGGTAGCCATCCTTTTGCAGGGAACCCTTTTGCCTGCGGATGAAGAGTCACGGGAAAAACGCCTGATCCATATGCTGGATTACATTTCCGGCATGACGGATTCCTTCGCACTGGAAACATACAGGAAATTGACTGGCATCCGCTGACGGGCTTTTCACGGTTTTCCCGGCAATGAAAATGGCTGCCCCGGTAAACGGAGCAGCCATCCTTAACATGATCACGAATATTCAGCAGAAATCTTAAAAGCAGAAGTTGGTTTCTATGTTTTTCAACCGCTCCCGAACAGCTTCAGGCACGGCGTCCTTTTCCTGCTGGGTGTTGTAGGGGCCGGAATAAAGTACCTTTCCGGAGGGGTCCGTTACATGGACGGAGGTCCCGGTCTGAGAGTTGGAGGAAATAATAATCGTGCCGTTGTTGTCCGTCATGCGGACGGATGAAGAGCCAGAGACGCCCCCCGGAAGGTTCCCCATGGAGGGCATGGGCATCTTCTGCAGATTTTGAAGGCTTCTGAGCACCTGGGCCGACCCAGGAGTCAGGTTCATCCTGCTAAAGACGTCATCCATTCCGGGATCATCCATCACGGAATTTTTCAGGAATTCATCCATGATCTGCTGCATCCGGTCAAAGGCATCCGGCTGCGTCCCGAGCAGCCCCTGAGGCAGGGCGGGACGGGGGGAAAATCCGCCGGGAGACGTACGGGGATGCGAACGGGGATCACCCTGGGCCGCAAGAATTTCCTCGGCGGAAAGCGTTCCGGCATCCAGAGTCAGGTCTGCCGTTTCTCTTTTGCCCTTGCGGTAAAGCACTGCAGTTATTTTGTCTCCCGGCGCCTTGTCCGCCAAAGCTTCCGTCACGGAACGGGGGCCGGACAGGGACATGTCCCCCAGCTTGACAACGACGTCGTTTTCCTGCAAGCCAGCCTTGGCCGCCGGACTGTCCGGAATAACCTTGGTCACCAGCACGCCGGGGAATCCGCTGAGCTCCAGCTGGGCCACAAGCGCCTGCGGAACCGTGCCGGGCACAATGCCCAGCCTCACGGGCCGGGACGCAGGCAGAGGCGCAGGCCGGGAAGGATAAGGAGTAAGAGAGGGAGGCTGAAGAGCGGCAGTATTTCCAGCGGGCCGGTCAATAGAGAAACCGGAACCCGTACTTATCAACAGCCCCAATGTCAGAAAGGTACAGGTTTTCATATTCATGTGAGATAATATACAATGTCCGGACACTGCATGTTCAAAAATTTGCATATTTTTTTCAATCCACGGCAAAAAAGAGGCCCCGGATCATCGAAATCCGGGGCTGGCGCTACTGAACGGCCCATTGAAGAGTTACTCAATATTCCCTTTCAGGAATGATTTTCCTGCTATTTGCCGGGGCCACGACCGGCACCCGCTCATCTCCCCCCTGCAGTTCAAAAATGGTGGGTTTACGATAAGATTCCTGGTACTCTTCCGGAAGGGGGACGCTTTCCGATTTTTCCGCAATGGCCTCTGCCCCTTCACTACGGGCGTCAAAGGTATTCTGAATGAGCAGCACGGCCCCAACAGCCGCTGCCACGGAGATTCCGGAGATATAGGCCAGCTTCCTCCACATGCGGCCGGAAACGGTTTTTTCCTGTTTTACCTCCCCCTCGGCATCCATGGCGTAAGCCATTTTGCAGACGGAGAATTCCAGCATGGAGGAGGCGGAGAATTTTTTCAGGCGGTCTTCCATTTCACGCTCGGATTCAGCGCACATCAGGGAGCAGCATTGTTCCCGAAACAGAATTTTTGCAGGCGCCGGCTGCAAACGTTTCAACAGGGATTCCATTTCATGAATTTCTTCATCGGAGATTTCATGCCGGACGCGGTCATTCAGGGGGAATATTTCCTCACACCTGCCGGCCAGGCGGGCAATGAGTTCATCGGATACGGGGAGAGGCTGGATAGTGGCGGTACCGCCGACGTCTTCCTCTGAGGATGATGCTGATTCATGTTTCATAAGAGTGGAGCAGGTATATTTAGATTTCTTCTTTTCTGTTTCTCAGCGCTTTCCGGAGCATGTCAATGCCGTAGCGGTAGCGGCTTGCCACCGTGTTCTGGGATATTTCCAGCGTCTCCGCTATCTGCAGAAAGGTCTGTTCACCCCATATTTTCAGCACAATGACTTCGGAAAATTTGGAAGGGAGCTTTTTGAGCTGCATCTCCATGAATTGCTTGAGCTCATCATCCGCAGCAGAGCTGGAAAACCAGGGGTCCGCACACGCATCCTGCGCCGGATCGGCGCTGCACGCTTCGTCCTCGCGCCTCTGGCGGCGGTCCGCCTTGCGTCCATAGTCCACGGCCAGGCGGCGGATGGAGGCAAAGACATAGGAGAGCCACGCCTCCTGGCCGCCCACGAATTCCCCTGCGGCTTCCTTGCGCGCCAGGCGGATCAGGGCATCCTGAAGGATGTCCTCCGCATCCTCCGGGGAACGGGATTGCTGGCGTGCGAACAGGAGAAGCTGGGATACATGGCGGCGCAGCCATTCATCCCAACTCAGCAGATGGTCGGCATCCTCATTCATTTCCTGTTCCCTGGCCTGTGCGGACATATTCATTTCCTCGTCTTGCGGTCTTTCTATCATCATAGCGGAATGCCGTCTTTCTTTTGTCTAAATATTGTACGGAAAAATCACCCTGCCTTCCCTGGGGAGGGCAGGAAACCATATTCAGCCGCATGAACGGGAAAATAGCAAGAATAAGGAATGCAGGCCCCTTATTTTTCGCCGGCTATGATTTTTTCCATATTTTCTATCCAGGGCTGCAACCTGGCGGATTCCTTGGAGCCGGGATCGGAATCGCGTGCGCTTTTCAGGTATTCAAGGGATTTAGGATAGTTGCGTTCCAAGGCATAGCTGTCACTGATGAATTTATTCAGTTTCAAACGGATTGGTGGCAGGAGATCGGGAGACGACAGTATTTTTTCAGCTTCTTCGCGGCTCTTCCGGAGCTCCTCACCTCTTATCTTCCCCCTCTGAGAGAGATAAAATTGCTCAAGCATCTCACTTTGCTGCGCCATCAGGCGCGCTTCCTTCTCCTTCTTTCCGAATCCGAACCGGTCTTCCGGATCAGACGCCATGATTTCCGCGATCAATTCCTTGTGGTATCCCTGCAATTCCGCGGGCACTTTTTCCAGAGCCTTCGCCAGGGCGGCTGCCCGTTCGCTGCCGGAGAGCTTCCGGGCAGCGGCAATTTCCCCGTTCAGCGAATTTTTCAGATCCTGGGCCTTTGTCAGCTTTTCCAGATATTCCGGCGCCGTTTTCGTGGGCCCCACGATCCGGGCATAGGGAGCTCCGGTTCCGTCCATCAGCATCACGGTGGGAAAACCGGTAACGCCGTACCGCCGCATGATACCCTCTCGTTCCTTCATGAGTTCCTTAGAGATTTTCCCCGGCGTACGCGGAAAGTCCAGTTCCACAAGCACCAGCTTGTTTTTTTCCGCATAGTTTGCAAATTCCGGAGAGTCCAGAATGGTACTGCGCAGGTATTTGCAGGGCGGGCACCAATCGGAGCCGGTGAATTCCACCATCACGGTGCGGTTTCCGTCCCTGGCCGTCTCCAGTCCCTTGTTGAAATCAATCTCCCAGACCGGAGCGGCGAGGGTGGCGGAAGCTACGGCCAGAGAAAGGGAAGCCGTCCCTGCTATATGAAAAAAGGTATTCATCTTACAGGGCACAATAACACAAATTGATGCGGTGTCATCCCATTTTTAACACTTCCGCACCCGGAAGACCCCACCATCCCCGGAAGCCTCCACCCGGCTTCCGGGGATGGATGGAGGATTATTTTCCCGTGGAACGGCGGCGGATGTCCTGGCTCAAGCGCATGGCGCAGAAATCCGGGCCGCACATGGAGCAGAAATGGGCTTTCTTGGCATTGGCGTGGGGGAGCGTCAGATCATGGTAGGAACGGGCCTTCTGCGGGTCCAGGGACAGGTTGAACTGATCCTCCCACCGGAATTCAAACCTGGCCTGGGCCAGGGCGTTGTCCCGCCATTGGGCGGAGGGGTGGCCCTTTGCCAGGTCAGCCGCATGGGCCGCCAGCTTGTAGGTAACCACACCTTCCCGCACGTCCTCCCTGTCCGGCAGGCCCAGGTGTTCCTTGCGGGTGACGTAGCAAAGCATGGCGCAGCCGCGCTGCCCGATGATCGCCCCGCCGATGGCCCCGGTAATGTGGTCGTAGCCCGGAGCAATGTCCGTCACCAGCGGTCCAAGCGTGTAGAAGGGAGCTTCCATGCACCATTCAAGCTGCTTGTTCATGTTTTCCGCAATGAGGTGCATGGGCACGTGGCCCGGGCCCTCGTTCATCACCTGAACGCCGGCACGCCAGGCGCGCATGGTCAGATCTCCCTGGATTTCCAATTCCGCAAGCTGGGCGAAGTCATTGGCGTCCGCCACGGAACCGGGGCGCAGCCCGTCACCGATGGAGACGGCGATGTCATACGACGCCAGAATGGAGCAAATTTCATCCCAATGGGTGTAAAGAAAGTTTTCCTGTTCATGGCTCATGCTCCACTGGGCCATGATGGAACCGCCGCGGGAGACGATGCCCGTCATGCGCCGGGCCGTATGATTCACAAACCTGAGCAGCAGGGCGGCATGCACGGTCACGTAGTCCACACCCTGGCGGGCCTGTTCAATGAGAGTGTCCCGGAAAATTTCCCAGCTCAGGTCCTCCACCTTGCCGCCCACCTTTTCCAGCGCCTGGTAGATGGGCACGGTCCCGATGGGCACGGGGGAGTTCCTCAGAATCCATTCACGGGTGGCGTGAATGTTCTTTCCGGTGGAAAGGTCCATCACGGTGTCCGCCCCCCAGTGGATGGCCCAGCGCAGTTTTTCCACCTCCTCCTCAATGCTGGACCCCAGGGCGGAATTGCCGATGTTGGCGTTGATTTTCACCAGGAAATTACGGCCTATGGCCATGGGCTCGCATTCCGGGTGGTTGATGTTGGCGGGAATGAGGGCGCGGCCTGCGGCGATTTCATCCCTGACGAATTTGGCCGTGAAATACGCGGGCATGCGGCAACCGCTCCTGCGCTCCGGCGCGTGCTGATGGTCCAGACGGTCGCGCGCCACCATGCTTGACGGCCCGAATCCTTCTGCGGCTTCCAGCTCGGACGGGCGCGGCATCACCGTCAGTGCGTCCAGGATTTCTCCGGCCTCGTCCGGACGGCTCTTTTCATTCGGGTAACGGTCGTAAACAGCCTTGAATACTTGTTCGCGGCCCAGATTTTCACGGATGGCTACAAACTCCATTTCCGGCGTAATCATTCCGCGCCGGGCATAGTGCCGCTGGGTCACGGGGCCTTCCCCGGCAGCCTGGAGGCAGGGGCCATTCTCCGTAATCACTTCCTTTACATCGCCGCGGGAGCGTATCCATGCGGCTCGCAGGGCCGGCAGCCCCTGCTCCGCAGAGCCTGCATAGGCTTCGTCCCCCCACGGGCCGGAACAGTCGTAAATGCGTACGGGATCATTGGAATGGACGGTGCCGTCCGGCAGCAGGGTATCGCTCAGGATGACTTCCCTCATGGGAACCTGTACGTCCCGATGAAGGCGGCCCGGAATATAAATGCGGCGGGACCCGGGATAAGACAATTTGGCGGTATCGTTCATGGCATGGATGCTGTTAAGTACCGGCAAGGGATACGCCGACGAACGGAACATCCGCAAAAAACGGGTTACGGCCCGCTTGATCGAACTCCCTGCGGCGGAATTACCCGCATCAGGTTTGAAGGGTCCTGCGGAAACAGCATGCTGCCGCAATCTCAGCCTTTGTCTGTGGCACCCCTGCCGAACTTGGAAGGAGAGTAGCACGGACATTCCCCGCATCCAAGCGTTTTCATTCCGGCCAACAGGACAGGAAAATGCCGGAAGATTTTTCCCGGCATTTCCGATATGGGATCCTGGATTACCAGGAAATCCATTCCTTTCCATCCTCCGGACGGAATCCTTCGAAAAGAGGGAACAGACCCGTTTTCATCTCGTCATTCCGGAAGAATGGGATAAATATATTTTCCGGGCCATTCGCCCTTCCGGACGCAACTTTCCCCCGGGTGCAGTGTTTATACAAGGGACTTTTCATGGACGAAGCACGAGACATGCCATCCGCCGTACCGGACGAAGACGCCCTGCTGATGCTGAGGGTCAGGGACGGGGACGCCTCCGCCATGGAAATGCTGATCCGCAAACACCAGCATTCCGTGTACGCCACGGTGGCCCGCATGCTGAACAACGGTCCGGAAGTGGAAGACATTGCCCAGCAGGTATTCATCCGCGTATGGCGCGGAGCGAAGAATTACGAACCTTCCGCCCGTTTCACCACCTGGATGTTCACGATTCTCCGTAATCTGGTATTCAATGAAGTCCGCCGCCAGAAGCGCAAGCCCACCACATCTGCGGATGCCATTGAGGAGGAAGGAGGTGCTATTCTGTTTCTGGAAGGCTCCCAATCCCCGGACGCCGCGCTACAGCAAACGGAGCTTCAGCAAGCCGTGGATGACGCCATTGCAGCCCTGCCGGAAAAGGCGCGCCTGGCCGTCCAGCTCCGCCGCTTTGAGAACATGCCTTACGAGGAGATAGCCAAAACGCTGGAAATGACCGTTCCGGCTACTAAAAGCCTTCTGTTCCGCGCCCGGAACATGCTGAAGGAGGCTCTGGCTTCCTTCCTGTCCTGACCAGCGGGAAAAGAAAAAGCCGCCCCGCATAGGAAGCGAAGCGGCTCGAATTCCACCAAACCGGGGTTCTGCCGGAAAAAGCTCAGCGCCCGGCCGGAGGATTGAGGGCTTCCTTGTAAGGAATCTTCAGGAAGTTTAAAGCGCCCCTGCCCTCATACAGGACGCCGATGTGGTTTTTATCCACAGGCGCCAGGCAGGAGTACCCCCAGCAACCGCGCTCGTCGTACAGGAGCCATTTGTCTTCCGGCCAGGAGGAAGCGTCATCCGCAGAGGCCTTGAGCGTCATATGGGAACGGCCCGATGTCGTATTCGGATTGGAAAACAGAACCAGTCTGCCCGCTCCGGGCACGGCGTCCACGGCAAGGATGCTGCCCTGGCAGACGGGCTCCCTGAGCTGGGCAGTACGGCTGGTGGGATGTTTTTCCCAAGTCTTGCCCAGATCCTTCGTCACTCCCACCACGCGGGAACCGCCCCAGTTGCAGCGGGCATTGATCATGACGGAGCCATCTTTCAGTTCAATAACCTGCGCTTCCGTGGTCTGCTGACTGACACCCGTACCGCAGTGCCAGGTCTTGCCCTGGTCTTGGGAATAAACGATCGTGGACCACGGCACTCCCTTGCCATCCCAGTACTGGGCGGCAAAAACGAGGGTGCCGTCCTTCATGCAGATGCCGTTTCCGGGTCCGTTGAACAGAATCCGCCATCCTTTGTCTTTGGTCTGTTCCGTAATGTTGACGGGCTTGGACCAGGTGAGGCCGTCGTCGTCGCTGCTGGCGAGTACCAGCTGGCCGCAGGTTTCCGGGGAATTGTCCCCTGACTTGCTGCCCCAGATGGAATGCCTGTAGCTCCAGATGGCGGCCACCCACACGCGGCCGTTTTTTTCATCCAGCAGAATGGAGGGGTCTCCCACGCCCTTGGCGTCTTTCCTGGCTGGGTCTATTTTGGAATCGTCCACGGCAATTTTCACATCGGACCAGGTGCGCCCCCCATCCGTGGAACGGCTCACGCCTACGTCGATATTGGCCGGAAGGTCGCCGGAATGGTTATAGCGGATATCGTAAACCGCCAGGAGGGTCCCTTTTTTCGTCCGTACCAAGCCGGGAATGCGGTAGAATTTGGAGTTAAAATCCCCGGGCCTCACCACAGCCACGCCAATTCGCTGCGCCACAGGGATGGCATCCGCCACTTTCATCAGTTTGTTGCCAGCCACGACGCTGGCAGGGCGCACAACCACCTTGCCGTCCAGGGAGGCTCCGTCCTTCATCGTGACACACACCCACATGTGGTTGTCGCCGGGTTCCAGTTCCAAGCGGCCCCTGACGGAAATCCGGGGCTTCATGCCGCCGGAAACACGGACCGTACCCAGAACCTGGGCCGGGTCTCCAGGGAATGTAGCCGCTCCCTCAGGGATTTCCGGTTTTTCCCCGCCGCGCAGCACCGTCACGGATTCAATGTCCGCCAGCCTGTCCGTGCCGGAGAAATCCAGATTAACGGCATTCAGGGAAACGGGATTCAGGCATCCTTCCGTTTTCACGTTCACGGAAAGAACGGGATTGTCCGGGATGCGCTTCATCACGGGAGCCACCGGGGCGGACATTTCCACGCGAGGGTCCACTTTCATGGGAATGGAAGGGACAATGAACAGGTCGTCCAGCTTCAATCCTTTGTTTTCCGGAGCCGTCAGCTTGAAAACCAGGGAACGGGTGCCTGCAGGAACGCGCGTTTCAATCTTTGTCTTAAACCCGCCCGTCCTGATATTTTTGCCGTCATAGATTTCCTTTTCTCCCTGGGGGCCAACCGCCGTGATGGAAAATTCAAAAGGGGCCTGCCCCGTCCAGCGTTCCGCCCAGGCGGAAAGCCGCACTTCCGTGGAGGGTATGTCCTTCAAGTCCAGTTTGAGTTCGGCATCTTTCCCGCCGAACATCCGTAATGAAGAATTTCCGGATTTTCCGGTTCCCCCGATTTCCGCCACTCCATCCGCACAGGACAGGGGACCGTATTTGGTCTGCAGGCTGGTGAACGTGCCACGTTTGGCTTGTTCAAAGCTTTCCGTACCCAGGGCAGCAGTCATGGACATTCCCAGGGCGCACAGCAGGGAGAGTACTGTCAAGTTGTTCAAAGGTAAACGCATGGTGTAAATATGGTGTGTAACGGTAACTACGCGATGGACGCATCATTCTTATCCGTCCATCGTGCCATTACCAGCGTGGTTCCTAGCACACCCCGCATTTTCAAGTCCAGCCCGGCCCGCTTTTCTGCAAAAAGACCAGAAGTCACTCTTTCTTCTCCCTGCCGGACGGAGAAAGAGGGTGTATGGAAATCACGGGCCGCTCCGGGAAGGAACTGGAATCCTTGTGCATATAATAATGGGACCAGTGCAGAACAACCTTGTCACCCGGTTTGAACGCGGCAATCTGCTTCAGGATGGAGGCATCCTGGAGAATGGGCTTGTGATCCGGATTTACGTCAACCATCAGCTTTTCTTGCTTCTCATCGCCATATTTGCCCGGCTTCCGGTAATCCAGGTACTTGATGATCCGGAAGGTGGCGAAGTCCTTGGGATGGGCGCATTTGTCCGGGCACAGGGAAGTCCTGAACATGCACTTTCTGTGAATGATGCCCGTGAACTCGGCTTCCGCCACATGGTCGGAAAGCAATTCCCCGGAAGGAAGCGGCGCCTCCGGCGTATCGGAGGTAGACGGAGGAACGGCCACAGAATTTTCCACGGCATGGGAGACCAGCCCACCAATCAGAAAAAGGCCAAAGACGGGAACATACTTAATCATGCGTCCATGCTTAAACACCCCTCCAACGAGAGTCAAGCAGAAGCCCCGCCTTCTCCCGCATGCGTCCGGATAAATTTCCGCATGGGACAGGCAGAAGAGCAGCTTCAAGATCTGGAGAAAGACTCCGCCCTGTATGTCCGGCTCTCCAAACAAACAGGACGGCGTTTAATGATCAGTTCCCGGCAATGCAGCCTTCACAGGAAAGTTCCTCAGTATTCTTGAAATCAGAAGGAGCAATGAAGGAGGAACGATGTTCATTGAGCCAGAGAAGGGCTTCTTTCTGGGCTTGCCGGCTCCACAGGCTTTTCCAGTCTTTCTTGTGGGTAAGGAGGCAGTACCAGACATAGGCAACCCTTCCTGTCCATAGGATAAGCTCTATTTTCTCCTTGAATGAAGAACACACAAAACCGCCGTTTTCCGACTGGTCAGTCATGGCATCCCTGGCAGATTGAAGCAAGACGGCCCCGTGCTTCTCCGGATCAAAGACGTTTTCAGATAATTCCTGAATCATGAAATTCTCCTCATACCCGTCCGGGCCGGCACCGTCAACGTTCAGTTTCCCGGCTTCCATTTCTTCCAGAGCTTCTGACAGAAGAGACCGATCCCCATCCCCGACACGAGCATCCAGAGGGATGACCGGCTGTTTGTAGTGCAAGTGGTAGGGCTCTCCGGCCTCTTCATAACATTTCGCTACAAATTGAGAACAAAATGCCGTAGGATGGCTGCCCTCCAGCAAAGAGCGCAATGCCTGATAGGTAGACGCCAGCAGGCATATTGCGGCCCCGGCCGTCTCGCGGTCCCAGCGGAACCGGCAATATTTGGAGGTAACCAGAAGCAGCCCCAGCAAATAAATGCCGCCATACGGGAGTTTTTGCTGCAAGTATTTCCTGCCTGTTTCAACAACCGGATCCAGCGAAGGGAGAGCCCTGTTTCTGTAAACATGGATGGTACGCCCGGCAAACCTTTCCCGGGCCGGATTTTCCAGGACAGGATGTTCTCCGGTGGCTTCGAGCAGGGTCTGTTTTTCCTCATCGGCATAAAGGGCGGCATGGCTTACATCCGAATTTGTCAGCAGCCCGATCAGGGAAGAGATTATGTCCCCTTGCAGCACGGAGAAAAGGAGGACATCCCCCTTTCTCAGTTCATTGATTGATAGTTCAGTCTTCATGGCACATCATGCTGTTTCCGGATCAGAAGTCCCCAATCACGGCTTTTTTCTCCTCTACATGGCGCGTGTAATGCTCTACGGATGGCATCGACTTGACATATTGTACATCATCCCCTCCATCGATTTTCATCTTATTGTCCTTGAACATGTTGAATATTTCCTTTGCTTCCTCAATCATTTCCTTCATCTGTTTGGGATTATCTCCAAACGCCTTGTTCAGAATGCCCGCATAGGCCGCCAGGAATGTGTTGAAGTCCATTTTACTGACATCCACAGCGGATTTGTAGGCCGTGTATGATATGGCGTTTGTCAGGATGGAGGTTAAATAACCGGTTGCCTTCATATTCCGGCCCCAGCAACTGATATCGTACCGTATTAAAGCGGGATATTCCACGACCACATAGTATGTTTCCACGATCTTCTCCGTTCCCTCTCCTGCCCCCAGAATGGCGTCAATCCCGGTAGAAATGATGGAGCCCACTGCATCCGCAATTTGTCCATTCCCATTGAATAACTGTTTGAAGGCGTCGGTCACCTTGGTCACAATGTCACCAGAGCCTTCCTTGTAAACGGCTCTGGACTCCAATTGCTTGGCCAGGACTTTCGTGATAGGTACTGTCAGATCGTCGCTGATTTTTCCATCCTTCAAGCTGGCTTCGATTCGCTGCTGGAATATTTCCGTTTGAGATTTTGCAAGAGAAATGAGGATATCCAGTTGCTCCTGAACTTCTTTCCTCTCTTCCTGCACCTTGTTTTTGGCTTCGCTTAATTTTCCCATAACATTATTTTGTTTAATTGTTTAAATAGATGATAATTCCAATGTTTCACCTATTATGATATGAAAAAATCAGAAATAATCAACAATTAATTTAAAAAATAGATATATTTTTCTAACAAAATGAATAAATTCAAAATCCACGGCAGACTCTCCCTGTCCATTTCTGTTCGCTCTCCCTCTTCCGTTTCCAAGGTTCCGGACATACCTCTAGCGACAGGCCCCACTTTCCCGAAAATCGTAGTTCCTGTTCCGCCGGCATTCCTGCATCTGTTTCCTGCCGTGATGGCGGTGTAGAAAGAACCCATTCCTGAATTTCACGTTTGATAGGGAAGCGTATCTCGTGCATGCGCACTACGGAACAGCTCAAAACGTGATTATTTTTTCATAGTTAGCTGCATATGGATATTTTCAGGCACGCGCTCATATGGATGGAAGAAAAATCGGATTCCCAACTTCTTCCCTGTTTCCAGATTGACGCATCGATATTCGTGTGAGAGATTAGAAAAAGCATATGGACACAAATCGTACCTCTACCGTGCCGATCGTACCCAAGCAGTACCGGCTGCCATTTTTCATGCTGGTCTCCTGCTTCGCCCTGTGGGGGTTGTTGAACAATATGACGGACAATCTGGTCCCTGCTTTCAGCAAAATTTTCATGATCAACGCCTCCGAGTCAGCCGGGGTGCAGATTTCCTTCTATGGGGCATATGCGGTGCTGGCGATTTTCGCCTCCATCCTGCTGGAAGAATTTTCCTACAAGGCGGGCGTGCTGATTGGACTGGGGTTCTACATGATAGGCGCCCTCTGCTATATTCCTGCCGCCATAGGCCAGAGCTTTGACATTTACCTAATGGCTATTTTCGTACTGGCGGGCGGCCTCTCCATCCTGGAAACCACCTGCAACCCCTTCGTGCTGTCCATGGGGTCACAGGAAACGAGCGTACGCCGCCTCAACTTCGCCCAGGCTTTCAACCCCATCGGCTCCCTGACGGGTATTTTCCTGGCAAAATACTTCATTCTGTCCCACCTGAACGATGCGGACATGGACACCCGCAAGGCCATGGACCCGGAACAGCTCAACGCCATCGTGAGCGACGAACTTTTCTGGGTATGCGTGCCTTACGTTGGCCTCGTCGCCATTGCGGCCGTCATTTGGTTCTTCTTCTGCCGCTACAAGTCCGACGACTCAACCGTACCCACGCAGGAAAACACGCGGCCGCTTTCCTCCAAACTGGGCCGCCTGGGCCTCTGCATCGCCTTCATTCTGGTTCCCTTCCTGTTCCAGTATTATTCCAGCTTTGAATTCAGCATGGTGCAGCAGATCCTGATCATGATGATCGGCCCCATCGCCTTCCTGATCATCATGCCGGATTACCGCTGCCAGCTCGTGAAGCTCATCAGGCTTCCCCGCTATACCTGCGGCGTAGTCGCCCAATTCTTCTATGTGGGCGTGCAAATCGCCGTCTGGACGTGGACAATCAAGTACATCATGTCCGTCTTCCCCGGCATGCAGGAAGCAGCCGCCTCCAACTATTACATCTTTTCCATCATCCTCTTTATCGCCTGCCGCGCCATCACCACGGCCCTGATGAAGAAATTCAACCCGGCCAACATGATGGCCCTCTTCGCCGTCGCCGGCATTCTCTGCTGCCTGGGAACCATGTACCTGCCCAAAGAATTCTCCGTCTGGACGCTGGTTGCCATTTCCGGCTGCATGTCCCTGATGTTTCCGACCATCTACGGCATCGCGCTGCGCGGCCTGGGGTCGGAAGTCAAGCTGGGCGCGGCCGGCCTGATCATGGCCATTCTGGGCGGCGCAGTCATCACCCCGTACATGGGCGCCTGCATTGACAATACCACGGTGAAAAACCAGGTGGCCTATTTTGAATCCATCGACCGTCCCTTGATCGCCCAGGTGGAAGCCGCTGACTCCAGAAAATCCATCTCCGGCTCCATGCTCACCCTCTACAAAATGTCGGAAGCAAACGCCGCAGCAGGAGGGGAACAGGCCAAAACCGCCGCCAAGTTCGAGAAGAACCTGCAAACCTTCCAGTCCCTGCCTTCCCTGACCGGAGCCGCCTTCAGTGAAGCCGCCAAAACGCTGCCCGGCTGTTCCGGCCTCACGCCCGCAGAACTTTCCCTGTTCAAGGACAACCTGAACCGGCTGCCCGCCGCTGCCAGTCGGGAACAGCAGATCCAGCAGTTTTCCCTGATTCCGGCCCTGACCACGCTCCCCGCCTCCCGGCCCGACGTCCTGAACGATCTGATCTACCATCCCCTGGACATGAAGCAGTTCCAGACGGCCCAGGAAAACTTCGTGGAAAAAGCCGTGCGGTCATCTTTCTTTATTCCCATCATCTGCTTTGCCGTGGTACTAATTTACGGCTTCTTCTTCCGGAACATCCATCTGAAGAAGGAGGATGAAGAAGAGTCCATTCCGGCATAATCCCTGCACATCACATACGCAAGATATGAAAACAATACTCCCCACCATAGGAATCCGTCCCACGATCGACGGGCGCCGCCTCGGCGTCCGCGAATCTCTGGAAGACCAGACCATGAACATGGCCAAGGCCGCCGCCGCCCTTATTGAAGCTAATGTCCGCCACGCCTCCGGCGATCCCGTCAAATGCGTGATCGCAGACACCTGCATCGGCGGCCCCGCGGAAGCCGCCGCCTGTGCGGACAAGTTCAAGGCCAACAACGTAGGGGTCTCCCTGGCTGTAACGCCCTGCTGGTGCTACGGCAGTGAAACTTTCGACATGGACCCCTTCACGCCCAAGGCCATCTGGGGCTTCAACGGAACGGAGCGACCCGGCGCCGTTTACCTGGCCGCCGCCCTGGCGGGCCTGAACCAAAAGGGGTTCCCCGCCTTTTCCATTTACGGCAAGGACGTGCAGGATGCGGGAGACACCTCCATTCCGGATGACGTGGCGGAAAAGATACTCCGCTTCGCCCGTGCCGGTCTGGCTGTGGCGACACTCCGCGGCAAGGGCTATCTTTCCATCGGCGGTTGTTCCATGGGCATCGCCGGCTCCATCGTGGACCAGTCCTTCTGGGAAAATTACCTGGGCATCCGCGTACAGGCCGTGGACATGACGGAAGTGCGCCGCCGCATGGACCAGAAGATTTACGACCAGGAGGAATTCGACATCGCCATGAAATGGGCGGACTCCGTCTTCAAGTTTGCGGAAGACAAGAACCGCCCGGACCTGAAGCTGGATGAGAACGGCCGCCGCAAAACCTTCAAGGAAAGCGTGCTGATGGCCATGATCTTCCGCGACATGATGCAGGGCAACCCCAAACTCAAAAAGATTGACCGGGAAGAAGAATCCCTGGGTTACCAGGCCATTGCCGGCGGCTTCCAGGGCCAGCGCCACTGGACGGACTTTTACCCGAACGGGGACATCGCGGAAACCCTGCTCAACTCCACCTTTGACTGGAACGGCCCGCGCGCGCCGATGCCCTTCGCCACGGAAAACGACTCCCTGAACGGAGCGTGCCTCCTGTTCGGCTACCTGCTCACCGGCCAAGCGAACGTCTTTGCGGACGTGCGCACCTACTGGAGCCCGGAAGCCGTAAAGCGCGTCACTGGCTATAAGCTGGAAGGCAAAGCCAAGGACGGCATCATCCACCTCATCAACTCCGGCTCCGCCGCGCTGGACGGCTGCATGGCCTGCACGGACAAGGACGGCAACCCCGTCATGAAGAAGCACTGGGACGTCACCCAGGAGGATGCGGACAAGATGATGAGCCAGGCCACCTGGTGCCCGGCCAACCGGGAATACTTCCGCGGCGGCGGCTACTCCGTCCACTACGTCACCAAGGGCGGCGCGCCCGTCACCATGATGCGCCTGAACATCGTCAAGGGCCTGGGCCCCGTCCTCATTGTGGCGGAAGGCTGGTCCGTGGACCTGCCCGACAAGGTGCACAAGACGCTGGACGAACGGACCGATCCAGGCTGGCCCACCACCTGGTTCGCCCCACGCCTTACCGGCAAGGGCGCCTTCACGGACGTGTACAGTGTCATGGCCAATATGGGCGCCAACCACGGAGCTTTCACGTACGGCCACATCGGCGCGGATATCCTGACGCTGGCCTCCATGCTGCGCATCCCCGTATACGCCCACAACATCCCGGACGACCAAATCTACCGTCCCTCCGCCTGGGGCCTCCACGGCACCGCGGACCCGGAAGGCGCCGACTTCCGCGCCTGCGCCAACTACGGCCCGCTGTACGGCAAATATTAGCGGCTGACCTTTTCATCAGGGGAAGAAATTCTTCCCCTGATGACGTTCAGCGTTAATATCAAAGACTAAATACGAATGATTAAAGACTAAAAGATGAACGAAAGTGCCGCTCATGAAAAAAGTTTTGCCTTTTCCATTCGTATCGTTTCCTTATGCCGCCATCTTCGCAAGCAACGGTGCGAACAGGCACTGATCCAGCAAATTCTACGCTCCGGAACAAGCATCGGGGCCAATCTTGCGGAAGCCTCCTATGCCGTCAGCAAAAAAGACTTCTTCTCCAAAGTACACATTTCACTAAAAGAATGTTCGGAGACTTGGTATTGGCTCCGCCTTCTGCATGCAACTTCCTGCCTGACGGACCAGCAATTTGAAAGTTTAAAACAGGATTGCCTGGAATTAATGCGGCTATTGACCGCTACGACAAAAACGCTTGCCGGGCAAAATCTCTGAACAGTTTCCCTTTAGTATCTAATCTTCAATATTTAGTATTTCTCTATGTACTCCCTCTGTTTGGACTGCGGCGCGACGAATGTGCGCGCGATGGTTGTGGACGAAAAAGGCGTTATTGTGGGGAAGGCCTCACAACCCAACGCCACGCTGCCGGGCCAGGAAAACCCGGATTTCCATGTATGGAACGCCGACCGGATTTTCAACCAGCTTTCCGAATGCGCCGTCCAGGCGCTCCAGGGCCTGCCTGCCGAGCAGGTGAAGGCGGTGACAATCACCACCTTCGGCGTGGACGGCGCGCTGACGGATGCGGAAGGCAACCTTCTTTATCCCGTCATTTCCTGGAAATGCCCCCGCACGGCGGACGTCATGAAGCACATCGGCAAATATATTTCCCAGGAAGAGCTCAACCGGATTTCCGGTGTGGGAGCCTTTGCCTTCAATACCATTTACAAGCTCATCTGGATCAAGGAAAACCGTCCGGACCTGCTGGAAAAGGCCCATGCGTGGCTCTTCATCTCCAACATTCTGGCCTGCAAACTCACCGGCATCATGGCGACGGACCGCACGATGGCCGGCACGTCCCAGCTTACGGATATGGAAACGGGTGATTTTTCCACGTTTATCCTGGACCACCTCGGCCTGAGCCGCGATCTTTTCCCGCCCATGGTTGATGCGGGGGAAACCATCGGCCTTGTCACGCCGGAAGCAGCTGCGGACATGGGAATTCCTGCCTTGGCGGGCGTTCCCGTCATCTCCGCGGGACATGATACCCAGTTCGCCATCTTCGGTTCCGGAGCGGACAGGAACCAGCCGGTCCTTTCCTCCGGAACCTGGGAAATCCTGATGGTGCGTTCCACCCAGGCGCGCCTGACTCCGGAAGATTATGCGGATGGAGCTACGGTGGAGTTCGACGCGGAGCCCGGACTGCTCAACCCCGGCCTGCAATGGCTCGGCTCCGGCATCATTGAATGGGTGAAATCCACCTGCTTCCGGGGAGAGACATATGACGTCATGGATGCGGAGGCGGAATTGATCCCGCCCGGCTGCGACGGAGTCACCATGGTGCCGGACTTCCTGGCCTCCGGAGACAGCAAGGGCTCCATCAACGGCCTGGTGCTGGGCAGGACGCGCGCCCACATCTACCGCGCTGCCATGGAAGCACTCTCCTGGCGCCTGAAATCCCGCCTGGCCCGCCTGGAATCCGTCGGCGGCTTCAAGAGCGGCTTCCTCATCCTGGTAGGCGGCGGAGCCAGAAACAACATCTGGACGCAGATGCGCGCGGACATTCTCCAGATTCCGGTGAAAGTCTCGGAAGTCTCGGAAAGCACCGTTCTGGGCGCA
The DNA here is from genome assembly GCF_036417395.1 of Akkermansia sp. AE01SA01. NCBI lineage: Bacteria > Pseudomonadati > Verrucomicrobiota > Verrucomicrobiia > Verrucomicrobiales > Akkermansiaceae > Akkermansia > Akkermansia sp. AE01SA01. The sequence goes on from NZ_CP143890.1 coordinate 1,928,983, forward strand.
TCCATGTTTGCCTTTGCCGGAGCCGGAGTGTACTCTACGCCCGAGCAGGCCAGGGACGCCTTCGGCATCACGTACCGGACATTCCTGCCCGGCCCCCAGAAGGCAGCCTACGAAAAGCTCAACCATTAACACGCAACTAATATGTCAGAAGACTGGTCAATCTCCCCGCCCCTCCCGGACAAGGTATTCCCGTGGGAAAAGTACAATCCCGTCACGAAGGAGGAAGTGGACGCGTTTTTCAATTCCCCTGAAATCCTGGTGATCAAGGAACGCATGTGCGACATGGGCCGCCGCCTGTGGAACCGCGAATATGTGGACGGAAACGGCGGCAACATCTCCGTGCGTGTGGCGCAGAACCTCGTGCTGTGTTCCCCCACTCTGTGCTCCAAGGGATTCATGAAGGTGGAGGACATCTGCCTGGTTGACATGGAAGGACGCCAAAAAGCGGGCATCCGCCCCTCTACCAGCGAGGTGAAGACGCACATTGCCATGATGAAATCCGTGGGTGTCAACTCCTGCATCCACGCCCATCCACCGCACTGCAACGCCTTCCTGTTCGCCGGCCAGGTTCCCCCCTCCGGCATCAATCCGGAAGCGGACATTTTCCTGGGGCATATCCCGCTGGCCCCTTACGGAACGCCCGGCTCCCCGGAAACGGCCCAGGCCGTTGCGGAGGTATCCAAACAATCCACCGTCGTATTCATGGAAAACCACGGCGTCATCGCCGGAGGGCGCCACGTGGAGGAAGCGGAATGGTTCATGGAAAACGCGGATGCCTACTGCCGCATGGTCCTGCTGGCCGGACTGCACAAGGCCCCCCTGAACCAGGTGGGACCGGAAGGCGTGGCGGACTTCCTCGCCATCCGCAAGGCAATCGGGTATGCCGTTCCGGAAGGACAGCCCCTGTACAATACGGAAACCTATGCTGGTTACAAGCTGGGCAAATCCGGCAAATAAAAAAACCTTTTCAGCGGGGCGTCGGAAATCCCGGCGTCCCGTTTTTCCCCGCCCCCACATGAAAATATGATCGCTACCACTTCCATCTCCATTGGATTCTTCCTGATTAATCCGATAATTGTTACGCAGGATTTTCCCTCCATTCAGTACACAAGAGCCGCAGAAGACGGCCGCCACGGAAAAACGTCCCTGAGCATCACCTGGAAGGCGGAAAAACAGGAAAAAGAAAAGAGAGTTGCCTGGGAAACCGCCTGTTCTTATACGGATGCCGCTTCCTGGTACATGCCGATCATCCGGACCCGCACGATCTTCCTGGAATCCGGCGAAAAGAAGATGGAAGAAATCTCCTTTATCTGGGAAAAACCTTCATCCCAACAAAGGGAAGAGAATGCGGGAACTTTGATCAAGACGAAGTACGTCTCCATAGGAGGAGGCGACAGGGAACTGGAATTTGACTGGGTGGTGCAACCTTTCTCTCCGAACGAGGACGATTTTAAATAAAGTCCTGCCAATCAGGAAATGGAAACGTCAATGAGGGAAGCGGCTTTTTCCGGAAGTCTTCCGTTTTCCCGTCCGAAAAAGTAAAAAAACGGAAATGCACCGTTTCCCTTCCCCGCCCCTCTCCTGTGGGGCCGATCATGCCCGCCACACCTTTTTGCACCTCAATTCCACGTTTTGCTCCTCCTGACCACGGTTCCGTCCAAGGTTTCCTCCCTGAGATTTCAACTTTATTCAGCATCGGTCATTCCTGCTGTAAAAACTCGGATCCCGGGCTTCGGCATAGGGAAAGAATCTGTCTGTCGCTCTAAATATGCTGCAGAACAGCAGGATTAAATATTACCGCAAAAATATCACCTGCCGGCCCTGAAAATTATCCAGCCGTCCTATGTTGCTTTAGCTCATTGATGCATTCCATCGGAAAAATTGAATGGTTCCTTTTATTCCACGATAAATGTAGTCGGAAAAGGCTATTCCATCAACAGCTTCCTTTGAAGTTAGAAACAAATACGAATTTCATATCCGTTGTCAATAGATATGTTTGATAAATAATGGTTTTTGAAAATTTAAACAAGGAATTCACTTGTATTTAAGTGTTTTTACATAATCTATATTTTCCATTAATCACTGATAAAAAATGAATAACAACAAAAGAAAATCATTGTCGGATATGAAATCCGACACATTTATTTCCGTTCAGAGAAGCACCACTTTTTATGGAAAAGACTTTATCGCTGTTCATCACCATGATGACCGTTTGCGCCTCCCAGGCGTCTACCGTATTACAGCCTGACTTCAATTATAGCGATTACTGGGTTTACGTCTGGAATGGAGGCGACAATGGAAATTGGTCAGAAAACAACTGGGGAATCCTTAAAAATTCATCCCAGACCAGCCTTCAATCTGGAGACGGTTACAAGCCCATCAATCAGGATCCGGGCTTTATTGGGTATGATTTTTCCGTGGAAAACGGAAAACAGACGTTCACCAGCAACCAGACAGCTATTACCGTTACAGCCGAAAACGAGCTGAAAAGTTGTACATCAGGTATCTATCTGGGGGACTACGTCACCTTGAATGCCACCGAATGGGGAGATTATGGAGCATTTTCCATGCATCTCGGAACCAACACTCAAGTAAATTTCAATTTTGACATGGGTGTTGCGGACGGAACAGTTTTCGACTTCGGACAGATGACCGGAAACAGCCTGGTTACTATTGGAACGGCATGGCTTGGGGATAAAACAACCATTCTGAAGGGCAGTTACACTCTAGCCGGGCTGACTGCTTCCATTGACATGCTCCATGTCGGCTTCGGAGACGGTTCCATTTCCAACTTTGACGGTTCCCAATTACATGTAATGGATTCCGACGGCAATACGCTTACTTACGCCCAGGATGCAAGCAACCTCAAGGAAGGCGAATTCGGCCTGCAATACAATGATGGAAATGTTCAACTGGTAGCCATGGCCGTCCCGGAACCCGCAACCGCCGTCATGGGGCTGTTTGGACTCGGCACGCTGTTGATGCGCCGCAGACGGTTCTGACGGACAATTCGTTTTGTCGCATCAATTCCAAAGGCGGGAGATTTCCCGCCTTTTTTACTTGCCTGGACTCGCCAGGGGCTGCTCCACGGATAGATGAATGCCTCTTCCCGCATTTAAACCATTCACGCGGAACAGACTATCCGAATAGTTCCGAGTTATTGACGGCGGCGCCTCATCAGCAATCCACCCACGCACGCGAAACCCAGCAGAGAAACGGAAGGTTCTGGAACGGCCTGGGAGCCCGTCACGTATTCCACATACAGCTTCTTGCCGTCGGCGTCATAAACCAGCTTGTACTTGCCCAAGTCCTCTCTGGTGGCGGTCAGCTCTGCAGACTGGTCATAAAGGGTCGAAACTTCCCCGGATTCAAAGCTCACCTGAAAATTGGAAAAATCAAATGACAAGGCATCTCCATTGGTCCCGAAGGTCATCAAATCCCTGCGCTGGATAGAGAATTCTCCTCCTCCCAGAATATTCAGGGAACCGTTCAAATTGAAGTGGGCGCTTGACGAATTGTTGAAATTGGCCTGGTACACTACGGAACCTTCCAGGCCCAGATTAAACGTAAGAGGCTGGCGGCCCACCTCTGGAGCGCCGTTTTTATAGTCTCCCCACACATTGTTTGTGAAAATCAGACCGTCCGCGGAGCCTATGGTGAAGGTGGACCCCCAGAATTTCGCATCGTTGGTCGTCACCGTCAGGGTACTCCCCTCCGCGATATTGATATTCATGCCGTAGAATGTATTGCTGCCTCCGTTGCTCCCTATCTTGACGTTGATATTTCCGTCGGAGCCGATGTACATGGTATCTCCCGTAGCAGGTTTTGATGCAGAAGCGGGGCCGTCAGGAGAATCCCTTTTCCAATTCCCGGCCGTTTCCCACCAGCCATCATTGGAACCGGAATAATACAGGGAGGCTCCCAGGGAGAAGGATGCCGTACTGCACAGAACAACTATCAGGGACAGAACAGTTTTCATACGCGGTTAATGTAACGAATTCCGAATCCGCGTTTTTGATCGGTCGTCCACCCTCTTTATAATTCCAAGACAGTCATGAACAAGGGAGAATATCGAAAAAAGGCCATAATTTAATAAGATCAAGCATTATCAATGCTTTATAAAAATAAAGCATTTATGGTCAATAAATTTCATTGCCAACGGATTCGGAATCCCCTATTCGTGCAAAAACAAATCAAAACCTTCAAATTGTTCCTGAAGATTTGCTGACGGGAAACGGTCTTCAAACGGCGGTAGCCACGTATCCGCCGGGTATTCCCCCCGGACATGGGAAATCCACATGCGGGACATGAGCGGCATCATCAGGGAAAAGATTTCCGCACCGCCGATGACCATGACTTCCGGGTCCATCAGGGACAGACGCTCCAGTTCCTCCACGGAGTGAATGACGTCCACTCCTTCCGCCGTCCAGAACGGATCGCGGGTCAGCACAATGTTCTGCCGTCCGGGGAGCGGCCTGCCGATGCTTTCATAGGTTTTGCGTCCCATCAGAACGGGATGCCCCGTGGTGAGGCGCTTGAAGGTTTTGAGGTCGTCCGGCAGATGCCAGGGCAGCGCGCCCCGGTAGCCGATGCCGCGGTCGGACGCCATGGCGACCACTCCTGTGTAAGTGACGGGCTGTGACATGATGATCAGGGAATGAGATGAGCGGAATTATACGGAAATGGGGGCCTTGATATGCGGCAGGGGATCATACCCGATAAGTTCGAAATCCTCGTAATGGAATCCATCAATGGTCCTGACATCCGGATTGAGCTTCATCACCGGAAGCGGGCGCGGCATGCGGGACAATTGTTCCCGTGCCTGGTCCAGATGGTTGCGGTACAGGTGCAGGTCCCCGAAGGTATGGATGAATTCCCTGGCCTCATAGCCGCACACCTGGGCTGTCATGAGCAGCAGCAGGGCATAGGAGGCAATGTTGAACGGAACTCCCAGGAAGAGGTCCGCGCTGCGCTGGTAGAGCTGGAGGGAAAGGCCGTTCCTTTCCTCTCCCGGCTGCGCGGGAATTACACAAAACTGAAAGAGGGAATGGCACGGCGGCAGGGCCATGTCGTCCACCAGGGCCACGTTCCAGGCACTGACGATGTGGCGCCGAGACCACGGATTATTCTTGAGGCCGTCAATCAGTCTGGCAATCTGGTCAATGGGCTTGCCGTCGTTCCCCGGCCAGCAGCGCCATTGCGCGCCGTACACGGGGCCAAGCTCGCCGTTTTCATCAGCCCATTCGTCCCAGATACTGACGCCGTTGTCTTTCAGAAACTTGATGTTGGTTTCACCTTTCAGGAACCAGAGCAGTTCGTAAATGATGGAGCGCAGGTGGAGCTTCTTGGTGGTCAGGCACGGAAAACCGTCGCGCAGGTCATATCTGCTCTGTCTGCCGAACACGCCGATAGTGCCCGTTCCAGTCCGGTCCTCCCGCCCCACCCCATGGGTCAAAACGTCGTCCAAAAGTTCCAAATACTGCTTCATTTCCGTAATTTGCGCTTTTCTCAGCCCTTGGCCCGTGATAATACGAGCATGCGCCACTTTAGTACCATCTCCAGCACCAAAAGCCAGCCTTTTCACTATTTCCCGTCCCTGTATTTTCTTCCGTTACGCGTTCCATGATTTCCATGCTCATACCTGACGAGCCATATTTGGGATTCGCCGCCCTCTGCCACATAGCCGGGGCATTCTGCCTGATTCCGGCGCTGCTCCACACACGCACGCCCCAGGGTACCATCGCGTGGCTGATTTCCCTGCTGGCCTTTCCCTACATCGCCGTGCCCTTTTATCTCATTCTGGGACGGCGCACCTTCAGCGGCTATGTGGAAACGCGGCGGAGACAGACGGATTCCGAGTCCCCGTGGGGAGAGCTGACGGACAAGATCACGAACTGCATGAAGCCATACGCCATACGCACAGCGGACACGGCGGGGGAAATCATGCAGACGCTGGGGGACATCGTGCGGCTGCCCGTGTGCAGGGGCAATTCCTGCCATCTCCTGATCGATGCGGACAATGCCTTCCCCCGCATTTACGATGCCATCAAGAAGGCGGAGCGTTACATCCTGATCGAGTTTTTCATCATCAAGAACGATTCGGTGGGCCAAAACCTGAAAAAACTGCTGATCGAGCGGGCGCGGGACGGCATCAACATTTATATGCTGTATGATGAAATAGGCTCTCACAAGCTGCCGCCCGGCTATATTTCCGCCCTGCGGAAGGAGGGGGTGAACATTGAGCCGTTCAATGGAAAGCGTCACTTCCTGAGCAACGTTCTGCGCCTGAACTTCCGGAATCACCGGAAGCTGGTCGTCGTGGACGGCTCCACCGCTTTCATCGGCGGCATGAACATCGGCCGGGAGTATCTGGGAAAGGGGGCGCTGGGATACTGGAGAGACACCTTCATCCAGCTCCACGGCCCCTCCGTCCAGCAGACCCAGATCAGCTTTCTGGAAGACTGGAACTGGGCCACCATGCTGAAATCCAACCCGTCCACCTTCCCCCGCCTGTGCTGGGAGATTACACCCCAGCCGGAGGATAAAACGGTGCTGGTGCTGCCCTCCGGCCCGGCGGACGTGATTCCCGCATGGAAGACCACCATCATTGCCCTGGCAAACCGGGCCACGCACCGCCTGTGGATTTCCACGCCCTATTTCGTCCCGGACGAAGGAGTGATGTCTGCCCTCCAGGCGGCCGCCCTGCGGAACGTGGACGTGCGCATCCTGCGCCCGGAACGGGCGGACCATATTCTGGTGAAGCTTTCCTCCTTCACCTTCCTTCGGGACCTGGATACCTACGGCATCCAGCTTTGGGCTTATAAAAAAGGCTTCCTGCACCAGAAGGTGATCCTGATGGACGACGACATCGCCACCGTGGGAACGGCCAACCTGGACAACCGCTCCCTGGCCCTGAACTTCGAACTCACCGCCATTGTCCGCGATTCCGGTGTCTGCGCGGAGATAAAGGCCATGCTGGAAAAAGACTTTTACTCATCCGTCAGGGAATCCCTGGAGGATTACAACAAAAAATCGCTGGGGTTCAAAATGCTATGCAACCTTGCCAGGTTGATGGCTCCTGTTCAATAATTGAGTTTTATTAGAATAATTCTAAATTCCATTCATGTAAGCTTGACCTCCTCAAACTCATATGAGACAATTTTTTTCAAGAAGCCACCTCCTTCAATTTTTAACGATCGTTAAATAAAATATGAATCCTGTTACATTCAACTGTACCGTTCTGCGCGACGGGCACCAATCCCTGGCGGCCACCCGCATGAAGACGGAAGACATGCTGCCCGTCGCCCCCATTCTGGACTCCATGGGCTTCAGCGCCCTGGAAACCTGGGGGGGCGCCACTATCGACGCCGGACTGCGCTTTTTGAAAGAGTGGCCCTTTGACCGCCTGGACGCCCTGAAAAAGGCCGCGCCCAAGACGCCGCACATGATGCTCCTGCGCGGCCAGAACATCGTGGGCTACACCAATTATGCGGACGACGTGGTGGAAGCCTTCGTCGCCATGAGCGCCAAGCACGGCATGAACATCTTCCGCATTTTCGACTGCGTGAACGATCCGCGCAACATGGAAACCTCCATCCGCGCCGCCAAAAAGGCCGGAGCACAGGCCCACGGCACCATCTGCTACACTACCTCCCCCGTGCACACTACGCAAAGCTTCGTGGACATGGGCCGGGAACTGGCTGACATGGGGGCGGACGCCATCGTCATCAAGGACATGGCCGGCCTCATCCCCCCCTATGTGACCCATGAACTGGTCAGCGCCCTGAAGAAGGACCTGAACATTCCCGTCTGGATTCACACGCATGACACCGCCGGCCTAGGTGCCTCCACCTACCTCAGCGCGATTGACGCCGGGGTGGACGCGTGCGACGTCTCCATCTCCCCCTTCGCCAACGGCACGGGTCAGCCGGACTGCCTGCGCATGCTCGCCCTGCTGAACGGCAATCCCCGCAAGCCGGATTACGACACGGACAAGCTCATTGAAGTTTCCGAAATGCTCAAGCCCGTTTACGACGGCCTGGGCAAGTTCACTTCCCACCGCAATGAAGTGGTGGACTCCGACACGCTCCGCTACCAGGTACCCGGCGGCATGCTTTCCAACTTCCGCACCCAGCTCAAGGAACAGGGCATGGAAGACAAGTTTGAAGAAGTGTTCGCGGAAATCCCCGTGGTCCGCAAGGCCCTGGGCTGGATTCCGCTGGTGACCCCCACCTCCCAGATTGTGGGCGTGCAGTCCATGCTGAACGTGAAGTTCGGCCGCTGGAAGAATATTACTCCCCAGGCGGCGGACATCGCCCTGGGCTACTACGGCCGCACCCCGGCCCCCGTGGACCCGGAAGTGCAGAAGCTCTGCGCGGAAAAGATGGGCAAGGAACCGATCACCTGCCGTCCGGCGGACCTGATCAAGCCCGGCATGGAAGACCTGCGCAGGAAGCTTGCGGAAAAGGGACTCCCCACGGACGACGAACACTGCGTGATTTACGCCATGTTCCCGCAACAGGTGGAAGATTTCTACAAGAAGCCGGAACCGAAGGAAGAAGTCCCCGTGCAGGTGAACACCGCTCCAGCCTCCGCTCCCGCGTCTGCCGCTCCGTCCATGACCATCATCGACAACGGCATCACCGCCCAGGTGAGCGGACCTTCCGGCTCCCGTGACCTGACTATCGTCATCAACGGCCAGGCCCACTCCGTTAAGGTCGAACGCGTCGGTTAAGGACGGAACAAATACTTTATTAATCAATTCACAGGCTGTTCCGGAAATCCGGAACAGCCTGTTTTTTACAGACTTCTTTTCTGGTAAAAACTCCTTGAGCACCGGAAGAAAAACCCCGGAATGCGCCCCCCGGATCACCAGAGAATCCCCGCTATAAGAAAACAAAGAAAGAAGGTGAAAATATGCATTCCCGTGAATGGCTATTCCAACAATCGGGAAAGGAAAGCGCCCGCTTCTCCGGGTTAAAAGCCTCCCCGGTTCAAGAGACATTTTCCCCGTGCAGCACTTTCAACATGCCGGAGGGGATTTATTCCCTCTCTCATGTTTTTGAAGGTAAGAGACCAGGAATCAGCATCATTCCCGGCGGCAATGCGCCTTCGGACAAATACCGGGGTGCTGCATGGCACGTATTCCATTGTTCCTGTCCACAGAAAGCTGGATCAAATGGAAACGGCGTGGGAATTTCCTCCCCGCACGCCGCCGTCACAAGACCGGAAGCTTAACTTTCCCTGACCTCCACCATGTTGATTTTGGGAACGATCAGGCTGAAGATGATGAAGGCGGCCAGATAGGCGCATCCGCACACGATGAAGATGATGTCATAGCCGTGGGAAGGATTGCCCAGCGCTACGAAGTGGGACAACGTGAAGCCCACCGCCGTCTGAAACAGCACGCTGCCGATCTGCCCCGCCATGCCGGAAAGGCCGGTGATGGATGCCACATCCGACTTCGGGAACATGTCGGAACCCAGCGTGTACACGCTGGCGGACCACGCCTGGTGTGCGCCTCCCGCCAGCCCCAGCACCGCCACGATGGTCCACATGTCAAAGTACTGGACGAAGATCACCGGAACCACGCAGCACGCAAAGATGAGCATGGAGATTTTCCTGACCTTGTTCAGGCTCCATCCACGGTTTGCCAGGAACTTGGTCAGGGTGCCGCCCAAAATGCTCAGTACGGTCACCAGGGCGTAAATGACGATCAGCGGCAGGGCGGATTCCTTGATGTTATAGCCAAAGTGCTTGCTGAAGAAATCCGGGAGCCAGAAGAGGAAGAACCACCAGATGGGATCCGTCAGGAAGCGCACGAGGATGAGGCTCCAGGACTGCCTGTAAGCCAGCAATTTCCTCCACGGAATGGAGGCCCTGGCTTCCTCCTTTTCCGCCTGCGCCAGGGCGGCGGATTCCTCCGCCAGCTTCACGCGCGGGTTCTTCGGCATGCGGAGCCAGAATATCACCCAGATAAAACCGAGAACGCCCGCGGCAATGAAAGCGGACTGCCAGCCCCACGCGGCGGCAATGAACGGGATGGTGGCCGGAGCCACCAGCGCCCCCACGTTCGCGCCGGAATTGAACAGGGTGGTGGCGAACACGCGTTCCCCGGAGGAAAACCAGTTGGTCACCGTCTTGATGCTTGCCGGGAAGTTGCCGCCTTCACCCAGGCCCAGAATAACGCGGCTGAGGCCCATGGATTTGACGCCGACGGCAAAGGCATGGGAAAGCGCGCCCACACTCCACCAGATGATGGAAATGGCAAAGCCCATCCGCGCGCCGTATTTGTCGATAATCCACCCGAACATGGTCAGGCCCACCGCGTAGGAAGCCTGGAAGATGGACATGATCATGCCGTACTGGGCGTCCGTCCAGCCCAGTTCTTGGTCCAGAATGGGTTTCAGGATGGAGAGAATCTGGCGGTCCAGGTAGTTGATCGTCGTCGCCGCAAAGAGCATGAAGAGAATCATCCACCGGAATGAGTCCTGCCTTGGTTGTTCCTGGAGCATGGGTAAAGCGCAGTTGGTTGTTAAAGGGCGTCTGCCTCCAAGGCTTTCAGGGCTTCCCGCGTGCGCCTGCCTATTTCCTCCCAGTCTCCGGCCTCAATGAGAGGAGATTCGCAAATCCAGGAACCGCCGCAGGCGGCCACTTCCGGGATTTCCAGCCAGGAGCCGATGTTGCCCGCGTTGATGCCGCCCGTGGGCATGATGCGCACGCCCGTATGGCGGAACGCGGCCAGCAGGGATTTAAGCATCCTGACGCCGCCCGCGGCCTCCGCCGGGAAAAACTTCTGGAACAGGCAGCCCAGGGAAAGGGCCTGGCTCATTTCCGAGGCGGTGGAGACGCCCGGCACAAACAGGAAATCCATCCCCGCGGCGGCTTTCACCACCTGCGGATCAAAGCCGGGAGCCACGCCGAAGGAGGCTCCCGCCCGGCAGGCGGCCTGCACCTGTTCCGGCGTCAGGAGGGTTCCCGCGCCCACCAGCATTCCGGGGACTTCCCGGGAAATGCGGGCAATGGCTTCCGCGGCGGCGGGCGTTCTGAACGTGATTTCCATGCAGGCGCAGCCGTTGTCCAGCAGCGCTTTGGCAAGGGGTACGGCCTTGTCCGCGTCATGGAGGACGACGACGGGGACAAGCCTGATGGCGGATAATTTTTCCAGCAGTGTCTTCATGATTTAAAAGTTGAAATATTGTTTGGCGTTCCTGTAGGAGATGTCCGCCGCCATGGAGCCTACCATCTCCATGTCGTCCGGAACCAGGCCCTGCGCCATGTCACGCCCCAGGACGCGGCAGAGGATGCGGCGGAAGTATTCATGCCGCGTGTAGCTCAGCAGGCTGCGGCTGTCCGTCAGCATGCCCACAAAACGGGAGAGCATGCCGAGCTGGCTGAGGGTTTCCAGATGGCGGGTCATGCCGTCCATCTGGTCCAGGAACCACCAGGCGGCCCCGTACTGCATTTTTCCAGCCGTGACGCCGTCCTGGAAACTGCCGCAGAGCACGGCCAGAGCGGCGTTGTCCCGCGGATTAAGGTTGTACAGGATGGTTCGCGGCAACGTTCCCTGTTGAGCGGAACGGTCCAGCAGACGGCCCAGCGGGGCCATGTACGTGAAATCCGCTATGGCGTCAAAGCCCGTATCCGGCCCCAGGTCCCGCAGGGCGGCTCCGTTCGGATTCCTGAGCGCGCCCACATGAAGCTGGCGCACCCAGTTTTTCGCGGAATCCAGCTCCGCGAAGTAGTCCATCAGGTAGTTGGAGAAACGGGCCGCATCCCCGGAGGCGATGTCACCGCCCCGGAGAGCGGAGGCGAACAGGGCGGCGGCTTCCTCTCCGGACAAGCTTTCCTCGTCAAACGCTTCAAGTGAGTGGTCCGAGAGCTTGCAGCCGTGACGGGCAAAAAAGTCATGCCGGGAGGCGAGCGCTTCCCTGAAAGCGGCCAAATCACGGATTTCCATGCCGGATGCCTGTTCCAGGCGCGCCACCCACTCCCGCCACGCACTGCCCTGGTGGACGGCGCGCGCCTTGTCCGGGCGGAAGGTGGGGAGCAGTTTGACGGAATCCCCGGAAAAGGCATGCCTCCGGTGGGCGGACAGGTCGTCGCAGGGGTCGTCCGTGGTGCAGACGGTCTCCACGTTCATCCTTTTCAGGATATCCAGCGCGCCCATTCCTCCGGACTGAAGCATGGAGGAGGTTTTTTCCCAGACCTCATCCGCCGTTTCCGGACTGAACAGAATGCCGGAAATGCCGAAGGGGCGGCGCAGTTCCAGATGCGTCCAGTGGTACAGCGGATTGCGCAGCAGGCGCGGCACCGTAGCCGCCCAGGCGTCATACTTTTCCCGGTCCGGAGCGTCTCCGGAACAGAGGCGTTCCGGAATGCCGTTCGTCCTCATGGCGCGCCATTTGTAATGGTCCCCGTCCAGCCAGAGCTGGGCGATGTTGGAGAACTGGCGGTTGTCCGCAATGGCGGCGGGATCCAAGTGGGAATGGTAGTCGATGATCGGCTGTCCTTCCGCGTACTCATGAAAAAGCGTCCTGGCCTGGGGAGTGTCCAGCAGGAAATCGTCGTTGATGAACATGGCGGCAAACGTTGGCGGTTATACTCCGGAATAGGCCAGAAAGCCCCCGTCCACGGGAATGATGACGCCCGTGACGAAGGAAGCGGAGGGAGAGACCAGGAAGCGGAGCACCCCGCAGAGGTCCTCCGGTTCACCGAAACGGTGCATGGGCGTCTTGGCAAGCACTTTGCGGCCGCGCGGCGTGGGGGTTGCCCCGTCCTTTTCCATCATCAGGAAGCGGTTCTGCTCCGTGATGAAGAACCCGGGGGCAATCGCGTTCACGCGGACGCCCAGCGGGGCCAGATGCGTGGCGAGCCACTTGGTAAAATTGTCCACCGCGGCCTTGGCGGCTCCGTACGCGCCCACCTTGGTCAGAGGCTGGAAGGCAGCCATGGAAGAGATGTTGACGATGCACCCGCCGGAGGCGGCCAGCAGCTCCCCGAACACCTGGGAAGGCAGAATGGTGCCGATCATGTTGAGGCGGTTCACGTACTCAAAGCCCTCCATGTCCATGCCGAAGAAGCCTTGATCCGCCGGAGTGTCCGGCATGCATTGCTCCGCCGGGCTGGTTCCGCGCGGATCATTGCCGCCCGCGCCGTTCACCAGGATGTCCAGCCTTCCCCATTCTTCCTTCACGCGGGAACAGGCCTGTTCCAGAGCAGCCTTGTCCAGCACGTCCGCAGCCAGCACCAGCGTCCGGTCCAGACCTTCCTCCGCCAGCTTCCGCTGGAGGTCTTCCAGCTTGGAGCGAGTACGGCCCAGGAGAGCCACGCTGGCCCCGGCCTTCAGCAGGTCACGGGCCATCACGGAACAGAGGACGCCCGCGGCCCCGGTCACGACAGCGGTCTTTCCCGCCAGCGGGCGGAAGGACTGGAGCCCCAGCGCCAGGCCGCGCAGTTCCGCCAGGCCGATCACGCGGCCGCCGTAGGAATACCCGGCATAGCAGTGCTTCTCCAGATCAATGTCCATCAGCTTCCCGTGGTCCGGGCGCACCAGAATGCGCCACTCCGGCCATCCCGCGGCCTTGCGGCGGGCTTCCTCGTCCAGCAGGCACTGCATGGCATAGGCCATGTCCGTATGGCCGCAAAGGTGGGAACCGGATTCCCGGAAGCTTTCATGGTCCGCGTCAAACACCGTATTGCGGAAATGGGCGAAATACACCCTGTCCGCAAACTCCTCCATCAGCAGGTGCGGCGCATTGGAATAAAGGCCGCCCAGAGAGCCGGTGCAGAGCGTGAAGCCGGAATGCATGGAGGGGACCTCCCGCACCAGTTGGCGCATGTCCTCCTCATCACTCATGATGCGGGGAAGGCCGAAGATGGGGCGCGGCGGGTCATCCGGATGAATGGCCATGCGGATGCCCGTTTCCTCGCACACGGGCATGATTTCATTCAGAAAGTCATACAGGTTCCGGCGCAATTGCGCATCGTCAATGCCCTCGTAGCGTTTGAGCATCTCCCTGAACTGCTCCGGCGTCAGGTCATCCACCGTGCCGGGCAGCCCCAGCAGGATGGAATCCGCCAGCGCCTTGCGGGCGTCTCCGTCCATGGACTGGAAAAGTTCACGGGCGCGCGCCGCCGTTTCCGGCGCGTAATCGTCCGCAGCCCCCGCCCTTTCCAGAATAAACAGGTCGAACGCGGCTACGCGGACGGCGTCATACTTTAAAACGCTGCTGCCGTCCTCCAGCGGAAAAGCCAGGTCGGAACGCGTCCAGTCCAGCACGGGCATGAAATTGTAGCACACCACTTTCACGCCTCCTGCGGCCAGGTTGCGGAGGCTCTGCTTGTAAACCTCCAGATAATGCTTCCAGTTCCCCGAACGCGTTTTGATGTCTTCATGGACGGCAATGCTTTCCGCCACCACCCATTTCATCCCGGCCTCTTCAACCATCCGCGCGCGTCCGGCCACGGCCTCCCGCGTCCAGAGTTCCCCGCACTTCACTTCATGCAGGGCCGTCACGATGCCCGCGGCTCCGGCCTGACGGATGTCCCTCAACGTCACAGGATCACTTGGACCGTACCATCTCCAGCTTTCAATCATATCATAAAGAGTTAAAGGGTTAACGGTCCACGCGGGCGGTTCCGCCTTTCATCACTTTTTCCACTTCCGCCAGCGTGGCCGTGGAGGTATCCCCCGGAGTGGTCATGGCCAGCGCGCCGTGGGCGCAGCCGCAGTTCACGGCGTACTGGGGCCCCTTGCCGGACAGCAGGCCGTAAATCAGGCCGGAGGCAAAGGAATCCCCGCCGCCCACGCGGTCCAGGATTTCCAGGTTCGGAAAGGAAATGGAATCATAAAATTCGCCGTCGTAATACAGCATGGCCGCCCAGTCGTTCAGCGTGGCCGTTCGGGCCACGCGCAGCGTAGTAGCCGCGGCCTTGAAGCCGAACTCCTTGACGGCGCGGCGGATCATCCGGCGGTAGGAGTCATGGTCAATGCGGGAAAAATCCTCCGTGCTCCCTTCAATGGAAAGTCCCAGGGACGCCTGGAAATCCTCTTCATTGCCGATCATCACGTCCACAAAGGGGGAGATGGCCCGGTTCACCTCCTGCGCACAGGCCTGCCCTCCGATGCTCTTCCAGAGGGAGGGGCGGTAATTCAAGTCATAGGAAACGATGGACCCGTGCCTGCGGGCGGCCTGCACGGCTTCCAGCACCACGGCGCTGGTCGTTTCCGAAAGGCCCGCGTAAATGCCGCCTGTATGGAACCAGCGCACGCCGTCCCTGCCGAACAGGGCGTCCCAGTCCACCTCCCCGGGTTTCATCTGGCAGGCGGCGCTCAGGCCGCGGTCGGAACAGCCCACGGCGGCGCGCACGCCATAGCCGCGCTCCGTAAAGTTCAGGCCCACGCGGCAATCGCGGCCAATGCCGTCAAACGGCTTCCACGCCACGTAATCCATGTCCAGGCCACCCTGGAGCATGCAGTCTTCCAGCAAGCGCCCCACCGGGTTGTCGCAAATGGCAGTGACAATGGCTCCGCGCATCCTGAAGCAGCGCCTTAGCCCGCGGGCCACGTTGTACTCCCCTCCGCCCTCGCACACGCGGAAGGAACGGGTGGTATGGATGCGCCCTTCTCCGGGGTCCAGCCTCAGCATCACTTCACCCAGGGAGGCAATGTCCCAGCGGCATTCCTGTTCTGATTTAATAGTTAAAGACATATAAAAGCATCAAATAGTACGATTCTGTTTAGTATAAAAGAACTGTTTTTCTCCACAAGGGAAAACGACGGAAAAAGACCAGATGTATAGTAAAGTCTTGATGTTAATAAATTTAAACCATGATTTTCACTACGGAAGAAACAGCATTGCCTGAAAGCTCCTGAATCTATTCCAACTTAAAAGTCATGTACCTTGACTCTACATTTTTTACAAACCGTTGACACAAAATGCTCTCATCTTTATATCCATATCACAATGAAACGAAGCGAGGGTAAACAGACCCCGGAAGAACTGCTGGCCAGCAGGCTCAAACCCGGAGAGAGGATTTTATGGAAAGGCCGGCCTGTGGAACGGAGCTGGACTGGTTGGGATACGGGAAAACTTCTGTTCGGAAGCGCGCTGTTCAGCCTGTGCGCAGCCTTCTTCCTGATGCTGCCGACGTTCCTGAGCCTGTGTTTTGATGCCAGGATGAAATACTATCGCTTCCCTTCCGTATTAGGCATCCTCCTTGCCGCCCTTATCATCACTCCCCTGCTGGTTTCTTCCCTGTATTTGCTGACATCCCCGTGGCGAAAACGAACAACCAGGCGCAATACCCGCTACGTTTTCACAGACCAGCGCCTGCTAACCATCGTTCGGGAAACTCCTTTATTTTTCCCCTCCTCACAAGAGTTCCGCTTCCACTCTTATCCCATTCCTAGGCGAAGGCGCATCCGGACATATTCATGCAAGGATGGTACCGGGAATGTTATTCTGGAGTACCGGAAAGGAGGTTGTTTTGTGATGGAAGACATGGAACATCCCCGGGAAGCGGCGGATGTTCTGAAAAAGCTGGTGAACCAGCATAACGCCTCTGCTTCAGCAGCATTGGCTACATCAGCCGACAGAGATCAGTCTGTCCTGCCCCGAAGATGTCACGACGGCATTGATGCTTCTGAAGAAATTTGGAGCAGAAAACTCAAGCCCGGAGAACAGGTGCTGTGGAAAAGCCATCCCATGGAACGGTGCTGGACTTTCGTGGGCACAAGGCAATTCCTGTACGGAATCTTCCTGTTTATCTTGCCACTGGCGCTTACTCTGGGGGGCTGGCAACGTGTAACCAGTTTTCCGGCGGACGGCAGGTTCACTCCCGTTTTTTACTTTTTTATTCCGGGATGGATTTGTATCGTCCTTGGAGCCATCTATTATCCCCTGAATGCATTTGCGGCTCCATGGAAGGAACGGAAACGCCGCCGCAATACCCTTTACGTGCTGACGGAACACCGCCTGATGACGATCATCGACC
The DNA here is from genome assembly GCF_036417395.1 of Akkermansia sp. AE01SA01. Lineage (NCBI taxonomy): Bacteria > Pseudomonadati > Verrucomicrobiota > Verrucomicrobiia > Verrucomicrobiales > Akkermansiaceae > Akkermansia > Akkermansia sp. AE01SA01. The sequence continues at coordinate 1,945,981 of NZ_CP143890.1, forward strand.
ACAGCATCCGGACCTATTCCGTTCACAAAATCAAGGGGATCCGGCACCGTCTGCGCAAAAACGGCTCCGGAGACATCATGCTGAAATACGGAAAGAAAAGAGGCTTCCAATTCAAGGACATCATGAATGCCCGTGAAGCAGTCGATATCCTGAAAGGTCTCCGGACGACTCAACCCACTCCGGAACGGGAAAGGTGAATTATTTCCGTTCCGGAGAAAAAGTCATTCTCCGCTTAAGCGCATGCGGGCGAACTCCCGCCTGGTGGTGCGCCTTACCCGCCAGAGCAGGAGCACAGCCGCCACGGACAAGCCGATGATGAACCCTATCCAGATGCCGCGCGCGCCCATGGCCGGAACAATCCAGTTGGTACGGGCCAGGATATAGCACACCGGGAACCCGACGATCCAGTAGGAAAAGAAGGTGATGACGGTGATGGAAGCGGTGTCCCGGAAGCCTCTCAGCACCCCGACGGAGAGCACCTGCAGGCAGTCCGGAAGCTGGTAGGCCGCCGCCAGAATCAGCAGGACGGAAGCCGTGCTGACAATCATCTCCGAATCATTGTACAAGTGCACAATCTGCTCCCGGAACAGGGTGATGCCGCCAAACGTACACAGGCAGATGGTGAGCACCAGCACATAGGAGGACAGAACGGCGGATTTGGTGCCCGCCAGATCCTTCCTGCCGTGGTGGTACGCCACGCGGATGGAGGCCGCCAGCCCTACGGAGAGCGGAAGCATGAAGACCAGGCCGCCCACGTTCCCGGCAATCTGGTGGCTGGCCACCTGCGTTTCTCCCAACGGGGCCAGCACCAGCGCGGCCGCGCAGAAGAGCATCACCTCACACAACTGGGAAACGCCTATCGGCACGCCTAGCCGCATGAGGTGAGTGATGACGGAAGGCGTGGGGCGCCGCCAGGAAACGATGTGCCTGCGGTACGGCCTGTGCTTGGGATTCAGATAGACCAGCAGGAACATCAGCAGGAATTCAATGTAGAAGATGACTGCCGTGGCCGCGCCGCACCCCGCTCCGCCCATGCGCGGAAAACCGTACAGGCCGAAGACGAAGATGTAGTTCAGCGGAATGTTGAGCAGCAGCCCGCACAGCCCCACGTACATGGCTGGCCGGGTCATGTTGGACCCCTCGTTCAGGCTCTTGAGGGCCACGAATCCCAGGTTGGCGGGCAGTCCCCACATGATGGCGAACATGTAGGCGGAAGCCATCTGGCACATGGCGACGTCATCGGAAATCCAGCCGAACACGTTTCTCAGCACATAAATGACCGGCATGGAAACCAGGCTGAGCATCAGCGCCAGCCACAGGCCGTGGTTGGTCATGTAACCTACGCGGCTTTCATGGCTTTTCCCCCGCATGTTGGCAATCACGGGGCCGATGATCATCAGTACGCCGCAGGCAAACAGCGCCACAGGCAGGTACACGGAAGACCCCAGCGCCACGGCGGCCATGTCCGTCACGCCGGCGCGCCCGGCCACAATGGCGTCCACCGCTCCCATGCCCACAATGGAGAGGTTGACCACCAGCACCGGGAGGGCCAGCGGTATCAGTTTTTTCATCTCCTTCAAATTCCACGTCTTATTCATTTCTTTCTTTCCTTCCATGCATTCCTCCTTCAGGGAGCCGGAACATGCCGGCAAACAAGCCGGACCGGAGCGGCAGGCTCCAACCCGGCTTCAAGGTTAAGGGTATCAACCGGACCGGGGCCTCCTGCCCCGTCCGGACATTCAGCGGTCAAGCACCACGCGGGCGCATTGTTCAGCTACCTGGCGGAACGCGGCGGAAACCGGGTTCTTTTCAGGGTCTTCCAGAGCCACGGGGCGTCCTTCGTCCCCGCCAGAGCGGGTGGCGATATCCAACGGAATCTTGCCGAGGAGGGGCACGCCCAGCTTGGCCGCTTCCCGCTCGCCGCCGCCTTCTCCAAAGATGTGGTAAATCTTGCCGTCGGAGGGGCACTGGAAATAGCTCATGTTTTCAATCACGCCCAGAATGGGGGTTTCCACCCGTTCAAAGAGGCCGATGGCCTTGCGGGCGTCAATCAACGCGACCTCCTGCGGGGTGGTGACCACCACTACGCCATCCAGTTCAGCCGTCTGGACAATCGTGAGCTGAATGTCTCCGGTGCCGGGCGGCAGGTCCAGAATCAGGAAATCCACGTCCCCCCAAGCCACGTTGCGCAGGAACTGCTGAACGTAGCGCGTCGCCAAGGGGCCGCGCACCGCAACGGGGTCCGATTCGTTGATCAGCAGCCCCATGGAAAGGAGCTTCACGCCATGGGCCGTTACCGGAAGAAATTCGTCATTCTCATTGGCTCCGGGCCGTTCCTTGGTGCCGAACATCAGGGACATGGAGGGACCGTAAATATCTAGGTCCACCAGGCCCACGGAATAGCCCAGCTTGCTCAGGGCCACCGCCAGGTTGGCGGAAACGGTGGATTTGCCCACCCCGCCCTTGCCGGAGGCAACGGCGATCACGTGCTTGGCGCCGGGGACGGAGGATTTCCAGGTGGAGGGATCGTCATTGACTCCCTTTTTAGCTTCCGGAGCCTTGTGTTCAATATTGACGTCACAATGCTTTACGCCGGGCAGATGCTTCATCACACCATGAACGCCTTCAAAAATGTAACGGGGAATATCCGCATTCTTGCTCTCAATCACCAAATCAATCGTGACATTGTTTTCAGCGTCAATGTCGATCTTCTTCACTAGCCCGAAGGATACGATGTCGCGGCTGAAACCCGGGAATTTAACCGTTGTCAGCGCGGCCCTTATCAGCTCCGGAGTCAATTCCTGTTGTGTCGTCATATGTCTGAAATACTAGTGGTTGCCATAAACATTCCGCCCCCGTGCCTCCGGAGCGCAGCATGCGCCGGAATACAGAGATAGGGGGACGGCAAAACCGGGAAGCAAAAATACTCCCTTTTTTATTTTTGACAACGCCTAATTCAGACAAAGCCACTTTTTGCCTGCCGGATTCCCAGCCATCCGGATACCGCGAAAAAGCGGGACAACCACAGCCCCGCTTTCATTAAAATAAAGAAAAAACAGAGGAACTTATTCCCCCTGCTGCTTCAGCGTTTCCCGGATATCCTGGAGAGCGGCGATGAAATCATCCAGAATTTCCGCGGGAACCATGATCCGGTCCCGGTTGGAACTCACCTTTTCCGTAATACGCACCACTTTGCCGCGCGCATTCTGTTTGAGATCAAGAAAGAACGTCTTGCGTTCCGCAATGATTTTTTCTGTGCAAATAATATCGTCCTCCACGGCTGTAATCTTCCTCCGGTTGAATGAGGCTTTCAGAATAAAACTTCCCTCCCGTCCGGTCAATGTTTTATTTGCCCCCTGGCAGATGCGGCCCACCGGGCGGAAACGGGGAAAATACCGCCATTTCCTCCATCCGCACTTCCGCATTCATTTTCCGGAAAAACCGGCTGACCATAAAAACGGCTGGGCTTGCGCCTCCAACCCGATTGACTTAAAAGAACAAATGAGTTACAGGATAGAATCATGAACCAGCACAGGAAAGAAGGCAGCCGAGGTTCCAGCCTGTTTCTGAAGATCATCTCATTCGACCTGTTTTTCCAGGGCAGCGAATACGGCATGAGCAAATGCATTGCCAGTTATCTTCTTTTCGCGTACCTGTTCTTCGGGGGCGTGTTCCTGCTCATTCCCAGAACATTGCGTCTTGATGAAACTTTCCTGTTGATCATTTCCCTGTCGGTACTGGTGTTCATGGTATGTTTTTTCAATTGGTTCCTCGTGTACAAAAAATCACGGGTGTTGTTTTTCACCCTCTACATCCTTCCGCTCATGGGAATAGCCATCTCCATGAGCCTGACGGCGCTTCCTGCCGGTTTACGGCCCAAATTCATTCCCAATGCAGGACAGCCTCCGGAAAGGAAATTTTTCAGGCTTCCCGAACCCGAGCCCGAACAGGGAAGCCTCCTGCCGCCCATGGGAAGCAGGAAAGAAAAGAACGCGTTAAAGAAAAGTAAAATAGAAAAACCGCCGCCTCCCTTTTCCTCCCTGCCCGTACCTTGCCGCGAGGGCATCCGCACATTTACGCCCGAACAGGCCGCCGAAATCGTTTCCTCCATTAACCCCGAATGGACAGGGCCTGTAACCTCCTCCCAACCGGAAGTCTATACGGAAGCAGCCCAACCTCCCGCCCTGTGCAGGGAAACGAGAAGAGACCTGGAAGGCGGTGAACGGCCGCCCTACGCCCACCAGTGGGACATTGCCTGCGAGCGGGACGGAAACATGCACGCCCTGTCCCTGTTTGCCAAAAAGGACCGGCAGCAATGGTACATGGACATCCGGGGCAGGATGGTGCCGTGCACCCTGACGCGGGGTACTGTCGAACAGGGATGCTCCAGCATTACTGTTTTCTATGACGCCCTGAAAAACTGGTTCCACAAATGCGAAGACGGAAGGCCGCTGCTGTTCATCAGCTATCAGACCGGCGGCTGGTATGCGGATTTGTACTTCAGTATCAAGGAGGGCAAACTGCTGTACCACGGTTCCGAATATGTTTCCGAAACGGGGGCGGCATCCATGTAGCCCACCGCCGCGGCCGCATTCCACACGCCAACTGCCCCGTGCCCTCTTCTGAAGCTTGCGGGGTACGGCATCGGCGGGGACTTGCGTAGCTGCTTCAACATCAACTCGAATATCCGGTCTTTTCAACCCTGATCGGCCCTCATCACTACGCAAAAGCATCCCTCAGAAGCTGCCCTGACCACGAAAAGGCATTATAACGGCACTATCCTTCGGACAGGTAGAACCGGACAGCGTAAAATCGAAATCCAACTTGAATTGACACGGGAAGGCATTCTCACTTATGGTGGGGTGGAGATTGATATTGAAGCTGCGGGAACATATCTTTTTATACCAACTTAAGTAGAGAGAAATTGGGTTATCAAATGAAATGGGCTTATCTTATTATATATCCTTGTTGTTTAGTCATTGGAAAAATTCTTGTCAGAGAAAGTAATTTGGAGGCACGGCTTCTTTTTTCGTATATCATTTATATCCTTTCCCTATTTTCAATGTTATTAGGATTTTTTATTTTATTTAGAAAAAACAATAATATATATGGATTTTTGTGGATTCTGATTTCCATTGTTTCTATTTTGGTTGCCGAAATGGATTTATAACTTATGATTTTTATTAAAATTTTATTCCCCATATTCCTTTTTTTCTTCTATTCATCCTGTCAAATGATGAACAAGGAATATAACTTTGTATATAAGAATGAAGGGAAGACTCCTCTGGAAAATGTGAAAGGCAGCTTTAATGATTTTCACAGTGCTGGGGGAGTTCTTTATCCTGGAATGATCGCGCATCACAAAATGGTGAACAAACATGGACCGATACCGGATACGGTAGATATAAACTGGACGCGTGTAAGCGACAGGAAAAATTTCCATAAAAAACTAAAGGTCAGATCTGAGCTTCCCAAAGGAGAACCGCCGGAAGATATAATATTCTTGTTTGATAATGATGACGTCCACCTAACTTGGAAGAAGAACTGATCAGACTGAAAGAGTATTCTTGGTGGGAGGTAACCAGGAAGTGGCCCTGACTGGGTTTGTGATTCATGGACATCGTTTCACCGTTGAAGCAAAAAGAATGATAAAAATGGATCCCAAATGGGCGAAAAAATGGATCGGGCCCCAGAGCAAACGAACAATGCGGGATTAACTTATCTAATCTGCGGAATAAACTATTCCCCCTTTAAAGAAAGGGCCGAGACTCTATCTTGAGCAAAGAGAAAATGATATAAATGCAAGAGCGCATTGAAAAAGATTCTTAACTAAAAATGCAAACATACTATTTAGGTTCATCTCCGTTAATTTTTATGAGGTAACAAGAACACAGACATCATTTCCTGCATAGAAACACATTGTCCAGAAAAGCATTTTTAAATTCAATTGAATCAATGGATATTCATATTTATTGATTTACATCAATATCAAATTCCTGAAGAAGGTAAAAGAAGGATAAAAAATGAAAAGGGTATTTATTTGCCGTCCCGGTATTTCCATTTATTGCGTTCTTTTAGGGTTGACGCTTCTTCAGCAAGTCCATGCCGGGGTGAATTTGTTCTCCATGCCGTCTTTAAATAACAAGACGGTATGGGTGGAGATCAATCGGGAGGCGGTCAACCATATCTGCAGCTACCGGCAGCTAGTGGAATGATGTGAAACGGAACGAAACTTGGCCTCCCGCTTTGGGAATTGAGCTTTGTACGCAGTTGCGGCGAGGAATTTGTAGAGGCCTACAACCGCAATACAATGCCTCCCCATCTATTATGGATAATGTTAAACCAGCCTCTTTGCCGTGATTATTTATGGACGGTCATGAGAAATCAACTGCCGGTCGTACAGCGGGAATGGAAGTCTTTATCTGCATTCCCGGAATGGCCCGGTTCCCGCGGATGGCTTCCGGTGCTGATCATTCCATTCAATCAGGAACTCATCCTCCGCCATGGCCGGCAACAACCTGTAAGCTTGGGAAGCCGCCCGTATTTATGCGTGGTTGTCCAGGGGGTCGCCTTGTTGGGCGAATATACCAGAAGGGGGCAACATGGAACAAACAAACGGTACGGCATTTTTTCAACCGTTAACTGGACATTGATGTACGACGTTGAAAACCATCGTTATGCCAATGAATTCCCAAGTACTATTCAAGTATTTCATTTTAAACCTAAAAGCCGTCCTCTAACCACGAAACGGACGTCCCATCTCCCATCTGTTTCATTACCATTGTCCCGCCATCCCTCCCTTTGACCTTCCGGAGAACATGCCTACGCCGGATGAAGTAAAATTTAAATGAATTTTATCAGGAGCATCCCTTTTCCTCCTGCCGGGATGCCAGATTGCACTTTCATGGAAAGTACACATTTATCATTAATGTGTCGCTGTACAGGAACCCGGAACAATGTCATCCCTGTCTTCATGACCATCGAATATTGTAAAAACACAGTCCGCCAAGGGGGACAGCCTCCTCATACGGGAAGCCCGTTTAACAAACCCATACCTATCCAAACGGCTATGAACTCCTTAGAGAGAACCGTTCATCAGCATTCCGCGCGCCATCTGGCCTGCTCCGTCTTGTAGAGCTTGTACGTGACGGCGTCCGCCAAGGCTTCCAGGCTGGCCTCAATGATGTTGTAGGAGACGCCCACCGTAGTCCAGGTAGCGACGCCGTCCGAGGATTCAATGAGAACACGGACATTGGAGCCGGTTCCGTTTTCCTCAGCGGCATCCGGAATGTTCGTCCGGGTGGGGGAAAGCACGCGCACCTTGTAATCGATGAGGTGCATCTGCTCCAGTTCCGGGTACCAGCGCGTCAGGGCGCGTCGCAAGGCGCGGTCCAGCGCATGCACGGGCCCGAAGCCGCCGGCGGCAGTATGTTCCACGTTGCCGTGCACGTCTATTTTAAGGGAGGCTTCCACCATCATGTCCGGGTCCATTTCATGGCGGGAGGTAAGAACGACGGTGCGCAGGATGTTGAAGTAGGGTTTCAGCGCCTTGTCCGGCATATGGCGCAGGAAGAGCAGTTCGGCACTGGCCGGGGCGGCTACGTAGTCGTACCCCAGGGCGGCGTTTTTCTTCACGGCGGCGGAAAGGACATCCAGCACCGGGTCCCCCTTTTCCAGCTCAAAGCCCAGGGTACGGGACAGGGAAAGAATGTTGCTTTTCCCCCCCTGCTCCGTCATCAGCACGCGCTGCGCGTTCCCTACCAGGGAAGGGTCCATGTGCTCGTAAAGGGCGGAGTCTTTCATGATGGCGCTTACGTGCACGCCGCCCTTGTGTGCGAAGGCGGAGTTCCCGACAAAGGGCTGCCGCCGGAAGGGAGCCAGGTTGGACACTTCCGAAACAAAGGCCGCCGTGGATTTGAGGCGCGTCAGGGAAATCTCGCTCAGGCAGGAAAAACCGCCCATTTTCAGTTGAAGATTGGGTATCACGGAACACAGGTTGGCGTTCCCGCAGCGTTCCCCGATGCCGTTGACCGTGCCCTGCACCTGCACGGCGCCGTTCATGACGGCTGCCAGGCTGTTGGCCACGGCCAGCTCGCAGTCGTTGTGGGCGTGGATGCCCAGGACGGCGCCGGGCAGGCGTTCCTTCACCGTCCTGATGATGGAGCCTGTTTCCTCCGGCATCGTGCCGCCGTTGGTATCGCACAAGATGAGGCAGTCCGCACCGTGTTCATGGGCGGCCTGAAGAACGCTGAGGGCGTATTCGGCGTCCCGCTTGAATCCGTCGAAAAAGTGTTCCGCGTCAAAGAAAACTTCCGTCAAATGCTTTTTGAGGAAGGCCACGGAGTCCCCGATAATTTCCAGATTTCGCTCCCTGGAAATGCCCAGCGCCACTTCCACGTGGCGGGGGCACGATTTGCCGAAGATGGTGGCCACCTGCGCTCCGCAGGATATCAGGGCGTTCAAGGTGGGGTCCGTCTCCGGCGTTCGCGCCGGATGGTGCGTGCTGCCGAACGCGGCCAGTTTGGCGTTCTTGAGCTCCACCTCCCGCATGGCCTTGAAGAATTCCGTTTCCACGGGGTTGGCGCCGGGCCAGCCTCCCTCAATGTAGTCCATACCCAGATAATCCAGCTGGCGGGCGATCCGGACCTTGTCCGTTGCGCTCAGATTCACGTCTTCGCTTTGCGCTCCGTCGCGCAGCGTGGTGTCGTAGAGATGGATTTTGGCAGGCATCGCATTTCTTCATACATGCAAAGGGGCCAGCATTCAAGGGCAGTCCCGGCCTCCCGCCGTTTGCAGACACAAAAAGCGCGGAGCTTGAATGAAGGGAAGGCATTCATTAAAGTGGAACGCATGCTCCGCATCCGCCTGTTCCGTGCTTTTCTTCCACTGATCCTTTCCGGCCTGGTTCCCTGCATTGCCGCGTCTTCGGCCCACCCCTTTCTGGATACTTCACGCCCCATCCGCTGGAGTGCCCTGGCAGCGGACCGCCTGCAGCCGGACGTGAAGGAAGCCATACGGCGCGCCCATGAAGCAGTGGACCGGATCTGCCGCACAGCTCCGGAAGAAATAACGTATGAAAATACATTCGGCGCACTGGAAGAGGTCAATGTTTCCCTGACGGAGCCGATGGCCAAGGCATATGCCCTGAAAAGCCTGTGCGACAGCGATTCCATCCGGAAGGCCATGGATGAGGCCACCCCGCTCGCAGTCGCGTTCCATTCTTCCCTCACCAAAAACCAGTCCCTGTGGAATACCCTGAAAACCGCCCATGTCCGGCTGGGCGATGTGGTTGCGGACCCTGAAAGAAAACGTTACATGGAACTGTGCATGCAGAGCTTCCGGGATAACGGGGCGGACCTGCCGCCCGGAAAGCGCGCCAGGCTGGAAGTCATTGACAGGGAGCTGGCCCTGTGTGCCCAGCGTTTCAACAATCTGTACATGGACGCCCGGAAGAACTGGAGCTGGACGGTACACGACGCCGACGCCCTGGACGGCCTGAGCCGGACAACGCTGCGGCAGGCGGCGCAGGAATTCCGCTCCCGCCATCCCGGAGAAACCGGCCCCGGCTGGACGTTCACCCTGAATTCCGCCGCTGCCGGACGGGTGATGGAGAAGGTGCGGAGTGAAAAAATCCGCAAGGATTTGTGGGAACATCTTCAAACCCTGGCTACGGACAGCTACGACACGGAACCGGTCGTCAGGCAAATGCTTTCCCTGCGCAGCGAGAAAGCGCAGTTGTGCGGCTACAGGACGTATTCCGATTATGCGCTGCAACAGAGCATGGCCGGAAACGGAAAAGAGGCCATGCGGTTCGTCAACGGACTTCTGGACAGGGTGAAGGAGCCGTTTTTCAGGGAAATGGAGTCTCTGCGCCAGGTCAAGGCACGGCTTACGGAGAATAAAGAGGTCAGCCTGCACCCCTGGGACACGGTTTATTACGCCAACCTCCAGGCGGAAGAGCGCTTCCGCCTGGACCGGGAAGAACTGCGGCATTATTTCCCCCTTCCCCGCGTCATGGCCGGACTCTTTGGCGTGGCGGAACAATTGTACGGCATCCGCGTAACGGAACTCCCTGTCCGGAAACCATTGACCGGCATTTCCGGACCGGAAAAAGGCGGAGAGGCGGAGGTCTGGAATCCGGACGTCCGCTTTTTTGCCATTGACGACGGCAAGGAAGAACGGCTGGGGTATTTTTACCTGGATATTTTCGCCCGCAGCAACAAGCGGGCCGGAGCGTGGATGTCACCGCTGGATGCAGGCGCCCCGCCTGCGGGCGGCAAGCCCGGCAAACCGCGCTTGGGAATGATCTGCCTGAATGTACAAAAACCCGCGGATGGGGAGCCGGTTCTTCTTTCTCACAGGGAGGTCAGGATTCTTTTTCATGAATTCGGCCATTTGCTGCATCTGATGTTTTCGCGAGTTTCCATCCCTTCCCTGGCCGGCACCAGCGTTCCGCGGGATTTCGTGGAAGTCCCCTCCCAGTTCATGGAAAACTGGTGTTCCCATCCTGATATTTTGAGAAGTTTTGCCCGGCATGAAAAAACGGGACAGCCCATCCCGGAAGACATGCTGCGGTCCCTGGAGGAATCCCGCGGCAACACGCCCGCTGTTACGCTGGTTTCACAACTTCTGTATGCGAAAACGGACCTGGCCGTTCACATGGATCCGGAACGGTTTGCGGCGTGTTCCCTGGATGATGTGGATTCCATCGTGGCGGGAGACCTGGAATATTTCAAGGATTGCAGGCAGGCCGGAAGGCTGAGGACGGCGCGCCATTTGTTCGCCTCTTCTTCCGGCTATGCCTCTTTTTACTTCTCCTACCGCTGGGCGGAGGTTCTGGACAAGGACATTTTCGAGGCTTTCGAACATTCTGGGCTGCTGAACAGAGAAACCGCCGGAAAATTCCGGAAAGCCATCCTGGAAAAGGGATTCACGGTCCCACCTATGCAGCAGTTCACCGATTTCATGGGGAGAAAGCCGAACATGGACGCCATGCTCCGCAAAAGACGGCTGACCTCCTGAATGCCAGCGGAAAATCGCCATTCGCGGTTCTCCCTGTCATCATCACGACAAGGAATAACATATTATACATTTGTTCAATTATTTTATCCATTCACTATGATAATATTACGCATATTTCACATGAAAGAGGACATATCTTTGCGTTGACTTTTGGTGAAAAAAAAGCAAAATTCACGCGACTTGCCGCACTTTTCGGCAATCCAGTTTGTAAACAACCGCGTTCATTTATGTACAACAAGCCTTTGACGATTGCCGCCACCACCATTCTCCTGTGCTCTCCGGTGATAATTTTAAGTTCCTGTGAAAAAAAGGATGCCGGAGCCGGCCAACCGCAGGCTCTCGTTCCTGACGTGCAGGTAACCAAGCTGGTGACCGAAGACGTGCCGATCAAGGCGATATGGATAGGCAACCTGCGCGGCACGGAAGACGCGGAAATCCGCTCCCAGGTGACGGGCTACCTGCTTTCCAAGGACTACAAGGACGGCGCCTATGTCAAGAAGGGCCAGACGCTTTTCCAGATTGACCCGCGCCCCTTCCAGGCAACGCTGGAACAGGCCCAGGGACGCCTGGAACAATACGAAGCCACACTGAAGAAATACCAGCTGGACGTAGAACGCTATACCCCGCTGGTCAAGTCCGGGTCCGTCAGCCGCAAGCAGCTGGACGACGCCCTGCAACAGGTTCAGGAAACGCAAGCCGCCATCGCTACGGCCAAGGCGCAGGTGGACCAGGCGAAGATCAATCTCAAGTTCACGACAATCACCGCCCCCATTTCCGGCCTGGCCGGCCTGGCGACTCCCTCCATCGGCAACCTGCTCACTCCCTCCAGCCCCACGCCTCTGACCACGATTTCCGCCATTGATCCCATCCGCGTGGACTTCAACCCCAGCGATAAGGATTTTCTGGACCTCAGCTCCCTGGATGAAAGTTCAAACGGCAAAAAGGGATTCAAGTTCAACGTCATCCTTCCCAACGGCACCCTTTACCCCCAGCAAGGCTACTCCGTGGCGGCCGACCGCAACGTGGACACCCAGACGGCCACTATCAATGTCGTCGGCCACATTCCCAACCCGAATCTGATCCTGCGCCCCGGCATGTTCGTCCGCATCCAGGCCACTGTGAAAATCCTGAAAAACGCCACGCTGGTTCCGCCACGCTCCATCCTGTCCAACCAGAGTGCCAAATTCATCGTCTATCTGGACGACAAGAACATTCCCCACATGCAGGTGGTGCAAACCGGACCCGTCGTTGACGGCATGCAGGTGATCGACATTATTCCGATGCCCAATTCCACGTTCACGAAGGACAGCCCCATTGTGGTGGAAGGCATTCAGCAGGCCGCCAGATTGCAGGGACAAGCCCCTGTCAACCCGACTCCCTACAAGCATGTCGTCTCCCAGCCCGTCATGCCCTCCGTAGGCGCCCAGTCCTTTGAAAAGGCCAAAACTCCGGAAGGCATGCACCACGACAACGCCCAGCCGGCCTCCAAATAACATTCTTTCCCGAGAAGCCGCATTCCCCGCCGCTCTTCCGCGCAATTCCATGATCTAACACCATGTCCAGCTTTTTCATCAAACACCCGACCATCGCCATCGTCATTTCGATCGTGATGATCCTGCTCGGCGGCCTGGCACTGCTGGGGCTCCCCATTGAGCAGTACCCGAACATCGTCCCGCCCACCATCAAGATGCAGGCGACCTATCCGGGCGCCAATGCGGAAACGGTGGCCAACTCCGTAGCCTCCCCGCTGGAACAGTCCATTTCCGGCGTGGTGGGCATGGATTACATGACTTCCACGAACGCCAACAACGGCATCTGCTCCCTGAGCATCGTCTTTGAAGTAGGAACAGACCCGAACATGGACCAGACGCTGGCCTACATGCGCTACGGCCAGGCCACCGCCCAGCTTCCGTCGGAAGTGGCCCAGATGGGCATCACCATCACCCAGTCCACGGGCAGCCCGCTGGCCGTGCTCAACCTGTACTCCCCGGACAACAGCCTGAACGCCATTTTCCTGAGTAATTACGCCTACGTGAGCCTGGTGGATCCCGTCAAACGCGTCCCTGGCGTGGGCGACGTGCAGGTGTTCGGCGCGGGCCGCTATGCCATGCGCATCTGGCTGGACACCACCAAGATGGCTGCCCAAAACATCTCCGTGGGAGAAGTTCAGGCCGCCATTCGTGAACAGAATACCGTGATTCCCGCCGGCCAGATCGGCGCGGAACCGGCGCCTCCCGGAACGGAATTCACGTACAGCATCCAGACCAAGGGACGCCTGAAGACCGCTGAGGAATTCGGCGACATCATCATCCGTGCCAACGGAAACAAGCTGCTCTACCTAAAGGATATCGCCAAGGTGGAACTGGGCTCCCAGACCTACAACGTATCCAGCAAGTACAACGGGAAGGACTCCGGCGCCATCGCCGTGTATGCGGCCCCCGGCTCCAACGCCATCAATACGGTGGACGCCCTGAAAAAGCTTTTTGAAGAACGTTCCCGCAGCTTCCCGCCCGGCATGGAATACAACATGACGCTGGACACCACGCTGGCCGTGCGCGCCTCCATTGTGGAAATCGAACACACGCTGGTGGAAGCCCTCCTCCTCGTGGTGCTGGTGGTATTCGTCTTCCTGCAGGGCTGGCGCGCCACCCTGATTCCCGCCATCGCCGTACCGGTCTCCATCATCGCCACCTTCGCGCTGTTCCCGTTGCTGGGCTTCACGCTGAACACCATTTGCCTGATGGGCATGGTGCTGGCCATCGGCCTGGTGGTGGACGACGCCATCGTGGTGGTGGAAGCCGTGGAATCCCACATGGAGCGCGGCCTGACGCCGCGCCAGGCGGCTTTCGCCGCCATGGAGGAAGTGTCCGGCCCGGTCATCGCCATTGCCCTCGTACTGGCGGCGGTGTTCCTGCCGTCCCTGCTCCTTCCCGGCATCACGGGCACGCTGTTCCAGCAGTTCGCCGTGACCATTGCCATTTCCATGCTGATTTCCGCGTTCAACGCGCTGACGCTCTCGCCGGCCCTGTCCGCCATCCTGCTCAAGCCCAAGGACCCGAACAAGGGCGGCCCCCTGAAATTCTTCTACCGCGTCTTCAACCGGGGCTATGACGCCACCGCCAGCGGCTACACGAAGATATGCCACTTCCTGACTAGGAAGCTCATCATTTCCATTCCTCTGCTGGCCCTGATCGCGTACGCCATCATCCCCGTAGCCAAGCACATTCCGAACGGCTTCCTGCCGGACGAAGACCAGGGCTACCTGTTCTCCGCCCTGATCATGCCGGAAGCGCGCTCCCTCCAGCTCACGACCGCCGCCGCGGACAAGGTCAGCGAACTGATCCGGCAGAATCCGAACGTCAAGGATGTGATCGCCATTTCCGGGTTCAGCCTTCTTACCGGAGTGCAGAGCACGAACAACGCCTTCTTCTTTGTGATGCTGAAGCCCTGGGAGGAACGCCCCAATCCGGACCAAAGCGCCAAGGCGATTACCGCCGAGCTGAACAGACTATTGAGCACCAAGGTTTCCGAAGGCGTCACCATGTGCTTCCAGCCTCCGGCCATTGCGGGGGTGGGTTCCGCTAACGGCGTCACATTCATGCTGGAAGACCGCGACGGCAAGGGAACGGAATACCTGGCCGAACAGACGGACATCTTCGTGAAGGAGGCCAGCAAGCTTCCGATTTTTGATCCTCTCCATAACGGCAGCGTGCGCAGCGTCATGTCCTTTGCCGTGGATCAAAAGGACGTGCGGCTGGACGAGGAAAAATGCGCCACGCTGGGCGTCAGCATCAGCGAGGCCAACAACCTGCTCCAGGCGTACATGGGCTCCCTGTTCATCAACTACATCACGCTGTACGGCCAGCAATGGCAGGTGTACATCCAGGCCCAGGGCGACGACCGGAACGGAACGGACATGCTCAAGAACTTCTACGTGAAGAACGACACGGGCAGTTCCGTACCCCTCTCCACGCTCGTCAAGATCACGGACACCAAGGGGCCGGAATTCCTGCTGCGCCAGAATCTGTACAACTCATCCAAACTCATGGTCACTCCGGCCATGGGCTTCTCCAACTCCCAGGCCATGGAGGCCCTGCAAAAAACGTTCGAGGCCTGCATGCCCACAGACATGGGCTACAGTTACGCGGACATGAGCTATCAGGAACAGAAAATCCAGAACGGCATCAACATCGTGCAGATTTTCATGCTCTCCTCCATCTTCGTGTTCCTGATCCTGGCGGCCCTGTATGAACGTTGGGCCCTTCCGCTCAGTATTTTCATGACGGTGCCGATTGCGGCCCTGGGCGCCTTTCTCGGCCTGTACTGGTTCGGCTATGAACTGAACCTGTACGCACAGATCGGCCTGGTGATGCTCATCGGGCTGGCGGCCAAGAACGCCATTCTGATCGTGGAATTCGCGGTCATTGAGATGGAGCGCGGCAAGACGCTGATGGAAGCCACGCTTTCCGCGGCCAGAATCCGCCTGCGTCCCATCCTGATGACCTCCTTCGCCTTCATCCTGGGCTGCGTACCGCTGGCCATCGCCTCCGGTTCCGGAGCCTACTCCCGCAACATCATCGGGATCGTGGTGATCGCCGGGATGACGATGGCGACAGTCGTGGGCATCTTCCTCATTCCGAGTTCCTTCTACTTCATCATGAAGCTCTTCCGCGTGCGCATCGCCCGGAAGACCGTGGAAACGGACGATCCGGATGAAATCATCGCCCGCAAGCACCTCTTTCATGAAGCCCATGAATCACTGAAAGGCTGACAACGCCCCTGACCACATTTAAAACACACATACGCATATGCGACCGAATCAATATATCACACGCCTCATTCTGCTCGGGACTGTCGTGACGGCTTCCTCATGCATGATGGGCCCCGACTTCAAGCCCGTGGACATGCCCATGCCCGCTGCATTCAGGGGCGCCGGAGCATCCACGGAATCCATCGCAGACCTCCCCTGGTGGAAAGTATTCAAGAACAAGGACCTTCAAGACCTCCTGACGGACACCTACAACAATAACCGTGACCTGAAGGCGGCCATGGCGCGCGTGGAAAAGGCACGCCAGTACATTACCGTGACGGAAGCCCCTCTCTTCCCGTGGGCGGACTATGCCGGCAGCCTCAGCAAGGGGGCCAACTACACCAGCGGCAACATCGTGCAGACCACAGGCACCACGCTGACGCCCGGCATGATTGACGGCGGCATCTCCTGGGAACTGGATATCTGGGGCAAGACCCGCCGTCTGACGGAAGCGGCGCGTGCGGATTACCTGGCTTCCGAAGAAGGCCAGCGCGCCCTGATGCTCTCCCTGCTCCGCCAGGTGGCTGACTCCTATCTCCAACTCCTCCAACTGGACGAACAGCTTGCCATTGTGCAGAAATCCGTGGAATCCTATTCCGAATGCCTCCGCCTGTTTGACGAACAGCTGGAAGGCGAGGTAGGCGACAAGCTCCAAGTATCTTCCGCCAAGGCTGCCTTGGCCTCCTCCCAGGCACAGATTCCCGCTATTGAAGCGCAAATAGCCAATCTGGAAAACGCTGTCTCCGCCCTGGCGGGACGCGCTCCCGGCCATATCCGCCGTTCCGGAAGCCTCCGCGATATTTCCTACAATATCAAGGTTCCCGCCGGCATACCGGCCTATATCCTTTCCAGAAGGCCCGACGTGCGCCAGAGCGAATACCAGTTGCGCGCCGCCAATGCCGACGTAGGCGCGGCCATTGCCGACTACTTCCCGACCATCTCCCTGACGGCAGCCGGAGGCATCGCCTCAAGTGACTTGCGCCATGTGCAGGGACGCCGTAGCGGCTGGGGCATTGGGGCCAACCTGACGGGACCTCTCTTCCAGGCGGGCAGGCTCACAGCCTCTGAAAAGGCGGCCAAGGCGGAATTCCTGGCGGCCAAGAACGACTACGAACAAACCGTGCTCAACGCCCTGTCTGAAGTCTCCAGCACACTGATCCAGCGCACCAAGCTCCGCGACATTACGACCATCCAGTCTGAAGCCGTGGAAGCCTACCAGACGGCCGTAAAGCTTTCCTTTGAACGCTACCGCACTGGCCTTTCCAACTACATTGAAGTGCTGTACGCCCAGCAGAACCTGTATCCGGCGCAGATCCAGCTCTCCCAGTACTATTATCAGCACGCCAGCACACTGGTATCCCTGTACACGGCACTGGGCGGCGGCTGGAACATGAGCCACAAGGCTATCATGGACGGCCCTTCCAGGCGATAAAAAAGCCTGTCCCTTAAAATGGGAGATTCTTTGACTGTTCTTTCATCCCCCGGCAAGTACAACTTGCCGGGGATTTTTCTTTCCGGTAATGTGGAGAAACGAATTTTCCCTTTCTTTCCGGTCCTGCCGGTCAGAACGGCCCCTTTCCCCTCCTTTCCGCTAAAGGCGCTTTATAATTCCGGGACAAGAACTCAATGAATTATCCCCTGCCATTTCCGCCGCATGATGCCGGGCGGTATGGATTCTTTCTTTATCTCCTTCTTTTTTCCCCCTCCCGGCACGGTTTCCGGGTATAAGGGCTCCATTCCAAAATTGATTTAAGG
Organism: Akkermansia sp. AE01SA01; assembly: GCF_036417395.1. Taxonomy (NCBI): domain Bacteria; kingdom Pseudomonadati; phylum Verrucomicrobiota; class Verrucomicrobiia; order Verrucomicrobiales; family Akkermansiaceae; genus Akkermansia; species Akkermansia sp. AE01SA01. Next base: position 1,963,568 of record NZ_CP143890.1, read on the forward strand.
TTAATTCATGGACATTTAACATACTGATAAATTCTCCATCTTGTTTTTCAGGAATTAATTATCCATGGTTTTTATATTCCATAATTATGCACAACCCAATACAGTTCCTGATCTTACAGCGAATTTTCAATGCCGCGGCGAATTCTTAATCCGCCAACAATTAAAAATATTAACGGTGAATGAATTATTTATCATAAAACATTGATTCCCATGGAAGTTTTACATATCTGGTCTTTTTTTAAATTCATTCCCCTATGATTCTCTAGTCTTTATCACTGTTTACTGAAGCGGATGTTACAGGCGGATTAAGAATCCGATAAAAAACGGATGTTCTCCTGCCCGGGAGCATTTTTCCAATCTGCTAGAGCAATCAATATGAAGACCAAATACCTGTCCCTCCTGGCCGCCATTCTGGGAAGCAGCCTGTGCTGCGGCGCTTCCATCAATGATCTGAATCCGGCTTATTCAAAGGATTATACCATCTACGACGGAAGCAACGGAGATACTCTGAATGTCTCTTCTCCCACCACCGTTCCGGTGAGCGGAACCACTTCATGGACCATGGCATTCACCATTTCCGGTCTGGAAGCCACCTCCGGAACGGATGTGGGCCTACTGTTCACCTATAACACCACCTCCAACTACAAGAACCTGGAAGGAATGGGCTTTCAGTTGACGGATTCCGGAGACCTTACCCTGTGCGTGGGAGGCTTTAACTACAACGGAGGCACCGTTGCCGCTTCCCCCTGGAAAACGAATACCCTGTCCGGCTATTCCGCAGAACAGCCCCTTACCCTGTTTTACACTTACAGTAATGGAAATGTCACCATTTCCGCCATGCTGGGCAATGACACGTCTTCACTGACCACTCTTGCATCTTTGAACGGCACCGGCGTCAGGTTCGGCAGCGTCACCATGACCCAGCTCAACTTCTCCGCCAAGGACGGTTCCGGCAATACCTGGAGCGTCCCGAACGGGATCACCGGGGAATATACCCTGAACAACTTTGACCTGTATATGGGAGCCCTGACAGAAGACCAGATGAAGGAATACGCTCTGAGTGCCGTTCCGGAACCGGCCTCAGCCTCGCTCGGACTGCTGGGATTGGGGCTCCTGCTCGGCCGTCGCCGCCGCGGCTGAAACCAGGTAAGGAGCCGCTTTTCCGGCAACGCAACCCCGGAATAGCCTGTCCGGAACAATGCGGTAGAAGCATTGCCCCGCAAAACAGTAAAATCAGGAACGCCTTTTCCTGAACAACTCCAGGGCAAGCCGGGACCAGGTTTCCAGCTTATTAAACATATCTCCGGACAATTCTTCCGGAGTTACAAAGCGCAGATTGTCCAGGGCGGATTCATTGGCGCGCACCCGGTCCGTATCCAGTTCGAACAAATGGACGATGCCCAGGTGCACGGCGCCCACTTCATTGGAATCGTCGTTGATCACGCCGAGTACGCGCTGGGTGCAGCCGCCGTCAATGACGAGCTCCTCGCGGATTTCACGCTCCACACCGGCCAGATAGGTGGAAACGTTGTCATGGCCGGACTGGCGGTCCACCGGATTGATATGGCCGCCTATGCCGATGGAACCCTTGTCATGAAGACGGGCCTCTCCCCCCGAACCACCGCGGGTGTAGTGCAGGATGCGGCCCTGGTAGCAGAAGATGGCATAGGCGATGATCTGCTTGTGGGAAGGATCGTTTTCCGCCGCTTCCCGGTCCATGAAGGAAGCAACTCCGGGCTTCATGAACGCGTCCAGATAATGTTCCCCTCCCTCGCGGTGTCCCTGGAAATAACCGGCTTCCTCAAAGACGGCGCGGGGAACCACCAGTACCTGTTCTCCATTATAACGTGACATGGGCCTACCCTACCCGTTTTGCACCTCCGCTCAATCAAAAAGCCCGGAAAATGCGATTTTTCAGATGCTGCACCTTTACCCTTTTCCGCAACTCCGGCATCCGGCCAGCGCCTCCTCATCAGTAAAGTTCCTTCACCTCCACCCCGTGATTGTGGAACCGGTTCATGATGCTTTCCATTTCCTCCGCGCTCATGATGTGCAGAGGGAGCCACAGCACGAGTTTTTTGCCGAACAGGAAGAGAAGAGCCTGGCGCGTCCTGCAAAGCGTCGTAAAGCGGTCATAGGGAATGTTCAGGGGGTCCACGCCTTCACTGGAAAAAGTCAGGTAGTCTTCATGGAAAACGTAGTCTTTTTCCTGATAATACAGCGGCACCTTCTTGTTGGCGGTCAGTGCGGCCTTCGCCAGAAAGGGGACGTAAAACCAGGACAGAATGATCGCCGCCAGGGCCCCGGCCAGGGAAAACCACGCGAACGGAGGCAGCGGACGCAGGGAAAAGGAATACAGGGTCATCAGCACAAAAAAGCCGGTAATCGTCAGATCCAGCGGCTTTTTCCATTTGGGGCGCACCGCATTATACCACATCACCAGCACCTGGATGGCCAGTTTGTCGGACGGCACGGGCTTGACGAGTTTGATTACCTCCGAATCCTGCATACGGCGGCAGGGTAGCTTCATTTCCGGAGAAGAGAAAGCCCAAAACACGCCGTTTCATGACGAAACCGCCCCAAAAGCCTCCCGGAACCCGCCGGGCGCGGCGCGTTTTTCCCGTGCCAGGACACCAGACGCCTTCCTTCCCCGTCCGCAGGCCAGAATTTCCTTGATAATCATGGTTCCCCTCCTAGAATGAAAAGCCAAAAGCCTTTAGCAGACCCGGTGGCAAACAATCTTCAAATTCACGTACGCACACTCCAGCCCGACACGACACAGGAACAGGCTCTGGAAACCCTGGTGGATTCCATGGCGGAAGTCCTTGATGAAAGACAGTCCAGGCATATCAAGAATGCCGTGCTCCTGCGTGAAGAAACGCAAACCACCTATCTGGACCACGGGCTGGCGGTGCCGCACGGCCGCACTACGGCTCTGGATTCCATGTATGTCTCCGTAGGTATCAGCCCGGAGGGCATCCGCTGGCCGGACGGCGCCCAGACGGCCCACCTGATTGTCATGCTGGGCGTCCCTACTGTCATGGTCACCGGTTACCTGACCACCATGCAGAAGCTGCTGCGCTGGCATAAAAACGCCCCGCTGGGCCCCAGGGGGGAATGGACGGGAGATGAAGCCACCCTGCTGTCATCCCTTCAACAAGCCCTGCAATGACGAACGAGGAAGACCAGACCGCAGGCAAGACGCATATGTCCTGGTCCTGGCTCCGCATGGCGCTGAACCTGCGGGAGAAGATCAAGCTGGGAGACAAGCAGGTCATCTTCATCTGGGCGGCCCTTGTCGGCGCCCTGGGCGCCCTGACCGCCCTTCTTTTCGAAATGGGTGTGGAACTGGTGCAGGACCTGCTGACGGGCCGCCACGGTTACAGGCAAATACAGGCTTTCCAGGAAATGGCTTCCCAGGACTGGGCCTGGTGTATTTTCGTTCCTGCGGCGGGTGGCCTGCTGGCCGGCCTGACCCTCCTGTTCACGCAGCGCTTTGTACCGGCCAAAGCCACGGAATACATGGAAGCCGTGGCCTTGGGCAATGGCTACGTGCCGCCCAAACCCAGCCTTCTGCGCTCTCTTTCCGCCGTCTTTTCCATCGGTTCCGGGGCCTCCATAGGCCGTGAAGGCCCGCTGGTGCAGTCCGCCGCCGTGGTGGGATCCGCCCTGGGCCGCTTCTTTCACCTTTCCGCACCGCGCCTGAGGCTGGTGGTGGCCTGCGCCGCCGCCTCCGGGATGTCCGCCGCCTTCCACACGCCGCTGGCCGGCGGCCTGTTCGTCAGCGAGATTGTTCTGGGAGCGCTGACCATTGACTTCCTGGCCCCCCTCCTGGTCGCCAGTTGTGCGGGTTACTTCACGATGGGGCTTTTCCATGAACCGGCCCCCATCTACCAGCTCCAGCAGGAAGTCTCCCTGACAGGCAACCAGCACGTGCTCTGGTGCGTCCTGCTGGGGTGCCTGGCCTCCCTGCTGGCCAGCCTCTGGCTGCTGGTCCTGAAGAAATCCCGCCAATACCTGAACGGCAAAAGGCACTGGCTGCCCGTGCGCCTGATGGCCGCCGGCATGCTGGTAGGCGTCATCGCCATCTTCTACCCGGAAATCGTAGGCAACGGGAAGAACATCATCACGGCTCTGATCCACTACGAGTTCGACACGACAAAGGCGTCCATCCTGCTGGCCCTGAAAATCTGCACCGTTGCCATCGTCTTCGGCGTCGGTACCGTGGGGGGGGCCCTGACGCCCAGCCTGACCATCGGCAGCGTCTTCGGCTTCCTGTTCAGCGCGGCGCTCACGCAAATGGGCGTGCCGGGGGAACACGCCATTGCCTATTCCCTGGTGGGCATGGCCGCCTTCTTCACCACGGCGGCCAACGCCCCTATCACGTCCCTGGTGCTGGTGGTGGAATTCACGATGGCCGGCCAGATGATGTTCCCCCTCATCATCGGCGTTCTGGTTTCCTACGGTACGGCGCGGCTGACCAAGGCCCAGTCCATGTACCATGACTCCCTGGCCTTCGGCCCCAGGAGCACCTTTGACAAGCCGCTCGCCCAAGTACAGCTTCAGGACGTGGCGCGCAAAGATCCGCCCGTGGTGCATCCGCTGGACAAATTCGGAACTATCGCCGCCATGCTCATCAAGAATCCCGCGCATCCCATCTTCGTCACCTCCCCCGCCGGAAAATACCTGGGCAGCGTGGAAGCGGAAGACGTGGCGGCCTTCGCCCGCAACAAGGAGCTGGCCCAGGCCGTTCTTGCGATGGACGTGCTGCGCAACGACATGCCCACCCTCCCCGCGGACATGCACCTGCCGGAAGCCCTGGGCATTTTCTCCCGCCCCCATTGCGGAGAATCCCTGGCCCTGGTGAATCCGGACAACGACCATCTTCTGGGCGTCGTCAACAAGACGGACCTTTACCTGGTGCTCTCCGAGATCATGCGGAGAGAGAAACTGCAATAAGGCTCCGTTTTTCTGGATAGATGCCGCAGTCACCAATGGCCAGCACGTTCAACCTGCCCTTGACGACAACAGGGTGAAACAAGGAAAATCATTTTCCTTGTTTCCGTTTAAATTTGCATTCCGGAAGAGGAAAATGTAGAGGGAAGAATAATTCATTAAGCGGTATGGATGTTCGTTTGTTCCATCCATTTCTCGTTAACGCCAAGAAGACGGGAAAGACTTTAACTAACCACCCTTTCCCATCCATGAAATCCGTCGTTCCATTGATTTTAGCATTGAGCGTTTCCATCTGCGAAGCTTCGCCTACAGAAAACCCCGTTCCGTGGGTTGAAAAAAAGGCGCATACGGCCAAGGAGGGACAATTGTTTTCCACCCGTTGCCTGACTCCAGAATCTTCTTTCTATATAAGTTATTCCGTTTACCCCAAATATGATTCCAGAGGCGAATCCAACAAAAAGGAGTTTGCGCAAGGTTTCTACACCTACCGTCCTCCCGAACGCATTGTGAGGGAAATGAAAACTTTTTCCAATCACGACCGGACACCATATGCCAAAACGGGGCGTTACGTCGTCATGGATTCCGACAGTCCGTGCTATCAGATAGCCATGAACATGGCTATGGCGAACCGGTTCGGGCATCCATATTCTTTTCTTGATCAAAAAAAGACAGAAAAATTGTTCAATGGAACGGCCCAAAAGGGGGCCGTTTCTGCCTGGTGACTGCCACGGAAAATCCGGAAGGCTGGATTGTCGCTATAGGAGGCATCCCCCGTGCAAACGCTTCCGACAGTGCGGAAGTTGGAGCGTGGTGGATTTGTCCCGCCACGGGAGAATGCAAACGGATCAATTCATTGGACTGGTCTATATCTTCTGATGATTTATCAAGTGCGGAATGGTTGGACTGCGATAGGATTGTCAATATCGGGTGGAGCCGATGGAGTGGCCGCCTTTCCGTCCTAAATACCAGGACGGGCAAAACGGAATATGAAACCAGAGTGGGACTGGAATAAACGCGTGGTGACAAACTCATTGTTGGCAATGAAATCTGGATGACGGAGGGAGAGCATGTTTCCGCGAGAGTGTATCCGGCACCGCTGGAGGATCCCGAATCTCCCCTGAAGGTTTCCTTGGAATCTTATGAAGGAGGGGGCCCTTTCAGTTTCTCATTCGGCCTGCGCCTGACATTGACAAACAGAAGCAGCAAAGAAATTTCCCTGCCCAGGGAATGGGGCAAAAACGCTCTCTTCCGCTTCGTTTGGAAAGAGGAGGACGGAACAGAAAAAACGGAGCAGTTGATGGTGCTGGACCGCTATATTCATGGAACCGATGCCGCCCGCGTCTTGAAATCCGGTAAAAACATCACGACGTCATCTATGTACGAGATTAATGACGTTCGTATTTTTCCGAAACATGAAAACTTTGAACTTAGCGTAACCGTATCTCCGGTAATGGAAAGGGGAAAACCGGGAAACGGCAGATGGACGAGTGCATTGGTGAATATCGGTAATTCCGCCGGAAAAGCCTACGGACATTATTACCAAGCCATTGAAGAGGGGAAGAAACTCGTCAAGCTCTTGAGAGCGCCTGAAAAAGGGATCGGCAACAGGACGGTCCATGTAGAGAGAGGCACGCCTGTGACCGCTTCGTGGACGGGAAAACCGGAAAAGGGAATTCTGTCCATGGTCTTTTCCGACCAAGCGAGGGGAGCAATGTGGACGTTCCAGTTTCCCGGAGGTTTCAATTGGGTTGATATGGGAAAGGTCTTGAAGAACTTCCAATCGTAGGACCGTCATGATTCCGGCAGGAAATACAGCGAGGGGAAACCTCTCTTCTCAGAAAAATGCCTTCGTTTAAAATGCAATTTTACATCCTCTTGCCTCGCAACCGGGGTCAGGTTAAAAATAACAACAAACTTGAATTTTTACCTCCATCCGGTACGCTTCCGGAATTATGAGCCGTACGCTGAGAATAGAGTACCCCGGAGCGGTTTACCACGTACAGAGTGAAGGCAACCGCGGAGACGCCATCTATCTGGATGATGAAGACAGGAAGACGTTTCTGCGGACATTCCAGGAGGCCGCCAGAAGATGCGGCTGGACCGTCTATGCATACGCGCTGATGGCTAACCATTACCATCTTCTCTTCCAGACTTCCAGGGCCAATCTAGTGGACGGCATGAAATGGTTGCAAACCGCCTATACCCAGCGTTTCAATGCGCGCCACCGCATGCGCGGCCACCTCTTTGCGGGCCGCTACCACGCGATGGTGGTGGAGGCGGACAATGCCCACTACTTTTCCACCATCATCGACTACATCCACCTGAACCCCGCGCGTTCCGGGCTGGCGCGCCGCCATACCTTTCTGTCCGGCTGCAAGTGGACCAGCCTTCCGGCGTGGCTGGATGCCCCTGCCAAACGCCCCAAATGGATTCATCCGGAGCGCGGTCTCGTATGCTTCGGCTGCACGGACACGGAAGAAGGCCGCCAGAAATATCTTAACCACCTGATGGGCCGTTTTGAAGCGGAACGCATGGACGAACGCTCCCTGATTCCGGTAGGGCACGTGGGTCCGGGAACCGTCCAGCGCGGCTGGTGCTACGGGTCCAGCTCCTTCCGTGCCAAACTGGTGAGCGAACTTCCCAGGCTGGCGCGCAGAAAACCCGTTACGACAGGTGTCCGGGCCTCAGAAATAGGGGAATATCAGGCGGAAATCATTGTCAAAAACGGGTTGAAGGCTTTCGGTCTGTCAGAAGAAGAACTGCTCACTACACCCTACAGCCACCCTTCCAAACTCGTCATTGCGCTGGCCGTGCGGCAAAGTACCATGGTTCCCTACGCATGGATCAGCAACCGCCTGCACATGGGCATCCCAAAATCCATGGGAACCCTGCTTCACCGGGCCAGGAAAATGGCGGAAACGGACCTGAAAACCAGAGCCTGGATCGAACGGCTGACGACCTGATCAGGAAGCCGTTCATGCGGCAGGAAACAGCAGAAACGAACAACCGCAGTCTTTTTCAGATGAAAATGTCGGACCAAGATCAATAATGAACTGTATTTTAATGGAAAAAGAGAGATGGAATACCGGCAGGCAAACAAGGATGATCTGAAAAATTTCATAGATATCCGCATGGAATCTGCCTCGTCCATGGGAAAATTTCCAACATGAATCGCTTCCGGGAATAAACGGAAACCTACCTAAGGGAGCATCCAGGGAAAAATGATTTATCGATCTTTATTGCTGCAGGCACGGGACGGATCATCGCCACCTGCATGGCTTGCATTTTCATAACGGCACCTCTTCCCGCCCGCCCCTCCGGAAAAAAATGCAGGGCTGCTTAATGTCTCTACTCTAAAGGCCAATCGCAGGAAAGGGAATGCCGCAAAATTACGGTAGCTAACTTTGGCGGGCCTCAGAAGGCAAGATGTCCGGAAATTCATCTCAATCACATGGAAGATGAATATTCATTATATAAAAACTTGGTTTTGAAACAAGCGATCGCTACATCCTGTTAAGGCTATAAAACCGCCTCCTCCACCCGGTTCTTTCATGGCGGATTGAAAAATTCAGACGGGAAGAACACGCGGCTGACCGATTCTCGTCCGGTCCGGAAGAAATCCCGGCAAAGTCTTCCGCTTCCCATGACAACCAAGTGGCATGAAACCTTTCATCAAGGGGTCAGATTAAAAATCACAACATGGAAAGATATTTTCCATTTTCCTGCTGACCCCTTCTATTCATCAAAGAAAAAAATGATTGCTAGCCAGTGTTGCGGAATGATAAACGGAAGGCGCACACGCGGAACCAGCCGCGCACGCAGCGTTAACCCAAATACAATACAGAGAGATGGCACAGACATATTCCCAGCGCGTACTCGACTTGGTCAGATCCAAGAACAGTCACGAAAAAGAATTCATCCAGGCTGTTCAGGAAGTGCTCAGCACGATCGAACCGGTCCTGGCCGCGAATTCCAAGTACGAAGATCACGCGATTCTGGAACGGATCGTTGAACCGGAAAGAACCATCCTGTTCCGCGTGCCGTGGATCGACGACCAGGGCAAGGTTCAGGTAAATCGCGGATACCGCGTGGAATTCAACAGCGCCATCGGACCGTACAAGGGCGGCCTCCGCTTCCATCCCAGCGTGAATCTGGGCATCCTCAAATTCCTGGGCTTTGAACAGGTTTTCAAAAACTCCCTCACCACTCTGCCCATGGGCGGCGGCAAGGGCGGCTCTGACTTCGACCCCAAAGGCAAGAGCGATAATGAAGTGATGCGCTTCTGCCAGAGCTTCATGACGGAGCTTCAGCGCCATATCGGTGCGGATACGGACGTTCCCGCCGGGGACATCGGCGTAGGCGGCCGCGAAATCGGCTACCTTTTCGGACAGTACAAGAGAATCCGCAATGAATTCACCGGCGTGCTCACTGGCAAGAGCCTGAACTGGGGTGGTTCCCTGATCCGTCCGGAAGCGACCGGCTACGGCTGCGTCTACTTCGCCCAGAACATGCTTGCCACCCGCAACGAGGACCTGCAGGGCAAGGTGTGCCTGGTGTCCGGCTCCGGCAACGTGGCGCAATACACCGTTGAAAAGCTCAATGAACTGGGAGCCAAGCCCGTCACCATGTCCGACTCCAACGGGTACATCTACGATCCCGACGGCATCTCTCCGGAAAAGCTGGCCTGGGTCATGGATCTCAAGAACGCACGCCGCGGCCGCATCTCAGAATACGTGAAACAGTTCCCCAAGGCACAGTACTTTGAAGGACAGCGTCCCTGGAGCGTTCCGTGCGACTGCGCCTTCCCCTCCGCCACGCAAAATGAAATCAACGGAGAAGACGCCCGCACCCTGATCAAGAACGGCTGCACCCTGGTTGCCGAAGGAGCCAACATGCCTACGGACTTGGAAGGCATTGAAACCTACCTGGCCGCCAAGATCCTGTATGGTCCGGCCAAGGCGGCGAACGCCGGCGGCGTAGCCACCTCCGGCCTGGAAATGTCCCAGAACAGCCAACGCCTTTCCTGGACGCGCGAAGAAGTGGACCACAAGCTCAAGAGCATCATGGCCAACATTCACGCCAACGCTCTGGCCCACGCCAGGGAATACTCCTCTGACAAATCCTTCACCAACTACGTCACCGGCGCCAACATTGCCGGCTTTGTCAAGGTGGCTGACTCCATGATCGACCAGGGAGTGGTCTGATCCGGAAACATTATACTTTCCGCTATAGCAAAACACACTGGAAAGCGCCGGGTCCGCCCGGCGCTTTCTTATTCCCGGGAACAGGACTCCGCGCCACGGAAACGCAACAGCCGTAATGGACTGACTACCCTCATGAATCATTCCGGACTGCAAGGTATCTCAATCTCCACCACAACCAGCCCCTGCCCTGCCAACAATGCAAAAATCCTGAAAAAATCAGATCTGATTCTCTCCGCATACGGCGGCAACTGCTTCCCCAAGAACGCAGTAATTCATTCCGAAACTGCGTGGTCGGACACCTTGAGAAGCTTTTAAACCGCGTCCGGAATCTTTTTCATGGCCGCTTCAAAACATATCCGCCTTCTGTCCGCAACTCTTCAAAAGTCTTCCATATCTTCCGTTGGAATTCTTGCCGTTTGCAGAAACTTTCATGGACAATTCCCCTTGTAGCGTACTCACCCGGTTTTCCGTCTCCATCCGGCACCCTCCACTAAAAAGCCTTTCCTCATCCAGATCACTCAACGCAGGAATGGGAAAACCGGAACTCTGCCGCATTAGTCGGCACTCGTTCCTTCCCTCATCCAGTCTCTCTTTAAACACATGACGGAACTGCCCGGGATATGAACCTGTTTTCCGGATTCTTCCCCGTTCCGCCAAGGTCTGTTAAGACAAACTCAATAACGCAATCTGCTCCATATCTTCAACGAAAACCCGTGCCGGCTAGTCGTTCCCATAAGGACCGGTGCCTGGCAACAGCCCGACGCCTCCCGATTCTCAACCCGGAATAAACCAATGAATAATACGACTCAACCAGGGACTGCCACAACCAGTCCCGCTGCTCCGAACAATGCCCCGGCGGTAAAATCCGCCATCCGGATGGGGGTATTCACCCTCGCCATGATTAACGTTTCCGCTATTGTCAGCCTCCGAGGCATGCCGGCGGAAAGTACGTACGGACTCAGTTCCGTGTTTTATTACATTTTTGCTGCGGTCTTCTTTTTGGTTCCCGTCTCCCTGGTAGCTGCGGAACTCACCACCGGCTGGCCCCAGAAAGGCGGCGTTTACCGGTGGGTGGGTGAAGCCTTCGGCAAGAAATGGGGCTTCCTGGCCATCTGGCTTCAATGGATTGAAAGTACCATCTGGTTCCCGACTGTGCTTACTTTCGCGGCCGTATCCCTGGCATTCATGGGACCCAACCAGCGCTGGGACGAAGCCCTGGCCGCCAATAAATGGTACATACTGATCATCGTGCTGTGTGTGTACTGGGCCGCTACGCTGCTCAACCTGCGCGGCATGAGGACTTCCGCCGGGGTCACCAAATGGGGAACCATGATCGGCACCATCATTCCTGGCGCCATTCTGATTCTGCTGGGCCTCAGCTACTGGGCCGGAGGCAACCCCATCCTGCTGGACATGAGCTGGGACAAACTGGTGCCGGACATGACCAACTTCAACAACCTGGTTCTGGCAGCCAGCATCTTCCTGTTCTACGCAGGGATGGAAATGTCTGCCGTACACGTCAAGGACGTAAACGATCCCGGCCGCAACTATCCGCTGGCCATTCTGATTTCCGCCATCATCACGGTGGTCATCTTCGTTCTGGGCACGCTGGCCATCGGCTTCATCATTCCCAATTCCCAGATCAACCTGGTGCAAAGCCTGCTGATCTCCTATGACAACTACTTCAGCTTCTTTGGCCTGGGCTGGATGAACTGGATTATGGCGCTGGCGCTGGCTGTGGGCGTTCTGGCCCAGGTGACCGCGTGGGTAGGAGGTCCTTCCAAGGGTCTTTACCAGGTGGGCCTGGCCGGCAACCTGCCGCCCGTCATGCAGAAGCGGAACAAGAATAATGTGCAGGAAGGTATTCTGATCATTCAGGGCTGCATCGTCACGCTGCTTTCCATCATGTTCGTGATCATGCCCTCCGTTCAGTCCGCCTACCAGATCATCTCCCAGCTCACCATCATCCTGTACCTCATCATGTACATGCTGATGTTCGCCTCCGGCATTTATCTCCGCTACAGGGAACCCAACACTCCCCGCACCTTCCGCATTCCCGGCGGTAAAACCTTCGGCATGTGGGTGGTGGGCGGCCTCGGCTTCCTGGCCAGCCTGGCGGCCTTCCTGGTCAGTTTCATCCCGCCGAACCAGATCACGGTGGGCAGCAACGCCATGTACATCATTCTGCTGGTTGTGGGCGCATTCATCTTCGCAGGCATACCATTCGTGATCCATGCCATGGCCAAGCCCTCTTGGAAACGCCCCGTGGACCCGGAAGACGCCTTTGAACCCTTCGGCTGGGAAAAAACGAATCCGAACCGCTAGGCATCACAACCAATCCGAGATACTCTCATGGACAACATTCCTTCCAAAGAACAAATACAAACGGCGCTGGACAATGCCTACGCCTTTGCAAAAACCGTCCAGGGCGGCAAAAACGCTTCGTATATCCCTGCCCTGGCACAGGTCCCATCCGATCTGCTGGCCATCGCCGCCGTCACCGTCAACGGAGACGTACTGACGGCAGGGTCCGCGGACACGCCCTTCGCCATTGAATCCATCTCCAAAGCCTTCAACCTGGCTTATGTGATGGACCTGGTCGGCATGAAACAGCTGAGGACAAAAATCGGGGCGGATCCTACCGGGGAACCGTTCAACTCCGTCATGGCCATTGAACTGCACGGTGGCAAACCGCTCAATCCGCTGGTCAATGCCGGAGCCATGGCTACCGTCAGCCTGGTCAACGGCGCGGACGCGGATGAAATCTGGGCAAACATGATGAATAATTTCAACAGTTTCGCCAACACGGCCCTGACGGTCAACCAGGAAATATACAAATCGGAAAGCGCCACCAACCAGCACAACCGCGGCATCGCGTGGCTGCTGGACAGCTACGGCTACTTCTACAACACGCCGCCGATGATCGTGGACCTGTACACCCGCATGTGCTCCCTCAACATCACCACAGCCCAGCTTGCCTTGATGGGCTCCTGCTACGCCAACGGAGGCATCAACCCGGTCAGCAAGAAACGGGTGGTGAAAGAAGAAAACGTTCCGCCCATTTTGGCGGAAATGTGCATGTCCGGTCTCTATGACTCCACCGGAGACTGGATGTACAAGGCAGGGCTGCCCGCCAAATCCGGCGTGGGAGGCGGCCTGGTGGCCGTATCCCCCGGCAAGATGGCGCTGGCAGCCTTCTCTCCCCCCTTGGACCCGGCAGGAAACACTGTCAGGGGGCAGGCGGCACTTCAATCCATCATCAAGGAATTGAATTTGAACCTTTTCCGGAGTTGATTCCGGGATGAGAAGGTAAACCCGCGGAGCCAAGATCCGAAAGGATTCCCGCGGGTTTACTGTATCCCGGCATCTAGTCCTTTTCCGGGGGCTTATTCCTTTTTTACGGCTTTTAACCAAAGGTCCGATTTGGATCCGGAATCAACCTTCAATTAAAAAAGAGCGGGGTAGCACAACGGCAACGTCTCTCATCCCATACTCGCTGCTTACGGAAAAGAAATTATTCCTACTTCCTTTATTAACAATATAATAAGAAAATTAAGGATAATCTTCTCAGTATTTGTATTGTTCGAGATTTTACGAGGTTCAAAATTCTTTCAAAATAAAAAGCTTGTATCTATATTACTGAACAGGGGAAATTCAATAATTCACCTGAACAGGGAACAGGGAACAGGGAACAGGGAACAGGGAACAGGGAACAGGGAACAGGGAACAGCCGGGTTACCCCCGCCAGGAAAACCTTCCGGCTTCCAAAACCGCAGAAAACGTTCTTCTGCGGTTTTTTCATTTTCCAGGGCCGCCTTTTTCTTCCATCCGCCCGTCAAACCATCAAAGAACTTGCCACTAGGCAGTTTTCCCTTAGAGTTCCTGCGGTATGTTTGATGCTCTGCAAAATGCTTTCTTCCAAACCGGAGACATGCTCACCTCCTGGCTGTCCGCCTTCAGTTCCTTTCTGTGGGGCTGGCCTCTGCTCATTCTGCTGCTGGGCACGCATCTGTACCTGACCGTCATTCTGCGTTTTCCGCAACGCTATCTGCTCAAGGCCCTGAAACTGTACTTTGTGAAAGACCACACGGACAAGGGGGATATCTCCCCATTCAGTTCTCTGATGGTGGCCCTGGCGGCCAACATCGGAGCGGGCAACATCATCGGTGTGGGAGTGGCTATTGCCGCAGGGGGACCCGGCTCCATCTTCTGGTGCTGGCTGACGGGGGTGCTTGGCATGGCCACGCGCTACTCGGAAGGGCTGCTCGCCATCAAGTACCGTGTGGAAAACAAGGACGGCAACATGAGCGGCGGCCCGATGTTCGTACTGGAACGCGGCATGAAATGCAAATGGCTGGGCGTGCTCTTCGCCGTCTTCACGGCCATTGCCGCCTTTGGCATCGGCAACCTGACTCAGGGAAATGCCGCCGCGGAACAGCTCTATCATGCCTTCTCCATTCCTGCATGGGGCACGGCCACTGCCCTGACGGCGCTGACCGCCCTGGTCATGCTGGGCGGCATTCAGGGAATAGCCCGCGTGTGCGCCTTTTTCGTTCCGTTCATGGCCGTCTTGTACATTTTTGGCTGCGTGTATATTCTGATCGTCCAGGCGGACCATATCCTTCCCGCCATTCAGTGCATTCTGGACTGCGCTTTTACGGGAGAAGCCGCTGCGGGCGGCGTCGTGGGTGCCGCCGTCATGACCGCCATGAGAACCGGCGTGGCCCGGGGACTGTTTTCCAATGAAGCTGGACTGGGTTCCGCCGCCATAGCCTCCGCTGCGGCCCAGAACCGCAACCCCGTCCGGCAAGCGCTCATTTCCTCCAGCGGCCCATTCTGGGATACGGTGGTCATTTGCGCCCTGACGGGCATCGTGCTCACCACCAGCATCATTGCCCATCCGGACATTTCATGCAGCGACGGCTCCCGCCTTACCACCCTGGCATTCAGCAAAATCCCCTACATGGGCTCTCCCCTGCTGACGCTCAGCCTGGTCACCTTCGTTGTATCCACCATTCTCGGGTGGTCCTACTTTGGAGAAAAAGCCCTGGAATATCTGGGCGGCCTGAAACTGGTCAAGCCCTACCGCTTCATCTGGGTGGTTGCCGTCTTTACGGGCTGCATCTCAAAAATAGACCTGGTCTGGGTCTTTGCAGACTGTGCCAACGGACTGATGGCCCTGCCCAACCTAATTTCACTGCTGGCCCTTTCCGGAGTGCTTGTTCAGCAAACGCAGTACTACCTCTGGCAACACAGGCTGGATGAATATGACGAATCCCACGTTCCGGAAGGCAAATAGCATAATTTTTTACTTCATGATCAAATAATCCTTGCCTTTGAAACAGTGATGGTGTTTACTTCGCCGCGCAGTCCCTGCAAACCTAAAAGTCGCGTTCGTCTAGCGGTCTAGGACTCCCGCCTTTCACGCGGGCAACACGGGTTCGAGTCCCGTACGCGATGCCAGCTTTACCGCCGCAGCAGTTACGATGCTTCCGCCCCTCCTTACTAGGGAAGGCATATTGGAAAGACGTAATAGCTGCGGTTTTCTTTTGGTCTGGCGATGCCGGAATACGGAAAGCGCAGCCGGGACAGCCGGGAGGGGTATCCCCTTCCTTTTCAAATACCGGAACATGTCTTACATCCCCCGGATTTGACTTCCAGAAAGCCCTGTTATCTTTTAGAATTTTTCACACGCAAACGCCATGGATTACACACCCCTCATTGAAAAA
The DNA here is from genome assembly GCF_036417395.1 of Akkermansia sp. AE01SA01. Classification (NCBI taxonomy): domain Bacteria; kingdom Pseudomonadati; phylum Verrucomicrobiota; class Verrucomicrobiia; order Verrucomicrobiales; family Akkermansiaceae; genus Akkermansia; species Akkermansia sp. AE01SA01. Next base: position 1,979,457 of record NZ_CP143890.1, read on the forward strand.
CGCCGCCAGCGCCTGGAAGAATTGGAAACAGTCATTGCAGAACCGGATTTTTTCAATGACCAGAAGAGGGCCTCTGAAACCATGAGGGAGCATCGCCGCCTGAAGGAACTGATGGACACGTGGGATGCCCTGAACGCCACGGAACAGCAGCTGGCTGACAACCAGGAGCTGGCCAAGACGGATGATCCGGAACTGGCGGAGCTGGCCTCCCTGGAGATTCCGGAACTGGAAGCAGCGCTGGAAAAATTGCGCAGTGACGTCCAGTACAGCCTTCTCCCCCGTGACACGACGGAGGACCGGGACGCCATTATTGAAATCCGCGCCGGTACGGGCGGGGATGAAGCCTCCCTGTTCGCCGGGGACCTGCTCCGGATGTACCAGCGCTTTGCGGAAGAACGCGGCTGGCGTTTTGAACATCTGGAAAGCAGCCCTTCCGACGTAGGCGGCTTCAAGGAAGTCGTCTGCCGCATTGCCGGGGATGAAGTCTTCCGCTTCCTGAAGTATGAAGGGGGCGTGCACCGTGTGCAGCGCGTCCCCGCTACAGAAACGCAGGGGCGCATTCACACCTCCACCGCTACCGTGGCCGTGATGCCGGAAGCGGAGGAAGTGGACATTGAAATCCGCCCGGAGGACCTCCGCATTGAAGTGTGCCGTTCCGGAGGCGCAGGCGGCCAGCACGTGAACAAGACGGAATCTGCCGTGCAGATCTGGCACATTCCCACGGGCGTTTACGTCCGGTGCGAGGAAGAACGCAGCCAGATGAAGAACCGCGAAAAGGGCATGAAAATCCTGCGTGCCAAGCTATTTGAAGCCAAAAAGCGAGAGGAGGCGGAAAAGTACTCTGCCGCGCGTCGAAGCCTGATCGGTTCCGGAGGACGTGAAGAAAAAATCAGAACATACAATTTCCCGCAGAACCGCCTGACGGACCACCGCATCGGCTACACCTCCCACAATCTGGACGGTATCCTGATGGGCCAGATGGAGGACCTGATCATGGCCCTACAGCATGAAGAAATGCAAGAACGCCTGGCGGAAGCCGGCATGTCCTAACCCTCCTTCTCACCTTTTCATGAAAACCTTACTGGAAGTTTTGCAGTCCGGCACGGAATACCTGGCACGCCAGGGCTGTGACGAGGCACGCGCCACCATGCAGCACCTGATGGCCCACGTTCTGCACTGCAACCGCACGACCCTCTATTCCCAGTTTGACAGACCGGTTGAGGAAGAGGAACTGGTGCCCCTCCGCCAGCTTTTGAAGCGCAAGGCCGCAGGAGAACCGCTACAGCATCTGCTGGGAACCACGGAATTTTTCCGCCGGGAGTTCCTGACGGATGCTCGTGCCCTGATCCCCCGGCCGGAAACGGAAGAACTGGTGGAAATGGTCCTGAACAGGATACCTGCCCATCCCGTCCGTATCCTGGACATGGGTACCGGGTCCGGAATCATCGGCATCACGCTGGCCCTGGAATTGAAGGACCGCGCACGGGAAGTCGTTCTGGCGGACATTTCCCCCAAGGCGCTGGATCTGGCCCTGGAAAACGCCATGAGGCTGGGAGCCAGGGTTTCCACCATTCAGACGGACCTGTTTGAAAACCTGCCTGCCACTCCGGCCGACGAAGAATGGCAGCCTGCGGAAAAACCGGAGCAGAATATGGAAGAAACCGTGGAACAGCTCCGGACCATGCAGGAAGCCCGCTTTGATGTCATTGTTGCCAACCTGCCCTATATCGCGGACGGGGAACAACTTGCCCCGGAAGTGATGAGAGACCCGCATACAGCCCTGTTCGGCGGCCCCCAGGGGTGGGAAATTATTGAACGCTTTCTTTCCCAGGCCCGCGAGCACCTGACGGAAAACGGATTCGTGGCCCTGGAGATAGGCCATGACCAGGCTGCTGCCGTTATCCGGATCATGGACGGCTACGGCTACAATCACGTGGAAGTGCTGAAGGATATGAGCGGCATTTCCCGTTTTCCCTTCGCCTATCATTAATCCCTGCCCTTTTTCATCCCATGCTGGCGGCACGCATCCTGGTTGACGGTCAAAGCGATCTGGTGCTGGACTACGGCATTCCTCCGGAAGCCGGAAACGTCCGGCCCGGATGCCGCGTGCAGATCCCCCTGCGCAACAGAATGGCTACGGGGACCGTTCTCACCCTTTCCGAACCGGATCCGGCGTGGCGGGACAAGCTCAAGCCGATTCTCAAGCTGATCGACCCGGAACCGCTGGTTTCTCCGGTGATGATGGATCTGGCCGCATGGGCGGCCGACTATTATTCCGTAGCCCTGGACCAGATGATCCGCTGCCTGTTGCCGGAAACGGTCCGGCAGGAAAACACGGCGGAGAAAATCCGGAAAATGGTTCATCTGGAAAAACAGGCCACCCGGAAAGAACTGGACACACTGTACCGCAAGGCTCCCCGCCAGGCTCAAATGCTGGATTATTTTTCGACGGTAGAACATAAGGCGGCGCCTCTGTCGGAATTCGGACCCGGCGCCCTGAATGTCGCCCGCGGCCTGGCAGGCAAAGGTTTCATTACCCTGCGGGAAGAACCTGTCCACCGGGACCCTACGACCGGAGAGCAATTCGCCCCCAGCCAGTCCATGAAGCTGAACCCCCAGCAGGAAAAAGCTCTGGAAGCCGTCACGGCCATGTGCCGGGAGGAAACCAAAAAACCGGTGCTTCTTCAGGGCGTTACCGGCTCAGGCAAGACGGAAGTTTATCTCCAGGCGGTCTCCCAAATCGTGAAGGAGGGAAAATCCGCCCTGATCATGGTTCCGGAAATCTCTCTGACGCCCCAAACCGTCCAGCGTTTCAAGTCCCGCTTTGCTGACATGCCTTCCTCCGTGGCCGTACTGCACAGCCTGCTCTCCGACGGAGAGCGCTTTGATGAATGGCACGCCATCCGGTCCGGAAAGGCGCGCATCGTCGTCGGTCCGCGCTCCGCCGTCTTCGCACCTCTCCAGAACCTGGGCTTGATTATTGTGGATGAAGAGCATGATGCCTCCTACAAACAGGAAAGCTCGCCCCGCTACCACGGCCGGGACCTGGCGGTCCTGCGCGCCCATCTGGAAGGCTGCGCCGTCGTTCTGGGTTCCGCCACACCGTCCCTGGAAAGCATCCACAATGCCCAGACCGGGAAATATGCCCTGGCCAGGCTGACGGAACGTGCGGACGGCCAGCAGCTCCCGCTGATCCGCATTCTGGACATGAAAACGGAGGGTAAAAATAAAGCCGGCCCCAATGTGCTTTCGGAACGCCTCAGAATGTCCATCGACCGTCGGCTGGACAGAGGCGAACAAGTAATCCTGCTGCTCAACCGCCGCGGATTCGCTCGTTCCATCCAGTGTCCGGACTGCGGGCACGTCATCACGTGCATGCACTGTTCCCTTCCCCTCACCTACCACCGCACGGAAGACCGCCTGATGTGTCATTTGTGCGGCTTCAAGTCCCTGGTGCCCAGAGCCTGTCCGGAATGCAAATCCGCCAACATTCTTCTCCAGGGCTACGGTACCCAGAAAGTGGAGGAAATCCTGCGCCGCGCCTTTCCCGCGGCGCGCATCACGCGCGTGGACGCAGACGTGGCGCGGAGGAAAAACGCCGTCAGGGACATCCTGAACCAGTTCCGGGCCCGTAAAATAGACATTCTGCTGGGAACCCAGATGATCGCCAAAGGCCTGGATTTTCCGGGCGTCACACTGGTGGGTGTGCTCAATGCGGACCTGGGCCTTTACATTCCCGACCCGCGGGCAGGCGAACGCACCTTCCAGCTCCTGACGCAGGTGGCGGGCCGCGCAGGCCGCGGAGACCTGTCCGGGGAAGTCATTATCCAGACGTTCACCCCGCAATCCCCCTCCCTGCAATATGCACGGCATCATGATACGGACGGCTACGCGGCTCAGGAACTGGAAATGCGCCGAGCCTTCGATCTTCCGCCCTTCACCCACATCGCCGTGCTGACGATCCGCTCCCAGCATGAAAACATGGCGGAATTCGCCACCCGGACCCTGGGAGCCAGGCTCCGCGGAATGCTGCCGCCAGACACGACGATGACGGATCCCATGCCCGCTCCCATTCCCCGTGCCCACGGCCAGTTCAGGTACCAGATCACGGTCAAGGGTCCTTCCGCGCGCGCTATCTCGCGCACACTCAGAAAGCTGGTGCAGGAAGCCGGGCTGGGAGACGACCTGACGGCCGTCATTGACGTGGACGCCATGTCATTCATGTAAGCTGTCTTGCCAAAACAGGGGGGTGGGACTAGGATTTCCGCACAACGCAACTTACTATTATGCTACTTCATTTCTATAAAATGACGGGCGCGGGCAATGACTTTGTCATGGTGGACAACCGCGACGAAAGCCTCTCTTCCGTGCTGGACAAGGAAACCATAGAAGCCCTGTGTGACCGCCGCTTCGGCATCGGCGCGGACGGCCTGATTGCCGTGGAGTCCTCCCAGGGAAAAGGCGGTGCGGTGCGCATGCGCTATTACAATTCCGACGGCGGAGAAGCAGAAATGTGCGGCAACGGAGCGCGCTGTTTCGGCAATTTTGCCGCAGCCCTGCTCCGCCATGACCGGACCAAGCCCCTTCCCTTCGAAACCATGGCGGGCATCGTCACCGCCTCCTTCAGGGAGGACGGCAATGTCACCGTCAACCTGACAGAACCGCATTCCCTCCAGCTTTTTGTGCTGAATGCAGACCACGTCGTCGGAACGGACGTCCATTTCCTGAACACCGGCGTCCCCCATGCCGTGGCTTTCCTGGACAGTCTGGAAGACGCAGACATCGTCAACATGGGAGCCTACCTGCGCTACCATGACTCTTTCTCCCCCAAGGGCACCAACGCCAACTTCGCAGAAGTGCTGTCTCCCCGCCACATCGCCATACGTACCTATGAACGGGGAGTGGAGGACGAAACACTTGCCTGCGGCACCGGAATGACTGCGAGCGCTCTGGTTCACGCCGTACTGACGGACGCACCTTCCCCCATCAAAGTGGACGTAGCCGGGGGAGATACGCTGGAAGTCGGCTTCACACGCACGGGAGACCACTTCACCAACGTCACCCTTACCGGGCCGGCAGACCTTGTCTTTGAAGGGGACATTGAAATCTGAACCACCTGCATTCAGAAAAACGGGCAGAGACAGAAGCAAACGTACCGCCTATTTCTTCAGCAAAACGCATTCAGCCCTCTTGTAGCCTCCATAGCCATTGCAGAATGCCTTGTACACGGCAGGACCCATGTTCGTTTCACAATAATACTTCACAGTAATGCCGTCGCTTCCCTGCTCCATGCCCAGAAAACGGGAGGACAGTAGCAGCAAGTTGTTCCGGTAGTTCCACATGGCCATATCCCGATTCATTTCCTCTTTGATTCTTTCACAGAGGTAATCCTGAGGCGGCGGGAACAAAAGGGCGCACACGACGCCAATCATGCAAATGCCCGGAATCACGCCCAGAGCCAGTACGGCATTGCACTTCCTCAAAAAAGGCACATGGGATTGAAACTTCCTTCTTATGATGAATAGGATGAAATATCCCGTGAGCAGCATGATGGAAAAACTGGCATTCACATACTCGAACGCCAGACTCATGACACCCAGGGCGATAAATCCCACGCCTTTCCATTTACTTTTCCCGGAAGGAAGACAGGTACACAAAAACACATACACGGTATAACCCAACAGGCAAAGCAAAGGCACCAGCATTCCCTTGAACATGCACTCTACCATGCAGTCCCACGGATATTCCCTGCTTGGGCAGCATGCCTCTTCAAAAAACGTGCAGATCATGCTCAGAAGAACCAATGCGCCAAGAAGTAAATACTTTGTTTTTCTGGAATCGTTTAAAAACCATAATAAAACAATGCTGAACGGGAGCAAATAATAGCCCATCCCTACAAAAACTGTAGACAGCAAAGGAATATGAGGAAGAAAATTCATAGGCAATAATTATTTGAAATTAGTTAGTTGCAATATGTGAGAGCCATGCAACGGCAGTAATAATAATTGGAAACAAAATAAATTCAAACAAACGTTTTCAAAAAATAGATAAAAATCCCTTCTCATTTTTCCAAAAGCATTCAACTCCATTCAGGAGCTTGACAAAGCAATCTCCCGACATAGAAATTCATGGCATGATGAAACCACCGCTTCTGTTCACAGCCTCTGCCATGACAGTCTTTCCTCTCCTTTCCCAATGCACCCACAAGCCGCTCCTGCCGGATTACGAGCCTCTCTGCGCTCACACGACACCCGGAACGCGCCGGGCACAATCTCTCCTCTCCGCCCGGAACACAAAAGTGTACCGGGTCGGCCCCAGAGGAGGAATTTACCATGTCAACGAGCATAATGAAAAAGTTTACCTAAAAACCCCGCCAACACAATAAAACATCATTCCCCACTGTCATGGTTTTCCAAACGGGAAACAAATATTTATCCCAATGAAACAGCAATTTTCATCTTTGGAAGATTTTTCTCTAAAAACCCTCGTCAAACTTATTTTCTTCTTGCCAAAATGAATATGCACGGGTAATGTTTGCCGCACCACAGCACTACATGGTGTCGGTAGTTCAATGGTAGAGCCCCAGATTGTGATTCTGGTAGTTGCGGGTTCGAGCCCCGTCCGACACCCCATCCCTTTCCTAAAAAAGAGCACTTCCGGTGCTCTTTTTTACTTCACCCCCTCTCCGTTCGCATGCGCAACCCCGAATTCGTCAAAGCTGCCTTCTCCGCCATTGCAACGCGTTATGTAGCCACCAACCATGTCTTGAGCATGGGGGTGGACCTGCTGTGGCGGCAGCGTGTCGTTCAGCTGGTCTCGGAATGGAAGCCGGAACGCCTGCTGGATCTGGCCACCGGCACGGGCGACCTGGCCCTGGCCATCCTGCGCGCCATGCCGGAAATACGCCTGACGGGGTCCGACTTCTGCCAGCCCATGCTGGATGTAGCCGCTGAACGGGGACTGACGAATCTGGTTTGTGCGGATGCCATGAACCTTCCCTTCCCCTCCGCTTCCTACGATGCCGTCACCGTAGCCTTCGGGCTGCGCAACATGGCCAGCTATCCGGACGCCCTGAAAGAAATGGGACGCATGCTGCGCCCCGGAGGGCACCTGCTCATCCTGGACTTTTCCCTGCCTGAAAACCTGCTGAAGCGTCCTTACCGTTTTTACCTGCACCGCATCCTTCCGCTCATCGCCGGATGGATGACCGGCCACCGGGAGGCCTACGACTACCTAGCCGACAGCATTGAAGCGTTCCCCAGCGGAGAAGATATGAAAAACCTGCTCCGGAACTGCGGGTACACCAATATCACGGCGGAACCCCTCAACGGAGGCATCGCCAGCATTTACACGGCCCAGAAATGAGTGCGGGAGACGCAAGAGAAGGCATCATCCGCGGCCGGGCTTCCCGTGCGCGGCTGGGCGGCAAACTGGCCGGGCTTTCACTGCCCCGGCAGATAGCCGTCATTGCCTTCTGGCCTTTTCTGGAACAGCTCCTCAGCTTCTTCGTCACCTCGTCGGACCTTTTCATCGCCACCAAGATAGGGGTAGACGCCCAGGACACCATCAACATCTCCGACGGCATGGGAGCCGTCGTCTTCCTGATGTGGTTCGGCTTTGTGATCCAGGGTTCCATCATGATGGGAGCCACAGCCATCGTCTCCCGCATGACGGGGGCCAGGGACTACTCCCAGGCCCAGCACGGGCTGCACCAGGCCGCCATGCTCGGCCTGCTCGCCGGGATCATCTCCTGCGGGCTGCTCTTTGCATGCAGCGGATTCCTGGTCACCCACGTGCTGACCATGAATGAAGCCGCGCGGGAATACGCCCTGCAATACGTGTACGTAGCCGCATTCGCGGCCCCCTTCAGCGGCGTGGTCTTTGCCGTCAACGCGGCGCTTCGCGGTTCCGGGGATACCCGGCTGCCCTTCTGGATCATGATGAACGTGGGCGTCCTCAATGTCATCTTCAGCGTCCTCTTCGTCTTTGCGGACGCCCCGCTGGGCGGCTGGCGCATCGGCGGCATCGCGGCGGGAACGGTCTGCGGCTACGGTATCAGCATGTGCCTGCTTCTCTTCATCATGCTGCGGCGCAGGAAAAAAATCTTCGCGGAACATCCCGGCCTGTCCCTGGAAGAACTGGTCAGGGAAAAGGGAGAACACTATGCGCCGCCTCTGTACCTCTCCTTCTCCCATCTCCGGCCGGACATGGGCATGCAGAAGCGCATCCTGAAAATCGGTCTCCCGCAAGCGGTGGAAGTCTTCGGCATGTGGGGAATCCAGATGTTCTGCCTCTCCATCATCAGCGAGCTTCCCATCACGGGCGTGCTCGGCGTCCACAACATCGCCGTGCGCATTGAATCCCTCAGCTTCCTGCCCGGCTTCGCCATCGGCATGGCGGCCTCCACGCTTGTGGGGCAATACCTGGGCGCCAGGAATGCGCTGATGGCCCGCATCACCATCTGGAAATGCATGCGGTACGCCATCATCTTCATGACGGGCCTGGGAGTGCTCTTCTGCATCTTCCCCTCCCTCTTCATGCAGATATTCTCCAATGGAAACATGACCCTCATTGATACCGGAATTCCCGTGCTGCGCACCATGCTGCTGGTGGAGCCCTTCTTCGCTGCCTGCATCGTGATGAAAATGTCCCTGCGCGGCGCTGGAGATACGCGGAGAGTCATGTTCATCTCCTACGGTATCATGGGCTTTTTCCGTGTGGGGTGTACCTGGGCCTGGTTCAAGCTGGCGCCGGAAACCATGACCCTGTGGGGCATCTGGATGCTCTTCGCCTTTGAAATGGCCGTACAATCCGTAATTCTCTATAAAATTGTCAAAGGACGGAGCTGGACGAAACTGCAAGTGTAACCTCCTATGCCCCTGTCTGCGTCCGTCCTTGCGACAGGAAAACGGGCCTGAAGGGAAAACACCATCTTCCCATTCAAATCCCGTCAATTTCTTCCCCGGCCTGATTTGCTACGGCCATCCGGTTCAACAAGCGGAGCAGCATCTTATCGGAATGACCTCTTCAAGCAGCCTGTTCCTCCAGCCCTGCCAGGAAGAACTACCAGCTTCTTTCTTCCCCCGCCCATCAAAATGACTGCCCGGTTTCCCGCCGCATAGCAACAGGCAGGAAACAAATAGCAGGCTATAATCACCATACTCCTTAAAACCTGGGAAACAGCCTTTTATTCCACTCCTTCAGAGCAGACTTCAATTTCTTCCGGTCATCTTCCTTCTTCACAGTCATCTTATCGGTGAAAAAATTTCTGTAATTGTTCATCCAAAAGCCGTCACCCCTTTTTCTCACATGTTCAACGGGAGAAGTAAAAATTTTCATCAACTCTGCGTTAAATTTATCCTTCTTCTCCTGCTCCCGCTCAATCTGCCACGGCAGCCGCCTGGGTTCAGCCATCATGGCTTTCCATAATTCTTCATCTTCATCAATCCTTTTGATCTCCGCCACAACTTCCTTCAAGGATGAATAACGATGACAATTAATGAAAGCCTTCGGATTATATTCTTCCTCAACCAGAGGATTACCCCAGTAAACGGGAACGGTGCAGGCCAGAAAACTCGTTATTATCTTCTCCGTCGTATATCTCCGGTACCAGCTATTTTCACACGCTATGGAAAACTTATAGGGTTTTTTCAATAAAACGCTTCCTGCCAGCCAGTCCTCCGCCTCTCTTGGAATAGGGCATGGCGTATTATTAAATGCTTTCCTATTGCATCCACCTTCTTGTAGGCGGAAAGCTCGGAAAACAACTGGATGCGGTACGGATGCCCCAGGCCGTGGGAATAAATATAATTGCAAAAGCCGTCTTTCCCGCATAATGCATCGTCCGGATTCATTGTGTGAAGATCTTTTAATTTCATCCTCAAATCAAAAAGATAGGACATGCAAAGCAGCCGCCCATCGTCATCAGGCGCGTCAAAACCGATATGGTAATCAAACAAATTCAAATTGGGAGCCAGAGCCTCTCCCAGTACATCCATGATAACAATCTTTCCGCGGGATTCCTCCAGAAACTGAAGATAATTCTCTCTGGAAGACGTATATAACCAAGGGAAGGCAATAAGAAAATCAGCCCTTTCCTTATCAATTTCAAACTCAAGAACAGATCCATCAATCTTCTGGAAACGCCGTAGAAAAAAATTAATTTGCCATTCCTCGGCGCCCTCTATGAAACCAACTTTTACCTTCATCCTCATATTGTTCAAAATCGATGAAATTATTATACAAATTCCCCACAAACAGTCAATTTGTACGGAAGAAAGGAACATGACTTCCTGTCCTGCGGGCTATTAAAAGGCAAATCAGGAATACATAAAACAATTGTCCAGTTCCATGGAAAGATTCCCTGTTTCGATTTCCAAAAGAAAATCATCTGCGGATTTCATCCATCTACAATGGATTTCACCAGCCTTTCTTATGGCAGCAATCTCCTCTGAAAATAGGTACTCTGATGGGTGCATATCCTCCGTACCTGATTTTTAAGGGCATATCTTCTGCAAATCCAAAACGTTCATAGCAGGATAAAAACTTTGCCTTTCCCGCCGGATTCTGCTAATGTTTTTGCACGTTGTTCTTCAACGGGCTCGTAGCTCAGCGGTTAGAGCAGGGGACTCATAATCCCTTGGTCGTAGGTTCGAACCCTACCGGGCCTACCAAAATAAAGCCTTACAAGTTAACTACTGGTAAGGCTTTTTCTTTCCCTTCCCACTTCCCTCAAAAATCGTTAAAAACGTGTAAAAACGTACCAAAACGTGAGGAAAATGGCCCACTTTAGCACTACCATGTTTGCCGCAGTGGCGGAAAACGCATGAGGAGAGAAGTCATTTCCAGAATTACGAGTAGCTGGCAGAAGAACTGGAAAGCAGGAAAGCTTCTCATCACTATTGCAGACTTTGTGGGCCACTAAGTCGACAATAACATCTATGCAGAGGGTGTGTGAATTGTATAAAACACCCGGTAATGGCGAAATTTTTTATGCTCGCGATTCATCGAAATAAGTTGTCGGAGTTGCAGATGACAATTGACTGGAAGCCATAAAAATTAAAACTATTTCATAAGTCACATAATTTTAATAACTTCAATAAACCTAAAAAACTACTGAGGCGGCAAATATTCTTTTACCATGACATGGACTTTTCCCGGCAATCTGACTGATACAACAATGCTCTCCATGGCCTTTTCACCATTACGCCCCTGGCTTTTTTATCTTTGGGAAAGGCAGATTTCAGGAACGTTTCTCCGACAGAGGAACGGACCTCATTCTACTTTTCCTTGCAGACAATCACATGATAAAGGGCGTTGTCCAAAGCAAGGGAATCCTTGCCCGCCATTAAACACGCTTGCCTATGCGCACGCCAAGCCTACATATAGGTCCTTTTAATAATAATTACATTTTTTTGATTTCTCTTCAAGAACGGGTCGACTGTTTTTATGATACACTTCTGATTCGTAAATTGTCTGGGGAATTAACTCCAGCATGTGCACATGCATTTCCATTCTGTGGGTTTTATTCCAGGATGTGAAATCAAATCTGAATTGATCGTTCATATTGCTTCCAAGAACTTTGTACTTCGTAAACAAAATAGAAAAATAATCATAGCCTTCATGCGTTCCATAGTAATATAGAGAAGGAGGAGCTGTTTGCGTGACTAAAGGATATACCAGCTGAGAATGAGAAACTTCTTTAACATTTACAGAGCAACATGATTGCAGGATTATTAAAAAAATGATTATGAGTGAATACTTCATGCTATTCTCTTCTTCATTAAAATTTCTCCTGCGCCTGTTTGGCGTTTTATACTTTTGTCTATTTCCATAATTCCCATTCAGAGTCAGTATCCTTCATTCCATGGCCAATGGAACTGGCCATCCCCGAATAAGGCTCAGCGGGATAATCTTTCTATTAATCACCATAGAGATACCTGATGGAAAAACAGACTTTATTAACTGTAAACTAATGAAATGCATTTCCTACCATCTGTCATGAGGAGAAATGGCTACTATTGCTAAATATTTATCTCCCTGAAGTATTTTTTTATATAATATGAAAATTTCTCCAAATGGAAATTCCATAAATTTATATTTATCTCTTCCATTTTCCTGGTCCAGGAATTTTTCCCGAATGTGTAACATACTATACGGAGTAAGATCCCCTTTTAAGAAATCCTCATTTATCAATGAATATATTTCAGGATTTTTTATTATTTCTTCATTAAAATAATTTTTTACTCCTGAAATATCCAGAATATTATCTGTGCTTATGCCTGAATAAGAAACTTTTGCGTCCAGTCCTTCTTGTAATTTCAAGGCCTGCAGGTGAATGCAATCCGTCCATTGCTGATCAGTTTGGAAAATATAAATTATTCTTATTCTCCCCCGCATTGAAGTATGCAGCCTCCACGAATTTTGAGGAACACCCATAGTATTCGCCATCATTTTTTCCCATGTATCGGGTTGAGGGGGAGATTTATCGCACCCACTGAGAATAATCATTAACAGAATTATATAAATTCTATTACATAAAATATTCATGCAAATATTCATAGAGTTAATAATAGTTTCCTGTTCGCTAATGTGAATTACCCTAAACTTCAATTGGAAAAGACGCAGATGAATTACTTTGTCATGAATAATCGTTTCTAAAAACCGTTGTCACTAAATATTTCTTCCTGTGGAAATTACTTTCCCTTACATCGTATCAAGCTAAAAATACTCCTTCAGAAATCAATAAAATAATATAGAATTTTTTAATTTTCGGTTCATGGATTTGTAAGAAAAAAGGTGCATGTCAACAGTCTCGAAAATCACTCAAATATATTTTGGGAAAACGGTTATTTCTTTTTGATAAAATCTCGGATGTTTTCGATGAGATATACTGTATCACTATCCGGAAAAACAAATACTTCTTTACTTTGCCTTTCAAAATACCCCATGCCACCAAAACATCCTTTGGGAGTGTTCACGGCACTGCATGTCAATTTTTCAAGATCATCCTTTTTTATGGCAAATGACATTTCAATCTCATGCTTGCTTGCAACATTTAAAATCGTTTTAATGTCAGAAGTTTCATCATTATAATGATAAACTTGAAAATTTATTTTATCTCCACTATTCATCGGCTTTAAAACAACATAACATTCAAACACATCTTCTTTCTCTGTGATTTCTAAAGATATATAGGGGCTCTTTCCTGAAAGCACCAGGGATTTGGTTGTATCGACCAATATAGGAGAAGCTTCTATATTTACTGCAGTGAATGCCGCCAATAATAAAATAAATTTCATCATCATAATTTTTTAAGGTGTTCTTATATTCTGCCAAACGAACGGGAGATAAATACCAAATCTTGTATTTATTCTATTCGTACTTGTTTTGCTTATCTTTAGCTTTGTTAAAAATTCCCGCGGGCATCTTATCTCTGTATTATGTGCTTTCATGCCAGACTCTATCAATTCGCATCCGTACGCCGGACTGATAATTCCTCGTGCCGCTGAATAAGGTTTCTACCTGCCATCGAATACTATTTTTGAGTTGGGAGCAAGTATATCCTCTAAATGGCCCTGTTCATGCTGTCCGATAAATTAGATATTTAGTATTAAACGAATAGGTGAATAGAAAAGACCGGAACAAGACATCCCCACAAGAAAAACTATATTTGTTTCAGGTGTCTGGGAGACATGTTTCCGCTGGCAGCAAGTGCCATGCAAGCTTCATCCGGACTCCCATGCTTATTTATTTACAAAAAATGTATAGAGCAATAGACATGCAAGCCATCAACAACGTGTATAAAGAACTTAAGAATATGGCAATCGCTGCCTACCCATCAGATTGGGATAGAGCTACCAGAAGGAGTCCACACCAAATAATAAAAAACAGAGATCCCATGATCTCAGCCGTTATTTTATATCTTTTAACTATATATTAAACTTCCTTTTTTTATAAAAATTCTCTTCCTGTTTAGTTTTAGATATCAGCCAGTCCATCAAAAAGATGAAACCAGAACCCATAATAACTCAGACATAAACCCAGAATTTTTTACTTCAAGGCAGCCCATGGTGTAGGTGGTAAAGGTGGAGTATTGTGAGGAGCCGGACGATTGGTCGTATCGGAAATAACCGCCCAAAAATTCGGAGTGTTCATAGGATACACAAGGTTTGGGGTTAATGATTAACAAAAAAACGAGGGTAGTTCCTGAAAATCACCCTTCTCGTACCATATGTCCGTATCCGATGTCAACGCAATTCACACGGATTTCCCGTATTTATGTTAGGAAATAATAGTGTCTATCATAATATTTATGTAACCAATTCATTTCCATCATAAGCATCCATATGATCGCGAGTTTGGTTTTCCGAGTCATCTCCTGGGAGAGAAATTCAGAAAATACCTTTTTTCTCTGCGGTATAATAAATTTCCTATTTCCTACTTGCATCCTGTTTTCTCCCCTCTTCCAAAAAGATAATTTGCTGCAACCTTCAAATCATCTGGAATCTTTGAAGTTCCCTTTTTGCATTGTTGGGCCGGCCTTGATCGGTTATAAGGATGCACGCCAACGGGCAACCGTCCCAGGAGATTCTCTCAACGGGCATTTCTGGAAAATACACACTATTTGTCAACCAAACATACAGGAATGATACGCATGAAAAGATTGCTGCCGTTTTTTGCCGTTCTGCTGGGGCTCCTTCCCTGCGCCTGGAGCGCCAACATTCCCAGTGACAGCATTCCGTTTGAACTCGGAACCGCCAGCCGCATTTACGTGCAATGCCGCGTCAACGACAGCCGGCCCCTGCTCTTCCTTTTTGATACCGGCGCCACTTCCATGGTCATCAACAGCAATTCCCTGGAAGGAATCCCGATGGAGTTCAATGAAACTATTGTGAATTACGGAGCCACGGGTTCCAATGAGGTCCGCAAAAGCGCGGAAAACAAATTTTCCGTCGGAAAGCAGTCCCTGGCCGGCGTCCCCTTCATCGCCATTCCCTACGCCCGTGACCAGTGGGACGGCGTTCTTGGCCTCTGGTTCATCCAGCGGCAGGTCACGGAAGTCAATTACACGGACCGGAAAATCTACCTGTATCCGCACGGTTCCTACACACCGCCGCGGGACGCCATCCGCCTGAAGATGGAATACGTGATGGGAATCCCCGTAGTTCCTGCCCAGGCAACGGTCAACGGGAAGGTTTACCAGCTCCGCCTGTCGGTAGATACGGGTTCCGACCGCGTTCTGGACCTCAATACCCCCTTTGTCAACAAGCACCGCCTCCTGGGCAGCCAGGTTCCGTTCTCCGTCTCCAGCATTTCCAGTTCCGATGCCAATACGGGCAGGCTGGAGAACGTCATTTTCGACAGCATCCAGCTCGGCGCCTGCAAATTGCCGCTCATTCCCGGAGCGTTTTCCACCGTCACCAGCGGCATCCAGAGCATGCCGGAGATGGACGGAGTCATGGGCAACAACCTTCTGAAGCGCTTCAACCTCGTTTACGACTCCCAAAACGGCTACCTTTACCTGATTCCCAACAACCTGCTTTACACGCCTTTTTACGACTGCCTCCTCCAGCCCCGGAAGACAGTGCCCCAGGCGCCTGCCTGCACGGCAGGAAGATGAACCGGAATGCCCGCCTACCGGGAGCTTCCGCGCAGGTTGATGATCCGGGTGCATAGCTCCACCAGCTTGTTTCCGGCGCGGGAATGCAGGAACCGGTAAAGGCCGAACAGGGCACACCTCACGCGGAAGTCGTGCCCGCAGGCAATGTGTTTCAGGAGACGGAAAGGGGATTCCGGGGACTGGGCAAATTCTCGCCAGCCGTATTTGTCCAGCAGGGCGCGGACCGCATCCAGGGCTTCCTCTTTCTCCGCCGCCGTCTGGTGGAGCAGGTTGGACGAGAAAAGCTGGATACTGCCGTTCAGCCAGTTCAGGACCGTTATCCGGGCTTTTTCCAGACAGCCCAATTCCCGGTAGGCAGCGGCGATCAGGTCCACACGCTCCAGAGCCGGATAAAACCCGGAACCCTTTTTATCCGGGGCCTTGTAAACGTTAACCAGGGAATCCGGACGAGTAGGACGGTAAATGTACAGGCAGTCCGGTATTTTGACAATATTCCGCACATAGGGGTGAAGCAGGTTGTTGAAGAGGGCATCGCTCCCCTGCCTCATTCCCTCCCGGAAGCGGAGGCCCGTCTTTTTCAGGAAATCCGCCCGGTAAAGCTTGTCCCAGCACAGCTCGCTGAAAGTTCCCATGGACGCAAAGTCGTAATGGCTGCAGTGCCACTCCGGGCATTGCAGGCCGTTGAGCATGCTCCACCGGACGGAAAGCGGCATGTCTCCGGCAATCGTGGCCCCCATGCAAACCAGCTCCGCGCCATACTGTTCCGCCGCCAGATACAGGCGCTGGAACATGACGGGGGAGACATAGTCGTCCGGGTCGGCAAACCCGATGTACTTTCCGCACGCGGCATCCAGCCCGGCATTCCGGGCCGCCGCCACGCCCGCATTGGACTGGTCGATGATGCGGATTCTTTCGTCCGCGGCTTCATATTCCCGCAGGATGTCCGGCGTTCCGTCCGTGGAACCGTCATTGATGCAGATGATTTCTATGTCCCGAAGCGTCTGGGCGCAGACGGTATCCAGGCATTTTTTCATGAATGCGGCTACATTGTAGCACGGAATGATAATGGAAACGAGTGGCATGGTCATCAGGCAAGGTTCGTGTTTTCAGAATTTTTCAATGCATGGAACAGGTCCATCCAGGAACGGGCAATGGCGTCCAGCCCATAACGTCCGGCCTTCTTCCGGGCGGCGGCTCCCATGGCGCGCCTCAATTCGGGATGTTCAATCATCCGGATGACGGCCTCCGCCAGACGGCCCGTATCTCCTGGTGGAACCAGCAGGCCGTCTTTTTCCGGATCAATCAGATCCCGCGGTCCGCACGGGCATTCAAACGCCACGCAGGGCACGCCGCACGCCATCGCCTCCACCAGCACCATGCCGAATCCCTCAAAAAGGGAGGAAAACACCAGCATGGAGGACTGCAGCAGTTTTTCCTGCACCTCAGAGGTGGCTCCGCGCAGAAATACCTGCCTTTCCAGCCCCTTTGCCCGGACCAGGCGTTCAAGGTATTTCTTTTCCGGGCCGTCTCCCCATATCTCCAGCTCCCATCCGGGATGGACGGCAGCCACTTTTTCCCACGCACGGATCAAAAGGTCAAATCCCTTGACCGGAACAAGACGACCCACGGCAACCGCGCGGGGGCGGTCCAGGGAGGCAGCCCGTTCCGTCCGGCGGATGCACGGGTTCGGAATCACGTGTACGCCCTTCCTTCCCTTCCAGTTCGTCTCCATATCCTGCCGGGTAAGCACCACGGTGGCGTCATAGCCGCCCTGGCGGAGCGCGAATTCATAAAAATCGGAAACGGCGGCCATGACACGCGCCCTCATCCCGCCCTGAAGCCTCGCGTAATCTTTCCGGTAGGTGCCGGAGTAGTGGTATTCGCGCACGGTTTTCCATGGTCTGCCGCGGGAAATCCGGGAAATCATGAACTTTTCCGACTGCCCTACGGAAATGACGATGTCCGGCTCCAGCTCCCCAAGGGTTTTCCGGAGAGCCTCCGCATGGCGCCTGCGCCTGACAAGGATGCCCTTCATCACATACAGGAATCCCTTCCAGTCGTCCTCATAATAATTCACACCCAGGGTCACCACTCTGACGCCCGGCGGCAAATCCGCCGCAGTCCGGCGGGCGTCGTTGGCCGCAACCAGAACGACTTCATTGCCCGGCACGGCGGCCAGCGCGGCGGCCTTGGCACGCGTGACGGCCTGAATTCCTCCCGCCGCGTCCAGATCATCCAGTACGTACGCAATCTTCATATTCCGGTCATCCGTTGTTTCTGGTTTTCACGATAATCAGGCACATCAGCGCTATTCCGAAGGGCACGGCCGCCAGCGTCAGGAACGGACGCGGGGATTCCTGCAAAAAGCGGGCATGGCGCGCCAGCAGGGAGGCGGACACGTAATGCGCCGCCTCCATGAAGCGCCTGCGCCCGGAAGGCTGGCGCTTCATCCCCTCCTTCCGCAGAAAGGCAAATCCCCTGGGATTCCGGACGTACTGCCTGAACATGTTTTTCGAGGAACCGTCCTCCCGGTATTCCACCAGGCAAAGCACCCTGTTCATGGCCAGCAGGGGAGCCACCTGGTCCGCCAGCATGTACTTGTAGCCCAGCCCCACATACTTTTCACCGGGAAACACGGGATAAGGCGGCAGCCGCTTCATCAGCGCGGTCCGGTACACGAGCTTCTTGTCTCCCCTGCCCCCCGCTGCATAGAATCCGGTCAGCGTCATCTCCCTGCCATCCTCTTCAAAGGCCGTTCCGATGAGTTCCCCGGTACGGACGTCGGCGTCCAGCCCCGCAATTCCGGCCAGACGTTCGCTTCCGCGCCGCTTCCAGAATTCCAGAATGGCAGCCACGGCGTCTTCCGTCATCAGGTCGTCGGAATCCAGGCAGACGTTGAGTTCCGTGTCCATGAGCCTGTACGCGGCATTATGGGCCGTGTGCATGCCCCCGTTTTCCTGATAGTGGTAGCGTATTTCCACATGCCCTGCCCGTTGCCATTCCCGCACCAGGTCTGCGGTTCCGTCCGATGATCCGTCATCGACGACCAGCCAGACAAAGTCGCGGCAGGTCTGCCTCAGCAGGCTTTCATAACAGCGGCGCAGGCATTCCGCCCTGTTGAAGGTCGGCGTGAACACGGTCAACGTCTTCATTGTCTTCATGATTCACCTCCCTGTTCCAGATAGAATTCCTGAAGCTTCTGCGCATTGCCGGCAATGTCCAGCCCGGCTTGCCGGATGGCCTTCGCCGTATCGTTCCGCCGCCATCCGCAGGCCAGTTCCTCCATTTCCCGCGCCCAAACCGCGGGGGATTCCCTGAGGGACAGAAAGCTTACGTGGCCCGGCACCACCGCGGCATCTTCCGGAACCCGGTCGGAGGCCAAAACGGGCAGCCCCGCCGCCTGGGCCTCCAGCATGGCGATGCCGAACCCCTCAAACCACGACGGGAAAACGAAAACGTCCATTCCCTGCAGTAAATCCGGAATGTCGTCCCTGCCGCCCAGCAGGCGGATGCGTCCCCGCCATTCCGCACGCTCCGCCTCCTGTCTGACCTGTTCCTCCTTTTCCCCGCCGCTTCCCGCCAGCACCAGAAGGGAATCCGGATGCAGGACCAGGAACGCCTGAAAAACGCGCAGCAGGAACTCATGGTTCTTGGGCCAGGAAAAGTTGCCCGTGTGGCCTGCCACCAGTTTTCCCTCCCAGCCCATTTCCCTCCTGACCCGCTCACGGGTTTCCGGAGAATAACTGAATTTTCCCGCATCAATGGCGTTCCGGACCACCACGGCATCCTTCATTCCCTTGCGGCCAAAGAGCCAGCGGCCGCACAATTCATTGCACGTGAAACGGTGCGTCAGGTACGGGCGCATCAGATGCTTGAGCAGAAAACGGAACAGGGAATTTTTATCCATTCCCAGCGGGGAACTGTGCGCATGCGCCGCAATGAAGGGGATGTTCCGCGCGGCCGCTTCGCGGTACACCCAGTAGCCCAGCTCGGAGCAGTGCCCGTGAACCAGCCTGTATTCCGGGTGTTCGTCAAAGAAGCGCGCCACCTCCCTCCTGTACGCGGCCAGACCGGACAGGGTGATGGGCGGCAGCCTGTAAATCCGGCCGCCCAGTTCCCGGATTTCCTCTTCATAAATGCCGGGGGTCTCCCGGTGAACCAGGAAATCGAACTGGAGCCTGCGGCGGTCGATATGGCGGTAATAATTCATGACCATCGTTTCCGCGCCTCCGCGGTTCATGATGGTGAATACCATTAATACTCGTTGGGGGGTCATGTTGCCAGAATTCGCTTGATGATTCGCAGGAGCAGGTACAGGCCGGGAACGAATCCCGACTTCGCCGCCAGAAAGAACGTTTTCCAGTGAAACGGGAGCGGCTTCAGGGGAAGCGTTCCGACCGCCGCACGGCACCAGTCCCGTTCCAGCAGGTTCCGGAGCATGGCGGCGTGCCGCAGCGGAGACCCGGGAGCATCGCAGATGTTCAGCCCCAGAAAGATGACGGACAGGGCCATGCGGTTCCGAAGGGCCCGCTCTGCCTCCGGACACGCGCCATGTTTCCTCACATGTACATCCATGCGCCTGAAGAGCTCCTCCCACTGCGCCACCAGGTCCGGCTTGTACCTTCTGGTCAGCGCCCCGGAAGCCGTCTTCCGGTAATGGTAGAACGTGGAAGGAATATAGACGGCCCTCCGGGCCGCTCCGAACAGGGAAAGATTGCAGAGAACATCCTCCGCGGAACCGATGAGCGCGGTATCCACAAACGCGGCCTCCGCATCCCGGAACAGGGAACGCCTGTAAAGCTTGCCCCAGGCCGTTCCGTAGGAATCCATCCTTTCCGGCCGGGCCAGTTCCGCGCCGCCGGGGCCCAGCAGGCGGGTTCTCAGCCACGCCATGGCTTCCCCCTCGAAGACGCGTTCCTCCGGCCAGAACAAAACCGGGGACGAGACCGATTCATATTCCTTCACATAGCTCCAGAAAACAATGTCCGCATCCCGGCCCCGCATGGCTTTTACCGCGTCCGCACACGCATGTTCGTCCAGCCAGTCATCCGCATCCGCAAACATCACGTATTCCCCATCCGCCCGTTCCAACCCGGCATTGCGGGAGGCGGAAAGTCCGGAATTTTCACGGGCAAGAACCTCCACCCGGCTGTCCCTGCGGCGGAAGTCTTCCAGAATGGCCCCGGTGCCGTCCGTGGAGCCGTCATTCACGCAGACAACCCGGATATCCCGGTACGTCTGGTTCAGGATGCTTTCCAGGCAGCGGGACACGTAAGCTTCCGCATTGTACACGGGAACGATGACGGAAATCATGGCCGTCCCCCCTTTCCTTCCTCCAGAACCCGGCCATACAGCCTGTTCCACTGCTCCGCCACCGTTTCAGCCGCGTAACGCCTCACATGTTCCCGTGCCTTCGCCGCCAGGGCTCCACGCAGCACTTCATCCCCCATCAGGCGCTCCAGGGCATTCGCCAGTCCGGGAATATTGTTTTTCTCCACCAGCAGGCCGTCTTCTTCATGGCTGATGATGTCCGCGGGACCGCAGGGGCAGTCAAAGGCCACGCACGGTACGCCGCACGCCATGGCCTCCACCATCATCATGCCGAATCCCTCATATTTGGAAGACATCGCACAGATGGAGGCTCCCAGGTACGCCGCCATGATTTCCCTCGTGGGCGGATGCAGCACGAAGCTTTCTTCCAGCCCCGCCGACCGAATCGCCGTTCTCAGCCTGCCTCCGTCGCGCTCCGCGCCGAACAGGTCCAGCCTCCAGTCCGGAAATTTCCCGTGTACCCTTTTCCAGGCCTCCAGCAAGGCCCCATAGTTTTTCTGAGGGGAAATTTTGCCCACGGCAATCACCCGCTTTTCCTTTCCGGAAGACGGAACGGACGGATAAAAGGGAAGAGGGTTGGGAATGACCTCCACATTGCGCATATTCCATTCCGCCCTGTTTCCGGAGGCAGGCACCACGAAGCGGGCAAAGCGCCCCCCCAGGAAACACATGGCGGCAAATTCCATCTTCATGAAAACGGAAGGGCACCCGCCCTCCGTCTGGATCATCCGGGAGACATGGCGTTCATAGATGACCGGACGCCGCCCGGACAGCAGAAGGGGAATCCAGAATCCCTTGAACCCGTCGTCGCACACGTCCACCACATCGGGATTCACGGTACGCACCGTTTTCCGGATGCCCCGTACCCAGGCCGCCAGCCGTGCCACGGGGCTACCCTCCATCGCAACGTCATGAACACGGATTCCCGGGTGAAAATCGTAAAAGGGCTCCGCACCCCGTTCATTCAGAGTCATGATATGGATTTCGTCCCCGTATTCTTCCGCAAGCAGGTGCGTCCGGACGGACAGAACCCGTTCCAGCCCTCCCGGCCCGGTGATGCCGTTGGCAATGTATAAAATACGTCTTCCCATGTTCAGACCAGCGCCTCCAGTTTCAGGATTTCATCACGGTTGCCGTAGTCCCGCGCGCGGCATGCCGCCGCCAGGCCTTCCAGGCGGGCGGGATCATGCAGCAGGGAGAACAGGGCCTTCGCGGCGCCCTCTTCGTCGTTCGGGACAATGACTCCGTCAACGCCGTCCTCCACATGGCCGGAAGCCGTGGGAAAACGCGTGATGGCCACGGGACGCCCCAGAATCTGCGCCTCCCTAACCGCCACGGCCTTCCCTTCATAGCGGGACGGCTGCACATACAGGCCGCAGGCGGCCATATAAGGATAGGGGTTGGCCTTTTTTCCCAGGATAACGACGTGTTCCTCCATCCCATGCGCGGCAATTTCCCGCCGCAGGGAAGCCTCGTCCCCGTAGCCTGCCAGATACCACCGCAGCCCGTTCATTCCCATCTCCACCAGACGGGCGGCTATCCTGACGGCGCGGTCCATGCCCTTGGCATGGGAGAACCTTCCCACTGTGCACAGGCACGGAGAACCTTCCATCACGGCGGAAACGTCCTCCAGCGCGGCCTGTTCCCGCACTGCCCGGGGGGAAACGATGTTTTCCATCAGCATCAGCCTGTCTTCCAGCTCCGGGAACCGGGACAGGAACCCTTTTCCCGCCTCCGGGGAAATGGATACGATGCGGTCGTAACTGCTCCATACCGGGCGTTCGCGCTCCGCATTGATGCCGATGGAAGAGTAATCCGTATGAATCCAGGCAACTTTCCTGCGGGCCAGCACCTTGTCCCTGACGATGCGGTGGGGTGTCAGGAAACTGACCGCCAAATCGTACATTCCCAACTTTCTTAAGGATGGCAGAAAGGGGGCCGCAGCCGCGGCGGCATCATCGAACACGGCATAATTTTCCAACCCGTTCAGACTTTTCCCAAAACGCGCGGAACGCCATTTGGCCCACAGCCGGGCGCAGAAAATTTCCAGCCTGCCTTCCGTCAGGATGTCTTTCAGGGGCCGGGACAGCGCCCGGTAGGCCGGGAGCTCCGGCAGCAGGTTCACCTTTTCCGGAATCAGCGGCATCAAATCCCCGGAATGCCTGTAAACGAACAGGTCAACCCGGAAACGGGAAGTGTCCAGCGCTTCCAGCAGCCCCAGCAGGGCACGCTCCGCGCCCCCCAGTTCCATATATTGAATAGCTATGAAAATACGCTTCATCTGCATGCCAGTCTGCGCACGTGAATCAACAATCCCTGGAAAGGCGCCGTCCTGAACAGAACGGCTGTGCAGAGCCCCAGCGGGACGACGACGGAAATAGCTCCCCACAGGAGCAGGTCAGCCAGCGGAGAAGCAAACCAGGACCGGGAACAGAAGGGATACGTCAGAGTGTAGCCCGCCGCCGTAAGCAGCACGTATTGCCCGTACGCCAGGAAGTATTTCCTCAAGGGCTGGTGAAACACATGCCTGTACACCAGCCGCGGAAACTGCCAGACGCCGATGGAAAGAAGGCTGAGCGTGGCCGCCAGCAGAACGCCCGCTATCCCCCACCACCGCACCAGTATCACGGCCAGGACGACGTTGATCACCCCCTGGAGAAGCGGGGAGTAGCGGTCCTGGTGGAAAATGCCCGCCTTGGTCTTGAACACCATGGCGGAGCGGCGCATGCCCACCACGAAGAAGTTCAGGATGATCACGAAGGAGACGGCTCCCGGCAAAATGTACCCGTCCCCCAGCCACCAGCCGATAAAGGGATTCAGCGTGTTCAGCAGGACGATGGAAGCCACGCCGGACACCAGGAAGTTGATCAGGAAAACCCTTTTGAAAATTTCATAAACGTGCGCCCTGTCCTCGCTGGCGATCAGGTTGCCCACGCTTTCCGCCATGCTGTTGATTACCTGCATGATGAAGGTGGAAATCGTTCCGACCACGAGCATGTAGTTGGAATAAAAGCCCACTGCCGCCAGCCCCACGAAGCTGGAAATGACAATGTTACTGGTGGAATGCATGAAATAGCCCCCCACGCTGTGCAGGAAGAGCGCCTTGACGTTGACGGCAATCTGACTCTTCGTCACGGCGTCCACCGCATGGGTCATGCGGCTTTTCACATAGGGGTAAAGCGCGTCCACCTTCCGCACCATGGCCACGTTGAACCCCGCCAGAAACAGGGATTCCACCACCAGGTACAGGATGTAGTTGCCCGTATAGTAAAGGATGCCCAGCTTGGACAGGTTCAGGCCCACCTGGTAAACAAAATTGATAGTCCCCAGCCGATAGTTTTTCTGGTCCGCGTTGATCAGGGAATTCTTGTACGCCGTCAGGTACGGCAGGATGGAATTGAAAACGAAGATGAAATAAACCAGTGTCAGGTAGTCCAGATGATCCCCGTTCTTGATGAAACACCCCAGAAAGGGGTACAGACACACGCACAGGAAAAACACGGCCGCCGCAATGAGGCGGTACACCTTGCGGTAGAATTGCAGCAGGGCGAGAATGCGAGGCTGGTCGTTTTCAGCCAGCGGCTTGTAAAGATGGAACACCACGCTGGTTCCGAAGCCGGATTCCAGCAGGGTGACCGCCGCCAGGATATTGGTCAGCAGCCCGTTGAGGCCCAGGTATTCCACGCCGATTTCATTGACGAAAAGCTTGCGCGTCACGAATCCCAGCAAGGTCATCGTGACCATCAGGCTGACGGTTACCAGAAAATTTTTGCCGGAATTCAGCGTTCTCATTCTTTCCGTTCCTCCCTATTGAGTTCCACGCTCAGGCGCAGGGCCATTCCCTGGGCAAAGGGCATGAGGCCCCAGACGTCCGAATACATGCCAATTCCCTTGGTATCCCCCTGGCACATGTCCAGCGCTCCGTTGCGGCGCGTCACCCCCATCAGAGCCTTTTCCGCACCAAAAGCGGCCTCCAGAAAACAGGGCTCCCCGGAAATGCGGTAGGCCTCCAGCATCAACAGGCCCATCAGGGCGGTTCCGGAAGATTCAAAGACGGATTCCGGCCTGGCAACCATCCACCCGAATCCGCCATTCCGCTTGCGGAGGGGCAGAAGTTCGCGGGACAGGGACACAATGCGCTTCGCCATCGCACCCGCCTCCGGTCGTCCGTGGGCTTCCATCAGGCGGTACAGTTCGCACAGCCCCAGCGCATACCAGCCGATACCGCGCGACCAGTCGTACAGCCCCAGGGGATAGCCGCGGTCCATCTCAAACCCGTGGGCCGGAAAAGAGGACCCGGCCAGAAGGGCCGCATCGTATTCCTCCACCTGCCTTGCCGCAAGGTTCCAGTATTCCTCCCGCCCCGTGCGTGCCGCGCAGGCCGCCGCCAGCGGACAAGCCAGGCCGATGGTGTCCACGTAGCGGACGGCGGGCTGCCCGCGCCTGTAAGCCAGGGTACCCGCCTCCGTCTTCAGGGATTCCAGAAAGGCCAGAGACTTTTCCATCAGCCGGTCCTCTCCGCCGCATCCGGCTTCCAGCACGGCATAATCCAGCAGCATCCTGTCCACTTCCCATGTCCCGGGATTTTCCCGCTCCAGATAATTCACGACCAGTTCATGCCTGCCGAGGGCGTCCCGCAGTTTTTCCTTCAGCCCCCCGTCATTCCGGTCTCCGGCGTAGGCATTCAGGCCCAGGGACAGGCCGCCTAGCTGCCAGCCCTGAATGGCGGCGTCCGCATATGCACCCCGCAGCATGTCCCAGAGGACCAGCCTTCCCTGGTCCTTTTTGGGGACTGCCGGCATGCGCTTCAGCCATGCCGCGGCCTTCCGGGCCAGGGCGTCCTGCCATGTGCGGCGGTCCCGCCAGCGGCCGATGCGGATGCGGCCCGTCCAGATTCCCATGAAGCGCCACGCGTCCACGCAGGCCGCCGCTGCCGCAAGAACCGCCGCTGCGGAAAGAATGGAAACATAAAGAGTCATGACCGTTTCACCAGGGATTCAAGTTCTTTTCGGCAGCCGCGCAGCCGTTCCAGATACGCGGGAAGCACTTTCCCGTATGCCTCCTTGATTTCCTTCTCCCTTTCCATCATCCGAACAAAGGCGTTCCGCAACTCATCCGGGCCGTCCAGCGACTGCACCGGGACCACGTGCCCCTCCTCCGTTCCGAACAAGTCGCGGGCAATCCCGCGCGCCTTGACGGAATACCCAGCCACCAGCGCGGGAACGCCCGTGGAATAAGCGGCGATGGATGCGTGCGTACGGGCGGCCACCAGGAACCGGCACCGGGAAATATACCCCTTCAAGTCCCCGCAGGGGGCGTCTTCAATCATGACCACCCTTCCCGTATGGCGGAAACGCCCGTGCAATTCCGCCAGAGGCTTGCGGTCGTCATTCCCGGCCCATACCACATGGGGAATCAGGGCCACGTTCATTTCCGTGTTTTCCAGCAGCCATTCGACAAGCCGGGAATAATTTTCCATCACGGCTCCGGGCCTCCCCTCGTGCCCGATCACCATGGGGCTGACATTGATCCCGGCCATGTTCCCCTCCTTCCAGCCCTCCGGAACTTCCACCTCGTTGGCCGGCAGGGCAAACGCCGGGTCCGGATACAGAACCACGCGGGAAAGACCGCATTCCCGCAGGGCGTCGTACGTGAGGGACTCCCGCGCCACAATCAGGTCAAACGCCCCGAGGTCCTCCAGCATCCTGCCCTTCATGTCCTCCCTTTCCAGGGAACAACCCCAAAGGACCACAGGAACGCCGGCCTTCCGGAGCAATTCGTTCTGGAGGTAAATATGGACGGGGTCCCCGTAGCAGTAATTGTCCCCTCCGCCGCACAGGGCCAGGTCCGCATCCCCAGCTTCCTTCACAATGCCGCCGAAGGCAATCCGGTCAAACGCATCCTTCACCCCCAGAACGTGCAGCCGCATCCACGCCGCAGCCCAGGCCGGGGAAAGCCTCCGGATGGGGCGCCGTTCCGGCAGAACGCGCACCAGGCGGTCCAGGCCGCACCGGACGTCCTGCCCGCAGGCGGAGGAAACAAGGCTGCCCTTTTCAGGACGCAGCAACAGCATGGTGGACCTGACAATCGCCTCGCACCCGTGATTGCCGCTGCCGCCGTGAGGATATAGAAGAATTTTACGCATGGCCGTCTGATGATTTTTTCCCGGCGTACGCCCCTTCCAGGAGCAGGAACAGGCAGAAGGGGAGACGAAGAAAGAGGCAGACTTTCATCCATTCCGGACAGGGAAATGCGCCGGGATGGGCGCGCAGCAACGCGTTTTCCGGAACTTTCAGAATACTGCGGACAGCCTTGAAGCGGTCCTTCACGCCGCGGCACTCCTTGAAACGGTAAATTTCAAACAGGGAATCATACACCATTCCCCACCACCGGGACGCCAGATAATTCTCCACGAGGCCGCCCTGAAGCCCCTGGTCGCGGAAATATTGCCGGACCATCCTGAACTGTCCGGCAATCCATTCAAATTTTTCCGGAACGAACCGCGTGGACAGAGTGCCCTTTTCCGCCCTGCGGTAGAAATAAACAGCCTTGTCCACCGTCCTCAGCCGCCTGATGTGCTTCAGGTAGGCCATGTTGAATTCCAGGTCCTCCCCATAGGAGACGCCTTCCGGAAAGCGGATGGAATACCTGTCCACCAGCTCCCTGCGGTACAACTTGGCAACGGGTCCGAAGAGCAGGAAGGTGCGGAACAGGCGCACCCACTCCTCCTCCCTTCCGGGGACGGCCTCCAGTTCCACCGGCACGGGCACCGTAAGCACGTCCTTTCCGCCGGCACGCACGGAACGCAGCCCGGCGACGGCCAGATCGCATTCCCCGTCTTCCACGGCGGCGGCCAGAGTCCGCAGGCACGCGGGCTCCACCCGGTCATCCCCGTCAACAAAGCACAGCCACGAGCCCTCCGTTTCTTCAATGCCGCGGTTCCTCGCCGCGGATACGCCCCTGTTCCTCCCCATGTGAACCGCATGGATCCTCTCATGCCGGGTGGCCAGGGCATCGCACAGGATGCCGCTCCCGTCCGTGGAACCGTCATCCACCAGGCAGACGTCAAAATCCGTCAGGTTTTGCCGAAGGACGGAATCCACACATTCTTCCAGAAAATGCCCGGCATTGAAAACAGGAATGATAACGGAGACAAAAGGCATGCGATTCAATGGGTTGTTTCAAAAAGCCCTTCCAGGGCACTCATCCGTCCGTCCAGATCAAAACGGCTGCCTCCGCGGAGAGCCCGTTCGCCGTAATCCCGGCGGTCGGCCCTTCCCGTCAGGATATCTTCCAGAGCGCGGAGCAGGTCCTGCGTATTATTGCCGGCAACCAGCCCGAATTCCCCGTCCCCCAATTGCTCCCGGACGCCGGAACACAGGGTGGAAACCACGGGAATACCGAGAACCAGGCTTTCCGAAATGACGGTGGAATGCCCCTCGCTGCGGGAAGAACACACCATCCAGTCCGCCGCCCGCATATAGGGATACGGATTTTCCCGATGGCCCAGGAATGTGATCCTGTCCTGCAAGCCCCACTCCCCGGTCAGGGCCTTCAGCTTCCGGCCCTCCGGTCCTTCTCCCAGAATCCAGAGATGGAAGGAGAATCCCGCCTGCACCAGATGACGGCACGCTTCCGCCAGGCGGTCGAATCCCTTCTGGCGGACAAGACGGCCGGAGGCGCAGAAAAGCATCTTTCCCTCCGGACGCTGCGGCACGAATTCCGCGGATTTTTCCCTGATGGCCTGCGCATCGATCGGATTGTAAAGAACCCTGGCATCGCGCAGGGGACCGGCCAGGGCCACTACGGATTCCCGAACGTCCCGGGAAACGGAAACCACCGTATCAAACTGCCGGTAGGCCCGTTTTTCCTCTTCCGCATTCCTGTAGGCCGGCAGCGTCCAGTGATTGGCGGCAAGGTCAATATGCACCCATGCCAGCTTACGGCTGTCCGGATTGGGAGAGCCGCTGGCAATTCTGGTGGCGTAACCTTCAATGAAGGCCGCCTCCACATCATAGGTTCCGCGGACAAACATGCGGTAAAAGACCGGCGGAGGGCAATGCCTGTATACCAGCAGCTTCAGCTTGTTCCCCGCCTTGACTTTCAGGCGCGTCCAAAACCCGTCCCCTTTCCTCAGGGAATCAAGCAGAAAATGGAAGGCAATGCTCCGGGGATAACCGGGCGGCACGTCCTCCTTTTTCAGGCAATAGACGGAAATATCCCAGCCGCGCCCTTCCCAGCCGTTCAGCAGGGTTTGCAGGACTTTTTCCGCGCCGCCGCCCGTCAGGCTGTTGACGAAAAACACGATTCTTTTTTTCATCTTTCCGCTCCCTCCAGCAGACGTTCCACCTCCCGGACGGCACCCGCGTAGGCCACCTGCCGGCCTCCCAAAGCCGCCTTTTCCCGCCATTCCGCATACGATTCCCTGCCGGACACGAAGTCTTCCAGCGCACGGGCCAGCGCCTCGTCGTCATTATCCACCATGCGGCCAAACCTGCCCATTCCCAGTTGTTCCCCGATTCCGGAGCATTCCACCGCCAGAACGGGCACGCCCAAAATGAGGGCTTCCGTCACGACGGTGCTCATTCCCTCGCTGCGGGAACTGCACACGAACAAGTCCGCCCCCGCCATCCACGGGTAGGGATTTTCCATAAAACCGGGCATCAGCAGGGATTCCGAAACTCCCAGCCCGGCAGCCAGCCGTTCCAGATCGCTTCTGAGGCTTCCTTCCCCAAGGAGAACCAATTCCGCTGCCTGGCCCCGCTCTTTCAGCCGGGCGAGGGCGCGGATAAGCCTGTCAAACCCCTTCTGTTCTTCCAGACGCCCGACGGAAACTATCCTGAAGCACTTTTTTTCAGGAACTTCCTCCACAGCGGCGGATTTGGCCAGCACCTCGTCCCGGTCCACCGGATTATGCACGACGACGGAACCGGGATGCGTTCCAAAACGCCTTTCAAAAGCCTCTTTCACCATCCGCGACACATGGGCCACCACGTGGAAACGGCCATAAGCCCTTTTTTCCTCGTCCAGCGACCGGAATACCACTCCTTGTGTCCAGGGCCTGGCTTCCAGATCCACATGCACCCAGGCTATTTTCCTGGTCTTCCCGGCCTTTCCGCGCTTTCCCGCAGGCGCGGCCGCCAGCAGGCGGGTAGGCAGGCCTTCCGTAAAGGCCGCCTCCACATCGTAATCCCCGGCAATGAACCATTTGTAAATCCACCCGGCGGGCAAAAAACGGTACACCAGCGCGTACTTCAACCGGTAAAGGCAGCCCCGTCCGCCCACGATGAAGCGGTAGCGGGCGTGCTTCCGGACTTCATCCCGGTACTGCCCGCAATCCACGACAGCGCATACCGTCACGTTGAATTTGTCCCGGTCCAATCCGCGCACCAGGCCGGAAAGGATTTTTTCAGCTCCTCCCCCGGCGAGGGATTCCACCAGAAACAAAACGTTGAGACGCGAACCGGACATGATCATTGTTTTCAGGCAGGGTCATTTTCCCAGACACGGGGAAGAAGTGTCAAAACTCCTGTACATGGCATATTTCCGGGAGGAACGGGAATGGTTCTCCACATCGCACAGGACAATGCCCATGCGCTTCAATTTCCCATTCTTCCACGTTTTCTGCAGACAGGGCAGGTCGCGTTTCCTCACGCACCCGGCCCGCATGACGTACAGCGTGGCGTCCGCCAGCCTGGCGACGATGCGCGCATCCGCCAGGGAAGCGTAGGGAACGCAGTCCATGAAGATGAAGTCGTAATGCTCCTTCAATTCCTCCATTAGCACCCGGACGCGGTCATGCAGCAAAAGCCGGGACGGATGGTCCGGCAGAGTTCCGGCAAAAAGATAATCCAAATGATCGGAAACGGAGGATTTCTCCACCAGGGAGCGCCATCCGCCTTCCCCGGAGCGGTCCAGATTCCCTATTCCGGGCTTCCCTTGCCCTCCCAGCAGGGAACTGAGCGTTCCCTTCCTCAAGTCCATGTCCATCAGGAGAACCTTCTTTCCGGCCACGGCAAGGGACAGGGCCAAATTCACGGCCAGATAGGTCTTTCCTTCTCCGGGGCATGAAGATGTCAGCAGAATGCTGAAACCGCCGGGACCGTTTTCTTCCGCCAGAGAGACCAGGCGTTCGGCGAGAAGAGGAAAGCTTTCCGACAATTCGGAAGGCTCTTCCAGATTCACCACGATTTCCTGGTTTTTCAACTTCCTGGGCTTGCGGGGAAGCACCCCGTAAACGGGAATGTCCGTCAGGGATTCTATTTCCTCCCTGCGCTTCACCCGTGAATCCATCATCGCGGCAATCACGCATCCCAGGACGGGAACGGCCAGCCCGACGAGGAAGCCCACCAGCAGAATCTTGGGTACGTTGGGAGCCAGCGGACCGGCCCCTCCGCGCACGCCGTCCACCATCCGCGCATTGTCTTCCGTGGCGGCCAGGGCCAGGGAATTTTCCTCCCTTTTGTTCAACAGGAAAACATACAGGGATTCCCGGACGCGCTGCTCCCGGTCAATGTAGTTAACGTCCCGTTCCCTGCTGGAGACGTTCCTGATGTGCTCCCGCGTCTTCTCATGCTGGTCCTGAATGTTCTTCTTCTTGACCAACAGGGAAGTATAGTAATTGTTCACGGAACGTTTCAACGCATCCTTCAGGGAGGACAAATTGGCTTCCAGCTCACGGACAATGGGATTGTTGTCCCCTGCATTCACCTTCAGGCTGGTCTTCTTCAGCAGGGTGTCATTGAACACGCCGATCTGGTCCCGGATGCCCATGTCCGCTATTTTCGAATTGATGGGCACCAGCTTCGCGTCATGTTCCGCCTCCTCTTCCAGATACTGCTTCAGATATTCGATGGACTTGATCTCCAGCGCCAGCTCCCTCAAATCCTTCTTGTCATTGATGCTGTTCTCATATTCTTCCGTGAGCGCGGTGGACAGGTCTGTCAGGATATTTGTCTCCTTTTTCAGCTTTTCAACGGCCAGATCATTCTTTCTCATTTCCTCGCTGATGACAGCCAGGCGCTCCCCGATGAATTTGTTCGTCTTTGTGCCGCGCGTGTTTTTTTCTTTCAGGGACGCCTCATTGTAAAAATGGACGATGCTGTGGAGGATGACCTCCGCCTTCACCGGGTTGTTGCAGCGGATGGAAACATTGACCAGGTTATTCTTTCCATTTGCCTTTTTGACGGTCAATCCGCTTCTCAACCCCACCGCCGCATTCCTGACGGAGGTTTTCCTGACAATCACGGGCACGTTCAGCGCGGCTTCACTGAACCGGGGAGTTTTCTCCACGATGAACGTCAGGGAGTTGAAGCGGACCTCCTTGCCGAAAGTTCCCGTTTCCTGACCCCCGCGGTCCTTTTCATCCTTCTCCAGCCGGAATTCCTTCCCGGAAAGAGGAACCACGCAGAACCTGGCGTCAGCCGCTCCCCCCTCCGGCGTGAACTGCACCGCAATGGGGGAATCCTCATAAACTTCCACTTTGCGGAACTTGTCCTTCTTCCAGTAGGTGACGTCCAGCTTCAGCTTCCGGACTACCGTTTCCAGCAAGGAATGGGAAGAAAGCAGGAACATCTCGTTATCCAGGTTAGTGGCGACCGTATTGACGATGCCATTGGAGGTGGCCAGCACCGTGGCGGCCACGGATTCCTTGGGGTAATCGTCCTTGATGAGGATGGTGGTGGCCTTTCCGTAAACCTGGGGCTGCCGCGCTGCATACAAATAGGCCAGGGGAAGGCAGATGCACAGGGAAAGCACACACCAATACCACTTCCGGACAATCCGGCCCAGAATGGCCTTGGGGCTGGGAAACAGGGATACCGAGGCAGCGCCCACGGCATCCAGGGATTCCTTCTTGGGAGAAAGATCGTTCATGGGATTAAATGCAGAAGGCCAGGATGACCATGGCAATAGAGGTGCCGGAAATGAGGTAGGGATAAATCTGGAGCTGCTCGCTCCGGGTATTCACTTTTCTGTCGGATGGAGTGACGTAAATAACATCATTCTGCTGGATATAGTAATAGGGGGAATGAAACAGGTCGCTGTTGCGCAGGTCCACCTTGGACGCGATGCGCTCTCCCCCAGCCTCCCGGATGATATAAATGTCACGGTTGCCATCCATGTTCAGGTCTCCAGCCTTGCTCAGCGCTTCCAGCAGCGTCAGGCGTTCCCCCTTGATTTCATAATTGCCCGGCTTGGACACTTCCCCGAGAACGGAGAATTTGAAGTTCATCAGGCGCACGCTGACGGCAGGGTCCTTGATGTACCCTTCCCTGATAATCTCGTTTTCAATATCGTTCGCCAGCTGGGTGCAGGTCTTGCCCACAGCCTTGATTCTGCCCAGAACGGGGAACACGATATCGCCGTCCGTATTCACGAAGTATCCGCGCTCGTCGTCCCTGGGGCTGGAAACGCTGCCGCTGTCCTTGTTGAACATCTGGGCGAGGGTGGGATTCTTGCTGCTGACGGAAATGAAGAGGCGGTCATCCTTCTTGATGACTATTTTATACTCCTTCCCGATGGAAGATTTCTGGTCCAGCACCAGGTTCTGGACATAATTGACTTCTTCAGGCTTGACACAGGCGGAGAGAACGCATACCAGGACGGCGCCCACCAGAAGGCGGCTCCACACGGTGGAACGGAGGAATGGATGTAGGTATTTCATTGGATGGATTAGGCAAGGGTTAGATGGTGAGGAGTTTTTTTGAGTGCAGGTAGTCATATTTCTGATAAGGGGAATTATTGCTTTTATATTCGGGAATCAACTGCTTCATGGAACGGATGGTATCCTCCATCCGGAGGGATTCAGCATGCGAGACCAGGGTTTCCAGGGAATTCTTCAGGGAGGAAATTTCATATTTTCTGGTCTGGAAAATTCGGATGCGCTTGTGGGCAGTTTCCAGGGTTTGCTCATCATCCGTCAGAAGCTCTTCATACAGCTTTTCTCCGGGGCGCAATCCGGTAAAGACGATGCGGATATCCTTCAAGGGGGAAAGCCCCGCCAGGCGTATCATTTTTTCAGCCAGATCCACGATCTTGACCTGTTCGCCCATGTCGAACACGAAAATCTCGCCGCCCTTCCCCATGGCATTCGCCTGTAGAATCAGCCGGCAAGCCTCCGGAATAGTCATGAAATAACGGACAATTTCAGGGTGGGTCACCGTCACGGGCCCCCCTCTCTTGATTTGTTCCTTGAAGAAGGGAATCACGGAACCGGCGCTTCCCAGCACATTGCCGAAACGGGTGGTGATGAAGATGGTGGAACCTTTTTCCGGATTCTGTTTCAATGCTTCTCCCAGACTCTGGACGTACATTTCCGCCAGGCGCTTGGTGGCTCCCATGACGCTGGTAGGATTCACCGCCTTGTCCGTGGAAACCATGATAAACCGCTTGACGCCGTACTTGACGGCCAGAGAGGCCACGTGCATGGTTCCTTTCACATTATTGACCACGGCCGTGCAGGGATCTTCCTCCATGATGGGAACGTGCTTGTACGCGGCGGCGTGGAAAATCAAATCCGGCCTGTACTCCCGCATGCGCCGCTCCATCTGGCGGTGGTGGCAGATGCTGGTCACGGCGCCTGCGATGGGAATATGCGGATAATCCTTTTCTATTTCCTTGCGGATCATCCACAGCGGCGTCTCGGCATGGTCAAGCAGCACGATCTTCCGGGGGGAAAACCGGCACAACTGCCTGACGAGCTCGCTGCCTATGGAGCCGGCGGCTCCTGTCACCATCACCACGCTGTCGCTGATTCCTTCGGAAATGACTTCTTCGTCGATCTTGATTTCCTCGCGCTCCATCAGGTCTTCAATCTGCACCCCGTCCACTGCAAATCCGGAATAGTCGTCAAACGACTGGAAAAGATCATGGGAAACGAGCAGGTTGATGCCCCTCTCCAGGCAGATGTCGGCCAGCTTTTTTTCCTCCAGAAGATATCCTTTTCCCACGAAAATGATGGCCGAGGCCTGGAAAACATCCAGCACCTCCTCCACATCGGAAACTTCCTTGACGAAACGCACCGGAATGCCCTTGATTTTCTTCCCGTCCGCATGCGGTTCCGACGTCAGGATGCCCACAATCTCATACTCATCACTCTTCAGGCTTTTGATTAGGGAAGCCTTCAACAGGCAGGCATCCAGTTTTCCGACCAATGCCGCCCTCTTGCGTCCGGTTGTGGTAATGGAAGCAACCGTTTTATTGGAATTGAAATTCTCCAGCCATCTTCTTCCGCCGATGCACGCCATGCGGCATCCGATCAGCGCCAGAGAAGTCAGAATGAAATTGAAAATGCCGCAGGCAATGAATATCCGGAAATACGCCGGCCATACAATGATACTGAACACGTACAAAACCACGTTGGACAAAAGAACGGCCACCATGATCCTCAGCAGGTCCTTCATGGTCGTATAACGGACAAGCGTTTTGTAAACTCCCGAATTCCAGAGGAAGAAGGCCGTAACCGCAAAATCGACAAGAAGGGCGTACAGCAGATTGTTGTCCACCCAGTCCCCCCGGTAGAGGAACCGGTAATAATAGCACGCCAGCACCGTCATGAAAGACGCCACCGCAATATCCAGGAAGAAGATAAACTTCCCGTTGACATTCAGTAAATAATGCCTGGTGTAATAGAGAGATCGCGCTATGGGGCTGTGAGTTATGGGCATACGTGTTAAAGGTTGGAAATCACATCAATGATGAGGTCCAGTTCTTCCTGGCCCAGGGCGCTCCCCGACGGCAGGCAGAGCCCCCGCTCAAACAGGCGGTCCGACACGCCGGCGCCATAAAAAGGACAGGAACGGAACACGGGCTGTAAATGCATGGGCTTCCAGAGGGGGCGGCTTTCCACGCCCGCTTTCTGCAAGGCCAGCCGCAACGTTTCCCGGTCAAAACGTGCTTCTTCCGGATTGACCAGCACGCAGGTCAGCCAGTGGTTGGAACGGTAATGGGAGGACGGGTTTTCCAGCAGGGACAGCCCCGGAACGCCGGAAAGCCGGTTTCTGTACTGCTCATGAATGTTGCGCCTCTTCTCCAGGAATGAGGGGAGGGAAAGCATCTGGCCGCGGCCTATGCCCGCGCACACGTTGCTGAGACGGTAGTTATAGCCGATGTGGGAATGTTCATAATGCGGCGCTTGGTCCCGTGCCTGGGTGGCGTAAAATTTGACTCTGTTCCGGGATTCCTCATCCGGGCAGCACAGGGCGCCCCCGCCGGAGGTGGTGATGATCTTGTTCCCGTTGAAAGAAAAAACGCCATAAGTGCCAAATATGCCGCATTTTCTCCCCCGGTACTCGGAACCCAGCGCTTCTGCGGCGTCCTCCAGCACGGGAATGCCGTATTTCCCGGCAATTTCCATAATCTCCGTCATGCTGGCGGGCATGCCGTAAAGGTCCACCGGAATAATGGCTTTGGGAGCGCGGCCCGTCTGCCTGATGCGGTCCCTGATGGCTTCCTCCAGAAATTCGGGAGACATGTTCCATGTTTTTTCCTCACTGTCCACAAACACGGGGGAAGCTCCCTGGTAAACAATGGGATTGGCGGACGCCGCAAACGTCATGGACTGGCAGAGGACTTCGTCCCCAGGCCCTACGCCCAGCATCACCAGCCCCAGATGCAGGGCGGACGTTCCGGACGCCAGAGCCACGACATGCCGCTCGCCCAGGTA
The DNA here is from genome assembly GCF_036417395.1 of Akkermansia sp. AE01SA01. NCBI lineage: Bacteria > Pseudomonadati > Verrucomicrobiota > Verrucomicrobiia > Verrucomicrobiales > Akkermansiaceae > Akkermansia > Akkermansia sp. AE01SA01. The sequence goes on from NZ_CP143890.1 coordinate 2,016,074, forward strand.
CTCTTCAAGATCCCGTTCAAAGGCGTCCACATTCGGCCCTACCGTCGTCACCCATTTGGAATCAAAAGCCTCCCGTACAAACCGCTCTTCCGCCTCTCCCGTCTGCGCCAGGGACAGCCAGATCATGGATTTCTTCTCGGGCGAGGGAGGCGCGGACTTTTTAAGCACGGCAGGGCACCCCACATAGGTTCCCTCTTCCAGCGCATCCCTGACGAGCGTGGAGTTGGCTCCCAGCACCACACGCTCCCCAACCTTCCGGCAGGGAAGCACCACGGAAGCGGCCCCCAGGAAATTGGAATTCCCCAGCGTGACGCCGCCGGAAACCTTGCAGCCGTTGGCCACTACGTTCCAATGCCCCAGGGCGACGTCATGCCCGATCAGGGAACCGCAGGTGAACAGGTTGAAATCACCCATGTTCACATGGCAGCTGAAGACATGGCCGAAGCTGATGACATTGCCTTTCCCCATGGAGACACTGCCGCAGTCATAAAACTTCACGTCCGGCGCGATGATATTCGGAAAATCCAGCAGGGCGTTGTCCAGCCGTCCGGAAATGCGCTTGAGCGCATCCGGGGAGGCTATCGCAAGCACGATGGACAAAGGCTCTCTCCATGCGTTCAAGTCTTCAACGGTGCCCAGCACCTGGCCGTATTCGTTTTTCGTGGCCGCCGGCACCTTGTCGTCAAAGAAGCCTATCAAATTCCATGCGGACGACGTTTCATTGATCGCCCGGAGACAGCAAGCCGTCTCCCTGCCGAATCCTCCGGCGCCTACAATAGCTATGTTCTTTTTCATTTTCCTGAACCCGTGAATTTTTGCATGGTGGCGCACCCTTCCGCGCTGATGCCCTGCCGCCGGACCACTTTGGCCAGCGTTAAAAAAATAATGCGCATATCCAGCAGGAAGTTCAGATGGTCCACATACCAGACATCCAGCTCAAACTTGCGTTCCCAGCTGATGGCATTTCGCCCGTTCACCTGGGCCCATCCCGTGATGCCGGGCCGCACGTCGTGGCGGCGCGCCTGCTCCGCCGTATACAAGGGAAGGTATTCCGGCAGCAGCGGCCGGGGACCAATGAAGCTCATTTGCCCGGCCAGAACGTTGAACAACTGGGGCAATTCATCCAGAGACAGGGAACGCACCAGGGCCCCCGCGCGCGTCAGGCGCTGTTCGTCCGAAAGCAGTTCTCCGCGGGAATCACGGGCATCCGTCATGGTCTTGAATTTGACAATGCGGAACAGCCTGCCGCCGCGCCCCGGGCGCGTCTGGCGGAAAAACGGCGTTCCCCGGTTGGCAAGGGCCAGCAGCAGCGCCAGCAGCAGGAACGGCACGGACAGCAGAGCCAGGGCCGCCAGTGCGAGAGAAAAATCCATAAGACGCTTGATGCCATTCCCGTATATCATGATATTCTCCCGTAAAAATTGAGCAGGGCATCCCATACCATCCGGCAGGAATATTTCCTCCTTACATTTTCCGCGGCTCTCGCGCCCATTTGCAGCCGCCGTTCCGGATCATCCCGGAAGGAGGCCATGGCGCTGCGCAACGCCTCTTCATCCCGGACGGCCACCAGCAGGCCGTTCACGCCGTCTTCTATAATTTCATTGCATCCGCACACATCCGCGGCGATGGAAGGCAGTCCCATCGCTCCCGCCTGAAGAAGGGAGTTTGGAAATCCCTCTCTGTAGCTGGGCAGAACAAAAACGTCCGCGGCTTCCAGCCAGGGCCGGATGTCCTCCTGAAAGCCGGGCACGAACACTCCGGGCATCTCCAAATCAGCTGCAGCATAACCTTCCAGACCACCCACCAGCGCTAGAAAAACAGGAATTCCCCCCTGCTCCTCATCTCCGCGCAATGCGGAAAACGCGGCAAGCAATTCCCGGATGCCCTTGTCTTCCGTGATTCTGCCGACAAAGACAAACAAAACGGCCCCTGCGGGAAGACCAAGACGCCGCCTTTCCTCCTCCCGGCGGCCGGATTGCCGGAAATGCTCCAAATCAACGCCGTTGACATTACCGTGGGCCAGGACTTCCAGAGATTTTCCCGTCACTTTTTCCGCAATCAGAAGCTTTCTGACACCTTCACCCTCCGGGATGACATGGGTGGCGAACAGGCATGTAAGGCGGTCCATCTGCCTGAGCAGGAATTTAAACGCGCCTTTCCGGTAGGGGAAAATCAGCCCGGTGAACGTATGCACCCGCACAGGAACACGGGCCAGGGCGGCGGCGGCCATGCTTAAAAGACCGGCTTTAGGAGTCAGGGAGTGCACGCCCCAGGGGCGTTCCCGGCGGAACAGGGCAAACAAACGCCACAAACTCTTCAAATCCTTCCACAGGGAAATCGTCCGCTCTATTTCAAGCTCCACGGTCTCCACGCCTTCACGCCGGCGGATGCGCGCATGCTCCACACCGGGGGAAGCTACGGCCAGAACGTCAAAATACCCGTTCAGGTAATTCAACTGCCCCCTGAGCAGCAGGTCCAGAGACATGGGAGCCGCCGCAATCCTGATGAGTTTTTTTCTCATGCGTTGTAAATATTCATGTAGAAGGTAAACGCATAAATCAGCGGGAAAAAGCCGGCCAGCTTCTTTTCCTGATCCGCCCAGAACCTGTACTTGAAGAAGGGATAAATGAATACGAATCCCATCAGGAACCAGGAGAGCTGGGCGAACCTGTTGCTGAACGCCGCATACATGCAGAGAATCCAGAACGCATTCGCCGCGATGTAAATATTGAGCAGCCACGTATACATGGCATCCCGGTACTCCTGCCTGAAAATAAAATAACAGCCCGTCACGATGGGAAGCGCACTGTAAAGGAGGAAATCCCAGCGAAACCCCGTGCTGCTGAAGAAGGGGCTGGCCGCCTTTACCTCCTCCGCGGAACTGATGTAGAGGGTCAGGCGCGGATCGTCAAACAGGCCGGAAGAGGCAATCATTTCCCCAATGGCCGGACCGGCCAGAATAACCGCCACAATGCAGGCCAGCCACGCCGCCACATAATACCGGGTATCTGTCAGGAACCAGGCGCAGGCTCCGGCTCCGATGAGCAGAGCCATGGATTTGTGCAGGCTGACGGCAAGAAGGGAAAAAAGCACCAGGTACTTGAGGTTATCCCGGAAGGACAGACCGAGAATCATCACGGAGGCGGCCATGCCGTTGCGGATTCCGTTGACACCGTAAACCCAGAAGGTGAACATGGCGCAAGCCGTCAGAAAGGGAATGAACCACCTTCCGCCGAAAATCCTGTAGCTGGCCAGCGCCAGAGCCCCCACGTACACTGCAGAACAGGAAAGAAAATAGTCGTGGACATTCCCGTACTGCACCCACGCATGCAGAATAAGGGCAAACAGCCATTCCCCGCGCAGGGATGTCGCCTGCGCCATCCAGTTGCCGCTTTCCTCCGTCTGAAGCGTCTGGAATTCCGCGGCGTAATTGATGGTATCTCCGAATTCCGGGCTGACCGGGCGGGCCCCCATGTACAGGATCAGCGCCACAACAAAGACAAATCCTGTGAAATTATTCATTTTGGCCATGGAACCCGTATAAATCACGCCGGTTCCCGCCTGATATACAGCGACGGCCATCAATAAAAGAATGATCCAGTTAAACAAGGATGTGTACAAAGAAACTGGAATAAATTCAAAACACATACATAAAACAGAGACCCGTGCCTAAATATTACCGGATTATCAGTCCGCTTGAAAAAAGCTTCCGGGAAACCTAATAAAATCAATATTATGCGGAGGTAAATAAAAAAATCCCTATTGCTTAAGTAGGGTTATAATTGTCTTAATCTGCCTATTGCCAGGATCTTCGATTGACAGCGGACTGATAATCCGTTTACCCAGTCTCTTTAAGAAGCAACATTTTTTATTAGAGTTTATTATATATTGAATACTAAAAGAATAAAAACAAGAATCCGGAGGTATCCGACAACAGAAATGGTTTTTCGGCATTGTTTCATTCCGGCAACTATTCTATTCTTCCTGCCGCGTTCCGGAGAGGCTATGTTCCCCCCCTGCCCGCTCGGGGCATTTTTCCTGAGTTGAGGACGGCCATCTCCATCGTCACCGACAACATGAACACTTCCATCCAAAACGGCGCAGAGCTCCCCCTGGTCAGCGTCATTGTTCCCATCTACAATCTGGAAACGAGCATCTCCGCCTGCCTGGACAGCCTGCTGTCCCAGACCTGGCCTTCTCTGGAAATCATCCTGGTCAACGACGGTTCCACGGACCATACGCCGGATATTCTGAACAAGTATGCGGCCCGGCATTCCTGCATGACGGCCATCCACCAGAACAACGCGGGCGTGGACGCCGCGCGGTATGCCGGCATGGACAGGGCGACGGGGCAATACGTGATGTTTCTGGATGGCGACGACGTCGTTTTTCCGGACTGCGTGGAAGCCATGACCCGAATGGCCATGCGGGAAAACGCCGACATCGTCATCGGGGACTATGTCAGGCATCTGGACCGCTTCGGCCTCTTCCGCAGAAAAGACGGGGCCATTCCGGAAAACCGCGTGGTGGAGCGGCAGGAGTTCCTTTCTTCCTATTATTCCGGCTTTTTCGGCATGGACCGGTATGGCCTGTTCTACACTTACGGGAAAATGTGCACCAAGCTTTACGGCAGGGAATTCCTGCTTGCCAGCCGTCCCGCCCCAAGCGGACTGAGATATGCGGAAGACCAGTTGTTCAACCTCCGGGTCTTCCCCGCGGCAGAACGCATCGCCCTGCTGGCAAAGGATGTGTACGTGTACAAATTCGGGGGAGTGACGGGAAATCTCACGCTGTCCCTGTTTGACGACATGATCCGCCTGCACTCCCGCAAAATGGGCATGACGGACCGGGAAGACTGGAAAAAAAGTGAATTGAGGGCGTTCCTGAACAACGTCCGCAGTTTTCTGGCAACCCTGGCCGTTTCAGGCCAGCTCACGGCCCGCAGCATGCCGGAAGCCCTGCAAAAGCTGAACGAAAGTTCCATCTGGCGCCAGGCACTGGAAGCACATCCCGGAGTTGATGACAGTTTCTTTTCCGCCATGCGCCGGAACGACCACGCCGCGGCATACCGGGAACTCAGCCGGAACACCTTCCTGAAAAAAGTCTCCTACAGGTTGCGCAGAATCATTCTGAAACTGGTCCGGTAAGGCGGTGCGCCCCATTTATTTTCCGGAAGGAATATGCTTGCTGAACGGGGTCTTTTCCCGGTCCACAGGCATGCCGTGTTCATTGAACCACGGGAACATGTCCTTCCCCAGCGCAATGCTGATGACAGCCACGGTGTCATCCATGTTATAGCGGTGGTCCATTCTGGCGGGAACATATTTCCGCTTGGCCCGGAAGTATTTGGAGAGGAACTCCGGGTCCATGCCGCGGAGCTGTTCAAAGACCCAGAACGACTTGCCCCAGTGTATCTCGTTTTTCCTGCCTCCGTCCAGCCGGACGGCTCCGGGGCGTTCCGTGTTGCCGTAGATGTCGTACACGGTCATGTCCGGATCCAGGGTGCTGGCGCGGCGGATGGTGTTTTCAATGCGGCGTTTGCCTTCCTCCGGATAGCCCAGGTCGCCCATGACCACGTCCCCCACGTAGGTGGCGATGGGTTCGTTCCATACCTCGGGATGGGGAAGCACCCAGGAGTGGGTGAATTCATGGCACAGGAATTCGATCATGCCCTTCTTTTCCTTCGGAAAATTCTCCCAGAAGACGGCCAGGCCCACATAGCCTCCGGCGGAAAAGCCCCCGCCTCCGGTCGCCAGCAGCCCCACCTGGTTTCCCATTCCCTGGGAGAGAGGCACGCCGAGGCGCTTTTCCATGGCGGGGCGGCATTGGGCCTCAATCCTGATCATGTCCTGGAAGTAGGGCGCCAGATAATCGGAATAATGGAACGTCACGCCATCCACCACCTTCGAATTTCCCATCCGGGTGGAACCTACCGCGGGCAGCGGCTTTTCCCCGCTCACCTCTTTGCCGGAAGCGGCCTCCTTCAGTACGGGCGTTACCCATTCCCTGTTCAGGGCGTCCTTGCCGTCAGGATTGCTGCCCAGCAAATTGCGGGCCACGGCAATCAATGTTCCCTTTCCTTCCTTCCTGCGGGCCATCACGGGGGACTGCGCGGAATCCTGCACGAGGGTCTCCCACTTCCCTCCCGGTTTCAGGACCAGCACGCTCAAGTTGTTTCCGGCGACGGCGGAAGAACCGCCCACAGCGGAAGCCAGGGAAAAGGGAGGAACGGCCTTCCCTTCAAACCGGGCGCCGAATTCGGAGAGCAGCAGGTTCTGGCCTTTTGTTCCCGCATTCCCGGCAATCAGCACGCAGCCGCCCTGCCGCAGGAATTTCTTCAGAAAGGCGACGTCGCGGGCATTGTAGCGCACGTTGCCGTCACAGCCCAGCAGGGCGATCAGGTTGATATTCTTCGTATCCAGATCATAGAGGTTGCCCCAGTTGCTCAAGACAACCTGGTCGGGAAGATACTGGCTGCGGAATCTGCCGTCCGCATAAAAGGAGAATTCATGGGACAGGTCGGCAATGCCGTGAACGCGGACATTCTCCGCGGCCTGCGCGAAAAGACCGGACAGGCAGAGGAACAGGGACGGGATTAGTTTGGGGAGCCACATATGGAATCTATACGGAGCAAATTCATGGGGTTTTTCATCAACCTTGCCCTCCCGCCGCCGCAGGACCGTTCCCGGTTACGGAACAGCCGTCCGGGAACCTTGCGGCAGGTCCCGGACGGCGTGAATTCAGGCCAGCATGGACCTGGCCATGTCTGACAGATCGTCGTCATACACGAATTTGCAGCAGTCACCGCGCTGCTTGAACAGTTCGAAGAAACGCGGCATGTCCTCTTCTGGGATGGAAAAGCCCAGCGCGTCCAGCCGCACTTTCACGGCATGCCTGCCGGAATGCTTGGTCAGGGGCAGTTCCGTAGGGCCCCAGCCTATTTCCTCCGGGTTCATGATTTCATACGTGCTGCGGTTTTTCAGGATGCCGTCCTGATGAATGCCGGAACCGTGGGAAAAAGCGTTCGCCCCCACCACGGCCTTGGAACGGGGAACGGCCATGCCGCTCATCTCCGCCACGATGCGGCTGGTTTTCACCAGCTCCCGCGTCCGGATGCCTGTTTCCAGGCCGGAAAAGAAGTCCGGGCGGGAATGGACCGCCATGACGACCTCCTCCAGAGCGGTGTTTCCGGCCCGTTCCCCGATGCCGTTGATCGTCCCCTCCACCTGCCGGGCTCCGGCCCGGATGGCCGCCAGGGAATTGGCCACGGCCATCCCCATGTCGTCATGGCAGTGCACGGAAATGACGGCGCGCTCCACGTTGGGGACGTTGGACTTCAAGTAGGAGATCAGGCGGTGGAATTCATCCGGCATCGTGTACCCCACCGTGTCCGGGATGTTGACGATGGAGGCTCCCGCACCAATGACGGCTTCCACCACCTCCGCCAGAAAATCGGGTTCCGTGCGGGAGGCGTCCTCCGCGGAAAACTGCACTTCCCGGCACAGTCCCGCGGCCAGGGAGACGCCCTTGACGGCCATCTCCAGGATTTCCGCGCGGCTCTTGTTCATCTTGTACTGGCGGTGAATGGGGGAAGTCGCCAGAACGAGGTGGATGCGCCCCCGGTCCCCGGCCGGAGACACGGCCTCATGAACGGCCAGAATGTCTTTTTCCACGCAGCGGGCCAGACCGCAGACGCGGCTTGACTCCGTGCGCTCCGCCACGGTGCGGACGGCCTGGAAGTCGCCGTCGGAAATGACGGGGAACCCGGCTTCAATGACGTCCACGCCCAAGGCTTCAAGCTGCATGGCTATCCGCACCTTCTGTTCCACGGTCATGGCGGCTCCGGGGCATTGTTCCCCGTCCCTCAGCGTCGTATCAAAAATATGTATGTGTTCTTTCATTACAGTAAAAATGTTAAGTGTTCGTTCCTTCGGAAACTGCGCACGGAAAATGTTCCTGTTCCGGAATCATTCCTTTGGCGCAAATCAAGACCAGCCGTTTACTTCCCTCGCGCCGGAACGGCTCACCGGCGCATATCAAGATATCTTCACGGACTACCGTCCGAGAAGTAGCAATAGACGACCTTGCAGGAACAGGGTATTCATCTTGCCTATTTTTACAACAAATCCTCCCCGAATGGGCGGAACAGGCCAGACAATGCACTTCCGCCGGATTGTTGTCAAGCCTGCGGCGCGCGGAAAGGCGCATTTCGGGAATGATACTTTTACCCCTGCAGGGAAAAAGGACCCGGAAGACGAATCACATTTCCCGGTGGGAACGGATTTCCTGAATGGAAATGGACAGGGAGGCCCTGCCCCGGTAAACGTTCCGGTCAATCGTGAAGGCGATGTCCCACGGCGGTTCGGGGAGTTCCCGTTCCGCGCCGTTGAAGAAGATGGCGTCCCGTTCCACCATGCCCTGGCGCATGAAGAGCTTCAGATGGTTGGTTCCCACGCGCTTGGGCGGCTCCGTGGGGAAGACGTCGGAGCTCATGAAGAGGGGCTGGGGGTTGGAGTTGCCGAAGGGTTCCAGCTTTTCATAGCTGTCCAGCAGGTCCAGAGTCAGGGCCTGGAAGGAGACTTCCATGTCTATGTTCAACACCGGGCAGCGCTGTTCCTCCGTGGTGGTCTCCGAAACATAGCGGTTGAAGGCCCGCCGGAAGTCGTCCATGCGGGATTCCTCAATCACCAGGCCCGCCGCCATGTCATGGCCGCCGCCGGAAACGAGGGTGTCCGCACACTGATGGATGGCCTGCACGAGGGAGACGCCGGGGATGGAACGCCCGGAGCCCTTGCCCACCCCGCTTTCATCAAAGGCGATGACGAAGGTCGGCTTGTGGTACCGCCGCATGAGCTGGGAGGCCACAATGCCCACCACGCCGGGATGCCACGCGCGGGAGCCCAGTACAATGACGTTGTCCCGCTCCGGGTCAAAGGAGTTGTGGAGCATTTGGACGGCGTCCGTCCTGATAGCCTCCTCCTCCTCCTGCCGCTTGCGGTTATGGGAGTCCAGCATCTGGGCGAGCTGGACGGCGCGCCTGTTGTCCATGGTCAGCAGCAGTTCCAGGGCATCCATGGGGGAGTCCATGCGCCCGGCGGCGTTGATGCGCGGCCCGATCCGGAAGCCCACGTGCGCGGCGTTCAGGAATCCGGCATGGCTGGCGGCGTCCGAGGGGCGGATGCCCGCTATTTCCGTCAGGGTTTTCAGCCCCGTATGGCGGCTGTGGGCCAGCCTGCCCAGGCCGTGGCGCACCAGAATCCGGTTTTCATCCACCAGGGGGACGATGTCCGCCACGGTAGCCACGGCAACCAGGTCCAGGTAGAGCTTGAGGTCAAAGGTTTTCAATTTCCGCACCTTGAGCAGGGCGTGCGCCAGCTTGAAAACCACGCCCGCGCTGCACAGGTAGGTGTACGGGCTGTTTTCCTCTATTTTGGCATTGACCACCGCCACGGCGTCCGGCCTGCCCTGCGGTCCGGCCTCGTGGTGGTCCAGTATGATGACGTCTATTCCCCGCTTGTTGAGCATGTCCACCTCCCTGACGGAGGAAGTGCCGCAGTCCACCGTAATGAGCAGGCTGGGCTTGTCCGAGCATTCGCACAGGCAGCGTTCCATGCCCGCTTCGCTCAGGCCGTATCCTTCGCGGGAACGGACGGGAATGAAGTACTGGGGGTCCAGGTCGTACGCCATCAGAATGGCCCTGAGCAGGGCCACGGAGGTGACGCCGTCCACATCGTAGTCCCCGTAGATGCACACGGTTTCCCCCGCGTCCACGGCCTGGAAGATGCGTTCCACGGCGGCGCCCATTTCCCCCATCAGGAAAGGATCGCTCAGGTGGGAGAGCCTGGGTTCCAGAAACAGTTCCGTTTCCGCGCCTCCCTTGAATCCGCGCTGGAGCAGGAGCTGCTTGACCAGCAGGGGAAGTTCCGCGGGGAATGCTTTCAGGGCCGGATCGTCCTCCTTCACGGAGGGGCGCAGAGTCCAATGAAAGCCCGGTGTCATGTCAATATTTTAACCCTCCGGCCAACAGGGTCAAGGTTGTTTCCGAATGTTTCAGCCGGGACGGCTGCCGAATGTACCCGGCACGGCTGGCCGTTTGAATGCGCTCCTCATTCCCCGCGCCCTTTACGCGGAAGAGTTCCAGGCCGTTTTTACGAGGCATGGAAAAGGCATACGGCCACGACCAGCCTTTTTCTCACCATTCCGGTCCGGCCGCCTGCCGGAGTCGTCATGCCGGTACGCAGCAGGGCCGCCGGAATATCCGGGCGGCCCTGCGGAAGACGGATAAAACCGCCTATTTTTTGGAAGAGAAGATCACTTCATTGATCACGGCATCCTTCTGGGGAGCGTTGTAGAACAGGCGCACGGCAGTAGTCCCGGCGGGAATGGCGAATTCCGCCGCTCCGGCTCCCGCGGCCTTCTTGCCTACGGACGTCCACGCGCCTTCACCCCTGCGGGCCTGCACAGCGTATGCCGCGGACCCTACCACGACGAGTTTGGTCGCCCTGGGGTTGTCCAGATTGGGAATCACCACGTCCAGAGGCTTGTCCGCACGGTACACCGTTTTCAGGTTCCTGTCGCTCAGGGCCGCAAGGTTAGCTCCAGGATCGGCGGGGGGGACGTCGAATTTGAACATGTTCAGCACCACGTCCTGTTCCTTGCCGCTCTTGTTGACCAGTTTCATGCCCTTGATGCCCTTGGGAAGCTGGTTGGCCTTGGCAATGAAGTTTTGGCCCTGCCTGTCCAGCTTCTGCACCACGGGCTTGGCGGCCCCTTCCACATCCAGCACCACTTCCGCCCAGGAGTTCACGTCATCCCGTTCCAGGTTGATTTCCAGCCAGGTGGCGTCCGTGGGCCCTTCCAGGTCCAGGGCGATGAATTCTCCGGGCTTCATCTTATGGGTTTCCATCACACGGCTGATCCGCACGATTTTGTCCGATTTCTGCACGGAAACGCCTTCCAGCCCCGCCACATTGGAGGAAGCGCGGGCGGCGGCCGGCGCATTCACGGAGATTTCACGAATGGCCGTCCATACGCCACGGCCGTTGTCCGTCTTTTTAGGTTCAATGACGCGGTAGCGCACGGCGCGGACGGAAACGGGCTTGGGCGCCTGCCACGCCACCTGCATGCCGGAGGTTTCCGGTCCCAGGGGCTTCCAGGTTTTCATGTCCTGGGTGGCTTCCAGCTGCCCTTTGGCCACGTAGTCTCCGTCCTTGTCATTGCGTCCCATCAGCACTTCCACGCTCCTGACGGGGATAGCCATGCCGTAGTCCACGCCGTACCAGTCCCCCGGCTGTCCATAAGCTCCGGAATGCCAGAAGGTGCCGCGGTCCCCGTCACAGAAGAGTTCCGCCTTGTCCATGCTGCCGCCCTTCACCAGGGGCTTGGGGGACAGGGCGGGCGTTCCGGAAAGAGACGGGAAGGTTTTCCTGGAAACGATGTCCGCCAGTTCATTGACGGCGGGTGTCATTACGCGGGAACCGGTTTTCACCGCGGAACGGTACAATTGCCCCTGCTGGTTGTGCTGCTGGGAGATGCGGTCCATGGCCGCAAGCGTCTGCGTGGCTTTCACCAAGTTCGTCACGGCCGCCTTGGGATTGCTGCTTTCCAGAGCGGCCACGGCGTGCTGCCCGGCCATGCCCAGTTGTTCAAAGGCGTCCACCCATGCGCCAATTTCCTTCATGAGGCGGGGGTTGTCCACCTTTTCCCGTATGACGGGAGCGGCGGCGGCCATGCGGGAGAATTCCTTTTTGAGCAGGGCTGTGTCCGATTTCACCACCTTGCCCTCCCGGGCGGCTTCCAGCACGCGGTTGACCACGTGGGCTATGTTCACGGATTCCTCGCGCCGGTAGCCGTGCCCGTTGGGGCCCTGGTCGGAGTTGTGGTCCACAAATGCCTGCATGGCCTCCGCAGCCTGCGGATAGAGGCGCACAATGCCCTCCTTCCAGGCTTCGTCCGACTTGAAGCCGTTGATGTTCCAGGCGTAGTCGGCAATGCCGAAGAGCGTTACCTTGGAGGCTTCCGGCTTGTCCATGGGGTTGGAGACCAGCCCGCTCATGGATTCCCGTGATCCGGGTTCCTGGGGCAGTCCGTAAACGCGGCCCATGCACAGGTTGGAGCGGCAGTAGTCCGTAACGGGAAAGTTCCACCAGACGTAGGACGGCCTCTTGATTCTTTTGTTCACCCATTCCTGGCCCTCCAGTGTGATGTCATGGCACACGGAGTTGCCCGTCCACATGATATGGACGGAGGGGTCAAGCTGTTCGCCCAGAATGTCCAGGTAAGTTCCCGGCTTGTCGTCCGCCCAGCCGCGGTTGTACTGGGTGGGGCACATGACCAGGGGAGTAACGTCCTTCTTGACCTTGACGAATTCGTTGTTGATCTTGTTCAGGAGGAGGGCCTGCATGTCTCCTCTCTTGCCTTCGGTAAAAATGTCGTCAAAGAACACGGCGAAGGAGCGTACTCCCAGCTTGTACATCATCTCAAACTTTTTGATGACGTTGTTCATGTCTTCCTCCGTCCACTTGATGTCCTTGCCGGGGTGAATGGCCCAGACGAAGTCCACATGGTTTTCCCGGGCCACTTTCACCAGCTCTTTGATTTGGGCGGCCTGGTCCGCGGGATAGGGATCCCGCCAGTGCGGGGAGGAATGGTAGGGATCGTCCTTGGGGCCGTAAATGTAGGTGTTCATTTTGTTCTGCCCGTAGAAGCGCAGCTGGCTCAGGCGGGCTTCATGGCTCCAGGGGGTGCCGTAGAATCCTTCCACCGTGCCGCGGAACTCAATGTCCGGCCAGTCAGTGATTTCTCCCACGGGCAGCATCACGGCGTCGCCGTTTCCGGTCTTTTTGCCCAACTGGCGCAGCGTCTGCATGGCGTAAAACGCCCCGCGCTCGTCATGGGCGCCGATGCCCACCTTCCCCTGCGGGGAGACCACCAGCTTGTACGCGCCGGATTTTTCCGGCACGCCGGCCAGCAGTTTGTCTCCCTGCGTCCTGGCGGAACGGACCACGACGGCCGGTTTCCCGGAGAAAGCCGCCGTCTGGGAAGACAGTTTGGATTGCTGGGGAACGGGATAAACGGCAGGCGCGCCCATGACGGGGCCCGCCAGCAGGGCCGCCACGCCAAAGCCACATTGAAGAAGTTGAAAACCATTCATGATAATGCTCGGTAATGGAATCAGAAAAGAGTGCCCATCTCAAGAAAAAACCGTCCGTATCCGCCTGGGGCATGTCACCGAAAAGAAAGACGGAGGCATGAACGAACACGCCGTCCATGCCTCCAGAATCCCTCCCGGAACATCAGGATCACGGGAGCCGCCATCCGGCCCTTTTCCCTGAAAAAAAGGAACCGGAGAGCATTTCAGGCTGCCGTCAATAGGCGAAGCTTACTCCCGCGTTGAACCGGTGCGCCACAGCCTTGTTTCTTCCCTCAAATTCGTATCCTGCGTACGCCCTCCAGCGCGCATTCAATTGCAGCGCACTGTTCACGTTCACCCTCACCGCGTTCCGGTCGGGCGCCGTTCCCCTGGCTTCCCAGCGGTAACCGTTGAGCAGGCGCTGGGCAGGCGCGCTCGGGTTTTCACGGTACACATCGGGCAGGTAGCTCACCGCCACGCTGTTGATCCATTCCCTTCCCTTCAGTTCGCTGCAGCAGGTCAGCCCCACGCCCACAGGCAGGGACAGGTTTTTCAAGTGCCCTTTTTCAAAACGGCGCGCGTCCCACCCCGTTTCCGTGAACGAACCCTGGGTCACGTCCGTGTATTCCAGCCCAAGGTTGAAATCCACCGCCAGAACATCACTCAACCGACGGCTCCACTTCCCGTTGAGGGTAGCGGCCAGGGTGCGGTTGGTCCATTTTCCGCGAGACCATCCGCCAGTGTGGAAGGAATTCATTCTGTTGGCTGTCCAACCGTAGCCAGCGGAGGCCGTCACCATGAGAGCGTCCTTCCTGCCGAGGTCTTTGTACCATCCTCCATAGAGCATGGCTATGCGGCTCTGCTGGCCAATGTCTCCCACAAAGCTACGGCTGTACAACCTGCCGTACAGATCGCCGAATCCCAAGCCCAGGATGGTATTCTTCGCCACCCTGCGGTCCGCTCCCACGGCATATCCGCCGCCGTTGTAGTCAAACCCGTCCCGGCCGCCTTCGGTGGCATGGAAGAGGAAATCTCCCAGCCCCTTGACCCAGTAGTTGTTTTCCGGCCCCGCCAGGAAACGCAGAGCGTCCAGGCTGCCGAGAGCGGCGCCCGACATGCCGAGAGCATTGGAGGCGGAGGACCACATGGAGTTCAGGGCCATGTCGCCGGCCAGCTCGGGCAGAATTTCCTGAATATCCTCTTTCCCGGGCGTGGGCGTCCAGACAAGCTGAAGCTGTTCGGAAAAGCCGTCGCCGTCCGCGTCCAGCCATTGGTGGCTCCAGGTGCCCGTGTAGGCATAGGGGCTATCCACATTTTCGGAGCCAGTAGCTAGAGAATAAGGTCCGGAGAAGTCGCCCTCATGCGTCTTGTCCGAGTCCGTAAGCACAATGAAGACACGCTTCTGTGCCCAGGAGTTGTCTGCATAAAAGTAGTCGGCGGATATGCCGTTGTCCAGAATACCGACGGAACCGCCCAGCGTGAAGGAATCCGCAGCCGAGATGGAAATCCCGCGGGAGGACTGCGGGGAAGACGCCCACGGAAGCTGTTTCTGCATGTCGAAAATGAAACCGTGGGAAATATCCACGTCCCTGGCATTGATGAAGGCGCTGCTTCCCGGACGCAGGACAATATCCGCATGGGAGACGGTGAAGGAGGCGGCGTTGACCGTGCTGCCGCCGGTGATTTCCAGAGTCCCGTTTTCCAGGGTCATGGAAGTGTCCTCCCTCAGGTCGGAATTACCGAAGACTACGTTATGTTCCAAAACAAGGGTACCCCCGTAGAGAGTGGTTTGTCCCTTGAAGTCATTATAACGGCTGGCAACCAGATGGGAATCTTCCCCCTGGTAGAGCTCCCCGCTGAAGATGACCGTGCCGCCTGTGGTGCGGGGATTGTCGCCATCCATATACTGGTTGATGGAAAAGGCGATGTTTTCCCGGCTGGAACTCAGAGCCGAACTGGTGACGGGGTCGTTGAAACGGATCTGCCTGCCTTCGGAAGCAGCCATCTGAATGCTCTGATCGCCTCCCATATGGATCGCGTTGGCGATTCCGTTTTCCACGGAGAAGGAACCGTCAGAGTGCCGGGTAAACGTGCCGCCGGTCATGTTGCCGCTGAAAAGAACGTCACGGGTCAGAGCCAGGAACTGGCTGGAACTGCCTGCGTAGCTGCCTTGCATAAGAATGGCCCCGCCTTTGGTCCACGCGTAATTGCCGGTGAAGGTCGCTCCGTCCCGCACCGTAATGTTCGAATATCTTGATGAAGTTATGTATATCGCTCCCCCGGAGCCTATGCTTTCGTAGGACGGACTGGCGGAAGAAAAAACGTAATTCCCTGTGAATACAGCGCCGGGGCCAAGAACGAGCGAGGAAGTCTCCGAACGGGATGATGATGAAAGCGCAATCGCTCCGCCGTTGCTGTAACGGCCGGAAACATAATTCCCGGAAAACACGGCATTGGAGCCTATGACAAGGCTGTTTCCCCCGTAGTTTGTGCTGTCCGGCATGACGACATAAATGGCTCCACCAGAGCCGCCGTAACCTCCTAAAAGATAATTTCCGGTGAATGTCGCGTTGTCTCCTATAACCGCTGCGGAACCAGTTGCTCCGTACACCTGAACCGCACCCCCGCCATTGCCGGAAGCGTAATTTCCGGAGAATACGGCGTTGTTCCCTATGGTCAGCGAAGCGGTTTTGCCATATGAGTGTATGGAAATCGCCCCTCCATTGCCGGCAGCTCGGTTATCGGCGAACATGGCGTTGTTTCCCATCGACAGTGCGGTGGCCGCGGATGAGTACAGGCAAATCGCCCCACCGTATCCATTAGCGGTGAAGGAATTTCTATCAGAGCTGTAATTTTTCGTAAACGAGACATTATCGGAAATTTTTAAGGAGATGGGAGCAGAGCTGGAGCTGTTGTTGTAGAAAAATACTCTGGCTGGAGCATTGGAAAAAACGACCGATTCCATATTCAGCGTGTAATTGCCTTTGGCCGGACTAAACAAAGGCGTATTTCCCAATCCAGACAGATCCACCGTACGCGGCGTTTCCGGATCATTGGAGCGGAAATTGACGAGAACGGGCAACTTGGAAGTGAGGCTGGAGTCATCGTTATTCAGAATGACAGTGTCTCCCGCTGCCAGGACTCCGGCTGAAGCCAGCTCCGCCAACGTCTGGTATACTTTCCGGCCAGGGTCGGAGGTCTGGGAAGCGTCCACGGTATAGTCTGCCGCGGAGGCGGAAAGGGACATGAAGAAGCCCGCAAAGAGGCTGCGACGCAATGAAAAAGGAATCGTAAATTTCATAATTTTTTACACGTTAATGTGTATAATATGATAACAAATCCGTTATCCGCCTACAACAGCAAAAAAACCTTATTGAGTCATCCTTCCGTTTTATATCCAGAGGAGTACGACACGGCCATTCCTTTCCAGAGGAACTACCCCTCTTCGTTTTTAAATGATTGCGGAAAATCAATCCTGTCATCGGAACAGATGCCATCCGCAGGCTCTGCCCGGCCGACGCTATTTGCGTTTTCATGAGAGCCGGACATGTCCCCTTTTGCGTCTTGCAGTCCCGTTTTTCCCATGTAGAATACATTCTCCCTACCCCCCTGCCCCATGGAAATTTTCATTTTACTGCTTGTGCTGGCCCTTCTTTCCGGCATGGTTTTCACGTTTGTGAAGGCCTGCCAGGTCATTTTCCTGGAACACAAGGTACGCAAGCTGGAAAACGAACTTGCCGAAATCAAGGCGCATATGGACATGCATATGTCCTACGGCAAATCAGTTACGGGAAGCACACCCCAGAACGCTGCAAGACCGGGAGCCGCCACACCGCGCCCCGTGCCATCCCCGCCACGGGCCGCCACGGCCATCATCCCCTATGAGACCCCCGCTCCCGCACCCAGGAAGGCCAGACAGCCGGCAGCCGTTTCCCCCGCCTTTTCCTGGGAATATTTCATAGGAGCCAAGCTGCTTTCCTGGATCGGCGGATTCATCCTGTTTCTGGGAACGGGTTTCTTTGTCAAATACAGCATTGACAATGAATTGATTTCTCCGGAATGGAGAATCGTCCTCACCTACCTGACAGCCGTTGCCCTGCTGGGAACGGCCCTCTCGCGCCTGAAGAAAAGATACCCCACCCTTTCCGGTACCCTGACCGCCACCGGCATTCTGGTGCTGTACCTGGCCACCTGCGCGGGCCGCATGTTTTATGCGCTGCCCTTTTTCAATACGGCAGTTTCCGCCCTTTTGCTGGCCGCCACCACGGCTGCTGCGTTCGTCCTGGCCGTGCGGCTCCGCTTCCAGGTCATTGCCGTTCTGGGCATCATCGGCGGTTTTCTCACGCCGGTCATCCTGTCCACCGGGCAGGACCACACGGTTTCCCTGTTCCTGTACATGACCCTTCTGAACGCCGGGCTGGTTTCCGTGCTGGCTTTCACGCGCTGGACGAAAGTGGGAGCCATCGGCCTCGCGTCCTATACGCTGCTGCTGATGGGCTGGTTTGACGAATACAACGCGAACGGACACATTCCGGCCGTCACCCTGCTTTCCCTCTGCACACTGCTCCTCTACTGCGGCTGCGGCCTGTACTCTGGCATCCGGCAGGAGAAGAAGGCCCCCGGCACGGGAAGCTCTTCATTCCTGCTGGCTTTCGGGGCGATTGCCGTGGCGTGCCTGACGGCTTTCCGGATGCAGGCGGAAGGCAATCCCCTGGCTCTTTCCTCTTCCTCCCGGGCGCTTCTGCTCCTGGCCGGGATGTTCCCGATGATCGCCCTTTTTCCGCTGGCCAGGGCGAGGAGCACCTACTGGTCCTGGTTCCTGCCGGTGGGCATCTTCACCGTTTGCTACTTGTGCGCCTCCTTTACGGAACATCCCAAACCGGAAAAATTCCCCTGGTTTTCCGAGCTTCTCCGCGGAATATTCGGCATATTCATGATCGCAGCTTCCTACAAGGTGCTGTCCGCCCGCACCCTGTCCGGAGGGGCCTGCCTGGCCGACCTGCATCCGGGTGTCAGAATCTCCTGTTTCACGGCGGCGGCCCTGGCGTGGCTTCCGATCATCTGGCCGGACTCCCCGCTTCCCTTTTACGCCATACTGATCGCGGGCGTCTTCTGCTGGATGGCCGTCCGGCACAGCCGGGGACAGGCCCTGATGGTGGCCGTAGGCGGTTTTGCCCTGGCGGCATGGCATCAGGAATTCCACCCTTGGGTGCCGTTTTTCGTCTTCGCGTTCCTGTTCCTGCTTCCTTCGTTCGTGATCCGGCGCTTCCGCGACGGACTACTGGCCTGGAGCGCCTCCGCCCTGTGCATCCCTCTTTTCTATTTTGTCTGGTTCCAGTACGGAATGTCCCACCATCCCGTCTCCACCCGGTTCTGGGCTTCCACCGCCGCTCTTCTCTGCGCCGTCTCCCCCTTCCTGACGGCTCTGTACCTGCAAAGGCTTCCTTTCGAAACACTGCTGAAACGGTCCGCCGTCCTCACCTTTTACTACGGCACGGCCATCGGCATGCTGACCCTGGCCATCGGCTTCCAGTGGAGCGAAACGCCTCTGACCCTGGCCTGGTCCCTGGAAGGCTTCGCGCTCCTGCTGCTGTGCGGAAAGTTTCCCCAGGCCAAGCTGGCCTGGACGGGCTTTTTCCTGCTGGCGGCCATGTTCATCCACAGCGGCCTGTTCAAGACGGTTTCCCAGCTTGATCCGGGCCAAATGCCGGAACTGCGCCTGACATACGCCACGCTGGTGTTCTGCTGCATGGCCGGCGCGTGGTGGATGCAGAAAAAGGTGATGCCCCGCCTCACCGGCGGCCGTTCCGGACTCCGCTTCCTCATCCCTTCCCTGAACATCTTCGGAGCCATCCTGCTTTTCATCTGGATGAACATGGAGATTTCCTGCGGGTTTGCCGCGCCGGGGGACCATCCGCTGCTGATCCAGTTCGGCCGCAGCCTGGCGCAGGACCTTACCATATCCCTGGCCTGGAGCCTGTTCGCCCTGTGCCTGATCGCCGCGGGGTTCGACATCAGGTCCGCCAGGGTGCGCATGGCGGGGCTCGCCCTGCTGGGCATCACGCTGCTCAAGGCCGTGTGCTACGACATTTCCAGCCTCAGCCAGCTTTACCGGGTGGGCGCGCTCGTGGGCCTGGCCTTCATCGTGCTCGTTTCCTCCTTCCTGTACCAGAAGTTCAATTTGAAAATGAGGGGCAAAAGAAAGAACGCAGGAAAGGCGCGCCAAAGTTAGCGTCATCTCACTTTGGAAGACAAATTTGACCATTGCATCCCCTGCCGGGCGCACCATAATGGAAAACATGCTCCGGCGCGTTTTAATTCCTTTTCTGTGTCTTCTGGGCCTGTTCTGTACTCTGGGCGCCCAGGAAGCCCCCCCCTTGAAGATCGCGGCCCTGCACCCCGTGCTGGGGGACATGGCGCGCGCCCTGGGCGGCAGCCACGTCCAGGTTACGGATTTGCTGAAACCCAACGGCAACCTGCACAGCTTCGAGCCAGCGCCGCAGGATATCGCCGCCGCGGGACAGGCGCGGCTGGTGCTGGCCTCCGGCAAGAATCTGGAGCCGTACCTTCCACGGCTGAAAGACGCCCTGGGCTCCGGGGCGCAGATTCTGGACCTGGGGGCATCCATTCCGGACGTGCCCGTAGCCGCCGATTCCGCGGAACACGACCATCACGACCACGCGGAAGACGGCTCCTGCTCCCACGGCCCCAACGATCCCCACTGGTGGCACACCCCCGCCAACATGAAGAGGGCCGCGCGCGCCCTGGCCGCCGTACTCGCCAACATGGACCCGGCCCACAAGGAGGATTACACAGCCGGGCTTTCCCAATGGAACCGGAAGATGGACCGTCTTTCCGCCTGGGCCAGAACGGAGCTTTCCGGCATCCCGGAAGCGGACCGCATCCTGGTGACCGGCCATGCGGCCATGAACCATTTCTGCCGGGAATTCGGCTTCCGCAGCATCAGCATGCAGGGGGTGAGCCGTGAAGACGAGGGGAATTCCGCCCAACTGGCGGCCACGCTGAAAAAACTCCGGGAGGCGAAGGTGAAGGCCGTTTTTCCGGAATACTCCTCCAATCCCAAGAGCCTGAATGAAATAGCCAACTCCCTGAACATTTCCGTCGCCAAGCCCGTCAATACGGACGGCCTGTCCCCGGACGGCCACGACTTTGAAAGCATGTTCAAACAGAACGTCCAGATTATCAAGGAAGCCCTTTCCCCGGCCCGGAAACCATGACCAGTTCCCCCCTGAGACAGTTTTTTCCCGCCCTGGCGGGGGCCGTCCTGCTGGGATTGGCGCTTTACAAGATGACTTCCGGCACTCCGGCGGAACAGGCCGTCCCGCATCCCCCCCAGGAGACTGCCGCTCCGGGTGTTCCCACCGTCATTACGGTCAAATGCGCCCACCGGCCCAGGAACATTTCCATAGCCTCCGGGGACGCCGTTCTCTGGAAGGCGGAGAATCCGGGGCTGCATGAAGAAGTGGAGTGCCGCCTTCCCCTGAAGGGAAGCTCCGCCACGCTCACCGTTTCCGCCCAATGGCCGGAAGGCACGCCGGACACCCCCGTGACGCTGGAGCTGGAACCGGAGGGCAGGCAGGCCGATTCCGCCACCCGGTGGTCCTTCGGCCCTTCATTGAACGATACGTACTCCTTCTCATGGAAATAAGCGCCCCCTCCCCTCACTGCGCCCAGGACCACATCTGCTGGGGCGCTCATGCCAGCCATCCGGAGCGCCACCGCCTGGATGTGGAGAACGTCACCGTGTATTACGGCAGGCTGCTCGCCCTCCACGACATCGGCTTTTCCATCACCTGCGGGCACACGCTGGCCCTGATGGGGCCCAACGGCGCGGGAAAATCCACCCTGATCAAGGCGCTGGCGGGGCTGATTCATCCGGATGCCGGCAACATTCTGTGGAACGGGAACCCCCTTCATGACATGCCGAGGGAAATCGCCTACCTGCCCCAGCGCTCCGACGTGGACTGGTCCTTCCCCATCACCGTGCGCGCTCTCGTGGAAATGGGCCGCTACCCGGCCCTGGGCCTGTGGAAAAAATTCTCCGGGCACGACCGGGAGATTGTGGAAAAGTCCCTGCACGTGCTCGGTCTGGAACACCTGGCGGAACGCCAGATTTCCGAGCTTTCCGGCGGCCAGCAGCAGCGGGCCTTCCTGGCGCGCGCCCTGGCGCAGGAAGCGCACGTCCTCCTGCTGGACGAACCGTTCACGGGGCTGGACGCCCCCGCCTGCCAATCCCTGGGACGCCTGCTGGATTCCCTGGCCGGGGAAGGACGCCTGGTCATCGCCTCCCACCACGATCTGAACACGGCGGCGGAAATCTTTGATACGGTCCTGCTTATGAACCGCGACCTGGTCGCTTTCGGTCCGGCGCAGGAGGTGCTTTCCCCGGAACGGATACGGGAAACATACGGAATGAACGCCTGACCGGACAATTTTTCACGTTATGGACGACTTTCTTCAATTTCTCCGGGAACCCATCGCCCAGCGCTCCCTGCTGGCGTGTCTCATGATCGGCTTTGCCAACGGCTTCGTCAGCGGGCTGGTGATCCTGAAAAAATCCGCGCTGCAGATCGGCACGCTCTCCTGCGCGCTGCTGCCGGGAATCGCGGTGGCCGTGCTGATGTTCGGCCTGACGCGCTGGAGCCTGCTGCTGGGGGCCGTGGTGGCCGCCCTGCTGGTGGGGCTGGGCTCCCTGTTCGTGTCCCGCACGTCCAGGCTGAACCAGGATACCGCCCTGTCCATCCTGCATACCACGGCGTTTGCCGCCGGCTTCATCGTCCTGGTCCGGCTGGGTCTCCAGCAGAAGATAGACGACTGGCTGTTCGGCTCCATCATGAGCCTGTCGGATTCCGACCTGTGGATCGCCTTCGCCATCAGCGCCGCCAGCGTGCTGACGCTGCTGCTTTTCCGGCGCCCCATCCTGATTTACCTGTTCGACCCGGACATCGCCACCACCCTGGGCATTCCCTCGCGCCTGATCAGTTACGGCATCTTCACCCTCATCATCCTGGTGCTGGTCTCCTCCCTCCAGGCCGTGGGGGCGTTTCTGACGCTGGGGCTGCTCGTGGGGCCAGCCGCCACGGTTTACATGCTCACCAACAAGCCTTCCCATCTTTTCTGGGGTGGCGGATTGATCGGGGCGTTCGGCTCGGTGCTCGCCTTTTACCTCTCCTTTCCTCTCGGCTGGCACCTGGGGGCAACCATCATTCTGGTACTGGGCGTGATCTTCTGTGTAGCCTATTTGTATTCTTCCAGATGCGGTTTACTCAAACAACGCGGAAAGAAATCATCCTCTTTACAATAAGAAGGTCCTTTTTCATGACAATCCATGACACGCAGTCTTCTAGTCCAAAACAGGGCGCGGCCTTATAATGCGGGTTGTGAAAAAATGTGAGATATGCTCTGCACCGGCAACGGTGTTCCTGACACAGATCATCAACGGCAAGTCCACCAAATTCTGCCTCTGCGCCAAATGCGCCCAGGAGCGGGGCCTGCTGGACCCGGACGCCTTTGATCTGGCGGAAAAACTGTTTCCGAATCTTCAAGGGCAATTCGGCACAAAAGGAGGAGAAGACTCTCCCGCGCCCATTCCGGCGCTTCAGTCCCTTCCCCTGACCAACTGCCCGATCTGCTCCTTTACTCTCCAGGACTACAAGAATGTGGGCCGCCTGGGATGCAGTGAATGCTACAACGTCTTTGAAGAAGAAATCCTGCCCCTCCTGGCCCAGATACAGCCGGACTCCCACCACCACGGCAAAACGCCCGCAAGAGCGGAAAAACGTGAAACGGAAACTCAAACAATCAGCGACCTGGAACAACAACTCTCTCTGGCAGTAGCAAGGGAAGATTATGAACGGGCGGCCAAGCTGCGCGATCAAATCAAACAACTGCGTACGCCGACCAATTAACCTTCATGCTCTTTGACGATTTACTCAACAATCCCGCCAAGTGGATGGTGGAATCCAAAGACGAGCACGACATCGTGCTCACCTCCCGCATCCGCCTGGCACGGAATCTGACGGCTACCCCCTTCCCCGGCTGGGCCACGCGCCAGCAGCGCGCGGACACCCTGGCCCTTACCTCTGCGGAGGCGCGCCAGCTCCCCGCCATGAAAGGCGGCTATTACGCGGAACTTTCCGAATTGAACCAGCAGCAGAAGCAGCTGCTGGTGGAACGCCACCTCATCTCACGGGAGCTGGCCGCCCGTTCGGAAGGCTGCGCCGTACTCATTTCCCGCAACCAGAATGCCTGCATCCTGTTCAATGAAGAGGACCACCTGCGCCTGCAGTATATCCTTCCCGGAATCCAGCTCAAGAAGGCATGGAACGCCGTGTCCAGGATAGACTCCGGGCTGGAAGAGAAGCTTCCGTACGCATACAACACGCGCCTGGGCTACCTCACTGCCTGCCCCACCAACCTGGGTACGGGCATGAGGGCCTCCGTGATGATGCACCTGCCCGGCCTGGTCATCTCCGAACAGATGCAGCAGGTCGTCCAAGCGGCGGTGCAGCTCAACATTACCGTGCGCGGGCTGTACGGTGAAGGCACGGAAGCCACCGGTAACCTGTTCCAGATTTCCAACCAGTCCACGCTGGGCGACAGCGAAGAACAGATCGTGGAACGCATGACCCGGTTCACGTCCGATCTTGCGCACCAGGAATGGAATGCCCGCAGAAAGCTGCTCCAGTCCGCCTCCCTTCAGGTGAAAGACCGCGTTTCCCGCGCCTACGGGCTGCTGACCAACGCCACCCTGCTTTCCACCCAGGAGGCGCTGGGACTGCTCTCCTTCCTGCGGATGGGAGCGTCTCTGGACATTTTTTCCCATCAGGCATTGAAACACGTCAATAAAACCATACTCAACATTCAGCCGGCCCATCTGGCGCGCCTGTCCACCACGGAACAGACAACCTCGGAAAACAGGGACCAGATCCGCGCGGACATCATCCGGAAGGAACTTTCCGGAAGCTAATGCAACCAAGAAACATTTTCCATAATATATGAATAACTTTACGCCCAGGGCGCAACAAGTACTGGCGCACGCGCGCCGGGAAGCGGACCGCTTCAATCATCACTACATAGGAACAGAACACCTTCTTCTCGGCCTCCTCAAGCTGGGCAAGGGCGTGGCCGTCACCATCCTGGAAAACCTGGGGGTGGAACTCAACGCCGTGCGCCAGCAGGTGGAGCAGCAGATAGGCCGGGGCACGGAACCCCAGGCCGAAGGCAACATTCCCTATACCCCCCGGGTGCGCAAGGTCCTGGCCCTGGCCAACAGGGAAGCCCAGGAACTCAACCATACCTACGTGGGAACGGAACATCTTCTTCTGGGCCTTATCCGCGACGGCGACGGCGTGGCCGGACAGATTCTGCGCCATTTCGGCGTGGATCTGGAACAGGCCCGCCGGGAACTGCTGGACGTGCTCACGCCCAAATACCAAATGGATGCGGATGAAGACAACATCATTCCGGACGACGATGACGAGGAGGAGGAAAACGACTCCCCCGCCATCCCGTCAGACGAACCCACCGCTCCGGCCTATTCCAGACAGCAAAAGTCCAAGACGCCCGCCCTCCAGGCGTTTGGCCGCGACATGACCCAGCTTGCCCGCGACGGCAAGATGGACCCCGTCATCGGCCGCTCCTCGGAAATCGAGCGCGTCATTCAGATTCTATGCCGCCGGAACAAGAACAACCCCGTTCTGCTCGGGGAAGCCGGGGTGGGCAAAACCGCCATTGTAGAAGGACTGGCCCAGGAAATAGCCCAGGGCCACGTTCCGGAACTCCTGCGCAGCAAGAGGGTCATCTCTCTGGACCTGGCGCTGATGGTGGCAGGCACCAAGTACCGCGGCCAGTTTGAAGAACGGCTCAAGGCCGTGATGGACGAAATACGCCGGGAAGGCAACGTCATCCTTTTCATCGACGAATTGCACACCATCGTAGGCGCCGGTTCCGCGGAAGGCTCCATGGATGCCTCCAACATCATTAAGCCCGCCCTTTCCCGCGGGGAGCTCCAGGCCATCGGCGCCACCACGCTCAATGAGTACAGAAAGCATATTGAGAAGGATGCCGCCCTGGAACGCCGCTTCCAGCAGGTGCAGGTGGGGGAACCTTCCGTGGAGGATACCATCAAGATACTCGCGGGCATCCAGCCCAAGTATGAGGAACATCACAAGGTCCACTACACGAAGGACGCCGTGGAAGCTGCGGCCAAGCTCTCCCACCGCTACCTGACGGGGCGCTTCCTGCCGGACAAGGCTATCGACATCCTGGACGAGGCGGGAGCGCGCAAGCGCGTCTCCCAAATGACCCGGCCGGACAATATCAGCCAGATGGAGATCCACATTGAGGAACTCAAGGAGCGCAAGAACCAGGCCGTGGACGCACAGCTTTTTGAAGAAGCGGCCCATATCCGCGACGAAGAAAAGCAGGCAGGCAGGGAACTTCAGAACATGCTGGACGCCTGGCGCACATCTTACGAGACCAACTACGTCCCCGTCACGGAAGAAGACGTGATGGCCGTTCTCTCCAAATGGACCGGCATCCCTCTGGCCCGGATGGAGGAAAAGGAAACCACGAAGCTTCTGCGCATGGAGGAAGAACTGAAAAGCAAGGTCATCGGCCAGGACGAGGCGGCCTCCGCCATCGCCCGCGCCCTGCGGCGCAGCCGCGCGGATATCAAGGACCCGCGCCGCCCGATCGGCTCCTTCCTTTTCCTGGGTCCTACCGGCGTAGGCAAGACCTACCTGGCGCGCAACCTGGCGGAAATCATGTTCGGCACCGCGGACGCGCTGATCCAGGTGGACATGAGCGAGTACATGGAAAAACATACCACGTCCCGCCTCATTGGTTCGCCTCCCGGCTACGTAGGCCATGACGAAGGCGGCCAGCTCACGGAAGCCGTGCGCCGCAGGCCCTACTCCGTCATCCTGTTTGATGAAGTAGAAAAAGCCCACCCGGACGTCATGAACCTGCTTCTCCAGATTCTGGAGGAAGGTAGCGTGACGGATTCCCTGGGCCGCAAGATCAACTTCCGCAACACCATCATCATCCTGACCTCCAACGTGGGGGCCGCCTCCGCCAAGAGGCAGAGCACCATGGGCTTCGGGGCCATGACCTCCGACAAGGCGGACTACGCCGCCATGAGGGAAAAAATCCTGGAGGAAGCGCGCAAACAGTTCCGTCCGGAATTCCTCAACCGCTTTGACGAAATCTCCGTTTTCCGCATGCTGGAACGGGACGATTTGGAACATATCGTGCAGCTGGAGGCGGACAAGCTCATCTCCCGCCTCAAGGCCAAGGACATCACCCTGTCCCTGAGCCCGGAAGCCCTGAGCCTGATCATCAAGAACGGGTACGATCCGCAATACGGAGCGCGCCCCATGCGCCGCGCGATCGAACGCCTGCTGGAAGACCCGCTGGCGGAAGCGCTGCTGCGTGGAGACGTGAAGACCGGAGACAAGATCGAAGCCGTGCAAACGGACGGGGCGGAAACGCTCAATTTCCTTCACATTGCCGACAAACCCGCTGCAAAGGTAAAAACGCCGCGCAAGAGGGCGCCGCGCAAACCCAAGCCCAAGGCGGAATAATTCTTCCTTGCCAATCGGCAGCTTCCCCCGCATTCACCCATGCGGGGGATTTTGCTTTTCCGGGGAAATCGGAAACAAAGGCTGAAAATCCTGAAAATAAAATGGAGCATTCTTTTGTTGCCACCAGGATGGCGACTTTTCTTTGCGCACCTTGATCAGTACGCTGCCGACTCTATGCTGCATGCATGTCAGTTACTCTCTTTCACTGGAAGAACGGTACGCTATCCGTTCAGTCATAAAACGTAGAGTCCCCGCTCTGAAAGCCGTCCCCGGCAAGCTCAAACTGGAATCCGTAAAACAGGAAAACGACCGTAATGTTTTTGAGACGGAATCCTCCGGGGGCACCCTGACTGCAAGCGGCAGCAGAACGGCCCACTGCCGCGGATTTGATGATTTCCTCAAGACCAACGGGCTGGGCATGGCAATCTGGGATAACAAAGGACATCCGCTGATGGAGAAAAGCCCTTTAGCCGCCGTGATCCCCGGACGGTGCAGCAACAACTGAAAGCGGTCTGATAGGTGACCCGCAGGCGGTGAAAGAATCTCAGGATTGACCAGCATGGGCTGGAGCCATGAACGGCCAATAACAGCCGTATCAGGTTCAACCTTGAGAATAATGTCCCCATCCTCCGCGCCATCACTCAATAGAGAAAGAATTCTCCTGACATTCTCCGGACCGTCGAGGCTGCGCCCGCAGTCAATGTCCGCACTACAGGAACAAATGTCCCGGCCATGGACGAAGATCCACGGAATGGAAATGGGGACGTAGGCCGTTTCTCCGAATGGCCGGAAAAACTTCCGGGGGGCCTGTTTACGAACACATCAGGGCAGAATGCCCTGAAAATAAAACATTTGGAATTAGCAGGCGACGGCAGGAGGGAACGATGCCCGCGGAAAAATAGAGCTTTGAAAAAGAATGCCTGAGAAAGCCCCCCTCTTTACGCTTTCAAGCAGAAAGCCTACATATCCAGGCGGTGCAAATTCTCCACCCTGTTATAACCCATCTTTTTCAGGATTTCCAAGGCACGGTCCGCACGCTTACCCGTGCGGCAGTATAAAAGAAGCAGGGTATCCTTGTCCGGTACCAATTGCGGTGCCAGCGTTTCCACCTCATCCACGGGGATATTTACTGCGCCGTCTCTGTGTCTGGCATGGAATTCCTCCGGAGTCCGGACGTCGATCAGCATGATGCCGTCCGCGGCCGGAGCGGGGGTTACGACGGATACGGCCCGGACCTCGCGGTTCTCCGCCTGCCTCCACTTGGACCACACGAATATGGCGGTCAGTCCGGTCACCATCACCACATAGGGCACGACATTTTTCATCCTTTTCATCTTCCTGCCGCCTGAAATTAATCACGTCAAATTGGAACAGGGGGAAATGCGGTAAAACTT
The DNA here is from genome assembly GCF_036417395.1 of Akkermansia sp. AE01SA01. Taxonomy (NCBI): domain Bacteria; kingdom Pseudomonadati; phylum Verrucomicrobiota; class Verrucomicrobiia; order Verrucomicrobiales; family Akkermansiaceae; genus Akkermansia; species Akkermansia sp. AE01SA01. The sequence continues at coordinate 2,044,207 of NZ_CP143890.1, forward strand.
TCCTCCTATGCTTCATCGTCAATCACCACGGCCTGGGACGCATAACCGAAGGCGGGGCTCCCCCACTCCACCACATCCCCCGGCTTCAAATAGCGGGGGGGCTTCATTCCCATCCCCACGCCGCCCGGCGTGCCGGTGGAAAGGACATCGCCGGGCCACAGCGTCATGAAGCGGGAGACATACGCGACCAGTTCCGGTACGGGCCAGATTAGTCCGGCTGTATTGCCTTGCTGGCGGATTTCCCCGTTTACCTTTAATTCCAGAGGCACTCCGGAACCGTCGCCCAGTTCCTCCGCGGAAATGAAGGTGGGGCCCGCCGGGGCAAAACTGTCGTAGCTCTTTCCCTTGGTCCACTGGCCGCCGTGCTCAAGCTGGTTGGCCCGCTCGGAATAGTCGCACATCAGGGTATAGCCGCTGATGGCGCGGGCAGCCTCCTCCCGGGTGGCGTTTTTCAACACATTCCGGATGATGACGGCCAGCTCTATTTCATAATCCAGCTTGTCACAGCCGGGAGGGTACAGAACCACGTCACAGCAGGAAGTAATGGCGGAAGTGGCTTTCAGGAAAATGGCGGGCTCCTCCACGGAAGCGCCGTCAAATTCCCGGGCGTGGTCGGCATAGCTCTTGCCCAGGCATACCAGCTTGGACGGGGAACAGGGAAGCGCCGTGTCAATCATCCAGTCCCGGTCTACAGCCTTGGCGGCCGGATTATCCAGGAATTCCGCTATCCGCCTCCCCTCCTCTCCTGTGGAATCGGCATCCCCGCAAATGCAGGCGTCCACTTCCTTCAGCACGGAATCCGCCACCAGATAAGCCTGACGGGATTCGCTCCACAGAGCCATGGTGCGCTCCGCCTGGTCATTGAGGTAAAACCTGATTTTCACCTCATCACTATAGCAGGCGTCCCCAGGCTGACAAAGGCATGCCCTGTCATTATCCTGAAACGAGAGCGCCCGGAGATTACCCGCGTAGGGCTTGCTTTCATGGAAGAGTCATACTATCATGTTTTCCCTTAACTGATACATATCATGTCCGACCAAGTATATTTTTTTGACACCACCCTTCGCGATGGAGAACAATGCCCCGGAGCGTCCATGAACCTCCGTGAAAAATTGGAAGTGGCCCGTCAAATGGAACGACTCGGAATGGACGTCATTGAAGCAGGATTTCCCTGCATCTCGGACGGAGACTTTGAAGCGGTGCATACCATCGCCACGGAAATCAAGAAATGCCGCATCGCCGGGCTGGCCCGCTGCGTCAAGGCGGACATTGAAGCGGCGGCCAGGGCCCTGGAACCGGCAGGCGACCGCGCGCGCATCCACATCTTCCTGGCCACCAGCAAACTGCACATGCAGTTCAAGCTGAAGAAGGCGGAAACGGAAATCCTGCGCATGGCGGCGGAAGGCGTGTCCTGCGCCAGACAATTCGTCCAGGACGTGGAATTTTCCCCGGAAGACGCCTCCCGCACGGACCTGAACTTCCTGACCAAGGTCGTGGAAACCGTCATCGACGCCGGGGCCACTACCGTCAACATTCCGGACACCGTCGGCTACACAACGCCCGACGAATTTTACCGCATCATCCGCCACCTGAAGGAAAACGTGCCGAATATCGACAAGGCCGTCATTTCCGTGCATTGCCACAACGACCTGGGGCTGGCCGTAGCCAACTCCCTGGCCGCCATCCGCGCCGGAGCCCGGCAGGTGGAAGGCACCATCAACGGCATTGGCGAACGCGCCGGAAACGTGGCTCTGGAAGAAGTCATCATGGCTCTGCGCACCCGTTCCGACCAGTTCGGCAATGTCAGGGACAACATCAACATCAAGGAAATCGTCCGCACTTCCCGCATTGTGGCGCGCATGAGCGGCATGCAGGTACAGCGCTCCAAGGCCATCGTGGGGGAAAACGCCTTCGCCCACTCCTCCGGCATCCACCAGCACGGCATCCTCAACTGCCGGGAAACCTACGAAGTCATGGACCCGCAGGCTGTCGGCTGGGGTTCCACGGAACTTCCGCTGACCAAGCACTCCGGACGCGCCGCCGTCAAGGCCAGGCTGGAGCAGCTGGGCCACGTGCTGACGGAGGAGGAAGTCAACACCGTCTTTGAGCGTTTCAAAAAAGTGGGCGACTCCAAAAAATTCGTCTATGACGACGACCTCTCCGCGATTGTGGACGACTCCCTGCACGCTTCCTCCGGCCTCTGGGAACTGGACTTCCTGCAATTCGTGGCAGGCAGCCACGCCCGCCCCACGGCTACGGTCGGACTGGTCAAGGAAGGAAAAAAGTTTGAAGACAGCTCCACGGGCAACGGAGCGGTAGATGCCGTCATCAAGGCCATTGAGCGCATCACCAAGCGCAAAGGCACCCTGAAGGGCTACAGCGTCAACGCCGCTTCCGAAGGCAAGGACGCCCTGGGAGAAGTCACGGTACATGTGGACTTCGGCCTGCCCAAGCCCATTGTGGGCAAGGGTGCGTCCACGGACGTCATCGAAGCCTCCGCCCGCGCCTATTTGAATGCCGTCAACCGCTTCATCCGCATGGAAAACATGCCCCGGCCCGCAGATGCGGACAAGGGAGCCATCTGACCAGCGGCCCTTGATCCCCTCCCCTGCCCCCGGCGGGGAGGGAAACGCCCTTCCCCGGACAACGAGCTATTTGCTTGATTCCGTGCATCTGCCATGCCATAAACATCCGCCCCCCCTGAAAACACTGTACACGCCCATGAAAATACCATTCCTCCTGTTGTGCCTGGCCTGCGGCGCCATGGCCGCGCCTTCCGCCAAAAAACAGCCGGACGCCGCCAAGCCGCTTCCGCCCCTGGAAAAAGCGACCATCTCTATTGACGGCCATCCCGAAAGCGTAGCCGCGGATGATGAGGGCAATATCTACTTCACCTCTATCGGATCCAAACTCACGCCCACGGAAGAGGACAAGGACGGCTATCTGGGAATCATTCCCTACGGTTCCACGGAGCCGAAGAAGATCACGGACGTGGATACCCTGAACGCACCCAAGGGGCTTCTGTACAAGGACGGCTTCCTGTACTGCACGGACATCAGCATGGTCTACAAGATAGACGCCAAAACCGGCGCCATAGAAGGGTATGTGGACCTGGCCTCTTCCCGCATGAAGTTCCTCAATGACCTGGCGTTCATCAACGGCAGGCTCATGGTCTCCTCCACGGACACCGACCAGATATTTTACGTGGACACGGAATCCAAATCTTATGGAGAGCTGGTGACCAAACAGCCTATCCACAAGCCGAACGGACTGGCCTGGGATCCGGAAAGAAAAGTCATCTACGTCTGCGAATACGCCACAGACGAAAAAGGCAAGCCCAGCGGAAGGCTCCTCTCCGTAAACCCCATTTCCCGCGAAGTAACGGAACTCTCCCGAGAACGGGGACAATACGACGGCCTGGCCTACCGCGACGGAGCACTCTACTATAGCGACTGGTCCCAGGACAAAAAGCCGGAAGCCATACGCAGACTGGACCTGAAGACGGGGCGTTCCGCCCCCGCAGCCACCGGCCCCATTGAAGGGACGGCGGACTTCATCCTGTACGGCCCCATGATCGTGGCTCCGGGGATGACTGAAAAGAAAATCCACATCATGCCCATTGGCGGAAAAAAATAACTGCCCCGCCGCGACCTGCACCACGCCTTTCAAGCCCGCCCGTGGCATCTGCCGCGCTGGCGGGCTTTTTCAATTTACGGCTTGAAGTGCACGGGGGGATGGCTTAGGTAATGGGGATATGAGCAAGATTTCAGACCAAATCATGAACGGCATGAAAACCGCCATGAAAGCCAAGGATAGCGTCACTCTCAATACGCTGCGCGCCCTCAAAACGGCCATGACGAACGCAGCCATCGCCAAGGGTGGCCTGGGCACGGAACTGGACGAAGCGGAGGAACTGGCTGCAGTCCGCAAGCAGATCAAGCAGCGCGAGGATTCCGCGCAGCAGTTCCGCTCCGCCGGGCGTCAGGAGCTGGCCGACAAGGAGGAAGCAGAAATCACCGTGCTCAAGCAATTCATGCCTGCGGAACTCGGCAGGGAGGAAGTGGAAGCCATCCTGGAAACCGTCCTGCAGGAAACCAGAGCATCCAGCAAAAAGGACATGGGTCGGGTCATGAAGCTCATGCAGGAACGTACCGCGGGCAGGTTCAACGGCAAGGAACTGGCCCAAATGGTATCCTCCAGACTGTCATGAGCTGCTGTGCCGCCATCATTGTGGCGGCCGGGTCTTCCCGGCGCGCCGGATTCGACAAGCTGCTGGCCCCGCTGCACGGAGTCCGCGTGCTGGAACGCAGCATCCGCGCCTTTGCCAACTGCCGGGAAGTTTCGGAAATCGTTGTGGTCTGTCCGGAAGAACGTTTCCGCGCCATTGACTCCGCAGATCTGGAAACGGGAATTCCCATCACCCGCGTGGACGGAGGGGCGGAACGCCATGAATCCGTACAGAACGGACTGGCCGCCTTGCTTTATACGCCGGAGCTGGTAGCCGTGCACGACGGTGCGCGCCCCCTGATCACGGTAGAGCAAATCTCCCGCTGCATCCAGACAGCCAGGGAATGCGGAGCGGCTGCCTCTGCCCGCCCTGTCACGGACACGCTGAAAAGGGCGGACTCCGAACGTTTTACCCTACCCGAACAGGTGGACAGGGACGGCCTCTGGTGCATGGAAACCCCGCAGGTATTCCAATACCCCCTGTTGCTGGATGCCTATGTGGAAGTCTCCGAACGGGACATCCGGGTGACCGACGAAGTCACGGCACTGCAGCTCATCGGCCATCCCACGCGCCTGGTGCACAACCATGAGCCCAACCCTAAAATCACCTGGCCGGAAGACATCTCGCACGCTGAAATGCTGCTGGAACTCACGCACCGCCGCAATGACCCATGACCAGCCTGTTATGTACAGAATCACGCACAGTCCTCATCCTGGGCACGGGTTACCTGGGCCGGGCCTTGGCTGAACGCCTGCGGGAAGCCGGGCACATCCCCCTGACGGCGGATATTGACCCGAAACAGGCCATTTATGAAGCGGACATGACGGACTCCGCCTCCATGCACAGGCTGGCGGCACGGATTCCGGAACCCTGCCTGATCGTCATGTGCGCCAGCACGCGGGGGGGCGGGACGGAAGACTACCTCCGATTGTATACCAAGGGGGCGGAAAACACGCTGGAAGCATTCCCCGGAAAACCGGTTATCTTCTGCTCAAGCACTTCTGTATACGGCATTACGGACGGACGCTGGGTGACGGAAGAGCACAACGTCTACCCCACGACGGAAAAAAGACGCCTTCTTCTTCAGGCGGAACAGACCATCCTGGCTGCACAGGGAACCGTAGTACGGCTGGCGGCCCTGTACGGACCGGGGCGCTGCATCCTAGTCTCCGATTACTGCGCCAAGGGAGCCGCCCTGCCCGGCAACATGGACAGATGGATGAACTACATCCACAGGGACGACGCCGTTTCCGCCCTGTTCCTGCTGTGCACGCTCCGTCATCCGCCCCGCGGCATCTACAACGTGGCAGACCGCACTCCCATGCAGTTAAGTGAGATCTACGCCTACCTTTCCGGGCTGCTCGGCATTCCAGCCCCCCCCCCGTCTCCGCCGCGTTCCGGAGGCCGCCGAGGAGACACCAGCCAGCGCATTTCCTGCGCCCGCCTTCTGTCCCTGGGCTGGGAACCCCTCTACCCAAGCTTTGCAGACGGCGTGCACAACGTTCTGGAAGCGCTGGAGGAATAATGCCTCTTTGGCCGCTCTCCTGGTTGCCCCGTCTTGCGGGCCGGACGCATTGAACAGCACTCCTTTTAAAAATTCCCGCAACTTTCCAAACCGTTTTCCGAAAAAAGATACGTTACTCAAAGCCCTTTTTTCATCAAAACGGAATTACCTGAAATGACCATCACAAGCATGGCTTCCGCACCCGTTCCGCATTCTTCCCATGAGGGGCACTCCTTCCGCCTTATTCCCGAGGGAATGGCCCATACCGTGCTGATGCTCTGGATAACGGGAATGGCCGTGATCCTTGCCGGGCAGGACGATCATCCGGCTGTCCATTCCCGGCTTTTGGAAATCAAATCTTTTCTCTACGTCTTCGGGCTGTTGGCCGTTCTCTCCGCCGCGGGTTGCCATATCTATCGCCGCTGCCGCAGGATTCGGCCCCTTCTTTCCTCCGCCGTGACAACCTTCTGCGTGGCCGCCTTTATGCTGGGCCTGCTCTCGTTCCTCCTTTACGCCGGACTGACAGCCTCTTATGCACCGCCGGACAGCGCCCTGTCCGAACTGGAAATTCCCTCCGTTTACATCCATGAATTCTCCGCGGCAGCCCTGGTGGTTCAGCTTGGTTCTTCCCCTGGGCCTCCTTTCCTTGGCCGCTTCTCTTCAGGCCTCCAGAAATCATGTCCCCGGAATAAAAGACATTCTGGCGGTCTTGTGGTGTCTGCTCGTTCCCTTCCTGTGTATCTTCCTCCTCCGCTCCCCGGAAGGGGACGAAAAAAGCAGTTCGGCACCTCTTCACAAGCAGAAACTTCCAATGAAGAAAAAGGCCTCAAGTTTCATTCGCGGACTCCCTCCGCATCATGAAAACACCTTTTTTCCGCTGAATGGAGCCCGGACAGCACCCGTTGCACGGAGCCAAGATTCCTGACCGTCCCCCTTCTTGACTTGCACGCCGGGAACAGGCACAATCTTGCGCGCCATGCGTATCATTACAGGACTTCAACCCAGCGGCAAGCTGCACATCGGCAACTACTTCGGAGCCATGGAACCTGCCGTCCGCATGCAGGACCGCGGAGAATCCTACTATTTTCTGGCGGATTACCACGCCATGAGCACCGTGCACGACGCGGACACCCTGCGCGAAAACTGCAAAAATCTGGCAACGGATTTCCTGGCCGTGGGACTGGACCCGGAAAAATGCGTCTTCTTCCGCCAGTCTTCCGTGCCGGAAGTCAATGAACTGGCCTGGATACTCAGCACCGTATGCCCCGTGGGGCTGCTGGAACGCTGCCACTCCTACAAGGACAAGATCGCCAAAGGCTTTTCCCCCAGCAACGCCCTCTTTACCTATCCCGTACTGATGGCTGCGGACATCCTGATGTATGACTCCGACCTGGTACCCGTAGGCAAGGACCAGAAACAGCATCTGGAAGTCACCCGCGACCTGGCCGGCAAAATGAACGAACAATTTGGAGAAGGCACCTGCAAGCTGCCGGACGCCCTCATTGCGGAAAGCACCGCCATTGTCCCCGGGCTGGACGGCCAGAAAATGAGCAAAAGCTACCACAACACGCTGCCCATCTTCGGGGAGGAAAAAGCCACCCGCAAACTCATCATGAGAATTCCCACGGACTCCACTCCCGTGGAAGAACCGAAACCGACGGAAAACTCCATCATTCTCCAGCTCTACAAGCTCTTCTCCTCTGCGGAAGGTTATGAAGACATGGTCCGCGGCTTCCGGAACGGAGGCTGCGGCTACGGCGACTTCAAAAAACGCCTCTTTGACGCCTATTGGGAATATTTTCGTGCCGCACGGGAACGCCGGGTGGAGCTGGAAGCCAGCCAGGACTATGTGCACCAGGTGCTGGAAAACGGCGCAAGAAAGGCGCGGGAAACGGCATCCGTGGTGCTGGACCGGGTTCGCCGGGCCGTGGGCCTGGGCTGAACCGAGACTGAAACGCCCGGGAAGCCGGGACAGCACACGTTTTTTAGTGGCATGGAAAAGCACGGAATGTTATACAGAAATATATGAAGAATATTCTGGTAGCCATTGATTTCTCCAACGCCACGGACGCCGTCATCCATCAGATCGGCAAACTGGCCTGTCCCAACGACAGCATCATCCATCTGCTCCACATTGTGGAACCCAGCATTTGTTATGAAGTCTCCGGCGTGCTTCCGGATGAAGTCCCCGTCCCCGTCATGGACCAGACGGAGGAAAACGAAGTCATATCCATCGCTAAAAACCATTTGAAAAAAACGGCGGAGAAACTCTCCCAGCTGACAGACGCCACCATCGTACAGGCGGTGGAAGACGAATTCGAAATCAGCGAGGCAGTCATCAACTATGCCGAAAAACACCACATAGACATGATTGTGGTGGGCAAGCACAACCACGGCTTCCTTTCCACCGTCTTCCTGGGCAGCGTAGCCAGCTCTGTCATGCGGAAATCCCCCGTTCCCGTGCTGGTGGTTCCCGTTACCAAGGAAGAGCAGTAGGAGCAAAAAGACCGGGCAGATACCGTTCCCTTTCATGATAACCATACTATTTATAGGCGATGTGGTCGGAGAACCTGGACGCACCGCCTTGAAGCATGCGCTCCCCGGACTCCGGGAAACGTACGGAGCGGACTTTGTCGTGGTCAATGGGGAAAACGCCGCCGCCGGGCGCGGCATCACGCCCAGGCTGGCCCAGGAACTGCTGCAGGCCGGAGTGGACGTCATCACTACCGGAGACCATGTCTGGGACCAAGTGGAACTAGCCCCGTGGCTGAATTCCGAACCGCGCGTGCTGCGCCCCGTCAATTATCCCGAAGGCACGCCGGGGCACGGCAGCGTCGTGAGGGAGACGGCCAAGGGAAAAGTAGCGGTCATGCAGGTCCAGGGGCGCTCCTTTATCCAGCCGCCTCTGGAAAACCCTTTCCTCATCTCGGAAAAGGAGGCGCAAAGACTGAGAAACGAAGAACGCGTCCAGGTAATCCTGGTGGACATGCATGCGGAAACCACCAGTGAAAAAATCTCCACCGGGTACAATCTGGACGGACTGGTTTCCGCCGTCATAGGAACCCACACCCATGTGCAGACGGCGGACGAAACCATTCTGGAACACGGAACGGCCTACCTGACGGACGCCGGCATGTGCGGTCCCGCCATCGGCGTGCTGGGGAGGGAGCGGGAATCCATCCTCAAGCGGTTCCGCACCTCCATGCCGGCCAAATTCCCCGTAGCGGGCTGGCCCGTGCGCCTTTGCGGCGCGGTCATCCGTGTGGATGAGGAGACCGGGAAAGCCCTGGATATCATCCGCATCAGCCAAATCGTGGAAAAACCGGCCTCCTGACCATGTACAACGTGACTCCCAACCTGATGCCGTCCCCATTCATGGTTCTCTGCGGATATTTCCGCAAAGACATCATTCCGTGTTACTCTTCCGGCGCCATTGCAGTCACTCCTGAAAAGCAGAAAGGGCCGCTTGTCCCCTCCCCTGGCCTTCATCCCTGATTTACACACGACGCCATGAACTATGAAGCCAGATTCGGCGGCATAGGCCGCCTATACGGAACCAGAGGACTGGACACCCTCCGGAACTCCCGCATGGCCGTCGTCGGCATTGGAGGAGTAGGATCCTGGGCGGCGGAAGCGCTGGCGCGGTCGGGCGTGGGTACCATTATCCTGATGGACCTGGACGACCTTTGCATTACCAATACCAACCGGCAAATCCACGCGCTGGGAACAACCATCGGTCAATCCAAGACAGAAGCCATGGCGATCCGAATCAGGGATATTAATCCCGAAGCGGAAATCATCACGCTGGAAAATTTTTATACGGAAACTAACGCGAAAAAGCTTTTTGGAACCGCGCCGGACGTCATTATTGATGCTATTGACTCCCTCTCTCCCAAGGCACACCTCATCGCCTCCTGCTACCGCAGCAAACATTCTCTCATCACCTGCGGGGGAGCCGGAGGACGGACGGACCCGTCCAAAATAGAAATTGCGGACCTCTCCCGGACGAAGGGAGACGCCCTGCTCTCCAACCTGCGCTCCAAACTTAAAAATGACTATGGCCTTCCGCTGGGAGAAAAAAAACGCAATCTGAAAATCCCCTGCATCTTCTCCCAAGAAACGCCCGTCTACCCTACCTGTGATGGAGAAACCTCCTGCTCGCGCGATCCCGGCTTTCAGGGGAAAATGGGTTGTGACGCCGGTTTCGGCTCCATCACTCACATCACCGGCACCTTCGGCTTTTTTGCGGCATCATCCGCCATAAAAATGCTTCTGAACAAAAAAATACCATCAGTACAACCATGAACAAACGCCTGCTTCCCCTCCTAGGGGCCGTCATCCTTCCCATGCTCAGCCAGTGCAATTCTCTGGAAAAGGACATAGCCGCCATCAATGCCCGCAACATGGAAATAGCCCGGGAACCGAGGGGAAGCTACTTCGTAGGCCGTCGCTACCACGTACCGTCAACGCGCTTCTGGGGCTACCTGCGCCAGCCGGGCCAGACTTGGAGAACGGCCCAGCTCGTCATCATGGACGAAAGCGCCTGCCGCACGCCGGACCGGCTGCCGGAATATGCCGGGAATCCGCGCTATGCCTATGACAACAATTATGAATACAGGGTGTATGGCAAATACACAGGCAAATACGGTTACGAGCCCAACTCCAATTTGAAACTGCCCATCTTCAAGCCAACCCGGTTCGAACCCATCAACACCAATCCCGGCTGGCTCTTCAAACCCTCGGAAAAATATGACACCAAGGCCGTCACCCTGCGCCCGGCCATCATGCCCGTGGCAACCTCCCTCCCGGTCCGGTAAAAGAAGCTGCCTTTAAAAAACGGAACCAGCAGGATAAAAAAGAAGAAAAAAGCTTGATCTATTCGCTTCCGTGAGCTAAAAACTTCCCGCCTTAAGGCACCCATGCTCGGGTGGCGGAATTGGTAGACGCGCTAGACTAAGGATCTAGTGGTGATAAACCGTAGGGGTTCGAGTCCCCTCTCGAGCACCAACATTTTCATACCGCAAGTTGTTGATTTTCAGCGCTTGCGGTTTTTGTTTTCTTGAAAGTGCAAGATATTAAAACGGTTTTTAAAGGCATTATCTTACAGGTAGAGGGTGTGGATTGGGGCACAAAGAAGCCCTCTCCCCGTTGTAACCAAGCATAAATGCTTGAAAAGGGTTGTATAAGGTTGAAAATCCTCAAATTTGCTATGTTATTGAGGCTAGATGGAAGGGTGACAGGCATAGTTGTCGCAATAAATAGGCAAAAGGTCAATTGTCTCCTATGAGACTCCTGCTGCATGCCGTTGGCTGATATCCGCGTACGTACCGCGAAAGGCCCGCGAGGGAACCGCGGTCATTAGGCGGAGGCTCCCAACCTGTTCTTGATTATACGGATATTCCCGGGAGATAGGTCTATACTGTGGCTGTACTCAATGGTTCTTCAGCCAGACGTGTATTGTTCGTTAGTTTTTTGACGCCAAGTTCTTTCATTACCAGCATCTCAGCATTTCCGGGGATATTCCCAGTTCTTTTATCAGTATCGAAATTCCCGGTTATTGCTGAGGCAGGGTTCTACGCATTTACGTTTGAACTCTTCGCCGTAATGTGTTGCGGTTTCCTTTGGTTCAGGATTGCGGTTCTTCTTTCAATCCTGTCCAGGTTCTGGCCATCCTTTCATCCAATGGAGATTCATTTTGAATTGATTCTCCATGCAATTCCTGCTAGCTTTATTTGATTACATGGAGTTTTTTTTGTCCAAGCAGTTCGGGACTCTTCCTGTCAATACACGTATCCTTAAGTCTGCGCTTAAGGAGTACAAAGCTCCTATGGCCAAAATATTCCTCCTGCAGCCAAAAGGCGTCACTCTCAACCTTTGCCGGAATCCTTACCCGTATCTTCCCGAACAAGGGGAAAGCACCCATTCGCGCGAACTTGTCGCGAATCATCTTTTTCATCCCACCCACGTTTCCTGTGAAACGGTATTATCCCAGGCAGGAGTGATTCCGGAACGGGTAACTCCCCTCAAGTCCTCCTGCAGGAAGCGGAGCAAGGTGCTTGACAACGCGACAAGCCTTTACAATGGTGGCCTTCTTCAACAAAGCCGCTTTTTACGGAGGAACATGCCTTCGTAACTTCCATGGGTTGATCACTTTTCAAAGACAGGGACGGAAAATACAACAACAATCAAACTAGAATAACCTTCACTTTTTCATCAAGGAGCCGGGCTATGTGCTTTAAAAATATTATTTTTCCTATTGCTGCCGCAGCATCGCTGTTTTTTTCAACTGAAACCGATGCGAAAAATTCCGACATTCTAGATACGCAAAAAATTGAAATGTCATTGAAGCAACAAGAAAAAAACTTAACTGCAACACAACGGGAAGCATGGAATTTTTTTAAAGAAACAGACGATTATAAACGCATGCTGCCATCCCTGAAAACTTGTCTGCAATTAAATAAAATTTTTTCCAATCCACGCATGATTTATGTTCCGGGCGACAATTTTACCATCATGATTTACAAGCCCAACAAAATAGTACGCGTTCACACATCTCATATTACGCCGGATATTTTTATTCCCAACCATGAAATTTCTCCAAAATATAATAACATTTCTGCGGGTTATGTGGTGCGTCCGAAAGGGGGAATAGCTACTGGAACGGACAAGGATGTTGATCTATTATATCAAAATATCAATCAGAAGATTCACTATCTCGTAACTTTTACAAAACCGAATACAAAAAATAACTCTTACCAATATAATTCGAAAGGGAGCTTCATTGCTCCTCCCGCTTTATATACGAAATCTCTTTCAAAAAAGGAAAAAGAGAAGATAGGCTTACATGAAAGCGAAAGCGAAGATAAAATTAATAATATTTTGGGACGCATTTTAACAAAAGAGCAGATCCTGGAATTGAACGGCACACAAGCTTATTGCCAATTTTGGTTTTCTCCACTGTCACATTACAGTGTTGGTAAACGCGCGTACGATTTTTTCAGTGTTGCACAAATCACTTCGTTGACAAAAGCGGAACAAGTACAGATTCAAGATGCCATCAATGACACTTTTGCCCGTATTTTAAACCACGAATTTTCATCACTCCCTCAAAAAATAAAAAAATTGTCTTTGTATAAAGAAGCTCCGCAAGAACTGGACATTCTCATCGCTCAATTAAATACGATTAATGAAGCACTTAGCCAGGGAGGGATCTTCAGCGGAAACCAAATGATTTCTATTGCCCATACTACGGTTATGGACGATATTTTATCAAAAAACAAGACGGCGATTAATACAGACAGGAAGAGTGAGAAAAGAACAAATCCCCCAATTGTGAAAACTGTGGGAACAGAAATTTCGTATAACATTATTTCAGATGATATTCCCGTCGTTCCAACACAAAAATCTTTTCTTCAAGATGCAAAAGAAATCCAAAATTACATGGAATTCCCGATACCAGACACAGTTTTGCGCACACAGCGTACCTTATCAAACGTACAGGATAGTTTAAGTCAGATTATGACGCTTTTGTATACTTATCAAATGCCAAATTTGAATAAGAACGACCTCAAAGCAGGAAAATACGGGGGTTACGTCATTGAATTGCCCGTTTTACTGCATAATAGAAAAGGACGGATTACATTACAAGAAATGCGGCTCGTACAAAAAGTCGATAACCCGATAATGATCGGCATTAACGACACGCTTGGACGCGCTTGGAGATTTAAGGAAGTCATTAACGCGAATCCGAAAGAATGCTCTATGCAGCGTTTATCCAAAGTATTGGCGAAATATAGATTGAAAGATTATGATTATTCCTTTTTAGTTATTTCAAAAAGCGGTCCCCTGACTGATGAAGAAGCCACGGAAACGGCTTATCTGATTAAAACGCAAATCCGCGCTGCTTTTGAATCCTCGCTTGCGAATGTTCAAAAAAATGTGACACGCTTGAATATTTACCGTGAACCCGAAGGGAAAACATATATCGACGTTTTGGTGCAAAAAATTGCCGCCTTTGAACAGCTTGCAAAAAAAACAAGCCTTTTATTTGGAACCTATATACTTAAGTAGCCAACAGCTAAAACCCCTCTGTTGTTTCACAGAGGGGTTTTCTTATATTATTTATTATTTTCTGGCAAATACATTGTAAACTGTACAGCTTTTTTTCCATAGTGTAACGCAACTTTTTGTCGTAACTCATGCATATCCTTACATGTTTTTGCCATGCCGATAACCTCGTAACATCTAGACACTAATTGCCTAACACCTATGTTTTCAGTTAATTGCTGATGCCATCTAATACCTGGTTCTGGTTTGTGTGACTTTAAATACTGTGCTACATCTTTATCAAGGGTGTCATATATAAGTTCTGTAACGAGTTTACCCCACCATTTAGGTCTGCTTTGTAGAGGAGTTGCCCAGTTCGTAAGTCTACCAAATTCTTCCCAAAGCTCATCTGGAAACGTTTTTTCCCATGCTCTAAATTCCTCCGCGATAAAGGCACGCAATTTTACTTGTAAAGCATCTTCAGCGCGCTCGTATTGATAGCCTGTGGCTTCATCAATTAATGCATCTAAGCCAATTCTAGTTAGGCCAGAAGTTAAAACAGCACATTTAATTGCAATTTCTCTCTGTCTGTCTGTTAAGGTGGCATTTTGATACAAGGCTTGAACATATCCTCGACAAATAAGTTCAAAGTGTTCTGTTGTTAAACCTTTGCCTTTGAACTGTGTTCCTGGTATTGAAAATTCAATAAGTTCGGCAAGGACAGAATCCTTATTTATAAAGGGTTTTAAAGCAGAAACCCCTATAAATTTGGCAAGGTCTCCTGATTCAGCATTAGCTATAGCTTTTACTGTTGCTCCAAGAGAAATTACTCTTACGCCAGTATCTAATACGTAGCAATCTAGCTCGTCTCCCCCTAAGTCAATTTTACCGCGCCATTTAGCAAAGGGAGAAGTAAGACTACTCACTCCATCTTTACGTTCCATTACTACGGCATCAACAACCTCGTCTAACTTAGCAGTTATAGGCTGAATTTCTTCTTTATTTTTACCTGTCATAATTCGTTAATTAGTTAATTGTTTATAAGAAATATGTTTTCCGTACATCATTTCAAAAGTTCTGTCAATAAAATTCATTGTTTCCCAAGATTCGGTATTATGTCTGAAAGCGAATTCTTGAATGTAGCGTTCAAGATGTTTGGAACTCATAAAATGGTAAATGCCGTAATATCCGCGCTTTAGTAAAGCCCAAAAGCTTTCTATGCCGTTAGTATAGGCTTTCTGGTTAACATATTCACCTACGGAATGGTTTACGGATAAATGATTGTATTTGTTTAAACCTCGATAGGATTTGAAGTCGTCGGTATAGACTGTTGCCCCAACTACAACATTATCTTCAATGAAACCATGAAGAGTTTTGGCAGTTACGTCCGGGGCATGTTTAACAACAACTTCTCCATTTCGTTGTTTTATACCGATAACAACCGCTTTTCCTACACTACCCCTGCCTTGCCTAAGTTTTTTCTTAGAATGCTTGTTGCTTTCCTTGCCGCCAATGAAAGTTTCATCTACTTCCACTTCTCCATCAAGTTTATCAGAATGAGAAGAATCTGCGGTTTGTCTATTCAACCAAGCCTCCCTGATTCTCTGGGCTAAAAACCACGCTGATTTTTGCGTGATACCAAGTTCTTTCGCCATCTGAGTAGAAGGAATACCCTTCCGAGAGGAAGTCATCATGTAAATAGCAAGAAGCCATTTCTTAAGAGGAAGCCGCGATTCTTCTAAAACCGTTCCAGTTCTGATAGAGAAATGTTTTCGGCATTCTTTGCATCTATAAGGCATCGGCTTATGATTTTTGCATTCGGAAATTTTATGGCTTCCACAATGAGGACAGGCAATCGAGCCATTCCATCTCTTCTTTTCCAAATAAAGACGGGCGGCTTCTTCATCTGGAAACTTCTGAAAGAAATCGTATATGCTGACTATCTTCATGATGTTCACCTCCTTGTTTATCCAAAGAATAGCATAATATCATGGGTAGTCAAGTATTTTTGGCTAGTTAAGTTCTGAATATACCCCCTTCCCCGAAAGGAAGGAGGTCAGTTAATTCACCGCCGAAGGGGATTAGAAGTTCCAACTGAACCCAATTTCTACAGCATGAAATGGGTCTAATCCTTTAAAAGAGAACATTTCATATCCGATTTTAAAATCAGTTTTTTCTCCAACAGCAAAGGAAAAACCTACGGAAAGAGCATATGTGAACGCTGTTCCTGAATCAGAAGCAAGAACACCTGAGGAACTACCAGTCGCTACCCCTCCGGGAGTGGAAACTGCATAGGATGAAGAACCTCTAATTTCTGCATAGCTCCAAGCAATCCCCGCCTTACCTCCAAGATAAAAGCTGGCTTTTTCAGATAAAGGAAGATTCAATGTATAACCCGCTAAAACAGGCACGATTTCACGGAAGCACTTGTACCCCATATAGGTATGTTCTCCTCCCATATACCCGGAAGTCAAAGATAACGTATGATATACGCTTCCTGAATCAATGTTGGCATGGATATCTAGAAGGCCGCCAAATTGATTCGGTTCCCCTTCTTCTGTTGCCCATGCGTGCATACCAGTAAGGCTAACTCCAAAAGTGGAATCGTATTTCTGGAAATAGGAAGAACTATAATTTCCTCCTACCCTATAATAATCCCAAGGGTCATTGGATGCTTGGGCCGAAAAAGCACAGGATAATAGGCCTAATGCACACGTTATAAATAAGTTTTTCTTCATGGTCGTTTATGGGTTGAAGTCATAATGAAGTCACGCTTGCCAACAAAGATTCCCGCTTGAGGGTCTCAATTGTGAATCGCAATAATCATCATATGCGAGTTATTAGCATAACAAATGCGAACAACACAAGCTCTTTCTTTCTATGAACTGGGTTCTATCAGATAATCAAATGGCATGTTTACGAGCAATTCCAAGCCTGAACCGGACTATGTGGACACTAAAAAATTAGGCCAATGGCTCAACGAACATTCCATTAGCCGTGCCGAAATAGCCAAGGCCCTTGGAGTCCAAACCACCGTGGTTCATAACTGGTTTGCCCGCCAAAGAATCCCTAAGAACGTACAAGGCTCATTGCGTCATTTGATGAGTGCCGATTATCCTTCGGAACTGGAATCTCAAATTGCCGTTCGAATGAAAAACTCTACTCTGAACAAGGCAGTCAAGAGGGCCGTCAAGGAGGGGCTATCCGTGGAAGAGTGGATTTTGAGGGCGGTGGAAGAAAAATTAGAAAAGGGTAATTACTAGCAGTCACCTAGAAAAGATGGCGGCTACTTAAGTATATAGGTTCCTTTTATTTGATTACAAGGACGCTCAACTCCCCTCCTCCCTTGCTCAGGAAAAAATTCTGAGCAGTATTAATAACAAGACATCCGGAATTTGACGGATCCGGGCCAGATAGGGCGGCCGCAAAACATCAGATCAATAACATCAGATGGCTGATTTGCACAATGGGTCATCTATTCTGAATACGTCTAAAAACAATTATATTAACCTCATCCATAGTCCAGATGGAAGTGCAATTCCCGTCACTTTTCAAGGAGCATTCGACAAGGAATATTTCCTAGATTATTTGAATAATCATCTCATCGCTCATCTGCGCATGAAAAATTATGGAGTAATGGGTAATTTGAGTTCTCACAGAGTCGATGAAGTGAACGATTCGGTTGTTCATCCAAAGTATTCCGGAGATTGACGCCGCGGGCAATTTGACCGTTTCCCTACTCATTATGCATTTATTCCGTATTTTTCTTCATGCCGGTCCTTCAATCCTGTAGCATGTGCCCATGCAAGAGAGAAGCAGCGGCTTTCAATGGCCCGCACCGTGGACCCCGGATATTCTCGCTACCCTGATGTTTGTGGTTCAGGAGGGAAAGATTCTTCTGATACGCAAGAAGAGGGGCATAGGAGCGGGGAAAGTGAACGGCCCCGGCGGCAAGTTTGAGCCGGGGGAAACGGCTCTTCAATGCGTTCTGAGGGAAGTCCGGGAAGAGCTGCGGATTAACGTAACAGACGCGCGGGAGATGGGCGTGTTGCATTTTTCCTTTACCTGCAGGACCATTCCGGAAATCCTCTGCCATGTGTTCATGGCTTCGTCGTTCACGGGCACTCCTTCGGAAACGCCGGAGGCAGAGCCTTTTTGGTCTCCCGTAGAGGAGATTCCCTACGATCTCATGTGGCAGGACGACCGGTACTGGCTTCCCGCCATGCTCGGAGGGAAGCGATTCCAGGCGTTTTTCACGTTCGATGGCGATAGAATGCTGGATTATTCCCTCGAAACGGAAGAGGAATAGCCACCCCGTTTCAATTACTCCCGGGTATCCGGCTTTCCGTTCGCAGAAATACGGGGAAAGAAGCGGTTGCCACGAGGCGCACCCGGCACTTCGGCGTTTTTTCCTCCTTTCCCTCCACGTTCCCGGCATCAGCAAAAGGTATTCCGCGCTCCTCCATCTCCACGGTGAGGGACACGAAAGACGTCAGAAGACTACGGCTACGCCCAATGCCGCCCGGTGTTCCGTGCAGGATTCCCGGAAACAGGCCTGATAGGAGGCATAAATGGAGAGGTTTTCGCTGCACACGAAGCGCGACAGGAATTTGGCCTTGAAGGCCTGGCGTGCCGGAGCGTATCCTCTGCCTCTGTACCGGGACTCATAGACGGTGTCGCCGTCCCACCAGATGTCGTTGAAGGTATGGTGGGGATTGTTGCGCCATATGTCCGGGCAGTAGCTTCCGGAAATGGCATTGGTCCACATCATGCCGTTGGAGAAGCGGATGGCGTGTTCCAGCGTCACTCCCACTTCAAGCGCCAGATTGTCGAACGATCCGCGGTTTTCCCACCTGGATTCCCTTCTCCAGTATTCATCATCATCATCCCACCACCAGGAAGAGTCATAGCCTTCGTCATCATAGTCGTCCTTTTTCACTTTGTTAGAGGCATGCACATAGCTCATCTTGGCGAAAGGCGTGATACTGAAGGACCTGGAGACTTCGTAGCGCCATGCGGCCGACAACGCGACGTTCCAGGTTTCCGTATCCCATGTGGAGTTTTCGTAGTTCATGCCGTGGTGGGCGCATTTGTTGTCGGTATTGCCGAATCCCATATTCATGGACAGAAGAAGATGGGATTTTCTTCCGGTCTGCCTGTACAGGGCTCCGTAAATGTTGACCATCATCGTATCCTGGTCAAATTTGTCGCCTTCCAGAAATCCGGCGGGATGGTCCGCCATTTCCTTGATGTTCTGGGTACCGGACATGAAGCCCAGGGACAGGCCGAGCAGCCTTCCCCTTCCACTTTCGGATGCGCAGTAGTCATAGCCCAGGGCTCCGCCGCCGGCCGAATAGTCGAAGGCGGGATGCTCGTTCCTGACACTGGCATTTCCGAAGCTTCCCATGCCGCTGAACCAGAAACGCGATTTTTTGCCGTCCTGAAAACGGTGCACGCCCATCTGGGAGTCGATGGCGTCAGAAAAGGCCTGCATGTGGCCCGTAGCCGCCCAGAGGGAATCCAGAGTGGTTTCAGGGCCGCTGTCCGGGAATTGGTTGACGGACTGGGCGTGCAGCAGGGAGGCACACCCGGCGGCGCTCAAACACCATGCATATAAGAAGGATTGTTTCATGACAGGTATAAATGTTTTTGTTTAACAGGTTTGACGAATCAGCAAGGTTGCTACCCGGAAAGCGCAGTAAAATGACGGTTTTGTTTATCCCGGCTTTTTTCAGAAAAAATTTACCTCTTTTTTCCCGCAGGAGATTTCCCGGCAGGAACGGCGGCAATGGCTTTCTGGCTGCCCCGGAAGCCTCAGTTCCATGTCTTTCATGTTCTCCAGGGAAGTCTGTTGAGCCCGGAATACGGCTCTATGCGTCAAGCGCACCGCCGCTTGCCCGGACATTTCGGCGAACCGCTTCTTTAAGCTTTTCCTTCCGGGCCGTTTGTGGTATGGGTGCGGGAGCAATGGCGCAGTCTCCTGCCCTTTTATTTGCTGACTGTTTCAATTCATCCATTATCTGACATGTATACCCCCGAGTTCAAGAATATCCTGACGACCACGCTGAACGGCCTTCGCGAAGAAGGCCTGTACAAGGAAGAACGCTTTATCGCCTCCCAGCAGTATTCCCAGGTAACACTGAAAGACGGCCGCTCCGTCATCAATATGTGCGCCAATAATTACCTTGGCCTGGCCAATAATCCGGAAGTGATGGAAGCGGCCAAGAAGGCGATTGACCAATGGGGGTTCGGCATGGCGTCCGTCCGCTTCATCTGCGGTACTCAGACCCTGCACCGCCAGCTGGAGGAACGCCTTTCCGAATTCCTGGGCACGGAAGACACAATTCTGTTCCCCTCCTGCTTTGACGCCAATGGCGGCCTGTTTGAAGGGCTGCTGACTGCGGACGACGCCATTATTTCCGATTCCCTGAACCATGCCTCCATCATTGACGGGGTACGCCTCTGCAAAGCCAAGCGCTTCCGCTACGCCAACAACGACATGGCAGACCTGGAAGCCAAGCTGCAGGAAGCGGATGCCGCCGGCGCCCGAGTCAAACTGATTTCCACGGACGGCGTCTTTTCCATGGACGGCATCATTGCCCAGCTTGACAAGATTCACGAACTGGCGGCCAAATACAACGCCATCGTCCATTTCGACGACTGCCACGCCACGGGCTTCCTTGGCAAGCGGGGACGCGGGACGCATGAGTACCGCGGCTTGTTCGGCAAGATAGATATCACGACGGGGACACTCGGCAAAGCCCTGGGCGGCGCGTCCGGCGGCTACGTTTCCGGCCCGAAGGAAGTGGTGGACGTCCTGCGTCAGAAGGCGCGCCCATACCTGTTTTCCAACAGCGTGGCCCCGGCGATCGTAGCCGCGTCCATCAAGGTGCTGGACCTTCTGGAAGGTTCCACGGAAGCGCGTGACCGCGTGGAAGCCAATACCAAATATTTCCGTGACGCGATGACCGGCGCCGGCTTCACCATCGGCGGCAAGGATCACCCGATTTCCCCGGTGATGCTGGGGGATGCCGTCCTATCCCAGCAGTTTTCCGCACAGCTCCTGGACGAAGGCGTGTATGCCGTAGGCTTCTTCTATCCCGTGGTCCCCAAGGGACAGGCACGCATCCGCACCCAGATTTCCGCCGCCCACACCCGCGAACAGCTGGACAAGGCGATTGAAGCCTTCTGCAAAGTAGGCAAGAACCTGGGCATCATTTCCTGATTTCCCGGCCTGCTCATGACTTCGGACGCATCACCCGTACCCGGCGGCAACCTGCCGACACTGCCCGTGAAACGGGTGGTGCGTCCCACCCCTTCCATTCCTGACCATGAAGTGGTTCGCCAGATCGGCAGCGGAGCGTATGGTGAGGTCTGGCTGGCAAAAGCCCTGACGGGCGCGTGGAGGGCCGTCAAAATCGTCTGGAGGGAGGATTTTGAGGACGAACGGACCTTCAACCGGGAGTTTGAGGGCATTCTTCAATACGAACCTATCGCCCGCAACCATCCGGGACTGGTGCACATCCTGCATGTGGGCCGCCACGACGAAGGCTCCCCCTTCTATTATTACGTGATGGAATTGGGCGACGACGCCCGCACAGGAGTCCATATCAACCCGGACGAGTATATTCCCCGCACTCTTCAAACGGACAAGAAGTTTTCCGGCAACAAGCCCCTTCCCCTGGATTATTGCCTGGAGGTGGGCAGCCAGCTTGCCCACGCACTGCTGTACCTGCACAGCAAGAACCTGACGCACCGGGATATCAAGCCCGCCAATGTCATTTTCGTGAACGGGCGGCCCAAACTGGCGGACATCGGCTTGGTGGCCCATCTGGACCAGCGCAGTTTTGTCGGCACGGAGGGGTTCATTCCTCCGGACGGTCCCGGAACCCGCAGGGCGGATGTGTATGCCCTAGCCAAAGTGCTGTATGAGATCAGCACCGGAAAGGACCGCATGGATTTTCCCGAACTGCCGGATGAGTTGCCGGCAGGCACCGTGCAGAAAAAGTGGCAGGCGTTCAACACCATTATCTGCCAGGCCGCGGAACCGCGCGTGGAGGAGTGCACGATCGATTCCGCGGAGGAGCTGGCGGAGAAGATAGACGCCTTGAGGGGGTACGAAGTTCCGTCCCGCTTCCGGCTTCAGAAGAAAAGCCGCCGTAAGTTCAGACGCACCTTCCAGTTGCTGGGGGCCGCCATAGCCGGCGGCCTGACGGCGTACTGGGGAGTCCTATGGCTCAACGAACAGCAGCACGCACAGGAACCGGACACCCCGGCGGAAGCGCATTCCCAACAATCCGCGCCGGAGGAAGAGTCCAAGAACGGGTACGTGCTAGTCACCAGTTCTCCGGCGGGGGCGTCCGTCTATGACGCCGACGGGAATTATCTGGATGAAACGCCTTACGGCCCCATCGAATTGCCTGCCGGCACCACCGTCGTGTACACCATCAAGAAGTCAGGATTTGCGGACAAGGAGGAAACGGGGACCGTTGCCGGAGGTTCCACGCTGGCGCTGGGAGGAATCCTGAAAGAGTACCATCCCCCCACGGACAGGCAGCCCTGGAAGGATACGGAGGGCGTTACCTATCTTCCGGCGGAGACGCGCCACGTGGCGGAGACGCCTCTGACGGCCGCCCTGTTCAACAAGTTCCTGAAGGAAGACAAGCAGCAGGGCAATTTTCAAATGCAGCGGCAACAGGTGCAGCCGGGTCATCCGGAAAAGGATCTGGCCCTGCTAACCCAGGACGGCATTACGGCGTACCTGGCTTGGCTGAACAAGAAGTGCGAACGGGAAGGGCTGCTGGGCAAGGAGTTTTCCATCAGTGCGGACCCGGGGCCACAGGGTTCCGGACGGACAGACGGACGGAACACGTACATCCTGAACGTCACCCGCGTTTTCCAGGTTCCCATCACCGTCACAACCAACCCGCCGGGAGCCAGTGTGTTTTTCAACAACAGGCTCATCGGCAGGACGCCCATTGAGGAATACGTCAACCAGGTCCCTTACGTGATTGAGATCAAACTGCCGGGGCACGCCACGATGCGGCGCAGAGGGCTTGATCCGCAGGATCTGTTCCTTTCTCTCCAGCTTGAACCGGATAAATCTGTGGTGTTCGGCGTCTCCTGGACCAACAGCCTGGGGATGGACCTGGTGCCTGTGGGGAGCAATACGCTGGCGATGGCCCATGAAGTACGCGTCAAGGATTTCCAGCAGTTCCTGAAAGCCACGGACCGCAAAGCGCCGGCCAAGCCGGGGTTCCCCCAGGAAGAGGACCACCCGGTGGTGAATGTGAGCAGGCAGGACGCGCGGGCGTTTGCCAAATGGCTCACCAACAGGGAGCGCGCCCAGGGGCTGATTGACCAGCACGATTCCTACCGCCTGCCCAAAGACGCGGAATGGAGCGCCTGGATGCAGCTGGGGGAGGAAAAGGGAGCGTCTCCCTATGAAAAAACGCTGCCGCATGACCATTCCAAGGAGGTGTTTCCGTGGGGGACCTCCTGGCCCCCGCCAAATGGAACAGGCAATTTTGCGGACCAGTCCGCCCTGATTTACCTTCCCTCCTCCCGCGTGATCGTGGACTACGAGGACGGCCAGCCCTACACCGCCCCAGTCAGGTCATTCCCACCCAACCGCCTGGGCCTGTATGACCTGGAAGGCAACGTGATGGAGTGGGTGGACGACAATTACGGAGGCCCTGAAAACCTTCCCATACGCAACCACGGAGTGGCCCGCGGCGGCAGCTATTTGTCTTTCCGCCCCAAGCAGCTCACCACCGGCATCCGCACTCCGCTGCCCGAAAACACGCGGGACGACACCCTGGGGTTCCGCCTCGTTCTTTCCTCGGAACGTCCGCTCGCCCCTTCGGCTCCCTGACGAAGAAAGCCTTTTCTCGCGGCGGGGCCGCATCATCGAGGAACGGCTTTCCCCCGGACTGCGGCTTTACTGTTTCTCCCATTCAGGAAAATGTTTGAAAGGGGAGCGCATTGTGCTACCGTGCCATTGCACCGTTTTCCTCATGAAAATCATCGCCATCGCCAACCAGAAAGGAGGAGTGGGAAAAACCACCACGGCTATCAACCTGGCCGCCGCCCTGGCCCAGTTGAAAAAGAAAATCCTCGTCATTGACCTGGACCCGCAGGCCAACGCTACCAGCGGCCTGGGCATCGAAACCCGGGAGACGGCCAGCCTGTACCCGGCCCTGCTCAACCAGATTCCTGCAGAACAGTGCATCCGGCCTTCCGGCAGAAAACGGCTGGATATCATTCCAGCCACCATGGACCTGGCCGGCGTGGAAATAGAGCTGGCGCGGGCCGGCGACCATCTGACCAGGCTCCGGGAAACGCTCGCCCCGCTGCGCAAATCCGGTTCCTATGATTACTGCATCATGGATACGCCCCCCTCCCTGGGCGTGCTGATGACTTCCGCCCTGGCCGCCTGCGATGAAGTGCTTACTCCCCTCCAGTGCGAATGGTTCGGGCTGGAAGGCCTTGCCAAGATTTTGCATGTGACCGCGCAGATTTGCGCCAGCGGAGCCAACCCCCACATCAAGCATGAAGGTGTCCTGATGACCATGTACGACGGCCGCACCAACCTTTCCCGGCAAGTGATAGAACAGGTGGGACAGCACCTCCCCAGGATGCTGTACAAGACGGTCATTCCCCGTTCCATCAGGCTCGGCGAAGCGCCCAGCTTCGGCCATACCATTTTCGAACACGATCCCTCCGGCCCGGCGGCGGAGGCCTACCTGAAGGCGGCACGGGAATTCGTCAAGCGTCACAAGTCCTGAATTCCATTCCAGCCTTCCAGGGGTGGAACAGGCATTCACCTTGACTTGCAGGAAGCGGAATAGGAAAATATCCGCAGTTTCCGTTTCCGGAATTTTTCCCATGCCAGCAAAAGAAGGCCAGACAGACGCCGCGCCCGCGACGACAGGGCAAGCTCCGCCTCCCCCTCCGGCGACAGGCCTGGAAGAGATTTTGCCCGGCAGGCCCCCTCTTCCCCATGCGGAGGAAAAGGGCGCATTTTTCGTCTATCAGCGGGAGCTGGCTCCCGGCACGCGGCTGGAGCAGTATGAAGTTCTCAGTGTCCTGGGAAGCGGAGGCTTCGGCATTACCTATCTGGCCAAAGACCTGTTCCTGAACAGGAATGTAGTGATCAAGGAGAATTTCCCCGCAAGCTGTTCCTACCGCGACCCGCTGACCGGCCATATCAGGCCCAACAACGAACACGACCTGGAGAACTACACCTGGGCCCTGAAGAGCTTTTTGAGCGAAGCCCAGACCCTGGCGGAATTGAATCATCCGGGCATCGTCAGAATCCTGTCCGTGTTCGAGGCCAACGGCACGGCCTACTTCGCCATGGAGCACATCACGGGCCTGTCCCTGGATTATCTGGGGGAAAAGCTCCATACCACCGGCCACCGCTACACGGAGGACGAGTTGAAAGGCCTGCTCACCCGCCTTCTGCGCATCCTGGAATACCTGCACGCCAGCCACATTTACCACCGGGA
Source organism: Akkermansia sp. AE01SA01 (assembly GCF_036417395.1). Taxonomy (NCBI): domain Bacteria; kingdom Pseudomonadati; phylum Verrucomicrobiota; class Verrucomicrobiia; order Verrucomicrobiales; family Akkermansiaceae; genus Akkermansia; species Akkermansia sp. AE01SA01. The sequence continues at coordinate 2,069,495 of NZ_CP143890.1, forward strand.
CATCAAGCCCGGCAATATCCTGCTGACGGAACAGGGGACGCCCGTTCTCATTGACTTCGGCGCGGCGCGCCACGCCCTGAAGCTGCACACCGCCACCGTCCTGACCACCCAGGGGTACTCCTCCCCGGAACAGGCCCTGGGCAAGACGAACATAGGCCCCTGGAGCGACCTTTATTCTGTGGGGGCTACCTTTTACGCCCTGCTCACCGGGCATCCTCCGGAACGGGCGGAAGCACGGCTGTCGGAAGACACAATGCCTCCCCTGCACAGCAATCCGCATCTGATGCGCCTGTATTCCCGCCAGTTCCTGCTTTCCCTGGATAAGGCGCTGGCCCCGCAGATCAACTGCCGCTATCAGGACGCCCGGGAGTGGATCAATGACATCTGCTCCATTTCCGGAGAAGAATCCTCCGCCACCATTCAGCTGACCCGCGCGGAGATCAACAATGCCCAGCCGACACACCGTTTGGGCGCTATAAAAAGTTCAGGCAAAAAAACGCCTTCCGGAAGGGCCACGGGCACTTCCTCCGCCGTTCGCAAGCTTTCAGCCCGCACCATCAGGCGCAACCGCCAAGTGATGTACCTGCTGGTGGGCAGCGCATGCACGCTGCTGGCAGGCGCCGCGGCGTTCTACCTGCTGGATTACCTGAAACAGGCCCCCATGGGCACAACGATCAACACGATCAAGGACGCCATCCAGCAGCCTGCCTCCAACGGGCTGGAAAAACTCCCGGCCATCCCCCCGCGGGACCTGGCCTCCATCCGCATTCCGGAACTGAGAATCGCGGAAGATGCTTCCCTGGAAGAGCGGAAAACGTCCCAGTTCCAGCTCCGGCTGGACGACAGCATGCTCAGCAGTTCCAGCCTGCCTTCTCCCTTGCCGGAAGAGTTGCGCATTTCCTGCATTTACCTTCAGATTTCCTCTTCCCCGGACGGCAGGGAGGACCTCTACCTGACCATCCGGGATTCCAACGGCGTTTTGGTGGACCGCTCCCTCAACCCCATTCCCTCATTCCCGGTTCCCGGCCAGTCCACCACCACGTTTTTTTTCCCGGCCCTCCCTCTGCTGTACACGGACCGAACATACACGTATGCCTTTGAAACGGCCGCCCAGCAGCCGGTTCCCGTGCAGATGGCCTGTTTGAAGGGAGACCCGTCCCGGACGGAAGAGGTTTTCCCAAAAATCCGCATCATTGCGGCCCCGGCCATTCAGGACGAGTCCCTGCGGGAGGACCCCGCCTACCGGGAGCTGATGCGCCTGGTTTCCTCCCCGGCGTCCGGCCGCAACAGAACCGCGGAACGCCTGAAAGTGACGGCGGACAATATGGCGGCAGTGGAACAACTGTCCAGGGAAGGCTACCCCGTCGCCCAATATGCGCTCGCCAAGGCGCTGATGGCACCGGACTTTCCCGGAGGCGCCAGACCGGAAAACGGCGTGGAATGGCTTTACCGGGCCGCCACGGGAGGCTGTTATGAGGCCATGAAGGATCTGGGCGTCATGCTCATGGACATTCCGTCCTACTTTCCCGGGCTACCCCAGCAACCCTCCCTGGCCAGAAGGGATTACGCCCAGGCCGCCCGATTTCTGAGAATGGCGCTCCAGTACAGAGACCAGGAAGCCGCGTACCTGCTTTCCCTGATGTACTCCCAGGGCTGGGGAATGCCCGTTTCCACGGAACTCTCCCGCCTGATGATGGAACGGCTCAACGGCTCCGGCTACCTGACGTCCAGCCTGAACCTCCAGTCGGCCATTGCCGCCTGCTGGCTTCCCCTTCCTGTGGAAGCGGGAAGTTCCACCATTCTGAGATTCACGGTTCCCGGCCCCTTTGCCCCCGCAACGCTCAAAGGCGTAACCCTGCACAATACGTGCAAGGAGCAGTCCTTCTCTTTCAGCAAACTCAATGTGCTTCAAAACGGACGTGTCGTGCTGGACATTTTCGCCCCGCAGAAAGTCGCCCCCGGACAAAGCTCCAAGCCTATCGGCATTTCCATTCCGGAGGGATTCCTGGCGGACACCACACTGCCCCTGGAAGTGGAAATCCTGCTGGTTCCCGGCTCCAGCTGCGGCGTGGTGGAATTGCCGCTCCCGGTAGAGAAAGAGCGGCCGTGAAGAAAATCTGCTGTTCGTCAGTTCCTTCCGCAATTGTTCCAGTCCGTTCATTTTCACGAAAGCTTCTTGCTTCCGTTTGAGGAAATGCTAAAAGAGAACCATGACTCCCCTGACCTGCATGCGCCGCCTGGTTCCCCTGCTGGCGGCATTTCTGATGATTTCCTGCGGCGACCCATCCATCTCCTACTGTAAAAAGGTGGCCGATATCAATACGGAATATTCCGAAAAAAGCGACGCACTGGCGGAACGGCTACTCAAGCTGAAGAAGAATCCGACTCTTCCGGGCTTGGAGGAAAGCAGCCGGCAGGCGGCCAAGATACTGAAGGACCGGGACGAAGACCTTGCAGACCTGAGCACCAGGGACGTGGACCCGGACCTGGTCGCCTTTGTGGAGGAAGACAGGAAACTGTTTGCCCGCGGAAGGGAACTGGCGGAACACTACCAGCAGTATTTTGAAAAATACCTCAAGGGAGGCCCCGAACTGACGCCCGATCCCGTACGCGCCGCTTCCAAAATAGGCCGTGGACGCCAGGAAGTGCGCAAGATTCTCAACGCCGCACGTACTCTGGAAGAAAAAGCGGAAAACCTGCGGAAAGAAAAGTCCGCCGCCTACGGCACGGAACTTCCTCCCCTGCATTTCCGCCTGCCGGACATGAAGGAATTGCTCTCCAACCGTTAATTCCCGGCATGAAAAGCAGATGGCACTTTTGCCGCGCGGCTCTCCTGTCCTTGGCATTCCTGCCCGCGGCGCAGGCGCAGCCGGAGACAGGACCATGGGAGGCCCTTTTCACGGGAATGTCCCTTTCCCAAGGAAAAAACCGCCCGGGCATTTCCTTTTCCTTCCGGCTCACGCCTCAAGCGGGGCAGGTTCCGCTCATTCCCCTGGCCTCCGATGCATTCACGGCTACCGACAGTACCGGAAAGGCTCTTCCCTGCCTGAGCATTAATTTCTCACATTACCCGAACCCCGCCGGCACGGAAGATTATACGGTGGACATGTATTTATCATCCGATTCCCTGCCGGATGCACGGGCCACGTCCGTTTCCCTGAAAGGAGCCATTCCCGTTCTGGCGGCGGACAAAAAGCAGGCGCTTCCCTGGCAGGCAATAACCCTGGGTGGAGACGCCGTTTCCATCCCTCTGCCTGAACGGGACAGGGAAGGAAAGAAAAAAAGCATCACGGTCAAGGCCCAAGTCCATGAAGGGCTGATTCCCGTGGAAGGATTTACCTATTGGCGGCTAACCATTGCCGGGGATGAGGACATTCTTTTCCATTCTCTTTCCCTGAAAGACCACGTGGGAAAGGAGCTCCCTCCGGACGCCCGCCATCATAGCCATTTTGGCAACAAATCCGGTCATCAATGGGAAATGAATTGGTTCCATGCCATCCCCAAACAGGAAAAGACCCTGCTCATCCGGATTTTCTGCCTGTCCGGAAAGAAAACCATGAACATTCCCATGGACCAGACAATCGGGCTCGGAGGCCCGATATCTTCACCTTCCAACACTCCCACTCCATGAAATCCCTGCTGCTGTTCCTTTCTCTCTCCTGCCTGGGCGCCGCTGCGGACAAGGCGCCTCCGCCACCGCTCTGCCATCTGGAATTCAACTCCTTCTCCCTGGGAGTCAACGGTACGACCAAGGAGCCTTATTGCATCTTGTCCCTGAAGGGAAGGCCTCTGGAACACCTCAGTGTGGTCTCCATATCCAAGGAAAGGCCTTTCGATCTTTCCGTCACGGACTCCACAGGAAAAACCTATGCATTGAATCATGTTCTGATTGAGCCGGCGTGGGAAAAAGAATGGAACCGGGAAGAAGAGTTCCATCTGCGCTTTTCTCTTTCCGAATGGCCGGCGGAACATGCGGAATGGCTACGCATCCGGGGGAATGTCTCCGTGGTGTGCATCAAAGCTTCCTCCCTGGATCCGGTGGAGGTCGATCTGATTCACCCGGGAGAAACGGAAATTCCCGTTGTGGGGAATGACATCCCGCAGAGCGACATTGCGGACCCGGCACGAACGGAGACCCTGATATTATTCGTGGAGAAGTGGGAGGGTAAGGAAGAGGAAGGCTTCCAATGGAAATTCAGCCTGGGCCACCGGGACAGCTTCCCCTACTGCGGCATGGAACTGGAAGACATGCAGGGGCGGCCCATTCCCTTCAAACGTTTTACCGGAGGAATGTGCAGCGGCGGCGGAGGAACGACATGCTCCGAATTTTTCATCCTTACCCGCCCCTATGAACGACTGAAGGTGCGCATTTTACATGCCGATCCCCGCAACATTGAAATCAGGCAAGTGCCTGTTGACATCAGTGTGGGGATGGGAGGCCCCCTCAACAAGGAAAAAGTCCCTGCGGCTAAATAAAAACGTTCTTCCCGCCTCCGGCTTGCCACCAAGCGCCCTCCCCCAAACACCCCGGAGAACATGCCATGATCCAGATTTTTCCTTAGGCGGAGCTACCGGATTCCGTTGTCTGTTCCTCTCTCATCCAACACCCATTCCCTATGAAATACCTGTTGCTGTTTCTGCCGCTTTCCTGCGTGGCCGCGTCTGCTGACAATACTCCCCTGCTGCAAGGCTCACGGACGGAGTTCGCATCTTTCCTGACCGGGACAGACCACACGGAAAAGAAGAAATACTGCATGGTGACCCTGGACGGGACATACCGGGGGAAAGCCAGCATCATCCCTGCATCCGGGAAACCATTTCCCGGCCTTTCCATTACGGATTCCACGGGAAAGACCTATACGCCGGACAATATTCTGATTTCCATGAAGGCAGAAAAGGGACTGAATCAGGACAAAGAGTTCATTATCCAATTCTCGTTTTCCGAATGGCCCCCGGAAGACGCGGAGTGGCTGCGCATTCGGGGGGATGTGCCCGTCACCTGTACGGAATATTCATCCACGGATCCGGCAGAGGTTGATCTACTTCACCCGGAAGAGGTAAAAATACCTCTTCCGCAAAACAGCGCTCTGCAGGATGATGTGGCCGACCCCTCCCGGATGAGTTTCCTGACATTATCCGTGAAGAAGAGGAAAGACGTGGACGGCGGCCGGGATGGTACCGACGTCTGGGAATTCCTGCTGGCCTACCCCACCGATTTCCGGTACCGGGATTTGAAACTGGAAGACATGCAGGGACGGCCCGTCCCCGTCGGCATGCCGCCCTCTCTTTGCGGGTTCAGCGCCAGCGGGGGAGGAGGAACCTCCACCTATGAATATCTCGTTCTTCCGCGCTCTCATGAAAAACTGAAGGTGCGGATTCTGTATCTTGATCCGCGCAATTTTGAAACAAGACACGTATCCGTCGACGTGAGTTTGGGAATAGGGGGATCACTCAACAAAGGAAAAACAGAACCCTAACATAACCGCATCTTTTCAACTGAATATTTATGAAGCCCATCATCCTGCTGTTCATGATTCTTGCGGGTATTTTCCCCTGCCATGCCTCCGGTACTCCAGAAAAAACGGAGGACGGGAAGCCTGTGAAGTTTTGCGGCTTTCTGCTGGAACAAGCAGGCCGCCGCCAAAAGATTACTTTCAATTTCCTGGCGTTCTTTTCCGGGAAAAGGATACCTTTCTCGCCATCCACTACGGAAGGATTGAAGATCACGGACTCCCAGGGGAAGAGACTGCGGGTGTCACGCATTTTTGTAGATCCCGTCCTGGACTCGGAGGAGGAAAGAAAAGACAACATGGGCTGGAACGGGGCAGCCGCCATTTCCATTGAAACGGATACCCCTCCATCCGCCCAGGCCGCCTGGGTGGAAATATCCGGACACGTTCCTTTGCTGATGGCCTCGGAAGTGCGCCAGGCCCCGGTTTCCGGTCTTACCGTAAATGGAGAGGAGATTCATTTCTCCCTTCCGGAAAAAAAGGAGATCGTCGGGGATAACTCCGTCCATATCCGGGCATGCCATTATCTGGCATCATGGGGCGGTCCCCATTTGGCATGGAAGCTTTTCATTCGCGCCCCGGATTTTTTTACCATTCATTCCCTTTCCCTGACTGCACCCCAAAGAGGGAATACACCGCCTGCCTCCTATAAAAAATTCAACAGCCTCCGTCTTTTCGAGAAGACACTTCCGGAATGTTTCGTCTTCAACATTCCGGAGGAAGAAACCACTATGCAGCTCCATCTCTCCTATTTTGGAAACCTCCAGCCGGAAAAACTCCCCATCCATTGCCGCGTCAGCCTGGGAGGGGAAATTTTCCAGAACCATTGACAAACCGGCTCCCTCCATGAAAATGTCACTGTACCTGACGATTGCTTTCCTTTTTCCCTGCTCCTTCGGCGATCCGCCTCCCGCCCTTGAGGGAGCGCACATGGAATTTGAATCTCTTGAAATTATTACCGACAATGATGTTCCCTGCATGAAAATTACATGCAGCGTCACCCACACGGCAAAAGAATCCATCATGGAATTCCCGCCAAAAGCCTACCTTCTGCTGAATGTCGTTGATTCAACAGGGAAAAGACTTCTTCCCGACAATTTGATGATAGTTGGAAAAAACTTCCTCCAAGTAGATGAAGAAGATTGTCCGGACAACCAGTTCCATGTGATTCTTTTTTTCAAGGAACTCCCCGCCAAAACCGCCAAATGGATACATATCCGCGGAAATGTTCCACTTCGCTGCTGTTCCCTCTCCTCTTCAATTCCCAGAGAACTTTTCTGGAGGGATGGCATGGAGGAAGAGTTTTCCGCAATAGACAGTGAAATGGTTCCGGAAGGACCGGTAGCGGACCTGGCAATATGCAAAAGCGAAACTGTTACCCTGGGAGCGGAACTTCTGCAAACCTACAGAAATAATTCCCAATTATGGAAAATCCATTTGAGTGCCATCGCTACCTTCCGTTTTTACGGTCTGGAACTCCTTGATGAACAGGGACTTCATGTCCTCTTTTCCTTAAGGCCCCGCAGCGCTTTTGCGGGAGGGGGAGGGGCCGGTTATTCTATGGAATGCGTTTTTCCGCGAGCCTACTCACGCCTGCAGGCCAGAATTCTTTACATAGATCCCGATAAGTTTAAAAATAAAAGCCTCCCATTCAACCTGACCGTCGGCCTGGCGGGAACTCTCAGCAAGAGACAGGCGCCATCGGCCAGGTAACTGCCCCTTCCCTACGAAAATATCCTATGAAAACAACCGCATTCCTCCTGTTTTTTCTCTGCGCCTCCCTTTCGTCCCCCGCCGGGGACGGGGAAAAAGATTTGCCGCGGGACAGTCTCGTCTTCTCGGAAATGAGGATTGTCCATCAGAAAAACGACAAATCCCTGACGCTGTCCTTCAAGCTGTCCTGCTCCGGTGGAGGGGTTCCCCTGACGCCCCCAGATGCACGTGGTCTGGCAGTGGTTGATTCCACGGGAAAAAAGCTCGGCATCCGGAACGTGCGGGTCATTCCCGAATTGTCCTACGAAAATGATTCCTTCCATGCCCCGGAAGGAAAAGCGGAGCTGAGCATCCAGACGAATTCCCTTCCCAGTGTTCAAGCCGAGTGGATACGGATTTCAGGGAATATTTCCATCCCCATGGGCCGTAAGGTGCTGAAATTTCCGGCTCAGGAAATTGAATTTGAAGAAGCTCCGTCCATCATTCGGCATCCCAAAACCGGAAATCCCATCCATCTCAGGATTTCATCAGCCGGACAGGAGGCGAACAGCCCGTTGTTTTCCGTCGATATCGGAAGCAATAGTCCGGTCATTCTGCATTCCATCACTTTCCAGTATCCCGACGGAACGCCTTTTCACCCTAAAATGATGGAGATCCCTGTCAGACAAAATGCGGAAAACGAACAGCCTCTGCGTCTTATCTATTTGTTCCGGCCAAATACCAGAACCCTCCTGGTGACGCTTTCGTATTTTGATGAAAGCGGAACAACGGAAATACCTGTCAACTTCAACATCGGATTTGACGGAAGCGCCTCACCCTTAAAGAAAATGAATCCATGAAGCTCTTGTTTTCACTGATTGTTTTTTCCGTTTTCTCCCTTTCATGGGGAAAACCGATCCCCGTTCTGAAAGGAAGCGGGGTAGAACTGGCGCCGCTGGACACCTCCCGCGAGTTCCTTTTTTTCAATTTAAAGATCAGCTATCAAAATGCCCCGGCTGTTCTGGACGCCAAAAAGAAGCTGTACCTTCCGGATATCAGAATGCAGGGGGGGAATCTGGACATCCGGAATTCTTCAGGAACGCTCTTGAATATAGGATGCATTTATATCACTCTGGATTCCTACAACCGGAAGGAAGAATCCGGAACGTTCAACCTGGGCATTTCCCTGGAAACTCCCCTCCCTCCCGAAACCCGCTGGATACATATCAAAGGAGAGGTGCCACTCATGTGCTCGCACCTGTCTTCCCTTCCAGCGGAAGACCTTGCTTTGAAAGAAGGGGAATCGTGCGACATCCTCCTGTCATTTCCTCCCTTTCTTACGAACGACGATGACATAGCGAACATGGAATCCATGCACCGCGTCACCCTTACCGCGGCCCGCAAGGTGGAGAAAGGAAAATGGACCATCATCCTGTCCTATCCTGAGGAATTTCCCTATACCTGCATGGAATTTTTTGACCAAAAAAACCGGTCCATTTCCGTAAAGACGGAAAATGCCGTTTATTTTTTCGGCGACGGCACCATATCCCGTCCCATTACCTGCACTTTTCCGGAAGATTACAGCCATGTGGGCGTCAAGGTCCTGTATGAACAGAAACGGGAAATCCGGCTGATGCCCCTCGACCTCACCGCAGGGCTGGGAGGCATTCGTGAATCAAAAATGCCGCCCATGAAAAAATGAAGGGCTTTTTTCAGAAGCTTTCCGCTAAAAAACAAGGTATCTTTTCCAAAAACAAGATTGACACCGGAAGACCTTTCTCCTAGTATCCGCGCACAGCATCAGCGGCGGGGTAGCCAAGTGGTAAGGCAACGGTCTGCAAAATCGTCATTCGCGGGTTCGATTCCCGCTCCCGCCTCCAAGATGTTGCAAAAACCGGTTCAAGTCGCGTTCGTCTAGCGGTCTAGGACTCCCGCCTTTCACGCGGGCAACACGGGTTCGAGTCCCGTACGCGATGCCAGTTTTCTTTTTATCTTATTCCTTGAACAGGAACTTTTTACGCCATTCGCAAGGTATGTTTCTGGCTTTTCCGGCACGCTGTGCTATAGTGTGAACGCAATGACCGCCCAAGACAGCATTATCCTGAACGGCGTCCCCTATTTTCTGGCGGAACCCTGTTCCGTCATACGGCTTCTGGAACTCCTGAATATGAAGGGAAATCCAGTGGTGGTGGAACACAACGGTTCCGCACTCCTGCCCCGGGATTTTTCCCGTGTTACGGTTGTTCCGGGGGATACGGTAGAAGTGGTCTCCATCGTTGCCGGCGGCTGAGTTTTTCATCATCAATATTTTACTTTACTTCACCCATGCCGACCATTCATGTCATGTCTCCCACTCTCGCCAGCCAGGTGGCGGCGGGCGAAGTCGTGGAACGGCCGGCCTCCGTCGTCAAGGAGCTGGTGGAGAACAGCCTGGACGCCGGGGCCAAGTCCGTGCGGGTGGAAATCCGCCGCGGAGGTGTGGGCCTGATCAGGGTGACGGACGACGGATGCGGCATGAGCCGTGAAGACGCCAGTCTCTGTGCCAAGCGTCACGCTACGAGCAAGCTTTCCTCCCTGGAGGAACTGTTTGAAATCACCCATCTGGGTTTCCGGGGAGAGGCCATCCCCAGTATCGCCAGCGTTTCCCGCTTCAAGCTTTGCACCAGGCAGCAGCAGGCCCTGGAAGGCTGGGAAGTGCGGATTGACGGCGGGATGGAGTACGAACCCCGGAGCTCCGGGGTGTCTCCCGGCACCGCCATTGAGGTGGCCGACCTGTTTTACAATACTCCGGCACGCCGCAAGTTCCTGAAGTCCGCGGAAACGGAGGCTTCCCACGTTGAACACCAGATACGCCTCCATGCGCTGGCATTCCCCCAGGTGCGCTTTACCTACAGGAGAGACGACCAGCTGGTGTTCGATCTTCCGGCCACCACGGACCTGCGGGTGCGCATTTCCGCCCTGACGGACCCCGCCACGGCGGCGGCCCTGATTCCGATAGAGGCCACCACCGGCCCCGGCATTTCCGTCAGCGGGTACTTGCTTCCGCTTTCCGAGGCCAGGCGCACCAGAAAAGGGCAGTATGTGTTCATGAACACCCGCCCGGTGGAAGACCAACTGATCAACCGGGCCATCCGCGACGGTTACGGGGGCTTCCCCACGGGATTGCATCCGGCCCTGTTCCTGTACATGGAGGTGGAGCCTGCCCTGGTGGACGTGAACGTCCACCCCGCCAAGAAGGAGGTGCGGTTCCGACGCGCCGCCGATGTGGTGAATACCATTGTGGAGGCGATTGCCAATACCCTGCAGCGCCATGCCCGGCAGGCCCCCCTCCCAGCCGCACCGACACCGGACGAACAGCCTTCCGAGCCATTCCCGCCGCCCGGTCCCGCCAGAAACGAATTTGAGACAATGGTCCCTTCTCCCGTAACCATTTCCCCGCCCAAAATTCCGGTTTTTACTTCACCAATGGAGCGGCCTCAGGGGACATCGGAAACATCTCCGATTTCCCCTGCCCGGCCCATTTCCCTGAGACAGGTGCCCCCTACTCAGGGACGCCTGGATTTTCAGGACAAGGCGTGTTCCCGGCCAGATGCCGCGCCAGGTACGGAAAGGAGGACGGAAAAGGATCTTTCCGCCGATTTCAAGTATCTGGGGACTCTGCACCAGCAGTTCGCCCTGTTCGAGACGCCGGAAGGCCTGGTGCTGATGCATCCCAAGGCTGCGCGGGAGCGCATCATTTTTGAACGGCTGCGGGCCCACAGGCAGGCCCCCATGCCTTCCCAGCATCTGCTCGATCCGGTGATGCTGGACCTGGACCCCCGGGATTTCGCCGTCATCCAGCAGTTTGCGCCCCATTTTGACCAGGCCGGGCTGACGGTCACGCCCTTCGGCCAGAATACCATCAGGATAGAGTCCATTCCGGCCCTGCTGGAACTGGACAACGCCAAGGCGTTCCTGCTGGAGCTGGTGGACCGCCTCACCCAGTCCGAGTTCAGCCGCAACGCCAAACACATGGCGTATGAAACGTTCATTGCGGAGATTGCCAGGAAGTCCGCCTGGAAGGAACGCATTTCCCCCCACCGCGCTCCGGCCATCCTGAAGGACCTGCTGGCCTGCGAAGTTCCGTACTGCACCCCGGCGGGCAAGCCGACCCTGACCAATTATTCCATTCCGGAGATCAAACGGAAATTCGGCATGCAGGCATGACGGAGTAAAAGGAATTATTCATCCGGCCCGGCGAGCCGTCCGCAGGCGCCACGATACACCCCAAGGCATACGGCCCGGAATTTGGACGGGCTCCAGGCGTCATATACTGCGATGAGCACTCCGCACAAGGCTGTATATCCGGCGCATGCCGCCCATCTGAAGAGGGGGGAATGCGGATGTTTGAACCTCTGGAGCCATGCCCAGTTGCGCACCTTGTAGTACAGGCGGCGCGCATCCAGCCCCGGTTCATAGTAAAAGGCCTTGTCCCCCAGTCCCACGCGCACCAGCCCGGTAGCGGGGCGCGGATGGTGGAGAACGGAGCCGCTGACTAGGTAAGTGCGGAATCCCGCGTGGGAAATGATCCACGGGTATTCCTCATCCTCCCCGCGGATAAAAAGCCCGGCAGTAGGACCCCGAACCTTGTCATGGATTTCACGGGGAACAAGGGCTCCCAGAAAGGCCCCGCCAGTCAGAAGGAAAGGGACATCCGGAAGGGTGTCGCGGCTTGTTACATGAATACGCCGTCCATCCTTTTCGTCCACAAGCACCATGGGCCAGGAGAGTTCCCCGTCCTGCTCCAGGTCCACTACCTTGCAAACCCTGACGCACGGCCATTCCATGCCGTCCGTGCCGGGTTTATGGGACAAAAGACAGGCCAGGGCATCCGGCTCCGGCCAGGAGTCGTCATCCAAAATCCAGACGGCATCCACATCCGGGAAGGAAAAAGCCCGTTCCAGCCCCCGCGCTATGCCGCCGGCATTGCCCGTATTTCCGGGCATGTCAATTACTTCCAGCATGAACGGATAGGCTCCGGCCGCCGCCTGTTTCTTCACGCCGTCCAGGGTGCCGTCTCCGGCCCCGTTGTCCGCCACCACGACACGGTGCAGCGGGACAGTCTGCCGCGCCAGTTTCCGCAGGCACACTTCCGTGAGGGAGATTCTACGGTAATGTGAAAAAATGGCGCAGATCCGTTCCATGAGACAACGGAAAAAGGATAAAGGTAAAAACGAAGAAAGCAATCTCTTTATCCCTCGCAGGGCCTGTCCTGGAGACGCTCCATGTGCACGCAGGCAGCTTGTTCTTGGCAAGCCCTCCCGCTGCGGTTATAGTGTCGGCGACTTTTTCCCGTCAGCCCATGCCAGAATCGACGTCCAGCAAACCTTCCGCTCCACGCATTGCAGAAACCGCCGCCGGCAGGACGCTGACGGCATTGCTGGCCCTGTTTTATGCCGCCCTGGCCACCACTGCGGCAGGCGGGGAATGGCATACCCTGTTCATTCCGTCGTGTTTTCTGACGGCCGCGCTGCTGGTGTTCTGCTTTTGCCTTATCCGGGGATACAAAGTCCCCAGCCCCGGTGTTGCAGGATGGCTGGCCGCAGGACTGGGAGGAGGCTATTTTTTCCTGAGGGCCTGGTTTTCCCCCTGGTTTTATGAGAGCGTGGCGGACCTGTCCCTGATCGTGACCGCGCTGGTGATGTTCATGGCAGGCGCCTGTGCCGGAGCCGGAAGCGGGAAAAAAAGCGTCCTCCCGACGCTGGCGGCGGTCCTGGGCCTGCTGAATGCCGCACTCTGGGCCTACCAGAACATGACGGGCACGGGCACTTCCTGGTTCAGGCCGGATTATTCCCTGTTCGGGACAGAAACCGATGGAACCGGGTTGTTCGGATACAAGAATTTTTCCGCGCATTTCCTGTCCGTTACCGGCTTTTTCCTGTGCGCCTGGAGCATGGCAAGCCCTAAAAAATGGGGAATCCATCTGTTCGCGGGGCTTTTGCTTGTGGCTGCTTCCTTCACATGCGGCTCCCGCGCCGCTTTTCTGAATGCCCTGATCGGCTTGACGCTCTGCTTTTTTATCTATACCTCAAGCGTTTTCCGCAATAACAGGAAGTTTTATACGGCCGCCGTCCTGTTTTTCCTGCTGCTTTTTTTCAGCACGGCGTATGCCGTGCTGGACCTGACGAGCGGAGCGGGCAACCTGACGTCGATTCTGGATGTTTTCACTTTCGGCAACCGGATTACCCTTTCCAAACTGGCGTGGTCCCTGGCGGAGCAGGCCCCGCTTTTCGGCCACGGCAGCCGGATGTTCACCAATCTGGCCGTGGAGTTTTTTCCGTTTCCCAATTTTCCCAATTTCACCCATCATGAGTATGCACAGGCCGCCTGCGATTACGGATACACCGGACTCGCCGTGATGCTTGCCCTGCTGCTCCTGTTCATTTCCCTGGGCTTCCGGAGCGTACTCCGGCTGGCGTCCGAACATCCCCAAGTCAATCCCCTGGGGCCGGCGGCCTTCTGCGCGCTGTGCATTGCCGCCGCCCACGCCTACGGAGAGTTTATCTGGCATAATCCGGCGCTTGCGGGCGCCGCCGCCCTGTGCTGCGGCCTTTCCTGCACCGCGTCTTTCTCCAGAGTAAAGGCTTCACGAACCGGAGGACGCCTGGTTCTGGGAGCAGGAGCCTTTCTGCTGGCGGCGCTGTCCGCGTGGTATGCCTGCCTAGCCTTCCCGACCTGGAAAGCATCCTGGCAGGCGGTTCCCGCATCCTCCCCCGACGGCATGCCCATGCTGGAACAGGCGGCCGCCGCCAGCCACGACCCGGACCTTGTGCGGCGCAACATCCTGCATGCCGCAGGCAGTTCTCCGGCTCCCGGATCCGAACGGTTCCGCCAACTGGAACGGCAGGAAGAGCAGGCGGAATTGCTCAGCCCCGGCAATCATGCCCTGATGGCGGCCAAGGGGCTGCTTTACATGCACCAGGGGCGCTACGGGGAAGCGGAAAGGCTGCTGCGTCCGTATGTGTCTTTTTCACGGTTTGACGACCGCATGTACGCCTGGACCACGACGTATGCCAATTCCCTGTATGCCTGGTGCATTTCCACCGCTCCCCATTCCCCGGACAAGGCTCTGTCCATGGCCCTTGCCGTCAAGGACCTGATGGAGACGCAGCAACGAGTCTACAGATATTACAGAGGAGAAGACCCCGCCGTGCGGCAGGAACATGCCCAGCGCAGGAATGAAGTGAACATGGTCATCCAGACGCTTCAGGCCCGCGGCGCGGTTCCCGACGATTCATGGAAGGAGCAATAGTTTTCCGGCCTCTCTTTTTTTCCCTGACGGCGGCTGTTGCATGGAGAAATCCCATGAGCCGGAAAACGTCCCTTGCCTTCTGCCGTTTGGCAGATGAAGATAAGGTGAGTTTTATACGGATTGCGTGACGGAGCATCCATGAAAACGGTATTTTTCCAGAAAAACCTTCACCGGCAACCGGAATTCTGTCATGGATTGCACCCTTGAAGCCAACGACGGATATCCGGTCTAGAGCGGCAAAACCGGAGCGATGATGGATTTTTGATTTAACAGGTTCAGGCACCCGTTGTTTCCAATTCTTCCTCCCCTGCCCGCACGGCCTTTTTCCCGGCCGTAAATCCGGAGCAACAGGCCTTCCGATTCCCGGCATCACCCCGACGCATGCGGCGCGGCATGTCCCGCACGGACTCAACAAAAAGATATTCCGCATGCTCTATTGCCGTTAACAGACATCATTTTCCCCAACATGAACATTTCAATCAAACGCATTTACGATCCGCAGGAGGCGGAAGACGGAGACCGCGTTCTGGTGGACCGGATCTGGCCCCGCGGCATTTCCAAAGAGAAGGCTTCCTGGAACGAATGGGCGAAAGAAGCCGCCCCTTCCACGGAATTGCGCCGATGGTTCGCCCATGATCCGGCCAAATGGGACGGTTTCCGGAAAAAGTATTTCGAAGAACTGGACCGGAATAAAGAGGCTGTTTCACATCTCAGCCAACTGGCCCGCAAGGGGAAGCTGACGCTCCTGTACGCAGCAAAGGATACAGAGCATAACGAAGCATGCGCCCTGAAGGATTACCTTCTACAGTACGCTTCCTCATGAATGCACGCTTATTTTTATGGCAGGCATGAATCGCAGCCCTGTACGCTGTATGCACCAGCCTATGGAAGGACGGCTTTCTTCTCTCGTTTATCAACAGGTGAAGAAAATGGAAAGGAGGTGAATATCAATGGCAACAAGTTCCCATATGGGAGACGATCACAGGAGCAGCTCTAAAAAGCGTTCCGGGTCCACTACCCACAAGACCGGGCAGCACGTCAAGCGTGATGCTTCAACAGGGCAGTTTATGAGCGACAAGCGAAGCTCCAGCTCCAAGGAAAGTCACAAGGAAAAACATTAATCCTGGTGTACTTACTGCCTGATTCAGGTTCCGGATGAACTCCGGAACCTTTTTTCCGTCCCGCCGTATCCCGGATGAAGCGGAAAAGCTTCCGCCGTCAGTTCAGGCCCAGTTTTTCAAAGGCCAGAATTCCCAGGGCTTCCGGAGCGTTCCGGTCCCCGCGGACAACGACGGCGAAGGGTTCTTCCCTTCCCGGCACGTAATATGCCGCGCGCAGAACCAGTTCATCCCCTTCCAGGCAGGCGTGCACGCCCACGGGGGTGGAGCAGCTGGCGCCCAGACGCACCAGGAAGGTGCGTTCCGCCACGCCGCAGGCGCAGGTTTCCGCATCGTTGATTCCGGCCAGCAGTTCCTTCGTCCTCCGGTCGGAAGCACGGCATTCCATGCCGACGATTCCCTGCCCCACAGCGGGAATGAAGGCTTCCACGGACAGAGGGCGCATGTAGAGTTTTCTGCCCTGCACCACCGTTTCCGGCGCGTAGAGGCCGAGGCGTTCCAGCCCGGCTTTTGCCAGGATCACGGCATCCCATTCCGGATGCTCCACAAGCTTTTCAAGACGGGTGGGGACATTGCCCCGCAGGTCTTCAAACCGGAGCTGCCTTCCCCAGTACGTGCGCGCCATGAGGCGGCGGCGGACGCTTCCGGTGGCAAGAGTTCCGCGGCCGTTCCAGTCCGGCTCCTTCGTGATGAGCACGTCTTCCGCCGCAGCACGGGGAAGAACCGCAGGCAGGCGGAATTCCGGGGCAAGTTCGCTTGGCACGTCCTTGAGGCTGTGGACGGCTACATCTATGCGGCCTTCCAGCAGGGCCGTTTCCAGTTCCTTGATGAAGATTCCCTTGTCTACGATGCCGGAGACTCTGGCCACATCCGCCAGCGGCACGTCCGTACGGCGGTCTCCGGTGGTGCGGATGATTTCCCGGCGTATGTCCAGTCCCGGATGGAGCGCGGACAGGGCGGCACGGACCATGTCCGCCTGGGCCAGGGCCAGGGCGCTTCCGCGGGTGCCGATGATGAGGGTGTTTTTACTGGTCATAGAGAGCGGTGTCCGGAAAGTATTTGGAGATGCCGTCCCGGATGATGGTTTCACACCGGGAGATTTCCAGCTCCCGGCTGAGCTTGGCTTCATCCGCAAGCTGGGTCAGGGTGTCGATGTCGTAAAGGTACACTTCGTCAATGTCCGCCACGTCCGGGGAGATGTTGCGCGGTACGGAGATGTCGATGAGGAACAGGGAGCGGTATTTGCGGGAGGCGCGCAGAGGCAGGAGCGTCTCCCGCGTGATGATGCAGTGGGGGGCGGCCGTGGCGGCTACCACTACGTCAATGTCCCTGAGGTATTCCCCCCAGGCATCATACCGGATGGCCTGGCCGCCGATCATTCCGGCAAGTTCCACGGCGCGGTCAAAGGAGCGGTTGGCTACGTAAATGCCCTCCGCGCCGCGGGCATGCAGCGCGCGGCCAGTGACGCGGCTCATATCCCCCGCCCCCAGGATCAGAACGCGGGTGCCCCCCAGGTCACCGAAGATTTGCTCTGCCAGTTCCACGGCCACGGATCCCACGGAAGTGGCTCCCGCATGAATCTGGCTGTCCGTCCTGACCCGCTTGCCTATGGTGAATGCCTTCTGAAAGGTTTTATTGGCGCAGGCGGCGGTTACGCCGGCATCCAGCGCCATTTGATAGGCGGTTTTCACTTGGCCGAAGATCTCCGTTTCCCCCAGCACCATGGAGTCCAGCCCGCTCAGTACGCGGCACAGATGCTCCAGGGCGGACGCCCCCTGGTGGCAGTAGAAATGGGAGGCCATGTCCACCTTGCCGCGGCCGTCTCCCAGAAAGTGGGACAGGATGTGCTCCCTGGCGTTTTCCGGGTTGTCCGACCAGTAGTAGATTTCCATGCGGTTGCAGGTGGAGAGCACCACACACTGCTCCACGCCCGGCAGTTCCCGGATGCTTTTCCCCGCATTCTGGAGCCTGTGGGGCGGCACGGAGAACCGCTCCCTTATTTCCACGGGGGCGGTCCGGTGATTCAAGCCTAGACAAACCATTCTCATCTGCTCACCAGAAAAATACTCATGGACGCCAGGAAGAGGACCACGCAGCAATAGGCCAGCGCCCTGCCCGGCATGCCGCGACGATAGATGAGCCACAACAGCACGGAGTAACCCAGCGTCAGTAAAATGACAATAACTGTTTTTGCCGTATGGATGGGCAAATTCCCCTGCCAGCCGAGCCATTCCCCCGCCAGAAGCAGGACGAAGGCTACCAGCAGGAGGCGTTTCATGCTGGTTTCCAGCGTACGGATGGGCGGCAGAAGACGGCAGGTGCCGGGGATCTGCCTTCTTTTCAAGCAGGCGTCCTGCATGCAGAAGGCCACGCCCGCGGCGGCGGCCAGTCCTCCGGCTCCGTAAGACATCATGGCCACCCCTACATGGGCGGTCACCCAGAAGTCATGCACGCCCTGCACATCCGGACCGAACAGGCCGATCAGCAGGGAGAGGGCCGTCAGCACGGCAATGGCGGGCGCCGTGAAGATGCCCAGGACGGACATGCGGTACGTGCGGCCGAGAAGGAGGTAGAACAGATTGATGGTCCAGGAAAGAAAGAAGATGACTTCCGACGCTCCCCGGATGGGGCACATTCCCGTTTGGTACGCCTTGACGCAGAGTGCCCCCGTTTGCAGGGCCAGCAGGCACGCCATCCACAGGTGGGCGTACATGAATCTGCGCCCGGAGGCAAGCAGGCGCCAGCCCAGTCCCGTGAATGCAAGGGAGAGGACGAGGGATGCCAGAGCCCACCAGTTGTCGTTCATATCCGTTAAGAAGAGAGCTCAGGAACGCAGATCCCGTTCAATCACGGCATAAGCCTGGTGGTTGTGGATGGATTCAAAGTTTTCCGCTTCCACCCGGTACCAGCTGAATGCGGAGTGGCTCTGCGTTTTCAGCGCTACGTTGCGCACCAGGTCTTCCACAAAGACGGGATTTTCGTATGCCTTTTCCGTCACCCATTTTTCATCCGGCCTCTTGAGCACGCTGAACAGGGAGCAACTGGCGCAAGATTCCACCAGGTCAATCAGATCTTCAATCCAGACGGGCCGGGAGGCAAAGCGCACGGAGTAGGTAACGATACCGCGCTGGTTGTGGGCGCCGTAGCTGCTCATGGCCTTGGAACAGGGGCAGAGGGTCGTTACGGGCACCACGACGGTGAGCTTGAAGTCCGCCAGCCTGTCGCCCGCCTCCACTTCCATTTCAAAACGGACTACATAGTCCATCAGGCCTTCCCTTCCCGTGACGGGAGCCGCCTTGGCCCGGAAGAAGGGGAATTCCATTTCCACATGGGAACGGCTGGCGGAAAGCCGCCCGAGCAGTTCACGGGGGATGGAGAGCGCGGTATGCACGTCCAGGAGGGGACCGTGCTGGTGCAGGGCTTCCACAAAACGGCTCATGTGCGTTCCCTTGAATTCTTCCGGCAGGTCCACGGCCAGGGAGACCGTCGCCACGGTGGATTGAATCCGGTTGAGCTTGTCCTGTATCTGGATGGGGAAGCGCAAGCCCTTGACGCCTACGCGGTCAATGGAGATGTTGCGGGTGTCCGCCTCCGACTGGGTATCTTTCAGTTCCTGCATACGGAAAGGGATGGTGGCTGGAAATGAAACGGGAGTTTGCCCGGTACTGGACAAACTCCCGCCTGTAAAGACAATTTCTTACCGAAAGAGGTTTCCCCTGGGCTTGTTACGGCAGAAGGTTGATCGCGCGGGCCCGCTTGATTTCACGGGTGATCTTGCGGTGCATTTTGGCGGACAGCCCGGTCACGCGGCGGGGAAGGATTTTGCCGGTTTCAGAGGTGAACTTGGACAGGAAATCAGGGTTGAGCAGATTGACCTGGTCCATCGGGATGTCGAGACGGCGGCGCGGCATCTGGCGATTGCACGTGCGGAAACGAATACGACGTTCTACAGTCTTGGGTTCAGTGGACATAATAATAAGAGATAGATAACTAAGCCGGCAGGTTAGCGCATTTCACGATGAAGCGTGCGGCGCTTCAGGAAAGGGTTGTATTTAACCTTTTCCAGACGGCCGGGAGTACGCAGGCTCTTCTTGTTACGCGTGGTGACGTAGCGGGACGTGGGCTTTCCTTCGGCTTTGGCCTCTGTGCATTCGAGGATGATGATGTCTCTAGGCATGATGAAAATGTGTTACGGGGGAGGATTTATACACTATTCTTCATCATCGTCAAGAGAAACAGATAAATCTACATCATTTTGTCCTCCCGCAAAGCCGAGGGCCACCCTGGGGCGGAACCGGGCGTTCTGCCCTTTTTCCTTTTCCCACTGCGCCTGGCATTCCACGGTAAGCCGGGCGAACGGAATGGCTTCCAGACGGGGAATGGGGATGACCTTGTATGACATTTCACAAATGCCGTATGTGCCGTTGTCAATGCGGGCCAAGGCCTGCTCAATTTCATACAGCCCGTCCTGCTCCTTGGAAAGAAGGCTGAGAGCGAAGTCGCGGTCATAGGCGTCGCTTCCGGCGTCGGCCTGGTGCTCGCCGGAGCCGGAGGCTTCACTGCCTTCCGGATGGTTGCGGAGGGTGTCCCGCGCCACGCCGTTCATGCTGTCCAGCGACTTGTCGCGCAGGTCCAGCAGATGCTGACGCTGCATTTTGACAAAATGTTCCCACTCGGGGTTGGCCGCCAGCTCCGCCTTGGCGGCAGCAATGGCTTCCGTCTGTTCGTCCGTAAGTTCATTCCGTGCAGGAGCCGGAGCGGGGTCCGCCTTTTTGACGGGAGCCTTTTTCACAGCCTTTTTAGGAGGGGATGCCACAGCGGGAGCGGGAGTGGCGGTCTTGGCGCTCTTTTCCGGTTCGGCGTCCTTTTTCTTCCTGCAGCACTTTTTCTTGGGAGCCGCAGCTTCCTTGGAGGCAGTCTTGCTATCGGTTTTCTTGGGAGTAGGCATATGAAGTGTATCTATGGGCTGAGGTTGACGATGTTTGACGAACAGAGGGCTGCACCGCCCAACTGACTAGACTATGAGACACTACATGCCCGCAAATGTTCATTCAAGAAAATTCAGCCATGAAGCAAGTCATCCTTTTTCCCTGCCGGGGAGGTGGAATTCTTCCGCTTTTTAACGGGCGAGTACTTGTTTTAAACTTTCCATCGCGCCTCTCAATTTCTATATTTCTATTATATGACAGCTTCAACCATTCCCTCCATCGGCATTGACTTCGGAGGCACCTCCATCAAGCTGGGCGTCGTCCGGGGGACGGAAGTGATCGCCCATGCGCCTTCCATCGCCACCCAGGAGTACGGCAACCCCGACCAGCTGATTGAAGCCATAGCCCAGTTTGTGAACATGCTGCGCCTGAATCACCCGGAAGTGCAGGCCATCGGCATGGGGATGCCCGGATTCGTCAATTTCTACCAAGGCACCGTTTATACGCTTACCAACGTTCCCGGCTGGAACAATGTTCCGGTCAGGGAGATGCTCCAGGCGGCCTGCGGACTGCCGGTGTATGTGGAGAACGACGCTAACTGCATGGCGTATGCGGAATGGAAGCTGGGCGCGGGAAGAGGGAAGCGGCACCTCGTCTGCCTGACGCTGGGGACCGGGGTTGGAAGCGGACTGATCGTGAACGGCGACCTGCTGCGCGGAGCCACCTGTTCAGCCGGGGAACTGGGACAGACCAGCATTGACTACCGCGGCAGGCTGGGACATTACGGCAACCGCGGCTCCCTGGAAGATTACGTAGGAAACCGGGAGATTGCGGCGGATGCCAGAACCCTGTATGCCAGCCACGGCATTGACAAGGCCATTGTGGATTGCAACCCTATTGCCCTGGAGCGAGCGGCACTGGCCGGGGACGAAGTGGCCGCCCAGGTATGGAGGGATCTGGCCGTGAAACTTTCCTGTGCCCTGATGAATTGCTGTTATCTTCTAAATCCGGAGGCGATTATCATCGGCGGAGGGGTAGCCAAGGCCAAAACACTGCTGTTCGAGCCGCTCCAGGAGATCATGAGAACGCAGCTTGCCGCCCCGCTGGCGGAGAGCCTGACGATCCTTCCGGCCCAGTTCGGCACGGAAGCCGGCATTCTGGGGTCCGCCCATCTGGCTCTCAATACCCACTTCGGCGAAACATTCCGGGTCTGATCACGTGTCCTCACAGATACTCAAACTTGCCGGCAAGCTGGGACTTTCCCCGGACCAGGAAAAGGATTTTCTGGAGGCCATGCAGGCGGGGAACCGCTCCCGCAGTGCCCTGGTCATCACCCCCAGGGCTCCGGAAGGTTACGTGCCGCCCGTTCCAGCCGATGCAGTTTCCCGGCCCTGGAGCCATCCCCGCGTCGTTGTTCCGCCGGAGGGGGAAACGGAGGCCAAACCCGGTTCCCTGCCGGATTACGGGCACGGTTTTTATTACCCGCTGGACCTTTCCTCCGTCTGGGAAACCGCTCCCCTGGAGCATCTGCCCTTCCGTCCGGAGCGCTGCCTGGACATGTGCGCCTCCCCGGGCGGGAAAAGCATTCTGGCACAGGCAAGAGTTGCTCCGGGCGAACACATCGCCAACGAGGTACACCCCCGCCGGCTGGGCATCCTGCGGCACAACCTGCTGCGCTGCGGATTCCTGAACCTGTACACGCAGCGCCTGCGCCCGGACCAGTGGGCGGAACAGGCTCCGGGCTGCTTTGACCTTATCCTTGCGGACGCCCCATGCAGCGGACAGTCCCTGCTTGCCAAGGGCATCCCCAATCCCGGATGTTTCCACCCAGCCGCCACCGGAGGGAATGCCAAACGCCAGAGGGGCATCCTGCTGGCCGCCCTGCAATGCCTGGCTCCTGGAGGCTTTCTGCTGTATACCACCTGCACCTACGCCCCGGAGGAAAATGAACGCAACGTGCTGTACCTGCTGAAAAGGCATCCGGAACTGGAGACCGTTTCCGTGCCGGAATTGGAGCCTTTCCATTCCGGCTTGACGGAGGAAGCCTGCTACCGCCTCATGCCTTTCCACGGCGCCGGAGCCGGAGGCTTCACCTGCCTGCTGCACAAGAAAGGGGAAAAGCCCCCCCTGCCCCCCCTTGCGGATGAGTTGCTCGCGTGGCCCATCCACGCCATGGGCTCCCAAGTATCATGAAGATAGGAATATTCTCCGACATACACGACCGTACGGACCATCTGGAGCCGGCCATGCGCCAGATGCATCGGCAGGGCTGCGGCCATTTCATTTTCCTAGGGGACTGCACTACTCCGGAGAGCTTCCGGCTCCTGCTTGAGCTGACGCAAGGGCTTCCGCTGGACGCCGTACCGGGCAACAACGATTACGAGCTGCCGGTCATGGACCAGATGGCGGCCGCATCTCCGGCGGCGCGGCTCCATCCCGGACATGCCGTTATCACCCGGTATGGCATGAATCTTTCCCTTTCCCATTACCCCAAGTACGCATGGCAGGAAGTACGCAAGGGCCATGTGGACGCCGCCCTGTATGGCCACACCCACCAGGCCTTGCAGGAGATGGCCGGAAACTGCCTGATCGCCAATCCCGGAGAATTGCAGGGCAGGACCGGCCGACTCGGGTTCGGCATCCTGGATACGGATTCCCGCACCATGAACCTTCACACGCTTGATTTCAAGATACTATGACCTGTCTGAACGTTTGCTGCGCCCTGATCACGCTGCGCTCCGCGCACGGAACCCTGCTCCTGGCCGCAAGAAAGGCGCGCGGGCAATCAAACGGGCTGCTGTACGAATTTCCCGGCGGAAAATTGGAAGCGGGAGAAGATGCGCGCGATGCCATCGTGAGGGAAATACGGGAAGAGCTCGGCTGCATCATCCACCCGGTGCGTCCGATGACTCCCGTCCTGCACCGGGAGAAAGACCGGACCATACGCCTTATCCCATTTCTGTGCGAACCGGAGGAAGGCCGCCTGCCCATTCCTCTGGAACATGAAAGCCTGGGGTTCTTTTCCAGCCTCTCCCTTCCTTCCCTGCCCTGGGCGCCGGCGGATCTCCCTATTCTGCAGGAATGGCTTGACCGGAACGCCCGCTGACACTCCGGCACGGGGCACCACTTTCAAGCTTTTTTCTCCGGTGGCCCGGCTTTTCCTGTACCTTGTTCAGGTTCATTCATCCGGCCCATGTCTGAAAAAGGAACCAAAAACGTCTTGGATAATCAACCAGCATGGAGTATACAGGGAATTGGCTGCTGCACTCGTCATCACCCGGCAAAGTGGCCCGAACCGATATTACAGCATAATGGGGGCAGCCCCGGCGCAGGGCTGACTATGTCCTATATGGAAAAGTCAAAACAGCGACGGAAGTCCCCGCTCTATTGAGACACGGGAACGTGGCTCATTGCCGGAGACGGTGCAGCGGTGTCTTTAAAAAATGGCGCAAGACGGCCGGATAAGAGGCGTTTAAAGAATTCCATCCCGTATCCGGCCCATTACGGAAGCATGTTGTAAATGCTTTCCAAGTGCGCATTCATTCGCTTCCTCGCCATTGAACGTCTGGATCCGCTTTCACAGAGAAAAGGGCACAAGAGAAGGATGTTTCATTCCCCGAAAATGGGACAGTCGTTTTTCGTCCAGAGCCAGGCACTGATCAGATAGCCATGTTTATTTCCTTATTCGGAAATTCCCCGTAAATTTCCTGTGAGGAATTAATTTTTCATACGAATATCAAGAATATAAAAGATGACTCACCAGTACAGGTAAGTCTGGAATCAGCAACTAATCCGATAAAATAAAATTTCTTATATAAATAAGAATTTTCTACAATTTCCATTTGAAGCATATGTACCTGTTATTGCTTGTATTTGGCGTAAAATTGATGAAATTAAAAACCAATTCCAGTCCCAGGAGTTTTCCTTTGAATAATCAAAAAATAAATTTCTCTTTTACACCTTCCGATCTACCTGAGGACAATATTTTTCTTTTTGATGCCATTTTCAAAAGGAGCATCCTTTCCAGAACATGAACACCTTTTAAACATTTCTCTTCTCAAATCCTATTCTTCTCCCGATTGCCATCTTCATTGCCGCCTGCCTGTTTCCCGGTGGCACATTGTTCCTTTACAGGTATTTCATTGTTCCCGTTTTAAGAGAGGCTATTTCTAGGCCATTGATTATCTCAAAGATGAAACGTCTGAAACTCTCTCAATTGAATTGAAACGGCCCACAATCATCCGGCTCCCTTCCCACAGGATTGCATGCAAACACGGAGCTTTGTCTACCCGGCATGGGGAACCAAAGGCAGGCGGCAGTGCATCAATCATGCATCATGGCAGGGATGGAGAAAGATGAAGATATCCATTCAAAGAGGGTTAAGCGGGAATTCAGCAATGGATCCCGCCCGGAACGCCATCTCTGACCAAATCAAAGGCTCCCTGAATAACCAGTTATATTTTTTCCAATCATGCATTCCACCTCCACCTGTCCGCAAAAACGAGAAGTCGCCGGTCTCTGGATCGGGGAAACGCTGGCCCCCCTGGCAGAATTATGCATCCGTTCCTATCTGAGCCACGGCATTCCGTTCCGGCTGTTCACCTACCGAAATTATGAAAACATTCCCGAAGAGGCCATTGTTCAGGATGCCTCCGAGGTTATTCCCGAAGAATTGGTTTTCCGGCATGACAACGGGAGTCTTGCCCCTTTTGCAGACTGGTTCCGCAATACATGGCTTGAGAGAAAGGGAGGGTTTTGGACAGATCTCGACGTCGCCTGCCTTTCCCCGAACCTGCCGAAACAGCTTCCATGGTTTGCGGAACAGGAATCCGGTCTGATTGCAGTGGGAGTGATCGGCTTTCCTCCCCACCATCCCGTCATGGAATGCCTCAGAGAGGTCTCGGAAGATCCTACTGCTCCCATGCCCTGGGATACTCCCGGCGAGCTGGAAGCCAAACGTCAATTCAAAATTGATTTCCCCGATCCAGTCCTTCGCCGTAAACACGCCATGTGGGGGAATGCGGGACCGGAAGGCTTTACCCGGACCCTTGCCTATTTCCAACTGCTCGGCATGGCCGATTCAAGTTTAAGCATTTATCCGCTGCATTACACGGTCTGGAGGAATTGTTACAACGGAGCCGTCAAACTCGACAGCCCCGCCCTGCGGAATTCCTGGGCTATTCATTTATGGGGAGAGATGCTCCGGCGCGAGCCTGATACGTTGGAAAACGTCAACAAGGAAAGCATTGTGGGGCAATTGCTGGATTTGCATATGCCACGGGCCGCCGTTCCCACCTCACCCAGAAGCAAAAAAAAGGTGTCCATTCTCGTGGGCATCTGTACTTGCGCTAATACGGAGAAAAAAAGGGAGACCGTCAGAAAAACATGGATGGCACAGAGTGTTCCCGGAATCGAATGCCGGTTCTTTCTCGGAAGAAGGGAAACGCCGGAAAAAGAGGAGGACGTCATCGCTCTTTGGGTGAATGACGATTACGATCATTTGCCGGAAAAAGTCCTGGCTTTCTTCCGGTACGCCCTTGAGTGTTACGATTTTGACTGGTTGTTCAAGTGTGATGACGATACCTATGTGGCGCTGGACCGTCTGGCGGCCCTGGTGGATGACCGATACGATCTGATCGGCGATTCGTCGTTGAAGGCAAAAGGGGCGCCCAGCGGAAGAGCGGGATATTTTCTTTCCAGAAGCATGGTGGAAAAAATAGTCGCCTACTCCGATATTCCATCTACCGGAGCGGAAAATCTTATTTTTGGAGAACTGGCCCTGCGACTGGGGGCAAGGACACTTGCCAGCAACCGCCTGAACATGAATTCCATTCCGTATCCCATGAAGGACAACGATGTGGTTACCGCACACTGGTGCCCTCCCGAGCATTTTCAAGGAACGGAAGATTTCCAGGATTTCTTCCCCATTACGGTGTATGAAGGCAGGCATGCCCACTGGACGGATTCCCTGCTCTTTTACCGGGATGGCACTTTCCGGCGGGAAAAAACAGGTTGTTCAGGGCAATACATTGCCTATGGTTCAAAAAAGTTAATTCTGAAATGGTTCCACTGGCCGGAAGAAATCCTGGTTCGTGATGGAGAGAATTATTCGGGGTCATCTCTATCTCTGTCAAGAAAGCCGGGGCAACCTGATTTGCCGGCTGTTTTATATCCGGAACAGGTGACCGGAAATGTGGACGAATCTTCTTCCGGGCTGTTTCTCATCCAGATGGGCTGCGGTACCAACATACTCCCCGGCTGGATCAACCTGGATCTTTCCAAATATGACATTACGCGTCCCCTGCCCTGGGAAGATGGGTGTGTGGACGCCTATTTCCTGGAACACATGATTGAACATGTTTTGCCAGCGGAAGCATATGGCTTTTTCAAGGAAGCATGGCGCACACTCAAACCGGGAGGAGTACTGCGGCTCTCTTTCCCGGATTTGCTCCGCATCGCCAAACGATCCACTCCCGAATATATCCGATTTTTAGAGGAAAATCATTGGGGGGACGGTTCCCCGGGAAGCGCCCTTCGCAACATTATTGAAAACCATCATCACAAGGCCCTATGGACAGCGGAAACATTGGCTGCCATTCTCGAATCCCTGGGATATGAGATTTCCATCTGCTCCCTGGGCGAGTCTTCCCATCCCCATCTGCAGGGCGTGGAAAAGCATGCAACCCAACAGGGACATGCATTCAAGGATCTGGAAACATCCTGCGTGGAAGCAATGAAGCCTTTTAATTCCTAATAAACGGTCATCCGAGTATGAAATGCGTGCTGCTCCAAGCGCCGGGAGAAATTCTTGAAGGAAGCGCTGAGTTGAATGAATTGGGATATCAGGCTGCCAGCTATCCTGTTTCCCAGAAAGTGGAAAAACTGCTGGATACGCGTTGCGAGGAGTTTACGGAATTTCTCGGGATGCATCCGGAGGCTTGCGACAAACCCTATGTACGTGTGCTGCGTATCTCGTTTGCCAACATGATTCTGGATCCTCAATTCAGGGAAGACGATCTCATTATCTTTGGAGAAAGTAATACCACCCCCGCCATTCCGGAGGAAAGGTTGCAGCCTGTTCTTGAGGAGATGGTCAAAAGCCATCCGGAAGTTGATGTCTTCCGGCTTTTTCACGAGTTCAGCCAGGAAGCGCCCAAGCCTCCCTGCCCGGGGGAAAGAATTGAGTTCGAACCTTACGCCACCTCCGGTCATACTGCCGGTTCCGCCTACGTATGTGGAACGCATGCCCTGGTCATTCCCGCTTCAAAAAGGGAAAAAGTCGCCCGGATTTTTTCTACCTGCCGCCTCCCCCCAGATACAGCCCTGGAGGCGGCCAATGGAAACGGTGAGCTGAGTATCATGGTGACGAAGTACAATTGCTTTTACCAAAAACCAAGAACCCGCCTTTTTGACAAATCAACCCTGTACAGCTACAGGGAAAGAAAAATGGCACTTTGCCTGTCTTCCTACAAGCGGTTTGAAGATTTGCAAAGGCAGATTTACTGCATGATGCATCAGTCGTACCGGAATTTCCATCTGTTCGTCGCCGTTAAAGGAATGTCCAGCTTTATCTTCCAGTCCATTCTTATTCCCCAATTCCAGGAATTCATCGACGAGGGACGTCTTACTCTGAGATGGTTTCCCAACAAGAACCAGCTTTCCAATTTGGCAGACACCATACGCGGACTGGACACAACGAATTATGAATTATTCCTTAAGATAGATGACGACGATTTTTACGGACGGGATTATCTTCTTACCATTAATGAGTTTCATTCGGAAATACCCCAACACCATTGCAGTTGTTTCAAGGATTGGAGCTGGGTGCATTACAAATACGGCGGAATTTCCTCACTCCAAAAGGAATTTTACTATGTTTTCGGAGCATCCATGGTACTTACCCGTTCCGTGATGGAACGCCTTATGGCCTGTGAAGAACATCCTGAAATGATTCATCCAATCGTGCAACGGTGGGATCACATACCCGGACATGGAAATATCGGCTTCAGCGAGGATAATTTCATCCACAAGCTGATGCTTGAAAACGGGTATAGCAACATCGCGCCTTTTATCGCCAAGAAGAAGATCACCCACCATATCATCGTGCAGAAGGCCAATGCTTCCGTCACGCGGGGATACATGCTGGACGGAGCATTCCAGAAAGCCAACACGAACGTTTCCCATGATGTTGATTCTTTTGAATATGTTCTCGGTCTCCGGCATCCGCAATGGAGTGACGCCTTCCGGGTTTTTGGAACATGCGGCAACAGGGTAAGCAATAATGATGCGGCGAAGATTCTTTCCATTTCCCCGGAAAAAATCGTGCTGGAGTGGGAGAAATGGGGAGAAGAGAGCTTTGTCCGCCAAGAGGATGGTTCCTACGAATTTCAACAGCCAGAGAAGTGATGCGCATCAAAGCAATCCGAAGGAAAATATCTAACGAAATATCAGGCATATTCATACGCTGAGGTGCAAGTACTCATCTGAATTTCTAAACCAGTATTTATTTTTCACAGTTCACGGCAACCAACTAAAATTTTCACTGCGGCCCATGTGAAAAACCCCATGCCATATATAATACATGGCAACCGGGAATATCTCCCTGAAACGGGAACGGCCGAATGCCGCACGCTCATCTTTCCCATGAGCCAGTTATATTAATGAATTAGTGGAATGAATATGCCATCATTGCAAGGGATGCGGCAGGAAGACCCCTGGCACAACTGATTCCTCCGGCACAGGGCGGCTCAAGCAGCCTTTGTCCTGGAGCAGCTTCTCCGTTGTTCCTCACGGCTCCTGACAAGTTGAAATGGTGAATCCCCCCTCCCCATGCAGATTGTGGGCGGAAGCGGCTTTCCGTTCACTTCAGAATGAGCGCATGCGGGCATGGAGAATCATGGATTTCAGATATTCCGCCGCACGACGCTCCCGTTCCTCCGCCGTACGGATACGGCCAGGACGATTGAAAAAATGAAGCAGTGCGGACAACAAATCAATTAAATCATTCTTGTACATACGGATGGATTGTTATTTCCGGATTAAGCGATCTCTCATCATTGGTTTAGCAAAAAACGTGCCAAATTTCAGGAAATGCCATAACATTTTTATTATTAATAATGGGTAGTATTCCAATCCAGAAATCCACCTTTCCATTGATTTTCATTTTTGTAAGAAACAGGCCCCGCATTACAACAATGTAATATTATTAGTTAATATACCATAACTGTTCACATTCGGAAGAGTATCCTTGACCCGTCCTGAAATCATGAGAGGATACCCTCCGTTACGAAAAAGTTTTAACATGTGTGCAACTTTTTCATTATTGCGAAGTATATTATAGTCGTGAAGGGATTCATCAAAATCATCATCGTCATTGCCGTTCTTGGAGGCGCCTGGTTCGCCTGGGAGCAATGGAAGGGGAACGAACCGCTCCAGGTGGATTATCAGACAGAGCCCCTCACCAGGGGAGATATGATGATTACCATTGATGCCACGGGCGTCACGGAACCGGACGAACTGGTGGACGTGGGCGCCCAGGTAAGCGGCATCATCATGGAGTTCGGCAAGGATCTGAACGGCAAGGTGGTGGATTATTCCAGCCCGGTCAAGGCAGGCCAGATGCTGGCGGAAATCGACAAGCTGCCTGTGCAGCTGGACGTGCAGAAGGCGGAAGCCTCCAAGGCCCAGGCCCAGGCCGGAATAGCCCGGGCCAGGGCGGACATCCAGCAGGCCAAAGCCAAGCACCACCAAGCCAAGCTGGACCGGGAACGTGCGGAAAAGCTGGGACCGGGGGACGCCTTGTCCAAGTCCAGCTACGACCAGTATATTGCAGATGAAGAGACCGCCCGCGCCAATGTGGCCGTGGCGGAAGCCTCCCTGCTGGAAGCGGAAGCCTCCCTCAAGCAGGCGGAAGCCGCCCTGAAAAAGGAAATGCGGAACATGGAATACACCACTATTTCATCTCCCGTGGACGGGGTGGTGATCAAACGCCTGGTCAACATCGGCCAGACGGTAGTTTCCAGCATGAGCGCCTCCAGCCTGTTCTACATCGCCACGGACCTTTCCAAATTGAAAATATGGGCCGCCGTGAATGAAGCGGACATCGGAAGCATCAAGAAAGGCCAGGACGTGATATTCACCGTGGACGCCCATTCCGGCAGGAAGTTCAAGGGGACGGTGGACAAGATCCGGCTGGACGCCACGATGACGTCCAACGTGGTTACTTACATCGTGGACATTGACGTTCCCAACCCGGACAAGCTTCTCATTCCCTATCTGACGGCCAATGTGCAATTCATTGTCCAGGACATCAAGAATTCCCTGCTGGCTTCCAATGCGGCCCTCCGCTTCCGTCCGGATCCGGAACTGCTTACCGCCGAACAGAAAGCCGCTTTTGAAGAGATGCTGCCGGAACTGGCCGCTCCCGTCCAGAAGGGAGAGGAGAAAAAAGCCGTCATCTGGGAACTGAGGGATAATGTCCTTTACCCCCACCTGGTCACCAAGGGGGAAAGCAACGGCATGCTCACCCCGGTCAAGGGGGAAACGCTCCGGGAGGGTATGGAAATCGTTTCTACGGCCCAGGTTTTAAACCGTTCCAGCAATTCCGGCGACGGACCGTCCGCCTCTGCGGGCGGGGAAAATCCCTTCGCGCCCAAAATGCCGCCGCGCCGCAAGCCGAGCACGGGCAACACCAGCCAGGCTCCCGGGGGAAGCAAGGGCGGCCCGCCTCCGCGTCCCTGATCCGGAACTGCCGCCATTCTCGCCTAACAATTCTTTTACCGCTTCAAGCATTCAATAACGTGATCCGCTTACGTGACATAACCAAGGTGTACCATCTTGGAGAAATAGACCTCCCGGTGCTCAAAGGCATCACTCTGGACATCAAGGAAGGGGAATTCGTCTCCCTGACCGGGGCATCCGGTTCCGGCAAGTCCACGCTGATGAATATTCTGGGCTGTCTGGACCGTCCCACTTCCGGCCACTATTACATAGCCGGGGAAGACGTAGCCAAATTCAACCCGGCGGAACGGGCCATATTACGGAACAAGCGCATCGGCTTCGTCTTCCAGAATTTCAACCTGCTCTCCCGCACCACGGCCCTGGAAAACGTCATGATGCCCGCCGTTTACGCCCACCCTGCGCTGAGCATGAAAGCCATGCGGGTGCGCGCCACGGAACTGCTGAACCTGGTGGGCCTGTCCGACCGCATGGACCATACCCCGGCCCAGCTTTCCGGCGGCCAGCAGCAGCGCGTAGCCATCGCCCGCTCCCTCATCAACAACCCCGGCATTCTGCTGGCGGACGAACCGACGGGCAACCTGGATTCCACCACCTCCAAGGAAGTGCTGCACATGTTCAAGGATCTCAACCGCCAGCAGGGCATCACGGTCATCCTGGTCACGCACGACCCCAAAATAGCCGCTTTTACGGACCGGGCCATTAATATGGAAGACGGACTGATCTGCGAAGGGATTTCCGACAAGCTGAGTAAAGAAGACGTATGAAATTCCTTCCCCTCCTTAAGACCTGCATCAAGGCCCTGGTGCGCAATCCCATGCGTGCCGCGCTCACCATTCTGGGCATCATCATCGGCATTGCCGCGGTGATCGCCATGGTGGAAATCGGCCAGGGGTCCACGCTCCAGATCAAGAGCACCATCGCCTCCATGGGGGCGGACACGCTGAACATCCGCCCCGGAGCCATCTCCAAGAGCGGAGTCAACACTGGCGCCGGCGGCAGAGCCTCACTGACCAATGCGGACTGCGAGGCCATCATGAAGGACTGCCCCATGGTGCTCCGCGCCACTCCCGTGGTGCGCGCCAGCGGCCAAGTGATTTATGGCAACAAGAACTGGAGCCCGGAAACCGTGGAAGGCGGTTCCGTGGAATACCTGAAAATCAAAAGCTGGTACGACATGGAGCGCGGCCAGCCTTTTTCCGACGAAGATGTGGAGCAGGCCAGGCGCGTCTGCGTCATCGGCCAAACGGTTGCCAAGGAACTATTCGGGGATGAAGACCCCCTGGGCAAGGATATCCGCATCAAGAACGTCATGTTCAAGGTGATCGGTATCCTGAAGAAAAAAGGAGCCAACATGATGGGCCGCGACCAGGACGACTCCATCATCCTGCCCTGGACGAGCATTCGCTACCGCCTGCAGGGCCTAGGGGGCGGCTCCACCTCGGCATCTTCCAGCAAATCCACCACTACGTTCAACCGGGCAGACAAGTATACCTCTTCTTCCGTAGATTACTATACAGAGACGACGGATCAGCCGTACACGGATGCCCCGCATCCGCGCCGCTTCAACAACATTGATTCCATCATGGCCCAGATTGCGGACCCGGAACGTTCTTCCGAAGCCATCGACCAGATCACGGAGGTCATCCGCGCCAAGCATAGCCTGAAGGACGGCCAGCTGGATGATTTCCGCGTGTGGGACATGGCTGAAATGTCCCGCGCCATGAGCAGCACCACGGAAGTAATGACCAACCTGCTGATGATCGTGGCCATGATCTCCCTGGTGGTGGGCGGCGTGGGCATCATGAACATCATGCTGGTCTCCGTCACGGAACGTACCAAGGAAATCGGCCTGCGCATGGCCGTGGGCGCCCGGCCTCAGGACATCATGCGCCAGTTCCTGCTGGAAGCCGTCCTGCTCTGCGTGGTCGGGGGCGCCCTGGGCATCCTGCTCGGCAAGGCCATCTCCACCGTCGTCAGCCGGACCATGAACTGGGCTACGGCCTCCTCCCCGGAAGCCATGGTCCTGGCGGTAGGCGTTTCCGTACTCATCGGGCTGGTCTTCGGCTGGTATCCGTCCTGGAAAGCCTCCAAAATGGACCCCATCGACGCCCTTCGCCACGAATAACCATTCACCCCTTCCCTTTTTCATGTCACCCATGTTCAAATACATCCCACTCCTGACCGCATGCTGCCTGGCTTCCTGCATGGTAGGGCCGGACTTTCAGCGCCCGGCCAACGACCTGCCGGCTTCCTGGGCGGCGGCCAAGCCTCCCCACAGTACGGACCAAGACCTGCGTTCCTGGTGGCGTATTTTCGGCGATCCCCAGCTCAACCGCCTCGTCTCCACATCCCTCAACAACAATCCGGACATGAAGGTGGCCCTGCTCCGCATCCGGGAAGCCAGGGAAAGGCTCCGCATCTCGCAAGCCTCCCTTCTGCCCTCCGCAGACGCCAGCGCCGGCTGGAGTCTGTCCCCGGACCGGGGATTCAGGAGTTCCACTTCCCAGGACTTCTCCCTGGGGGCCTCCACCTCCTGGGAACTGGACCTCTTCGGTGGCAACCGGCGTTCCATTGAGGCGTACCGCGCCTCCCTGATGTCCACGGAAGCTTCCGCCTGCGCTGTCCGCACCTCCCTGTTGGCAGACGTGGCTACGGCCTACTTCAACTGGATCACCGCCTGCGAACAACTCCGCATCGCCCGGGAACAACTGGAAATCCAGCGCGGCACCCTCACCATTGCGGAAAAGCGCCACACTGCCGGATTTGCTCCCCGGCTGGACGTGGAACAGGCAACTTCAAGCGTCGCTGCCACGGAAAGCCACATCCCCGCCCTGATTGCCCAGGTGGCCTCTGCAAAAAACCAGCTTTCCGTCCTGCTCGGCACTTACAACTCACGCATGGAACTCACCATGCCGAAGGCAGCCGTCTTTGAGAAAACGCCCGTGGTTCCGGTAGGACTGCCTTCGGAACTGTTGCGCCGCAGGCCCGACGTCATCGCGGCGGAAGCGGATCTGCACACAGCCGTGGCCAACGTAGGCGTCGCCGTGGCAGACTTATACCCGCGCTTCAGCCTGACGGGTTCCGTATCCGGCCGCGGCAACGACTTCGCCCAGCTCTTCCGGGAAAACAACAATGCGTGGTCTCTGGGAGGCAACCTGGTACAGCCCCTGTTCCAGGGGGGCGCCCTGCGCGCCAACGTACGCGCCCAGCAGGCGGCGGCGGAACAGGCGGCGGAAACCTACCGCAAGACATTGATTACCGCTGTCTCCGAGGTTGAGGAAGCCCTCATCGACTACGGCAATTACACCTCCCAGATGCCATACCTGCAAAAGGAAAACGAAGCCAACAAGGAAGCGTTCAGGATTTCCATGGAATCCTACCAGGGCGGTGAAACAGAGTTCCTCAACGTGATTACCGCGCAAAACTCCTGGCTCAGTTCGGAGGAATCCCTGGTCACCATGCGCCAGAATATCCGCAAAGCTATTGTCCAGCTTGCCCGCGCCCTGGGCGGCGGATGGTAGGGAGAAACGCCTCAACGGCCAGCTTCCGTCCAAAGAGTATGTTCGGGAATAAAGAGACCCTGCCGCAATAGAAAAAATGTAAAATCGTTATTAATATTTAATTACTAATATATTAGTTAAAATACTATTTATTAAATCAAAGATTCAGGTAGGAGAATCCAAGAGATTCTTCTACCTGATTTCTTTTAGAGATGTATGGTATCACACTGTGCAGAAATAAAATTCTTTCTTCCGGAATCACGTTTTAGGCGTCTTTCATTTGGGTGACCGGTAGGTTCTACCGTGTCTATAAATCATTTGAACAACTTTGATTTAAAAGACAATGAACAATACCGACAACACTCCGGAACCCCGCTATCCCTTCGTTCCCATGTTCGCCAACGGCCTCCCACAGGCCGACTTCTACGTCAACGGCGTCACCGCCCCCGTTCTCATCTCCCCACGTTCCGCTTCCGGCGACACTCGCCATGAGTGGACCGGGTACCTCAAGATCATGAAACGCGGTACCTATTTCCTTTCCCTGGACGCCGATTCCTCCATCTCCCTGGCCATCCCATTCAAGAATGTAGAGTTCACGAAGGAAGCAAAGGACCTTTCCGTGAAGCCGGAGAGCGTCGTGCTGGAACAGGGGTATTACTGGTGCCGAATCGTCCATGAATACCACCCCGCCCTGGGCTCCGGACAGGAGTTCTGCATTGCCGTTCTTTCCGACAAGGCGGAGGCGCCCGATATTAATTCCTACCTCGACCCCAATGTAACTCCTCCGGACAGGGAAGGGGAGGAAGTCATCACCCTGGTCAATCTTTATCGGGACGAGGAAGAAGAGACCACCTCCAGCAGCTCTTCGGAAGGGGGAGGGTTTGATTTTGGGTTTGATCCCAAGTCAAGCAGTTCCAGTTCCAGTTCCAGTTCCAGCTCCAGTTCCAGCTCCAGTTCCAGTTCCAGCTCCAGTTCCAGTTCCAGTTCCAGCTCCAGCTCCAGTTCCAGTTCCAGTTCCAGTTCCAGTTCCAGCTCCAGTTCCAGTTCCAGTTCCAGTTCCAGTTCCAGTTCCAGCTCCAGCTCCAGCTCCAGCTCCAGCTCCAGCTCCAGTTCCAGCTCCAGCTCCAGCTCCAGCTCCAGCTCCAGCTCCAGCTCCAGCTCCAGTTCCAGTTCCAGTTCCAGTTCCAGTTCCAGCTCCAGCTCCAGCTCCAGTTCCAGCTCCAGTTCCAGTTCCAGTTCCAGTTCCAGTTCCAGCTCCAGCTCCAGTTCCAGCTCCAGTTCCAGCTCCAGTTCCAGCTCCAGTTCCAGCTCCAGTTCCAGCTCCAGCTCCAGCTCCAGTTCCAGTTCCAGTTCCAGTTCCAGTTCCAGTTCCAGTTCCAGCTCCAGCTCCAGTTCCAGTTCCAGTTCCAGTTCCAGTTCCAGCTCCAGCTCCAGCTCCAGTTCCCTGTCTTCTTCCTCCAGCGAACCGCCCACCGAGGAAGAACCATGCCCTTGTCCCTGTGACTGTGACGAGGAAGGCGATGAGAACTGCGTTCAGCAGCAGCCCACTCCGGGCGATCCTAATGGGGTATTGCCTTGTCAAGGCGATGCATGTATCAATCCTCCCTCTGCAGGAGGCCCTCCGCCACCTTCTCCGGCCAGGTTCATGCGCATGGCACGCTCTTCCACCCCCTCCAGCCTCAACTCCAACATCGGGCCTTCCATGCGCTACAACCACCCCATGGCATGGAGCGCTTCCTTCTCTCAAGAGGAAAGACGAGTCACCGTCAAACGCCCTTCCGGAAGCCATATCTATTTCAAGGCCCCGGAAGGAAGTGCCGAGGCTTCCCCCGTTGGCAGCTCCAGAAAACTGGACTATCGTGTACGTCTGCTCAATGAAAACC
Organism: Akkermansia sp. AE01SA01; assembly: GCF_036417395.1. NCBI lineage: Bacteria > Pseudomonadati > Verrucomicrobiota > Verrucomicrobiia > Verrucomicrobiales > Akkermansiaceae > Akkermansia > Akkermansia sp. AE01SA01. The sequence continues at coordinate 2,106,157 of NZ_CP143890.1, forward strand.
TCACTCCCAATATCCAGGGCACTCCCGCCTACATGGACATGGTGCTTCCTTCCGGCATGATCCTGCGCTTCTCTTCCTCCACCGGAGAGGTCGTCTCGGTCACAAGCTCCTCGGGTCATGTCATCTCTGCCGAGGAGTATGCCCGCAAGGTTCAGGTCACCTACAACCCGGATGGATCTCTCAACAGCGTCTATTCCCGGGCCCAGGGGCTGATGCGAAGCATTCCCGGAAACAACAGCCTCACTCTGGAGTGGTACGCCCCCGGGAATGTTTCTGCCTCCCATGATGGGGAATTTGTGGTTAACGGAGAGCCCTATAAAACGGCTTTCTACGAGACTTCCCTGGAAGGAGGAGTAACGGTAACCCGCATTACCAACCAGAGGACCGGGCAGGAACCGCGTTTCATTGAACGCCGGGAGGAAGGCAACAAGGTGAGCATCATCAAAGGGAAGGGGAATGAGCGCGTCGTACGCACGATTGAGCGCAACTCCCTGCCCAACTCCAAGTGGGAGCGGATTGAAACGGTCAGGGGCATCAATGATTCCCGGCCTTCCAGCAGTACGCGCACGGTGAAGAAGTATACCGACGGAGGCTGGCTGACCATCAGCAGCACGGAGGGCTATAATACATCCTTGGCCCAAACGACGCTCTACACCTACAACGACCAGTACCGGGTGTCTTTGGAAATCCAGCCCGACGGAGGATACACGCGCTACGAGTACGACGATCAGGGCCGCGTGGTTCTGCAGGCCATGCCCTGGGCAGGCGGAGGAGAAAAGGGAACGCGCACCACCTACGCCGACCTGCGTTTCAATGATTTCAGGCCTGCTACGGAAAGGAAAGTCATCATTGCCCAGGACGGAACGGAAACCGTTCTAAGCCAAAGGAGCTATACCTATGAAGAGAGCCCCGAAGTCAACCGCACGACGGTGACAGAAACAGCTCTGGGTTCCGACCAGGTTCACACAAGCATTTCAGAAACTTATGGGGAAGCAGCACAGTATCCCTATGCCCGGGGAAGACAGAAGATGAGCCAGGGCATCAACGGTGTTCAGACCATTTATACCTATGAAGCCACCACGGATCATGGTGCTCTCCACAAAGAGACTTCAACTGTTCAGGCTAATGGGAGCATTGTTCCCGGTCAAAGTACCAGAACCGTCCAATACATCGCTGAAAACGGCACCACCACAAGAAAAGAGCAGTACGTCCACACAGGTGAAGACTGGTCTCTAATTTCTTCTGAAGACTATGAATACGATGCCGAACTCAAATTGATCAAGACCATCAGGGGCAACGGCAGGACCAGCACAACGGAATGGATGTGCTGTGGCCCGTTAAAGGAAACCGACGAAGATGGTATCGTGACCACCTATGGCTACAACTCTGCCAGGCAGCTGGTGGAAACCATACGCTCGGCTACCGAGACAACGCCCGAAACCATTACATCCTACACGAGAGACGCTACCGGTAGAATTATTTCCATACGCTGCGACACAGGGGCCATGACCACTATGGAAAGTACAGAATATGATAATCTGGGAAGGGTCATTTCCTCCACCGACATACTGGGGCGGGTAACACGTACCCAATACAATGATAACCAGCTTACCACCACCGTGACCACTCCCACAGGAGCCACGTTGATTACCAAGAGATACTACGATGGCACCACTCTCTGGCTGGGAGGAACCGGACAGGGAAAAGTAGAGACACAGCTTGAATTGACCGAAGAAGGCATCCTCACCACAACTTTGTCCCAAGGAATTGTTCTTTCCCGCTCCGTGGAAAACGGATTTGGTCAAACCGTTCGGCAGGAAACACCCAACACGAAGGGAGGCTTCGTGGCAACTAACAACACTTATAACGCCAGAGGGCAGCTTGTCCGATCCCAAGTAGAAGACATAGCTCCCACCATTACTGACTACAATGAACTGGGGAGAGCCGTCAGGCAAACCGTTCGTTTAAACGAATTGCATCCTGATGAACCTGCTAAAAACAGAATCACGGAAAACTCTATGCGTTACCAGCTCAGAGAAGACGGAATCTACCAGGTACAAACCGCTACAACTTACAACGCCCAGGGACGTCCCTTGACTCAAGTAACAGAAAACATGGTATCACAGCTGGATTCCGTCATCGAAAGCAAAATTATTTCCACCGATGTCTTGGGACAGCAGAGCATCCAATGGACGGAATACACAGCTGCCACCAAGCGCACGCAATTCAGCAGCATTCCCACTTCAACTATCGTCGCGGAGGCTCTCATGGTTGACAGGTTCACTGTCAGCCAGACCAGCCACGCAGGCATCCATTCCTCACAGAACCGCTCCTATGTCTCCACAGGCATAATTCTAAAGCAGACCGATGCCAGGGGAAATATCACCACCAGCGAAACCGACCTTGCCGGGCGTCACTGCAAAGTCACCGACTCTGCAGGCAACGTCACCACCACCAGCTACATGCCCTGCTGCGATGCCGTCGCCCGCATCACCAATGCCACGGGAGGCACTACCTGCTATTCTTATGACATCCGCGGCAGAAAGACCGCCGAGTACGGCACCGCCATTCAACCCGCATGCTTTGCCTACGATGAAGCCGACCACATGGTAGCCCTCACCACTTTCCGGGCACAAGAAGGCGACATCACTTCCGATCCTTCCGACCGCACAGACGGAGACACCACCACATGGCTCTACGACACAGCCACGGGACTGGAATTGAAAAAAACCTATGCCGATGGTTCCTATGTTTCCAAAACCTACGACAGGCTCAACCGCCTGGAAACACTCACCAAAGCCAGGGGCATTGTTTCCTCCTATGCCTACGCTCCCCTTACCGGAGAGCTTGTTTCCGTCTCCCACAGCGACAACACCCAGCCATGGTTCTATGCCTACAACCACCTCGGGCAGATGACCTCTGTTTGCGATGCCTCAGGAACCAGAGAACTCTGCTATGATGCCTATGGCAGGATACAACAAGAGACTTCCTTTGGGACCGTGGAAAGCTGCATCCAGGAAGACTACGATTCCTTCGGGCGTCCCTGCGGATATCGCCTGATGATCGGAACCCGCACCGTGCAGCACTCCCATCTTGACTATGGCCATCAAGGTGCCATGATCGGGATGAATATGGAAGGTTTGGCATCTCCCTTTACTTGGGAATATGATGAAACCAGCGGCTTCCTCAACCAATTGTCCTATCCCAACGGCATGGTCCGCAGCAACACCTACCATCCCAAGCTCAACCTCCTGGCCTCCATCGGCTATGAGGATGCCGGGACTGGCGACATGTTGGCCGGACATGTCTACCAGTACGACCACTTGATGCGTCCCGTTCAACGGAAGGATTCATGGGACACGGCTACGCCTGCAATCACCAGAAACTTCACCTACAATAGCCGCAGCGAGTTGATTGAAGACCAGATGAGCCAAGGAAGAAGTTTTGCCTATTGCTATGACAACATCGGCAATCGCAAAACTGCCCGGGAACAGGAAGAAGAAATATCCTATCAATCCAGCCCTCTCAACCAGTACTTGAAGATTGCCCAGGGAGAACAGGACTTCAAGCCTACTTACGACGCTGACGGCAACCAGACTGCTATCAAGACCTCAACGGGGATTTGGAATGTTTGCTACGATGCCAATGACAGGCCTGTCTCCTTCACAAGTGAAGACAGACGTATGGTCATTGATTGCAGCTATGACTACATGGGTCGGCGTTTTAGCAAGAAAGTCACCGTCAACGGGAATACATTCAGCCACGCTTATTATCTATATCGAGGCTATTTGCAAATAGCTGAATTGGACCTGATGCATCCTGAGCCAATGATAGAAAAGAGCTATCTATGGGATCCGACAGAGCCGGCAGCCACGCGCCTCCTGATGATGACACATTGGAAGCAAAATGGACAAGAAATGGAGGAACATCTTTTCTTCATGCACGACGCCCTGAAGAACGTCACTTCTCTTTTTGACGATCAGCAGGCACGAAGGGCCCGCTATGAGTATGCCCCCTTTGGTGCCCTCCTCACGGCACAGGGAGACATGGCTCAGGATAACAGGTTCAGGTTTTCCTGTGAGTATGCAGACGATGAACTGGGACTTGTCTATTACAATTACCGCCACCTCAATCCCGCTGATGGCAGATGGATTAATCGAGACCCCATCCAGGAACAAGGAGGATGGAATATTTATGGTTTTATTAAGAATTCTCCAAAAAATATGTTCGATATTCTTGGACTAGAATGTGCAGATGTATTTTTATTACCTCCAGAGTGGCTTAAAGAATTTAACCAAGCATGGAAAGATAGCTTTAACAAAGACGGAACTGTTACTGAACAGGGTGGCTCTATTATCCGCCCGGCGGGAGGAATAGGATCAAGTATCCGCAGAGGAAAAGGAAATGATAGTGGAAGTTTCGGTGATTTTCCTACACCCGGCAGTGGAGAAGAAATGGGAGGGACTTTCCATACGCATCCTTATTCGGTAGATGAAGGTGGATACGAAAATGTCTCATTTTCATGTGAAGATATCAATTTTTTGACCAATAACCATAGCGGGAAATACATAATAGTCATGGCTGGAGGATGTATCTATATTATGATGATTGGAGATACTAAAAAATCCAAAAAATGTGCAGATTGTTGTGATAAGTGGAAAAAAGGGTTCAATGCGTCTCAATCTGTATCCTTTCAGAAATGTGTTGAATCCGGTGTTAAAAAAGCTATTAAAGATTGCGGCCTATGTTATTACGAATCTTGCAATAAAGATGGAAAGTTCCCCGAAATGGCTATTCTCAAAAATTAATTTGTTTATGAGTAGGTTATCAATCCTTTTTTTATCGGTTGCTCTTTTTTCTAGTTGCAAACAGAGTTCTTTAAATATAATCAGTGAAAATAGTTCCAAGATCTGTATGCATGGGTATTTTCCTACAGGACAGAGCGTGAAAGAGACGTTAGCCGGCCTAGGACTTGATTTACGTGATGCCCAGTTTATTGATGAACCACCAGGAAAATTGAAAAAACTACGTTTTAATATCGAAAAGACAATTCCCGGATATCAAAAAATTGAAATATCGTTAAAATATGAAAAATCTCTTTTTTCCTCTCAGCGTAAATGGAAGAACAGTGATGTCAAGGAGGCTATTGTGACTAAAATTAAATTTATCAATTAGTTATTATTTATATAATCATGTGATTAATAAAAACGACAGCCTGCAGAAGCAGGAGAGACTTATGTCCGCAGTTACTGTTATATGAACTGTCAGTTTGGAAAAACTCTCGTTAAATAAATTATACATCACTCTTTACAAACTAAGGTTGATGGGCATTGGGAAAATACTATCCAACGCATGATAAAAATTTAAGAAAATAGTTTGGTGAGCCAGTATGCAGATCCCCATGTACATTAACCTATTCCGTTTTTTCAGATTCAGGGTAAAAGAAGAAGGACCTCAAGGTTCAGGAGCAACAGAATTAGCAGAATAGGATATAGAGCAATATGTACGGAAAACTGAAAATAATGTTATATGTTTTATGCTGGATCAGCCCTGCCGGGGCATCAGATCCACAGCCGGAAATATGGACACCCAACCCTGTAATTTCACAAGTCCGCGGCACCAATCTCTGGTGCATGTCAAATATAGAAAAAAGTACGCACGGAAGATATTTCCATTCTTGTATTTTTGGATTCAAAAAAAAGGGGGATCAAGAATTCTCTCTTGTGGAAATACTGCGTTTACCAAGGATCGAGAATCTTGTATACGAATGGAAAATTATTGACAATAAATTAGTTGTAAGTAACAAAAAAAATAAAAAAGTCATTCTTGAGTTGAATCTGGAATTGTTTTCCAAATTATCAAAACTGGATATTGAACTGGAAACGGAATAACAGGAATCCAAGTGCAGATAGCAGTAGTTGACACACCTCCCTGCTGGCGGACGTGGCCACGGCCTATTTCAACTGGATCACCGCCTGCGAACAGCTCCGCATCGCCCGGGAACAATTGGAAATCCAGCGCCGCACCCTCACCATTGCGGAAAAGCGCCACACAGCCGGATTTGCTCCCCAACTGGACGTGGAACAGGCTACCTCCAGCGTCGCCGCCACGGAAAGCCACATCCCCGCCCTGATTGCCCAGGTGGCCTCTGCAAAAAACCAGCTTTCCGTCTTGCTCGGCACTTACAACTCACGCATGGAACTGACTATGCCGAAGGCGGCCGTGTTTGAGAAAACGCCTGTGGTTCCGGTGGGTCTGCCTTCGGAACTGCTGCGCCGCAGGCCCGACGTCATCGCGGCGGAAGCGGATCTGCACACAGCCGTGGCCAACGTAGGCATCGCCGTGGCAGACTTATACCCACGCTTCAGCCTGACATCAATTCCTACCTCAATCCCAGTGTGGCTCCTCCGGACAAGGAAGGGGAGGAAGTCATCATCTTGGTCAATCTTTATCGGGACGAGGAAGAGGAGACCACCTCCAGCAGCTCTTCGGAAGGGGGTGGGGATGATTTTGGGTTTGATCCCAAGTCAAGCAGTTCCAGTTCCAGTTCCAGTTCCAGCTCCAGTTCTTTGTCTTCTTCCTCCAGCGGACCGCTCACTGAGGAAGAACCATGTCCATGCCCATGCCCATGCGATGCGTGCGACGAAGAAGGCGATGAAAACTGCGTCCAGCAACAGCCCACTCCGGGCGACCCCGACGATGAACAGGACTGCCAGGGAAATGCCTGTGTCAATCCCCCCTCTGCAGGAGGCCCTCCGCCTCCTCCTCCTGCCAGATTCATGAGGATGGCCCGTTCTTCCACTCCCCTTACCCCCAGCTCCAACAGCGGGCCTTCCATGCGCTACAACCACCCCATGGCATGGAGCGCCTCCTTCTCTCAAGAGGAAAGACGAGTCACCGTCAGGCGCCCCTCAGGCAGTCACATTTATTTCAAGGCGGAAACGGGAAGCTCCGACGCTTCTCCCGTCGGCAGCTCCAGGAAACTGAGCTATCGGATACGGCTGCTCAACGAAGATCTCACTCCCAATACCCAGGATACCCCAGCCTACATGGATATGACGCTTCCTTCCGGCATGATCCTGCGCTTCTCTTCCTCTACCGGAGAGGTCGTGTCGGTCACCAGTTCTTCGGGACACGTCATGACCGCCGAGGAGTATGCCCGCAAGGTCCAAGTGGCCTACAACCCGGACGGCTCTCTCAACAGCGTCTATTCCCGGGCTCAGGGGCTGATGCGCAGCATTCCCGGAAACAACAGCCTTGCCCTGGAGTGGTACGCTCCCGGGAATGTCTCTGCATCCCATGATGGGGAATTTGTGGTTACCGGAGAGCCCTACAAGACGGCCGTTTATAGAACTTCCATGGAGGATGGCGTAAAAGTAACTTACATCACCAATCAACGGGCCGGGCAGGAACCGCGGGTTATCGAACGCCGCGAGGAAGGAAACAAAATAAGCATCATCAAGGGAGAAGGAGATGAACGCATCGTGCGCACGATTGAACGCAACGCCCTGCCCGGCGCCAAGTGGGAGCGGATTGAAACGGTCAGGGGCATCAATGATTCCCGGCCTTCCCGCAGCAGGCGCACGGTGAAGAAGTATACCGACGGCGGCTGGCTGACCATCAGCAGCACGGAAGGCTACAATACTTCCAATGAGCAGACCACCCTCTACACGTACAACGACCAGTTCCGCATGTCTTTGGAAATCAAGCCCGACGGAGGCTACACGCGCTACGAGTATGACGACCAGGGCCGGGTAGTTTTGCAAGCAACGCCGTGGGCAGGAGGAGGGGAGAAAGGGATGCGTACTGAATACGCCGACCTTTGCTTCAATGATTTCAGGCCGACAATGGAAAAAGAAGTGATTATCACTCCGGACGGCACGGAAACTATTTTGAGAACAAAAACATATGCGTATGTGGATACTCCGCAAGTCAGCCGAACGGAGGTGACGGAAACCGCCCTAGGTTCCGACCAGGTTTGCACAAGCATCTCGGAGACCTACGGGGAAATGGCGGAGTATCCCTATGCCCGAGGCAGGAAGAAGATGAATCAGGGCATTGATGGAGTGCAAACGATTTATTTCTATGAAGCCACCACAGACCATGGGGGTGTTCACAAGGTGACGGAAACTGTTCAGGCAAACGGAAGCATTGTTCCCGGTCAAAGTACCAGAACCGTGCAATACATCGCTGAAAATGGCACGACCACGAGAAAAGAGCAGTACGTCCACACAGGTGAAGACTGGTCTCTAATTTCTTCTGAAGACTACGAATACGATGCCGAACTCAAATTGATCAAGACCACCAGGGGCAACGGCAGGACCAGCACAACGGAATGGATGTGCTGTGGCCCGTTAAAGGAAACCGACGAAGATGGTATCGTGACCACCTATGGCTACAACTCTGCCAGGCAGCTGGTGGAAACCATACGTTCAGGTACGGAAACCACGCCTGAAACGATTACCTCTTACATGCGGGATGCCACGGGGCGCATTCTTTCTACACGGCGTGATGTCAGCGCCATGACGACAGTTGAAAGCACGGAGTACGACGACTTGGGAAGAACCATTTCCACAACGGACGTTCTTGGGCGCATCACCCGGACCGAGTACAGTCAGAATCAGCTTGCCATAACGGAAGTACTGCCTTCCGGCGCCACTCTGGTGACAAAAAGGTACTATGATGGCACTATCCTTTGGGCAGGAGGAACAGGGCAGCGGGAAATGGAAACCCAGCTTGAGTTGACGAAAGAAGGCATCCTCACCACCACCCTGTCCCATGGAATTGTCCTCTCCCGAACTCTTCAAAATGGATTCGGTCAAATTATCCGCCAGGAACAGCCCAATACCCAAGGGAAATTTATCATGACCAGAAACTTCTACAATGGAAAAGGCCAGCTTGTGCATTTCCAGAATGAAAACATGGCTCCCATAGTAACTGTTTACGATGAATTCAGCAATATCCTAAGGCAAACCGTTCTTTTGGATGAACTCCATCCGGATGACGCTACAAAAAATAGAATTGCGGAAAGCTCCTCGTGCTACCAAACTCGGGAAGACGGCATTTACAAGATACAAACCTCCACAACCTATAATGCCGAAGGACTACCCCTCACACAGATTAGAGAATCCCTGATCTCACAACTGAACCCTGTGCCAGAAGGTAAAATACTTTCCATTGACGTCTATGGGCAGCAAAGCGTTCAGTGGACGGAATACACTACTCCTGCTAGGCGCACCCGGTTCAGCCGTGTTCCAACTTCGGATATTGTGGCTGAAGTTCTCGTTATCGACGGGTTTACCGTCAGCCAGACTGACCATGCAGGCATTCATTCCTCACAGGAACGCTCTTATACCTCTACAGGCATGATTCTGAAGCAGACGGACGGCCGTGGCAATGTTACTACAACAGAGTCCGACCTAGCCGGGCGTACTGTTAAGACAATGGATGCCGAAGGCAACATGACCTCCATTGCCTACAGTACCTACTGTGATTCCCCTTCTTGCGTTACTGATGCCATGGGAGGAACCATCTGCTATTCCTACGACATTCGAGGAAGAAAGGCAGCCGAGTACGGTACCGCCATCCAGCCGGCCTGTTTCTCCTACGACGAAGCTGATCGAATAATTGCTCTGACTACTTTCCGAGCGAACGAAGGGGACATCACGGTCGATCCTTCCGGTCGCACCGACGGAGACACCACCACATGGCTCTACGATGCGGCTACGGGGCTTGAACTCAAGAAGACCTATGCCGACGGCTCCTGTACCGTTAAAACCTATGACAAGCTCAACCGCCTGGAAACACTCACCAGGGCCAGGGGTATTGTGACAACTTATCAGTATGCTCCGACCACCGGAGAATTAGTCTCCGTTTCCCATAGTGATGATACCCAGCCCTGGTTCTATGCCTACAACCACCTCGGGCAGATGATCTCTGTTTGCGATGCCTCAGGAACCAGAGAACTTTCCTATGACACTTACGGCAAAATGATTCAGGACACTTCCTTCAGCATGGTGGAAAGCTCGCTTCAAGAGGACTTCGACCTCTTTGGCCGTCCCGCCGGCTACCGTCTGATGATCGGCACTCGAACCGTGCAGCACTCCCATCTTGACTATGGCCGTCAAGGTGCCATGATCGGGATGAATCTGGAAGGTTCGGTATCTCCCTTTACCTGGGAGTATGACGAAACCAGTGGCTTCCTCAACCAATTGTCCTATCCCAACGGCATGGTTCGCAAAAATACCTACCATCCCAAGCTCAACCCCCTGGCCTCCATCGGTTATGAGAAGACCCAGAATGGGCAAACAGTTGCCGCTCACCAGTATGAGTATGACAGCCTGATGCGTCCCGTTCAACGGAGGGATTCCTGGGAAGCCGCCACACCGGTGACCCCCAGGGACTTCACCTACAACAGCCGCAGTGAACTGGTAGAAGACCGGATCGGTCAGGATGGAAGCTTCAGTTATCAGTACGACAATATCGGCAACCGCAAGTCCGCCCGGCAGCTGGAAGAAGAGGTATCCTATGAGGCCAACCAACTCAACCAGTACACGGACGTGACTGGGGAGACAGAACTGTTCACACCCTCCTTCGACCCAGACGGCAACCAGACCACGATTAAGACCTCAATGGGCATTTGGGAAGTTTCCTATGATGCCAACAACCGTCCCGTCTCCTTCACCAGTGAAGATGGCCGGATCACCGTCACCTGCGGCTACGACTATCAAGGACGTCGCTTTGAGAAAAAAGTTGCTGTCAGCGGAGCCATTACGAGCCATGCTCATTATCTGTATTGAGGTTATCTGCAAGTTGCCGAGCTAAACATGATGCATCCCATGCCCGTGCTGGAAAAAAGCTATCTGTGGAATCCGGCAGAAGCGGCAGCCACGCGCATTCTGATGATGACATGCTGGAAGGAAAACGGAATGGCAGATGGAGAGCATCTCTTCTTCACCCATGACGCATTGAAGAATGTCACCTCCATTTTTGATGAACGGCAGACACGAAGGGCCCGCTATGAGTATGCCCCCTTTGGTGCCCTCATCACGGCACAGGGAGACATGGCTCAAGACAACAGGTTCAGATTTTCCTGCGAGTTCATGGACGATGAACTGGGACTTGTCTATTACAATTACCGTCATCTCAATCCCCTGGACGGCAGGTGGATCAGCCGTGATCCCATTGCTGAAAACGGAGGGGAAAATTTATATGGTTTTGTTTCCAACTCTCCTTATGTTTACAATGATTATCAAGGGTTATGGCTTTCTAGGCGGCACAGGAGATTGACAAGACGCCCTCTTTCTACATATAAATTTATCCTTACTGTCAAAGAAAAAGAAATTTCACTCACGATCAAAGAAAAATTATTGGAGGTCATTGTTGAAGCAAATGTCGATACGGATTCTGGAGAAATGGGAAAAACCCAAGCTTATCATTACTGTACAGGATTGGACTCTAAAGAAACACATCAAGAAGCTAGAGATAATTATATCGCAATGCTTCTTGCAGAATCCAAGAAATTCGACAAAAAAATTTCCAAGGAAAAAGTATCTTCTGATGAGTGTAAAGAAGCCTTAGAAATTCTTGGACATTTAAACCATATGTGGCAGGATTATTATGCACATAAAGTAGAATTAGATGAAAATAAAAAATCTGTTGTAGGAAAAATTCAAGGATCTCCAGATGATCCTCAAATGTTTCCTGTCTCCTTCGGTTCTATGGGATTCAAGGGGGGACACGGAGGATTCTGGAGAATCATTAATCCATTTTCAAGAGTAGAACCAGGAGATAGAGCTGATGATGTGGATATTCGAAGACAACAAGCAAAGGAATATACGAAAACGCATTCTGATCTATTTTTAAAATCTTGGTTTAAAAAATGCAAATGTCACTTTTATCGAAAAGAAATCAATAAACATGGTGGAAATTGTCAATGAATACTATAAATATGCCTTTATATAAAATGCTCTTCGGCTCAACCTTTATTATTACCTGCGCCGCATTCGGGAATCAACATATATTCTCTGAGGACCAAATGATATCAAAAGTGGATATCTCTGAATTTCCAGACGACTGTATCAATGATCACGGAGCACATCCTACCATGTCATTTTCAAATGACGGAAAATATTTTGCTGCATGGAATGACGAATATGCGGAAATCCATGATTTAGGCTTCAAGAATGCCAAACTAGTACAACGCGTGATATTAGCAGGAAACTCGCCATGGGGAAAAGCATACCATGAAATATCTGCAAAAGCTGTTTCAGACACTTCAGCTCATATCACACTCAATGGCACAGCCCGAAAGTACATTCCTTTGCTTTATTCTTTATCAATAATACCTGACAGCTTCCAATCGCTTAAATTATGCGTTGCAAGGTATAAAGAATTAATGAAAAGATATGATTTTTTATTACAAAAAAAATCTATCAATATTATTATCCAAGGGGGATACAAGCTTTCACCTCATGGACAGCCATCGCTTGTAAGTTCTGTTGATTCGGGATGTATAGCATTTTTTGGACAGTCTACTCCGTTATTTAAAAATTCTGAGAGAGAAAGTTCTTTTAATAGCATATTGTCGTCTGATATGACCCGGGCTTGCATTTCCTACCCCTCCACTGCCTTTTTTTCCTTTTATCAGGGAGAAAAAAAAGTAATGGATATAACTCCCGATTCCCTTGGATTGGAAAAAAAACGCTGGGCGATATCCACCCCCTCTCTGTCCGATGATGGAACTCTGCTGGCGGTTACATTCATTTATGCAGGAAGGTTTGTCGCACCTTGGAACTTTAAAACGGCAGTCGCCTTCATCAATACAAAAGACAAAAAGGTGACAGGGAGACATATTTTATCAGGATCCCATCGATTAACATTTTGCTTTTCAAATGATAAAAGTAAAATAGCCATATGGGAAAGCGGTAAAAAAAACAATTCATATCTTCAATTTTCAGTAGGAAGCCGGTTTCAGACCGGAAATATCATATAGACAACAAGAGCATTCCAAAATATTTGGATTTGGAACGCCCTTACTGTCATCCTGCGGGCTTCCCGGTTAGGAGTTACATTAACACCAGGAGATGATATTCCTACGTTCAGTGTCGATTTTTCAAAACTGACGATATTGAAAGTACCTTTTTTCACCCTTTTTGCATCGGGTGAATTGGAAACAGCAGGAAGATGATAAATGCAAGGGCTCACTTCATATAAAGTCGGGGGAAATACTGAAGGGACTGACTCTAAATGGGACGTTCAGCGGCAACTGGGAAGATGGCTTCAGCCAGGAGCGGTATGTTCCATCTGTAGGCTTGAATTATACAACCAAGATCGCTCAAAGTTTAAGCTTTGACGCGTCTGTTACATTACAGGATCTTTCACCCAATCCTCTCAAAGCTGCCTGTTTAGCTTCACTTAAATCATCTGGTTCTAGCCAAGACGGTAAAATACGTTACCATGCCTTATTAAGCGTAAATCAGGATATCGTACCAAAAGTACCGCCTGCCTTCATAAAAATTGAAGGAGGCGTAGAGTATAAACCGTATGACAACGTATCTTTTTACTTGAAGGGAGAAGAAAAAATAACAGAAAAAGACTCCGACGGGGTATTTTCTGCAGGAGTACGTATTGATTTTTAATTTCCAGAATATCACTGTATGAAAGCATCTACCATGATCTTATTGGCAATCTCATTTTGTATGAGCCAATTTCCTCTGGCCGCACAGCCTGTACACGTAAAAGTCCAAGAAATCCCGCCCAAGAAGGCTCAATCGGAAAAGCCTGCCTATTCCCCAGAACATATCCGACAATTGGAAATAAAGGCAGCACAAGGAGACCCGTCTGCCCAATCTTCTCTAGCCACCTGCTATGGGAGAGGAAATGGCATCCCCAAGGATTATGATAAAGCGTTCTTCTGGGCTGAAAAATCGGCTCAACAAAATGACCCTCATGCTTATTTCACTCTTTTTACTTGCTATTATCAAGGATTCGGTTGCCAAAAGGACATGCAAAAAGCCATCGAGGCCCTGGAAAAAGGAGCTTTGTTAGGAGATGCAGATTGTCAGTACAACCTGGCCTATTTTACCTATCATGGAAAATTGGGAATCAAAAAAGATATGGAAAAGGCTCTTGAACTGGCCCGCCAATCTTCCCGGTAAGGCCATGCAGACGCCCTGAAATTCTTATCTCTGGCTTATATCAACGGAGAAGGAGTGGAAAGGAATGTCCCTCTTGCTTTGAAATATCTGGAGCAGGCAGCCAAGGAATCAAAGGATCCTGAATACTACACGGAGATGGGTAACTTCTATCTTTTATTGTGCAAAAAAGATAATCCTCTGGCAAGCATGGAGAAAGCCGAACAATGCTTCAGCCACGCAGCCAAAATGGGAAATGTTCAAGCTGCAAAAAAATACGCGCAAATACAGCAATTGCGAACTGATGCCAGCCAATTGAAGCAGCAGATGCAGCCGGGAGACAGGGACGCACTGTTAAGGCTGGGGCAACTCTATATTCACGGCATTGAGGGAGCTCCTCTGGATAAAAAGGAAGGATACCGCTTTATCCTTGAAGCTGCGAATCTGGATTCTCCGGAAGCCCAGTATTTACTCGGCAAAGCATATGAATCCGGCAGTGGCGTCAAAAAAGACGCAGAGCAGGCCGTTCGCTGGCTGCGGAAAAGCGCTGCCCAACACCATGCCGGAGCTCAAAACGAATTGGGGCTTCTCTACATCCAAGGGGAAGGCGTGGAACGCAATGAGCACGCAGCGTTCAAACATTGGAAAGCAAGCGCCATGCAGAACCATCCCCTTGCCCAGTATAATCTCGCGCGCCTTTACATGCAGGGACTGGGCGTAGAAAAAATTACAAGGAAGCGGCCAAATGGTTCCAGTCACGTGCGCAGCAAGGCCAACAGGAAGCTTTGTTCCTTCTGGGACAGCTATACCTAACGGAGGGGCCGGGCATGGAAAAAGATGAAAAGAAGGTTCTTAAATGGTTACTACTCAGTGCTGAACAGAAAAATCAGGATTCCATGTGCATCCTGGGAGAATTGTACATGAATGGAACGCCGGGATTGGAAAAGAACTGGAAGGAAGCGGAAAAATGGTTTCAACTCAGCGCCAGGCATGGAAATAAAAAAGCAATTCCCTTTTTGCGGTATCTGTATATGACGGGAGGACCGGGGCTCGAAAAAATTATGGAGAAGCGGTCAAATGGATACAGCCGCTGGCAGACGAAGGAGACCGGGAATCCCTTGATCTTTTGGGACAATTGTACATGCTTGGCAGCCCCGGACTTGAGAAGGATTACGGGAAAGCAGCCAAATACCTGACTATCCGGGCTGAACAGGGAGATACATCCAACTTGCTCAATTTAGGCAATTTATATGTCCTGGGAGGAAACAACCTCCAACAGGATTTTGAAAAAGCACGGGAATGGTGGATCAAAAGCGCTTTGCTAAATGAGATTGATGCTCAAAAAAATTTAGGAGCACTGTATTTTAATGGAGATTCCGTCCAAAAAGATTATCGGGAGGCGGCCAAATGGTTCCTCCAGGCAGCCCCGGCAGGGAGATGCGGACGCCCAATACTCTTTGGGATTGATCTATGATCAAGGAGGCCATGGAATCGAACCAGACCGGAAGGAAGCGTTGACATGGTACCTCAAAGCTGCCGAACAGGGCCATGAAGAGGCCAGACAGAAACTCAACAAGGCAGATAGCAGGGCAACCGCAAAGTAGAAAGAAGAGCCTTCTTCCTGCCTGAAAAATCAGGTGTCAAAACCGCCCCCATCTTCATGGATTTCCTTCATTGCCGCATTGATGAGGTTCCGGGTTTTCACTCCGGGGAGCACGTTCAAGTCCATACGGTTCATGGCGTAGCCGAAGGACAGATCGTATTCCGGGTCGGCATAGGCATGGGAGCCGCCCGCCCCCGCATGGCCGAAGCCCCCGAAACCGAATAGATGGCGCAGCTTGCGGCCCGTGGAAAGGTCCACGGGGTCGTGCATGAATCCGCAGGAAAAGGCGGTAGGCGTTTTCAGGGTCAGGTCCGGCCCGTCAACCACCATTTCTTTCATCCAGCCACGCACGGTTTCCGGGAATACCTCCAGTTCATCCAGGCCCAGGCAGGCTTGGTAAAATTGAGCCATGCCACGGGCGGAAGCCACCCCGCCGAAGGCAGGCATCCCGGAAGTCCACGCTGCGGGAGTGTTCATCTGGCGCACGCTGTTCAGGCCAATCAGGGTGTTGAACGCACGGTTCACGGGCGTACCTTTTTTCATGTATTCCAGATAGAACGGGGTTCCCATGTTGGACATGTCCATTTTGCCGGGGTAAAGGACAGCCACCCGGCTGAATTCTGATTCCGGCAGTCTGATGAAGAAGTCCAGATTCAAGGGGCGGCGGATGTATTCATCCCAGTATGCCCAAAGACGCTCCCCGGTCAGGCGGATCATGAGTTCGTCCAGCATGACGCCGTAGGTATGCGGATGGTAGCCGTGTTCGGGAGGCTGCCACGCGGGAACGGTTTCCTCCAGGGCGTGCACGCAGTCTTCATGGTCGAATACATCGGCCTGGCGGGAGAAAGCGGCCAAACCGCACTGGTGGGACATCATCTGGGCAATCGTAGCATACGGCAGCGGGAATTCCGGCCACAGTTCCCCCATGCTCATCTCCGGGGATGCTCCTTGCCGATGCAGAGCCAGCAGCAGGGCTGCGGAAGCGGGTGCCTTGGTAGCGGAGTAAACGGGCACCAGAGAACGTTCCGTCCACGGACGCGTTTCATCCGCCACGGCAAATCCGGAGTGCAGGGAAACAATTTCCCGCCCCTCTTTCCAGACGGAAACGGATGCACCCAGTTCCCCGTAATCACGGAAGTTTTTTTCAAATGCTTCAATTATGTGCCGCTCGCCTTTCATTCCTCTCAACCGGACAGGAACAGCTTCCCCGCCTTGGTGGAAAAGTTTACTCCCCACTGCCTGGGAAGGCAAGTCCGGCACGATTCATATCCCATCCACGCCTTCACACCTTCCGCAGGATGATTCAGGAAAAATTCTTCCGCCGGACTGCCCGCCGGAAGGAAAGAGGCCTTATTTCCTCCTCTTCCCGGGAGGGAACAGGGCACAATGCCTTTTTCACCGTCAGCTTTAGGGAACATCGCTTTTGTGCGCAGCCAAGTATTCCCGCGTTCCCGTTTCATCCGATCCTCCTTCAATTCATTCAGGGAGAAGTTGATACGGAACAGATTCATGACGAATACATAAAAACACGAGATCAGCAAAAAGCCCACCTATACCCCCATGCCGATGACGACCACTGTACCGTTGGCGTTTCATGTCAGCACTCCGTAACCGGAGAAGATCATCAGCGAAATGCGGCCCGGAATGGAAACCAGGGAAGCCATCAGAATGGGCCGCAGGCTCAGAAGGGCGATCGCCGGAGGGACTTCCATCAGGCCTTTGTCGCGCTGCATTTCCAGATTGGCAAATTCCACGATCAGGATGGCATTTTGGCCGCCCACCTCGCCAGCATCCCCAAGCCAATCTGTGCACAGGGTGCCATCTCCAGGCTCAACCTGGAGATGGTGTCCGGCGTGAACTCCGGCACAGGAAACCGGCATAAGGTGGAGATGAGAACGACAAGAACGGCAATCGGAGGAATAAGCGTGGCACGCCGGTTCTATAGGAAGATGTACACAAGGAGCGCCACAAGGGCGACAACTATAATGCATATGCGACTAGTCCTCTGCCCGGCAGGCGCCACTTCCCGGCATTCCATGAAAGAACACGGAGTCAGGAATTACGGAAAGCGTCCAATACCATAAGAAGGCGGGACGGAAAACAAAACCCCGTTCCGGAAGGAAAAATCTCCGGAAAGAGCGCCCCCTATATCGGAACGGCCTACCTTTTTTAAAGGGGAAGCGGAAAGTTTTTGCTATCCATCAACTATTAACTTTTAACTACCACTTTCAACTCAGCGCAAGTACGTACAACCGAACGCCTTCCACCCTGAATTTGATTTCCCAGCCGGAGAAGGAAAGGCCGTATACCCGTTCCGGGTCGTCCTGGTACTGCGGGCGCGGGTCAAGGGAGAGCGTATCCTTCAGCACCGCCAGTTCCTCCGTGGGAACGGAAGCGGCAAGCTCCGGCGGAATTTCCACTTCCAGCCGCTGAAAGGGGGAGGACGTGAATCCTCCGGAAGCCTCCGGGATGCAGTCCGCCTGCGGCACATAGGGCTTGATATCCAGAATGGGCGTGCCATCTACCAGGTCCACCCCGGAGAGGTGCAGCACGGGACCATCCCGGGGGTGCATTTCCACCCTGTCCAGCCTGACGGCAGACAGCCCTATGGGATTGGGGCGGTACGGGGCGCGCGTGGCGAAGACCCCCATGCGCACATTACCGCCCAGGCGGGGAGGCCGAACCGTCGGACTCCAGCCTCCCCTCAGGTTTTCACTGAATATCCAAAGCAGCCACAAATGGGAGAATCCGTCCAGTCCCCGCACGGATTCAGGATTCCGGAATTGCGGCTCAAACACCAGCCGTGCACGGGCACCGGGCACCAGCCCGCTCTGACGCGGAACGCCGAATTTTTCCGGATAACAGGTGCTGACGCGGGCAACAGGCTGCAAGGGCAGTTTAGTTAATAGTTGATAGACGACAAAAACTCTCCGCTTCCCTTTAAAAGAGGTAGGTTTGCTCTCCGAAGACTACGGCTTCCACTTTTCCCTGGAGCGTTTTGCCCAGGAAGGGAGTGTTGCGGGCGCGACTGCGCAACGTTTCGTCCGTGACGGGCGTCTCTCCTTCCGGATCAAATACCACCAGATTGGCCGGGACGCCTTCCTCCAGAGAAACGGGGGGGAGCCCCATGAGCCTGCGGGGGGCGTCGCTGCAAGCGCGGACAACCGTTTCCCAGGACATTCTGCCGGTCTTCACCAGATATTGGTAGATGGCCGGCAGGAAGGTATCCAGGGAAATCATGCCCTGCGGGGCTACCACGAAGTCCTGAAGCTTGGAGAACGGCGTGCAGGGGGTGTGGTCGGAGACGATGCAATCGATGGTGCCGTCATTCACGGCTTCAATCAGGGCGTCCACGTCCTTCCGGTCGCGCAGGGGCGGCACGGTTTTGTAGTTGGTATCATAACAGCCCACGTCTTCATGCGTGAAGAGGAGATGATGCAAGGACACCTCCGCGCTCAGTCCGGCCGTTTCCGGCTTGCAGCGGCGCAGAATGTCCGCGCTTCCGGCGGTGGAGACGGTCTGCACGTGCAGGGAGTTGCCCGTGTCCACGGAGAGGCGGATGATCGTTTCCAGACCGATTTCCTCCGCGCAGGACGGGGAGCCCGCCAGCCCCAGGCGGTAGGAAGTGGTGCCGGGATGCATGGCGGCCTTGGCCGTCAGGGCCGGGACGTCCCCGCGCAGGGCAAAGGTGAGGTTCAGGTTGCTGGCGTACTGCATGGCGCGGTACAGCAGCAACATGTTGTCCGGTGCGCGGTCGCCGTCCGTGATAAAACGCACGCCTTTCGCCCGCAGGGAGTCGTAGGAGGCCTGCTCTTCGCCCCCGTCCCCCTTGGTCAGGCAGCCGGAGGGAATGACGTCCACCAAAGCGTCCGTGCGGCAGATTTCCATGAAGGTGGTGATCTGCGCGGCATTGTCCATCACGGGGGCGGTATCCGGCATGGCCATCAGTCCGGTCACGCCGCCGTGGAGGGCCGCCGCCGTTGCCGTGGCAATGCGTTCCTTGTCTTCCCGTCCGGGCTGGCACAGGTGGGCGTGAATGTCAAACAGGCCGGGAAGAACCAGTTTGCCGGCAGCGTCAATGATTGTTTCAGCGGAGTCTGCGGAAAGAGTTCCGGCAGGAGCCTTTCCGGCAATCACCCCGCCGGAAACCAGAATATCCGCCGGACAGGAGCCGGATGCCATTCGGGCATTGCGAATAAGTACGGAAGTTTTCATGAAGGATCAATGCTGGGTTTGGGGAGTGAGATGGTACAGGATGGACATGCGGCAGGCGATTCCGTTTTCCACCTGGCGGTTGATCAGACAGCGCTCGTAGTCCATCGCCAGGTCGCAGATTTCCACGCCGCGGTTGACCGGACCGGGATGCATGATGTACAGCCCTTCATCGGAGATGCGTTTCAGCCGCTCCTCCGTGACACCGTATATTTTGTTGTACTCGCGCGCGCTGGGGAAGAAGGGGGCGTCCTGCCGCTCTTTCTGAACCCGAAGCAGATAGATGACGTCCGGCTTCCAGGCAAAGGCCTCGTTGAAATCGGAAAAGCGGGGAATGCCGGAATATTCCGTGCGCGGCACCAGGGAGCCCGGTCCCAGGTAGGCCACTTCCATCCCCAGCCTTTTCATCAGGATGGAGGTGGAACGCGCCACGCGGGAATGCAGGATATCCCCGACGATCAGCACCCGCCTGCCCCGGACGTCCGGAAACATTTCCCGGATGGTGAAGGAGTCCAGCAAGGCCTGGGAGGGATGAGCATGCGCCCCGTCCCCGGCATTGATCACGCTGGCGTTCGTATGGCGGGCGATCACGTTCGGAAGGCCGCTGTTGTAGTGACGCACGATGACGTAATCCACCTTCATGGCCTGGAGCGTGGCGATCGTGTCCTGGACGGATTCCCCTTTCACCACGGAGGAGGTAGATACGGTGAAGTTGGTCACGTCCGCAGACAGGCGTTCCGCCGCCACCTCAAAGGAGGAGCGGGTGCGGGTGCTGGGTTCATAAAAAAGCGTCAAAACGGACTTCCCTTTCAGGGCAGGCACCTTTTTGACGCTTTTGGTGAAGAGCTCTTTCATCGGTCCGGCCGAATCCAGCAGCGTATGGATTTCCTCGTCGGTCAACGAGGAGATGTTGAGTAGGTCCTTGCGGGGATTCATGAAAGTCAGGGAATGGGTTGAAACTGTCTATTTGCCGGAGATGACCACCCGGTCCACGCCGTCGGCCTCCTTCATGCTGACGACGACCTTGGCTCCAGCGTGGTCCAGCACGTGGCCCGTGTAATCCGGCTGGATGGGGACTTCCCGGCCGCCGCGGTCAATCAGGCAGGCCAGTTCAATGCGTGCCGGGCGGCCGTAGTCGAACAGGGCGTTCAGAGCCGCGCGGATGGTGCGGCCCGTGTACAGCACGTCGTCCACCAGTACCACCCTCATGTCGTCCGTGGAAAAGGGCAGATTGGAGGAGCGGAGGGAGGGGCGCGCCTCCAGCTTGAAGATGTCGTCCCGGTACAGGGAGATGTCAATGGCGCCGTACTGGGCGTCCACGCCCAGTTCCTTGACCTTGTCCACCAGCCGCCGGGCGATGATGTCCCCCTGGCTGAGGAGGCCGACAATGGCGAGCGGTTCCCCGGCGCAGCGGGCCACGATGCCGTGGGCCATCCGCTCCAGCGCGCGGGAAATTTCCTGCTCGTCCAACACGATTTCCTGTGACGGAGGAGAAGTCATCAGCCGGAAGGGGAAAGAGTGGATACTTACAGCCCCGCCAGCTTCAGAATGCGGTGAGCGGCCATGGCGGCGTTCACGGGAGTCTTCTTGTGCAGGCCTACCGTCGTGCAGGGCACGCCGCCCGGGCACTGGGCAATCGCCAGCAGGGCGTCAATGCCGTTCAGGGGGCCTCCGGGAACCGGTACGCCGATGACCGGCAGGGAGCAGCTCATGACGACCACTCCGGGAAGGGCGGCGGACAGGCCGGCCACGGCCAGGATGACGGCCTTTTCCCCGCTGGCTTCCAGGTCCTCCAGGAATTTGATGAGCTGCGGAAGGTCGCGGTGGGCGGACAAAACCGTTTCTTCATAAGGGACTCCTTCCTGTGCGAAATATTCGCGGGCGGGTTCCATAAAGGGCTTATCATTCGGGCTGCCGTAGATGACGATTACTTTCATGGCTGTGCGTGCGGTTGTGAAACTTTCAGATTATGGCCCCAAGCCCCCTGCCCTGGCAAGACTTAACCTGAAAAAAACGGCTCCGCGGATGGAGATTCCATTCCGGCAGGGGATCATGATAGATCACGGGAATCAGGAGAAAGGATCGTCCTGCTCCTCATCTTCATCTCCATATAATCCGAAAACATACCACAGCAGCGTATTATAACCGTTTTCCCCGTCATCCTCCCAGGGGTCCTCTCCGCCGAATCCATGTTTCCTCTCCCAATTCCCGGACCATTCCATCATTTCTTCAACGGAAGGCACGGGAGGATTCCCGGTTTCAAGGCGCCCCCGAAGACCGGCCGCACGCCTGCTCCAGTCCTTTTTGTCAGGATTACCAATGTTCCGCGGATTCAAGGTGAGGAGCACGAAGTTCAACAAGGCAGGAGAAGACGCAAACCGCTGAAGATTGTATTTATCCATGTACACCCTCATCTGAAATTCCAGCTTTTTCAGATCGTCCGCGGGCAGTTTCTTCAGAGGAACCTTTTCCCTGATGCTTGTAAACAGAATATCCCTCCATATCTCCTTGAAATCCTCCGGACACCTGTCCAGGGCTTTGATCGGAAAAGAAGCCATTTCACGCCTCATGGCCTCAACGTCATGCTCAGCATCTTTCCGGCTCCATTTGAGAACCATGTGCTCCAGCATCAGTGCGATCATGAACCGCTGTATGGCTTCCCGATCCTTCATTTGCCGCCGGTCCAAATTGTCCGGAACATCCGGATTCATCTTCTCCGCACCCCCTACATCCCGTCCCCGGACAGGACTGACAACGCAGTACCATGCCCATCCTGCCGCAAGAAACCATTTTACCAGCTTCATGGCTTATTTGACCTGACAAATATAAGGACAGATGTCCGCTTTTTACTCTTCCTCATCTTTCCACTCGTCTTCTTGATTCAACAATTCAGGAGAAACAGCCAATTTCCCGGAATAAATATCCTCTTTCAACTGATTCAGACGTTTTAGGTACTCTTCCGGCGTTTCTCCCTCCTTTTTTACCGCACCATTGGTCTCCAGCCATTTGTCGGCGGCTTGCTCCAAAACCTGGCAACCATATTTTTCCTCAACCCTTTTCATGGAGTCTTGCAGCTGCTGCATCACGTCCCTGCCTTCTTCCGTTTCCTCCCATGCGTTGTCATCCTTCAACCACATTTTAAATACTTTCCTGCTCTGCAACCATGCTTCACGAAAGTCCTGCGGGCAGTCGTCCAACGTTTTCTCAGGCCACAGTTCCATCATCGTCTGCAATAGGAGACGCTCATCCAAGGCCTTCTGCTGCATGTCCAATTCCATTCCCGCAATCTCCAGGCATAATTTCCCTATGATCGCTTGCCTGGCTATGGCCAGGCGATCTTTCTCAAATTCCGGCGTTTTCCGGTACTCATCCACATCAGGCATATCCGACGCCGCGATGTCCTGGCCATATCCTGTATCAAAACTGCAACAGCACGACACCACCGCCACGGGAATCCATTTCCATAAATTCATCACTGTTTTTATTTTAACATCCATCAAGAGAAATGCCAATCCGGGATTGCCCCCATTTTCCGCCGCCAATCCAATTCCCGGTCCGTCACTACGTCCCCGCATTTTCTTTTTCCCCGCATGCTTCACGCCTTTCAGGCATCAGCCGTTTCCCGGGCAATTACTGTCCGGCGACCGATTTCATGCATTCCGGTCCCGGCTTTTCTCCCGGCAAACCTTCGGGAATAACCCATTTCCCGGATTCAAGATCACTCTTTAATTGGTAGAGACGTTTCAGATATTCCTGAGGGCTTTCTCCTTCCCGGCGAGTTTCCTGACCGTCCAGCCAATCAATCAAAGGACGCATTAAAGGTTCCAGGTCATACTGGTCACTAAACCGTTTCCTAGCCTCTTCCAGCCTGGAGAACATTTCCTTGCCTTCCGGAGTTCCCCCCCATGAAATATTATCACTTAGATTTTTTTCTATACCTTCAAGGACCTCCACATAAGATTGCCGAAAATCTGCGGGACATTGTGCCAGAATCGATTGAGGAATCAGGTCACACATTTTCCTGTACTTGATTTTCCCATCAGGCAGCCGCGGATGTTCCTTCAATTCCAGTGAAACGATCCTACAGCACAATTCAAGCAGCACATTATACCTCACGATGGCCATGCGCGATTTCCGGAA
The DNA here is from genome assembly GCF_036417395.1 of Akkermansia sp. AE01SA01. Taxonomy (NCBI): domain Bacteria; kingdom Pseudomonadati; phylum Verrucomicrobiota; class Verrucomicrobiia; order Verrucomicrobiales; family Akkermansiaceae; genus Akkermansia; species Akkermansia sp. AE01SA01. The sequence goes on from NZ_CP143890.1 coordinate 2,130,247, forward strand.
TCCCTCCATCTCCTCATCCACATTGGCCATATCCGGTTCCATGATATCCCTGTTTCCCGCCGAACCCAACGGACAGGAGGCAGCCGTCCCTGCCAGCAAAACAAGTTTTATAACATTCATGGTCCCTACATGTTTCAAATATACCCTTAAAAATCAATAAAGAATCATTCTCATTCCAAATTTTTCCCTTTCCTGTTCCGTTATTTCCGGGAATGTGAATGTTTCCTGCTCCACCTGTCTTTTCAAAACCTTGAAGCGCTCCAGCAATTTCGCCTTGTCCTTCCTGAAAGGGTCTATCTCCCGGCGAAGGAATATGATGGGGTCAGCCAGGGCTTCCTCCAGCCTGTACTTGGACTTGACAGGCTGCATGATGGCACGGCATTTGCCCTGGTACCGGGAATATTCCCTGTGAAATTGCGGCTCTTCCATTTCCACTCCTTCAAATTGCCGCACAAAGTCACGGCCAGCTTCCATGCAGGCCTGAAATGCCTGCCGGTAATCGTCGGGACACGCTTCCAAAACCTTGCCGGAAACAGAGGCAAGCTTGAACTTCAGCAGACCAAACAATCTAGCTCCCGCTCCAGTTTTTTCGGTTTCCAGGAAAAAAATCTCCTGCATGAGCCGCTCCAGTATTTCCATCCTGGAAATGGCCAGAATCATTTTCCTCCTTTCCTCATCGGACAGGCCGGCCAGGTCAACATTCGGTTCACCGGAGACAACGACATCCTGGGCAACAGAGGCAGGCAGCCCCGGCAAGCCGAGGCTGCACCACAACAATAAACGCAACATGGAAGCTAGGTTTCCAGACATGACATTCACCTGGTTCTATCTATTTTCGTCCCTTTACGTTTCTACCGGTATAACAACCTTGCCGGATTCTATTTTTTCCTTCAAATCCTTATAATACTCCAACAGTTCCTTTTTATCGGGTTGCCCTTCTCCATTAAAGGGGAACAGCAATCGGGGAATGGATGTATTCAGGACCTCATCTACCATGTATTTTCCCATCAACAGCTTCATGCTTTCCGCCATCATATACCGCAATTCGTCAGAAACCGATCCCGATTCCGCGAGTTCCTTCTCACAGGCATCTTTCCATTTTTCCATCGCCAGCCGGAAGTCTTCCGGGCATTCGGCAAGCGCCTTGCCTGGAATGGCGTTCAGCTCATGCTTCAGCCTGGTTTGCAAATCCACGGCATGGTCATCCTCCACCTCGGCCCTCTGAATATTTCTCTCCAGAAACATGAGCATAAAAAACCTGCATATGGCAGCCCGGTCCCTCTCCATATGCCTGCCCGCCTCCGTCTCCACATCCACATTCGGCATCTCCGGAGATGCCACGTCCTGAGCTACGGAAAGAGGAAAAACCGGCAATCCGGTGAAATGCCATAATAACCCCGGCATCACGACCCATTTTTTACGCATGTGCTTCATTAAATTTTTTAATTTTAAATATATTTCCCATCTCCTGCTCCGATTGGTACCCTAACACTCCATCCTTTTTCTATTCCCTTCTAAATAATCCAGCATCTCCTTTTTGTCCACACCTGACGGAATCAACAGCCAAAGAACAGATGAATAGTCCCTGGACTCCTTTTCCGTGATGAGCCATTAAAAGAATGGCTCATCACGGCTTCCTTCAACAGGTACTTGCTCAACAAAAGGCTCATCTCCTGTTCATGATGACGGTATAATTCGTCAGATACTTTCCCTTATTTCCGGAGTTCCCTTTCGCAATCCGCTTTCCACTTCCAGACCGCTCCTCTGAAATCATACGCCAGTCTTCCCTCCACTGATCGCCATTTCCTTTTGGCCAGCAGGCGTTCCTTCAATCTTTTTTCCGTTGCTTCCGTTCCCAGCGATTCCCAAGGATCTCGGGATCAACTTCGATCATTTTGGCGATCACGTCGCTGGATGTCCTCTCCTTTCCCCTGTCGAAAATATCAGCAGCCAGCAGGTTGTGTTTCCTGATGACGGGCGGCAGGCAGTCCGTAGCCCCGGCTTCCTTCTTTTCCCGGCAAATGACGGGGATAACGCGGCGCCCGTGGGTCTCTGGGTTCGGAGAAATGAATTCTTCAACTTCCTGATTGACGTAAGGCTTGTCCCGATCATTAGGGCAACCCGAGTGCTCGGAACAAACGGCGGCCGGAAGGAAGAATGATTCCCTGGACCGATGGCCTAAATAGCAACAAGCCGAGATGCTCCACGTCTTTAAACAGATGGAGCAGATTCGTCCACAAGCCGGAGGATCACTAGCAATTATCTCCAGGCTCAGAAGCATGCCCGCAACCTTGACCGTACGTGGATACGGTGCATCCACTATGAAAGCTATCCGGCCATGGCCCCATTTGTTGGATAAGTCTGCATCGTGATGATAATGAGTTATTTTTTTGATTGATGATTTTTTAAGGAAAGGAATCATGGTTGAAAAAATACCAATTTTTCTCTAAAAAAAATAGTTGCCATGCGAGCCGCGATTTGTTATAGAGAAAATGCTATCGGAGTTTTGTTGGCATCAACCTATCTTCGATGCTCCCTATTTAACCCCAACTATTTCAACCGATGAACTCCAATAACTTCAATGACGACGTCAACCCCCTGACCAACCGCACCAGTTCCAACTCCGGCGGCGCGCCAGAACCCTTCAACAGAGAAGACGGTCCCTTCAGCGACAGCTGGGAGTGGAATATTTATGTGGAACCGCTCCAGCCGGGGGAAACCGCCACGTGCCACGTGATGCTGGGAGTCGACGACAACGGCTCGCTCATGGTTGACGGAAAGGGAGTCGAAATTCCGGGAGTAGGCAAATACCACGGCGGCACGTACCGGGAAAAAAACGAGTCTTTCCCGATTGAACCCGGCTATCACAAGGTGAGCATGACGTATGAAAACGTCGCGTTGCCGCCGGACTGGAAAAACCTGGCCATCCTTGCGTACTCGGTGGAGGTCGAGGTTTCCGGATCGGGGTCCTCCTCCTCCTACGTGCCTGATGAAGACGACCCTGAACCCGTCGACACGGACGACGACGGCGAGGATACCCCGTGCGAATGCAGCAGCAGTACGTCCCCGAGCAGCAGCGACTCGCAAAGCAGCTCCAGTAATCCATGTCCGGATAACCACAACGGCGAGGGGGAGAACGGCGAAGACCCGGAGGAAGAACCCTGCGCGTGTGAAGAAAACGCAGGCGGCTCCAGCAGCAACACTCCGGCGGCACGCAGCGGGCGCGCCTCCATGTCGGCCTACGCCTCTTCAACGGCAGGCAAACGCGTCGTGACGCAAACGCGCAAGGCGGAGATGCTCTGGCGCACGAACTTCGGTTCCTTCCGGGGCATGACGGGCCTTCCTCAGGGGCTCCTTGAAATCGTCGGGCGCACCTTCTCCCCGGAACTCTGGTCGCCGCGCGCGTTAAATTATTGGCACCCGATGGCGAACGAAATCACCGCGGCTCCGTCCGCGGGCATCGGCCCAAACACCGCCTTCCAGCTCCAAAGCGGAGGGACGAAGATCAACTACTTCAGCTACGCGGCGGGCAGCGGCGGCAGTGCGGGAAGCAGCAGCGTGGGTCCCATCGGCGGATCGGCCAAACGGGGCGGCTCCGCCTCGTTCCGGCAAACGATCGGATCGGCACGGAGCATCGTAGACTACAGCCTCAGCGTGCGCTCGAACGCGGGCCACACCGTCAGCTACTCGGCGGGTGCGGCCTCCTCGCTGAAATACGCCACCGGCTACACCGCCAAAAACGGCGCTTCCTACACTAAAGAAGAATTCGACGGCAAACTCGACATCGTGCGCGCCGCCGACGGCTCCATCCGCCAAATCTGGAACCTGTGGGACGGACTCGCGAACATCGAAGACATTACGTCCACCGGCTACCGCATCGCCCTCTACCTCCCCGAACAGGTGGGAGCCAAAAACAGCACGACCGGCCTCTACCCCGTCACGGGTAGCCCATTTAAGACCTTCACGATTTCGGGAGACGCGGCGACGGGCAAACTCGCCGTCACCGAACAGACCGCGGGCCGCATGCCCTACACCACCCGCTACTGGCAGGGAACGGACGGAGCCTGGAACATGGCACAGGGAGAAGGAGACGACGCTGTTTACACCCTGAAAGAAAAGCAGGTCGTTTCTCCCGATACGTGGAAACTCATCACCACCATCCAGCGAGGGGAACACGGCACGCCCATCTCGCGCGTCTGCGAAACCTACGCCGTCACGCGCAACGGCAACCTCTGCATGAGCCGCATCGAGGGCTACGGCACTCCCTACGCTCGCGAAACCACCTACGCCTACAACGGCATGGGCAAAAAGGCGAAAGAAACCGCTCCCGACGGCAGCGTGAAAACCTGGTCCTACGACCAATTCGGGCGCGAAGTCGTCTCCAGCGTCCCGTGGGCGGGAGGCGGCGACAAGGCCACCTACACCACCTACCGCGACAACACCCAGGCCGACCCGGACATCCTCACCCAGCGCGCGACCCTGACGGCCGCGGCCCTCGACCTGTGGGAAACAAACTACGTGTACACGGAGGCCGACCACGTGCGTCGCGTCGAAAAACACACTACCGCCCTCGGAGCGGAAGGCGAACGCCTCGAAGTGAAAGAAACCTGGCTCGGCACGGCCTCGAACGTCCACGCCCGGGGCCGCCTGAAGATGACCCAGGGCATCGACGGCGTGCAAACGCACTACGCCTACGAGCCGACCGATCAGTATGAAGCCCTCTACCGGGTCACCGCTGAAACGCGGGTTGCCGGGGAACCCGTGCCCGGCCACAGCACGCGCAAGGTCACCTACGTCTCCGAACAGGGCAACAACATGCGCTACGAACAGTACGCCCTGCTGACAGACGGCACGTGGGCGATGACCGACGCCGCCACCTACGAATACGACGCTGAAAACCGCTGGACGAAGCGCACCCGGGCCAACGGTCGCGTAACCGAACGCGCGATGATGTGCTGCGGCCCGTTGTGGGAAAAGGACGAAGACGGTGTCTTGACGACTTACTCATACAACACCGCGCGGCAGCTCGTGGAAGAAATACGCTCCGAAGTGATTGACGGCGCGACCGTCGTGACTCCGGAAACCATCACCAGCTACACGCGCGACGCACTCGGCAAAATCACCTCGATCCGTAAAGACGTGGGGCCGATGAGCGCCACGCAAAGCCGTGCCTACGACCTATTGGGCCGCTTGACCCGCGAGACCGATATCCTGGGCCGGGAAACGACGCATGCCTACAGTGAAGACGGATTGACGGAAACCATGACGACTCCCACCGGAGCGACGCTCATCACCCAGAAACACCCCGACGGAACCGTCCTGCGACGGCACGGAATCGGGCAGCGGGATGTACAATACACCACCGAAGCCACGGAGGAAGGAGTAGTTCGAAGTACGACGCTCCCCCAGAAGGCGGGAGAAGCGTTACTCAAAGAGCAATCCGTTACCAACGGTTGGAATCAGGTCATACGAATCTCGCAAGCCAACGCCAACGGCGGTCTCATCCACAAAAGGCACACCTTTGATGAAAAGAACCAACTCCTCCGGCAGGAAGTGGAAGGCATGGCCCCCGTCCTCTATGAGTATGACGATTTTGGAAACCTCGTCAAAACGACGTTGAAACTGGAGGAAGCTCCTACGCCCTCCAACTCGCTCATCACCGAATACGCCTATTCCCGGGAGCAACGTGCGGACGGCGTCTACCGCATCATCGCCACAACCAACTACAACAGCCAGGGAGATTCCTTTGCGCAACGTACGGCGGCGCTCCTCTCCGCCTTATCTGCTTCTCTTGCACAAAAAAGCATTGCCACGGATCCCCGGGGCAACGACACTGTGCAATGGACGGAATACACGGCGCCTTCCAAACGGACGGCCAAAACACAAACGCCGACTTCATCCATCGTCGCCGAAACGGTCGTTGTGGACGGTTATGCCCTGTCCAGGAAAGACCATGCGGGCATCGTCACGACTTCCTCGCGCTCCTACACGGCAACGGGCAGGACAGAAACCCATACGGACGCCCGGGGCAATGCCACCACCGTACATTATGATATCGCCGGAAGGGAAACGTCCGTCACCGATGCTGCCGGGAATACGACCACGACAGCCTATGACCCGGCCACTGCGCAACCCTCCCGTATCACCAACGCGCTGGGCAAAACGACGTGTTCCGCCTACGATCTGCGCGGACGCAAGACCGCCGAATACGGCACGGGAATCCAGCCTTCCGCCTTTGCCTATGACGAGGCCGACAGGCTCGTGACTCTGACTACGTTCCGGGCAGATGAGGAAGACATCACTGCCGACCCCCGCGAACGGACGGACGGAGACGTGACGACATGGAGCTACGACGACGCTACGGGCCTGGTCACCGCAAAAACCTACGCCGACGGCCACGGTGAAAGCTACGCCTACGACAACTGGAACAGGCTGGCGGAAAAACGCCAGGCCCGGACCGTAGACAAAGAAGGCACCCCTCTGACGACGACCTATGCCTACGACCCTCAGACGGGCAGCCTCGTCTCCGTCAGCCATAACGACGCCACGCCCGCCATCGGCTACACATACAACCACCTGAACCTGCTCACGCAGATTGCGGACGACTCCGGCACGCGCACCATCGCTTACACCCCATATAATGAAACGGAATCGGAAACCACATCCGGCCTTGTAGCAAGCGCTCTCCATTTCCAGCGCGACTCTCTGGGGCGGCCATCGGGATACAATCTGAACTATGCGGCAAGCACCGCCCTGCAAACCGCGTGGAGCTTCGACACCTCCGGGCGGCTCTCGACCGTCTCGTTGAACGCCGTCGCGAAACCCTTCACCTACGGCTACAACGCCGAGAACGGCCTTCTGGACACCCTCGACTACCCGAACACCTTGAAACGGTGGTACACGCGCGAAGACAAGCGCGACCTCCCGGTGAAAATCGACTACCTGCGCCCCGGCGGCCAAAATTACCCGGCCAAAACCGACTACGCCTACGACGAACTGGGCCGCCCCACGATGAAAAAAGATTACTTCAACGCGCCCGCGCCCGACCTCACACACACTTACAGCTACAACGACAGAAACGAACTCATTGCCGACGCGATGAGCCGGGGAGGTACCTTCGCCTACGATTACGATAACATCGGCAACCGCAAGACGGCACACGAGGGTACGGATGTTCCCGCCACGGCGTACACAACGAACCAGCTTAACCAGTACACGGCCATCGCCGAAGGTACGGAGCCTCCCTTCGCGCCGACCTACGATGCCGACGGCAATCAGACCAAACTGCAAACCGCCACCGGAGAATGGACCGTTGTTTACAATGCCCTGAACCAGGCCACGAGCTTTACGCAGGGCAGCAAACGCGTTGAATGCCGGTACGACTACTTGAACAGGCGCGTCGAGAAAGCTGTCTATGAGGGAGAAACCCTGATGTCAAAGAAGAGATTCATCTATAACGGCTACCTACAAATTGCGGAACTGGATGCCATGAACGTTTCGGAAACCGTGGCCCCCATTTTGAGGAAAACTTACCTGTGGGATCCCATGGAACCGATCGCAACGCGCGTGCTGGCGATGAGCGTCTTCGATGAAACGGGAACCTACGTGGAAGACCTTTTCTACACGCACGACGCCTTGAAGAACACGACGGCACTCTTCGGCATCCAGGCAGGCCGCCGCGCGTTGTATGAATACGGCCCTTACGGCTCGACCGTGAAGATGGAAGGCAATGCCGCAGAGATGAATCCGTTCCGGTTCGCCAGCGAGTACTTCGATGAAGAAACGGGACTTGTGCAGTACAATTTCAGGTACTATAATCCCACTGACGGCAGGTGGATTAATAAAGATCCTCTGATGGAAAAGGGAGGCGTTAATCTATATGGATACCTATTCAATCATGTTGGGATATACATAGATTGGATTGGTCTTTCTTCACAGAAACCAGGATGCCCTGAAGGTTCAACAGTAAGTCCTACAAAATGCCGATATAAAGGAAAATGTAAAGGTTCATATCATTACAAATGCTATTGCGTAACACCAGGAGCGTGGTTTATGCCAGAACATATGTCATCAGCCACAGAAGATTATATCTCTCCTCAAAATTTAGGAAAAGAATTCGATCGTTTTTGGTGTTGCTGTTCAGGTACGCCAAAGCCTAAAGAAATTATCTTGCAACCAGAAAGGAACTCTGAGCGTGAATTGGAACCAAGTAGCTTATCTATAGAGGAAGTTGCTGTTGGAGCGGCTGTTGTTGTTGGTACCGTTGCTATTGGAGCAGCGATTATTGCAACAGCTCCAGCCCAGGCTGTTGCATGTGTTGCAATAGTTGCTGTGGCAGGAATATTTTCTATATTCGACTAAATAATAATACTATGGACAAACGGCATAAGTATTTTGGATTTGAAATTTCCATTTCTCCGTATAGTAAAGAATTTCAGAATTCTTGTCTCCGCACTCCAGATTTTATTTTCGAAATCTCATCAATTAAATCCAAATCCCTCAAAGGCTGGCTAGTACTTTGGAGAAGCTATGAGAATTGCCTGTCAGAGAGGGGATTTATTCTCAAAGGTGGAAGAGAAGATGATCCCAACAACAATCTTGCGTTTCTTCCTTTGAGCGTCGTTTTATTCGGTTTTGCGGATATGAATATTATTGGACGAGTATGCAAGAGATTTTTTTCTATTGTTCCACGCTCAGCAGATAATAAAAGCAAATGTGATATACCTCCCATCAATTTAAGTATCCTAAGGGCACGTCTTTCTTGTTGCGGGAGTAATATTCATATTGAGGTATGTACTCTTCGGCATTTGATGTCTCTATACCGTCGTACAAAACTTATTGCCACTCCTCTTTGGAAAGTTCCGAATAAAATAATAGAGAGATATGCATTTAGTTTATTTGCTCGGGCCTCATATATTGCAAGTATCATGAACGATCAAAGATCATTTCAATACATGTTGCCTTTTTATAGAGAATTGAGATATTATGGGGGATTGTTATTGGGTTCTTTTGAGGACAAAAACTTTCATACGGCAAGAGAAGAAGAAAAAGGGCGGAAACTATTTCGAAATATTATGTTCACTAAATGGTATGCCGGCTCTCAATCTCAGCAAGAAATGTATCCTTCCGGTCTGATGAAAGATTGGGCAGAAGACATTGAACGGTACGTCTTGTATGATTTTCAACCTGGACGCAGGTTGAAATACAGTGAATCGAAAGGTAACGGTTATATTATCGAATGTAAAAATGATCAAGATGCTATGTATTTTGATACAACAAAACGCCGCCACATTTTACCGGAAAACACATCCCAAATATTAATTCACTCATCTACCAAAGAATGGATTCATGCGCTTCCGTAACTAATATACATCAGATATAGAATAAATCGATTAGACCATATGGTATTAAGCTCCCGGAGCACTTCAGACATAATTCGCCAATAAGTTTATATTGATGAGAAGATTCACGCTTCTGGGATTCTACGCTCAACTATGACGGTTCTCTACATCGTCGGTTTTCCTTCCCTCTATGGCGGGGCGGGAGCGGAGCTGTATCATCAGGTCAGAGCTTGGGAAACGCTGGGGGTGGTGCTCCACTTTATCCCCACCCAAAAAAACGTCCGGAAGGCCGCGCTCTATGGCGAGATGACGGAGCGCGGCCACGTGATCCACGACGCCTACGACTGGGCTGCCATTCCGGAAGACGCGCCCGTCATCAGCTTCTGCAATGAAGACTTCCTCACCGCGCTGCCCGAGATTCGCAGACGGACGCGCCGGACCGTCTTTGTGAACTGCATGACCTGGCTCTTCGGCAAGGAGAAGGAAGCCATGAGCCGGGGAGACATCGCTCTGTTCCTCTACCAGAACGACAAGGTCAGGCAAAGCATGGCGCCCCGCCTCCGAGCCATCAACGACGATCCTGCCATCAGCTTCATCACCTTCCGCCCGTACTTCGACTCCTCCGCCTTTCCCTACGTCGCCGACAGGGCGTCCGACTGGTTCGGAGCCGGGCATATCTCCCGGCAGGACGAAGACAAGTTCAGCAAGGATACGTGGCGCATCTACGAACACTTCGCCTCCCCCGTACCCAAACGCGGAACCTTCCTTGGCTTCGACGCCCGTAGCGCGGCTAAAACCGGCAAGCCCCCCGACTGGGTGGAGAGCTTCCACGACCAGAAATCGCTCTCCCAGCAGGAGTTCTACCGCCGCTGCCACATCGTGCTGCAACCGACGGACACGACGGAGAACTGGCCTCGCATCGGCTTTGAAGCCATGGCGAGCGGCAGCGTGCTGATTGTGGACAAGCGGGGCGGCTGGGAGCAGATGATCGAGCACGGGCGCACCGGGTGGCTGTGCGAAAGCCCCGGCGACTTCATCGCCTGCGCAACAAAGATGGCGTGGGAGCCCCACTACCGGGAGGACATGGCCGCCGCGGCGCGGGAGCGCGGGCTGGCGTTGGGCGGGCTGGAGGCTTCCCAGGAAAGCTGGCGGCAGGTGTTTGACGTGATCGAAGAGCTCTGAAGGCTGTTGTTGGGGGGCGCTTCCTTCTTCACGTAGTAATTATCCGGCTGGATGGGATGAAGAAGGATCAGGTTTTGGAACCCTATTCCATGAACCGACGAGATTCCAGGAAAAGAGAAAACTCCAAGCGTGACAGCACCCCTGAAAAAGGGTATAAAAGGTAGATGAACAACAACCCACAGGGGATTTTGTCTTCTGACCGAGTTGGCACACGTAATAATATTCTTCAGCCGCACGATATAGCTATCGGCCATTTTGGAAAGAAACAATTCCCTAAACGTTCTGATAAATGGGCTCTTCCATTTGGAGCTAAAGTCATTGTTTGGCCTAAAGGAGAGTCCGCTTTTATGGGTACGGTTTCCGATGTAGAAGCGTTTAATAAAAAACATCCCAAAAAAGCAGGCCCTGGTGATTGGATTGATATTTGGGATCCGGAAAAAAGCAGGAGGAATATAACGACAAAAGGCGTAATTATTATTGAGGTTCCTTATTGCGAGCCTTGTCCATCTTCCTTTTCGGAACTAACAATGGATATGATCCCTGACCGTAGTCATTACGCATAAAGATTTATGAAGTTCATTTCTATTATCGTTTTTTTTGTTTTATTATCTCATAATTCCTATGGTTCTACATTTACACATGAATTATTGACGAGTAATAAAAAGATTGGACTATCCGATTCTTTGTTCTATCTTAAAAAAATAGAATCATTGGACAGTTATACAAATGAAAAATCATATGAAGGGTACGTAATATTTTCTAAAACTGATGACTCATTTCAACTTGTCCTTGAAAACAACATTAGAAGCTTTACTATTTATTTGTCGTCTTTAGATAATTCGCATTTTGTTATCTGTAATAATTTCGCTTCTAAAGAAAATATACTTACAATTTATCAACTATTGGATAAGGAGCCTTATCTGAAAAAGATATATCAAACCCCGGAAAGTAATAACGACCGCGTTTCTTGGGAGGTCTATGAATGGAAGAAAGACCACATTATCTTAAAAAGTAATTCTGAAGAAGGTAAATCAGACAAAAAAACCATATATTTTCATAGTACGAAGTAAGCTTTAAAGAAAAAGGGCGTAATAATATATATCTACAAAATGCGGTTGTTTCTTCGGCGGTGTTTTTGGAAAACTGACCAGTTCGCAGCTCAGTTCTCCACTTACCGAGAAATTGACTACCGCCGCAAATAAGGCGGCTACTAATATTTCTTCAGAGGTAGGAACATTTCTAATTGAACTAGGAGATCAAGGAGCTGATGCCATGGAAAGACAAAACAGAAAATATGAATGTTTCAAATAAGAAATTCAATTAAATCCTCAATCTAAGGGCAATGGAATGAAGAAATGGTTGCTTCCGTTTTTTGAAACGTTTATGGTATTTATCTTCTTAGGATGCTGCTTAGCTATACCTATTATTTTGATAAAAATATATGCCGCATCATATTTTTATATTATAGAAAAAACTCACATGTTTGATTTTCTTTTTTCAATATCTAAAGATGATCGATTTTGGGTTATTGTAGTTATGCTTTTAGTTCCTATTTCTCCGATTTGGTATTTTGCATCCAAAGAGTTGTTTTATCAGTATGAAAAAAATTTAATAAAATTTAAAAAAACTTCATTAGGTGTTACGCCACAATGCCCAACTTACAATTTCCTTGGTCGAATTGGTTACTTTAAAAAAATAATCATTTATAAATTGATTGGGAGAACATATCTCTTTTGTAGGCGGATTCTTTCTATATTATTCGTTCTTTTTCAAACGTGTATGTGCTTGATGGCATTTATTTACTTTTCTGAAAGTAAAAATTTCAACGAAGTCTTTCATACATCATCAGAGAGTTTTATAATACATCTCGTTATCAATTATACACTTATAACATATTTAACTCTCAAAGGCATGGTGCGTGCAGAACGAGAAATCTTTACTTAATATGCAAGAAAAGAGAAGAGTATTGAGTAAAAAGCGTAAAATGTTCAACGAACGAAACATTAGTTTTAAACTTGAATTACTCAATTCTTTGTTTAGAAGATTGCGAGAAGTCTTTACAAAATTACAGACAATAAGCACATGAAAATACTTGTTTTTTTATTTTTTCTAATGTTTAGTATAGTTATTCATGCCTCCCCATTAGTATCCGAATCACGGCCTGTTAACAGGATACTCATGATGGAGAAATTTGCGAAAGAAGCTCAACTTCAGCTTAATACTCAAAGTCATGGAAAATCCTTTGAAGAAGAACAAATAAGGAAAACATGGTTAAAAGATCAATTAGAACCTCAGATCGAAGCAATAGTTGACGATGTGAGCAAGCCTTGTGATCTTTATATTATGGCTATTATTCTGCAAGAAGGATATGCTGAATTTTTCACATCATTGCGTGACCAGACGATGTCGCGAGCGCTGGAGTATGTAGTAATGCGTCTCGCGCAACTAGGTACGGAAGAAGCCTACAACTATTTCATTCGGCTTAAGAAGTTTTATGGCAGGGATGGCGGAGAAGCGGTTAAATATCGCATTCTTGAGTTTAAATATTTAAAACAATATTCGAAGGATCCCCGAGTGCTTCAGGCAAAGTCCGCCAACGAATTTATTTAGATGAGAAGATTCACGCTTCTGGGAGATTCTATGCTCAACTATGACGGTTCTCTACATCGTCGGCTTTCCTTCCCTCTATGGCGGGGCGGGGGCGGAGCTGTATCATCAGGTCAGGGTTTGGGAGACATTGGGGGTAACGCTCCACTTCATCCCCACTCAAAAGAACGTCCGGAAGGCTGCGCTCTATGGCGAGATGACGGAGCGCGGCCACATGATCCACGACGCTTACGACTGGTCGGTCATTCCGGAAGGAGCGCCCGTCATCAGCTTCTGCAATGAAGACTTTCTCGCCGCACTGCCCGAGATTCGCAGAAGGACGCGCCGGACCGTCTTTGTGAACTGCATGACCTGGCTCTTCGGCAAGGAGAAGGAAGCCATGAGCCGGGGAGACATCGCCCTGTTCCTCTACCAGAACGACAAGGTCTGGCAAAACGTGATGCCTCGCCTCAGAGCGTTGAATGGCGATCCGTCCGTGCGCTTCATGACCTTCCGCCCGTACTTCGACTCCGCCGCCTTTCCCTACGTCGCCGGCAAGCCGCCCGACTGGGTGGAGACCTTCCACGACCAGAAAGCACTCCCCCAGCAGGAGTTCTACCGCCGCTGCCACATCGTGCTGCAACCGACGGACACGACGGAGAACTGGCCGCGCGTGGGCTTTGAGGCGATGGCCAGCGGCAGCGTGCTGATTGTGGACAAGCGGGGCGGCTGGGAGCAGATGATCGAGCACGGGCGCACCGGGTGGCTGTGCGAAAGCCCGGGCGATTTCATCGCCTATGCCAGCAAAATGGCATGGGAGCCCCACTACCGGGAGGACATGGCCGCCGCGGCGCGGGAGCGCGGGCTGGCGTTGGGCGGGCTGGGGGCTTCCCTGGAAAGCTGGCGGCAGGTGTTTGACGTGATCGAAGAGCTTTAAGCTGCTGAGCGCGTATCTTCTTCACGTGGTGATCATCCCCGGCAGGATGGGGATGGAGAGGGAGCGAGCCTGCCGCCCTATTCCATGAACCAACGGATTTTCCTGAAAAGAAGAAAACTCAAAGCGTGACAGTACACCCGAAAAAGGATAAAAAAGGCGGATAAACATGGACCCGGAAAATCGAGGGGAAAAACCGCCACCGGAACATTTTCATAAGGCTACAATACACGCCTCCCTGCCCGCGGGCAACAGGATTCCTTCCCCCACTTTCCGGTTTGCATTATCGGGCATCCGCCACGGCACCGCTTTTTAACAGGAAAGCACCCCGGTTCTGATGCCGTTTCCCGGTTTGCGGCACATTTTTATTCCTCCACTTTTTCCGGCATCACTATTTTTCCGGATTCCACCCCGTCTTTCAAGTGCCGGAATGCCTGGATGACGGATTCCAGCTTTCCGTCACTTTCGGAGCCTATCTACCTCCCCATCCAGTTCATGATCTGCTGGTCCAGGTCTTCCATGCCGTATGCAGCCAGAAAAGCTACTATTTCAGGTTCTTCCGGATCAAATGGTTCCGGCTTCATCTGCTTTTTGCCCGCCAGCATGTCCTTCACTCCCTGTATTTTGTCGTTCATCAGCTTCTGGAGTTTTTCAGGGCACGCTTTCAGTTCCTTTTCCGGGAAAACCTTCAGCATGAGAGGATAGATGTCCTCCTCCTTCCCGATGCGCCCCTGATTTTCCATCACGGGAATAATGGCGGACAGATAGAAGAGCACGAAGAATTTGCGTATGGCCGCCCGTTCACCCTCCATTTTTCTTCCTTCCTGCGTTTCCAGATCCACGTTAGGCATCGCCAGAGCCGCCACATCCTGAGACATGCAGGGCAACGACGCCAGCGCACAGCACAATAACAGGGGAGTTGGAAATGTCTTCATGATTCATACTTGGACACCGTAACGATCCAATCGTTCGGAAACCTGCCACCTTACCTTTTTCTTTTTTATTTTACGTTTCTAAAGATCCGTCTCCGGGATTTTTTTAAAAAGAACCATCTTCCGGCAAGCTGCCTTCGAAGAGGTTTTTCCCATGGCCTCCCGTATTTCCGGAAGGACCGAATATTGTCCGCAGGCCGTTGCGGGAAAACAGATACGGAACACGCCACAGAAGATGTTCATTACAGGAGGATTAGAATAGAAAACATGCTTTTTTCACATCACCCGGCCATACTTTCCGCAGGAATAATTCAGTCCTGCATCTGCCGCGCCAGGGCTTCCGCGCAACGGCGACCGTCCAGAGCGGCGGAGACAATGCCTCCAGCATAGCCGGCGCCCTCCCCGCACGGATACAGCCCTTCCAGTCCGGGATGTTCCAGCGTACGTTCATCACGGGGGATGCGCACGGGAGAACTGGTACGGGTTTCACAGCCTATCAACTGGGCCGATTCTCCGGCAAATCCGCGCCATTTATGATCAAACATCCGCAACCCTTCCCTCATGCGCCAGACGATTTCCGCCGGGAGCAGTTCATGAAGGGGATGAGGTATAATGCCCGGGTGGTAGCTGGTTGGAAGAAGGGAGGAGGACACGCGCCCTTTCAGAAAGTCAGGCACTTTTTGGGCGGGAGCCTTCTGCATGCCTCCTCCGGCGCGGCAGGAAGCCGTCTCCAGGGCTTTCTGGTAGGCCACGCCCGCCAGCACGCCGTGCTCCCTGCGGAAGGACTCCGTATCTTCCGGATGCACGCTGACGACAAATCCGGAGTTGGCAAAAGGAGAATCCCGCCGGGCCAGGGACATGCCGTTGACCACCACTTCATCATTTTCCGTGGCAGCCGGCACAATGAATCCTCCGGGGCACATGCAGAAGGAGTGGACTCCCCGGTCCCGAATGGTGGCGGTGACGGAATAGCGCGCCGCCGGGAGCTGGTTCGACCGCTTTTGGCCCGGGTTCAAATGGTACTGCCTGGCATCCACAAGCGTCTGCGGATGCTCAATGCGCACGCCGACGGCAAATGGTTTCTGCTCCAGGACAAGCCCGTCCGCCAAAAGCATGCGGTACACGTCGCGGGCACTGTGCCCGGTAGCCAGCAGAACGGCGTTTGCTTCAAATTCCCGGCCGTCCGCACAAGCAACTCCGCGCACGCGGCGGCCGTCTGCGGAACGGAGCAAATGCTCCACCCTGGCGTTGAAATGGATTTCCCCGCCCGCCTGGAGAATGGATTTCCGGATGGCCTTGACAACATTGGGCAGCAGGTTGGAGCCTATGTGGGGATGGGCGTCCGTCAGGATTTCCCGCGGGGCGCCATGAGCCACAAATGTCTCATAGACATCCCGCACGGGGCCGCGCTTGGTGGCGCGGGTAAACAGCTTGCCGTCAGAAAACGTGCCTGCTCCCCCCTCCCCGAAACAGTAGTTGGAGTCCTCAATCACCCGGCCCTGCCTCATGATGGGCGCCAAATCAAACCGACGGGAGGAGACGTCTTTTCCCCGTTCCAGCACCACGGGCTTGACGCCCAGTTCCAGACAGCGCAGGGCGGCAAACATTCCGGCAGGGCCAAATCCCACGATCAACGCCACTGGAGCGGCGCCCCTGACAGGGGGGTAATCCCGGGAAGGCAAGTGTTCCGGCGGCAACGGCTCATCCACGCCTGCCAGCAGCCGCAACTGGAACAGGATTTTCTTCTGCCGGGAATCAATGGATTCCTTCACCAGGCGAAGTTCCCGGATGCGCGAAGGAGAAATGCCCAGCCTGGCAGCCGCAGCGGCGCGGCGCGCCTTTTCATCCCCCGCCTTTTCCATTGGCAGGATCACATCCACCATGACGACGCCGTCTCCACTCATGGAGCCTCCTTCCGCGGTTTGGGCTGCTGCTGCGTGATGCAGTGGATGGCGCCCCCTTCCAGGACCAGCTTGCGGGCATCCAGGCCCACTACCTGTTTTCCGCTGAAACATTCCCGCAGAATGCCCAACGCACGGTCGTCATTCCGGGGCTGGTTGAATACGGGCACCACTACGGCATCATTGACGATGAGGAAATTGGCATAACTGGCAGGAAGCTGTTCCAGCCGCCAATCCTCCATCCTGAGCGGTTCCGGCATGGGGAGGGGAACGATTTCCACCCGGCTGCCGTCCAAACATCTCAGGTCCTGCAAACGTTCGTTATTTTCCGCCAGAGCGCGGTAATGGGGGGAGGACGAGTCCGGCTCCACGATGGATACCGCCGCATCCCGTGCGACGAAACGCACCATGTCGTCAATATGGCCGTCTGTATCGTCCCCTTCAATGCCGGAGCCCAGCCAGAATACCGTGTGCACACCCAGCATGCGCCGCAGTTCCGCCTCAATCTCCGCGCGGCTCCAGTCCGGATTGCGGTTGGGATTCAACAGGACGGCTTCCGTCGTGATCAGCAGACCGTCTCCATTGCCTTCAATGGCTCCTCCTTCCAATATCATCCGGGAGCTGCGCACGGGAAGCTCCAAGGAAGAGCCGACCATGGAAGGAATGCCGTTGTCCAGATCCCAGGGAGCGAATTTGCCGCCCCATGCATTGAACTGCCAGTCAGCCAGCATCAGGGAACCGTCGCGCACATCCTGTACAAAGATGGGGCCGTGGTCGCGGCACCAAACGTCATTGGCGGGGTGGTTGAAAAGGCGGAAATGTTCCTCTTCCACTCCGGCTTCCTGCAAAATCTGCCTGATGGCCGGATGCAGAGCCTCCGCCGCATTCACGCACACCTGCGCATGCGGAGCGATGGTGGCGGCCACAAGGCCGTACATCCGCTGCAATTCGTCCAGGCCGCCCTGCCACAAATCCCCGCGGTGCGGCCAGGACAGCCAGACGGCATCCTGCGGTTCCCATTCGGCAGGCCAGCGTACATCCGGTTCCATTGTCACGGAGTTCGACATGTCAGTTAGTCTGTTCCTGAAATTCGTAAGGCTCTTCAAACGCCTTGCGGAAACTCATGAATCCCTTGAAGTCGTCCAGGGAATCTTCCGGCTGTTTGGAGAAGACATCCTCTTCAATCAATAAAAAGACCATTTCCCCTACATGACCGCCGTTCCGTATTCCCCATTCCTTAAGCACGGTAGAAGCCATGGGGCCGAACTGGCTCAGGGCATAGTCCCGGAATCCCTCCAGCAGTTCCTGCCCGCTGACGTGGCGCTGCGCGCCGTTTTCCTGCTCTTCTATACGCTGCATGGTGAAGTCCAGGGCTTCCTTCAGAAAGAAATACGCCCTTTCCGCAAAACGCGGGTCTTTCTGCACAATGCGGCTCACGGCCTCTTCAAAGGTGGGGATCGTCATAACGGCTCCGCTCCACCCTATACGGGCCCCTGCGAAAATCAAGATTTTTGGGAGCACGCAAACTTCATGACTTTCCTTCCTTCCTCTCGTATTCCGGTCCTTCATATGTCCCTATGAACAGCACGGCCCTGTCCTCCGGACTGTAAACGAGCCACAGGAAGGGACGGTTGAATTCTATCTCCGGCCCCTTGCCGCGGGGAGGAGGGCCGGCAAAAGGATCCATTGCCCCGGAGGAGGAAACGGATGCCTCCAACCCCTCCTCCCGCACCCTGATCGCGCACTTCTGATACACGTCATGGATTTTCAACGGCTGTCCCGCGCAGCTCCCCATCCGTGAAAAATCGGCGCGCTCGTTAAACGCGTCTTTCATTCCCAAAGCCTCCAGAGCTTCCTTCATGGAGAGCGTATGGGAAGACTGGGAGAAACGGGGCAGCCGCAGATGATATCTGGCATATTGTTCCAGGGGAGGCGCGCCGGGTTCCCGCATTTTTTCCACGGCATGGCGGGCGGACAAGGAGGACAGGATGCCGTTCCATTCCTCTGCCGCCAGCCCGGCTATGAATTGCTTCAGCCTGCGTCCATCCGGAGGGAGGACGGCCATGAAAACGGGTGCACCCTTTCCGCCGGCGAAAAACAGGGAGGCCCCCCGCACGCCGTCCTTTTCATAATACATTCCTCCCTGCCGCGGCCAAGATCCTCCTTCCATGAAAACCTGCTGTTTCATCATGGGCACCTTGCAGGATGTGCCGTCTTCCCGGAAAAAAGTCCGCGGCCTGGTATCCTTTCCTTCAAATTTACTGTCCCAAAACGCCCTCAAATACATGGCGTTCACCAGCACAAGCACTGTCCGGTCACTCATCTGCCGCGGATTCAGAAGATGCCTGATGCGGTTTTCCGTGTTCCTTGCCGCCCAGGCGTTCACCTGCCGCACGGCTGCCGCCGTATTTTCATGGAAGGGAGCCAGAACTGCACCGTCCGCCCCAACGGCCTTTTTATAGGCGTCTTTTAGTTCTACGGTCCGGTCTGCAAAAATGCGGTTGGCGGAATAACAGCGCAGCAACCGCGAAAAATCCTCCGACAGAAAAGTCCAGTCCTTCCTGATTGCCCCGTCTCCGGGCAATACGGCCGCTATCTGCCTTTCCGTCTCTCCCGCCGCCCCAGGAAGCGCATAACGAAGAACTTCATACAGGGAAAAAGGAGAAACCATGACGCTGCCGCCGCCTTTTTCCACACACGCCTGCAGCAGGCGCAGCTCCGGAGGGGCGGAAACGGGGGGAGCCGGAGACACCGGAACCTCTCCCCATGACAAGGGCGCCAAAAGGAACGCATACGCCAATATCCTGAATATCATGTTCCTACCCTATCAAACTGTCGTCCTGTTGCAAGTCTTACGGACCGATGCCGTCAAAAAGCTTCATAAGCAGGAAGGAAACCTTGCCAGCCTCTGATGTTTTTGTTATGAATGGAATGCTTTATGTTCCGTTCCTCCATCATGCTTCTGGCAACCATGCTATGCGTTTCCTGCGTATCGCACCGGCCTATCCAGGACAGCAGTTCGCCGCCCATCGACGCAGCCAACCCGCTGGACGGCACTCCTGTAGCCCTTGCATGGAGCTCCTCAACCCAGTTGATGATGGGGGTGGATACGGGGGCGGTCCAGACTTCACTTCTTTTTTCACCGGCGGTAGAGTCCATCGGCGCGCGTCTGCGCGGCCGGGGAGCCATGCGGACGGCCAATGTCCCCATTTCCCTGAAGCAGAATGGAGAGCCCATTTCCAGAAAGCAGGATGTGGTAATGGTGGACCAGGCACCCTACGACGGATTGCTGGGATGGGAATGCATCAGGAAGTATGTCTGGAACATTAATTACCCCAAACGTTCCCACCGTTTTTTCAATAAACTGCCTTCCAGAATACGGTCCTGGCACAAGCTGGCCCTGATTCCGGGGGCCGATTATCCGCAAATTGCAGACAAACACGGACGCCGCATCATTCTGGACACGGGAGCACCCCACGCTGTTTATATTTCCAAGAAACGCTGGAACGCCATCAAGCAGGCCTATCCGGATGCCTTTGTGAGTGTTTATTCCGGCTACAGTCCGGCGGCGGGCGGATTTTACGCCCACGAGTGCATGCATGTGAGCTCCTTCCAGCTTGGCCAGCTTGAGTTGAAGAATATTCTTCTTTGTGAGAGTTTCGCCAATCCGGAGGTGATGGGCATCCCGGATGACATTGACATCATCCTGGGCTACGGGGCGCTGATTTCCCGCCAGTTCTGGCTGGACGGACCGGGATGCGCCCTTTATTTCAGCTCCACCAGCCACCCGATGCCCGGGCCTTCCTCCTTCAACCTGATGGGGGGAACCTTCATTCAGGACCGGAACGGGAACGGCCCCATGAAGGCCTTTGTGGCCGAGTGGTCCCCGGCCTGGAACGCAGGTCTGAGAACGGGCGATGTCCTGGTTTCCATCAATGGCCGAAAGAATCCCTATCCCGACCTCGTAGAGTATGTTACCACTCAACGCGGAGCGCAGGCCTCCGTCCTGGTGCAGCGCAAAAACAAACTCGTGTATATTCACTGGAAAGTGCCGGCCGCACCGCCCGCCGGGGACTATCATCCCACTCCCCAGGCAATCACGGAACAGGAATTCGAGGCCCATGTGAAACAACAGGAAAAAAAAGAACAGGAACAATCGCAGCAGCCGGAACCGCAGCAGACGTCTCCCAACCCATCGCTAAATCCGTCCGAATCTTCTCCGGCGCCAGGCAGGAAAACCGGGGATGCCCCCACTGCGTAACCCGGCACGTCCTTCAGCCATTTTCTCTCTACACGCGGCATGAACAAGCAGCATCAGAATTCCATCCATCGTCCGGCCGCCCGCAGCATCCCTTCCCCTTTCCAGAGAAGAATCTGCTGGTATGCCCTGACGGGAGTTTCCTTTCTGGTGATGCTTGGCATCGCCGCCTTTGTCATTTTTGAAGTGGTGAAGCTGCTGGGGTTTCTGGAACCCGTTCTTCTTCCCATCCTGATCGCCGCCGTCATTGCCTATCTGCTGGAGCCCATCGTCTCCTGGCTTGTACGCCGCCGGTTTTCCCGGCCCTGGGCCGTCATTACGGTTATGGGTGCAGCTCTAGCCATCCTGGTGGGATTCGGTGCTACCATCCTGCCGCCGCTTATCCGGCAGACGGATGAATTGATCGACAACCGGATGGAACTCTGGAACAAGACCTCCGAGCTGATTGATTCCACGATTGAGATTCCCTTCATTTCCCGCACCATAGACAGCGTTTACAAAACCAGCCTGAGAGAGTTGAACGCCGGCAATTACGCGGAAGAGGAAGAGCAGGAGCTCAGGAACGCCCAGACGGCCCGCGAAAAACTGGGGGCTTACATGACCATCAATTCCTCCTTCTACCAGGAAAAACTGATGACCTGGCTCACGTCCGGCGGACGTGTCCTGTACAGTTCCATTGGGATCATGGTCAGTATCCTGATCACGCCCATTTTTGCCTTTTATTTTCTTTTGGAAGCTGATAAAATTAAAGAAAAATGGCCCAGTATCCTTCCCCTCAAAGCTTCCAAATTCCGGAAGGACGTGGTGGACACAATGGAGGAAATCAACGGCTACCTGATTTCCTTTTTCCGCGGTCAGATGCTTGTGAGCATCATTGAAGGCATCCTGATCGCCATTTGCCTGAAGCTGGTCGGACTGCCGTATGCCGTCACCATCGGCGCGGCGGTCTGCGTGCTGGGTATCATCCCGTATCTGGGCATCATCAGCGCCTTTATTCCTGCGGTACTGCTGGCCTGGTTCACGTGGGGGGATTTCCAGCACGTCCTGATCGTTTCCGGCATTTTCCTGGCCGTCAACCAGTTTGACGGATGGATCATCCAGCCAAAAATCGTGGGGGATTCCGTGGAACTCCACCCGCTCACCGTCATGTTTTCCGTGCTGATCTGGACGCTTATCCTCGGCGGCCTGATCGGCGCCCTGCTGGCGGTGCCCCTCACGGCAGCCATCAAGGTTCTTTACAAGCGGTACATCTGGCAGAATTCCAGCATGCGCCCCATGACGGAACCGCCTCCACCGCCACATTCACCTCCTTCTGAAGAATCTCCTGCATTATCCTAACAACACACAACAACAAACCATGTACAAACCCGCAATACACCTCATGCTGACCCTGGCCGCGGCAACCGCCTGCACGGCCGTGGCCGCATCCAAGATCAATCCTCCCAAAGCCATCGTCATGATTTACGCTGACGACCTTGGTTACGGAGACATAGGCTGTTATGGAGCCAAGGGGATTCCCACCCCTGCCATAGACAAGCTTGCCAAACAGGGCGTCCGCTTTACGGACGCCTATTCCACCACCTCCGTCTGCACACCTTCCCGGTATGCCCTGTTTACGGGGGAATATCCCTGGCGCAAGGAAGGCACGGGCATTCTGCCCGGAGACGCCGCCCTGATTATCGACACCAAGAAGCCCACGCTACCCAAGATGCTCCAATCCCACGGTTATAAGACCTACATGGTAGGCAAGTGGCACCTGGGCCTGGGAGAAAAGGGAAAAAAGATTGACTGGAACAAGCACATCGCCCCCAGCCCAAATGAAATCGGCTTTGATGAAAGCTTCATCTTCGCCGCCACGGGCGACCGCGTTCCCTGCGTGATTCTGGAAAACGGCAACGTCCGCAATCTGGACCCGAACGATCCCATTGAAGTGTCCTACCAGCACAACTTCCCCGGCCTTCCGAACGGGAAAGACAACAAGGACCAGCTCAAGCTCATGTGGAGTCACGGGCACAACCAGGCTGTCATCAACGGCATCGGTCGCATCGGCTTCATGAAAGGCGGCAAAAGCGCCCTGTGGAAGGATGAGGAAAACGCTGATGTGATCACGGACAAGGCCATTGAATACATCCAGAAAAGCGCCAAGGCCAAGGAACCGTTTTTCCTGATGTTCGCCACGCACGACATCCACGTGCCGCGCTGCCCGGAAAAACGCTTTGTGGGCAAGAGCCAGCACGGCGTACGCGGTGACGTGACCGTGGAGCTGGACGAATGCGTGAGCCGCATCACGGAAGCTCTGCAAAAAGCCGGCCTGGAAAAGGACGCCTTGGTGATTTTCTCCAGCGACAACGGCCCTGTGCTGGACGACGGCTACAAGGATTTCGCCATCCGGGACAATGCCACCCACTCCCCGGCAGGTCCTTTCCGCGCCGGAAAATACAGCATTCTGGAAGGCGGTTCCCGCATTCCGTTCATTGTCAAATGGCCCAGTGTAATCAAACCCGGAACCACGAGCAAGGCCCTGCTCAACCAGATGGACCTGGGCGCCTCCCTGGAACAGCTCCTGGAACCCGGCAAGTCCAATTCCTTCCGCGACTCTGAAAACGTGATGCCCGCCCTGCTGGGCAAATCCGCCAAGGGCCGCGATTACCACGTCATCAACAGCACCGGCAAGGCGCTGGCCATCCGCCACGGCAAATGGAAGTTCATTCCCGCCGGCGTAGCCATCCGCGACGGGCTCAACGGACTGGGAGCGAAAATGAGCAAGTCCCCGAAAGGCGGCAGCCTGTTTGACCTGGAAAAGGACCCAAAGGAACTCAACAATCTGGCCGAGCAGCATCCGGACATCTGCGAGCAGATGAAAGCCAAGCTGCAGGAAATCCGCCAAAGACCGGAAACCAAGGCCGACCTGGTGGATCTGCTTCCGCTGGACGACTAACAGCCCTTCAGCCTGAATCATGAAAGAATCCGCTACATGCGCCCTGTGCGGGCACGGATACGCCCACCCGGACGATCTGGACGCGAAAACCGGCATGCACTGTGCCTCATGTGGAGCGTTGATTTACGTAAAAACGGGGCTTCCCTTCGGGGAAGCCCCCACTTCCGCTTCCCTGTCGGGGCCGGAACTCCCGGCAAAAAAGACGGCTCCGCTGCCTCCCGTCAAAAGAAAAAACGTTCCGCCCGCTTCCGACCGAAACCCGGACACGCGAAGGCCTGTTGAAGAAATCCTCAAGCAATTGCCCGCCGGAAAAACGGGCAGAACCGTCCCCGCCGCATCTTGGATGGCGTGGCTGCTGTCCACGGCCTGCCTGGTTCTTGCCTTTATCTTCCCTTCCTACGGCAATGACTCTACGGACCCTCTGTACATGCTGCAGTGGCTGCCTACCATCATCTTTTGTTGTACGGCGGCCGTTCTTTTCATCCAGGGGCTGGCTGGCGCCACACGCCGCTGATTCCTGCGGAATTGCCTGCCGCCGTCCCAGTGTCCGACTCCGTTCCGGATTTTTATGCTTGCCTGTCAACTTAGGAGGCTCTAAGTTACCCCCGTAATTTATGGAAGGGGAGGAAGACGTCCGGGACAACATGTGGAGAGCAAGACTGGACGCCATACTGATGCACAAGGTATGGGGGGCGCTCATTTTCCTGGGCCTCGTTTATCTCATTTTCTTTTTGAGCTTTGCCATCGGCGACCCTCTCGTCAGGCTGATCCAGACGGGAACACAGATGTTCAGCATCTGGGCCTGCCGCTTGCTGGAACCGTGGCCCGGTTTGCAGTCCCTGCTGGGAGAGGGTGTCGTAGGAGGCGTGGGCGGCGTCCTGGCCTTCCTGCCCAATGTGGTTCTTCTGTTCGGCGCCATTACGGTGCTGGAAAACAGCGGCTACATGATGAGGGTCTCGCGCCTCATGAGCCGCATCATGAAAATCATGGGGCTGAACGGCAGCAGCTTCGCCCCCCTTTTGCTTGGGTTCGGATGTTCGGTTCCCGCCATTCTCTCCACCAGAAGAATTGAGGGGCGCAATGACCGCCTTGTCACCATCGCCATACTTCCCATGATGAGCTGCGCGGGACGGCTTCCCATCTACATGATGTTCGTTTCCGCCCTCTTTCCTTCCCATCTGCAGGCCACTGTCCTATTTGGAATTTATGCCGCCGGCATCCTGCTGGCCCTTTTATGCGCCCGGCTACTGAAAAACACCTTTTTCAAGACCGTGCAGAGGGACTCACCCCATCGCTTGAAAAAGCTGCGCATCCCCTCCCTGCGGAAAGTAGGCCTGCTCATGTGGTCGCGCGCCTTCATGTACGTAAGGAAAGCGGGCACCTTCATTCTCGGGGCTTCCATCATCCTGTGGTTCCTGAATACATATCCCAGGCCGGAAGAGGGGACTGTGGAAAATGCGGCCGCAGCCATGGAGCATTCCTATGCCGGACAAATAGGCCACTGGATGGAACCCGTCACCAGGGTGGCGGGATTTGACTGGAAAGTGAATTCCGCACTTTTGGGAGCCTTCGCGGCCAAGGAGATTTTCGTCACGCAAATGGGGATTCTCTACGCCGTGCAGGACGGAGATTCCGGTGCGGAAGCCCAGCAAACCCTGAACGCCCGGCTGAAAGCCAGCTATACCCCGCTGCAGGGCATCAGCATCATGATTTTCTGCCTGATTGCCCTGCCCTGCATAGGAACCGTAACCGTTGCCAAGCGCGAAGCCGGCACCTGGTGGTTCGCCCTGGCTCAATTCACTGGGCTCACGCTGATGGGCTTTGTGGCGGCTACCGTCGTCTATCAGGCGGGATTGCTGATGTAACCCCGGTGCTTTCTGTAAAAACAATTCCCGTCTTCTTCCGCGGAACACCCGGTTTTTCCGGGGTTGCCCATCGCCAGCCGCAACAAACGTCATCACTCTGGACGAACAGGAAAAGCGGCCCCTGTCCAAGCTTTATTTCCGGATTCCAGGCTGCCTCAGACGGAAGAAAAACGGAACGGGCACGCGACGGGCAATTTTCACAAGAGTTTCCTGAAACAAATCACGGGAAAAGAGAAAAAAAGAACCGGAAGGAGGCTTCCTTCCGGTTCCCAAACCAGTCTTAAACTGGATCTACATTGTCTTGATTACGGAAGACTCGTCATCGTCGTCCTTCGCCTTGCCGGCGCGCTTGACGGGAGCGGGCGTCTTCTTGATTTTCTCCAGAGCCTTTTCTACATCTGCAATGACATTGTCCTCACCGGCCTTTTCATTGGCCAAATCATTAGCCGCGTTATTCTTGGCTTCATAATCAGCCTTGGCCGCCGCATCGTTGGGATTATTCTTGTATTTGGCCTCCGCCTTCATCAGGGCTTCTTCCGCAGAGCGCAGCCGGGAATCCAGTTTATTGCTGTTTTCTTCCGCCGTCTGTTTGATGCGGCCGAGCAGCCGAATGACATAAGGCCTGTTGCTCAGCCTCTTGAACGCGGAAACCAGGAAACGGCGGCGATCGCTCGTCTTGGCGTCCGCAATCAGGGGTTCGAACAACTTGATGGTGGCGTTGTCGTCGCGATCACGGTCCACGGACAGCACGCGGAGAATGGAGTCATGCGCCTGGGAGCGCACGCGGGAGTGCAGGGACTCATCCTTCCATGCCCGGAACAGATAGGGAACGGCATCGTCCGTATTCCAGTCCCCCCAGGCCGTGACAATGACCAGAGCCTTCTTGGGGTCCTCCTTGTAGCTTTTTTCCATCATGTCCAGCACCTTGGGGTCTCCGGTACGGGCAAGAAGCCTGTAAAGGATCTTGAGATTTTCCTCCGGCATGCCCTGCTGGTACCGCAGCAGCTTGGAGGAGAGCCCGACGCGCTTGGCTTCCGGAGCCTCGTCAATAAGATAGCGCGCCGTACGGAATGCGGAAGAGACCAAGTCTGAAGAAACGTTTTTCTGCTGCAGAATTTTCATGACGTCATCCAGGTCGTCCAGCTTCATGGAAAAGCGCATGTACTGGAGCACCACGGCCTGCTTGTCCTGCACCTTCTTGTTCTTGCTGTCGCTGATGGAGTCGTACAAATCCTTGAGCAACTCGCGCATGACCGGGCTGGAGGACTTGGCCAGCAGCGTCACCATCATGGCGTATTTCTCCTTGCTGTAGTCGCGGACGTTTTTCTTCATGTCCCCGACCACCTGCCGAGCAATGTTGTCATCCATCTGGGCCATGATGGAAACCAGATGCGCCGCACCGGGCCAGTTGTCCCGGTGCCCCTTCACGCCTCTCACGTTATCCAGAAGCAGTGCGGCGTCCTCTTCATTGGGAACGACTTTCACATCCGGCACGCGTCCGAGGTTCCTGGAGTCAAACAGGCGGCTGCGCCCCAGCTTGGCGCCTTCCATCACCAATTTGTTCAACTGGGCGTTTTCACCTTCTACCTGATCCTTCTTGGCGTTGGTCTGCCAGGCGTAAATCCCCACGCCGCCAGCCATCAGAACCAGGGCGCACACGCCGTAGACGATCCCGCGAAGCAGGGATTTGGACTTGTCCACGGAGGCAGCCATTTCCCTGGCGTTTTCTCCTTCGGCAGGGGGCTGCATGCCTCCTCCCGGCAGGGGCGTCCCGGGAGAAGGCGCCGCGGACGCCGCCGGAACCGGACGAGAGGCCGGAGCGGCCACGGCGGAAGAAGCCGGAGGAGAGGCCACGGATGATTTTAAAACCTTCAGCTTGGGAAGAGCTCCCGCATCCGGAGCGGCGGGTGCGGGCGTCTCCGACGTTTCAACGGAGGCGGAAGGTGTTTTTAAAACTTTCAGTTTGGGAACGCTTCCGGCTGCCGGGACCGGGGCAGACTCCCGGGATTCCGTAACTCCCATATTAGGCTTTGCCGCTCCGGCAGCCTGAGCCAAAGCCACAGCCTGGGCTTCTGCAAGGGCCTTCTGGGCTTCCGCCACCTTTGCAAGGGCATCCTGTATCTGGGCATCCACCGAAAGATCAGCCAGGGGCTTGGAAGCTTCTTCCTGTTTTGCCTGTTCAGCTGCCAGCTTGGCCCGTTCCTCTTCCGCCGCCAAACGGGCAGCCTCCTTTTCCGCTGCCATACGCGCGGCCTCTGCAGCCTCCTGCTCCGCCTTGACTCTGGCGGCTTCCTTTTCCGCTGCCATTCTGGCAGCTTCTTTTTCTGCGGCAATACGTGCGGCCTCCTGTTCAGCAGCGACTTTTTCCGCAGCTATCCTGTCCGCTTCCGCCTGCTCCGCGGCACGGCGCGCAGCTTCTTCCTGCTCCCGGGCCAGTTTGGCCTGCAATTCCGGAGTCAGAAAACGCGGCTTGGCCACTTCCACGCCTTCCGCAGCGGGAGATGCGAATTTCACTTTGGGTTGTGCTGCAGGTGCGGCCGTCACCAAACGGCGGCGCATGGGCGCCTGAGGAGACGGCTGAGATTCGGGCTGATCAGTCATAATTGGAATGGAAATACTGAGAGATTGGGTTGAATTTACATGATCCGCCCTGGCCCTGCAACCTCAAAATCCGTAACCAACGCCCCCCGTTACATTCATTGAAACGCCCTCCGGAAGCATGGATGCACGGGTTCTCCAGGGCCGACAAACCATGAAGCGGACCAAAAATATCCGCCCGGGAAAAACCGTGCAATCAACAAGATTTTTTTCATGGATACATTAAGAACCATTAATTTTTTTAGTTACAAACAAGGCTGGAAATGTGAAAACCATGATTGAATCGTACATCATCCTTTAATTTTTCAAACAGTCT
The DNA here is from genome assembly GCF_036417395.1 of Akkermansia sp. AE01SA01. Lineage (NCBI taxonomy): Bacteria > Pseudomonadati > Verrucomicrobiota > Verrucomicrobiia > Verrucomicrobiales > Akkermansiaceae > Akkermansia > Akkermansia sp. AE01SA01. The sequence goes on from NZ_CP143890.1 coordinate 2,159,098, forward strand.
TTTAAATTATGTCAAAAAACATATTATTTTTCCTTGATCGCAAAGGCTGCATTTATTAAATATATGCCACTCGTCATACCATGAACTCCAACAATACAAAAAACCGTAGGCGTTATACGCCTGAGGAAAAGCAGGCCGTTCTTGATTTTATCGCCGAACGGAAAACGCAAAATAAAAGAGGTGCCCAAAAGGAAGCCGCCGCAAAATTCGGCATCAGCACGGTCACTATCTCCAGCTGGATTAAAGCCTCCAAGGTGAAGAGAGGCCGCAAACCCGGCACCAAAAATGCTCCTGTTGCCAAGAGCCAGCCCCTCTCTTCCGCACAGCCTGCAGATTTGCGCCGCTTGGCAGCCGTTCTGGAAGAAATAGCTGAACTTGAAGCTCAAACCGCCAAGCTTGAATCCCTCCGCGCTGAAGCAGACGACCTCAGGAACAAGATTACATCCAAATCAGCCTGAACTTTTACATCAATTTAATCCTACCGATAACCGGCCCTTCTTTCAGGAAGGCCGGTTATTTTTCTTTACGGAGATCGCACTTGCCCCTCCAGGACAAATCCTTTAATATTCCTCGCCGTGACTCAACCCGCCCACATCGCACCAGCGAGCCAGTCCGTGGAAGGCATGTATGCCGACTACTTTCTGGATTACGCCTCCTACGTTATTCTGGAACGGGCCGTGCCAAAAATCAATGACGGATTCAAACCCGTCCAGCGCCGCATCCTGCATGCCATGGACCGGCTGGATGACGGGCGCTACAACAAAGTGGCCAACATCGTCGGCGATACGATGAAATTCCACCCGCACGGGGACAGGTCCATCGCGGACGCCCTGGTAGGCCTGGGCCAGAAGAACCTGCTCATCGACACCCAGGGAAACTGGGGAAACATTCTGACGGGAGACCCTGCGGCGGCTTCCCGGTACATTGAAGCCCGGTTCACGCCCTTTGCCCGCGACGTGGTGTTCAGCCCCAAGGTCACGGAATGGCAGCTTTCCTATGACGGCAGAAACAAGGAACCCGTGAGCCTGCCCGTCAAATTCCCTCTTCTGCTCGCGCAGGGTGCGGAAGGTATTGCCGTGGGCCTTTCCAGCAAAATTCTGCCCCACAATTTCAACGAATTGATTGACGCTTCCATCGCCCACCTGCGGGGACAGGAATTCCAACTTCTGCCGGATTTTCCCACGGGGGGAATCATGGACGCCACCAATTACCGCGACGGGGAGCGCGGCACGGGCCGGGTACGGATACGGGCACGCATTCTTACAGAATCAAAAAAACTTCTCCGCATCACGGAAATCCCGTTCGGCGTCACCACGGAAATCCTGATTGACAGCATCGTTTCCGCCGCGGAAAAGGGGAAAATCAAAATAGCCCGCATTGAAGACAATACGGCCCAGCATGTGGATATTCTGATTCACCTGCCCGCCGGAGTTGATCCGGAACAGACCAAAAAGGCGCTGTTCGCTTTCTCCGCGTGTGAGGTCAGCGTCTCTCCCAATGCGTGCGTCATTGTGGAAGACAAGCCCCGGTTCATGCGCATCAGCGATATCCTGCGCTACAACACGGATGCTACCAAGGAAACGCTGCGGCAGGAACAGGAAATACGCCTTCAGGAACTTAATGCGGCATGGCATCAGGCCAGTCTGGAAAAGATTTTTATTGAAAACCGCATTTACCTGACTATTGAGGACTGTGAGACATGGGAGAAAGTGCTGGATACCATTGACAGGGAACTCCGGCCCTTCGCCAGGAAACTGCGCAGTCCCATTACCAGGGACGACCTGATCCGGCTGACGGAAATCAAAATCAAGCGCATCTCCAAATTCGACGCCTTCAAGGCCGACCAGCACATTCAGCAGCTGGAGGCCGACATCGACCAGACGCAGAAAAACCTTAACCAGCTTACCAGATTCACTATCCGCTGGTTTGAATCCCTCCGCAAAAAATACGGAGCGGCCTATCCCCGGAAGACGGAAATCTCCTCCTTCGGCTCCGTGAACCGGGCCCAGGTAGCCGTGGCCAATGAAACATTGTATATTGACGAAGAAGGTTTTGCCGGTTTCGGCGTCAAGAAGGGAAATCCCGTGTGCAAGTGCTCCACGCTGGACGACGTCCTGATTGTAGACAATGCAGGCGTCCTGAAAATCGTGCGCATTCAGGACAAATTCTTCGCCGGAAAGAACCCCCTCTATATTTCCATCATCAAAAAGGGTGACGACCCTGTCTTCAACCTGATTTACCGGGATGGAAAAGACGGCCCCGTTTATGCCAAGCGCTTCCGGATAGGCGGGTTCACCAGAGACAAGGAATATCCCCTGACACGCGGAACGAAGGGAACGCGCATCTTCCACTTTTCCGTGCATGAAACGGAGCAGGACAGTGAACAAATCAGTGTGAACGTTTATCTGAAAGCCGTCTTGAAACTCCGCAACCTGATCAGACCTTTCCATTTTGCGGACATGCGGATCAAGAACCGCGGCGCCCAGGGCAACATCATCACCAAGCATCCGGTGGAACGCGTTTCCCGCATCATGCCTGCGGCAAAAGCCGGCAACGAAACCGCGGAAGAGGAACCATCCGCACCTGCCGGCGTGCCGGAGCCTGCGGAAAACGTATCTGCTCCGGTAGAAAAGCCCCGGCCTCAGGATCAGGCTCGCCCTGCCCCGGATTCATCCGCGGAACCGCCCCTGGAGCAGGGCTCCCTGTTTGACGCCTGACACGTTTAAAATACGGAAGGCTCCCTCTGCCGCCCATTTTCGGCTTGCCAGGGAGGGACATCTTCTGTAGACATGTGCGCATCTATTCATTGCGCCGCTTTAGCTCAGTGGTAGAGCACCCGCCTTGTAAGCGGACGGTCGTCGGTTCAAATCCGACAAGCGGCTCCATTATAAACCCCTCAAGTTTACAACTTGAGGGGTTTGCTTTTTCTTGCAGAAAGGAATACAGCCCCATATCAATGTGGAAAAATGTTATGTTGAGACCGCAGGAGTAGAAAAAGATGGACATGCATCAGTATTTCTGGTCCACCTGTAGACACCCTCGCCAAGCTTAGTCACAGAAGGCGTTCCCACCATTTCAGACCAATTTTTGTTTTGTTTTTTTCATAGGCATTCTTCATGCCCTGCTTTCCTCTGAGGACTGCTTGTTTTTCACTGATATTCATGTTCTTCCGAATTTTTATTTTTTCATGAATTTTTTGAAATTAAATTGTTAATCAGGTAACTACTGTTGATTCTTAAGGGTAAAATGAGCGGAATCAGGCTACCGGCAAAGGTCTCTTGTTTCAAGGTTGCGTATCCAACAAACCGGGATACGTACGAACAATTCCCTAGGTCGAACACCTTGGGCGGCAATCCTGCGTATTCAGACGAGGTCTCCATGTAGTCTTTGCCGAAGCCGTCTTTATCCATCAGTGATAAAGCGATTTTTATTCTTGGATGATGGGTACATACGAAAAACAGGTGATAAAGCGCTGATGGAAAATAGTACTCCTCTACACTCGTCGTGACGCGAAGTCTCCCATCTTCTGTAACGACAACAAACGCCAACCTTATCGGTATATCTTTAATTGTTAAAGTTTTAACAAAATATTTTCTTAACACGTCCGCTACCACCTCGTCACTGCCTTCTCCCTCGCCCAACAAAAATAAAAACATGCCGGGAGTGTTGATTCCGCGGAGTAGCACAGACAAATTGCTATAAATGGTACCGTTTGCCACGAGAATCTTGAGCTATAGGCGAAAAAAGATACATCACTAGTATCTGCAACAGATTGTGAAGGTATCGAGCTCCACCCATTCATTGTGGTTGTATTGGCCAGCTTACTTCCGGTGCAATTATACTGTATAACTTCCCCCATCGTGCCGACATCCTCCAGCGTTGTATTTCTATTCGCTTGAAAATCCCTTATAATAAAGCCTGTTGGTACAGGAATAAATTAAGAGATTTACCATTGGTTATTATATCATGATTAATGTTAACGATACTATCGAACGTTTCAGTCCCGGAATGTATATTGTCACCGGTGAAAGTATTGGAGGCCTCCGGAATAGCAGCAGCTTCATTCCAAGCGGACGTTCCTCCTCCGCAAGATGGATCATCTTATCTTCTACATGGCCGGCAAAGTCACTCTGTGCCGCCACCAGAACTCCGTTTACTGTATTAAGGCTATTCATGATTATTTCTTGTCATTTATTGTTGTGAAGTGGTTGGGCAACGCCACTGCCGCCCCGTCCATGATCATGAACTCCGCATCATCCCGACTGATGAAAAGTCTCCATCCTCCCTGGACGTTGGCTGCTTCCACGGTCAGAGCAACTGCATCCCTGGATTCCGGAAATGTTTCTCCTTCCTGTCCAGGTGAGCTGATGACCCGGTCCAGATATGCCCAGACTTGAAGCGCCTTCCATGCGTCGGATAAAACGGCAACTCGGGCTACCACTTCATTGAAATTTTCTGCCTGTTCCTGGGAAATATCATCCTGCGTGAAGCGTCGGAGCTGAATAAACCCGTCTTTAACTGCCTTGATGCATCCCCAGAAGGATGCTTCTCCATCACTATTGCAAGTCAGTGATGAATCTTTTCCTGTTGGTAACAACTCCCTTTTTTTCACATGGACACCAAGCCGAACACCACAAAAAATGCCATGCAATACCTGCCAATGATACCATACAGCCTTAACGCAACAGGCAGGATGACATTTTTTCTACATGGCTCCAACCTTTTATCGGAATGGAAACAGACATTCCCGTTTCATCAGGCAAACAACAGGAACTCTTAAACATAAACATGATTGATCCAGACAGAGCCATTGACTCTAAAAAAGATAACAAAAAATTTTCTGAGATAACTGATATCGTCTGACTTTCGTGTAAGAATGAAAAATACCCTGGATGACGCATGTTTTCAAATACTGATCATGCAAATTCTTCCTCAAGACTGGGACGGCGCTGATGTTCTCCAATTTCCACACAACTAAAATCAAACCATGAACAACAGCATTACTATCAGCGGAATTCCCGTGGCAACACAGGAAGGTCTTAATGACCATGCCAAAAATGCCACTGCCCATATTACAATGGAAGAAAGAGAAAAATGGAATGACAAGAGCGATATCTCCACATTGAAAGCCCGTGTCGCCGTTCTGGAAGATAAAATCAAAACAACCCTCACCGCCGACAATATTGCACAGTACGCCGTCAGTTCCATCGGAGGATCCAAAAGGGATGATTTCCCTAGGTTCCAACCTTACCATGGCTGGCAATACGCTTTCTTCGTCGGGAAGTGCCGATCTCTCCCATTATCGAGGACCGGTCAATATCCGCGATGAATCGGGCAATCCGGTGCTTACTGCCTCCACCACGGATAATGGGCCACATGTTCAGGTTGGCGATGTGCTGGATATCTCCGTCGGCAATTCGCTCCTTGTCGTATCCGGATATGTAGAAGTCCCCAATTATGGCGTAGCTTCAAACCGTTTTGTCAGTCAAAACGGATATTGGTTTGGTGAAGACAACATTCATGCAACAGCCGTCCGAATTACGGCAGGTGTGGGCGTACTCTATCTTACCACCCCTGAAAGTACGGTCGAGGTAGGTACGTGTGTGAATATCACAACCCCTGCTCTGGAGTATGGAAGATGGGGTACAACATATGTAAGCATTACAGACAACGAGATGCGCATCAACACATCGCGCTGTGTCATATCATCACCGTCACCCATAGAATTCATGGATACAATCAAGTTTTCCGGATTAAAAGACGGCAATCTCGTGCTCTCCAACAGAATCGTCACCACTCAATAATCCCTATGGCTCACTTACTCCATATTCATATCGTTACTTATGCGGGCAATGCCCACACATTGCCCTATGCCGTAACCGCAGCTCGCCGGGCGTGGACCGCATCGCCAATCACCATTCTCGACGATGCCCGGCGCCCCATACCTCCTTCCATGCAGCAGGACCTGGAGAACCATCCGCAAATTCAATACCGCCCTACCCACTGGGAGCGGGGCGGCAACTTGCGGGGTCGCACCTGTTTGCGGGGATTGCTGTCCGAATACAGGCGCAGCCTCCGGGAAACAGAAGCCCCCTATGTCTTGAAGCTGGATGCCGATACCCTGGTGCTCAATCCCGCAACTCTCAATACCCTGATCCTGCAAGGAGTGGATTATGGCACTCACAGCACTCTTGACGGTCCCTTCGGAGGAGGGTGCATCCTGATGTCCTCTCCTGCTGTACGGGCACTTGACAAAGCGGTGCGCCTCTGTCCTCTTGTTCCCTATGCACGTGAAGACAAGACGTTGAATGGCCTGGCAATGGCCTCGGGACTAAGCATGGCGCTTCTTGACGGCAATACGCCCTGCACGGACAAACCAGTTTTTTTCACGGGCATTGACACTCGCCTGCATGACCAGAAAGACTATGTTGCCCGCATGGCCGCCAATGTAGCCGTTGCCAACGTAGGCACGTCCAAGCTCACCGGAGCAGAACTGCTGACCGAAGCGTACATGGCCCGCGCTCTGCTTGATAAAAGCACTACACCATGAGGACTAAACATGGATAAAGCCGGAGGAAAGAAAAACCGGAGAGGGTGGCTTGAAAACCCGCAATCCTGCCTTGTACCTCCGGCCAGTCCACGAGAGAAACCACCCGAAACATTTCTCTCGATGCGAAAATCCCGGCAAGCTGCAGCTTGCCGGGATTTAATATAGATATCTCTCCCATTTTTACTTTTGCGACGTTCTTCCAGAAAGAAACCTGTTCAATGACAAACCGCATTTCCACATGCTTTAAGAAGCCGGCAGAAGCGGGAGGAAGACAGCTTCACCAGGCGGCCATCCCCGCGTTTTCCGTGCTGGGTCAGAATCCATGGCAGGGAAAGGATTTCCCGTTCATGTTGCAAAAGGAGGCTCGCATCGCCCGACAGGAAGTGGAGATGCCAGGCGTCGCACCGCCGGCGCGGGAACCGGAAATGCAGGTTCAGGATTTGCGCCACGGGAGCGGATGAATCCACCCGGCGTGCCAAGAGCACGAGGCAGCGCGTGCGGATGTAGACGTCCTGGCGGAGACCATCCTCTTCCATGTGCAGGACCGTCCTGCCCGCGGCACGGTAATAGGCCTCCGCCAGTTCAATGGCATTCTTCATGATATACTGCGCCGGACAAGGCCGCCGGTTTTCTTATTTGTTTTTCGCCTGCACAACAGGCGGAACGTCTTTATCGGAAACGGCCTGCGTAAAGGTTAAACCGCCATGGGACATCGTCAGGCAGCTTCCATCCTTGCAGATGACCGCTCCTTCCGGCCCCAGTTTCACGGAATGGCCGCAGCCGGACAGGAGGCAGGAAGCCGCAGCGGCCGCCCCGGCCAGGATGATCCACAGAAGGCGTTCCCACCACGAAAGATGGGACATTTCCCGGCTGCGTTCGTAGGCTTTTTCCATTCCTTCCTTTCCCGCTTCCAAGGCGGCCCGTTTTTGTTCTTCACTCGGTTGGTTCATGATTTTATTCAGGGTTTACGCCATCCGGCATAGAGGAAAAAGGCACACCTTTTCATCCATTCCAAACCGTTTACCGAATCCTGAACTTTCCAAATGTCTGCCACTCAAACGCACACCGGACGGCCGCTTTCCGAATTTCCTGCTACGGAAGACAAATCCCCTGTTGAAAACGGAGGCGGATCATGATAGTCTTTTTCCAGTTATGGCAAAACCGGCTCTGGGGAAAGGCTTTGACGCCCTCATCAATCAAAATCTGTCTCGTGAATCCTTGGCAACTCCCCAGGCGGGAGACGTCGTGCATCAGTTGTCCCATGCCTCCATCATCCCCAGTTCGCTCCAGCCGCGCGCCATTTTCACGCCAGAGCAGTTGGCTGAACTGGTGGATTCCATCAAGGAACACGGCATCATCCAGCCCCTGATCGTCCGCAAAACGGATGACAACAAGTATGAGCTGATCGCCGGGGAACGGCGCTGGCGCGCTTCCGGGATTCTGGGGCTTTCCACCGTACCCGCCATCATCCGGAAGGCTACGGACAAGGACGTGCTGGAACTGGCGCTGATTGAAAACCTTCAGCGCGAAAACCTGAGTCCGCTGGAAGAGGCCGCCGGCTATATGCGCCTCAAGGCGGAATTCAAGATGAAGCAGGGAGACATCGCCAAACGGGTGGGCAAATCCCGCGCGGCCGTAGCCAACAGCATGCGCCTTCTGGACCTGCCGCGGGCCGTCCAGGACATGCTGGGCAATTCCTTCATCAGCGTGGGACATGCCAAAGTGCTCCTTTCCCTGAAGAATCAGGACCAGCAGATTCAGCTTGGCCGCGACATCGTAAACAAAGGCTACACTGTCCGCCAGACGGAAAAGGCCATTCAGAAGATTCTCAACCCGCCTGATCCGGCTCCTCCCAGAAAGCCCTCTTCACCACAGTACAAGAAAATTTCCGGGGTGCTGGCCAAGCAGTTCGGCACACCGGTAAGCATTTCTGAACAGGGAGGCAAAGGCTCCATCGAGATCACTTTTTCCAGCAAGTCCGAATTCACCCGTATCCTGGAACTTCTGGGCCAGGATGAATGGGCTGGTTCCTGATAACCCCGCACCCCTTTTCTTCCATGATGCCCCGCATTGGACTCATTTTCTTGACGGCTCTGCTGGTGCAGTGCGGCAATCCTGAAAAAACTCGGGAAGCCCATCAGGAGACCATACCCGCCCAATTGCAGGAGACAGACAATTTCCTCGGCAGTAATTGCATGTACCATGCCGCACGGATTACGGATATGGGAGACAGAAGGCCGTCTTCCCCCGGCTACCGCAAGCAGCTGGACTATCTGAAAAGGGAGCTTTCCAAGCATGGCTGGGAATGCGTGGAACAGGCTTTTGAAGCGCCTACTCCGCAAGGACAAACCCAATTCGTCAATCTGCGGGCCCGCTATGGGAAAAATCCGGATTTCAAGACTCCGGTCCGCGGGCTGCTGACCTGCCATATTGACACCAAAACGGGCATTCCCGACTTTACCGGAGCCAATGATGGAGCTTCCGCCGCAGCCGCCATTCTGGAAACGGCCCGCATCCTTTCCCGGGATCCGGCACGCGCCGGACAGCTGGAACTGGTGTTTTTCGACGGAGAGGAAAGCTTTTCCCAGCACATTGACAGCGATGACGGCCTGTACGGCTCCAAATTTTATGCGGCCTCTCTGCCGAGACCGCTGCCGGAGTGGATGGTGAACCTGGACATGGTGGGCCGGCAGGGTAAAAAGATCAGGATTCCGGCCATGACGCCCCAGTCCATGTACCGGGTTTATTCCCGCGCCATTCGCGAACTGGGCTATTCTCCGGTGGAATGGGGAGTCTCCGCCTACGGCATCATCGACGACCACGTCCCCTTCATGGAACTGGGCATGGATACGCTGAACCTGATTGACGATTTCCAGGACGGCAACTGGTGGCACACCTCCAGAGACAACATGGAAATTCTGGGGGCGGATTCCTTCAAAAGCACCGGAGAAATGACTTTGCACATCTTGCGCCAGCTGCTGCCCGCTCCTCCTTCTACCTGAACCCGTTCCTCAACCCGTAACTCCCCTATCCTCCTATGTCCTTTACCTCTCCGTGGCTGCTCTGGACTCTCTTCGCAGCCTCCATTCCCATCATCATCCATCTGGTCAACCGCTGGCGCCACCGGTCCGTGTACTGGGCGGCCATGGAATTCCTGCTTCGCGCGGCCAGGGAAACCCGTGGAACCAAGAAGCTGCTGCATTACCTGATTCTGGCCCTGCGCGTGCTGGCCGTGGTGGCTCTTGTGACGGCGTTTGCTCGTCCCCTCCTCGGCAGCTTCTTTGGCTGGGGGAGTTCCGGACTGAATGAAGTGCTCCTCGTGCTGGACCGTTCCGCCTCCATGGATGCACGGCCGGACAAGACCAATTCTCTGCGAGACACGGTTCCGCCCCTGGTGAAATCCACCTTTGACCAACTGTCAAGCTGCCGCCTGTCCCTCCTTGACTCCACCACTGAAACCATTACCCAGATTCCCGCACCGGACGCCCTGGCAGACCTGACCGTCAGCAAAGTGACGGACGGCGGAGCGGACATCCCCTCCCTGCTCCAGAAGGCCATTCCCTATCTGGAGGAATCCGCCTCCGGAAAGACGGAAATCTGGATTGCCTCAGACATGCAATCGTCCTCCTGGCGGCCCAATTCTCCGGTATGGTCCAGCGTACGCCAGAGGCTGGCGGCTCTTCCCATTCCTCCTTCTATCCGTATCATGGCGCTGCGAGACAGGCCGGAAACCAACCGAGGCATCAGAATCACGCAGGCCCAGATCAACAACGGCAGGCTGGTGCTGGACATGGAGATTTTACGGCAGGGTTTCGATCCCAACCAGCCGGAGGAAGTTCCAGTGAACATTTCCGTAAATAACTCTGTAACTACCTCTACCCTCCAGCTGGCCGGGGAAACAACCACCATCCGCAAGGAAATCCCCCTGCCGCAGGACAAGGAATCCGGCTTCGGCTACGTTTCCCTGCCCCATGACGATTTTTCCAGGGACGACATTTCCTTCTTCACCTTCGCTCCCAAGCCCCTGGCAAACATCCTGATCAACGGACCTTCCGGGGAAGCGGGCAAAATCCTCTCCTTGATGGCCGCCCCCCCCGGACTTCCCGGAAGGAAGGCCACCATGCCGAATACCGTGCGTTCCGGACAGCTCAACCTTTCCTCCCAGGCCCTGGTGATCTGGCACGGCCCCCCCCCGCGGGCGGACATGGAAGAGAAGCTCAAGACTTTCATTGAAGAAGGCGGCCTAGTTCTCTTCCTTCCGGACGATACGGCCCACGGCACGCGCCGCCAGTTCCTGGGTGTCTCCTGGGGGGCGATGGAAATGGCCCCGGCCGACGAGTATTTCCGCGTGGAATCCTGGGACCGCCAGCGCGGCTTCCTCCGGGACGGCACGGATCAGACTTCCATCCCCGCCAACCGCCTCCGCGCCATCCGCCGGAAACCCCTGGCAGGCAAATACCGCGTTCTGGCCTCCTGGGACGACGGCACCTGTGCCCTGGGCCAGGTCAGGGCCGGAGCAGGTTCCGCCCTGTTCCTGACCACCCTGCCCAAATATTCCTGGTCCAATCTGGCGGACGGCCACCTGCTGCTCCCCCTTCTCCAGCGCATGGCGGACCGCGGTGCGGAACGCTTTTCCTCCGCCATTTCCCTTCGCGTGAACGATCCCGCCCTGCCTCAGTCGGCCACGGACATTCCCATGCGCATGGACGACGTACAAGGTTCCCGCCCCCCCGGTTCTCCCGTGGACACAGCCGGCGTCTACCGCCTCGGTGCGCAGACCTATGCCGTCAACCGGCCGTGGTCGGAAGACAATCCTGACCAGATCACGGATGAAAAAATCCACATCCTCCTGCCGGACGCCGCCATCAGTGCCACGCAGGGCGGCGTTGAAAATCCCTCCCTGGTGCAGGAAGCCTGGAAGCTGTTCCTGCTGATCGCGCTGGGGTGCCTGCTTCTGGAAGCCCTCCTTTGCCTGCCCAAGCGCACGGCCAAACGCCCCATCCCCGCCAACCGCCTATGAACCTGAGCCTTCAACCCACCGTCCTGAGTGTCGCCGCGGCCGTTCTGGTCATGGCGGCCGGAATATGGATGAGCCGCATTTCCTGCAAGCGCAATCCCCGCCCGCTGACGTTCAAACTGGAAATACTGCGCCTGGTCATCCTGGGAGCCATATGCTTCCTGCTGTTCCAGCCGGAATGGGTCATCATTTCAGAGCCTAAGGAAAAGCCCAAGGTCTCCATCCTGGAAGACCGTTCGGGTTCCATGGAGACCCAGGACGTGGAAATCACCCCCCAGCACGTCATTGCCCGCTCTGCGTATGTCCGGGAACTGCTCAAAGGCCATAGCACGGATTCCCTGAAAGAAACCCATGTAGTGGAAAATGCCCCGTTCAGCGTCCAGCCTGCCCCGGATTCCCAGGATTACGCCCTGGCATCTACGGATCTGGCCAAACCGCTGGAGGAAGCCATGCAGTCTTCCGACAACCTCCGCGCGGTCGTCATGTTCACGGACGGCAGCCATAATGCTTCCTCCTCCGTGCTGACACAGGCGCAGAGGATGCGTTCGCGCGGCATCCCCCTGTTCATCATCCCCGCCGGCAGCTCCGTTCCCCTGCCGGACCTGGCCCTCCAGGATGTGAAAGCCCCCACTTACGGCATCATCGGGGAAACGGTGCAAATCCCCTTCACGATTAAAAGCACTCTGGGCAGGGAAGTCAGGGCAACCCTTACCCTGTCTTCCAAAGACACCGGAAAGGCCGTCACCCGAACGGTCACCATCCCGGCGCAGGGGGAAGTATCCGACGCCGTCCTGTGGAAGATAGAAAAGGAAGGTTCCGAAACGCTGGAACTCAAGCTTCCCATCCAGCCGCAGGAACGGGTGCGTATCAACAACGCCTCCTCCTTCAGCATCGCCGGGCGCAGGGAGTCCATCAAGGTGCTGGTGATCGACACGCTGCCGCGCTGGGAATACCGTTTCATCCGCAACGCCCTGTACCGCGATCCGGGCGTGGACGTCCACACCCTTCTATTCCACCCCGGACTGAAGGAGATGGGAGAAGGCCCCGGGTACCTGGTCAAATTCCCGGAGAAAATGGAGGAACTGGCCCAATACGACGTCATCTTCATCGGCGACGTGGGCATGGGGACCAAAGGGCTGACTCCGGAACAGGCCAAACTGCTCAAGGGGATGGTGGAACAGCAGGCCAGCGGCATTGTTTTCCTGCCCGGATACCAGGGCAAGCAAATGGAACTTCTTCAATCGGAGCTGGCAGACCTGATTCCCGTCACCTTCCTCACAAACAAGCCGGAAGGCACCACCCAGGCAGGCCCGTCCCCGCTCATTCTCACGCCGGAAGGCCGCGGCTCCCTGCTGACCATGCTGGCGGACACGGAGAGTGAAAACGAGGAGGTCTGGCGCAACCTGCCGGGCTTCAACTGGTACGCACCCGTGGAACGCCCCAAGGCGGGCACCACCGTGCTGGCCGTACACGCGGCAGACAAGAATGCCTACGGGCGCATACCCCTGATCGTCACCCAGTCCTACGGAAACGGGAAGGTGCTGTTCATGGGCACGGATTCTGCCTGGCGCTGGCGGCGCGGGGTGGAGGACAAATACCATTACCGGTTCTGGAGCCAGGTGGCGCGCTGGATGAGCTACCAGCGCAACATGGCCGCCGGAGAACGGATCCGATTGATTCCCAACCCGGAACGACCGCGCTTGGGAGATACCCTGACCGTCACGGCAATGGTATCTGACAAGCAGGGCGCACCCCTTCAGAACGGAGAAGTGTTCCTGGACATCACCGCACCGGAAGGCACAACGAGCCGGGTCCAGATGGAAAACATGGACCACACCTGGGGTTCCTTCACCGCCTCCGTCAAAATCAACCGTCCCGGCAAATGGATACTGGCGGCTTCGTCGTCCGACCAGCCTGACAAAGCTGTCATGCTGCCTGTCATCACCATGAATGAAACGCTGGAAAAAATCGGACAGCCCATCAATACCGCTCTGATGGAGGAAATGACTTCCATTACGCGTGGCCGCATGGTGAAAGCGGAAGAAATCCAGCAGCTTATCCGGGAAATCAAGGATCTGCCCGTGCCGCCTCCCATGGAAAAACGCATCCTGATCTGGTGCCATCCCTACACACTGGCCGCCCTGCTCGTTCTGCTCTCCCTGTTCTGGATAGGCAGAAAACTCAACGGAACCATTTAAACGGAACAACGCCCCGCCCATTCTCCGCAGGGATTTTCTTCCCGCACCGCCTCAACGGGCCGGAGAATCCTGCGCCTTCCTCTAGGGAGAGGAAGGCTGCGCAAATTTCAGCTTTACGCCAAACTTTTTCCAGGCTTCCGCCATGTCCTTCTGCACCTCCACCGGACTTTTGCCGTCCAGCAGAACGGCACGGGCCTTTTCCTGTTCTTCCGCATCCCAGGCCATGAGGTAGCGCCTGAGCCTGTCGGCCCTGCCCTCCCCTTCCAGATGGCACCAATAAACGGTCCACAGCAGATCGGCCCAATATTCCGTGCCTTTTCCCTTTGGAGTCTGGTCATGTCCGGAGGCGGAATGGGAGGAGTCCCGCGCCAGCAGGTCCTCCAGCGCCGGGAGGGAATCCCGTCCTGCGCGCAGGCTGCGTGGCAGCATGGCCGCCAGCCTTCCGGGAACCTTCCGGAAGACGGTTTCATCTTTTTCCCTGGGAAGAAACGCCATATAGGCGGAAAAACCGTCCACCAGCCAGTGCTCCACATCCAGAGACTGCATCACCCAGTGGGTAACGGCAAAACGAGGATCCACCGCATCCGGGTTGACCGGATTGCCCTTTTTGTCCCGCAGAAGCAGAGCCGTAAAACTGGTGGGGGAAAATTTGAGCCTGCCGTTCCGGAGGCCGGGAACCTTTTCCATCTCTTCCTCGCTGAAACACACCCGGACCAGATATTTGCGGGAGGGCTTGCGCGCCACCGTCAGATTCAGGGGGACCGCCGCCAGAGTTCGCAGAATGGATTCAAATCTCCGGGCAAGGGCCTCCTGTTCCGGCTTGGCCAGCCGCCCGGGGGATTCAATAATGAAATGGTCCGTCTCATAAATGCTCAGGTCGTCCGTCTCCTGAACGGTTTTCACGAGCAGAAAGCCGGCCAGACCCGCTCTCTGGGGCCAGTCCGCATTCCAATTCGGCTCCAGACGCGTATAGGACACGTCCCCTTTTCCCGTTTCGAGAGCGTTTCCGACATCCGTATCCGGCAAGGTTCCTCCGGACTTCACCCACTCCTGGATATATTCCTGATCGGCCCCGGAAAAGATGTTCCTGGGCACGGCGACCACCCGGCCGTCCTTCAGCTTCAAGTCCACCTCCGCATCACGGACGGCCACCAGCGCGGCTGTGACCGTCGCACCACGGTCATTCGTCCAGACGCGCGCATGAACGCCCCCGGCGAGGCTCAATCCGGCCAATGCGGACAATATCTTTACGGGGAGGATCATAGGGCTCCGTCTATACGCAAACGCTACCACAATGCCCCTCGGACGCAACCCTTTTTCAGGGCACGCCCCCGGCAACGGTGCCCCGCGGAAGAAGAAACCGCGCCTCCCTTCCGCGTCATGGCAACCGCCCGGAGGAGTTGACATGCCCCTTTAAAATCCATAACCTTGCCAAAGAAAGGAGAAGAATACATGCATATCAGACCGTTCAGAAAAAATCTTCCGGTGACCGTCGTCACTCTGATTGCGCTGGGCATCATGTTCTTCCTGTTCTTCATGCACCCCCATTCCCCGGAGGAATCCCTGGAATTCTACACTCCGGACGGCAATGGAGTGGGATCCTTCCGGGTGGACATTACGGAAGTGCTGGCCGACCCCGCGTATACGGAAATCAAGATCGTCCCGGAAGACATGGAATCCTTCCACCGCTTCATGGACAAATTCCGCAACAGGTCCGTAACGGCAAAAATCCCGGAACGGGGAAGCCATGCCATCGTTCCGGGCAGGGACATCCAGAATGACGGAATCCTGCGCCTTACCGGGAATTGACGCACACTCCTTTTCCAGACGGAAACGCCGGGAACAGGGAATTCACGGTTCCGGCAGGATTTCCGGCCAGGGAGGGAGGAAAAGAGATGTCCTCGTTCCTGTTCCAGGAGCCATTAATCATGCCGGGTGGATTTTCCATGCGCATGGTTTCCGGCAAACAGCCTTCTCCTGCGTGAAAAGAAGCCTTCCGCGTTCCATGATCGGCATCCCGGCTCTCCCTGCCTACAGGGAACCGTCCTTCTTGTCCTCCAGGTCCCTGCCCCACCTCCGGGCCAGGATGGAACAAACCATCAACTGGAGCTGGTGGAAAATCATGATGGGGATGACCAGCAGACCGATGGGGGAACCGGCAAAAATCACGTTCATCATCGGGATGCCGGTAGCTAGGCTTTTTTTGGAACCGCAGAAGATGATCGCAATCCGGTCTTCCCGTGAAAAACGGAGCCTGCGGGAAAGAAAAGCCGTCAGCCAGAGAACGACCGCCAGTAGAACGGAGCAGAACCCCAGCACCTCCACCAGGGAAAGCCAGGGCAGGTTCTTCCAGACGCCGTTGATCATGGCATGGCTGAACGCCGTGTAAATAACCAGCCAGATCGTGCTGTGGTCCGTCCAGGAAGTGACGTTCCTGTGCGCCACCACCCATTTGCCTATCCAGCGCTGGGCGGCCTGCCCGGCCACAAACGGCACCAGGATAATGTAGCAAATGTTCAGGAAGGTAGAAAAGTCCACACCGTCCGACCCGCCGCGCGACCATACCAGCCCCACGAGAAGAGGAGTCAAAAACACCCCCAGCAGGCTGGAAACAGAAGCGGAACAAATGGCCGCCGCCACATTGCCTCCCGCCATGGAGGTGAACGCAATGCTGGACTGGACGGTAGAAGGCAGCATGCACACGTAGAGCATCCCCATGCACAGGTCGGGCCCCAGCACGGCATTCCACATGGGAATGCTCAGGATGCCCAGCAGGGGAAAGATCACGAAAGTGCTAGCGGCCACCAGGCTCTGAAGCCGCCAGTGCATCAGCCCCTCCCACACGGAGCGGCGGGAAAGCTTGGCTCCGTACAGGAAAAAGAGCAGGATGATGGCGGCATCGCTCAAGCGGCTGAAGACGGTATCCCACACGCCGGAACAAGGAACCAGAATCCCCGCGCTCACGCTTACCACCAGGCCGACGGTGAAACGGTCCAATTTGGAAAGGAATCCCGGCATGGAAAAAAGAATGATGAAAGAGGAGGGAATTCCCCCCCCTTACTTGAAACGCACGGCGTGCTTCCTGCTCAGACGCAGAATGCTGCCGGGCGCCAGTTCAAGCGCGGAAGAGGGGTCCGTCACCTTGACGTCGTTCAACTGGATGGCGCCGGGAGTGAAATGCTCCTTGCGCAGCACGCCGTTGGATTTTTTCAACTGGAATACCGTTTCAAAGATGAAGCCCACCAGGGCCAGAGCATTCATTCCGCCGGGCAGGGAGGAGAGCTCCACTTCCGGCAAGTCCGCGGCGGCGAGATCTCTTTTGGAAAAACGGGTTTCCCAGTCCGCGCGCGCGGCGTCCGCAGCGGCGGCGTCATGGTAGCGGGCCGTGATCTTCCAGGCCAGCAGCTTTTTGGCTTCCATGGGGTGCAGTTCCATATCACGCTTTTCCCCCAGAAGAACGAGGTAGTAGCGGTCCATCAGCTCATCGCTGGCGCTCATCATCTTGCCGAACATCATTTCCGGCGCTTCATCCACGCCCACGTAGTTTCCGTAGGATTTGGACATCTTGCGCACGCCGTCCAGCCCCTCCAGCAGAGGCATCGTCATGGCTATCTGGGGCATCATGCCCTGCTCTTTCTGTAAATCGCGCCCCACCAGAATGTTGAATAACTGGTCCGTGCCTCCCAGCTCCACGTCCGCACGGATTTCCACGGAATCCCAGCCCTGCATGATCGGATACTGGATTTCGTGCAGGCGCACCTCCTTGCCGCTTTCCATGCGGGCCTTGAAGTCCTCGCGTGCCAGCATCTGCTGCATGGTGACGCGAGCATTGAGTTTCAGCACCTCTTCATAAGACATCTTGCGGAACCAGTCCCCGTTGTACACAATTTCCGTCTTGTCCCGGTCCAGAATCTTGAAAGCCTGCTTGGTATACGTCTCCGCATTGGCCAGCACCTGTTCGCGGGACAGGGGGGGACGCGTCACGGAACGGCCGCTGGGGTCTCCGATGGTGGCGGTAAAGTCCCCGATGAGCAAGACGGCCTGATGGCCCAGTTCCTGGAACTGGCGCAGCTTTTCAATGGCCACCGTATGACCGAGGTGAATGTCTGGCGCAGTAGGGTCCACACCCAGTTTCACACGCAGGGGGCGCCCCAGCTTGAGGCGTTCCTTCAACTCTTCACGGCTGATCACGACGGCGGTGCCGCCCATCAACATGTCTAATTGCTCATCTATAGTCATTGATCTGGCGCATAGAGTGCCGGGGGCCCCGCACCTTTTCAAGCTTATATCCTGTGCGCGAAGCATTAGACCCGGCAAACGCCCGGCCGGAACCGCAGCCATGCGCCGGAACAAATCCGCTCCCTCCCGTCCGTGCGCCTGGATGGCCATACGGATGTAGCCGAAAGAATATTGCCGTGTACTTATCCGCCGCGGAGAGACCGGCAGGCCCCTGTTCACGGGATGCGGTGCTCCGGAATCTCCGGGCAAAAGGCGGATGCCTCAGATGGTACGGTAAAGGTGGGGATAAGTGGTACGCTGAACGGCGGCGTAATGCGGACGCGGCCTGAGACCGGGCCTGTTCTGGTTGTTGTGCCAGCCGTTGTCGTGGTTGTTGTGATTGTAATGGTGGGAGGGACCGGGCCGGTAATAGTCGCGGTCATGATGGTGGCAGCCCGCGGCCAGGACGACGGCGGCCATTGCCGCAAGAATAGTTATTATTTTAATTTTCATATACAAAGAGTAAGACCACTTTGGACATGAAATACGAAGGGAAAAAGTCTGTCACCCCATCAAACGCTCCCTATTGACAAAGAAAACAGCTCCCAGCACGCACAGGAAAGCCCAGAGGTAATCCCACTTCCATTTCTCCCCGATGTAGAATAGGGCGAAGGGCACAAAGACGCACAGCGTGATCACCTCCTGCATAATTTTGAGCTGCGCCACGTTCAGGCCGCCCGCATTGCCGATACGGTTGGCGGGAATCATAAAGCAATATTCAAAGAACGCCAGCCCCCAGCTCATCAGGATAATGAGCAGCAGGGGTTTGTCGTCCACCGGGGAACCCTTCTTCAAATGGCCGTACCATGCCCACGTCATGAAGACGTTGGAAACGACCAGCATCACAATCGTCAAAGCAACTTTCATTCTTTTAAAAAATCAATCCTTGGAGGACTTCGGGTCCAGCGCGTCCCGCAGTCCGTCCCCCAGAAAATTCAGCGCCAGCAGGGTCACGGAGAACAGCAGGGCCGGGAACAGGAGCAGTTCCGGGCTCACTTCCATCCGGTCCGCTCCCTCCTTGATGAGCGTGCCCCAGGAAGAATTGGGGGCCTTTACGCCCAATCCCAGAAAGGAAAGGACGGCTTCCAGCAGCATGATTCCCGGTACGGCCAGCGTCGTGTACACGATCACGGAGCCGAACAAATTCGGAGCTATGTGGCGGAAGAGGATTTTTACATGCCCTAAGCCCAGGGAACGGGCCGCCTCCACAAATTCCCGCCCTTTCAATTCCAGAGTCTGCGTGCGGACGATGCGCGCCAGCGTAAGCCACCCCAGCGCACCGATGGCAATGAAGAGCGGAATAAGCCCGGTAATGGGGCTCACCATTTCCACGGACCATCCGGTAATGTCGGATATCCACTGCGTGAGCTGCCGGGAAGGTTCCTCCACGGAGAGGGAGAAAATGATCACCAGCACAATGAACGGCAGAGCGAAAAGCACGTCCACCAGGCGCATCATCAGGGCATCCAGCCTGCCCCCGGCATAGCCGGAAACCAAGCCATACGCCACGCCGATGACCAGGGACACGCCCGTGGCGACCACGCCGACCAGCAGGGAGATGCGGCCGCCGTACAGCACGCGCGCCAGAAGATCCCGCCCCAGCTGGTCCGTGCCGAACCAGTGGTCCCAGGAAGGGGCTTCCGCGATGCGCGACAGGTCCTGCACGTTGGGATGCGGAAGCCACGGCAGCAGGGGCACCAGAAAACAGGAGGCCACGATCAGGACCAGGGCCAGCAGGGAGCACATGGCCGCACTGTTCCTGGAAAGCCGCAGAAAAGCGTCCTTCCACAGAGAGGAACCCTGTTCCTCCGGCACGTTCAGGCTTTCTTTTTTCATGACTCCACTCTCAGTCTCGGGTTAACGGCCATCTGAACCAGGTCTACGGCCAGATTGGCCGTGACGATCAGAATGCCGTAAAACAACACCAGCCCCTGGATGAGGAAATAATCCCGGTCCGTGGTGGCGTTCACGAAGTGCTGGCCCATTCCGGGCACCTGAAAGCAGGTTTCCACCACGAAAGAGCCGGTAATCATGGCGGCAAAAGCCGGCCCCAGATAGGAAATGGCCGGAATCAGGCCGCCGCGCAGGGCATGCTTCCAGACTACCCGGAAAGGCCCTGCTCCCTTGGCTCGGGCTGTCCTGATGAAATCCTGGCTCAGAACCTCAAGCATGCCGCCGCGCGTCAGCCGGGCGAGGTAGGCGGCGTTTACGAGACCCAGCGTCAGAGCCGGCAACAGCACGCAGCCGGGGGTGTCCCACCCCGCCACGCTCAGGCCGGGCACATGCATACCCAGCCCCACGCCCAGCAGCGGAGCCACGACGAAGGCGGGAACGCAGATGCCCGCCATGGACACCAGCATCACCCACCAGTCAATCCAGCGGTTTTTATACAGGGCGCCCAGAATGCCGGCGGGAATCCCCACCATGATGGAAATCACCATGCCGAGGACGCCCAGATGGAGGGAAACCGGAAAGGACTGCCCGATCATGTCCGCCACGCTGATGCCCTCCTTCACCAGGGAAGGCCCCAAGTCGCCGTTGGCCAGCATGTTCCACCAATAGTGCCCGTACTGGACAAGGGCGCTCTGGTCCAGTCCGTAACTGGCCTGCAACTGGTGCAGGACATGTTCAGGCAACTTCTTTTCACCCATGAAGGGGTGGCCGGGGAGCAGGCGGATCAGGAAAAACGTCACCGTTTCCAGCACAAAGAGGACGAGGGTCCCCTGCGCTATGCGTTTCAGGATCATTCTGGTCACTGCCGTCCCCCCTTTCCTCTGGCCCGCGGGGCGCACAGGCTGATGTCCTCAAACAAATGGTTGTCCAGCAGGAGGGGGTGCCAGCCCCGCACCTCCGGCCTTTTCAGGTAGGAGCGCCTGGCCCAGTACAGCGGAATCACGGGGGATTCCGACAGCATCAGGGCTTCCGCGCGGGCCAGCAGGGCCATGCGCTTTTCCTGGTCACCCGTAGCACGGCTTTCCGCCAGCAGGCGTTCATATTCCGGATGAAACCAACCCGTATTGTTGTTGCCGGAAGCGGCGCTCCACAAATCCAGAAAGCTGGACGGGTCCAGGTAATCCCCGGACCAGGAGGAGGAGCTCAAATCATACTGCATGGAATTCTGGGCGAATTTGTAGGCGGTCCACTCACAGGAACGTATTTCCACATGAATCCCCAGATGCTTCTTCCACATGCCCTGAATGGCCTCCGCCATCGTCTTCTGCACCTCGCGCGAAGTAGTCATCAATTCCAGCCGGGGGAACCCCTCCCCACCGGGGAACCCGGCCTCCGCCAGCAGGGCGCGCGCCTTTTCCGGATTGAATTCCACGCCGTGCGGAGTCCTGTACCCCGCGCCGTCCGGCGTGAAACCGAAGCATGGCTGCCCTCCTCCGCACACCACATCGCGCACCAGCGCCTCCCTGTCCACGGCCATGGAAAGGGCCTTCCGCACGCGGACGTCCTTCAACGGCCCGCGCCCGGTATTCAGCCGGTAAAAAATAGTCACGTAATAATCGTCCTGGCAGAAGTCCGCGCCGCCGCGCTCCCGTGCGTACGCCGTCATCTCCGGAGGCACGTTGTTGGTCACGTGCATCTTGCCGTTGAAAAACATGCGGGTTTCCGTAAATCCGTTCACGGTGGGAAGAAAGCGCACTCCGTTCAGGCGGACCGCCGCGGCATTCCGGTACCGGGGATTCCGCCTCACCTCCACATAGTCATTGAAACGGTGCTCCGCCATCACAAAAGGACCGTTGCCCACGGCCGCTCCGGGCCTGGTCCATGCCCCCGCCCGGCTCAGCATGCCTCCATGGGCCTCCACTGCATGGCGGGGGACCGGAAACCAGGTGCAGTGCAAAAGCAGCAGGGGAAGCTGGGGCATCGGGGAGCGCATCGCCAGCTCCAGAGTATGGTCGTCCACGGCGCGCGCGCCCACATGCGCGGCATCCCACAAATCAGGGCGTCCGGCGCGGACGTCTTCCAGCATGATGGCCGCCATCCGTTTTGCGGCACCCGCCGGCATTCCGGCGGGCCATTCCATCAGGGACGGCTCCCGGGCCAGTTCTTCCAGTTCCGGGGCATCCATGCCGTCCAGCTTCTTCCAGTCCACGCAGTCCATCAGGGCCGCATCCAGCCTGTATTCCGCGGCAAATGCGGAGCCGGGACCGCATAAAATCAGACTGCGGAAATTCCTGTTGTACGCCTCCGCATTCTTCAGGGGATAAAGCATATCCGCATACCTGCCGCCGAATTCCGGATGCAACAAGCGATGATAGGCATACACGAAGTCATGGGCCGTCAGCGGAGTCCCGTCGCTCCACACGGCATCCTTCCGCAGGAAAAACCGCCATACGTCCGCTTCCGGATTGTGCGCCCACGATTCCGCCACGGCGGGATGAAAAACGGAATCCTTCCGGGAATCCCCGCGCAGCAGCCCCTCCATCACGGCGTTAATGATCTTGAAGTCGGAAACGGAGGTGGCTACGTGCGGATCAAAACTCTGGGGCTCCGTGTTATTACCCACAATCAGAATCCCGTCTTCCTGCGCCCGTTCCACGCTGGTATGCGTGTCGCATCCTGCAAGCAGGAACATCACGCAGAAAATCATGAACAGGCGCATGGCCGGATTCTGTCAGGTTTCCGCTGTCCACGCAAGATTTCACCTGAAAGAAATTCACTTTGCGGGCTGACGTGATTCTGGTCTTTTCCTGGTCGTCTGCACTCCAAACTGGCTTTTCCCGAATATCCCCCTATCATTTTTCCATGTTTAAATTCAAACATCATCTGTTTTGCCTCCTGGCCTTGTTTGCAGGCGCCTCCCTGGCGGCAGCGGCGGCAGACACGGCCCCCTGGCTCAGGGCCTGGATCAATGGGGAAGAAATAACGGGAACCACGTTGGAAAGCCGCTACAGCACCCCGGACGACGAACCTGCCAGTCCCGTCATCCGCTGGGAAAGGAGTGATTCGAGAAACGGCAAACCCATTCTTGTCCAGCAGGGAAAGGACAAGGAATCCTACACGCTGACGGACAAGGACGCAGGCCAGTACTTCCGCATCATCGTGGGCAGCGGCACGAAAGACGCCATTGCCAGTCCGTGGATAGGTCCGGTGATCACGGAAAAACAGGCGGAAAGCATCAATAACCGCTTTGATTCCGCCAACACCTACCAGGAAAATGTGGATGCCCTTCAGAAAGAGCTGTCGGAAAAACTCAAAGACGCCGTCTATTTCACCGTGGAAACCGGCCAGCTCCACGGTTCACCCTACGCCATGGTCAATAACGAACGGGTGCCCCTTCCTGAAGATATCCGGCCCTTCCGGGAAAACGGGAAAATCTATGTAAACCAGCCTTTTGTTCAAGCCGTTTTCAAAAAGGAACTGCCCGACGAGATCATGGAGGAAGCGGGGGGCCAGAAAGCCTACGAAATAGGCAACGCAGCCAGGGCGCTGAAACTCAATCTCTGGCTGGGGGACAAGGAGAAGGCGCCCGTACCCAATTTCCGGCTTCAGCCCATGGCCGAGGGCTTGGTGGTCTTCACTCCGGAGAAAAACATCTTCTCCCCGGTCAAGGACCGCGACCTGGTCAATGAAGCCATTAACCGGCTCTTCGACTTCAAGGCCAATGAAGAACAGCTCCAATGGTTCCGAGACGCCAAATTTGGCATGTTCATCCACTGGAACCCTTCCTCATTGCTGGAACGGGAAATCAGTTGGGAACGCAATGCCGCCCGTCCCTTTGACAGCAACAGCGGCAAGAAAAACGTCATGGATTTCGAATACGATTCCACTTACCGCCGTTTCAATCCCAAACAATATGACCCCAAAAAGTGGATATCCGTCGCCAGGAAGAGCGGCATGAAATATGCTGTGCTGACGAGCAAGCACCACGACAGTTTCTGCAACTTCCCCTCTGCCTACGATACGTTTACCATCACCAATACCCCTTACGGCAAGGACATTGTGGGCCAATTTGCAGCGGCGGTGCATGCGGCCGGGCTTAAACTGGGCTTCTACTACTCCGGACGGGACTGGTACAACCCCTATTACCTGACCAACCAGCATTACCGCTATCTGGAATATTACTTCGGACAAATCAGCGAACTGCTTACCCGCTACGGGCAGGTGGACATCATCTGGTTCGACAACCTGGGCAACAGCTCCCTCAACCAGTGGGATCCTCGCACCATGATCCGCCGCATCAAGCAATACCAGCCCGACATTCTGATCAACAACCGCATGAACGGCACCAGAGGAGGCAACAAGGGTCCCCTGGCGGAAGACCTGAAAGGCGATTTTCTGACTCCGGAATGCAAGCTGGGACCGTTCAATGACAAAACTCCCTGGGAAAGCTGCATGACAGTGGCCGACATTCCCGGCACCCGCTGGACAGGCAACTGGTCCTACACCTCCAAAGCCAAAGTCAAGCCACTGGAAGAATCCATCAAATTCCTGATCAACAACACAGTCAAGGACGGAAACCTGCTTTACAACATCGGGCCGACTCCGCTGGGCACCTTCGTCCCCGAACAGGCCGATACCTTCCTGGCCATGGGCAAGTGGATCGCCCCCTACCGTGAGGCTATCTACGGCACGCGCGGCGGCCCCTACAAGGATATGCCCTGGGGCGGAAGCTGCTACAAAATGAACCGCAACGGCAAAAAAACCGTTTACCTCCACGTCAGCCCCCTGATTGCGCAGAAAGGAAAAGAACTGAAAGGTTCCGAACACCTGTTCATCAAGGATACGGGTGAGAAATTCACTAAGGCGACAATAATCGTGGACGGCAAGTTCAACGGAAAGAAAGCCAAGCTGGAGAAGGAAGACGGCCAGTACAAAATCACGCTTCCCGAAGGCATGTCCTGGGACAAATGGGATACCGTCATCAAGCTTCAATAACCTCTCTTTTACATCAGGAAACAGACAAGGCAACAAGTCGGTCCCGGTATCATCCGGGGCCGGCTTTTATTCTATAGGAAGACTCATGGGCCGTCCTTCGAGCTGCTTCCCGTTCCTGCAAAAACCATCAAAGGAACGTACGGAACAACATTTCCGCAGGCAGCGCAGGTTTCTTCCGCACTTGTTCACGCAAATGGCTTCCGCAAGCATGAAAAACCCCGCAATGGCCATGCGGGCCGTTGCGGGGCACTCCCCCGTATCAGGAGGGAGAAAAACAGTGTCAGCTACTTGTTCTGAGCTTTTTTAGCAGCTTCAATCTGAGCCTTGATCCGGTCCTTGTTGGCAAGGATTCCAGCCTTGATGCGGGGGGCCTGCTGGCCCGCTTCCGTACCAGGCTTCAATTCCGCGACCTTGTCCAGAATCAGTACGGCGCCGTCCACATCACCTGTAGAATTTAGGAAAGTGCCGAATTCCATCATCAGCAATTCCTGCTGGGTTTCCGGAAGAAGTTTGTCGCGGTCGGGATAGGACTTCACTACCTGAAGAGCTTCGGCGGGCGTGGTATTGGCCGTCATTTTGCCGGCCAGGTAATCCTGCACTTCCTTCCGTTCCTTCTTGAGCTGGTCGGCGTGGGCATCCGCAGCTTTCAGACCGGACTTGTCGTCCTTGTCCAGCTTCTTGATTTCCGCTTTCACGTCACCGTAGAAATTGTCCACATACTCTTTGGGGGCCAGCTTAAGAACTTCCATTAGCGCAGCAACCTTGGCTTCATCCGTGGAAGCCTTCGCAACGCTGGCTTCCGCCGCCTGGAGGGCTTCCTTATTCTTCAGGGCGTCCTGCATGGCTTTCACGACGTCTTCCCTGGGCCTTCCGCCAACAAAGCCTCCAAAGGGCTTGCCGGAAGCATCCGCAAATACTACGGTCGGAAATCCCGTCACGCCGTACTGTTCGGCAAGCTTCTGATTGGCCGCCTTCATTTCAGCGGACTGTTCCTTGCCGCGCGGATAATCCAGTTCCAGCAGCACAAAGTTCTTTTGAGCTTCCTTCTGGAAATCAGGCTTGCTGAACACATTGGCGCGGAGCTGCATGCAGGGCGGACACCAGTCGGAACCGGTGAACTCGATCATCAAGTCCTTCTTCTGTTCGGCAGCTTCCTTTTTGGCGGCGTCCATATCGGTCAGCCATCCCTCCGCGGCAAAGCAGGGTGCGATGCAGGCGGCAACAACTATTGGCAGAATTTGTCTAATCATAGCTACAATCAATATTGAAGGGTCGGACACACGCCGTCAATCTCCCGTTCAATCATTTTTAGAAAACAACCAAAATGGCGCATCATATCCGGTGAAAATGACAGATGGACCAAATACGGCCATCAAACGCCATCCTTATTTCCCATAGGAAGGAATCGGGAAACATTCCACGCCGCGACCTGGCTCATCCGTGGAAGCCTTCGCAACGCAGATTTCCGCCGCCTGGAGGGCTTCCTTGTTCTG
The DNA here is from genome assembly GCF_036417395.1 of Akkermansia sp. AE01SA01. NCBI lineage: Bacteria > Pseudomonadati > Verrucomicrobiota > Verrucomicrobiia > Verrucomicrobiales > Akkermansiaceae > Akkermansia > Akkermansia sp. AE01SA01. Next base: position 2,185,522 of record NZ_CP143890.1, read on the forward strand.
CATGGCTTTTATGACGTCTTCCCTGGGCATTTCCCCACAAAACGCCGAAAGACTTGCCGGAAGCATCCGCAAACACTACGGACCGGAAATCCCGCCATGCCATACTGTTCGGCAACTTTCTTTCTGGCAGCGTCCATACCGGTCAGCCATCCTTCCACGGCAAAACAGGGTGCAATCGGCAACAACTATCGGCAGAAGGCATCTGGCCATGGCTAGGATTTCACATTAAGACGGTGCCTGCCGCATGCCACCCTTTATCCCAATCATTTTTAAAAATATCCAAAATTCAACATTCTCCCTTTTGTAAAACGAAAGACGGCTTGCGGGAGAATCCGATCTTCCGGCAACACGGGGGGAGTGACACTATTGCACCAATTCCGGGATTGCCTTTCAGCCTCTTTTCCCTTATGTACTGGACCTGTCATGAATACAGTTTTAATCATCGGAGCAGGCGGCGTAGGCCATGTAGTAGCCAATAAATGCGCTCAACTGCCGGAAATTTTTCAGAACATTCACCTGGCTTCCCGCACAAAAAGCAAATGTGACGCCATTGCGGACGACGTGCGCGCCAGAACGGGCATCAGCATCACCACCCATGCCGTAGATGCGGACGACGTACCCTCCACTGTAGCCCTCATCCGGGAGGTAAAGCCGCAATTGCTGATCAATGTGGCCCTTCCCTACCAGGACCTCACCCTGATGGACGCCTGCCTGGAAACCGGCGTCAACTATCTGGACACCGCCAACTATGAACCCCGGGACGTAGCCAAATTCGAATACTCCTGGCAGTGGGCGTACCAGGACAAATTCCGCAAAGCCGGGCTCTTCGCCCTGCTCGGCTCCGGATTTGATCCGGGCGTGACCAACGTCTTCACGGCCTGGGCGCTCAAGCACCATTTTGATGAAATCCACACGCTGGACATCATCGACGTCAACGGCGGCGACCACGGCAAGGCCTTCGCCACCAATTTCAACCCGGAAATCAACATCCGCGAGGTAACGGCCCCCTGCCGCCACTGGGAAAACGGAGCCTTCCGGGAAACGCCCGCCATGAGCATGCACCAGAGCTTCAACTGCCCGCAGGAAGTGGGCACCTATGAAATCTACCGCATGTACCATGAAGAAATGGAAAGCCTGGTCAAGCACATCCCTTCCATCCGCCGGGCTCAATTCTGGATGTCCTTTTCCCCGAACTACCTCAAGCACCTGGAAGTGCTGCAGAACGTGGGCCTGACCCGCATTGACCCGGTCACGTACAACGGCGTGGAAATCATTCCGCTGCAATTCTTGAAAGCCGTGCTGCCGAACCCCGGAGACCTTGGCAAAACGACCAAGGGAAAAACCTGCATCGGCAATGTCATCACCGGCGTCAAGGACGGCAAATTCAAGGCCGTGTACATTTACAACATTTGCGACCACGAAAAATGCTTTGAGGAAGTAGGCTCCCAGGCCATCTCCTACACCACGGGAGTTCCCGCCATGATCGGCGCGGAAATGATCCTCACGGGCAAATGGTCCGGAGCCGGAGTCTTCAACATGGAGCAGAACGACCCGGATCCGTTCATGGAGGAGCTCAACAAGCGCGGCCTGCCCTGGCACTGCATCGAACTCACGGAAGAACAGGCGAAAAACCTGCAAGTCCAGTAACTCCCTCCGTCTCCCGGTTTCTTCCCCTTTTCAGGACCGTTCCGCCTCACGGCAGGGACGGTCCTTTTTATTCCCTTTCCCATGACGTACTGTTTTCGTGACCGAGTCTTTGCAGTGCCGCCGGGGGCTTCATTCCGAGCCGGGAAAAAGACCGGGCTTCCTGTCCTCTCCCGGAACCCGCCGCGCCTGCCCCGGCTCTTGGGGACCGTGGCCCCGGTATGCCGACTGGCGCAGGGGAGAAACCGCGACGTCCATTGTTTTTTTCAGCCCGTCCATAGCCGGGGCGTTCCACAGGATGATATCCGGATGCGGCTCCCTTCCCTCTTCCCCTGCCGGATGGGGAAGAAAACGGGATTTGCCGCCTCCTTTTCCAAAAGGAACGGGAATGAAACCCGCAGGGCGCATCCGGGATTTTTTTCTGGCATGAAGGAAGATCCCTGACAATAATGGGGAAGCCATGAGATTCATTGCCCTGTTCTTCATCTTTCTGCTTCAAATTGCGTGGGCGGAAGAACCTTGGAAAATCGCCATCATCGGAGATACGCACGACGCGCCCCCTCGCATGGAAGGAAGCGAAGGCGTGGCCGTCAATTTCATCAAGACCCTCTACGGAGAGATCCTGAAGCACCAGGTGGACATGGTCATCCAGGTGGGCGACATGGCGGACATTCAGGGAAGCGCACCCGTCAAGGGACTTGCCAAACGCAAGGAACTCAACAAAATGTTGGAGGAAAAAGGCATTCCCTTCTACGCCCTGCGCGGCAACCACGAAGCCATTCCCGGGCGCGCCGTTCAATTCCGCGAACTCTTCCTGCCCACCCGCAAACAGGAGGCCAAGGGACTGGCGACCAGAAAGCTCAACTACGGCATCCGCCACAAGAATGCCTCCCTGTACTTCATGGACATCGACCTGACTCCGGCCCAGCTTGTGGACTTCAGCGCGTGGATCAAGAGAAACAGGAACAAGGCGAACTCCGTCCCCCGCCATTGCCTGGTGTTCACTCACCGGACCCTGCAAACGCCCATGCAATTCCGGGAATGCCTGTGGGGCCGCTACAACGACAGCGCCGCCGAACAACAGAACATCTTTTACCGCAACCTCCGGGAAGCCGGCGTGCGCTTTGTCGTCACGGGACACCTGCACGCCCACGACCTCTACACGATTACCTCCCCGGACAGGAAGCACAGGCTGACCTCCCTCATCTGCGCCCCCGCCGGGAACAAGGTGCTGCCTCTGCCGCTGTTGCTGCCCACAAAATCCCGGGTCAAGACCCTCCAGTACCGTTCCGGCATCACGGCCTACTACATCCTGACCATCCATCCGGACTCCATGACGCTGGACACCTACGCCGCCCCCAACAACGGCACCACGGACAAGGGCCCGCAAAGCGACGAATTCAAGAAACTCCCTTCCTACCGGATCCCGATGGATTAAAGGAAAGAACATTCCTTCCCTGTTCACCGGAAAGGAAACTGGACGCGCTTGAGCTTTCCGGATAAACTCCCTTCCACCTTGGAATGCCAGGGCAGAAAGAAGGAACATGCCCACCTCCCTTCTGCCGGACAGCGTCAACCTCAAGCTCACAGAAAATTCCCGGGACACCGGCGATTGCTACAAGTTATTGAGGACTGCATATTGACATCATGGAAACAATAAACGGCGGGTTGGAAATATCCCTCTGATAAACAGGTTGGCGCAAAACATCCTCTGCCCACCTGAACATCAGCCGGATACCTCCCCTGCCGTCGCACCTCACACGAGGTGCGTGGATTGAAACTCTATGGTACTGATTCCCAGTAGAGTCCATTCGTGTCGCACCTCACACGAGGTGCGTGGATTGAAACTGGTGCACCTTGTCCGCATGAAATTTGGTCTGGCGTCGCACCTCACACGAGGTGCGTGGATTGAAACTATGTTAGGAGTTTATGGGCCGGAAGGATTCACGCGTCGCACCTCACACGAGGTGCGTGGATTGAAACTCCACACCCTGGTGGAGCGAGACGGAGACTACGCGTCGCACCTCACACGAGGTGCGTGGATTGAAACTCTTCCATTTTCCAAGGCGTGCTTGGCGCCGGCGGTCGCACCTCACACGAGGTGCGTGGATTGAAACCACACCTGTTCCGGGGAGATAATGCCCTTGCCCCGTCGCACCTCACACGAGGTGCGTGGATTGAAACCGTCACGTGCCCGCGGGTTTCCTCCTTCGTATAGAGTCGCACCTCACACGAGGTGCGTGGATTGAAACCTTCATTAACTCAAATAATTACAGATTAAATGGTGTCGCACCTCACACGAGGTGCGTGGATTGAAACTACGGAATTATTAAAAGAGCTTGAAAACATTAAGGTCGCACCTCACACGAGGTGCGTGGATTGAAACTACACGGGCAATAGCGGAACCCATGTCCGCTTGAGTCGCACCTCACACGAGGTGCGTGGATTGAAACGTTTTGGTTTGGTTTGGGTTTAAGCAGGTAGTTGGTCGCACCTCACACGAGGTGCGTGGATTGAAACCATACATTTGTTTAGTTGTTTGATAGATACCGTTGTCGCACCTCACACGAGGTGCGTGGATTGAAACCCGCCAGGTACCGGCCATTCGCAGCACAGGGAGGGTCGCACCTCACACGAGGTGCGTGGATTGAAACCTATTCATCGGCTTTTTTCTCAAGTTCCAAGTTGGTCGCACCTCACACGAGGTGCGTGGATTGAAACCGTGTCTCCCCACTCCTACAATTCCGCTCCCGTGGTCGCACCTCACACGAGGTGCGTGGATTGAAACCTTACGGCGGTTACGGCGGCAATAGTGCAGCAATTGTCGCACCTCACATGAGGTGCGACTAAACCGTTTGGGCAAGCGTTGGAATATCCATCAGAGCGGACAGCAGAAAGAAGAAAACCGCATTTCCCTGACGTGATTATGTTCGCGATGATTTCTGCACAAAGATTCCGTCCAAGTATTCCGCCTTGCTATCCAGTCCATTCAACCGTTTGTTTCCTCATGGCCGAATTCCGGCTGAAGGTTTTGTTCTTCCACGGCCTACCTGTTTCCCGCCAAAAAGCAATCACCGTTTCCATAAAGTCTTTTTTCCTGCCGGATGTAAATCCGCTTTTCCTTGCCTCTCCACCAGCCTCTCAATTTGATTTTTTCCGCATCCGCGCTTCCCCCAACGGGATATTTTCCATTCAGCTTCCGTATTTCATTTTTTCTTTTCCTCCCAGTTTCAGGCCGTTTCCATCCGGGCGGCCCGCACATTTCCACGCTCCACAACCCGTACCTTGTCGCAGGGAAAAAACAACCGGAAGAAAGGAAGACAGGCAGGAAGTTATTCCCCTTTTATTTTGTCCTGATACTCCGGATTCCATAGTAGGAGGCCGCGCCACGGTTAACATAGTCCTCCGGCGATTCGGACAAATCCACCCAGAAGATGAAGGAACACCAGGGCGACGGACGGGAGAAAGGCGGAACGGAAAGGTCCCGGATTCCGGCTTTTTTTTGTTTCAGAATCATGTTGACGCGTTCCCGGTGCTGGCGGTACATCAGCAGGTGGTCGTACAGCGTGGAGGCAACGCATGCGCTGGAGAAGACCAGAAAGAAGACAATGAATATCCGCGGACGGGGAACAGCGCCGGGAAGGCCGTACCAGACATGGATCAGTGCCATGACGCCCGTACCGAACAACACGGTTGCAGAGAACATGGCATGGTCCGCCGGAATCACGGCGGCACAGAAGGAGAGCGCCATGGCATATGCCGTCACTATACAGGCCGCTGCCGTTCCCATTTCCGTTCTCCACGGAAGAAACGCCTTCCGGTCCCTGCCGGAATGTTTCCACAGTATCCAGGCCGCAGCCAGGCCCAGCAAGAGGGGAAGCGCCAGGTATTCATGCATTCTGGCAAGCAGGACGGGAACGGATTCCAGCCTGTCCGGAATGCCGGAGAGAGGCACGGCGCAACCGGGCGCGGCGGAGTTCATCCGGGCCGAGACTCCGGGGGCGAACAGCATGCAGCACGAACCCGCCACGTGCGCCGCAAGGCCTCCATAAAACCACAGCGGCAGTTTTTTCCTCCGGACCACGCGGACGAAGAGGAACAAGATTCCCAGCAGGAGCCACGTCCCGGGGATGTTGTTTTCATTAGTCATGCCCGCCAGGAATCCCAGAACCAGCACGGCCGCCCACCTGCGCCAGCCGGACGGCGCTTGGTTTTCCGTTTCCGCCAGACCGCGGTACAGGCACAGGAATCCCAGCCACAGGGCGGCGGCCCAGGAATAGTTGGTTGCCCCGGAGAGCCAGTAAATGGTGACGCCGGGACGGGCCGTACAGGTGAACAGCAGGAGCAGGCCCAGTCCGAACAGCCGCACGCCCGGCCAGGAGCGGGGGTTCACCCTCCGCCCGGCAGCCAGGTAGAACATCATCAGCGCCAGACCGACCTGCACCAGGGGATTGAGCAGGATAAAGAGCCATTTGCCGGCCGTCGCCACCGCAAATGCCAGATATTCCCCTATCCTGGGATTCCAGGTCATGTAGGAATCCACACAGCGTTCCCAGACCAGAGTGAAGGAAAAACGGTGTTCCATGCCCGTGAGGGCATGGTGGTACGTATCGGACGTGAACGGACTCCACCAACTGAGCAGAGCCACATACAGGAGGGAGGCGAGAATTATCGCCCAAAACCACAACCTGGACGCGCGGGGAGAAGGCATCAGTTCTGGTCCGGTTTCCTTTTTCTCAGCGCCGGGGGAAGGTCCAGGTCTTCCCCGTCCAGAATGAGGGGGCGCACGCGGGCGAACAAGCCGTGCCCGGCGCGTTCTTCCTCGCCCTCCGCGGGGGAAGCGCCTTCCTCCAGCCCCTTGATGTCGGGAGCGGGTTCCGGTTCTTCCTCCGGTTTTTCATCCGTCCCGCCTTTTTCCTCCACCAGGGGGCTTTCCGGCGGCGGGACGGCACCCGGCGCCGGGAGGACCGGCCTTACCGGCACCAGTTCCTCTTCCAGTTCGTGCTCATTGCTCTTGACGGAGGGAACGGGCCGCTCCGGTTCGGGTTCCGGCATCGCCGCGGGGAAAGAAGGCTGAATGGTTTTCCCGGCCCCGGCAAAAAGACTTTCCTCCGGAACCAATTCCGGTTCCACAGGTGCCGCCGTTTCCGGCTTCAGGGGCGGAACGGGGCGGGACGCCGTTTTTTCCGCCGGCACGACACCCAGTACGGTCAATGCCAGACGGTCATCCATGCCGTCCGCCACGCTCGCGCCGATATGGAGGCGCACGGAACCGCCCAGCATTTCCGCCATGCCGTTCACCAGCATTTCCAGACGCTGGAGGGTCAGGGAAGCTCCGCCGCGGACCAGCACCAGAACATCGTCCACCGCACTCAGGCGCTTTTCCAGAAAGAGGGGGGAATTTTTCACCTGCGCCAGTATTTCCTCCACAGGGGCGTTCACGGAAGATTCCGCCACGCCGAAGGAACAGATGCCCTTCCCCGCTCCGGCCACGCACAGCAGGTCGTCCAGACCAACCTGGAGCAGGCTCCCGGAGGAGTCGAGAAGGGAGGGTACGATCAGCACGGCGCGCGCCATGAGGGCGTTGACGACGGAGAAGGCTTCCAGCACTCCCTTGTCGGAATCAATCAGGCTTTCCATGGCGTCGTTGTCAAAGCGCAGCACCATGTCCGAGTACAGGGCCAGCCGGGCCAGCGCTTCATCCGCAAGGGAGGAACGGCGTTCCCCCTCAAAACCGAAAGGACGGATAACGACGCTGACGACATAGGCGCCCTGTTCCTTGGCAAGCCGTGCGACTTCCGGAGCCACGCCGGACCCCGTACCGCCGCCAAGCCCGGCGGCGATGACGGCCAGGTCGCAGCCTTCCAGGGCCCGCAGGATGGCGGATTCACTTTCCCGCGCCGCCTGGGCGCCCACGGAGGCGTCCCCGCCCGATCCCAGCCCCCGGGTGATTCTGGCGCCCAGATGAATCTTGCAGGGGACGGAGGAGGCGTTCAGCAGGCGTGCGTCCAGATTCATGGCGCATACGGAGGAGGTCTGCGGCGCCAGGGCCAGCACTTCCTCCATGACCTTGGTGCCTGCGGAACCTGCACCGAAGAGGCAGGTTTTTCCGGACCGCGCGGCCGGTTCCCGTGTAGAAAAGTCCAGCATGGTGATAGGGATGTGGGGGTGTCAGGAGCGTTCCTTGGAGAAGAGGCCGAAGAGGCGGCCCAGCCAGCTCCGCTGCGGCGGCAGCTCCGCGTCCAGAATCTGGGCGTAGCGGATCAGGCCGATGGCCGTGCAATACCGCGGGTCGTCCAGGTAGGAGGGGGCTCCGTTTTTGGACAGCGTGGGGCGGCTGATCGCCACGCCGAATACGTGGGAGGCGAGTTCGCCCACGCCGCGCATCAGGCTGGCGCCTCCGCACAGATAGACTCCGTGGCAGCGGTTGCCCTTGAAGGTGTCCTTGGGCAGGGAGGATTTGACCAGATTGAAGATTTCCAGCAGGCGGGAACGTATGATTTCATTGAGCACGTTGCGTTCAACCGCGGCGTCCTTCATGCCGCCTTCCCCGCGCACGCGCACCATTTCATTGGTTTTTCCGGAGAAGCTGTTGGCGTCACCCTCCGTCTTTTTCAGCAGTTCCGCCTGCGGAAGGGGAATGCCGGTCATCAGGGTGATGTCGTTGGAGATATGGTCCCCGCCCAGCGGCACGCAGCCGGAGGCCACGAGCTGGCCGTCCAGATACAGCACATAGTCCGTGGTGCCCGCCCCCATGTCTATCAGGAGCGCACCCGCCTGCTTCACCTGCCTGTTGAGCACGAACTGGGCCGTAGCGATGGGCGCAAAGACCACGTCCGCAATGTCCAGAGGCACTTCTCTGACGCAGCGGAAGGAGTTGGTGATGCGGGATTTGATGCCGTGAATGATGTGGCAGTCAATGTCCAGCGTCCTGCCGGTCAGTCCGGCGGGATTGGTCAGGTTTTCCTGCCCGTCCACGGAGAAGAGGCCCGGCACGCGGTGCAGGACGAATTGTTCCGGTCCCAGGGCTACGTCGCGGGCGATTTCCGTCACCTCGTCCATGTGCTCCTGGGAAATGATGCTTTCATCCGGAGGCAGGCGGAAGGTGCCGCGGTTGTTCTGTCCCACGATGTGGGCCCCCGTCACGGAGAGGTAAACGGTCATGATGTCCACATCCGCATGGTCCTGGGCCATGTTCCAGGCGTCGTAAACGCACTGGATGACCTTGGAGGTGTCTTCTATTTCTCCGCGCACCACCCCCTCGCTAGGAACTTCACCCACGCCGATGATCGTCACGGTCGCGTCCGGCTTCACTTCGCCCACGACCATGCAGGTTTTGCTCGTGCCTATTTCAAGCCCTACGTGAATTTTTGTCTTAGCCATGAAAGTCAAGGAACTATCAACGTCCTCACACCTGATAGCACATCAGGCTTCATTGATCAAGAAAGCCCGTGCGAACATACACAAAAAACACGGTCTGAAACCGCAGAGGACGGGTTAAAGTCCCGTGGGATGGCGCACCAGGAAGTTCTTGGTGTTCCGGCCGTCCACCCTCCAGCGCGGGCCTTCGCCGCGCCTGCCGCTGCCGGAAGTGTCAAACCGGAGGCCGCAGATGACCAGAAAAACGTGCCCGTTCTTGGCATAAACAGAGATCCAGTCCCCGGACCCTTTCTGCCCGTAATTAAGGAACAGCTTGGAATGGCGGGTGGAAGTCAGGAGGCCGGCTTCTTTCAAGACAAAAGAGGTGCTGCCGGAACAGTCGTAATGAGTATCATAGTGCTTCCTGTGGCCGCCCCCCATCCGGTAGGGTTTATTGACTAGAGAGTTGGCTGCTGCGATGGCCCGTTTCACCTGGACGGGGGCATTCCTGGGGGGAATAGCTTTTCCGTTGTGGAGAACGGCCGTCTTCCCGGGAACGAAGCTGTAGGCGGGAAGGCGCGCAGGAGCTTCAACTTGTTGTTGGGAAGAGGAGCAGGAGGAGAGTATAAGCCCGGCAAACAGAGCAGAAACCAGGCAGAGGGTTTTTTGAACCGCAAATGTCATAAGGACTATAAACTGCTCAAATCCGCCTCCTTTGGCAAGAAAATAAATTCGCCCCGTCCACATTGCGTAGTAGCCGGGGCGAATTTGTTAACAATATTTAGCTGTCAGAACGGGTGCGGGCATCCTTTTCCACGGCCGCCCACAGGGAGTCCAGAGAGGCCTGGACCTTGGGCAGCGCCTCCTTCACGAGCTCACCCGGCTTGCCGTGGCCGAAGAGGTAGTATTTGATCTTGGGTTCCGTGCCGGAAGGGCGCACCGCAAAGCTGCGGCCGTCCGCCAGGTCCACAAAGATCATCTTTTCCGCAGGGATGGGATCGCCTTCCACGTCCACCATGTCCCCCTTGGAAAAGTCACGGATGCCGCTGACGGCAACGCCGTCCAGTTCCGCGGGAGGATTGGCGGAGTAGGATGCGGAGAGGGCCGCAATTTTGGCGGCACCGTCCGCACCTTCCATGACCAGGGATTTGCCCATTTCCAGATAGACGCCGAATTTTTCAAAGAGCTCATGCAGGAGTTCCAGCAGGCTCTTTCCGGCGCTTTCCGCATAAGCGGCCAGTTCCGCAAAGATGATGGCGGCGGAGTTGGCATCCTTGTCGCGCACAAAGTCCTGGGCCAGGTAACCGTAGCTTTCCTCCCCGCCGAAAACGAAGTAGCGGCTGTATTGCAGGCGCAGGGCCCGCGTCTGCTCCTCGCTCATCCTGCGGTAGTCCCTGCGTTTTTCCGCCGGGATGGCTTCCTCGTATTTCCCAAGCTTCTGGGCAATGTATTTGAACCCCGTGAGTACGTTGACCACTTCATACCCGAAGTGGTGGCCGATGGCGTCCTGCAGCCCGGTGGTGACGAATGTTTTCACCATGACGGCGCGGGAACGATTGGAGTCATTGATGATGCCGAGTTCCGACATGCTCATGCAGCGGTACCAGGCCAGCAGGGAGCCGATCTGGTTGCCCGTCAGCAGGTGCATTTTTCCGTCTTCCCCGCGCACGGCCACGCCCATGCGGTCCGCATCCGGGTCCGTAGCGATGACGATGTCCGCTCCGGAAGCGTCCGCCTGTTCAATGGCCATGGCCAGTGCCGGCGGATTTTCCGGGTTCGGGGAAGCCACGGTCGGGAAACGTCCGTCCTGTACGTCCTGCGCCGCCACGGTCTGCACATTGCAGCCCAATTCCTTCAGCAGCGGAACGATGATGTGGCCGCCCGTGCCGTGCAGGTTGGAGTAAACGATTTTGGCGCCTCCTTTGGCGAAGAGTTCCGGGCGCAGAAGCACGGATTTCAGCCTGTCCATGTAAATGCGGTCAAAGGAGGAGTCCAGCACGTGGAGTTCTCCCCTCCGGTTTTCCGGCAGGGGTTCGTATTCTTCCGAAGTCAGGGCGTTCACTTCCGTAATCACCGCCTTGTCATGCGGGGGGACAAGCTGGGCGCCGTCGCTGAAATAGGCCTTGAAGCCGTTGTCGTGGGAGGGGTTGTGACTGGCGGTCAGCACGACGCCGGAGTCCGCATTCAGTTCACGGATGGCAAAGGAGATTTCCGGCGTGGCGCGGGGGCTGTCGAACAGATAAACGTCACAGCCCAGGTCCGTGCCGATTCCGGCGCAGAATTCGGCAAAGTCACGGGAGAAATGGCGCGTATCGTGCCCGATGACCAGCCGGGGCTTTCTTCCCGGCTCCGTAGCCTCCACGTGTTTTTTCACATAGATGATCAGGCCGCGCATCGCACGCCCCACGTTGAAGTAGTTCATGCAGGCCGTTCCCACACAGGGATATTCCGGACGGCCGTTCACGCCGCCCTTCCCCTCTTCCGCAGTCGTGACCACATTACCGATGGTGCGGCCGCGGAGCCCCCCCGTGCCGAAAGCCAGGGTTTTGTAAAAACGGTCATTCAGTTCCTGCCATTGTCCGGCGGCGGCCAACTCCTCCACGGCCTGGCGCGCCACGGGAGACCTCGTTCCCGCCAGAAGAAGGCGGATGTTGGTCAGGGAAGATTCCAAAAGCCTACCCTCTTTCACGGCGTTCGTCAGAGATTCGTCCAATGTATTCATGCTGGCGGAATACTACATCATGCATCCTGTTTGACAATAGCTCTTTCCTCCATGCCTTGAGAAAAAACAGCCATATTTCCTCCGGCCAGCCGCCGGGAGGGAAGCCCGGCCCTTTCTTCCCGCAAAACCGGCCCTTCTGCCGCAGTCCCTTTACAGGGACTGGCGGTCGTACAGTTCCCGGTACAGGGGGCAGGAGGCATATAATTGCTCATGGGTGCCGTCCCCGACGATGCGGCCATCCTCAAACACCAGAATGCGCGTCGCCACCCGGATGGAGCTGAAGCGGTGGGCTACGATCAGCGCCGTTCTGCCTTCCACCAGCCGGTCCAGTTCATGCTGGATCTGGGCCTCGCTTTCCGCGTCAAGGGAGGCGGTGGCTTCGTCAAGAATCAGGATCGGGGCGTCTTTCAAAAACGCGCGGGCAATCGCCACGCGCTGGCGCTGGCCTCCGGACAGGCCGCTTCCGCCGTCGCCAAGCACGGTCTGGTAGCCCTCCGGCATGCCCATGATGAACTCGTCCGCGGAAGCGGAACGGGCGGCGGCGATGACTTCCTCATCCGTGGCGTCCTGGCGCCCCAGCCGGATATTCTCCATGATGGTGCCGTGGAACAGCACGGGATGCTGGGAGACGAAGGCGATGTTTTTGCGCACGTCGTGCAGGGTAGCGGCCCTCACGTCCACGCCGTCCACAAGCACGGCGCCGGAACTGACGTCGTAAAACCTGGGCAGAAGGCTGGCGAAGGTGGTTTTCCCCGCTCCGCTGGGCCCCACGAGCCCCACCACCTCACCGGGGCGGATGTGGATATCAATGCCGTTCAGCACATGGCGGGCTCCGTCGTAGGAGAAGGAAACATGATCGTAGTCCAGCCTGCCCGCCGCACGCCCCAGCGGAACGGGGTCGGACGGCTCCGGCATGGTGTCGGGCTCTTTCAGAATGTAGTTGATGCGCTCCAGGGAGGCATACGCGCTTTTCAGGTTGGTGAGGGTGACGCCCAGGCGCTTGAGTGGGTCATAGCACATGAACAGAGCCGCGGCCAGGGCCGTAAATTCGGCTTTGGTCATGCCCATTTCATTTCCCTTCACCAGCAGGATGCCCAGGCCCAGAGCCGTTACGATTTCCAGGACCGGCACCAGGAAATGCCTGTATTTTACCGTCCTGAGGTTAATTTGAAAGAACCGCTGGATCAGCCCCAGGAATAATCCCACCTGCTGTTCCTGCATGCCGTAGGAGCGGATTTCACGCTGCGCCGCCAGGTTTTCCTGCGCGGCGGCGGTGATGTTCCCCAGTTCCTCCTGCGCCAGCTTGGCTTTCTTCATGATGCGGCGGCCGAAAAAGCGGATGGGCCACACCGCCAGGGCAATCAGCCCGAGATTCAGCAGCACGATGGCCGTATGCGGATTGACGAAGACCTGGTAAACGAGAAATCCCAGCGCGGCCAGCAGCGTAAGGGGCTGCTTGATGATGTCATTGGCCGCCACAACCAGGCCGCTCTGCACGCCGGCGGCGTCATTCAGCAGACGGCTGATAAGGTCTCCGCGCTTCTGGCGGTCGATGAACGACAGGGGAAGGGTTTGCAGCCTGGAAAAGGCGTCCAGCCGGATTTCCTCCAGCACCTTCATGCTGACGATGCTGATCCAGTACACGTTGAAAAAGGTGCCTATTCCCCTGATGGCAAATATCAGCGGAAGCAGGGAACACACCGCGACAAGCACGGCGACGTGCATGTGTTCCGGAGCTACCGTCCGGGCAATGATGTCATGTATTTCCGGCGGAATTTGCGTATTGTCGAATACCACGGGGAATACCTTGGCAATCATCACGGGGAAGCCGAAGCCGCTGGCGGCGGCGGCAAGGGCTCCGGCGGCCAGTGCGGCGATGAACAGCTTCACCACCGGCTTCAAATACCGCGCGTACTCGAAAAACTGCCTTAACATGACGAGCCTCCTTCCTCTTCCGCAATCATTTGCTGCTTGGTGTAAAGATCCCGGTACAGGGGGGATTTTTCCATGAGTTCCTCATGCGTGCCGTCCGCGGCAATGCGCCCCCCTTCCAGAACCAGAATGCGGTCCGCCATGCGGATGGTGCTGAACCGGTGGGCAATGATGAAGGTGGTCCTTCCTGAAGCCAGCTTCTCGATTTCCTTCTGGATCAGTTCCTCGCTCTTCATGTCCAGGGATGCCGTGGCTTCATCCAGCACCAGAATGGGAGCGTCTTTCAGAAACGCCCTGGCCAGGGACACGCGCTGACGCTGTCCGCCGGAGAGCCCTTCCCCCATCTCGCCGATCAGCCGGCCGTAGCCTTCCCCAGTCTCATTCACAAAACTGTCCACGGCGGACATCCTCCCTGCCTGTTCCACTTCTTTGTCCGAAGCCTCCGGGCGGCCTATGCGGATGTTGTCCGCCACGGACCCGCGGAACAGAACGGGATACTGGGACACCAGCGCAATGTGGGACAGCAAGTCCCTTTTGCTCATTTCCCGCACGTCCACTCCGTCCACCTTCACGCTGCCGGAGAGCACGTCGTAAAAACGGCACAGCAAGTTGATGAAAGTCGTTTTCCCCGCCCCGCTGGGACCGACAAGGGCAACCACCTGCCCCGCCGGAATGCGGACGTCAATATTCCGCATGACAGGGGCATCTTCCTGATAACTGAAACAGACATTGTTGAATTCGACTTCCCCCTTCCATTCTTCCGGACTTTTCGGGGTTTTCGGTTCGGGAACGTCATCCGCGGCATGCAGCACTTCATTAATGCGCTCCAGCCCGGCTTTGAGGGTCTCCGCCTTGTTGTGGACCGCTCCCAGCCTTTTGACCGGCTCATAGCAAAGGTACATGGCCGTAGCCAGGGAGGCGAAGTCCCCCATGCTCATCCCGTTCATGTTGGCGACAAAGAGGGTGGCGGCCATGGCAACGGCGCTGACGAATTCAATCAGGGGCGTCAACAGGCTCTGCCATCGGACCACGCTGATGGAAGCCTGGATGTAACGGCGTATCCTGTTTTTAAAGAGGTTGGTCTGCTGCTGCTCCAGTTCAAAGGCGCGGATGTCCCGCTGGGAAGAAAAATTTTCCTGGAGCGTGGAGGAAAGATCCCCCTGGCTGGCCTGCACCGTGCGTGCGCGGACAAGCATCTTTTTGCCGATATAGCGGATGGGGATCACACAGGCCCCCACCAGGAGCATGTTGGCCAGCAGAATCAGGAACTGCTGGCTGACGGACGCCTTGTAAACCAGAAATCCCAGAGCACCCAACAGGGTGAGGGGCTGGATGATCAGATCATTGGCAATCTGAACCAGGCCGCCCTGGAGAAACTGGGTATCCTGCATCAGACGGCTCAGCAGGTCCCCCCGCTGGCAGCGGTCGTGGAAGGAAAGGGAAAGGTCCTGAAATTTCCTGTACACCTTGAGCCGGATGGTTTCCAGCACGCCCAGCCCTATTTTGGACAGCAAATAGACATTGACGAAAGAAGACAGGCCTCGGACCACCACGACAAGGGGCAGCAGGGCCGCCGCCACCCAGACGGTCAGCCAGGGCAGTTCCTCAGGCCGCACGAACAGCAGCATGAGGCGTTCCGCATAGACGGGAAGCGGTTCCCCGTCAAAGATCACGGAGAATACCGACTGCAGGATCGCCGGAATGCCGAAGCCGCTGGAAATGGCGGCGATAACGCCCCCGAGCACAGCTCCCGCCAGGGTTAACTTGTAAGGGCGGAGGTATTCGCGCCATAAATGCAAGATGTTCTGCGCAGCGGGTTCCTGCCCCTGTGTTGACTGTTCCCTCATAAATAGTTGCGGACTGATGCCCCCGCCAACGGACGGCGGGCAATCGGGACGGATCATACCATGAAGCGCGGACATGACAAGCTCCTTGCTGTAAAAACTCCACAGGAATATTCTCCTTTACGGAGAATTCACGGCATCCCGGCTTGTCCGAAACCGCGGAATGGGCTAGCCTGCCGAACCATGTTGCGAACAGGACTGATCCAGACGGAAACCATTCCCGGCCAATTCCCCAGAAATCTCCGGGCCATCGTGGAACTGTACCGGACCTGCCTGGACCGGGGAGCGGAAATCGTCATTTGCCCGCCTCTGGCCCTGGGGGGAAGGCACACGGGGGAATTGGCCCTGCGCAGCGGCTTCCGGGCACAACACCAGGCTGCCCTTGAATATCTGGCCCGTGAAGTAACGGAAGTTCCCCTTCTGCTTGGCGCTCCGGATGCCGGGGGCATCCGCCTTTATTTGCTCCTCTCAAGCCGTCTCATTCCCCAAGATGCCGTCATTCCGGCGGAACATCACGAGAAAAATGCAGCCCCGGCCACAGGCCTGTTCCGGGAAAAGGAATCCGGGGAATTTATCGTCCGTTCCTTGAACGGACAGAGTGAACATTCATTTTTCGCGCCGTGCCTGCTTCTGCGCATGCCTCCGGCTCCTTGGCATGAGGGACAACTGGAGCGGGACGAAGAGGAAAGCCGCCGTCTGGCACTGGAAACATCCCTTCCCGTGGCGACCGTCCGCCTGGCAGGAGGGGAAGGCCCGTTCCTGCTCCCTGGAGCTTCATCCTTGTGGACCGGCACGGGAGAGCTGACCGCCAGGCTGCGGCTCTTTGAACAGGACGCGGCAGTTATCCCGGCAGAAACACCAGCGGACGGAACCGCCCCACTCCCTGCCCCGGACCGACAAACCCGGCATGCGCTCCGCAAGGGGACGGCGGATTTCATCCTGAAGGCAGGCTGCGGCTCCGCATGCCTGAACCTGCTGGAGAACGCTTCTTCAAGCCTGCTGGCCCATGTGTTGAAAAAATCACTCCCCGATCTCCCCGTCACAGGATTCATTCCCCGTTTGTCCGGCACGCCGGAAAAGGACATTGCCCGTGCGGAACATCTGGCCGCCGGACTGGGAATCCGTACCATCAGCCTGCCGCCCATGAGTGAAGTGAAGCCCGGTTCCGCAGAAGAAGGCTGTCTTTCCGCATGCCGCATGCGCGCTCTGGCGGACGAAGAGGGGGCGCTCCTGCTTTCATCCCTGAACGGAACGGACATCACAACGGACCTCCGCGCCATCCGGACAGCCTGCGTGGCAGATTTTATGCCGCTGAAAGATTTATACGCATCTGAACTGGCTGTCCTGTTCCCTGAATTCGCCACCGCATCACCGGAGGCGGCCATCCGCGACGGCCTGCTCATGCACCTGCACAGGGAGCATGTGTCCGCCACGCACCTGGCGGATCTGATGCCGGAGCTGGAACTGGAAATACGCAGGCTGCAGAGGCTGGGCCACACCACGGAACGTGACCGGAAAAAGCTGCCGCCCGGCCTCTTCTTGCGTTCCATTCCCGGCACGCCGGAAGTGCCTGCAATCCATCAAATGGCGGATTAGTACATCCTCATTTTCTTTTAACCCTGTGGCATACATTGCGCTTGCTCTTCGCACGGAATAAGTGATTAGTAGAGGCCATGCAGTTTTATGTAGCCACCATGGTTGGCCGCACCGCCATTGGCCTGATTGATCGTCTGGGATCAATCGGACTGCTGATGTACCAGGTGTGCGCCTGCATGTGGACCGGAAAGTTCCGGATGCGCGTCCTTGTGGAACAAATTGCAAAAATAGGCGTGCAGTCCCAACCCGTCGTCATCATTACCGGAGCCTTTACGGGAGCCGTGCTGGAGGCACAGACCCTGTTCCAGCTTCAGACGGTGAGGATGGAAACCATGGGGGGGGCCGTCGTCGCGGTGGGCATGTTCCGGGAACTGGGGCCTGTCATCACCGGTCTGATGCTTGCGGGGCGCGTGGGGTCCGCCATGGCAGCGGAAATCGGCACCATGAAAGTGACGGAACAGGTGGACGCCCTTAAGTCCATGAACGTGGACCCCGTGGATTACCTGGTGAAACCACGCATCCAGGCCATGCTTATTTCCATGCCCATCCTGATGATGGAAGCCGTGCTGGTGGGCATCCTCTCCGCCTTCATCGTCAGCATTACGGCCTTCAACGTGGACCAGGCATACTGGATGCACTTTATGAGCAAATTCGTAGCCATGGGGGACATCATTGTAGCGCTGGTCAAGGCGCTGGTCTTCGGACTCATCATTTCTCTCATTTCCTGTCGGGAAGGCCTGAATACTAGAAACGGGGCCGTGGGAGTGGGCAAGTCCACCATGCAAGCCATGGTGTATGCCTCCGTGGCGCTGCTTATTGCCAACTTCATCCTGACCATGATTCTCAACTCCATCTTCCCCATGGGGTTCATGAGGTAAACTCTATTCCAAGCCATGCAGCCATACATTCGCGTAAGCCAGCTCAAGCAAAGCTTTGGTTCCCAGGAGGTGCTGAAAGGCGTGAGTTTTGATGCGGACAAAGGGGAGCTTTTGGCTCTAATCGGCGGCTCCGGAGCCGGGAAAAGCGTCATTTTAAAGCATTTGGACGGCCTGATGGACCCTCTGGACGGCTATGTGGAGATAGACGGCAGGCGCATCAGCAATGTCCCGGAAAAAGTGAAAAGGGAAATACGGAACAAAATCGGATTCATGTTCCAGCAGGGAGCCTTGTTCGACTCCCTCAGCGTGGGGGAGAACGTAGCCTTTCCCTTGCGGGAAGCCGGGCTGAAAAATGAAGAAGAACTGGATTCCCGGATTTCCGCAGCTCTCGAATCCGTCGGTCTTTCAGGACAGGAAGAAAAAATGCCCGCAAATCTTTCCGGAGGCATGATCAAGCGCGTAGCCGTAGCCAGGGCCATCGTCATGACGCCGGAATGCCTGCTGTACGACGAACCTACGGCTGGCCTGGACCCCATCGTCACGGACAGCATCAGCTTCCTGATCCGCCAGATCTGCAAGGACAAGGGCATTACCACCGTCATCGTCTCCCATGACATGCCCAGCGTGATCCGCATTGCGGACAAAATCGTCTATCTACGGGAGGGAACGGTTTACTGGACCGGCACGCCGGAGGAACTGCTGCATTCCGAAGATCCGGTCCTGAAAAAGTTCCTGTACGGGGATTCCGGGGAAGACTGGGCCTCCCTGGCGGGAATGCATGAAAATTTTCAACGGGTTCTGCTGGAACACGCGGAACGGGAAAGAAACCAATAGAAAAACCGCCATCATAACATGAAGCAAAAACTTAAACCGGAAACATGGGTAGGCATTTTCCTGATTGCCGGAATACTCATGATCCTGGGGGTCATTCTGGGCTTTGGAGGGTTGAAAACCACCAAGGAACAAACTTACCCCATCAACATCATTTTCAAGGATTCGGCGGGTCTCATCAAGGATTCCCAGATACGGCTGGGCGGCGTTTCCGTGGGAAAGGTCACCAAGGCCCCGGAACTTCTGCCTTCCGGCAATGAAGTGATGCTGGAAGCCAGCATCCAGCGCGGCGTAAAAATCCAGGTGGGTTCCGTCTTCCGCATAGACATGCAGAATATTCTGGGAGACAAGTATATTGAAATCGTCCCCCCTTCCCCGCCCACGGACCAGTACATCCAGCCTCATGAAACCATCATAGGGCAGGCGGAAAGCGACATCAGCAAGCTCAAGAACAATGCCGTGGTCGCCAGCGAGGAAATACTGGCCATCCTGAAACGGATAGAAAAAAATTCCGGCAATATTGACGAAGCCCTTCTCAACATCAGCGAGGCGGCCAAAGGCGTGTCAAAGACCACCAAACTCATCAATGAAGGCCTTCTGGACAAGGAAAACCTTCAATACGTCAAGGGGGTACTGATGAACATGGACAAGACGGGGAAAGAACTCCCCGGCCTGATGGAAGAGACCAGGACGTCCATAGTCTCCATGAAGGAAACCATCCAGGATGCCCGCAAGATCATTGACGGAGTGGAAGACAAGCTGGAGAGACTGGATCCGGCCATCAAGGAAATTCCCTCCACGCTCACCGCCCTGCGCAAGGCTTCCGACCACATTGCCTCCGTTACGGCGGATGCACGCAAGAACCAGGGCTTCCTGGGCCTGCTGCTTTATGACGCCCGCTTCCGCGCCAACGCCCAGGAATTCATTCGCAACCTGAGGGATTACGGCATTCTCCGCTACCGGAACCCGAACGAGCCTCAGATCAAACCCGACCCGCGCGGCGGTTTTTCCGGCAGCCGACGCTGACAGCGGCCCACAATTCCGCATGAAGCCGTTTTACACACTTGCCATTAGTGGGAAGAATGCTAAAAATCCCTAATGTGAGAGGCGAACACATGTAAGCCGACATGTTTTCAACAGGAATTCAACCTTAACACTCTAATCAATCATGCAAGACAATCAAACCGAACTTGAACCGACCGTAACAGCAACGGATGCCAGCTGCTCCTGCCCCTCCGCCCGCGACATGGCCGTTACCAGATTTCACCAGGCCCGGGCTTTCGCTGCGGCCAAAGTAAACCAAATACGCAAGGCAGCTACGGAACAGGCGGGCACCATCCGCGATTACGCCCAGGAAAAGGGAGTGGTCATCCGCGACAAGGCCAAGCATCTTCATGAAGCCAGTGAAGAATACGTGAAGGAAAAGCCCACCCAGTCCATGCTCATCGCCATGGGCGTGGGTCTCCTGATCGGACTCCTCATCCGCCGCCGTTAATCTGTCCCGCGCCATGCGTCCCGCGCGCATGGCGCCTCCCCTTCCGTCCAATTCGTGCCATGGGTCTGATCGACAAATTCAAACGCACCTTCGTCACCCCGGTCATGGAGGAAAAAGAGGAAGGGATGGCTATGGCGCGTTCTCTCCGGGAAGCCGGTGCGGCCGCACTCTCCCATTTGGAAGCCTTGTACGGCCTGCTCAAGCTGGAGCTGGAAGAAGCGTCCAAACGGCTGGGCCAAAAAATGGCCCTGCTCCTGCTGGCCGCCTTCATGGCCCTCTTCGGCTACCTCTTCGTATGGTGCCTGCTGACCATGATCATGGCCTATTATTGGAACATCATCGCAGGGCTTGCCGTGACGGCCGGGTTCCACATTCTGGTTGCCGCCATTGCTCTGGCCATGTTCAGCCGCATTCGCGTCACTCCCATCGCCCCCGCTACGGCGGAAGAACTTAAAACGGATTTATCATGTCTGCAAATGGCTCTCAAAAAAAGCTCGAACTCCTGATGCAGGTAGCCACTTCCCGGCTGGACATCGTCAATGAGACCGACGCTTTCACCCAGAAGGTGCAGCATCAGGTGGACCATCTCCGGCAGCTGAAAAAAAGAGCCATGTCCATTCCTGTGATCGGTTCCATCGTCGGCACAGTGGGAGGCATTCTGCTCATCAAAATGCTCACGGGAAAAAAGAGCCATCCGGCCCCGGCGCGTCCGCGCCTGTCCGGCCTGCCCGGAGGACTGGTCAATTCCTCCATGTTCAGGTTCATTATTGAAATCCTGATTACCCTGGCCTTCCCCTCCCTGAAAAAGCTGGGATTTGACCTGGCCAACAAAAAAATCCTCAGTCTGTTCAAATTCCGGAGCCATTGACGGTTCCCTGCCCGACAAAGGAAAAACGCTATTTTTACGGCGGTTCCGAAAGTGGAGGACTTTTTATTTTTTGCTGGTCAAAAAAGGCCCCTTTCCGCTAGTATGTAGCTTTATCAGTTTGCTGCATTCAAAACATGAGCGAATACATTTTGCCCCACGTCGACGGATATCTTAAGCTTGGACAGGACTTTGACTGTTCCGATATCCACCTTGCCGTCAACAGCCGCCCCACATGGCGCCGGTTCGGCCAGCTTCTGCCCATCTGGGAAGAAGCCCCCAACCTCACCCCCAAGGACACGGAAATCCTGGCCAGGGGATTCCTGGAGGAGCCTGAATGGAACCGCCTTCAGCAGCGCGGCGACGTGGACTTTGCCTATGCCAACGACTTCGGCCGCTACCGCGCCTCCGTCGTCAAGCAGCGCCTGGGCTACGACATCTGCTTCCGTATCATCAACACGAAAGTCCGCACCATGGAGGAAATCGGGCTGCCGACGGACTATGTGGTGCCTCTGACCCGCTACACCAACGGCCTCATTCTGGTGACGGGCTCCGTGGGTTCCGGTAAATCAACCACGCTGGCTTCCATCGTGGACTTCATCAACCAGGACCGCCACGACCACATCATTACGCTTGAAGACCCCATCGAATACATCATTCCCTCCAAAAACTGCCACGTCAACCAGCGTGAAGTGCACAAGCACACGGAATCCTTCGCACGGGCTCTGCGCGGCGCGCTCCGTGAAGACCCGGACGTCATCATGGTGGGGGAAATGCGCGACCTGGAAACCATTTCCCTGGCCCTCACCGCCGCAGAAACGGGCCACCTGGTGCTCGGCACGCTGCACACGGGATCCGCAGCCCGCACGGTGGACCGCGTGCTGGACGTCTTCCCGGTGGAACAGCGCGACCAGATCCGCATCATGGTCAGTGAATCCCTGCGCGGCATCATTTCCCAGCAGCTTGTTCCCAGGGCGGACGGCAACGGCCGCGCCCTCGCCATTGAAATGCTCGTCAACACGCCCGCCATTGCCAACTGCATCCGCGAAGGCAAGACCTTCATGATTCCCGGCTGCATCCAGACAGGAAAGGCCCAGGGCATGATTCTGATGGACGACTCACTCAGGGCCCTTTACCAGGCGGGGCTCATCACCGCAGACGACTGTCTCTTCCGCTCGGAAGACAAAACCATCATGAAAGCCTTCCTGGGCATCAAGTAACCTCTTTAACTTTGACACATTCCTGTTATGGCTGTTATCGACCAATACTTCAAATATCTCGTAGAATCCGGAGGCTCCGACCTTCACCTCAGCGAAGGCCAGCCCCCAAAAATCCGTGTCAACGGCACCATTTCCGCCATCTCTGATGAAAATCTGGAAGGCCAGGCATTCAAGACCCTGCTCTCGGAAATCTGCGACCCGCAGGCATTCCAGAAATATCTGGAAGAAGGCGATCTGGACTTTGCCTATGAAATGGACGAAACTTCCCGCTTCCGCTGCAACTACTTTAAGCAGCAGCATGGACTGGGCGCCGTCTTCCGTCTCATTCCCACAAAAATCGCTACGCTGGAAGAGCTGGGCGTTCCAACGGTGGTCAAGGAATTCGCCCACATGAGGTCCGGCCTGGTGCTGGTTACCGGCCCCACCGGTTCCGGTAAATCCACCACGCTGGCCGCCATCATCGACTACATCAACAGCAACCAGGCACGGCATATCATCACGGTGGAAGAACCTATCGAATTCGTCCACCCCAATAAAAAATCCATCGTCACCCAGAGGGAGGTTCCCCTGCAGACGCCTTCCTTCGCGGACGGCTTGCGGGCTTCCCTCCGCGAAGACTCCGACATCGTGCTTGTGGGGGAAATGCGCGACCTGGAAACCATCTCCCTGGCTCTCACCGCCGCGGAAACCGGCCTTCTGGTCTTCGGTACCCTGCACACGAACAACGCCAGTAAAACCATTGACCGTATTATTGACGTCTTCCCCTCCGATCAGCAGTCACAGGTGCGCACCATGCTTGCGGGTTCCCTCCGCGGCGTCGTGGCCCAGCTCCTGATGAAGCGCAGCGACAAGCCGGGACGCGTGGCCGTCAATGAAATCCTCTTTGCCACTCCCGCCGTGGGCGCCATCATCCGCGAAGGCGCTACGCAAAAGATTCCGGATGTCATCGTGGGCGGCAAATCCATGGGGATGCAATTCATGGACGACGCCATCTGGCAAAAGCTCCAGCAGGGCATCGTTTCCCCGGAAGAAGCTTACATGAAGAGCATTGAAAAGAAGAGGTTCCGCAACTTCCTGCCCCCCGAGTCGGCCCGTCTGGCGGATTCCGGTGGTGGAAACTAAGCCTCCGTCGTACCTTGCCCCTTATGTCCCCCACCGGAAAATTCACGTTCAAGCTCGTGATCTATGGAGCGTTCCTGCTCTATCTGGTGGGGGACTTGTTCATTTGGCACGGCTTCCTGGCGGGCAGGATGGATGCCTACCTGAAACCCATGCCGGGGCCGCCCGGAGACAATTCCGAACGCATCGCGGAAGTTTACGGAGAACCGCTTACCGCCAACCAGCTGAACAGGAGAATTGCGGAGCTGGGCATTCTGCGCCAGCCCGCCGTGCTGGACATGGGAGACGGCATGACGCTCACCCATGAACTGGATGTGCAGAAGGAGCTGGTCCCCCGTGCTAGATATGACCTCATCAGCTCCTCTCTCCTGCGCCTGAAAACCCGGGTCAACGATTTGCAGCTCCCCAACCGCAATGCGGAAGCCGCCCAGGCGGAAAAGCAAATCCAGTCCCGTTTTGACGGCGACAGGGAGAAATATTTGGAAATGCTCCACGGCCAGAAACTCAACGAAGAGCAGCTCCGGCAGAAAATTGCCGCCCGCCTCAAGCAGACGGAACAGCTTTACCGCGCAACCATCAAGGTTGCGGATCCTACCGACGAAGAACTGAAAATCTACTACAATCTGGTCAAGGACAGGCTTAAAACGCCGGATTTGCGGCAGGCCAGACACATTTTCCTCTCCACCCTGCACAAGGACGACAATCAGGTCAAGCAGGCGGCTGAAGCCCTGTTGGCGCGCCTGCGGGCCGGAGAATCCTTCGAACGGCTTGCCAAAAGTACCAGCGAAGATGAACAGACGGCTTCCGCCGGAGGCTCCCTGGGCTGGATCAACCCGGCCCGTACTGCGGAAACCTTGGATCTGGACATTGCCTCCCTGCCTGACAACACGCCTGTGCTCGTCAAAAGCAAATGGGGATGGCACATCATGGAAGCCTCCCCCTTGAAGAAAGGACGCGTCCCATCCTATGAGGAGGTGCTGCCTGCTTTGAGAAATGCAGCCCAAAGCTTCAGAAGGGCGCAAGCCACAGGATTATACATGGACGGTCTTATTGAAGAAGCCCATCTTAAAAACCGCATCAAAAACAAACAAAAACATTAAACCACACCGGAGTTCCGGAAGAACCGGGCGATCCCCCACGGCATCTTTCTTATTTTTCATTTGGAAGGAGGCGTTATTCTTCTGCCGCATTCATTGCCGGAATGATCTGTCATCACGAGGAATCTCTCCTTGGCAAAATCCGGAGAAAGATGATCTTGCTAAAAAGCATTCTCCTTCCCGCGATACAAATTTGCTGCTACACGGAACAGGAAAGAAAATCAGGACCGCCTGAAATAAAATAAATTCTAACCTATTGAGCACGGAACTTCATCCGCATATTATCAATAGGGGCGAAGAAACAACAATTCATCAGGGATTCCTCTGATTTCCGCGGGTTTTCAACACACCGCAGTAAAGGGGCCGCTATATGCTTAAGGGCATTATAAAAAAATTGCCTTCCTGTATTCAATTGTGCTTGATCTCCACAAGGATGTCGAGTAGCTTGCCTCCGGTAATTCCTAGAGGGGTATTAGCTCAGTTGGTAGAGCGTCTCGTTCGCAATGAGAAGGTCAGGGGTTCGAATCCCCTATACTCCACCATCCATCTTTTTCTGCTGCCGGTTTGTTCCGTACAGAATTTCAGACCGCGTTATGAATGGCGATTTATTCAAGATTACACTGATTTCAGTCATTGCCATTCTTCTCGCCATTGTCGGGGGTCTTGTATCCGCAGACGGCGATCCAGTTTCCATTGCCCTTGCCATAGCCCCGTTCGCCCTGGCAGCGCTCTACATGATGAAGGAAAAGGTATGGTATCTCTGGATACTCATTCCTCCTCTCTTTATTCCTTTTTCAATTAATTCCTATGCTCCCCTATTCGCCTATTCTGTCGTGCTGCCCTTTTATTTATGGAATGTCATGCTCAGACGCTCCAGCTTGACCTGGAATTCTATTCCTCTGCTGGATACCTTAATTTTCCTTCTTTTCATCCATGTTGCCTATGTTTTTCTGACTCATCCCTTTGGACTGGGAATAAACATTCTGGAAGATTACTATGGAGGTAAGGGCTATATCATGTTTCTGCAGGCGCTGCTGGCCTATGTATGTCTGTCTTCATTGAAAACAAACAGCCAGGATCTAGGAAAAGTACTCCAATGGTCTATTGCCCTGATCCTTTTCTTTACATTGGTCCAAACGGCAAGGGCATTACTCTCTCCCGAGTCAGGAGAAGGGATGGAGGGGAGTGCGGGAGGAGGAACGAACGGAGACACACGAAATTCCTCTTTCCTAGCCTTTTCCGTACTGGTACTTCAAGTGCTTATCTTAAAATATTCTGCATGGCAGATGATTAAACGCCCCTGGTGGGGATTATTGGCAGTCTCGGCATGCGCAGGCATTTTAATTAGTGGATTCCGTTCTTCCCTTGCCGTTATTCTGTTGCTCTTTTTTATCGTCTCCTTACTTTATAAGCGATGGTTTGTCAGCATTGTAGCCCCTATTCTAGGGCTAGGTATACTTATGCTTTTTTCTTCCTCAAAAACCTTGCTTGAACTTCCTTTTGGGGTACAACGTGTCTTATCTGTCCTCCCCTTTCTCGAAGTCAGTTCCCAAGCTAGAGAGGATGCGATGGCTTCCATTCAATGGAGAGTGGAAATGTGGGCATGGGCTTTTGACGACAGGGAAAAATTCATTCAGGATAAGGTGTTCGGCGATGGATTCGCGCGCGACATCAATATCCTCAAAGCAAATATTTACGAAGAAGCGTACCATCTCACCAATTCCAACCAGATCTCCTTTGCCTGGAACGGATTATGGCACAGCGGCCCGGTATCTACTATCCAGACCATTGGATATGTAGGTCTCACATTATATTCCATCATATCCGTCATCGGCATGGTCTATGCATGGCAGGTCGGCCGCATTTACCGCTACAACAAATACAGCCTGGGTATTCTATTCGTTGCAGCCATTTACTTTACCCGTCCTCTGAGTTTCTTTTTCATTTTTGGGGATAATACTTACATTACTGCGGACATCATTTCACTGGGAATCATCAAGATCTTGTTCTGCTGTGCCAAAAGGGAGGGATTGTACATTTCCATCCATATGCGCAGGGAATATGTTCCTCTCATGATACAGCAGAAGGAAGAAAAACCTGGACTTCCCAGCTCTTCCGGGATTCCCTGCTGAATATTCCGATGCACTTTTCGGAAAAACCGTCTTCTTCCAGTGCTTGAGGCTGGACTATTCGGAGGGGAATTGATAAGGTCCCGAAACGTTTAACCTCTCCATGGCATCCGCCCCTTTCCACCATATCATTGGCCTTATCCCTGCGCGCTGGGGTTCCTCCAGATTCCCGGGCAAACCCCTTCATCCCATTGCCGGAAAACCACTTGTCCAACACGTATGGGAGCGGGTCTCCCAGTGCAGCCGGCTGGACGATATGGCTATCGCCACGGATGACGAACGCATTTTTGAGGCCGCGCTGGCGTTCGGGGCAAAAGCCATCATGACTTCTCCGGACCATCCCAGCGGTAGCGACCGCTTGGCGGAAGCTGTCCAGGCATTTCCCTCCGCCACCCATATCGTCAACATCCAGGGGGATGAGCCTCTCATCGATCCGGCCCTGATTGACCGTCTGGCCGGTGTGCTGGCTGCAGATCCCGCCCTTCCCATGGCCACTGTCGCCTGCCCCATTGACAGAGAAGAAGACCTGGACAATCCCAACATTGTAAAAGTGGTTCTTGCCGGCAGCGGAGATGCGCTTTATTTTTCCCGGTCCGCCATCCCATTCGCCCGCAATTCACGTATTTCCCCGCCCCTCAGGCATCTTGGCATTTATGCCTACCGCCGGGACTTCCTTGCAAACTATGTCCGCTGGAAACCTACCCCCCTGGAACTCACGGAATCCCTGGAACAATTGCGCGCACTGGAAAATGGGGCCAAAATCAGAGTCATCCTGACGGACCATGTCAGCGTGGGAGTGGATACGCCGGAACAGGCGGCCCAGGTCGAACAGATTTTATTAAACACACACTAGGAACAGACATTATCATGAAATACATCTTCGTCACAGGCGGCGTCGTATCATCTCTGGGCAAGGGCTTGGCAGCCGCATCCATCGGCACTCTGCTGGAACGCTGCGGACTGAAAGTGACCCTGCAGAAATTCGATCCCTACCTCAACGTGGATCCGGGCACCATGAGCCCGTTCCAGCATGGAGAAGTGTACGTTCTGAATGACGGTGCGGAAACGGACCTGGACCTGGGGCACTATGAACGCTTCGTCCATTGCAGCCTTTCCCGCCTCAACAACCTCACCTCCGGGCAAGTCTTTGAAAACGTATTGAGAAAGGAACGCCGCGGCGACTACCTGGGCAAGACGGTCCAATACATCCCCCACGTTACGGATGAAATCAAGAACAGGCTCTATGAAGTGACGGAAAAATCCGACGTGGACATCATCATCACGGAAATCGGAGGCACGGTAGGAGACATGGAAGGCCACATCTTCCTGGAAGCCCTCCGCCAATTTGCCCTAGAAGTGGGCCGGGACAACGTCTGTTTCATCCACGTCACCCTGCTCCCCTACATCAAGGCGGCCGGGGAGATGAAAACTAAGCCTACGCAGCAATCCGTTGCAAAACTCCGGGAAATCGGCATTCAACCCGACGTCATCATCTGCCGGACGGAATACGACATGAGCGAGGACGAACGCCGCAAAATCGCCATGTTCTGCAACGTAGAGGCTAAAAATGTCATTGCGTTCCGTGACGTGAAAAACACCATTTACGAATGCCCCCTGGACCTCAGCCAGGACAAAATCGACCGCATCGTGACAAAACGCCTGGGACTGGACGTCCCTCCCCCGAATCTGGCGGACTGGCAGCGCTACGTAGGCAGGGTCGTCAGCCCCAGCCATTCCGTAAGAATCGCCGTTGTCGGCAAATACATCGCCCTTCAGGATGCCTATAAGTCCATTTATGAATCCTTTACCCATGCCGGCGCGGAAAATGACGCCCGCGTGGAAATCCTGCGGGTGGATGCGGAAGAACTGGAAGAAAAGGGAGCGGAAGCCCTGATCGGTTCCGTGGATGGCCTTTTGGTGCCCGGCGGCTTCGGCGACCGGGGTATTGAAGGAAAAATACAAGCCGTACAATATGCGCGCACCAAGGGCATTCCCTTCATGGGCATCTGCCTGGGCATGCAGGTAGCCGTTATTGAATATGCACGCCACATTTGCGGCATGGACGACGCCAACTCCACGGAATTCAACAAGGCTACCCCCTACCCCGTCATCTGCCTTCAGGAAGAACAGAAAGGCATTGAAAACATGGGGGCCACCATGCGCCTGGGCGCCTACAAGGCACTGATCACACCGGGAACCCTGGCACACAAGCTTTACGGCAAAGATAACGTCAACGAACGCCACCGCCACCGTTACGAGTTCAACCCAGCCTACCGTGAAGATCTGGAAAAAGCGGGTCTGGTCATCAGCGCCATCAACGATGAGCACGGACTGGTGGAGGTAGTGGAACTCCCAACCCACCCCTTCTTCATCGCCTGCCAGTACCATCCGGAATTCCAGTCAGCACCCAACAGGGCTCATCCGCTCTTCTCCGGCTTGGTCTCTGCAGCGCTGGAATATAAAAGCCGCTCCTGATCCCATCCCTGACCTGCAAGAATTTTTCCGGAGCTGAAATTCCGGAAAAACTCTTCCTCTCCCGGCATGTTTACGGACTCCCTCGTCATAGCCACCTACTTTCTGGCCATCTTCGGCATTGGCATCTACGCGGGCCGCAAACAAAAAACCCTGACGGATTATGCTCTGGGAAACCGTTCCCTGCCCTGGTGGGCCATCCTGGCCTCCATCCTGGCTGCGGAAATCAGCGCGGCCACCTTCCTGGGAGCGCCGGGGGAAGGCTACCATACCCGCAACTTCACCTATGCCCAGCTCTGCATAGGCACGATTCTGGGCCGTATTATCGTCGGCAAGCTCTTTCTCAAACCTTATTACGAATACAAAGTAGTCTCCATTTATGAATACCTGGAAAAACGGTTCGGCCTCTTGACCAGACGCACCGCTTCCATGGTCTTCCTGATCAGCCGGGTTCTGGCCAGCGGAACCAGGCTTTACTTTGCAGGCATTCTGCTCGTCATTGCCTACCAGTTCGCTACCAATACTCCGGCGGATTCCGAACAGATAGTCCTGCTCTACATTGTTGCTCTGGTCATCATCAGCATTGCCACCACCATTTATACGGCCATAGGCGGACTGAAAGCTGTCGTCTGGACAGACGTACTTCAGGCGGCGGTACTCGGCGTCTCCATGCTCTCCGCCCTCTGGATTCTGTTCGCCCACATTCCCGGAGGCTGGGATTCCATCTCTGCCGCCATGAACGGAGGGGATGACTGGAAATTCTTTTCCTGGGGAACGGAAAAAGGACTCGGTTTCCTGGAACAGTGCTCCCATATTCTAGGACAAGAATATACGATATGGGCAGCATTTCTGGGTGCTACGTTCATCACGATGGCTACCCATGGGACAGACCAAGACATGGTTCAGCGCATGCTGGCCGCAAAAAACAGCAAGGCCGGAACCCGCGCAGTCATTGTATCCGGCCTGATGGACTTCCCCATCGTCCTCCTGTTCCTCTTCACGGGCATTCTCCTGTACGTCTTTTACCAGTACAATCCGGCAGCCCTGCCCGCAGACACGCCCAAATTGCACGTATTCCCCTACTTCATCATTCATGAACTGCCCGGCGGAGTCCGCGGGCTACTCATCGCCGGACTGCTCGCAACCGCCATGGGGTCTCTGTCCACAGCACTCAATTCCCTAGCGACCACCGCCACGAAGGACTGGTACCAGGGCATCTTCAAGCCGGACGCCACGGAACGCCAGCTGCTCCGGTGCGTGCGGTGGGGCACGGTGGGATTTTCCCTGCTGCTCATTATGGTGGGCTCCGTCACGGCCTGGTACGTAGTACATCATCCGGAAGTACGCATTATCCAAATTGCTCTCGGCATCTTCGGCTACACGTATGGATCCCTGCTCGGCATCTTCCTGCTGGGAATGCTGACCCGCACCAGGGGCAACGACACCGGCAACATCCTTGCCATGGCGGCAGGCTTCATCGTCATAGCTGTTCTGACCGGACTCATTCCTCTCCCGGCTTCCTGGGAACAGCATATTCCGGAAATAGCCTTTCCCTGGCGCGTCACCATCGGCACCCTGGCAACATTCTTCGTCGGACTGTGCTTCCGCAGCCGTCACGAACTTCCCCGTTAAAGGGCATTATTCCTTCCCGGAATCACAATTTACGGACAAGAAAAACCTGGGGACATGCAAGGAACCCGACGCGTGCCACGGACTCCCTCCGGACAAACGCTGTTACCTTTACCCCTCTCCTTTTCTCCACGCATCACACCTCTTCAGGTGAGAGCCATCGGAAGGAAACAATGTTGAAGCGGCGGCCAAAAGCCTTGTTCACCGCACTCAAATCCGTCGTTTCCAGCGCCCCGGTCTTCATGTTCACCTTCGTTGCCGCCGTCTCGGGACTGTTCACAGGGTCCACGTAGTTGATCCCTCGCTGCACCACCGCCTCGCACCACGCACGGGAAAGCACCACTCCCTCCCGGCTCGTCACTTCTCCGTAGGCGCGGATTGTAAACGTGTCGTCGCGCGTCGTCAGGATGTTGCCCAGCACCGCAAGCACGTCCGACTGGATCAGGTAGCCGGGAGCCGCCGTGAAGACCGACCCCTTGGCCGCATCCGCGTTCGGATAACCCGCCTTGGGTGTGATGACCATGTCCGTGAGTTCGTCAAAGGTGCTGTTGATCGAGCTTTCGTCAATGGCCGCCTGAAGCGCCCCCTTCACCCCCATCTCTCCGCTCTGCAGGCGGCGGTTGATGAAGTCGGACATGTTCAGGAAGGGGCCCCTCTTCTTGACTTCCTTGACCATGTTGTCGGCCAGTGCGCGGATCTGCGTGTCGCTGAGCGTGCGCAGGTCCGACCAGGCCATGGCCTCCCCGTCGGGGATGCCGTTGGTGATGCCAATGGAGCCGTAGTCGTCCACGTGGGACTTGTTGCTGCTGGCCACCCCGAAGCGGGAGAAATTGGCCTGGTTGCCGCTCAGCACCGAGGGCCTGCCGTTGGAAGAGTAGAGGAGCTTGCGGTTCTTGAGGCCCATGAGCATGGCCTCCCAGGCTCTCCGGGAGGTGGAGTTGACGTTGAAGCCCCCGGCGATGGGAAGGTACTTGGCGGAGAGCTTGTAGCCCTCGTCGGTTTTGGCCAGTTCGTCGATGACCGCTTCGGCGGGCTTGCCCTGAAGGTCCGGGGAGAGGCGCCTGTTGGCAATGCCTGCGGCCTTGTTGGAGGAAGTGTCCGTGGAGAAGGCCTCCTTGAGGACGGCCTTGAGGTCCTCTTTGGCGGAGCCGCCGATGCTGCGGGGCCGCGCGGCCAGGGATGAGGTGAACCAGGAGTCCCAGAGGGCGTCGTTGATCATCAGTCCGTGGTCCCAGAAGTCTCCCAGGGAGGCGTCGCCCATGATTTCATTGTGGGAGAATACCTTGTCGGCAGGCAGCATGGGGTCGGCAAAGGAGTTTCCGATGCCCACGCCCGGAACGCCTGACTGGTAGGCGAAGCGCTTGGCGATGGCAGCCCTGGAATCGGTCTTGTACCATCCGGGGGTGAGCCTGAATCCTGCGAATCCGGCGAGGCTGGAGGGCTGCTGGAATGGGAGTTCGGCGGCCACAATCTTGTTGACCTGTTCGGCGCCGGGTCCGCCGAAGGGAGAGAGTCGGGTGCCGTCGTTGGAGAGGATGTTGGAGATGGTGATCTGGAAGAAGTCGCTGTTGGATTGCTTGACCTCGAACTGGTAGGGGCTGTATGAGCGTCCGAGTTCGGATGCGGTGGGCATCTGGCCGCCCCAGAAGAGGGGGCTGGAGTGCTGCCAAGTCTTGGCGCGGTAGTCCTTGCCTTCCGGGTAGGCGCCTACGACGGGAGTCTTGCCCCATTTGGCGGAGACTCCATAATAGGCGATGAAGTAGGGATACGGTCCTCCGGATTCCGGTTCTGCGAATTTGCCCCGCTTGGAATCGTTTTCATTGGAGTCTCCGCTGGTATTGTTGGTCCATCCGGTCGTCGGAATCCTTGTGGCCTGGATGATTTGTTCTTCAAATCCCCAGTTCAGGTTGAGCATGGCAGGGGAGATTTTAGCGAAAACTTCCGGATCGGTTGTGGAGGAGCCGGAGAGCGTCGTAGGCTTCCCTATCTGGCCGGGGTTCATGAGCCCGGCGCCCATGACAAACGTGCGCAGCTTTTTGGATGCCGAGGAAAACTCGTCCGTATACTTATGGCACAGAACATGGTCGGGAGGAGTGCCCCATGATTTGTTGCCATTGTTGCCCACCAGTTCATCATCCGTTTCCGCAAACCGGGCCCAGAACGTATATTTGGTAGGCGTGTCGAATTCGGTGTTTTCAAAATACTGGTACTGGAGTCCCGTATAAATGTTGACGCCGTAGGAAGCCATCTCGCTCAGGTCCTGCGGCCAGCCTTCCCGAAGGGCGAAGTTGTCCGTCCGGATGTCATTCCCGTTGATTTTGGATTTGTAAACGGCTCCTTGCTGGATTTTGTCGGTACGCGTGGTGGAGGGAAGGGCAAAGACGACGATTTCCCCGGCCTTGAGGATGGATACGTCCCCCTTGTTTACCTCTCCGGTGCTGTCGTTCAGGCGTGCCGACTTTCTGTAGGAAGCGCCGAAGTCGGCAATCTGGCGGTCATTTACGGCGCCATAGGAGCCCTGGGTGTAAGGAGTCAGCGGATGTTCCGTATATCTTCTCAAGTCGGAAAGAGGCTGGCTGCTTCCGTTGACATTGTCCGCAAACAGCATGGGCATGAAACGGTGTTCCCCGAAGTAGGAACCCCACGGGGAGCCGGACGCCCCTTCCATTTTCATGTCCACATTGTACGGGTTCCACCAGACAAAGACGGGGATGACGGAGACGGACGTGTTGATCCAGCCGCCGTTCTGGGCCTGGAAATCGTTCTTTGTCAGATAGGTCCCAATGAAATTGTAGTAACGCAGCAGGATGGGATGGCGCATGTAGGTGTAGCGGTTGTCCATCATTCCCATGTTGGCGGAAGCGTCCGCGGCTACCAGCGTGCTGGGCGTCTGTCCATTCCATTCCAGCGCGGCGGAGGCATCCTGGCCGTCCCTTTTGGTTGAAGAGTCCCACACATTGGCCCACAGGTGGAGCTGGTTCCAGGAGCCTATCGGCCGGTTCTGTTCCGTCGGAGTTCCGTCCTCCGTGGCGTAGGGACGCAGGCCGATGTCCGCCGTGTCTCCACGGAATTCCTCAGGCAGTTTTTCCTGGGACAGCATAATATTCAAGTCCTTCTTCAAACCGCCGAATTTGGAATCCGCATTTATCTTTATAACCTCAATAAAACATTTGATTATAAATGAATAAAAATATTATTCCAATTCATCTCAGAGCTCAAATAAAGGGAAAATTCCGGTTCGGAAAACAAGGTTTCAGCATCCTTTTTCAACCAATTTTAGGCTTGCATGCACCCTCCGCTTTTTATAAGGTTCAGAGATAAGAATTGGCTTTTCGCCTTTCCATATTAGTGGATGGCTTGGCAACTCCAAACTAATAGGAAGACGTCTCGCTAAAAACCATAGCTTTTCATGAAGATCAAACCTTCCAAAAAACGCCCTATTAAACACGTCAGCAAGGGTTTCGCTCTCATTGCCACCATCACCCTGATGATGCTCCTGGCCCTCCTGAGCGTAGGCCTTCTTACCATCGCATCCTCCCAGGTGCGCATCTCCGAGAAACAGCTCTTCGCTGCTGAGGCCAAGTCCCTGGCCAGATTCTCCCTGGAAGTATCCCTGGGACAGCTCCAGTGCGAGCTGGGACCCGACCAGCGTGTTTCCGCCAACTCCGGCATTCTCTCTTCCGGCACCAGCGAAGGAAGCTCCCCCTACATCCTGGGCGCCTGGAACAGCTGGGACACCTGGCTCAACAGGAATAATTCCTCAGGCATGAGCATTGCTTCCACCTACGATACGGGCAGAAGCTCCATGTTCCGCCGCTGGCTGATTTCCGACCCCGACCTTCGCAGGCTCAGCACCCTGGAAGCCGGAAAAAACCTTCTGGGGCAAAGGACCCGTTCCAACCGCAGTTCCCGCAGTGTCTGCCTGCTGGGCCCCGGCACCGTAGGAACCCCGGTGGGAGCCCGCAACCAGGATAAAAAGGAAATTCATGTCCGCCCTGTACGCGTGGATGATTCTTCAAAGAATACGGGGCTGAAAAAGAATGCCAACACGCGCAAGTACATTGCCTGGTGGATTACGCCGGAAAACCAGAAGGCGCGCATCAACCTGATGCCCCATGCCTCCCAGGAAAGCACTGACGCACTGACCGTTCTGCGCTCCACCTGGGATACCCCCGGCCCGGATCTGGACACCCTCAATATTGCCTCATTAATGTCGGAAAGCTCCAGCGACGATTCATCTGCAGCCAGAAAATTGATCTCCCGTGACACGCTTCTTGCCAACAGCAAAAACGGCCGCCTGAAAGACCTGGGAGAGCTTTACCATGACATCACCCTGGTTTCTTCCAGCCTCCAGACGGATTCCAAATTCGGTGGCTTGAAGAAGGACTTGAACATTCTTCTTTCCCAGGAAAAACTGCCTGAGGAGTTCCGTGGAGATACGGCGGACATCGGCCTGCGTCCCTACGCCACGGAGGACGGAACTCCGACGGAACAGAACCGGCCGATAGGCTCCTGGAACCAGCTCCACCTGTGGGCCAATGTGTGGGACTCTTCAACCAAAAGGGACGGCCAGGATGCCTCCGCCACACTGCAATGGAATGGGCAGACGCCCAGCACGCTGGTAGCCGCGGACGCCTCCGCCAACATGGAAATGATGGACAACCGCTACACCTACATGCGCCATCCCATCCTGCTGCGCTTCTATTCCTTCGTGGGGATCAACTACGTCAAGCGCAACGCCCAACACGGCTCCCGCGGCGGCCACATTGACGTGCGCGTCTCCGTCATCCCGGTGTACGTGTGGTGGAACCCGTACAACGTGGACATGACGTTCACCGGGGCGGACGGCGGCCCCTGGGGCTCCTACTTCGGGGAACACCGATACATGCCGATCATGCAGACGAACAACTATTCACGCATGCAGGCCAACCTGATTGAGAATTGGGATCCCTCTTCAGCGACTTATTCCGAATCTCCATTCTCTCCCTATTCACCCAATGACGGTTACAACAACAGGCAGATTGCCGACTTCGGAGCGTCGTTCCGTAAAACTTCGGAATTGCTTTCTGGCGGCGTAGGCAAGGCGGGAGAACCTTCCGTACTTAAAGCCGGAGAAATCGTCATTTTTGCACATCCTGTCGTAGCCAAAATTGAACATGGCAACGCGGTCACCCAGTCCAAGGCCAACAAAAATGACATCCGCGTGGACAACTTCGCCTTCAAGGAAGGCTGGACTCAGGATCCGGGGCAGGTCAGTTCCTATGCCATCAACCAGGCTGACGGTATTCAATATCAGTATTTATCCGGAAGCGGCTATGAGGACAGAGGCACCGCCATGATGTCCATTAAATTTGCGGAAGATCTGGACGACCTCAATTATACGCCGCACAACATTGTCCTCTGCACGAAATACACGGATGAATTTTCCTCTCAATCCAAAAAACTCGGTACTCTTGTCATGGTTTCCGGGATCATGAATCCCAGACAGCTAGGCCAATCCGGTTCATTATCAAACGGCAGTGACCCTGCCGTATTTGCCAAAGCCATGCCTGCTATCCTAAACCTCAACTGGGGTGCCTGGGAAAAGCCCCTGCTTGATCAAGTCAAGCTCCCGGCCGACATGTTCCTGGACAATGAAGGACCGGATGACAACAGAAAACGCCGGGGCTTTTACGGTACTGCGGCAGAGGACTCCACATTCGTAGCCTACTACGGGGTTTCAGTAAAATGGGGCAAGCCTCCGGTCATCGGAGCCTACCCGGAAGGCAAGGACTACCGCGCCAAGACTTGGCAGCACTCCAGCCCCCTCTTCTGGGGCGGCCAGATGCCCACCGCATCCGAACTCGGACGCTCATACAGCCCCTACCAGTTCGAGGTCAAAAATGCCAACAGCGACTTCTTCCCCATCACCATCTCCAACATCCTCTCCAACGACGGCACCCGCCTCTCCCCCTTCGGCGGACCCGGCGCCGAACAGGTCAACAAGATTGTGGCCGCCGAACTCCCATTCCAGCAGCCCTCCAGCCTCGCCGGATTCGCAGGATTCAGGCTTACTCCCGGATGGTACAAGACCGACTCCAAAGCTGCCATCGCCAAGCGCTTCGCCTACCAGTCAGGCGTTCCGGGCGTGGGCATCGGAAACTCCTTTGCCGACCCCATGCTGCCTGCCGACAAGGTATTCTCCCACAATGAAATCATGGGCGACGCCTCCCTGGGAGACTTCTGGGACCACGGACTGATGATCAACGACGCCCTCTGGGACTCCTGGTTCACCTCATCCCTGGCCGCGCGGCCCCGCAGCATCGGCGGCTCCGCCAAAGAGGACCTCAAGGCCGTCCTCAAGGAGGCCTTCTCCACGGACACTTCCTCCAACAAGGCCGCAGGCATTGCCAACAGGCGCCTCTCCCCGGACCTTCAGGGCAAGCCCGCCGAAGCGGTCATCGACGAACTGGCCAAAACCGACGAGGGCTACAAGCTCTCCGCCAAGTACCTTCCCATCGCCGGGGGCTTCAACGTCAACTCCACCTCCCGGAGAGCCTGGGAGGCCATGCTCATGGGCCTCAAGAACCGCAAGCTCCTCTACTCTTCCAACGGCAGGCCCTCGGTGCTGAGCGGCAACCAGGCCAATTTCTCCCGCTTCGGGGTGGCCAGCAGCAACAAGTCCCACGTGGACGACTACGGCTCCATTGGCATCACCAACGGCATCCCCGACGGGGAGGCCATGGCCTGGTCGGACCTGCGCACGCTCAGCGACACGCAGATCCGCGCACTGGCCGACAACATGGTCAAGGAAGTCAAGAAGAGGGGCCCCTTCCTGAACATGTCCGACTTCATCAACCGCCGCCTGCAGAGCGGAGAGATGGGGGTGAAGGGGGCGCTTCAGGCGGCCATTGACGAAAGCTCGATCAACAGCACCTTTGACGAACTCACGGACATGGTCATCACACCCAAGGCGGGTTATCCGAACGCGGATGCGGCCAAGGGGTCGGTCTTCACGGCGGCTCCCGGCTACCTGATCCAGTCGGACGTGCTTGCGGTGCTGGGCAACATCCTGACGACGCGCGACGACACGTTTACAATCCGCGCCTACGGAGAAGTGACGAGCCGGGAGGGAGTGGTGCTTTCCCGTGCGTGGTGCGAGGCGGTGGTGCAGCGTGGCATCAACTACGTGGACCCTGTGAACAGTCCCGAGACGGCGGCAACGAAGGTGAACATGAAGACCGGGGCGCTGGAAACGACGGATTTGAGTGCGGTGAACAAGGCTTTTGGCCGCCGCTTCAACATTGTTTCCTTCCGATGGCTCTCACCTGAAGAGGTGTGATAAAGAAGTAAAAAATGGGTTGAAGGGCTTCCTGTCCGGGAATCCCTCCCCTTTTCCTACCGCCCTTTTCTTTCAGCATTCGGCAATCATTGACAGCCGCCGCCTTCCTTTTCCCGGAACGCGGCGGCTTTTTATCTGCGGGCCGCCGTCTCCAGGTTTCGTTTTTTCTTGTTGCATAATATTCCACATCCCTATTTTAAGCTTGCACGGCCTTCCCCATTCATGTACTTCACAAGGGATATAAAACCCGTCAAGACTGGCATTCCCAACAATGCTTTATTGACTTGCCGTTGTCTCCGCAGCATCCGTCTTCCAACCGCTCCCGTGCCGGTTAAATGCTCCGGTCAAACAATTGGTATCGGGTTCTCTTCCTACACTTCATATTTTCCAGAACATATGCGCATCCCATTCATCCTGACCCTTTCCTGCTTCCTCGGAAGCGTACCCCTCGTACATGGGCAGTCCCGCCAGCCTGCGGCACCCAGAACGCCTGAACCGGCTAGAAATTCCCCCGTCGGAGATACGGTGGACAAGTCCCTTTCGCCTGCTTCCGTCAACGGCATCCGGTTCGTGCTGAAAACTCCCATGACTCTCCCGGAAGTCATTTACATGCCCATTGACGGCAAAAGGCTGGAGAAAGTGGAACTTCGCGCCGCGTTGCCAGGACGGCGCAGCGTTTATCCCCGGAGCAAGATCATTACCCTTTTCGGAGGCTTGGACCAAAAAGGCATGCCGACCAATAAGCTGGTTTCCAAACCGCTCCCGGATAACCTCGGTCCCAAAACGCTGGCTTTGGTAGGCAAGAACAGCAAGGGAGATTTCACGCTGGATTTCATCAATGAAGCGGAACTGCCAATGAACTGCATCTACATCCAGAACCTTACCGGACGCACGTTCACTCTGGAACTGCCCAATCCCCCAATGGGAGAAAAAAGCGCCATTGAGCTTCCCAGCATGGCAACTTATGTCTTTGGAAAGGACGCAGCAGGTGCCAGCGCGGCCCGCTCCACTCCCGCCAACTTAACGTACATGGCGCGCCTTAAAGACGGAAAAGTCGTTAAAGTCAAGGAACGCGGCATGATGCTCACCACTTATCCGGGACGCAAGGTCGTCATGATTATTTCTCCGGATGCTTCCGGACGCACGGTCGTCCTTTCAGAACTGATGATTTTCAAGGAAAAAACGGCTGCCGCGCCTCCGGCACGGTAACGGATACCGTCCTTCCTGCGGAGAATATTTCAGCCTCTTTCCAAGAGAGGCCATACAGAGAGTCCTCCGGGCATTTCCGGGAGGAATGGAGTTCAAGCAACCGTAATTTCCCGGAGAAAAATTACCCGTGTCCCCGGCAGGAGCATGGAAACATTCCGAATACTGCTATTCAATCAGCTCCTGAAATAATACATAAAAACTCAACATATATCGTATCGTTATAAAAATCACTCCTATAGATACAATATTCAAGGGATTTTTATGAAGAAAAATAGATCGGCTGCCGAGACCATCCGCAAGGAATTCATCAGCACTCAAGGAGGTTCAGGGCCAAGCTGGAAAAAGTCAGCTGCCCATTTGACGGTGTGGAAAACTCTCTCTGCGTGAAACACGCCGAAAAAACCGAGTGTCGTAGGGCTTATTGATGCTTGATTCCATTACTCCGAACACCTCCAGACCGGGATTGACAGCCTTTCCGTGGTATTAAGATATCCGGCAGTATCCGGAAGAATCGAACCATGCGGAGAAAGTGGAATTAGAGTACACGGACAGGGGTGATTTTGCTCAGGACAAGGCTCCTTCACATTCAAGTCAGCGTGGAGAAACCGGAAGAAGATGATGCCCTGCATATTCCCAGGAAACGGGCCGCATCCTGTCCGTTTCTTCTACATCCCCGGAAATGTAACCCATTGCATTTATACGGCACAGGAAAACAGATTTTTCCCGATCTCCGTTTTGAGGAATATGGAACATAAAGAGTTCTTCCGAAGGAGCCTTCCGCCGAGAAATAACACGACGTTCTGGCCCCACCATGCATGAGCAGTCAGGAAAGGCTCCATAGCCCCATCAACAGGCTCTACATTCCTCCGCTATCCTAATACACCTTCGGCACCAGGCCCTGACGGCTCATCTTGTCTTCCACTTTCCGGCGGTTTTCCTCCAAACGGTGCGCGTCATAGGCCTCGTCCACCGGCTCCGCTTCCGGGATGTTTTCATCACGGCTTGCCTGATATTGCTGCACTTTCGGAAGCACGCCCTCCACCAATTCCCGGCATATCCAGGAAGGCAGGATGTACGTTTCCGTCCGTCCGGCACGGCTCAGAGCCAGTCCCACGAATTTGCCGTTGACGTCAATGACCGGACACCCTGCCCGTTCCGGGAACAAAGTCATGTCCGACTGGATGACCAGCGGGAATTCGTCACGCTTCAGGCTCATGCGGTTGCCCATGGAGTTCATCATATCCAGCCGCTTCTGGGGGAATTTCATCACTTTGGGCCTAGACCCTGTGAGAAGCTGCCCCTCCACCTTCCGGTTCTGGCGCACCACTTCCACAGGGACGGTTTCCCCTGGCCGCACGCCTACCATGGCCGCACGTATGGAATACATCCCGTCCACGGGTTTTCCATTGAGCTTCATCAGCACATCCCCGGCCTGGAGACCGCTACGGTGGGCACCGCTCCCGGCTTCCACGCCTCCGATCATAACTCCCTCGCCATCCCAGCGGGGATCGGAGACAATACCCAGATAAGGCTGGTCGTCCGCTCTTAGGCTGCGCTGGGCTACGGACACCACTCCGAAATCGCTGACATGCCCCGTGGGAGACACGGCTGCAATAATATCCCCTTCCTTGGCCTGCACATAGGAGTCCAGATCAATGGGCGGAGCAGGCAGCCCCGGTACATCCATCATCAGCAGGTCATGTTCCGGCAGGGCAAACAGGACCTTGGCATCATAAATTTTCCCGGAGGCGTCCACCAGCATGACCGGACGCCTTTCCTTCTGCAAGTCGCTCAGCTTGGTGAGCACTTTGCCCTTGCCTACCACGGTACCCAGAGCCACCTGACGGTTGCCCGCCACAAGCGCCACCACGGATTTGCCGATGGGAACGGCTACCCTGTCCCATTCCTGGAAGATTTGGCGCGCCTGGGTATCCAGCACCGCCTTGTCTTCCGGTGCAATCATCTGGTCCGCGGGGAGGGGGGAAGCTATTTCCTGAGCGCATACGGTACCCGCCGCCAGTACTGTCAATAGGTATCTGATCATCATCCCTGGGATTGTTCCACTTGTTTCAGACCGGATATCAGGTCACCGCGCCTGCCGAAGGTGAGGTCGGCCTTGTAGGCCGTTCCTTTCCGAAGAACAACCAGAGGCACCGTTTCTCCCGGCCTGTGGCGCCCCAGCTCCCGGAACATGTCGCGCACGGAGCGCAGGCCTCGGCTGTCCATATGCGTGATGACGTCGCCAGGCCTGATGCCCGCTTCATCCGCAGGAGAATTCACGACCACATCCTCCACCACAACACCCTCCACACCCATCACATCCATCATGGCAAAGCCGAGAACAGGGGAGTCCGGGTCCGCCATGGGATGCAAGCCCAGCTGGCCCCAATGGCGGCCGGAAAGCAGTTTCTCCCAATCTTGACGGAAAACGGAAACGGGAACATGGTTGTTGATTTTCAGCATAGGGCCAATGGAGGAGTGAATGCCCACCAGCTTTCCAGTCAGATCAAAAAGGGGACCGCCGGAATCGCCGCCTATCAGCGTGCATTCGGAGATCAGAAACCTCTGTTTTCCGTCCGTGCAAAGCCTTCCCATTCGGATGGGCGCACGGCGTTCCGGGTCAAATCCCTTGGAATGCCCCAAGGCCACCACGAAGTCACCTACATGCAATGCATCGGACTCGCCCAGTTCCACATGCGGATAGGTGCCCTCGCCAAGAATCTGCACCATGGCGGCGTCACGGGTGAAGTTGGCTCCCAAGACGCGGCCTTTCATCACGCGCCCGTCTGAAAATACTACACGCATCATCTCGTCGCCGCCTACCACGTGGGCCGCCGTCAGAATGAGTCCCTGGGGACTTACAATAACGCCGCTACCCGTTTCTCCACCATCGGAAACGAGGGCTACCGTAGCTGCTGTGGCAGATTGGGCTACCTGTTGAATCTGTTTCTGCAAATTTGCCATGGAGGGCACCGTCTCCGCCATGCCGTCCCCCACGAATAATAGGGACAAAAGGCCCCCAACGACCAAGTAATAAAAACTCGCCATTCT
The DNA here is from genome assembly GCF_036417395.1 of Akkermansia sp. AE01SA01. Lineage (NCBI taxonomy): Bacteria > Pseudomonadati > Verrucomicrobiota > Verrucomicrobiia > Verrucomicrobiales > Akkermansiaceae > Akkermansia > Akkermansia sp. AE01SA01. Next base: position 2,227,935 of record NZ_CP143890.1, read on the forward strand.
ATGTTTTGATATCATGAAATTACCGATAATCGGATGGTTTGACATATCCTACTACAAGAACGTTCAATACGGACCGGATTTGTCTATGAATTTGCGACATGGCACACTATCTTTTGCTTCGACCATCCGAAATATTTATGATAAAATTTCCCCACGGATGGGTGTAGACGACAAATTACGGAAAGGAAACGCCGGCTCCTGGAGGGAACGCATCCCGGACGCCCAGTCGGCCTCCCGCGCCCGCTCCTCACGCAGAAAGAGGCAATCGCCCCGCCCTGCCTATCCCGCCCTGCCAGGAGAAGAGCCACGGCCGGCCGTGATTCCGGGCCCCACCCGCAGAACGGCAGGCCCGCGCGATTCCTCCTCTCCGTATGGCGCGCCCTCTCCGCGGCCACGGAAAACACCCCGTCCCACACCCCGGGTTGAGTATGACGAAGAAGCCACTCCGGAAAGGAGTTCCCGGCCTTCCGGAAAGCGGCGCAAACCGGGCTTCACCATCTTCGGGGCCCTGTGGTTCGTGTTGACAATGCCGTTCCGCTTCATCGGCGCCCTGACCCGCAATATCCGCTGGTTCATCAGCTGGCCCCTCCGCATCCTGTTGAGCGTTTCCTTTGTAGGCATCGTCGTCGGTGCCATTCTCGTTTTCCTGTACGGCACCATTTCCAACCGCTACGACATTTCGGAAGTGAAAAGCAACATTCCGGAACGCACGGTTATTCTCGACCGCAAAAACCGGACCATCGGCACCCTGCACGGAGAGAACCGCAGGCGCGTTCCCCTTCAGGAAGTTCCTCCCATTTTTATAGATGCACTGCTGCTCCGTGAAGACAATCGCTTTTACGACCATGGCGGCGTGGACTGGATCGGCGTGGGCCGCGCCGTCGCCCAGGTCATCAAGCACAAAAGAGCCACGCAGGGCGCCTCCACCCTGACCATGCAGCTTGCCAAAATCACTTATAACCACCAGGAACGCAACCTGCACAGCAAACTGACGGAAGTAGCCCTGGCCAAACGCATTGAGGCAACCTACAGCAAGGACGAAATTCTGGAAACCTACATTAACCGCATTTTCTGGGGCCACACCTTCCTGGGAATAGCCGCCGCGTCCCGCGGCTATTATGACAAGGAGCCCCGCGACCTCTCCCTTTCGGAATGCGCCACGCTGGCAGGCATCATCTACGGCCCGAATGATTTTTCCCCCCTCAAGCACCCGGAAGAAGCCAGAAAAGTCCGGGACATCGTGCTCGGGCTGCTGAAAGACGCCGGCAAGATCACGGAAATGCAATACGCCGCCGCTCTCGCGGAACCCATCGTGACGCATCCGCCGCAGTCCAGGTCCGAGGAAAACTACGCCATGGACCTCGTGCGCCGGGAGCTGGACGCCATTCTGGAAGAGGAAGACATCCGCCTGGGAGGTCTCGTGGTCCATACCACGCTGGACCTGGACCTGCAGAACGCCACGCTGGACATCATCAACAAGCACATGACGGCTCTGGAAAGCCGGAAGGATTTCAAAAAGCACCTGGCCTCCCTCCAGGCTAGAAGAGAGAAACGCGGCATCGTTAAAAACAAACTGACCACCAAGGCGGAATATGAGGCGGCCCTGGCCGCCTACAAGGCAATTCCCGCGGAACAGAGGGGAAAAAAACAGCCCCCCATGCCCAATTACATCCAGTCCGCGGCCGTGGTGATGGACAATGCCACGGGAGCGCTTCTGGCCGTTGTCGGCGGACGGGACGCGGAGGAATCCAAGCTGAACCGCGCCATCCAGTCCCGGCGGCAGACGGGCTCCCTGTTCAAGCCGTTCGTTTACGCCACTTTCTTTCAGCAGGGCAATTCCGCGGATACCCGCATTTCCGACGACCGAATCGCCCATGGGGAAATACGCGGCGCAGCCAACTGGTCCCCCCGCAACTCGGACGGCACCTACCGCGGCATGAAGCCCGCCTCTTTCGGCCTCATTCTTTCCCGCAACACCATGTCTGTACGCATCGGCAACCGGGCCGGGCTGGGCAACGTCATCCAGTCCGCCGAGCTGGCCGGGTTCCATGGAAACGTCTCCAAGACTCCAGCCCTGTTCCTGGGCACCTGGGAAGCTTCCCCCCTGGACGTAGCGAGCGCCTACAGTGTGTTTGCCAACGGCGGCGTGCGCCCCACGCCATATATCATCGACCACATTACGGACTCCAAAGGGCAGCCGCGCTTTGCCATCACCAAGAGCAGGCGCGCCGTTTATTCCCAACGCGCGGCCAATATCACCTCCTCTATTCTCCAGCAGGTCTGCAAGCCCGGAGGCACTGCGGGCAGAATCACCGCCCTGGGGTTCAAAGCGCCGTGCGGAGGCAAGACAGGCACTACGAACAATTACACGAACGCCTGGTTCGCAGGCTACACCTCCAACCTGACATGCAGCGTCTGGGTGGGATTTGACACCGCCACCAAGATTCTGGAAAAAGGGTACGGCGGCACGCTGGCTCTTCCCATCTGGACGGATATCATGCTGGCCTCCCAAAAGGAAGGCTATCCCTCCAACGCGATCCGCACCAGGGCAGCCTCGGAAGGCCAGGCCGTTCTCGTATGCCGGGAATCCAACCAACTGGCCCATTCCGGCTGCCAATACGCCAAAACGGCCTATTATGAAACAACGGTAGGCTACCAGGCCCCGGCCAAAATGTGTGAAAAGCATATTCCCCTTGCGGAGCCGGGCTCGGAAGAAGACATTCCCTATGCAGAGCCGCTCGACAGTTCCGATGACAACATTCCGCTGGCCGAACCCGTAGATGAAACGGACGGCATCCCCTACGCCACTCCCATCTGATCCACCACCTTCCATGATTCCCCCCTTCATTCCCTGGCTTCTGGCCGCCCTGCTCCTGCTTGCCTGCCTGGCGCTTCTGGTCGCCCTGCTGCGCTACCGGGATCGTTCCGTCCGCCTGGAGGCGGAATCCCTCTCCTGGCGGGAACGGGCGGAGGACAGGACGCAGATGCTCCGCACCGCGGAAGAAGTGCTCAGGAATTCCTTTGCCGGCATCAGTGCGGAAGTCCTTCGCAACTCGGAAAAACAATTCCTCAATCTGGCGGAAACGCGTCTCCAGAACCAGCACCAGCAGGCTAGGCATGATCTGGAATCCCGAAAGCAGGCCATTGAGTCCCTGCTCAAGCCGGTGAGTGACTCCCTCAAGTTGGTCCAGTCCCGCCTGGGAGAAATAGAAAAGGAGCGCGTGGGCGCTTATGCGGACCTGAAAACCCAGATACGCTACATCCTTTCCGGCAATGAGGCCCTGAAGAACGAAACAGCCAGGCTTTCCCAGGCCCTGCACCATAACAACGCCCGCGGCCAGTGGGGAGAACTCCAGCTTCGCCGTGTGGTGGAACTGGCGGGCATGGTGGAATATTGCGATTTCACCACGCAGCAGACCCGTTCCAGAGAAGAAGACAGGATCCGCCCGGACATGGTCATCCATCTTCCGGGAGGACGCTCCATCATCATTGACGCCAAGGCTCCCATGACGGCCTACCTCCATGCCGGAGAGACAGACAGGCAGGAGGAACGGAGCCAGTGGATGAGCCGTCACGCGGCGGACGTCAAAAAGCATTTGCAGCAATTGAGCGCCAAAAACTACTTCGCCCAGTTTTCGCCGTGCCCTGAATTCGTCATCATGTTCCTGCCGGGGGAAGCCTTTTTCCAGGCAGCTCTGGAAGCCGACCCGTCCCTGATCGAATTCGGCGCGGAAAACAGGGTTATCCTGTCCACACCCTCCACATTGATCGCACTGCTGAAAACCGTAGCCTACGGCTGGAAACAGGAACAACTGGCGGACAACGCCAAAAAGATTTCTGAAGCGGGAACGGACCTGTTCGATACCTGCGCCATCCTCACCGGGCATTTTTCCTCCCTGGGCAAAAGCCTGAACCAAGCGGTCAACCAGTACAACAAGACCGTTTCCTCCTTTGAGCACCGGTTCATTCCGCGGGCCCAGAAATTGAAGAATCTGGGCGTCACGTCATCCAAGGACCTGCCTTCCGGTCTGGAAGACATCACCTTGCGGGCAAAGGGCACAGACGTACAGGAAGAAGAGTGAAAACGGACAAAAAGAAGCTTTGCGCAAAGCTTCTGCACCAGGCCTCCGGCCTATTCGGAAACCTCGTCCCCCTGTTTCAGAACCGGAAACGGCAGGTTTTCCTCATGTTCCAGGCAAAAGGACAGCTCCTGCACGGAACCGCACACAGGCACATGGAAAGCGTCGAGGGCGGCACGGGTACTGTACCCCCACCCTACCAGGACCAGCCGGGTGCCGGCATTTACGGCCGTATTGCCGTCGTGGGCGGAATCTCCCACCATGCATGCCTCCTCCGGTTTCCTGCCCCATTCATGGACGATGGACAGCAGGGAATCCGGCTCCGGCTTGCGGGGAAAACGCTCGGAAAAACCCATTACAATCCGGAAAGGCACATCCGGAAAGACGTGATGCACCAGAGGCACGGTCACCACGTGCGGCTTGTTGGACAGAACGCCGAGGGGATGGCCTTCTTCCGCTAGTTGCAGGAGCATGTCACGAATGCCAGCATAAGGAACTGTTCCGTTTTCCCAGGTATGCCGGTATTCCCGCATAAAACCCGCATGCAAGGCTTCAAAGGCGGATTCCGGAACGGGTCCGTTAAAATATCCACGCAAGGCGGCCACGCACAGCTCCCGGGCGCCCCGCCCAACCATTCCGCGAATCGCTTCTACGGAATGTTCCGGGCATCCCAAGGATTCCAGAGCCAGGTTCAATCCGCGGGCAATGCCGGGAATGGAGTCCACCAGCGTTCCGTCCAGGTCAAAGACAAAACCTGTTTTCATAGCCTCAGTGGCAGAATCCGCGTTCCGACGTCTGCGCGAATTCAATGATGCGCTGCAGGCAGGGATTTTCCCCGTAAGGAGACTGTAAAAGTTCCTCGATGGCCTCATGCACCGTCAGTTTTTTGTTGACGAAAAGCTTCTTATAGCACATGCGCACGGCCCGCAGGTCTTCCTCTGAAAAACCGCGCCGCTGCATGCCTATGGAATTGACGGCGCGCGTAACGGCGGGATGGCCTTCTACAATGGTGTAGGGCAGCACGTCCTGGGCCACGCGGGCCACAGCGCCCACCATGGCATGCTCTCCAATCCGGACGAACTGGTGCACGGCGCAGCATCCCGCCAGAATGGCGTAATCCTCCACCGTTACATGCCCGGCAGCCGTCGCAAAACCGGAAAAGATGACATGGTTGCCAATCTGGCAGTCATGACCGGCATGGCAGGATACCAGGAACAAGTTGTTGTTTCCGATCCGCGTTCTGCCGCCAATATCCGTAGCACGGTTGATAGTGGCGTTTTCCCGGAAAACGTTGTTGTCCCCCACTTCCAGATAAGTGGGTTCGCCCCGGTACTTCAAGTCCTGGCTTTTCAGCCCAATGACGGAGAATGGAAAGAATTCATTGCCGCTGCCGAAGGAGGACGGGCCGTCAATGACCACGTGGCTGTGAAGCACGCATCCGGGCCCCAGCTTCACCTGCTCCCCGACAACGCAAAAAGGGCCTATTTTGACATCATCCGCAATTTCCGCAGTAGGATGCACTACCGCCGTTGGGTGTATTTCTGGCATGGCGCCACAAGTATGAGAAAATTTCAGGTGATGAAAAGACTAAATCCCGCAAAAACGGCCTTTTTGTCACATTTGCGAGGACGCCTGCACATAGGCCTCCATGTCCGGAAGCCAGGGAAGAATCAGGAAGTACATGATCTGCAAACACAGAATGATCAGGGCCAGGGTCATGGCCACCTTGCGGAAGGAGAGGGGCTCGTTCAATACGTCCGTCGTTCCCAGTCTTCTGTCCCACGGCGTGAAGCCGAAACGGCGTACCCACCACCAGGAAAAAAACAGGGCCAGCATCGTCAGAGTGGGGGCGAAACACCCCAGGCCCAGCACCATCACGAACAGAGAGCGCCTGAACGCAGTGGAGAAAGACAGCCTGTTTCCCAAATAGTCGCGCACGGAAACGCCGAGCATGGATTTGCCGGGCGTCGTACCCAGCGTGCTCAGGAAAAGAGCCTCAATAAGCGTCATCGGCAGGCAGATGTAAAGAAGAGCTTCATACGTGCCCGGCAGCAGTCCGGGCTGGAATCCTATACCGAACAGCCTGAGCAGGGCCAGATACAGCGTCATGTGCATCATCACGTCAGCCATCCTTCCCAGAAAACGGACGTAAGGGTAAGGAACGACCAGAACCACTTCATTTTCCGCCTCCGGAGATTTTTCCCCAGCCTCCGCCATGGAACGTTCACCACCGGATTCCTCCGGTCCAGTGAGCACGCTATCCTCTCCGGGGGCGGTTTCCTTCATGGTTCGGCGTTTCTCTTCATCTTTCCGGTCAAACATTTCCTTCATCACAGGCAGTTCACGTATTTGCACCCATTCGTCACACCCGGCATGCCAGGCGCGGGCGGTTTCCGGGATCAGGCCCGCCTCCAGCATGGAAATGACTTCCACTTCCGGCAAAGGCCCCTTTTTTTCATGATCCTGAATCCAGTAAATATCCATGAGTCGCTTCCGTTTACATGCTGCGGAGGGAACGGGCCGGATCCTGGCGCGCCGTGATGAGAGCGGGAATGATGGAAGCCACGACGACCATCACAAAGGCCTTCACCGCCTGCCATGCCAGTTCCCCCCAATCAACCACCACCGGGATATTCGCCGTGCCGTGGAAGGCCACGGGGAACGGATCAAAGCCTATTCCCGCCAGAAAACCCTGGATCTGCATGCGGTATTCCAGCACGAGCAGCCCCAGTCCAACGCCCAGAAGGGCCCCTGCAAAACCGATGATCACCCCCTGCCACAGAAACACGCGCACCACCTGGAACGGCGTGGCGCCCAAAGCCTTCATGACGGCGATCTCCCGTTTGCGCTGAATGGAAACGGTAAACATCACCGCCATGATGCAGAACGCGGATATCAGGGAAATAAACGACAGGACAAAACTCATCATCATGCGTTCCTTCTGCATCAGTTCAAACCATGAATTGAACCGGTCGTGCCAGGTTTCCAGAACCCAGGAAGAAGCAGGCTTCTCCTTTTCCAGAGCCTGCATCACGGGCGCCAGCATGGTCTCCACATGGTAGGGATCATCCACGCGCAGGGCCACGGCCTGCACCACATCATCCTCATACCCCAGCAATTCCTGGCCGATGACCAGGGGAATGAACAGGTCCGGGCTGGGCGTGTGCTGGGAGGCGCGGTAAATGCCGATGACTTCCAAATCCTTGGGCATGACCAGCTCCTTGATTTTACGGAAGCATTCCATGTCCGCCTCATTGCGCCGTTCGGCGGTGAATCCGGCCAAAACAGCTTCCCATTCCTTGCCCGTACCTTCCGGAAAAGCTGCCTTGCCTCCCTCCAGGGCCTCCCCTTCATTGAGCAGGCCGATCATGTCCAGCAGGCCGGAGCGTTCCGTATCCCTGCGGGGGACGGCCAACAGGCTGTTCAGAGTGGCGAACGCCTGGTCCACGGACGCCTGGGACACCTCTTCACGCCCCTGCTCCGCTTTCAGAGATTTTCCCCATTTCTTCAGCTCATCCAGCTCCGCGGCGTTTTTTTCCGCCAGCAGAGGTAGTTCCGTCTGCTGATAGGCGTGTGAAATTTCCTGAAAATTCCGGGTGGTGTACACGCGCACGGTATCGCCCACATTCAGGCCCATGTTCTCCGCCACGATGGAAGAAATGACTGCCTTTTCCCCCATGTCCAGATCGGCATTTCCGGAAACGATCAAATGCTTCAAATCCTCAAGCTGTGCCGCATTTTCCGTATCAATGGCGCGGAAAAAGCAGGGCCTCTGCTTCCCCTGTACGTCCACCAGCGCATAATCCTCAATCAGGGCATACGTGGACTGGACGCCGGGAACGTGCCTGAGCCTGCCGCTCAGCTCCACCCAGTCCGGAATCACTTCACGGACACCGAAATCATTCCTGTAACATACCTGCACATGGGGGGAATGCGCGAACAGGTTGCCCTGAATTTCCTTCTGAAGACCTCCCATGACGGACAACACGACAATGAGCACCATCACCCCCAGAGAGACGCCCAGCAGGCAGATCAGGGTGATGATGGAAAAGAACGTGCGCAGCGGATTCAAATACCGCAGCGCCAGACTCAGACTGATGTACCGGCTCAATAGGTTCTTCATGAATAACGCGGCACACCTTGCCTGATGCACGCGGCCTTTCCAAGCTTAAAACATGTCCCGGCCCGGACGTTCACTTCTTAACGCCTCCGGCGGCTTTCCATTCCGTACACAGCCAGCGGGCTACGGAAGCGATCGTCCCCTCGCAGACGGCGGGAGAATCCTTGGAATTCATCACGAAAACAGTCACAGCCATTCTCCTGCCGCCGGGCAGTACAATGATCCCGGCGTCATTGATGGCGGAAACGGCGCCGTCCGGCAACGTTCCTCCCGTTCCGGTCTTGTGCGCCACCACGTATTCCTTCGGCAGCAGGCCCTTCAACCGCTCCGCCCCTGTAGCGCAGGAAGCCATCATATCCCACAAAAAAAGCTGTGTATCCTTTTTCAATATCTTCCCCTCGTCAAACATCCGGAACAGGGAGGTCATGGCGGTGGGACGGGCGGAATTGGAATACTGCCATTCATGATTCCGGTGTGTGTCCGCCTCCGTGTATTTGACGTTCATGTTCTCCACCCCCCATTCCTTCAAATCCTTTTGAACGTTTGCGGGGCCGCCTATCAGGGAAAACAGGATGTCACAGGCGTTATTGTCGCTTTCCTGCACGGAAAAACGCAACAATTCCTTCAGTGGAAACTCGCCGCCCTGCGGAAAGCGGTCCCTCAAAGGGCTCCATGTTTTTTCCGGCAACTGGTCCCTGGTCACTTTCACCTTCTGATCCAGGTCCAGAACTCCCTGGTCCACCCGTTTCAGCACAGACAGGGCCAGCGGGAATTTATAAACGCTCTGCATGGGGTAAAAAGCTTCGTCCCCCACAGAGACGGATTCGCCCGTGTCCAGCATGACGGCGGAAACGCCCACATGCGCTTTCAGCGGACGGACAATTTCCCGGATGGCGACGGAATCCCCTTCCGGGACCTCGGCGGAAAAGGAAACTGTTGCCATAAGCAGGGCACAGGAACACAAGACTCCGTTCCGTAAAAAAGAACCGGAAAAAACCATAGGCATGCATTGCATACTCAGACTACGGAAACTGCAACAGCAATCCATCAGACGACCAGCGTTTTTCCGTCATGCCGCAAGCCGGGCAGAATCCTTGCCACATCTCCCGCTTCCTGCTAAGAACGAAAACATGCCCCCGGTACTTTCTGAAACCCTCATCTGGTGCGTCACCCTGCTCCTGTTCGGCATGGGACTGATCGGCACACTTATTCCCATGCTGCCCGGCATCATCATCATTGCGGCCGGCTGCATCTGGCAGGGAGTCATGGGCAGCCAGACCCTGGCGTGGTGGGAGTGGACCGTGCTGGCGCTTCTGGTCGCGGGAGGACTCGTCATTGACAAGCTTTCCGGCGGCATGGGAGCCAAAAAATTCGGCAGTACCTCGGCAGGAATCTGGGGCGCCTTCATCGGAGCCATTGTGGGCGCCATCCTGTTCACCCCCATTGTCGGCCTTCTGGTCATGCCGTTCCTGGGGGCACTCCTGGCCGAACTTATTTTCGCCCGCAAGGACATTGCCGCCGCATTCAAGGCCGGGTCAGGCGCCGCCCTGGGGATGCTTACGGGGCTTCTGCTTGAATTCACCTGCGGCCTGCTGATTATCGCCTGGTTCTGCTCCTGCTATTTCCTGTTCTGAACCAGGTAGGCCACTCCCATCCCTGTCATTAAAAGTTAAAACTTTAATGTAATCAGGAGAAGGATTTTTTAAATGGAATAAATTCCTGTTCCGGCAATCGGCTATAATTAAGGCGTTGATTCTAGCGCAATTTTCATTTTTATTCTGGTATTTCTAAGAAATTTATGGGACCTACATACTTGACTAACCAAACTATTTTATAATATTTTCATTATATCCTAATTATTTGAAGGTGAACAATATAGAAAAAAGGAAGATCAACTTACGATCTTCCTTTTTTCTATCAAACCCTCCGTCTCTTTAGGAGAATACAAACAATTCCTAATAGACTCATGGTAGAAGTCGATGGTTCGGGAACAACGCCATATCCTATTAATTTGAACCATCCCTTTCCCGATTCCCCTTCTTCATAAGTTAATTTATATGATCCGTCAGAGTTGAACATATCAATATCTGAAAGATCATAATTCGTCAAATCGCCCGAAAATAGTTGGAATTCATCACCGGAAGAGATCATACTCAAAATTTTCGTCTCATCAAGATCAAGCCTTATTTGACTACTCTTATCCATGAAAACAGAACCAGCGGATATATAGTAGAACTTATCTCCATTCCCGCAGTTAAATGTTAAAAATGAATTCTCATTTAGTGATAGAGAAAACAAAGTAGAATTTTTAGTTATGTTCCAACTTGATTTTGTTAAATTTATATTAATTGAACCATCATTTTCTTGAGAAGTATAACCATCGAAAGAAGTACCATTCTGAATATTAACAGTTAAGTCAGATGAAGCGGATATTCTCTGATTTTTAGATTTAGACAAATCCACGTTACTAAGACTAACATTTAGATTTCTTCCACCTGAAATCAGTGTGTTGTTATTAACTGAAGAAATAGATGAATTTGTAAGAGATATAGTACTACTATCTCCAACCAAGACCCCACTGGTACTGGATTTTTTATTTTCAATATATGTGTTATAAAGAGTTACTTTTGAATCTCCGCTTGCGGATATAGAAGCCCTATTATCTCCTGTTGTCGATATTCTAATAATTCCATTACCTTTATTTGATATTGTAGCGTTTCTACTCGCGTGGATCGCCGTATCTGAGGCATTATAAATTTCTACATTATCAAGGAAAAGGTTTGAATTATTCCAGAGGCGAATACCTGTTCCCTCATCTGCGTAATTATAAATTTTCGTATTGTAGATAGTAGATGTTTCGGTCATGTCACTCAGTTCGATCACTGAACTGTAACTACCCCACACGCCTCCCTTTGATACGGTAACTGAGGACCAACCATAATTCGCTCCTAAATTGAGAAATTTTCCTCCTTTTGAGTAAATCGCCGCATCCCCAAAAGAATTAGATCTACAAACTGTAGAAATTACAATATTAGTTCCGGTATAGGAAGATCCTGAAGAAATCAATAAAGCGCATGAAGCATTTGAGAGGTTATGATGTTTTTCGTTATCTTCTATAATATCTCCATCAATCGTGACGTAGGCAGTTTTTTGTGCCGCCAAACAATAGGGTATGGTGTATGAAACCAATAGGCTTAGGGAAATGAATAGGGCCTTTACTGATGATAATGTCTTCATAGTTCTTATCTCGTTTTTGTCCCCATTTTAGGAACATGAAGACCTATTACCGAATATCGAATGACTTGTAAATACTTTTGTACCTAAATTTGGTACAATCTTATTCTCTGTTATTGTTCCAAAATGAGGAACAGAAATAGTATTGAAGAGAAAAATCTTCGTAAAATATTAAAAGAAAAACGTTTAGAGTTGAATATGACTCAACGGGACTTGGGGGAACTTTTGAATACGCCTCACACCTTTGTCAACAAATATGAAGTAGGAGAACGGTACCTTACATTCACAGAAGTCATCAACATTTGTAAAAGTCTACAGATAGATGTTCATAGCCTTCTGGATGATGTGATGGAGAAGTCTTCCAAAGAATAGTATCAAGGAAAATAGAGTTCAATTTCTTCAACCTACCAATTCACAATACATCAACCTTCTACCAACCATTTTGGTAATCGTATCTCCTATACATTCCATCACTTCGACCTTGGAGGTATTATGCCTATAGGAAAACTCATGGATATACCTCTTCAAATGCTTAGGAGACATATAGTGGTAAACGCCATAATATCCTCTCTTCAATAGAGACCAGAAGCTTTCAATGGAATTAGTATGAACCTCTCCATTGACATACTGTTTCCCCTTATGGTTGACAAACTCATGGACAAATCCGACAAGTCCTTTATAGGATTTGAACTCGTCCGTAAACACATTGGAATTCCTCTCTACATGTCTTCCGATGAATCCTTGTAAATTGTAAGCGGACGTATCGTCGATATGTTTGACGATTACTTTTCCGTTCCTCTGTTTGGCTCCGATGACAATCAATTTACCTACTGAGCCTCTTCCCTGATTTAGCTTCTTGGAAAAGTGTTTGTTGGATTCCTTGTCTCCAATGAAGGTTTCATCTACTTCCACAATACCGTCCAACTTCTCCTTTTTATCCTTCATCCAAATTTCCCTAATCCTGTGACAAAGAAACCATGCACTCTTCTGAGTGATTCCAAGTTCTTTTGAAATCTGGATGGAGGAAATGCCTTTTCTGGAAGTCGCCAACAGGTACATGCACATCAACCATTTGTGAAGAGGCAATTTGGATTCCTCTAAAATTGTACCAAATCTGACGCTGAAGAACTTTCTACAATCCTTACAGCGATAAGGCATCGGTTTTTGATCCTTACATTCGGTGATATAATTGGAACCACAATGAGGACAACGGACATGACCATTCCATCTTTTTAACTCAAAATACTTCCGAGCGGATTCCTCATTAGGAAATTTGGAGAAGAACTCATATAAGGAAGTATATTTGGTTTTATTGTTTCCCATATCGTTGTTGTGATATGGAAATTTTGTCGTGTTTTGATTGGTTCGTACGCGTTTATTTTCATCGTATTGAGAATAATTTTGTATTACAATTTTCTTACCCATATTGGGCGAGTAGAAAATTGATCTCAGAATTTAATGATATAAAAATGAAAGACAATTAAGTTAAATGTAATTAACTTAAATGTCTTTAACATTAAAATTTTTCCCCAAAGAGGAGAAAAGTATGGTATACTAGAGGAAATCAGAAGAGAGAAACCAATTTAAAATATTTAAAATTATAAAGTTATGAAAAAATTATTAGAAAGATGTACGGGGAGATATCCTCCCCATATTAATATTATGAAAATACAAAATATTATTAACAAATCATGGCCGATATATACAATATTAGGTAATTTATCTATGTATAAAATTAACACAATATATGGAATGATGTATTGTGTGTATATCCCAACATATAAGACTATTTTTTCATCCTCAGAAAAAGGTCTTATAGATGAACTAAAGAAACGAAAGTTAATTTAGTTCCATAAAGGATAATGACCATGAAATCCAAATTACTGATTTGGATCGTCAAGAACGGAGGTAACTCATAATTACCTCCGTTCTTTTTTATTTAGAGGATTTCCTGAAAATGAAGAGGTGATCTGTTGGATGGTTAGTCAAGTATGTAGGTCCCAAATTTATCGGAAGGGATAAGGTCTTTTCTTGTGTATTACCTTCCATTTCAAAAATAAAATGAATCCTAACGTTTCAGGCGTCTTTCATTTGGGTGACAGAAAGTTCTACATTGTCCGCAAATCACTTAACAATACTGGTTTACAAGACAATGAACAATACCCAAATTACCTAGGAACCCCGCTATCCCTTCGTTCCCATGTTCGCCAACGGACTCCCGCAGGCCGACTTCTACGTCAACGGCATCACCGCCCCCGTTCTCATCTCACCACGTTCCGCTTCCGGCGACACCCGGCACGAATGGACCGGGTACCTCAAGATCATGAAACGCGGTACCTATTTCTTTTCCCTGTCCGCCGATTCCTCCATCTCCTTGTCCATTCCATTCAAGAATGTGGAACTGACCAGCGAAGCAAAGGACCTTTCCGTCAAGCCGGAGAGCGTCGTGCTGGAACAGGGGTATTACTGGTGCCGAATCGTCCATGAGCACCATGCCGCCCTGGGCTCCGGACAGGAGTTCTGCATTGCCGTTCTTTCCGACAAGGCGGAGGCGCCCGATATTAATTCCTACCTCGACCCTAATGTAACTCCTCCGGACAAGGAAGGAGAGGAAGTCATCACCCTGGTCAATCTTTATCGGGACGAGGAAGAAGAGACCACCTCCAGCAGCTCTTCGGAAGGGGGAGGGGATGATTTTGAGTTTGATCCCAAGTCAAGCAGTTCCAGTTCCAGTTCCAGTTCCAGTTCCAGCTCCAGCTCCAGCTCCAGCAGCAATTCCTCTTCCTCCTCCAGCGGACCGGAAGAAGAAGGCTGCCCATGCCCCTGTTCCTGCAAATGCGAGGAAGAAAGCGCTCAATCCGAGTGTGACAAGAATGGAGGACCCAACTCTGCCGGAGGCCACTCCTTCGGCGGCAACCCGGATGATGCCGACGACTGTGAAGGCATGCTGGAAGTCGGCGGGGAAAACTCCGGAGGCGGGGGTGAAGGAGGCGGCGCAGCTTCCTTCAGTTTCCGGGCCAATCCTCAATGCTCCATTGGACTGCGCTACAAGCATCCCCTCGAATGGACCTGCTCCTGGGACTCCGCTTCCCGCCAGGCAACTGTCAAGCGCCCAACCGGCAGCTCCATCTCTTTCCGCGCCGCCGCCGGAAGCGCCGACGCTCCCGTTTCCGGAGGCTCACGCAAACTCAACTACAGGGTCCGGCTGCTCAACCGGGACAAGTCTCCCTGCACTGACGGAAATCCCATTTATCTGGACATGGTCCAGAGCAATGGAAGTACCCTGCGCTTCTCGGCTTCCACCGGCAAGGTTGTCTCCCTGATTTCTTCTTCCGGGGTGGAAACCACGGCGGAAGCCTATGCTGCCAAACTCCAGGTCAACCGCCATCCCTCCACCGGCGCCATCCAAAGCATCTGGTCCCAGTCGCAGGGTCTTCTCCAGGCAGTGCCTGAAGGCAACAAACTCACCCTGGAGTGGTACTCCCCCTCCCAGGTGAACAAAACCGCCCGGAGCGTAACTGCTTCCGGGACTCCCTACAAGACGGTCAGCTATGAAAATACTGTCAAGGATGGAGAACCCGTGATGCTCATCACCGAGCAGAGGCAGGGCATGCCCGCCTTCCGCACGGAGCGGAAAGTGGAAGGCAACCATGTAACTATCACCCAGGGTGAAGGGGACGAGCGCATCGTACGGCGGATTGAGCGCAATTTCCTGCCCGGCGGCAAGTGGGAAATGATTGAGAGCTACCGCAAGATCAACGAGGAAACGCCCGTATCCTGCGTACGCACCGTCCAGAAGAGCACGGACGGAGGCTGGCTGACCATCAGCAGCACGGAGGGCTATAATACATCCTTGGCCCAAACGACGCTCTACACGTACAACGACCAGTTCCGCGTGTCATTGGAAATCAAGCCCAACGGGGGCTGCACGCGCTACGAGTACGACGACCAGGGCCGGGTGGTTCTGGAAGCAACACCGTGGGCAGGAGGAGGAGAAAAAGGAACACGTACCACCTATGCCGACCTGCGTTTCAATGATTTCAGGCCGGCAACGGAAAGGGAAATCATCATTGCCCAGGACGGAACGGAAACCGTTCTGAACCAAAGGAGCTACACTTATGAAGACAGCCACGAAGTCAACCGGACCACAGTTACAGAGACGGCTCTGGGCTCCGATGAGGTTCACACAAGCATCTCGGAGACTTATGGAGAAGCAGCACAATACCCTTATGCCCGGGGAAGACAGAAGATGAGCCAGGGCATAGACGGTGTTCAGACCATTTATACCTATGAAGCCACCACGGATCATGGTGCTACCCACAAGGTGACCTCAACTGTCCAGGCAAACGGGAGCATTGTTCCCGGCCAAAGTACCAGAACCGTGCAATACGTCGCTGAAAACGGCACCACCACCAGACAGGAGCAATACGTCCACACAGGTGAAAATTGGTCTTTAATTACTTTGGAAGATTATGAATACGATGTTGAACTTCGCCGTACCAAGACGACGAAGGGCAATGGACGCATCCGCACGACGGAATGGATGTGCTGCGGTCCCTTGAAAGAAACCGACGAAGATGGCATCACAACCAGCTACGCATACAACTCGGCCAAGCAACTAGTTGAAACTATTCGTTCCGCCACGGAAACCACGCCTGAAACCATCACCAGCTACATTTATGATGCCGCAGGAAGGATTATTTCCACACGAAAGGATGTCGGTGCCCTGACGACGGTTGAAAGCACGGAGTACGACGATTTGGGAAGGGTTATTTCCACAACCGATATCCTCGGACGTGTGACCAGGACCCAATACAGTGACAATCAACTCACCACCACCATTACCAATCCTTCAGGGGCTACTTTAATTACTCAAACTTATTATGACGGCTCCATTCTCCTTCAGGCCGGAACCGGCCAGCGGGAAATGGAAACCCAGCTTGAGTTGACACAGGAAGGCATCCTCACCACCACCCTGTCCCGGGGAGTCGTTCTTTCCCGAACTCTTCAAAATGGATTCGGTCAAACTATCCGACAGGAACAGCCCAATACTTTGGAAGGTTTCATTGTCACCCGAAATACCTACAACGACAAGGGACAGCTTGTCCGATCTCAATCAGAAGATATGGCACCTACAATGACTGTCTACAATGAACTCGGCAATGTCGTAAGGCAGACCATTCTTCTGGATGAATTGCATCCGCATGATCCCACTAAAAACAGGATATCAGGAAGCTCCTTGTGCTACCAGATACGGGAAGACGGTGTTTACGAAGTGCAAACTACTATCACTTACAATGCCCAAGGATTTCCCCTGACTCAGATAATAGAAAAAATAGTTTCTCAACTGAATTCCACTTTGGAAAGTAAAAAAATTACTACTGATATCTACGGACAACAGAGCATCCAATGGACAGAATACACCGCCCCTACCAAACGCACCCAATTCAGCCGCATTCCCACTTCCGATATAATAGCTAAATCTTTGGTAGTCGATGGGTTTACCATAAGACAAACCAATTATGCAGGAATCCACTCTTCACAGGAACGCTCCTATACCTCCACAGGAATGATGCTGAAGCAAACCGATGCCAGGGGCAATATCATGACAATAGAATCCGACTTAGCTGGGCGTGCTGTTCAGACAACAGATACAGCTGGCAACATGACCATTATTACCTACACTCCTTGCTGTGATGCGCCAGCCAGTATTACCAATGCTCTGGGAGACACTGCCCGCTATTCCTATGACATCCGCGGCAGAAAGATTGCTGAATATGGCACTGCCATACAGCCCTCCTGCTTCGCTTACGATGAAGCAGGACGCTTGACATCGTTAACCACCTTCAGGACGGATGAAGGCGATATTACTACCGATCCTTCCAGCCGCACCGACGGAGACACCACCAGGTGGCTCTACGATGCAGCCACGGGATTGGAACTCAAGAAAACCTATGCCAATGGTTCCTGTGTTTCCAAAACCTACGACAGGCTCAACCGCCTGGAAACACTCACCAAAGCCAGGGGCATTGTGACAACTTATCAGTACGCTCCGGCCACCGGGGAATTAGTCTCCGTCTCTCACAGCGACAACACCCAGCCATGGCTCTACTCCTACAATCACCTTGGTCAGGCGATATCTGTTTCTGATGCTTCGGGCACCAGAGAATTCTGCTATGATGCCTATGGAAGAACCCAACAGAATAATTCCTTTGGGACCGTGGAAAGCTGCATCCAGGAAGAGTATGACGCCTTTGGGCGTCCCTGCGGATACCGCCTGATGATCGGAACCCGCACCGTGCAATACTCCCATCTTGACTATGGCCATCAAGGTGCCATGATCGGGATGAATATGGAAGGCTTGGATACTCCCTTCACTTGGCAGTATGACCAGATCAGCGGCTTCCTCAATCAATTGTCCTATCCCAACGGCATGGTCCGCAGGAATACCTATCATCCCCAGCTCTATCTCCTGGCTTCCATCGGCTATGAGGTCCCCGGGAATGGCGGTAGGGTGGCTGGACATGTCTACCAGTACGACCACTTGATGCGTCCCGTTCAACGAAAGGATTCATGGGAGGCTGCCACTCCGGCGACCACCAGGGACTTCACCTACAACGGCAGAAGTGAATTGACAGGGGATCAGATACAGCAAAGAAACAACTTTGCCTATCAGTACGACAACATCGGCAACCGCAAGACTGCCCGTGAGCTGGAAAAAGAAATATCCTACGGAGCCAACGAGCTCAACCAGTACACAAACATAATTCAGGCGGATGTTTCCTTTGACCCTCTCTATGATGCGGACGGCAACCAGACAAGAATTAGAACCTCAACGGGCATCTGGAATGTTTGCTACGATGGCAATGACAGGCCTGTTTCCTTTACCAGCGAAGATGGTTATACTTTAGTAGTTTGCAATTACGATTATATGGGACGCCGCTTTGAAAAGAAAGTAATAGTCAACGGAACATATATCAGCCATACTTATTATTTGTACCGAAACTATCTGCAAATAGCGGAATTGGACGTGATGCAACCGGTCCCCATTCTGGTGAAAAGCTATTTATGGGAGCCAACGGAACTGGAAACTACGCACATCTTAATGATGACATTCCAGAAAGAGAACGTGACAGAAATTAAAGAACATCTATATTTTATGTATGATATTCTGAAAAATGTCACCTCTATTTTCGACGGATTGCAAACACGGAGAGCTCGCTATGAGTATACTCCCTTTGGTGCCCCTCTGACAATGGAAGGAGATATGGCCCAAAACAACAAATTCCGTTTTTCCTGTGAGTATGAGGATGATGAATTAGGACTTATTTATTACAATTATCGGCATCTCAACCCCTTAACCGGCAGATGGATTAATCGTGATTCCATTGCTGAACAAGGTGGATGGAATTTGTATACTTTATGTATGAATTCTCCGATTCTAAAATATGATATATTGGGAAAATCAGCTTCTGGATGGGGAGGAGGTATTAGCTTTGCATTATGGCTTGCTTGTGCTGCACATGCTTTTATAAAAGCATGGTTTCATAGTACTAAAGATGATAAATTTAAGCATTGCTATGCAACCTGCCTTATTTCTACGAATTGTGGGAAATAGACAGCAGTAGGAACAGGTACGGCAAAAGAAGTAGCAGATCTTCTCACTGCACAGGTTGAAAATTGGTGGGGAAGCATTTCCGATGCTCAGTTAGGAAGAGTCATAGCTGACTCTCTAAAAGATTTGGAAGCTGATCTAGCTTGCCTTAACGAAGGAAGTTCTAAAGATTGCGAATGTTGTTGTAATATAAAAATTAAACGTCTATTTCATAGTTAATATTATAAAATATGAGCTTAAAAATAAGTAACTTGTGTTTCATTTATATGATTTTCAACTCCGTTTTAATCTTTTTTCCTATAATTGAAACACAGCCAGAATCATATTATCACGAAGATATTAATTTATCTCTCATCTATATTATTCCACTAATATTTGGATTTTTTATTATTTTCATAGAAAATTTAATATTCAAAAATATTGTAAAACGGAAAAACATCATTAAAAAAACGATTATTTTTATAATTTCCTTTATATTAGTTATTACACTCGTCAACTTATTACAATATGACGATAATATGTATTATTGGTTAATGGCTCCTACTGGTCAAATAATAATGTATTCCCATATTTTTATGAGAATAAATTTTAACTAAAAAATAATGGATATCATCATATAAAAATTCATCTTTAGTTATTTATTTTTCTCTTCAACAAGCAAAATAAAATTCCTACCAAAATAATAATTTAAAAAATCGGAATTATGTAGAATAATCTTGTTGGAATGTTGCATTGGTGCTAACGCTGATATTCGGTAATAAATTGGCAGGAGAGGCAGCCAAAACGACTGATACAAGACTAAAGTAAATAGTTCCTTTAAAAAATTATCCCGTCCATACTTTTTTTGAATTTGGTTCAAGAGTACTTTAGCGGAGTTTTCCGAAGGTTCGTTAAAATGAGTTGGTAGAGATTTTCATGTCGATGATTAAATCTGTATTCAGATTCTTTGAGATGAAGAGAAAATAAAGATACTCTGAGCCCTCTAAACTTGCTCATCCTTGTCTTTGACACGCCCCAAAAACCTTCAATACCATTCACATGGATTTGATTCCGAGCCCATTCGTTTTTGCCATGATCAATACTTTCATGCTTGAGGTATCCATATCGAGCAAGAGGCAAATAACTACGGAATCCATCGGTATAGATTGTCGAGTTCAAGGGAATCTTCTTCCGTATAATCTCAATTAGTGTCTGACTTTTTACGTTGGGCGCGATACATGTATAAACTCTTCCCGTGTATCTTTCATAGATGCCAAAAACAATGATTTTACCGGCTGCTCCCCGACCTCTTTTACCTCTAATGCGCCTGGCTCCAAAATAGCTCTCATCACATTCAAAGACTCCTTGCGAGAAAATGGCTTGCTCTTCACATAGCTCGGCAAGTCTTACTCTGATGGCATGAAGTATTTTATTGATTGTTTTGCGACTGATGCCTGTGAAAACTGATATTTTTGAGGCCTCAATATCAAGAGAAAACAAACGAATAAGTTCTCTAAACTTCTTCTCTGAAATATGGGAACGAAAAATATATCTATTGCGCACTCATAGAGAATAAATTACATCTCCATGCATGACGCTAAAGTACTCTTGAGCCAAAAATAATTGTCAAAACTAAGTCAGGCGATACATGTACCATAAAATTATATAGGAGAAAACTAACTATTGCCAGTTCCAAGGGTTATCAGGCTGAAATATATTTATTGTACGAAGGCATACTTATTGAGTGTGATGAAAATCATATTGAAACTAATGCATGCTTGAGCTATTTTTTGTGGCTTATCATCTTTGGAAGCAGAAGGCAAAGAGACAATTAGTGCATGTAAACGACGCAGATGTAAAACAGAGAATTTCTGATTACCCACGCCAGGCCTCATATCATTTTCATCCGGTGTTCCTGTTCTGACGGACGGAGAACCCGACAGGATAGGCCGATATTCTTTCTCTTTTCAAAAACAGACCTTTCCCTGATAAAAGATGCCTTTTTCAAGCGTATGTCTTTAAAGTCGAACTGGCAGCTTGCCTTCCCCTTGGAATCGGCAAAGAATAAACGCCACTAATATCCGTTACGGCTTTATGGATGCCCCTCTTCTGATACCTGTCGTCATAATGGGAGTTTTCATCTTCCTTGGAATCATTCTTTCCATGGAGAAATGCTCCTTTCTGATTGCCGGTTATAATCTGATGAGCCGAGAGAAAAAAGAACGGTACGATGAACGCGCCCTGTGCCGCTTCGCCGGCAAGTTGATGTTTTTCCTGGCTTTCTGCATGCTGCTCAGCATCATCAGCACCATTCTGGAAAGTCCCGTACTTCTTTCCATCGCCGTGTTTCTTTTTGTCGCCGCTATTACATTCGCCGTCATTTACGCCAGTACCGGGAACAGGTTCAGGAAATAACCTCCAGCCTCCGGACGGCGGAACATGTTCATTGACAGCAGACGCCCGCAGGGCTAGCATGGTTTCAATCGCTTCCGCCCTTATGAACCGGCCCCTTCTTCTCTCTCTGTGCCTTCTTCCAGTCCTGGCCGTCATGGCCCTCCTCCTGTCCCTCCCCTGTTGCACCCGGCTGTTCCAGCCCTGCGGCTCCGGCAATATTCCGAACACGGAACAAACGGAAGAGCGTTTGAGAACGCATGTGTTCCAACTGGCAGATACTATCGGGGAACGCAACGCCTACAAGGCAGGAACCATGGAACGTTCCGCCCAATACATTGAACAGGCCCTGGCCGGAATGGGTTATGCCGTCACGCGCCAGGCCGTGCGTATTCCCCGCTCCGGGGAATACGGAGCCGTGCGCGACAGAACCGTGTACAACATCATTGCCACGAAGAAAGGCAGCTCCCCCAACGCGAAAACACTCATCATCGGCGCGCATTACGATACCAAGGTGGGCATGGACAACTGGCACGACCACGGCCCCGCAAGACCTTCCCGCACGGGCACGCCCGGAGCCAATGACAACGCTTCCGGCGTAGCCGCCCTGCTGGAAGTGGCCCGGATTCTGGCGGTCTCCGACACTCTTCACGACGTCTGCCTGGCAGCTTATGCCAACGAGGAACCGCCCTTTTACCAAACCCCCGCCATGGGCAGCGTGGTACACGCCAAATCCATCGCCGCCCGGCCGGGAAAAGACAAGGTCATCGGCATGATCGCCCTGGAAACGCTTGGCTGCTATTCTCCGCGGGTGAACAAGAAGCGCAAGTCGGCCGTGGTCGCCGGACTGGCCGGACTGCCGGACCGTTGCGACTATGTGGCTTTCCTGTCCACCAATACGGGGAAAAACTTCGCTCGTTCCTGTGCCGACGAGTTTGCCGCCCTGAGCCGGTTCCCGGTGCGTTCCGCCTCCTTCCCCTATTACACGAATGGCGTTTCCTGGTCCGACGACTGGGGCTACATGAAGGAGGGCATTCCCTCCTTTGCCGTTACGGATACGGCCTTCCTCCGCTGCGACGACTACCATGAAACCAGCGACACGGCCGAGAAACTGGACTATCCCCAGTTTGCGGAAGTCGTTCAGGGACTTGCCGGACTCATCATTTCCATTGCCAGCAAACCATGAACATTCCATCCCTTTTTTGCGCCGTCTCGCTGATTTTTGTTCCCGCCTCGTCCGGTGCGGATTCCTTTTCCGCCACTCTCAAAAAATTGCCCGCGGAATCCGGGAAGTCCTCCTTTGTCTCCAACGGGATTCCTCTGGAACTCAAGGCGGCGGACATGCAGGAAAAATACATTGATCCCACCAGGGTCACGGACGTGGGGAAAGCGCAAATGCAGTTTTATTTTCCCGCCGGGTGGCGCTCCCGGGACAAACGCCCGGCCCTGTGCATCTTTCCGGGCGGAGGCTACGCCCTCATGGCCATTGACAAGGAAGGCGCGCACATCGCCCGATGGGCGGCGGAGCATGGCATGGTGGGTGTGGTCGTCAAGTACCGCGTTTCCCAGGAAAACAATGCCATAGGCAAATTTCCCGGCCCCCTGCTGGATGCCCGGCAGGCCCTGCGCCTGACGCGCAAGCATGCCGGGAAACTCGGCGTCGATCCCGGAAAAATCGGCGTCATGGGCTTTTCCGCAGGAGGCCATCTGGCCGCCATGGCCGCTACACTGTGGAACAAGACACTTCCGGAAGAAGCGGACAATCCCCTCAGATCCGTCTCCGCCCGTCCGGATTTTGCCATGCTGATTTATCCCGTTATCACGATGGCCCCAAAAGATACTCATCCGGGCACGCGCAACAAAATCATCGGCTCCAAGCCCGACCCGTCTTTGGAAGAATTGTGCTCCTCCGAACGGCAGGTTACGCCAAACACGCCGCCCGTCTTCCTCGTTCACGCCCAGGATGACGGCGTAGCCTCCGCCAACAGCAAATTCATGGAAAAGGCCTGCCGGGACAAAGCAGTTCCCGTGACATTGCGCCTTTATTCCAAGGGAGGGCACGGCTACGGCATGGAGAAGCGCGGCAATCCAACCGACCGGTGGCCGGAGGACGCCGAAAAATGGCTTTCCGAACGGAAAATCCTGCCAGCCGACGCCTCGAGCCGCGGAACGGATAATACCGCGGAGGTGGATTCTTCCGGAAAGCGGGAGGAATGAACGGCATAGGTCCGGGCTGTGCCGCACCGCGGGGTTGACCGGAAACGGACCGGGTGATACTTTTTCCGGGCATGAGTGCGCCCGAAAAAAATTATAAAGACACCATCCTGTTGCCGAAGACCGGCTTCCCGATGAGGGGAGACTTGACGAAAAACGAACCCGTACGCCTGAAAAAGTGGGAAGACACCGGGCTGTACGAACGAATTTTGTCCCGCAGGATAGAACAGGGCGCACCCCGTTTCCTCCTTCACGACGGCCCCCCCTTCGCCAATGGCGACGTGCACATGGGCACGGCCCTGAATAAAATTCTGAAGGATCTGGTCCTCAAGTCCAAAACCATGGCCGGCTATGCCGCCCCGTACATTCCCGGCTGGGATTGCCACGGCCTCCCCATCGAATTCAAGGTGGTGCAGAAGGCCCGCGACCTGGACGCCGCGGAAATCCGCCGCCGCTGCGTAGAATTTGCCAAGGGCTTCATCGACATTCAACGGACTTCCTTTCGCCGCCTGGGCGTTTTCGGCGACTGGGAGCACCCCTACCTGACGATGGACCCGGCCTATGAAGCCAACATCCTGCGTGTCTTCGCCAAACTGGTGGAAGACGGAGCCGTGTACCAGAGTCGCAAACCCGTGCAGTGGTCCTACGGCGCTTATACGGCCTTGGCGGAAGCGGAAATCGACTACAAGGAAAAGGTCAGTCCTTCCGTTTTCGTCCGCTTCCCGCTGCTGGACAATCCCCTGGGGCTGAAGGCTTCCATGGTCATCTGGACCACCACTCCGTGGACACTGCCCGCCAACGTAGGCATCGCCCTTCATCCGCGCTTCACGTATGTGGCCGGAAAATTCATGAAGGACGGCCAGACGGAAACCCTCATCATCGTGAAAGAGCTTCTGGATGCGTTCGCGCAGAAAACGGGCTGGGCCCTCGCGGAAACCATTCGTGAATTCCAGGGGGCGGAACTGGAAAACTGCGAAGCCCGGCATCCCTTCCTCTCCCGCACATCCAAAATCATTTTGGCGGATTTTGTCACGACGGACACCGGCACCGGCGCGGTCCACATCGCTCCCGGCCACGGTGCGGACGACTACAACGCGGGGCGCCAGTACGGGCTGCCCGTTCTTTCCCCTGTGGACGACGACGGCAAATACACGGAAGAAGTGGGTGTTCCCGCCCTGGTGGGGAAACACGTGTTTGACGCCAACAAGGACGTCATCGCCATGCTGGAAAAGGACAACAATCTCTTCGGCGTGGAGGAATACCGCCACCAATATCCGCACTGCTGGCGTTCTAAAACACCCATCATCTTCCGCGCGGTGGAACAATTCTTCATTTCCATGGACAAGCTGCGCCCGCAAGCTCTGGAACAGATTGACAAGGTGCAATGGCTGCCCGCCTGGGGCCGCAACCGCATTTACGGTACCGTGGAAGCCCGTCCGGACTGGTGCATCTCCCGCCAGCGCACGTGGGGCGTCCCGCTTCCCGTCTTTTTTGACGAAGACGGCAAAGCCATTCTGGACGCCGCGCTGGTGCGCAAAATCGCGGACATGGTGGAATCCCACGGCTCCAACATCTGGTTTGAACTTTCCGACGAAGCCCTGTGCGAACGCCTGGGCCTTCCCAAAAACTGGAAAAAGGGCAAGGACACACTGGACGTCTGGATTGATTCCGGCAGCTCCCACATGGCCGTCATGGATTCCCGCCCCGGCCTGGACGCCCCTGCGGACCTGTACCTGGAAGCCACGGACCAGCACCGCGGCTGGTTCCAGAGTTCCCTGATGCTTTCCGTCGCCTGGCGCGGCACGGCTCCGTACAAGGCTGTGATGACCCACGGATTCGTGGTGGACAAGGACACCGGGAAAAAGACTTCCAAGTCTGACGCCAAGAGTGGCAAGCCCATCGACGCCGCCTATTACTACGACAAGTACGGCGCGGACATCGTGCGCCTGTGGGCCGCCTCCGTAGACTGGCAAAATGAGGTCCCCTTCGGGGAAGACCTCTTCAAGCAGGTCACGGAACCTTACCGCCGCCTGCGCAACACCCTGCGCATCCTGCTGGGCAACATCAACGGGTTCGACTTTGCCGCTCAGGCCGTCTCTCCGGAACACATGCCCATCCTGGACCGCTGGATTCTGGAACGCCTCAACGCCGTTATCCGTGAAACGCTCAAGGCTTATGAGGCCTATGACTTCCGCAAGGCGTTCAGCGTCATTAACCAATTCTGCACGAGCGACCTGTCCGCGCTGTATGTGGACACCACGAAGGACCGCCTTTACTGCGACTCCGTCACTTCCGTGCGCCGCCGCGCCACGCTGACGGCCATGACCATCATCTTCAAGGCCCTGTGCCGCCTGCTGGCCCCCATCCTGGCCTTTACGGCGGACGAAGCCTGGGAATACGCCGGTTATGAAGGCAGCGTGCATGAACAGGACTTCCCCGTCCCCATGCCGGAATATGATACGCAGGAAGCCTCCTCCGTCGTCTCCCGCCTGCTGGAAATCAAATCCGTCATCCAGGTGGCGATCGAAGAGCAGGTAAAGGCCAAAACCTTCTCCAAAAATAATGAAGCGGACATCCGGCTCACCGTCCCCGCCAATGAAAGCGAGGACGTGGTGGCCCTGCTGGAAGACCGCGCCTTCTGCACGGAATTCTTCATCATTGCGGGCTTGAGTGTCCAGACCGGTCCGGAACTGGCCGCTACTGCCCTCAGGACGGAACACGCCATGTGCCCAAGATG
This sequence comes from Akkermansia sp. AE01SA01, assembly GCF_036417395.1. Taxonomy (NCBI): domain Bacteria; kingdom Pseudomonadati; phylum Verrucomicrobiota; class Verrucomicrobiia; order Verrucomicrobiales; family Akkermansiaceae; genus Akkermansia; species Akkermansia sp. AE01SA01. The sequence continues at coordinate 2,254,304 of NZ_CP143890.1, forward strand.
CCGCCGGTATGAACCTGAAGAAGAGGGTACAGATGTCTGCGAACGCTGCTCGGAAGTACTTTCCTGAACCGTAAACAATCCTTCCCTGACTCATGGACAACCAGACGGAAACGGACTCCGCTCCCCGCACAAAGAAAAACCTCGGCTGGCTCTGGTGGAGCCTGCTGGGCGTGGGGCTGTACATTTTGGACCAGGTCAGCAAGCTGTGGATCATCCATCGCTTTCCGCTGAATTATGTGGACGAGCATGCCCACAAGTATGCTTATATACCCGATTTTCCGGGGTTTCAGCACGTTCATGCCGACGGCATCATCGATTTCTTCACCAACGGTCCCGTACCTGCTGAAGACATGGCACGATATACCGACCTGAATCAGAATTCAGTGGACGCACTGAACCGCCTCCGGGATCTGGAGCCCATCACCTTCCTTGATGGAACGGTAAACATCACCAGGGTGCACAATACGGGTGTGGCCTTCGGCCTGGGGAACGGAACGGCCTGGTCCAGCTACGTTTTCCTGGGCATTCCCGTGCTGGCAATCATCGCCCTCATCATACTATACCGGAAAAACTTTTTCCATACGGTATGGCTCAAGCTTGCGTACGTGCTTCTGCTGGCAGGTGTGGCCGGCAATCTGACGGACCGCCTCCTGCAGGGGTTCCTGCTTCCCTACGAACAGCCGCACGGCTTCTTCACCAAGCTGCTGAACGGCTATGTGGTGGACTTCATCGACGTCACCCTTCCCGTAATCAACTACCGCTGGCCAGCCTTCAACGTGGCGGATTCCTGCATCTTCGTGGCGGCGATCATCTTCTTCATCGCCAGCATCTTCTCTTCCCGCAGCAAAGAGGCAACCCCATCCTGAAACGATCATGACCTTGCGGACTTTCATCCTGTCAGGCCTGCTGTTGTGCGGAAGCGCCGCTTCCGGCAAGGATGAGCTGTCCTTCAAGGAAATGGTCGTCCCCGTCAAGGTGGCCCCGGCCCAGGACAGCATCACGGCGGCGTTCCCCTTCACCAATACTTCCGGCGTTCCCGTCACCATCAGCAAAATCAACGTCTCCTGTGACTGCACCACCGCCGGGGTCACGGACAACAAGCTGACTTACGCTCCGGGGGAATCCGGAACCGTGACAGCCGTGATGAAAACCGGCAATTTTTCCGGTACGGTGGACAAAGACATGACCGTACACGCCAACGGCTCCACCTACAAGCTGATCATCCGGGCACAGATTCCGGATATCATCCGCATGGAGCCCCGCAAGCTGGAATGGACGAAGGGGGCCCCTTCCACCCCCAAGACCATCCACATCACCATCTCCAAGGAACTGCCCGTCAACCTGACAACGGTTGACCTGACGGGGGACGCTTTTGACTACGAGCCCGTCACCGTTCAAAAAGGGAAGGAATACAAAATCATCGTCACTCCCAAATCTACGGACAAGCCGGCTTTCAATACCATCTGGGTGCGGACGGACTCCACTGTTCCGCGCTACAAGCGGCAAATGGGATTCCTGACCATCAAGGAAGACTGATTCCCATCATACCCCGCCATGAGAGACGCCTTTTCCACCGCCCTGAAACTTCTGCTGGTCATACTTCTTCTGGCCGTGGGGATAGCCGTGCTGGACCTGCGCGTCATCCAGCCGCTGCGCACGCCGCCCTGCAATCCGGAATTGCTGGAGGAAGGGCACGTCTGCCTTTCCCAGCTGCTGAAGGACTGGCCGGGAAAAATCGTCTGGATAGACGCCAGAAAGCAGGACGACTTCGAACGCCACACCATTACACAGGCCCCCGTTTATCCCGTGCGCCCTGCGGACGACAATTACCAGGAACTGCTTGCCAATGCCATGGAAGCTCTGATGACGGCGGAGGACAAGGGATACTGCATCGTCATTTTCTGCAGCAGGGACTGCAATTCCAGCACAGCCGTAGCTAACGAACTTAAAAAGCCGGAATACGGCATCCGGGCGCCCGTCTTCATTCTGGAAGGCGGCTGGGACGAACTGCGCAAAGAACCTTCACTTGTACAATAACCATGCTTGATACAGCAACCATCCGCGCCCAGTTTCCGATTCTGGAAACCCAGGTGCACGGCAAACCGCTTATTTACCTGGATAACGCGGCCACCACTCAAAAGCCGCTGGTCGTCCTGGACGCCTCCCGACGCTATTATGAAACGCAGAACGCCAACGTCCACCGCGGCTCCCATTACCTGAGCCAGCTGGCCACGGAAGCGCACGAACAGGCGCGGGAAACAGCCGCCGGATTCATCAACGCTCCGGAAACGGCGGAACTCCTGTTCACCTCCGGCTGTACCATGGGCATCAACCTGGCGGCGGACACAATTGCCAAATCCGGGATGGTCAAACCCGGGGATGAAGTCATCCTGTCCGCGGCCGAACACCATTCCAACATCGTCCCGTGGCAGATGCTCTGCGAACGCACGGGCGCGGTCCTCCGCGTCATACCCCTGATGCCGGACCAGATGCTGGACATGGAGGCCTATCAGCGGCTGCTTTCCTCCCGGACCCGCATCGTGGCCATCGGGCATGTCTCCAACACGCTCGGAACGGTCAATCCCATTCGGGAAATCACCGCCCTAGCCAAACAAAACAGGCCGGACACTATCGTTCTAGTAGACGGTGCGCAGGCCGTCTCCCACATGAAAGTCGACGTTCAGGAACTTGGCTGCGATTTTTACGCCTTTTCCGGCCACAAGCTGTACGCTCCCACCGGAATCGGCGCCCTGTGGGGAAAGAGGGAACTTCTGGAGCAGCTCCCGCCGTGGATGGGCGGCGGCGAAATGATCAAGGAAGTCACCTTTGAAAAAACCGTTTACAACGATATCCCCTTCAAATATGAGGCAGGCACCCCCAACATTGAAGGAGCCGTCGCCATGGCCGCCGCCATGGACTACGTATCCGGGCTGGGGTTGCACAACATCGCCGCTCATGAACAAAAGCTCACGGACATGGCCGTGGAGGGACTGAAGGCCATGCCGCAGCTGACCGTGCTGGCCCCGGATGTGCCGCACAACGCCGTCGTTTCCGTACTGGCGGAGGGCATCCACCACTACGATCTGGGAACCCTTCTGGACCAGATGGGAATAGCCGTGCGCACCGGGCACCACTGCTGCCAGCCTCTCATGTGCTCATTGGGAACCACGGGAACCACCCGCGCCTCATTCGCCCTGTACAACACGGAAGAGGAAGTGAAAACCTTCCTCCAATCCATGAACAGGGCGCTGGAAATGCTTTCCTGATCCATTCCCACCCTCCGTCCATCCCTCCATGAATACGGCTTCTCTCGTCATTCTTCTCGGCCTCATGCTGGGACTCTCCGGCTGTTCCGTGCACAGTCAGCTGCAGAAGCCTCCCTACACCCATTATCAGGACGATGCGCTGGCTATCCAGGAAGCCCGCGAGGCATGGCTCGTTCTTTCATCCCCAAGACGCAGCCATGAATGGCCGGAAGCCAGAAAAAAATACAACGCCTGCATCCGGAAACTCGCCTCCCACCTCAAGCAGGCCAGCCGCAACGGCGGCATGGACGAAGCCACCCGCCAAAGCCTCCCCTTTGTCATTGAAAAATCTCCCTATGCCAGGGACAGCAATCCCTGGCATTACGAAGCCATCTTCATGTCCGACGAAGTGGACCCCACCTACCGCCTGCGGGAAACCGTCACCGTGGAGGGAATGGGCATCCCCCTGGCGGGACTGGCTCCGGAAGGGGCCTCCCGCCCCCACGCGAACATGCTCCGGGACAACGGCAACGTGCATACCCTGACGGCCATCCTGGACTTTGACCGCATGGTGGACGGAAAACCCACTCTCCGCACCCTGCCTCGCTTGATGAACGAGCACATCCTCATCGGCCGCCACAAGGTGCGCCAGCCTCTGGCTGCCAACTTTTCCGTCCCGATCGCCCTTTTCTGGAAGCTCTCCGACGCAGACGGCACGGAACTGCTGGGCGCCTTCCGGCCCAAAAAGGCCATCAGCACCATGGGACTTTATTTCTCCGAACCCTACGATCCGAAGAAAATTCCCGTCCTCTTCACCCACGGTCTGATGTCCGGCCCCGCTACCTTTGCCAATCTCACCAACCGCCTGCTGGTGGACCCCGTCATCCGGGAAAACTACCAGTTCTGGTTCTTCGGCTACCCTTCCGGCCTGGCCTGGACCATTCCGGCAGGCAGGCAGCGCGCCGCGCTGGCGGAACTCACTCAGGAATACAATTCCCTCGGCGCCTCCAGGGAAATGAACAACATCGTCATGGTGGGGCATTCCATGGGCGGCCTCATCACCCGCTTCAACACATCCACCAAGCCGTGGATCCTCATGAAAGGATTGTTTGAACTCCCTCCGGAAACCTTTGAAAGCATGACTGCGGACAACTGGAAGGAAGGGCTCACCCCGCTGAACTGCGACGACCATACGCTGGAACAGCTCCATAACAACTTCATTTTCACCCCGGCCAAAGGAGTCACGCGCATCGTGTACATGGCCACTCCCCACCGCGGCTCCACCTTTGCGGACAACTGGATAGGCCGTCTGGGCCAGCGCCTGATCGACCTCCCCTCCGATGTGCTCGAGGAAGCCACCCGCATTGCAACCCTCAGCCGGGGCATGTTCCTGCTCAATCCTCTGCAACTGAAAGACGAACTCACCAGCATCCGCCAGCTTTCCCCGCACTCCTCGCTGGTCAAATATATGTCCGAGCTACGCTGCGATCCGTCCATTCCGGTCCATTCCATTATCGGGGACAGAGGAAAAAACAACACTCCCTACTCCTCGGACGGCATCGTGAAATACCGCTCCTCCCATTTGGACTGGAGCGTCAGCGAAAAAATCGTCCCATCCGGACACAGCGTCCAGGACGATCCCGCCGCGGCAGTGGAATTGCGCAGAATCCTCCGGGAACACCTCGTCAACGTAAAGGGCAAAAAAGTGCTGGAAGAAACGGAAGCAAACGCCGCCGTGCCCGTCTGGCAGACCAACCCCGCCCCTCCTATTATCCTGAAAAGACCGTAACGGGCATAAATGCCTGCTTATGGAGTTGCCTCCACGGGTGATTTTAAGCTAGAATATTCGCCAATACAATTCCCCTCTTCCATGCCTTCCGACGACTTCCTTTCCCTGGACCAGATTTCCAATCTCTTTCCCCAGTTGGAAAACATCCAGCTTATTGGAACAAAAGGCCCGCAGCAAATTTTTTCTGCTACGCTCAAGTCCAACTTCGCCCCCGTTATCCTGAGGCTGGTTCCTACGGAAGAAGCGGACGTCTTCGGCTGGACGCCCGAGTTCGTTATCCGTTCCCGCGCCATTGTGGAGCAATCCCACCAGGGCCTTCTCCGCGTTTATGAAGTAGGACAGGCCGGGTCCTTCACCTTCATCATCTCCGCCCATTCCCCCTATCCGCGCCTGGCGGACATAGAAAAAATTCCGCAAATCAAGCCGCAGACGGCACTCATGATTATCCGCAACCTGGCGGAGGGCCTGCTGACCCTGCACCGGAAAGGGATCTTTCATGGAGGCATCACGCCCAAACAGATCACCGTGCGCCCCGACGGCGGAGATGCGCTGCTGCTGCCCATCAATATTTATCCTGCCCAGCCTCCCGTGGACATGGGGGACTTCGCCTCCCCGGAATGGGTCACGGGAGCGGAACCCGCATTCACTCCGGGCATGGATATCTACGCCCTGGGGCTGACGCTTTACCTCCTGTTGACCCGCACTACTCCCCTAGAGGCACAGTTTGCCATGCCTTCCTCCCTGATTCGGTGCAGTGATGAAGTGGACGCCGTAGTCTCGCGCGCCATCAATCCATCTCCCCGGGAACGTTACCGGGACATGGGGGAATTCATCACAGACCTGGACAAAGCCATCGCCCGCCCTGCCGGGGGTATCTCCGCAGCGCCGGCAAAGTCGGCCGTCCAGCCCGCAATAGCCCTGAATGGATCGGGGAAGGGGCAGTCAAATGTTTATTATTATCTTATTCCGGCCCTGATCGTGGGCATCGTGCTGACGTATACCTGCATCCTGTACAAGAAGGATGTGGCGAAAATACGCAGCGATTACAACGAACAGGTGCAAAAGGCAAACGAGGCGAAAGCCGATGTCGTGCGGAAAGCCAACAAGGCGGCCAAGGAAGCGCGCCACCATGCGCCCGCAGTCCCTGCCATTCCCGCCCCGGCAGCCTCCGTTCCGCAACCTCCAGTCCCGGCGCCCCAGCCGGCTGCCCCTGAAAAATCAGCTTCCCACGTCCCCGCCGAACCCGGTGAAATCAACTGGAGCGTGCAGCCCGGCGTGAAAGTCCGCCAAAGTTCCACCCGCAACATGCTGGCGGCCTACGGACCCGAAAAAGCCGTGGACGGAAATACCAGTTCCGGGCTTTCCGACGTTTCCATCAGCGCCACCGGCGTCGTGGAAGGAAAGAGCGCCTGGTTCGGCATCGACTTCGGAGCGGAAACCAACCGTCCCGTGGAAAAAATCGTCATTTATACGCCCGCCAACCTGACCCTGCTGGGAACCATGGAGGAATTCAAGGTGATGCTGTACGACAACGAAAAAAATGTACTCGCGGAAAAAACCTTCACCACCACTCCTTCGGAAAAATCCACCAACATCAGCACCTGGAAGCTGGACTCTCCGGTCAAGGCGCGCGCGTTGCGCATCGAATCTACCAACCCCGCCCGGCCACTGGCCCTGACGGAAGTAGAAGTGTTCGGACCGGAAGAAAAAGCTGAACCGGCACCCGCCCCAGCCCCGGAAGAAATGGAGTAACCCCATGAATTCATCCCCTCCCGGACCTCATCCTCTTCTTTTCCGGGCGGGAAGATGGCTGCCTTTCCTGCTGGGAACGCTTTCCCTGTTCCTGATTGCCGGGACGTGTTTCATCATCTTCGTCCAGCGTCCCTGGATTCAGGAAGCCGTCCGGAAAATGATCGGGCAAATGGCTTCCGAACTCGCGACGCTCCATACAATTCCCTCCGGCATGGAGATCACCTATCCAGGTTCGGAAATCGGGTTGGTCATGTTCCCGCTTTCCATAGCCTGTTTCGCCTGCTGGCTCCTGCTCATCTACCGCCTGGCATGGGATGCCCGGCGCATTGGAGGAAAACTCATGCAGCCCAGCCCTGCAAAATGCGTTCTTTCCTTCATCCTTCCCGTCGGCAACCTGTGGATGCCCGTGAAAGCCCTGCTAAACATCAACAGCATTCTGTCCCCGACAAGCCAAACTTCCGGAAAAGTGCTCATCTGGACAGCCTGGGCCCTCAGCGTACCCGTCACGCTCCTGACACTCCTTTATACCTTGATCCACCCATTCATCACGTTCATGGAGACATTCGGAGGGTGGCAGGAAGAGGCGGATTCCTTCCCCATGGAACCGGTCGTTCAAGACATACAGTCCCTCTTCAGCGCCATGCTGGGGCCTGTTCTGTTTTATAACGGCATCGTATTCATGCTAAGCCTGCTGGCTTCCAACCTGATGATCTATTATCTGGACGCCCGCAGCCGCCGGATGCAGCCGTCCTGCAACTGAATAAATCATCCATAGCCTGTTCCGGGTACAGAAAGGAAAGAACGCCTCTCTTCCCAACCTCCCCCTATTCCCCCTAGGAACCACAACGAAGCAAACGACAAAAACGCAAAAAGCCCGGTCCATCTCACGACGAACCGGGCCAGCAAAATATAACAGCCTTTCCAATTACCGGGTGGCAGACTTGACGATCATGGCGTCCTTGCCGATGCGGCCGCGCAGATAGTGAAGCTTGGCACGGCGAACCTTGCCGCGGTTCACCACTTCAATCTTGGCGATGCGGGGGGTGTGCAGGGGGAACACGCGTTCCACGCCTTCGCCATAGGAAATTTTACGGACGGTAAACGCCTCATTGATGCCGGAACCGCGCTTCGCGATCACGATGCCCTGGAAAATCTGGATACGTTCCTTGCCGCCTTCAATAACACGAGTGTGAACCTTGATGGTATCACCTACGTTAAATGGGGTCACATCCGCCTTGAGTTGCTCTTGCTCGATTTTGTTGATAATGTTCATCTTGTGTTATCTGTTGCTGGTGAATATCAGTAAAAGGAAAACTTACGGGACGCAGAATATGGTCCATAATCCCCTAAAAGGCAATCCAAATTTGACATGCGGGCGCAATTTTATTTTTTAACGGGGGCGGGCGGCGGGGGAGTCACCCTCCTGCGCCATTCCTCAAGCGCAGGCAGAAAGTCCGCGGAGGGCATCCGGGCCTGGACGCTGTCCATCTGGAGCAGGCACGCCTTGTTCCCTCCCCGGGCACGGTCCACCAGCAGGGACTCCAGCAGAAGGCGGGAATGGTCCCGGGCATCGGGTGCGGAACTTAGCGCGGTGGAAACCATGTTCCCGGCCTGAACATATTCCTTCCTGTACAGGTATTCCAAGGCCAGCGCTTCATAAAGAAAGGAGGACGGGGCCTTCCGCGCGGATTCCAGCAGGCGTTCCGCCCGCTCCCGCCAGCGGTCCCCGAACTGGAGCCGGGAAGCCCACCATCCCTGGAAATAGCGGTCCTCTTCCGAAGGCTGCACATCCATGCTTTTCATGCGGGCGTACGGACGGTACAGGGGATCCCCGAATACCACACCCTGCCAGGAAACCACGGACATGCTCATCCAGGAGGCCTCCGCCACGGTATAGCCGTCCAGCAGGCGGTCCACGAACACGTCAAAGCGGTGGCTCGCACCCAGGAAAGGCTCATACACATTCCCCACCGTCACGTCGGCCCCTTTCTCCAGCAGGGCGGCGCTCCAACCCCTGCCCGGCGTCCTGAACTCGGACGCGCTGAACGAATGAAGATGCATGGCCACTGCTCCGGGCCGGAAGCGGAAGGAAGGATCGGCAAACGGACCGTTCGCATCCGGCGCATACCATCCGCAATACAGGGCCACGTCCCGACTCAGCGGAAATTTGGAGGGCAGCGTCTGGGGCCAATCGTCCAGATACACGGGAATCCCGGCCTCCCGGACGCGCCTGAACACGGCGTCCATCCATTTGTCCCCCTCCGCATGGGGACCGCCCCGGTCCACCACGGCCCACCCCCACAGCCCCTTCTTTTCCACGGCCGCAGGTTCCGTCACCAGACGCATGCAGGTGGCAGCCGTCAGACCGTCCATGCGGCACACCAGGAACGTAGGCAGCCCGGAGCCCACAAAATCCTCCCTTTTATTGAAATAGGGATTTGCCAGCCAGGATTGCCTTTCATAGCCGTCAAACGCCAGCAGGGCCAATTCGGAATCCACGGAGGCCCGGTCCGTCTTCATCTGGTTGATATCCTTTCCCGGCGGCGGGACAGGCTGCTCGTGCCGTATCTTCATCGGCAGGTCGGACATCAGGAGAAGCACGAAAATCTTCCGATCCATCATGGGGGAAGAGGAAATTCCGGAAGAAACCCACCACTTCTGCTCCCGCGCGGACTTCAGCAGCGGGAGCCGGATCAGGTCGTCAAACTCCTTTCTGGATATCTCGTTCACCTGGGGGCAATCCAGGGCAATGAGGTTCCGTTCCGGCACGCCGCGCACCCGTGCATACTCCACGGCCATGCGGCGGCTCAGAATTGATTTCCCGTTGTAAACCACAGCCACGTGAGACGGCTGGAGTTCATAGGCGGCTACGGCGGAAAACCAAGCCGCCAGGAACAGCAATATGGCTAATCCCCTCTTGAACATGCCCCTATCCTACCTGATCGGCGCAAGCAATCAAGCAGGCGAAACGGCCCGGATGCGATTTCGCCATTTTTCCGCTTTTCGCTTCACTTCTAAAAAAAATCCGCTTTAATGATTCGTGATGCATTGCAGGCTGATGCCTGCATTCATAACCACCATACGCATATGATTCAGCAAATTGACCATATCGGCATTGCCGTCAAGAGTCTTGACGCTACCGTTCCCTATTATCGTGACGCACTTGGCCTCGGAGAACCCCACATCGAGGAAGTTCCCACACAAAAGGTGCGCGTCGCCATGTTCGACGTTGCCGGAGTCCACATTGAACTGCTTGAACCCACCTCTCCGGAAAGCGCCATTGCCAAGGCCATTGAGAAAAAGGGCGAAGGCATCCACCACATCGCTTTCAAGACCAACGACATCTCCGGGAACATCTCCCAGGCCAAGGATGCCGGCCTGATCGTGCTGAATGATCCGCCCGTGCCCGGCGCCCACAATACCCAGGTCACTTTCCTGCATCCCAAGTGCACCTTCGGCGTGCTCACTGAATTCTGCCAGCATCCCGGCGGCTGCGGATGCGAACACTAAACATATTTCCTGAATATACTACATCACTATACAAATGGCTATTGATCCCAAATTGATTGACGATCTGAACAGCCGCCGCAAGAAGGTAATCCTCAGCGGCGGCCAGGAAAAGATCGACAAGAGGCACGAAAAGGGCGAAATGACCGCCCGCGACCGCATGGGGTACCTTTTTGAAGAAGGCACCTTCTCTGAAATAGGCATGCACGTGCGCCACAACTGCCACAACTTCGGCATGGAAAAGAAGGAAATCCCCGGCGACGGTGTCGTTTCCGGCTTCGGCCTGGTGAACGGGCGCCCCGTCGCCTGCGCCGCTTCCGACTTCCTTGCACAGGGCGGTTCCCTCGGTTACATGCACGCCATGAAAATCGCAGACGCGCAGAAATACTCCCTGAAAGCCGGCATCCCGATGGTGACGGTGAACGACTCCGGCGGCGCGCGCCTGCAGGAAGGCGTGGCGGCCCTGTCCGGCTACGCGCAGGTATTCTACAACAACGTGCTGGCCTCCGGCGTGGTTCCGCAGATATCCATGATCCTGGGACCCTGCGCGGGCGGCGCGGCCTACTCCCCGGCCCTGACGGACTTCATTATCATGCGCAACTCCGGCAACGCCGGCATGTACATCACCGGACCCAAGGTAATCGAACAGGTGACGTATGAAAAGTGCACGATGGACGACATCGGTTCCGCGGCCATCCACGCTTCCGTTTCCGGGAACGTCCACTTCGTCGCGGACAGCGACGCCCACGCGCTGGACATCCTGAAGCGCCTCCTGTCCTTCCTGCCCGCCAACAACACGGAAGAACCTCCCCACAAGCTGGACACCCCGCTGGACCTGAGCATGGACGGCGGCATGAACGACCTGATCCCCAGCGACAACCGCACGCCCCTGGACGTGCAGCCCATCATCAGCCGCCTGGTGGACAACGGAGACTTCCTGGAAGTGCAGAAGGACTTCGCCAAAAACATCGTCGTCGGCTTCGGCCGCATCTGCGGCGTGGTGGTAGGCATCATCGCCAACCAGCCCAACGTGAAAGCCGGGTGCCTGGACATCGACTCCTCCGACAAGGCCGCCCGCTTCATCCGTTTCTGCAACGCGTTCAACACCCCCCTGGTCAACCTGGTGGACGTGCCCGGCTTCCTGCCCGGCAAAAACCAGGAACGCGGCGGCATCATCCGCCACGGTGCCAAGCTTATCTTCGCCTATTCCCAGTCCACGGTGCCCAAGGTCACCCTGATCATGCGCAAGGCCTACGGCGGCGCGTACATCGCCATGTGCTGCAAGGACCTCGGCGCTGACGCCGTCTTCGCTTGGCCCGGCGCGGAAATCGCCGTGATGGGTGCGGAAGGCGCCGTTCCGGTGCTTTACGGCCGCGAGCTCAAGGCCGTGGAAGACCCTGCGGAAAAGGCCAAGCGCCAGGGAGAGCTTCTGGAAGAATACCGCGAAGCCTTCTACAATCCCTACGTAGCCGCCGGCATGGGCCAGATCACGGAAGTCATCAATCCGGAAGAAACCCGCGCCAAGATCGCCTTCGCCCTGCGCACCCTGCTGAACAAGAAGGAAGTGCGCCCTGCCAAGAAGCACGGCAACATGCCGCTTTAACATCCATCTTCACGGATTCATATGCTACTTACAACACTCGCCTTCGCACAGGGCATGGCCAACGTCATGAACAATCTGAACTACCAGATTGTAGGCATCATGGTAGTCATGCTGTGCCTGGGTGGCCTGGCCGTCATCCTGACTGTCAGCGGTTCCATAGCCGCCGCCATTCAGAACAGGGCTAAAGCCAAGGCCGCTATCCCCGCCGCCGTGCCTGCCGCCGCTACCGCGGCCGCAGGCAAGCAGGGCATGACTCCGGAAATGCTCGCCCTCCTCTCCGCAGCCGTGGACTCCGCCATGACGGAGCTCACGCCGGAAATGGTGGCCGTCATCTCCGCAGCCGTGGATGCGGGCCTGGACGGCATGAGCCACCGCATCGTGGAAATCAAGCAATCCCCGGGTTCCGGCTATGCGGCCGCGGGCAGGGCGGAAATCTTCGCCTCCCACCGCATCCGGCCCTCCCGGTGATCAATCCATTATTCACCTTATACTACAGTCCCGCCTGCAGGCGGGCAGCATCTAACTTAACATTCCATACCAATACATTATTATGAAGAAACTCCGCATCACCGTTGACGGCAAGGTATTTGACGTATCCGTAGAACTCCTGGACCAGGTCTCCTCCACGACGGCGGCTCCCGTTCCCGCAGCAGCTCCCGCCCCGGTCCCCGCAGCTTCCGCTCCCGTTGCGGCCCCTGCTCCGGCCCCCGCACCCGCTCCTGCCGCCGCCGGCGCCGGAGACATTCCCAGCCCGCTTGCCGGCAAGGTCGTCTCCCTGGATGTAGCCCCCGGTACCGCCGTCAAGGCCGGCGACCAGATCATGACTCTGGAAGCCATGAAGATGAACACCATCATCTACGCTCCCTCCGCCGGCACGATTACCGCCTTCTGCGTAAGCGCAGGCGACACGGTGCAGGAAGGGCAGCCCCTGGCCAAAATCGGTTAAATCCGGCCGCAATCGTCCGGAACCACCAGTGGTTCTGGAACCTGATTCAGACTACAACCCGTTATAACGAATATTCCATATGGGTCTTTTAGATTCATTAATCACCTTTTTACAGGGGATGGGCATCTTCTCCCTATCATGGCAAATGGTAGGGATGTGGGGGATCGCCATTCTGCTCCTGTATCTGGGTGTGGCCAAGCAATACGAACCGCTCCTGATGGTTCCGATTGCCTTCGGCGCCCTCATCGCCAACATTCCGGACAACGGAATGCTCATCTCCCAGATGAACCAGCAGGTCATCTCCTCCAATGAAAAGGGACAGGTTACGGCTACATCCCTGAACAACGTGGGGTATCTGCGCGTTCATGTAGCTCCGCTCCAGGAGGCGCCCATCAAGGTGCCGGACAACCTCACCACGCCTGAAGCTCGCGCCCAATATCTGGAACGTATGCACCAGCCCATGCAGGTTTATCCTGGCAAGCAGCTGACCGTCTCCCAGATCAAATCCGTGCGCGAATCCCAGGAAAGGGCCAAGGCGGATGCTGCGGCGCTGGGTGACGACAGCCTGGTGGTTGATCCCAACCTGAAGGAATTCTCCAATGTCAGCGATGACAACGTCAATAATCCCGTTTTCCTGCTCACGCGGGAAGCCGGCACCATTGTCGTCCGCCAGCAGGGAACGGACTACTTTGACACCAGCGGCAACCGGATTCCGGTGGACCTGAAAACCGACAGGCTGGAACCCCTGGTGGTCTCCGCCGCGGGCAAATACGTGGCCGTAGGCCAGCAAACCCGGGAATTCATGATCACCTCCATCCACGGCGGCCTGTATGACTGGATCGGCCTGGGCATCAAGGCGGAAATCTTCCCGCCCATCATATTCCTGGGTGTGGGCGCCCTGACGGACTTCGGCCCGCTGCTTGCCGCTCCGCGCACCCTTCTTCTGGGTGCCGCGGCCCAGGTCGGCGTGGCGGCCACCTTCTTCATGGCCCTGTTCATGCGCTTCACTCCGGAAGAAGCCGCTTCCATCGGCATCATCGGCGGTGCGGACGGCCCCACCTCCATCTTCCTGACCATGAAGCTGGCCCCGCACCTCCTCGGCGCCGTAGCCGTGGCCGCGTACACGTACATGGCCCTGGTCCCGCTGATACAGCCGCCCATCATGGCGCTGCTGACCACCAAGAAGGAACGCGTCATCCGCATGAAATCGTTGCGCCAGGTCAGTAAGGGAGAAAAACTCTTCTTCGCCGTGCTGGTTACCATCGTCACCATTCTGCTGATTCCGGACGCCGCTCCGCTCATCGGCATGCTGATGCTGGGCAACTTCATGCGCGAATGCAAGGTTACGGAACGCCTGGTGCAGGCCTCCCAGAATGAAATCATCAACATCGTCACCATCTTCCTGGGCACCTCCGTGGGCCTGACGATGCAGGGAGACCGCTTCCTGCAGCCGGAAACGCTGCTGATCATTCTTCTGGGCATCGTAGCCTTCGGCGTAGCGACTGCCGGCGGCGTCATTGCCGCCAAGCTGATGAACCTCATCTGGCGCAAGAACCCGGTCAATCCCCTGATCGGTTCCGCGGGCGTCTCCGCTGTTCCCATGGCGGCGCGCGTCTCCCACAACGTGGGCCAGAAATACGATCCCTCCAACTACCTTCTCATGCACGCCATGGGACCGAACGTTGCGGGCGTCATCGGCACCGCCGTCATCGCGGGCTACTACATCGCCACACTGGCGAGATAACCTGAATAAACATCATCCCAGGCCTCGGCCCATCCCATGAACTCCACACCCCCATGCCCCACTCCTGCAGAGGAGGAAGGACCATGCGGCGACTGGACCTATCATGAATGGGCCGAGGCTTTTTCCACCAACGACCTGGCCCGCACGCTCCCCCCGCGGCATATCGCCGTCTGCCGGGTGCAGACCGGAGGCCGGGGCAGATTCAACCGCCAATGGATAGGGGAGAAAGGCGGCCTGTGGGCCTCCTTCACCGTTCCCCTGGACACGCCGCATGAAGCTTCCTCGGAAATCTGCTGGGGGCATCTGCCCCTCGTCGCAGGGGTTGCGCTGCTGGACATGCTGCGGGACATGGGCATACGGAACGCCCGCCTGCGCTGGCCGAACGATTTGCTGGTGGGCCGCTCCAAGCTGGCGGGCATCCTGGTGGAACGTCCCTCGGACCATATGGCGGTCATCGGCATCGGCGTCAACGTCTTCAATGACGTGACCGGAATTGCCGGCATGGTGCAGGACCCGCCCGCCCGTCTCTCAGACCTGCTGCCGGACTGCCCGTCTGTACACGATGTCATGGCCGCTCTGGCCTCCCATCTGGACCGGGTTTTCACCGCATTTTCACGCGGAGGCATCTCCGCCCTGCGGGATTCTCTGGCCTTAGCTTGGGCGGAACCCCGGCCCGTGACCGTCTTCACGGATGACGAAACCGTCCAGGGAATATTTACAGGGATTGACGATCAGGGCAATCCTGTGTTATCCCTTCCAGCCGGCCGCGCCAGAACCATTCCGGCACACCTGGTCAACAGGCTCAAGGAAGAATGAGCCTATCCCTCCCTTTTCCATAAATACGGAGGATTCTTTCATTTTCATTCAACAAAAATCAACTGACATGAGTTACAAGGAATTGACACCAGAAGAAGCAGCAGCTCTCATTGAACATGGTGAAAATATCGGCTTCAGCGGCTTCACCGCCGCCGGAGTACCCAAGGCGGTTCCCCGCGCCATCGCCGCCAGGGCAACCGCGGAACATGAAGCGGGCCGTCCATTCAAGGTAAACATCTTTACGGGAGCCTCCACCAGCGCCTCCGCGGACGGCGCCCTGGCGGAAGCGGACGCCGTGGACTGCCGCACGCCCTACCAGTCCTCCCCGGCCCTGCGCAAAAACATCAACAGCGGCCGCACCCGCTACAACGACATGCACCTGTCCCACACGGCCATGTACATGCGCTACGGCCATATCCCCGCCGTAAAAACCGCCATCATTGAAGTGGCGGACATCACTCCGGAAGGGGAAATCACGCTAACCACCGGCGCGGGCAACACCCCCACCTACTGCGAGCTCGCGGAACGCATCATCGTGGAGGTGAACGCCTACCATCCGAAGGAACTCAAGGGCATGCACGACCTGATGATGCCGCTGGATCCGCCCAACCGCCAGCCCATCCCCCTCACCAAACCTTCCGAACGCGTCGGTTCCCTGACCTGGAAAATCGACCCCTCCAAGGTCGTCGGCATCGTCCGCACCAATGAACCGGACGGCATCGGCGCCTTCAAGCCCGGAGACCCCATCACGGACAAAATCGGTGAAAACGTCGCCAAATTCCTGGAAGAAGAACTGGAAGCCGGGCGTATTCCCGCCTCCTTCCTGCCTATCCAGTCCGGCGTAGGCAACATTGCCAACGCCGTCCTGGGCGCCCTGGGCCGCAACAAGAAAATTCCGAACTTCCAGATGTACACGGAAGTAATTCAGGACTCCGTCATCACGCTGATGAAGGAAGGACGCTGCACCTTCGCTGGCGGCTGCTCCCTGACCGTCTCCGACGCCATGCTGGCGGAAATGTACAAGGATCTGGACTTCTACAAATCCAAGGTGATTCTGCGCCCGCAGGAAATCTCCAACAACGCTGAAATCGTGCGCCGCCTGGGCCTCATCTGCATCAACACGGCCATTGAAGTGGACCTCTTCGGCCAGGTGAACTCCACGCACTTCTTCGGCAAGCAGATGATGAACGGCATCGGCGGTTCCGGGGACTTTGCCCGCAACGGCTACCTCACCATCTTCACCTGCCCCTCCACGGCCAAGGGCGGAGCCATCTCCTCCATCGTGCCGATGGTTTCCCACCACGACCACACGGAACACGACGTGGACATCATCGTCACGGAATACGGTGTGGCCGACCTGCGCGGCAAATGCCCCCGCGACCGCGCGGAGGAAATCATCACCAAGTGCGTCCATCCGGACTATCAGGAAAAACTGCGCCAGTACATCGCGCTCACGCCCCAGGGCCATACGCCCCACTGCCTGGCCAAGGCCTTTGAAATGCACACCAAGTTCCAGGAAACCGGCGACATGAGAAACGCCGACTTTTCCGCCTGATCCGCATTGACCATTCGCGTCTCCGCGTTAAACTCGCAGGGCCGCTTCCTCACCGGAAGCGGCCCTTTTTCATGACTCCGCCGCTGCCATGCCGAACGACTCCCCTTCCCCCCGCCCCGAAGACTGGATGATTTATCCGGGCGTCAGGCAGGCCGTCCGCATCTGCGCGCTTGCGTTCTGCGCTGGAATCGTCCTGACCGTCCTGCACCATCTGCTGATGCCCGTACTCTTTCATCTCCCGGGCAGCGCGGCATGGAGCGTTCCCGCAGCGCTCCTGGTGGAAATTGCCACCATCATTTCCCTGTCCGTGCTTGTCGCGTGGGGCGCCCGCGCCCTGCTGGCATCGCGCGGCAACTATGTCACCCGCACACTGAGTTTCCTGATGGTTTTCCCCGCCCTGTATGCGGCCCTACTTCTTCTGTCCTCCAGTCCTGCCGTCGTCAGGCTTACGGCGGCAGACACGGTTCTGGAAACAACATTCCTGCTGGCTGCCGCCACCGCCTTTTTTTCCCTGCCGTACATAAAAGGCTATCCGGCCGCCTGGAGGAAGCGTTTCCTGGCCTGGGCCATTCTCGCGGCATGCTATGCCTTGCAAGGCGCCGTGATCGTTCTTCTCATGTCACTCTGGATGAACCAGGTGGCCAAGGCGCCGCAGTTCCTGCCAGGAATACTCATGGCGCTCTCCTGCGCACTGGAACTGGCCCTGTGCTTCTTCTCCGTCCTTCTGGCGTGGACATTATACCGCTGCGTTCCCCTGATCGTCTCCATGCCTGAAAAAAACGATCCCCGCTTTCCTGAAGAAAAAAAGTGAATCAGCCGGAACAGCCTTTAAAAGAGGCCGGGAAAAATGTTCCAGGCATGTACTTTCCACGCTGTCGCAGCCGCCGGCATCACGACATCCATTCCCATTCCGGATTCCTTTGACGGGTTGCGCACCCTCCACACTGGAACAGGCTGCCGCAGATACCAGGCAGGGTAAAAATGCTCCCTGGAATTCCGGGGGAAGCAACACAGACCGGGCCGCCATAAGACTATCCACTTTCCCTAACGGCGGGAATCTCCAAAGGAGGTAGCATCCCTCCCCCGGCCTCTCTCTGGCCGGAGCATGGAATTCGCGGAAGAAGGAAGGAAATCCCCTTCTTCTCTCAAGGAAGCAAATCCAGCAGATACTGGCCGTAGCTGTTGTTGCGCATGGCTTCCGCCTGCTTCTGCAGAATTTCTGAGGAAATCCATCCGTTGTTAAAGGCGATTTCTTCCAGGCACGCCACCTTGAACCCTTGGTGGTGCTCCAGCGTACGGACGAACATGGACGCCTCCAGCAGCGTATCGTGCGTCCCGGTATCCAGCCAGGTATAGCCGCGGGCCAGTTTTTCCACGCGCAGCAGCCCCTGCTTCAGGTATTCCTGGTTCACGGATGTAATTTCCAGTTCCCCGCGGGCGGATTTGGGAATCTGCCCGGCGATGTCCACCACCTGGTTGTCGTAAAAATATAGCCCCGTCACGGCCATGTCAGACTTGGGATTAGCGGGCTTTTCCTCAATGGAGACCGCCTTTCCCTCCTCGTCAAACTCCACCACGCCGAAACGCTGCGGATCATGCACCTGGTAGCCGAAAACGGTCGCCCCGTTTTCCAGGGCGGCGGCCCTTCTCAACTTCTCCGTCAGGCCGCGGCCGTAAAAAATATTGTCCCCCAGCACCAAGGCCACCGTATCTTCCCCGATAAACTCCTTCCCAATGATAAATGCCTGGGCCAGCCCTTCCGGTTTGGGCTGGACCTTGAAATCGAAAGTCACGCCGAACCTGCTTCCGTCACCCAGCAGCTCGCGGTACAGCGGCAGGGCCTCCGGAGAGGAAATGAGGAGAATCTCCCGTATTCCGGCCAGCATCAGCACGGAAATGGGATAATACACCATCGGCTTATCGTAAATGGGCAGCAGCTGCTTGCTGACGGAAAGCGTCACGGGATGCAGGCGGGTACCGCTTCCTCCAGCCAGAACAATACCTTTCATATCAATCTCCTATCCATTAATTCCCAAACGTTCCAAACGGTAGTCCCCGGAAAGGATGCGCCGCCACCACTCTTCATGGGTCAAATACCATTCGATGGTCTTCCTGAATCCGGAGGAATGGTCCTGCTTGGGCTCCCAGCCCAGCTCCCGGCGTATCTTGGAAGCGTCGATCGCGTAGCGCAGGTCATGCCCCGGCCTGTCCCGGACAAAAGTAATCTGGTCCCGGTAGCTTCCGCCGTCCGCGCGCGGCCGCAGTTCATCCAGATGGGAGCACAGCAGCTCCACCAGTTCCAGATTCGTTTTTTCGTTATTGCCGCCTATATTGTACGTTTCCCCGGGTTTCCCGGAAGAAACGACGGTGAACAGCGCTTCACAATGGTCCAGCACATACAGCCAGTCCCGCACGTTCTCCCCCTTGCCGTACACGGGGATGGGCTCCCCGGCCAGGGCCTTCAGGATCACCACGGGAATCAGCTTCTCGGGAAACTGGTAGGGGCCGTAATTATTGGAGCAATTCGTGACCAGTACGGGCAGGCCGTACGTATCGTGCCAGGCACGCACCAGATGGTCGCTGGCCGCCTTGCTGGCGGAATACGGGGAATGGGGGCTGTACGGCGTGGCTTCCGTAAACAGGCCGTCCCGGCCCAAAGTACCGTACACTTCGTCGGTGGAAATGTAATGGAAACGGAAACGCTGCTTCCTTTCCCCCTCCAGAGAGCGGTAGCAATCCAGGGCGGACTGAAGCATGGAAAAAGTCCCCATCACGTTCGTGGTAATGAAATCGCCCGGATCGTCAATGGAGCGGTCCACATGGGATTCCGCCGCCAGGTGCATCACCCAGTCCGGGGAATACTCCTTCATGGTGCGCCGCATCAGCTCGGCATCCCGCACGTCCGCATGCAGAAAACGGTACGCGGGCAGGTCCGCCACGTCATCCAGGGAATGAATGTTGCCCGCATAAGTCAGGGCGTCAATGTTCAGGACTTCACAGCCGCGCTCCAGCAGCAGCCTGACCAGATTGGAGCCGATGAATCCGGCTCCGCCCGTAACGATAACTCTCATCATACTGTTTTCAGGAAAATTTCCGCTTTTATGATACTAGGACGGATGCGGCTTTTCAAAACAAATCCGCCCATGCTTCCAGAAAGAAGCGCATGGGCGGAAAAAAGATGCGTCCGGCCGCGGAACGAATCAGCAGCTCAATTCGCGGCAAAGGTTGATGATGTCCGGATTGACGGAATACTGCTGGCCGGCCACGGCGTCCAGGGAGGCATAGCCGTACTGTCCGTCGTGGTACACCATGATCTGGTTGATGTCCCCCTTGTGCAGGGCTTCCACGGCGCGCGTGGCAAAGCGGGTGCCCATCAGGCGGTCGCGGGCGGAGGGAGAGCCGCCGCGCTGTACATGGCCCAGAACGGTCAGGCGGGTATCCATGCCGGCGCGTTCCGTCAACCAGCGGGTGAGGTACTGGGCCACGCGGGTGCCTTCCGCCACCACGGCGATGATGCAGCTTCCTTCCTCGTTGATGGCGGGCTGGAGGCGCTTGTAAATGGACTCCAGATCGTAGGGAATTTCGGGAACGATGCAAATATCCGCCGCACTGCACAGGGCGGTGGTCATCGCCAGGTAGCCGCAGTCGCGGCCCATGGTCTCAATCACGAACGCACGGTGATGGGAGCGGGCGGTATCGCGCACGGAATCGATGCAGTCCAGAATGACGTTCTGGGCCGTATCCACACCCAGGCAGTAGTCCGTACCGGCAATGTCATTGTCGATCGTGGCCGGAATGCCGGCGAAGGGCACTTCAAAATCGTTGAAAAAGTCATTCAGGGCGCGGAAGGAGCCGTCGCCGCCCATAATGATCAGCTTGTTGATGTTGCGTTCCTTCAGATGTTCGTAGGCCTGCTTGCGGAATTCGTAGTCGAAAAAGCGCTTGGAGCGGGAGGAGCGGAGGAGAGTTCCGCCCCGGTAAATCATGTCGCTGGTCAGTTCCCGGGTAGCCTCTTTGATTTTTCCATCGATCAGCCCTTCCAGACCGTCATAGACAACGAAGGGATTCATTCCAAGCTGGCGGGCATGATCCACGGCAGACTTGATCGCCGGATTCATACCGGCGGCGTCACCGCCCGATGTCATAATGGCTATTCCACTCATAAGTAATAAGGTTAACTTGTCCGGGGGGAAATCTTACCGTGCCGGACAAATAATGCAAGCGCGGAGTTTTTGCTGGCGCAATAAACGAAAAGGCTCCATGATAAGAAGGCATGAACGCCACCGCATCCGCCATTCTGAACGCCACGGCCGACCTCCGGGACGGAACAGCCCGGCTCCGGTTCGGAGATCCCGTACACTTCACCTACAACCCGCTTTCCTACGCATGGGTACCGCACGAACAATACGTGCTGAAATACGGAAACGGTGAAAAAAGGCACCTTTTCCTGGGCATGAATCCCGGCCCCTTCGGCATGACCCAGACGGGCGTACCCTTCGGAGAAGTGGACGCCGTCGTCAACTGGATGCACATCCGCGAAGAAGTGGGCAGGCCGGAACACACCCACCCCAAACGCCCCGTGGAGGGGTTTGACTGCCCGCGTTCGGAAGTGAGCGGCCGCCGCTTGTGGGGGCTGTTTGCGGAAACCTTCGGCACGGCGGAAAACTTCTTCCGCCACAACTACGTGGCCAACTACTGCCCCCTGGTCTGGATGAGCGCCACAGGCGCCAACATCACTCCGGACAAGCTGCCCGCGGAACAACGCGCCGCCGTGGACGCCGTGTGCATGCGGCATCTGGTAGCCCTCATCACCATCCTGAATCCGCATACCCTCGTGGGCGTGGGGGCGTACGCCACGCAAAAACTCCGGGCTGCCGCCGCGCTCCTGCCGGACAAGTCGTTCACCATCGGCACCCTGCTCCATCCGAGCCCCGCCAGCCCCATCGCCAACAAGCTATGGCCGGAACGCCCCATCCAGCAGCTCAAAGAACTGGGCATTTTGTGAAGAGTGGGGAGGTGAGTGACACGGAAGGAATCGCCAGAATAAAAAGCCGGAAATTTGCGGGGTGCATTGTCTCTCTGTAGCAGTTTTTGTGCAATGATAGGAAGGAATTCGTACTTTCCAAACAACTGTTGAAGAACGGCACCGGCATTGGGCCAATCTGATGGAAGCTGAATGCGCCATCAGCAATATGGATTTCATTTCCAAAATCCATATTGCTCTGAAGGAATGTTCAGAAACCCTTTACTGGCTGGACTCGCTCAAGGACACGTTCTTCGTAACGGAAGAAATGCACGCCGGTATCTACCGGGACGGAGAAGCACTCAAAAGCCTCTTCACGTCCAACAAAAAATCGCCCCAAATCAAGAAGAACTCTCCACCCTGCCGCCGCAGGCCTTTTTACTGGACAGGGGAAAGAGGCTCCCGTACAGTTTCCGCGGTATTCAAGCGTTCCGAATTTTATGGCAATTTCAGATTACATCGTGACCATTGGCCTGGAAGTCCACTGCCAGATCAAGACAAAGAGCAAAATGTTCTGCTCCTGCGAGACCGGCTTTGGCTTTGAACCCAATACGCGCGTCTGCCCCACCTGCCTGGGATTGCCCGGCGCCCTGCCCGTCCTGAACGAATTCGCAATTGAACGCACCCTGCTGACCGGGCTGATGCTGGGCTGCTCCAGCCCGGAAATATCCCAGTGGGACCGCAAAAACTATTTCTACCCGGACATGGCGAAGAACTACCAGACCTCCCAGCTTGACCTGCCCCTGTGCCTGGGCGGCGAAGTGCCTCTGTACCCGTGGTCCTACCCCAACGACGTGATCAAGGCCGGAGTGCCCCCGTTCCGTACGGTCAAGCTCACACGCATCCATCTGGAGGAAGATGCCGCCAAAATCACCCACCACGCCACCTATTCCCTGATCGACTACAACCGCGCCGGATCCGCGCTGATGGAAATCGTCTCCGACCCGGACATCGACACTCCGGAAGAAGCCTACGCCTACCTCAAATCCCTTCAGCAAATCCTGAACTACGGCGACATTTCCGACGCCGACATGGAAAAGGGCCAGATGCGTTGCGACGTGAACATCTCCCTGCGGCCAAAAGGCCAGAAAGAGCTGGGCGCCAAGGTGGAAATGAAAAACCTCAACTCCATGTCCGCGGTGCGCCGCGCCCTGCATTACGAAATCCGGCGCCAGGCGGAAGAACTGGACATGGGCATTCCCCAGGTGCAGTCCACGCGCCGCTGGGACGACGAACGGGGGGAAAGCTCCGTGATGCGCACGAAGGAAGACGCGCACGACTACCGCTACTTCCCCTGCCCTGACCTGGTGCCCGTGCGCACGGCCCCGCTTCTGGACAAGGTGCGCGGCATGATTCCGGAACTCCCGCAGGAGCGGCAGAAACGCTTCATGGAAGAATACGGCCTGAGCGAATACGACGCCAACGTGCTGGTAGGAGACCTGGAGCTGGCCCGCTTCTTTGAAGAAGCCGCACAGGGAGCCGCCAGCGGCAAGAAAGTGGCCAACTGGGTAATCAACAACATTTCCTCCGTCCTGAACGAAAAAGGCATGCGCCCGTCCGAATGTCCGGTAAAGCCGGAAGCCATCCGCGGGCTGATCGCCATCATTGACGACGGCACGGTCTCCAACAACCAGGCCCGGGAAGTCTTCAACAAAATGTGGGAGGTGCCGGACCTCTCCGCGGCGGAAGCCGCCAAACTGCTCGGCTTTGAAAAGGCGGACTCCTCCTTCCTGGACGGCATCGTGGCGGAAGTCATCGCCGCCAACCCGGACAAGGTTCAGGAAATCCTGGGCGGCAACGACAAGCTCCTCAACTGGCTCACCGGCCAGGTCATGAAAGCCGCCAGAGGCAAGGCCAACCCGAAAATGGTGACGGAAGCGCTGAAAAAAGCCCTTTCAATGGAGTGATCCAAGACAAAGGATTAAAGACAGAAAAGACAACTTCATCTTTAATCTCCGGCATCTGCCCATTGTCCGCAGCACATCACGGCTTGAACAGCTTCCTGTTGCCCGCCAGCGTATTCCAGACCTGCTTGATCTCTCCGGTGAAGGTCTGCTTCATCATGGAAAGAGAGAAATCCGCGGCCTGTCCCACGCTGATATAGGGCGGCAGGGCCAGGGCATCCCGGTCCACATGGGCGTCCAGCAGGGCCGGTCCCGGATAATTCAGGAACGTCTGCACCATCTGGTCCACCTGGCTGGACTTGTCCAACAGGAACCCCTTGATGCCCACGGCGTCCGCCACGGCGGAAAAAGACGGGTTGTCCAGGTCGATCTGCCACGGAATCAGGCCCGCGGCCTGCATTTCCAGCTGGATGAAATCCAGGCAGCCATTGTTATACACCACGATTTTGACCGGCAGCTTGTACTGTGCGATCGTGATGAGATCCCCCAGCAGCATGGACAGGCCGCCGTCCCCGCAGAGGGCAATCACCTGGCGGTCCGGATATTCCTTCTGCGCGCCCATGGCCATCGGCATGGCGTTGGCCATGGAACCGTGGTTGAAGGAGGCAATCATGCTCCGGCCCATCGTCGCGCAAAGGAAGCGGGCGCTCCAGATGCACGGGGTGCCCGTATCCACCGTAAACACGGCGTCGGAAGCGGCATACTTGTTCAGGGCGGTGGTGAGCTGCTCCGGACGGATGGGAGACTCCTTGTCGTTGCCTTCCATGTACGCGTTCATGTCCTTTACGTCCTTGGCGTGGCGCTTCAGGGAGGCCTCCAGATGCTCGGAATCCGTTTTCTCCTGAACCATGTTCAGCAACGCTTCCGCCGTAACGGATACGTCCCCGCAAATGCCCAGGTCCAGGCGGGAGCGGCGTCCCAGCACTTCCCCGCGCCTGTCGATCTGCACGATCTTCGGCTTGGTGGGAATAAAATTGAAATAGGGAAAATCCGTCCCCCACAGCACGATCATGTCGCTTTCGTGCATGGCCTTGTAGGCGTCTCCCCAGCCGAGGAGCCCCGTCATCCCGATGCCCAGGGGATTGTCATGCTCAAAATAATCCTTCCCGCGCCACGTATAGGCGATCGGGGCCTTCAAGCGGTGGGCGAGCCGGACAACCTTGTCCTGCGCCCCGGCGCATCCGGCGCCGCAGAAAAAGGTGATGCGGTGGTGCTCGTCAAACATCCGCGCCAGAAGGGAAAGAGACTCGTGTTCCGGAACGACGTGCTCACGGGTATAAGAGGGGAGATGCACCAGGTCCTCCATTTCCGCAGGGGCGTCCGCGATGTCTCCGGGCAGGACGACAACGCCCACGTCGCGCCTGGCCCACGCATGCTGGATGGCGGACATCAGGATGCGGGGAGCCTGGGACCCTTCGGAAATCAGTTCCGCATAAGAACTGCATTCCCTGAAAAGCTGTTCCGGATGCGTGGCCTGGAAATATTCCAGGCCTATCTGGCTCTGCGGAATGTCGGAGGCGATGGCCAGCACGGGAGCGTGGCTCCTGTGGGCGTCAAACAGGCCATTGATCAAATGGAGGTTGCCGGGGCCGCTGCTGCCGCAGCAGACGGCCAGGTTCCCGCTCAACTGGGCTTCCGCGCTCGCGGCAAAGGCGGCGGCCTCTTCATGCCGCACATGGATCCATTCAATGGTCTTTTTCTTCCGCAGCGCATCCGTGATAGGGTTCAGGCTGTCCCCTACAATGCCGTAAATCCGCTTGACGCCTGCCCTTTCCAAAATTTCAACGATCTGATCAGCTACCCTGTACATGCAGATTAGACCCAGGGCGCAGGACAAAAAATCAATGCTTTCGTGTCATGCCACGGCAAAAAGGCCCGTTTTTCCCGTATCCGGAAAGCATTGAAAAACGCTCCGGAAGCCGGCCAGCTATCCGGAGCGTTTTTCCTTGAAGAAACAGCGTCAAACTTTATGATTTTCTGCAATTCTATTCATTCTGCTCCATGAAATTCCTCAACAGAATTCTTATACTGGCCGCCGTACCGGCCATGTTGTCCGCAGCCACGGCGGCTGTCGTCTTCCCGGGACCGCCTCCCGGAGCCGCCGGAGCAGTACAGTCCGGCTCCGCCTATACTCTTTCCAACAGCATCCTGACAGCCAAATTCCTGGATAAAAACGGCAGCATTTCCTTTGGCGGTCTCACGTCCAAACTGGGCCCCGTCGCCAAGGCGGGAGGAGAACTGTTCATCGTCAACCTGGCAGACGGACGGAGCATCAAATCTTCCGAATTGAAGGCGGCCAACGTCAAAATCGCCAACCTGCCGGCCGATCCCAAGGCGTTCAGACTCGCGGAACGCTACCCGGGCAAAGCCCTGACGGCCACCTTTCAGGCGCTGAACGGCACGCTGCGCATTTCCTGGCGCGCCGTACTGCGGGACAATTCCCACTACCTGCGCCAGGAACTGCGGCTGGTGAGCACCCAGCCCGTTCAGATGAAAAACATCGTGGCCATGCAGTATGACCTCATCGGCGGGAAGGCCGGGGAACCACGCATTTCCGGCAATGCCAGGGGAGCGCTCGTCGTCAATGACCTAGCATTCGCCGCGCTGGAAACACCCATGGGCATCAATACTGCCGGAAACGCGGGAAATGCCGGGGACGGCGGCACGGACTGGAAAGCGGACAAATGGGTGAAAAACTCCTGGACGGGCAATTTCAACATCCCCCGGGAACTAAAAAAACAGTACGGGGACAATCTTGCCTCTGCGGAAGGCCCCGTCTCCATCGACGACAAGGGCAATCTCACGATTACGTTCCGGTACACAGGGGGCGACGGGGGAAACAACAAGCTGAACCTCGCCGGGGTGCAGCTCCTGTCCGCGCAGGGAGCCGTCCTTGATTCCGATTTCCATCCCGGCGCTACGGGAGACTCCAGCACCAACAATACCTACAAGGTCAAGGTTCCCGCCAGGGGCGGCTACATGTTGCGCTACTGGGCGGAAACAAAGACGGAGCCGATCGCCAGCAAGGGGGAAATCACTTTCTCCCTGCCCGTAACCACCGCGGAGAAGGAAGACGCCCTGTCGGCGGACTCCCGAATGGCGCAGGGCGTCTGGAGCCGCAAGACAACCCTCCAGCCCAGGGAAACCTGGAACGTATCCTCCGTTATCGGCCTCTTCGCCCCCGGCCAGCAGCGCAGGTCCTTCCTCTCCTACATGGAACGGGAGCGCGCCATGCCTTACCGCCCCTTCATCCATTACAACTCCTGGTATGAACTGAACATCAACCGCAACAACGATTCCGACCCCGCCAGGCGCATGACGGAAGAGCAATGCCTGGCCGTGCTGAAAGACTGGCAGGAGCAGTTTTTCCAGAAACGCGGCACGTCCATTGACGCCTTCGTATGGGATGACGGGTGGGACGAATTCAACAGTCTGTGGGACTTCCACAAAATGTTCCCGCAGGGCTTCAAGCGCATTGATGCCGCCACCGCCAGGCAGAAGGCAGGCATCGGAGCATGGCTGGGTCCGGTGGGCGGCTATGGAACCTCCAAAGGCAAGCGCCTCGCCCACTGGAACGTCAAGCATCCGGACAACAAGATCGGCAACTTCCAGCTTTCCAACAAGGAATACTTCGATGCCTTCGTGGGCCGCTGCTCCCAGATGGTGAAGGACTACAACATGAAATACTTCAAATTCGACGGCATCAGCACCCATTTCCATGCCAAAGGCCCCGGAAGCGAGGAAGATGCGGAAGGTATCATCCACGTGGTGGAGGCGCTTCGCAAAAAGAAGGGCGACTTGTATATCAACTGCACCGTAGGCACCTGGGCCTCCCCCTTCTGGTTCCGTTATGCGGATTCCGTCTGGAGGCAGGAAAACGACTTCGGCACCATCGGCGTGGGCGACAACCGCGACAAGTGGATCACCTACCGCGACCGCCTGGTGCATGAAGTATTTGTCCAGGGTTCTCCCCTGATGCCCATCAACTCCATAATGACGCACGGCCTGATAGTCACCAGGCACGGTCCGCCCAACTGCATGCCGAAGGAACCGGAAAACGTAAAAAAGGAACTCCGTTGCGCCGTGGCCTGCGGGACCTCTCTTCAGGAACTTTATCTGGACCGCGACCTGATGAACGCCAATGACGGCGTGCTCTGGGACGAACTTGCCAAAGGCATCCAGTGGATACGCCGCAATGCGGACGTGCTGGACGACGTGCACTGGGTGGGCGGCAACCCATGGGACAAGGAAAGCAAGGAAGGCTCCGTCTACGGCTGGGCCGCCTGGAACAGGGACAAGGCTACGCTGGCCCTCCGCAATTCCTCTGACCGGGAAAAGAGCCTGACCGCCACCCTGCGCTGCATCCTGGACATTCCCGCAAACGTCAAGGGCGCGATCACCTTCAAGGACTCCTTTGACGATCAGCGCCCCCTAGACGGCTTCACCGGAAAAACCGTTGACATTGACAAGGAACTCACATTCACGCTGAAACCCTTCGAGGTACTCGTCTACGAAGGAGGAAAAGTCAAATAGCTTCCGGATTTCCGGAGCCGCGGAACAGCTTACGAACCGTTTCCATTCGCGGCGCTGCGGAAACTTATCAACCGTCAAGGCCGGAAAACCGGCTATTCATCCGGTCGTCCGGACTGTGCGGGACGAAGCCCGCAAGGCAAGCGAGCCAAACCGGGCCCCGTTTACGGGCATGGAAGCCGCCATTCTTCCGAGTATTAAACTGGCAATATTGTTAACGTGAGGCGCCTCTCCCGCCCCCAAAAAGAGGGGACGAATCCCGTCGTAAAAAGCCATCAAACGGAAAAAACGGATACGGTGCCAAGTTTCTTCCCAACCGCTCCCGTTTCCTCCCAGGCTGCCTATCACCGCCCTACCTTCTCGAACGTTATCGCCTCCATGGGATTGGAGGGATTGACGGGCATCACCAGGCATTGCGCATTCTCCCCGCCCAGGTAAAGCGTATAGCCGTTTCCGGGAGGGCAGGAAATGGATACGGCGTAATATCCCCCGTTTTGCGTCAGGGACCAGGAGCCCCGGTGGGTGGAGACGAGATCCTCCTCCAGCACGGACAAATCGTCCCTGTTCTCCGTTTGTGATATCCACCATCCCCAGGATTCCCGGCGGGGAAAGGAGGAAATCTCGCAGCTTCCGTCTTCATGGAGCTGGATGGTGGATGAACTGACCTGGAAAAAACGGTTCAGCTCCACCGGGCGGGAAAACCACCGCTCGCGGGGAGTGGATTCCACTTTATACACGCCTGCCAAGGATTTGATCTCCGGCTGCGCCACGCACAAAAAACTGTCCCTGTCCATCAGCTTGTAACAGACGATCCCCACTACGACCAAAGGGAACAGGAGAGCCAGGAAAAAAGCCCACAGCACCATCCTCCGCCTCCACCACACGTAAACCGCGGCCAGCCCTGCCACGCTGCCTACGGACATCCAGAACCCCCACGACCGGCAGGCGATCGCAAAAGCGGCGGAAAGAATGGAGAGGCCATGGCAGAGATCGTTCCACATAGGTTCATCAGAATCGCTGGAACACGTTCAAAGTCAAGTCTGCAATTCAGAATATACCCGGAGGAGGGGCCTGTGCCGTAAAAACTCTCGTCATAGTCCCTTCAAAGCGCCCTATGTACTTCCATCCCGGAGCAGAATCGGGTAAACAGGCGTTCCGGACATGAAGAATACAGCACATTACCAGGGGCTCACGGAAAAGCAGGTTCTGGAAAACCGTGACAAATACGGCGTCAATATCCTGACTCCCCCTGAAAAAGAACCTCTGTGGAAGCAGTTTCTGGAAAAATTCTCCGACCCCATCATCAAGATACTCCTCGTAGCCCTGGTCCTGTCCGTAGGCGTGGCCTGTTACCAATTTTTCTCCGGGGCGGAACCGGCAAGCGTCTTTCTGGAACCTGTCGGCATTCTGGTGGCCATTCTGCTGGCCACCTGCGTAGGCTTTGCTTTTGAGGTAAGCGCCAACAAAAAATTTGAAATCCTGAACCAGGTCAACGACGACACGATGGTGCAAGCCATCCGCGGCGGCAATATCTGCGAAATTCCGCGCCGCGACGTGGTGGTTGGAGACGTGGTCGTCCTGAACACCGGGGAGGAAGTCCCTGCGGACGGCGTTCTTCTGGATGCCGTTTCCCTTCAGGTCAACGAATCCACGCTGACCGGAGAGCCCCTCATCAGCAAAACTACGGTGGAAGCCGAATTCAAGCCGGACGCCACCTATCCCTCCAACCACGTCCTGAAGGGAACAACCGTGGTGGACGGCCACGGCATTATGGAAGTGACGGCCGTGGGGGACAAAACGGAATACGGCAAGGTTTACGAAGGCTCCCAGATAGACAACAAGGTGGAAACGCCTCTGAACCGCCAGCTTTCCCGGCTGGGCGACCTGATCACCTGGGCCAGTTACGCCATTGCCGCCCTCATCATTATTGGCCGCCTTACCCTGTACTTTACCCATCTGGAAAGCTCGGTGGACTGGCTGGCCGCGGGCAGCTACATTCTGAACACCATCATGATCGCCGTCACGGTAATCGTGGTGACGGTGCCGGAGGGGCTGCCCATGAGCGTCACGCTGAGCCTGGCCCTCAGCATGAAAAGCATGCTGAAAGCCAACAACCTGGTGCGCAAAATGCACGCCTGCGAGACCATGGGGGCCACCACCGTCATCTGCACGGACAAAACCGGCACCCTGACGCGCAACCAGATGAATGTCTACAAGGCTAATTTCTACGGTCTGGGAGACGCCCTCCCGGCGGAGGACGAACTGGGGAACCTGATCCGGGAAGGCATTGCCGTCAATTCCACCGCTTTCCTGGATTATTCGGATCCCGGCCAAATCAAGGCCCTGGGTAACCCTACAGAAGGCGCCCTGCTGCTCTGGCTGCACGGCCAGGGAGTAAACTACCTGGACCTGCGGGAAAACGCGCGCGTTCTGGAACAGCTCACTTTCTCCACGGAACGCAAATACATGGCCACCGTTGTGGACTCTCCCCTGCTGGGTAAAAAAGTACTGTATGTGAAGGGCGCGCCGGAAATCGTGCTGGGAAACTGCGCCACAGTGCGCACGCCGGACGGTGAAACAGACGCCGCCGCCATGCGCCCTGCCATTGAGGAACAATTGCTGGCCTACCAGAACCAAGCCATGCGCACGCTGGGCTTTGCCTACCGTATTCTGGATGATGACGCCCCCGTGTTCCAAGATGGAAAACTGGCCAGGCATGATCTGGTTTACCTGGGCATCACTGCCATTTCCGACCCCGTCAGAGACGACGTTCCGCAGGCCGTGAAGGACTGCATGGATGCCGGAATCAGCATCAAGATCGTCACGGGAGACACGCCGGGCACCGCACGGGAAATCGGCCGCCAGATCGGCCTGTGGACGGAAGCGGACACACCGGACCGTCTAATGACGGGCGTGGAATTTGAACAGACGCCGGACGGAAAATTGCTGGACCACGTGATGGACCTCAAAATCATGTGCCGCGCCAGACCCATGGACAAGGAACGCCTGGTGAAACTGCTCCAGCAGAAAGGCCAGGTGGTGGCTGTCACCGGGGACGGCACCAATGACGCCCCCGCGCTGAACGCCGCCCAGGTGGGCCTTTCCATGGGGGACGGCACCACCGTCGCCAAGGAGGCCAGCGCCATCACCATTCTGGACAACTCCTTCATGAGTATTTCCCGTGCCGTCATGTGGGGCCGTTCCCTGTATCGGAACATTCAGCGGTTCATCGTGTTCCAGATGACTATCAACGTGGCGGCCTGCCTCATCGTACTTATCGGCGCCTTTCTGGGAACGGAATCCCCCCTCACCGTTACGCAAAT
This sequence comes from Akkermansia sp. AE01SA01, assembly GCF_036417395.1. NCBI lineage: Bacteria > Pseudomonadati > Verrucomicrobiota > Verrucomicrobiia > Verrucomicrobiales > Akkermansiaceae > Akkermansia > Akkermansia sp. AE01SA01. Next base: position 2,286,041 of record NZ_CP143890.1, read on the forward strand.
GCTGTGGGTGAACCTGATCATGGATACTTTCGCCGCCCTGGCTCTGGCCTCCCTGCCGCCGGACGAACGCGTGATGCAGGACCCGCCGCGCAAGGCCACGGACCACATCATCACCCGCCCCATGGGCAGGGACATCCTGGGCGTGGGCTTTCTGTTCGTGGCCTTTCTGTTCGGGCTTCTCCAGTACTTCAAGCATACGGACATCACCAGCCTGGCACAGTTCAGCGTCTCCGGCTATTTGGGAAGCTACCTGGACTTTTCATCCCCAGAACATGAACTGACACCTTACGAACTTTCCCTGTTCTTCACCATCTTCGTGCTTCTCCAATTCTGGAACATGTTTAACGCCAAGGCATTCAATACAAACAGAAGCGCCTTTTCACGCATGGGGGCCAGCATGGGCGGATTCGGCCTGGTAGCGTTCCTCATCCTGGCGGGGCAATACGTCATCGTCACCTTCGGCGGGAAAATGTTCAACGTCGTCCCGCTGAGCTGGACGGACTGGGGCCTCATTCTGGGGGGCACCTCCATCGTCCTGTGGGCCGGGGAACTATTCCGAGCCCTGACGCCGGAAAAACCCCGTTCTTGAACGGCATCCAGCCCGCTGTTCCGCATCCGTGTCCTCCGGCATGACACGGATGCGGTCCTCTTCCGGGCGCGCTTCTTTCAACAAACTGGAGCCCGGGCGTGTCATCCATGCATGGACTTGACACGCCTGACGGGCTCTATTTCCGTTTTTGCCGCCTTTCTCTCCCTGACCTGCCTGCTCCTTCCCGGCTGTAAAAAAGCGGAACGGCAGGCGCCTGAAATGCCCACGCTTACGTATGAACACCCGGTCGCGATGGACATTCCCGTCAAGGGAAGCTGGGTGGGCCATCTGGACGGGGTGGACAACGCCTCCATCGTGCCGCAGGTGACGGGCTACCTGCAAACGCAGAACTATTCCAACGGCGCCGTCGTGAAAAAGGGGGAAGTCCTCTTCCGGATTGACGATACCGTTTTCAAGGACCAGGTAACCAAGGCCCAGGCCACGCAGGAACAGTCGCAGGCCCAGTTGCAGCAGTTGAATTACGACTTGCAGATTTACAAGCCGCTGGCGGCGGAAAACGCCATCTCCAAACAAAAATATGAAGACACGCGCCTGTCCGCCATCGCTGCGGAAGCCCAGGTCAGGGAGGCCACGGCTGCACTGGAACTGGCCAAAAAGAACCTTTCCTACACCATCCTGTACGCCCCCTTTGACGGAATCGCCGGCATCTCCAAGACGAACATAGGCGACCTGGTCAGTCCGGAAAGCGGCGCCCTGGCCATCGTCTCCTCCGTGGACCCCATCCGCGTCAACTTTGCCGTCACCCAGCAGGAATGGATTCAGCAGGCGGGAAAAAACGGGGATGAAGGCATCCGCACGGACAGCAAGCTGGATATCACGCTCAAGGACGGCAGCACCTACCCGGAACAAGCCACCGTCGTAGCCATTGACCGGGCATTCAACCCCCAGACGGGAACGATCCGCGTGCAGGCCAACCTTCCCAACAGGGACTACCTGCTGAGGCCCGGCATGTTTATCATCGCCACGGCGCAGCTCGCCACCGTTAAAAATGCGCTGACGGTGCCCGCCAAGGCCATTCTTTCCACGCAGGGCCGCTTCTTCGTGGTCACACTGGATGAAAACAACCGTCCCTCCATCGTCCCCGTACAGGCCGGGGCCCAGATCGGGGAACGGCAGCAGGTCACTCCCTTGAAACCGGACTCCCTCACCCCGCAGAGCAAAGTAGTCGTGGACGGCCTTCTCCAGGCGGAGGCGGCCACCCGGAATCCGGACGCCCGCCTGAAAGCGGTCCCTGCCTCCAACCAATAAGCCCTTTTTCACCATGGCCGACTTCTTCATCAAGCGCCCCATTCTTTCCTTCTGCCTCTCCATCATCATCGTCCTGCTGGGGGCCTTCTCCATTCTGCGCCTTCCCGTTTCCGAATACCCGGACATCATCCCCCCCTCCATCCAGGTGACCGCCACCTATCCCGGGGCCGACTGCGAGACGGTGGTCAAGTCCATTGCCTCCCCCATCGAACAGCAAATGTCCGGGGTGGACGGCATGTCCTACATGACCTCCGTCAACACCAACAACGGGCAGATGAGCATGATGATTCTGTTTGAGACAGGCACGGAGGCGAACATGGACCAGGTGCTCTCCTACCTGCGCTACGGACAGGCCACCTCCCAGCTTCCGCCGGAAGTCAGCGAACTGGGCATCTCCCTGCGTAAAACCAGCGGGCTGCCCGCCCTGGTCATCAGCTTTTATTCCCCCAACGGAACCTATGACGGCCTGTGGCTGGCCAACTACGCCTACATCAACATGGTGGATGCCATCAAGCGCGTCCCCGGAGTGGGGGACGTCCAGGTCTTCGGCTCCGGCCGCTACGCCATGCGCATCTGGCTGAATCCGGAAAAGATGGCGGCTCTGAACATCACGGCCAGGGACGTCATGCTGGCCGTCCAGGCCCAGAACGCTGTGAATCCGGCGGGAAAGATAGGCGCCCAGCCCGCTCCGCCTGACCAGCAGCTTTCCTTTACCGTCAAGGCACCCGGACGCCTGACGACCGTGGAGGAATTTGAAAATATTGTGGTGCGCGGCCAGGGCAGTTCCATCGTGCGTTTGAGTGACGTGGCCCGCGTGGAACTGGGCTCGGAAACCTATAGCCTCAGCTCTACTGTCAACGGCATGCCGGCCGCCTCCCTGGGCATTTACGAAGCGCCCGGCGGAAACGCCATCCAACTGGTGGACAACATCAAAGCCCTTCTGGCGGAAAGCAACCTGCCGCCGGGCATGGACTACCTGGTTTCCCTGGACTCCACCCTGGCTGTGCGTGCCGGGATTGAAGACATCGTCAGCACCCTGCTTATCGCGCTGGGACTCGTTGTCCTGGTCGTATTCATCTTCCTGCAGGGGTGGCGCGGAACGCTCATCCCGGCATTTGCCGTTCCGGTCTCCATCGTCGGGGCCTTCATCGCCTTCCCGTTCTTCGGCTTTTCCATCAATACCATCTGCCTGATGGGGCTGGTGCTGGCCATCGGCCTGGTGGTGGACGATGCCATCGTGGTGGTGGAAGCGGTGAAAAACCACATTTCCAACGGAGAAAAGCCCTTGCCGGCCACCATCGCGGCCATGCGGGAGGTATCCGGCCCCATTGTCAGTACGGCCCTGGTGATTTCCTGTGTGTTCGTGCCCACGCTGCTGCTCCCCGGCGTATCGGGAAAACTGTTTGAGCAGTTCGCCGTGACCATCGGCATGTCCATCATCATTTCAGCCTTCTGCGCGCTGTCCCTCAGTCCCGCGCTGTCCTCCCGGCTGCTGAAAGCGGGCAATTCAGACACCATCTGGCTGCTGGGCCCCTTTTTCAACATATTCAACAAGGGATTCAACAAGGCGCGGGACTGGTACGTCAATGCCTGCTCCTGGCTGATCCGCCGCATGTGGCTGTCCATCCTGCTGCTGGCCGCCATGACCGCCCTGCTCTTTCCGCTGGCCAAACTCATCCCCTCCGGTTTCCTTCCCAATGAAGACCAGGGCTATCTGTTCGGAGGCGTGGAGCTGCCGGACAACACCTCCCTGAATGTCACGGAGAAAACGTCCGCGGAGATGGAACGGATCATCCGGGAAGACCCCGGTGTGGAGGTGGTCACCACCGTTAACGGCTTCAACCTGATCAGCACTGTCCAAAGCTCTTCCAACTCCTTCTTCTTCATTTCCCTGAAGCCCTGGTCCCAGCGGAAGGGCCCGGACATGACGGCTGACGCCATTGCCGCCAGGTTGAAAAACAAGCTGAATGCGAAGATTTCCTCCGGCATGGCTTACGTGGTCCCTCCACCCCCTCTTCCCGGAGTGGGCACATCCGGGGACGTCACTTTCCTGCTGGAAGACCGGCAGGGCATAGGCGAGGAATTCCTGGCCTCCAACACATCCAAATTCATCGAGGCGGCCGGGAAAAGGTCGGAAATTGCGGACATCAGCAATTTCATGTCTCCGTCCAACCTTCAATATAATCTGAACGTCAATACGGAACAGGCTACTCTTCAGAACATGAATGTGGATGAGATTTATGCCACCATCCAGGCGTACATGGGGAGTACCTTCCTGAACAACTTCAACATCTACGGCCAGGAATGGCAGGTGTACATGCAGGCGGACGCCCCGTACCGGGACAGCATCGACAAGCTTTCCATGTTCTACGTGCGCAACAATGACGGAGACCCGGTGCCTCTGGACTCCGTCATTGACGTCACGCACGGATGGGCGCCGGAATTCCTGATCCGCCAGAACATGTTCAACAGTTCCCAGCTTAACATCACGCCGGCGGAAGGCTATTCCTCCGGACAGGTCATGAACGCCCTGGAGGAAGTGTTTGCCCAGACGATGCCCGCAGGCATGGGCTACGGCTATTCCGGCATGAGCTATCAGGAAAAACAGGCACAGCACGGCATCACCATCGGCATGATTTTCGCGGCCTCCGCCATATTCGTTTTCCTGATCCTGGCCTCCCTGTATGAAAGCTGGTCGCTCCCCGTCGCCGTCTTCATGACCGTTCCCATCGCCATTCTGGGCGCCTTCGCGGCGCTGTGGATTTTCGGCCAGCAATTGAACATTTACTCGGAAATCGGGCTCATCGTGCTGATTGCCCTGGCGGCGAAAAACGCCATCCTCATCGTGGAATTCGCCGTGCTGGAACTCAAACAGGGGAAAGACCTGCTCACCTCCACCCTGGATGCGGCCAGAATCCGTTTGCGGCCCATCCTGATGACCAGCATCGCCTTCATCATGGGCTGTCTTCCTTTGGCCCTGGCCACGGGCGCGGGAGCGGCGGCGCGGCAGGTGGTGGGCATCGGCGTGATCGGGGGGATGATTACGGCCGTCTTTATCGGCGTTTTCTTCATTCCCTCCTTCTTCTACCTGATCGCCAAACTGGCCAAGCTGGACAAGAAGGCCGCTCTGGAACGGCAGGAAAAGGCCTCATGAAAAGGGTGTAGGACAACACTCCCGGGTAGAACGGAAGGCCCCATGAAACCGGCCATTTTCTCCTTTCGGCGGCGTTACATCCAGAATATCCTGGCCCAGAATGCCTTGACGAACACGAGCACCACATTGATCAGCAGGCCGACCTTGATCATGGACATCTGGGGGACTCTCCCCGTGGCGAAGGCCAGCGCGTTGGGCGGCGTGGATACGGGGAGCATGAATGCGCAGGAAGCGCCGATGCCTACCAGAAGCACCAGTGGAGTGGCGGACATTCCCATGGCGGAAGCCACCGTCACCATCAGCGGAGCCACCAGGGCGGCGCTGGCCGTATTGGAACAAAACTCCGTCAGGGACGTAATAAAAACGCTGATGATCAGCAGAATGATCAGGGGATTCTGCCCCATCGCCAGGTCGGAAACCTGGTTTGCCAGGAATTTGGCCGCATCCGTTTGAACGAGAACCGTACTGAGAGTAATGCCCCCGCCAAACAGAAGCAGCACGCCCCAGTCCGTATTTTTGGCAATGCCGCTCCAGTTGATGACGCCGCACAGGGGCAGCAGCACCACGGCGCACAGGGCAATCAGCGTATCCATGGAAGGAATGCCGCCCAGCAGGGAGGAAAGAAAACCGCTGCCCATCCAGCACCCCGCAATCACAGCAAACAGGATCAAAACGCGGATCTGCTTTCCGTCCAGGCCGGAAGGCCGTTCCTCGTCCGTGGCGGGCGCCATATCCACGTGCAGCTTCAGGTTGGGCTTGAAAAACAGGTACATCAGGGAGAACACCAACACGCCGAACACGGCCACAATCGGCATCGCAATGCGGAACCATTCCGCAAACCCCATGGCAAGCTCATGGGCCGCAATCGCATTGGGAGGAGAGCCCACCAGCGTGCCCATGCCGCCGATGGACGCGCTGTAGGCCACACCCAGTACGGCGAACGGAGCCGTGGTCTTGATTTTCTCCTTCGGAATGCGGTCCAGCAGGCCGATCACCAGCGGCAGCATCATGGCCGCGGTGGCCGTATTGGACATCCACATGGAAAGGAATGCCGTCGCCAGGAAAATCAGAACCAGGGCCATGCCCAGGCTCCCCCGCGCCACGGTCAGTATCTTTCCGGCCAGCCATGAATCTATCTTCTGTTCATGCAGAGCCCCCGCTATCGCAAAACCGCCGAAAAACAGGAAAATGGTGGGGTCCGCAAATCCGGCCAGCGCCCTGGCGCCCGGCAGAATGCCCATGAACATGGCCAGAACAGGCACCAGCAGGGCAGTCACGGTCACATGCAAAGCCTCCGTCAGCCACAGGATGCCGATGAACGTCAGCACGGCAAGCCCCTTGGCTATCTGAGGCTCCACGGGAAGCCACTTGAGCATGGCCAGGAAAAGAAGGACATCACAGGCAATGATGATGTAATTGCGGTGTCCCTTGGGTTTGTCTGTCGTATCGTGGCGCATGGCGGAAAAACGGAATGATATTCCCTTCTATGTAGGTCCGCGAAGGGTGAAGCGTCAATACATTTTCCGGAAAATTGCGCCCGGTGCCGCGAATATGCCCGGATGCGGAAGATGACGCGGCACGCAAAAAGCCGCCGCGCATCAGGCGGGGCGGCTTGTAAAAGCGTTTGATGGACGCACGGGGGCAATCCCGGCCATGCGGACAATTATTCAGCCGCGGGCTCGGCGGCTTCCTTCTTGGCGGCCGGCTTTTTGGCAGGAGCCTTCTTGGCGGCAGCGGCCTTGGGTTCCGCTTTCTTGGTTTCCGTTTTCTTCGCGTCAGCCTTCTTGGCAGGAGCCTTGGCCGCGGTCTTTTTGGCGGGAACTTCCTTGGCGGCCGGCTTTGCTTCCTTGGCAACGGGAGTAGCCAGGCGGATAGGCGTATTGGAATTCAACTTGGCCTGTTCCTTCTTACGCTTAAGGTAATCGGCACGTCTGCGGCGCTTGGTGACTTTGCGGATTTGCTGTCCCATAGTGATATTGCTATGATAATTACTAATTTTTGAAAAGCTCCATGCCATACATGGGCGCAGATAGGACTACCAATCCGGCATCCGATACGCAAGCACAAAGCGTTATTAGGGCACAGAAAGGCGGCTTTCCCATCCGCTCTTCAGCGGGTTTCCCCGCATCACGGCGCCATTCCCGCAAAGGCCGTACGGGAAAGAGGTCACCACAGCTTCAGCGCATCCACGCGCGCGGGACACTCCCAGCGCACATGGTCGCGGATGGCGGCGGCGATGAATTCCAGCCCGCGTTCCACCGCAGTCACGAGTCCGTCCCCGGCCGCCAAACGCGCGGCAATGGCGGCGGACAGGGAGCACCCCGTTCCGTGCGTGCTGACATCCCGCACGCGCGGACGCGTCCATTCCCCCAGCATGCGGCCGTCCGGCCCCGCAAGCACGTCGCGGCAGTCCCCGGCCAGATGGCCGCCTTTCAGCAGCACGGGGCACCCGTACCGTAGGGCCAGCCTGGCCGCGGCTTCCGGCAATTCATCCCGCTCCGGGTTGGAGGAGGAACGGAGCAGCACGGCGGCTTCGTCCAGATTGGGGGTCAGCAGAGCGGCACGCGGCAGGAGCAGTTCCTCATAAACGGCCACGGCCTCTTCCCGCATCAGGCGGTCGCCGGCCGTCGCGATCATGACGGGATCCACCACCAGGGGAATATCCGCATCCTTCACCACCCCGTGCACGGCGCGGACAATGGAGGGAGAATACAGCATGCCCGTCTTCACGGCGGCAACGGGAAAATGTTCCAGATTGATTCTGACTTGGTCGGCCACCAGTTCCGGCTCCACTTCCTGGATGCCGCGCACCAGTCCGGGCACTTCCGAGACGATGCAGGTGACCGCCGTCAGCGCGAAAGCGCCCATGGCGTGCGCCGCCTTCAGGTCCGCCTGGAGGCCGGCCCCGGCGGAACAGTCGGAACCGGCGATGGTCATCATTACGGGAATCTCGCTCATGCCCCTGTTTTTAATCGTGCGGGAAGACGTTGAACATTCAAAAATCAACCAGCGGCTCCCAACTGTCACAAATCCCTGTGGGAAAATGGCGCAGGAATGCCAAAATCCGGCCCATGACCCACGCCGCTTCATCCGGGGACGACCAGGAATTCTGGCTTTTCGTCCAGGACGCCCCGCTACCTTCCGGGGAAGAACTCCAGCAGGCCATGTTCCGCCTGGACCCCTGTTTTCAACTAAACCTGTCCGGAGCTCCGGAAGAAGCCCCGGACCATGTGCTGGAAGGCAGCTATCTGGATGAAGAAGGGGAATCCCAGCTGGACGTGTTCTGGGTCATGGAGACGGAAGACGCGCGCAAAGCCTTCAAACGCGACCGCGGCGCTCTGAAAAAAATAGGAGACCGCACCAAAATGCTGCGCTTCATTTTGGAAGACGAATGCGCCATGGGACACGTCTTTGCCATGATTCACGCCATTCTGGAAAACCGGAACGGGCTGCTCGTCATCCCCGACGAGCGGGGATTCGCCATTCTGGAACGGAAGGAAGCCCTGAAATTCCTGCATCAGGAAATTCAGGAAAATTGATTCTTACTCATTTGGCGGGGTAAGGCTGGAGTTTCTCTGCCGCGTCTGCCTCCGGCTATTCAGCTCGAGAGCCTTCTTTTTCCAGACTTCCGCCATATTCGCATCCTGCCGGGTGCCTTTGCCCGTGCTGTAGCAGACGGAAAGCATCAGCATGGCGTTCACGTGTTCCTGCCCCGCCGCCAGACGGAGCCAGTTGAACGCCTTCCCCTCATTCACGGGAACGCCGGAACCGTCCAGATAAGCCAGCCCGACGATATACTGGGCATGGGGATCCCCGGCGGAAGCGGCCTGCTGGTACCATTTCAAGGCGCGCTCCATGTCCTGCGCCACTCCCTCCCCCTTGGCGTAGATGCGCCCCAGATACATGGACGCCGCCACATCCCCGCCGTTGGCGGCCCTTTCCAGAAAGGCCAGTCCTGATGCCGCATCCTTGTCAAAGCCCAGCTTCCCTTCCATGGATGCGCGGCCAAGCAGGGACAGGGCGCCCGGATGATTTTCATCCGCCGCCTTGTGCCACAATTCCAGGGCCTTGTTCTGGTCCTGATTGACGCCGTCCCCTTTGGAATACATCATGCCCAGCATGTACAGGGCGTTTCCCCGCTGGCTGCCGGGCCGGGCCAGGCCATATTCAAACCATTCCCTGGCTGCGCCCGGATCACGCGTTACTCCGGTACCGTAAAGAAAAAGGGCTCCGATGACCGTCTCCCCGGAATAACCGGCGCCGGACTCCGCCACGGATTCACACCAGGAACGAACATCCAGCGGATGAACCCAGCCGTTTTGCAGGCCTTCCGCATATAGGGAGGCAAGCTCGTTCAGGGCCTCCACATGTTTTTTGTCGTCTCCCTTGGCCCGCGCCTCCTCCTCGGAAGCCGCCTGAAGACGGTTTTTCCAGATTCCGGACTTTCCCGTGTCTGCGGAAGATTCAGCCTGTTTTTCCCCGTTCTTCTCAGAACGCACCGGCTCTTTTTCTCCTCCGGACGGCTTATTTTCGCAGCCGAACCAGAAAACAGTCAGGAAGGTCAGCAGACAAGGGAAAATCTTCTTCATCATGCGTTCACCATAAGGCAGCCGCCCACAGCTGCCAAGCAGAGAAACGACAGAAACGCCGTTTTGGCCTCGTAGTATGGCAAATAAAGAGCCAGCACCCGGAAAGCGCACTGAGTTTCTTGCTTTTTAGCATTGAATATTTGCCTTCTTTCTGTTCTAACAGAGTCGTTCACCTATCATGAAAACTTCTCCATGCCTGTATCTTCTGACATGTCTGGCTATGGCGTTTCTGGAAGGCGCCTTTCACGGTGCCTACGCAGAAGAACAACCTGTGAAATACATCTTTGAGCTGTCCGACGAACCCGTGAAAGTCAAGCCGGGGAAAATAGACACGAAAAGCGTTTTCTTCCCAAAATACGCGCGCGGCACCTCCCCGGAGGCGCTGAAGCGGCAGGCGGCCATTTTCCAGACGCCGGAGGAGCAGGAAGCGCCGGAAAACAAGGTTTCCATCAATATCCATATGAACAGCGACAGGGCTGATGCGGATGGCGGCGGACTGACGGGGTACGAATTCAACCATTCAACCACCCAGGAAGCCATGATCATCACGACGGAAACGCCGGACGAGGAAGCCTGGCTGAATGACGGAGACCCGGACAGCCCCTTTTTCCACACTCCCCGTTCCGCGACCAATACGGAAATCCGTGAAATATCGGCTCCGGCAGACGTCTGGCCTGCATGGAATGAGGAAGAAGTGAATTTGAGCATGAATCTTCCGGAATCGGCGCCGCGTCCTTTCGTAATCCGTCCGTCTCCGCAGGGTTCCTTCCGAACCATCATCAAATCCTTCAACGGAGAGGTTTTTGAAACGGAACCCAAACCGCTCCATCCCGTATGGGACGACCTTCCCCCCGGGTACGTTCCCATTCCCGCACTGCCTGCCTACCAGCCCGCTGCTTTTAAAAACTCAAGAGGGAGCTTCTCTCCGGATCTTCAGAACTTGAACCGCACAGCCCCGTAAAGGGACCATCCGTTAAAGGCCTTGGCCGTGGCGGAATTCGTATGGCTGGTGACGTATTCCAGCCCCAGCATCAGCTTTACCGTATCAATGGACTCCGGGCACAAATAACAATTCAGGCCCAGATAAAAGGAATTCATGCTGTCCACCCATGCGGGATAGCGCGTCACGGAAGGGACATAACGGCTGTTCAGGCGCACAGAGCCGTTTCCAAAGGAACATTGATATTGAAAAACGCCTTCCAGATGCGGGGAAATCCGGTAAACAGGCTGTAAAACAAGTCCGTACACATTCTTGGCCCCAGGCTGTCCCACAATTCCCACCCCGGCCAGCAAATTAGCCATCACGGCCAGATTTCCGCGCTTGGCGTCCCAGCTCAGGGAAAGCACATCCTGCGCGCCGGGGCCCTGGTAATCGGAACCGGAGGCAATCTTTCTGCCGCGCCATTCCGTAAAATTATGGGCGTACTGGTATCCCAGGCTCTGGGAATCCCACATGGGGGAAGCCACACTCCACTTCATCGCGACCAGGGCGAACACGTTATCGTCGGAATGGAACTGGATTTCATCCGTCAAATCCGTCCCGTTTGCATTCAGATACACACCGTAGGAATGATACAGGCTTTTGGGATTCTTCTGGAAATTGGCTTCCAACCCCCAGTTGGAAATGGGAATCAGTTCATTGCAGATGGCGGACCTCTCTATCGTCTTGATCCGGGAGGAAGGAAGACAATATTCCGAAGTCAGGTGCGGGGTCAGCTTGCCGGCCCGCAGCTTGACGCCGGGCAGCGTCTTTTCCAGATAAAGTTCATACAGGGACCATTCCGTATGGCTTCCCGTCCACTCTCCGCGCACTTCACGGTGGCGGCCTTCCAGGTCCCCCACGTTCGTCAGGTTCGACAGGCGCCAGGAACCGTCGCCCAGCAGGATGTCCGCCCCCAGATAGGCACGCCGCCATTCGCTGTTATGGCCTCCGGAACCGGGACAAAACCTGTTGGAGCCATTGGGGCTGACGGCCGCTGTCTGATACTGGCCGATCAAGGTCAGCTTCACCTTCCGAATCCAGGAGAAATCATCCCGGTACAGGACAGGTCCACGGACAACGGTTCCGCACAAAGATGGAGAAGGGAATTCCTGCCCCTGCATGGCCGGAATGCCGGCATTCGCCGTACTCAAGGCCCCGTACCAGCACGCGCCGAACAGGCAATTCCTCAGGCAAACAGGTATCATGATTGAATCAAATCAGGGTTGCAGGACGCACACCATACGGGGATGCTTTTGAAAATCAAGTCCTGATCTTCCGTTTGCCATTGCCGCCTCCCCATGACATGTGCTATGAATAGAAAAATGATGAATGCTCCAATCCGCCCCTCCCTCTGGCAAAACTTCATCCTGTGCCTGACGAAAAAATATGCCGACTTCTCCGGCAAGTCCTCCCGCCGCGAATTCTGGGGATTCAATCTGTTCCTGTTTCTCGGCGCCTTGTTTTTCTCCTTCGCGGGAACCATATTGACCCTCGCGTCCCTGCCGTGGAAGGAACTTCTTGCCACGGACAACCAGGAAGTATTCCACGCCATAGCCCAGGAACACTTCATGTACTTCATCATCACCATGCAGGTCGTATTCCTGGCTATCTACCTCCCCTTCTGGAGCGCCATCATCAGAAGGCTCCGCGACGCCGGATTCCATACGGCATGGGGGTACGGCTACATAGCGCTGGGAATCGCCGGCCTCATCAAATGGATGGTTTTCGACCGTTTCCGGTACAGTATGGACGGCAGCATGGACACGACCACCCTGTTTCTGGCCGTCGTGGGAAACGTCTGGTTCCTGCTGATCGTCATTCTGGCCTGTTTCCCTTCCCGCCCGGAGCCGGAGAAACTGCCTGAACAATAACCTCCCTTTCTTCGGCGGAAATACCGTAGATCCTTTCAATAAGCTCATTCATACGTTCATCCCACTCCGGGCAATAATGCTCAACAAGGGCATCGGAAAGCCTCTCCACTTCCGTAACTACGGAAGCGGAAGGCACATGGACGGGTGCGCGCAGGATGGGCGCCGTATCCATCTGGAAAAAATCCCCCTGCATCTTGCCACGCAGACGGAACCAGAAATGCATCAGCCGTGAATTGAACAGGGCCGCAAGATACTTCATGCTTAGGCGCTCCGTGCGTATCACATTGAATGACATCATCACATAGGCCTCCCGTTCCGTATGGGTGAACGTGGGCCGCGCACACTTGCGGACAGCCAATATCTTGGGCCCCGGCAGAAAAAAATTTTCCTTTCTGGGCCAGTGCACGTGGTAATACTTCATGCGCCCCATGCGAGTTTCCCGCCGGGCCTCCATCAAGGACCGGAACTTCTCCAGATGCCGGATAAGCGTCCGTGCCCGCTCCGAACCATTCTCCGGCGTCAGGTACAAAAGAACCTTTTCCGGCTCTTTCAAGCCATACCGCTCCGCCAGCACGGGTTCATAAAGGGGCTTGAGAAAGCACCGTTCCCGTTCCGGCAAACGGGTGAAAAACTCCCGCGGCACCACGAACACGCCTTCCCCGCGCCGGATGCCGGAACTCCGCACTATTTCCGGGGGCAGACTTCCCAGGGCGCGGGAGGAAACCACGTCCGGGTTCGGCACAATCCCCTGCGCCATTTCGTGCACTGGGTTCAGCTCAAAATTCCTGCGGGCCTCCATCTTCTCCAAAACCGCCTTTTCTGCGGCGGAACAGAAAAACAGCCCCTGTTCCACACACCCGGACCGATCTTTCGGCAACGGGAAGCGCCGGTAAGGGGCGTTTATCAGAAACTCTTCCACATGTTCCGGTTCTGCGGAAAAACGGCGGTATTCAGGGACAAGAGCTTCATCCCTGTGGTTTTTCCTTTCCGCCAGAAGCGTCATGGTATGAACCCGTGCGGACTCAAACACCCGGCGAGCTCCGAAGTCGGACAAGCGCAGCGCCCCGCATTCCTCTAGCAATTTCCGGCGCAGAGGCGCCGCTCCGGCATTGGCCATCCATTTGTTGGGCACCACCAGGTGCATCACCCCACCGGGTTTCAGAACATCCATGCCCAGGCAGGCGAACACGTACCAGTAATCCATGCGGGAGGAACAATAAGCGGACATGCGGGAAGCCTTCAGTCTGTCAAAAAGCTCCTTGTTCCCCTTTTCCCCAATAAAAGGAGGATTGCCTATAACCAGGTCGAACCCTCCTTCCTTCATGACGCGGGCCAACACATCCCGCCGCACTCCAGCGCCGAACAGGTCCAGGCTGTCCCCGCAGATTAAATGATCGCGGAAAGGGGCGTCATCACCCGCGGCAAGCAAGGCGCAGCGGAAACGGAAGCGCGCCACGTCCAACGCCTCTGCGCAGACATCCGCCCCGTAAATATGATCTTCTACAGCCGCGCGCACCAGGGCGGCTTCCGAACACTCCGGTTCCAAAATCTTTCTGCGGCGGACAAGTTCATGAAGAATCCCCATGGTGAACGCTCCGGAACCCGCGGATAAATCCAGCACCCGGATCCTCTTCAACAAGGCCCTTTCCGCCTCCCTGCCTTTTTCACGGCTGGCAGACAAAGCGAAATCCATCCAGCGGGAAACCGTCTCCCGCGCCATCCAACGCACCAGGAACCTGGGCGTATAGACCGTCCCGGTTCCATGTGCATCCGTTATGCTGCGCTCCAGCAAATCCCCCAGAACGGACGGGGTAACGGCACGGTCCTCATCACCTTCCCGCAGGGAAAACGGAAATCCTTCCGGAAAGGAAAAATCATCCTGGCCCCCCTGTCCCAGAAAACGCCTCATCAGCACCCGCTTGAACACAAGCCACGTCCCGGCCTTCCATCCCGCCCCGCGTCCCGGAACCGGACACCCGGCCATAAAGCAATCCTGAACGCAGCCTTCCTTCACTCCCGTATTCGTACATTACTCCGGCTCTCCAGGCAATCAAAAGAGGAAGGCTGCTTCACTTGGCGACATCCCGCAGGCATCTTATTCATTGCCGCTTCCTGTCAGAGTTTCACCCAGCTCCCACATTCAGGATTAAAAAATAAAGTTCTTTCTTTCACAATCACGTGTTAGGCGTCTTTCATTTGGGCGACCGGTAGTTCTACCGTGTCTATAAATCATTTGAACAACTTTGATTTAAAAGACAATGAACAATACCGACAACACTCCGGAACCCCGCTATCCCTTCGTTCCCATGTTCGCCAACGGCCTCCCGCAGGCCGACTTCTACGTCAACGGCATCACCGCCCCCGTTCTCATCTCCCCACGTTCCGCTTCCGGCGACACACGCCATGAATGGACCGGGTACCTCAAGATCATGAAACGCGGTACCTATTTCCTTTCCCTGGACGCCGATTCCTCCATCTCCCTGGCCATCCCATTCAAGAATGTAGAGTTCACGAAGGAAGCAAAGGACCTTTCCGTGAAGCCGGAGAGCGTCGTGCTGGAACAGGGGTATTACTGGTGCCGAATCGTCCATGAATACCACCCCGCCCTGGGCTCCGGACAGGAGTTCTGCATTGCCGTTCTTTCCGACAAGGCGGAGGCGCCCGATATTAATTCCTATCTCAATTCCAATATAACTCCGCCGGATAGGGAAGGAGAGGAAGTCATCACCCTGGTCAATCTTTATCGGGACGAGGAAGAAGAGACCACCTCCAGCAGCTCTTCGGAAGGGGGAGGGGATGATTTTGAGTTTGATCCCAAGTCAAGCAGTTCCAGTTCCAGCTCCAGCTCCAGCTCCAGTTCCAGCTCCAGCTCCAGCTCCAGCTCCAGCTCCAGTTCCAGCTCCAGCTCCAGCTCCAGCTCCAGTTCCAGCTCCAGTTCCAGCTCCAGTTCCAGTTCCAGTTCCAGCTCCAGCTCCAGCTCCAGTTCCCTGTCTTCTTCCTCCAGCGAACCGCCCACCGAGGAAGAACCATGCCCTTGTCCCTGTGACTGTGACGAGGAAGGCGATGAGAACTGCGTTCAGCAGCAGCCCACTCCGGGCGATCCTAATGGGGTATTGCCTTGTCAAGGCGATGCATGTATCAATCCTCCCTCTGCAGGAGGCCCTCCGCCACCTTCTCCGGCCAGGTTCATGCGCATGGCACGCTCTTCCACCCCCTCCAGCCTCAACTCCAACATCGGGCCTTCCATGCGCTACAACCACCCCATGGCATGGAGCGCTTCCTTCTCTCAAGAGGAAAGACGAGTCACCGTCAAACGCCCTTCCGGAAGCCATATCTATTTCAAGGCCCCGGAAGGAAGTGCCGAGGCTTCCCCCGTTGGCAGCTCCAGAAAAC
Source organism: Akkermansia sp. AE01SA01 (assembly GCF_036417395.1). Taxonomy (NCBI): domain Bacteria; kingdom Pseudomonadati; phylum Verrucomicrobiota; class Verrucomicrobiia; order Verrucomicrobiales; family Akkermansiaceae; genus Akkermansia; species Akkermansia sp. AE01SA01. The sequence continues at coordinate 2,301,888 of NZ_CP143890.1, forward strand.
TGGACTATCGTGTACGTCTGCTCAATGAAAACCTCACTCCCAATATCCAGGGCACTCCCGCCTACATGGACATGGTGCTTCCTTCCGGCATGATCCTGCGCTTCTCTTCCTCCACCGGAGAGGTCGTCTCGGTCACAAGCTCCTCGGGTCATGTCATCTCTGCCGAGGAGTATGCCCGCAAGGTTCAGGTCACCTACAACCCGGATGGATCTCTCAACAGCGTCTATTCCCGGGCCCAGGGGCTGATGCGAAGCATTCCCGGAAACAACAGCCTCACTCTGGAGTGGTACGCCCCCGGGAATGTTTCTGCCTCCCATGATGGGGAATTTGTGGTTAACGGAGAGCCCTATAAAACGGCTTTCTACGAGACTTCCCTGGAAGGAGGAGTAACGGTAACCCGCATTACCAACCAGAGGACCGGGCAGGAACCGCGTTTCATTGAACGCCGGGAGGAAGGCAACAAGGTGAGCATCATCAAAGGGAAGGGGAATGAGCGCGTCGTACGCACGATTGAGCGCAACTCCCTGCCCAACTCCAAGTGGGAGCGGATTGAAACGGTCAGGGGCATCAATGATTCCCGGCCTTCCAGCAGTACGCGCACGGTGAAGAAGTATACCGACGGAGGCTGGCTGACCATCAGCAGCACGGAGGGCTATAATACATCCTTGGCCCAAACGACGCTCTACACCTACAACGACCAGTACCGGGTGTCTTTGGAAATCCAGCCCGACGGAGGATACACGCGCTACGAGTACGACGATCAGGGCCGCGTGGTTCTGCAGGCCATGCCCTGGGCAGGCGGAGGAGAAAAGGGAACGCGCACCACCTACGCCGACCTGCGTTTCAATGATTTCAGGCCTGCTACGGAAAGGGAAGTCATCATTGCCCAGGACGGAACGGAAACCGTTCTAAGCCAAAGGAGCTATACCTATGAAGAGAGCCCCGAAGTCAACCGCACGACGGTGACAGAAACAGCTCTGGGTTCCGACCAGGTTCACACAAGCATTTCAGAAACTTATGGGGAAGCAGCACAGTATCCCTATGCCCGGGGAAGACAGAAGATGAGCCAGGGCATCAACGGTGTTCAGACCATTTATACCTATGAAGCCACCACGGATCATGGTGCTCTCCACAAAGAGACTTCAACTGTGCAGGCTAATGGGAGCATTGTTCCCGGTCAAAGTACCAGAAAGGTGGAGTATATCGCCGCCAATAGTACAACCACCCGAGAAGAGCAGTATGTCCACACGGGAGAAGACTGGTCATTGATTTCCACGGAGGACTATGAATACGATGCCGAGCTCAAGCGAATCAAGACGACGAAGGGCAACGGCCGCTTCAGCACGACGGAATGGATGTGCTGCGGTCCCTTGACGGAAACCAACGAAGACGGTGTGGTAACCAGCTACAGTTACAACACGGCCAAGCAGTTGGTGGAAACCATCCGTTCAGCCACGGAAACCACGCCTGAAACAATCACGTCCTACACAAAGGATGTTGCGGGAAGAATTCTTTCCGTACGAAAAGACATAGGAGCTATGTCGACAGTCGAAAATATGGAATACGACGACTTGGGAAGAATTATTTCCACAACGGATATTCTTGGTCGCACCACCAGAACTGAATACAGCAACGATCAGCTTACAACAACCGTCACCACTTCTTCGGGGGCTATTTTTGTGACGAAAACTTATTATGACGGCTCTACTCTTTGGCAGGGAGGAAACGGACAGCAAGAAATTGAAATACAGCTCGAATTGACAGAAGAGGGTATTCTCACCACCACTCTGTCCAAAGGAGTAATTCTCTCACGTACCTTGGAAAATGGTTTTGGAGAAACTATTCGGGAGGAGCAGTCCAATACTCTGGGAGGTTTCATTGTCACTAGAAATGCTTACAATAGCAAGGGTCAGCTTGTACGCATTCAAACAGAGGATATGGTACCAACAGTGACTGTCTACGATGAACTCGGCAAGGTCGTAAGGCAAACTATTCTTCTAGACGAGCTTCATCCAGAGGATACTAATAAAAACAGGATCGCGGAAAGCTCCACATGCTACCAAACTCGGGAAGACGGCATTTACAAGATACAAACCTCTACAACCTACAATACCGAAGGACTGCCCGTGACACAGACTGCGGAAACCATGGTTTCTCAGCTGGACCCTGTACTGGAAAGCAAGGTCCTTTCTACCGACATTTACGGGCAACAGAGTATCCAATGGTCAGAATACACCGCTCCTGCCCGGCGAACTCAATTCAGCCGCATCCCAACCTCTGATATCACAGCAATATCCCTCGTCGTCGACGGTTTCACGATCAATCAAAACGATCATGCAGGCATTCATTCCTCACAAGAACGCTCTTATACCTCCACAGGGATGATTCTGAAGCAGACGGACGGCCGCGGCAATGTTACTACAACAGAGTCCGACCTAGCCGGACGCCCTATCAGGACAACCGACGCACAAGGCAATATCACTTCCACTGCCTACTCCCCCTGCTGTGACGCCCCTGCCTGCATCACCAACGCCCTGGGAGATACCACCTGTTATTCCTACGATATCCGGGGCAGAAAGACGGCCGAATACGGTACCGCCATTCAGCCGGCTTGCTTTGTCTATGACGACAATGACCATATGATTGCCCTGACCACTTTTAGGGCGGATGAAGGAGACATCATTACCGATCCTTCCAGCCGCACCGACGGAGATACCACTACCTGGCTCTACGACACGGCTACGGGACTGGAATTCAAGAAGATCTATGCCGACGGTTCCTCTACCGTCAAGACCTATGACAAACTCAACCGCCTGGAGACTCTCACCAAGGCCAGGGGCATTGTAACAACTTATCAGTACGCTCCGGCCACCGGGGAGCTTGTCTCTGTCTCCCACAGTGATGATACCCAGCCTTGGATCTATTCCTACAATCACCTTGGTCAGGCGATATCTGTTTCTGATGCTTCGGGCACCAGAGAATTCTCTTACGATGCCTATGGCAGGATGATCCAGGATACTACCTTTGGAACCATAGAAAGCTGCATCCAGGAAGAATACGATTCCTTCGGGCGTCCCTGCGGATATCGCCTGATGATCGGAACCCGCACCGTGCAGCACTCCCATCTTGACTATGGCCATCAAGGTGCCATGATCGGGATGAATCTGGAAGGATTGGCATCTCCCTTTACTTGGGAATATGATGAAACCAGCGGCTTCCTCAACCAATTGTCCTATCCCAACGGCATGGTCCGCAGCAACACCTACCATCCCAAGCTCAACCTCCTGGCCTCCATCGGCTATGAGGATGCCGGGACTGGCGACATGTTGGCCGGACATGTCTACCAGTACGACCACTTGATGCGTCCCGTTCAACGGAAGGATTCATGGGAGGCTGCCACTCCGGCGACCACCAGAAACTTCACCTACAACGGCAGAAGTGAATTGACAGGGGATCAGATACAGCAAAGAGGCAACTTTGCCTACCAGTACGACAACATCGGCAACCGCAAGACTGCCCGTGAACTGGAAGAGGAGGTATCCTACGGAGCCAACGAGCTCAACCAGTATACAAACATAATTCAGGCGGATGTTTCCTTTGACCCTCTCTATGATGCGGACGGCAACCAGACAAGAATTAGAACCTCAACAGGAATCTGGAATGTTTGCTACGATGCCAATGACAGGCCTGTTTCCTTTACCAGCGAAGATGGCCGCACTGTCGTGGCCTGCGGCTATGACTATCAAGGGCGCCGCTTTGAGAAGAAGGTACTTGTCAATGGAGCAGCTGTCAGCCATGCTTATTATTTATACCGGGGTTACCTGCAGGTGGCCGAACTGAATTTGACGCATCCCCAGCCCGTACTGGAAAAGAGTTACCTGTGGGATCCGACGGAGCCGGCAGCCACGCGCATTCTGATGGTGACATGCTGGAAGGAAAACGGAATGGTAGATGGAGAGCATCTCTTCTTCACCCATGACGCATTGAAGAATGTCACCTCCATTTTCGATGAACAGCAGGCACGAAGGGCTCGCTATGAGTGTGCCCCCTTTGGTGCCCTCCTCACGGCACAGGGAGACATGGCTCAGGATAACAGGTTCAGGTTTTCCTGTGAGTATGCAGACGATGAACTGGGACTTGTCTACTACAACTACCGCCATCTCAATCCATTCGATGGGCGCTGGATCAACCGCGATCCTATCACTGAGAGTGGTGGTATAAATTTATATGCCTTTGCACAAAATAAAATTTTGAATCATTTTGATATTCTAGGTTTGATATGCAAGATAGAATACAGTATAAAAATTCATACAATATTGATACGAAAAATAGATAAAGACGGCAATATCCTTCGCTTTACCACGAGTAGAGTATTTTCTGGAAATGGCGATGGAAAAAATAATCCAGACAATGCAGGTAATAAAGATAATGGCCCCATACCACCGGGAAAATACTATGTAATAAAAAGACAATCTGGAGGAATTCGAAGCCAATTTGAAGATTGGACATACAAAATGTGGAATGACAATGACAAAACTCAATGGCTTGCTTTTATTGCAATAGATGGTGTATTAGATGATCAAAAAGAAATCAATGGAGTTTTTAGATCTTCTTTTCGAATGCATTATGGAACAAGATCTTTGGGATGTATTACTTTCCTAGATAAAGATGTATTTGAAAAAGTTCGTGAATTTATCCTTGAAACTGAATCTAAAACAGTAAAAGGAGCAGATGGAACAGAATATATATATTATGGAATTTTGGAAGTTAAAGAAGAGTAAGTCAAAAATTATATTTTGTCTTATTAGTTGTAGTATCATGACAGTGCTTATTTTTACATTAGCATGTAAACTTATAGGCGCGGATGTCATGGAGCTTCATGTTCCTATCCATATAATGAAAACGATTATAAGCAATTTTTATCCAGAAATAATTATTGATGGAGAAACGGCTTATAACGTTCTTATGTATGATAATTTTATTTTTTATGGATCAATTATTTTTTTAATAAGTTTCTTATTTCTTTATAAAATTATATCAATTTTTAATAAAAACTAAATTAATAATAGAATAATTATCTTTTAACCTCTCTTGTTCTAATAACAGGAGAGGTTTTTTGAAAAAAATTACATTTTTCTATAATACGTTGAAAATTTTCTCTCTTTTGTAAAACCGTAAAAGATGAGTTTGACCTAATTTATTACAACGGCCCCATATATATTCTTTAAAGCCGAACCACCCCAAACGTATTGTCAAAGATATTATTATTGATAACAAAATCGTCGTTCCTGTTTTTTCTTCTCCCAGGTCATTCGATATAAATCTAGAACATTTTTCCTAAAACTTTATTATCGATGATAATGTAATATACCTTTTTCAATTTTATCCAGTTTCCTATCAAGATGGGCTCTTTTTTCTCCGTAGCTCACTGCTGAAAACAGTCAATTATTGGATGATTGATTTTGGTAAGAACAATAAAAATTACGAAAAATATTGCGGCGATTATTACTTAAAAATTACATGAAATTTCAAAAAATATATTCCATAAGTTAAGATTTTAAGCGAATCATACCAAATAAATATCAAGTTGATATAAGAAGTATGTTTGGATTTTTTTAGAACAGATTTCATCGCCATTCCAGAAGGAATGAAACGTGAGCTTCCAGTTCAACCGTTCATGCAAGTACAAGTGCATACCTGAAACTCCGTTCGTGAAATATCTGAATTAAGCAATTTTCCGGAAACTGGGAGTCTTGCCTGAAACTTTAATAAATAAAAAGCCCGGCACTGCGCAGGCAGACCGGACTTTAAGAAAGATGGTACCCCGTCACGGGCTCGAACCGTGGACAAACTGATTAAGAGTCAGCTGCTCTACCAACTGAGCTAACGAGGCGTTTGATGATGTGCGTTCCCCCATGAGAACAACCGGATGGTACCCCGTCACGGGCTCGAACCGTGGACAAACTGATTAAGAGTCAGCTGCTCTACCAACTGAGCTAACGAGGCATGTATCCGGCTGTTCACGCGGCTGGTTCCATCACGGAAGATGGAGCCACTGGTCGGAATTGAACCGACGACCCACGCATTACGAATGCGTTGCTCTACCCCTGAGCTACAGTGGCGTCGCGAGAAGCGCGCAAGCAAGTAATCACATGCCACCCCTTTTAGCAAGTCTTTTTTGCAGTAAGACCGTTTTTTTACGCCTTGAATACGGAATAAAAGACAAGTGCGGCAGGTGACAGTAGAAGAGCTTGCATAAGAGGGGGAAACATGGTGGAGTTCATGTCCTCAAAGAGCTTTTCTTTTCCCTACTTATCATGAAGGCATATTACATTTTTCAGCAAGCAGACGAACAGACTATCAGCGACATTCTGGACTGGATGCGCAATCAGGAACGCGCCATTTACCGCGCCGCCGTACGTGAACTTGGAGCCCTGAAAAAACTCCGTCCGGAGTTCATCCAGCGCAAGCCCCTGCAGGAACAGTTCTCCTTCATCAAGAAAATGCTGGGATGGAAGCCCAGCAATGAGATCGGCGACCACCTGCTGCAGGTCTGGCTGCTCCGCAAGCATCAGGACATGCTCATCACCTTCCTGAATACGCTGGGCATTCCCCATGACGGCAACGGCATCGTGAACGAGCTGCCGGAAACGCTGGACAAGGAAAAGCTTTCCAAGGCCGTGGACGAACTGTTTGAAAAATACTCCCCCGGCGTGGCCTCCGTTTACCTTCAGATGTTCCAGCTCCAGACGGAAGACGGCTGGGACGAACTGGCCGACGTTCTCGCCAACGATCCCCGCGTCACCATCCGCTGATTTTTACTTTCCTTTGAGGAACAAAAAAGCCGCTTCATTCCGAAGTGGCTCTTTTATTTATGGTGACAAACAGTCAACATGCTGCCGCCCTCAATAAAATTCACATGAATCGCTTTCTATTCATATCGGCGGCGTTCCTGCTGCAGGGTTCATGCATATCCGTCAATACGGCATCCAGGACGCTGGACGCCGGAACCATCTACCGAACCTGGCAACTGGATGAACATTCGGACGCATACCTCGGCAATGGCTATGTTTTCATCAAAACCGCACAATGCGACCAACGCAAGAATACTCCCATTATCGGAGCACCCATGAGCCAGGTGGGAGACGGTTCGCAAATGAAGAACGTTCCGGGGACGGAAAAAAACGTCTTTCTTCAATATCCCTGGAAAGAAGATAAAAACCATCTTCTTTCCCTCTCCGCCATCCAAATCCTGCACTCCGGGGAAACTGCCGTCGCAGACCAATTCAATCCTGACGAGGCATGCAGCATCAAGCTTCGTCCGTCAAACCATTCAATGAAAAGAATAGACGCTCTCGGCGAAACGAAACAGGAAATCATTCAAGCTCCATCCACGGCACGGACGGTTCTGGCCGGTTTTCAAAGCTGTTTGATCGACGCGCCCGGCACCGTAATTGCCAATATTCTCCTTATTCCAGCCGGCATCGTTGTTACCCCCTGCCTGGGATTGTATAACCTGTGTTCCGGAAAATGATGGACAAGAGGGGCGTTCCTGGAAAGAAACGGGCTGACGTTTCCATTCCTGTCTTTACTTCCGGCGGGTGCGGTCATAGCCTTTTCCCATGAGCGCATGTTCCCTTTCCATGGATATTCCCGGCGTGTTGACAGCCGCCAATGATTGGATTGAAATCAAGGTACACACGGCGGGAAGAAGACTTGCCGGAGTGACGTTTACGGACAAGCTCAATGGTTGCGCCTACCGCTTCGGGGACGATATTTTCAGCATCCATCTGGATTACGGGATCAAGGAAGACGGAGTCACGGACGACGTTCCGAGCCCCCGCCCGCGCAAGATTTCCGCGGCCAGCCTGATGGCGGAAACGCCCGCCGGAGAGGAAATCCCGGGCAATCCCCAGGGCCGCAGGCTGGCGGACCGCCGTTCCGGCGTCAAGATAACAGTCCCCTTTGCCTGGGAGACGGAAGGCCTGGCCGTCACCTGGACTGCGGAACTGAGGGAAGGATCCCCCTACGTCCGTATTCTGCTGGACATTTGCCCGATGCAGTGGGCCTGCCCCATCCGCATGGTGCGCGTGCTGGAACTGTCCGCTCCGGATATCCAGCAAAGGGGCAGCGTGAAGGGTGTTCCGGCCACGGCGTTCGGCGGCAGGCTGTTTGCCGGCGTGGAAAGTCCCCTTTCCTTCAACGGGGAGGAGGAAGGAAAACTGGTGGCTCAAATTTCCCGCAAGACGGATATTCCCTCCCGCACGCATTTAAATGTTTCCGCCGTGCTGGGGGTAGCCGCTCCCGGCCAGCTACGCCGAACCTTCCAGCTGCAATACCTGAACGAAGAGCGTGCTCGGCCCTACGGAGCCTTTCTGAATTACAATACGTGGTACGACACCCTGTTCGACCGCTATGACGAAGCTTTTGCCATGGAAGCCGTGAGCTTGTACGGCGAAGAGCTGGTCCGCAAGCGCGGAGCCGTGCTGGATTCCATCCTTTTTGACGACGGGTGGGACAATCCGGAAACGCTCTGGGAGTTCAACGAAGGGTTCAAACACGAGTTCCGCAACGTCCATAAGCTTGCCGCTTCCTACGGTGCCGGTCCCGGGGTATGGTTTTCTCCCTGGGGAGGCTACGGCAAGCCCAAGCAGAACCGGCTGAATGCCGCCGGAGACTGTTTTGAAACAAACGAACGCGGCTTTGCCTTGAGCGGTCCAAGGTACTACGACTATTTCAAGGAGATGTGCCTGCACATGATCCGGGACAACGGCATCAACCATTTCAAGCTGGACGGCACTTCCGGGGAGGAAACGCAGCTTCCCGGAAGCCGGTTTGCCAGCGATTTCGAGGCCGTTATCCATCTGCTGGGGGAACTGCGCGACGAACGGCCGGACCTGTTCATCAATCTGACCACGGGCACGTGGGCTTCCCCCTTCTGGTTCGGCATCGCGGATTCCGTGTGGCGCGGGGGCTGGGACCATGAGTTTATTGGCGAAGGAACCATGAGGCAGAAGTGGATGACGTTCCGGGATTCCCGCATTTTCAACAACAACGTGGCCGTTTCCCCGCTATTCCCCATCAATTCCCTGATGAACCATGGCATCATTTACACGCGGAAGGCCCGCGGCCTGGATACGGTGGAAGGAACGGACCTGGAGGATGAAATCTGGTCAGCCTTCGGGTCCGGCACGCAAATGCAGGAGATTTACATGACACCGCAGCTGCTTGAGCCGTCCCAATGGGATACCCTGGCCAGGGCGGCCATCTGGGCCAGGGAGAATAATGAAACGCTGGTGGACGTACACTGGGTGGGCGGCAGTCCCATGGAATTGCAGGTGTACGGCTGGTCCGCATGGTCTCCGGCCAAGGGGCTTCTCACCATCCGTAACCCTTCCTCGGAACGGCGCACCTGGAGTTTTGATCCCGGCTCCGTCTTTGAACTGCCGCCGGAAGCTCCGCGCAGTTATTCCGCCATTTCTCCCAATGGAAAGCGGCTCCCGTTCTCCGAACTCCGCGCCGGAGAAATCGTCCGGATGGAGCTGGAACCGTTCGAGGTGATCGTGGTGGAAGCCCTCCCGAAACCGCGTGCGTGAAGCGGCAGAAAAAGCAGACGGGAACCGTCCGTCAGGAAGGCTCCGTTCCCCGCGCTTCCGGATTATATGTCCACCCCTCTTCCCCGTGGTATACCATCATGCGGGTCATGCCGCCGTCAATAACCAGGTTTTCTGCATTGACGAATCCGGAAAGGCACAGGAAAAACACCCCTTTCACAACATCCGCGGGGACGCCCGCGCGCCCTGCGGGATGCTGCAAGGCATCCTCCCGCGTCAAAGAGCCGAACTTTCCCGTATCAATCCAGCCGGGGCTGATGCTGTTCACGCGCACGCCGCGCGGCGCCAGGCTCATGGCGAGAGCATGCGTCAGCGCGAGGATACCGCCTTTCGCGACGCTGTAGCTCTCCGTATCCTTCTGAGACATGAACGCGCGGCTGGAAGCTATATTAACGATGGAAGCCCCACGGGAAAAATGCTCCAAAAACAGGCTGGACAACAGATAGGGAGCGGAAACGCCCACGCACAGAACCTTGTTGAACTCCTCGTAGGAACAGCCGGAAAGAATGCCCCGGCGGCTGATGCACGCATTGTTTACCAGCACATCCACGCGGCCGAAATGCTCAAGCACCTTTTCCGCAAAAAAGCGAAGGTCCTCCTCCACACCAGCATCACCCGTCACGCAGATATGGCCCTCTCCCGCCAGAACATCCAAAAGTCCGGCCGTCTGCTCATGGTCGACGTCCATCACAGCCAGCAGAGCTCCCGCCGCGGCAAAAGCCTCTGCAATGGCCCGGCCAATGCCGGAAGCGCCTCCCGTCACCACGACAACCTTGCCGGAAAAATCAGAATCCATCATGATCTGATTGTCACTCTTCACCGGGAGAAGTCAACAAGTTCCCCGTCCACCGCCCTAACGTGCGTACATCACATACCTGTAAAAGCCCAGCGCATGGGAAAGAAGCGGAGAACGGGTAACGACGTCCGTTTCCAAAATAAGACGAGCCATGGCTCCGGAAACGGTCATTTCCGCCTCTTCCGCCCGGTGGCTCACGCGTTCCAGGTCATTTGCCTTCACCATCTCCATTTTTCCGGACTCCTGGAACCGGCTTATATGGCTGCGCAGTCTTTTCAGGCGGGAAACAACCTCCACTACCTCAATGGCCCTTTTGTCCGCCGTCTCCGGGTCCTTCACATCCTGCAGCAGAAGGCGGATACGTTCCAGAGACAGGCAGAATTCCTCCATGGTCATCATCGGATCATTCCAGACTTCAGGAGAATCAATCATCAGGGGATGGTCCACCCATATACCCGCAACCGTCTTGTACAGCAGGGGGGAATCGTACATTCTGGCAGTCGCCAGTTTTAATAGGGCGCGGAAGCAGCGCTTGCACTCCTGGTCAGCCTTTACCCTCAGCTTTGCCAGCCCTTTATGGTAATAATTCTCAAATCCGGGAAGCCATGCCTGATAAGTATGCTCCATACGCAAAACATTGACGGCCTGCTCCTGCACCATGCGGCACTGAAGAGCCAGGGACACGGCATACGCATCAGCGGCAACCTTGCAGTCTATCCCTTCCAGCATATCCACCATGGAGGAATACTGAACCAGATAGGCTTCCAGGGAAGGAAGCATCCTGCTGTTCAGGTACTGGGCCATTCTCTTGTTGGTCAGCTTCAGTCCATACTTTTCCAAATCACCCTTGATCACGGCAGAGCCGTAATACTTGACATCATGAATCCTCAGGAGCTGCTCCATCACTTGGGAGTGCGCCTTCGCCACGCGTTCCCGTAGAATGGCGTGAAAAACGGGATGCTTCTCCCTGGACAACTTCTGAATATCCGGATTCAGGGTAAGAAGCTGTCGGCAATTCACCTCATACTGCTTCTGCCGTTCCGCCAGCCGTCCCAGCTCTTCCATCACGCCTTCCCCTCTGTCGCGGTCCTGGACGGAGACAATCAAATCAGCCATCTGCTCCACATCCCTCAGCCGCAGAGAAAGCAATTCCTCATAAGATTCCACCGGGGAAAGCTCCCCGGAGCCGTTCTCCTGAGCCTGAGCATTCCCTTCCTCCCTGTCCCCACAGGAACATGGCGCCAGGAAGCATACGCCTCCCAACAAGGAAAATTTCAAGAATAAAAAGAGATGGTATCTGTGCTTCATGAGGGAGGGACGTTGACGAGGGCAAGCCTCAGCAGCATCGGGCTGCATGGTTACCGTAAAAAAGACAGCACAAAGTTCAAGGTCTTTTCATTCCATCCGCAAAAAACTTGCCGTGGCATATCTTGCCGTCAAAGAAAGTCTACTGCAGTTCCACACCGTATTTACTATAGAAAAAATGAACGTTTCCCTCTTACGGACAGTCGCACCTTATTACCTATTCAACACCATACCTGCCGTGATTCTTGACATTCTGCAATACGGGCATCCCGCCCTCCGGGAGAAATGCAGTCCCATTGTCCATATCAATTCCGACATCCTCAGCTTTCTGCAAGACATGCAGGAAACACTGGCGCAGGGAGGCATCGGACTGGCGGCGCCGCAGGTGGGCCGTCCCATCCAGATGGTCACCATCAACATCCCCCTCACGGACACCTCCACCACGTGGCTGGAAGTGGACGGCAGCCCTGCCACGCTGGCACAACTTATGCCGCTGAACTTCATCAACCCGGTCCTCCATCCCTTCGGCAAAAAAGTCCCGTACCGGGAAGGGTGCCTGAGCATCTCCAAGGTATATGCGGACGTCACGCGGCGTTCCTGCGTAAAAGCCACGCTCATTCTGATGGACGGAAGGGCCGTTACCATCAAATGCAACGGCCTTCTGGCACGCTGTCTGCAGCATGAAGTGGATCACCTTCACGGCAGCCTGTTCACGGACATCGTTTCTCCGCAGGACCATGAAAAAGTCATCCGGCGTCTTAGACTGACATATCCGGATGCCTTTGAGGAAGACGACGACAGCTACGCACGTCGCATGAAGGAGGAACGCCGGAGACTGGCCCAGGCCGCCCAGGTTCCGGCCATACCCCGGAAAACCGCGTGACCCACCTCTGTAAAAAAGCCCCGGCTTCCCTTTCAATGAAAGCCGGGGCAAATGCGACTGGCGGCAGCCAGGCTCAGTTGACCCAGTCCAGCACCACTTTACCGGACTTGCCGGAATTCATGGCCTCAAAGCCTTCCCGGAACTCCGTATAGGGCAGGCGGTGCGTGATGATCGGTGCGATGTCCAGGCCGCTGCGGATCATGGAATCCATCTTGTGCCATGTTTCAAAAATTTCACGTCCATAAATGCCTTTCATCTTCAGCCCCTTCCAGATGAACTTGTTCCATTCGATGCTGGAGCCGTCCGGCTGAATCCCCAACAGGGAAATACTCGCACCGTTGCGGGAATTGTCGATGATGTCTTTCAGGCAGGAGGGAGCGCCGCTCATTTCCAGGCACACGTCAAACCCTTCCGTCATCTCCAGTTCCTTCATCACGTCGGAAAGTTTTTCACGGGTCACATTCACTGTGCGGTCCGCTCCCAGAGTTCTGGCCAGACCCAGGCGGAAATCGTTGATGTCCGTAATCACCACGGTTTTGGCCCCGGCCTTTTTGCACACGGCGGCGGCCATGCAGCCGATGACGCCGGCGCCCGTAATCAGGACGTCTTCGCCCACCAGGTCCCAGGAAAGGGCCGTATGGACGGCATTGCCCAGCGGGTCGAAAATGGAGGCGATTTCCATCGGAATGTTCTTGTGAATGCGCACCACGTTGTCCTGGGGAATGGAAAGATATTCCGCAAAGCATCCGGGCCTGTTCACGCCCACGCCCTGCGTATTCGGGCACAAGTGCTTCTGGCCGGAGCGGCAGCTGCGGCAGTGGCCGCAGACGATGTGCCCTTCTCCGGAAACGATCTCCCCGGGCTTGTACTCGGTCACGGATGAACCTACGGACTCAATAACGCCGCAGAATTCGTGCCCCACATGCATGCCCACGGGAATGGTCTGCTGGGCCCACTTGTCCCAGTTCCAGATATGAAGGTCCGTGCCGCAAATAGCCGTTTTGTGAATCTTAATCAGAACATCGTTCGGGCCGCCTTCCGGCATGGGAACATCCATCAATTCCAAACCGGGACCTGCCTGCGTTTTTACAAGAGCTTTCATGCGCCCCATTCATGCTCTTTTTCCTCCCCGGCGGCAAGCTCAAAATCACTTGCGCGCCCCTGTAAAACGCAGTTCCGGACCATGCCGAGAAAACGGGGAAAAACTGTTAGGGCGCCTTTACGGAAAAGCTTTCCTGTTCAAGCGACAATTCCTACACACACGCACTTTGCCCTTTCCAATAATGATGAATCATGCTACCAAGCTATACGGTTCATCTGCTGAACATCTTACTCCATACTTACAGAACCATGGCGAAGTCATTTTTACCCACCATTTTCGAACATCCGTATGAAATCGATCCCAAATACGGAAAAAGCGTAGCGTATTTCTGCATGGAATACGCTATCGACAACTCCTTTAAAATTTACTCCGGTGGTCTGGGCTACCTGGCCGGCTCCCACATGCGCAGCGCGCATGACCTCCGCCAGAACCTTGTCGGCGTCGGCATTCTGTGGAGTTACGGCTACTACAACCAGATTCGTGCGGAAGACGGCTCCATGGCTACGCAGTACATGCGTAAAAACTACCCGTTCCTGGAAGATCACAACATCAAATTCCTCATCCACGTCTGCGGCGCGCCGGTATGGGTAAAGGCCTATTTCCTGAATCCGGAAACATTCGGCACCGCTCCCATGTTCTTCCTTTCCACGGACCTGGAGGAAAATGACGAGGAAAGCCGCAACATTTCCCGGCGCCTGTATGATGCCAACGGCTTCACCCGTATCGCCCAGTACGTTCTGCTCGGCAAGGGGGGCGCGCGTCTCTTTGACGAGCTGGGCATCGAGCCGGAAATCTACCACCTGAATGAAGCCCACGGCCTTGCCGCCGCCTTCCACGTGCTGGCCAAGACGGGCAGCGTGGAAGAAGTGCGCAAGCGCTTCGTCTTCACTACCCATACTCCGGAAGAAGCAGGCAATGAAAAGATGGACGTGAACACGATGAACACGTTCTCCTTCTTCGACGGCCTCTCCATGGAACAGGTCCGCGCCGCGGTGGGCCTGACGGACAACACCTTCAACTACACGCTGGCCGCCCTGCGCCTTTCCCACATCGCCAACGGCGTTTCCAAGCTCCACGGGGAAGTCTCCCGCCAAATGTGGAAGGACTATGAGGGCATCTGCCCCATCACCCACATCACCAATGCCCAGAACCAGAAATACTGGCAGGACCCGGAACTGGCGGAAGCCTTCCACGCCCGGAATAAGGAAGCCTTCATTCGCCGCAAGCGCGCCTTGAAAAAAGCCCTCTTTCGCATGGTGGGGGAACAAACCGGCCGCGTCTTTGATCCCAACTGCCTCACCATCGTCTGGGCGCGCCGCTTTGCGGCCTACAAGCGGCCGGACCTGGTCACCGGAAACCCCACCATGTTTGAGCGCATGCTTCAGCGTACCAACTATCCGGTGCAATTCATCTGGGCAGGCAAACCCTACCCGATGGACCACGGCGCCATTGAAATCTTCAACCGCTTGAACGACATGACCGCCAAATACCCCCGTTCCGCCGTACTTACCGGCTATGAACTGGGCCTGAGCCGCTACCTCAAGAATGGCTCGGACGTCTGGCTGAACAATCCCGTGGTCACCCGGGAAGCGTCCGGCACCTCCGGCATGTCCGCGGCTATGAACGGCTCCATCTCCGTCTCCACCAACGACGGCTGGATCTGCGAATTTGCCAGGGACGGGGAAAACTGCTTCGTCATTCCGGAAGCGGCCCCCCACCTCTCCCCGGAAGCCCGCGACCGCTCCGACCGCGACAACTTCTACAACATTCTGGACGACAAGATTCTCCCGCTCTACTACGATCACAACGACAAGTGGATGGAAATCGTCTTCAACGCGATGACGGACATCTACCCCGAGTTTGATTCCGACCGGATGGCCGACGAGTACTATACCAAAATGTACAACAGTTAGGAACAATTCCTTTCTATTGCCGAACAATGTTGACCGGCTGCTCCGCTTTCAGCGGGGCAGCCTTTTTTAAGCAGAAGGAAAAAAATCAAACTCTCTTTTCCGGTTTCCACCGGCACACCCCTCCCCGGGAATAATGGAAAACCAGAAGAAAGCCCTCATTGCCTTTCACCAAAATATCTCATCCAGACAGAGGAAGAAAATGCTTCTTCCATGAAAGAAGGCAACCGGCAATAAAACCACAGGAAATAATGCCGATCCACGGCGGCATGAAGCCTCCGGATTCCGTACAGGACAGAGGCTCCTGTCCTTCCGAGGAAGGAAAAACTCTCCGCTGTAGCATGGAAATTCCCTCCGGGCATGGGAAACACGCCGCAGACACCCCTGCACTCTCCCCGTGGCCAAAAAACCTCTCTCACGCAAAAGAAGGCTGAGAACTGCCCTAACCCTCCGTTTCCGGCTTATCATGCTCCCCAGAATCCGGAGTCTTGACTCCGGCCCTGCGGTGGCGCGGGAAAATATTCTCCTCCTGCCAGACACGGGAAAAGGCGGAAGTAATCAGGCCCGTTGAAATGGCAATGATGGACACGGCGATGAACATGATCACTCCGGTAAAAATACGTCCCATCGCCGTGATGGGCACCAGGTCCCCGTATCCCACCGTACTCAGGGTTTCCACGGCAAACCAGAGGGCGTCGAAAAACGATCTGAACTTTTCCGGCTGGGCCTCGTGCTCCGCAATGTAAATCCCCAGGGAGGTCACATACAGCATGAACAGGATGACGGAAAAAAACAGGAAAAACTCGTCCCGGATCAGGTAAAAGGCCCTCTTGAAACTGGCGGCGGTTTTATTAAAGCGCGCCAGCTTGAAAATGGCCAGTACCCGGACAAGCCGGAGGGAATACAGCACCTGCCAGTCCGCCCCGAAAAACATGCTCAGGAACGGCAGGCAGACAATGAAATCCAGAATCCCCATGCCGCTGAACACATACATCCTGCGCGGCTTGGCGCACAATACCCGCAGAATGTATTCAAAGACGAAGAAATAGCTGATCCAGTTATTCACCTTGCCGGCGATCCTCCCTACCATGGGATGAACGTCCGGAATGGCATTCAACGTGTACAGGACGAACCAGACCAGGATCAGCACCCGGACGACATTCTCCCAGGGGCCGAAATTGGCTGCGCCTTCCTTCGTGCGGGTAATCAGGGGCATGGGGCATTCAGGGATGGAGGGCGGCTTTCCACTCATCGGCCTTGAAGCCGACGCAGATGCGCCCGTTGACAATTAAAATGGGCCGCTTAACCAGCATGCCGTTGGTCGCCAGCAGGGCCGCCTGCTCCTCCAGGCTCATGCCGGGAAGCTTGTCCTTCAGCCCCAGATTCTTGTACATCAGGCCGCTGGTATTGAAAAACTTCCTGGACGGCAGCCCGCTGTCCCTGATCCATGCAAGAAGTTCCTCCTTCGTGGGATTCTGTTCCACGATGTGGCGATCTTCATAGGAAACACCTTGTTCATCAAGCCATTTCTTGGCTTTCTGGCAGGTCGTGCACTTGGGATATTCGATAAACAGGCAAGACATATCCTCACGCTAGCCCCGCATAAACTCCGGGTCAAGCGGCCAGCACAGCCATCATGCCGTCATGACTTGATTGGAATGATTCCACACATGGGCAAGGCCCCACGGAAAAAGCGCCATTCAGCTCAGGCATTCAGCTTAAAGCACCATGACGCTGCCAAGCTGCGCTATGGACACCGGATTGGCCTGCCGTTCCTCCAGCGCATTCGCCAGCGCGAGAGACGCCTGTTCCTCCCCGTGTACTAGAATGATATTGCTCTTGGGACCGCCGGTCCTGTCAAAATACTCCAGCAATTCGCCGTGGTCCGCATGGCCGGAGAAGGAATCCATCTCCCGGATTCTGGCGCGCACGCGGTATTGCTTGCCCAGGATCGGGACCTCCTTCCATCCATCGATGATCTTACGGCCCAGAGTATGTTCCGCGCAATACCCCACAAAAAGGACAGTATTCTTCGGATTGCCGATGTTGTTTGCCAAATGGTGCAGGATGCGGCCTGCCTCGCACATGCCGGAAGCGGAAATGATGATGGCCTGTCCGTCCATCCTGTTCAACGCCTGGGACTCTCCCACGGAACGGATCATCCGCAACTGCTCAAAGGAGAACGGATCCTGTTCCCGGAACAGGAAATCGTACACTTCCTTGTTGAAGCACTCCGGATGAATGCTGAAAATTCCCGTGGCGCTCACGGCCATGGGGCTGTCCACATATACGGGCAGCAGAGGAAGATGACCTTCATGGTAGGCCCTGTTCAGCAGGTAAAGGAGCTGCTGGGTGCGCTCCACCGCAAAGGAGGGAATGTAAATGCGGCCTCCCAGCTCCAGGGCCTCCCTGATCGCCTGGCAGAACGTCTCGTCATCCCGGGAAGGAGCTTCATGAAAACGGCCGCCGTAGGTGCTTTCCATCAGCAGAATATCCACATCCGGCACAGGCACGGGATCGCGCAGAAGCTCGTTGTCGCCCCTCCCCACGTCCCCGGAAAACAGGAAACGCTTCCTCTTGCCGTCGTCCCGGTCTTCAATATCCAGGCATACCTGGGCGGCTCCCAGAATGTGGCCCGCATCGTAAAACGTCAGCGTTACTCCCGGAGCTACCGGAATGGGACGTTCATAGCCGATGTTCACAAACAGGCGCATGCAGCGTTCGGCATCCTGCTCGGAATACGTGGGGTACACCTCCGGTTGGTCAATGCCGCGGCGCCTGTTCATCTTGTTGATGAACGCGCAATCGTGTTCCTGGATGCGGGCGGCGTCCGCCAGCATGATCTGGCAAAGGTCGCGCGTGGCGTACGTGCTGTACACATTTCCCTGAAACCCCTTCTTCACCAGATTGGGAAGGTTTCCGGAATGGTCGATGTGCGCATGGGAAAGAATCACCACGTCCACATCTGCCGGAGAAAAATACGGAAAATCCTTGTTGATGTGCCACGCTTCCTCTCGCCTGCCCTGATACATGCCGCAATCCAGAAGAATCCTGCTCCCGTTCACCTCCAGCAAATGCTGGGACCCCGTCGTCGTACCTGCCGCGCCGCAAAAATGAATTTTCATTAATACATGTGTACAACAAGCCCCCGTCCAAAGCAAGAAATCAATGCCGTCCGGAATGATGAATTTCCTGTAACGATGCCCGCTATTTAAACTCTTTGCACAGGTTTTCATCCGGTAAAACTCCTCATCAACACGGCATATATTCCCGAAAAGGTTTTCATAACACATGAGGACAACTTCCGGAGTAAGGAAAAACAAAAAGCTGTTCCCTCAATATTGAGGGAACAGCGCATCACAAATACCGTTTGCTCTTAAAAAATCAAAGAGGCAATATCCTCATTCCTTGACGAGGCATTCCTATGACAGGCGCCCCATAATTCCCCTTCTCATACAGAAAAACAAAATCATCTGTTGTTTTAACCTCAAGACCATTTTCCCAGTCTATACATTCATGGGAATCCGAGCATGTTGCATATGTCCACCCCTCATATTGAAACCTTATGTTAACATGGCCATCCAGAAAAATATCACCCATATCAAGAAAAAATCCCACCCCTGGTATCATACTCAAATACCAGGGCGTTTCTCTTTCAATAGTTATTTTAATTCCATCAATTTCATATCTTTCAATTGAACGATAGTAGAACACAAATGATAGCAGAAGCTGCAATGCATAAACAAAAATAATTGCCTTTGCGGCATTGGCTGTTTTCCTTGATTTTTTCCCTGGCAAAAACTCTTTTTCCATGTATCTGCTACTTTATATTTGTTCCTATTCCATGTACCCTTGTCAAAATATTGTGATTCAAATACTTTGGATTTTTTTCAGAGCCAGCTGCCGCTCTGTCAGATTTCATTTCCGGTTCACACTCCTGTTGTCTTATGCCAGAACGAATCAATGAGTCTCCAAAATCAATCACCAGGCAACCCTTGCACATAATTATCCTTTGTGAAGCGCCCATGCAAAATGACGAGCATTATTGGCACCATTGGCAGCGAATTCAGGCTTAAACCCAACATCTTTTTGATTTCTCAAAGTATGCCATGCATTACCCTCTTGAAATCGCAAGACCTTTATCTACATGAAAAAGATTGTCAACATGATTAAACCATTTACTTTCTCTTTTCATTTCTTCCCTTTTAGAAAAGAGAACACAGATAGCGGATAAGAAATGCCCATGAAACGCGGGAGCCTCTCTGACCATGGAACAATAAAACGCTATTCCTTCAACCCGGAAGGAACAGCCTGCAAAACATGCTCATTGCCTTTCAAGAAAGTCCAAGAGCAAACGCATACACAAAGGGGAAAAACCATAAAACAGACAAAGCCAGAGCTAGGATAAAATCCATTTTCTTTTTAGCTTCAATGAGTCCTCCTACCCCCCACAACAAACTAAGAATAGGACCGCCAAGTATTATTAGCCCAAAAAACATCGTGACCCATTCAGACAAGTTACTCAAATCCATCCATTTCGGAAAACCATAAAAACGGACTCCCACCTCCGTTCCGCAGAAAAGCAATGTAAGGATCCATGAAGCTAGCACGGGATAGTATGATTTGATCTTCATGGGGATGATTTAAACAACGGCAACGAATATCTTCTGCATTCTCATCTTCTTCAGCGAATCATCGACTCCCTGCAAAACGCAGGTGCATAAATTTAATAGAGCACCGTGTTACCACCTGCAGAATGCTGTTTTCTTACTCAGAGATTTCATTTCTAAGAGGCGGACCTTGATTAAGTGGAACATGGGAAAAAGAATGCACCACGGGATTACCGCGGAATACCGAAATCGGGACAGCCTCCTGCCTGTTGAAACCATAGCAAAAACCGACAAAAAAGGCGGGAAAAAATCCCGCCTGCTCAAATTTTCTACAGAATGAAAATCTACTTCCCTTCCTGATTGGTTTCCTCCGGTTTTTCCGCTTCCACGTCAATGGGCTGCGAAAGTTCCGGAGAAGGTCTGGATTCCGGCTTGGAAGCGGAGGAATCGGACATGGCTTCCTTTTCCGTCTTCAACAACTCGTCCTCAAACTCGGATTTGGCCTTCTTGAACTCTCCCAGGCTCTTTCCCAGTCCACGGGCGAATTCCGGAAGTTTTTTGGCTCCGAACAGCAGAAAGACAATCACCAGAATGGCGATGATCTCCGGAGTTCCCAGACCGAAAATGGCTAGTGTATTCATCATGGAAGATACGATATTTTTAACAGATTTATTTCAATGTGGAACTTCATAATACGCTTCATGCGTCATCGCTCCCAGCCTGTTCCTGCTTTTGCTGTTCTGCAAGCCTCCTGACGGCAAAACGGTGAAAACGCCAGACCACGAGGAAAATCACCAGCGAAAGCACCGCCAAACTGCCCCACAGAAGCCAGGATGCGGCGGATGCCGCCTCTTTGTCGCCCAACTCTCCAGCCTGGCTCCAGTAATAATAGGACAGCACGGGGTTCCAAGCTAGGGAACTGTCCGGAAGCAGATGCAGGCGCGCCATGCGGTTCATGGCGGGCAGATAGGCAGCCTGGGCGGAAGCCTTCATCAGGGAATCTCCCTGTGCGTCATCTCCCTTGGCATAATAAAGCTGGGCCAGCATGTACATGCCCTTGGGACTTCCCGTAGCATCCACGACGCGGCGCAGAAGCCTGTACGCCTCATCGGCATCCAGTTCGCCGCCCTTGCCGTTCTGAAGAAGTTCCGCGGCCTTCAGGGCCGCGGGAGCATAGCCGATTGCGGCGGCTTCCCTGTACAAAGACAGAGCGCGGGCGGCATGCTCCCCGGACGGGGAATCCTCCATGAGCATATCTGCCAGGGCAGCCATGCTGTACGGGTCCTTCCACTCCGCCCCCTTCTCAAACCATTGGCGGGCCTTCTCCATGTCCCGGGGCATATACTTGCCGTCCCGGTACATGATGCCCAGTTCCATGACAGCACCCAAATCCTTTTGCTGCGCGGCCTTTTCAAACCATTGCACGGCCCAATTCGCATCCCTGGGCACGCCGAGGCCGTCCCGGTACTTGAAGCCAAGCAGCCCCTGGGCTGTCAGGTTCCCGTGTTCGGCCGCACGCGTCAGCCAGGGGACGGACTTCTCCGGGGAACTGCCGGGAACCAGCTTCCTTTCATAAAGAAGGCCCACCCACAGGGCGGCCTTGGGATCGCCCGCCTCCGCCTCCTTCTGCCAGGAATGGAGGGCCTTTTCATAATAGCTGGTGGCCAGGGCCTCGTCCCGGAGGCCTCCCATGCCCTTGGAAATCATCGCCGCCGTCTGATACTGGGCATCCGCATTGCCGCTGTCTGCGGCGCGGGTAAACCAGAACCGGGCTTTCTCCATATTCTTGGGATAAAGACGGCTGCCGGTGTAAAACAGCTTGCCCAGGTCCAGCATGGCAGACACGTTCCCGGCATCGGCCGCCTTCTCCGTCAGGGAAACGTACTGATTCATCCATCGGGAAGTTTCCGGCACATTGCCGGCCACCTCATAATGCACGACCAGTTGTTTGGCCGCATCTGCGTCTCCGTTCATGGCTTTCTCCCTGAGCCCGGCCAGATAGGCGTCAAAATCTCCTTCTCCGGAGGAAACTGGAGAAGGAGGGACAGGAGATGCCTGAAGAGAAGGCTGTGCCAGGCACAGCGCGCATAATCCGGCAAGGAACCACCATCTGCAATGTCTCTTCATACCGGCACAAGTAAATGATTAACGTCCTCTGCCTCCGCGGGAAAAACCGCCGGAGGATCTGCCTCCAAAGCCGGGCTTGCGGAATCCTCCTTCGCGGCGCTGGAAGCCACCTTCACGGCGTTGAAAACCTCCCTCGCGACGGTCACCTCCGAAGCCG
Source organism: Akkermansia sp. AE01SA01 (assembly GCF_036417395.1). Taxonomy (NCBI): domain Bacteria; kingdom Pseudomonadati; phylum Verrucomicrobiota; class Verrucomicrobiia; order Verrucomicrobiales; family Akkermansiaceae; genus Akkermansia; species Akkermansia sp. AE01SA01. Next base: position 2,324,392 of record NZ_CP143890.1, read on the forward strand.
CCTTCATGACGTTGAAAACCTCCTTCGCGACGATCTCCTCCGAAACCGCCTTCACGCCTCTGGAAACCTCCCTCGCGACGGTCACCCCCAAAACCGCCTTCACGGCGCTGGAAACCTCCCTCGCGACGGTCACCTCCGAAGCCGCCTTCATGACGTTGAAAACCTCCTTCGCGACGATCTCCTCCGAAACCGCCTTCACGCCTCTGGAAACCTCCTTCGCGACGATCTCCTCCAAAACCGCCTTCACGGCGCTGGAAACCTCCCTCGCGACGGTCACCTCCGAAGCCGCCTTCACGACGTTGAAAACCTCCTTCGCGACGATCTCCTCCAAAACCACCTTCACGGCGCTGGAAACCTCCCTCACGGCGATCCCTATTGAAACCGCCTTCACGCCTTTGGAAGCCTCCCTCACGGCGGTCGCCTCCGAAACCGCCTTCACGGCGTTGGAAACCTCCCTCACGGCGATCCCTATTGAAACCGCCTTCACGCCTCTGGAATCCTCCTTCACGGCGGTCGCCTCCAAAACCGCCTTCGCGGCGACCTCGGAAATCGTCGCTCCGGTCATTCCGGCGGTCACGGAAACGGAAAGAATCGTCCCGCATCACATCACCTTCCGCGACCTCATCCTGTTCGTCCGTATCTGCAAAACGGGTCTTCATCTCGGGAGAAGGCTCATAAGATTCTCCCGCTTCAAAATCGTCCGGATTAAATACATAACCCTCATCGGAGTCAGAAGCGCTGCCGGATTGTTCCGTTTTGGCGGAAGTCCCGGTGGCAAGCTGGGCCGCACCCAGGTACTTGCGCTGGCGGGGCGGATTCTTCAGAAGAAGAGCCACATCGGCATCATCCATGAACCTCCAGCTTCCTGGGTCCAAATCACCGCCCCACAAGGAACCGATGCGCACGCGCACCAGCTTACGCACGCGCAGGCCCAGGCACTGGAACATCTGGCGGACCTGCCGTTTCAAGCCCTGCTCCAGCACGATGCAGGCGCGGCGCGCGGAAGCGCGGCAGACATATTTGGCCTTGGCGTTGCCTTCCGGAATGCGGACTCCGCGCAGGAACTGCATCAGGACGGAATTGTCAAAATTCTGATCCACCGTCACCCAGTACTCCTTCTCAATGCCTCCGGTGGGATGGGAAAGGGTCTGAGTCAGCTCTCCCTTGTTGGTCATGATCAGCAGGCCCTCGGAATCGGCATCCAGGCGGCCCACGTAATTCAAATGGCGCAAACGGGGCGGCAGCAAGTCGTAAACAGTGCCAATCGCGCCCTGGGCCTCACGGCTGCACACATAGCCGCGGGGCTTGTTCAGCAGCACTACCACTTCCTCCATGGGAGTCATGTGGCGGCCATCCACCTTCACGAAATCCTTATCGGTTACTTTCATTCCGGGAGTATCAATAACTTTCCCGTTCACCTCCACACGTCCTTCCTCAATCAATCTGTCAGCCACCCGGCGGGAATCAATGCCGCAGGATGCCAGGAATTTATTAATGCGGATACCTCCGTTTTCTTCGGAGCCATGTTGTTCTTCACTCATATCGATGTAATGTCCGCTATCTCAGCGGATGTTTTTTATTTGTTTGTTTTGCCGGCAGAACACGTTTTCCAAGGGGAAAAGTTCCGCCAGAAGAAAAAAGCCTCCCGGTTTATAGACATCCGAGAGGCTTCCTGTATTAGGAAAATGATGCGCCATAACGGCCCCGCAGAGGGAAAATCCCGGCGGAAACACTGTCAGGCTTAAGCTTCATGCTTGGTCTTCGGCAGGCCGAGGGGGCTTTGGCCCTTCTTCCATTCACCGCGTTCCTTGAGGAGCTTGACGCGTTCGAAACGCTTCAGGACGGAACGCTTGCCGCCTACGGTACCGGTTGCTTTGAGGCTGGAATGCTTGGACATGATCTTGTGATTTCGTAAAAGGTTCAGAAAGGTGCTTTACACCACCCTCACGGTGGCAGGCGAGGTCTTATAACGGAAGCCCCCCCTCTTGGCAAGAGAAATTTGACGCGACGGCCAAATATCTCACCTGGCGCCGTCCTCCGGATGCGCCTCCACCCATGCCCGCCATAAATCCGGACGGTTCAGGCGCGTACGTTCCAGGGACCGTTCATGCTTCCATTTCTCAATGGCGGGATGGTTGCCGCTCAGCAGGATTTCCGGAACGGACAGGCCGCGGAACTCATTCGGCTTGGTGTAGGCGGGAGCCTCCAGCAAACCGTTGGAAAAAGACTCCTCCACGGAAGAACGTTCATCCCCCAGCACCCCGGGAATCAGCCGCGCCACGGCGTCAATGACCACGACGGCGGCTATGGCTCCGTTGGTCAGGATGTAGTCCCCGATGGACAATTCTACGTCCACCAGTTCCTCCACCACGCGGTGGTCCACCCCCTCGTAATGGCCGCAAAGAATGATGAGATGGCCGCCGGAAGCGGCCAGTTCCCCGGCCAGGTCCTGGTTGAACGTCCTCCCCTGCGGAGTCATCAGCACCACCCGCGTTTCCGGGCGCCTGAGTTCCTCCACGGCGGCGAAAATAGGTTCCGGCTTCAGCAGCATGCCCTGTCCGCCTCCGCAAAGATAATCGTCCGTCTTGCGGTGCCTGTCCTTCGTCCAGTCCCTGATATTGTGGCAGCGCACCTCCACAAGGCCCTTTTCACGGGCCTTGCCGAGGATGCTCCCCGCCAGGGGGGCTTCCACCATCTCCGGAAACAGGGAAAGAACGTCTATGGTCAGAGCGGCAGACATAAAAGGAAAATGTCAGCGGTCGCGCTTGTGGCCGCGCAGCATGGCCTCAATAAAGGGGTCCAGGTTGCCGTCCATCACGTCCTGAATGTTGCCGGACTCCACGCCCGTGCGCAGGTCCTTCACCATCTGGTAAGGCTGGAAGACATAGGACCGGATCTGGTTGCCCCAGCCGATGTCCCCCTTCTCACTGTACTGACGGTCCGCCTCAGCCTGCTTCTTGTCTTCCTCAATCTGGTACAGCTTGGCGCGCAGCATATTCATGGCCTCTTCCTTGTTGCGCAGCTGGCTGCGTTCGTTCTGGCAGGCCACGATCACTCCGGAAGGAATGTGCGTGATGCGCACGGCGGTTTCCACCTTGTTCACGTTCTGGCCGCCCTTGCCGCCGGAACGGTAGGTATCCACCTTCAAATCCTTGTCCAGAATCTCAATGTTGATGGAATCGGAAACCTCCGGAGTAGCGTCCAGGGACGCAAAGGAAGTGTGCCTCTTTCCGGCGGAATCAAAGGGAGAAATGCGCACCAGGCGGTGAATGCCGCGCTCGTTCTTCAAATAACCGTAGGCATACTCCCCGTCCACCTTCACGGTCACGGAACGGATGCCGGCATCGTCGCCGTCCGTACTTTCCAGATAAGTCACCGTAAAGCCGCGGCGTTCGCACCAGCGCATATACATGCGCAGCAGCATGGATGCCCAGTCGCAGGCCTCCGTGCCGCCGGCTCCGGCATGAATCGTCAAATAACAGGAAGCCTGGTCCTGCGGAGAATTCAGCAGGGTCAGCAGCTCAAAATCGGCCAGGGACTTCTCCCATTTTCCGAACTCTTCCACAGCCTCACGTCCCAGGTCGTCGTCGTCCGCCTCCTGGGCCAGTTCAATCGTGGCGTCTATATCTTCCAGGCGCGACTTCAGGGAGGAAAACGCCTCCATCCTGTGCTTCAGGGGATTCACTTCCGCCATCAGCGCCCGCGCGGCGTTCTGGTCATCCCAAAAATCCGGGGCGCTCATGCGTTCGTCCAACTCGGCTACTCGTTTTTGTATGCCGTCCAGGTCAAAGATAGCTCCCGAGCTCGGAAAGACGGCTGTGCAAAGCAGCCGTGTCGAGCGCCGAGAGATCTGCAGCGATATGGGGATCCATGCGCGGGAACCTACCATGAATCAGACAAGCGGAAAAGGGCAAAATGCCGTGCCTTCAAGTCATCCCGCGCCATGAGCCGGCAAATGGCCACACAGGAACCAGCCCTGCCCCTCCAATACTTCCTTCCATTCCCGCACTCCCGGAACCCGGAACGGAAAAGCTCCCGACTTTCATGGCGAAAAAACTCCCCTGAAACCCGGAAGAAGAAAATTTTTCTTACTCGCCTTCCGTAACTCGTAAAATCCCGCCGTGGAAAACAGGAATCGCCCTCCACAAAAACGGAATTCCCAGTCTCCTTTACAAGGACGCGAACCTTGCAGTTCCACCCCCGGATCAAGACACCCTATCTGCCTCCGTTTTCCACACCGTCCGCAAACGGGCGAATACGGCAGGACTTGAGCCGTTCAATCTCCTCAAAAGTCATGATGTGCTCAATCTGGCAGGCAACCTCATTGGCCCGTTCCTCCGACAGGGCGAGTTCTTCACGCAGGAAATCAAACAAAATGCCGTGGCTGACGATGATCTTGCCCGCGATTCTGCGCCCCTGCGGAGTCAGCTTGACGGGGGCATACTGCGTGTATTCCACCAGGCCTATGTCCGCCAGCTGCTTCACGGCGGAAGTCACGGAAGGCATCTTCACCTTGAGCATTTCCGCAATATCCCGCACCTGGGCTGTGCCGTTCTTTTCAGACAGCAGGCCGATGGCCTCCAGGTAATCTTCATTGCTCTTGGTAAGTTCCAGCATGGTGTGAGAAATCAGTTAACCCCTTAGGCGGAACTAACTCAAGATTTTTTCCAGCCTTATTTAGAATTAGAAAAAAAACCGCCGCGGACAGAACATCCGCGGCGGCCAAATCAATCAGTGTAAAACGAAGTGAAGCTTATTTCTCTTCAGAGGGGCTCCATTCTTCGTTTTCACGGGTAGCCAGATTGAAGGCGTGTTCCAGACCGACCATGTCGCTGCTCGGGCGAAGGGCTTCAAAGGAAGCGGTTTCACGGCGGAGCTGTTCGGTGTCGTAATTGACGGCCTTGATGGAAAGGCCGATACGGCGTTCGATGCTGTCCACCTTGATCACGCGGGCGGTGATTTCATCACCCACCTTGATCACGTCCTTCACGCGTTCCACATGGTCTTCGCTCAGCTGGGAAATGTGGATCAGGCCGTCGATGTCGCCGTCCAGATTCACAAAGGCGCCGAAGCTGGCGATCTTGGCCACCTGGCCGCTCACCATGTCGCCCACCTTGAAGCGGTCGTTGATGGATTCCCACGGATCGGACTCAAGCTGCTTGATGCCAAGGGAGACGCGCTGGTCTTCCTTCTTGATTTCCAGAACGATGGCTTCCACTTCGTCGCCCTTCTTGAGCACTTCGGAGGGGTGGTTGATCTTGCGGGTCCAGCTCATGTCGGACACGTGGATCATGCCGTCGATGCCTTCTTCCAGGCCCACAAAGGCGCCGTAGGGAGTAAGGTTGCGGACCTGGCCCTTGATAACGGTGCCGATCGGGAAGCGGGATTCGATATCCGCCCAGGGATTGTCTTCCAGCTGACGGACGCCGAGGGAGATCTTCTGTTCCTTGACGGAAATGGAAAGCACAACGGCTTCGATCTCCTGGTCCAGCTTCAGTACGTCGCTCGGACGGGTGATTCTCTTGACCCAGGACAGTTCGGAAACGTGAACAAGACCTTCCACGCCTTTTTCCAGCTCCACGAAGGCGCCGTACGGCAGGAGCTTGGTCACGCGGCCTTTGACCTGGGAATTGATCGGGTACTTGCGTTCGATGTCCGCCCAGGGATTGTCCGTCATCTGCTTCAGACCCAGGGAAACGCGTTCCTTGTCGCGGTCCACTTCCAGAATCACGACTTCCAGGGACTGGCCGATGTGGAGCATTTCGCTCGGATGGTTCACGCGGCCCCAGCTCATGTCCGTAATGTGGAGCAGGCCGTCCATGCCGCGGAGGTCCACGAAAGCGCCGAAGTCCGTGATATTCTTCACGAGGCCTTCCACCTTGTCGCCTTCCTTGACGGTTTCAAGGAAGCGCTGGCGCTGGTCGGCGCGTTCGGCTTCGATCACCTCGCGGCGGGAAAGAACGATATTCTTGCGGTCGTCGTTCACCTTGACGATCTTGAACTCGTAAACCTTGCCGACATACTCGTTCAGGTCGCGCGGGGGAATGATATCCACCTGGGAACCGGGCAGGAAGGCTTCCACGCCAACGTTGACCATCAGGCCGCCCTTGACGACGCTCTTCACTTTGCCCTTGACCAGGCCGCCGTCGCGGTACACGCCCACGATCTTGTCCCAATTCTGCTTATGGGCGGCCTTTTCCTTGGAAAGGACGACGATACCTTCGTCGTTTTCGAGGCGTTCCAGAAGGACCTCGATCTGGTCCCCTACTTCGATCTCCTCGTCTTCAAACTCGGAAATGGAAATAGCGCCTTCGGACTTGTAGCCGATGTCCACCAAAACGACTTGGGGACGGATTTCCTGGATGGTTCCGGTAACGATGGAACCTTCTCGTAATTCGCGGAACTTGCTGTCAATCAGCTCCGCCAGTTCAGTTGTGCTCATTTAAATGGTTGATGAGTTAGTATTGGCGATTTTTCTCATAGCCCCTGGTTGGCCGGCGGGCAATCGGGGCGCCTTCCCCCGCCGGGCGAAAAATCGGTCGCTTTCAATAGCAGTTCTCCATAAAAACTCAAGGCTTTTCTTGAAAAAACTCTCCGCTGGCATGAAGACTTTCCCGCCCCGTTCTCTCCCCTGTGGAAACGCTCCTGAAAAACAGGGCGCAGAAAAGCCTTGAGAGGGCACGTTCCCATGTTAAATTTCCGCAATGGGGGTCCCTTCCCCTCCGTACCATAACCCCTGCACTTCCGTAACATGAAAAAACACCTCCTTCCTCTTATTGTTTCCCTGGGACTGGCCGGAACCGCCTTGCTCCAGGCGGCGGAAACCATCAAACTGGACCAGCCGGACCTGACGCGCGGCTCCACAGTCATGAAAGCCCTGTCGGACAGGCAATCCATCCGCAGCTGTTCGGATAAAATGCTCTCTCAGAAAGACCTCTCCGACCTCGTCTGGGCGGCCAACGGCATCAACCGGGCCGACTCCGGAAAGCGCACGGCTCCATCCGCCATGAACCGGCAGGACGTCAAAATCTATGTATGCACCAAGGACGCCTCCTATCTGTACGACCACAAGGCGCATGCCCTGGTTCCCGTCAGCGATGGAGACGCCCGGCCGGCCGATGCGCCCGTCTGCCTCATCCTGGTAACGGACACGGCCGAACCCTGGGCGGCGATGGATGCGGGAATCGTCTCCCAGAACATCTCCCTCTTCTGCTCCGGCACGGGCCTGGCAACCTACCCGAAAGGCAGCATGGACAAGAACGCTCTGCAAGCGGCGCTGAAACTCAAAGCCCCGCAAACCGTCATGCTCTGCCACCCGGTAGGCTACAAACAGGACAAATAACAGCCTATTCCCAAAAGGCGTGCACATGGAATGCCCTCCCGGCACTCAGCCAGACACCCCGCAAATAAAAATGGCGGGGTGTTTTTTATGCACATGATGCATATTTCTACTCCCTCCGGGCCGGCCCAACGCCCTCCGGTGCAGGATTCTCCTGAATCCGTTCCCTACCCCTGCTTTCAACCTGATGGAAACGCCTCCACTCTTCCACCCGATCCCCGCACCTTTCTTTTTCCTTTCCGGATGGCGGGCGATTCCGAAGCCATTCAAAAAAACAAAACGTAAACGATGCGCAGATCAAAACCTCACGCCTGCGGTTCCGGCAAAATATCCACGTAAATGCCGGGGGAACTCCCTTCAATGGGAACAGCGCCCACCGTCCGGGCATAAAAGTCGGCAGGCCCCACACCGCCGATAATCCCATACGCGTGCCCCATGTCCCTCAAACCGCGCAGGGCGGAAACCAGCAACACCCGCCCCACACCGCTCTTCCCGGCCTCTTCCCCGACGCCCATCGGCCCCAGGAAACCCCGGGCCGTCACGTCGTAACAGGCAAACCCAATCATTTGCTTCTCCCTCGTAGCAATAAAGCAGGAAATGGGCTGCCGTGCAAAAGCCGTCTTCGTCTCACTCACCCACTTGGGGGAAAAATGGCGCCCCACCCAATCCGCAACCAGATGCCGTTCATAAGCGCCGGGGCGCCGTATCAGGATGCCCCGCTCCTTCAAGACCTGCACTTCATCATCAATATCGGGCAAATCATACAGCCGCACCAGCATATCCATCATAGCCCCTGAACCGTAGCACAATTAAGTTCCGCCGCGAACAAAAAAAACTGGACAAACCGCCTTTCCGCCCTTAGACTGCGCCGCACCACATCAACGAGCTGTAGCGCAGGCTGGTAGCGCGCTTCGTTCGGGACGAAGAGGTCGCAGGTTCGAATCCTGTCAGCTCGACCAATTTAATAGCCGCCTCCGGGCGGCTTTTTTGTGCCCTAAAAATTGAACATCAAGCAATTTTACACCTCAAAATTCCTATTCCCCCATAGCCTAAACGAAGGTGCAGACCGTCTACTGGGGTGAATCAATAACGCCCTGTTGATGGAATTTACCCTCCTGCAAGAGGACAATATCACATAAGCCAAATTCTAAAAGTTTAGCCTGAAAGGATAGACGTTAAAGCCATTTACAAATTCAGAGGGAAAAACGCCCTTGGAGCCAAAGTCCTCAACTTTGTGAAATCCAAAATCAATACCGACACAGGAGCGCTCTGCCACATCCAAAACCCCAAGGTTGGAGAATGACCTCTCTTCCCATGAAAAAGCTCCGCTCATATTTCACGAACGGGGCTGCCGTAATTTTTCAAATTCACCTGGGGGTTTGATCAATGACGATAAAATCCTTTTTCCCCACATACTCCCTCCGGGCACCCGGATCTCCATATTCGTCCCGGAAACGTACTTCCAGTTCGTATATTTTTCCGCTGGCCAGAGGTTGTAAATAGGTCAGCAGCAGGTACGCATCCTTGACGGGCACTTCATGCTTCTCTCCGGGGTTCAAGGTAATAAAGCGCATAAGATCCGCAACACGTTCCATTTGATAGGAGGGAAGATACCATGCCGTTGGCCTTTCTCCCTTCTTGCCGTTTCCCTGACTCCAAATCTTGATGATGATATTCGGCCCGCGTTCCTTGAGAGGATAGAAGTCGTCGAAAAGACGCACAACTTTTTCTCCCTTGTTGGCAAACACCAGCTTGAAGTCCGGAAAAGCGGCTCTTGGATCAAACGAGGTCTTTTCCATCACCACGGAACATTCAACTCCGTTGTCGGCCTTGTCCCCCCATGCGGGATCATGGAGGGACAGGCTGGCCAGAAGTCCTAAAATCTGGAAGATTTTTTTCATTACAGCACGAGTTTAGTCGCCGCCCGGAGAGTCCCCAGGAAACAATTCTTACCCTGCTGATTATAGTAGCGCGTTTCCAGTTCACAAGAACATTGTTTCCAGTCTTCCAACTCGACGTTATCCAGACAAACCGGAATTGTCACATGGTATTCCTCTCCGGGTGCAAGCTCCCGGTAGTTCAATGCACGATGAAACGTCATTGTTCCCATCTTACGATCAAGAACACGAACGTCTCCCCGTTCGGTTCCCAGAATCGTCATGAAGAAGAAATCGGACGTTTCGTCGTCGATTTCGTCCAGAATCCGGACAGGCAGACTTCCCTCGTTGCGGAAACAGACTGTAATTTCTCCCTGCATGAACCTGGATGTGTCAGCAATGGAGAGCTTCAGGGATGTTGATTCCTCCGCAACTGCCCTGCTCCGTGTTTTCCCTTCGTTGACCGGCGGCAGGAAGCAAGGAGGCTCAATCGTGCCGGGTTGAGTAATATCCGCAGAAACATTCCATCCATTGGTTAACGCCTGTTCTATAACCTGAAGGGTAGCATTATTCAGGACTTGTTGTCCGGCACAATAGGGGCGGTCGTTGGCGCCGTCCGGCAAACGCATCACATAATCTTTAACTTCGAGCCGTAAAATATCTTTCCACGTTTGGACAGCCTTATTCATAGCTTCTATGGCGTCATCCATCTCCGGCTTTTCAGTGCAGGAAACACTCTGCTTTTCCAATTCTTCCTGTATTTTTAATTCCTTCCAGTAGTATTTGTAAGCATCTTCCCATTGCCGGCGGTGGTGTTGTTCGTGCGCGAGCGAGGCGGCCTGAGTATGCCACTTCCACACTCCCGCACGAGATTGATAGCCGTTCATGCAGTCAACCGCTTCGATGGCCTCAGCCTCTGAAACGGGAGGGTTGGCCAAAGCATCTCTGTAAGAGTCAGTTTTCAGAGAAATCTTGGAACCACAAGTAACGAGCTGAAGGCGCAACCTCCATACATTGGCGGCCTCATCCTTGCAGACGGTAACATAGAAATTTGGAGGCGTGCCCGTTGTTTCACTTCTATTCAGACTGTTGTCAATCGTGAATTCCGGGTGGTCCCATTGGATTTCGACTTGTTGAGAAGGTTCACATGTAATGGAAGCCTCCCGTTCAATCGTCCAAAGCTTGATTTTGGGAGATGCTGAAAATTCACGGTTCATGGTGGAGTTTCCCTGGTACTTCCCTTCCATAATAGGTTTGGTATCCATGGTAACGTTGAATGCAACGGCATTGTTGCTGACGGGCTTGTAAGCGTGATTGCTGTATATCAAAGAAACCTTGTAATACCCGGCTTTCAGATATCTTGAACCCGTTTCCAGAGACAATTTCCCATTGGGCGGATCTCCTTTTTTCCCGCAGAGAAGTTCTCCTGCAAGGCTGAGGTACCCCTCATCGTCGGCTTCTACACCGAAATAATACAAGCCGTCATGTTCCACCTTGATGAACATTTCGGGAGCTCCGGCACAGGTGGCATAATCCGAAGGAGTTCCGTCAAAGCCATATATCATTTCATCAACACCGAGCGTCTTGCTGATAAGAGGCTCATACCCTTGATAAATGCAGACGGGATTAACTGCCTTGTTGATTGGTATGTAATTATTCATTACTATTGTTTGCTGTTTATTTTTTGGAAAGACTGAACCATCAGTCTTCTAGTATCCTGCCGATGTTCCATTGAACATATCAACACGTTTAACGCGTAGTTCACCCCACATTCGCCACGTAGGGGAAGGTTAAAACGACACGATAATCAAGCGGAAAATAAAGGGTATGAAAGGGGTACAAGAACACAACCATTGACTATCAATAGCCAAAAACTGAATTCTCTTCGTTCGGGACGAAGAGGTCGCAGGTTCGAATCCTGTCAGCTCGACCACTTTTTAATAGCCGCCTCCGGGCGGCTATTTTGTTGTGACTCATTTTTACAAAACAGGCTGCAAAATGGTCATGGAATGAGCAGACGGAACTCTTGAAAACAAATGCCGTGGCCCCCACAAATCTTTTAATTCCATGGAGTCCAAAATCAATACGGACCGGGGAAACTTCACGATATCCAGAATCCAGGAATAGAGAATAAGCTCCTTCTCCCGCAAAAAATCCGCTCACGTTTTGTTTTATGAGGGCGGTTAATTCATTTTTCCACGTTGACTTGGGAGGAAGAAAAAGTTTTTTCATAAAAGTACAGACACGGTTGTTTCCGGAACTCGATGGAAACAGACTGCTCCATGCCAGTTGCAGGAAAGCGCTTCCAGTTCTTCAGTTTATCATTCCCTCAATTTAAAAAAATGGGCGAATATTGAAACGAATATCAAGTCTGTATTCTTCTCCTGGAAACAACTTAAGACACATCACTTCCCTGGACACGTTGTTCTATTCATGAGCTTCCGCCAATTCAATAACATGAGCAGTAGCATCGTTCAGGCTTGTTACCCGGTCTGTTCGCTATTGCAATAGGATTGTTAAATGGGGGAATTATCAAGCAGCACTTAACATCATAAAGCAAAAACAACTCCATGCTTAAAAAATACTGCCGCTTCACCATTCAGTCAAGAAATGGAATGGCATCTATTTTTAATAAAAAAACGCACGCTTAAACTGTTGTAAAAATACGGAAGTTTTTCATTGCCAATCTCTATGTCCTTTCTAGCATCTCCCATAACCTTCCAACCACATGAAATTGAATATCTATTGGTGTACGGATGAGCGGTACTTTTATCAGACCTCCATCTCCGTCTTTTCCCTTCTTCTGCATAAAAGAGAAGAGGACAAGGCCCATTTAAACATCCTGAGTTATAAGCCTCTAAAGGAAAAAAACAGGCAGGTGTTGGAAAAAGCCGTATCTTCCTTTCCCGGGGCAACGGTGACATACCGTCTGCTGGAAAGTGAATTATCCGGAAAGCTGGTTGGCAATCATACAGGAGAAAACAGACTCACATCAACAACATATGCCCGGCTACTTATTCCTCAGATGGCATCAGAAGAAAGAGTCCTTTACCTGGATTCCGATACCATTGTCTGCCAGGATTTAAGCCCTCTGTTTGAGATGGACATGAAAGGCCTTGATCTTGGAGCCGTGGAAATCCCCTACTTCCACGGGGATCCATTTTGGGCATCTCTGAATAACTTCGGTTTTCCCGTCTCAACATATGACTACTTCAATGCCGGGGTCCTTTTGATGAATATCCCCCTCCTGAAAAACAACCACCTCTTTTTCCATGCGGCAACTCTGTCCATGAAACACCGGTTCAGGTGTGACGATCAGGATGCCCTGAACATTTCAGCGCGCGGCCAATTCTTCCGTCTTCCCCAAAAATACAACTTTTACTATGAAAACTATCCCAAGCACCTGGCCTCTCCGGAAATCCGGCAAGAAATGGAACGCATGACGGCGGAAAAAAACTATGCCATCGTCCATTATCCGGGAAGTTCCAAACCGTGGAACCATGGCGTTCATACCCTTGATTTTCTCTGGAAGGACTGCGAAAAGAAATTCAGGGATTCCATCAATCACTGCTTTTGATACCCCTTCATGGGAAAAAGCATCCATTCATCCTTCTCGGATCAATCGGGAATCTCCCCTCATCAAAACAGTATCCATGCCGCCTCCGGCACTAGAAATTCCGTTGCGCCATAGTAACGATAGTCCAGAAAAAACCACTTCCGGCAAACGGCATTTTATCAGTCATCCCTCAATTTCACATTGCTCCCGCGGCCTTTCTTCTCTTAACATGCGGGCGATGAGTGAATACTTCCTGAAGCTTCCCGGCGATTCACAGCCGAGGTCCTATTCTGAATACGAAGTCCGGGAATTTCTGGGCCAGGGCGTCATTGACTCGAAAACGCTCACCTGGAAGCCGGGCATGGACGGATGGCAGCCAGTCGGGCAGGTTTTGCCGAAAAAAGAGCCGGAAAACCTCCCCTACCGGAAGGAAGATCCGGATATCTCCCCTCCGCCCCCCACGTACCGTTTGCGGTACTCCCTCTTCGAGTTCTCCAGATTAGCCTTTCCGGCCTGTTTCATTCTTCTGGCCTGCTCACTGTGGACCCTGTGGATTGTCTGTTTCCATCATATCGTGGACTATGCGGAGGTTCAAACCACTCTCCGGCAGGTCGTAGATCAGCTTCCCTCCTACGTGCTTCCCCTCATTTTCCTGTTCAGCCTTTTGTGCATCCCCTCCCTGGCCGTCCAGCTGGTCTGGCTTTACCGGGCCTGCGCCAACGTACAGCAATTCCGCGTTTCAGGGTTGCGGTTCACTCCCCTGGCCAGCGTTATCCTCAGCTGCATGCCTCTCGTTGGCATGGTGCTCAATGCCCTGATCATCCAGGAACTGTATAGAGCCTCAAAAAATCCGGAAGAATGGATGCTGCAATCCCCCTCCCTGGCCGTGCGGCTGTACTTAACCGCGGCGACCGCCCTCACGCTGTCCCTGCTTTTCCCTTTCGGAGTGGAACATTATCTGGTGGCCTTCTTCCTGATCGGTTCCCTGATAACCGCGGCCAGCATCCTGTGGCTGATATCCGTTCTCCAAATCAGCAGGATGCAGCGGGAACTGGCCTCCAGGCAGGAAGACAAACTTCCGTAAACGGCCTTTCCGGTTACGGAGCGGGTTTCAGGGCGCCTTCCTGCTGTTCCTTCGGCAGAATCTTGTCCAGAGCCTCCATGCTGTTGTCCCGGTAAAGGTTTTCCAGCAGTTTCTCCCAGCCGGCAGCCTGCTGAACATCCTTCAGGGCAATCACGGGGTCCGGAATCATCATCGCGGGGTCGGGAGCGTACTTTTCCAGCACCTCGTCCGGATTGATCCGGTTGAACGTCGTCTTGCCATACCCCGGCATTCCCGCCTCATGGGCGATGGACTCAATCATTTCAAAATGCAGATGGGCCAGATAATTGCCGTGCGCCGTGCCCACAGTGCCGATCTGCTCCCCACGGCCCACGATGGTTCCCAGAGGAATGTCGCTGATAGTTTTAAGATGAGCATACAGGCTCTGCACAAAACGGCCGTCAGGAAGCCGATGCAGCAGAACCACGACGTTTCCCCAGTCCGGAGACGGTTCCCCGGCATAAATCAGCAGCCCGCGTCCCGCGGCACGCACCGGAAGCCCCTCATCCGTATTCTCTCCACCAATGCCGTTCAAATCCTGTCCGGTATGCCTGCCGCCGCGCGCGGCATTCATGGCTCCGAACCCCTGGGCGGAATACGTAAACGCTCCGTTGTCATCCCCCAGCGGGGACACAAACACATCCGCCAGAGGGGCCTTGGCCAGTTCCTGGGGAGTCAGCAGAATCAGTCTGTAATCCACGGGAATGGGAGCGGACTGCGGAACATCCACGTCATAAATATTTTTGTACGCGCCCGCATCCGGACTGGCGGCGTCACGGGCCTTGTACCAGGCAAACGCTGCAACCATCACCCCGGCCGTCACCAGCAGGCCCAGAATGACGCGGGATGTCGTCTTGTCAATCATTGTTCCCACTCTATATGCAATGCACCGCATTGACAATCACAAGATGGTTACTGCAACGTCTGCGGAAACCTGCTTTCCCACAATTCCCGCGCAGTCAGGATGTCCTCCGCGGCGGCTCTCCCCGAAAGTTCCCAGACAAGCGGCACGCCTGCGGGGAAAAAAGGCAAAAGGCGTTCAAAAGGCACCCCGCTCCCCATCAAGGGCACCTGGTGATCGCGGGCCGGCCATTTGACGTCGTTCACGTGCCCGCCGATCAAATGGGGAGATATACTGTGGATGAATTGTTCATGATTCAATAAGAGCAAATTGTGCTTCCGCTGAATATGCCCGAAATCATGCCAGTAACCGACAAACCTCTCTTCTGCAAACTCCCGCATCAGGTCCGCCATTTCATCCTCACTGGGAATCTGTTCATAATGGCTGCGGCCTTCGATGCCCAGTTTCACTCCGAACTCCGAGGCATGGGGCAATAACTGGCGGATGGCCTCGCGGGCACGCTCCACATAAACGGGAGCGAGACGGTTGCGGCGCCTGACGAATTCCCCCTTGGTCCGGGCAAACTCCTCCGTGCCCACCAGCCCTTCCCTGGCCATGGTCTGCAGCCGGGCCGTATCCGTACGCTTCACCAGCGGTTCCACCGTCCCCATGTGCAAAACAATATATCCGGCGCCCAGGGAGGCGCCCTGTTCAATGGACTTCTTCGTCAGTTCAATCGCCTTGCTGCGGACCTGGGGCAAATCCGCCGTAAACGGCCTGCTGTCCGGGGCATCCCCCACCTCGTCAATCGGAGCGGGAAAATAATTGTGAACGCCGGCCACACGCACCTTGCCCGCTTCCACGGCCCTCATGATGCCCGGCAAAAGAGAAAGCTTGATGCCGTGGGAAAGTTCCACATGGTCAAACCCCAGGGAAAGAATCTCATCAATCATCTCCTCCCCGTCCTGATGACGGTGGGAATTCCAGCATGTAGAAAAAACCAGCATAAAAATTGTCCAGGGCTAGGAGCCCGCAGTTCCGGGTTCCGTGTACACGTCCTTCATCCACTCCTTCACCGCCGCCGTCATACTTCCGGCCACGTCGGCGCGGGGCTTCACAAAGGCCGGGACAAACCACGGAAACGCCCCCACCAGGTCATGAATAACCACCACATCCCCGTCACACGTATGCGCTCCGGAACCGATGCCCAAAGTAGGAATGGGAGAATGAGCCGTAATACGGCGCGCCACGGAGGGCGTAACGCCTTCCACTACGACGGAGCAGGCTCCGGCCTCCGCCACGGCCTGAACATCCTTCACCAAGGCGTCCGCCTCAGCAGCAGATTTCCCTTTGATCCTGTACCCCCCTTCTTCCAGAACTTTTTGAGGCAGCAGGCCGATATGGCCCATCACGGGAATCCCCGCCTTCACAATGGCGCATATCTTTTCCGCCTGGGCGGCGCCCCCTTCCAGCTTGACGGCATCTGCCCCGGCCCGGAACAATTTTCCCGCAGTACGCACGGCATCCTCCACCGTATCATAAGTATGGATGGGCATATCCCCCACCAGCAGGGCGTTTTTTACGCCGCGTGCCGTAGCCTCCACATGGTGAACCATATGGTCCAGCGTCACATGGGTGGTATCCGGGAAGCCCAGCTGAACCATTCCCACGGAATCCCCCACCAGGACGACATCCACACCGGCCTCATCCAGGAGGCGTCCCGTGGGATAATCATAAGCGGTAACCAGCGTCACATGCCGCCTGCCCTTGCAGGCGCGGATGCATTCCGCCTTTTCAACAGATTGATTCATGGCGTTAATAAAAATGTTTTTTACCACTTTTCCGCAACGGGAAGCGGATCCGTCTCCTCCGTCTCCAGCTCCGCCAGGAGGCGGGAAACCGTTTTTTTCTGGAGCGGCAGGACGAGATCCGGCCTGATGTCGGAAAGCGGCTTCAGTACAAACTTTCTCAAATGAGCCCTGGGATGGGGCAGGATCAGCCGGGGAGGATCATTAATCACCAGACCGCCCACGTAAATAATGTCCACATCCGCCGTGCGGGGTTCACACCTGATCCCGGAGCGCACACGGCCCAAGGCGCGTTCTATTCCCTGACAATGCACCAGCAGTTCCTCCACCGTGCCGGCCCAGGTAAACTCCACTACGGCATTCAAGTAATCATTGGAGCCGTGGGGACATCCCAAAGGACTTGTCGCGTACAGGGGGGACTGCAAAAAGGGATCGTCGGACAAGGCCATCTGCGCCAGATGGTCCCGGGCCTTCACAATCAGGCTGTTCTTGTCTCCGAGGTTTGACCCCAGCGCAATACCGGCTCTTTTCATAGGTAAAAAGGCATTCCGGCAATTCAGGTAAAGGAACGGCCGGAATGCCGCAAAATTACAATTTTGACAAGCCTAGGACGTCTTCCATGTTATACAATCCCGGCTCTTTTCCCTGAAGCCAGAGGGCGGCGCGAACCGCGCCGGAGGCAAATGTCATGCGGCTGGAAGCCTTGTGCGTGAGTTCCAGACGTTCTCCGTCGGAAGCAAACACCACGGTATGGTCTCCCACCACGTCTCCCCCCCGGAGGGAATGCATCCCAATTTCGTTGTCGGGCCGGGGCCCGACCAACCCGTTGCGGCCGAACACAACGCTGTCTTCGTAATTCCGGTCAATGGCGCCGGACAAAATTTCCGCCAGCGTACGGGCCGTGCCGGAAGGGGCGTCAATCTTGTGGCGGTGGTGCATCTCCATCACCTCCATGTCGCAGCTGCCGCCCAGAATCTGCGCAGCCTTGCGCGTCAGCCAGAACAGGGTATTCACGCCGACGGAATAATTGGAGGCAAACACGATCGGAATGGAAGCGGCAGCATCCATGATCTCCTGCCGTTCCAGGTCCGTATGGCCCGTAGTTCCAATCACCACAGGCTTGTTGTTGGCCACAGCCTCCGCCAGCAGAGTGCTGGTAAAGCCATGATAGGAAAAATCAATGACCACATCGCACTTTGCCAGGGCGGGATACAGCTCCTGCCCCTGGTCATGCGTGGCTCCCACACACGTTTCCGGATTTTGCGTGACCGCCTCCTGGACGGCCTGCCCCATGCGGCCTGAACTGCCTGTAACAAGAATGGAAATCATAAAGGTAAGATATTAAAGAATGTTAAAACGTTGAAGAAGGGCGGAAAGCTGCGCCGCCTTCTCCTCCGACAAAGGCACCAGGGGAAGACGCACGCCCGGCTGAATATCCCCTCTTAACGCCATGGCGGCCTTGATGGGGACGGGATTGGTATCCAGCGTCATGATCCCCTTCATGAGCGGGTAAAACGTCTTTTGCAGGGAAAGCATCTCCGCCATGTTCTTATCCAGGCCCGCTTTCACGATGGAATTCATGATGCCGGGAATCAAATTGGAAGAAACGGAAACAAGACCGCTGGCCCCGCAGGCCATGAAAGGCACCGTCAGGCCGTCATCACCGCACAAAATGGTAAAATCTTCCGGAACCACCTGCATCAGCTGGCTCACGCGGTCAACACTTCCGCCGGCTTCCTTCACGCAAATGATATGCGGGCAATCCTTCGCAAGGCGTCCCACCGTTTCCACGGCAATCTCAATGCCGCAGCGGCCGGGAATGCTGTACAGCATGATCGGCAGCCTTGTGGCGTCCGCAATGGCCTTGAAATGAGCATAAACACCTTCCTGGGAAGGCTTGTTGTAATACGGGCATACCTGAAGCGTTCCGTCCACGCCCATCTTTTCCGCCTCCTGCGTCATGTGGATGGCCTCCGCCGTGGAATTGGCTCCCGTGCCGGCAACCACCTGAATACGGCCGGCCGCACATTCCACAGCCAGTTCAATCACCCTCAAATGCTCTTTCACAGTCAACGTGGGGGATTCTCCCGTAGTACCCACGGCCACAATCCCGGCAACGCCGGCGGCCACCTGCTCTTCCACAAGCATCCTGAAAGCCTCTTCATCGACGCGGGCTCCGGCAAACGGAGTCACAATTGCTGTATAAAGACCTTGAAACTTCATAACCTTACTTGGAAACATACTATCCTAACAGACACTTTTTGTCACGACAGAATACAGAAATATGGCATGCGTGTCAGGCATCCAGAAACACCGTCCGGGAGCAGACAGAACAAAACTCCAGGTAGGACTTGAGAAAAGAAAGGGACGTTTCCGGACGTACACCGGGCCTCCGGACAGCCCTTCTTTCATTGACGACAATGTACTCCCGGTCAATATGCCTGCCTTCACTCCCGCACAGAAACAAAGCGGCCGCACAGGCGGAAGAAGCCAGCCGGACATTGGAGAAACGCTGAAAAACAGGTCGGTGAATCACCACCTGGTTCATCCTGACATCTCTCCGGGCCAAGCCATCCTCCATCCGGGAAACATCTTCCTTCCACCGCCGTTTCATTTTTCTGCCGGAACAGGAAACCATATTGACGATCACGGCACCGGAAACGAAAGCATGCTCCAGCAAAACGGACAGGCGAGCGCGTGCGGAACAATGCAGTCCCCGGACTGCAACTGCAGCATCTTCACAGTTGATCAAATAATCGACACGCCCATACAGGGTATGCACCAGCCCCGCAAAGGAAGCCAGATCGGAAGAACGGCTTAGACATCCCGACATGGCAAAGTGATTGTCCCCCGAAAGGCAGTCAACCACCCGGGAAGACCGTTCACCGGCCTCATGCATCATGGCAACCGCAGTTCCCTGGCAGGCAAACGCTCTGGCGGCCAGGCAGCCTATATTGCCGAAGTTTCCCAAAATGACGGCAACAGGTTTCTGAATAATATGGGATTTCATACCCCGCTATTTTGGAGAAGGTATGGCCTGCGTCAACATCTACCACCTACCTAACGCGTTAAGAAAGAAAATGAAAGAATTAAGAAAACATTATGTCAGGTGTTTTCTTGCAAAGAGGATGCTGCATGCAGCGCTGGTTATCTGATTTACAATTATTTCATGGACTTCATGGACTTCATGGATGTAATGGATCTTATGGCTTTCATGGCCAAAGAGGGCAAAGAGGGTATAATAGACAGAGAATGTTTGAATTTTTGTTCCTTAAGTCTCCTGAGGCCACTCTGTCCATTACATCCATTACATCCATTACATCCATTACGTCCATTGAGTTCTTTAAGTGTTTTTTTTCAATAGTAGTTTAGTTGTATTTTCAAGAAAAGATCAAGCCCCTGGAGTTGTTTAAACTTCAGGGGCTTGAGGTAAAAAATCCCGGCGGCGACCTACTCTTGCGGGACCTATCGTCCGACTACCATTGGCGCGGCAGCGTTTCACTTCCGGGTTCGGAACGGGACCGGGTGGGACCACTGCGCTCTGGCCACCGGGCTTCAGGGGGAAGAGTTTTTATTGATCTTCATCCTGCCTGCCCGGGAGCCCTTGGGGGCTTTGAGGGGGATTTTTTAAGGGTTGTTGTGTGTGTGGCTAAGAAGATTTCCTCTCGTTACGAGGGGAAGGAATCAGCGTAAACTGACATCTGCGTGGCTGGTGGTGTTTAAATCATGCATATGGTGAATAGGACATTTGGTAAGTTGTATTCACGATTGGGAGTGTGATGTAATATGATGAAGTCTATCGGTGATTAGTATCGCTTGGCTCAATACATTGCTGCACTTACACCTGCGACCTATCGACGTGGTGGTCTTCCACGAACCTATAGGGAAAACTCATCTTGGGATGGGCTTGGCGCTTAGATGCTTTCAGCGCTTATCCCTTCCGCACTTAGCTACTCGGCCATGCACTTGACAGTACAACCGATGCACCAGTGGTGCGTCAGACCCGGTCCTCTCGTACTAAGGTCTGAACCCCTCAATTTTCCAACGCCCACAGAGGATAGAGGACCGAACTGTCTCGCGACGTTCTGAACCCAGCTCGCGTGCCGCTTTAACCGGCGAACAGCCGGACCCTTGGGACCTTCTCCAGCCCCAGGATGCGACGAGCCGACATCGAGGTGCCAAACCACGCCGTCGATATGAACTCTTGGGCGTGATCAGCCTGTTATCCCTAAGGTACCTTTTATCCGTTGAGCGACGGCAATTCCACTTTCTACCGCCGGATCACTTGGGCCTGCTTTCGCATCTGCTCGACTTGTTGGTCTCACAGTTAGGCGGGCTTATGCCCATGCACTCGACACCCGGTTGCCAACCGGGCTGAGCCCACCTTCGCGCTCCTCCGTTACTCTTTGGGAGGATACCGCCCCAGTAAAACTGACCGGCTGACACGGTCCTCTGGCCGGATTCACGGCTCAGGGTTAGATCCTCCAGTTTCAAAGGGTGGTGTCTCATTGATGACTCGGATGCCCCCTAAAGGGCATCTTCAGCGTCTCCCACTTACTCTGAGCATTAAAACCGAAGAAACAATGACAGCTTACAGTTAAGGTCTATAGGGTCTTTCCGTCCTTCTGCGGGTAGGCGGCATCTTCACCGCCACTACAATTTCACTGAGCGCCTGGTTGAGACAGTGCCCAACTCGTTTCACGATTCGTGCAGGTCGGAACTTACCCGACAAGGAATTTCGCTACCTTAGGACCGTTATAGTTACGGCCGACATTCACCGGGACTTGGGTTTAGAGCTTCGCCTTGCGGCTAACCCCTTGCCTTAATCTTTCGGCATTGGTCACGTGTCACACCCTATACTTCGACTTGCGTCTTTGCAGAGTGCTGTGTTTTTGATAAACAGTCGGTTGGGCCATTTCTCTGCGGCCTGCATCGCTGCAGGCACCCCTTCTTCCGAAGTTACGGGGCTAATTTGCCGAGTTCCTTAACCAGGTTTCACTCTTACGCCTTGGTATATTCTACCCACCCACCTGTGTCGGTTTGCGGTACGGGTCGCTTAGCATACGCTGGGGCTTTTCTTGGCACTCGATCCAATGATGCGCTGAGTCCGTGGACTCAACTCGGAATTCAATAACCTAGTCATCTTTTCTCATGCGTCCCCCCAGTTTAAGGGTCGCGAGCTCAGGATTATTAACCTGATGTCCATCGCCTACGCCTCTCGGCCTCGGCTTAGGTCCCGGCTAACCCAGGGACGAAACACGTTGCCCTGGAAACCTCGGGTTTACGGCGGCCGGGGATTTCACCCGGCTTTACGTTACTCATGTCTGCATACTCACTTGCATGCGCTCCAGGGTCAGTCGCCATCACCCTTCAATGCGCATGCAACGCTCTTCTACCACTCTGCCTTGCGGCAAAGTCCAGAGCTTCGGTATAACGCTTGATCGCCAATCATTTTCGGCGCAGGATCACTCGATGAGTAAGCTATTACGCATTTTTTAAATGGTGGCTGCTTCTAAGCCAACATCCTCACTGTCTGTGTAATCCCACATCCTTTCCACTGAGCGTTATTTAGGCACCTTAGCTGCTGGTCTGGGTTGTTTCCCTCTCGACAATGAAGCTTATCCCCCACTGTCTCACTGCCACGTTCCATTGCACGGTATTCGGAGTTTGATAAGGTTTGGTAAGCGGGTGTGCCCCCTAGCCTTGTCAGTGCTCTACCCCCGCGCATCAGCACGTGACGCTGCACCTAAATGCATTTCGAAGAGAACCAGCTATCACGGGGTTTGATTAGCCTTTCACTCCTACCCTCAGCTCATCAGAGAACTTTTCAACGTTCACCTGTTCGGTCCTCCACATGGTTTTACCCATGCTTCAACCTGGCCAAGGGTAGGTCACCTCCGCTTCGGGTCCAGTACCTGCGACTTGATTCGCCCTATTCGGACTTGCTTTCGCTGCGACTCCGGGCCGGAAGCCCTTAGTCTTGCCACAAACACTGACTCGCAGACTCATTAAACAAAAGGCACGCCATCGCAGATCGCTCTGCTCTGACACTTTGTAGACATACGGTTTCAGGTTCTATTTCACTCCGCTCACAGCGGTTCTTTTCACCTTTCCCTCGCGGTACTTGTTCACTATCGGTCGCCAACTAGTATTTAGCCTTGCGCGGTGGTCCGCGCGGATTCATACATCGTTCCACGTGTGATGTATTACTCAGGATACCACTAATTCCCACTCTGGATTTCGTCTACAGGGCTTTCACCTTCTATGGCCAGCCTTTCCAGGCTGTTCTACTATCCAGTATGGTCGAATATGTCGTGGTCCTACAACCCCGAAGGAGTACCTTCGGTTTGGGCTCCATCCGCTTTCGCTCGCCACTACTTACGGAATCGATTTCTCTTTCTTTTCCTCCGCTTACTGAGATGTTTCACTTCAGCGGGTTTCGCGTTTCATACCCTATGTATTCAGGTATGAACGATCGAGTATTGCCTCGATCAGGTTACCCCATTCGGATACCCCCGGATCATCGCTTGCTTGCAGCTTCCCGAGGTTTTTCGCAGCTTGCCGCGTCCTTCTTCGCCTGTTGGCACCAAGGCATTCACCGTACGCCCTTACTTACTTCATCATATTGCAAAAGCTTGTTACCACTTCCACAATACCACAAAGCCCTTTCGTGACTTACTGTATTGTCTTTTTATCTTGGTATGCATGTTTTATGTTGTGTATTGTAGTTGTTTTTCAACTACCCACTTTGTTGGAAAGCGATTGCTTCTCAGCAATCGTTTTCTTTGCCACGCAGATGTCAATTTTCGTCTTCCTTCCAATAATCAATTTTTTGGTGGGCCTGACAGGACTTGAACCTGTGACCCCGCGCTTATCAAGCGCGTGCTCTAACCAACTGAGCTACAGGCCCGGCTTGGGTCTCTTGCGAGACAGTTACCAAAGACTAAAGATTAGTTACCAAAGTCTTTTGTTTCTGTCCCTCTTTACCGAAACTGGTGGAGGCACGGGGACTCGAACCCCGGACATCCAGCTTGCAAAGCTGGCGCTCTACCAACTGAGCTATACCCCCAGTTGCGGTTCTTTCAGAAAAAAAGGCCGTGACGCACGTCGTACCGGCTCCGCTCAAAGGCGAGCCTGCTTTACACATCTTGTTTAGTTCGTTGCGCTCCCTCGCGAGATACGCTTTCTCATCCCTCAAGACGAGAACCGACCTATGCAGTCAATGCTGCACTTACTCCATAGAAAGGAGGTGATCCAGCCGCAGGTTCCCCTACGGCTACCTTGTTACGACTTCATCCCAGTTACCAGTCTCACCTTAGGACCCTGCCTCCTTGCGGTTGGCTTCAGATACTTCGGGTGCGACCGGCTTCCATGATGTGACGGGCGGTGTGTACAAGACCCGGGAACGTATTCACGGCGCCGTAGCTGATGCGCCATTACTAGCGATTCCGGCTTCGTGTAGGCGGGTTGCAGCCTACAGTCCGAACTGGGCCCAGTTTTCAGGATTTCCTCCGCCTCGCGGCTTCGGCCCCCTCTGTACTGGGCATTGTAGTACGTGTGCAGCCCTGGGCATAAGGGCCATACTGACCTGACGTCGTCCCCACCTTCCTCCCAGTTGATCTGGGCAGTCTCGCCAGAGTCCCCACCTTGACGTGCTGGTAACTGGCAACAGGGGTTGCGCTCGTTGCTGGACTTAACCAAACATCTCACGACACGAGCTGACGACGGCCATGCAGCACCTGTGTAACGCCTCCGAAGAGTCGCATGCTTTCACATGTTGTTCATTACATGTCAAGCCCAGGTAAGGTTCTTCGCGTTGCATCGAATTAAGCCACATACTCCACCGCTTGTGCGGGTCCCCGTCAATTTCTTTGAGTTTTAATCTTGCGACCGTACTCCCCAGGCGGCACGCTTAACGCGTTAGCTCCGGCACGCAGGGGGTCGATTCCCCGCACACCAAGCGTGCACCGTTTACTGCCAGGACTACAGGGGTATCTAATCCCTTTCGCTCCCCTGGCCTTCGTGCCTCAGCGTCAGTTAATGTCCAGGAACCCGCCTTCGCCACGAGTGTTCCTCTCGATATCTACGCATTTCACTGCTACACCGAGAATTCCGGTTCCCCCTCCATTACTCTAGTCTCGCAGTATCATGTGCAATCCAGGGGTTGAGCCCCTGCCTTTCACACACGACTTACGAAACAGCCTACGCACGCTTTACGCCCAGTGATTCCGAACAACGCTTGAGACCTCTGTATTACCGCGGCTGCTGGCACAGAGTTAGCCGTCTCTTCCTCTTGTGGTACTATCTTTTTAATTTGCTCCCACATGACAGGGGTTTACAATCCGAAGACCTTCATTCCCCCACGCGGCGTCGCACCATCAGGGTTGCCCCCATTGTGAATGATTCTCGACTGCTGCCACCCGTAGGTGTCTGGACCGTGTCTCAGTTCCAGTGTGGCCGGACATCCTCTCAGACCGGCTACCCGTCATCGCCTTGGTGAGCCGTTACCTCACCAACTAACTAATAGGCCGCGAGCCCATCTCCTAGCGCATTGCTGCTTTGATCTTTCAATCGTATGCGGTATTAATCCCGGTTTCCCAGGGCTATCCCCCACTAAGAGGCAGGTTACTCACGTGTTACTCACCCGTGCGCCACTAGAGAATTATTAGCAAGCTAGCAATTCTCCCGTTCGACTTGCATGTCTTATCCACGCCGCCAGCGTTCGTTCTGAGCCAGAATCAAACTCTCCATCAAATATAATTTTTGAAATTGCTGGACCAAATGGAATCTCTCGATTTCATTTGCGCCATGCTTCGCAAGCTCTTCACTCGGGTTTGTCTCCCTCGTGCCTCTTCGCTTATTCCAGCACGGCGCGCGTCACGACCTTTTTTCCTTCCCTTGCTTCTACCAACCCTACCCTCTCAGAGCTAGGTCGCTCCTTCAGACCGCTTACCCATCGGCGATTCTCATCGCTCAAAGGACGGCCCTGCGTAGGCTTCGGTAGTCATTCCCTTGAAAATCTTCTTATCGGCGCTCTCTTTAAAAAAGCTTCCTGCAGACGGCCAGCCTTCCTTCCCAAAACCCATCTGCAGGGTTCCCAGGGCCGTGGGCCTTTCGTTCTGCCGCCGTGTTGGCGTGCCGAGAAGTCTACTAAAACCAACCCATTTGTCAATATATTTTGACTTATTTTTTCATACTCCCTGTCAACATTTTCATAATACACTGATTATGAATGAAATAATTTTTCGATTTTTTTGAACGTTTTTTCAATTGACCTGCGTGCAAGCTGACAAAATGACTGCCGGGGGTGAATTTGACATCTCTTCAAAAGCCCGTGGCATGAACATTCACCCTCCGTTTCTTGTCTAATCGCGCATGAAGCATCAGGAAATCCACTTGCCAACGCCCGACCCGGAGCATCCCTATGCCGGGGACGGACGTTACCGTTTTCCGGATATCAACGGTATGAATCTGCTGGGAGACAATGTTTCCCTGCCGCCCATCATGCCCAAGAGCTTTCATATCATGCTCACCGTCTTTCATCCGGAGGCGCTGTACAGCATGAAAACATGGCTTCCCTTCTGCGAAGACCTGCACAAGCAGTACAAGCACACGCCCACTCCGGTGGAATACAGGATTTTGCTGGTTCTCCAGCCTCCTCCCATAGAAGGGGACGTTCCGGCCTTCACCCAGGCCCTGGGCGATATTCCCGATTTTTACATGAAGACCAATTCCCTGATTTCCTATTACGACCAGGCTTTTGTCCGCAGAAGGCTTTCCCTCCACAAAAAGGCGGAAACGGCCATCGTCCTGCTGGACGGCAACGGCAATATCATCTGGAAAGACGACGGGACGTTCAATCCCACCCGTGCCGAACATTTGCAGGTGATTCTGGACACGCTTTCCCCGCTGGCGCCAAAGACAAAAACGCATTAGGGAACGGAAGTCCCTCCTCCTGCGTTCCGGCTCTCCGTCCCTGAACGGCGCGGATCGCGCCATTTACCGGCGTTCCGCACGGGAAGTTTGCGCCACCGTTCATTCCTTTGCAGACCATTCCGGAAGAACCTGCCAGGATTTTGGGGAACCCGGAAGAGGTGTCTTCTTCGTTTCATCTTCACTTTCCGTTTGTGCTTCCATCCGGAATGCTCCATACTGGCCGCATGCCTACCATTTCGCTAGCTCTTGGAGAGCGTTCTTATGATATTCATGTGGAAAACGGCGCTCTGGACCGCGTAGGGGAGTTTGCCTACCGTGCGGGGCTGGACGGCAAAATAGCGATTGTCACGGACACGAACGTGGCCCCTCTGTACGCGGAGCGCGTGAGGAAATCCTTGGAAAGCGCGGGCTTCATGCCCAGCCTGCACGTCGTGGATGCGGGAGAAGCGTCCAAAAGCATGCAGCAGGCGGAAGAGTTGTGTTCCGAACTGGTGCGGGCAGGCATTGACCGTACCGGCTGCATAGCCGCACTGGGCGGGGGCGTAGTCGGGGACCTGGCCGGATTCGTGGCCGCCATTCATTACCGGGGCATTCCTTTCATGCAGATTCCCACGACGATCGTCGCGCAGGTGGACAGTTCCGTGGGCGGCAAAACCGCCGTCAACATTCCGGAAGGCAAGAATCTGGTCGGGGCCTTTCACCAGCCGTCCGTCGTCGTTATTGATCCCACCACCCTGGTGACGCTGGACCGCCGCACCCTGGCGGAAGGACTGGCGGAAGCCGTGAAGCATGCCGCCATCAGGGACGCCTCCATGCTCCATGACCTGAAACGCCTGGGACCGGAGCTTTCCATCGGTTTTTCCCTGGATACCATTGCCAGGCTGCCGGACCTGATTGCGCGGAATGTGGCCATCAAAGCCCGCATCGTGGAACATGACGAACTGGAAACCCAGGGCATCCGCGCCCTGCTCAACTTCGGCCATACGATAGGCCACGGCATTGAGGCGGCCGTTCCCTACGGAACCATCCTGCACGGGGAAGCCGTCGCGCTGGGCATGCGTGCGGCCCTGTTCCTGAGCGAGCGGAAAGCGGGACTAAGCGCGTCGGACGCCAAGAAAATACTCTCCGCCCTTCAGGCGCTGGACCTGCCCCTGACCCTTCCGGAAGGAATGGATACGGAACTGGTGCTCGACAAAACAGCCTCCGACAAGAAATTCCGTGCCGGTGCCATCCGCTTCGTCCTGCTCACGGAGGCGGGGGAAGCCGGCATTTCCAAAAAAATCACGCGGGAAGACATGGCGGAAGCCATTGAAGAACTACGCCGCCCCCTGGCCTGATGAGTTCTCTCTCCGCTGTCGGACGGCGGCATATCAGCACTTTTCCGGTATTCCGGCGCGACCTGCCCATGAAAAGGGGAAAGGCGTTTTCCACGGCGTCTCTCCCCTGCCCCTGAAATACCTTTACCCTTTTGTCAGGGGTCTCTCCCCCCTATTTTCCCGGTTCGTCCGGAGTGGGTTCAAAGCCGTCCACATCCAGCGGAACGCTGCCCGTATATTCCCCGGTATCAAACTTGATCGTCTTCAGCGCGTCTTCCAGATCCAAAGAGCCGTAGCATTCCCGGCTGGCAAAGCGGAGCATTTCATTCATGATGCTTACGCTTTCCTCATGCGGCATATCCTTGGGCAACCTAGCGGCCAATTCCCTGATCTTTCCGGCATTGGCATTCGCCGTCGCCTGGTCCTTGACCACCAGCATCACCGCCAGCATTTCCTCGCCGGGCGTCCTGGGAACGGCTTGTTCCTGGGAGGAGGCTTCAGGGGCCTGTTCCTGTTTTTTACCGCCGTCGCAGGAGACAAGGGAGAGCGCCGCCAGAAATAATGCAGAAGGAATGAGAAGCTGTTTCATAGACTATTCTTGATGGAGAAGCCGGAGGCCTCATTGGAATCCATCATGGGCAAAGCGGATTCAGGAGTCAAACCAGTTTTTCATGTCCCCGGAATGTTTTTTAGACAAAATTTCCCGCCATGCGCGCTTAGCCTGATGAACGGGAGAGTTTCCCGTTCAACCCAATAGCCAGAATAGTGCATTCATTGGTTTCCTGTAGTAGACGCAATTTCCGCCGGCGGAGGTTGCGTCTACTTTTTGCGTCACCGTTTGAATACAGCGTTTGATTCCGTCAAACGTCTCCGTATAATCTGATTGAGATGGGCGCCCCGATCTGGAACAGACGCAATTTTCTGAAGACTGCCGCAGGAACCGCAGGATTCCTGATGGCCGCGCCGTATGTAAACGCCGCCGAATCTTTCACAGACGCCAGGCCCCTGAAAGTGGGGCTGGTGGGCTGCGGCGGCCGTGGGCTGGGAGCCATGAAAAACGCGCTGGACGCCGATCCGGGCACGGTGGTATGGGCTCTGGCGGACGTATTCGAGGAACGGACCGGCTTCGGCGCCAGCCTGCTCACGGAACAATACGGTCCCCGCATGCAGGCGGACAAGAGCCGCATGTTCCACGGCCTGGACGGCTACAGGAAACTTCTCCAGACGGACGTTGACGTGGTCCTCCTCTGCACCCCTCCCGCCTTCCGTCCGGAACATCTGGCCGCGGCTATTGACGCCAACAAGCACATTTATGCGGAAAAACCCGTGGCCGTGGACGTACCCGGCGTACTTTCCGTGCTGGAATCCGCCCGCCTCGCCAAACTTAAAAACCTAGTCATTCTGGACGGCTTCTGCTGGCGTTACGACAAGGCGAACGAGGAAGCCCACCGCAAGCAGGCCTCCGGAGAACTCGGCAGGGTGCTTTCCTTTGACGGATTGTATTACACCACTCCCCCCAAGTCCCCGCTGGCGCTGGATTCCCGCCCCGCCACCGACACGGACGTGGCCTGGGCCCTCCGCAACTGGACCGCCTGGAACTGGCTGAGCGGCGGCCAGTTCGTAGAGCAGATCGTCCACACCATCGACGGCATGGTCTGGTCCATGAACGAACAGCTCCCGCTGGCCGCCTTCGGCTCCGGGGGCCGCGCCCAGCGCCGTGACGACGGCGACGTCTGGGATCATTACGACGTTTACTTCGAATACGACCACAACGTGACAGGCCACATTTCATGCCGGCAGTGGGTCGGCTGCCACGGGGAAATCACGGACCGGACGGTCTGTGAAAAGGGTATGCTGGTCACGCCTTACCGCCCGCACATCCAGGCGGACAAGCGCTGGCGCTTCCGTGGAGAACGGGGCAACATGTACGCGGACACCCACGTGGCCTTTTACCGCTTTCTGCGTTCCGGCACCTGGACGCAAACACTGGAAAGCGCGGCCAATAAAACGCTGGTGGCCATCCTGGGGCGGGAAGCGGCCCACACCGGGCAGCGCATCACCTGGGAACAGATCAAAAAGAACACCACCAGGCTGGTGCCGGAAGACCTGACGATGGACACGCAACTGCCGCCCGCCCGCATTCCGCGACCGGGAAGAACGGCCTGACCCCCGCTGCCCCTCTCTCTACGCACCATGGCCAACATCTTTCCACCCAATGCCAACAGGCGGTTTTACGGCATCATCGCACTGGGCATGCTCGTTCTCGCCCTGATTCTGGGAGGGGTGTATTATCTCAACTTCTACGTGAAGGAGCACGCCCCCGTGCAGCCCGTGCGCTTCTCCCACAAACTGCATGCCGGGGACCTGAAGATGGGGTGCACGTCCTGCCATGCCGCCGCCCTGCGCTCCCCGCGGGCCGGAATTCCTGACACCAAATCCTGCCTGGGCTGCCACCAGCATATCCTGCCGAACAGCCCGCTCATCGCTCCCCTGCGAGCGGCGGCTGATCCGCAATTCCCCGGCTATACGGGGGAACCGGTACGCTGGGTCATGGTCAACCGCCTTTCCGGCCACGCCTATTTCAACCACATGGCCCACCTGAACCGCGGCATCGGCTGCACATCCTGCCATGAGGATGCGGCAGGAATGGAAGTGATGAAGGCGCCCCGCGACGCCCGCATGCGCTGGTGCCTGGACTGCCACCGCAACCCCGTTCCCCACCTGCGCCCGCTGGAGGAAGCGGCCAGTTCCCACTATTCCGCCGCGGACTACCTCCGCACCCACTCCGTCCATGACGAGGAAGGCCGCCGCATCAGTACGCAGCACCAGCTTGGCGAATACCTGAAACGGCAATGGAAAATCCAGCCAAAAACGGACTGCTCCACATGCCACCATTGACCGCCATATCCGGGAAACCACCCGGAAACATGACTTTCCAGTCACGTACCCTTCCATCTCCGCGATGGCGGAACACCGCACCGTTCCTGTATCATGGACTCATGGAACTATCCCTGGACATCATTTACGACAGCGAACCGGAACAGGCGGCGGCGCATGTTCTGGCGTATTTCCGGCAGGAATTCGCCAAGCCCTTTCCCCCGCCCAAACCCCTTTCACGCGAGGAAAAAGCCCTGATTGAACAAATTGACGCCGCCTTTGACGGCGTCACGCTGGAAGATGGCATCGGGCTAATGACCACACAGCTCCTGGACATGTACGCCCCCAAAGAAGTATGTGCTGCTGTCGCCCCCTCTGAAGAACGGAGCGACTGGCGCCGCATCACACCCGCCATGGCCCGGACATGCTGGGACGCCCTGAATTTTACCGATCCCAGAGGATACCGCTTTCTCCTGCCCGCATGGCTGACGCTGGACCTCCGCGGCCAGCTCGGAGATTTTGATGCTCTGGACTACCTGCCCCTGGTTCCGGAAAACTGCGGCATTTACGAATCCCAGGCCGTCCTGCTGAATGACCGGCAGCTTGAGGCCGTGATCAACTTCATCGAATACCGCCAGCGAGAGGATTGCAGCCCCTGAACTTTCCCTTCATAACTCCGAACGACGAAAACAGGCGGCATTCACCGCTTGATTTCATCCCCCGGATTTCCTAAAAAAAGCCGTTCCCATTCATCAATCATTCACGCCTACCCCAACTTGACTCCGCAACTGCCATTCCCCCGGAACGATATTCCGCATGACCATCCCGCCTTTCTTCCGGAAGAAGAACGGGAAATGTCCCGCCGTTCCTTCATGAAATGGATGGGGGCCGGAGCGGCCCTGATGGGCCTGGCGCTGCCCGCCTGTCGCCGCGTGGAAAAATACCTGGTACCCTACAACGAAGGACCGGAATGGTCCGTCCCCGGCGTGGAAACGGCCTACGCCACCTGCCTGTCCCGGGGAGGAAGCGCCCAACCCGTACTGGCGGCATGTTATGAAGGCAGGCCCGTCAAGCTGCTGCCCTCCCTGCAATACCCGGAAGGGCCCGGGCTGACGGCCTCAGTGCAGGCCTCCATTCTGGACCTTTACGATCCCGGACGCAGCAGGCACGTTCTCTTCAACGGCAAGCAGGCGCCGGAAGATGAATTCCGTGGGGCTTTTTCCTCGTGGTCACGCAATTTGAAGGACGGCGGCCGCATCGGCATCCTTCTGCCTCCCTCGGACTCCCCGCTGCTGCACTCCATGCTGGAGGAAATCAGGAGGAAGAACCCCCATGTCCGCACATACGCGTATTCCCCCGTTCCCACTCCCGGCGCCGCCATGCAGACGGCTCTGCCGGACGGCATCCGCTTCCGCGTCCGCTTCGCGCGCGCCAGACGCATCCTGGCCCTGGACTGCGATTTCCTGCATGAAAACCCGTACGGCAATACGCGGGAATTCATCGCGGCCCGTTCTCCGGAAGGGCTGAATTACAAGGAGGGCAACCAGGACCGCACGCGCCTGTACGCCGTGGAAGGCCGCGTTTCCCTCACGGGAGCCTATGCCGACCACCGCCTTCCCGTATCTCCGGCACGCCTGGAATTCTTCCTAGAAGAACTGCATTTCCATATCCGTAAAAAAACATCCTCTTCCTTCGTTCTGCGAGAATCCCGCCTGCCCGCCTTTCCCCTGACCAGCAGGGAACGGGAATGGATTGAACAGTGCGCGGAGGATCTGTGCAGCCATCCGGGGGAAAGCCTGGTCCTGCTGGGAGAATCCCGCCCGGAGCTGGCTCCCCGTGTCTGGGAAATCAATCAAATACTCGGGGCCATCGGCCCGTGCATCCAGCTTCTGGATGCCCCCGGCCCAGCCCCGCGCGGCACCTTGGACGATTTCATCCGGGACATTGAACGGAAAAAGGTGGACATAGCCTTTCTGCTGGATGCAGGAAACCCCGTGCTGGATGCGGAACAAGGAGCCGCGCTGGCCGCCGCGCTGGCCCAGACGGAAAGCATCCACCTGGGCATGTACGAAGACGAGACTTCACGCGTCTGCCGCTGGCACCTGCCAGGAGCCCATCCTCTGGAATCCTGGGGAGTGGAACGGGACTGCCGCGGAAGGTACTGCTACCGCCAGCCCGTCATGCTTCCCCTGTACGGAGGCATATCCGCGGAAGAAGTCCTCTCCGGGCTGCTTTCCACCAAGGGCCAGCTCATCACGGCTGACAACTCGCCCGCTCACCTCTCCCCCGTTTATCACCGCGCGCGCAAGTGCTTTGAACGCGCCGTCAACCCGGAAAACAAGACCGCCGCATGGACGCAGGCCCTCCAGCGCGGCTATTCGGAAGAGACCGCCTATGCCCCCCTGTCGCCGCAGGAGGAGACGCGCCAGGCTGAAGCCCTGGCAAAAGCCTCTTGTTCAGCCTCTCCGGCCTATGGATATTTTCTTTTGAAAAAGGACATGCTGGAGCTGCAATTCCTTCCGGACTACTGCATCGGAGACGGCCGCTGGAAGCGTAACGCCTGGATGCAGGAATGCCCGGACCCTGTCACGGGCGTGAGCTGGACGGCCTCCGCCCAAGTATCCCCCGCTACCTTCCGCAAATTGGGCGGCAGGGACTCCACCCCGGCCCTCTGCGTCCTTGACACTCCCGCCGGACGGACGGAAGCTATCCTGTGCCCCATTCCCGGCGTGGCGGACAACCTGATCGTCTTCCCTCTGGGATACGGCGGCATCAACCCTGCGGCGGAGGGGCAGGAACATTCCAACGGATACGCTTTGAAAAACCGCACGGGGCATTCCCTGAAATCGGACTCCGGGGTCTTCGAGTTTCAGGAAATCCCAGCTTCCGGGGAACAAAAGGAACAGCTCCCCCCCGCCAAACCTGAAAACAAAAAAACCGTACTTGAAGAGACAATAACTTTTCACGGTTACGGCATTTCACTGACGCAAATAACGCTGCATCCCCTTCCGGAGCGGACGGAAGCCATCCAAAGCCCGGTGGTTCAGCCCTCCCCGTTCACGAAGCTTTCCGGAAAAACATCCCTCCCCTTTGCTTCCCCACGCGCAGACACCGTCTATCAATGGAAAATGGCCATTGACACGTCACGCTGCATCGGCTGCAACGCGTGCCTGGTGGCCTGCCGGGCGGAAAACAACATACCCGTGGTCGGACGCGACCAAATGGCGAAAGGGCGCGCCCTGGACTGGATACGCATCGACAGGTACTTCACGGACACGGGAGCCATGACCGCCATACCCGTGGCCTGCCAGCAATGCGGCAGGGCTCCGTGCGAATCCGTCTGCCCGGTCAACGCCACCGTCCACACCACGGAAGGGCTCAACGCCATGGTGTACGCCCGGTGCTGGGGAACGCGGTACTGCGCCACCAACTGCCCGTACAAGGCGCGCCGCTTCAACTTCTTTGACTACGCCAGGGCATCGGAACAAGCCACGCACCTCCAGCGCAACCCGAATGTGACGGTCCGCTCCCGCGGCGTCATGGAAAAATGCACCTATTGCGTCCAGATGGTGGAGCGCGCCAAAATCCGGCACAAATCCCGTTTGATGAAGAAACATCCCGGGGAGCCCTCCACCTCCATCCGCATCACGGACAAGGATCTGCTCCTGCCGGACGGCGCGGCGCAAACCGCCTGCCAGCTTGCATGCCCAATGGGCGCCATCACCTTCGGCAACATACTTGATCCATGCTCCGCAATTTCCCGCGCCAAATCCCTGCCGCGCCACAGGAACCTTCTCCCCGCAATGGGCACGGAACCCGGCACGGGATATCTGGCCCCGGCAAGAAACCCCAACCCTCAAATGGGAAAATGACCTGTTTGTGTCCTCAGCAAACTACTGACGTTTTTCTCTATTTCTTTTTATCAAGAACAGAAAAGGCAATGGCATCACCATCTGTTTTCGCGACATCTCCTTCCACATAAAAAACGATAAGTTCAAAAGAAATCATGATCCATTTTTTCCCCTCAGGAAGAGGAAACGGTGCAATATGTAACACATCGGGATAAATCGGCAATGGAGCTTCCCCTTTAGGTGGCTGTATACCTGCCACAGGCAAAGAAGATTTCCATTCATAAGTTCCCATCGGCTGTCCCTCCTCATTGATATCCGGATTAATCTCCCCTTTTGAGAAACAAATCATCGTTTCTCCATTCCAGCTTTCATCAAAATTTGCCGGATCGTTGATATCATTGAGCTTGACCTCCGGGAACATTTGCAAATGTAATTGCTGCTCCGCCCTTGTAGGAGACATGATGCCGAATAATGCACAACAAACGGCTAAAAATACAATTTTATTCATAGATCTTAATTATTTTTATTGATTTTGTTTTTCCAGAAAATCATGCATGGCCTGAATTTCTGCTTCTGATTTCTTTCCAGGAAGATATTCTTTCCAATCAATTCCCAGCCTCTTCATTAATCTCGTTTCTTTCACGGAAAAAGGAATAGTCCGTGGAGCGTAGGGTGACCAGTTCCGAGACTGATAGAGCGGATATTTATCCTGCAGCGCAAACCATGACTTCTTCATGATGTACTCAAATTCTTCCGCGTCCCGGACATACGCTATTTTCAAATCCCAGCGCAAATTGTAAAGGAGACTTTCATGGAGCGTTTCTTCCTTCTCTGCATGCCTGAACAGGGAAAGCATTAATTGATGAAAGTTCGGAATCATAGCTGCGTCATTGCAGCGTTGGTAAGCTTCGGATAATTCACGGTACAGGATGTTGATTTCCGAATCCTCCAACACACGTTTTTGAGGATAGATGCCGGCATACTCTATCAATCCTTTCGTACAAACTGGATGATAACTCTTTGCCTTAATAACGGGACTAATAAAAATGCCGTTCCAAATAGTGTTGAAGGAGCCGTTGCGTACAACCCTTACATAGTAGGCCTTCCCTCCTTCCATAATGAAATTCTTGTAGACTCCGTGCCTCGTAAAATAGTTTACCCTGGCACGGGCCAAAACTTTTTTCGATACCATATCCAGCATCTCCTTTTCCGGCAGTAAATAATGCCAGGCGGAAAACACCTGCTGATTCAAATTCCTTGGAATGGAACTTTGGCGAACTTCAATCAGAAAATCTCTTTTAGCCGTCGCCTTTTGATGCCCATTGGGATTGTAAAAATACAAGGACACCAAAAACCTTCCTTCCGGCAAAACAATTTTGGCCCAAATATCAGGCCCATCAAAAGAAGAAGGATAAACCTCTCCATGATCATCCCATTCCGCTTCAATCCGATTACAAATTTCCGGACAAAAAAGCACGTTCTTTTTCTCCGGAACTCCCGCCCAATGACACCATCTTCTCAAACTATCCTTAGGATAACGGTGATATCCCATCGCTCCTCTTACAGAAATGAAGACACCAGGATTATACACTACATCGCTGGGGGAATTGATAGCGCACAAATAGGCATAGGACTGTCCATACCGTTCACACCAATTCCCAAGCGTAGACCAATCCTCCCCTTGATAGACGCAACTCTGTGAAGACTTTTCAACAGCTTTGCAGCTCTCCAAGCCCTGTTTGATCTTTTGAAGAGAAACGATTTTTTCTTCCCCGGGAAACGCTGAATCATGAAGTTCCGCTACCGGCAGCTTCTTCCATGTTTCCGCGCCTTTTTCCAGGCACACAATACCGCCGCCATAAGTTCCTCCCAGCACTGTCCCATCTGCAAGTTCAGCAATCGCCGTAACATAGGAACAGGGTATGGGATGATTCCTGCCTCCGTCATAGCATTTTAGGACTTTGTTTGTCTTTGGATCCAGTAGAGCGGCCCCTTTTTCCCGGAACCCTACCCATAAACCGTGCTTCGTTTCTGCAAGAGTGGTCACGTAATCTTCACTGAGCAATGCATTAGCGGGAAATTTCTTTTTACCCTCTTTCGTCCTGGCCTTGTACACTCCCCTGTTTTTATCCTGATAATCCCTACCTCTTAAATAGGTCCATTTCCCCGTCACCGACCGGAAGGCGAGGCCATTACAGGTTCCTACAATGATGGAGCCATTCTTGAGGGACAAAATGGCATTGCACAAATTGGAAGGCAATCCCTCTCCGGAAGAATTTTCCGGTTGCCGGATATATTGATTCCTGTCCCAATACCAGGGAGCCTGATGATGCGTCCACTGGAACTTTCCCTCCTTTCGGGTTCTCATGCCCACGCCTCCACAGGAATAAGCCAGCCACAGTCTTCCCCTGGCGTCAAACTCCAGCGACTGCACCTGATCGGAATACAAACCATTGCTGCGGTTCAGGCAGTCCCACCTTCCTTCCCGCGAATCGTAAACCGCTACTCCGCCGGAAGTAGCTACAGCCACTTCCCCGGTTACGGGTGATACGGCTATGTCCACGACGCGATCGCCCGGCAACGCATTTTTCCGGTCATATATTTTCCATTCCTTTCCATTGAAGACGGCGACGCCTCCATTATCCGTCCCGACCCATATACATCCCTTTAAATCCTGAGCTACGCATCTGAAATCTTCCATTTGAGGAAACCCCGGAAAATAATCCATGCGCAACCATCTGCCATGACCTCCGCGCATCCCGGATTCCGGTTCCAGCCTGTAAACACAGGCTCCCTCTCCCACCACCCATAAGGAACCATCCTTCGCCGCCAGAACATCCGTTACAAATTTGACAGGACACGAAGGAAATAAAGAAGAAAGTTCTTCCCCTTGTGGTTCTTCCTTTCCGGAAACCGTTTCAAAGGCTCCAAGACAGAGGAGGAAAATTAAATAAAATCTTGTTAAAACCTTAATGATTCCATAGTTCATAAGAAATTATCAATTATTTCTAATCATTAGAATAATTCCATGAAAAGTCAATATGATTTAAAAACTTCTATCTCCGCCTGTACACAATAAAGCCGCTCCCCCACATGGAAGAAGCGGCCTTACAGTTGAAGGTCTTTAAAATCTGATTATTTAGTCTTCCACAATTTGCTCAACGGTCGTAATGGTTTCTACCACTTCAATGTTGGCGGCAGCGGCAAAGTTGTTCACCGCCTTGAGCAGGGCGGGCGTCATGAGCTTGTCCTTCTGAATGCGTTGGCAATTTTCCAGCAGGTCCACGATGGTATCCTGGACATCTCCATTAAGTTTGGTAATCCGGATAGCCTGTTGGGAAGTGAGCTTCACATTTTCCATGGACTTGTCCAATTGCTTGGCCTTCTGAGTCAGAGCATCGAGCTGCTTGATGGCGATAGCGACCGCCGTATTGTCCTTCACGTCGTCCAGAACCTTGTTGGCGGACGAAATCAGGTCGACATTCTGCTTAGCCAGCTCTACGGGATCGACCGCATTCTGGGCCATGGCGGAGGCGGAGCATACGATCGCCACCACGGGGAGTATTTGATACGTTTGAATCATTGTTTTATCGGTTGTTCGGGTTAAAAGAAGAGGTGTTCCTCTTTGCATCTTTAGATTCATTCCAATACACAAACCGTTGCAAAACGTATTTGTCATACACTCCTTACCAACTGGCGGCAAAAGGATTGCAGATGATAATATTAATTGGCGACCCGCTTCATTTCACCGCTTTCTAACAAAAAGCGGAGGGGGCGGTATTTGGCGGATTTCAAGTCCGGGTCTTCCGTCAGAATAGCTTCCGCCAGCTCCCTGCCGCGGTGGATCAGCCGGGCGTCCAAAAGCCATTCCTCAAACCGCACTCCCTTCAGACCGCTCTGGGAAGTTCCCAGCACGTCTCCCGGCCCCCGGAGTTTCAAATCCTGCTCCGCCAGGTCAAACCCGTTGGACGTGGTTTCCACAATGTGCAGCTTTTCCCACTGTTCATCTCCGGGCTGGGCTTCCGTCATCAGAATACAGTAGGACTTGTGCGCTCCGCGGCCAATGCGCCCGCGGAGTTGGTGAAGCTGGGAGAGGCCGAAATTTTCGGCATTATTGATAATCATCACCGTAGCGTTAGGCACGTCCACGCCCACCTCCACCACCGTGGTGGAAACCAGCACGCTGGTCCGGTTGTCCCGGAAATCCTTCATGACGGCCTCCTTCTCCTCCGCAGGCATCCTGCCGTGCAGCAGCCCCACATCCACATGGGGCAAGAGAGCCTTCCATTCGTCCAGCTCCTTCGTCACGGCCTTTCCCTTCCGGGACTCCTCCCCGTCAATCAACGGGGAAACCACGTAAATCTGCCTGCCTTCCTCCAGCTGCTCGCTGACGAATTTGACCACTTTCTCCCTGTCCTTTGCGGTGCGGATGGCCGTCACCACCTTTCCCCGGCCTCCCGGCACGCCGTCCAGGATGGAAACGTCCAAATCCCCGTAAAAAGTCAGGGTCAGCGTCCGGGGAATGGGGGTGGCCGTCATCACCAGCACGTCCGGCCTTTCCTCCCGCGCAATCAGCTTTTCCCGCTGATTCACGCCGAACTTGTGCTGTTCGTCAATCACGACAAGGCCCAGGCGTTCCGGCACGTTCTTCCCATAAAGCAGGGCGTGCGTTCCCACCACAATGCCGCCCTGACCGCCGAATGAAATGTGGGATTCCTCCTTCCTCTCCGCCGTCACCAGGGAAACGGGCACATCCAGCTTGTCCAGCATCTGCCTGAACTTCAGGTAATGCTGTTCCGCCAGAATCTGGGTGGGAGCCATCATCACGGCGGAATACCCGTGTTCCACGGCCAGAAGCATCGCGCACAGCGCCACAAGCGTCTTCCCGGACCCCACATCCCCCTGGAGCAGCCTGTTCATGGAACGGCGGGCCTTCATGTCCCGGTAAATCTCCCGCACGCAGCGCTTCTGGGCTTCCGTCAATTCAAAAGGCAAAGACGCCGCCAAATCCCGGACCAGGAGGCTGGAATTCGCAGTCTGCATGCCGGGAACCGCCTCCGCACGGCGGCGCCTGTAAGCCACGTTCAACTGCTGGGCCAGGCACTCTTCCAGCGCAAAGCGCCGCCTCGCCTTGTCCCGCGCTTCCGCGGAACCGGGAAAATGGAGGTCGCGCAGCGCCGTCTTGCACGGAACGCCGGGCACAAATTCATAAATCTCAGGTTCCGGTTCCGGAGACAACTGCTCCAACGCCTCCCAGACGATCTCCCGCAGCCTGCGCACGGGAATGCCCATCCTGCCGCTGTACACGGGCACGATGCGGTTCAGGTGGATGGAATTGTCCTCCCCCTCCCGGATCAACTCGAAATCCGGATGAACCATGCTCAACTTCTTCCCGTAGGGCTTCATGCGCCCGTACACAATCATCTCCTGACCGGCGCACAGCATCCGGGCAATCCCCGGCATGCTGAACCACAGGCAGGAAAAACGGGCATTCCCCAGGGACTGTTCATCCTCCAGAACGGCTTCCACGTACCTGCCGCGCCCCTTGCCGCCCTTCCCTCCCCAGCCTTTCCAGCCTACGTCCACCACCCGGCCGCGGAGGCAGACGGGCGCGCCGGAGGACAGGGAATCATAACGGTCGAACATCCGGCGGTCCTCATACCTGCGGGGCAGCATGAACAGCAGGTCCCGTACAGCGGCCATTCCGGCCGCCTGCATCGCCGCCAGTTCCTTGGGACGGATGAAGGAGCAGGTCTCCAGAGGGGATGTCAGAAGCAAATTTCCGGCCATTGTTCCAGGCGCTTTCCTCACAACTCATGCACCAGGCGGCCC
Organism: Akkermansia sp. AE01SA01; assembly: GCF_036417395.1. NCBI lineage: Bacteria > Pseudomonadati > Verrucomicrobiota > Verrucomicrobiia > Verrucomicrobiales > Akkermansiaceae > Akkermansia > Akkermansia sp. AE01SA01. The sequence goes on from NZ_CP143890.1 coordinate 2,364,727, forward strand.
GCATCAATGCGCCGCCGGAGCGGGCTTCGTTTCCAGGCAGCGCCTGTAATAATCCACGCGGGACACAAACCAGCTCCATTTATACCCGGGCCTGCCGTTGGTCAGCAGGGGGGCGGGACAATTCTTGCCCGTCCAGTAATAATGGGGCACCACATTGCGGAGGGGAATATTGTACTGCTTCATCAGCACCGCCGTCAGCTTGGCGGAACGGTTCCAGGTCACGATGGGATTGTGGGACCGGACCTCCCCCATCTCAATGCCGATGGAATACATGTCACCCGGGCCGCCGCGGTCCGCGTGCCGCCCCGTTTCATTCAGGGGAATGTGCTGGATGGCGTGGTACTGGTCCACGGTGAAATGCCAGTTCAGGGAGCCCATTGCCCCCCTTTTCAGGGCACGGGAATGGGCGGCTGCGTCCCCGGTGGGATTGGCCGTGCTGTGGATAGTGATGAAGCGCGGCTTCATGGAACGGGCCGCGCGGCGCGCGCGCGAGCGCGGGGACATGAAATCCCGCTCAATGCGCACTTCCCCGGCCATCTGGGACATGGTGCGCGGCACGGGGGGAGCATTACTGATCCTGAAGCTGATGGCGGGAGGCCGGGAAGTATCCGAACACGCCGCAAACAGAGCGGGAAGCACCAGAAACGCCGCTTTTGCCATCAACTTTCTAACATTCATGATTCTTCCCTAGACTATCCGGTGCAAGCTGGCAAGCAGATTTCCAGTCAAAACAGGCTTTTTATCTTCCGCAGGACGCACAAACGCGAAAAAGGCACCGGATGGAATCCCCGGTCTCCCACTCCCCCTTCCAAATGCAGACAACACATTCCCCTGCACCGGGTTTGCCTTCCTGGAGAAACAAAACCGTCGCGCAAAAAGCCGCACGGGAGACTTGCCAACAGCCATTTCCGTGCATACACTATTCTCACCATGAGTACCACTCACGAAGCAGCTAAGAAGTGGGTCGAAGAAATCGCCCAGCTTTGCCAACCCGACTCCATCTATTGGTGCAACGGCTCTCAGGAAGAAAATGATGAGCTTTGCAACATGATGGTAGAAAAGGGCACCTTTATCAAACTGAACCCCGAGAAGCGTCCCGGATGCTTCCTCGCCCGCTCCACTCCCTCGGACGTGGCCCGTGTGGAAGACCGCACGTTCATTTGCAGCGAGAAGGAAGAAGACGCCGGCCCGACCAACCACTGGGCGGACCCCGCTGAAATGAAGGCCAAGCTGAAGAGCCTTTTCCAGGGCTGCATGAAGGGCCGTACCATGTACGTCATCCCCTTCTGCATGGGTCCCCTGGACTCCCCGCTGGCCAAGATCGGCATTGAAATCACGGACTCCCCCTACGTCGTGGTCAACATGCGCATCATGACCAAGATGGGTGCGGAAGTTCTCAAGCGCCTGGAAGACGAAGTCAAGGGCGGCGGCAACCCGAAGCGCGACGGCTACGGAACCTTCGTTCCCTGCCTCCACACCGTGGGCGCTCCCCTCGCAGACGGCCAGATCGACGTGCCGTGGCCCTGCAATGAAGAAAAGTACATCTGCCACTTCCCGGAAACGGAAGAAATCTGGTCCTTCGGTTCCGGTTACGGCGGCAACGCCCTGCTCGGCAAGAAGTGCCTGGCCCTGCGCATCGCCTCCGCCATCGCCCGCAAGAACAAGTGGATGGCTGAACACATGCTCCTCCTGGGCATTGAATCCCCGGACGGCACGAAGGCTTATGTGGGCGGCGCATTCCCGTCCGCCTGCGGCAAGACCAACCTGGCCATGCTCGTTCCCCCCGCCTCCTACCGTGAAGCCGGCTGGAAGACCTCCATCATCGGTGACGACATCGCCTGGATCTGGCCCCATGAAGACGGCACCTTCCACGCCATCAACCCGGAAAACGGCTACTTCGGCGTGGCTCCCGGCACGTCCTACAAGACGAACCCGATCGCCATGGACACCATCAAGGAAAACGTCATCTTCACCAACGTAGGCCTGACCGACGACGGCGACGTCTGGTGGGAAGGCATGGACGGCCCCGCTCCCGCCCACGCCATCGACTGGCAGGGCAATGACTGGACCCCGGACTGCGGCCGCAAGTGCGCTCACCCGAACGCACGCTTCACCGCTCCCGCCGCCCAGTGCCCGACGATCGACCCCGAATGGCAGAACCCGGAAGGCGTTTCCCTCTCCGCGATCCTGTTCGGCGGCCGCCGCGCCACCACCATGCCCCTCGTCTTCCAGTCCCGCGACTGGACGCACGGCGTATACGTCGGCGCTACGATGGGTTCCGAAATGACCGCCGCCGCCTTCGGCAACATCGGCCAGGTCCGCCGCGACCCGATGGCCATGCTTCCCTTCATCGGCTACAACGTGGGCGACTACTGGCAGCACTGGCTGGACATGGGCAAGACCGTTGCCAATCCTCCGCTGATCTTCAACGTGAACTGGTTCCGCAAGGACAAGGACGGCAACTTCATCTGGCCGGGCTTTGGCGACAACATGCGCGTCCTCGACTGGATCCTCCGCCGCGCCAAGGGCAAGGCGGAAGGCCAGAAGACCGTGCTGGGCGTCTCCCCGACCTATGCCGAACTGGACAAGACCGGTCTCGACTACAGCGAAGAACAGTTCAACGCCAACATGGCCCTCAACCCGAGCGAATGGCAGGCTGAACTGGAAAGCCAGACCGAACTGTTCGACAAGGTGGGCAAGAAGCTCCCGGCCGAACTGGAAGAACAGCGCCAAATCCTCATCAAGAGCTTCTCCTAAGCAGAGAAACTCTTGACTGAGCGTCAACTCAACAGCAGAGGCTGTCCCGTCTACGGGACAGCCTCTTTTTTATTCCCCCTCATCTTCTCAAAATGCACTTGGGGACCGCGGCAGGCACGCTCAGACGGCATGGTCAAAAATCTCTGCCAGTTATCGGCTTCCCATTAAAAGATGGCGGGTAGCCACGTCTTTCCATCTACAGGCGCGTGGCGAATGAAAGGCGTAAAGAGCTGCAATGAGATTCTATGAACAGAAAAAATAAAATCATTTTCCGCCTGAATATAATATTCAGCATTTTTTGGGTTTGCAGCTCTATGTGGACTTGAAACGTTATCTTTATTTAGGGTTTTTCTGAAAGAAAGAAATGGGGAAATAGGTATAGTAGGGAATAGGTTCAACCATGCGTTTCATGGGTTTTTATGGCCGCGGCACATGTTGAGGAGCCATTCCCGGTATGATGCCGCGCTCACTTATCAACCCCGGATTTATCTGGGACGGCTTGAGTAATGACGGATAACAATATAAATAGCCGGCGGCCTGCCCGCCAAAACGGAAATGTCCGGTATCTGGATACAACCTCCCGGAAAAAGAAAAAACCACGGTCAGCGGTTTAAGGCGCCTTTACGTCCTGAAAGAGCGCTGCCGGGCGCTCAAATGGAAAATTGCCCTGGAAGAAAGCCTGAATTAACTCAAAAAAGAAAGATCCCCATTGATGAAACGGTTACCGCTATTGCTCTGCATCCTGCTGACGGGCCTTGTTGCTCCCGTATTCGGCAAACTGGACGGCACCTACATGAATGAGGCCGGAATGACCCTGAAAACGCCCCATGCCGCATGGGATGAAAAAGGCGAGCTACCCCATAAGAAAATACTTTTTATCATGCAGCAGACGGCCTCGCGCGAGATCATTGAGCTGGTCCAGCGCTTCCCGGGCTTTGAATATGAAGTGGTTCTCACAGCCAATGAACATAGCATCGGAGCGGATGATATTTACAGCAATCCGATTGCGGGGCTGAGCACCGCCGACAAACGCCAGGAACTGGCCGCCAAACTGGCAAAGGATTATGATCTGGTGGTCGTGGCAAACGTCGATTTTGCGATCCTGCCGGATGAGCAGAAATTCCGCCTGATGTCGATGGTGCGGAACGGAACCGGCCTGGTCCGGATTCAATCCGGCGAACCCTGGTCCGAACTTAAGAAACTGCCTTATAAAAAACCATACGCCAAGCCATTGCCCCGGCCGGAATGGGTTGCCGGAAGCAGCAGCCTTCCCGGAACCAGGCCTAAAAATTTTGAATCGCGTATTTTCAACGCCTGGCAGTTCGGCAATGGCCGGATCGTTGAAGTCGATTACGGCGCGGGCTACCGGCCAGGAGTGGGGCTGACGCCGTATTTCAACTACACCACGGACTGGTTCTTCCTCTATGAAACGTCCCAGGCTTTTCTGGCCCAGGTGCTCTATTACGCCAGCGGAGTGGAACTGCCGCCATTCTCAGTACGGCAGGACAACGGCAAATTTGCCGTGACCCCTCCGGAAAAAACCGTTGCCGAGGGCCGTATCCGGCAGGCGGATAATTCCGTTATCCGGAACAGCCTTGATTTCACGAACCTTCCGGCGGGAAGATATACCGCAGACGTATTGGTCCGCCGGGATGGCGCGCTGGTCAACTTCGGCGCCTTTCCCTTTACGGTGGAATCCGCTTTCGGGGCCGTATCAGTGGAAACGCCCAGGCTGGTGCAGGACCGCGGCCCCTTCTCCGTCACGTTGAAACTGGCTTCATCCGCGCAGGACGGTTATTCCGCCAAAGTGGAGCTGATGGACGCACCCTACCGTAATGTATGGTTCAGCAAGACCCTTCCTTTGGAAGCCGGAAAGAAAGAGCTTTCATTCGACCTTGAAAATTACCGGATGCCGACCATCGGCGGTTATCTGCGGTGCACCGTTTACGATGCCCGGGGCAATGCGGCACATGCTGAAAATCCGGTGATTTTCCCGGATTATTCTCTGGAGGATTATCTCCAGCTTACCTGGGGCCAGGTTGGCTGTACCTTTAACCCGGCCTTCGGGGAACGGATCATCGACCGCCTCGGCTGGAACGTATCCCTGCAATTTTTCACCAAGGGAGATATTGAAAACGCCCTGCGGAACGAAAAACTGTGCCCGTATATCTGCCGGATCGGGATGGAAGCCGGGCCGAACAATGAAACCAGGGTATTGCGCAAGCTGTGGTCCGAACAGAAAGAAAATATGGAGCAACTGGGTACGTTGAACGGTGACGAATCGTTCTACCATCCATTGGTCCGGAAACTTTGGAGCAACGATCTGCGGCGCCAGGCAGAATACCTGAAAGACCTGAGCCCTGTGCTGTACAACCTGGGCGACGAGAATTTTTACACCTACGAAGCCGGGTTCGGAGAATCGGATAAACAGCCGTTCGCCGATTTCCTGCGGTGGAAGTACCAGACCATGGAAAACCTGAACCTTGAATACGGCGCCTCCTACTCCAGCTTTGGGGAAGTGCCCCACTTCCGGCTGGACGCGGCCAAAAAAGAGGGAAATCTGGTCGCCTACAATGACCACCGGGAATATATTGAAAAAATGTATGTGGACATGCATCACTTCCTGGCGGCGGAAATCAAAAAGGTTCATCCCGGAGCCCGGGTAGGCGCGGAAGGCTCCCCTCCCGGCAACCTCGAAGAAATGATCAAGGGGCTGGACTTCTGGGGCCCTTACAGCGGCATGCAGGAGAACGAGGCGCTGCGCGCATTCGGCGGGAACCGGGTCCGGACCATCTGGTGGGGCGGGTACTGCTCGGAGCGTTCATCCTATCCGTACAAACTTTGGGAACACCTGCTGCAGGGAGCGATCAACGGCCACGCCTGGTTCCTGATCAACCCCGCCCTGGGAGAAACCAGCCATTCCGGGGATCTCTCCGAGGCGGAATACCTGCGCCAATACATGCCCTATCTTGATGACTTGAACTACGGCCTCGCACAGCTGCTGATCAAAACCCCGTTTCCGGATACCGGCATCCTGTTCTACTACAGCCACACCTCCAATTCCGCCGCCCAGGCGGACAGCCGCTGCGTCAAGCCGGACGCCAGCATGAATCCGCTGCTCCGGTATTGCTACCAGCGCGGGCTGGGCTTCAATTTCGTCTCTCCCAATACCCTGGACCGCCTGAAAAACGCACGGCTCCTCTTCCTTTGCGGAGCTTCCTCCCTGAGCGACAAAGAGTGCGCGGCCATTCTGGATTTCGTCAAATCCGGCGGCACCGTACTGGCTGACGCCAATATCGCGCTCCTGAATGAAAACCTGAAAAAACGCCCTAGGAACCCCTTGAGCGAACTTTTCGGGAACCTGACGTTCGACCAGGCTAAAGAGCTTGAAATCCAGCCTTATGAAAGCACAAGCGGCGCCCTGGCCCTGGCGGGAGAAAAGGCCCATGCAGTCCACGGCAATCCGGGCCTGCAGCTCCGCAAGGCCGGCAAAGGAACCACCATCCTGCTGAATGCCTCCCTCTCCGTTCTGGAAAATAATTCCCTGCCCGGCTCCTCCCTGAACACGTTCCTTGACCAGGTGGTGAAAAACGCCGGCATCCGTCCTCTGGCCGTCATCCCCGATTTCAGCAACACCCTGATGGTCCGTCCGCGGCAGGCCGGAGAATTCGAACTGCTGGGCGCCCTAGGCCAGGAAAAGGACCTCGGCAAATCATTCACCGCCAAATTGCCGAAAGAAAAATACATCTATGAATGCCGCAAGGGACTGGTGGGGAAATCAGACAAGCTTGTCTTTAAATTCTCCAATGCGCCGTTCCGCTGCTTTGCCCTGTTTGACCGGGAGCAGCAGCCGCCCGTGGTAACCGCTCCGTCCCAAGTGGCAAAAGGCTCCCGGGCCCTGCTTAAGATTTCCGGACCGGCCAATCCCCGGGAACGCGCGTACCGGATTACGGTAACGGCCCCGGACGGCGGGGAAATTCTGCACCGCAGCAAAACCATCTACGGCAAGACGGAATACCCGCTGGATTTCGCCTTCAACGATCAGCCCGGCGTATACCGCATCTCCATTGAAGACGCAGCCACAGGCTTGAACACCCAACACGAAATAGAGGTAAAATAATCATGCAGAAACTCGCCCTGACCGTACTGGCCGGATTGTGCATCACACTGCTGTACGCCGCCCCCTCCATTGAAAAGAAAGAAGAGAAACTTGACCGCAAGGGAACTCCCGTCCTCGTGACCCGCCATACCGTCAACCTTGGCAACGGAAAAATCAATTACCACACCGTTACCAATCCCAATGACAACAAGCCCATTCAGCAGGAATGGGGGGATTTCAGATTCGGCATCGAGTACTGGAGAAATCCCAATACTCCCGGAAGCTGGAGCCCCGTCAATTTCCTTGCCGTGATCGGCAAGGACGGAAAAACACTGCTGGACCGGAAAGTCGCGGAAAAAATTGACACCGTGGAAAACGGCCAGATGGAAATGGCCGTCTTCACGTTCCGTCCGGAAAACAGTGTTCTGGACGTCAGGATAGCGCAGTTCAAGGACCGCCCGGACTGGCTGTTCGTCAAGGTCGCTTATCCCGGACAACTGTATGAAGTATGGGCGTCGCCGGTTCACGGTTACGGGAAGCCGGAACTGGAGTCGCAATACGCCCTGAAAGAAGGAGCCGGGGAAAAACCATGCGGAAAGCCGGACTGGATTCTGACGAAAACAACCGGGGGAAACGGGGTAATGAACTTCAACCGCTATGCTTACAAGGAATTCGGCACTTTCATCGTTTTTGAGAAAGAATCCCTCCGCCAGCTCCGGATTCATGGAGATGACATCAAATTCGAGCTGAAACCGGAGTCGGACAGCTTCAGTTTTGCCATAAGTTATTTTAAAGACCGGAAGCCGGAGGAGGTCCGCCCGGAATTCTTCAACGTGACGGTTCCGGAAGTGGAAAGCTTCCTGAAGTCCATCAATTGGAACCCGGTCCCCGACCGGAAGACGTTTTCAGAGCTTGCAGATGAAACCCGGAAAAATATCTCCATCCTGAAAGAGGACGGCGGCCATGCGGCGGACTATGAAAAGAGAGTGAACGAGCTGGAAACCGATTTTGCCGAAGCGCCGAGTTTTGAAACTCTTGCCGCCCTCCGCAAACTGAATACGGAGATCATCAAAAAGAATCTTGAAAACCTGTAAAAACACAGCGTTCATCCCGGTGAAGGATATCAACATGAAAATTGTCCTGCAGTAACCGGAATGCAAAATTCAAGGTGTTACATGGCTGGCAAGGAAATTGGTCATGAATTCATTCGGCCTTCTCGGCAGATATTCATCAGTGCCGTGGCAAGATATCCGGCAGAATTTCTTGAGGAGAGGAGCGGGATTTTTTTACCGGACAAGAAGAGAATGCGGTCTATCTATATTCGGTTTAAGGGATATGGGGAAAGCAAGGGAGAACGGCTATATGCTCCAGTTGAAAGCCAGGGCCGCGGATCAATGCTATTGAAAGGCCGGCCTGTTGGACGCCGGAGGCGCTTTTCCTACCGGCTGATTCCATGATAGAGGGAGAAACAGGGCCGGCTATGTTCCAGGCGGCTTTGTGCCAGGTAAAATGATCCCAGATGCGGCAAAGGCTTGCGCCGCTCCTGTCCGCGTCAGGAAAATTCCGGGGCTTCGCCCAGGGCGATGACAGTGGCGGCGGCGCTCAGGCGGGAATGGGTCATGGTCAGAAGCCAGCCTGTAATGCTCTGTTCCCGCGCTGTCACTCCGGCGGAGCCGTGCAGGAGAATGGACGGAGCTCCCGCATCATTGCGCACCACTTCCACATCCGTGAAGGCGCATTTTTCCCCGATTCCCGTTCCCAGGGCCTTCGCCACGGCTTCCTTGGCCGCAAAACGGGCGGCGAGCCGCGGTACGGGGTCCGCGTGCTTCCGGCAGTAGGCCCATTCATCCTGCGTGCAGATACGCAGGGCAAACATCTCTCCGTTCTTCTGCAGGGCCTGGCGCACGCGGTCCAGGTCCGCCAGGTCCATTCCCAGTCCCACGATGCGGTTCATTTCCTTTAAAAACGGGAGGGATTAAGAAAAAGGCTCAGCTCAGGCGGTCAATCGCCTGGCGCATTTCTCGCACGGCCTGTTCCAGCCCCACAAACAAGGCGCGGGAAACAATCGTATGGCCGATGTTCAGCTCATGCAGGTGAGGCACGCCGTTCATCAATTGCTCCAGATTCTGGTAATTGATGCCATGCCCGGCGTTCACTTGGATGCCCAGGGAATGCGCCAATTCCGCGGCGCGTTTCAAACGGGCCAGTTCCGCGGTGCGCTTTTTTCCGTCGTTGTTGGCAAAACACCCGGTGTGCAGCTCAATCATGGGCGCGCCGAGGCGCGCGGCGGCTTCCACCTGGGGCAGGTCCGGATCAATGAACAGGCTCACCTGAATGTCGTTGTCCGCCATTCTGGCCAGGGTAGAAGAAAGCTCCTTTTCATGGAATACGGCGTCCAGGCCGCCTTCCGTCGTGATTTCTTCCCGCTTTTCCGGAACCATGCAAATATAGTCCGGTTTCAGTTGGAGGGCAAAATCCACCATTTCCGGGGTGTTCCCCATCTCCAGATTCAGGGGAAGGGCCACGCTCTCCCGCACCCTCAGGGCGTCTGAGTCCTGCATGTGGCGGCGGTCGCCGCGGACGTGGATGGTGATGGAATCGGCTCCGCCCCTCTGCGCCGCATAAGCGGCGTCCAAAACGCTGGGTTCCACGTTGAAGGAATCAAGCATGGTCGCATAGCGGGCCTGCCTCAGCGTGGCGATGTGGTCTATATTTACACCTAGCAACATATGGGTCTTAAGACAAGGGAACGGAGCCGATCATTCAAATTAATGGAGGAAATGGCGGTGCCCGGTGAACACCATGGCGATGCCCGCGTCGTCCGCGGCGGCGATTACTTCCTCGTCCCGGATGGAACCGCCGGGCTGAATGCAGGCGGTGGCTCCGGCGTCAATGGCCACCTGGAGTCCGTCGGCAAACGGGAACATGGCGTCGGACGCCACAACGCTGCCCTTCAGGTCCAGGCCGGCCTGCCCCGCCTTCCATACGGCGATGCGGGCGGAATCCACGCGGCTCATCTGCCCAGCGCCGATTCCCAGCGTGCGGTCCGTGCCGCCGAAGACGATGGCGTTGGAATGCACCTGCTTGACGACGCGCCAGTTGAAGCGCATGGCCGTCAGTTCCTCTTCCGTCGGCGGACGCTTGGTTACCACCTTGGCTTCCAGGTTGTCCAGCCCCATCACGTCCGTATCCCGCTTCATGGTCATGAAGCCGCCGGGAGCGGAGCGGATGATGGGTTCCTGGCGGGACTTCATCCAGGCTTCCGTATTCATGCGGATAATGCGGCAGTTTTTCTTCTTCTGCAGAATGGCGCGGGCTTCCGCGTCATATTCCGGGGCAATGATCACGTCCGTGAAAATGGCGCTCAGCACGCGGGCCAGTCCTTCCGTCATCGGACGGTTGATCACGATCACGCCGCCGAAGGGGGCCTGGGTGTCCGTCTCAAAAGCCTTCTGCCAGGCGTTGCGCAGGTCTTCATCGTCCTGGCCCACGCCGCAGGGATTCGTGTGCTTCAGAATGCCCACGGTCGGGCGGCGGAACTGGGTGATCAGCTCCGCAGCGCCTTCGATGTCCAGCACGTTCGTGTAGGAAAGCTCCTTGCCCTGGAGCTGGTGGAAAATATCCCCGAAATTGCCGTACAGGCTGGCTTCCTGGTGGGGGTTGTCGCCGTAGCGCAGTTCCTGGTACAGGGGAGCGCAGATACAGAAGCTGCCCTTGGTGCTTTCCGCGCTCTGGTGGCCCAGGTAATTGGTGATGGCGTTGTCGTAATTGGACGTGCGCATGAACACCTTTACCGCCAGGTTCTCGCGGGTCTTGAGAGTGGTGTCTCCCTTGTGGGTCTGCATTTCATCCAGAATGCGGGGATAATCCGCGGGATCGGAAACCACCGTGACGGACGCGTAATTCTTGGCGGCGGAACGGAGCATGGACGGGCCGCCGATGTCGATCTTTTCAATGGCTTCCTCCAGTGTCACGTCCGGCCTGGCTACCGTTTCTTCAAAGGGGTACAGGTTCACGCAGACCAGGTCGATGGGCTTGATGCCGTTTTCCTTCGCCTGGCGGACGTGCTCCTCATTGTCGCGGCGGTGCAGCAGGCCGCCGTGCACCATCGGGTGCAGGGTCTTGAGACGGCCTTCAAACAATTCCGGTTCCCCGGTGTAATCGGAAATTTCAATCACCGGAAGCCCCAGGCTCTTGAGGAAAGCGGCGGTGCCGCCGGTGGAAATCAACTCTACTCCAAACTCGTGCAGGCCCTTGGCAAACTCCTCAAGGCCGGTTTTGTCGGAAACGGATATCAATGCGCGCTGAATAGCCATAAGATCAAATATCTGAAATGAAACCGCTGCGGACTCTCCCCGACGGGAGCGGACGCGACAGGTGCGGTCCCTTTCCCTACATACTAGCGCTTCGTGAAGCAAGCGCAATGTCACGCATCATGACACCCTTCTGCATTTTTCATCCGGAAACGGAAAAAAAACTCCCTTTTTATCGCTCTTGTCTTGACATTGGGCCGAATACTTACTAATTCAACCGCTCACAAATAACCATTTCTTTTTAGCCATGGCAACGATGGAAGTAATTCTCGCAACAAAAATTGAAGGACTCGGCGCGGAAGCCGACCTGGTGACCGTTAAGGCTGGCTATGGCCGCAACTATCTCATCCCTCAGGGTCTTGCCCACGAAGCAACGGCTTCCAACCGCCGTTTCATCGCCAATCTTCAAGCTGCCCGCGCCAAGCGCGAAGCGGAAGAGCTCAGCGCCGCCCAGGAAGTGGCCGCTAAGATCAACGGATTGACCGTGGACCTCGTCCTCGAAGTGGGCCAGGGCGGCAAGGCGTTCGGCGCCATCACCAATCAGAACATTCACGAAGCCCTCACCGCTCAGGGCGTGGAAGTGGACCGCCGCGCGATCGAACTTGAAAAGCCGATCAAGAGCGAAGGCGAGCACGCCGTCGTGATCAAGGTTCATCCCCAGGTGGAAGCCAGCCTCAAGGTGGTCGTCAAGGAAAACGCCTAAGCGGCGACATCTTCTTTCCTTTTTCCGGAAGGCCCGGTTCCCCGCTTGGGAACCGGGCCTTTTTGTCACTGATTTTACTTTCCTTCCCCGTAAAAACAGGGCATCATGCAGCCCGTTGGGTGTCACTCGACATCATGCGCGGAACCGTTTCACCACCCCTACCGACATCAACGGCATGATTCGACTTTATCGTCAAACCCCGGAAGGCATTGAGCGCACCACCCAAGTGGATGCGGAAGCACAGTACTTTGACAGCATCTTCTGGATTGATCTTCTCACGCCGGAACCCGGGGAAATCAAATTCGTGGAACGCCTCTGCGGCCTGGAGATGCCCACTTACGATGAAATGCGGGAAATTGAGGCCACCAGCCGCCTGTACACGGAAGACGGCGCCCGTTTCATGACCACCACGGTTCTCAGCAGGGTGGATACGGAATCCCCCTCCCTTTCGGAAATCACCTTCGTCCTCATGGGGGCCAAGATCATCACCATCCGCCATTCCGACTCCTACTCCTTCCGGGTCTTCTCCCACCAGCTCCTGCGCCAGAAGCAGATCAGCCGCGACCAGGTCTTCACCGGACTGCTGGAAACCATCGTGGACCGCCAGGCGGACGTACTGGAACGCTTCGGCGCGGAACTGGACCGTCTCTCCAAAAACATCTTCCGCAGGGACGAACCGGAAATCAAATCCAACAAAAGGGCCCCCGTTTCCAGCGCTCTGCGCCTCATCCTCCAGGACCTCGGCAGGGTGGGCGACCTCCTGACACGCCAGCGCGACTGCCTGGTCAACCTTCTGCGCCTGCTCACCTACGCCAGCAATGAAGAGGCTCTGGACGACACCAACTCCACCCTGTACATCAAGCTCCGCCCCCTGAGCCGCGACGTCACCTCCCTTTCCGAATACGCCAACTTCCTGTCCAGCAACGTCAACTTCATGCTGGACGCCGTTCTTGGCCTCATCAACATTGAGCAAAACGAAATCGTAAAAATCTTCACCGTGGCGGCCGTGGTCTTCATGCCCCCCACGCTGATCGCCAGCATTTACGGGATGAACTTCTCCAACATGCCCGGCCTGGAATACGAATACGGCTACTACATCTCCCTGGCGGTCATGCTCGTTTCCATCATTCTCCCCCTGATCTACTTCAGGAGCAGGCGCCTGCTTTGAACCGGCCTCTTCCCCCTTTCCGCATCAATCATCTCTACCGTTGCATTACTGATATGGACTCCAAAATCACCCGCCTGATTGAACAGGCATCCGTCATCGTCGGCGCGCTTCCCTACCTCCAGGCCTACCGGGACAAAACCTTCCTGATCAAATTCGGAGGCAGCGCCATGGACGACCCCCGCCTGGTCAAAAAGCTCATGAGGGACATCGTGCTGCTGGAGGCGCTGGGCTTCAACCCCGTCATTGTCCACGGAGGCGGAAAGGCCATTTCCAAGGCCATGATGGAAGCCGGTCTGGAAGCCCGCTTCATCAACGGCCTGCGCGTGACGACCCCGGAAGCCATATCCATTGTGGAACGCACCCTTTCCGGCACCATCAACCCCGGCCTGGTCCAAATGTTCCGCGACTTCGGCGGAAAAGGGGTGGGCATTCCCGGAACGGAAATCTTCGTCGGAGAGCGCATTCAGGAAAAGGATGAGCAGGGCAACCCCGTGGACATCGGGGAAGTGGGCAACGTCATCGGCTGCCTCACGGAACGCGTCACGGAAGCTCTGGAACTGCAAATCACCCCCATCGTCTCCCCGCTAGCCAAGGAACTGGGCACCCACAAGCCGCTCAACGTGAACGCGGACCTGGCCGCCGCCGCTCTTGCCAGGGAACTCAAGCCGGTCAAGCTCATCTACATTTCAGACGTCCCCGGCATCATGAAGGACCCCTCCGATCCTTCCACCCTCATCAAATCCGTCACACGGACCGAAGCTCTTGAACTCATCGAAAACGGCACCGTTTCCGGAGGCATGATCCCGAAAATCAACTCCGCCATCGACGCCCTCAACGCGGGCGTGCGGAAAGTCCACTTCATTGACGGGCGCCTGCCCCACACCCTGCTGCTGGAAATCTTCACTCCGGACGGCATCGGCACGGAAGTCATCCGGGAACAGCGTTAAAAACACCATTCCATGAACAAGCTTCTCTGCACTGCAGCAGTGCTCCTTCTGGCTTCCTGCGCTTCTCGCCAGGCTGAAATCACGGGGTGCTGGGTTCAGCCCGTTCCCGGCCAGCCCGGCGCCATGCAGGGCATCCGCCTCCTGCCCGGCGGCGGGGCGGAATCCGTCAACATGAATACGCTGGTTTACACGGAATGGAGCCGGAACGGCAACGTCCTCACTCTCCGGGGAAAAAGCATCGGCAATAAAAACAGCTCAGTTTTCACCACCCAGGCCGTTATCACCAGCCTGACGGATGAAAAGCTGGAACTGGAGGCAGGCGGCCAAAAAGACGCCTACACCCGCGTCAAGCCCTAGGTCCTATACGAAAACGGCCCTTACGGGCGTTGCGGAACAGCTACTCGTCCTCCAGCAGGGACTTGTTGGCAGCCTTCGCCAGCTCGCAATTCGGGCACTTGTTGATTAGGCGGTCGACCAGGGCTTCAATCCGGGCGTCCTTCGCCATCAGCTGCTCGTCTTTCTTCTTGAGCAGATTCAGCGTATAATTCACCGCTATCGTCAAAATTCCCAGGCCGCCAATGGCTCCGGCGGACGAAACGGCGGTGTCCGCGGAAACGTTGGCAAGGATGGTTGTACAGCCGCCTATTGAAAACAGGTACTTTGCTAAGGAAAAATTCATCATGCCTCCATCTAACAAACAGAAGAAAGCAGTGCATCAAATCCAACCCGTTTACTTCCAGTAGGATTTCCCTTGAAAATCTTTCCCGGATTAAAGAAAATCTCCGGACGCAGATACCATTCAATATGCGGAAAGGCACTCATCTCTCCGCACGGAATCATCAACTACGGCAGGAATTCCCGGCTCCTCCACACATCTGCGGAAGACAACCTCTCCCATGTTGCCGCACTTCCTTCTTCGGCTTTCCGGCATTTATGCTAAAGTAACGCCAATCTGCCCAATCCGGGCCATTTCACCAACATTTCACTCATAGAAAGACACAGAAACCATGCATATGGCGGACGGCTTCGTTTCACCGGCAGTAGGCTGCACCATGTGGGCGGCCACGGCGGCAATCACCGTACTCTGCGCGCGCAAGATCAAGCAGGAAAAGGAGGCCCGGCTCGTCCCGCTCATGGGCGTGCTGGGAGCTTTCATCTTTGCCTGCCAGATGCTGAACTTCACCATTCCGGGCACTGGGTCCAGCGGGCACCTGGGCGGCGGCCTCATTCTGGCCATCCTGCTCGGCCCCTATGCAGGCTTTCTGGTCATGGCGGCCATCCTGGCCGTCCAGGCCCTCTTCTTCGCGGACGGCGGCCTGCTGGCGCTGGGCTGCAACATCTTCAACCTGGGCTTCTTCTCCTGCCTGGTGGCCTACCCCTTCATTTACAAGCCGCTGGCGGGCGGCAGCCCCGGCACGGGCCGCATCACGCTGGCAAGCATCACGGCCGCCGTCATCGGGCTCCAGCTGGGGGCCTTCTCCGTCGTTCTGGAAACTACGGCTTCCGGCATTTCCGCCCTGCCCTTCGCCCAGTTCGTGGAACTGATGCTGCCCATCCACCTGGCCATCGGCGTTGTGGAAGGTCTTGCCACGGCCGCCGTGGTCATCTTCATCAGCAAGGCGCAGCCTTCCCTGCTGCGTCCTGCGGAACCGGAACATGGAACCCCAAAAAGGGCATCCTTCACCGTCTTGGGCATCTTTGCGGTGGCCGCCCTTCTCTGCGGCGCGGCTCTCTCCTGGTTCGCCTCCGCCTACCCGGACGGCCTGGAATGGTCCGTGGCCGGAGTCACGGGCTCCGAGGAAACGAGCCTGGCGGCCCCCTCCGCCATCCACCGCAATCTGGAATCCGTACAGACGGCCACAGCCATCATGCCGGACTACGCCCTGCCCGCCGCGGAAGAAACGGTCCCGGACACGGAACCCGCCTCCCTGGTCAATCCTGAAACGAGCCTGGCCGGCATCCTGGGCAGCGCCATCATCGCGGCGCTGATCTTCCTGGCCGGATTCCTCTTCGGCAGAAAACCGCACGAAGACCGCCCCCGCTGATTCCTCCATGCCCCTCTTCACGGACGCCGCGCGGCAATTCCGCCAAATGGACCGGTTTTCCTGCGGAAACACCGGATTCCACCGTCTGGACGCCCGCATCAAGATAGGGGCCTTCATCGTCTTTCAAATCTGCGTCCTCTCCTGGCCGCCGCAGGAAATCACGGGGCAGCTCCCCTTCTTCCTGTTCCCCGTGTGCGTCATCCGCATGGCGGGGCTCCCCCTCGGCTACCTGCTGAAACGGACCCTGTGGCTCCTGCCCGTCGCCGTCATGATCGGGATATTCAATCCCCTGGTGGACAGGACGCCCGCGGGGGAATGGTTCGGCATTCCCGTCACGCGGGGCATGATCTCCTTCATCTCCATCATCCTGCGGTGCATGCTGACCATTCTGGCAGCCTTCACCCTGCTGGCCTCCACCGGCTTCGCCCCGCTGTGCCGCGGCCTCCGGCAGCTCGGCGTGCCGCGCATCCTGATCACCCTGCTGGCCTTCCTGTACAGGTATGCCTTCATTCTGGTGGACGAATTCCAGAACACGCTCCTGGCCTTCCGTTCCCGGCGCGGTTCCTCCGGCGCCGTCCCGCTGTCCATATGGGGGGCCATGACGGGACAGCTCCTGCTGCGCGCGTTCGGCCGGGCGGAACGCATTTACCAGGCCGTCCAGTGCAGGGGCGGGGAAGATCCCGAATTCTCTTCCGTTCCCGGCGCCATCACGGCGCGGGGAGTAATGGGCGGCCTCCTTTTCTGCCTCTTCGCCATCCTTTTCCGCTGCGTCAACGTCACCATGCTGGCGGGCCAATTCACCCGCAATCTCATCTCATGAGCCACCATCTTGTAGAAACCATCGACCTGTGCTTCAGCTATCCGGACTCTCCCCCGGCCCTGAACGGCGTCACCATGCGCATCACGCACGGAGAATCCGTCGCCCTCGTCGGAGGAAACGGGGCGGGAAAATCCACCTTGCTGCTCCATCTCAACGGCCTGCTGACGCCCTCTTCCGGACAGGTGCGCGTGGGGGACATCCCCGTGACGCCTAAAACGGCCGCCCGCGTCCGGGAAAGCGTGGGTATGGTATTCCAGCAGGCGGACGATCAGCTCTTCATGCCCACGGTCCGGGAAGACGTGGCGTTCGGCCCTCTGAACATGGGGCTCCCGCAGGAAGAAATAGACCGCCGCGTGGCCCAGGCCCTGCAGGATGTGAATGCCGCCGCCCTGGCGGACAAAATGACGCACCACCTTTCCGGGGGGGAAAAACGCGCCGTCTCCATCGCCACCGTCCTTTCCATGAGTCCGGACATCCTCGTCCTGGACGAGCCCAGCGCCAATCTGGACCCGGCCTCCCGCCGCACGCTCATCAACCTGCTGCGCCGGTTCTCCCACACCAAAATCATCGCCACCCACGATCTGGACATGGTCATGGACCTGTGCTCCCGCTGCATCGTGATGAAAGACGGCTCCATCCTGGCGGACGCTCCTGTGCCGGACATCTTTGCGGACTGTGCCCTGCTGGAGGAAGCCCGCCTGGAACAACCCCTCAGCTACTGTCTGAGGCACTACGGCAGGTAAAAGGAAAATATCCACACACTGTGTTCCGGGCTGCCGCCATTCCGGTCCCGTCCGGAAAATTTACCCTGCAAATTCGGAATCCGTTTTAATCACAAATAGTTACAATCATCTCACTATAAACATAATATACGTATTCCACACAAAAGCCGCTCATCAACCGGAAGCGCATCTCTAATCCTAATAGCTTCGTGTTCAAAATTGAACATTGACCCCGGATTCCGAATCCGTACAATGTAGGCCGACATGCCTTCAGCCTTGGATATTCCAAAAACCGGACACCTGCAATCCAATGGTTTGCACCGCCTGACCTGCACCTTTCAAACGGATGATGATCGTCGCGAAGTCTGGGCGGAACTGGAAGAACAAGCCTGCCGGGCCTGGATAGACTCGCCCGCCAGGGGAGATGCGTGGACGCGCCTGCTCATCTTTGAGATGATGCGCATCGGCGGCGAATTCAAAATCAACGCTCCGGTGAGCCTCACCCTGCTCCGGAATCTGGAAAACTTCACGGAGGCATTTATCAAATGGTACCCGGACAAGCTCCATCCCGTCACGCTGTCTCCCGAACAGATCATTGACGATACCCAGGACCCGGTGGACGACTCCGCCCTCGTCTGCTTCTCGGGAGGGCTGGATGCGGCCTTCTCCGCCTACAGGCACACCTCCGGCCAGGCGGGAAGAAATACGCTGAACATCAAGGCGGGTTTCCTGGGAGCGGGTCTGGACGTCCCCCTCGCGAAAGAACAGCTCCTGCTGGATGTGGAGGAAAATGCCCGCCTCATGCTAAAGGACCTCGGCATTGACAAGCTGTACGTCATCCGCTGCAATTACCAAAACGTCTTTCATGAACATGCCGCCTTATGGGGGGAACTGAGCCATCTTGCCGTTCTTGCCGGACTGGCTTCCTTCCTGGCCCCTTCCGGCTACAGAAACCTCATCGCGGGAAGCTCGGCGCCCTACGACACATTGACCATTCCCTGGGGCAGCCAGCCCATCACGGACCACCTTCTTTCCCAGCGGCAATTCCGGGTTTACCCTGACGGCCACGGCTTTTCCCGCACGGAAAAGGCGGAAAAACTTAAAAACTGGCCCTTCGGCGTATCCCGCCTCCGGGTATGCTGGGAGAATCCGCAGCCGGGCGGGAAAAATTGCGGACAGTGTGAAAAATGCAAACGCACCATCTTGAACTTCAAGGCCTGCGGAGCGGAACACCTGCTTGAAGGCTGCATGCCGTCCGTGGAATTGTCCTCCAGGGACATCCGCTCCATTGACCTGGCCACGCTCTCCCTGCGCCATACCTACCAGACTCTTCTTCAATTCTGCCGGCAGCGCCATCTGTCGGAACCCTGGGTAAAGGACGTGGAATTCCTGCTTAACTACAAAAAACCGGCTCTCTGGCACCTGTGCCGGAAGAGAAGGATAACACGGAAACTCTACCGCATCTTCTTCGGACGGCAGAACTGGAAGCTGAACTAAGCGCACCCGTCCTCACACAAACTCCAGCCGCGCGTCCGGCAGGGACTTGATGAACCTCGCCCCGTACCTCTTGGTAGCCACGCGGGAGTCCAGAATCACCACCATCCCGGAATCGTTCTTCGTGCGTATCAACCGCCCGACCCCCTGCCTCAGCTTCAGGATGGCCACGGGCACGGAATACTCGTAAAATGGATTTCCACCGCGTTCCTTGATGCTCTCAAAGCGGGACTCCACCAGCGGGTGGTCGGGCACCTCAAACGGCAGACGCGTCACGATCACGTTGGAAAGGGCCTCTCCCGGCACATCCACCCCCGTCCAGAAACTGTCCGTGCCGAACAAAACGCTGTTCACGTCCTTTCTGAACGCCTCCAGCATGGCATGCCGCTGCATCTCCTGGCCCTGAACGTACAAATTCCATCCCTGCCCCTCGCAAAACGGACGCACCTTCTCCGCCGCCTGCACCATCAGGCGGTAGCTCGTGAAAAGCACGAAAGCCCTGCCCTTTGACTCCGCCAGATACCTCTTGATCCATTCGGGCAGCACTTCCGCGTACTCAGGCTGGTCCGGCTCCGGCATGGAGCGGGCCACGATCAGGCGCATCTGCTCCCGGTAGTTGAACGGACTGCCTATCTGAAGCTTCCGTACCTTCTCCGCACCTACGCGCCCGGCAAAATAGCTCATGTCCGCATCCCCTGTGCCCAGCGTGGCGGAAGTCAGAATGGCGGCGCGGCCGGCGGAAAACAGGCGCTCCCTCAGGATTTCCCCCACTTCCACGGGGGCGGAGCATACGCTGAGGTTCCTTCCCTCCGGGCCGGACTTCTCCGCCCAGTAAACGTGCTCTTCCTCCGTCATGTCCATCAGCACTTTCAGGGAGGCCTGCGCCTCCTCCATGCGGGCCGCCATGTCTGCCAGCTCATCCTTCACGGACACGTTTTCCTCTTGTTTCAGCGCTTCCCGCTTCAACTCCCCGACTAATTCAGCCAAAGGCAGGGAAAGCATGTCCTGCGACCATTCCGGCTGTAAAATGCGAACAATCTTGCCGTGCCCCGCAAAGCCCAAGTCATCACGGACATTCTGGAAAAACAGGCCGGAAGCGTCCAGCACCTCCTCCACCCTCTGGAACAGGGAGGGATTATTCAGCGGCTTCAGCAGGCCTTTCTTCGTGCGCGGATTGAACATCCTCAGCAGCTCGTAATTCAAATGGGATTCCGACAACTGTACGCCAAGCTGCCGGGCAGCAATGTTCTCAATCATGTGGGCCTCGTCCAGAATCACGAAATCCCCGGGAAACACGAACCCCGCCTCCTCGGACTCTTCCGCCTGCGCCATCAGACCGAAAAACAGCGTATGGTTCAGAACCACCACTTTGGCGTCCAACACCTTCTTGCGGGCCACCTGGTACGGGCAGGAGGGGCCGCAATTGCGCATGCTGCACGCGTGCGGCTCGCTGCATACCATGGCCCATACCTTGGGAGAGGGCTTGAACGTCATGTCGCTCAGGGTGCCGTCCTGCGTCCGCAGGGCCCAGTCCTGGATGCGCTTCAATTCCGCGGCCTCCGTCTGCGTAAACAGGGAATCCATCTGCCCCAGTGCGCGTCTCAGCCGGGAGTGGCACAGGTAATTCTGCCTGCCTTTCAGCAGGGCGGCGGAAAAATCAATCCCCAGGGCGGCGCGCAGGAGCGGAATATCCTTGTTGAACAACTGCTCCTGCAAATTGATCGTATGCGTGGAAACGACGGCTTTCCGCTCAAAATCCAGCGCAAACTTCACGGCGGGCAGCAAATAGCCCAGTGACTTGCCCACGCCCGTTCCGGCTTCCACCAGCAGGGGAGCGTCCACCTGGAGCGCCCGTGCAACGGCAAGGGCCATGTTCTGCTGTTCCGCCCGGTATTCAAAATCCCTGGCACGGGAAAACAGGCCGTCCTCCGCGAACGCCTGCCGGACATACGCTTCAAAGGCGCTAACGCCGCAATCCTCACCTGCACCAGCGCCGTTCATACGGGCACGCCTCCCTTACTGACCGACAGGAAGCTGACGGGAAGAAACCGGGGGCAGAACCACCTGAGCCGGAAGATCATAGAACAGGGAGCGCAACCCGTTCACGTTCATCTTGGAAGCGTCAATAAACGTCCACGGTCCATTCTCCTTCACGTCCTTCACCAGAATGAGGATTCCTTTGCTCTCCGTCTTGACGGGAACGCCGTCCGGCCGCTTCATGGAAATCACCATACGCGTGGGCAGAACCACAAGAGCCTCCGTTCCGTTCCTCACCAAGTGTTCCGCCGTTGGATTGCCGATTTCATAAGTCTCCACCACCATGCCGCGCTCCTTCATGACGGCGGCGGCTGCCTGCATCTTTTCCCTCATGGTTTTCATGAAAGCGGCCTCCCCTCCCGGAAAGGAAGACACAAGCTGCTTCTTGATGGGCGGATACATCTTCTCAATCATCCACATCATGTCGCCGGTCTTGACGGCTCCGGAAAGCTCCCGGGCGGCCTGAACGGCACTATCCCCGTACTCGCCCGCCTGGACCTGAAGGACGCACGCACCTGCAAAAAACAGACCTGCAAACAAATTCTTGAACATGCGTGGAGTGTAACGGCATGCATCCCCCGGCGTCAAGGCAACGCCGCTTACTGCGGCATGTTTTTACAAAAGCCCTGCTGTGCGACACGGCCGGACCACATCCACAGGGTGGGATCCAGCTCCCGGGCGGCGTCTTCCATCAGTGTGCGGGCGACATTCTCATCCTCCATCACGGCAAACATGGTGGAACCGGAACCGGACATCATCGCTCCGCGGACGCCCCGCCTGGCCAGCAGCCAGCGTTTCATCTCCGCCAGGAACAGGTGCTTCTCAAACACGGGCTTCTCCAGGTCGTTGACCAGTACATGCCCGTCCACCTCCTGCTCCCCGTAGGGAATGCCCGGAAGCTCGCGGGAACCTGCCCAGCGTCGGTACGCATCCGGCGTGGAAACGCCGAACGACGGCTTAAGCAGAACAAGCAGAGGCGCCCATTCCCGCCAATCCGGCAGAGGCGCCACATTCTCTCCCCGGCCCGTGCAGCGGCAAGCCGTGCCGTAAATGAAAAAACCGATGTCGGAACCGATCTCCCCGGCCAGTTCCACCAGCCGTTCCGGCGGCAGTCCTCCGTTTTCCAGGCTGTTCAGCACCTTAAGCACACAGGCGGCATCGCTGCTGCCGCCGCCCAGTCCGGCCCCGTGGGGAACATTCTTCACCAGATGGACGTGCCACGGCATCGTCCTCCCCAGTTCCCGTTCCATCAGACGGCCGGCCTTCATGACCAGATTGCTCTCATCCACCGGCACGCCGGGAGCGCTGCAACTCATTTCCAGACAGGGAGCCGGGGAAAACCCCAATTCATCAGACAATTCCAGAGGGACCATCACGGTATCCACCTCATGAAAACCGTCCTCCCTTTTTCCCAGAACGCGGAGGGAAGCGTTCACCTTGCACGGGGCCTTGTAACTGATCATGCCTCACGGATTCCAGCAGGGAATGCCATCCGGGTCAAGCACCTTTCACGCAGAATCTTACAGCGTTTCCGCCCTTCCCTTTCCGCACGCATGCCAAAAAGGAAGGCTGCACGGTTTTCCATTCCTGATGCCGTTCCGCCTCCAGCGAGCCATTTCCCTTCCTGTTCATAAAATCCTTCTTCTTCCCTTACCTGTCCACCCCTCTCGGGAAATAACATTCGGCGCGACGGAACTGCGCATGATAATTTCCATTCCGGAACGGGCCACTGCCGCACCCCGGCAATTCGAATGAATGAAGCTCTTTTACCACAAAACGCCTGCACGGAACCGATGCCCGCGAGAGGCTTCAATTTCAACCCGCAGAAAAGGCTTTCCGCTCTGAAAAGGCATCCACGCCGCATAACATGGCAGCTCCCCGCAGGAACGGCCGCCGCTGTACAGAAGGTATGAGGAATTTTTTCGTCGTCATTGCCCTTCGGTTGCCGTATCATGGGTGCGCTTACTATTACATGGCCTACGACGAAAACAGCATTAAAACCCTGGACTGGCGGGAACACATCCGCATGCGTCCGGGGATGTACATCGGGAAACTTGGAGACGGAACCTCACCGGACGACGGTGTTTACGTTCTGCTGAAAGAAGTCATCGACAACTCTATTGACGAATTCGTCATGGGATTCGGCAAAAAAATCACCATTGACATCACCCCGGACGGCCTGTGCGAGGTGCGCGACTTCGGCCGCGGCATTCCGCTTGGAAAACTGCTGGACTGCGCCGCCAAGATCAACACAGGGGCCAAATACGACAGCGACGCCTTCAAAAAATCCGTCGGCCTCAATGGAGTGGGCATCAAGGCAGTCAATGCCCTCTCCGACTTTTTTGAAATCCAGGCCTATCGGGATGGGGAAACGCGTTCCTACCAGTTCTGCCGTGGGGAGGAAGTCCCCAAGGCGAGACGGAAGGGCGGCACGGACGAGCCCAACGGCACCCGCACGGCCTTCCATGCAGACCAGGAAATTTTCCCGGCAAACACCCAGTTCCGGCCGGAATACATTGAAAAAATGTGCCGGTACTACTCTTACCTCAACAAGGGACTGGTCCTGCACTTCAACGGACGCCGCTACGTCTCCAAAAACGGTCTGCTGGACCTGCTCACGGAAGCCATGAGTGAAGAGCCCCTTTATCCGATCATCCACATGGAAGGTCACGACATCGAGGTAGCCTTCACGCACGGCAGCCAGTATGGGGAGGAGCACTACTCCTTTGTCAACGGCCAGCACACCACGCAGGGGGGAACGCACCAGGCGGCCTTCCGGGAAGCCATCGTCAAAACTCTCCGGGACTTCTTCAAAAAGAACTATGAGGCGGCGGACATCCGCTCTTCCCTGGTGGCCGCCATCTCCATCAAGGTGAAGGAACCCGTCTTTGAATCCCAGACAAAGACCAAGCTTGGGTCCAACACCATCAGCCCGGAAGGGGAAACCATCCGCACCTTCGTCGGCAACTTCATCGCGCGGGAACTGGACAACTACCTGCACAAAAATCCGGAAACCGCCAAGGCGCTGGAAATAAAAATCAAGGACGCGGAGCGGGACCGCAAGGAACTCTCCGGCATCCAGAAGCTGGCCAGGGAAAACGCCCGGAAGGCGAAAATCCACAACAAAAACCTCCGGGACTGCCGCGTCCACTACAACTCCAAGCATGCCCGCGCGGGAGAAACCACCCTGTTCATCACAGAAGGCCTCTCCGCCTCCGGCTCCATCACCACGGCGCGGGATGCGGAAACCCAGGCGGTCTTCTCCCTGCGGGGCAAGCCCCTGAACTCCTTCGGTATGAGCCGCAAGGTCGTTTACGAAAATGAGGAATTCAACTTCCTCCAGCACGCCCTGAACATTGAAAACGGCCTGGAAGACCTGCGGTACGACAAAGTAGTCATCGCCACGGACGCCGACGACGACGGCATGCACATCCGCATCCTCCTGATGACTTTCTTCATCCAGTTCTTCCCGGAACTCATCCGGGAAGGGCATCTCTTCATCCTCCAGACGCCCCTGTTCCGCGTGCGCAACAAGCAACAGACCATCTACTGCTATTCGGACTCCGAACGGGAAGCGGCCATCACCCTGCTGGGCAAAAATCCGGAAATCACCCGCTTCAAGGGCCTCGGGGAAATCTCTCCGGATGAATTCAAGGCCTTCATCGGGGAAGGCATGCGCCTGGACCGGGTACGGCTGGAAGACTCCCACAAGGTCAAGGAACTGCTCGCCTTCTACATGGGTAAAAACACACGGGAACGCCAGGAATACATTCTGGAAAACTTGCGTGTTGAACTGGACCCCGTCATGGACTAGTCTGTGGGCGCGACATCTATCTATGCACACCATCCCCAAGGAAAAACTGCCGCGCCATATCGCCTGCATCATGGACGGCAACGGCCGCTGGGCGCACAGCCGCGGACTGCCGCGCCGCGCCGGACACCGGGCGGGGGCTGACACCGTAGAACGTTGCGTTGACTTCTGCATCTCCCACGGCATTCCCTGGCTCACCTTGTACGCTTTCTCCTCGGAAAACTGGAACCGTCCCAAAACGGAAGTGCAGGCCCTGATGCTCCTGTTGCATGACTTCCTAAAAAAGCGCCTCCGGGAAATGAAAAACAAAGGCGTGCGTCTCCTCGCCATCGGGGACACTAGCCGCCTGCCCAAACGCACCAGGGAACTGCTGGAACGCAGCATTGAGCAAACCGCCGGAAACACCAAAATCAATCTCGTCCTCGCCCTCTCCTACGGAAGCCGGGCTGAAATCGCGGGAGCGGCCAGGAAGATCGCAGAAAAAATCTCCGCCGGGGAACTCCATCCGGACGCCATTACGGAAGAAACGTTTGGTCAGTACCTGGACACTGCCGGCATGCCGGACCCGGACCTGCTTATCCGCACCTCCGGAGAAATGAGGATTTCCAACTTCCTGCTCTGGCAGATCAGCTATGCGGAACTCTACCTCACGGACACCCTCTGGCCGGACTTCAGCGAACGGGACATGGAAATGGCCGTCAAGGACTACGCCCGCAGAACGCGCCGTTTCGGCGGCATCTGATTCTCTCTTGCACCTCAATCATCAAGGAACAACCATGAATCAATACGCTCTCATTCTGGCCGGCGGCAGTGGTACGCGCTTCTGGCCGCTCTCACGGGACCACCGCCCCAAGCAGCTCCTCAACATCATTGGGGAAGACACCCTGCTCCGCCAGGCCATCGACCGGCTGGACGGCCTCGTCCCCAGGCAGAACATCTTCATCCTCACCAACCATTTGCAGGAAGCGGAAGTGCGCCGCCAGGCGCCGGACATCCCCGCGGACAACATCGTGTCCGAACCCGTCCGTCGTGACACGGCGCCCGCCATCGCCCTGGGCATCGGACTCATCAAGGCGACGGACCCGCACGGCGTCATGCTCGTCATCCCGTCCGACCAGCTCATTCGGGACCGGGAAGGCTTCCGCGCCCTGATGCAGGCTGCCATGGACACCGCCGCCCAGGAAAAAGCCCTCGTCACCGTAGGCATCAAGCCCACCTGGCCGTGCCCTTCCTACGGATACATTGAACGCGGGGAGGAAACGCCCTGCGCCTCTCCGGCCCATTCCTGCCGTGAAGTTCTGCGCTTCAAGGAAAAACCGGATACGAAAACAGCCGCCTCCTACCTGGCGCAGGGCAACTTCTGCTGGAACGCCGGCATGTTCGTCTGGAGCATTCCCGCCGTTTGCGAGCAACTGGACAAGCACTGCCCGGAACTGGCCTCCTTTGTGGAACACATTGCAGAAGCGCCGGATCCTCATCACGCCCTCCAGGAGGAATTCCCCTCACTCACTCCCATTTCCATCGACTTCGCGCTGATGGAACACGCCGACCGGGTGCTCAACTTTGAAGCCACCTTCGACTGGGATGACGTAGGCTCGTGGATCTCCGTGTCAGACTATCTGGAAAGCCACAACCGGAACAAAACCAACACGGATATCACCGTGCAGAACGCCTCCGGCAATATCGTCTTCTCTCAGGGCGGGGACAAGCACGTGGCCCTGCTGGGCGTGGAAAACCTCATTGTCGTGGAAACGGCGGACGCCATCCTCATCGCCAACAGGGACAAGGCGGACGACATCAAGAAAATCGTCAACCAGCTCCCGGACGAACTCAGATGACCAGCCAGCATCCCGCCCTGGGCATTGACTACGGAGAAGCCCGCATAGGCATAGCGGCCACGGACCCGGTGGGCATCATGGCCCATCCTGTGGAAACCATTCACAGGCGGCAGACGGACGCCGTCACCCGCATCGTGCAGATTGTTCAGGAACGGGGCATCCGCACTCTGGTGCTCGGCCTCCCCGTACGCATGGACGGCACGGAAGGCAGTGCGGCTGTCAAGGTGCGCGCCTTCGGCAGGGAACTCTCCGCCGCCCTGCCCGGCCTTCCCCTCGTCTTCATGGACGAATGCCTCACGACCGTCATCGCCCAGGAAAAACTGCACGCCGCCGGAAAAAAGACGAAGAGCTTCCGGCCCGTGATCGACCAGGTGGCCGCCGTAGAAATCCTCAGCTCCTGGCAGGACTCCGTCCTGGGGTGAACTTCTGCAAATTACGGCGCCCCCGTGTCCTTCCGGTTTTACCCTCCAGGGAATTATTACATAAGATAAAAGCTTTTAGCCTGTACGACTCCTTTAAAAACACCGCCAAAAACATAATAACGACCACATCGTTTGGTGGAATATCTCCGCATGCGTCCGACGGCGGCAGCCCTCCCTCCAGCCCTGGCAGTAACATCCGGTTTCCGTACCCGCCTTTCCTCTGTTTCCGCATTGATATTCCTGCCATGCCTCCCGAAATCCGCCGGAGAATGCTTTCATGAAAATCTCCGACTCCGAATAGAAAAACTGCCAATCCGGTTCTCCCTCCGCTACCGTTTAACATCCTGCAAGCTCTAAGACCGTAACAGCTTACGGGAGGCCATCAAGCTGAATAGCGTAAAACTCGCCTCCCTATCTGAACCTTCCATTCTCTCCCTATCCTTTCAATCCATCCATTTGCATTGACACCAAATTCACAACTCCATACAGTCCCGTAAAGGCATCTGCATCAAGCACCTTTTCTGTTATTACCCTTATCAGCCGATATTCCGGCATCCGCTACTCTCTCCATTCATCAAAAAACGGAAATTCAACCTTATGACCAATGCCATCAAACTTTTGTCCATTCTGCCGATCAAAAGGCCGATCCTGTTCGTAACCTTCCTTTTCCTTATCCTGCATCTCCTCTACTCCCCTTTTTACCTGGGCGCGGACAACATATATGCTTTTGCAGCCTTGCACATAGGAGAGCAGGCATCCCCGCACTGCATACACGTCAGTTACTTTTTGACTTATCCCCTTTGCTGGCTTTCCCTTCTGACGGACCAAATATGCTGGTACACGGTTTACCTGTTCCTGATCAATTACATTGCAGTATGCTCCATTTTTACCGTATTGACGCATGAAAGCCGCCAGACGGGCAAATACAACTTTCAGGCCCTGCTTGGAGGAATCATTCTTGCGCAACAGGTATTCCACCATGCACTTCAGCCCAACTTTGGTTTCTATTCCTTTTTTGGTATGGGAGCCGGCCTGCTGCTGGTCTATGCGGGCTGTAAAGAATCAATCTCCAAATGGATATGGACCGGCGTCTTTCTCATGATAGGCGCTGCCGTTATTCGCTATGAT
The DNA here is from genome assembly GCF_036417395.1 of Akkermansia sp. AE01SA01. NCBI lineage: Bacteria > Pseudomonadati > Verrucomicrobiota > Verrucomicrobiia > Verrucomicrobiales > Akkermansiaceae > Akkermansia > Akkermansia sp. AE01SA01. The sequence continues at coordinate 2,393,031 of NZ_CP143890.1, forward strand.
TCATGCATTGGAATCACTCCGAGCATTTTCGCTCTCATCATCCTTGCCTTTCTATCCCGCAGGGAATTCCATACCTACAAGAAATTCATCCTTTTGGGAATATTGATCGCCGTAACGATATTAGGCATTAACCTTGCCCAGCAGCCTCTTGCAACGGACCCTCTGGAACCGGAAAGAAACCTCGTTGAAGAAAACAGCATCCGAATCCTGTTTACAGACTATCCGGACCATTCCCGGATGGATAAAAGCAACCTCTATGCGGAAAACGGCGCCTCCCCTGCCGACTTATTCTTCATTTCCCGCGCCATCTGGATTACCCCTGAAAAATACACGGCCAACTTCATCAGGAACATGGGCCATATCAGAAAAATGGATAACCCTTCCTACAAAGTAAACATCTCCGGCGACTACTTTAAAAACATGTTCTTGACCAGATTTGGGCTTACCCTGCTGCTATTTGGTCTGCCGGCCTTTACAAAACGTTCGGCAATCAACAAACTCTTCTTCCTCGGCTGCATCCTTGCGGCGGCCTCCATCGTATATTTCAAAGGCAGGCTGATTCCCTCAAGCCAAGGGGCGCTGTGTTATGGAGCGCTGCCCCTGCTGGCCTACTTTACAGAGACGCCCGGTAGCGGAATGTTCCAAAACGCACTAAGGAAATGGGGACAATGGATGTTTCTCCTCATCTTCATCATCATTGGGGGATTTTATCTCACTCTCCATAAAAATCTTTTCTCTCCACTGGCCTTTCCCGTCTTTCAGCATAAAGAAACGAGGAGCCTTCTTCTGGAACACGCAAAGAAACATCCGGATCAGATATACTTTATGGAACCAACAGTATGGAGGGAAATCTGCATACCCAATAACCTTGCCCTGTATCCGAAAGATTTCTTCTCTCCTCCGGTTTATCCCGTCATGGACTGGTTCACAAGAACTCCGGCTTACAGAAACAAGCTTGCCGGTATGAACTCGGGCAATGACATACTTTCACTGCTTGATGGGCGCGTCAGGATCGCAGACAATGGCTGGCTGAAAAAATACATGGAGCAGACGGAACGGTATCTGCAGGAGGAATACCATATCAATGCCAAATGGACAAAGGAAAAACAGCTTGACGAACACCTCAGCATCTTCAGGCTGATCAAAAATTAGCCCGCAGACATCAAGGCAACCGGCCCCGCAGGCGGAAAAAACTTCCTCCTTCCGCCCTGGGACTCGAAAATGCCGGGAAAAATCTTTCCGCCTTACATCAGGGCTAATCCATCTTCAGCACAATCTTGCCGTTGCGGAACTCTTCCTGCGCCTTCTCCACGGCCCGGCGCACTTCGTTCAGCGGAAACACCGTATCCACGGCCTGCACCAGGCTGCCCTCCGCCATCAGCCGCGCAAGCTTGTCATAGGCAGCCGCAATATCCTGGGCCGGAGCATGTTTAAGCCATTGGGTTACCCACAGGCCCTCCAGCCTGATGCCCTTGAAAATCAGGAACCCGTTCGGCACCTTGATGCTCTTCCTGCTCATGGCTCCGTAGGTAACCATGCTTCCGCCGGGAGCGAGCATGTCCATCAGCCTCAAGGCGCTTTCCCCCCCTACGGCGTTGGAAGCCAGAACAGGACGCTTCCCGTCCAGAAAAGCCAAGGTTCTCTTCACTGCATCCTCGTCATTCTCGCCAACCACCAGATCCGCTCCCAGCATCGTCAGCTCATCCCTCAATTCATCCGGCCTTCTGACAAAATTCACGGTCTTGACACCCATCTGGCGAGCAAGCTGGATAATGCAGCGCCCCACCCCGGAATTGGCGGCGTTCTGGACGACCCAGTCGCCGGGCTTCAGGCTCACGAACCCTTCCAGCATCCGCAGAGCCGTGAGGGGATTCACCTTCAGCATGGCCGCCTGCACGGGGTCCACCGCCACGGGCAGCTTCATCAGGTTGACGGCAGGAACCGCCACAAGCTCACTCCAGGAGCCCACGCCGCGCAGCAGAATCACCTGGTCCCCTTTCCGGAAGCCGTCCGCACGGGACTCTTCCACCACGCCGCAGCCTTCCAGTCCTGCGCGTGAATGCGGTAGTACGGGCTTCACACCGTACACGCCCTGAATGAAATTGATATCGGCCGGATTGATCGGGGCGGCCATCATCCGCACCAGCACTTCCCCCTCTGCCGGAACCGGGGCGGGACCGGAAACATAAGCCAGCACGTCCTGGGGCTTCATGCCGCATTCGGAAAACTCTGCATAATGATTTTCACTCATGCTTCCAATCTCTCACGGAGCTCCTCCGCGTGCAAGTGCAGGCTACGTTTTAACAAGGAATGAAGTCGGTCTGCATGGCGCCGGACGTAAAATCCGGAGCTTTTGATCAGTTATTCTTGACCTTGGGCAAAAATACGGTAATCTTTCTTCCTCGCATTAACAAATAACTTCGATTGCCATGTCCCGAATTTGCATCATCCGAGGTACCATGCCTCACAAAGGTCGTCGTATCCATCGCTCCGGTCTTGCCAAGAAAAAGGGCGGTATTGGTCGTCACGTCACTAAGACTGTCAATCGTACCGTTTATCCCAATCTTCAGGAAAAGCGTATCTGGGTTCCTGAACTGGGCCAGTTCGTTAAAATGAAGATTTCTGCCAAGGCCTTGCGTACAATCAACAAGAACGGTGCGTACAACACTCTTAAAAAGGTAGGTCTCCTGTAAAAAAAGATTCTTTTTTTGAACGTTGCTCTACCGGCTGAACTCTAAGGCTTCAACGAGGTGAGCAACTGGCAAAAAGGATTTCCAAAAGACAAGGGATCATCTGCTTAAGTGAGGCACCTCCAAGTTGAAGGTTTTATTGAAACACTAATATACCATCGGACGTAATATAAGACGTCCTCTACTGGAAAAGATCACACAGATGAAAGCCCAAACCAAAATCGCTCTTAGAATTAATGATGACAACCCCAACCATCACCTGTGGAACAACAGGGGGGTCTGGTGGTGCCACGTCACGGTTCACAAGCCTGACTCCACGGCGGAACGCCTGAGATTCTCCTTGAAAACCCGCGACATCGAAAAAGCCCGCGCACGCCGCGACAAGATTTTCGCCTCCATTCAGCAGCACTTCGGCATCGCCGCCTAAGCCGCTCTGAACAGAGAACAAGGCAAAGTCACATTCAATCTTTTTGAAACTTGAGAACCGTCCCGGATTACCGGGGCGGTTCTTTCTATTTGTATCCGTGCAATCAAATAACAAATGTGTTTCTCTTGTTCCCTGCCGGGCACAAATTGATTTCAAAGTAAAAAATTAAATCATCCATCCTCTGAAATAAAGAAACGGAAACACAAAAAGCATAGGGGAAAAATAAGCACCATTCCGGGATGTTTTCATATGTCTTAAGCTTGCTCCCGCACCGGTAAATGAAATGCTCCGCAAATAAATCAGAAAACACGGACGGAAAAACAATCCGGAGCTCCGGCTCCAGACCTGTACGTATCTGCCGGATATCCGTAATCAAGGTGCGGAATCTCTGGATAAGCCCCCAGGAAGAATCATCCTGATAAGCCTGCCCGCATACTAGGCATCACTCTTTCTTGGTAAAGCGGAACATGGCCGCACCGTGACTGTTGAGCTCCACGGCAATGTCCCCTTCAGCCGTTCCCTGGTCCGCACGCTTCCAAAGGTCCCGCACTTGATGGGGACCAGACAGGCCGATATCCTTCAGATTCACCTTCAGAACCTCCTTCGAACCGCCGGTATTGAAAAAGCCCGCAGCTGTGGAACCGTCCGCCAGCTCCTTCGTCCATACCTGGAAATTCCCCTGGTTCCACGCCCTGCGGGCCGGATGGGCCGCCGGATCCTGGTCCACGGCAATCACCTCGTCATTGGTCAGCAGACCCATCGTGAACGAATCAATATTCTCCAGGTCGCAGGAAATAATGAGGGGAGCGGACAGCAGGCACCACAGAGTCACATGCGTGTATTGTTCATCCGGGGACAACCTCGTCTGGACAAACGCAGTATTGGGCCGGTTGGGCTTGCCCAGCTTGCCGACCTGGAGAATGTCCGGATCGTTCCAATGTCCCGGGCGCATGTACTTCTGCCAGCGTTCCTGGGAAAAGCCGATGCCGCTGACACTGCCCCAATGGTCCTCGATATCTCCCGTCGTTCTCCACAAATTGGCCAGCCCGGACAACTCTTCCACATGCTCATACGGAGCCGCATTGGACAGACTCAGCACGATATCGCGCCCGGACTCATCCAGTGCTTTCCGGATGCGTTTCGTCGTGGGCACGTCATTGGGTTTCCAGTCCACCTTCACGTAATCGAATCCCCATTCGGCCCACTGCCGGGCGTCGCGGTCAAACAGCCATACGGGCCCTGTGCGGTCGGCATGCTGACGGTGAACGCCGGGATAGCGTCCGAATATCTGATACTCCTGCAAACGGTCCTTTTCCGGGATGCTCAATCCTGCATAATCCGCCTTCTTGTCCGGCGCGCTTCCGCCGATAAAGCCGGCATACGTCCCCATCCACGGCGTTGAATAAATGCCAGCCTTCAGCCCCATGGCATGAATGGCACGGCACATGGACTTCATATCGGGGAAACGCTTGTTGGGTTGAATGGAAAAATTCTTCCCTCCCCGTTTCCCCTGCCAACAATCGTCAATGTTGATGTAGGTCCAGCCATGGTTGACCAGCCCGCGTTCCACAAAAAGCCGGGCGGTCTTGAGTACCTGGTCCTGTCCTACCGCCTCGCTGTAAGAATACCAGCTGCTCCAGCCCATCGGCGGAGTGAGGCATAAATCGTCACCCACCTTCAATACCCATTCCCCGGCATCCTTTCCGTGCCTGTTGGCGGCCTCAAGCTTCACCCGGTATTCCCCCTTCCGCATCGGGGCTTTGCCGGAAATCAGGCCTCGGGAATCCATCTTCACCCCTGAGGGCAATCCGGACACTCTGATCTGCATGGGACGCTCTCCGGAAACCGGCACCTGGAACAGCACTTCGGACCCAGGCCTGACTCCCAGGACGCGGGCTCCATTGATCGACGGCAGCGGAGATGTCTCCGGCGTCAGGCGCGCTCCGGAAACCGGAGCGGGATAGGGATTTGGAAAATCGGCGCAAACCGCGGAGGGAACGGCTGACCCGATGGCGGCAAGACATAAAAGACGGCATAATCTCATAACGTTTTCAATATGGGAATACTTCAACAAAACGTCATGTCCGCCGCACTTCTTTCACGGAATTTTCTGCCCGGAGAAGGCACGGCTCCGTTCATTCTCCGGCGGCGGATGCCGGAAAAACCCCAGCACGGAAACCCCGGGAATTCTTCCGGCAAGAGCCCGGAACGCCTCTTCCGGCATCACGCAGGCCGCTGTGGACAAGGCATCCGCCAAAGCGGCTGTGCAAGCCTGAACGGTGATCTGTCTGCCTTCCGTGACACCCAGCCCCGTAGCAGGATCCAGCACATGGGAATACGCCACACCGCCTATCTCCGCAAACTGGTGCGCATCCCCGGAAGTGGATACGGCGGCATGGCTCAACAGCCGCTGCTCCAGCCGCCCCCCCTCCACGGCCACCCGGAGCTTCCAGCGTCGCATTCCCGGCGGGGGAGCCCCCGCCAGAACATCGCTGGTGCTGTCAATGCAGAAAGACTCCACTCCCCTTTCTTTCAACATCTCCGCCATCCTGTCCACGGCAAACCCTTTGCCGATGCCTCCCAGATCCACCCTCATCCCCTCCGCGGCCTTCATCACCCCTTCCCCGTCCACAGACAGCTTCTCCCAACCGGAGGCCCGGCGCGCACGCTCCAGCTCCTCCTGGGAAGGAAGAACCCCGAGGCGACGGGACTTCTTCCACAAACGGATGAAAGGTCCCAGCGTGGGGTCAAAGGCTCCGCGCGTCAAACGGGCATACTCCAGGGACAGCGACAACACCCTCCGTAACTCCGGAGAAACAGGAACCTTCACCCCTGCCGGAGCGGCATTCAGGGCGGCGAGCTGGCTTTCCGCATCCATGGCGGACATCACCCCCTCCCAGAACACGGCACAGGCCAGCGCCCGCATGCAGGCCTCTTCCGTCCGGCCTTCGTCCATGCCGTAACCGGGATAGGCGCGCACCGTAAACACCGTGCCCATGACCGCTCCCCTTGCCGTCACCCTGCCGTCCGCGGCATGTTCGCAGGAAACAAGCCGGGCGGAAACGGCAGTCGTAGGCTCCGCCATGCCGCCAGACATGCCGGCGGCAGGCAGGAAAAAGGCACAACATGCCAGAACGGCAGTCTTCCTGAAAAACAACTTTATGCGCGTCCGGAGGACCATCCGGCAAAACTTACTCCGTGCAAACGGGCAAGAGCAAGACCCCAGCACGCCATTCCCTCCCTCTTTTCTTCCCGTGCTGACAGACATGCGGCGGATTCCTTCATTTGAGGCTGGCACTCTGGTCTCTTTTTATGATAAATGGAACGGTTCAAATTCCAGCGCAATTTTCCTCTGCCTCTTCATTCTTATGTCCAAATTCCTCCTTTCTCTCTGTTCCCTCTGGCTTCTCTTAACGCTTCCCTCCTCCGCGAGCTGGTATGGAGATGAAGTTAAGGCTGGATCGGACATCATCATGGTGGACCTGCTCTACCCTTACTGGCCGGAATCCACCTACTTCTCCTGCTGGAACCTGGACATGTTCCCCAAGGGCGGCTACTTTTACGCGGGTGTGGCGGCCAACGTCAATGATAACACGAACCTGGAAACCTACCGCCCCTCCACCGTGTGGTCCTTCTGGCCCGCTCCGGTTTACGAAGGGCGCCAGGTGCGCAATGTGTACGTCAATCCCCATGTCTATGCCCAGCAATACGTGGGGGAAGGAGCCTCCGGGAAGGCCGGGGGCCGGGACGTGCCTTGGATCAAGACCAGGCAGTGGTACACCATGTTCATACGCACCTGGGGAGCGGACGAGGCCAAAAAGGAATGCTACGCCGGATGGTGGATGAAAGACCAGGCCGGCAACCAGTGGCACCACATCGCCACCTTCCGCATTCCCTATGCGGCGACGGGTTTCAAGGGCAACGGAGGATTCCTGGAGGACTTCGGCCACGGAGGGCGCAAACAGCGGGAACTGTGGCGCGGCAAGGGCTTTTACAGGCACAACGGAACATGGGAAAAATGCGATACCGTCTCCATCAACGTCCCCAAGGAAGGAGGCATGAAATACAGCGGCTGGACGGTCCACCAGACGGAAAACGACTCCGTGCTGACCATGTCCTATACGGAAAACAGGCAATTCCCTAGAAACCTGGACCCGGGCCGCAAGCACACCTTCCGGCTGAAGCAGCCGGACGCTCCGGCCATGGACGCCATCATGGCGGAAGGGAAGGCGCGCCATAACGGAGGGCAGGTGATCGTGGACTGGTCGCTGAAAGACACGTCCTCCCCCCAGTTCGCGTACAAGATAGAAGTATTCGACAACCCGCAATACTCCGGTACGCCCGTCCATGCCGTGGAAGAGCAAATCCCCCACGTGCGCACCAGGGCCCTTTCCCTGCCGCGGGACATCTCCCAGTGCTTTGTTAAACTCACCATCACGGACATCTTTGACCAGAAAAAGACCCTGGAACTGACCAGGGCGGAAACGGAAGCCCCCATGAAAGGGAAAGGGCTTCCCGGCAAGCACGACTTGTCCCCCGGCCTGGAATACAAATACCTGGAAAGCAAGGACGGCTGGTCTAAACTGTCGGAACTGGACTTCTCCAAACCAACGAGAACCGGAGTCTCCCGCGGATTTGACACTGCCCTGCGCGGAGCCAGGGAAGGCCGCTTCGCCTTTGACTACGAAGGTCTTCTCATCGTCCCCCAGAGCGGAGCCTATACCTTCGCCCTCCAATCCTGCGACGGAAGCCGGCTGGACATCGGAGGAAAAACGGTCATTGACAACGACGGGCTGCACAGCACCTCGGAAAAGCGCGCCTCCGTCTTCCTGGAAAAGGGGACGCTCCCCATCAGGCTGACCTACTTCAAGAAAAAACCGGAACACGAATTCACCGTGGCATGGGTGGGCTGGCAGTACGGCAACCAGCCCCTGGAGGCAATTCCGAGTTCCAACCTGATGCGCCCCAAACGGGCCGACATCCCGGAAGCCAGGCTGGACATGACCGGCCAGGGCTTTGAACGCATGCTGAAAACGGTCCTGTCTTCGGGACGGATCAACAAGGTGGAATACTACAACGGCAGCAAGCTCGTCTCTTCCTCGGAAAGCGCTCCGTTCACCGCCCCGCTGATGCTCTTCAACGGTGAAAACAAAGTGTGGGCACGCGTCTTCTACAACGGGAACCATACCGTGGACACCCTGGTGCTCACCATCCCTTCCCAGAGCCGTGTCGCCCCGGGCTGGGACATCATGCTGCGCGGGGAGCCGGGCCTTCCCTACGCCATCAGCGGCACGGGCAATGCATTCCGCTTCGTGGGGGAAGGGGAATACCTCGTGAATAAAAAAATCAAGGGGGACTTCATGCTGACGGCCCACATCAGCTCTTTCAGTGACAAATCCCTGGACCCCGGCGGAGACTGCTGGGTGGGCATCATGGTGCGCAAGGATGCCGGAGCCACCAACTATGACGATGAAATAGCCGTCTTCCATACCGTGGGCCGCGGCCTCAGATGCAGTGCGGACTTCAGCGACTACGGAACGGGGCGCCAGTCCACCTTCGGCCTGAACAAGGAACACCGCTGGCTGCGCATCGTGCGGCGCGGCAACGAATTCACCTGCCTTACCTCCCCGGACATGAAAAAATGGGAGATAGGCATGCAGCGCATCATTCCGATGAAGGAGGAAGCCATCGCCGGCATCACCTTCAGAACCATTCCCGGCAAGGGAAAAGGCGTCTTCTCCGCCGTCGTGGACGGAGTTACCCTGAAACCGGCCAAACTCCAGACCCACAAAATAGCCTCCCCCATGCCTGCCGGAAAAATCATCGGCTACTCCCTCCTCTCTCCGGAGCTGACGGCCGTCCGCTACCGCACGGGGGCAGACCTGCTGGAACACAAAAACGGCGCCTACGTGCGCAAGCCCCTTTCCCTGCCCAGGGGTGTCAAAGCGGTCCGGTCCATGGCTCTTTCCGGGAACAGGCTCCTGCTGCTCGCCCCCACCTCCCAGGGGGGCGCCCTGTTCAGCAGCACAGACATGGGTAAAACATGGACCGTCGCCAATCCGGAAGTGAAGGTGGATCCTTCCCCGGCTTCCTTCATTGCGGGGGAACTCATCTCCGTCAATCCCCGCAACCCCCAGGAAATCATTGTAGGATCAGACCGGGCCGGACTGTTCATGAGCACGGACGGAGGCGCCACCTGGAAAAACACCGGGCTGGAAGGGGAACCCTTCACCAACGTCGCCTTCCATACCATGGTCCAGGGACGGATGGCCGCCCTGTCGGCCGACCGCAAGACCAATATGAGCAAAATCTTCGTCTCCACCAACAATGGAAAAAAATGGGACCGGAAAAATGAAGTGCAGGGAGCCGGATTCCTGAAAATCGTCTTTGACACCCGGGCCGCAGACCAACTCTATGTCTTTTCCACACTGGGCGTTTACACCTCCTTCAACGACTGCCGCACCATGAACCGGGTCATGCAGGGCCTCCCTGTCAGCCAGCCTACCCTGGCCATTGACAGAAGAAGGCTGGACGACACATTCATGCTGGCCGTCCCCCTGGACGGCAAAGGCGTGTACTCCAGCGAACGCAACGCCAGAAACTGGAAAAAGCGGGCGGACAAGGAAGATTGGGGAGCCGCGTTCAATCTGCTCATTGACACGGCGGACAACAAGCACATCACCCTGTACGCGGAAAAAGGCATCTATGAAAGCACGGACGAAGGGAAAACCTGGAAACAGGTCTATGTCTCGCGGTAAAACGGAAAACGGGGCAGCCAGCCATAACGCTATCATTTTGTCCGGCATGCCGGACCTTGGTCAATCCAAGTTAATGAGAGGATTTGACTCTGATACCCCCTTCCCTTCGTTGGAAAAACCATCTCTTTCATCCGCAACGGAAATGGGATAAACACGACGGGAATAACGCAGAAAACACCTCCCATTTCCGGCATCAAACGCGGTACCTCCTTCCTGTATGACGTGACCGTCACTCCCGGAGAAAACAGCATTGACGCCCCCATCACGGAGCGCGGTTCAATCCGCCAACCAAATCCCCTTCCGAAGGCTGAGCCGCCGTCATGCTCCTGGCCGGCCAGGGCGGAGCTCTGGTCACTGACCAGGAAATCAACAATGCCGTTCCGGCCCCATGTGGACCTCTCCGGCGTCTCCACCAGTCTTCAGAAACTCCGCTCCTTGGTACTGGGCAGCTTCTTTGAAGATGCCACTTCCGTCCGCGCCACCGGGGACACATCCTATTACGGCGGCGGCATCCTGCCCCGCTATAAAACTTCATTTCCGGAGGCTTGAAAGGGCTTGTGCTGGAAGCCTCCTTCCAAGCGGGAAGGCCGGATGCGGACTATCGCAGCGGGGACTTGACAGACGGAGCGGGCAATCCCTCCACCTGCAACCTCTCCCCCCCTGCTACGGGGGCATGCCGGATTATTCTGTGAACGCAATTTTAACTCCAAAATCAGAATGAATTCCCCTGCCCGTTTCCTCTGAATCCATCAGAACGGTGACCGCGCTGACATCGGCCGGGAACAACATCAGGTTCCGTGCCGTCGCGTACAGACAGGACATCGCCGCGCCCAGCCTCCGCGGAGGGACGGGCATGGAGGAACTGGGAGTGGAATTCCAGCCGTTGGCGGGAAAACCAATCTTCCTTGGTCTGGGAATAAAAGGTTACACCGGCAAGCGGGATGAATTTGACGGCAGCATTCAGCTCCGCGCAGTCTTCTGAAAAACCTTCTGCATAAAACACCCCGCCGCGCAAATAGGAAGCGTCAAAAATAAACACCCTCCGCCCGGGCGGAGGGTGTTTTGCCATCAAGGCTGAAAACTCCGTTTATCTGGCAAACAGGGCGTGAATGCGGCGGCACACCTCCTCCACGTTCTCCCGTGAGTTGAACGCGGAAATGCGGAAGAAGCCTTCCCCCTTGGAGCCGAAGCCGGAACCCGGAGTGATGACGACATTCGCCTCGGCCAGCATCTTGTCAAACAATCCCCAACTGTCCAGGCCGTCCGGACAGGCCGCCCACACATAGGGCGCGTTTTCTCCACCCCACACGCGCATGCCCGCCTGGCGGCACGCATTCAGCAGAAGGGAGGCATTCCCCAGATAATGGCTGATCAGAACATCGGTCTGCGCCATCCCTTCCAGCGTGAACAGGGCTGCCGCACCGCGCTGGACGATGTAGGAGGCTCCATTGAACTTCGTGCTGGTGCGGCGGCTCCACAACTGGGAGATAGGCACCTTGTTCCCGTCGGCGTCATGGCCCTTCAGCTCCTTCGGAATCACCACATAGCCGCAGCGCACGCCCGTAAAGCCGCCCTGCTTGGAAAAGGAACGGAACTCAATGGCGCAGTCGCGCGCGCCGGGAATCTCAAAAATGGACCTGGGAACATCCGGATCCTGAATAAACGCCTCATAGGCTGAATCATACAGGATGATCGCATGATTGGCGCGGGCGTACTCCACCCACTTCAGCAGCTCCATGCGGGAGGCTACCGCCCCGGTCGGATTGTTCGGGAAGCACAGGTAAATCAAATCTACATGTTCCTGTGGCAGATCGGGCACAAAATTGTTCTCCGGCGTGCAGGGCAGATACACCAGCCCCTCGTAGGATCCGTCCTTGCGGGCCTCCCCCGTATTGCCGGCCATCACGTTTGTATCCACGTAAACGGGATAAACCGGGTCCGGCACGGCAATCCTGTTTCCTCTGCCGAAAATATCCAGAATGTTCCCCGTGTCGCACTTCGCGCCGTCGGACACGAAAATCTCGTCCACCTCCACATGAATTCCGTGGACCTGGTAGGCTTTCTTCGCAATCGCCTCCCTCAGCCAGAAATAACCCTGCTCCGGACCGTAGCCGTGAAAGCGTTCATGCGTGGCAAGATCGTCAACCGCCTGGTGCATGGCCTCAATGGCGGCCTGGGGTAGCGGTTCCGTCACGTCGCCTATGCCGCAGCGGATCAGCCGGCGAGCCGCTTCAGGATGGGCCTGGATGAACGCGTTCACGCGGCGATTGATCTCCGGGAACAAATATCCCGCCTGCAGCTTGAGGAAATGGTCGTTGATAATAGCCATGGTTGTAGTAGTAAGTGGAACCCATTCCATACCGTACACAGGAAGGAATCAAGACCGGGGTCCGGCATCTCCGCCCCTTCTGGTAAAAAATCTTCTCGCGTTTGCTGGGCACTCGCCGGAAAGAGGCGCTCCAGGGAATTCAGCGCCGTTTCATGCTCCTCATCAGCGCCTTGTCCTCCCGGCTCACCCTCAAAGACTCGATAATCTTTTGAAGAGCCTTGTTGTAAGAAAAATCAGGCAGGGAGGAACGCCGCAGGTACTTCAGCGTCAGCGCCGGGAACTTCACATAGCAGACGGAAACGGCCCAGGCTACGGCCATGGACACATAATAATCCCTGTGGAGCACCCCGTCCAGCAGGTCCAGCACGCGTTCCACGTAATCCTCCGTGATGAAATGGTCCAGCAACATCACCACGGCAAAGCGCACATGCCACGCATCCGGATGCTTCAAATACGGCTGAATGAAATCCCAGACCATTTCCGGATGCCTTTTGCTGAACTTCAACCCGGCGCAGAACATATCACACACAGCCCAGTTATCCATGCGTGGAACAAAACGCCCCACCCACTCCAGGCGCTCCTCCGGCTCCATCCGCGCCAATCCGGTCAGCATTCCGTCCAGCATCACCTCTTCCGCATACGGCTCTTCCGCCGGGTGCTCCAGCAGTTCCCTCCAGTCTCCCCGCGCCTCTTCCCTCGCCAGGCTCCTCAACAGGGGGATCCTCACCCCCAGAAGGCGGATAGAGCCGGGAATCAGGGAAGCGGAAAATTTCCGGAACTCCGGTTCTGCCAGTGCCTCCACCTTCTCCCGGAGTCTGCGTCTTCTCTCAATCATGGGCGGCATCCTATAAAAGGAGGGAATCAGGGACAAGGGAGAAAAAGAAATGGCAACCGACAGGCCATTATAGTAGCGTAGGGAGCAGCACGCACCCTTGTCCCTATGAAACAGCCCAGCCAATTCAACTGCCCCAAATGCGGCGCCCCCTTTTCCGCCGCGGATGTGGACGCCGTCCAGGATACCGTCACCTGCGGAAGCTGCGGCCATGCCGTCCCCTGGAACTCCCTGATCCGGGAAAACGAATCCCCCGCCCCCCTGGCCGCACCTCCCAAACATCTGACCATGCAGATGGAAGACGGCAGGATCACGCTCACCTACAGGCACTCCCGCTTTAAAGTCCTGCTAGCTCTGGGCTTCGCCCTCATCTGGGGCCTCATCACCCTCTTCCTTCTCTGGTTGTCCCTGGGACCGGCAAAAACGGACTTCGCCCTGCCCGTCTTCACCACCTTCTTTGCCGTAAGCGAGGCATTCATCATCTTCATTTGCGTGGACATGCTTCTGGGCAAGGTCGTAGTCCGCGCGGAACCGGGTCGCGGCGCCCTCTTCCGCGGCATCGGGCCGCTGGGCTCCACATGGACCTTCCTGCTGCCCATGCAGGCTGATGTGGCCGTGGAACGTCCGGGAGGGGATGGGGACAAATACCGCCGCATCTCCATTCCCCAGCCCTCCGGCAGGCCCTTCTACTTCTCGGGAGGAATTTCAGAACCGGACGTCCTGGAATACATAACCCTCGTTCTGCGCCGTTTCCGGGCCTGAAGCCACACTTTTCCGGCTCATTTCCGGCTCATGACATGCTCTCCGGAAACAGAGGACTCCCTTTTATTGTCCAACTGGCACAATAAAAAATTCCATGATAACCAACGAACTTGAAATTATTGACGTACGCGGCCGTGAAATCATTGACTCACGGGGCAACCCCACCGTGGAAGTGGACGTAGCCCTGGCAGGCGGCGCCATCGGGCGCGCATCCGTCCCCAGCGGAGCCTCCACCGGAGAGCATGAAGCCTGGGAGCTGCGCGACGGAGACTCCAAGCGCTACGGAGGCAAGGGCGTTCTCAAGGCCGTGGAAAACATCAACAAACTCATTGCTCCGGAAGTCGCGGGACATGACGCTACCCTTCAGCCCGCCATTGACAAAATCATGATTGACCTGGACGGCACGCCCAACAAATCCCGTCTGGGCGCCAATGCCATTCTGGGTGTCTCCCTGGCCGTGGCAAAAGCCGCCGCCGTGCAGCTTGACCTGCCCCTCTTCAAATACCTGGGCGGCCCGAATGCCAAGGTGCTTCCCGTCCCCATGATGAACATCATCAACGGCGGTGCCCATTCGGACTCCCCTATTGACTTTCAGGAATTCATGATCATGCCCAAGGGCGCCCCCACCTTCCGGGAAGCCTTGCGCTACGGTGCGGAAGTCTTCCATGCGCTGAAGGACGTCCTGCATGACCGCGGCCTGTCCACAGCCGTGGGGGATGAAGGCGGCTTCGCCCCTGCCCTGAAATCCGCGGACGACGCCCTGGAATGCATCGCCCGCGCCGTGGAACGCGCTGGCTACACGCTGGGCACGGACATCTTCATTGCCCTGGACGTGGCCTCCTCCGAATTCTACGACCCCTCCCAAAACCTGTACGTATTCAAAAAATCAGACGGCCGCGGCAGAACGGCGGAAGAACTTACGGCCTACTATCAGGAACTTCAGAAAAAATACCCCATCATCTCCATTGAAGACGGCTGTGCGGAAAACGACTGGCAGGGCTGGGAACATCTCACCAAAGCCATGGGCGACAACACCCAGCTCGTCGGGGACGACCTCTTCGTCACCAACGTGGAATTCCTCAACCTGGGCATCTCCCGCCATGTGGCGAACGCCGTGCTGGTCAAAGTCAACCAGATCGGCTCCCTGACGGAAACGCTGGACACGGTGGAGCTGGCCAAGGACAACAAATACTCCGCCGTCATTTCCCACCGCTCCGGGGAAACGGAAGACTCCACCATTGCGGACATCGCTGTGGCGACCAACGCCGGACAAATCAAAACCGGCTCCCTCAGCCGTTCCGACCGCATGGCAAAATACAATCAATTGCTCAGAATTGAAGAGGAACTGGAAGATGACGCAATTTTTGGTGGCAAAATTCATATCTTGTGATCAAAAATGCTTTGTTTGACTTAGTAAAATGCTCTGGAGACGCCGCTATTACCATCGTTTTACCTTGGCGGAACTTGAAATCCGCCGGGAAAAACGTGCCCTCATCGTTCAGAGGGCTCTGCGGCTCTTCGCCATTGTGCTGGCCCTGTGCCTGACCATGTTGCTCTCTCTGGTCTGCTTCAAGCCGTGGAAGGACCTGCGCTCCCTGGAACATGAACGCTCCTTCCTGCAGGCGCGTCTGGAAAAGGCGCGGGAACAGATGGAACAGTCCAAAAACGAATTCATCTGGATATCGCAGGACCCCCACTACTTTGAAATGATCGCGCGGGACAAGGGCAACCTGGCCCTTCCCGGCGAGCATATCCTCCGCTTTGCGGAACCCAATCGTCTTAAATAGGGCAGTATCCCTGGCGGAATGCTCCTTTTCCCAATGAAACAGGAAACAGGAGTCGGCTGGCCGCAGAGAAGGGCCCGGCAGAAAAAGGAAATTAAGAAATAAAAAGGCAGGCCCATTCCGGCAATTCCGCAATCGTGCAAACGCCTCCCCCAGCTCTCCAGGGAAGCCTCCATTCCTATCGGACTGCCGTATTCGATCATCTTTTTCCCAGGCACCGCGCCTGTCCACGGCCAGCACGCTCCCGCCCGCCATCGCTTCAAAGCCGATGCACGGCCAATTCTCCGCCGCATCCGTTGGGCACAGCACAATATGGCACCTCTCACAAAAATCCTGCCGGGAAAAATCAGCAGCAGCCATGGCCTCAGGATGATATGAATGTCTTCGGACTATTCCGGAGCAGGCAGATGATTGCCGTTTTCATTCACCTTGTTTTTTCGTTGAATGTTTGTATCCGCCGGGAAAAGGGGGAAAACTTCGCCGGGCTTTTCCTCAACCCATTCCCGGAGATGCTGCTGTTGTTATTCATCGGCGCCCTGGGAATTGGCGGAGGTACGGGGAATGCCAAGCGTGCGGCGTAGGCACCTCATCACGGAAAGCCGTGCAGAACGCGCCACTTTGTCCTGGTAGCGCCGGCTCAGGGAAACCACGTCCATATCCGCCAGGGATTCCGCAGACGGGAAAGTCATCCAGTTGTAATATCCCCACAGGGGACCTCCGGAGCCGCGCGTCCATGCCTTGGCAAGCAGCGGCGCCCCGTCCGGAAACAAAGCGGTAAACGCCCCCAGAACCACCGCTCCTTCCGGACACTTCATCGTGGAGGAAGACTGTTCCAAATGCTGAAGAATGGCCAGCAGAACGGGGGGCTTCAAGGCATACAGCTCATTGCTCAGCAAACCGGAGCGCAAACAGGTCCCGCAGAGCCCGGAACCGGAGCGGCCGAAGTTCCTCAGGAAATCGGCACACAGAACCAGATTATCCGGCTTGGTGCGCACCAGAACGTCCTCCGGATGCCGTATGGACTGGGCCATCAGGGAAAGGATGGAGGCCGCATGGTCTGAAGACGTGTGCGTTTTTTTCAAAAGCTTCCATTCTACGGACAGATGGAGCAATACTTCCTTCACGGTCTGGGGGCACGGAGCCCGCTCGTCGTCCAGAACGACGATGCCCGCTTCCGGCGTGCTCCAGCGGATGCATTGAACCGCCTCAACCAGCAGAGGGGCATTATTAGCTTTGCAGGGAATGAAAAATGTCATTCCCGGCCGTTCCGCAGGCATACCCTGCGCATATTCTGATATGGATTGGTTCATATAAATGATAGTTCAATTGAAATGATGCCTCGCATCAGCTCCATTTCTCCCATCATCTTTTGAAAACGCACCTTGTTTCCAGGGGCCTAGACCATTGATCCCAAGACTATTGAATCAATCATCAAGTAGCATGCCTCCTCCGCGGCAAGCTCTTCTTCCTGCAAATCCGGAGCATGGTACGAAATAAATCCGTCATCCGCTCCCAACCGTGCAGGAATCTTTTTCAGATCTCCATTCCCACGCCTTTTACGTTTTCAACGATCAACGCTGCTTGAGCATTCCCTCCAACTGCCCGCCCCCAATCGGACAGGAGGGACATTCCATGAATTTCCTGCTTCAGCACTTCAAGTTATTTTCCAGCCCTCCGGACAGCCCTTTCTCCATGATTCATCAAAGAACGCCCGCTCACATAAGAAGCAGCCACAGGACAAATCCGGCCCGTTCTGCGGAACATATACGGGGGTCATTCGCCATAATGCAGGGAATCCGAAACAGACACACTCAAAAATTGGAAAGATGGAGCCCGCCCTCTCTCTTCTCGGAAAATTACTTATCCTGCTCTTTGAAACGTTCCGGAACGGGACCTTCCAGCTCGGCGGTAGCTCCCCGTTCCGGAGGCGGAGCTACTTCCAAAAACGTTTCAGTCACGGTTTCCGACGAATCGTCCGGTTTGATCACTACGGAGACGACCCGATCCACCGCTTCACAGGAATCCGGGCACATATCCTTTTTGGCCTCATTCACGGCGCGAAGGGCAGTGCGCCGGAATTCGTGCGTATGCACATCCGCCTGCTTCATGACCGGAGCCAGAATCATCCCCTGGTAAATAACCGCGCCGATAATGACTACCAGAGCAATACAACCGCAAGTCAACGCTCCTTTGGCCATACAGTAGGTTCTATTGTCATAGCGTCTTACCGCGACGACTCCCAGAATCACGGATAAAATGGCGCAAAGCAGCCCGGGAATAACTGCCACCCAACCCAGACATGGAAGAAAGGCGAGAATTGCAAGCACCAATCCGATAATACCTAAAACCAGTGCCGCAATCGGCGAAACAGCTTCGCGAACAGGACGAATCCCGTCCAAATCATTTGACTTGTCCATAATTCATTTTTTCATTGGCATTCCCCATCCGGGAAACACTCTTGAAATTAAAGAATTCAGACAAAAACTGTCAAGGTGCCTTTCCGTTACACAAAAAGCGCCCTGGTTGTTTTCAGAGACATCAGGTCCCCTGCAAATCTTCGCCGGATGTGCCGCAACATCCGGAAATAAAAACAATTATTGAAATTTAAGAAATGTTGGAAATCAGGATTTCCTGTCTTATGCTCCCCTTCTCTTCATGACGGGAATTAAATGAAAGAACATGACGTCACAGCCGGGCAAACAAGGAAAATCCCTGAAATGGCCCCCTTCACCGCTCCCGCTGGCCTGAATCCATATCCTTTTCTCTGTATCTCTTCATCAACATCCACAACACGTAAATCACGGCGGCTCCGCCGTTGAGCAGGCCAATGGAAAACCAGAACGGGGCTCCCCTGTTCCATTCCCACGCCTCGCGTACATGGCCGTTCGCCATTTCTGCATAACCGCGGGTCATGCCGCACAGAGGACATTCCTGATGGGGCACGGCAACGGCAGCGGCTATGGAATTCATCCCTCCCGGACTAATCAGCAAAGCCATGACGGAAGGGATCAGCAGCATAAGGGATAATCCCGCCCACACGGGGAGCCATACTTTCCTGATCATGCCGAACAAATCATGGCGGGAATGCCTGGCATCCCCGCCATGTAACATATAAATGATCCGGGGAAAAACCTCTTGCCCGGCTTTTAAAGAGTATCGGACGTTTCTCCCCTTTCGGCGGCAGGCGCAGCGGGAACAGCAGGAGCGGGAGCCTGCGGCCTCCGGAGGGATTCCCCTTCCTTCGGAACTTCCTTGGTCGAATTATCCATGATCTTCTGAAATTCCACGCTGTGTTCTTCCGCAAAGGCGGAAGCGGAGCTGACCATCCATATCTGGGCGCCGCAGGCCATCAACGTCAGCACTACGGCAATAATGGAAACGACAAGCGCGCCCTTGGGAGAGCCCTTGCTTGCGGCCACAATACTCATAATCAACGCGATAATGGCAAGAAGGCCGGCCGGGATCAGGGCCACCCAGCCCAGGCACGGGAAAAAGCCTATCAATGCAAGAACCAGGGCAATAATGCCGAGGACCAGGGCAGCCGTGCAGGAAGGGGAACCACTGCAGCAGGACGGATTTTGGGGGAAAGAGGGATCGTTCATCATCGTATTATTCCTATATGGGGTTGTTGAAATTCCTTCTTGGAATCGTTGTGTCCGTCCTACTGGAATATCTATCTCCTGTCAAGATGCAAGCTCTGGCATCCCGGCGCGCCTGACTTGAAAAAGAACCCGTAAAAACATCCAGGGGGACATATCGCCTTTCTAACCGGGTTCTCCTTATGACACTGCTTAAAGCAGCAGATAACCCGCCGCAACGGCGCCAATACCCAGCGCGGCGCTGAACAACATCAACCTGCGCTTGCTGCGGCTTCTCCACATCAGGGCGACGCCTGTCACATAAGCCGCCAGCAGGGAAAAAGCGGCCCCCCCGCCCAGAAAAGTAAACCACCATCCGGCCTTCCCCTTATGTACCAGCAGCAATTTGGAATACACCCCCGGAGACACCATCTCCGCGCGGAGCGCATCCCCCTTCCTGATCAACAACACATGGTCATCCGTCAAAGGGCCGAGCACGTAATTCCCCTTGAATGGACGCACTTTCCCCTCCGGCAGCGTGGCTCCGCGCCGTTCCAGCTCCCGGAGGGAGGCTTCGTAGGGAGGACGGTCGGTGCCGTCCAGCTCATGCACCGTCACGGTGGAGGTAAAATTCTCATCCGTACCGGCCAGATAAAGCAGGCCGGTGACGGCATACACCACCACCATGGGAAGAAAAAACAGGCTCAGCACCAAATGCAGGGAACGGCAGGAAAAAACATTCATAACGAGTGATGAAAACTTTAATGCACGCGCCCCAGCAAATCCGCCAGTCTTTTCCCCAGCGCTTCTATCTGTTCGGGCTGGTGGGCCGCCGTCACCGTGATGCGCAACCGGGCCGTTCCGCGCGGCACGGTTGGGTAGCGTATGGCGGGAGCCAGAAAACCTTGTTCCAGCAGCTCCTGCGCTGCAGAAAGGGCCGCCCCGTTCTCACCGATCACGACCGGAAAGATGGAAGAAACGGGCCGTCCCGGCATACCCAGGGCTCCGGAAAGAGCATCCGCCAGAGTGGAAACATGCCGGCGCAGCTCCTTCCCTTCCTCCCCGCTGATGATCCGTACCGCTGCCAGGGCGGCTGCGGCCAGCGCCGGAGGCGGAGCCGTGGAATAAATCAGGGAGCGGGCGGAATTGATCATCACATCAGCCCATGCCCGGGAACAGGCCACATATCCTCCGCTCAGCCCGGCCGCCTTGCTCAGCGTACCCATCTGGAAATCCACTCCGGAGGAAACCCCCAGCTCTTCCGCCAGCCCGGCTCCATGTTCACCCAGTACGCCGAATCCGTGGGCCTCGTCCACCAGCAGCAAGGCGCCGAACTCCTCCTTCAGACGCACGATCTCCTGAAGAGGCGCGCGATCCCCGTCCATGCTGAAGACGGATTCAGTCACCACCAGGATTCCTCCGGAAGGATTCGTGCTCCGCAGGTACTCCAGTTTTTTCCGCAACGATTCCATATCGTTATGCAGGAATGTGGACAAACGGGCTCCGGACAGCCGCGCCCCGTCAATCAGGCTGGCGTGGGACAGCTTATCCATGACCACCGTATCCTCCCGGCCCGCAATGGAGGTAATCACTCCCAGCGAGGTAGCGTAACCGGAGGAAAAGCTGACGGCCGCTTCAGTCCCCTTCAAAACGGCCAGGGCCTCTTCCAGCCCGGAATGCGCACGGCGCGTTCCCGTTACCAGGCGGGAAGCCATGGCCCCCGCCCCGCCGTCGCGCGCGCCTTTGGCAAAAGCCTCCACCAGAGCCGGATGATGTGCCAGCCCCAGATAATCGTTGCTGGCCAGATTCACCACTTCCCGGCCATCCTCCATGCGGGCCATCCCGCCGGGCAGGCATTCCACATTCCGCAGAACGCGCAGCAGCCCCGCGGACTTCAACTCTGATAAAAACCGTTCAGGATTTCTCATACTCAGATATATTGGAGACAGCAATCAGGCATCCACGGACAAACTCAGCACCACGTTATGGCCGCCCATGGACGCGGCGGACTTGACCAGCAAACGTTCTCCGTCCAGCGCTGTTTCCGCCGCCGGAACGGCCCCTCCGCACGGAGAACTCACCCAGCCGGGATTGGGAGGCAGGCTTCCTTCACGCACAAAAGCCAGCATCAGCGCCAACTCCAGAATGCCGCTGCCGCCGATCGCATGGCCCGTCCACGGCTTCATCATCCTCAGGTCCGGCAGGCTGTCCCGGCTAAAAACAAGCTCCAGGGCATTCCGTTCGGACAGGGCATTCCCCGCCGTACCGCTGGCATGGGGACACACGGTCAGGGGCACCCTTCCATCCCATCCCTTCAGAACCCTTTCAAGCAGCTCCGCAATGCGCTTCCCGTCGGACGGCATGCCCAGCGGACTGAACGCGTCGGAATTCACCACATAATCCCTCAAATGAATACCCGGCTCCGCGGACATCTCCAGAGCCAAGGACGCCCCTCCCTCGGAAATGCACATCCCGTCCGCACCGGAACCATAGGGATCGTTCATGCCATTGCGGGACAACATGCCGGAAGCCCAGTACGTCCCCAGCAGCTCCCGGCACAAGGGAAGGTCCAGCCCCACAGCCAGGGCCCGCTTCACGATACCCTGCCGCATCAGCATGGCCGCCATCCCCACGGCATCCAGCCCGGCGGCGCAGCCGCTTGCCAGCACATGGTAGGGACCGTGAATGCCCAGTTCAATGCTCACGCAGGAAGCCAGCTCGCTGTGCAGGGAATTGGGCACGGCCAGAATCTTCATGGGCCGCCTGCCGGGCCACGGACTCAGCCAGCCGGAGGCATTCCCGCGGGAACTGCCTACAATCAGCGCGGCGTCCTCCAGCTCGTGCGGCCCCCATCCGGCTTCCTCCACGGCCTGGCGGGCCAGAAGAAGGGCCAACTGGGACGCCGGGCCGTTCCGGCGGCTGCACAACATGCCCCGCTCCGGAATCCAGCCGCTGCGGACATCACCCCAGGGATGCCCCGCACCCCACAACTCCTTCAACGGCTTCAACATCTGGAGTCCCTGCCGGACGCCGCTGACATGAGCCTCCGCGCCCAGCCCGAATGCGGAAGCCAGGCCAAGCCCGCAAACCCGCGGTTCCGCACAGCTGTTCCCCTCCGAAATCATGACCCGGGAAAAGTACCCCTCCGCCGCCCCGGAAACAAGCCCCGAATACGTCGGGAATGAAAGGCAATCCATAAATATCTACGGCAAGGCGAAAAGCCGAACTCATGGACACTACGGAAACTTTACGGCGGTATCTGCCTGCTCTTGCGGAACATCTCCCTTCCGGCATAACCATTTGGGCTGAAAAGCCTTAGCTTCCCTCTCTTCGTTACTTCTCTTGACTCCCCTCCACCGGACAGGGGAAGAATAATCAGCCGCAAAAAACGGAAAACACAGGGAGGAAGGCATTCTTCCCCCAATGCGGGAAATATTTCACGGAAGGCATCAGCTTTCTCCGCTTTCCCACTCACAACGGATGAAAAACAGACCAGTCCAGCCTTCTTGAAAAACCGGAAAAACCGTGGCAAACTCTCCTCCATGCCCTTGCAAACACTCTTCCGCAGCACCCTTCTTCTCGCCTGCTGCCTGCCGGCATGGGCCGCCTCTCCCTCCCCAACGGCCTTCCAGCCTTCCGAATGGGCTGTCCTCCAATCGCCGCGCGCGGACCGTCGCCATACCTCCTCCCGCGGCATTGTCCAAACCATGCTGGAACAAGTGCGCCCGGCATGCGCCTTTCAGCCCGGCATGCCCCCTGAAAACTTCCCTTCATGGCGGGAACAGGTGCGCCAGGCCATGAAAAAGCTGATGAAATTCCCGGCCTCGCAGGAAATACAGCCCCCCAGGCTCGTCAAAACCGTTTCACGGCAGGGATACAGGGTGGAAAAATGGGAAAGCTATCCTTTCCCGAACGCCGCCGTACCGTTTCTGGTACTCGTACCGGACTCCGCCACACCGCAGCGCCCGGCACCCGTCCTCTTCTGCATTCCCGGGTCGGACCAGACCAAGGAGGAATTGGCGGCGGAAACATCCGCGGAACTGGAAAACTCCCCCCTTCCCCGGCCAAGTCCCAACGCCATGGCCTGGCACTATGTCCGGGAAGGCTGGGTGGCCGTCGTGGTGGACAACGCGGGCGCCGGAGAACAGGGAGACGCGGAACATGCGGCCGGACGCGCCTCCCACGACTACGACAACCTGGCGCGCCTCCTGCTGGAAATGGACTGGAGCTGGCTGGGCTACACATCCTACACGGACCAATGCATTCTGGACTGGGTAAAAAAACTCCCCTTCATACAAAAAAGCCATATCATCCTCAGCGGCTTCTCCCTGGGCACGGAACCCATGATGGTTCTGGGAGTCCTTAACCCGGACATCTATGCCTTCGTGTACAACGACTTTCTGTGCCGTACGCTGGAACGGGCGCAAACCATGACCAAACCGTCCGCCAACGGCTCCCGCCCTGCGCCCAACTCCATCCGCCACCTGATACCCGGCTTCTGGCAGCAATTCGACTTCCCGGACATCGTCGCCTCCCTGGCTCCGCGCCCCGTCATCTGTACGGAAGGGGGGCTGGACCGGGACTTCGGTCTTATCGCGCAGGCCTACCGCATGGCGGGCAGGGAAGACGCCTTCCGCTTCCTGCACCAGCCGCGCTTTGCGGACCCCGCCAAACGCTGGCAGGGGGAACGCCTCCCCTCCGGACTGGACAGAACCGAATTCTTCCGCCTGGCCAACGTCGATCCGCGCAACCACTTCTTCAAAAAAGACGCCGTCATCCCGTGGATCAAAAGCCTCCTGAACGCGGAACAAACCGCTGAACGCCCCGCAGATTCACAACAACCGGCGGTAGCCTCGGAATCCCCGGCCACCCCCTAAAGAATCCGGCTGTCCAGATCAAAAACCTGCCCGGAGGCGGCCGTCAGCGCCTCCTGCAGAAACAGAAGAAACGCCGCCGTCTGCTCCGGCGTATTGAACCTGCCCAAAACGTGCCGGGACAAAGCCGCCTCCTTCACGCTTCCGCGCAATCCCTCCGTCATATCCGTAAGCATGAACCCCGGCAAAACCAGATTCACACGGATTCCCTTCTTCCCCCACTCCCGGGCCAGACTCTTGACAAGGCCTTCCAGAGCTGACTTGGAAGCGGCATACGCCGCCTGTGACGGCGCGGGCCTGTACGCGGCATAGGAACCGATCATCACGACCTGCCCCTCTCTGCCCTCCCGCAGCATGCCGGCCGCAGCGCAGCGGGCGCACCAGGCGGCCCCCCTGGCATTCACGCCCATCACGGCGTCCCATTCATCCTCCGTCTGTTTCAAAAAAGGGCGGTCCTTCGTCACTCCGGCGGCGCACACCGCCAGATCATACGCAGGCCGCCCCGCAAACCACTCTTCCACGGCGGAACAGTCCCCCACGTCCAGCTCCGCACGGGAGGGGGCGTCCACTGCCCATCCGGCGGCGGAAAAATGCGCCGCCACGGCGCGGGCCAGTCCCCCTTTTCCGCCGCTGATAAACACCCTTCCCATGCCGTGCGGTCTTCCGTATTAAAAACTCTCCCGTTTCGGCTCCACCCAGCGTCCGTACTCCTTGATCAGGTCCACCAGCCTCTCCACCGCCTCTTCCTCGGGAATATTGAACTTGACGGGGGTATGCTTCACATACAGGTTAATCTTGTTCGGAGCCCCCCCCACATACCCGAAGTCGGCGTCCGCCATCTCTCCCGGCCCGTTCACGATGCACCCCATCACGGCAATCCTCACCCCCTTCAAATGTTCCGTGGCCTTGCGGATGCGGTCCGTCGCCTCCTGAATATTGTACAGGGTGCGCCCGCAGGACGGGCAGGAAACGTAATCCGCGCGCGTCAACCGCATCCCGGTGGCCTGCAGGATATTAAAGGCCAGGAAGGAAGCCAGCCGCGGATCGGACTCTCCCTGCACCAGCAAAGCGTCCCCAATCCCGTCGCACAGCAGGGAGCCCGCATTCCGGGCGGCCACCAGCGGCACGTCTTCTCCGGAAACGGAACCGGGCGCCAGCGTATCCTTCAGCAAAATCAAATGCCTGTCCTCAATGCGGGAAGCCAGCAGGCGGAACGCGTGCACCGGCTCCATGTCCAGCCCGTTCTTCACGGTCACGATGGACGGCTCCGCCAACTCTTTCAGCGGCTCCAGGTCGGCATCGCTGCGGGGGTCAACTTCAATGGCGTCCAACTGGCCCAGGGCCAGCTCCGGCATCATGTCGCCCATGGCGCCGCGCTCATCCTGCAGGGCGTAAAAACCGGCATCGGGAACCACCACGCGCACGGGCTGTTCCCAGCCCAGGCGAACGCCGTAGCACATGGCCAGGCCGCCCTGCCGCTTGGAAAACTTCAGGGGATCATAGCACAACTCCGGTTCCGGAAACGCGGAGGGGGGATCGTCCGGCCTTTCGGACGGCTGGAACGGATTGGAAAGCCGGTAGGCCACGGGCACCTCGCGCACGGCATCTTCCGTCAGGGACACGCGCAGGGTATCGCCAATGCCGTCCATCAGCAGGGACCCGATGCCCACCGCACTCTTGATGCGGCCGTCTTCCCCGCCCCCCGCCTCGGTCACCCCCAGATGGATGGGATAATTCCAGTCCGGACCCAGCGCGTTCATGCGCTCCACCAGCAGGCGGTACGCGGCGATCATCACCTTCACGCTGGACGCCTTCATGGAAAACACCAGGGAATGGTAATCCAGGTCGCGGGCAATCTGCGCAAACTCAATGGCGCTCTCCACCATTCCCTCCGGCGTATCGCCAAAACGGTTCAAAATGCGGTCGGACAGGGAACCGTGGTTGGAACCGATGCGCATGGCGCGGCCATGTTCCTTGCAGAACAGCACCAGGGGCGTAAACTCCTCCCGCACGCGGTCCAGTTCCTCCTGGTACTCGGCATCCGTGTACTCGCGCACCTCGAACTTCTTCTTGTCGATGAAATTGCCGGGATTAATGCGGATCTTCTCTACCCATTTGGCGGCCTCCATCGCGGCGTCCGGCTTGAAATGAATATCCGCTACCAGCGGCACATGGCAGCCTGCCGCGCGCAATTCGCGGGAAATATTCTCCAGATTGGCCGCATACGCCTTCGTCTGGGCGGTCAGCCGGATAATCTCGCAGCCGGCGGCGGCCAGCTCCAGGGCCTCCTTCACGCAGGCATCCGTATCCCGCGTGTCGGACGTCAACATGGACTGGACGCGGATGGGATTGGCGCCGCCAACACCCACATTGCCCACCATGACTTCGCGGGTCACGCGGCGCGTGTATCGATAGGGACTCGGACAATAGGAAGACTGCATAACGCCACTCTACCCGGCCACGCTCCGCTGTCAACCATCCTTCAAAAGCGCAAAGCCTTTTCACGTCACGCGGCAGGGCAGGACACCGCGGCGTCCTGCGCCTGTCCCGCCCGGAGCGGCACGCCCCGTTTTCCGGAAAAGCTACCGTTCAACTCTCCTCCTGGCCATTTCACAGGCATACGCCCTTCCCAACTCCTGAGCATGTTTCCGGGCCCATGAGGAAAGCCGGGAAAAACCGGCCGGAACGGCTCCTTCAACACACAGCCTGTCCTCCATCAATCCGCGTATCTCGTCCCTTGTCAGCATCACATCGCGATGGAACGCCCCCATCACCCTGGCGGCGGCAAGGGCGCTCCACGGGGGAACGGACATAACCGGCCTTTTGACGCCTATCGCTTCCCCCAGCATGGCAAACAGGCCGCGGAACGTATAGGCCTCCGGCCCTACCGCCTCAATAACCCTGTTTTCCCCGTCTTCCGCCATCGCCTCCCGGACGGCCAGAGCCGCCAGATCCTCCACGTGGATCGGTTGAAGACGGTACTCCCCATTCCCCGGAATGCCCACTACCGGAAAATTCCTCAGAACCCAGGCCATATTATTAATCAGGATATCTTCCCCCGGCCGTTCGCCGAACAAGACGGCCGGACGCAAGACGGAATACGGAATATCCTGACTTTCCAGCATGCGTTCCAACTCCGCCTTCCCTCGGAAATAGCTCAGGCTGCTGTCCCTGTCGGGATGGGTGATGCTGATATGCACGATCCTTTCCACTCCGGCCTTGGCGGCGGCCTCGAACAACACTCTTGTATGCTCCACAGCCTCCGCATGAGAAAACCACCGGGAATTGAACCGCACCCAGTACGTATTGATCAGGGCGCGGCATCCCCTCATGCTCTCCGCCAAGGCGACGGGATCATTCCAGCACAGGGGAGACAGCTGCCATCCATCCGGATTGGGCTTCCCCAAGGAATTGGTCAGCCCGACAACCCCCACGCCCCGGTTCGCAAGCTTCCGGGCCATATAACGCCCGCTGTACCCCAGGACGCCGGTCACGGCAACCTTGTCCGGACATTCACACACATTCGTTTTCATTTTATTTCTCTATTTTCCATAATTACAGAAATTTCAGAACACCATCATGCCTTTCACTCTTTCTTCAACCATATCTCCGGGCGGCTCTTCCTTTACTTCCTGGCTACCCAATCCAGAACCTTTCCTCCCATCTTCAGCGCTTTCTTAATCAGGGAAGGCGGGCATGAAGCGGCCTTGTCCGCAAAAGAACAGCCCAATTGCAATATCTCCTGCATGGCCTCCAGTCTGTCTTCCTGAAACTCGTTCCGCACTTTCCGGGCTTTTTCCAGACATTCGCCGACCGTTCTCAAGGCGCCCTCGGCCTCCCTCCTCTTACGCTCCTTCATGATGGCTCTGGCCATCTCCCACACATCGGCCTGCACGCGGTAATAGGACTTCCTGTCCCCCATCCTGCTTTCCCGGAACACCAGCTCCCACCCCTCCAGTTCTTTCAGCGCCGTGGAAACATTGGAACGCGCCATGGACAAAGCCTCGCATAAATCATCGGCGCTCAGGGCCTCCTCGCTCAAATACAAAAACGCATGAACCGCCGCCACGGACCGGCTGACGCCCCATCTGGCGCCCATCTCCCCCCATTGCTCCACAAAAGCTTTCTGCACGTCGTCCAAAACCATGACTCTATTTTCTGTAATTTCAGAAAATACGCAAGACAAAAAAATCTCTTTCTCATTTTCATCCCGCTTCCGGTGAAAAAAGCCCCCGTAAACTGCCGCACGCACTCCCTGTTACAACAGGCACTGCACGGCAAACACAACAACGGACCCGGCATACACGGCCAGCAGCAGACAGGCGCAGCAAAACAGGAACAGGCGGTAACCGCAAGCCAGCACGGCCCTTCTCAACGGCGCTTCCGGATGCCGACGCGCCCACCCGGCATACAGCAAAAGGAACAGGGCCGCCACAGCGGACACCGCCAACGTTTCCTTCAGCAGAGGGGGAAAATAATCAAACACCACCCGGTTCCGTCCAGGTTCCAAACGCACCGCCATCAACTCCCCAACCTTCTCCA
This sequence comes from Akkermansia sp. AE01SA01, assembly GCF_036417395.1. NCBI lineage: Bacteria > Pseudomonadati > Verrucomicrobiota > Verrucomicrobiia > Verrucomicrobiales > Akkermansiaceae > Akkermansia > Akkermansia sp. AE01SA01. The sequence continues at coordinate 2,421,607 of NZ_CP143890.1, forward strand.
CAGGCACGGAAACCCCGTTGCGGACGGCGCTCCATCCCCTGTCATATACCACCGGAATCATCAGGGCCTCCCTTGCCCCGGCGGCAAGGTCCACCTCCACGTGGCCGCCTCTCCCCCGTTCCTCCATCCTGCGGGGGGCGGAACCTTCCGGAAATGCGGGCAAATCCCATTCCCCCTGCTGTGCGGCGGCCACGATCATGGGGCACTCCACCAGCCGCCGCATCACCCCGGTTACCAGGGTTTCCCCGCCGGTTACGGCGGATTTCAATTCCAGAGTTCCGTTGTAAGTCCTCCCTTTCCAGCCGGGCTTCTTCTGCGCTTCCGCCATCACGGGGACCTCCCGCCCGTCCACCTTCAATTCATCCGTATCCGTCAGGGGAAAGCCGTACACGTCCCCGTCCCGCTCCGGAATCCTCATGCTGTAGGCATTCCCGCATACTTCCGTCCGCGCCTCCGCAGGAACGTACAGCGGACTCTTGCCGGAAGGGAACAGCCGCGCGTACAATACATTGAGATTCTCGAAAACGGAAGCCTTGTCGTCAAGCTCCAGCCCCAGGGCGCTTTCAGGCACCACCCGCCCCCATTGCGCGCCCGGCAGGCGGTACAAATACATGCCGTCGCGGGACAGGACATCTTCCATGCCTTCCACGGGGCAGGACGCCAGCACGAATCCGTGCCCCAGCAAAAGATCGGAAAACAGGGTTCCCCCCTGTCCATAAGTGCGCGTAAACTCGTCCCGGTATCCCAGGTTCTTCAGAAAACGGAAATGGGCAATGCTCGTCGTGTGCCGGAAATTGCTGATGGAGGGAATGTTCCCCAGGCAGGCGGAATTGTCCACCATCACCCTGTCCCGGTCCTTCACGCGCAAAAGCCCCTGATACCCATGCATCTGCCGCGCCAGCCACTCCGCATTCAGGCACTGCACGGCAGCCTTTTCCTCATCCCCCTTCTTCCAGAAAGCGGCAGCCCCCACGGGCAGCCCCAGCAGCAGCACGGCGGCAATGCCGCCCATCAGCCTCCTGCCTTCCGCATGCTTCCAGATCAACCAGGCGCACAGGAAAAACAGCAGCGGAAGCAGGCGGACGGCAACATCCATCTCCGCCACGTGCAGAACAACCGCGGAAACGGCAAACGCCGCGGCGGGCAATCCCAGACAAAGCGGCCATCCGAATCTCCGGCCCTGCGGCACGGGCAGCCGATCTCCCGTCAACATCCAGGCGCAAAACGCCGTCACGACCAGTCCGGGAACAAAGCCGAACCGCACGGGAAAATCCACGTAGCTCCACAAATGGGCGGCGCGGTGGAAAGGTTCCACGAACGCCGGAAGAATGGAAGCCGCCAGGAGCAGGACAAACAGGCGCACGCACCTGTCCGGAGGCGCGGACTCCCTCCGTCTCCGCACCAGGAACAGGACTGCCAGGGCGGCCGGGGCCATCCCCGGCAGGCAGGAATACAGGCGTTCCAGGAACTTGGGAGGATCAAACGGCCACAGCAGCTCGGAAAACAAGGGAGCCGTCATGAACAGGGACCTCATGGAATCCCGGCTCATCTCCATCATCGGCAGCCAGTAATAACTGGTAACCAGCGTCACCGCCGCCGTGTACCAGAAAACGCGGCCCAGAATCATGCGCCGGTCTTCCGTTCCCTTCAACGGCAGCGTATAGGCCCACGCAAACAGCCACCCGACCACCACGGCCATGAAAGCGCTGTACAGGGAGGTAGCCAGCAGGAACAGCCCCACGGCATACAGCCACCCCCGGCCGCCGTTCACCAGCCGGTACAGCCCCAGCGCAAACAGCGGAAACATGGCGGCATGGTCCAGAAACTGCATGAAGCCGTACTTGGTCTGGAAAAATCCCCCCAGGGCGTACCCGGCGGTCAAAAGCACGGTCCACCCCACGGACAGGGATGGAAACATGCGCCTCAGGAACCAGGAAGCCGTCAGGCAAATGCAGACCACGTCCGCCAGCATCACCCAGACCATGTCCCTCAGCAGGAAGGAATCCCCCATCGCCACGGCAATCCAGGAGGAGGGGACCAAAAGCTGATGAGGCAGGGAGGGGCTCACCCGGATGCCGCACCCCGCATTGATATCATAAAAAAAAGAGCCGTCACACACTCCGGACATCAGAGCGGAGGCATAATACTTCAGGGACGGGTACACCATCTGCCCGTTGTCCATGTACTCCAGACAATGGCTGCCGAACGGCCAGACGCCCCTGAGGGCCAGAAACAGGCACGCAGCCAGAAGGGCAAACCCTGCGGACGCCAGCGACGTCAATACCGGACGTGAAGAGGCGGAAACCATGGAATGTTCAGCGTACAAACGGTTCGGCGGCCTGGACCAGCCGCAGCGCGCGGGCGCTCTCTTCCACATCATGAACGCGGTGGATTTGGGCGCCGTGCAAATGCCCCCATACCGTCATCACCGCAGTACTCAGCGGCTCCCGTCCCGAATCCGTTCCGCCCAGGATGGCGCCCAGCATGCGCTTGCGGGAAAGGCCCAGCAGCACCGGACGCCCCGCCACATGCAGCTGGTCCATATTGGAAAGAAGAGTCAGGTTATGGTCCAGCGTCTTGCCGAAACCGATGCCGGGGTCCCAGCAGACCTGTTCCGGCAAAAGCCCCTTTCCCAGCAGAAAATCATACCGTTCCTCAAAATAGCGGCGCACCTCCTCCAGAACATCCCCGTATGCGGGCGCGTCCTGCATCGTCTCCGGGCGCCCTTGCATATGCATCACCACTACACCGCAGCGCGCTTCCGCACACAGTTCCGCCATGCCGGGGTCCGACAAGCCGGAAATATCATTGATCACGTCCGCCCCCGCCTCCAGCACCGCGGCGGCCACGGCGGCATGGCGTGTATCCACGGAAATCACGGCCTCCGACCGCTTCCGGAGTTCCCGCACCACGGGCAGCACGCGGGCCACCTCCTCATCCGCGGAAACCTCCGCCGCTCCCGGACGTGTGGACTCGCCCCCTATGTCCAGAATAACGGCACCCTGCCGTTCCAGCTCCTCCGCATGGCCAAGGGCCTCTTCCAGCGCATAAAAACGGCCTCCGTCGGAAAAGGAATCCGGAGTAACATTCACAATCCCCATCAGCACGCCGCCGCGTTCTACGTTCAACTCATGTCGCCTTACGAACCAATTCATTTAATTACGTTCTTGTCAAAGGCACTATACATCACTTTAATAAGTCAGAAACACTTTTTTCATCATGAAAACATCGCCCTTGCTTTTCATCGTCCCGCTGGCCCTGGCGGCTTCCGCCCTCCAGGCCGGACAGGACGAATTCAAGATACGGGAACCCTCTTCCTCCCGCCTGGTCAAGCATGAGGACGGTTCGCGCAGCTATTTTGAAAGAACTTCCAACGGCCAGGGAATGCGGAAGCGCACTTACAACGTCAACAACGTCCTTGTCTCCGTCACCTACTATTCCCGCGGCAAATTCGGACAGCTTACGTCCTGCCTGATTTATGACGGCAAGAAAAATGAACTGTTCCATGTGAGCTACGGCTACAACCAATACGCCGAGCTGGTGGAAGAACGCATGTTCGACTCCAAGACCAAGGAACTCGTCCGCCGCTTCCTGTACAGGTATGACGCCCAGGGAAACCGGAGCAAGCCCATATGCATCACGCTGGTCAAAAACAAGAACCTTGAAATCCACAACGGGCCTTCCGCTCCGGAAAGGGACCCCTTTGCGGACGACTTCAAAAAGAAGAACCGATAAGTGCCGGAACTCCTCAAATCCAGCATATCGTTCCCAACGGGAGGGATGAAATCGCACAACTTGCACGGCTTGACATGCCGCTTACTGGAATTCATTTCCAACGATGAAGTAACGAATATATGATATTCGTGATCAGGTCCAGGATCAGGAAGCGTGCTTATACAACTGCAACCAAAGCTTAGAGAGCCCTGGCTCCAGCCCAAGCCGCAGAATCGCTTTCAATTTGTGTGTTGTCCTTTCCAAGGAATAAGAATAGGCTTTCCCGATTGATTCGTACCAAAACCGCAGAACAAATCGTCTCTCACCTTAGTAAGAGAATCTTCCCAGCGGAGCGGAATTGAATACGTCCCGGGCTGCTTATTGAGAAACCTTATCTCTCGGTTCTCTTCATCATATTCCATCCAATCCGGATTTTCCCAGTCCTTACCTTTTTCCATCTTCTCAAGAGGCAAGGTTAAACGTTTCCGATATTTATCTGTTTAAAAGATGTAAAGTCAATTAAGCTTATCAAATTTTTTCCTCTGAAAATAACACACAAAGCAGAAAACACGTAAAAGAAATCTACTGCATCTCCAGAAAACGGCCACGTTTGCATCCATCCTGACTATCGATAATGAACTTGCACATACCGGAGCAACAGGAGAGCAACAAACCATAGAATGAAAATAAAAGGCCTGCACGTGCTTATGCTTGAGAAATGGAATAACGGTACATAATTAAAATCAAAGGATCTATGATTTAAGATTAAAAAGACGATTTATCATTTCCAGTAGATTTGAATGGAATAATAATTTGTTTTGACCCGTCCATACCAAACCCATAGTAAAGATTATCCTGAACGTGATTCAATGACTGTTCCCAATCTGGAGGCAATGAATACTTCTTAGGAGTCTTATTAAGAAATTTTATTTCTTTTTTATCCGGGTCGTATTCCATCAAATCAGGTTCGTCCCATTCTTTGTCTTTGCTAATTTTTTCGAGAGCATTTTTCATGCTCGATTGTATTCTTGCATCATGTCGCTGATGCTTCCAGCTGAGATTTTTCTAGAGACGTATATAATTTAAAAAAATCAAAACTATAAAAATATAGTAAAAAACCATTACATTACCTGCAGGAAACCAAGCTTTAACCCATCCTGATTCCGCATAATTTGCTTGAAGATACCAGCAAACATAAAAAATAATCAGTAAAGCTATTACTTGGAAAATGCCTCTCTTGAGGTGCACCGCATAAAAAGCCTTTCGCGCTCGGCGGTCAAGAAGATGATTGACGCATGCGTGGAAATCTTCCCGGGATATGGAGTAACGATACATGGCGTTCAGGACAAAGTTGGAACAAGAGACCCGGCATCGGGCAAGGAATATCCACAGTTCCTGTGGCGGCATGGCCAGGGCAAGGTCCTCCGTTTGCTGGAAAAATTCTGTTACTCCTCCTCCCCGTCGCTGGCTTCCAGCTTGTTCCGCCAGCGGCGGGCCACCCAGGGGCGCACCAGCCCATAAAGCAGGTAAATGGAGAAAATGACCGCGGGCATCACCCACGGGAATTTGAAAATGCAGATGACCGTCAGCACAATGAGCACGATCGCGTACATCGTACCCCGCGTACGCATGTTGATGTGCTTGAAACTGGGATAAACCACCCGGCTCATCATCAGCACGGAAACGCCTGCCATCGCCAGGGCGATCACGTACTTGAACACGCCCAGGTCCATGGCCCCATCCGGCGCCCTGCCAGCCAGGTACATCACCAGGTACATGGTGGAAACCACAGCCCCGGCCGCCATCGGAACGGGAAGTCCCACGAAATCGCTGCTCTGGCCTTCCTTGCGGGGAGCCGACGCCATGCAGTTGAAGCGCGCCAGACGCAGGGCGGCGCACAGCAGGTACAAAATGCCGATGCCCCAGCCCACTTCCGGCGGAGAAAGCTGGAACAATACCGCCTTGGCCACCAGAAGCGCCGGAGCGATGCCGAAAGAAACAATGTCCGCCAGAGAATCGAACTCCCTTCCAAACGGGCCGTCCTGCCCGCGCATACGCGCAATCCGGCCGTCAAACAAATCGAACAAACAAGCCGCAAAAATCAGGAACGTGGCGTTCTGATAACAGGCAAAGGCCGCCACGGCATCGCTGTCCGCCTGGTTGATCCCTTCAAAAATCGTCAGAATGGCGAAAAATCCGCACACCAGGTTCCCTGCCGTGAACAGGTTCGGCAAAATGGGAATTTCGGGTTCATCCGGAAAAATCTTCTTGTCCATGATCGGCTTTTTACTGGAGCTGCCCTTCGGGGCTTACCCGTTGATAATCTTGCGCGCCGCAGCGGCCAGCGTCTGGGGGTCCGCATCCTGCGGGGCGGAGCCTCGGGCCTGATCGGCCCGGCCGCCGCCTTTGCCGCCGCCAAGGGACGACACCTCGCGGACCAAATCCCCGGCGGACAAGCCGTCTGCAATGGCATCTTTGCCACAATACGCCCCCAGGAGCAAGGAAGAACTGTCTACGCACAGCAGAAAGGCCGCCCCCGCATATTGGCGCTTTTTCAAGCCGTTGAGCAGTTCCTGAAGAAGCTCCCCCGACCCTTCCGCCACCTGAATCAGGGAAGCGGAACCACCGGAAAGCCATTCGTTCAGTAGGGCGTCGGCCCTGGCGGCGGACTGTCCGGCGCGGGCCTTCTTCAGCTTCTTCTCCGCATCCAGGGCCGTCTGCTTGAAATGTTCCACGCTGGCGTCAAACCGTTCCAGAGACTCGTTCACCGTGCGAATGTCGGAAGCTCCGATGGCGGACAGGCCGGGCTTGCCCTCAATGGTGGGAACCGGAACCTGCTCCAGCCCCATGTCCTCCAGGGCATAATTCACTTCCTTGATCTTTTCCACCGCTTTGGCGATCTCCAGGCTCTTGGCGACGACGTGCTGGCGGATCATCTCCAGGGCGGCATCCCCCGTCATGGCCTCAATGCGGCGCACTCCGGAGGCGATGGCTCCTTCGCTTTTAATCTTGAACAGGCCGATATCCTTCGTGTTCGCGATGTGGGTGCCCCCGCAGAACTCCATGGAGACGCCATCCAGCGCGTTCTCGCAGCCGCCCACCTGGACGACGCGCACCAAATCTCCGTACTTGTCCCCAAAAAACTGGGCGATGGCGGAATTCCCCTTCACCTCCGCATAGGCGCGTTCCGTGCAATACACCGGCAGTCCGGCGTCAATCCAGCCGTTTACCTTCTCTTCAATCTTCCGCAGCTGGTCCGGCGTGACGGCTCCGCTGTTGAAATCAAAGCGCAGGCGGTCTTCCGAGACGAAGGACCCCTGCTGGGCCGCGTCCGGGCTCACCTCCTGGTGCAGGGCGCAGTGCAGGAGGTGGGTGGCGGTATGGTGGGCCTCCACCCGGCGGCGGCGTTCCGCGTCAATGCTCAAATGCACGCGGTCCCCGGGCTTCACGTTCAGCCCTTCCTGGTACTCCACCACATGGGCGCGCGCTCCGCCGATCTGCTGGACGGCCGCCACGTGGTAGCTGTCCCCGCCGATCTCGATCAGTCCGGCATCGGACACCTGGCCGCCCATCTCCGCGTAAAACGGCGTCTTGTCCGTAATAATAAACAGGGAGTCCCCCTGGCGGCTCACTTCCAGCACGGTAGCGGCGCACTCGTCCACATCGTAGCCCGTGAAATCCGTTACGGCGTCCGTCTTCAAATCCAGGGCGCGCACCACTTCGCTCTTCCGCGCCGCGCGGGCCCGGTCGCGCTGTTCCTCCATCAGACGGTTGAAGCGTTCCATGTCGATGTCCAGCCCGCGTTCCTCCGCAAGCAGGGCGGTCAGGTCCACCGGGAATCCGTAGGTATCGTAAAGCTTGAAGGCAAACTCGCCGGTCACCTTCCCGGCGGAAGCGGTTTCCGCGTCAAACAATTCCAGGCCGCGGTCCAGCGTTTCATTGAAGCTGGCTTCTTCACGGGTCAGTACCTCCTTCACCGTATCAGCACGGGAAACCAGTTCCGGGAACACCTGGCCGAAGGAGGCCACCAGCGTATCCACCAGTTCTGCCAGGAACGGCTGGGTGAACCCCAGGCGGCGACCATAGCGCACGGCACGGCGCAAAATGCGGCGCAACACGTAATTGCGGCCGTTGTTGCCCGGCAAAATTCCGTCCGCAATGGAAAAACTCAAAGTACGCACGTGGTCGGCAATCACACGGAAGGCGATCGCCTCCTGGAGAACGTCGTCCCCGGCGGCCACCAGCTTGGAGCCGGGGGCGGGATAAACGTCCGAGTACTCCCGGCCGCTCAAGGCTTCCAGCCTGTCAAACAGCGGGCGGAACACATCCGTGGCGTAATTGGAAGGCTTGCGGGAAAAATCCTTGAACCCGTCCGTGCATTGCATGATGGAGCAGGCGCGTTCGAAGCCCATGCCCGTATCCACATGGCAGGCCGGCAGGTTGCGCATGGAACCGTCGCTCTCCGCATTGTACTGGATGAACACCAGATTCCAAATCTCAATGCACAAATCGGAATCCTTGTTCACCAGCCTGCCCTGCGTATCGCCGTTCGGGGTCAGATCCACGTGCAATTCGGAGCAGGGGCCGCAGGGACCGGTCTCTCCCATCATCCAGAAATTGTCCTTCACGTTGCCGTGCACAATGTGAACCTCCGGGTCCAGCCCGCGGGAACGGAACAGTTCCGCCCAGTAATTCCAGGCCTCCTGGTCAAACTCCCCGGGATCCCCCTTGCTCTTGTCCGGCGCGTACACCGTGGCGTACAGCCGTTCCGCCGGAAACCCCCAGCGTTCCACGACCAGCTCCCAGGCCCAGTGAATGGCTTCCTTCTTGAAATAATCGCCGAAGGACCAGTTGCCCAGCATCTCGAAAAACGTGTGGTGGTAGGAATCATAGCCCACATCCTCCAGGTCATTGTGCTTGCCTCCGGCGCGGATGCACTTCTGGGTGTCCGTGGCGCGGGCGGGCTTCCACGGCGGCGTCCACACGCCCAGGAAATAGGGAACAAACTGGTTCATGCCGGCATTTGTGAACAACAGGCCGGGGCTTTGGGGCATCAAAGAGGCAGAAGGCACGACCGTGTGCTGTTTCTCGCGGAAAAATTCCAGAAAGCTTTGGCGGATCTCGGTGGCGGTCATCATATCGATTGGAAAAGTAAAAGTCGCCGGATTATGCCCGTTCTCCCCCCCTTAGTAAACCGCTAATTCCTTCTCCGTCATGATGACTGCGTTTTTGTTTGCAAAGAAATATTATACATGCGTATAAACATAGACATGAAAAAGCTGGTGATCATCCTGATCCTGCTGTGTGCCGCAGGCGCGGCGGCCTGGTTCATTTACCGGGAAGCTCCCGCCGGCCCCGAGCAGGAAGCCGTGCTCTACGGCAACGTGGACCTCAGGCAGGTGGATCTGGCTTTCCTGATCTCCGAGAGGATCGACTCCGTGCTGGTGGACGAAGGAGACACCGTCACCGCCGGACAGAAACTCGCCACGCTGGAAACGGTCCGCCTGCAGCAGGCCGTAGATGAAGCGCGCCAGACGGCGGAAGCCGCCCGCCAGAACTACCTGCGGGTGAAAAACGGCCCCCGCCGGGAAGAAATAGCCCAGGCACGGGCGAATGTGGAATCCGCCCAGGCCACGCTGAACAATGCCGCCCTGCGCAGCAAAAGGCTCGTGGCGCTGGCTGAAACCAAATCCATCTCCCGGCAGGAAGCGGACGACGCCGTAGCCTCCCAGCGGGTGGCCGCCGCCAATCTGGACGTAGCGCAAAAACAGCTGGAACTGCTCCTGGCCGGCTCCCGCGCGGAAGACATAGCCCAGGCACTCGCCCAGTACAACCAGGCCAGGGCCAATCTCACCATCAGGGAGCAAAATCTGAAAGACGCCATTCTCTACGCTCCGAGTGACGCCGTAGTGCGCAACCGCATCCTGGAAAAAGGGGACATGGCCTCACCCCAGAAACCCGTTTACAACCTCTCCCTGAACCACACCAAATGGGTAAGGGCATACCTCACGGAAACCCAGCTTGGAAAAGTCAGGCCCGGTTTCTCCGCCACCGTGCATAACGACAGCTTTCCCGGCACGGACTTCAAGGGAACGGTGGGCTTCATTTCCTCCGTTGCGGAATTCACGCCCAAGAACGTGGAAACGCCGGACCTCAGAACAGCCCTGGTCTATGAAGTGCGCATCATCGTGGACGACCCGGACAACCGGCTGCGCCTGGGCGCCCCGGCCACAGTCACTATCCCCCTGGACCAGGAAAACGGCCGGCCCTCTCCGGAACAGTCCAGGCCATGAACGCAAACTCCCGTCTTCTGATCGACTGCCGGAACGTGCGCAAAATGTTCCCGGACCCGGCAGGCGTCCCCTTTGCGGCGGTGGCCGGAATCTCCTTCCGCCTGTCTTCCGGGGAAATCGTGGGGCTGCTGGGGCCGGACGGCGCGGGAAAAACCACCCTCATCCGCCTGATCACGGGGCTGATGAAACCGCATGAAGGCTCCATCTCCGTCCTGAATCTGGACTCCGTGAAAAAAAGCCGTGCCATTCAATCCTCCATCGGTTACATGCCGCAGAAATTCGGCCTGTACGAGGACCTCACCGTCCGGGAAAACATGGAGCTTTACGCCCGCATGCACGGCGTCTCCGGCCAGGACCGGGAAAAACGCTTCCGCGACCTCCTCTCCATGACCAGCCTGGAACGCTTCACCGGACGCCTGGCAGGCAAACTCTCCGGCGGCATGAAGCAGAAGCTGGGGCTGTGCTGCTCGCTGATCTCCTCCCCGTCCCTCATCCTGCTGGACGAACCTACGGTGGGCGTGGACCCACTCTCCCGCCGGGAACTGTGGAACATCCTCCGGCAATTCTCCCATGAGGAAGGCGTGGGGGTGCTCGTCAGCACCTCGTACATGGATGAATCCGCCTACTGCAACAGAACCCTCATCATGTATCAGGGGCGGCTGCTCGTGGACGCGCCGCCCGCGGACGTCATCGCGCGCGCGGAAGGCATGTGCGTCACGGTGCAGACCCCGGAAAAAATCAACACCCGCCAGTTCCAGAGCAGGCTGGCCACCATGCCCGGCATCATCAACGCCACGCCCCAGGGCGGAACAGTCCGCATCATCCTGCCGCCGGACCACCCCACGCGGCAAAAACTGGAGGAATACCATCCCCAGCCGGGCCGTCCGGATTTCTCCGACGGCTTCATGACCCTGCTGGCGGAACAAACGGACCCGGCGTCCGGCGACATTCCCGTTCCGGAAGGCAAGCCGCTCCCGGAACAGGCGGCGGAAGGGGACGTCGTCATCCGGGTCACGGACCTCGTGCGCCAATTCGGTAGCTTCACCGCCGTCAACCACGTCAGCTTCTCCGTCCGGAAAGGGCAGGTCTTCGGACTGCTGGGTCCGAATGGTGCCGGGAAAAGCACCACCTTCCGCATGCTCTGCGGGCTGCTGCCTGCCACTAGCGGCACGCTCAACGTAGCGGGTGCTGATTTGCGGACAGCCGCCGCCCGGGCACGGCGGAAAGTAGGGTACGTAGCCCAGAAATTCTCCATGTACGGCATGCTCACCACGCGGCAGAACCTGGAATTCTTCGCCGGGGCTTACGGCATGGCCGGGAAGGAAAGAAAGGAGGCCATCCAGGCCATGGAAAAGGAATTCCGCCTCACCCCCTACATGAACGCCCCCGCCGCCCACCTGCCCGGCGGCTACAAGCAGCGCCTCAGCATGGCGTGCGGGCTGCTCCACTCCCCGGACATCCTCTTTCTGGACGAGCCCACCTCCGGCGCGGACCCGCTGGCACGGCGCGACTTCTGGCTGCGCATCAACTCGCTGGCGGAAAAAGGAGTCACCATCATCATCACCACGCACTTCCTGGGAGAAGCGGAATTCTGCGACAACATGCTCATCATGATGGACGGCACCACGCTGGCGGAAGGCTCCCCGGATGAAATACGCAAACACGCCCCGCCCCGGGAGGATGGCGCGCCCGCCTCCCTGGAAGATGCCTTCCTGGCTATCACGGAAAAATACATGAAGAAAGGAGGGGAAAACCCATGATCTCCTCTCTCAAACGCATCGGCGCCCTCATCGTCAAGGAACTGCACCAGGTAGTCAGAGACCCCGGCAACGTGGGAATCGCCGTCATCCTTCCCGCCGTGCTTCTGCTCCTCTTCGGCTACGGCATGAGCATGGACATCAAAAACGTGCGCATCGCGTACCTGGCCGTTCCGGCCTCCAGCGAATCCACCAATCTGGAAACGCGCCTCACCCTCTCCAAATACTTCCAGACCCGGCGCGTCTTCTCCACCCGCGAGGCGGAAGAACTGCTGCGCACCCATGAAGTGGATGCCTTCATCGCCCTGCAAAGCAACGCCCCGGACACCCTCAACGGCGGCGTCACCAAAGTCCAGATCGTCGTCAACGGGGTCAACGCCAACCAGGCCACCCTCATCCGCAACTACCTTCAGGCCGTTGTGGGTTCCTGGGGGGCCTCCCTGCACGGACAGTCCGCCCCCGTGCTGGACGTGCAGACGCGCACCCGCTTCAATGAAGCCAACGACAGCCACTACTACCTGGTTCCCGGCGTCATCGTCACCATTATGACCATGATCGGGGCGCTCCTCACTTCCCTGGTCATGGCGCGGGAATATGAACGGGGCACACTGGAAAGCCTCTTCGTCACCCCCGTGGGCAGCGGGGAAATCCTCACTGCCAAGGCGGCTACCAACTTCCTGCTGGGCATGGTCAGCCTGGCCATCTCCATGGTCTTCGCCGCCTTTGTCTTCGGCATCCCCATCCGCGGCTCCCTCACCCTGCTGCTGGCGGTCTCCGCCCTGTTCCTCATTGTGGCCCTGGGGTTGGGGCTCGTCATCTCCACGGCCACGAAAAACCAGTTCCTGGCCTGCCAGTTCGCCATCATGGGCACCTTCATGCCGGCCCTCATGCTCTCCGGCTTCCTGTACGACATTCTGAACATGCCGCCCGCCGTGCGCGCCCTCACCTACATGATCCCGGCGCGCTATTACGTCACCCTGCTCCAGACCCTCTTCCTGGCCGGGGACATCCCCTCCGTCATCATCCCGTGCTGCATCACACTGGGCGTCTTTGCCGTCGTCCTCATGGGCATCGCCCGTTTGAAAGCTCCCAAATCCCTGGAATAACGTCATGGACTTCTTCGTCAGAATAACCTCCCTCGTCAAAAAGGAACTGCTGGCCGTGCTCAGGGACAAAAAAAGCCGCATGGCCCTCATCATCCCGCCCATCATCCAGATCTGCATCTTCGGATACGCGGCTACCATGAACGTCACGCGCGTGCCCTACGCCGTGCTGGACAAGGACGGCGGGGAATCGGCCGCCCAGTACATTGCGGACCTGGAAGGCACAGGCATCTTCCGGCGGCAGGCCGCGGCATCCACGGAAAAGGACATAGACCGCATGATCGACAACCGGGAAATCGTCATAGGGCTCACCATTCCGCCGGACTTCTCCCGCAACCTCCAGACGGGCCGCCCTGCCTCCCTCCAGCTCATTGCGGACGGGCGCAACGCAAACACGGCAGCCATCGCCCTCGGCTACGCCCAGCAAATCGCCTCCGCCTTCGGCGCGGACCTGACCGCCAGAAACGGCGGCGCCTCCCCGGTGGAAATAGAAACCCGCTCCTGGTTCAACCCTAATCTCATTACGCGCTGGTTCATCGTGCCCGGCCTCATCGCCGTCCTGGCCCTGATCAACTCCATCCTCTCCGGGGCGCTCTCCATCGCCCGGGAACGGGAGGAAGGCACCTTTGACCAGCTCCTGGTAGCCCCGTACAACCCGGGGGAAATCCTGCTGGGCAAAGGCATCGCCACGGTCATCACCGGCTCCATGCAGGCCGTCTTCGTGGTGCTGGTGGCCATGTTCTGGTTCCGCATCCCCTTCCAGGGCTCCATCTGGCTCCTTGCCACGGCCATTCTGCTCTTCATCATCACCGCGACGGCCATAGGGCTGTGCATCTCCTCCTTCGCCCAATCCCTCCAGCAGGCCATTGTGGGAACCTTCCTGCTCCTGGTGCCCATGGTCATGCTCTCCGGCTTCGCCACCCCCATCTCCAGCATGCCGGACATCTTCCAGGACCTTACCCTGCTCAACCCCATGCGGTACGGCCTGGAACTCATCCAGCGCATCTTCCTGGAAGGGGCCGGATTCCTGGACCTCTGGCCGCTCTTCGGGGCCATTCTGATCGTAACGGCGGTATCCGTATTCGCTGCCATCTTCTCCTTCCATCACAAAATCTCCTGACGGGAACCCAGGCTATTCCTGCCGCCCATCCCTGAATGCGCCCCTAGGCCGGACAACTCCGCTGTTCAGCCCTTTGCCTTCCGCCCCACCTTCCCCTCCAATTTCGTCACCCGCATAAAAACACTTGCATCCGGTCCGTTTTTTATATTCTATCTCTCTCGTTCCGATTGGAACATGGGCTCGTCGTTCAATGGATAGGACATCGGTTTCCGGTACCGACGATGTAGGTTCGATTCCTACCGGGCCTACCAGATTTTCAATTCCAGACCCTTGCAAAAGAAGTGTTTTGCAAGGGTCTTTCATTCTCTTTCCCCTATTATTCCTCAATAATCAGGAATAGCCGTGCCTTAAAAAGGGCGGCACGTCCTTCCGGCCCCGGCCCAATCGGAGAAAAATTCGTACGCCAGATACTATGGGAAACAAATACCGGAGCGGTCATCCTGGAAACACGGACAAAATGAACGAAGTTTCGCAAAATGGGTAAAAAAATCTTTGACATCTATGAGATAATACGTAGTTGATTTCGTAACTAATTACGTTTTTAATAACACAAAAACGATATGGATTTTTTCAACCAGACGGGCAAAATGGCCATTGGAAGCAGACTGCGCATGTTGACGGACAAGATAACAAATGACGCCGAACTGATCTACGGCATGTACGGCGTGGACATCCGCCCGAAGTGGTTTCCCGTCTTTTTTGTGCTGTCCCGCGGCGAGGCGAAGACCATCACCGCAATCGCCAGGGAAATAGGGCATTCGCATCCGTCCGTCAGCAACATCGTAAAAGAAATGGGAGCAAGGGGACTGGTGAAAGAAACGAGGGACAAATCGGACGGAAGAAGAAACATGGTCACGCTGTCCTCCAAAGGAAAAAAAATGGCCGGAATCATGGCCGAATGCTATCCCGACGTTGAGTCCGCCGTGGAACAAATCGCCCGGCAGGCCCGGAACGACCTGTGGCGGGCCATTGAAGAATGGGAAGACCTGCTGTGGAAAAAAACATTATTCGAACGGGTAAAAGAAGCCAAAAAGGAGAGGGAGGGAAAAGACATCGCCATCATTCCCTATGAGCCCCGCTACCAATCCGCTTTCAAGGCTCTCAATGAAGAATGGATCACCGCCCACTGGGAAATGGAAGAGCCCGACCACAAGGCGCTGGACCACCCGCAGGAATACATTCTGGACAAGGGAGGCCACATTTTCATTGCCCTGTACAGGGATGAACCTGTCGGCGTATGCGCTCTGTGCAAAAAAGACGATCCGGAGCATGAATATGAACTGGCCAAGCTCGCAGTCAGTCCCGGAGTGCGGGGAAAAGGAATCGGTGTATTGCTGTGCCGGACCGTCATCGGCAAGGCACAAGAACTGGGATGCAAAAAAATCTTTCTGGAAAGCAACACGCTTCTGCGCCCGGCCATACGGCTCTACAGAAAACTGGGGTTCAAGGAAATTCCGAAAAGCCATCCGGCCTACGAAAGGGTCGATATTCAAATGGAACTGGTGATAGACTGACCATTTGCCGCAACTTCTGCGGCTATCCGTGATCCATGTACCCTTGGCGAATCTCCTCCCTTCCTCCGGGATTCGGCAGAAATGAAGCAGCCCGTTTTGAGCCTGTACTGGCCGGAATCAATCTTCTCCGTTCTGTTTCGGAAACAGGTCATCAAGCAGTTTGAGCATATCCCGGGCTTCCTCCAGGCCTTGTTCCGCCGCCTTGGCAATCCATTTTCTGCCTTCTGCCTCATCCTGCTCAGTTCCGTTCCCTGTCAGGTAAAGCAGCCCCAGCCCAAACTGGGCAGCCGGAACGTTCTGTTCCGCCGCTTTCCCGTACCATTTCACAGCTTCACGGTAATCCTGCTCCACGCCTGCACCTTTCAGGTACATCCGCGCCAAATGATACTGGGCGTTTGAATTTCCCTGCCGGGCGGACGCCAGATACCATTTGAAGGCCTCTTTCAAATCCTTCTCCACTCCCTGCCCCCCTTCATACATGGTCCCGAGATTGTCTTGAGCCGCGGCATATCCCTGTTCCGCCGCAAGGGCGTACCATTTGCACGCTTCCTTCAAATCCTTCTGCACCCCGTCTCCCGCCTCATACATGGTCCCCAGATTGTTTTGAGCCGCGGGATGCCCCTGTTCCGCCGCAAGGGCATACCATTTGCACGCTTCCTTTACATCCTTATCAACACCCTTGCCATTCTCATACAAAAGCCCCAACCGGTACCGGGCATCATTCTCTCCCTGGACGGCAGCCAGGGAAAACCATTGGAACGCCTCTTTCAGATCCTTTTCCGCACCCTGTCCATATTCATACAGGAGTCCCAGATTTTTCTGAGCGGAAGAATTGCCTTGCGCGGCGGAAAGAGAAAACCATTGGAACGCCTCCTTTGGATCCTGCGGAACGCCACGACCGTAATAATACATGGCTCCGAGGTTGTTTTGCGCCCATGCGTTTTCCTGCCGGGCGGCGGCGGAAAACCACTTGAACGCTTCTTTCAAATTCTGCGGGATTCCCATTCCTCTCTCATACATGACTCCCACGTTGTTTTGGCCGTCGGCCTCTCCCTGCTGCGCGGCGGACAAATACAGATCGAATGCTTTTTTTAAATCCTGCCGAACTCCTCTTCCCGTCTCATACATCTTTCCGAGGTTGCTCTGGGCCATTCCATACCCCTGCGCCGCAGCCAGGGAATATAATTCAAACGCCTTCTTCCAATCCTGCCGGACTCCGAGACCCCGGTCATACAGGGTTCCCAGATTATTTTGAGCAGCAAAATATCCCTGACGGGCAGCGGCGGAGAACCATTTGAAGGCTTCCTTGAAATCCTGAGGAACCCCGAGCCCCCGCTCATAGAGAATCCCCAGATTGTTCTGGGCATCGGCAAGTCCCTGCTGGGCGGACAAAGTATACCACCTGGAAGCCTCCTTGAAATCCTGTTCCATGCCCAGCCCTTCCGTACAACAGAGACCAAGCAGGTTCTGCGACTGGGGTATTCCGCGCATAGCCGCCAGAGTCAGCCATTTGACCGCCTTCTTTAAATCCTTCTCCGTCCCCACTCCCTTATAATAAAAATTCCCCACATTGTGCTGGGCCGGCGCATATTCCTGCCCGGCTGCCAGCAGGTACCATTCAAAAGCCTTTTTTGCATCCTGTTCCACACCTTCTCCGCATTCATGCATCACCCCAAGATAAAACTGGCTTTCCGGATCTCCCTGCTGCGCGGCACGGGAAAACCATTGAAACGCTTCTTTCAGATCTTTCCCCACCCCTTCCCCGGTATAATAACAAACTCCGGTCAGGAACTGTGCCCTGGCATTCCCCTGCCGGGCTGATGCCATGACGGAATCCGCCATGCGGCGGAAAAGAAAGAAAGATGGTCCCTTCCCCTCTTCAACGGGAGGAAGGGAGATAAGCGTCCCGGAAGCAGGCACCGAAGGAACGAGCAGCATCCATGCCCCCGCGAACCTGACGGCAAACCGGAATAACCGAAGTTTCCGGATGCCGGAAGACAGAGCGAAGGCACGCTTATAAACTAGATCGAAACAACCAGACATCATAGGAAGTACCGGATTTTTTTAACCGAAGGCGGCTTTCTGCCGTATGCCGGACAGACACATAATCATTCAGTGAAGAACAGGTTATATATCAGTAACCCAAAAAACAGGAGGGATCAAGAGCATATCTTCCACATTTTTCCTCCCCGTCCGGGGAGCCGGTCTTCCTTCCTCCCTTTTCATTTCCTTCTCCGGAACAATCTTTCAGCCTTCATCCTGTCTTCCGGCCATCTCGCGGTGCCTGCGGGCCAGGAAAAATCCGGTGGCCGCCCACAGGGCGGAAATAGCGGCCCCGCCCAGCATGGCAAGCGGGGAATGGCCGCCCAGAACGTCAAGTGAACGTTTCAGCCATGCGCTCGCGGCGTCCCCGCCGCGGTAAAGCACCGTATCTATAAAGCTTTTGGCCTTGTACTTTTCCTCCGGAGACAGCACGGAATTCAGCATTTCGCGTCCAGGCCGCACCAGGCCGTATTCTCCAATGCGCCGCGCTACCATCACGACGGCTGCCACGGCAAAGACCGGAGAAAAAGCCATCCAGACAAATCCCAGGGAAATGAGGACCGGAACCGCCACCAGCAGTGCGGATAGTCCAAACCTCCGGACAATGCGCCCGGCAAAAAACACCTGCAGCAGCATGGTACTCCCCTGAACAATGACATCAATGATTCCGAACACCCGGGTCTGCCGGACAGGATCGGGAAAGGCGGAAGCCACAGCCCGCATCAGTTCAAAGTACAGGAAGGTGTTGGTGCTGGCCAGAAGAACGATGAACAGCCCGATCCCCATCAGAAAGGGGGAACGGAACACGGCGGAAGCCCCGGTAAACGGGTTGCCGCCAAGGGGACGCGCCCGGCAATCCTCCGGAAAAGGCGCGCCTGCTTCCCCTCCGCTGGCCGGATTCCCGTCCCGCCAGCGGTGCAGATACATCCCCGCCAGAACCGCCAGCCCCAGAAGAATGGCGGCCAGGGCAAACAGCCATATGCTGTCCACTATTCCGGCCAGAGACGCCGTCACGGCAGGCCCCAGCACGGCTCCCAGGCTGCTGCCGCTGGCCACCAGCGCGAACAGGCGTTTCACCTGTCCTCCTCTCATCACATCCGCCAGCACGCTCCATGCCACGGATACGGCCAGCAGATTGAAAACGGACAGCCACACGTAAAACACCCGTGCCGTCCAGACACTGTCCGGACACGCCAACATGAGTGCGGCAAACATCCCCAGATTGAGAATAAAAAATCCGTACGTCCACGGAAGGATGGACCTTCTCGGCACGCGGCAGGCAATCCACCCGAACAACAGCTGAAACAGGAGAGATGCCGCAAACGTAGCCGTAAACAGCCACTGCAAATTCCGGACTCCGCCCGCAATGCCCATCATTTCCCGGACCGGGCGCAGCATGGAATACGCCAGGAACAGCAGAAAAAACAGCAGAATGCCTCCCGCCGCTGCAGGCAGCTCGGCCTCATCCATATTCAAGACCTTTTGCAGCAGGCGCCCCAGGCCTCCCCTTTTCCGATTGGACATGTCCGCAATGTACCATATTCCGGACAAACGCCTAACTCCAATTATTCCTTTTCCCTGAATTCCTTTCTCCGTTTACCGGCATCCCCGGTTCAAGCCGGAAGACGGGGGACTTCCATGAAAAAAGGAATCCGCGCATCTCCTTAAACGCGGATGAAAGCCGCTTCTTCAGGATATTGGACAACACCCCTGTCGGGCACGGAGAGCAGCCCCCAATCGCACGCCCATCCATCCGGCCGCCTCTCTTGTCCGGATTCCCGGTTCCTGGTTTTCTTCTGCGTTGAATGCATAATTCCTCCCTTTGAAAAATCCATTTCCCACTGGAAACATAAATTTCCTCAACATCCCCTTTTTCCCCGTCCAACTGGACTGAAAAGGGAACCCGTGGTATCCTGAGCCGTCTTCTCCGTTCACCCATCCGGTATCGGCCGGAACACGGACATTCCCCATGAAACAGAGAAAAATCATCCATGTGGATATGGATGCCTTTTACGCATCCATTGAACAGCGGGACCATCCGGAATACCGCGGCAAACCTATTGCCGTGGGACGTGCGGAAATGCGCGGCGTGGTAGCGGCGGCCAGTTATGAAGCGCGCCGCTTCGGGGTCCGGTCCGCCATGCCTTCCATGAAGGCGATGAAACTCTGTCCCAAGCTGATCTTCACCCGCAACCGCATGGACGTCTACAAAGCCGTTTCCGCCCAGATCCGCGAGATTTTCCACCGTTATACGGACCTGGTGGAACCTCTTTCCCTGGACGAAGCCTTTCTGGACGTCACGGAAAACAAGCCGGGAATCCCGCTGGCCGTGGAAATCGCCCGGCGCATCAAAAGGGAAATTCGCCAGGAACTGCGCCTGACGGCCTCCGCGGGGGTCTCCTACAACAAATTCCTGGCCAAAATCGCTTCCGACTACCGCAAACCGGACGGCCTGTTCACCATTCACCCCTCCCGCGCCGCGGAATTCATCGCGCGCCTGCCCATCGAATCCTTCTGGGGCGTGGGACAGGCCACCGCCGCACGCATGCACGCCCTGTCCATCACCAACGGAGCCCAGCTCAGGGAACGGGACCAGGAATTCCTGGTCCGCCACTTCGGAAAAATCGGTGTCCTATTCTACAACTTCGCCCGCGGCATTGACGAGCGCCCCGTGGAATCATCCCGCATCCGCAAATCCGTGGGCTGCGAACAGACCTACCGGGAAGACGTCACTAAAGCCCAGGCCCTGGAAAACAGCCTCCCCGTTCTGGCGGAAGAACTGGCGGGGCGCCTGGCGCGCGCCGGATTCCGGGGCAATACCCTGACCTTGAAAATCAAATTCCCGGACTTCGTCCAGAAATCCCGGAGCATTACCGTGCCGGACTGCCTGACGGACATGGAGGACATCCTGCCCCTGGCGCGCACGATGATGGAAGAACTGGATTCCGGAGACAGCACCTTCCGCCTTCTGGGCCTGTCCGTCTCCAACCCTCTTGAAGAACACCTTCCGGGCGTCTGGGAACAGCTTTGGCTGGATTTGGAATACTAATACCTCCACATACTCCCATATTTTCTGGTTTCTTCCCTAAAAAAGGACCTTATCCACAAGATATCGTGCCATGAATGAGCAAAACCGCATCTGCTCCGGTCTTACCCCCGTATGAATACGGAAGAACGGAAACACTGGATATCATGGATGGCGACGATCGCGGAAGGCGTGGCGGGCGTCATGGCCGTGGAAGGAGGAGTTCCCGCCTCCCAGAGCGTGCCTGATCCCGGTCCCTCCCGCAGGCGGCATCCGCTGACTGAAACGGAAAAGCGCATCATTGAGCATCAGGGAACGGAACCTCCCTTTTCCGGAAGATTCGTCAGCTTTTTCGAACAGGGCACCTATGTCTGCCGCAAATGCGGGGAACCCCTGTTCCGGTCGGAAGACAAATTCGATGCCGGCTGCGGATGGCCCTGCTTTGACGACTCCCTGCCGGACGCCGTCCGAAAAATTCGCCAGAACTCCGGCCAGCGCACGGAAATCACCTGCTCCCATTGCGGAGGACACCTGGGACATCTATTTAGTGGCGAACGTCTTACGCCAAAAAACATGCGTTATTGCGTCAATTCCCTTTCCCTGGATTTCCAGCCTGCTCCTCAACCAGTCATCGCTGGACACATATCCTGAAGACGGAAAAAGGAAGAGCTGGACACCCACCGGGAGTTCCATCAGGGGACTCCTGCGGCATTCCTCTTTCCGGACAGGCGTTTCCCTGAAACATCCATTCCTGCTCCCACGTAGTGACGTATCATGGGAATGTCCATCATACGCATCATTCCGGTCCTGCTCACACTCTTCCCGGCCCAATCCCCGGCAGCAGTTCCCAGAATCGCCATTCTGGGGGACAGTATCCCCTACGCTGGCTATTGGCCGGCTCTCCTGGAATCCGGCCTGCGGCAGAATTCCGCGTACAGGAATGCGGAAATCGTCAACTTTTCCCTTCCCAGCGAAACAGCCTCCGGACTTTCAGAGCCCGGCCATGCGCAGGGAGCCTTTCCTCGCCCCTGCATCCATGATCGCCTGGACGCCATTCTTTCCCGGTACAAGCCCACCCTGGTCATCGCCTGCTACGGCATGAACGACGGCATGATGCAGCCTTTTTCCAAGGCCAACTTTCAAGCTTACCAGAAAGGCATGGAACGACTGAAAGCAAAGGCAGAATCAGCCAAAGCCCGGTTCATCGCCGTGACGCCTCCCCTTTACATGGCGGACACGCCTGAAAAAGACTCCGCCCGCTACAACGCGGTTCTGGACATCTATGCCGGATGGCTGAACGGGCAGAAAAATAAAGGCTGGCTGGTGGCGGACATGCGCCCCGGGCTTTCCCGCCAAATCAGGACCGCCAAAGAAAAGAATCCCGGATTCATTTATGCCCCTGATGGCGTCCATCCCGGCCCGGAAGGCCATTTGATGATCGCCAGGTCCGTCTGGCCCGCAGTAGCTTCCTTCCTGAACCTCCCCCCGGACGTTCGTTTCCCGGAAGGAGACGCCTTCAGGAAAATCCTGGAGCGGCACAACCTCTTCAAACTGGCATGGCTGACGGAAACAGGCCATAAGCGCCCCGGCATTCCTGCGGGTGTTCCCATCGCCAAACTGCCCCGTATCCCGGAAGGCGCCAGCACCAAGGCCGGCCCTGAAGCCGGAGCGGCCCCTCAGCCCTGCTGCCTGAAAGATACGGTCCCCATTGTGGACTTCATCCTGGATGCCGTCCGGCAAACGGGCGCCTCCATGCTCCGGGAGAATAAGGGGCCAGACCGCACAGGGTCGTAAAAGCCTTTTGAAAAAACCTTTTTCAGGCCATGCTTCCGGCCTTCCGGGCCGCGGGGGATTAGCTTGACCTTTCCCGGAATGTCGTTTACTTTGGTTTAAGCATTATTTGCAACCACTCACACTTATTATGACCGACCGCAGAATTGTTATCACCGGCATCGGAGTGATCAGCCCCCTGGGCAATGATCTTGCAAGCACCTGGGAAGCCATGAAGGCCGGACGCAGTGGGATTGACACCATCAAATCCATGGACGTCTCCGATTATTCCACGAAAATCGCCGGTGAAGTCAAGGATTTCGACCCCACCCCCTATTTCAGGACTCCGAAGGACGCCCGCCGCGTGGACCGCTTCACGCACTTTGCCATGGGCGCGGCCGGAATGGCCTTGAAGGACTCCGGCATGGATCTGGAAGCCGTGGACAAGACGCGCATCGGCGTCATGGTCGGGAGCGGCATCGGCGGCCTCGGCACGCTGGAAACCCAGCACGCTACGCTTCTCTCCAAGGGACCGGCCCGCGTGTCCCCCTTCATGATCCCGTACATGATCAGCAACATCGCCTCCGGCCTCATTTCCATGGAATACGGTTTCGGCGGTCCCAACATGTCCATCGTCACGGCCTGCGCCACCTCCAACCACAACATCGGGGAAGCATGGCGCATCATGAAATTCGGCGATGCGGACGTCATGGTCTGCGGCGGGGCGGAAGCCACCATCCTGCCTACGGGCGTAGCGGGCTTCAGCAACATGAAGGCCCTCAGCTCACGCAACGACGAACCCCAGCGCGCCTCCCGCCCGTATGACGTGGACCGCGACGGCTTCGTGATGGGTGAAGGCGCGGGCGTCGTCATTCTGGAAACGCTGGAACACGCACAAAAACGCGGCGCCAAAATCTATGCGGAACTCGTCGGCTACGGCATCTCCGCGGACGCCTACCACCTCACCGCTCCGGATCCCGAAGGCCGTGGAGCCGCCCGCTGCATGCAGATGGCCCTGGACCACGCGGGAATGAAGCCGGAAGACATCGACTACATCAACACGCACGGCACCTCTACCCCCCTGGGCGACATCTGCGAAACAAAGGCCATCAAGGCCGTATTCGGTGACCACGCCAAAAACGGTCTGCTGATCAGTTCCACCAAATCCATGACCGGGCACCTTCTGGGCGCTGCGGGCGGCGTGGAACTGGCGGCCTGCCTCATGGCCATGCAGGACGGCATTATTCCGCCTACCATCAACGTGGATAACCAGGACCCGGAATGCGACCTGGACTGCGTGCCCAACAAGGCGCGTGAAGCCAAGGTGAACGCCGCACTGAGCAACTCCTTCGGGTTCGGCGGTCACAACTCTTCCGTCATCGTGAAGAAATTCTCCTGATTCCTTCCGGAACCCGGAATCTTCCCGGCGGAAGTGCCGATGCTTGTGTTTCACCGCAGTCATCGCGCTTCCGCCTTCTGCATTTTTACAACCATGGCCTCCAAAACACATCAGGACATTCTGCTCATGCGCTGGGCCCTGTTCTCCATAGCGGGGATCGCCCTCATCGTGGTGCTCTACTCGGTGGGGGTAACTCCCTCCTGGTCATTCGCCCTGAGAAAAGCCATGGCCCAGGCTCCGTTCCTGCTGTCCCCGGATGCCCCGGCCCTGTCCCCCGGCGGCGGATTCCTGCTGTGCATCCTGCTCACCCTCGGCGCGGCCTATAATCTGCTGATGATGCGCGGAATTCTTCGCAAATCGGCCGTTCTCGCCGCCTTCCTGCTCCTGCTGGCCTGTTTCACTCCGGCCCTGGGCCTCTGGGGCGTTTTCTTCAACTTTGTGCCCTGCCTGCTTTCCGCCGGAACTGCGGGCCTGCTGGCCATCCTGTGGCCCCTCCCGGCAAAGCCGGAACAGGGCCCCCTTTCATCTCATGAATAATCTGGATTATCCCCTGCCCGTGCTTGAACTGGTCGCCGCCCTCAAGCAATTGCCGGGCATCGGCACGCGCGGCGCGGAACGCATGGCCCTGTGGATGCTCCAGGGGCACATGGGAGAAGCGGAATCCATCGCCCGGACCATCGGCCAGGCGGCGGACAGTGTCACGCCCTGTCCGGTCTGCGGCTTTTTCAGCACGGCGGAAGCCCTCTGCGAAGCCTGCCGGGACGAGGAAAGGGACGTCCGGACCATCTGCGTGGTGGAACAGGCCACGGACGTGATTCCCATTGAACGCAGCAGCGCCTACCGCGGATTGTACCATTGCCTGGGGGGCAAACTCTCCCCGCTGGACGACGTTGAACCGGAAGACCTCAATATCCAGTCCCTGGTGGAACGGGTGGCCGGCCAGCCGGGGTGTGAAGTCATTCTCGCAACGGGGTCCGACGTGGAAGGGGAAGCCACGGCCACCTACCTGCACCACCTGTTGAAAGACCTGGACTGCAAAATCTCCCGCCCCGCCCAGGGACTGCCCGCCGGGTCCGGCCTCAGCCATGCGGATACGCTGACCCTGATGAAAGCTCTGGAAGGCAGAACCATGCTTTAACCGCCTTCTTTCGGCAGGAACAGCCATACGGACTGGATTGTAAGACACGGGTGCAGGACACTTCTTAAAAAGGGCAACAGGGAAGTGCTGGACATCTTTGGATTCGCGGATACCGATTGCATGAATCATGCTGGGGCTGCGTCTGTTTGCATTGGAGGGGAAATCACCTTTTTCTTTAGGATTGAGGCCAAAAAACAGCCAGGGTAAGGCTGGAATATGGCATTGATTATGTGAAGGCAAACGGCAGACGAAACCGTAAGATATTCCAGATATCCGAACTTTCCTTAGAGGAAAACGGTAAGCAGCCTTACACGAAAACCCATTCGTTTGAGGATGCAAGTACACGGAAGCATTACCCCGGCAAGCATTCGATTACGCTTATTGTGAATGGATCCGAACGGGGAACGCTGGATTTTGAGGTATTTGCCAAATAGAGCGCTCGCCCCCCCAGACCGCCGGAGTCATTTTCTTCGGTATCCCGTTTTATAATGTCACATGACTGGTCGCATTGATTAATGTTCGCCATTATCGGCATCATACACACCTCATTCGTACCCCTTTTTACATGAGAAAAGCCTATTTCATGCGGCTTGATTCAGCTTGCCATGAGATCATCTGCCTCCTCCTAACCGCCAATTTCCCTACTCAGGGAATAAAAAAGCTGCTCCCTTTAATTACAGGAGCAGCTTGAAAAACAGGTACACTGCGGGAGACATCATCCCCTGCGGCGTCTCAGCAGCAATACGGTCAATCCGGCCAGACCCAGGGAAGCCGTGGCGGGTTCGGGAACAGTATTCAATTCAATGGCCCCCAGCCCTACAAAATACCCATTGGTTTCCGCCCCCCGGGACAGAGAAAGCTCCATGGAATAAGTCTCTCCCGCCGTCAAGGTAACAGCCTTGTCCAGGGAAGACTCTTCCCTCACTCCGGAAGAACCGCCCCGCTGCCCCAGTGTCTCCACGCTGGCCTTCTGTGCGCCGGAAGGAGTGATATCCCCGGTTCCCGCATAAGTCAGAGAGGAATCGGCACAACTGGCCAGAACCGTATCCCCCAGTTTCAAATTAAACGTATACGCACCTTTGCGGTTGCTGTTCTGAATCTGATTGGAACCGTTGAATGTAAAAAGATTCAGAGCTATTGAATCAATGGTTACATCTTCCGTTACGGTGAAGGACAAAGTCAGGGTCCATGTACCTCCGGTCCCCACATTCACGTTGGGACTCAAAAAGGAATTCACATAATTGGTACCCGTTTTCTGCAACAACGCGGCGCCGGAACCATTGGTGACCGTTTGGCCTGTGATGGAAACACCTTCACTAACGGAAGGGTCATACAGGGCAGTCGTCGTTCCGGGATTGGCTTGGTAATCAAAGATAATCGCTGCCTGGGCCGTGCCTGCAAGCGCGATGAGCGAGGCGGCAAAAAATAAGGAGGGCTTCATCTTCAAGTATAGTTAACTGTGTTAAATAGTGTTTTTTTGCACCAATTCCCCATGGATGGTAACACGCTACGAATAACGGATTTCAAATCCGGTGGGCGGAAATGACGATGGAAAATAATTGTATCTCTTTAGATCTAGGTAATTTAGATAATGTATTGAAGAATGGGCTGAAATCACGGATATCTGGACAGTGTACAGATGAATTAATTTTTTTATTCTAATTCAACTATCTGTGTTGACGCCGGATTTGAAAACCCCTGCACAATTCCTTCTGATCGGCCATCATAATTGCCCTCCTGATGAGGGCCATTGGCCATCCCTTCCCAACTCATCCAGCCTTTCATCCATAGCTATTGTCATTTGCGTAAAGGATGAACCGTACGCACGGACCGGGCCGGGTTTAATCCCGGCCTCGGGAAAATTTGACCGCCAAATCCGTTAATCCGCGAGTCCGTCCACGCGGGCCCGGTCAAAATCCGCCGGACAAATAGTTACGTTTACCCGGTCGCCCGGTTGGAGAACATCCCTCAACGGCGCATTCTTCTTCTCCACGAAAGCCACGGTTGTCTTGCCATTAGGCAGGGCGGCGCGGAATGCCGTATCGGCAATGCGTTCCATAATAACAGCCACCGTCTGCACCGTATGGAAAGGATATGGTTTCATCAGCAAGCTCCATTTAGAGATTCATCAAGCCGTCCATCAAACCGCTTCCGGTCTTGAGCCCTTCTTCCGCGGCATCCCGAAGATTGGGCATCATCGGAACAGGAACCTTGTCCGCGGCAGGAATTCTGAATCCGTCCTCCCTCTTCTCGTCCTTGTCCCTGCCGTTCCCCGCCGCCTTGTTGAACAGGCGCGAGGCTACGTCTGCCGCCTCAGCCACTTTCTCCATGCCGATTTCCTTCAAACGTTCTCCGGCTGCCTTAAGCAGGCGTGCGGACAAATCCTCCGAAGGGTTGTCCAATGTTCCGCCAATGTTCACATTCGCCCAGACGAGCCCGGCCCCCCCGCCCTGGCGGGAAGCGGAAAACACGTCGGAAAATCCCGGAAGGGAATTCCACATGCCATCCGCCCGCAAGCCGACCTGAAAGCGCCCCTTTAAGGAACCGTCATCCCCTATTTCCAGCCAGCCTTCAACCCGCATGAGGTTCTCGCTCTCTATTACTACATCGGACACATGCCAGACTCCGTTGCCGTAGCGGAACTGGGCGGAAGCCTTGTGCAGGGCCAATTGGCGGAATCTGGAGGAATCGCAGAACAGGGCCAGCCTGTCCAGGACAGGCAGCCCGGACAGCATGCCGTTCTGCAGGCGGAACAGTCCGGCCACATGGGTCAGCCTGCCCTGATCACCGCGCAAATCCACGCCGCCGCTCACTTCTCCCTGGACGTGCTTCTTCCAGTCGTCAGCCAATATGGAAGAAGCGGGAATACTATTGATCACGACGTTGGCAGTCCAGGATGAGGTCATTCTGTCCCAGTCACCCTTGATATCCAAATAGCCGCCCGCATCGGTCGTCAGACGGCAGGAGGGAACCTTCAGGCGCCCGCTGGAGTGATTAAACTGCACCGTTCCGGACATCAGGGAAAATTCCGGGCAAAGTTTGAAAGGAACCAGCAGTTTTCCGCCGCGCAAGTCAAACCTGTACTGGCTGGAGCCGTCATCATGCGTGCACTCCACACCTGCCCCGTCCAGGGTATACAGATGGCCAGAAGTTCCGTAGGAAACGGAAAAGGAATTAATGCTTCCCTTCTCCAGCCGGAACGTATCCGGCAAAATGTTTTCTTCCACCCAGCTCTTGGGCCCGTCCTCCTTCTCCTTGAAGCGGAAGGGTACAGGAGACAACTGAAGCTTCAGCTCCGCAATATTGGCGGAATTGATGACAAAAGCGCGTTTCAGCAGGTCCCAGCGGCTGAACTCCGTTTCAATGGACCTGGCCTGGAGACTGGTCAGGAACTCGCGCCCCTGCATGGTCACCCCGCCGCACCGTATTCCGGAACCGTCCCACTCCAGGGGTTCGATCCGGGCGTCATCCACGTTCATGTCGTCAATCGCGGACTGGCGCAGCATGGACAGAAAAGAGTCGCTTTTCAGATAAGACCTCACGTACAGATAGGACCCCGCCACTCCGGCAACCGCCAAAACGGCCGCACCAAAAACACCCCACAGCAGCAGCTTTTTCCAGAGTCCTCCGGTTCGGGCCTTTTTTCTGCGTATCCTCCTCGTTCTGGACATGGTATCAGACTATAGCAAATACGCGCATGGTCAAGCCTGCGAATTCCCCCGCAAGGAGCCCTAAACCCTTGCCACGTGCAGATAAAACCGGAGGCCCTCCCGCACATGGCCGCCTGCCCCGGAGCCGCACGCCCGTCCCCTCCGCCTACCGGGGACCGTGATATATTTTGTGCCTGCTGGAAGCCATGGTGATGAAAACCAGAAACAGCACGTACGCCGCCAGGAATCCCATCGGGATCACGGCTCCGTGTTCCCCGCGGCCCAGGGCGGCTACGGGTGCCGCCTGCTTCACCCAGATATTTTCCGCCAGCCAGACCAGGAAAATAACCAGCAGCAGGGTAGGCGTCACATACTTCATGATGAAACGGTAAATCCTGGGAATCCGGATGACGGAACCGTCCTCCAGATCCCGCAGGCCGGAATCCACACCCAGCTTCCAGGAAAACAGAATCATCATCACCATGCCGCTCATGAAAAAGCAGAGAGTGCCAAGAAAAAAGTCATACGTATCCATCGCCAGCAGGTCCTTGCTGAACCACGCCACGACCAGCGTTCCCGTAGAAGCGAAAAAACCCTGCACCACCACGGCCAGCTTGCGCTTCAACCCCATGAATTCCTCAATAAACGCCAGCCCCACCTGCATCATGGAAATGGAGCTGGTCACCGCCGCCACGGAAAGCAGCAGGAAAAACAGGCTGCCGAATACCACGCTTGACCCCATCTTGGCAAAAGCCTGGGGAAGAACCATGAACCCGAGAGCGAAGGTACCCTGCCCGGCCGCGCCGGCCACCCCCAAAAACGCCACGGCCGCGGGCACGGTCATCATGCCGGCCAGCCCTACCTCGCACACCTCGTTCGAGGCAGAGGCCGACAAGGCGCTGAGGGCGATGTCCTCCTTTTTCCGCACGTAGCTGGCATACGTCAGAATCAGCCCCGTCCCCACGGAAAGGCTTAAAAACACCTGCCCGGCGGCGGCCACCCACAATTCGATATTCCGCAGTCCATCCCAAAGCGTCACCTTCGTGAGCCTCAGCGTTCCGTTGGACATCTCTACCTGGCGTCCGGCCTCCTCCATCGCTCCCGGCCTGGAGGCGGAAACCATGGAAACCGTTTTCCACTCCCCGCTTTCCGGCGTTTTTTCCTCCACCAGAACCTTGCTGGGGTTCCACATGTACCCCAGCCCCTGTTCAATGCTGCGGTCGGGATAATTCGGATCAGGAGTGCCGATGCAGAGGATGCGCACCAGCAATATCACGGAGACCAGGAGCAGCACGGGCATGAACCAGCGGGAAAACATCTCAATCCCCTTGCTGATGCCCCGGTAGATAATGCCCAGATTGATCAGAATAACGCCGCCCACGATCCAGAGCATTCCGTTGTCCGACAACAGGGCGCTTCCGTCTCCGGCCATGCCGGTGAAGGAGAAGAACGTCTGCGCCGTGCTCTCCGCCGTAACAAACAGCTCCGGCTGCGTCAGCATTTTCCAGAAGTAGCCGAAGCACCACGCCTCCACCACCATATAATAAAAAGCCACGGAAGAGGGCCCCAGCACCGCCAGCACGCCCAGGAACTTCCACAGCCTGGACCCTTTCGTCAGGTACCAGAACACGCCGGGGGCGCAATGGGCGCCCTGCTGGCCGCCCCTGCGCCCGATGGACCATTCCGCCCAAGCCACGGGCACGCCCACCAGAACCAGCATGATGCCGTAAGCCACCATGAACGCCCCGCCGCCGTATTGGGCGGCCAAGCCAGGAAAACGCAAAAAATTGCCCAGTCCCACGGCGCTTCCGGCCACGGCAAGAATCACTCCTATCTTTCCGGACCATTGGTCCTGCTGCGCCTTCAGGGATGACATGCAGCCAATACTGACAAAACAAGTCTCGTTTTCAAGAGAAAACAGGCCCTTTTGCCACTTGCGGAACGTCATTGCCACTTGACTTCCTCTCGTTTTTTGGAATCATTCTTTTAGAACCAAACCAAAAAACATATCATGCTCCTCATCGGAAAACCAGCACCTCATTTCAGTGCAAACGCAGTCGTCAACGGTACCATCGTCCCGGATTTCAGCCTTGACCAGTTCAAGGGAAAAAAATATGTGATCCTCTTCTTCTATCCGAAGGACTTCACATTCGTGTGCCCCACGGAACTGATCGGGTTCCAGGAGGCGCTCGGCGAATTCGACAAGCGTGACGTAGCCGTCGTCGGCTGCTCCACGGACAGCGAATTCTCCCACTGGGCGTGGGTGAACACCCCCCGCGAACAGGGCGGCATCCAGGGCGTCAGCTACCCCATCGTGGCCGACATCAACAAGACCATTTCCTCCGACTACGGCGTTCTGGCCGGCAACGAGGAAATCGATGAAGACGGCAACATCGAAGTCTCCGGGGAAATGATCGCCTACCGCGGCCTTTTCCTGATTGACAAGGACGGCATCGTCCGCCACCAGCTCATCAATGACTTCCCGCTGGGCCGCTCCATTGAAGAAGCCATCCGCGTCGTGGACGCCCTCCAGCACTTCGAGCTGTACGGAGAAGTCTGCCCGCTCGGCTGGCACAAGGGTGAAGCCGCCATGACTCCGTCTCACGAAGGCGTGGCCAGCTACCTCAGCAAGTAACCAGCATTTCAAGCAGCTTCAAGGCTGTTCCGCATTTTGCGGAACGGCCTTTTTGATTTTTCATGCACCGCGGAAGGATCACAATGCCGCCGCCCCTGTTCCAGAGTTATATTCACCTTGTTGTCGGCAATCAAGTAGTTGATTGCATCCTGCTCATGGTCGCCTGTTTCATCCGCCGGGATAAGACTTCTGCCAGCTTTCCGGTAGGAATCCCGTCTATCTTTCAAGCCTCTACGGCCAGTTTCAATTTCTGCATCCGCCCAGCAGAGCCTTCCGCTCCGCTTCCCGTGAAAAATTTTGGCACCGCCTCCTGCTCCGCCTGATTGCCGAAGATTCTGGACTTGGTCCCCTGTCTTTTCTCCCACGCCGCATGCGCGGCCCTGGCCTCCGTTTCGGAGTCTTCAAAATCCGCCTCACAGCTTCTCCCGTCCTTTCCCGCCACAGTGACGGCAACCGTGCGTCCGGAGGGGGAATGACACTGCTTGAAGCGTTCAAACCGGGTCCCGGCTTTTCTGAAGCCATCCCGGAATGGGTATTAACCGGCGGCACGTCCGGTTTCCAAAAAACGTGAAGGTCCGGCTTCAGCAGAAACGGCAAGGACAGCCAGTCCAGCACATCCCATAATGAGGTAGTTTTATTCATGTTGATCTAAAACATTTTCCACTGGGGACCCGGCTCCTATCCCCATATTTGTCTATCTTCATGCACATTCCCCAATCCTTTCCCTGAAAATGTTCCCGTCATAAAACGGGAAGAATACGCGCACGCCCCTTGAGCCGCATGAACGCCTTTGCTACACACTTGGCATGAATGCGGACTTCATGGCAGCAGGCCCCACGGAAGACATATGGACAAAAACCATGGACTTTCTGAACATGCCGGACTGGCTCAAGCTGGAGATGGTGCAGTCCGCCGGGGCAAAAATCGTGCATGTGATCATCTGGCTGGTCATCAGCTGGATTCTTTTGAAACTGTTTTGCCAGGTGCTCCGCAAAATCACCTCCATGAAAATGTCTCCGCAGGCGTCCCGCCTGACGGTGAAAATCGTCAAAAACGCGGGTTATATCATCATCGGCGTGGAGGCCTTCGCCCTGATGGGGTTTGACATCCTCACCCTGCTGGGTGCGGCCAGCATCATCGGCGTGGCCGTGGGCTTCGCCTCCCAGACCTCCCTGTCCAACATCATCAGCGGCCTTTTCCTGGTAGGGGAAAAGCAGATCAACCTGGGAGACATGATTGAAGTGGACGGAATTACCGGCAACGTGGACTCCATCAACCTCATGTCCGTCCAGCTCCGGCTGCCGAACAATACCATGGTGCGCATTCCCAATGAAATGATCATCAAGAATCCGGTCAGCAACATCACCCGTTTTTCCACGCGCCGCTGCGATTTGACCTTGGGCGTGGATTATAACTGCGATATTGAGCACGTCGTAAGCGTCCTTCAAGAAGTAGTCAAGGAAAACAAGCTCTGCCTGGACGACCCGGCGCCACTCATCATGTTTTCAGGTTTTCAGGACTCTTCCCTGGGTTTCACGGTAGGGGCCTGGTGCCTGAAGGACAACTTCCTGGACTGTCAGAAAACCCTGGCGCACGATATCAAGCACCGTTTTGCGGCGGAGGGCATTTCCTTCCCCTTCCCCACCCGCAGCGTGGAGAGCAGAACCCCCATCAAAGTGGAAATCACCGGCACGCCAGAGAAAAATCAGTAAAGCTATTCTTTTTGCTTTCTTTTTCCCCCGTGAAATTTCAATCTTGTCTGCGTAAAAGCCGCATTTATGTCTGACACACCAGCACCTGTTTTTAAAAGAATACTTCTGAAACTCAGCGGGGAAGCCCTGCGAAGCCCTGGAAGCATGGACAATATCTCTCCGGAAATCGTCGCCCGCATCGCTGAAGAAATCGCACAGGCGCACCGCGCAGGCGTCCAGATCGGGCTGGTAGTGGGCGGCGGCAACTTCTGGCGCGGCGCCAAGGCCAGCGTGCGCGGCATGGACCGCGCTACGGCGGACTACGTGGGCATGCTTGCCACAGTCATGAACGCCCTGGCCCTGCAAAGCGCGCTGGAACGCGCCGGAGTAGCCTGCGTGGTTCAATCCGCCATTGAAATGAAAAACGTGGCGGAATCCTTCATCCGCCTGAAAGCCCGCTCCTACCTGGACAACAACAAAATTGTCATCTTCGGCGCCGGCACGGGCAACCCCTTCTTCTCCACGGACACCACGGCCGCCTTGCGCGCCAGCGAGATCAACGCGGAAGTCGTGATGAAGGCCACTTCCGTGGACGGCGTGTATGATGCGGACCCCAAGAAAGTTTCCGGGGCCAAGCGCTTTGACTCCATCTCCTATCAGGAATGCCTGGAACGCCAGCTCAAGGTCATGGACTCCACGGCCTTCACCCTCTGCATGGACAACAAAAAGCCCATCATCGTATTCGACATGCACACTCCGGGCAACATCACCCGCGCCCTGCTCGGGGAGCCCATCGGCACCACGATCTGCTGAACCCGGCGGAAAAACCTTTCAACCATACAAAAAAACACTTAGCATCAACCATCATATGGACGCAGAAACATTACTATTGGAGACGGAGGAAGCCATGCTCAAGGCCGTGGACTTCGCCAGGCAGGAATTCTCCGGCGTACGCACGGGCAAAGCCTCTCCCGGCCTTGTGGAAAACCTGGACGTGCACGTATCCAGCTACGGCTCCGTTATGAAGCTGAAGGGCCTGGCCGTCATCAGCACGCCGGAACCCCGCCTCATCCTCATCCAGCCCTTCGACCCCAGCACGGCCCACGACATCGGCCGCGCCATCAATGAAAGCAAGCTGAACCTCAATCCGATCGTGGAAGGGCGCTCCATCCGCCTGCCCATCCCCGCCCTGACGGAAGAACGCCGCAAGGATCTGGTGAAGCTCGTCAAATCCCAGGCGGAAGAAGCCCGTGTGCGCGTGCGCGGCGCCCGCAAGAATGGCATGGACTCCGCCAAAAAGCTCAAGACGGACAACATTGTGACGGAAGACGGCCAGCGGGACCTGGAAACGCAGATCCAGAAGCTCACGGACAAGTATGTCAAGGAAATTGACGATCTGGTAGCCGCCAAGGAAAAGGACATCATGACCATCTGAGCCAGCACTCTTCACCACCCAACCACTTCACGACAATGACAGACAATGTAACGAACTTCCTCGCCTCCGGCATTGAAATCAAGGGAACCATCCGTTTCCAGAATGATATGCACATCGACGGAAAAATCGAAGGCGAAATCATTTCCGACAAGGGAAAAGTCACCATTGGTGAAACGGCCCAGATCAAGGGCGACATCACCGCCGGAGACGTGCGCATTTACGGCAACGTGGAAGGCAAGGTCACTTCCGACCGCTGTGAACTCAAGCAGCAGGCCCGCGTCGTCGGAGACATGAAGACCCGCAGCCTGGCCATGGAAGAAGGCGCCCATCTGCTGGGCCGCACGGAAATTGGTTAAAGCACGGGAAACCCATTTTCAAGCCGTTCCTCCGGAAGGAGGGACGGCTTTTTTCATGACCGGAACGGATATTCCTTTCCTCCATGTTCCCGGAAAACCTCCAGCCGTAACAAAAGAAAGGCTTCCGTCTCCGGAAGCCAATGCCGCAGAACCACGGCAAATGCCGCTCATTTACGGATTCTCCGGACGCACGATGGACCAGGAACGGGGCTGTGACGGGTCCAGAATCTTTCTGATAAAGCCATTCACCTGCTCCACGGTCATGTTCCTGATGGCCCGGGTCTGCTTTTCAAAAGCGTCCAGCGGCAGTCCAAACAGAATATCCAGAGCCAGCATCTGGCACAGCGTGCCATTGGACTGCATGGCCAGTAGACGGGAGGACAGCGCGGAAGCCTTCGTACGCTCCAGCTCCTCTTCCGTCATTCCTTGTTCGTAGATCATGGACAGCGTTTCCTCCAAGCGCCTTTCGGCTTCCTCCAGATGTTCCGGAGAGGTCCCCAGGTAAAAGCAGATGCCCCCGGCATCCATGCCGATGAACAGGGAGGAACTGGCATAATAGGCCAGACCCGCTTCTTCCCGGATGTTCGTGAACACAGGACCAGCCATGTCCCCGCACCACGCCTGGAATATCAGGGCCATCGCCATGTCCGGGGAGACCACGTCCACCCCCGGCACGCCCACCACCAGAACGGCCTGCTGCTTGTCCAGCACGGTGACTTCCCTTCCCGACTTCAGGGCGGGCGTAGGGGCAAGCACGGGCGGACTGCCTTTTCTCATGGCTCCCATATGTTTTTCCAGCAGGGGAAGCACTTTATCCTTCATCACATCTCCGGAAATGCATAACACGGCATTGGAGGCGCAGATAATGCGCTCGTACTGTTTCCTGATATCCTCCACCGTCAGGGAGGAGAGGCTTTGCGCCGTTCCCGCCGGGGAATTGCCGTAGGAAACATTGCCGTAGGCCACGTGCCGTTCCTGCCTGAACGCCACGGAAAGAGGGTCTTCCATATCTTCCTCCGCATCCGCCACAAAGGTTTCCTTTTCCTTGAGGAAGGCGTCTTCCGGGAAGGAAGGATTCATCACGACATCCGCCATCAGCTCCAGGGCGGCATCCAGGTCTTCCGCCAGCGTCTGGCAGCCCACGCTCAGGGAATTGTTGCCCGTAGAGGTGTTGATCGCGCCGCCGATGTCTTCCAAAAACCGGGCAATGTCCGCCGCGGAGCGGGTGGTAGTACCCTTAAGAAGGCATTCCGACATCAAATCCGTCACGCCCGCGTTCCGCTCATTCTCCGCAGGGCATCCGGCCTTGAACACCAGGCAGGCATAGGCCAGCGGCAGCCGGTGGTCTTCCCGGACAACCACTTTCAAACCGTTGGGAAGCACAAGCTCGCTCAGAACGGCATCCGTTTCCTCACTGCCGGCAGGAACCTCCTCCGCATTGCTGCCCAGCGGGTCCAGGCTGACTTCCGTCACATTCGGGGAGGACAGCCATCCGGCGCACACCCGGTGCAGGTCTTCCGAAGTCACGCGTTCAATGGCCTCCTGCCATTCGGAGGACAAGTTCAAGTTGCGCGCGCCGAACCAGTCCGCCCCCATTTCCGAGGCCATGCCGGAAGCCGAGCTTTTGCGGCGCAAACGGCTCACTCTCGTCTGCTTGCAGACTCTCTTGAGGTCTTCCGTGAAATCTTCCCGTTCCAGATTCCGGAGTTCCTGGAGAATGAGGTCCCGCACCTTGTCCCGCTGGGCACGGTCCACGTCCATGGTAATGGTGAACGCTCCTTCATCGGACTCGGACTGGTTGGAATGCACTTCAATGCTGTATACCATCCCCAGCCGGTCATGGAATTTCTCATAAAACCGCGCGGAACGGCCGCCGCCCAAAATGCTGGCCAGGGCAGACAGCGCCGGCGTATCCGGATGCGCGGAACAGGGCAGACGCCACGCCAGGCTTAATTTGGAATAAGGTACCGCAAACTCCTTCCGCACCGTCCGGGAACCGAACTGGTGGGGCTCGTGCGGCAACGGCTCCCGGTTCAGAGGCCGCGCTTTCAAATCCTCCACCAGCAGTTCCAGGTGGGACAAAACCTCCCTGGCATCCACATCCCCGGCGATTGAAAGCACCACGTTGTTCGGAACATAGCGTGAGGCGTGATACTCCAGCACGTCCTCCCTGGTCAGGGTGTCGAACACCTCCGGTTCACCGAGCACGGGCCAGCGGCGGGGATGTTTCAGATACAGCGTCTGCATTAAAAGCTGGTAGGCCACGGAATCCGGTTCATCCGCGTACATGGCCATTTCCCGGCGCACCACTTCCTTCTCCCGTTCCAGCTCCCCTTCCGGGAAAGTGGGGGAAAATACCAGCTCCGTCAGCAGATTCAGGAAAACCTGCCAGGACTCCGCCGGACCGTCTATATAGAAAACGGTGCGGTTAACGCTCGTATAGGCATTCCAATGGCCTCCCCGTTCCTGCACCTTGCGGGCCAGATCCTGCCCGGAGTAATTCTCCGTCCCCTTGAACACCAGATGCTCCAGCAAATGGGAAATCCCGCTGCCCTGCAAATGCCCCTCGTTCATGGAGCCCGTGCCCACCCAATATTGAAGGGATACCACGGGATGGGACTTGTCCTCCTTGATCAAAACCGTCAAACCGTTCCCAAAACGGTGCATCACAGGTTCCTTAACTGAACTCATATTTTTCACTCTGCCCCAAGAAAAGTGGCTGTGCAAGCCGCCGCT
Organism: Akkermansia sp. AE01SA01; assembly: GCF_036417395.1. NCBI lineage: Bacteria > Pseudomonadati > Verrucomicrobiota > Verrucomicrobiia > Verrucomicrobiales > Akkermansiaceae > Akkermansia > Akkermansia sp. AE01SA01. The sequence continues at coordinate 2,458,986 of NZ_CP143890.1, forward strand.
CCGTCCGCACTCCCGCACTGTCAGACTTCTTCATCCCGCCCACAGAACAAATGAATACAGAAACACCCCGTAAAAAACATGTTCCAACCATATTTTTTTTGAACAAATCTTAAAGTCTGCAACTCTATGAAGACGTAGAACGGTGTGAAACGCGCCGTTTCATTGATTAAACCAACAACACAGACAATAAATCATATGAAGAAAATCCTCGCTGTAGCAGCCTTTGCCTTCGCATTCAGCTTCAACGGCTACGCCCAGGAAGCCGCCCCGGCGGATTCCTCCGCTCCCGCCGCCCAGAAGTGCTGCGGCAAAGACAAAAAATGCACCAAGGACGCCACGTGCGACAAGGACGGCAAGTGCGGCCAGAAATGTGACAAGCCCTGCAGCAAAGGCGAAAAGCCCTGCGATTGCTCCAAAAAGGAAGAAGCGCCCAAGGCTTGAGCCCAACGGGAACCATCCTCATGAACATGAACCCTTGCCGGAATATTTCCGGCAGGGGTTTTCTCCGCCGGACGGAGTGAACAGACTCTTCCCGGTGACCATTAAAATACTTGATTTCAACCTTCAACCCATTTTATAAGAATATCATGAAAGCCACCTCCATCCTCACCATCGGCTGCGCAGCCATTGCGCTGTCCGTTACCTCCTGCACCAATTTCGGCTCCCCGAACACCTACAACATGAATGAAATCGGCGGTGTCCAGGAAACCTATTACGGTACGGTCACCAGCGTGGAAACCGTCAAGATCCAGGCCAATAACGCCAATGCCGGCACCGGCGTGGGCGCGGTGGCAGGCGGTCTCACCGGAGCCATGTTCGGCGGCGGCAACGCCAAGTACGCTACGGCGGCAGGCGGTGCCATCATCGGCGCCATTGCCGGCAACCAGATTGACAAGGCCGTGAACAACACGACCGGACAGCGCATCACCGTGCGCCTGAACCAGACGAGAAACGGCACCCGGAACTATACCGTCGTCCAGCCTGTCGGCAAAAACAACCCGATCTATGTCGGACAGCAGGTTCGCGTCATCATCGGCAACGCCGGCTCCCGCGTTCTGGCCTACTAAGAGACTATCCAGTTATCCAGCAATATTTCCGGCATGATCTTTGGCACCTTACCCGGCGGCGCTCCTGTTGAAATCTTTGAACTGTCCTCCGACAGGATGACAGTGCGGATCAGCAATTATGGGGGGCGCATCATCTCCGTCGTCAAGGACGGCATGGATATGATCGTAGGTCCCAAAAGCTTTGAAGACATGCTGAAAGACACCTGTTATTGCGGTGCGATTTGCGGCCGGGTCGCAAACCGCATCGCAAAAGGCAGGTTTTCCATTGACGGTGACGCCCATTCCGTAGCCGTCAACAACGGCCCCAACCACCTGCACGGCGGCCTCCAGGGGTTTGACAGCAAAATATGGCAGGTTCAGGAAGCCGCACGCAGCACGCTGGTGCTGACACTCCATTCACCGGATGGGGAGGAAAACTACCCCGGCAATCTTGAAGTAGTAGCCACCTACACGCTCATGGAGGAAACACTCCACCTGCGCATGGAGGCGTACTCGGACGCAGCCACCATCGTCAACCTCACCAACCACGCCTACTGGAACCTTTCCGGAAAACCCGACATCAACTCCATGACGCTGGAAGTCCGGGCCTCCGCCTACACCCCCGCGGATGACACCAACATCCCGGACGGCCGCATCCTGCCCGTGGAAGGCACGGACTTTGACCTGCGCAGGGCGGCTCTGCTTGGGGAACGCAACTCCGCCGCCCATCCGGACACGGCCGCCGGACTGGACCATAATTACGTGCTGGATTCCGAACCAGGCGACAAGATTGCGGCCATCCTCCTTGATCCTTCTTCAGGTCACCGCCTGATCGTGGCGACGGACGCCCCGGGACTCCAGGTTTACACGGGGGAATACCTTCCCAAGGCGCGCCAGGGGATTGCTCTGGAAGCCCAGGGCTTCCCGAATGCCGTCAACGTTCCCCACTTCCCCAGCGTTCTTCTGCGCCCCGGTCAATCCGTCACGCGCAACATTTCCTGGACAATCAGATAAAAAGGCGGATTCCTCATCCGGCCTGCCGTCACACAATCGTTGCATAATGCGCCTGCCGCACATGGATGAGGCCAGGACGGCTACCGTTCCAGCCGCCGCAGAATGGCATGGGCCGGACGGTAAAACACTCCCTTGTTCAGCCAGTCTTCAGCCGTTCCTGGAACGTCTTTCAGCAGGCCTCCCGCTTTCAGGCTGCCTATCAGATAGGCGTCCCGGCCATACCGTTCCGGGCAAGAAAAGAAATCCCCGTCATGAATGCGGTCATACGGTTTGACCAGGTCCGGATGTTTTAAAGCCCGTTCCAGAAATTCAATGGTGTTTCCGTCCAGATAATTGCGGGCTTTTTCCACATTCCGTTCATGCCGGATGCCGCAATACAGGATTAACCCCATATCCTCGCGTCCAGGCATATCAGCGCCGGAGGGGCGGCTTCCTCCGATCCAACCGCAGCAAAGAGCAACGGGAATCATATACAAGATATTCCTCCGCATCAATTTCCGACTATCCAGAGGCAGAAATTCCCCATCTTCACGCAGGGCTCCCTGATGAAATTGCCGCAACTTTTCCTTCACCATTCCGCACAATAAATCATACCTGCCTTTCCCCAGTTCCATCCTTCCGATCTTCACCATCTTATCATTCGATTTCAACACCAGCCATTCGTTCGCACCTATCCTGCCGCAGGAGGCGTGTCTGACGCAACGCCAATCCATAAACAGGGGAGGCCGTAAAAAGCGGGTCACGGTTATCCCGCTCTCGCCCACTCTTGCCTGAAACCGCCGCATGGAGAAAAAACAAAGAGCGCCTATCAACAGTACGGATGCCGCCCATAATAGATTCGGCCACAATATCTCCTCCAATCCCCGGTAAACGCGGATAACTTTCAATAAATCAGGCAGGGCGCAAGCGGCCATCACCAGCAGGAGCCCCCAGGGCCATCCGGCCAAGTTGCAAAAGACATCCTTCCGTTGTCCTTTCATGTTCCATGTCTTATACAAAAATCACGAAACAGGCAAGCATTTGTCCGAACGCCGGCGGCCCCTCCGTTCAGGGCTGCTGAGGCCCGACTCCGTAAAGAGCTTCCGCAGCCACTTTCTGCAATCCTTCCGCGATGCGTTCCAGCGAACGGCCAATGAATATCAAATCCGCCACGGATGAAAGATTGTCCCGGTAATGTTCCGGCAGACGGGCGAATGTTTCCGTCAAGGTCCCGGTTTTCTCCGCCAGGGACGCCAGTCCCGGCGCCAGGGAAGCCAGGACCGGGGCATCCCATGAAGAAACGGCCTTGTTGACGGCCCTGAACTGTTCGGCCAGCTCCCGGTACACGGGTTCCACCAATCCGGCTTCCTGGAGGCGGGGCCTTTTATTCAGCTTGTTGGCCCTCTTGGCGATGGTGACGGACTCGTCCCCCATGCGTTCATAAATGGCGGACAGGCGGATGGAAGCCAGCACCAACCTCAAGTCGGACGCTACAGGACTGAAAAACGCCAGGAGATGCAGGCCTTCCCGGTCCATGGCCATTTCCAGTTCGTCCAGTTCCTCGTCATCGGCAATGGCCTGGTTGGCGGAATCCTCGTCCTGCTGGAGCAGCCCGGAAACAGCCAGGTCCAGGGCGTTCTGCGCCTTGTAAGCCATTTGCAGCAAATGCGTGTTCAGGGAAGTGAGGGCGGCATCAAATTCCCGCAGGGTGTGGGCGTCGTGATTCATGGACAGAAATGTTGGTTTGATGATCGGAAGAAGCCGCCCTGGCGGCATGGTAAAAAATATGCAGCCTGCGCAGGCCGCCGGTCTTCCTCGTAGAAGCGGCAAAACGCCGGGCGGAACAGGAAACTCCGGACAAACGGCGGCAACCGGCCCTGCATGAACATGTTGATGGAATCATAAATCGTCTTTTATTTGTTAACTGAATCTTCCCGTAATATAATCTTCCGTCTCCTTCATGGACGGGCGGGAAAAAATCTTCTCCGTGGAATCAAACTCCACCAGTCTTCCCAGCATGAAAAAACCGGTCAGGTCGGAAACGCGAGTGGCCTGCTGCATATTGTGCGTCACCACGACGATGGTGAATTTCTCCTTGAGGCGGTGCATCAGCTCCTCCACGCGCACCGTGGCGATGGGGTCCAGGGCGGAACAAGGCTCATCCATCAGCAAAATACGCGGCTTGACGGCGATGGAGCGGGCGATGCAGAGGCGCTGCTGCTGGCCGCCGGAAAGTCCGTTGGCGGGAGTATGGAGCCTGTCCTTCACTTCGTCCCACAGGGCGGCATGGTTCAGGCTCTCTTCCACGGCTTCATCCAGAACGGCCCTGTTCTTCACTCCCGCCAGCTTCAGGCCGTAGGAAACGTTCTCGTAAATGCTCATGGGAAAGGGATTGGACTTCTGGAAAACCATGCCCACTTCCCGGCGCAGGCGGATGGGATCCAGCGTTGGGGAAGTTACATCCACTCCGTCAATGCGGATGGCCCCCCTAGTGACGCGGGCCTCCGGAATGCGGTCATTCATCCGGTTAATGCAGCGCAACAGTGTGGATTTTCCGCAGCCGGACGGCCCGATAAACGCCGTGACACGGTTCTTTGGAATCAACATGTTGACGTTAAAAAGCGACTGTTTGCTGCCGTAGCAGAAATCCAGGGAATCCACCTCCACGGCGGTTTGATCGGGTATTGCAGGCGGTAGGCTCATATCTCTGACCATGGCGCGGCTCATCACCGCTGCCCCCATGATATCGCAAATCTCCGCCACAATGACCATTCAGGAATGGTGACGATTTCTTAACCTGGCCTTCTTGCCCTATTCCCGCGACGTTCACCGTATTAGAAATCCGTTGGTTTTCAATCAACAGAACAAACCGTCGCAACATGTTAAAAATAAATTACTTGGTCTTTTCAGCAGAGATAGGGTTATTCCTTGTTTCCCCCTATGGCGCCTCTAGACTAATAGAAACAGGGAAGCTGCCAGAAACTGCACATGGCAAATTTCTCCTGAGTGTTTTCCAATCTTCCGTCTACTATCCATGAACACAAAAACTTTTACAAAACGTTCTGCCAGGCACGTCAGCAAGGGTTTCGCGCTCATTGCAACCATCACCCTGATGATGCTCCTGGCCCTCTTGAGCGTAGGCCTCCTCACCATCGCATCCTCCCAGGTGCGCATCTCCGAGAAACAGCTTGCAGCCGCTGAGGCCAAGTCCCTGGCCAGATTCTCCCTGGAAGTATCCCTGGGACAGCTCCAGTGCGAGCTGGGACCCGACCAGCGCGTTTCCGCCAACTCCGGCATTCTCTCTTCCGGCACCAGCGAAGGAAGCTCCCCCTACATCCTGGGCGCCTGGAACAGCTGGGACACCTGGCTCAACAGGAATAATTCCTCAGGCATGAGCATCGCTTCCACTTACGATACCGGCAGAAGCGCCATGTTCCGCCGCTGGCTGATTTCCGACCCCGACCTGCGCAGGCTCAGCACCCTGGAAGCCGGAAAAAACCTTCTGGGCCAAAGGACCCGTTCCAACCGCAATTTCCGCAGCGTCTGCCTGCTGGGTCCCGGCACCGCAGGGACTCCGGTAGGAGCCCGCAACCAGGACAAAAAGGAAATCTACGCCCGGCTGGTGCGCGTGGATGATTTTTCCAGGAATACGGGGCTGAAAAAGAATGCCAACACGCGCAAGTACATTGCCTGGTGGATTACGCCGGAAAACCAGAAGGCGCGCATCAACCTGATGCCCCATGCCTCCCAGGAAAGCACCGACACGCTAACCGTTTTGCGCTCCACCTGGGATACCCCCGGCCCGGATCTGGACACCCTCAATATTGCTTCCTTGATGCCGTCAGGATCCGGTGACGACATGTCGGAAACCAGGAAGCTGATCTCCCGTGACACGCTTCTTGCCAACAGCAAAAACGGCCGTCTGAAAGACCTGGGAGAGCTTTACCATGACATCACCCTGGTTTCTTCCAGCCTCCAGACGGATTCCAAATTCGGCGGTTTGAAGAAGGACTTGAATATTATGCTGTCCCAGGAAAAACTGCCTGAGGAATTCCGTGGAGACACGGCGGACATCGGCCTGCGTCCCTACGCCACGGAGGACGGAACTCCGACGGAACAGAACCGGCCGATAGGCTCCTGGAACCAGCTCCACCTGTGGGCCAATGTGTGGGACTCTTCAACCAAAAGGGACGGCCAGGATGCCTCCGCCGCGCTGGAATGGAATGGACAGACGCCCAGCACGCTGGTAGCCGCGGACGCTTCCGCCAACATGGGAATGATGGACAACCGCTACACCTACATGCGCCATCCCATCCTGCTGCGTTACTACAATTTCATTGGGACCTATCTGACAAAGAACGATTTCCAGGCCCAGAACGGCGGCTGGATCAACACGTCCGTCTCCGTCATCCCCGTCTTTGTCTGGTGGAACCCGTACAATGTGGACATGAAAATGGAAGGGGCGTCCGGCTCCCCGTGGGGTTCCTACTTCGGGGAACACCGTTTCATGCCCATGCTGTTTGCGGACAATGTCAACGGAAGCAGCCAGCCTCTTTCCGACTTGAGAAGATATACGGAACATCCGCTGACTCCTTACACCCAGGGCTCCTATGGCGCCGTAAATGACCGCCAGATTGCCGACTTCGGCGCTTCCTACAGAAAGTCGGCACGCCTGAACGACAGCACCGGAGAGGTAAACAAGGGGGACGTATCCATCCTCAAGGCCGGGGAAATCGTCGTCTTTGCCCTTCCCTCCACCACGCGTACCGACAAAATCCAGCAAGGAGCCGTTTACAAATCCAAAATCAACGGGAATGACATCCGGACGGACAACTTCGCCCTTCGGGAAGGCTGGCCGCAGGACCTGAGCGAGATGGCTTCCTACGGCGTCAACATTTATACGGGACTCCAGTACCAGTATTTTGAAAACACCGAATTCGACACGCCTACCAAATATACGTTCTGGGCCCGGTTTGCGGAAACGGATGATGAACTGGTGGGCAACAATGGCAACAAATCATGGGGCACTCCTCCCGACCATGTTCTGTGCCATAAGTATACGGACGAGTTTTCCTCGGCATCCAAAAAGCTGCGCACGTTTGTCATGGGCGCCGGGCTCATGAACCCCGGCCAGATAGGGAAGCCTACGACGCTCTCCGGCTCCTCCACAACCGATCCGGAAGTTTTCGCTAAAATCTCCCCTGCCATGCTCAACCTGAACTGGGGATTTGAAGAACAAATCATCCAGGCCACAAGGATTCCGACGACCGGATGGACCAACAATACCAGCGGAGACTCCAATGAAAACGATTCCAAGCGGGGCAAATTCGCAGAACCGGAATCCGGAGGACCGTATCCCTACTTCATCGCCTATTATGGAGTCTCCGCCAAATGGGGCAAGACTCCCGTCGTAGGCGCCTACCCGGAAGGCAAGGACTACCGCGCCAAGACTTGGCAGCACTCCAGCCCCCTCTTCTGGGGCGGCCAGATGCCCACCGCATCCGAACTCGGACGCTCATACAGCCCCTACCAGTTCGAGGTCAAGCAATCCAACAGCGACTTCTTCCAGATCACCATCTCCAACATCCTCTCCAACGACGGCACCCGACTCTCTCCCTTCGGCGGACCCGGCGCCGAACAGGTCAACAAGATTGTGGCCGCCGAACTCCCATTCCAGCAGCCCTCCAGCCTCGCCGGATTCGCAGGATTCAGGCTCACCCCCGGATGGTACAAGACCGATTCCAGGGCTGCCATCGCCAAGCGCTTCGCCTACCAGTCAGGCGTTCCGGGCGTGGGCATCGGAAACTCCTTTGCCGACCCCATGCTGCCTGCCGACAAGGTATTCTCCCACAATGAAATCATGGGCGACGCCTCCCTGGGAGACTTCTGGGACCACGGACTGATGATCAACGACGCCCTCTGGGACTCCTGGTTCACCTCATCCCTGGCCGCGCGGCCCCGCAGCATCGGCGGCTCCGCCAAAGAGGACCTCAAGGCCGTCCTCAAGGAGGCCTTCTCCACGGACACTTCCTCCAACAAGGCCGCAGGCATTGCCAACAGGCGCCTCTCCCCGGACCTTCAGGGCAAGCCCGCCGAAGCGGTCATCGACGAACTGGCCAAAACCGACGAGGGCTACAAGCTCTCCGCCAAGTACCTTCCCATCGCCGGGGGCTTCAACGTCAACTCCACCTCCCGGAGAGCCTGGGAGGCCATGCTCATGGGCCTCAAGAACCGCAAGCTCCTCTACTCTTCCAACGGCAGGCCCTCGGTGCTGAGCGGCAACCAGGCCAATTTCTCCCGCTTCGGGGTGGCCAGCAGCAACAAGTCCCACGTGGACGACTACGGCTCCATTGGCATCACCAACGGCATCCCCGACGGGGAGGCCATGGCCTGGTCGGACCTGCGCACGCTCAGCGACACGCAGATCCGCGCACTGGCCGACAACATGGTCAAGGAAGTCAAGAAGAGGGGCCCCTTCCTGAACATGTCCGACTTCATCAACCGCCGCCTGCAGAGCGGAGAGATGGGGGTGAAGGGGGCGCTTCAGGCGGCCATTGACGAAAGCTCGATCAACAGCACCTTTGACGAACTCACGGACATGGTCATCACACCCAAGGCGGGTTATCCGAACGCGGATGCGGCCAAGGGGTCGGTCTTCACGGCGGCTCCCGGCTACCTGATCCAGTCGGACGTGCTTGCGGTGCTGGGCAACATCCTGACGACGCGCGACGACACGTTTACAATCCGCGCCTACGGAGAAGTGACGAGCCGGGAGGGAGTGGTGCTTTCCCGTGCGTGGTGCGAGGCGGTGGTGCAGCGAGGGATCAACTACGTGGACCCTGTGAACAGTCCCGAGACGGCGGCAACGAAGGTGAACATGAAGACCGGGGCGCTGGAAACGACGGATTTGAGTGCGGTGAACAAGGCTTTTGGCCGACGCTTCAACATTGTTTCCTTCCGATGGCTCTCACCTGAAGAGGTGTGATAAAGAAGTAAAAAATGGGTTGAAGGGCTTCCTGTCCGGGAATCCCTCCCCTTTTCCTACCGCCCTTTTCTTTCAGCATTCGGCAATCATTGACAGCCGCCGCCTTCCTTTTCCCGGAACGCGGCGGCTTTTTATCTGCGGACCGCCGCAGATTGTGACGATTTCTTAACCAGGATTCACTTCCTCACAGGGGGGTGGAAAGGATATCACATCCACGTCGCCCGCCGCCAGCGGTACCGAACACCGCCCCGGAGGGAGACGCAACACAACAGAAAAGACGCCATGAAATTTGTCGCCAAAATCCTGACAATCGCAGCCGCACTCAGCTCTCTGGGCATGGCAGCCGATCAAGTAACCGTTGACAGCAACATCAAGCCGTATGTGCCCACCAGCGGCGTTTCCGGCAACCTGAGCGCCGTCGGCTCCGATACACTGAACAACCTGATGACCCTTTGGGCGGAAGGATTCAGCAAGAAGTACCCCAGCGTCAAGATCGGCGTTGAAGGAAAAGGTTCCTCCACGGCTCCGCCCGCCCTGACGGCGGGGACCGCACAACTGGCCCCCATGAGCCGCGCCATGAAGCGGGAAGAAATCGCGGCTTTTGAAGCCAAGTATGGCTACAAGCCGACGGAAATCAAGGTAGCCCTGGACGCCGTAGCCTTCTTCGTCAACAAGAACAATCCCATCCAGTCTCTTTCCCTGACGCAGATCGACTCCATCTTCTCCTCCACCTTCAAGCGTGGCGGTTCCAACATTACCGACTGGGGCAGTGCAGGCGTTCCCTCCATGAAAGGCAAGGCTATTTCCATCTACGGCCGTAACAGCGCCTCCGGCACCAACGGATTCGTGAAGGAAATCGCCCTCAAGAAGGGAGACTATAAAAACTCCGTGAAGGAACAGCCCGGCTCCTCCGCTGTGGTGCAGGGCATCAGCTCTGACGTGCAGGGCATCGGCTACTCCGGCATCGGATATGTCACCTCCGGCGTCAAGACCCTCTCCATCGCTGAAAAGAGCGGCCAGGCAGCGGTTCAACCGTCTTACGACAACTGCATCAACGGCAAATATCCACTCTCCCGCTACCTGCTGATTTACGTCAACAAGAAGCCCGGCGAGCCCCTGGACACGCTGACCAGAGAATTTATCAAGTTCATCGTCTCCAAGGACGGACAGGAAATCGTGACCAAGGACGGATACTATCCCATCCCCGCCAAAGTCAGTGCGGACATCCTCAAGAGCCTTGAATAAACAATCCCCCTGAACAAACGCCTGCCGGAGCAGGGCTGCGGGCCGCCAGTCCAGGCCCTGCTCCACACTCTCGCCGTTCGCCTACCGTCATGAGCATATCTTCCCCTTCCCCGGCCCCTGCCAGAAAGCCCAAACCCGTTCCCGAACGCTTTCAGGTGGCGAAAACCACACTGTGGTTTGACCGCATCATGACCAAGACCATCATCGGCGGAGGTTTTACCGTCATCGTCGCCGTTTTCGGCATCCTCTTTTTCCTTTTGGCCGTTACCATCCCCCTCTTTCAAGGCGCAGACGTAAAGGAAGGGCAGAGCCTCGCTCCCGCACCCCAGGCCACGGGAACGTGGGGACTGGACCCCTCCGGCACGCAGCCCTTCGTTTACAACAACGGCAGGAACGTTTTCTTTCTGGACAAGGACTCCGGCAGTCTGAACCCCGTGCCCGTTGCCCTGCCGGACAATGAAACCGTCTGCGCCCACTCCTACAATTCATTCCTGTCAGCCTATCCTGTCGCCACGAAATCCGGCAAGGTAGGCATCATTTCCGTTCACTCCGGTCTTAATATCCACGGCCGGACGAACGCCCACGGCCCCGGAAACGCAGGAACGGAAATCAGCCCGCTCCATCCCATGACGGAAAACGGCGAGGTTCCGGGCAGAATATCCGGCGTGGCTTATGCAGACGCGGGAGAACGGAAAATTTTTTCCACAATCAATGAAACGGACCAGGGGCCGCGCCTCCTGCTGATGACACTGGAAGAATCCCGGTCCCTTCTCCATGGAGGGGAATTTGTCCCCTCCGGATTCCACGACCTGACGGAGTGCCTGGACGGCAGGCCCGTCGCCATGCTCCCCGGCAACTCGGGAGACAGCCTCATCATCGCCACGGATACGGACAAGCTCCTCTACTTCGCCTACAACGAAGACTCGGAAACCTGGGAAAAGCGCCAGACCATCCCGTCCCCCCTGGGAGGCGGAGAAAGGATGACCACCGTTAACTGGCTCTTCGGGGACATGTCCCTGGTACTGGGCGGCAACAGGGGTAGTCTGAAAATCTTCAGCCTGTACCCCCACCCGCAGGCAAACGGCACTGCTCTGCGCCTCTTTGGAGAAACCAAGAAGTTTCCTCCCTTGAACGGTCCCGTGCAGCATTACGCCGCCTCCGGCATCAACCGCTCCTTCCTCGTCTCCTCGCCGCACGCCGTACGCCTGTGCTACGGCACCACGGCGGACATCCGCTGGGAAAGCGACCGACTGGATTTTTCCCCGGTTCAACTGGCGGCCAACGCGGAATTCAACTCCATGCTGGCCACGGACGGACAAGGCCGCGTCCACTTCTTTTCCATCAGGGACAGGCATCCGGAAGCCGGTCCCAAAGCTCTGATCGGCAAAATCTGGTACGAAGGGTATGACTCCCCCAAATGGCTGTGGCAATCCGTAGGAGGCACGGACGACTATGAATCCAAGCTCTCCCTGATGCCCCTGGTCTTCGGCACGCTGAAAGGCACTCTGTACGCCCTCCTCTTCGCCGTACCCGTGGCGGTCATGGCAGCCGTTTACACGGCCCACTTCATGCCGCCCTCCGTCAAAAGGGTGGTGAAGCCCGTGATGGAAATCATGGCCTCCCTGCCATCCGTGGTGCTGGGCTTCTTCGGGGCGCTTTACCTGGCTCCCAGAATGGAGGACAAGGTGCCGGCGCTGGTCTGCATGGCCATCCTCATTCCGTCCCTGGCCGCCCTTCTCGCCTGGTTCTGGACCACACGTCCGGCGGCATGGAGGAACAAATTCAACAACGGCCTGGAATACATCGTCATGACGCCCGTCATTCTTCTCTGCACCTGGTTCTGCTGGGAATACCTGGGTTACTGGCTGGAACAGCCCTTTATCAGCCTCACCCGCGGCATCATGAGCCTGTGGGGGGCGGGAGACTTCCAGGCGGCCAGCTTTGCTGACCTGTGGCGCAACGGATTCGGCATGCCCTATGAACAGCGCAACTCCCTCGTCGTCGGGTTCATCATGGGCTTTGCGGTCATTCCCGTCATCTTCACCATTTCCGAGGACGCCCTGAGCAACGTTCCCCCCTCCCTCATCGCCGCGTCCGAAGCGCTGGGCGCCAGCCGCTGGCAAGTAGTCCGGACGGTCGTTCTCCCCATAGCCTCCGCAGGCATCTTCTCCGCCCTGATGATCGGGCTGGGGCGCGCCGTGGGGGAAACCATGATCGTTCTGATGGCCACGGGCAACACCCCCATCATGGACTGGAACATCTTCAACGGCATGCGCACCCTCTCCGCCAATATCGCCACGGAGCTGCCGGAGGCGGCGCAGGACTCCACCCACTACCGCGTCCTTTTCCTCGGCGGCCTCATCCTGTTCTCCATGACGTTCATCCTGAACACGCTGGCGGAAATCGTGCGCCAGCGCCTCCGCAAACGCTTCAACGTCGTCTGACCCTCTCTCCTTCTCTTTCCAACCTTCCTCTTCCATGAAACCGGATTTCACTCTTCCCTCCGCTCCCGGACGCCCCCTGGGAGAAGCCAACATCTGGATCACCTCCATAGGCATCTCTGTGGGCCTCATCATGATCTTCGGCCTGCTGGGCATCATCCTTGTCAACGGCATGGAGGCCTTCTGGCCCAAGACAATCCATGAACTGACCGTGTCCTCCGCCACGGAAGGGGAAAAACCGGCCACCCTGTACGCCAGCATCACCAAGGACCAGACACGCCACGTTCCGGCGGACCCCACGCAGCCCGGCTCTACCGCCAAGGACATCCGGGAATACCAGCTCTTCACCGGCAGCAAGGAAACCTACGGGCAATCCTACCGTTATGTGGACGTGCACAACATCTCCGCCTCCTCCACGCCCCAGGGGCTTCTCTGCCTGGAACGCATGGAAGGGGGGAAGGCCCTGGTGAAGCCGCTGGAACTCCAGCTGGCCTCCGGAGAAACCATTCCGGCCTCATCCCCCGAATTCGTGCAAGCCTTCCGCCGCGCGCTGGACCATGAAACGGAACTGAGGGAGGAAATAAAGGCCATAGATACCGGAAAAATAGGAACCGTCAACACCAGACTGGCGGATGCGCGGCTGGACATCAAGGCCATTGAACGTTCCTACGACATCCGGGAGGAAAACGGAACCAAGACCGCCGCGCTCAAACAGAATCCCGTCGTCAGGGATGTGGACAACCCTGTGGAAGAACTGGCCAAACTCAATGAAAAAGTAGCCCGGCTCAATGCCGAATACGAACAATACACGGCGGAAGCGGGCAAACTCCGGGCGCAGCAGGGCCGCGACACGCTCGTCTATTCCCTGGGAGACGGAGAAAAGAAGGAAATCAGCCTGGACAAGGTCGTATACGGCTACTTTTCAAACGACTTGGGCTTCTTCGGCAAATGCGGCGTCTTTCTCCACAACCTGTACCACTTCATTGTGGATGATCCGCGGGAGGCCAACACGGAAGGCGGCATTTTCCCCGCCATCTTCGGCACCTTCATCATGACCCTGCTCATGAGCGCCCTGGTCACCCCGGTAGGCGTCATCGGCGCCATCTACCTGAGAGAATACGCCAGGCAGGGAACGCTGGTGCAGGCCGTGCGCATCTGCGTGAACAATCTGGCGGGCGTGCCCTCCATCGTTTTCGGCGTCTTCGGCCTGGGCTTCTTCGTGTACTACCTGGGCGGCACGATTGATGAACTCTTCTACTGGAAAAAACTGGCCGTGGACAACACGCCCACCTTCGGCACCTCCGGCATCCTGTGGGCCTCCCTCACGCTGGCCCTGATGACGCTGCCCGTCGTGATCGTCTCCACGGAGGAAGCGCTTTCCGCCGTGCCGCGCGGCCTGCGGGAGGCGGCCCTGGCCTGCGGGGCCTCCAAATGGCAGATGATCAAGCGCATCATTCTTCCCAGCGCCCTGCCGGGCGTCATGACCGGGCTGATCCTGGCGATGGCCCGCGGCGCGGGGGAAGTGGCCCCCCTGATGGTCACGGGCGTGGTCAAGCTGGCCCCGTCCCTGCCCATTGACGGAGAAGAGCCCTTCATCCATCTGGAACGCAAATTCATGCACCTGGGCTTCCATATCTACGACGTGGGCTTCCAGTCCCCGGACTCGGACGCCGCGCAGCCCATGGTCTTCGCCACCACCCTGCTGCTCATCCTGCTCGTGGTGGTCATGAACCTCACGGCCATCCTTATCCGCAACCGCCTGCGCAAGAAATACGCGGCGTCCAGTTTCTGACGCGGAAACGCCGCATTCCACCCCTTATTTCCACCTCCCATGACTGAACCATCCGCCGCAGACGACGATCCCATCATCGAGGTAGAGGACTTCTGCTTCCATTACGGAGACAAGCAGGTTCTCTTCAACATCGGCATGACCTTTGAATCCAACAAGGTGACGGCCCTTATCGGCCCCTCCGGCTGCGGGAAATCCACCCTGCTCCGCAACATCAACCGCATGAACGACCTGATCCCGGAAGTGCGCCATGAAGGGGATATCCGCATAGACGGCACCAGCCTGTACGACCCGCGCGTGGAAGTCATCTCCCTGCGCAAGCGGGTGGGCATGGTCTTCCAGAAATACAACCCGTTCCCCAAAAGCATTTATGAAAACATCGTCTTCCCCCTCCGCGTGGCGGGACGCAACAGCCGCGCGGAACTGGATGAAACAGTGGAGCGCAGCCTGAAAGGAGCCGCCCTGTGGGACGAAGTGAAGGACAAGCTGCATGAAAGCGCCTACGGCCTTTCCGGCGGCCAGCAGCAGCGCCTGTGCATCGCGCGCGCCATTGCCAACCGCCCGCAAATACTGCTGATGGACGAACCCTGCGCCGCCCTGGACCCCATCGCTACGCTGAAAATCGAAGACTTGATGGAAGACCTGAAAAAAGACCTCACCATCGTCATCGTCACCCACAACATGCAGCAGGCCACCCGCATTGCGGACAACACCGCATTCATGTACATGGGGCGCCTCGTCGAATACGGGAAAACGTCCCAAATCTTCACCAACCCCGCGGAAAAAGAAACGGAAGCCTACATCACGGGCCGTTTCAGCTAAAAAGCCCAACTTCCAAGCCATTCACCTCATGACACCTCCCGGCAACCACATCCTCCCTCACTACGATCTGGCCCTGAACAACATCCAGACCCGCGTCAACTGCGTCTGCGAAAGCCTGCTGGAACACATGGCCGTACTGGAACATGTCATCTCGAACGCGGACATGAACGGAGCCAACGGCATCATTGCGGACGATGAACTGCTGGATGAAGAAACGCGCCAGATTCTTTCCCTCTGCTCCGCCGTCCTCATCCAGTTCCACCCCCTCGGCTCCGACCTGCGCCTGGTCCTCTCCCTCTCCCGCTGTACGGACAAGCTCCGCGAATGCGCGGAGGAAGTCGCCGACATCGCCCGGCATGCCAAAGCTTCCATTAAGCGGCAGGAATCCCTTGCCCCGGACATCGTTCTCCCCCTGCTGAACATGGCCGTCTCCGAATTCAGGGACGCCGTGGAAAGCCTGAAAACACAGGACATGGAAACGGCGCGGGAAGTACGCCTGCGCGACAAGGAGCTGGACAAGGCCCACCGCAAGGCCCTGGGCAGTCTCGTCACTCCGGCGGAAGCGGAACAACCGTTTCTCAATGTTAACCTGCTCTTCATCATCCGCTCCATCGAGCGCATCGGAGACATCGCCAAAACCATTGCCGCCACCGTCGTTTTCCTGAAGGAAGCCACGGACATCCGCCACGGCAGGGATAAATGACCTCACGGAAAAGAAGACGGATGCCTCCGCATGCCGTCCCGTGCTTTTCCCCGCAGCAACCGCCTGCCGGAATGGCATCATCAGGCAAGGCGGTCACACGAAATTTCAACCGCATTCCCATCCTTTCTCCGGACACATGGCACTTTAACAAAGCTCCCTATTCTGAACAATCCGGGCTCCGGCATGCCCCCTCCCCTGATAAATCATGTACCTCAACCCTGAACTCCCGCCCTGCGACGGAATAAAACGGATGGATGACCGCCTTCTCCCATCTCCGCTTATCACCGGAAAAGAACTTCAAGCTGAATTTCCGCATCGAACGCAACGGAAGGCGAGCCATAAAACGGATATGGCGCCCGCAAAATACAGGCAGAGGACCCATGATTTTCCCGTTCACAACGACTTGATGTCGCACAAATAAAAAACGGTCAGTCGGATTGGGAAACGGGAGCGTCGCCTTTGCCTTCCAGCGCAGCATCCAGTTTCCGGGCTATCCCCAGAACGGAGTACCCGGGATCTGTGGACAAAACCATGACGGCCGTATTCCCTCTCAGGAAATACACCGCAGATTGCTCGCTCCCTTTCACCAACGCCCCGTCCGGACCCAGCACGGGACCGCATCCCAGGTCGAAATCTCCTACCTTCCCCGGCTTCACTACCGTGGCAGCCGCCACGTCGCGCGGATCACGCTTCGTGTTCCTCGGATCGTAGAAGCGCAATTTCAGCAGCAGCTCCATCGCCTCCTTCCGGCTGCGCGCATACGCCACCAGGATTTCTATAAAGTCCGACCTGGTGAGCGTATCATCCCAGGGGGTGACAGGGTTCAGCACGGCATGGGCGCCATGGCGCAACTCTTGAAACATGCCAAGATAGAGTCCATGTTCGAACTCTCCGTGAAACAGGGCAAAGTGCATGCAGCCCTCATGAACATTGGGAATTTGAAGTTCTTCACTCAAAACCTCCTCATGCCTCAGCAAATCCACGGGGGCCTGTTCCCTGCCAAATCCGGCAATCGTCCGGCATAATTCAGGCATCCCGTACCAGGGGTCCATCCGGCGTCGTTCCTCCGGACCTATTTTTTCATCCATGAGGTATTGTTCCTTCTTTTCTCTATCATATTCCGCCCTCCTTTTCCGTTTTTTTTCCAACGCCCGGTTTAGCTCCTCTCCGGCGGCAATATGATTTTTCCTGTCCAGAAACAAATCAAATAATTGTTCCACTTCCGGCAGGGAAATGGAAAAATCCCGGCCGCCCGTCCAGAAATTGATTCCCAGATTTCCCCGCACAGCAAACTCAGGACAGTCCACGCTTTTTCCGGATAAGCGGTACATGCACCAGGTTCCACGTTCTCCGGCCACATCCTTCCCCCAGACAACAAGATCTCCCAGCTGGGAGAACGATTCGCGCTCAAGAATAAATTCCTTTCTCGCCATCTTTTCCGACTCAAACAAATACACATCCAAATGGGCGCATTCATTTCCTTCCCGGTCCATCAATAGCCAGCGATTCTGCATTCCCTTCAACCCGGGCAGAAGAAATTTGTCTCCGCACGCCACGCTCCCTTCGGGAGGAACAATGTCTTCCTGCTTCCATACTCCTCCGTCCAATAAGGGCAAGGTTCCTGTTTTTTCCTTCAGCACCGGCAATAAATACTCGTCTTTTCTGTCCTTCCTCTCCTTCCAGCCCGACGGCGTAAGCTGCATGCACGTTTTTTCCTCCGCCCAGCTTGCCGGGAGCAGCAAAGAGGCCATGACAACATAGAGCAAGCCATGACGGAATGAAGAAAAGGAAATGAGTCCGCCGGCAATGCCGGAAAGCAGTCTGTTCATAGGGAGCGGCAATTTATTCATTATAAATTATCACCCTATTCATTGACCGTCAATCAAAAAAAACCATTCCATCCCACTCTTCCGGAGGGTGCATGCCAAAAGAACCGGGCGCCTTAAGCGCCCCTTTTCCCGGTCATTCCGCCCTGCTCACGCTGAAACAGTACACAGCAGGGTTGATCAGGGCGAGAGGCAAATAGAACAGCGCAAAGGACAAGGAGCCGCCGTACAAGATCAGAATCACGGCGGACAGCAGGAACAGGACGGCTATCTTGACACTCCGCGTCCAGGTGAGACGGTGCACGAGCCAGATCAAAGCGGCGCACACAAAGCCGATGATGATTCCGAGGATCCCTCCCATGGTCAGGAATTCCACATAACTGGAGCAGAACTGGTCCAGCCACCTCACATTGTCGGGAGTGGGCGGATTGCTGCCCCATGCAAAGACTCCCGGAGGGACAAGACCCCACAACAGCACGGAAAAAAGTACCAGGCGGTCTGTGTTGAGACGGTACATCATGCAAAGATACGGTAGCCGCCCTCCCGGGGGATAACAAGCGAAATCGGCCATTTCCTTTTATTCAGCCATTTCCGGCAGGAACAGCTATTTATAATATTTCTTATTTATCATCAATTTTTTAATTACCTTACATAATTGTTAGATTGCAAATTAATCCATATTTTATAAAAATTATTTGTGGACAATGGAGAAAAAAAGCTCTTTCATGGAATTTATCAGAGAGTTTTTCCATCCCATGACCAGTTCCTTCCTTTCCCTGAAATGGACCGTGTATCTGATTGGATTAGCCGCACTGCCTCCCATCCAGGCAGAGGATGAAGATACGGGAGCCCTTCAAATCGAATCAACGGCGGATGAATTATCAGCCGATATTCATATTGCGAGAGAAGAGGGGAAAGAACCGCCCAGAGATGAAGCGGACGACAGAAAGCGGACCAGGCTGGGCATAGGAGAATCCGTCGATCTTCTTTTGACAGGAAAAGATTCCCTCATCGGGAATGCTCAAAAGATCAAATGGACCATTCTGAAAGGAGAAAATCTGGGAGAGCTGGATGAAGAAATGGGCAACCCCGTCAAACTTAAGCTCAGCCCTTATTCCGTTCAAGGAGGAAAACTGGTCGTCCAGGCCACGACTGAACACAACATGGTTAAAGAAATAGAATTTACAGTCGTTGTTCCGGAAGCCGATATTGAGGGCCATCAAAAAGTCACCGCCCAGCATGCCAAAAATCCAAGCACGGGGAAAAGAGGATACGATGAATGGAATTTCGAGGCTTTTCCTACGGAAACGGGCTGCTCTGCCAAGCTTGAAATCACTCTCCACCCCACGGATGTGAGTTTTCACAAGGTGGAAATGCTGGAAACGCATTTAAAAAACATTCCGGATCCCCTTCCCGAAATGGGAAGCGAGCACAAACCCATGCCCATTTGGAGCAATGTCAATAACCGGAATGTATTTATTGACAATATTGGCTCTCCCAAATCCATGAACCAGTGCAAGGACCTGCCCCAGGAGTGGACATGGGTCAGCAAATTCAGCACCAGCCGCATGTCTGAACCGCTTCTGGACATCACTACGCAGCACCAGCGCTTCCTGTTTACGTGGTCGGCCCCCAATGAAGAAGGAGTAACCGTCAAAATTACCAAATTCGGACGCGGCGTTCAACGCACAGCTATCAAAATGCAATATTATACTTCAAAGAGAAAACCGGAAACCCTGACCAAATTTTTATGAAAAGCCTCCTTGCATGTTTATTCTGCGGCCTGTTGTCCCTTTCTTTCATTCATGGCGCTCCGGCAGTCCTGAATCCAAACGTGGAAAAACCGCCTTATCCTGATTTTATTAAACATTCGCAATATTCCGCCTGCGGTCTCAAGGATCTTCTGGCCCAGGGAAAACTGGAAGATTTTTACAAAAGATCAAAAAAACTATTGAAGGAGAATGGCAGGGTTGAGGACAAAAATACGGAACAATGCCAAAACGAGATGTGGACTTTTTATTACATTGCGGCGGCGCCCCTTTTCCAAATGGACGCATCTCCGGAAATTCCCGCTTTCTGGCGAGAGGACAAGACACTGGATTACGACGTCAAGACAAGCGCGGCCCGGTATATAGCCACGCAGGATATAGACAGGCTTGCTGCCGTGCTGTCCGTCTCGCGTGAGAAAATTGCTGGTCTGTATGCCCTTTATGCCGCTAAAATTCTTCACGACATCAAACAAAATTATGATCCGGATCTGGGAGAAAAACAGAAACGGCAGCTCCAGGAAGAGGAAGAAAAGAAAAGGCTGCTTTACCGTGACCGGAAAATCGACATCAACCAGGCTAATTTCAAATCCATTCTGATTCACAATAAAATCAGCACTGAGGATTTGCGCAACAATGCCGCCAAAATGCGCACGGATTCCCTGGAAAAAACATTTTTAAATTTACTGGTAGAATATTTTCCGGGAAATGCGGCCCTGGTAAGGAAATATATCAAACTGGCCGGATATTCCGACAAGGAAATTCCCAACCTGATCGACCGTACCGTTGGACGTGAGCCCAAAACGGAATTCCTGTACAAGGGAGCAGGCAGAAAGAAAAGAATGCGCCCTTGACAGGGTGGGGGTATTCAGCCCCCCGACGGTCCGATTGAATGCCCGGCAGCGCACATGCCGGAAACCGATTTTTCCAGGAGAACGGGACAGCCCTGAATTTCCGCAGGCGCGGGAAACGGCTGCCGTTCACAAGGGAGCAAAAGAAGAATCTCCCGCTCCATTGACGGCGATGCCGTCTACTTCCACCAGCCAGCCGGGACGGCAGACCGGTGCTTTCAACAGCAGGTGCGGCACGTGCGCCAGCGGAGAATTCATCAGCGCACGGCCGACCACATCCCTGTCCGCCCAGTCCCGCAAATACACAACGGCCTGCTTGAGGTCGGAAAGGCTTCCGCCGCTCCGTTCCATCAGCGCATGCATGTTTTCCAGGGTGCGCACGGTCTGGCGCTTCACATTCCCGGGATGAAGGATGTTCCCCGCCGCATCAATGCTGGCCGTGCCGGAGATGAAGTAATGGGAGCGGTCGCCGTACACGATGCGGGCGCCACGTTCAAAAGCCACCCGGTACAGGTGCGTGGGAGAAAGGTAGTCCGGAGCTTCCATGTACCTGACCTGCCCCGGCTTCAGCCCGGCAATGCCCAGGCTGTCCATGTGCAGCAGGCGCCCCGGCGTTTCCGTACACCCCTCAATGCCGGTGCTGGCAATGAAATGGCTCTCCGGGGTCAGACCGTAATGGTCAAAGCTTTCATTGCGGCCTTCCACCAGCCCCCGGTAATTGTTGTCAATGTCCCGGCAGTAAATCCAGGTGCGGTGGACCAGGGCCGGGACGGTTCCACCCTGTGCGGCGGCCACACGGTCCAGCCAGCGGAATTCCTCCTGCATCTGGCCGTGGCTGCCGCATGCGGCGGCCGTTTTCCTGCCTGCCAGAATCAGGCGGTAATGCTTCCTCCGCGCCACCAGTACCGTTCCTTCTTCCGTTTCCTTCTTGCTTTTTCCCAGCATGCCGCCCAGATGCCATGCCTCCAACGCCACGCGGGAACCGTTTGCCGGGGGCTGTCCTACGATGGAAACATAGGAACGGCGCCCTTTCACCACACGGCGCAGCAGTTCCGACTGCCGGGCAGGATCGCTGACATGGAAGCGCAGCAGGAACTCGTCTCCTCCGTCCCCACCCGATTCACGGTACCTGTCCATCAGGGAATGCAACTCTTCCTCAAAGCTTCCGCCCGGTTCCGCAGTCATGCAGAAGAAACGTTCCCCTGTTCCGGTTCCATCATCCCATACGGATATTTCCCGTAATTTTCCAGCCATACCTTCTCTTTCTTCCCTTTAAAGGGATTGTACGTAGTTGACCAGGTCTTCCAGATCCCTGTCGTTCAGACCGCTCGTTTTTCCGCGAATATCTCCCCGGTTGTGCACGGTGATGACTTCCCGGATGGTTTTCGCACGGCCGTCATGCAGATAGGGACCGGTACGCCAGACTTCCACCAGGGAAGGGACCAGGATTTTCCTGCCTTCATCCAGCCCTTTCGCCGTTCCGGTGGCCACCAGTTCCTTGGTCGTGAAATACGGATGGGGGTGGCATTGGGCACACCCGGCAGTCTTGAAGATTTCCCTGCCCCGGCGCGCGGATTCCGTGAGAGCCCCCCGCTCCACGCCGGGCATATGGCACTGGGCGCACCCGGTTTCCTTTGTCTGCGGGCGGGAAGGATGGCCAGCCATCAAAAACGGGCTGGGAACCTCTTTCATGTTTTTCAGGTATTCGTTGACGCATGCGGCCAGGTCTCCGTCCGGCTCCATGAACTGGATATGCACAAAACCCGCCGTAACGGCCACTTCCGCAGACGCACGAACGCCCAGGCTCATCACAGGGCTTGTCCGGTGGGAGAGGAACATGGTGCGCGTGTTTTTCGGATTGCCCATGCCGTCGTTCAGCAGGTCCCAGTTCAGGCCGTCCACGCGGGCGTCCGGGTGGCAGGTGGCGCAGCTCTGCCACCCCTGGAAGCAATGGGAGGCGTCGTTGAAGTACTGTTCACCCAGCCGGTCCCTGGAAGGCCGGTATTCCGCATTCAAGAGAATGTTCCGGGGAACGGCGTCCGCCTTGAGCGGCACCTGTGCCAGCGTATCGGAGAAATATCCTGCTACATAAACATTTTCCCCGTCGGAAGCCAGGGCGCGGGGACCGTTCAAGGGCAGGCGGATGCGGGTGCGGATGTCGTGCAGGAATCCCAGCCTTTCGGACACGGGGTTCCCTGACCGGTCCTCCTTCTTCATGCGCGCCAGCAATGCGGGAAAATCAATGACGGAGAGTTCATGCGTGCCGGCATGTGTGACGAGCAGGCGGCTTCCGTCCGGGGAAAAGAGCACGCCCCACGGATTGGCGGCACCCGCGTCCGGATCGTCCAGAAGGACGGGATGCGGCCTGTCCGGACATGCCGTGTCCATGATGGTCACGGCATTCGTGTTCATCCAGCCCCGGTCCAGTTGCGTCGTCGGCACCTGGTAGCGGCTCAGCACGTGCGCCACGGCCAGGTAGCGGCCATCCGGGCTGACGGCCATGCCCCGCACACCCTGCGTTCCATTGGCCAGGGGGAAATGAACCGCCTTCCCGTTCTCAACCAGGGTCAGCGCCGCCGCAGTGAAGTCCCCGTCCGCCGCGCCTGCGGGCAAATGGTTGGCCGCCCATATTTTCTTTCCGTCCGGGGAGACGGCCAGGGCCACCGGTTCACGGGAGGCAGGCCAGGAATTCAGCATTTTTCCGGAAGAAGCGTCCATTTCCACAATCTTGGAATCGAATCTGGCGGCCACATACAATTTACCATTGAGCACCACCGGAGACATGGGCGTATGCCCTGCCGGGAAGGCTCCCTTCACGGTTCCCGTGTCCAGAGCGACCACTTCCACCATGCCTCCGGGGCCGCCTTCCGCCACATAGGCGATATTTCCGTCAATTGCCATGCCGTTGGGCTTCCCGGACAGGCTGATGCTTTTCACCACTTTCCCCGAACCGGGGTCCACCAGTTCCAGCTTTTTGCTCTCATGCCCCAGAACGGCAGCCAGTTTTCCATAAACCTTGACATCCACCGGAGCCACGGGACCGGCCCCGGAGTCCGGTTCCTGCCTGCATGAGACAAGGACCAGCAGGCAGCAGGCTGCGGCAAGAAAATAGGGAAGCATATGTTTCATCTTCATGGCAGTCAATCAGTCTTCAATAATCACACGGAAGCCCACGTTGTACACGAGACGCCAGCCGGGATATCCCCAACGCCAGGAGGACGTGGCCCGCCTGGGGCGGTCATACCAAGAGCCGCCGCGCACGGCGCGGGGAACGCAGGAATCCATGCTTTCATTGCGGCCATCCCCGTTATTCCAGGGATAGGGCCTGTATTCCGAACGGGTCCATTCCGCGGCATTCCCGATCATGTCGTACAACCCGTAGGCGTTCGGCCTGTAGCTTTTGACCGGGGCCAGATGCAGCGTTCCGTCATTGAATTTCTCATCCCTGGGTACGAAGTCCCAGAAACGGTTGGGATTCCTGATCGGCTTGGGGTCCACGCCGGAAACGGCCAGTTCCTTCAGCGTCACGTCTCCCAGATTGGCATAGGAGGAAAAATCGGAATCACGGCCGCCGAAGAAGAAGTCCGTCTCCGTCCCGCCCCGCGCGGCATATTCCCACTGCGCCTCCGTGGGGAGAGTCACTTTTTTACCGGTTTTTGCGGAAAGCCAGCGGCAGAATTCCATGGCCTTCGTCCACGGCACCCGGATGACCGGGAACTGCGGATTGGCGTCCATGTCATATCCGGGCCTGACCTGGTCCTTGTAGTGCATGTCGTACCAGCCGTTGAGGTATTCCGGGTCAAATTGGCGGTATTGCTCCAGGGTCACTTCAGCTTCCCCCATCCAGAACGGCTTTTCCATCCGCACTTTGGCAACGGGTTTTTCCGCGGGAGTTTCCAGCTCGCTTCCCATCTTGAATTCTCCCGCCGGAATGCGGCGGAACGCCATGTTGACGCCGTTCCCCAAATCCAGCGCCAGCGTTTCATTCTGCGGGGACGGAACGGGTATGTTTTCTCCGCGGAGCGAAGGAACGGAGCATCCGCTATGGGACATATTCGCCCCGGCATCCCTGCGGAAACGGGAATCCTTCATGGTCACGTAGTTCCGTTCCACTCCGGAGAACATCCTGTGCAGGTCATAGCGGCGCTTCAGCAGGTTTTCATTGCGTTCTCCGGGCCATTCGCCCAGATAGGGAGCGTTCATGTCCATCCAGGTCACCAGGCGGTGCCAGTCTTCCTCCGGCATGTCCACATGATGATGCCCTTTTTTGAGCAACTGGTAGAGTTCGGACGTATCCGCGGCAAATTCCGTGGGGGCCAGCCCCAGATAGTTCCCTTCCGGTCCGTTGCGGCGCACGTAGGGATGCAGGTTCCAATAGGCCACGGACCCCGGCGCCGGAGCGCCTTTGACGGCCTCCAGAGTCATGAAATCCGGAACTCCTTCCCTGCTTTTGCTTTCTGCGGAATGACAGCGGATGCAATGGCGGTCCAGCACCGGCTGCACCTCATTGACGAAGGAAAACGTGCGGGCCGGCCCATACCACGGGACAATGTCCGCAGGCTTCTGCCGGGAAGCCATGACCGGCCTGGCCGGAGGTGCGGCGTTCTGCTGCTCGTGACAGCCGATGCAGCTCAAAGTTTCTCCCGGCATGGCGGTGAACCAGCTCCGCATCAGAGACAGCGCGCGTCCCTGCCCGTCCAGCACCTGAAGTGTCAAAGGCTGGTTGGCGGGGGCGGTGAAAATGGCGGACCCATCCGGATTCACGGGCACCGTTCCGTACAGCACCTTCAAATCCCAGTTGCTTTCCATGCCCATGGCATAATGACTGCCCGTGTCCCGCGGACTGTATTCGGACATGAATATGCGCAAAGACCTGGCTTCACCTCTGGGCACGCCCTCCATGGCCCGGCCGCGGTACACGTCGGAAATATATACCGTGGCCGTTTTGCTGTCCGGCTTCACGCGGTCGTGCAACACGGGAGGCTTTTTTCGCGGCCTCAAGGGTGTGGGGTCGGCATAAATGAAGTAGGAGGATGCCGTCAGGGGAACGATATTATCGTACACGTCGCACCAGACCACGTTGGTCACTCCCCCCTTGCCGGACGGAGCGGAAACGGCCAGGAAAGATTCCGCATTCAACGGGTACGGCTCCGCAAAATAGGGCGTATCCAGTTCATCCACCAGCCTGTCCTTGGTGACGTTTTCCACGGGCTTTCCGTAGCCCGGAATTTTCTGCACCGCACCCGCGGTAGCCGCCCGTCCCCGGTTCACGTTGAAGAGAACGAGTTCCCCCAGCCTCCGCACGCCGTGATGGCCGCTGACAATGCCGGAAAACATGCCGGGCCTGCCCGGCAGGGGCCGCGCATTGAACAGGCTGTTGGGCCAGTAGGAGTTGGAGCCGTAGTATTCCTTCTGGTCGCTGCCGTCCGGGTTCATGTGCATCAGGATGCGGCTGAAGTAATGAGCGCTTTCCGTGTATTCCCAGCGCAGGAACATCACGCGGCCGTCCGGGAGCATCGTCGGAAACCAGTTGTTGTCCTGGTCGAAGGTGAGCCGCCGCGTCGTCTTTTTCTCCCGGTCATACAAATGGATATTGCCCACATAGTCCTGACCGGATACGCAGGGCACCCCCTGCATGCCGGACGTGTTGATGAAGATGATCCGCCCGTCCGGCAAATAGCAGGAGTTGTAACTGTCCGTATCCGCAGGCATGTGGGCGGTCAGGTTTTCCTTCCCGCCCGTCTTCAAATCCAGTTCAAAAACGTCCCAGGGCCGCTGTTCCTTTTTTCCGAAGCGGTTGCCCGTAAACATGAGCCGTTCCCCGGAAAAATCCAGTTCCAGATGCCCCATCCAGCGGTCGTCCTCCAAAAGGCGGGCCGCCGGGGAAGAGGAAGATGTGCCGCTGAATTTCACGATGCCGCTACGGTACACGCGTCCGGGTCCCGGCATGCTGCTGATGCCCTGCCAGTTGGCCGGACGGTCATGGTTGAAGGTGCTTCCGCCGGACGGGTTGAACCGCCGCACCGCCACCCATTCCCTGACGGAATCCCGCTCCGGCAGGGAGTCAATCAGAGCTTTTTTGCGCAATTCCACCAGTTCCCTCAGGATATCCTCCTGGTCCGGTCCCGCCTTTTCAATCCACGGCTGAAGAGGCCCCAGCTTTTTTTCCCAGGCATCAAGCCGCGCCAGGAATTTGTCGGCATCCGGATACCGTTCTCCATATTTTTCCCGGTTGCGGGCAACGGCACGGCGGATGGCTTCCGCATCATAACGGGCAGCCAGCTTTTTCAGTCTGAGGAAGCGGATTTGCTTCAAAATGGCGTCTTCATGCTTCATCAGGTCATTCCATGAAGAGAGGGGCCCCGCCTGCTCCACGGGAAGGGAAAGAATTTTAGCCAGGCTTGCCCCCGCCGCTTCCGGATCCGGCCACGCCCGGAATACCGGAGCCAGCATCACCATGGCATCCCCGCAGTCATCGGCGGCTTCCAGCTCGGGAACAGACGCCACATAATCCGCCGTACGGCTCCATAATTTTTTCATCCATTCATTCGCGTCCTTCCCAGATTCAGGAAGTGGAATTCCGGACAGATCCCGCAGCCACGGCTGCAAGCCGGCAGCCTGGAGCACGCCGGAGCACATCACGGCACAGCCCAGGAAGGAAAGGCGGAGAATGGAACAATAGTCAAACATGGTACACAGTTTTACATACTACGCACAGCATCTCTTTTTTCCTTCACCTGGAATTATATTTCTCTCCCGGACGCTGTTTTACCTCTAATCCGGGTCGATAAGGGCAAACAAGCAAGCGCCGCGGATTAACAATCAGGATAATGGAAATATCACTATCTTCTCTTTGAATTTTCCTGGATTCACACCTTGCCTCAGGTTGTTTTTCTGAGGAAATATTACTGTCCTGTTTCTCCTTTCATAAGTCATTAACGGTCTAATATTTAAAAAACGCGTTGACATCCGGATTGTTAATCCGCAGAATAACCATTTCAACTTATAAAAATAATAATATTAACCACATTTTCAATTTGAAATTCATGAAAAGACACTGCTTCTTTTCTCCTGAACAGCCATGCTTGGCACCTTGCATGCGGTCCAGGCAGCAGCGACACTGATATGGGATATGTCCTTTACCGGGACTTCCAGCTCACCGAACGCGGACAATATCGCGGTAACGGATTGCAACGGAGCTTCCTATTCCGGCATCACACCGTCCTTCGGCGGCGGTTCCGTCACGGACGGCATTTACAATTCCAGCGATTCCCGGCTGACCTTTAGGGATAATGCCTCCCTCCTTTCCTTGAACAATAGTTTCAGCTTTGTCGTCAAGGCCAGTCTGAACGGGGAAGGCACTACCAACTGGTCCGTCCTGTTCGGTCTGGGGGAATTCAGCAACTGGAATTTGAAAGTCAACTACACTAAAGGCGACAACGACGGCTGGGGATTTGCGCCGGAAGGCTATTCGCTGAGTAAAATGACTTCCACGCCGGGCACCGTCGTTCAGAGTTGGAACAAACCTTCATCATCACCGTGGACGCCGGTGCCAATAACGGCGTTACCCAGGCGGACATCTCCGCCCTGACCCGGTACCTGAACGGACAGGCAATCGCCACCGCTATCCGCAATCAATATCAAAAGGCAATTTTTTCTCGTACATGGCAGGCAGGAATAACGTTTTGGCTTAGAAAACAAGACTTTGCTCCGTTTCGGAGAGAGGGGGATTTTTATAGCAAGTATCTTGCAATTCATGCGCAAGGATTTGGCCTGCCATGTATTTCCGGAACAGGAAATAACCTTGTTTTTAAGGTGATTTTATCATATTAACGCAGACAATGGCTTGCCCTGCATAGCCGATTTAATAAGAACTTGATACAAGATGCCATGAAAAAAAATCTGATATATATGCTTGCGGGAACAGCCATGCTGTTCCCTATAAACGGAAACAGCGCGGAAAATGCCTCCGCCACGCCCCTGCCTGTAAAAGATCCCAGGGACGCTTTCCTGCCGGACATCGACTTTAGTGGAAGGGTTTATCAGGTTACGTCCAACCCCATCATATGGAACGACGACCGTTCCCTGGCCGTTATCTGGGAGGATACGGGAGCAAGTTGCATGTGTTATACGTTCTGGTGCCTGAAAAGAAATGAGCAGGGAACCATGGTTCCCATCGCCAAATACACGATATGGACGGACCTGTTAAAAAAAGGCATTCTGCTGGATGAAACGGGCCTCACCGTCATGCTGGAAGGCGCCAGGGGGCTTCCGGGAAAGACCTCCATCAGTCAACATTTTTCGTTTACTATTCCCCAGGCTCAAGTGTCCTTCATGCAAAAGAAGCAGGAGCACCTGGACGGCGTGGAGCCAGAGAACCTGGAAAAGGAATGGAAGCGTTTCCTGGAACGATAGCCCCTGTCCTCTTCCGTCCCCGCAGGGACGGTCTTTTCCGGGGTAATCGTTCCAGCCATAAAAACGGGCCAGACTGTCCAAATCTGGCCCGTTGAGGTTAAACAGAGATGATTTGTTACTTATCGAGGGGACTCCCCGGATAAATCGGCATCTCATCCCATCCATCGGGCTTCGCACAGGAGCGAAATTGCTTGTTCTTGTAGAAGTCATGTTCGCCTATCGTGACATAGTTGCTCGGATCCAAGTCACCGGGGCGCGACACGGAACGGTCATAAGGATAGGGAGCTTCCACCATTCCTAGTACTTTTCAAGCGTTTCCCTGGCTTTTTCCAGATTAGGGCATTCCTCCGCATTCAGTGTGCCTTCCATAGCCTTGGTGTACTGGCGCCCTCCCATACTGTCCCACGATTTTTTTACAAGATTTTCGGCGACTGTCTTGACAGGCGTACGATTGTCAATGCTGCCGTGGCGTCCCCGTCCCCAACGGTTACGGCATACGGAGGCAATGACAAGATATTCCTGCTCATTGTATTGGGACTGTTCCCCAAAAATGATGCAGGCAATCTGCTTGAACTCCTCAGCGGTTACGCTTGAGAAGTACCGAAGTCCCTTTTGGGTGGAATCCCATTATTGTCATTGGCGACTTCATACCAGTCGATAGGAACGGCAATAAATCAATTTGGATAAAGGCAATTTTAACCTCATATCCCTTTCGTAGTTAATTAGACGGACTGAAGCCGACAGAATAGCCTTGTTGATAATAGGATGTAACGTGACTATCCGGCATGATTCACCAGTTACTTTTCCACCTGCCTTATTCATGCTTCTTACGTTTGAGAGATATGTTCCGGTCCATTCAAACTGTCTTTTACCTACGTCAAAGCCGACGGAAAGAGATGCCTTCGATAAGATTTCAATCGCTTCAGAAATTTCACGCCAATTATAGCCATGCCCTATTCTTTTTAACTCGTTTCTGAGTTGATGTAGCGTGAAGGCGATTGTGACGAGTTCCTCATCCTTCTCTACTTGGCATTCTATTTGTTGTTGCGCTGCCAGGTAGCGTAATGCGTACATTACTATTTCTTCACGTTTGGAAGGGTAATACTCAAAAGTTTCTTCTCCCTTCTTTATGTGCGCGGGTGTTATTTACCGTAGATAGCTGTTGTCCCTGTGAAAAAATCCCATTTCAGCGATAGGCAGCCATGGTTGTGCGTATACATTTTTCTGGTTGAGGAATGGGGTACAAAAATCAAACAGTTCCAGAGTATTTGATTCCCCTTTCTCAAGAGTGAAAAATTTAGTAAATAACTCTAATTGAACATCTTCCATCGTGGAACTCTTCTATTTGTCGTAGTGATATCATGTACTCAAGATATAGACTGTTGTATCTCTGATTTCGTATACTAATCTATTGGCCCAGTCAATATGTCGGGACCAACAGCCGGAAAGAGCATATTTCAAAGGCTCCGGCTTTCCGTTGCCCTTGAAAGGATCTGTTTTCAACTCTTCCAATAAGGCTAATACCTTTTTAGCCAACCGTTTTTCGTATTTAGCTAAATACTGGAAATCTTCCCATGCCTGGGGAGTCCATTTGATTGCGTAATTCGTATTCATATACGCTATTTACACAAATCATTGGAACGATTTCTCTATTTCCTCCTGAGAAACCTCGAACGCCTTGCCTTCGTCAACTGCCGTGCGAGCCTCCATGATGCGCCGGACATTTGCCGGGGATCGCATCAATTCGGCTGTTTCACGCAAGGAGGAATAGTCCTCGAAAGACAGGAGAATAACGTTTCCCACCCTGCTTTTAATGACTACAGGAGTTGAATCGTTAACAACGCCCTTTACAAGCTTTGGCAGATTTTGTCGAGCGGCAGAACATGATATTGTATCGTTACTCATGACCTATATGTACCGAAAAGTTGTACAAGTTTTTTGTACAAAAACAGGCTTCTTCAATTCTCATAAGAACGTCAAAAAGACACTGCCTAGCCACAAATGGCTAGGTAGTGTTCTTATAGCTTGGAAGGGATACTCTTGAGCAAGAGCAATCATCAAGATTATTAGTGTCAAGATTCAAAAATACTCATTAAGACAATGTAGCTTCAATATTTTTGACTTTCAGCGATATGAGCCTAAGAATCAAGAATATGTCGCCAGATGAGATCATAATATGGCTCAAGAGAAATCGAAAAACTTACGCATGGTTTGCTAAACAATTATTCGTCAGCAGAGCAACGGTGAACGGCGTTCTCCCTCAACACTACGCTGGAAGATAAGATCATATTTTCCGCAATGGCCGGCTTTCCGGCAAGGAATAAGATTACTGACATTGTCTCACCCTTCGCCATTTCATCGAAGAGGAAGTGATACTCTGGAAGTACGCAGTCGTCCACCAGACTAGCGCTGTAGCTTCCTTGGGCCAGTCGATACGGCATCCCAACCCCAGCTTCATGAGCTTCAGGAGCATCCCTTCGGCAAGGGCGGATTTAGTGGTATCGTTCTTCACGTATTTGCCTTCGGGAGGCATTGCTTCCGTACTCATGATGGCTTTGCATCCTTCATAGGACCTTGCTTACGGCCTGTAGGCCTTGTTGGTGTACTCCAAGTTCGCAGTAATAAAAGCCTCGCTCCAGCATGGCCTTCGCCTTTTCGGGGGTGAGGGAGCCGCCTCCGGTCATGATATTGACTTTGGCATGAGGGATCTTCAGGGTCAGTTCATCGTCTCCGTCAATGCGGAAATAATGTTTTCCCAGATTCTCTTCCTTGATATACCCTTTCCAGCTTTCTTTGCGTTCCTTGGTATTGTGGTTGATGGGGATAAGCACCTCATCGGTCATGACCGGATCGTCATTTGCATCCTTGTGGATGAAATAACCGGGTACGGGTTCGGCCTTGTCCTCCTTCATTTTAATGAAGGACACCGCAATTCTGTGTATGTCGTCTGCCCTAATATGCTTTTCTATGGTTATTATATGTGGCAAAGGAAATTCTTTACTATCTATCATTAAAAATAATAATTCCTCGTCACAGAATCCATTTGAACATGATTCATAAATAAAACAAAAAAACAGGATGAATCATATATGACACCGGCAAAGAGAATCAACATAATCCGTCAATTATTCCCGGACGCGTCTTCCAGCCTCCGGCGGCGGAGCAGATAGACCTTATCCCGGCGCCGGACCTGTTCGGGGACCACGATGTACACGGTTTCCCCTTTTCCGGCGGATTCCACGGGGACCATGCCTTCTTCCGTTTCCTTCCGCATGGCCTTTACCACCACGCGGACGGCTCCCGTGGTGGGGCCGGCAATGAGAATGGTCTGGCCCGCAGAGAGCGCACCCGCCTCCAGGCAGATTTCCGCCACCCCCTTCTTCCGGTAGAAGTTGCCGACCTTGGCAATGTGGATTTTCAGCAGGGCGGCGCGGCTGTTCGCAGAGCCGCTCCATTCCCCCCATTTTACACCCAGATAGTAACCGCCTTTCCAGAATCCCCGGTTGAAGACGGACTCCAGCCGCTCCATCCACGCATCCGCCCTGGCCGGAGAGAAGGTTCCCTCCAGGCACGCGCGGGCCGCTTCCCGGTACACGGAAGTCACCGTCCGCACGTAGTCGGAAGAACGCCCCCGGCCTTCCAGCTTCAGAACGGAGACTCCGGCATCCAGAATCTGGTCCAGAACCTGGACAGTACACAGGTCCCGGGGGGACATTACGTATTTGTTGTCAATCACCAGTTCGTTGCCCGTTTCCTCATCCGTCACGCGGTAGGCGCGGCGGCAGTTCTGGAAACAGGCTCCGCGGTTGGCGGAAGAATTGTAAGCCGCCAGGCTCATGTGGCATTTGCCGGATACGGCCACGCACAAGGCGCCGTGCGCAAAGATTTCCACCCGGAGAAGATCGCCGGAAGGTCCGCAGATTTCTTCATTCCGGATGCCGTCAATGATACGCCTGATCTGCGCCAGCGTCAGTTCCCGGGCCAGCACGACCACATCCGCATACTGCGCGTAAAATCTGACGGAAGCCATGTTGCAGACGTTGGCCTGCACGGACATGTGCACCTCCAGCCCGATGGAATGCGCGTGGGTGATCACCGCCAGATCAGAAGCAATGACGGCGTCCACTCCGGCGGCTTTGGCGGCGGCACACAGATTCCGCACCGCTTCCAGTTCCTCATCATACACGATGATGTTCAGCGTCAGGTAGGCTTTTGCCCCCGCTTCATGGCAGCGGGCCACGATTTCCGGCAGGTCTTCCTCCGCAAAGTTTGCCGTGGCGCGGGAACGCATGTTCAGCTTTCCTACGCCAAAGTACACGGAGTCCGCACCGCCCTGAAGTGCAGCGGCCAGGGATTCGAACGAACCCGCCGGAGCCATGATTTCCATCCGGGATTGAGGGGACATGGCAGAACGGTTCAAAGCCCCCCGGATTCCTCCATCAGGATGACGGCAATCCTTCCCTTGGGGAAACATTTAACGATGGACATGTGAATGTTGCACAGGCGGTCCGGAGAGTTGCAGTCCGCACAGGTTCCCGTGTACATGCAGGGAGTTTTGAAGTCCTCATGGCGCCTGGCGTTCAGCGGGGCAATGCGGCGGATGCGTTCGCGCGCCTCTTCCGGCGTAGCCACCAGCTTGTTGGCGCCCGCCAGCAGGATGACATTCCGGGGGCCGAAGGCGACGGGAGCCACCCGGTTGCCCACCATGTCCACCCAGTGCAGGGTTCCCTTCATGCTGACGGCGTTGATTCCGGTCAGGAACAGGTCCGCCGTCACGCCACGGCGGCGGATTTCCCATTTTTCCTCCCGGTCCATGTCCGGAACGAAACCGTCGTAGAACTGAATATCCGGGCTGGCATTCAGTTCATCAAGAATTCCTGTGGCTTTCAAGGTCATGGAATCCCCATAGGAGGCGGACGCCGGGCTGAGTTCCCGCACCAGGCCGCGCATCAGGTCTGCGGCTTCTTTCAGGCCAGGAACCACAAAGCTTCTGAATCCGCGCCGTTCCAGACGTTCGGCGCATTTTTGCAGGGAAAGAGGTTCTTCCATAAAAAGGATGGATGAAGACCCCCGCTCCGGCGCGTTCCGGAGCGGGGGTCCTGTGAGTTTTATTCTTCTCCGGAGGCTTCCGCTTCAACGGCGGGTTCTTCTTCCGCGGAGTCGGCGGCGTCCTCCCCGGCTTCGGTCCCTTCCATCCCTTCCTCCTCATCATCGTCCGGAATGACGATGGAGATGTCCTGGATGGCCTCTCCGTCATTCAGAGTCATCAGCTTCACGCCCTGGGTGGCACGGCCCGTTTCACGAACGGTCGCCACTTTGATGCGGACGGACTGCCCCGCTGTGGTCATCAGCATGAGTTCATCCTCATCGGAGACAACTGTGGCGGATACCACCTTACCGGTCTTGTCTGTGCAATTCATGGTCTTGATGCCGGTACCGCCGCGGCCCTGTGTGCGGTATTCGTCAAAGGAGGTGCGCTTGCCGAGCCCGTTTTCAGAGGCCACCAGCAGGGTTTTCTGCGGGTCCACGATGGCGAGGGCCACCACATAGTCCCCGGCACGGGGACGGATGCCGCGGACGCCGATGGTGTTGCGGCCCTGCGTGCGCAGGTCGCTTTCCGGGAAGCGGATGCTCATGCCGTCGTGGGTGACGAGCACAATTTCGTTTTCCCCGGTGGTCAGTTCCGCATTCACCAGGCTGTTGCCTTCTTCCAGGTTGATGGCGATGATACCCGCCTTCCGGTAGTTGACAAAGTCGTTCAAGCTGGTTTTTTTGACCGTACCGTCCTTTGTAGCGAAGACGACGTTGCCGCTGTCCTCCGCGAAGGTGATGTCATTGCCCTTTTCATCCACCCGGCGTTCCAGGCGCAGAATGGCGGCAATGGCTTCTTCCGGCTGAAGGTCCAGCAGGTTTTTGATGTTGCGGCCCTGCGCGCTGCGGGCGGCTTCGTCAATTTCGTACACGCGGTCCACGTACACGCGCCCGGTGTTCGTGAAGAACATCAGGTAGTCGTGGTTCTGGGCGGCGAAGAGGTGTTCGATGAAGTCCGCTTCCGTGTCTTTCTTCGCCCCCTTCGTAGTGGCGGCTTTCACGCCCTTGCCGCCGCGCGCCTGCACGCGGTATTCCGCGGAGTTGGTGCGCTTGATGTAGCCGCTGTGCGTGATGGTGACGATCATCGTGTCGTTCGGGATCAGGTCTTCAATGGCCATGTCGCCGGCGAACGGGATGATGCGGGTGACGCGCGGCGTGGCGTATTTGTCCTTGATGGTCATCAGCTCGTCCTTCACGATGCCCAGCACGCGGGATTCGTTGGCCAGAATGTCCAGATAGTCCTTGATCCGGACGAGGAGCTCCATGTAGTCCGCGGAGATTTTGTCGTTTTCCAGGGCCGTCAACTGGTACAGGCGCAGGTCCAGGATGGAGTTTACCTGGCGTTCCGTGAAGATGTAGCGGTCCCCCTCCACGGAGGGCTGGGAACGGATCAGGATGCCAAGGCTTTCCGCCGTCTGCGTGGTGAAGGTATATGCCTGGAGGCGTTCGCGGGCTTCCTCCCTGTTTTTGGAGTCGCGGATAATGCGGATGAAGTCGTCCATGTGGCCCAGGGCCAGCAGGAAAGCTTCCAGCCGTTCGGCGTCCTTCTCGGCGTCGCCCAGCAAGTAGCGCGTACGGCGCACGACCACCTCGCGCCGGTGCTCAATGTAGAAGTTGATGGCGTCCAGCATGGCGAGCGTCTTGGGACGGTTGTCGTGAATCGCCAGCATGTTCACGGAGAAGGAGGTCTCCATGGACGTGAGCTTGTAGAGCTGGTTCATGACCACCTGCGGACGGGCGTCCCGCTTGAGCTCGATTTCAATGCAGGTTTTTTCGTCGGAAAGGTCGCGGATGCCGGAGATGTCCGTCAGGATTTTGTCCTTGTACAGTTCCGCGATGCGTTCCTGAAGAGCGGCGCGGTTTACGCCGTAAGGCACTTCCCGGATGATGAGCAGGTCCTTGCCGGAATCCGTCTGCTCAATGTCGATCTTGCCGCGGATGCGCACGGAACCGCGTCCGGTGCGGAAGTAGTTGTCAATGCCGGAGAAGCCGAGAATGTCGCCCCCGGTGGGAAAGTCCGGGCCCTTGATGAACTGGCGCAGTTCATCCACCGTCATGTGCGGGGAGTCAATTACGGCGCAGATGCCGTCCACCACTTCCCCCAGGTTGTGCGGAGGCATGTTGGTGGCCATCCCCACCGCAATCCCGGTGCCGCCGTTCACCAGCAGGTTGGGGAAGGCGGAAGGGAAGACGGTGGGTTCCGTATGCTCGTTGTCGTATGTGGGAACGAAGTCCACCGTATCCTTGTCCAGGTCCGCCATCAGGGCGACCCCCATGCCGGAGAGCTTGGCTTCCGTGTATCGGGCGGCGGCGGGCGGGTCACCGTCCGGAGTACCGAAGTTACCCTGGCCGATGACCAGGATGTCCCGCATGGACCAGTCCTGCGCCATGTTCACCAGTGTGCCGTAAATGGCGGCATCCCCGTGCGGGTGGTAGTTACCCATCGTGTCCCCCACGATCTTGGAGCATTTGCGGGTCTTCCCGCCCGGGCTGAGGTTCAGTTCCTTCATGGCGTAGAGAATGCGCCGCTGGGAAGGCTTGAGGCCGTCTCTCACGTCCGGCAGGGCGCGGGAGATGATGACGGACATGGAGTAGTCCAGGAAGGAGGTGGACAGTTCGTTGGCTACGTCCACCGGTTTGATTCTATTGTTTTCCATGGTGCTGAGAAAAAGGATGGGGATTAGATGTCAAGGTTGCGGACATTGAGGGCGTGGTCCACAATGTAGTTTTTGCGGGGTTCCACGACGTCCCCCATCAGGATGGTGAACATTTCATCAGCCCTCACGGCGTTGTCGTCATTCAGGATGACGCGGAGCAGCTCGCGCTTTTCCGGATCCATCGTCGTCTTGAACAGGTCCTTGGCGTCCATTTCACCGAGACCCTTGAATCGTGTGATTTCCACGCCGCGCTTG
Organism: Akkermansia sp. AE01SA01; assembly: GCF_036417395.1. Lineage (NCBI taxonomy): Bacteria > Pseudomonadati > Verrucomicrobiota > Verrucomicrobiia > Verrucomicrobiales > Akkermansiaceae > Akkermansia > Akkermansia sp. AE01SA01. The sequence continues at coordinate 2,495,871 of NZ_CP143890.1, forward strand.
CCGATGCCGATGACGGTTTCCAGAATGTCCATGACGGAGAAGAGGGGGGTGATCCGTTCCTTTTCCCCTTCACCTTCCACCAGTTCAAACAGGGGCTTGTCCAGGGAAACGAGCATGTTGGACGGTATGCCCAGTTCCGCCAGCCGCACCAGCGTGCGGGTGATGGCTTTGGCTTCATGTAGTTCATGCGTGATGGAACGGCGGCTGGGGCCTTCCCGGTCCGGAACGGGATTGGCAAGGAGCTCTTCTTCCGAAGGCATCCCGAAGATGAAGAGGTCCCTGTTCTCGTCGGAGAAAGCCGTCAGGGCTTCCACATCATGGAAGTAGCATATTTCTTCTTCATTCCCGCAGCGGATTTTGACGAGGAATTCGGGAAATTCCCCGTGCTGGTCCCGGTGGGTGAGCAGGTCCCCGAAGGAGCCGCCCTGCGTCTGTACGGATTCCGTGTAGCGCTGAAGGTTGACCAGCGTTTCCAGGATGGTGGAGAGTTCCTCGGAAGTAAACGTCCGGGAACCGTCCGCCATGCGCAGCGTCACGTCGTTGACGGCCAGCTCAATGAGCTTGCGGTTCAGGGCGACGTCATCCTGCACGTATTCCTCCTTTTTCTTGCGGATAATGCGGTAGAGGGGAGCCTGGGCGATGTAGAGATACCCGGCGCGCACCAATTGCGGCATGTGGCGGCAGAAGAAGGTGAGAAGCAGCGTCCGGATGTGGGCGCCATCCACGTCGGCGTCAGTCATGATGATGATTTTGTGGTAGCGCACGCGGTCCAGCTTGAAGGAGGCTTCGTCATCCCCTTCCCCGATCCCGGCGCCAATGGCCGTGATCATGTTCTGGATTTCCTTGCTCCCCAGGGCTTTGTCCAGCCGGGCCTTTTCAACGTTGAGCACCTTGCCGCGCAGAGGCAGGATGGCCTGCGTGCGGCGGTCGCGTCCCATCTTGGCGGAACCGCCGGCGGAGTCACCTTCCACAATGAAGAGTTCGCATTTGGCGGGATCCCGGTCGGAGCAGTCCGCCAGCTTGCCGGGCAGGCCGCCGATGGAAAGGGCGCTTTTACGCACCGTCTCACGGGCCTTGCGGGCGGCTTCCCGCGCGCGGGCAGCCGTGATGCTCTTTTCGATGATTTTTTTGGCCATCGCCGGGTTTTCCTCAAAGTACGTCTTGATCTCTTCGTACACGACGTTGCTCACCACGCCCTCAATTTCCGTGTTCACCAGCTTGTCCTTCGTCTGGGAGGAGAAGCGGGGATTGGGCATCTTGACGGAGATGACCGCCACAAGGCCTTCCCGAACGTCCTCCCCGCTCAGGGAGGGGTCTTTTTCCTTCAGCAGCCCGTTGGATTTGGCATAGCCGTTGATCACGCGCGTGAGGGCGCTCCGGAAGCCGGAAAGATGCGTACCGCCGTCGCCGTTGTAGATGGAGTTGGCAAAGCATAGGATGTTGGTTTCATACGTGCTGTTGTACTGGAAGACCACATCCACCAGAACGTCGTCGTCCATTTTCTTGCCGTCGTATTCCACTTCCACCTTGCGGACTCCGGAAATGGCAATAGGCTCTTCATTGATGACATCCTTGTTCATTCCGAGCTGGCGGACGAATTCCACAATGCCTTCCTTATAGTAAAACGATTCGCGGCGGACGGGAGCCTCCCGTTCGTCGATGAGCTCAATGACCAGCCCGGGGTTCAGGAAGGCAAGCTCGCGCAGGCGGGTCGTCAGGCGGTCGAACTTGAATTCCGTGGTATCCGTGAAAATGGTGGCGTCCGGAAAGAAGGTGATGGTGGTGCCCGTTATTTCACAGGAGCAGCCGCCCACCACACGCAGGGGTTCCGTCGTCTTGCCGCGTTCAAACTTGATCTGGTAGCGCTGGCCGTCGCGGCGGACTTCCGCCTTGAACCAGTCCGACAGGGCATTCACGCACTTGGCGCCCACCCCGTGCAGACCGCCGGAATATTTGTAGGCTCCCTGGCCGAATTTGCCCCCCGCATGCAGATTGGTCAGCACCAGTTCCACGGCGGGAATGCCGAACTTTGGGTGCATATCCACCGGAATGCCGCGCCCGTTGTCCACAATGGAAATGGAGCCGTCCACGTGGATCACAATGTCAATCTTGCTGCAGTAGCCGGCCAGGTGCTCGTCAATGGAGTTATCCAGAACTTCAAATACGCAATGGTGCAAGCCGCGCTCATCAGGGTCCCCAATGTACATGCCGGGCCTCTTCCGCACAGCCTCCAGGCCTTCCAATTTATCAATCTGCGCGGCGCCGTATTCATGCTGCGCCGTCGTGGAAACGGTGGTTTCAACAACCTCGTTGGTATCTTCGGACATAACTGAAATATACTACGCCGATCTTAATTTTTTGCAAGACTAATCTAAGAAACGCGTGCGCGCGCGTAGGGCGTACCCCTGCAAAAACCCGTCATAATCGCGTAAAAAGGGGTCTAAAGCAAGCTCTCCGGCTTTTTTAGTCTCTCAGTAGCGGAAAAGTAATAAAAGACAATTTGGGCCGTCTTTTGCAGAGAGGGAGGAAAAATGCTGATTGGGGGGTTTAGGGGGGAGAATGGAATGGACAGAGTGGACATAATGGACCAAACAGAGAAAAAACGCTTCCTGCCCACTAAGTCCACTAAGTCCATTCCGTCCATTTCCCGGACTAATAACAAGGCCGCCCCGGGTTACCCGGAGCGGCCTTCTGTTTTTCCAGTAGAAGCGGCGGCTATGCCACTCCTCCGGCACCTTAACCTTCTTTAGAAGTCGTAGCGGTAGCCGATGCTTCCGTTTACCGAGCTGGCTCCGTTGCGGATGTCCGCGTTGCCGTTGACAAAGACCGTCCCCTGCGTCCCCACCGGCACGCTCAGACCCGCTCCTATCTGCAACGCCGTCCGACCTACCTTGGCTCCACGCACTTGCTGCGTGTAGCCGGGGTTGGCAAGGAAGCCCACCGACGTTTCTCCCCGGTCGTCTCCCAGGTCCTGCGCCGCGTTGATACGCAGTTCCGCCAGCGCTTCCCTCCCGAAGATGTTGCTGCCTACAAGACCCATCCACCGGCCCCCCAAGGCAAGTGTCCCCGTCGTCCATTCCTGCTTGTCCACGCTCAGGCCCGCGTTGCCCGCTCCCGTTTCACGGTAGCCGTCCATGCGCGTGGTGACCACCGAGGCGTTGAAGAGGGGCTGCAGGATGCTGCTCCTGTTTTCGTTGAGGTAGATGTCGTAGGTGAGTTCATACATCGCTCCCATCCCCCAGCCGTTGGTGTTGCCTTGCGTCCTGTAGCTGCCCGCTCCGTAGTCCACCGTCCGGTTGAGTTTGGCATCGTTCCACCCGCCCGTCAGGATGAGCGTGTGGGCCCAGCGCTTGCTTTGGTAGCGGCCGAAGAGGTTGGCGTAGTAGCTGTCCAGGTGGCCGTCGGCCGTGTCCGCCGCGCTGGCCGTCAGGTCCCCGTAGTTGGCCGTGAAGGCCGCCCCCATCGTGAAGGAGTCGCTGAGGTCCACGTCCACCCCGAAGGTGCCCCCCCAGGTGGTGAGCTTGTAGCCGCTTTCATCACCCCTGGTGTCCAGCTGGGCGTAGGAGCCCGTGCCTTCCATCCACATGTGGAAGTAGGGGAGGTCTTCGTTGATGTAGGCGGGGTTGACGCCCATCTGGTTGGTGCGGTTGCGTATCCATCCCATTTGTTCTCTCAGCGCGTCGCGCTGGGCCGTGCCCAGGGCGTTGACCGTAGAACCCGCCACGGCAGCCATGGCGCGTGCCGCCTCTCCCGGATTGGATGCCGTCAGAGAACCGATGGCGTCGTCCACCTGCTTGAGCAGGGAGTCTCCGGGAATGCCTCCGGGCAAGTTCCAGAGCAGTTCCGCCCCGGCCCTCGAGTTAAAGGAGTGTGCAACACGGGCATATTTGTTATCCTTGGAAGCCGTGGCCACCAGGACCAGATTTCCTCCGTCAATGGTCAGGTACGCGCCGCTTTCAAATTTCTTGAATGCCGCGGAAGAGTCCAGCGTGATCGCGAGCTTGTCGCTCCCGTCGAGGTCAATGTCTCCCGCGCCCTGCATGAGCGTGTAGCTCCCGTCCGCACCCAGCACGAGTTCATTCTTGCCCGTGGAGCTGAGTACGATGTCCGCGCCCTGGCTGATGCTGATGTTCCCCGTTACATTGATGATGGGGCCGGCATAGTCCGTGTTGAACGTGAGGTTGGTCGTGGAACCGCTGCCAAGCGTCAGACTGCTCAGAGTGAGCGCCGTGTTGGCCTTCGGGTCATCTACCGTGCCGCCCATCCGGATATCCAGGCGTCCACTGTTGTTCAGGGCCCAATTGCTGCCGGATGCCGTCACCACATTGTTCAGGACCTGACCGGCCTTGCCCGTGATGGAGAGCGTTCCTTTTCCTTCCAGCGTTCCGCTGAAGACATGGCCGGAGCCGGTATCACCGCTGTTGACGGAAAGATCCCCGCCATTGCTCTTCAAGGTCCCTTCTCCGCCAAGGCCGGAGACGGCATTGCCCGTAGTGGAGCCTATGTCAAGAGTTCCGGAAGCCGTATCGTTTTTCGCCAGTTCCACCACGTTGCCGCCGCGGAGACCGGCTGTGCCGGAAAGCGTGAGCTTGTCATTGAGAACGAGTGCTCCATTTCCCTCAATCGTGCTGTTGTCAAGGGAACTTGCACCATTAATGGTTACAGTTGCACCAGAACCGAGAGACAGCGTTCCGCCTTCTCCCTCGTCCGTCAGGTCACTCATCACGGCATTCTTGCCGACAACCAGGGAAGAAGCGGAACCCGTTCCCGCAAGCACTACATGATCAAAGTCATTGCCCGTGCCGTCAAGCGTCAGCGTGCCTCCTTCAACGCGCAAGGTATCCGTCACAAAGGAACCATTGACCTTCAGGTTGCCGGTGTTCTGCTTCACGAAGGTGACTCCGTTTTCTCCGACGATGTTGCCGCCCATGGTCGTGTCCGCCCCGGCGTAGTCGTCCGGTGCGGGCAGCCCCGTTTCCAGGCGTTCATTGTTCAGAATGACGACGGCGTTGCCGCCGTCCGCATTCGTGTTTTCCACTTTCAGCGTGCTTCCCGTACCGCCAAGCAGGTTGTTGATGACCGCCCCGTTCCCGTCTTCGGCGCCAGGGGCACCGGCGAGCTGTACGGTCAGCGTCTTGTTCTGGCCGATCACTACTCCGGAGTACATGCCCAGCGTGCCGTAGTGCGTTACCGTATCAGGATCAGACGTAGCGGTATCATCCACCATGTACAGTCCGCTGACCTGGCCGCTCAGTACCAGGCTTCCTCCGTTCGTATCCTTTACACGGATACCGTAGTTGGACAGAATCGCACTGAACTGGATGTTTGCCAGGTCGTCGCACTGAAGCGTTCCCGTCGTCAGCGTCAGCCAGCTTTCCGTTCCTGCGCCCTTATGCGCTATAAGAGTGTTCACGATCGCGTCCACGTCCAGGTTCACGCGTGCTGAGTCGTTGATGATCAAATTACCGTTACCCTGGTCAATCATCGCCGCTCCGGCGGCTCCTTCTCCAACGTTGGCTGTCCCAAGCGTCAGGTTCAGGCTGCCGGTGGCCCCCTCTCCAACAGTGATGTCTCCGGAAACGCCGGCCAGTTTGCCGCCGGAGGCCAGGGTGATGCCGGTGAGCAGGTCTCCGTTTGTTTCGCCCAGGTTAATGACGGCCGCCGAATCCACGACGATACCTGCCGTGGAACCTTCCGTACGGGTCATCGCAGAAGTCAGGTTTCCGTTGACTATTTTCAGCGTACCCGCACCAGAGAGCGTCGTCCCGGACCACTGGGCCGCCTGGCCGGCCGTGCCCAACTGCACGACACCCGCGGCATTCGTAATGCCAAGGTCGCCCGCGGCAGTGTTGATCTTGTCCAAAATCAACGTACCCGTTCCGGCCTGCGTCAGGCTGGCGTTGCCCCGCACAGTGGCGTTGAGGAGCAGTTCCGCATTGTTGTAATTGACCGTATAACGCGCGGCCAGAGATGTGTCCGTGGACCCCGCATTGCCGTCCAGAACAGCGCCGTCCCCGAAGATCGCGTTTCCGGTCCCCGTCGCGCATGCACCTCCATTGCCGAAGTTCCAGTTCTGGTAGCCGCCGGTATTATTCGTGGCATTCGTGGACAGGGTTCCCCGGAAGTCCTTGAGCGGACCAATAAGAATGTTGGTAAGCTTGACGTTCTGGGCCAGCCCCCACGATCCGGAACCGGAAATAGCCCCCGAGAAGGTGTAGTTGCCCCCTGAGGAACCATCCTGCACTGTACCGTGCTGTGCGCCGATTTCCATGTTGGCCGCCGTTGTTCCCGCTGAGAAATGAAAGCCCTTGCCGTCAATGAAAACCGTACCCGCCCCGAGGGACCCGCCGGTATTGAATGCCACACGGTTGTCGTTGGTATTCATGTTTTCACCGTTGCCAAGCAATTCCAGCCTGCCAGTGAAGTTGCTATTGCCGGTATTGGTGACGCTCCCCTGCCCGGCGCTGTCCGCCGTTCCTATCATGATGGTGCCCGCACCATTGAGCTGGGCGTGCAGGTTGACCGTTCCCCCGGCCAGGGCCAGCGTGGCTCCTTCATCCACTTGGATGATGGTGGCATTATTGGGATTGACGCCCAGTGTGGCTCCGGATGTGAACGCAAGCGTACCTTTCTGTACCGTCAGATGGGCCAGGGATGCATCCGCATAGGCCAGGGCCAGCGTACCGGCGCCCGTCTTGGTCAAAGTGGTGGCCGTTGTGTTCATGACGCCAGCCGTCAGTCCCGCCCAGGTGACGGTGTCATCCGCACCCAGCACGGAAACGTTCAGGGCGCCTCCGTCTCCGACCTTGACGCGGCTGGAAATGTCGTACTCTGTCACGTCCTTACCGGCTGTGGAGTCCGCATAAGCCAGGGTACCGCCGTTGAACGTGATGTCCCCCACCGTGCCCAGCGCGCCGTCCGCGCCAATGGTAAGAATGCCGCCGTTGAGCACTGTGCCGCCGGTGTAGGTATTCGCCAGGTTCAGGGTGACGTTGGCCGAGCCGTTCACGGTGAGCGTAGTGGGGGCAACGGAGTCCGCAATATAACCCGCGTTGTCAGGATCACTGATCAGCTTGTAAGAGCCGCCGTTGAAGACGACGCTCTTGGGAGTCACGGTACCGGAGACCCTCACTTCACCCGCTTCCGCAGCGGAGAAATAGATTTCCTGGTCGTTCAGCGTATCCACGCCCGTCAGCTTCGTGGTCCAGCCCTCGATGCTGGTGTTGATCCACTTGCGGTCCGTTCCGCCGTCCCAGACAAAACCATTGTCTCCGCTGACGTCCACAACTTTCAGCACGAGCTGGTTGTTTTCCACCACGACGGAGTATTCAAAGCCTTCCCGGATGATGTCCGGCGTCCAGGTGAAGGAATCCGTGGTCAGGCTTCCCGCCGCAGCCCACTGGGCCAGAACGTAGTCGGACGCTTCCAGTTCTCCATAATTGTTGATGGTCAGCGTGCAGTTGGCATCCGTCAGAGCCAGGGCCCCTGCCTGGATATTGATGATCGGGCCGTTTGCTACGACTCCAGTCATGTCAAAGGTCAGCGTAGCGCCGCTGTTCAGCGTCAGGGCGGAGGCCGTGGTCATCCTGGCGCCCGCGCCCATGGAGATGCTGCCCAGCGTCATGGCGTTCGTGTTGGTGAACGCCAGCGTGCCGCCGTTCACCGTGGTCTGGCCCGTGTAGGTATTCTGTGCGGACAGGGTCAGGGTGCCGGAGCCGTTTTTGACAAGGCTGCCTGTTCCCGAGAGAACACCGCCAAGCGTAATGGTAGTACCGGGCTGGTCGTTATACGATTTGGTCCCCGCATCATATTGACGCGTATCAACTGTCAGTTCACCGCCAAGAGTCATGTTCTGGGTCGTGGACCAGCCTTCCGCCGCCGTTGTGCCCAGCGTTCCCGAGTTCATGTTCAAGGCGATCGTATTTGAATTCCCAGTCGCCACTATTCCTCCGGCCCCCAGCATCAGACTTCCCCCATTCAAATTAATGGTGGCCCCCTTTTCGCTGCCGTCCCAGTTCTGGCCCAAATCCAGGGTCTGGGCCAGAACCATGGCGTCCTGGGCAATATTCATGATGGACTTGCCGTCGCGGGCCGCTTGCAAGGTGCCGGTAATGTTCATGACGGCGCCCGCATTAATATTAAGCGTCGTCGTGCCGTTGAATTCATAACGGCCGATGAAACTGCCCGCCGTCAGGGAGGCATTGGAATCCAGCGTCCAGCTGGAGGCCGTGTTCTTCACCCCTATCAACCTGTATTCCCCGCCAATGTCAACTTTCCCCTTCAATACCGTGGTTCCGGAGGCGGACCACAAGCTGCCGGCACCGGTGATCGTGTTGCCATACGTACCCGCCGAAAGCGTCAGCCGCGTACCGGAACCAATCTCATAAGTTACCTTGCTCAAGGCATCCGTCGTCGTTCCGGTGACGTTCCCCGACAGTTTCAAGGTACCGGTTGAATCGGCGCTAAGGCGCGTACCCAATCCGTTCCAGGTGCCTGTGGTTATTTCCAACACGGAGTTACCCCGCAAAAACACCGTACTGGACCCCAGGGCGTTCCCGACGACAGTAAGCTTGCTGCCGTCATAAAGGACCGTGTCTCCGCTGTAGGAGTTGGTATTGTTGAGGGTCAGGGACGCGCCGTCCAGAAGGTTCAGCGTCGTTTCCCCGGTAATGGAACCATCCCCGGTGAAGACGAAGTTCGTTCCCACAATATTGATTTTGCCCGGCGCCACGTCACCGACAATCGTTACATTTTTGTTTACGCCGTCCCCGTTGGAGAAGTAAACCGTCTGACCATCCGTATAAGAGGATGGAGTTCCGTCAAGATCCCAGGAAAGGTCCGCTTCAGAGGTACTCCAGTTACCGCTCTTCCAGCGCAGGAGGCCCTCCTTGTCCGTAAAGGAAACATACAAGGTATTGTCGATCACCTCAAACGAACCTTTGTACAATTCAGCCGCCGCTCCGGAAAGTGTGAAGGATTTGTCCTCCAGCCCCGTGCCATGCAGCAGGGCATAATTTGTATTGGTAGTGAGAGAAGACAAAGCCACCTGCACATCCGTAGCCGAATTGCCGTTTACGGAATTAACCGTCAAGGCAGCCGTATCCGTGCTCAGGGAATCAAAACTCAAGACGCCTCCGTTCAGTGTCAGGGCCGCACCCAACGTAGCCGTACCCCCCGCAATGTTGGTCGTGCCCAGCGTAGAACCGGCATCCAGGGAATATCCATTCTCGGAAGTTACAGCAACAGAAAGGCCTCCCCCGATGAGCAGGGTTCCCTGCCCGATGACGCTGGAATCTTTTACGGTCAGGCTGCCTTCCCGCAGTTCCACCGTTCCGGTGAAGCCGGGAATGGCAGCCGTGTCCCCGTCTGCGGGAACCGGAGCCTTGGCGGTGCCATTGAGAACGAGGGTGCCGGCTCCTGTTTTTACGAGTTTTCCACTGCCGGTCAGTCCATTCTGGAATGTAATCGTACGGTCCGTGGTTCCGTCATTGGCATCCTGCGTGTCAATAATGGTACCATTCACCGAACCAACCAAGTTGACAAACGCTTCCGTATAATCAGTATTGTAAGAGAGCGACCAATTACCCAGGGCACCCAGCGTACCTTCCCCCAACTGAATGACAGAGGAACCGGCAAAATTGGTAATACCGGATGTCCCGAAGTTCACACGGGCGTCCCCGGTTGTCGCAGTACCCAGAAGGAATTGCCCCTTAAATACTCCGCCGCTTTCTCCCCAGAAATCCATTCCCAGCAGATTGGCCGTTCCGGAAGTGGCACTAAACGTTCCTTTCGACTGGGTTTCAGTACCAGCCCAGGCCAGGAACATCGTAGCACCAAAAGAATTCAGAGTCCCCCCCTGCAAATTAATTCTGCCGCTCCCTGCCGCCCAATGGGCAAGAAGAAGACTGCGGGAAGTAGCATGGCCATTAGATGTTCCCGTTACATTCAGTGTAGCCCCCCGATTTACTACGACAACGCACTCGGACATAGAGGGGTCCCCGTTCCTGTCCCCCAGGCGCAATTGGCCGGTGGACATCTCCGTACCTTGATTCAAAACAATTTGGGAACCATCCCAGCGGCTGCCCATGTAAACACCTGTTGCCGTCACCTGACTATTGTTGAAATTCATGATGCTCGTGCAATAGTCATTCTTGATGGATCCCACCCGTATGGTATTGTCTTTGAATGTTACAGACGGGCCATATCCTCCGGAAGCCTCGTTAAAACCAATTCTTCCCGCATAGTCAATATTCCCCGTGACCGTTACATTCCCGGTGTGCCCTTTGAATATAAGATTGTTGGAAGCCGCAACGGAATCCCCGCCCACGATGTTCGTGGTGAATGCGGAAGCGGTGGTAAGTCCATCCCCCAGTTCAAAAGTCATGTCCTCTTCCACCACCATTCTGGAAGCCGGAGCAACGGTATTGCCCGCCCCGCTGCGGATCAGGAAGGTACTGCCATTGTTCATATGCAGGACGGCATTTCCCATGCTGGTGGAGGAGGCGGCTCCCGACAGGTTGGCGGCAAGCGTTCCATTGATATAAACATTTTCAAGACCGGAAGCAGCCCCCAGAGAGACAGTATTGTTTCCATTTGAGGATGCTGTAAGCCACACGCTGAGGGAAGCCCCTTCCGAACCGCTAACCTCTGAAGAGAAAGAAGAAAAGCGGCTGGCATCACTTCCCAAGGTGAGCTCGGCATTGTTGCCCAGGATGACGGATTCCGCTGCCAGGGAAGCCGAATTTTCCAAAAGCAGGGAATAAACGGTCCCATCTTCAAATGTCATGGATTTGACGTCAATGGCTCCGGCAACAGTCACCGTTTTATTGCCTTCATCAGCATTGAAAATGACAGAATCCCCGTTCAGGAAGGAGGTATCCGTTTTTCCGCCATCCCCTTCCTTGTACCAGCCCGTTCCCTTGTCACTCCAAATGCCGGACTCGGAATTCCATATGAGGGTCTCTGCAGCGTAGCCCGCCCCCTTGTACTGCACGGACATTCCGGAACCAGTGGACACAAGCAGAAAGTCGCCTGCCCCCAGCTGATCTACGGAATCAACCTGCGTCAACGCTTCATAGGCATCTTCTCCGGTTTGCTTCCAGATGAGCAGATTGTCCAGAGAGCTTCCCAGGTCGGCTCCAGCCGTCATGAATTTGCGGGTCAGCACCATGTCCGTGGTCAGCGTGCGGTTGGTCAGGGACGTATCTTCCATGCTGTTTGCAACCACCACTTCCACATTCCACGTTTTTCCGTTTTTAGTAACCGTGGACGTATTTGCCAGATTGACGAGGCCGTTGAGGCCGATGTGCCAGTAATGGTTGCCCGCACCGGGACCATTATCAAGATTAAGGTTGCCGCTCGGTGTCGTCAGGTTCAATGTACCTTCCACATACACATTGGCATGGCCCTCCGCTTCACTATTCTTGATCTGGGTTCCAAATGATGTGGAAAGGGTTGAACCGCTTCCCACAAAAATGCTTCCCGCGTACGGCCCCAAGCCCACCGTTACATTGCTGTCATCCGTAACGGAGATTCCCCCCTGGTCAGAAGTAGAGGGGGGTGCGCCCGTAACGTTAACATCCACATTGTTAAAAATAAGATGAGGCCCCGTGTCACCAGGCCGGGCCGGAGCGGCATCTCCCGCCCAATTACCCGCCGTACCCAAGGCATTATCACCGCCACCGCCCGTCCATGTGAATTCCGTGCCGCCAAAGGCGGGAGCCTGCCAAAAATCGGCGGAAGTAGCTGCCCGTGCAGAAAATGAAGAAAACCCGGTAAAAGAAATCAGAGAAGCAATAAGAGCAAAACGCAGACGAGGAGGAAGATGAAGTCTCATATCACAATAATGTTGCCCTCAGTAATAACCGGATTGCGAATTCCCTTTATTTTGTTTATTTATATAAATATATAATAATCATTAATTTATGTAATTTGTAAATGTTATATATAATATTTTAAAATGATTTGATCAATTTTCTATATTTTCATGAAGTATTCATGGAGAACCTTTAAGAAAAATAGTCTTGCCAACGGATTCGCAATCCGGAGAACGCAGCAACACTTAAATCATCTTGGTGAAGACACAAAAAAAGCCGTTCCCGAAGGAACGGCCTGAAAAATTGAAACATTTTATTATTGGGCTCCGCTCTGCTTGAGCATTTCCTGAAGCTGTTCGGGAGAAATGCTCATGGGACCGCCCTGGGGAGCCGGGGCTTCCGAGATGCCATCCAATTCCAGTTCAAAAATAAGGGGAGAATTGGGTTCAATCGGTGCGCCGGGAGTGTTTTCCCCATAGGCCAGCTCGGAAGGGATGTAAACAATCCACTTGGAGCCAACGGGCATCGTAGTCAGGGCTTCTGCAAAGCCGGGAATGACCTGGAGGGGAAGCTCCACGGACTGTCCCTTGGTGTCGTCAAACACGGTGCCGTCCAGCAGCGTGCCCTTGTACTTCACCTTGAACATGGGATTCTTGAACTTCTTCTTGTCAAATTTTTCGTCGCCTCCCTTCTTTTCCACCTTATACTGGAGGCCGGATTTCGTGGTTACCACACCTTCCTTCTTGCCGTTTTCCTCCATGAATTTCTTGCTGGCTTCCAGATTGGATTTGGCCTTGGCGGCAATGCGCTCGTCAATCTGCTTCTGGAACGCGTCCAGAGCAGGCTTCAGCTGGTCCTGGTCCTTGGCGGGCTTGCGAACCATGCCGTCCTTGATGCCCTGCAGGAAGGATTCCTGGTCCAGATCGTCAAAGGTGAGGGTGGGAACGGAGCCAAGCTGCTGGCCGCTTTGGAAGCCCAGGAAATAGCCCAGGTCCTTTTTCATCTGTTCAGGAGACACAGTAATTTCTTTCTCTTGTTTGGGTTGATCGGCTGCCGGAGCTTCAGCAGCCTTGTCTTGTGCGCCGGCCATACCCGCCAGAAGGGCGGAAGCGGCAAACAGGGCGATGGAAGGTTTCATCTTCATGGTTGTTTTTATCCTTTACTTGAAAAGAGGACTCCTTTTTAACGGATTCCGTTCACAGAACAAGACAAGAGAATAAGTCATCCTGTCATCAGTTCCGGAAAAGCGCGTTTCTCCGCGGCCGCATTACTCCAAAGTCTCCAGAACCCGGGCAATCATGGCGGGATAAAGCCTGTGCTCCTCCGCCTGAATGCGGGCATGCAGGCTTTCCGGCGTATCTCCGGACAATACGGGCACGCGGGCCTGCCCGAGGATGGGGCCCGTGTCCATCCCGCCGTCCACATAATGCACGGTGCAGCCGCTTTCCTCCGCACCTGCCTGGACGGCCTGTTCCCAGGCGTGCAATCCTGGGAACGCGGGCAGGAGAGAAGGATGAATATTGACGATGCGGGAGGGGAACGCCTGCAGCAGGGGGGATTTTACCAGCCGCATGAAGCCGGCCAGGCACACGCAGTCCACGCCGTATTCCTTCAGGCGCGCGGCAACGGCGGCCTGGGATTCCTCCGGGAATTTGGTCTTGAAGCCCGCGCAGTCGATCACTTCCGCCGGAACGCCCCAGGAACGGGCTCGTTCCAGAATGTAGGCGTCCGGGTTGTCGGACATCACCACGGCTATTTCCGCCTTGAGGACGCCGGAGCGGATGGCGTCATGAATGGACTGGCAATTGGAGCCGGAACCGGAACCGAGTATTCCTAATTTGGGCAATCTGGACATCCGGGGGATGAAACCACAGATTTTTGCCCGTGGCAAGCCTCCGGCTTGACAAAAAGCCCGGCGTATTCACCTAATAAAGGCATGAGAGACACTCGTTTTCAGGAATTGGCGGCCCAGCTTGCGGGGTATTCCACCGCCCTGCGGCCGGGTGACCGGGTTCTTCTGGAATTGACGGATATTCCGGAAGAAATGGGAGTGGCCCTCATCCGGGAAGTGCGCGCTGCAGGCGCCCTCCCCTTTCTGCGCCTGAACCAGACGCGCCTGAACCGGGAGATGCTTTCCGGAGCCGTGGAGGAACAGTATGAAGCCATCGCCCGCCACCGCATGGCGGAAATGGAGGACATGGACGCCTATATAGAAATTCGCGGAGGCGGAAACGCGTTTGAATTTTCCTCCGTTCCCCAGAAGAACATGGCCACAGCCATGAAGGCTCTGAATCCCGTGTCCCAAAGACGTATCCGCCACACACGCTGGTGCGGGCTGCGCTGGCCGTCGGAAGGCTTGGCCCAGCAGGCGGCCATGAGCACGGAAGAGTTTGAGGATTTTTATTTCCACACCTGCCTGATGAATTATGGCGCCCTGCGCCCCGCCATGAAACGGCTGGCGGAGATGATGGAAGCCGCCGACCAGATCCGCATTACGGGGCCGGACACGGAGATTGCCTTTTCCATCAAGGGACTGAATGCCATTCCCTGCGCCGGGGAGTGCAACCTGCCGGACGGGGAAGTGTTTACGGCCCCCGTCATCGACAGCGCCAACGGACACATTTCCTTCAACGTTCCCTCCCTGTTCCAGGGCATTCCATTCGATTCCATCCGCCTGACATTGGAAGATGGCCTGATTGTTCACGCGGAGGCCGGAGACAAAACCGCGCAGCTCAACGCCATTCTGGATACGGATTCCGGAGCGCGCCGTCTGGGGGAATTCGCCTTCGGAGTCAATCCGGCCATTACCAAACCGATGCGGAACATTCTTTTTGACGAAAAGATATCCGGTTCCTTCCACCTGACGCCGGGACAGGCCTACCATGTGGCAGACAACGGCAACCAGTCCCGAATCCACTGGGACATGGTCTGCATCCAGACGGAAGAGGCCGGAGGCGGAGACATTTACCTGGACAACGAACTCGTACGCCATAACGGACTTTTCACTTCCCCGGAACTGGCTATACTCAATCCCATTCATTCATGACTGCCGCTCCCGCCCCCTCCAAAAAACGTTCCCTGCTCCGCAAGTTCCTTTACCTGGCCGCCGCAGCCGTTCTTCTGGGGTCTCTGCTCCTTTCCTACATGCAGTGGGAGGCCAACACTCTGAAATTCCGTGAAACGCAGGCCCCGGCCGGATGCCTGCCCGGCCTTTCCGGCCTGCGCATCCTGGTCCTGTCGGACGTACACACGAGCCTTCCCCTGCTGGAAGAGGCGGTGCAGATGGCGGGGAAAGCCAAACCGGACATGATCGTATTTCTGGGAGACCTTTACACGGATTACCAGAGAGCCACCCATGCAGGAGACTACATCAGACAGTTTCAGAAGCTTTCCTCCATCGCTCCGTCCTACGCCTGCCTGGGCAACCATGACATGGCCCTGTCCGGCAATGTGGAACGTATCCTGAAGGAGGGAGGCTTCACGCTGCTGAGGAATTCCGCTTCCTTCATCACCGTTCCCAGACTCGGGAATGCCGAGTTCAAGCTGGCGGGGCTGGGAGACGTACGGGAGGGGGACTGCTTTCCGGACAAATGCATGACTCCGGCGGAACCGGGGGGGGATTCCCCCATGCCGACCATCGTCCTGTGCCACAACCCCAAGGGAAGGGAACTGCTGGACCGCTACCACTGGAACCTGATGCTTTCCGGCCATACGCACGGAGGACAGATCAGGCTTCCCTTTTTTTCCTCTCCCCTGCTGATGATGGAAGGGGAAACCATGGCTTCCGGGTTTTATCCTTACGGGAAGAAATCCGTTTTTGTCACTCCCGGTATAGGGTATGTGGGGCCGGGACGTTTCAACTGCCCGCCGGAGGTCAGCCTGATCACCATTCCCTGAGTCCTTTTTCCGTCCGCCCATGATGCTCCTTTCTGTACTGGCTTCCGCGGAACCGAATGCAGCCCCGCCCTTTTTCACGCTGCTGACCGTCGTGTTCATGGGGATCATCGCGATCGCCCTGATTCTGGCCCATTTCCGGCAGTCCCTGATGGCGGGCTACTTCATCTGCGGCGTCATTCTGGCCAACTGCGGCATTCTGGACCACATTCCCAATTCCGACGTCAGCATCCAGGCTCTCTCGGAAGTAGGCATCATCCTGCTCATGTTCACGCTGGGACTGGAATTTTCCCTGGACGAACTCAAGCACCTGCGGAAAACGGCTCTGCTGGGCGGCGGCCTCCAGATGTTCCTCTGCACGGCTGTCTTCGGGCTGGGCCTGCATTACGTGACGGGCATGGATCTAAGCCATTCCCTGACGGTGGGGGCCATCATGGGGCTGTCCTCCACGGCGGTAGCCCTGAAATCATTCCAGGAATTCGGGCTGAGCGGCACTTCCGGAGCCAGGATGGCGCTGGGAATCGCGCTGTTCCAGGATATTGCTGCCATCATGCTCGTGGCCATCATGCCCCAGATATTCGGGACCTCCCGCGATTCCTGGGAAACGGCGTTCAACATAGGAGCCGCCGTACTGAGAGGCGTAATCTTCCTGGCCGCCGCATGGCTGATCGGCCGCTATCTGCTTCCGCGCGTTATGCTGGCCGTGGCCCGCACAAAAAGCCGGGAGTTGTTCACCCTGATGGTGTTCGCCATCTGCTCCGGCATCGCCATGCTCGCCAGCCTGCTGGGATTGAGCATTGAGCTGGGAGCGTTCACCGCCGGACTTTTCGTCAGCGGCTCCTATTACAGCCACCGGGTTCTCAGCGAAGTGCTTCCGTTCAAGGACCTTTTCCTCACCATTTTCTTCGTTTCCGCAGGACTGCTGATCGATATTAACGACCTGTGGGAACACATCGGCAACGTAGTCGTTTTCGCCACCTTCGTTCTCGCCGTCAAATTCGTGGCCTGCCTTGTGGCGGCGCATTTCCTGAAAATTCCGGGGCGCATGGGCATCATGGCTTCCACGGCCCTGACCAACGTGGGGGAATTCTCCCTGGTGCTGATTCCTTTCATGCAGGAGATCACCCCCATTCCCGCCCTGGTGACGACCAACGTGTACGCCATTGCTGCCGTTTCCATGGGCATGACGCCCCTGCTGATGAAGGCGGCACGCCGCCTTACCCCCCTGCTGGTGCGCATTCCCGGCCTGAAGCTGAAGAATGAACGCATGAGCGTGGAAACCCTGATTACGCGCGTATCCGGCATCAAGGACCATGCCGTCATCTGCGGCTATGGCCCTGTGGGCAGAAAAATGCACGAAAGCCTGGGCCGGTACGGCATCCCCTGCATTATCATTGACTTGAACGCGGATACCGTCAAATCCCTGCTCAACGGCGGCCATCTGGCTTTTCTGGGGGACATCCAGCACCAGATCACCATGGAGCTGGCGAGCATCCGGACGGCGCGCCTGATCGCCTTCACTTTCCCGGACCCGAATCCGGCCCTGTCCACCTACATGCAGATCAAGAATGCCAATCCCGATATCACTGTGATTGCCCGCGCCAAATTCCGCTCGGAAGTGGCTTCCCTGCATCACGCCGGAGTCGTCAACGTCATTCACGACGAGGAGGAAACGGGAGCCGCCGCCGTGCGGCTGGCCAAGCTGAGCTTTGACATTATCGAAACCGGGAACGGAGGTCCGTTGTCCCACTGATATCATGGATCTGCCGGACGCACATACCCATCCCTCTCCCGCCGCTTCCGGCGCCGGCCTCCGCTTCGTCTGCGGAACGTCCCCGGCGGACTGGGAACAGACGGCGCTGCTGGCGGAACGGGACGTAAACGTCACCCCGTTTTTCGGCATTCATCCGTGGTTTCTTGATTCGGCCGCATGGCGCCGGGACATGCGCCTTCTGGAAGAATTCCTGCACCGTTTCCCCAAGGCGGGAGTAGGGGAAACCGGCCTGGACAAATGCCGCCGCGGCATTCCGGACATGAAAGTGCAAAAAGACGCGCTACGCGTGCATCTGGACATGGCCGCGCAGATGAACCGCCCTGTTGCCCTGCATTGCTGCCGCGCCTGGGGAAGTCTGGCCGAAATGCTGAGAGAATACCCCCGCCTGAAAGCCATCCTGCACGGCTGGAACGGGGCGCTGAATCCGGCGTCCGACCTGCCTTCCGAGGATTGGCTGCTGTCCATCGGCCCCCGGGAAATGGAGCGTGCGGATATTTTTACATCCGTTCCCCTGTACCGTCTGGCGCTGGAATCGGACGAACATCCGGAGGCCCTGCCGGACCTTTACCGGGCTGCGGCGCAAGCGCTCCGGATGGAGGAATGCCGACTAGCCGCAATCGTCACGGACAACCTGTCAAGAATCTCCCCCCCATAACGATTTTCACGAAGCAGGGAGGACGAACGGTTCCGCTGGCATACTCCATGGCGGTGCGGCGGCTTTTTTCCTTGGCAGCCCCACGCCGGAGGCTATCATGCGGGCATGGGCCTTTTTCAGGATCAAACCAGTTCTTTGTCGGAAATCAAGCGGCTTGCCGCGCTCGTCATGGATCCCTCCCGCAGGGACGAAATAGGCCCTGACCAGTGGCCCCTGGCCATGATCGCCTACGGCCTGGTCACCTGTAATGAAAAAAACAGGCAGGCGGAAGGCATTGAAATTTACCGCACCTTCCAATCCTGCTGCGCCCCGGACGCCAGAAAGAAGTGCGCCCTTCAACTTGCGGCCTTCATCCGGCAGCGCAAAGGCGACGGATGGCGCGCCCTGCTCCCCTTTGCGATGACGGACGAACTGGCGGACATTCGCCGCCAGGCTGCCTTCCTGATTTATACGCTTGCGGCTCCGGAACGTGAAGAACGCTTCCCGGGGATCGCCGGACTGGCGGATATCATTTGCGCCGCTCCCCTTCCGGGACAGGCCGGCATGTCCCCGGCGCTGGACGCCCTGATGAGTCTGGGGGATCTGCGGTTCGCCCCTTATCTGGCATCCATTTCCAAAAAACTTTCTCCGGACCGCCTTGCGGAACTCCTGGAAGGGACGGAGGCCATTCCGACCGAACTGGGCTGCAACTGGCTGCTGGACATTCTGGATGAGCATGCGGAACTTTCCTCCACGGTGGCCCGCGTGCTGGCTGCCATGCCCGGCAGGGCCGGGGAGGTGCTGGATGTAGTCATTCCCGTTCCGTCCTGGCAGTTCACGAATTCCGCCGTCCAGCCGCTTCATTCATGGAGTATTCCGGAATATGGACTCCGCATGAAGGACCGGCTCGCCCAAAAACTCGCGCCTGAAGACCGGGAAACCGTCACTCAGGCCTGGAGCTGACGTGATAGAACCTCCGCACCACCCATTCATGGTGGAACTGCACGAAGGTTTGGTAAACGTCCGCATCCAGCGTTTTCTCATGCGTCATCAACAGCAGGGGATAAGATTCCCCTTCCGCCGTATAGGGAGGATGGATGTAGTCGAACTGGGGGTTGGGTACAAAACCATGGCGCTGATAAAACCCCAGTCGGCGCCGTGAAATCTCGTCCTCCGGAGGGTCAATTTCCAAAATGACCTTGTGCGGGAAGGTGTCACGCAGCTCCTCCAGAATCCTTTGTCCCGCTCCCTGGCCGCGCAGCGAGGCACTCACGGCGAAATATTCCAGATACACGAATTCCTCCCGCCGCCAGGTCACCAGAATGGCAGCCACCCGGCCCGCTTCATCCAAAAACGCTTCATAATAAAAACCCGGGTCCTCAAACGCCAGCGGAAAATCCTGAATCCGCCGCTGCTCATGAAGCGGAAAGCTAGTCCGGTAGATATCCAGAGATTCCACAAACAGGGGATCATCCACTCCCGTCACACGGCGCTTGGTCAAGGTTTCAGGCTTCATGCCCTGCATCCAAGCATATCCGGCAAATCCCGGCAAGTCTTGCCCGATGTTTCTCTAAGTCATGATGTAGCATTGGTCCGCTCAATCCGTTTGTTTTCCACACGCAGCTACGGCCTTCCAACATATTTTTAAATAATTGGCGTTAAGAAAAAAAGACCATATAATTATTTACTTGGCAGCAAGCGGCGATATTCTCTGCACAAAAACTTTCCGGAACGACGGAATTAAGCTTGCTGTCCTCCTGCTGTTCAATCATTCCCTCCACATTTCTACCAACCCATGAAATTTTTCCTCCTCTCCGGACTGTGGATCATCTGCACCTTCTGCGTTCAGGCCCAGAATCTTCCCGCCCATGAAGAATCGTGGCCCGTATGCACCCCGGCGCGCAAAGGAGCCAGAATCCTTTTCATAGGCAACAGTTACACCTTTTTCAACCGGATGCCCGCCATGGTCATGGCTATGGCTGACATCAGGGGACTCCAGGCGGACGTGCATATCCATGCAGCTCCGGCGGCTTCCTTCAGTTCCCATTGGAACGATGAAGAAGCCAGAAAGAAATTAACGGGGAATTCCTGGGATTTCGTCGTCCTTCAGGATCAGAGCGCCACGCCTGTCATTGCGCCGGAACGGACTCTGGAGTTCGGAAAAAAACTGTGCTCGCAAGTCCGGTCTGAAAACGGCACTCCCGTGCTGTTCCTGACATGGGGAAGGAAAGGCGCTTCCAACATCCCCGACAAAGGGGAACAGCAGGCCCTGCGGGATACTTATCTGAAGCTCGCCCGGCAGGAGAAGGCAGCCCTGGCACCCGTAGGCATCGCCTGGGAGAATTGCTCCAGACGCCATCCGGAGATCAAGCTTTATCTGGAGGACGGACAGCATCCTTCCGAACAGGGAAGCTACCTGACGGCATGCGTGATGTACTGCACCCTGTTCGGCAAGTCTCCGGTGGGGCTGCCGGGCAAACTGACGCTGAAAGGGGTCCGTCTGTGCAATATTCCGCAGGCCAGGGCCAAAACACTGCAAACGATTGCCCAGGATACCTGCAAACGGCTTTTTACCACGCCGGCCAGCGCCAGGAAAAAGCCGGAAGGGCGCCGATGAATCCCCTGATGCGGCATAGCGCAAAATCTACTCGCAAAACGAGCCGCCGGTCCCTATCATCCATGGCGAACACTTGCACACATTATGAGCGAACAAGTCATTATCATCGGCGCGGGCTGCGCGGGCTACACTGCGGCCATCTACACCGCCAGGGCCAATCTCTCCCCCCTCCTGATTACGGGCTCCCAGATAGGAGGGCAGTTGACTACCACCACGGAAGTGGAGAATTTCCCCGGCTTTCCGGACGGCATCATGGGGCCGGACCTCATGTTCCTGATGCAGCAGCAGGCGGAAAAGTTTGGTACGCGCTTTGCTTACGAAGATGTAAAAAGCGTCATCAAGGATGAAGCCACCGGACTGTTCACCGTCAAGACCAGCGGCCAGAATTACGAGGCCCGCAGCATCATCGTCGCTACCGGGGCATCCGCCCGCTATCTGGGCATTCCGGGGGAAGAAGGGCTGATAGGCCACGGGCTGACGGCCTGCGCCACCTGCGACGGCGCCTTTTACCGAGACGTTCCTGTTTGCGTGGTTGGCGGAGGAGACAGCGCGTGTGAAGAAGCCGCATTCCTGACCCGCTTCGCTTCCAGGGTTTATCTGATTCACCGCCGCGATACCCTCCGGGCCTCCAAAATCATGGCGGAACGCACGCTGGCGAACGAAAAGATTTTTCCGCTCTGGAATTCCACCATCGCAGCTTACAAGACGGACGACAAGGGGGAACTGGAAGCCGTCATGCTGAAAAATCTCGTCACCGGAGAGGAAACGGAACTGGCCGTCAAATGCGTATTCATGGCCATCGGCCATACGCCGAACACCTCTTTCCTGGGTGATCTGGTGGATAGGGACCAGTCCGGCTACATCGTCCGGGAACCCGGCCTCATGTCCACCAGGACGCCGGGCCTTTTCGCCGCGGGCGACGTGGCGGACCCCCACTACCGCCAGGCCATTTCCTCCGCCGGCATGGGTTGCGCCGCCGCCATTGAGGCGGAACGCTACCTGCTGGGCATGTAAGGGAACAAACTTTCGGAAAGGGCCGGGTTCCCGCGGGAATACCGGCCTTTCTCCGTCACAGGAAGAACGGACATGCACCACTACAGCATTTTTGAGCTTTTCAGCATCGGGATAGGCCCCTCCTCCTCCCACACGGTAGGTCCCATGCGGGCGGCGCACCGTTTTCTGGAACAACTGCGCTCCTCCCCCCATCTGCCGGAAATAGAAGGCATCCGCTGCGAATGCTACGGCTCCCTGGCCGCCACCGGACACGGCCACGGAACGGACACCGCCATCATGCTGGGCCTGCTGGGGGAAGAACCCCAGACCGTCGTACCGCGCGACATTCCCGGAATGATAGCGCGCCTGCACCAGCAGGAAACCCTGTCCGTTACGGAAGACAAGACCATCCGTTTTTCCCCCTCCCGCGACCTGGACCTTTCCCATTATCAGCCCCTGAAGCTCCACCCGAACGGGATGCTTTTCACAGCCGTCG
The DNA here is from genome assembly GCF_036417395.1 of Akkermansia sp. AE01SA01. NCBI lineage: Bacteria > Pseudomonadati > Verrucomicrobiota > Verrucomicrobiia > Verrucomicrobiales > Akkermansiaceae > Akkermansia > Akkermansia sp. AE01SA01. The sequence goes on from NZ_CP143890.1 coordinate 2,518,095, forward strand.
ACAAGGACGGAGCCCCGGTGGAAGACGCCGTGTTTTATTCCACAGGCGGCGGCTTTGTCGCCTCCGAGCAGGAACTGCTGCATCCGGCGGAACCGGACCGGGAACCGTTTCCCCTCCCCTACGAATCCGCGGAGGAATTGCTGCGCATGGCGGACGAACGCCACTGCCCCCTTTCTTCCATCGTGATGGCCAATGAATGCGCCCTTCTTCCGGAGCGCGACGTGCGCGAACGGCTGGACCTGATCTGGACAACGATGAAGCAGTCCATCGCCAGCGGCATGAGCGCGCGCGGCAACCTGCCCGGCGTGCTGCAAGTACCGCGACGCGCCAAGAGCCTGCGCAAGTCCCTGCTCGTCCACGGGGAGTCGGCCCTGAAAGACCCTCTCTCCATCATGGACTGGATCAATCTGTACGCCATTGCCGTGAGCGAGGAAAACGCCGCGGGCGGGCGCATCGTCACCGCTCCTACCAACGGTGCGGCGGGGATCGTCCCCGCCGTGCTCAATTACGCCACCAAATTCTGCGTTTCCCCGTATCCGGACGCCATTCACCGCTTCCTGCTCACCGCAGGGGGAATCGCCATCCTTTACAAGAAAAACGCCTCCATTTCCGGCGCGGACGTAGGCTGCCAGGGGGAAGTGGGCGTGGCCTGCTCCATGGCTGCGGCCGCACTGGCGGAATACCTGGGCGGGACGCCCCATCAGGTGGAAAACGCCGCGGAAATAGGCATGGAGCACAACCTGGGCCTTACCTGCGACCCGATTGCGGGGCTCGTTCAGATTCCCTGCATTGAGCGCAACGCCATCGCAGCCATCAAGGCCATCAACGCCGCCCGCATCGCCATGGGAGGCACCGGCGCGCACTTCGTTCCATTGGACAAGGTCATCCGCACCATGCTGGACACGGGACGGGACATGCAGTCCAAATACAAGGAGACGGCCCAGGGCGGCCTGGCCGTGAATGTGGTGAATTGTTAAAGGGAAGCGGAAATCATCCCACGGGAACCCATATGTGTCTGTTCCCTGAAAAAACGTTCCTCCGGGTTGACAGGCAAGGAGAGCGAATGTAGGGTTGCGAACATGTTTTCACGCCTTCTTCTTGCCCTGGCGCTGGTGCTGGGCGGTACGGGAATGTCCCGCGCCGTCCACGTTGTCATGTGCGGCGGTCCGGCCCTGAAACAATGGGAAGGACTGAGAATACAGCCGGACAGGCACGACAACTGGTGGGCCAACTTCGTCCGGGCGTCCACCGTCCGCATCGCCCAGATCCAGCAGGCGGACCCCGGGGCCAGAATCACGTGGATCGTGTACCGTCCGGGTTATGTGACGCGCGGCAAGGAGGACGGAAAACCCTACACGAAGTGGATTTCCGATCTGGCCGCCAAATACAAAACCAAACTTGTCTGGGTGAATACCGCGGACCAGGCCATCCGCGCCCTGAATTCCTCTCCCCGCTTCCAGGGGGACAAAGTGGAATCCTTCTACTACTTCGGCCACTCCAACTGCTTTGCCTGGATGCTGGATTACGGCAACAACATCATGGCCGTTTCCACGGAATGGATTCATGAAACGGACTTGAACCGCATCCGCCGGGATATTTTTTCCCCGCAGTCCGATTGCCGCAGCTTCGGCTGCTACACGGGGGCCAGCATGTCCGGCTGGTGGAAGCGCATCGTAGGCGTTCCTCTCTGGGGCAATATGGAATCCACCCGCTACGCTCCCGTTTCCAACGGACGCCTGCCGGAAGGCGCGGGCAAGTGGGTTAAGTAGAATTAATAGTTAATAATTAACAGTTAATAGTTAACAGGATTTTTTAATTTTACGGTTCCGGACGCAGTTTCCTGCCACCTGATCCCGTATTGCTTTCCCTCCCAAAACCCTTACAATAGTCCGCATGCGGAACGGATTCCGCCATTTTCTGACACAATCATGAACCAAGCACCCCATGTTGCCATCGTTGGCGCCACCGGAGCGGTGGGCGTCGAGATCCTGTCCTGCCTGGAAACCCGCAACTTTCCCGTCGGCTCCCTGAAGCTTCTGGCCTCCGCCCGTTCCGCGGGTAAACAGGTAGCTTTCCGCGGGGAAATGCTGACTGTGGAAGAATTGACGGAGAAATCCTTTGAAGGCGTAGATATTGCCCTGTTCAGCGCGGGCGGCGGCATTTCCCTGAAGTTCGCCCCCATTGCGGCGGCGGCAGGCTGCGTGGTTATCGACAATTCTTCCGCGTTCCGCCAGGAACCGGACGTTCCCCTCGTCGTGCCGGAAATCAATCCGGACGCCGCGTTCAACCATCCGCGCAACATCATCGCCAATCCCAACTGCACCACCATCATCACGCTGATGGCCCTGTTCCCCCTTCATCAGAAGTTCGGGTTGAAAACCGTCATTGCGTCCAGCTACCAGGCGGTTTCCGGCAGCGGGCAGCACGGCATCGCGGAACTGGAGTCCCAGGTGCGCGCCGTGGTGGACGGCCACCCTGTGGTCAAGAATGTTTATCCGCACCAGATTGCCTTCAACCTGTTGCCGCAGATCGACTCCTTCACGGACACCGGCTACACCAAGGAAGAGCTGAAAATGCTCAATGAAGGCCGCAAAATTCTTTCCCTGCCGGAACTCAAGGTTACCTGTACCTGCGTCCGTGTTCCCGTGTACCGCTCCCATTCCATCTCTGTCACCGCCCAGTTTGAACAGCCCGTAGACCTGGAAAAGGCCCGCCAGGCCTATGAAGGCAAGCCCGGCGTGGCCCTGATGGACAATCCTGCGGAAGGCCTGTGGCCCACTCCCTTGGACAGCACCAACGGCGACACCTGCTACGTGGGCCGCATGCGGAGGGACATGGCCGTCGACAACGCCCTGGCCCTGTGGGTCGTAGGTGACCAGGTGCGCAAAGGCGCGGCCCTGAACGCCGTGCAGATTGCAGAACTTTTAATCAACCGCTGAATCAAGACAAATCCCACCCCGTACCCATTTCATAACGCCATGTGTGAACAATCCCTGAAAGATTACATTACCGAACAGTGCGCCCTGATCGACGCGGCGCTGGACAGGCTCCTTCCCGCCGAGGACGAAAGCCCGAAAACCATCCACAAAGCCATGCGCTACAGCATGTTTGCGGGCGGCAAGAGAATGCGTCCGGTGCTTTGCCTGGCTGCGGCGGAAGCCTGCGGCGGCCTGGCCGTCAACGCTCTGATCCCTGCCTGCGCGGTGGAAATGATGCATACGTATTCCCTCATTCACGACGACCTGCCCGCCATGGACAATGACGACCTGCGCCGGGGCAAGCCCACCAGCCACAAGACATTCGGAGAAGGCATCGCCATCCTGACCGGAGATGCCCTGCTGACGGAAGCCTTTGCCGTCATCGCCCGGGTGGACGATACGGAACGCTACACCGTCCGGGACTACGTGGCGGAACTGGCGGCCACCGGCGGCAGCAAGATGCTCATCGGCGGCCAGGTACTGGACCTGGAAGGGGAGCACAAGAAGCTTTCCGAGCCGGAAGTACGCGCCGTATATGAAGGCAAGACGGCTGCCCTAGTAACCACCGCCCTCCGGTTCGGAGCCATGTCTGCCGACGCTACGGAAGCACAGCTGGAAGCCGTCACGGACTTCGGCTACAACCTGGGCCTGGCTTTCCAGGTGATCGACGATATTCTGGACCTGACCGCCTCCACGGAAAAGCTCGGCAAAACGGCGGGCAAGGACGTGAACTCCCAGAAATCCACCTGTCCGGCCCTGATCGGCCTGGAAGGAGCCCGTTCCGAAGCCAAGTGCCGTACCCAGGCCGCACTGGACGCCCTGATGATTTTCCCGGAAGAACGCCGCACGCGCCTGGTGGAAATAGCGAATTACCTTCTCAACCGCGAATATTAAGCAACATTTCCCGTTCATGCCCGCAGAAAACGTATCCGACAACGTCGCCGCGCTGATCGACATGGCGCTAGCCGAAGACTTCGGCCCCGGCGACGTAACCTCCACTTATTTCGTTCCCGAACACCTGACGGCCAGGGCCATCCTGACGCCCCGCAAGAAAGGCGTTCTGTCCGGCGTCAACGTGGCGGCGGAAGTATTCCGCAAGGTGGACCCCAGCCTGAAGGTGGAAGTATACCTGCACGACGGGGAAGCCGTGGCGCCCGGCGCCGTAATCATGCTCATTGAAGGGTCCGCCCGGTCCATTCTGGGTGCGGAGCGCACGGCCCTGAACTTCATCCAGCGCCTTTCCGGTGTGGCTTCCCTCACCCGGAAATACGTAAAGGCCGTCTCCCACACCAGCGCCCGCATTCTGGACACCCGCAAAACGACGCCCGGCTACCGCCTTCTGGAAAAAGCCGCCGTGGCCCACGGCGGCGGCACCAACCACCGCATGGGACTTTACGACCGGGCCATGGTGAAGGACAACCACCTGATGACGGACGGCAATACAGAACATCTCCAAAAGTGCATCAACACCCTCCGCGCGGAAAAGCCCGGCGTGGAAATCCAGCTGGAGGCGGATACCTTGGAACAGGTGGAATCCTTCCTCAAGCTGGAAGGCGTGGACCACATTCTGCTGGACAACATGACGCCGGAAACGCTCAGAAAAGCCGTCGCCCTGCGCGGGGACCGCTCCACCCCCCTGCTGGAAGCCAGCGGCGGCGTCAATCTGGACACGGTGGCGGCCATTGCGGAATCCGGCGTGGACTTCGTTTCCGTGGGCTACGTCACCCATTCCGCTCCATCGCTGGATCTGGGGCTGGATTTCAGCGTGGAATAAAACCATTACTTTCCCCATATCATGGACCTGTCCAATTTCAGAGAAGAATACCTCAAGGGCCAGCTGCACAGGAAGGATCTGGCGGCCAATCCCTTTGAACAATTCCAAACCTGGTTTGACCAGGCTCTGAAAGCGGGCATCCCGGAACCCAACGCCTTTTCCCTGGCCACGGCCAACGCTCAGGCGCGCCCTTCCCTGCGCACGGTGCTCCTCAAGTACTTTGACGAAACCGGGTTCGTGTTTTTTACCAACTACGGCAGCCATAAGGCCCGCGACATTGAGGAAAATCCCCAGGTCTGCATGATGCTCCCCTGGGTCATGCTGGAACGGCAGGTCATTATTTACGGAAAAGCCGTCAAGGTTTCCCGCACGGAATCCCTGAAATACTTCCTTTCCCGCCCCAAGGAATCACAACTGGGAGCATGGGTTTCCCAGCAAAGTTCCGTCATTTCCGGAAGAAAACTGCTGGAAATGAAACTCATGGAACTGAAAAACAAATTCTCCAAGGGAGAAATTCCTCTGCCCTCCTTCTGGGGCGGCTTCAGGATCATTCCGGAAGCCTTCGAATTCTGGCAGGGCGGCCCAGGCCGCGTTCACGACCGCTTCATGTACACGCGGCAGGAAGACGGTTCATGGGCGATTGAACGACTGCAGCCATGATTTCCGAACGCGTTACAGACCAGGGGCTGACCTTTCTGGACGTGGAAACGCCGTTCTGCGCGGCATCCCTCTGCTTGCAGGGAGCCCACCTCGTTTCCTGGAAGCCTGCGGGCCAGCAGGAATGCCTGTTTCTTTCCCCAAAGGCGGTCTTTTCCCGCGGAAAAGCTATCCGCGGCGGTATTCCCGTCTGCTGGCCCTGGTTCGGAGTAGCGGAAAACGGCCCTGCCCACGGCATTGCCCGCACTTCCGAGTGGCGCCTCCATCATCAGGAAACGGATATGCGGGGCAATCTTCTTCTTTCCCTGGCCCTGTATCCGGATGACGCCGGACAGCCCGCCGCCATTCTGCGCCTGACGCTGGGTTCATCTCTGGCCATGAAGCTGGAGACCACCGTCCGCAGGCTCCCCTGCAAGCTCACCGAAGCCTTCCATAACTATTTTGCCGTCGGCAACCTGACCAAATGCCGCGTTCTGGGCCTGGAAAATGTTCCCTTCCGGGAATATGCCGCCCAGCCCATAAAACACGGGGAACGCCCCCTGGCGCCCCTGGGCTGCCTGGACCGCGTGTACGACTGTCCGGACCACACGGGAAAAATTATTCTGGAAGATCCGGTCATGAACCGTTCCATCACGGTGGAGCGGGAGCATGCCTCTTCCGTCATCGTCTGGAACCCTGGCCAGCAGGGTGCGGCGGACATGCCGGACCTGGGAGCGGATTCCTGGAACAAATTTCTTTGCGTGGAAACGGGGAATGCCTCACCCCGTACCCTTCATCTTGCTCCAGGGCAGTCCCATACCATGTGCCAGAAAATTTCAGTGGCGCCCCTGGCTTGACCAAACAATTTCCGGAAACTGCGTCCGGAAGGCTTGCCGGATCATACCTCCATGGCAGTTTTTCCCCGATAACACCCTGTTTTAAATGTTTATTTTAATAAACTTACCTTACCAGGAAAAAGGAACTGCGGATTTATAATCCGGAGTCAATCCATATTTTTAAGGGGAAAGCATTTAGACTGGAATCCTTTTTCATTTAATTGGAAAATGTTACCGGGAAACTGAAGCCAACCGGCTTTTACGGGTAAATTATTTCCAAAGCGCGGGAGAGAAGGAATCTTCCCCGCTCCTCCTCTTTTCAAGACTTTGAAAAGCCAGAAAACACTTACTTCCTATATATTGCATCATTATCTCAACTGGCAATAACTTATTAATTCTAAGGAATACGCGCTTCAGGTCCAACTGTAAAAAAAGCCGCAGCTTTGCCTCAACAGAATACTCCGGATTATAAATCCGCATAAAGTATCATCGTTATGAAAATCAAACTTCCCCTGACTCTGCTGGCGTATGTCTTTGCAACTCTTCCCTCTATTGCAAATGACGCCGCCGCTCCGGCAGATGGAGAAAATGTTTCCATCACTGAAAGTGTCCGTTACGTACTCAGTACTGACATGGAGTATGGTACAACCGTATTCCAGGCAGATCCTTCCATTCCCCAGGAACAATTTGAAGTCTCGTTTGAAGGAGACGGCCTGCAGAATCTTACCCTGAACAAGGAAGATACCACGAACAAAACCGCCCAATTCCTTTTCCGTTCGAAAAACGATGATCCCCGTATTAATGAATTCACCCTGTCCATTTCCCGACTGAACGACCTTCATCTCGGCGGGACATACGGAGCCGTTGAATTAAGCAACAATCAGGGAAATTCCGTATTTTCCATCACCGATATCGGCGGAAACGTGTGTCTGGATAACAACACGATGGAACGCAGCGGAAACGCGGCGGACGCCCTGGTGTCTCTGTACTCTTCCGGGAATAACACCATTCTCATAGACAATGTCGGAGGAACTTTATCCATCAGCAATAACACAAAAACTTCCGGAGCGGCGCAATCCGGGCTGGGATTGCTTATTTACAGCTCCAACAAAACGGAAAACAGCTCCAACAGTTTAATCCAAATCACCAATGTCCGAGGAGGAATTGATGTCCGGGACAATACCTTTTCAGCCGGCCAGGGCGTCATCAGCATTTTCAATGATGTGAAGACCGGAAATGCCACCATCATCATGGACACCATCGCCGGCGGCGTTCGCTTCGTGAACAACGATGCCGGGGATAATGCCTTCGGCGCCTGCCTGACAGCAGGCTGCAAAGTCAACTGGGGCGACGAATTATTCAGCGGACATGCAGCTATTCAGCTTTCCAACATTCAGGGAGATATACTTTTCCAGAACAACAGTTCCTATGCCGGATCCGCCATTTTTGTCAATGGTACGGAAAGCATGCTTTCCATTTCCGGCGTGGAGGGCAGCGTATCATTCACCGGAAACCATGCGGGTACTTTCGGCGGCGCCATTTATTTTGAAACGGGCTCCGTCTCTGAAAATAATGTATTATCCATTCAGCACGTGCAGGGAGATGTCCTGTTTGAAAACAATTCGGCAACATATTTTGGAGGCGCCATCTGCAGTTCTGCACCCATAGAAGATGAATATGGCAGCCCCACTGGTCCTGCCGACGCCCGGATCATTTTATTGGCTGACGGGGGCGATATCATATTCCAGAGCAATGTCATGTACGCAGGCGGTACGGACCCAATCGCCAACGCCATTCTGGCGGATGGAAAACACAAGGTGGAACTGGGTGCCGCGGCCGGCCGCAAAATTGCCTTTTATGACCCCATCGTCATGCAGGATGAACAGGAGAACGCTTCTTCCCTGCATTTCAACAAAGGGGAGGACTGCCAGGGGGAAATCCTCTTCTCCGGCAGGGATTATGCAGACTCGGAAGACGCTGCCAATTACACCTCCACCCTGACGGGGGATGCCTTCCAGTACAACGGTACTGTCCGTCTGGACCAAAGGGCGGCCCTGGAACTGGTCAACTACGTCCAGGAAGGCGGAATACTGGCCATGGGACGCCGTACCTCCCTGGCCGCTTCCGGGAATGTTTCCCTGAAAACGCTTACGCTTGATCTCAGCCTAAGCGGAGAGGCCGCCTCCATCACGGCCGCAGGTTCCGTTTCCGCCGATCGGCTGACTGTGTACGCCTCTTCTTCCGGAGTTGCCGCAGGAGACACCGTACTGACCATCAAGGCGGCCTCTTTCGGAGGAATTCTTGAGGAAACGGGAGACCACAGGGTCGCCATGCGGGATGACCAGGGAATGAACTTCCTTCTGGAAATGAACTGGGATCTGAACGAGGAAGGCTCCCTTGTTTTTACCACCGGCAGTGTCGTTGAGGAAGGAGTCATTGCGGAGCTCCAGGGGAGCAACATAGCCAATTCCATGCTTTCTTCCGCCTCCACTCTGCGTTCATTCACCGGCACGGGGCTGGAACACCTGGATACGGCACGCTTCCTCTCCCCTCTCAAGAGCAATGTCTGGACCAGCGGACTGGGAGATTTCCAAATGCAGAGAACCAAGGGCGGCATTGAAGGGTTTGACTACCAGGGTGGCGGCTTTGCCGTAGGGGGAGACTACAAGCTCGGAGAACAATGGCTGGGCGGCGTCGCCTACGGCTACACCTCCGGCAAAAACATCAGCCGGGAATACCGGGCCACCAACCGGCAGAACACCAATATGGGCCTTATCTACACCGGCTGGAGACTCCCCATGAACAAGGGGCAGGCTCTGACCATCACTGCCGCCGCCGGCTTCAGCAGCAGCGACAACCGCCTTTCCTCCGTGACCTCCGGCGGCCAGAACTCGTCAGGTTCATGGACCAACCGGGCATGGGACGGCACGGTAAAGGTCGCATGGGATCTGCCCGTGGGCAAAAACCTCGTTCTCACCCCCCATATCGGCGTGGAATACACGGATGTGGTGCAGGAGGCGTTTACGGAAAGCGGAGAGATGGCCCGCCGGTTTGACCGGGGCCATTACCGCAATCTGGCCCTTCCCGTGGGCCTTTCCCTGACCCAGGGGCTGACGCTGGGCGGCATGCCCTGGAGCCATACGGTTAGCGTGGAGTATCTCCCGGACGTGTACCGGAGCAATGCGGGAACCTATGCACGCCTGGTCAGCAACGGCTATGGGTGGGGAGTGGACGGCAGCAAGCCCGCGCGGCAGGGAGTGAGGGCGGGGATTTCCGGCCGGCTCCAGGTAACGAACAATTGGAGCGCGTATGGCAGCTACCAGGTGGAGGCGCGCGACAGTTTCGTGAACCAGCGGGTAATGCTCGGAGTAGGTTATTCCTTCTAATAAAAAAGAGCAGATGCAAGCACAGCCGGGCTTCCTTGAAAGGGAGCCCGGCTTTTATACGCCGACTACTGTCCCGGACTGCCGAAAGGAAAGCCCCGGAAACATAGTCCGCAGCAGGAGGGAAATTATTCCCCGGAGAAAAATGGCCTCTCCCGCTTCCTATATCCGGAACAACCGATTTGTCCTGCTTCCATAAAAGACGGCTTTGGAATCCGGCATCAATGATAATTTTTGGCATTAAAAGGGTTTGATATAAAAATACCTGCATCATCAGAAACGCAGATATAAAAAACATATCCGTTTTAGTAACAATATCATAATGATTTATAATGAGATATAGTTATTTTAAAATATGTTTTTTATCAAACGGATTCCAAATCCGCTATATTTATGGTGGTAGGAGGGCGTGGCATTTTTCATGCTGCTTTCTCCCATTTCACAATGGATATGTGACGAGAAGGACCGGGCTTCCAATTCATTGGGAGCCCGGTCTGATGCAGCCTGAACAGTAGAAGAGGCAGGAGGAAAAACGGTTTTCCCCGCCATGAAGGGCATTCCAGGTGAAAATAACGGACTGGCAGGATTCGGCTTGCAAAAAACGCTCTTTTAAGGTTTGGTAGATTTCGAGCCTTTTGGCGCGTTCCCTACCAAGATGCACACAAACACACCTTCCGATGTTGGCAACGCCGCAACCTTTATTGCGGAAATCTACGGCCAGGACGTCTTCAACATGGAGACCATGCGCGGCTACCTGCCCCGCCCCGTTTACAAAAAATTGCTGGCGACAATCCGCAAGGATGAAAAGCTGGACCCGGATATTGCCAATGAAGTGGCCCAGGCCATGATGACCTGGGCCTTGGAAAAGGGCGCCAGCCATTACACGCACTGGTTCCAGCCCCTCAACGGCAGTACGGCTGAAAAGCACGATTCCTTTGTGGAAGTGGACCCGGAAGGCAACCTGGAACTCAAATTCTCCGGCAAAAGCCTGGTCCAGGGGGAACCGGACGCCTCCAGCTTCCCCTCCGGCGGTCTCCGCGCCACGTTTGAGGCCCGCGGCTACACGGCATGGGACCCCACCAGCCCCGCTTTCATCAAGCGTACGGACAATGGAGCCACCCTGTGCATCCCCACCGCCTTCTGTTCCTACAAGGGGCAGGCACTGGACAAGAAGACTCCCCTGCTGCGCTCCATGACCGCCGTCTGCCGCCAGGCGCAGCGTCTGCTGGCCTGCTTTGGCGGTCCGGAAAACATCCACGTCACCGCCAACCTGGGCGCGGAACAGGAATACTTCCTGGTGGACAAGCAGCTTTATGCCCTGCGCCCGGACCTGATGATGTGCGGCCGCACTCTCTTCGGCAATGTGCCGCCCAAGCACCAGCAGATGGAAGACCATTACTTCGGCTCCATCAAGGACCGCGTGCTGGAATTCATGGTGGACGTGGACGAAGCCCTGTGGAAGCTCGGCATTCCCTCCAAGACGCGCCATAACGAGGTGGCTCCCGGACAGTTTGAAATCGCGCCCATTTTTGAAAGCCAGAACCTGGCCGTGGACCACAACATGCTGGTCATGGAAGTGCTCAGGAAAACAGCCAACAAGCACGACCTGGTCTGTCTGCTCCATGAAAAGCCCTTTGCGGGAATGAACGGCTCCGGCAAGCACAACAACTGGTCCCTTTCCGCCCCCGGCTACGGCAGCCTTCTCAATCCCGGCTCCAGCCCGCAGGAAAACGCCATCTTCCTCACCCTGCTCTGCGCCACGATCAAGGCCGTGGACGAACATGCGGATCTGCTGCGCGCCTCCGTCGCCAAATCCGGCAACGAACACCGCCTGGGAGCCCATGAAGCTCCTCCGGCCATCATTTCCATTTTCCTGGGGGACCTGCTGGACGAAATCATTGAGCAGATTGAAAAAGGCGGCACCAAGAAGGCATGCACGGTGAAAACCATGAGCATCGGCGTAGATACGCTGCCGATGTTCCCGCTGGACACTTCCGACCGGAATCGCACCAGCCCCTTCGCCTTCACCGGCAACAAGTTTGAATTCCGGGCCGTGGGTTCTTCCCAAACCTGCGCATGGCCAATGACGGTGCTCAACACCATCGTCGCGGAAAGCCTGGATGAAATCTGCACCATCCTGGAACCCGTCAAGGACAAGCCGGAAGAATTCCACACGACGCTCAACAAGCTGCTTCAGAACATCATCAAGAAGCACAAGCGCATCCTCTTCAGCGGGGACGGCTACGGAGAAGCCTGGATCAAGGAGGCCGAACGCCGCAAGCTGGCCAATACGCCCGGCACCATCGAGGCGCTGGCGGCACTGGAAACGCCCAAAGCCAGGGCGCTTTTTGAAAAATACAAGGTGGTCAGCCCGGTGGAACTCCATGCCCGCCATGAAATCCAGTCGGAAATCTTCCATAAGGAAATCAATATTGAGGCGGAAACGGCCCTCCTGATGGTGGAAACCCTGTATATTCCGGCCGTCACGGAACAGCTCACGCAGCTCACCTCCGCCATTGCGCAGATGAAGGCTTCCGGAATCAAGGCGGGGATGAAAGCCACGACGGACCGCGCCAACCGGATCGGAGAACTGCTGGACCTCCTGCCCGCCCAGGTGCGGATGCTGAGGCAGGCAGTGAATCAGAAAAACACGAAAGACATTCAGACCGGAATGGATGACTTGAGAAAGACCATCGACACCCTGGAAGGGCTGACGGATGCAGACTTGTGGCCCGTTCCGACCTATGCGGAATTGCTCTTCCTTTAAAAACGGGGCGCTTTCACAGCCATAAAATACATTTATTATCAATCATTAATAGCAAAAACAACACGGTTGCACCCAAGAAAAGCGCCAAATAATCGCCTGACGGATTGACAAAACGGCCAAAATAGTTATCCTTTTTGTCCGGTTGTGCATAGGCCGCTTAGACGGACGGCACTGAATCTAGTAATTCACAAGAAGCATCTTTCAATATCATGAGCAAGAGGACTTATCAACCATCCAAGCGCTGCCGCAAGCGCCAGTTCGGATTCCGTGCACGCATGGCGACCAAGAACGGGGCCGATATCATCCGCCGCCGCCGCGCCAAAGGCCGCAAGCGCCTTCTTCCCAAGGGAGCCGAAATCCAGTACAAGCGCCATACCATCCAGCACGGCCGTTAATTCGCCGTCAGGACTTGGTTAACGCCTCCTTGGAACATTCTTTTCACGGGCCGACCCGCGGGAGATGCGTCTTACTCGTCAACAAAGCATGACCAGGGCATTTCAATTTGCCCGGGTACGCAACGAGGGACCATCCGTAGCAGGTCGGCTTATTGTTTTAAGCGCAGCCCCGCTGGCAGATCCGGAGGAACCTTCCAAATTCGGCATCATCTGCACGAAAAAAATAGGCTGCGCCGTCGTTCGCAACAAGCTCAGACGCCGGGTGCGGGAAATACTCCGGGCACACGGAGAGCCTTTTCAACAGGGCGTGCACATGGTGTGCGTGCTCAGATGGCGGGCGGTGGAAGCCAGCTATTCCGACCTGGAACGGGACTGGCAGAAAGCCGCCCGCAAATTAAAACTGCAACTGCTTTCCGGACAACAAGACACGGCATGATGAAATGGCTGCTTATCACCCTGGTTCGGGGTTACCAATTCTTCATCAGCGCCCCTCTTCACGCGCTGGGGGGCCCCGGCTGCGGCTGCCGTTACACTCCCACCTGTTCCCAATACTTCATCCGGGCCGTCCAGGTCCACGGAGCCTGGCGCGGTTTTATTCTTGGAACATGGCGCATTTTAAGATGCAACCCCTGGGGCGGTTCAGGGTATGATCCCGTGCCGCCTCCCCGCCCTTCCCGCTAACTCACTTTTCTCCCTCTCCCTGTAAAACTCTTTTCCAACCAAGCTATATCACATTATGGATCGCACTTCATGGATCATTGTCGGCGTCTGCGCCGCCCTTCTGGGCCTGAACATTTACCTCGGCAACAATAAAAAGGAAACACCCGTTACGGCGCCTCCCGTCGCCGTCCAGCAGCCGGTTTCCGCCGTAAACACTGCCGCGCCGGGAACTTCAACAGCCTCCGAACCCGCTACTTCAGGACAGCTTTCCGCCAATCAGGCCCTGGAGGAAGACAAGAACAATCCGATCACCCTCGTGGCTACAGAAGAGGTGGATGGCCAGCAAAAGCCCTTCATCACTTACACTTTCAACCGCATCGGCGGCTCCATCGGTGGCGTCACTCTTCACAACGACATTGTAGACACACAGAAGGTTACGGACCACAACATCACCATCAACGAGGCGCAGAACCGGGGCATTGGCGAACTCGTCTTCAACATGGACGCCACGCAGGACCCTTCCTATGACAACACGGTGTACAAGGAAGTCAAGCGCACGGCGGACTCCGTCACCCTGGAAGGCTATGACGCCGCGCGCCAGCTTTTCATTTCCAAGACCTACACGCTCCACCCCGTCACGGACTCTTCCGGAAAAGTGCTCCCCGGCAGCAAATACATCATCCGCCTGACCGTCTCCCTTCTCAACAAAGCCCCCAATGTCCAGGATTTGCGCTATCTGGGCATCTTTGCAGGGAGTGCCTACCCCATCGCCAAGAGCGAACCCAAGGATACCTACACCCACCTTTTCTACCATGCGGACGGCTCCCTGGAACAGGAGGCCCCCTCCCACTTCACGGGCGGCTTTTTCAGCACCGCCAAGCCCCGCGTGCTGGAAGGCCCACTGAAGGACCTGACCTACGCCGGGGTGATGAGCCAGTACTACGCCACCATCCTCATTCCGCAGGAACAATCCGCAGGCTCCACGGTGTACGCCACGCGCCAGGAATTTCCCCTGGCCCATGAAAACAATGCCTTGGTGCCCGGTGTGACCCTGGCCATGGGTATTCCCAACCTGGCCATGGCGCCCAACGAGATCAAGACACTCACCTACGATATTTACACAGGCCCCAAATTCAATGCCTATCTGCGCGACCTGAACCTTACCTATCCCGCCATCAGCGACATCATGGCCTACGGCTGGCTCGTCTTCCTGAGCGTGCCGATGAACTGGCTGCTCAACCTGTTCCACGGGTGGTTCGGCAACTGGGGCGTAGCCATCATCTGCATGACCATCGTCGTCCGTGCTCTCATCTGGCCGCTGCACAAAAAATCCTATCTGGCAATGAAGCGCATGTCCCTGGTTCAGCCGGAAATGGCGAAACTCAAGGAAAAATATCCGGACGACCCCCAGAAGGTGAACATGGAAATGATGAAGCTGTACCAGAAATACGGCATCAATCCGGCCAGCGGCTGCGTACCCATGCTCATCCAGATTCCCATCTTCTTCGCCTTCTACCGCGTGCTTCAATATTCCGCGGAACTGCGGGGACAGCCCTTCTGCCTGTGGATGACGGACTTGTCCCTGCCCGATACCGTCGGCCACCTGTTCGGCATCCCGATCAACATCCTGCCGCTCATCATGGCCGTCACGATGATCGTGCAAATGCGGATGACACCGCAGGCGGGCGAACGTTCCCAGCGCATCATCATGAATCTGATGCCCCTGATGTTCTTCCTGTTCTGTTATAACTTCGCTTCCGCCCTGGCCCTGTACTGGACCACGCAGAACCTCATTTCCATCGGCCAGACGGCGCTGATTCGCCGCCTGCCCATGCCCGTGCTGGCTCCGTCCCAGAAGAAGAAAAAGCCCGGCTTCTTCCAGCGGATGATGGAACAGCAGCGCGTGGCCCTGGAAGAGCAGCAGCGCAAAGCCAAGGGGCGCAACATGCGCAATGTGACGCCCAAAAAATAGGCGGACGCTTTTATTCCTCCTTCCCTTTCACAGTGCGCCCGATCATGCGGGCGCACTTTTTTGCGTTCACGGAGGAACATACCCTCACGGAAAGACCAGATCCGGGATGCAGGGAAAAGAAAGGTATAAGTTAACGGAACGCCACCTTCTAAAAAACCGGACTTCCTTTTCAAGAAGTCCGGTTTCTCTCGTCTATATCATGTAATTGTTCATGGGAGCGGTTTGTTGCTGAAAACATTACCGCATCCACTCAATGGCAAACTAGCGGATTAAGAATCCGCGGTCAATGACAATTTTTGGCGTTTAAGGGATTTGATCATAAGATCATGTTTACTGAGCAAACAATACAAAAGAGCACTGGAATTTGATAATTTTATAATATACTGCTGACTAGTGGATTGTATTATTTCATAACAATAATGTTTCCAACCGCGGATTCTTAATCCGCCTCTATTTCGCCAAATTAAAGGGCGACAATATCAGCGTCATCCGGAATGACCAGGTTGCCGGAATAATACATCCGCCCTTCCTGAGAATATAAGGAACGGCGGCAGGCAAGATTACTGTCTTCCGTATGCCAAAGCACCAGATTGGGAATGTTCATCCTTTCCGCCAGCTCGCAGGCATCCTTGACCGTGCTGTGGTATTTTTCATAGGGCTTGAACACGTCGGCCTGCGAATGCAGGCAAAAGGCTTCGCTAAGCAGCCAGCGGGCGCCGCGGACATAAGGCTCGCAGGCATCGCGGTACGGTTCGTCTCCCAGGAAAACAAGCCTGCCTCCCCCGTTCAGCACCGTGGAAAAGCCGAACTGGCGCGTCTTGTCCGAATGAATGTCAAAACAGGTCAGCCGGTACGGTACGGCGTTCACTTCCTCTCCATCTTCCACCGGAACCATGAAGATGCGTTCCCCGACCAGACGCACAACCCTTTTGTCCAGCGTCATGCGTACCAGGCATTCCAGATCCGCCGCCAGTTCCCGGTGGCAATAAACCGTAAACGTTCCTTCATAACGGTCCTGAGTCATCATGGTCCCGATGAGGCGGATCACCCATACCATGCCCAGCATGTGGTCCGTGTGCCGGTGGGAAAGAAAAGCGTGATGCATCCTTTCCACCGGAACTTTCATATGTTTCAAAATGCCCAGGATGCCATTGCCTCCGCCGGCGTCCACCAGCAGGAATTCCTTGCCGTCCGTCAGGGAAAAACAGGTATTGTAGCATTCCGTGACGGTGGCGTTCCCCGTGCCGAAAACCAGGAGGCGATCCATAAACGGTTACGGCTGCAACTCTTCTTCCGGCATCAGGATGGACGCCACGGCAAAGGCGGCGATGCCTTCCCGGCGCCCCAGCGCGCCAAGCTGCTCATTCGTGGTGGCCTTTACCCCCACTCGGGCGGCTGAGATGCCCAGTGCGGAACCCAGAGCGTTTTTCATCTGCTCCAGATACGGAGAAATGCGCGGTGCTTCCGCAATCAGGGAGGAATCCACGTTGACCACGCGGCCGCCGCGTTCCCGGATCAGGGAAACGGCCTTGGCCACAATGTCCAGGGAGGAAATGTCCTTGCAGGCGGGATCGCCCGGAGGGAACCAGAAGCCGATGTCCGGCAGTCCGGCGGCGCCCAGCAGGGCGTCCGCAACGGCATGGCTCAGGACGTCCGCATCGGAATGGCCGTCCAGCCCTCTGCCGGAGGGAATGTGTACGCCGCCCAGCATCAGCGGGCGGGGGGCTTCCGCAAAACGGTGAATGTCGTAACCCAGCCCGGTCAGTGCAATCATGATGTTCATCCGTCAATAGTACTGGGGTTATTCTCCGAGGGCTTCCACGATCGGGATGCATCCGTTCCAGGCAACAATGGCGAACTGTTCCGGATTGTCCTTCTTCGGTTCCAGAATCACCTTTCCTCCGGCGGCTTCCACCAGCAGGACGCCGGCGGCAATGTCCCAGATGGAAATGACGCTTTCCACATAGGCGTCAAACCTGCCGCAGGCAATGTAGGCGAGAGCGAGGGCGGCGGAACCGTTGTTGCGCACCTTGCGCACCTGCCAGGCGATTTTGGCAAAGCGTTCAATTCCCTTTTCCTTGGAACCGTCCGTCTTCCCGTGCCCCACGAATACGACGGCCTCCGCCATGCGCTTCCGGAAGCTGCAATGCATCGGTACGCCGTTCATGTACGGAACACCGCCTTTTTCCACATGCCAGCATTCGTCCATCATGGGATCGTAAATCACGCCCAGCACCACTTCCCCGCCGCGGCGGAGGGCGATGGACACACAAAACCACGGAATGGTATAGAAATAATTCACCGTGCCGTCAATGGGGTCCACGATCCATTCGTTTTCGCTGTTCCGGTCTCCGGTGTAGCCTTCCTCCCCCAGCACGGCGTGAGTGGGGAAAGCGGAGAGGATTTCCTCCGTGATCAGTTTCTGGGACAGCTTGTCCAGTTCCAGCTTGATGTCGTTCTGGCTGGCTTCATCCACCTTCTTCCGGTCATAAAAATGCTTTTTCAGGAAGGCTCCGGCGGACTTGGCCGCCCGGATGGCTACGGTCATTTCAGGCGAGTGGTTCATGATATGTTTGAATAAAAAAATCGTTTAAAGGGAGGTCTGCCCCTGCGGAGTTTCCTGCTCGCGGCGCTCGGCGGCAGCAGCCTTTCTGGCCTCTTCCGCTCGGATGTACACGTTCTCCGCCAGTGTAGAACATGTCTTCGCCAGGGCGGCGGAAACACCCCTTTTCTTGTATACGGCTTCATCCGGGGCATCGAATCCGACCCAGACGTACACGGTATAATAACGGCCTCTGACAGAGGAGAAATGCCCGCTATATTCAGGCAACGCCACATTCACGACCGTCCTTCTGGTACGTTCGTCATAGCGGAAGGGGGGAAGCCCCGCCACCAGATGGACGGATTCCCGCGGAAGGATTTCACGGTGGGTTTCCTCCGAAGAAGGAGCATTCACCATCACCAGGTTTTTTTTGGTCGTTCCCACCTGGCGGACTGCGGAAAGCTGCACGTTGAGTCCGCCGTTGCCAATCATGTACAGCGCGTTGACGGCATCCGCCAGGGACGTGCGGAACTTCCCGGCATACAGTTCCGGAGAACGCGGCAAATCCCCCTTGTACCCGGCTTTTCCCGCCGTTTCAATGACAGTGTTGAATCCCACGCCGCGCCCCGTCACTTCCGGGTTGCTGCGGATGACGGTCCGGCGCTGGTCCACGGCGCACAGGTTGACGACAGGCGTGAACAATTCACCGGGCATTACCTTTGCCTGCCATCTGTCCACGCCGTCCAGGGCGGAGCGGCCTCCCGTAACGGCCAGTATGTCGCCTTTGCGGGAATCCACGCACAACACGGCAGCCTGGACGCAGCCTTTCAGATGGTTGTCCACCCTCTTCGGAAGGCCGCTCCATACAGGGGAATTCTCCAAAGCAATGAGGGCCGGCTCACTCATCTCCTCTACCATTCTCTGAAAATCCAAATCCAGCGTGGTCATCACAAAAATGCTGGAAGTCTCTTCCTGCTGGTCACAGCAGGCAAGACTGCCCAATTCACGGGAAATCACCAGAATGGGATAGGATGCGGGGCTGGCCTCCTTTTCTCCCGCCACGGTCATCGGTTCCGAGGATGCCTTCCACATTTGCTCTTGGGTGATGAATTCGCATTCAAGCATGCGTTCCAGCGTGGCATTGCGCACCTTGACGGCGGCCTCCGGGCTGGAAACGGGGTTGTATATGGAAGGGCCGCGCACCAGCCCGGCCAGCGTGGCGCATTCCGCCAGAGTCAGGTCTCCCACTTTTTTCCCGAAATACAGATCCGCGGCCTGGGCGATGCCGTAGCATTGCTGGCCGAAGTAAATCCGGTTCAGGTAGGCCGTCAATATTTCATCCTTGGAATATTTTCCTTCTATACGGCGGGCTACGGCCATCTCCAGGATTTTCCGGTCCAGCGTTTTTCCCCCCAGTTCATAACAATTCCGGGCAAGCTGCATGGTGATGGTGGAAGCTCCCTGCGCATAGGAGAGGGTGGTCAGGTTCCGGCAGATGGAGCGGATGATGGACGTGTAAACGATGCCGCCGTGATCGAAAAAGGCTTCGTCCTCCCGGGCGATGAAGGCGTTCACCAGATTATCCGGCAATTCATGGCGCGCTACGTAAACGCGGTCGTGGTCCGTCAGGGTGCCTATCCACTGGCCGTTCCGGTCATAGGCGGCGCAGTTTTCCAGGGGAGCCAGAACTTCGTCCAGATTATACTGGTCCGCCCGCCACGCGTAAATGATCAGGATGATGATGAACGAGATAGGGATGATGCTCAGCCACAGCAGGACGCGCCCCAGATTGCGGGGCAGCAATCCGAACAGATCATACCATCTTTTGCGCCTGTTCTCCATTCCGTTTCCAATCGTTCCAGACGTCTAGCGGGCATCCGGCGGCAGTGACTCCCCTTCCTGCTTCCAATCCGGGAATTCCTTCTGCAGGCGGGCGCGGTACTGGGAAGCCTCCGACTTGCGGCCGGCCTTGTCCAGAGCTTCCGCCGCCTTGAACAGGGCCTTGGGTTTCAGCTCCGCGTCGTTGACGAACAACTCCGCCGTAACGCCGTAATGCTTGGCTGCCTCATCAAATTTCTTTTCCGCATAGGAGATGTCCCCCAGCACGATTTTCAGAGAGGCCATCAGGGGGCCTTCCACCCCCAGGGCAAGCGCTTCCTCCGCCGTTTTCCGGGCATCCGCATACTTGCCCAGGCCCAGCAGGATGGAGGCTTTGTCCAGCATGCCGTCCGCACGGCGGTAGGGCTGGTCCTCCACCTTCAGGAAGTTGTTGGAAGCCACGAGGGCGCGGTCATACTTTTTCAAGGCCAGGCGCACTTTCGCCAGATTGCGCCAGATCACTTTCTTCACGTTCTGGAGCTGGTCGTTCTGGGTGGCCCAGGTCATGTACTTGTCCGCCGTCTCCAGATCCTTCATTCCGTAAGCCTGAAGGCCCAGCCATGCGGGAATCACGTCCGGCACGCGGGACACGGCCGCCGGGTTTTCCTTCTGCAGGGTTTCCAGGGCCTCCTTCAATTTGTTGACGTCCTGGAGCTTGTGGTAGGAAAGAACGGTGAGAACGTTGACCTGTTCCCCATATTTCTGGGGGTCCAGCGTCTTGGCCTCCGACATGTGGCTGATAGAGGATTGAAAATCCCCCTGGTCAAACGCCGCACGGCCCAGCAGGAAATGGGCTTCCGCCAGGGCGGCGGGGGAGGCCTTCGGAAAATTCTTGATCAGCCCTTCGTAATACTTCGCCATATTTACCAGGTCCTGGCGGCCGGCATAAATCTGCGCGGCCCTCTGCCAGGCGGCGGCCGCGGATTCCTCCTTCGGCCAGCGCGCAATTACCCGGTCAAAATCCTGCAGGGCCTCTGTTTCCTTTTTGGTCTTGGCGTACATGTCTCCCCGCAGGGTCAGGGCTTCGCAGATGCGGGGATCGCGGGGATATCCGTCAATGAAAGTCGTCAGCAGCTTGGCGGCCATTTCCCGGTTGCCTGCCTGGGCAACGGCCCAGGCACTCTTGTAAAGAATATCCGGGCGCATCTTGGGCGGAAGCTTGTCAAAATTGATGCTCCCGTAAAATTTGGCCGCATCCGCGGGGCTGGTGCTGAACAGGCTCTCCGCCGCCATCAGACGTACCATGTCGTGGAGTTCGCTGGTGGGAAACGCCTTGGCATAATGATTCAGGAAACTCTGGGCTCGCTGAGGCAGATCCTTTTGCTTGAGTTCCTTGTAGCACAAAAGCCGGTAGAAGGAAGCCTGCATGGCCTCCTGCGTGTAAGGCACGTTTTTTTCCGCCTCCAGGAAGAACTCCGCCCCCTTCTGGTATTCCTTTAGCTTGTAGGCGGTCTGGCCCATCAGCATCAGCAGGCGCACCTGGCCTTCCTTGGTCGGCATCTTCATCCCCTTCTGCTGTTCGTACTGGGCCATGACCTCCTTGTACTTGCCCATGTGGTACAAACCCAGAAGCAGCCCCATGCGGGCCTCCGGCGCCATTTCCTTCAGAGTTTCATCTTTCAGTATCTGTTCATAAAGGCTCTGCGCCTCCGCGTTCTTCTTCAGCTTGGTGGCCAGCGTTGCCGCCTGCAGAATGGCAATGCCACGGTTTCTTGCATCCACTCCGGGCGTGTCCAGCACCTTGCGGTATTCGGCATACGCCTCTCCCAGACGGCCGGAATCAGCACACAAGGCGGCATATCCCATACGGGCTACCAGGACGAATTTTTTGTCCGCCTGGGGATTGCCGATCACCGCGCAAAACATGTTGGCAGCAGCTTCCGGATTACCGCTGGCCAGAAAGAGGCGTCCCAAACGGTATTGGGCATCCACCTTCAAATCATTCTGCTCCGCGCTGCGGATAACAAGCTGGTAATACTGGATGGCCTTGTCCGTCTCTCCGGCGGCGGAGGCATCCGTAGCAAGACGGTAGGCGGAAGCGGCGACCAGAGCCGGGGTTCCCGTCTGCGTCAGCCTCTGGAAGAGAGTATGGGCTTCCTCTTTCCTTCCGAGCTCCGTCAGGCACATGGCCGCGCGGTATTCTGCCAGAGGAGCCTGGGGGGAACGGGGGAACCGCTGGGAAAATTCAAGGTACTTGCGCAGGCTCAGATCAAGCAGGCGCGCATATTCCTGCGGGTTCGCCTTCGTCTGCGGCTCCTGGGATTGCTTGTACAGCATGTCGGCCATGTCCAGGCTGTCCTGCTCCGGATTGGCAACCAGCGGACCGTCGTCCACCGGAGCGGCGTCCGGGATATGCTCCTGGGCGACGGCGCATACTGCAAGGGCCGTCAGTCCGGCACTGATGGGAAAAAGGGATTTCATGAAGATTGAGGAGTGAAAACGTTGATGGAAGACGGAGACGGAGGCCTCGTGGAGAAAGACACATTGTTGAGCCCGGCCTTCAGGCAGGCGTCCATCACGTGCACGACTGTGCCGGATTCCGCCTTTTCATCCACGCGGATGCGGACGAGCATGGTTTTGTCCAAGCGGGCGACGGAAAGAAGTTTCTCCTCCAGTTCCGGCATCGTGTACGGCTGGCGGTTGATCATCACCGTGCCGTCCTTGCGGATGTTCACGATGATCTCATTGGTGGCGTTCTCCCCGGGCTTGGGTGTCTCCGCGGACGGGAGGGTGATGGAAAGGTCCGGTTCGTCATCCTCAAAAGTCTGCGTCACGACGAAAAATACCAGCAGCAGAAACACGATATCCAGCATGGGCGCCAGCTGGAACCCGATGGGGTTGGGCATCTTGTAACGAAACTTCATATGATCTTCCGGTGTTGCTGGCTGGGATATCCCCGGTTAAAGTCCGCGCACGTCACGCAGGGAGGTGGGATCCACGGGGACCCGGGGAAGTTCTTCCTCATGAAAAGCTCCGGCAGGGCCTGAGCGTGGCTTGTGGAGCTGGGTGGCCACTACGGAAACGCTGTGCGTCACGGCGGCCTCCAGGTCTCCCACGCGCTTGTGCACCTGGCTGCGGAAATACACATAGGCCAGAATGGCGGGAATCCCCAGCAGAAGTCCCCCTGCCGTGGTAATCAGGGCTTCCGCCACGCCCCCCGCCATGTCGATGCGCTGCTTGCCGCCGGAAAAATCCCCGTTGGCGATCTCGAAAAAGGTTTTCATCATCCCGACGACCGTACCCAGCAGCCCCAGCATGGGGGCCAGCGCGCCGATGTCCGACAGCCAGGAAATCTGACGGCTCATGAAACCGGCCTGGCGCCCACCTTCTGCGGCGGCGATTTCCCTTACTTCCTCAAACTGGGCGGAAGGGTTGCGCTGCATGAAATTAGCTACCGTCAGCATCACGCGCGCATAACAGGAATCGCCGTTCTTGCAGAGAATGGCAAGTCCCGTGTAATCGCGCTTGCGGATAAAGGACTCCGCCTGCTCCACCAGCTTGGGGGGAAGTACGGCGGCGGCGCGGGTGGAAAAACAGCACATGACCAGAACGACGACGCCCCCTATGGACAGCAGGAGAAGCGGCCACATGATGAAGCCCCCTTTCATGAACAGCTCGGAAAGAGGGTAATTTCTATCGCCCACGACAAAGTCCATGGCGCTGGCCAGGGTGGAAAATGATACAGGATTCATACAAAAGACATAATGATTATACAGAAGAAGTCTTCCTAGGCAAGCCAACTGCCCGTAATGCAGTACGTTTCCGCAGTTCCCTTTCTTGCCGCCTATGGCATAATAGCTGTGTGGCAGATCATGAAACACCAACATTGAAGGAGCTTTGGAGACAGACTCCGCACAAACCCGGAGTCTACATTATGAAGGATGCCCAGGGCAATACCATTTACGTAGGAAAGGCGAAGGACCTTCACCGCCGCCTGGCGAGCTACTTTTCCCCTACCGGAGCCACGCTGGCCAACCACAAGACCCGCGCACTCATCAACGCCATCGCCTCCTTTGACTATTTTGAAACCCGCAACGATCACGAGGCCTTCCTGCTGGAAAGCAAGCTCATCAAGCAGTACCGGCCCCATTACAACATCCAGCTCAAGGACGACAAGCGCTATCCCCTCCTGAAAATTCCCAAGGGGGAACGCCTGCCGCGCTTCCAGCTCTCCCGGGTACGCAAGGAGGACGGCGCGCGCTACTTCGGCCCCTTTGTCCATTCCCAGGCCCTGTACGCCACCCAGGAATGGCTCAACAGACATTTCCGGCTCCGCACCTGCAAAGTGAAAAATCCCGGATTGAACGACTTCAAGCACTGCCATGCGGACGTCATCCGCAACTGTTCCGCGCCGTGCGTAGGCCGCATCTCCGTGGAAAACTACAACAGAAACTTTGAACAGGCCGTGCGCCTGCTGGAAGGAGTGGGGAAGAAGAACGCGCTGGACGCGCTGACTGAAGAAATGATGCAGGCCGCCAACAGTCTGGACTTTGAACGCGCCGCGTACCTGAGGGATATCAGGGATAACCTGATCAAGACGCTGGAACCGGCGCGCCGGTTCCAGAAAGGCACCCCCAACCTTCCCGGCACCGTGCGCCCGGAGGAAGACATGAAGGAACTGGGCGAGGCACTGGGACTGGACGAACCGCCCGCCATCATGGAATGCTTTGACATCTCCAACGTCTCTTCCAACCACATTGTAGCCTCCATGGTGCGCTTCACCAACGGCAAACCGGACAACAAGGCCTACCGCCGCTACCGCATCCGCACGGTGGACGGGCAGAACGACTTCGCCTCCATGTCGGAAGTTATCAGGCGGCGCTATTCCCGCATCCTGATGGAAAGCGATGCTGTGGCCTCCCGGCCGCCGGACATGACGCTGTACCAGTGGCTCAAGAAACTCAGTGCGGAGGGAAAGGCCCCCATCAAAGTTCCGGACCTTGTAGTGGTAGACGGCGGCAAAGGACAGCTTTCTTCCGCCCTGGCGGACCTGGAGGCCATCGGCCTGGGAGACATGCCCATCGTGGGACTGGCCAAGCAAAGGGAGGAAATCTTCTTCCCGCACCAGCCGGAACCGCTCCGCCTGCCCCACAGCATGGGAGCCCTCAAGCTCATGCAGCGCATCCGGGACGAAGCCCACCGTTTCGCTAACGGATACAACGAACTATTATACCGAAAACGCATGAAGGAAAGCGCGCTGGACGATGCCCCCGGCATGAGCGCGGCGAAAAAACAGCTGCTGCTGGAAAAATTCAAATCCGTAGCCGCCATCAGAAAAGCGGACCCGGCCTCCATCGCTGCTATTCGCGGCATTTCGGAAACCTGGGCCCGTGCCCTGCTGGACTATCTTAACACTCCATCCAAATACTGACCCCACATGCAATTTCTCATATTGGCCGCAGGAAAACCTGCGCTGAACTATGCCCGGGAGGGCGTGGAACTTTACCTCAACCGCCTCAAGCCATTCGGCAAGACGGAACTGAAACTTGTCAAAGACGGCAATTCCAGAGACGTTTCCGAACGGCTGCTGACAGCCAGCGAAGGATGTTTGCGCATCGCCATGGACGAGAGAGGCGAGCTCTGGACCACGAACAAACTGGCAACACTGGCGCAGAACTGGCAAATGCGCTCCGTGCGCCGCATTGCTTTTCTTGTCGGGGCATCGGACGGCCACACGGAAGAACTGCGCTCCCGGTGCGATCATATTCTGGCCTTGAGCAAATTCACCTTGCAGCATGAACTGGCACTCGTCGTTCTTCTGGAACAGCTTTACCGTTGCCATACCATCCTGGCGGGAACACCATACCACCGGTAATCCCCACGGGGCCTCCCCTTCCCGGAACAGAATTTGCCGGAAACGGATTTCTTTTCCAACCATGCAGAAGAATTTCTCCGGACCAGCGGCAAAGACGGGGATGACTCTGCCGGCGCATGCAAAAAAAATGGGAATTATATACTTAACTTTAGTCTAACAATCCATCACCTTTTCTCCGCGTTTACACGAGAACCGGAACACAGGCGGCAAACTTATTGCTTTCCTAGAATCTGCCAATGGAGAAGGATGGGAAGCCATGCTCGCGGAAATTGGAATTCGTTATCTAAAAATCACTCATGCGGGACGTTTAGAAGGGGCAAAAGCAAGAAGAATAAAACAGTTCCGTGAGTCTGAACTTAAGTATATAAAACCCAAAAAAATACCCGGTGCAGTTGCGGCCGGATATTTTGAACCATTAAAAGGAAAAAATAAACTTAACGGAGGTGCCTGAAAATCAGTTTATGAAAATCTAAAAAAGACCCGCTTTCCAACGAGGGCTTTTTTCAAAAGGAGTCCTTCGCATTAAAATATTTTCCTTAAAATTTTAGAGTTAACTTCGGATAAGCAATCCGTTTCATCCCCTTATGACGTTTTTACCAACGTAAAAGAGCTGCCCCACTGAAAAGTGGAACAGCTCTTTTTCCGAGAAAGAAATGGTAAATGCCAGTTCCTTCGCAACCAGCCCAAGCTTAGCGCTTGGAGAACTGGTAACGCTTGCGGGCACCGGGACGGCCAGCCTTCTTGCGTTCCTTCATGCGGGAATCACGGGTCAAAAGACCGAATTCACGCAGTTGGGCGCGGGAAGCTTCATCAACCATTACCAGAGCGCGGGCAATCGCCATGCGAATGGCGCCAACCTGGCCATGAATGCCACCGCCCTTGGTGACGACATTCACGTCAAATTTGTTCATGGTATTGGTGACCTGGAAAGGTTGAAGAACGGCGTTCTGCAACTGAATGGTGGGAAGGTATTCTTCAAAACCGCGGCGATTGATCGTGATGCGGCCGGAGCCTTCAGTAAGCCAAGCGTGTGCAATGGCGGTCTTGCGACGGCCGGTGGCGTTGTATGGGGTTGTCTGACTCATGTCTGGGAAAATCGGTTAAAGGGTAACGGCGGTAGGCTGCTGTGCTTCATGCGGGTGGCTGGCTCCGGCGTAAACCTTCAGCTTGGTCATCTGCTGACGGCCCAAACGTGTATGGGGGACCATGCCCTTTACAGCCAGTTCCAGAAGAAGCTCGGGACGACGGGCGCGGATTTTCCGGGGCGTTTCCACCTGCTTGCCGCCGACGTAGCCGGAGAAACGGGTGTAAATTTTGGCATTTTCCTTGTTGCCGGTCAGCACCACCTTGTCCGCGTTCACGATGATGACAAAGTCGCCACAATCAACGTGCGGGGTAAAAATCGTCTTGTTCTTGCCACGCAAAATGTTGGCCGCTTCAACGGCGACACGGCCGAGCACCTTGTCGGCAGCGTCTATAACATACCATTTGCGCTCTACTTCTTGCGGTTTGGCTGAGAAGGTCTTCATGGTTTAATTCTTCGTTCTCGTTTTTCGGCATCCTGCCGTAATCTTCCAATTCGGGGGCGCATTCCTAATGATTATTCACGTAAATGTCAAATACTTTTTCTCTTTTACACCGCTTTTAGCCCCTTTTTTCCCTTCTGTCTGCGGAATTGTTGCTTAATTATGACGTTTCCACACTCAGGGCTTGCTCTCACGGAAATATCGCCTATCATGCGCCTGCGCAAAAATTCGTATCCGCGCGTTTGCTAACCTAACAAGGAGAATCATATCAGCCCGAATCCAAGACCCAGCAGCCGCCCTTCCGGCGGACAGAATTCCCGCCCCGGCGCACGCCCGGCAGGCGGAGGCAGTGCAAGACCGGCCGGCAACGGCAACAGGCCCGCCGGCCCGGCCAGACCTGGCCAGCCGCGCCCGGCAGGACAGACCGGCGGAGCAGCAGGCCCGAGAACGGGCGGAGGGCCGGGAGGATCGCGTCCCGCGGGAGGCCCCGGACGGCCGCGCCCGCAAGGTGGCACAGGCGCAGGACGGCAGACCAGGGGCAGAAAGCATTTCAGCAAATCCGCACCCAAGGAGGAAAGCTCCGAAAGCCAGGTTGAAGTGGAAGGCACTATCTGCGCCGTGCTTGCAGGCACCATGTTCAAGGTGCGCCTTCCCAACGGGCACGAAGTTTTGGCCCACATCTCCGGCAAGATGCGCAAGCGTTTCATCAAAATCGTAGTAGGTGACAAGGTCCGCATGGAAATGTCTCCCTATGACATGACCAAGGCGCGCATCACGTTCCGCATCGGTTAGCCGTTTCCCGGATTTTTCCGGATTGACTCCTTTCGTAAAAAACCTTCTCCGGCTTGCAGGAGAAGGTTTTTTTGCGTATAGTGCGGGCTGATTCCATTAACGCGTCATGAAAATTTGCTCCACGGAAAACATGCGGATTGCGGAACGAGAACTCATCATCAGCGGAACGCCGGCCAGAACCCTCATGCAACAGGCATCTGCCGGCATCGCGGAAGCCATCATGCAGTTCTTTCCCATTCCCGGCCTCTGCGTGGCTTATCTGGGCAAAGGCAACAATGCCGGGGATGCCATCACCGTTCTCGACATTCTCCAGCGGCACGGATGGGATACAGGATTCCGCGCCGCCTATCCGCGTTCCCAATGGGGGGAACTGCCCCTCAGGCAGTTTGCGGAAATATCACCGCCCCTGTTGGAATACCAGGAAGCACCACTTCCTGTTACGGGCAAGCCGATGGTTCTTCTGGACGGCCTGCTGGGCATTGGGGCTTCCGGCCTGCTGAACAAGGAAATAGCGGACCTTTGCGTGGAAATGAACTACCTGCGCGACCGTTGCGGAGCCGTCCGTACGGTGGCGGTAGACATCCCCACCGGAATAGATCCGGACACGGGCATGCCTCAGGAACACGCCGTGGAAGCGGACTTCACCATGTGCATAGGGGCTGTCAAGCAGGGTCTTCTGGATGACGACGCTACGCTGTATGCAGGACGCCTGGTGTGTATTGAACTCCCCGGCCTCCATGTACAAGCTCTTCCCGCCACGGAAATCATCACCTCTTCCCGCCTCACCAAATTTCTCTCCGCACGGCCTTATACGGACTATAAAAACAAGCGTGGCCACCTGGGCGTCATTGCCGGCTCGGAAGGCATGCTGGGAGCCGCGCGGCTCTGCTGTGAAGCTGCCCTGCGGGCCGGAGCAGGTCTGGTCACCCTGCATGTCCACCGTTCCGTCTATCCCGTGGCGGCGGCGTGCATGCCTCCGGAAATCATGGTTAAACCTGTGGACAGTTATGCAGACATTTCCATCCGCTCTTTCAGCGCGTTTCTTCTAGGGCCGGGAATCGGCTCCGTATCGGAGGAAGACGCCGAAGCCATACGCATCATTCTGGAAACCGATACTCCTGCCCTGCTGGATGCCGACGGCCTCAATCTGGCCGCGGCCATGCAGTGGAAACTGGGAAAACACATTCTGGCGACTCCCCATCACGGAGAGATCCGCCGTCTGCTGCCGGAAGCGGATGACTGCTCCATCCGGGCGGACATTGCGGACTTCTTCCTCGCGGAGCATGAGGCGGCCCTCATCTACAAGGGAGCCCGCAGCATCGTCACGCAAAGGGGTAAACCCTTATTCTACAACATCACGGGAGGACCCGCCATGGCGACGGCGGGACAGGGCGACGTGCTTGCCGGAGTCTGCGGAGGATTCATCGCGCAGGGAGAATCCCTCCTGGTGTCTGCCGTGCTGGGAACCTATCTGTGCGGCAGGGCTTCGGAACTGGCCATCTCCAGCGGAGCGGCCACCCAGCAAAGCTTGACCGCCGGAGACACTCTCCGCCATCTGCCCGCCGCGCTTCTTTCCACCGCCCGCCTCTGCTACTAATGATCTCCCGCAAACTTCAGGATCTTCCCTCACAATCGCTGCCCCGTGAAAAACTCATCCGCCAAGGCAGACACAGCCTCAGCAACGCGGAACTCCTTGCCATTTTCCTCAGAATGGGCATTAAGGGGAAAAATGTGTTGGACATGTCTTCCGACCTAATCCAGGCGGCAGGTTCCCTGGATGCCTTGGCCCATATGGAAGCCGCAGAAATAGCGGAAATCTGCAAGGGTATAGGAATGGCGAAAGCGTCCACCCTGTGCGCCGCATTTGAATTGGGTGCCCGGGCTCTTCGGGAGACTCTGACAAGACGCCCGCTCAACACGCCGGAGGACATTTACGACTATCTGACCACGGCTATGCGCTGGAAAGACAAGGAAATAGTGCTTGTTCTTCTTCTGGACGCCCAGTGCCACCTCATCAAGCCCGTCGAAATTTCCACGGGGACCCTGAATGAATCCATTGCCCACCCGCGCGACATCCTGCGCCCGGCCGTCATTCATAATGCCTACGGCTTCATCCTGGCGCACAATCATCCGAGTGGCGACCCGACCCCCAGCCAAGCGGACAATGCCCTGACCAAACGTATCCAGGAATCAGCCCAATTGCTGGGAATCCGTTTTTTGGACCATATCATCATCGGAAAACCAACGTCGGTGGTGCAGAGAAATTATTACAGCTATAACAGCTATGGTATGAAAAAGCCGGTCTGACCGGATACGTCTTTTTCCCTTCGGACTTTCCAGCATGAAAAAAGCCCGTCTGTGAAGACGGGCTCAATCAATAAAAACTGGCGGAGAGAGTGGGATTCGAACCCACGGTGAGATTTGCGTCCCACGTTCGATTTCGAGTCGAGTGCCTTAGACCAGCTCAGCCATCTCTCCGCTTGGAAATCGAAGCTTTTTGTATAGGGTTTGCAGGAAGGTGTAAAGCACAGAATCACTGGTGCCCCTTAATTCAAACGCTTTTAGCGTCTGGGAGTGGCCAGAGGCCCAAGCGTAGCCTCCGCTTCAAATCTTTGCGACTTGTTATGAGGAAGAGCGCTCTTTTCAGGACCGGGCGGCGGCTGAGGCACACGCTCATGTTCCTTGGGCTCCATCAGCCAGGAACAGGAAGAAGCAAGCAAAAAGGAAAAAGACGCAAGCAGTAGAACTCCTGTAGATTGTTTCATCATTCCGTATAAAAGTTGAACCCCACTATGCCGGAAGCACAGCGGGGTTCAAGAAAAATGCGTGACAGAACCTTATCTGGCGGATTGAACCGGACGCAGAAGCTGCACCATGTCGCCGGGCTGGATGCTCATGCCCGCAGGGACGCTGTCCTTGACGATGTCGGCCACCGTCTGGTTCTTTTCCAAGGAAGTCACTTTCAGCTTGCCGATACTGCGGCCGTTGCGGGTGACAAGCAGAACCGTGTTCTGGTCAATGTTGCTGCCCTGTCCGGCGCCAATGACCACAAAGCCCCACTGGGGATCCACGGACAACACTGGATATTCCCCGCTGTTCTTGGCAAGCGCGGCACGGTATTCAGCCTGTTCCTTCTGGCGATTGGCCAGTTCGGTAGCCTGCTCCGTACGCTTCTTGGCGGCAATTTCCGTTGCTCCCTTGATCTGGTCGATTTCTTCCTGAAGCTTCTTGTTGGCGTTTTCCGTGGCTTCCATCCTGGCCTGGATTTCTTCAACACTGGAAACACCGAATTCACTTAACTGAGTCCGAAGTTCCTGTACCTGCTGGTTAATCTTGGACAGATCGGCATTCAGCTTTACTTCCTCCTCTTTCAATTCCGCTGCCTTGGAAAGCTGTTCATCACGCTGCTGAGTTACGGAAGCCTTGTTGGAAATGAGGCTCAGGTTTTCTTCCGCAGCACGCCCGCGGTTCTTGATCATGTCATTGCGTAATCCCGTCCAATCCCGGATCTCCTTGTCCAGAACCTTGCGATAGGCAATCATTTCCTTGAAATCCTGATATTGGCCATTGATGCCGAAAACACCGCTGAGACCGGAGAACCAAGCGCCTGCTCCTGCGGCAAGAATCAATAAAACTACTAAGACAGTTTTCATTGTGTATATAGATGAGAGTGTATGATGAGTTTTGAACCGGGAAAATTACGGACGGACGGATACGACGACGTCTCCGGCCTCAACACGTTCACCAGCGGCAACGGTGCTGGGAAGAACGGTTGCTGTGGAAACACGGGATTCAACGGCATTCACGTCAAGTTCGGCAATCTTGTTGCCGTCTCTCATCACGGCCAGCTTGGAACCGGGCACAACGCCCAGGTCGGCAGCGCCGCCTTCAATCACGACTACATTGAAATCATCAATCACCTGGGAAACCCTGGTCTTCAAATTGGGGGGGGAAAGATGGGCGTCCTGGTCGGCCTTGAGCTGGCGGAGAGCATTGTTGTTGACGACAAGCTGTTCCGTTTCCGCGACAATGGCATCATGCTTGGATTGTTCCCCCTGCTTGACCACTTGCAACTGCTTGGATTCTTCTTCAAGTCCTTTGATTCTGTCGGCAATAGCCTGAATACTTTCCATATCCTTGCTCTTGGACCGGAGGTCTGCCAAGGCAGTCTGCTGGGTTTGCAGCTCGGATTTCTTGGCTTCATTGGCGGAGGCCAGCTCCTGGTTCGCGGCTTCCAGTTCATCCTTTTGCTTGGTCAGGGCATTGATGTCGGCCGTAAGCCCTTCATTCTTGACGAGGAACTCCACGTATTTGGTCTTTTCACTCGTAAATTCGTCCCGAAGGGCGCTCAAATTTTTATAACGAGAGCCGCATTCCTTGCGCTCCTTGGTTAGAGCTTCCTCGTTATCAAGATAATACATGGCTCCACCGAGAAGAGCGATGACCAAGGCTGCGATTGATATTTTAACCCACATAGGAAATAATAGAGATGAGAAGGTTCCTGTTACTTTTGTGAGATTGGCATGAACATTTTCAGATTTCAACATCAAAATGACATCCTCATCGTTTTCTTGATATTTTTTTCAGAGCGGTTACGTAAGAAGAGGTCAAAAGCGTAATCTTATCAGCATCTTAAAACAATTACACTCTATTTTCTTTTCAAATAGAGCCGCATCTTTTAGTCTTCCTGAACCGTGAGTTACCAGGTCTTTGCCAGAAAATATCGTCCTCTGACATTCAATGACGTCCTTGGACAGGATCACGTCGTCCAGACGCTGAAAAATGCCATTGAACACAATCGCCTCGCCCATGCGTATCTTTTCGTAGGTCCCCGCGGCACAGGAAAAACATCCACTGCCAGAATTTTCGCAAAAGCCCTGAATTGTACCGACGGCCCGAAAGTGGACTTCGACCCGCACGAAGATATTTGCGAGGAAATTGCGGAAGGACGTAGCCTGGACGTTCTGGAAATTGACGGCGCTTCCAACCGCGGCATCGACCACATCCGGGATTTGAGGGACAATGTGCGCTTTGCACCCAGCCGAGGCAACTTCCGCATTGTTTATATAGACGAGGTGCACATGCTTACAAAGGAATCCTTCAATGCACTTCTCAAAACGCTGGAAGAACCGCCACAGCACGTCAAATTCATTTTCGCGACCACGGAGCCGCACAAAATCCTGCCGACCATTCTTTCCCGCTGTCAGCGTTTCGACCTGCGTCCCATCCCTTCTGAAATCATTGCCAACCACCTGCTCCACATCGCCTCCGCCGAGGGAATCTCCCTGAGCAGGGAGGCTGCATTCGCCGTAGCGAAAGTGGCGGACGGCGGCATGCGGGATGCCCAGTCCATGCTGGACCAGCTGGTCTCCTTCTGCGGCGACCATATTGAAGAACAACAGGTCCTCCACATTTTCGGCATCACCTCACGGGAAACTGTAGCCCAAGCGCTGGCGCTGATTCTCAAAAAGGAACTACCCAGCCTTCTCCACCTTCTCCATGAACAGGCGGAAGCGGGCAGGGACATGGGACAGTTCCTTTCCGAAATCATTTCCTCCGTCCGGGAAATCCTCGTCGCCAAGGTGGACCCGGAAGCAAACTTCGATTCTCTGCCGGAGGCGTCCAAAGAGGAACTTACCGGACTCGTCAAGCGCACTCAAACGGACAAGATACTGCGTCTGGTGGAAGTGCTGGCGGAAACAGAAGATAAAATGCGGTGGTCCACCAATAAAAGGCTGCATCTGGAAATGGGCCTGATCAAAGCCGTTCACGCTCTGGCGGAGGCAAGCATCAGCGATATCATCATGGCTCTGGAAGGAGCGCCGTTGCCTTCCTCCCTGCCGCAGGCCGCTCCCGCCTCAACAAATCCGGCTGCTCCAGCATCCGTCTCCTCCATTCCACAGGAATCCAACAGCCAGCCCATTCAGTCCTCCCCTGCCCCCACAGCCAATCCGGCATCCTTTGCGGACATTCCGTCTCCTGCGCCCGCAACACCTGATATCCATGAGGACAAGGACCTCATGGATCCCGTTCCACAATTCTCTGCATCCAGCAAGGACACGACAGCCATCGTTCAGGAAAGTGAAGCGGAATACGGAACGCCGACCCCTGCGGAAGAAAAACCTTCTCCCTCCCCCGTATTGGCCTCTCCGGAACGAGAACCGGAAGTTTCCGCAACTGCCGCGGAGGAAGCTCCCCTTCCCTCTATCTCCGATGAAGAGCCGCCATTCCTGGAATCGGAAACATCTCCTGCGCCCGCACCTCAGCCGGAGCAGAAACAACCAGAAGAAACGCCACGGATTACATCCGCTCTTTCAGACACTCCCGTAGCCCCCCCGGACACCACGGAACCGACCTTCATGGACCCGGAAGAAGGGCTCCCGCCGGAGAAGCGCACCAGCAGTTTTTTCGATAACCTCTTTGGCATGGAAAGCACTCCTGCCCGTCCTGTTTCCGCAAACCAGAAAGAAAAACAGGAAGAACAGCCGCGCCCTGCTGCCAAAACCATTACAGAAGCGGACTGGAAAGCCGCACTGGAACAAGCGGCCGTCAAATTCCCCCTTCAGGCGGATTTCCTGGCCGGAAGCGTCTTCTCCGGCCATGACGGGGCGTTTGTTACGGTGGTCTTCCACCCCTCTGACCGCCAGGGCATGGACAGTCTGGCATCCGGACCTCTCCGAGCCGCACTGGAAGCCGATCTCTCCCTCCGTTCAGGTACTCCGGTGGTCCTCACCGTCCGTGCAGACGCTTCCGTTCCCGAGCCCATCCAGGAACAACTGGAACCGCTGCCCGCTCCCCCCCCCCCGTCCACCCCGGAGGCCGCCCCCAAATCCCAGGAACCGCAAAGAAAACCTGCCGCTCCCGTTCAGGAGACGCCCCCACGGGAGAACGATGCAGAAGACTCCTATTATACAGACCCTCTGATTGACGCAGCCATGGAGATATTCCGTGCCCGCATCATTTCCCAATAAACAAGAACACCCATATCCACATTATAAAGCCATGAATATTATGAAAATGATGAAGCAGGTCCAGCAAATGCAATCCGGACTTGCCGCCGCCCAGGAAAAACTGGCCTCCCAGACCGTCACCTCGGAAGGTGCGGGCGGCAAGGTTAAAGTTACCGCTACCTGTGACGGCAACATTACGGAACTATTCATTGATCCCTCCATCATTGACCCCTCAGATGCGGAATTCCTTCAGGAGCTTGTGTTGAAAACCATCAATGACGCCATCGTCAAAGGCAAGGAAACCGCTGCGGCAGAAATGAAGAAACTGACCGGAGGGCTGGATCTACCTCCCGGCATGGGCATTTAACCCATCACCACGGTGCACAGGCTCAGAAGACGCAAACACCTGGCGGAACCGCCCGCGCTATCCGGAGTCAACCAGCTCGGGAAAGCTCTGGGTTGTGTCTCCCTGTGCCTGTGGGTCATCATTGCCACCATCTTCTGGTCCGGATCGGACACGATGGCGTTCATGACTTCCCTGCCCCTCTGGGCATGCTGCCTCATGTTCGCCTTCCCGGCGCTTATTGCGTGGCTGGTCTTCGGCTCGCGCATCGGCCTTCTGGGCGTCATTGTCTGGGTTGCCTACGGCATCATGACTACGGACTTTCTCCAGCCGATCTCCAGAACCGGCATGGAGTATTACAAAATGCCCCCATCCCCCGACAACCGCCATATAAGAATACTCACCTTGTACGGCGCATGCGGGGAGAACCCGCCCATTGAACAGATATCCAAGCTCCGGGCGGATGTCATCTTCCTCCAGGGCTGCAGCAACCACAACCGCACGCTCAAATTCGCCTACAGCATCTTCGGCCGCACCGCCCATATCAAGCAGATAGGAAGTTGCGCCATTATCGTCCGCCACGGACAAATGGGACCGGTACACAGCATCACAGACACGGCAGGTCTCATCGTGGACTGGATTCCGGAAAGCTCATCCCTGGCGATACGGCTGATCAATCTCAGCCTGGATCCCTTTGAACACCGTTTTGACCTGTACTCCCCCGCCTGTTGGAAGTACTTCCATACCCTCCGCTTTGTCCACCGCAAACAAATCCAGTACCTGTTCGACACTCTCCGGGAAGTGGGGGTTCAGGGAGGGGAACTACCCATCATTCTGGCGGGGAACTTTAATGCGGCGCCTCAATCCCCCATTTTTGTAAAATTCAACAAGGACTTTCAGGACTGCTTCAAACTCAAAGGGGCCGGATACGGCGCCACGCAGCCCGTGGATTTTCCCCTGCTCCGTCTGGACCGCGTCTTCTGCACGCATCCACTCCGTCCGGAACGGGCCTGCACCGTCCTTGTTCCGGACACGTTCAGACGTTCCATTCTGGCGGATATATCCATGCCGTAATCTCCGCGCCCTGTTTCGGAAAGGGAGAGAAAATCCCTATAATACCTTCAAGGCGCGGGAAATGGCCGGAAACAGTTGTTTCTTGCGGCTGACTACGTCCTTGGCGGCAAACAGGTTGGGACCCAGGCGCTCGTACTCTATGTGCTCCAGCACTTCCTCATCACCGACCGCCAGCAGCATGGAATCATGTGTGACGATATCCGTTACCAACAGGCAGGCCAGCTTCAAATCCTCTTCCTTTTCAAGCTTCCGGAGTTCATCCAGCAAATCTTCCTGAACCTCCTTCAGGCCGTACATGCCAATTTCCTCAATCTGGGAAATGCTGATCTTGTGGCCATATTCGGTAAATGTCTTGCGGTCTGCCTGCACAATGGCGGTGGGAGCCGTTTTGGAACGCAGCAGGGAGCCGGTGGCAAAAAACTCTTCTGTAAACTTCTTGGCGTCTATCCTAGCAATTCCGGTGAGCCATTCCAGCATTTCCCGGTCCGCCCGGGCAGTAGTGGGAGAAGTCAGGTTCAGCGTGTCCGATAAAATGCCGGCGCACAGACAGATGGCCGTGGACCGGGAAGGCTCCGCATCGCGATGATAGAACCTCCGCGCCACCAGGGTGGAGGTGGAACCCACCGGCTCATTCAGAAAACGGATGGGATCGCGCGTAGAAAGCTGGGTCCCCAGGCGGTGATGGTCCATTACCTCCACGATTTCCGCTTCTTCCACACCCTTGACGGCCTGAGAAAACTCGTTATGATCCACCAGGGCCACACGCGTACGGGGCGGATCGACAAGATCCGTCTTGCTCAGGACGCCGATCATCTTGTTTGTTCTCACGCTCATTACCGGAAACAGGGCCTGCTTGCGCTTGACGGCGGCCTGCCGCAGTTCCGGGAGAGGCATATTCTCGGGAAACACCGCATAATCCGTGTGAACCTGTTCCCTGACCTTCCGGGAACAGCGGATCAACTGGCCGACACTGGCCGTATCCCAAGGTGTGCTCAGAATGCAGGTCCCCGTGGCTTGGGCGGTTTCAATAATATCCAAGGAGGGAGAGGAACCCGCCGTCGTCACCAGGGCGCGCACTCCGTGTTCCACCGCGTACAACTGCACATTCGGACGGTCTCCGCAAATCACCACCAGGTCCTGCACGATTCCCTTCCGCTTGTAATTGGCCAGCCTCGTCCGCACGCTCGGTTCGCTGGAAGCGCCCACCAGCAGGATATTCTGGGTCTCTTCCTCGCTCAGCGTCTCTCCGGTCAGGCACTTGCCGTCAATGGTTCCAGCAATGTTGCTCAGGCTGGAAAAGACGGACCGTACATTCATCTCCGTCATGTTCAGCGGCATCAGGAGGCTCAACAAGTCAAAATAACGCAGCAGGCCATGTAGATTGCGGTCCGCATCAATCACCGGAATAGTCTGGAGGGAATTTTCCGTCATTCTGCGGTATGCCGTCAAAAACGTATCATCCGGGCTCACGCTGATCACATCCCGTCGGCAAATCGTCCCGGCAGTGGGCGTCACGTCGTGAATCAACACAGGTTCCGGCACTCCGGCCTTCTCCAACACCCATGAAGTCCTCAGCGTCATCTCTCCGCACCGGGCGGCTATGGCATCAGGTTCTCCGTGAGTTCTCAAAAACTCCGCATTTCCTATGGCGGAGCAGATGGCGTCCGTATCCGGATTCTGGTGCCCGATCACGTAAATGGGCCTTCTCTCTGTTTGCTCCGGAATCATTTTTCGTTTCCTCCTTGCAGGTTAATCGATGTTCAGCCGGACGGGCACCACCACCTTGGAAGCTATGGGCACGCCATCCTTTTCTGCCGGATAAAAAGTCCAATTCTCCTTCACCCAGCGCATGAAAAGGCGGTCCAATTCCGCCTTTCCGGTAGACTGGAGGAGATTGACAGATGTAGGTTCGCCACGGGCATTTACCCCCACCACGACTTTCACCACGGCATTCACCTTGCCCACCCTAGAGGAATTTACGGAACCGGGCAAGGACGGAGCATGTTTATAACGCACCTTTTTGTCCGGAGTGACATTCTCATCCGGCACGGCGTGTCCGGCAACGGGAACCACCGGTTTTTTCACGGCAGGGCGGGGTTTTACCTCCCTCATGTTGATCTGCATGGCGACCAGTTCCTCCGGCAGAAATTCGCTTTCCGGGACATCGGGACGGATATCCTCCACATCCGGCGAATGTTCATGGTCCGGCAGTTCCACGGCGAGAAGGTCTTCATCCGTGGCGATGGCCGGAACGGAACTGACGGTTGGCGGAGCAACCGCAGGGTCCACGGGAACGGGGCTCACCTCATTCACTTCTTCAAGCACCTTATCGGATGGAGCCACGAACTCCATGACAATTTCTCCCTTCTGGATGGAAGGAAGCCACCATTCCTGATAATGGATGGCCACCAGCACGGCGCACAAGGCTACCTGAACGCCCACAGCCACCCCCAGAGCAATCAATATTGCAGATTTGGAGGAGGAACGAGGCTTGAGCCTCACAATCCGGGGATTTTCATCCATAAGCAGTGGGCAAAGGGCAAATGCCTTTTTAATATAACAGACACAGCCCCTTTGACAAGCAGCAGCCCAGCCATACGCAGGACGTTACCATTTTGTTATCTTCGTGAAAAATGAACATACTCACGGGAATCAATAGCCCAAAGCCTCACGGATACGGGCGGCAAACGTCTGCGCCTTTTCCGCAAAGCCCAATTCCGGATTCTGGTACATGATACCGCGGGACACGTTGATCAGGGGAGGCGCCGCATGGCCGGAACCGCTCAGGCTGGAAAGATCGCCTCCCTGGGCGCCCAGTCCGGGAATCAACAGAGGAGCGTCCGGGATGCGCGCCAAAATGTCGGAATCGGCATTGGTCAGACCCACCACCATGCCTACGGACGTTTTGCGGTCTTCCTGCATGGACCGCCGCACCATGTCTCCCACCAGCTCATACACCTTGCGGCCGTCCGACAGCTCCCGGCGTTCGATGTCGGAAGAACCGGGATTGGACGTAACCGTCAGCAAATAAATGCCCTTGCCTTCGTAATCCAGAAAAGGTTCCAAAGTATCATACCCCATGAAGGGGCTCAGCGTAACGGCATCCACACCCAAGCGTTCAAAATAGGCTTGTGCATAATACTTCTGGGTCTCTCCGATGTCGCCGCGCTTGACGTCCAGCACCACGGGAACGTCATCCGGCATATCAGGCAGCAATTCTTCCAGCATTTCCAGACCGCGCAGTCCCATGGCCTCGAAATAGGCAATATTCGGCTTGAACGCGGCCGCATAAGGAGCGGTTTCCTCCACCACCTTCCGCAGCAGGACCGGAACAGCCTGCAAATCATCCATGACAGGGCGCGGATCCAGGCCCACGCACAACGCGGAACCGGTCTTTTCAATGCGGGCGGCAAGTTTATCCGTAAAAGAAATGCTCATGGGCGAATTAAATCACGGCAGCCACGGGCAGGCAAGCCCCAACGGAACTCCTGCCAAACGCAGAAGAACGGCAGATACGGCTTTCCCAGACCGTTCTCCCATGCTATGTTCCGGCCATATGCCGCACACTGACGTTCCCGCCGGGCAGCCCCCCCTTTCCTGCCTGGAAAAGCCTCTGCCCCTGGACGGATTCCGGGGAACCCCAGAAGAAATAGAACAACAATGGTACGACCAGGTCTATCTGGGTTCCGGAGACAGAATTAAGCAGCTTACCTGGAGAGCCGTCATCGTCGGAATGCTTCTGGGCTCCATCCTCTCCCTCACCAATCTGTACGCCAACCTCAAGATGGGCTGGTCCTTCGGCGTAGCACTGACGGCGGGCATCATTTCATTTGCCCTCTGGAACGCCTTTGTCCGCCTGGGAATTTCCAAATCTCCCATGACCATTCTGGAAAACACCTGCATGCAGTCCGCCGCCAGCTCCGCGGGCTACTCCACGGGCGGCACGCTTACATCGGCCGTAGCCGCCCTTCTCCTGCTCACCGGACAGCACATGCCCCTGGGAGTCACTTTTGCCTGGATCTTCTTTATCGCCGTATTGGGCGTCACGATGGCCATTCCGATGAAACGCCAGATGATCAACATTGAGCAAATCAAGTTCCCGGACAGCATCGCCACGGCGGAGACGCTCAAAGTCCTCTATTCGGAAGGGAAAAAGGCGGCCGGACAGGCCAAGGCCCTGCTTTACTCCGCACTGTTTGCCTCCGCCAATGCCATCGCCATGGCCCTGGGCGGGGAAAAATGGCTGGGAACTGTCCAACAGCATATCCTGGGAAACTGGTACCAGAGAACCATTTTCTTCAAATGGGACCTCATGTTTGTGGGTGCAGGCGCACTGGTGGGCATGAAAACCTCCCTCAGCCTTTTCATCGGGGGTACCGTCTGCTGGGCTCTGTACGTTCCGTGGCTGGAAAGCCAGGGCCTGCTTGCCGCTGGAGCCGGCTACCGCGACAGCGTTGGATGGACGCTGTGGGGAGGCACCGCATGCATGGTCGTAGCCAGCATCGTGGCCTTCCTCTTCCAATGGAAAAGCATTGCACGCTCCTTCTCTTCCCTGGGAGCCATGTTCTCCATGAACAAAAAGCGCCATCTGACGGATGTGGAAAAAATAGAAACGCCCATGACCTGGTTCCTGGCCGGGCAGATCATCTCCCTCATCGCGCTCAGCTACCTGGCCTACACTACCTTTGACGTTCCCTACTGGATGAGCTGCCTCGCCGTTTTCATCTCCTTCTTTCTGGCGCTTGTCGTATGCCGGATTACAGGGGAAGCCAACATCACACCCACCGGAGCCATGGGAAAAGTCACTCAGTTGATCTTCGGAGGAATTGCGCCCGGCCACGTTACGGCCAACCTTATGGCGGCCAATATTACTTCCGGAGCCTCCAGCTCTTCGGCCGACCTGCTCGTGGACCTCAAGGTAGGATATCTGCTGGGAGCCAACCCCCGCAAGCAATTCATTGCTCAATTCTCCGGCATCTTTCTGGGAACGCTAGTCTCCGTGCTGGCGTTCCGCTCCCTGGTGCCGGACGTGGATGCCCTCCAGGCTTTCAATGCACCGGGGGCCAGGACATGGGCGGCAACGGCGGAAGCCCTCGGCATGGGATTCAGCCATCTGCACAGCATCAAGGTTCTTTCCATCATTGCAGGCGGCATTCTCGGTCTGGTTCTTGTGCTTGTTCCCCGCTACTTTCCCGCTGTGGGGAAATGGCTGCCTACCCCCATCGGCTTCGGCCTTGCGTGGGCCATTCAATGGAATGACTCGTTCCTCTTCTTTGCCGGAGCCGTCCTCGGCTGGGCGGCAGACCATCTCTTCCGGTCCAAATCCAGGGAATATAAAATCCCCACCGCCTCCGGCATCATTGCCGGGGCGGCCCTGACAGGCATGGCCATCCTGATGTTCAGCATCTACCAGTCCGCCCGCTGATACATCCTTCCAGCCCCATGCATCGGGTTCCGGGAAAAACATTTCCCGGAGCCTGAATCAAACAAACCTTGAACCGGCATTCAATTCCCGTTCTTCTTCAGAATCATTTCTCCCTGGGAATCCGCTCCGGACGCGCCGCTCACCTCCGCTTTCAGCATATAGGAATCCAGATTGGTGCGGTACGTCTTTAAAACAAGCGTGTAGGAATTCCCGTTATTCTCCACGCCGGTCCACCCTTCGTGAACATCCGCAGCCACTTCCCGGTCACCTTCGTACAATTTGACGGAATGAATCTTCAAGGCACTGGGGCCTCCCTTCCACTGGAACGTGGCTGTGTAAGTGCCCGGAGCATCCACCCGGTCCGTTACATCGAACCGCAACGGGGAACCCTGTTTCAAATCCCAGGCGAGTCCCGAGGAATACTTCTCGTCCCGACACAGCGAGTCGAGCACTTTCTGCCGGGCTTTCATCACCCGGTTGGCTACCGCCAGAACATCTCCGGACGGAGCAACCGGATACACCTTGCCATTGCCGGCGAATGCCAGTTCCTCTTGAATCGTCTTATCCATGAAAGAAGCATCCGCAGCAGCACGGTCCTTCTTCCCGGTCAGCAATTCCAACTGGGACTCAAAAAAATTCTTCCACCGGGGCAGATAAAAATCGACTACCAATCCGGCCCACTGACGGTTCGAGTAATCGTTCAGTGCCCTGGGCGCCTGGTCGATCCACGTTGTCAGCAACATCTTGGCGGAACGATCCATCAGGGCTTTCTCCTGGCGGGTTTCCCCCAAATTCAGCGCCTTTTCTTGCCAGGTCCCCAGCAGGAACTGCCTGTCCGTCGCCAGAACCGCATCCATATCCGTGATCAGGGACAGAAAAACCTGTACCTGTTTTTTGTAGCCGGAAACATCCCTCGCATCAAAAGCGGCCCGAACCCGCTGAAGCTGGTAAAAGGCGGCATCGGCAAGCACTTGGCGGACCAGGTCTACCAGATCATAGCGGAATGTCTCTTCTTTCACCAGCGACGGCTGTTCATTGGCTGCCTTCAAATAATCGCGCGCCGCGCTGACGATATCCCCCAGACGATAATATCTTTCCCCGCTGGACCAGGTGGAAGCCTTGCGGACATTCCAGGCCGGACGGGCGCAGACAATGGACTCCGTGCATCCCTCCTGGGAACGGACGGGACTGTAAATGGAGGAAGAGAGGACTCCCAAGGCATGGACAACTGATTCCGGAGCCTTGCCGTAGCGCTGAAGAGCATATTGCCGGAGCCATTCCTTGACCGGGATATCCTCCAGGGTCCACAGGCGGTCGCAAAACAGGGCATAATGAAGAGGATTTGTTTCAAGACCTTCGGACAAAACTCCCATGCCCGTCAATCCCTTGCCCATGTGTGCGGATAAATCGCTTCCCAACCGCGACAACAGGGGAATGCCTCCGTACATTCCCGTATTGCCGCCGAAATTGGACAACTCGCACCAGACCCAGGGAATGCCGTCAAAGGTCCTTAAATTCTTTCCTCCGTCGGCCATATCCTTGGTCAACTGCAAAACCAGCGCATGCTTCGGATCCATGCCATTCAACAATTCGCGGGAAGGATTGCCTCCCCATGCCTGAATCACCCACGTAGAACCGGGAGAAGCCTTCTGCATGGCCTTCTGGACGGCCTCCGCCGCCTGTGTCACATTGATATTCCCCTTGCTCCCCCCTTCGTGAAACAGATCGCCGCCGAACATTTTTCCGGAAATACCATACACCTTGCGAAGGGAACGATACCAATTCTCCGCCAGCTTGGGAAATGCCTCGCACGTCGGATCGACAATCCAGGGACGCTTGAAATTGACCCATTCCCCCTGCGGAATTAACTTCAATCCTTTCATCCGGACATTCTCCGCAAAATCCGCGGGAACAAACCCCACATACCCCTGGAGGACGGGAGTCATGCCCAGTTGCTCCATGCGGGACACGATCCGTTTCCCCAACTGCGCCATCCTATCAATCTGTCTCTGGGTGAGCGGACCGCCGTGCCCCTCCAGATTACCCATGTTCCACCAGGCGGCAAACGCCGGATTGGGAATAAAGCGGATGGCCTTGTCCCTGGGATATCCCAGGCCGATCAAAAAATCTTCCCAGGTCTTCTCCAATCCGGCCGTCACCAAGGCATGGGTGAAACCGTTCAAAGCCAGAAAATCAATTTCCTGCTGCCACCTCTTCCAGTCCCAGAAAGCCGCCGTGTAAGACAAGGT
The DNA here is from genome assembly GCF_036417395.1 of Akkermansia sp. AE01SA01. NCBI lineage: Bacteria > Pseudomonadati > Verrucomicrobiota > Verrucomicrobiia > Verrucomicrobiales > Akkermansiaceae > Akkermansia > Akkermansia sp. AE01SA01. Next base: position 2,562,090 of record NZ_CP143890.1, read on the forward strand.
GCAATAATTGTAGGCAAAAACAGTCTTCCAGGGAGACTCAATCGTAACAGGTCTTGCAGGAGCCGGCAATGGGGAAGGCAGGGCAAGCCGGTTGCCGTTCCACGACAAATGAACCTTGGCAATATTTTTCAAATACCAGCCATAGCCGGCTATCAGGCGCCGCACGTCGGAAGCCTCCACCCGAATGGAGCCTGGGGCCCCGGAAATCGTGATCCTGTTTTGTAAGGCGGGATTGAGCTTGAATGACACAGCACCTTTGGCGGAGGGAGTCACACGCTCCACCACTCCTTCCGCCGCCGCTACCGGAGAAACATCCGCCGGAGCCGCCAAAATTACAGGAGCGGCAGCCAATCCCAAAATGGAACAAATGGAAGCATAGCGTGAAATCATGGTAATGACTATACATTCAGCACCGTACCCCGTCTTTCAAAATCAATCCTCAAAGTGAGAAAAATTCCGGCATCTTTTACTTTATCTTGTTTTCCAGTGGTGCCTTAAGTTCCGTGGTTCTTTTCAACTGTTCGTTACAATTCTTTCATGGACGTATTGGATCTTATGGCTTTCATGGCCAAAGAGGGCAAAGAGGGTATAATAGACAGAGAATGTTTGAATTTTTGTTCCTTAAGTCTCCTGAGGCCACTCTGTCCATTACATCCATTACATCCATTACATCCATTACGTCCATTGAGTTCTTTAAGTGTTTTTTTTCAATAGTAGTTTAGTTGTATTTTCAAGAAAAGATCAAGCCCCTGGAGTTGTTTAAACTTCAGGGGCTTGAGGTAAAAAATCCCGGCGGCGACCTACTCTTGCGGGACCTATCGTCCGACTACCATTGGCGCGGCAGCGTTTCACTTCCGGGTTCGGAACGGGACCGGGTGGGACCACTGCGCTCTGGCCACCGGGCTTCAGGGGGAAGAGTTTTTATTGATCTTCATCCTGCCTGCCCGGGAGCCCTTGGGGGCTTTGAGGGGGATTTTTTAAGGGTTGTTGTGTGTGTGGCTAAGAAGATTTCCTCTCGTTACGAGGGGAAGGAATCAGCGTAAACTGACATCTGCGTGGCTGGTGGTGTTTAAATCATGCATATGGTGAATAGGACATTTGGTAAGTTGTATTCACGATTGGGAGTGTGATGTAATATGATGAAGTCTATCGGTGATTAGTATCGCTTGGCTCAATACATTGCTGCACTTACACCTGCGACCTATCGACGTGGTGGTCTTCCACGAACCTATAGGGAAAACTCATCTTGGGATGGGCTTGGCGCTTAGATGCTTTCAGCGCTTATCCCTTCCGCACTTAGCTACTCGGCCATGCACTTGACAGTACAACCGATGCACCAGTGGTGCGTCAGACCCGGTCCTCTCGTACTAAGGTCTGAACCCCTCAATTTTCCAACGCCCACAGAGGATAGAGGACCGAACTGTCTCGCGACGTTCTGAACCCAGCTCGCGTGCCGCTTTAACCGGCGAACAGCCGGACCCTTGGGACCTTCTCCAGCCCCAGGATGCGACGAGCCGACATCGAGGTGCCAAACCACGCCGTCGATATGAACTCTTGGGCGTGATCAGCCTGTTATCCCTAAGGTACCTTTTATCCGTTGAGCGACGGCAATTCCACTTTCTACCGCCGGATCACTTGGGCCTGCTTTCGCATCTGCTCGACTTGTTGGTCTCACAGTTAGGCGGGCTTATGCCCATGCACTCGACACCCGGTTGCCAACCGGGCTGAGCCCACCTTCGCGCTCCTCCGTTACTCTTTGGGAGGATACCGCCCCAGTAAAACTGACCGGCTGACACGGTCCTCTGGCCGGATTCACGGCTCAGGGTTAGATCCTCCAGTTTCAAAGGGTGGTGTCTCATTGATGACTCGGATGCCCCCTAAAGGGCATCTTCAGCGTCTCCCACTTACTCTGAGCATTAAAACCGAAGAAACAATGACAGCTTACAGTTAAGGTCTATAGGGTCTTTCCGTCCTTCTGCGGGTAGGCGGCATCTTCACCGCCACTACAATTTCACTGAGCGCCTGGTTGAGACAGTGCCCAACTCGTTTCACGATTCGTGCAGGTCGGAACTTACCCGACAAGGAATTTCGCTACCTTAGGACCGTTATAGTTACGGCCGACATTCACCGGGACTTGGGTTTAGAGCTTCGCCTTGCGGCTAACCCCTTGCCTTAATCTTTCGGCATTGGTCACGTGTCACACCCTATACTTCGACTTGCGTCTTTGCAGAGTGCTGTGTTTTTGATAAACAGTCGGTTGGGCCATTTCTCTGCGGCCTGCATCGCTGCAGGCACCCCTTCTTCCGAAGTTACGGGGCTAATTTGCCGAGTTCCTTAACCAGGTTTCACTCTTACGCCTTGGTATATTCTACCCACCCACCTGTGTCGGTTTGCGGTACGGGTCGCTTAGCATACGCTGGGGCTTTTCTTGGCACTCGATCCAATGATGCGCTGAGTCCGTGGACTCAACTCGGAATTCAATAACCTAGTCATCTTTTCTCATGCGTCCCCCCAGTTTAAGGGTCGCGAGCTCAGGATTATTAACCTGATGTCCATCGCCTACGCCTCTCGGCCTCGGCTTAGGTCCCGGCTAACCCAGGGACGAAACACGTTGCCCTGGAAACCTCGGGTTTACGGCGGCCGGGGATTTCACCCGGCTTTACGTTACTCATGTCTGCATACTCACTTGCATGCGCTCCAGGGTCAGTCGCCATCACCCTTCAATGCGCATGCAACGCTCTTCTACCACTCTGCCTTGCGGCAAAGTCCAGAGCTTCGGTATAACGCTTGATCGCCAATCATTTTCGGCGCAGGATCACTCGATGAGTAAGCTATTACGCATTTTTTAAATGGTGGCTGCTTCTAAGCCAACATCCTCACTGTCTGTGTAATCCCACATCCTTTCCACTGAGCGTTATTTAGGCACCTTAGCTGCTGGTCTGGGTTGTTTCCCTCTCGACAATGAAGCTTATCCCCCACTGTCTCACTGCCACGTTCCATTGCACGGTATTCGGAGTTTGATAAGGTTTGGTAAGCGGGTGTGCCCCCTAGCCTTGTCAGTGCTCTACCCCCGCGCATCAGCACGTGACGCTGCACCTAAATGCATTTCGAAGAGAACCAGCTATCACGGGGTTTGATTAGCCTTTCACTCCTACCCTCAGCTCATCAGAGAACTTTTCAACGTTCACCTGTTCGGTCCTCCACATGGTTTTACCCATGCTTCAACCTGGCCAAGGGTAGGTCACCTCCGCTTCGGGTCCAGTACCTGCGACTTGATTCGCCCTATTCGGACTTGCTTTCGCTGCGACTCCGGGCCGGAAGCCCTTAGTCTTGCCACAAACACTGACTCGCAGACTCATTAAACAAAAGGCACGCCATCGCAGATCGCTCTGCTCTGACACTTTGTAGACATACGGTTTCAGGTTCTATTTCACTCCGCTCACAGCGGTTCTTTTCACCTTTCCCTCGCGGTACTTGTTCACTATCGGTCGCCAACTAGTATTTAGCCTTGCGCGGTGGTCCGCGCGGATTCATACATCGTTCCACGTGTGATGTATTACTCAGGATACCACTAATTCCCACTCTGGATTTCGTCTACAGGGCTTTCACCTTCTATGGCCAGCCTTTCCAGGCTGTTCTACTATCCAGTATGGTCGAATATGTCGTGGTCCTACAACCCCGAAGGAGTACCTTCGGTTTGGGCTCCATCCGCTTTCGCTCGCCACTACTTACGGAATCGATTTCTCTTTCTTTTCCTCCGCTTACTGAGATGTTTCACTTCAGCGGGTTTCGCGTTTCATACCCTATGTATTCAGGTATGAACGATCGAGTATTGCCTCGATCAGGTTACCCCATTCGGATACCCCCGGATCATCGCTTGCTTGCAGCTTCCCGAGGTTTTTCGCAGACTTGCCGCGTCCTTCTTCGCCTGTTGGCACCAAGGCATTCACCGTACGCCCTTACTTACTTCATCATATTGCAAAAGCTTGTTACCACTTCCACAATACCACAAAGCCCTTTCGTGACTTACTGTATTGTCTTTTTATCTTGGTATGCATGTTTTATGTTGTGTATTGTAGTTGTTTTTCAACTACCCACTTTGTTGGAAAGCGATTGCTTCTCAGCAATCGTTTTCTTTGCCACGCAGATGTCAATTTTCGTCTTCCTTCCAATAATCAATTTTTTGGTGGGCCTGACAGGACTTGAACCTGTGACCCCGCGCTTATCAAGCGCGTGCTCTAACCAACTGAGCTACAGGCCCGGCTTGGGTCTCTTGCGAGACAGTTACCAAAGACTAAAGATTAGTTACCAAAGTCTTTTGTTTCTGTCCCTCTTTACCGAAACTGGTGGAGGCACGGGGACTCGAACCCCGGACATCCAGCTTGCAAAGCTGGCGCTCTACCAACTGAGCTATACCCCCAGTTGCGGTTCTTTCAGAAAAAAAGGCCGTGACGCACGTCGTACCGGCTCCGCTCAAAGGCGAGCCTGCTTTACACATCTTGTTTAGTTCGTTGCGCTCCCTCGCGAGATACGCTTTCTCATCCCTCAAGACGAGAACCGACCTATGCAGTCAATGCTGCACTTACTCCATAGAAAGGAGGTGATCCAGCCGCAGGTTCCCCTACGGCTACCTTGTTACGACTTCATCCCAGTTACCAGTCTCACCTTAGGACCCTGCCTCCTTGCGGTTGGCTTCAGATACTTCGGGTGCGACCGGCTTCCATGATGTGACGGGCGGTGTGTACAAGACCCGGGAACGTATTCACGGCGCCGTAGCTGATGCGCCATTACTAGCGATTCCGGCTTCGTGTAGGCGGGTTGCAGCCTACAGTCCGAACTGGGCCCAGTTTTCAGGATTTCCTCCGCCTCGCGGCTTCGGCCCCCTCTGTACTGGGCATTGTAGTACGTGTGCAGCCCTGGGCATAAGGGCCATACTGACCTGACGTCGTCCCCACCTTCCTCCCAGTTGATCTGGGCAGTCTCGCCAGAGTCCCCACCTTGACGTGCTGGTAACTGGCAACAGGGGTTGCGCTCGTTGCTGGACTTAACCAAACATCTCACGACACGAGCTGACGACGGCCATGCAGCACCTGTGTAACGCCTCCGAAGAGTCGCATGCTTTCACATGTTGTTCATTACATGTCAAGCCCAGGTAAGGTTCTTCGCGTTGCATCGAATTAAGCCACATACTCCACCGCTTGTGCGGGTCCCCGTCAATTTCTTTGAGTTTTAATCTTGCGACCGTACTCCCCAGGCGGCACGCTTAACGCGTTAGCTCCGGCACGCAGGGGGTCGATTCCCCGCACACCAAGCGTGCACCGTTTACTGCCAGGACTACAGGGGTATCTAATCCCTTTCGCTCCCCTGGCCTTCGTGCCTCAGCGTCAGTTAATGTCCAGGAACCCGCCTTCGCCACGAGTGTTCCTCTCGATATCTACGCATTTCACTGCTACACCGAGAATTCCGGTTCCCCCTCCATTACTCTAGTCTCGCAGTATCATGTGCAATCCAGGGGTTGAGCCCCTGCCTTTCACACACGACTTACGAAACAGCCTACGCACGCTTTACGCCCAGTGATTCCGAACAACGCTTGAGACCTCTGTATTACCGCGGCTGCTGGCACAGAGTTAGCCGTCTCTTCCTCTTGTGGTACTATCTTTTTAATTTGCTCCCACATGACAGGGGTTTACAATCCGAAGACCTTCATTCCCCCACGCGGCGTCGCACCATCAGGGTTGCCCCCATTGTGAATGATTCTCGACTGCTGCCACCCGTAGGTGTCTGGACCGTGTCTCAGTTCCAGTGTGGCCGGACATCCTCTCAGACCGGCTACCCGTCATCGCCTTGGTGAGCCGTTACCTCACCAACTAACTAATAGGCCGCGAGCCCATCTCCTAGCGCATTGCTGCTTTGATCTTTCAATCGTATGCGGTATTAATCCCGGTTTCCCAGGGCTATCCCCCACTAAGAGGCAGGTTACTCACGTGTTACTCACCCGTGCGCCACTAGAGAATTATTAGCAAGCTAGCAATTCTCCCGTTCGACTTGCATGTCTTATCCACGCCGCCAGCGTTCGTTCTGAGCCAGAATCAAACTCTCCATCAAATATAATTTTTGAAATTGCTGGACCAAATGGAATCTCTCGATTTCATTTGCGCCATGCTTCGCAAGCTCTTCACTCGGGTTTGTCTCCCTCGTGCCTCTTCGCTTATTCCAGCACGGCGCGCGTCACGACCTTTTTTCCTTCCCTTGCTTCTACCAACCCTACCCTCTCAGAGCTAGGTCGCTCCTTCAGACCGCTTACCCATCGGCGATTCTCATCGCTCAAAGGACGGCCCTGCGTAGGCTTCGGTAGTCATTCCCTTGAAAATCTTCTTATCGGCGCTCTCTTTAAAAAAGCTTCCTGCAGACGGCCAGCCTTCCTTCCCAAAACCCATCTGCAGGGTTCCCAGGGCCGTGGGCCTTTCGTTCTGCCGCCGTGTTGGCGTGCCGAGAAGTCTACTAAAACCAACCCATTTGTCAATATATTTTGAAAATGTTTTCGAATTGTTTTTCAAAAATTTTAAAACTCATTGATTATAGGCATTTTAAAAATTCACATTTCCCCATAAAAAAGCCCCCTTTCACAGGGAAAGAGGGTAAAATGTTTCAGCAGGCTTAAATTTCCTTCTGTTTTTTCTTCATGGCTGCATATTGATGGACCAGCGGCAATTCACGGAATGCTTTCAGGGCATCCTCTTTTGCCTGCGCATAGTCTTTTTTGTCCATGGCCATTTCCATCATGACTTGGTAACAAGCGGCATTGTAGCCGCCATCACCGCGAGTATTGGCATCCCGCATGATCTGCAAGGCGCGCCGGGAAGCGTCGTAGCTGTTCTCCTGCATTTCATCCAAGTTTCTATAGATTTTCAACGTGTAAGAGGCCAGGGTGTCTTCCTGAGGAAAGCGGGCAAGCATCTTGTCCAGAATATCAACCGCCTTACGGTAATCCTTTTCCTTGACTGCCTGTCCGGCACGCATTTCAGCTACTGTGGAAGAGAAGGAGGGATTGTCGGAAAAACGCTCTGCATTTTCTTCCAGCAATTTGATGTAATCCTCATATTTTTTCTGTTTGCGGAGCTCAAAGGACTTTTTGTACACACCCTCAAGCTCCTGGTCGTATGCCTGGCGTTTGGCAAGCTCTTCAGTCAGTTTATCTTTGTCAAGCGTATCCCTGGCCGCCAAGTCCGCTACCCAGGAAGGCATTCTCTTGATTTCTCCAGCCCATACAACCACACCGTCACGAATGGCGGCAGACGACGGAAAGTATTGAAGTTTAAGAGAGTTAAAAAGGTCCATTACAGAGTCATCGGAAGGAACCCCAACAGGATAGGGAGACCACATGCCGGGACGTTCCAGGCACTCCTTCACTTGTTCCTTGTTCAACGGTCTCACCGACAGTACCAGTACTTTGACATTAGGGTGATCCAAAAGCCCGTATTTCTTCAAGACAATATCCAGCGTATTGGCGGGAATATCCCCTACTAGCTTTCCATCCTTCGAAAAGGCTCGCCAGAAGTCGATAAAAACAGTTTTCCCGGCAGGAAGCCCCGCCAGGCCCGGATGATTGAACCAGGTTTGCTTTTTCAAGAGAGGCGTATAAAAGGAATCTTCCTGAACCGCTTCTATTTCCTGCATCTTGCGAGGCGGTTCCGGCCTGATCCCCTCCGTCGCACGGTCCAACAAGGACTGGAGCGTTTCCTTATCCCCCGTCTGTTCCTGCAGCCTTGCCCATGCTTTTCCCAAAGATGAAAGCGTAATGGCTTTTTCCATATACTCCAGAGCCTCCTTTCTCTTGCCCTGCTTTTCCCGTAATTCCGCCATCATGCGCCACGGAAGAGATGCCTCCTTGTTTCCCTTTTTCGAGATTTCAATGCAGCGGCGCAAGCACCGTTCTACCAGCGCGGCATCCAATTTATCAGATGGCATGGTGTCTGCTTGCAGCAAGCTACCGGCCACATTGATCTGCACACGGTAATTATCTGAATATTCTTCCGTCAGGTCATTCAGGACCAATTGTGCTTCATCATATTTTCCCTGTTTCAGCAGAACATTGAAAGGTATGGTTTTCAAATAAATCAGCCTGTCCTGTGAAAATTGATTCGATTCCTGAATCTGCTTTAAAAGGGGATCAGCCCCCTGTCTGCCATTTTTTTGGACAAGCTGGTTGACCATCTGCCTCGTCTGCAGGAAAATCTTGTTTTCCTTATCTCTCGCATCCGCTGTTTCGACCGGCAGGGAGGCCGCTGAGAAGTCCGGCTTCAACATAGCCGTCAGCATTTCTTCCGAAAGCTTTAAGGGATGCCCCCGCCAGATGAGTTTTCCGTTTTTAATGGCAAAAACATGTGGAATTCCATTTACTTCCAGAGGATCCAGCCATTTTGCCTTGGTGCGCTTTCCATCCAGGTCCACGGCCATGGTATAAGTGAGGGGAGTCGGCCTGTTTTTCAGAAATTCCTTCAGGTTTTCCGGAGATTTGCGATCCATCACGTTTACCCCGATGATCTGCAGGTTTGGATTTCCCTTGAGCACCTGGTGCAGATGTTCCATATGAGGCATGGCAGCAAGACAGGGACCGCACCAGGTTGCCCAGAATTCAAAAATATACACTTTGTCCTTTTCCCATTTTTTCACGGGATCACCTTGGAGCCACACTTCCGGAATTCCATCCAGAAGCATTTCAGGCAAAGCTTCCGCCGCGGCGGCAGTTTTATCTTCTTTTTTTTCAGAAGAGCCAGCCATTGAAGGCATACCCGCAGTCATCGCAAAAACTGCGGAACAGCCCAAAACAAGCAGATTAAAATTCAACATGGTAAAACCATACTCCCGGAACCAGCCGCGTCAAGATTATAGAAGAGGATTTCCAGTCGGATGGCAAAACAAGATTCATTTCTCCCCGCAGCAGGAAAATTTATGCGGCGCCGGAGTACTGGAGAAGAGAAAAAATGCTAAGCATGAGCTTTTTCCCCCGAGGGCAGAAAATGTCAATTTCCAGCATCCACATTTTTTTGAATTTCATTGGTTTTAAGAAAAAAAATTTACCTTTTAGGATAATCAAAGACAATATTATTTTCCAAAAGAGAAAACACATTAGAAAGGTCTTGCCAGATTTTTCTGAATGCGAAAAATGCGCGCATGGATGATATGAAGTCCAGCATCAGGAAGTTTCTGGCCCTCACAAAAATGACTAGGGATGAATTCGCCGATCTTTGCGGCGTAAGCAAAAGCCAGGTTGACAAGTGGCTATCCACCGTACCCATCCCTGCTGCACGACAACGTCTCATTGACAGAATCATGAAGGAAGAGTACGCCAAACACGCTCGTGCAGCTCAGATCAAAAATCCAAACAGCATCCATGTTCCGGTAACTCCACAGCGATATGAAAAGTTCAGATCGGAAGCGGAAAGACATGGATTAACCGTACCGGAATGGGCCAGTGAAGCTTTGGACGCACTTTCCAACATCAAGTGCAAAAGGTAGGAAGCCGGCCCGGACGCTCAACCCAATCATATGGAAAGGAAGAATGGAGAGCTGAATATTCAGTGCCCAACCTGCACGCAATTACCAAATCCCCAGTAATTTCATGTCAGACGACGAAATACGCGCTACAGTCAGGGAATGGCTTCAATGCCAGCATTGTAAGTCCTATCAACTGGCCGGGGAAATAGGAATCCGCCCTCAGACGTTTTACGCCCAGATGAGCGTACGCAAAATATCCGATAATACCAAAAGAGCGCTCGCCCGGATTATTCCGGCGCTGATGTCCGAGCCCGATTTGCGCCTGTCGTCTTTTCCGGATAGAAACGACCCCGAACGCCTCAAAGTCAAGGAGTGGCTCAAAGCTCATGGTAAAACGCGGCAGTGGTTGGCGAAACAATGCCGGGTTTCCGTTCGGACCGTGCATACTTGGTTTTCAGCCAGCGGAAGAATTCCAGCCACGCAGTCCCTGTTTATTGAGAAGCTGATGCAGGAAAATGTTTCGCGACCTATGTCCCCGCATGCGTTTTCCGTCAATTTTTCCGAGGCGGAGATGTCCATCATCCATAAATTCCAGAAACTCCATCCCGGCATAGACCTGAACACGTACGGCATGTACAAGATTCTGGAATTATGTATCCACACACTTTTACAGGACGAACACAGCCGCCCCGAATTCGTGCCGGCCTCTTCCAGCATTCCGGGAAATTGCCTTCAGACGGCTGAAAGACCTTTTCCCGCAGGGAGACAGAACGCGGGCATGCTCCATAAAAGGCAAACCCCGCAAGCTTGCGGCTTACGAGGTTCATAATGGCACGTCCAACAGGATTCGAACCTGTGACCCACTGCTTAGAAGGCAGTTGCTCTATCCAACTGAGCTATGGACGCATGGCGTGGAAGGAGAGTAGCAAAGATGCTCTCGGCTTGGCAAGCCCGTATCCATAAAAAACGGCGTTCCGGCTGCCGTTCAGGCATTATTCGGAAAAGACATGCCCGCAAGTTCCTGTCCGAATTTTCCCACCAGAGGTTCCTGATGGGAGAACATCCGCTCTCTTTCCTCTGGCTCCGTGTCGATGTAACCGTGCAGATGCAACAGGCCATGCACCATGTACCGGAAGAGTTCCCGGCAAACGGGTTCGTTGTATTCCACCGCCTGGCGAACGGCGGTATCATAGCTGACGACGATTTCTCCAAGTCCGTCTCCATGAGGGAAGGTGATGACGTCCGTTTCAGAGGGATCATCCAGAAAACGGGCATGCACATCCCGGATGGAGTCATCATCCACGATACTTATTTCCACTTCCTCCAGACCGGAGAGGACAGGAACAGGGCCTTCCGGCAAGGCCAGTACGGCAGGCAGGCAATTATTCAGGGCCAAAGACAGGGATCCCATGACGGCAGGCGGAATGCGCCCTTCCTCCAAATGACTGTAAAGCTCAAGATGCGGGTTCATCCTTTTCCTCTTTCCCTGGCTTTTCCTCTTCCGGTTTTTCAGCATTTTTCGCGCCGACGGCGTCATCCGGCAATTCCATGATGCCGGGAGAAGATTCGCCTTCTTGCGTCTTTCCTTCCTGTTTCTCGGAATCTTCCTGCTCGGGAGTTTTCGAGTTTTTTTCTATTTTTGCTTCCGGACTATGGGCAGGGGAAGGATACGCAATACGGTTGTGATGGATGCTTTTCAGCGTCTGAATGAAACTATTCCGGATTTTCTTAAGGTCTCCGAAGGTAAGACCGCTGTCATCCAAATGACCGTCCACTACTCTCTGCTTGAGCAGGTCATCCACTTTTTTCTGCATTTCCTCGCAGGAAACCCTGCCCATGGAGCGCGTAGCGCTTTCCACAATATCCGCCAGGCTGACGATGCCCGTCTCCTTGCTTTGCGGATTCGGTCCCTTGTAGCGGAAGTTGGATTCCACCACTTCCGGAACATCATCCGGAGAGGCGAGTCCGCTTTCCACCCTGCTCAGGATTTCGTCACGGTATTGAAGGGCTTTCCGATAGAAGAAGTATGCCAGGGATGTGCCGTGGTGCTGTTCGATGGCATCCACCAAAGGCCGCGGCAGGTTGTTGGCCCTGGCCATTTCCACACCGTCACTGACATGGTCAATGATGATGCGGGCGCTCATGCTGGGCGTGAGTTCATCATGGGGATTGGGGCCGTCCATGATGTTTTCAATAAAATAAAGGGGATTCTGCACCTTGCCGATGTCATGGTAGTAGGCCGCCACCCGGCATTCGATGGGGTTGGCACCGATGGCCTCGGCCGCAGCTTCCGCAAGCTGGGCAACCATCAGGCAATGGTGGAAGGTTCCCGGCGCCTCCATTTGCAGACGCTTCATGAGGGGACGGTTCATATCCGCCATTTCCAGCCAGGAGATGGGAGTGATGATTTTAAAGACACCCTCTATGATGGGAAGCACCCCGCTGATCAGCACGCTGGTGAGCATGCTGATGCCGAAGGATACCGCTACGCATACCAGTACGCCCACCAGGTCGGAATCCCACGCCTGGAGGTTGACCACTCCCATGATGCAGCTCAGCACCATGATGAGCAATCCTACAAAGAATCCCGCCCGCAACAATTGGGCACGATTTCTCAAGTTGTGCGTAAGAAGTACCGTGAGCATGCCGGACAGGGAACTCAAGATCCAGAACTGGACCTGTTTTTCCGGCATGTATTGCTCAGGCAGTATAAAGAAGCCGCCGAGCATGCAGATGCTGATGGTGGCGAACATTCCCAGCAGCGGCCCCAGAAGCACCGTCACAATCAGCGGAGCCATCATGTAAGGCAGGTAGAGAAGCTCATTGCCTATGTCGGACGTGATGCCCGACGTCACGTGACGAATAAGTCCGAAGAAGAGCAATTGCACCAGAACAGTGCCCCAGGTAACTACAAAAGTTTTATTTTTTTTGCGCTGGGACCCGGCACAGAGCCAATACATGGGCATTAATGCCAGCGTCACGGAAAAAAGCAGAAAAGCCTCGGAAACATGGTGCCACAAGGACCTGCCCCAATGCGGACTGTAACTGCCCATCCATTGCAGGATAATGAAAACCAGGACGCACAAGGCAACGGAAACCACGGGATTGGAATCCAGGCGGTCGCCCGGGGTATGCTGAACTCCGGCAACCGTTTCCGGTCCCTTGCCTTCTTCCGCCGCGGCGTTTTTTTTCAAAAGATGAAACATGATTGATTATTTGGGGTACACTTCCGAGATTTCCGGAATGGTACCCAGTTTGGCCATCTCCTCTTCAATGAGGGGATTGACACCCGTATGCACCATTTCCATGGAAACGCGCAAGGCATTGCGGATGGCTACGGGGGAGGAACTGCCGTGCGCGATGATGGTGACGCCCTTCACTCCCAGCAGGGGGCTGCCGCCTACGGCATCCGCAGAGAGGCGCGTCTTCATGGCCCGGAACGCCCCGGACGCACAGGCCGCTCCCATCATCCGGAGGGGATTCGCCTGGAGTTCCATTTTAAGCCATTTGCCAAATGCCTTGGCCGTGGCTTCACAGGTTTTCAGCAGAACATTGCCGGTAAATCCGTCCGTCAGAACTACGTCTATTTCGTGCTCAAAGAGATCGTGGCCTTCCACATTGCCCACAAATTCAAAGGGGAGCACGCCGCGCTCCTCCAGATGCTTCAGCAATGCAAAAGTGCCTTTGGTGAAATCCGTTCCTTTTTCATCCTCGGACCCGTTGCTCATGATACCCACTTTCGGCACGGGCTTGCCATAAACGGTGCGTGCCAGAATGCCGGCCATAACGGCATATCCCACCAGATGCCGGGGCTTGGCATCCGGGTTGGCGCCGGTGTCCGTCACATTACAGACTCCGAATTCATTGGGAAGCTGCGTCACGATTCCGGCGCGTTCCACTCCGTTGAGCAGACGGAGCTTAATGGTGGCGGCCGCTACGGCCGCTCCCGTGTTGCCGGCGCTGACAACAGCACCCGCATCCCCTGATTTGACAAGATCCACGGAGACGGACATGGAAGAGTTTTTCTTCTGCCGGACGGCCATCAGACCGGATTCATTCATTTCCACTACTTCCGCCGCGGGCACGATCTCCACACGCGGGCCGGACAAGCCCCAGCGGTCGCAGGAATTGCGCACCATATCCTCCCTGCCTACGAGATAGATTTTTTCAATGAGGGGGAAGTCCTGCAGGGCCCGTTTCGCCCCATCCATGTTAATATCGGGCGCATTGTCGCCGCCCATCACATCCAGTGCAATCTTCATACGTATTTGTTGAAGAAATATGTTAGCAGAAAAACACTCCGCTTCAAGCAAGTTCAGCCGCTTTGCGAAGCAAAAGCGGCTGAGGGTTCAAAATTATTACGCCGCGGTACGGCGGAAAATTTTTTAAAGTTGTTCAGGATCGCAGGCTCAGGCTTCCGCCTTCACCACGATTTCCTTGCCGGAACGAGTCGTGTAGGTGCCGCAACTCGGACAAGCGGTATGACCGGGGATGCTGCTGCCGCAATTCTGGCATTTGCGAAGCTTCGGAGCACGCCATGCCTGGGCGGCAAGGCGGGTACGCTGCTTCATCTTGGACGTTCTGCGCTTTGGTGCTGCCATAATTTTAGTTGGTAAAAAGGTGATTAATGCTGGTCCCCCAGTTCATTGAGGGCGTCCCACACGCCGCTGTTTTCAATCGGGGCAGGACTGTTTACACCCGTTTGCCCCTGTTTGTCCACTCCAAAATATGGAGTTTTCGCCATACAGTCGTTTTCCATGCCGCCGTCCGCACATTTCGGGTATGCAGGAAAGTCCAGCACGATTTCTTCCCTCATGGCATCAGATACATCTACAACCGTTTGATTGTCAATTTCAAAAGAAGATGCAAAATCCTCCACTTCCACCACGTAGTCAAAGTGACCCAGGCAGCGGACGCAACGGAATTTGAAGGGAGCGGAAATTTTTCCTCTCACGAACAGTTCATTTTCAAACCTCTGAACCTGCAAGTCAAAGGCAAGCGGCCCGATGGACGTGACTTCTTCATCATCTATGCCGAAGATTTCCGAATCCAGCTCCCCGCTGTATTTTTTCCCCGCTTCCGGCAAATTCTCAAGTTCTACCAGCAATCTTTTCATAAATGCATCTTACAGGCTGATTCCGTACCTGACAAGCAGACAGGGCGGCACGCGCATCCGCAGAAGCAGGAATGACACGTGCGCTCCGGCGTCCGGAAAGAGAGAAAGTTCCTGCGGCCTAGCCGGGAGGCCATTCCAGCTTTCTCCCGGCCAGGATGTGCATGTGCAAATGCGGAACGGCCTCTCCGGCGTCGGGGCCGTTATTGATAACGAGACGAAAGCCGGATTCATCAATACCCAGGCTGCGGGCGATTTTGCCTGCGGCCAGCATCATGTGGCCCAGCAGGGCACCATCCCCTTCATCGGCCAGGGACAGGCGTGGAATGGGCTTGCGGGGAACGAGCAGCAGATGCGTGGGAGCCTGGGGACCGATGTCCCGGAAGCAGACGCACTGATCGTCCTGATAGACAATGTCCGCAGGAATTTCCCCGGCACAGATTTTTTCAAACAGGGTGGAAGACATGGCATCAAAAAGAAGTCGTCAGGTTGTTTACCATTTTGCAGGGGGTTTGAACAGATTATTCCCTGGCGGCGGAGGCCCGGCGCAGGCGGTCCATGATGGCGCGGCCCAGTCCCGCTTCCGGAACGGGTTCCGCCACAATGACGTCAATGGCCCCGTTTTCGTCCATTTGCCTCATGAGGGCGAACAGGCGTACGGCGGCTTCCGCCAGACGGCCGCTGCCGGGGCTCATGGCCACCACCTCAGCCCAGTTTCCCTCCTGGGCCAGGTCGGACGTGCCTTCGTAGGAAAGCAGGCCGTAGCGCACTCCCTCCACAGGCGTGAACTCCATGCCGGGCTCCAGCAAAATCATGGGCTTGCGCGGTGCGTAATGGCTGGCGAGCTGGCCGGGAGCATCTGCCGGGGCGGCTTCCGACACGGGACTGGAAGAGGGCTTGCGGCGGATAATCTTCACCATGTTCCTGAACTGTTCCCTGGTGACGGGTCCTTCACGGAGCAATTCCAGGGCAGGCTTTCCCTTGTCGTCCATCATGGGCCGCACGATGGTGCTTTCCAGTCCTTCGGAACAGGCACCGGCATCCAGGATCATTTCAATGCTGCCGCCCAGCTCCTTTTCCACCGCAGAGGCGGAAGTAGGGCTAATGTGGCCGAACCTGTTGGCGCTGGGCGCTGCTACGGGCCTCCCCAGAGCCTTGGCCACGCCGCGCATCACCGGATGGGCGCTTACCCGTACGGCCACCGTAGGCAACCCGCTGGTGACGATGTCCGGAATAATATCCGCTTTCGGCAAAACCATGGTCAAAGGCCCCGGCCAGAATTTGGATGCCAGGGTGTGCACCAGTTCCCGAAGTTCTTCGGGAATGTTCGTGTATTTCTCGATTTCTTTCCCATGATGCACATGAATGATGAGCGGGTCGAAAGAAGGGCGTCCCTTGACTTCAAAAATTTTAGCCACCGCATCGGGATTCAGGGCATCCGCCCCCAGGCCGTAAACGGTTTCCGTGGGAATCCCCACCAGAGCACCCGCCGCCAGCGCTTCAGCCGCGTGGACATACAGCTTGCGGTTGTCTGAAAGGGGATCCACCTCGAATATGTCGGTTTGCATGGCCCTATCCTTGCCTGAAGGATGCTCCTGCGTCAAGCCAGACATCATCCTCTGCCCTTCCTACGGGCCGGAAAAGGGCATACGGCTAAAAAGTTGTTTTCTCAAGCGGGCGGATTGAGTACACTTGGGGTATGAAGGACCCGGTGCGCCCCCCCCTGCCTAACATCATCCTGATCGGGCTGATGGGGTGCGGCAAAACGACCATCGGGAAGGAATTGCATCGGGAAACGAATCTGCGCTTTACAGATACGGACCAACTGATCGAGCAGCAGGCGGGCATGAGCATTCCGCAGATTTTCAAGACTCACGGAGAATCCCACTTCCGTGACCTGGAAACCGGCGTCCTGCGCCAAATGCAGTCCGGCAGCAGCCACAGCCGCATCATTTCCACAGGCGGCGGCATCACCATCCGCCCGGAGAACCGGAAACTGCTGAAGGAACTGGGGTTCGTGGTCTGGCTTCATACGGATGTGAATACTCTGTACCAGCGCATTTCCCGCTGTTCCAACCGCCCACTGCTGCAAGCTCCGGACCCCAGGGGGGTGCTTGCACGTCTTATGGACGAACGTCTTCCCTTTTATCAGGAAACGGCCCATCTCACCATAGATACGGCCAACCTCCACATTCACGAGATCACTTTCGGCATCCTTGAATCCGCCCGGGTGTTCCGTTCACGCTGATACGGTTGCGTATTCCTTTTCTGTGAGCTTCCCCCAGGGGCTTTCCCTCCTTTTGCAAGAAACAACAAAAGGCGATCCTCACAGGAGGAACGCCTTCAGGGAAAGCTGAACGGTTATGCGGCTCAGGCCTTGCGGGCCTTGCGGATCATGGAGTTCACCGTTTCAGACGGCTGGGCGCCGTTGGAAAGCCACTTGTCAACCTTTTCCAGGTCGATGGTGTAGTTGACGCCTTCCTGCATGGGATCATAGGTGCCTACCTGTTCGATGTAACGGCCGTCGCGGCGAGCGCGGCTGTCTACGACTACGATTTTATAGTAAGGACGGTCCTTGGAACCCTGACGGTTGAGTCTGATTGCTACTGCCATATCAATTTTAAATAAAAGATGTTAATGAGAACTCCCGCGGTTTGTCGCTCGCATGCGTGCACGGTCAGCTTCCCATTGCGGGTGCAGATGTATGCGATATAATGGGATCATTGTCAACACCAGAGTTATTTTCCAGCAAAAAAACCTTTGCACCCCTTCTTCCCTTCATTACGGAAAACTTTCCACAGCCATACGCCCGAAGGAGTACAGCATGCTGAAGCCGAATCCGGCAAGCGCCAGGGACAAGGCGGCGTCCACCCAATTGGCATGGCGATCATAAAAAATCCGGATGGGATGCCAGCGGAATACCAGCGCCCAGAGTATCCACCCCACCGTGCCCGTAACCACGATGAGCATCCCGATGAAGAAGGCGTAGGACACGGAATGGTTCTTCTCCAGCAGAGGGGAGGACAAAGCCACGAAGAAGAAAGTGGCCTTGGGATTCATCAGATTAGTCAGCAGGGCGTCCCGGTAAATGGAGGAGGCCGGCGGCAAGCTGTCCCCCGCCGGGACGGAGGGCTTCCCGCCGCGGGGCCATATTTTCCAGGCCAGGTACAGCATCCAGCAGGAAGCCAGGCAGAAAAGCGCCAGACCCAGCGGACTGTGAAAGACGGAGGCCCCTACCGTACACGCCAGCGCGGCATGCGCCACCACGCCCGTGCCGATGCCCAGGGCGGCCATCACCCCGGCTCCAAATCCGTACGCCAGCGTGCTTCTGGTGACGAAAGCCTGGTCGGGACCGGGAGAAGCCTGTGAAAGCAGCAGAATTCCTGCAAAGATGAGTTCTTCCATGAACGAGAAAAGTGAAAATCATGCCCGTGGGTGCGCCTGCCTGTAAACCTCCGCCATTCTGGCGCGCGTCACATGGGTGTATATCTGGGTAGTGGAGAGGGAAGCGTGGCCCAGCAGTTCCTGGACGGAACGCAGGTCCGCCCCGGCATCCAGAATATGCGTGGCGAAGGTATGCCGGATTTTATGGGGGGAAATAGGGAACGGGATGGAGGAAAGCTTTACGTATTTGTCCAGCATCATCTGCACGGCACGGGCGCTGAGGCGGGTGCCTATGCGGGAAACGAAGAGGGGGGAATTCTTCGGCAGCCCGGCCATGGAAGCATACGTTTCCAGGGCGGACAGAGCGGGAGCACCCACAGGCAGAATCCTCTCCTTGCGCCCCTTCCCCATCACGCGCACCCCGCGAAATCGGTGGTCCACGCTGTTGACGTCCAAGCCGACAAGTTCGCTCAACCGCATGCCGCAGGAATAGAAGAGTTCCAGAATAGCAGCATCCCGGTAAGGCAGCCACCCCGGGGCGTTGGGAGGCACCGGCACCTTGTACGGCAATTCCAGCAATTCCACCATCTGGTTGATGGTCAGGAAAACGGGCAGGCTTTTTTTCTTTCTGGGCAGGGAAACGCCCGTCATCGGACTGGCCTCCAGTCCGCAACGCCGCATCATGAACAGGTAAAAACTGCGCAGGGCGGCAAAACGCAGGCGAATGGACGCCGTAGCAGCATCATCCTTCAATTCCTGGAACAGCCAGTCCCTCATCTGTTCAGCCGTGCAGGCTTCCCACGCCGTAAAAGAAGCGCCGGCCCATGTCCGGAACTGGCGCAGGGCGCGGGCATAAACCTCAACCGTATGCGGGGATGCCTGTTTTTCCACCTCCAAATACTGCAAAAAGGCCCGTTCCGGTTCCAGCGGCTGCTCCATGGTGAAACCGAGTTATTCCGATTCTTCCTCCTGTCCTCCGTTCACCGGAGCCTCCAACAGCAGGACCTCGCTAATATTCGCCCTGATAAACAAATCTATGTCGTCCGGCTCTTCCATGGAATACAGAGGGCTGTCCCGGTGACTATTGGCAAGGGCCTGCTCCTTTTCCACGGGACTGAGCGTGCCGTCCTTGTCCAGGTCGTAAAGGTCCATCATTTCCTTCAGTCTGGCCTGGTACAGCACGGCAGCATCTTTCATGACAAGAGCATGTTCCTCCGGGTCAATGCGCCCGTTTCCATTGGCGTCATACTTCTTCAAAAGCATGTTCCTGGTCAGCAGAAAGAGGCCCGGCGCCACCATGAAGCGCTTCTTCCCCGGCGTTCTGATTTCCACCATGGACACGCCCGGTTCCATTCCGGGAGGAGGAGGGGGAAGGCCTCCAGCACGGCGCTTGTCCGGGCCTTCTTCTCCGCCGCGGTCCCTGCGGAACTTTTCCACATGTTCCCGGAATGCCTTGTATTCCTCAGGGGAAAGTTTTCCGTCGCCATCCTTGTCAAACTGCATCAAGAATTTTCTCCGGGCCTCCTGGCGTGCGGCGCGAGCATCCTTCACCAGCCGGGCCTTGTCCTGTTCCGACAAAACGCCCGTTCCCGAGCCGTCATACTCGTCAAGCACCATCTGGCGGATCAGTAGGGTTACCTGCAGGCTTTCCAAACCGGGCCTGGGAACAGGAGGAGCCGCTTCCCGCCCCTCCGCAGCAGGGGGTTCAACCTGGGCCGCAGCCTGCGGCAGGAAACCGCACACCAGTGCAGCGGCACATGATAAGATGAAGGACTGGAGCAATTTCATGGTCATTCTTATTAACCCCGCCATGAAAAGACGGTTTCAAAATAAACATCCGCCCCCTGCCGGCGGCCGGCACAAGGCGGATGTTGAAAATGCGGAAAACGCGGAAGCGGCGATTACTTCTCAACGTGAACGATCGCGTTCTTTTCCAGCTCAACGATCACGCCTTCCGCAATCTTGAGGGAAACGGTGCGGTCATTGACCTTTTCAATAAAACCGTGAAGGCCCGCATTCGTGACCACCTTGTCCCCGCGCTGCAGGGATGCAATGCGCGCCTGCTGCTCCTTCTGGGCTTTTCTCTGCGGGCGGATCAGCATCACCCAGAACAGAATGATGATGACCACGAACATGAACATGGGACCGCCGAAAATCTGCTCGAAAATATTCGGTTGTTCCGGGGCCGGCTGGCCGGCGGGAACGCTTTCCGTGGCGGTAGTAACGGGAGCGGCAGGAGCTGCCGCGCCATCTTGGGCCTGTGCTAACATGAAGATACTCATAAAATGTCGTTTGCTTGATACCGCGCGATAAATGAATCCTTGAAGGAGCCGAACGTGCCGGCGGCTATGGCCTCACGCGCCTGAGCCATAAGCCGGAGATAGAATTCCAGATTCTGGAAAGAAAGCAACCTTAAAGCGAGTATCTCCCCTGCTTTGAAGAGATGACGCACGTAAGCCCGTGAGAATTGTGTGACATGCGGATGCCCTTCAGAGTCGATGGGGCGGATGTCCGCCGCCCAGCGCTGGTTCTTGATATGCATGGGGCCGTCCGGCGTCAGGGCTACGCCGTGGCGCGCCAGGCGGGTAGGCATCACGCAGTCGAACATGTCCACGCCGCGGGCAATCATCTCCAGAAGCTGGGGAGGCGTGCCCAGCCCCATCGCATAGCGGGGCTTGTCCTCCGGCAGCCAGGGGGCGGAATGGTCAATCGCCCGGAGCATCTCATCTTCCGGCTCACCCACGGAAACGCCGCCTATTGCATAGCCGTCAAAATCCATGGCAGCCAGTTCCTCCGCACATCGTTTTCTCAAATCCGCGTATACGGACCCCTGAACAATGCCGAAGTGGTGCTGTCGCCCTTCCCCGGAACAGGGCTGGTGTTCCTGCACCCACGCCTTGCACCGCCGCGCCCAGCGGAGCGTGTAGCCCAGGGAGTTTTCCGCATACTTCCGGTCACAGGGATAGGGGGGGCATTCATCAAAGAGCATGGCAATATCGCTCCCCAGATCCGCCTGTATTTCCATAGATCGTTCCGGACTGAGCATCATGTACGCGCCGTCCAGATGGTTCTGGAAACGCACGCCCTCTTCCGTGATCTTGCGGAGCTTCGCCAGCGACCAGACCTGAAAGCCCCCGGAATCCGTCAGAATGGGCCGGTTCCAGGAGGAAAAACGGTGCAGTCCCCCCATTTCCCTGATCAATCCGGAACCGGGACGGAGAGACAAATGATACGTATTCCCCAGGATAATTTGCGCGCCCAGACTTTCCAAATCCTGGGGATGCAGGGTTTTTACGGAGCCCTGCGTTCCTACCGGCATAAAAATGGGTGTCTGCACCCGCCCGTGGGGCAATTCAAGCGTACCCAGACGCGCGTTTGTGGAAGAATCTTTCTGATGAAGCGTAAAAGGCATGAAATCAGGCTTTCTGGCGTTTGATAAAACGGGCGGAGTAGGTGGGCTTCCCCATGGATTCCCATTGAAGCTGGAAATCCGTCTTCGGATAAAAGAACTCCCCTTCCTCCCAATTCCCGCGGCTGAACAGGCCGCAGCGTTCCGCACGGTCCAGTACCCACAGGAAATATTCCTCATGGTCCGTCTTGAACAGAAACTCCCCGCCATCCGCCAGGGAACGGTGCAGCACGGGCATGAAATCATCCTGCACCAAGCGGTTCTTGTGGTGCCTCTCCTTGGGCCAGGGGTCCGGGAACAAGTAATGCAATCTGGAAATCCGGCCTGGCCATATCAGCCATTCCAAAAAATAACGGCTCTCCACCCGGAATACCTTCACGTTGTCCAGACCGCGGGACGCCGCCTTGGAACACACGCTCCGCACCCGTCCCAACAATCTCTCAACACCTAGAAAACGGCGTTCCGGATAATATTCCGCCATCTGAAGAAGAAAACCTCCGTCCCCGCACCCCAAGTCCACTTCAAACAGGCCGTCTTCCCCGAAAATCTCGGAGGGGGTCAGCGCGCCAAAATAGTCTTCCGGAATAAATGCAGGCTCTGTCATGGGAATCAATGTGCGCATAAGATGCGTTACAAACCGGACTCTGTCAAATGAGAAGAGCTCCCTCCGCAACATGGCGCAAGGGAGCTCTAAAAAGTGCGGTCAAACGGTCCTGCGTCAGTTCCGACAGTAAAGGCGGTTGTAAATTTTACGGTCAAAGCGGTAGTAGCGCGCCGCGCGGTGCGCCACCCCCTCCTCCTTTTCGTCCAACTGAACGATATACGGCCTTGCGGCTATCTTCTTGTGGAAATTGCGCACATCCATGGACTTGCCATGAATTTCCTCATTCAGCCTCCGGAGTTGAAGAGCAGTAAACTTGGAAGGCAGCATGTCGTAAATCAGGGCCGGCTCCTTCTTCACGGCTGAACGTACCCTTTCCAGAGCCAGTTCAACAATGTCCCGGTGGTCAAAAGCCAGCTCCGGCAGATCATCCACGGGCACCCACCGGGTCTTGTGGCTCTCCATCAGCTTGCGCAGCTTGGTTGAAATCCTCAGCATGGCCATATAGGCTACTGTCACCAGCCGGCCGATCTTCCGTCCGGACGTGGCTTCCACCCATTCCCTGTCCGCCGGGTTCTTGATCCGCGAAGGGGAGCCGAACGTATGGAATTGCTCCAAATGGGGAGAGGACATGCCAGTCATGTCAAACAGGATGCGGCGGGCAGCCGCGTCAAGCTCCTCGTCCTCATAAATCAAATCTCCGGGAAGCTTGGAAATGGCTCCCGTATGGCCCGGATCAACATGCGTCTTTTCGACCAGGAGGACCTTCAGTCCTTCCTCGTCGAACCCCATCAACACACAATCCACTGAGAGATGCGGATAAAATGCTTGTCTGTTCATTATATAATCTATTGTAGTAAGTTGCCAGCAACGCCTCCGAAGCTACGCAAGCATGTAAACCAAGTCAACCCAAATCAACTAACAAGCACATCCCGTCCAGCTAAAGGCCAGAACCGGCAAGACGGAGCCGTTCCGCTGCTTCCCTCCAGGGAGCATAACGTCTGCAAAAAAGGAAAAACACAGCGGCGGCTTGCATTTTACGATGTTCCTTCCCTATAACTACAACATGCATGCGGGCATCATCAGGGGGACGGCCATGCTGGCGGGGCTCTTATGGCTGGCCGCCTGTTCGTCCTCCCCCAAAAGCCGGGACTATCCCGGCTACATGACGCGTCCATACACCATACGGGGCCACCGCTACCATCCCATGAGCGTGGAACAGGCCCTGGGATTTGAGCAAACAGGTATTGCCTCCCACTATAATGAGTGTTCCCTTTGGGGCCTTGTCAGCGGATCGACGGCCATCGGGGAAAACGTCCGGCCCTGGCACCTGCATGCGGCTCATCCCACCCTCCCCCTGCCCTGCGAAGTGCTTGTCCAATCCCTGCGCACGGGAAAATCTGTTAAAGTCCGCGTCAACGACCGGGGACCGTTCGTCAGGAACCGCATCATCGACTTGAGTGAAAAAGCCGCCGAGCGCCTGGACATGAAACACCACGGCCTGGACAGAGTAAGAATTACCGTTCTGTCCGTGGGGGACGGCAAATGGAAACGGGAAGCGCCGCCCCTGGCCACACCCGCCTGAATCATTTCAAGACGGACTGCGTGGTCTTGAAATGCATCTTGGCCACCTTCGGCAGCATCTCTTCCCCATGCGTGGCTACAAGCCGGCGGCCGGCCTTCACCACTTGTCCGGACGCGCCGAGCGGCAGCTTCATTCCGGCAGCCTCTCCCGCGGCATCCATCCAGTTTACAAAGCGCTCGCGCGCCAAAATGGAAGCGGCGGCTACCGCGACATCACTCTCCGCCTTGGTTCGCTGTTCCAGACGGATGGCCAGCTTCTTGGCGGCCAGCGCCCTTTTCAGGACGAAAGGATTGGCAAACTGGTCGCTCAGCGCCATGGGGCAGTCCGGCACCTTTCCCACCAGCCCCTCAATGACAGTGGCATGCCCCCAGGCCAGAAAACGGTTCAAATTCTTGAATTCGGGATAAAGCTGATTATACCGTTCCGGCCCGATGCTCACCAAATGGAACCGGATGCCGGGAACCTTGCGGATTCCCTCCGCCAGAGAACGAATTCGGGAAGAAGTGGACACCAGCTTGCTGTCGCATACGCCCAATTTCCGCAAAGCCGCCCCTATGCGCGCGTCCGCATACACTCCGGCGACAACCAGCGGGCCGAAGTAGTCGCCCTTGCCGCTCTCATCAATGCCGAAGTGGGCCGTACACGCCTCTTTTGCCTCTTCCTCCGCTACGGACAGAAGGCCGGTTACTTGCGGTTCCAGGATGAATTCGACAAACTCATCCGTCCCTTTACCCTGCACGAGAAGCTTGTTCTTTTTTTCATACACTGTCACTAGAAGGGAGGGGCCGGAAAAGGAAAAACGGGCGTAGGGCACCTGCTGCCTTTCAAAACCCTTTGTATCAAGAATGGCCTCCAGTTTTCCGGCCTGGACGCCGGTCAGCATGGTTGTAAAAGTGGTGCGCATACGCTTTCTTCTCTGCTCCGGATATCCGGGGAACAATAATGGAAAGCATGCAAACAAGGAGGGTCAAGCAAATTCCCTGCATCACCCAGTTGAATACGCAAAAATCAAGCATGCCACGGATTCTGTTATTTTTTAGGAGACAAATCATCCCCCGTGAACTATAAAACTCATACATTCATATCATTCTGCACTTCATATGGCTAAAACATTAACAAAACGAGACCTCGTTAACAAAATCAGCGCCGAAACGAACTTCACTCAGATTGAAGTGTTCGACATCGTACAACGTGCCGTGGACATTATCTCCAGCACCCTTGCGGAGGGAGACCGTGTTGTGATCCGCAACTTCGGCACCTTCCAGGTAAAGGAAGTGAAGCCCAAAGTGGGTCGCAACCCCAAGAACCCCGACCAGGATGTACCGATTCCGGCCCGTTCCGTGGTCAAATTTAAAGTTGGCAAGGAATTGAAGGACCAGGTCGCCAAGCTGACCGCCTCCAAGTAACCCCGGCACAGGGAAAGACAAATTACTCCGGGCGCCTTCATCCTCATGGTGAAGACGCCTTTTTGTTTGCAATTTTCCTCCCAATCGGGAAAATGGGAATGTGAGCATGTTCCGGATAACGCATCTCTGCCTGATTACCGCTGCAGGGCTCTGCTCCTGCGCTACCGAACGTACTGTTACCAACAGCCTGGAAACCAGGAATCAAAAATCCATGGACCTGATGGACCGGTTTGCCGGCGGCTTCTCCGTGCAAAAGGATAAAGACGGGGAAATGAAGATGGTTTCTGAAAAACGGAGCTCTTTTGAAGGCCGCAGATACGGCGGGGAAATTTCCTCCGTTGAGAAAAAAGCCTTTGAAACCTCCGGATTTGAGAAAAAGCAGTTTGACGGTGCGGGAACCAGGTTTGAAACCAAAAAATGGGATGGGACCAAATCCTTCATGGATGGTAAGACGGAAGTCCCGGACTTCATTGCTCATGCCAAGGGAGTGAATACCGGCACCTGGCAGGACGCCACCAAGCAATACGCCATGCGCAAGGCGGAAATTCAGGGACGCACCTGGAAAGAGGCGGACAAACAATTCGGCCATGAAATCAACAGGGACATTGATGCCAAGCGGAAAAATTTTGAACAGCCTTCCATGATGAGCATCCGGGAAGCGCAGGCGCACACCATTCAGGAAACCAGGGAAATGATGGGACGGACGGACTAGGGAAAACGTGCAGGACGTGATCTCATGCCACATTTCAGATTCGACTTTATTTTCAGCCGCCATCTATACTCCTTCCCGTGAGTGCCAAAGACGTCCCGCCTTCCATTACCCTGCCTACCAGCGATTACTACACCATCGTCAAGATGAGCAATCATGCCGTTGTGGGAGTATTCCGCCAGCATGTCTTTGCCCGCCGTTCCTCCCGCCGCTATGCGCCGCCCATTCCGGAGGAACATGACTTTTACTGCGTGAAAAGAACGCCGGACCGTGTCATGGTGCAAATCTTTCACGATGGCAACGAAGTTTACCGTTGCATTTTTGTACCTCCTGCCGATTATTAATGGCAGGAAAACCATGAAAGCGCCTCTTTTCAGCGTGGGCTTCTGCCTGACAAGTCTGATTACAGCCTGCTCCTCCCCAACAGGACCCAATGCCTGGACGCCCGTAACATCCGGCGCACCCCGGGCCCCTATTCACCAGAACGAGGTTCTGGTCATTGATGAATATCCCATGGGGGAATATACTAATGTGGGACACTTTGACGGTCCGGACGGCCGCATTGTCCATGTTTCCATGGATGACAAGGAATTGATCAACTACTTCACCAAGGAAGCCGCCGCCATGGGAGGCAATACCGTGGTCATCAGGGAACCGCGCATCCGCTACCGCTCCGGAGAAGGCAAAAGCAGCCGGGTGGACGTCATCTACGTGCGGGAGGAAATGGGAACGCACGGGGCGGAAGACCTGGGCATGGATTCCCTGCCCATTGATGAAGAATCCCTGCGGATCTATTAATCCGCAGTTTCAGATACGGACACCCTTCAGCTCCTGTTGGCCGCGCCGCAATGCGGACATTCCGCATGGCTGTTATTCGGAGTAGCGTAAAACCGGTATCTGCATATCCGGCACTGAACCTTGCGGCGCCTTTCCAGAAAAGAACGCACGCACCCCGTCACAAAGCATGCAAACACCACGGCGGCAAAACCGCCGCAGGCAAACAGAAACAGGCGCGTCAGGAAATCCTGGACAGACATATTCATAACTCTTCCGCCTCCTTCCATTCTATGGACATGGTGCCGCTGCGTGGAGCCGCAGAAGGAACCCAGCGCAGGGAACGTACAAACCTCATGGCGGAATCATCCGCACCGGAACTCCCGGAAGAATCCAGCAAAAGTACCTGGGAAGGAACGCCCCACTCGTCCACGACCACAAAAAATTCGCTTCTCAGCCCGGTATGGTCTTCGCTTCTGGCAAAACCATCCAGGACTCCCGACGTCACAATCCGTCCATCCAGGCCGGGAGAATAAAAAGACAAATAGGGAACGCACGTGCCGGAAATGTCCAGAGACGGATTCATCACGGAAAGAATATGAAAATCCGGATACTGCCACATGCGCCACACTTGGTCCGCTACGGTCGGCAACGGCACGGGAGGAAGAAGCTCCAGGGGTGTATCCGATGAACTAAGAGAGGGCAGTGTCACGCCCGTTTCCCCAATGGGTCCAGCCGTCACGGGGTCAGCCCACACCGGTCCTCTTACAGGCAGAGGAGTATTGCGGAGCACATACTGATGCAGGCGGGGATTGTCCGCAGGGAACAAAATGACGGCCGCCGTCTGGTTCGCACGTCTCCGGACACCGGGAACGTCCACATCCACAAACACCGCAGCAACCGACAGACAAACGCCGAAAAACAGCATCCACAACAAAATCCGCCAGCGCAGAATACCAGTCTCACGCCAATCAAACGTCAACCCCAGATGAAGGTCGAAAATCTTGGCCCGGCTCTTTTTGTTCAGCTTCATGCGGAGGGAAGAAAAGATGTCAATCTGCTGGTTCAGTGGCAATATAACACTTCATTCCCCTGGACAGCACCATATTCTCAAGCTGTTCCCTCAGACCGTGGGAAACGGAAGAATCAAGCCGCAGGGCAATGCTCATGCGGTCACCTCCGTCCGTCCCATGGCTGCGGACAATCCGGTCCAGTTCCGCGGCGACTCCGGGCAATCCCCCCTCAATCAGCCGATTTCCGAGGTAAAAGGACGGCTGCTCTCCGGCCGTAACGGAAATAAATTCCACATCTCCCACGATATTCATCAGGAATCCGGAGGCTGGAGCCTTTACCTCGTAACCATACTCCATCCCCACACGGGAAGTCATCACCGTCAGCACACACACAAGAATCACCAGATCCAGCAGAACAATCACCTGCAGGAAAAATGCCCCGGAGGGCAAGGTTGAACGGGTTTTGATCTGCACGTCTCTCCGTCTCCTTTAAACTTTCTCAGTCCCTTCTGCCGGCCATGCGTTCCCCATCCTCGCGCTCCTGGCGGGCGTCGCATACCAGGCAGACGGCTTCTGTTCCGGCACGCTCCAGAGAATGGACCACCTGACGGGCGCGGGAAGCCAGATAACAATAAAACAAATAGGCGGGAATCGCGATGCTCAGCCCAAGGGCGGAACTCAGCAAAGCCTGGAACACGGCGTCAGACATGGCCAGGGTGGGAGCCTTCCCTTCCAGCACTCCGGGCTGGGAATAAAATCCGATCAATCCCTGAATAGTCCCCAGTACACCTACCAGCGGGCTGACTGTAGCCACCACCAGCAATCCGCGGATATTCTTTTCAATCTGGAACACCTCCATCTGAACGGAATCCTCCGCAACCGTGCGCAGTTCCTGGCGCTCCAGCCCGGAATGGGCCAGTACAGAAGAAACTACGCGAGCCTCGGGACCGGGCAGAATGGACGCCTCATGCCTGGCTTCATCCACGTTGCCGGCCTTCACCAGCCTGGAAATGCCCCTTAAAAAATCCCCCGTGTTGATCTGAATCCTGTGGAAATACAAAATACGTTCCGCCACAACCGCCAGGCCGTACACGGCCAGCACGCTCAATACCCAGAACAACGGTCCTATCTTGATGATCAATTCACTCATAACCCACTTTCTCCCGTCAAATCATGCATATTTTTCCTGTCATTTCAATCCAAACCTATGTAGCGCGTACGCCCCGTTTCTGTAAAAGCCGCGTCCCGGCCCATAACACGACAGCTCCTGCTCCCAGCCAGGAACCGAAGGAAAACAGCCATGCCGCGTCAAACAGGCACATGCCTGACAACAATAACCCCACCGCAGCCTGAACGCGCGGCCGCCCCGCCTCACGCCGCGCCACCAGGGAAATTACACAGGTAAACACGGTCAACCCCGCAGCATACCACAGCACGGCATCCGGCAGAACGGCCCTGCCCTCCGCATGGGAAAAAATCAGCCCCGCAACCGTCACCCACAGCCCGCGGCAAAGTCCCATCAGCAGGATGGAGCCGCTCCAGAACTTGTGAAACATATTGTACAGGGAAATAACGATCAGCAGGAGTCCCCCCACGGCAAACTCCCCGCCCAGCAGCATATTCAGCACCAGCCCGGCCAGTCCGGCCATCAGCGCAATCGCTCTTAAAAAAGACGGGCTGACAGCCCCGCACGGAACAGGACGGTCCGGATACCGGCTGGCATCCCAGCGGGCGTCCACCCGGTCATTCTCCCACATGCCGTACAAATAAAAGAACAGCCCCGTCAGCACCACGCCCAGGTAAATGCCGGGTGGCGGCCATTCTCCCCCCGCCACGGCGGCCCATGCCGCCGCCGCATTCGTAAACAGGGTGGGAATATTGGCCGGACGTGCAGAACGGACAGCCCCGTTCAATAAACGGCATTCGTACATCGGCATTTATTTTATATGGAAAACAGACAGCCACCAAGCATATCCACAGTCAGCAGGAAAGGAAGCGCCCGCGCGGACTGTCTTCGGAACCGGCTGGCGGCCATGATACAGCCACTATACATACCCAAAAATGTATTGTATTCACATGTCTGTCTCCTATGATTCGGACGCATTCAAGCCTTTCCCACATATTCATGAATATCAGGACCCATATCCAGACGCTTCTCATTTGCACCATGACCCTGGCCGCACAAGGCCAAAGCGTGGTGAACCCCGGAGCGACCCTGCCCAGGTCCGTCCAGCTTCGTGGAGAGGAAAGCGGAGGGAGAACCGTCCGTCCGGATGAATCCAGGCGCGTTTCTCCGGATGAAGCCCCCGTTTCCCGCCTCCGGCCACAGCGCATCGTCAACCGGATAGCGGCTACAGTCAACGGCCGGCCCATCACGGCCAACGAGGTCAGCGTCCGGCTGATGCCCATCGGCGCTCAGCTGGCGGCGCAATATCCCAAGCAGGGACCGGAATTTTACAAGCAGCTTGCCCTGGCCAAGAAAAACATCATTGAAGACCTGGTGGAACGCGAACTGCTCCGCAACGAATTTGAAGGCATGGGCGGCGTCATCCGCGATTCCCTGATCGACCAGGAAATCAACCGCACCATCCTGACTACGTTCAATGGAGACCGCGACGCCTTTTTGAAAAACCTGAGCATGTCCGGCATGACTATCAGATCTTTCCGGGAAATGACGAAAAACCAGCTTCAGGTCCAAATCATGCGCGCTTCCAAATACGACCAGGAGATCCCGCCTACTCCCGAAGAACTCCGGAAGGAATATGAAGCTACCAAGGAACAGTACCGGGATTTGACCAAAGACAAAGTCAAATTCAAGAAAATCTTCATACCCATGCTCGGCAATGACTCCGCCTCCACGCCGGAAGTCCAGCTCAACCTGGCAGACCTCATCGCCAACGAAATAAGGGCCAAAAAAGCAACTTTCCCGGAAATGGCCACCCGCTATTCCAAGGACATGTACGCGGAAAAGGGCGGCGACTGGCCCGTCACGGAACGTTCCACTCTTTCTCCTGAATTCGCCGCCATCATCTTTGGAGCCCAGCCCGGGGAAATCATCGGCCCGCTGGTGGACGCCACCGGCTTCACCATTGTGATGGTGGAAAAAAAGGAACTGGCGCCTCCGCCCCCCCTCTCCGCCATCAAGGAACAAATCGACATGATGGCACGCAACAAGCGCAGCAATGAACGCTATAAAAAATGGGTGGACCGTCTCAGGAAAAAAGCCATCGTCAAGGTATACATCTGATCTTTTTTCCTTCCCCTTTGCCGGACCGGCCACAACGGCCGGTCCGGCATTTCCTTCCTGTGTTCTGTCCTCTTATCTCTTTCTCATTCAGTAAAGAGGCCCTTTTTCATGCAGCCTCCTCATACCCTCCGGAAGCTCTCCCATGTCATTCGCTCCCGGAAAGATGTCTTATATGTAACGGAATGGTCGGCCTCCGTCATCCCGCCGGATACGTTGACTCCATGCGCATTCCGCACAAGTAAACAGAGCTTTGTCGAATAAAATTCTTGCAAGATCACGAAATTGCAGACGTAATAAGGGAGATATGTTCGCCAACATTACACGTACGACCCTCTGCCTGACGGCATTCAGCATCGCTACCCTGATGGGTGCTCCTCTGGATGCCACCAAAACGGAGAGCCTGGACTGGAACTGGAAATTCGCCCGCTTCGGCAAAATGCCGGACGGCAGCACTCTCCCGGAACCGGGGAAAACCCTGGGATTCGCCACGGCAACCAGTGAAGAAGCCGGCAACCCCGCCGACAATGCCGTGGACGGCGACAAGTCCACCCGGTGGTGCGCCGACGGCAGCAAGAGCGGAGAAAAACTGACCGTGGACATGGGGCGCCCCGTGGATGTAAAAAAAATCAACATTCTGTGGGAAAAACAGAACAACCATCTTTTCAAGCTGGAAAGCTCCAGCGACGGAAAACGCTGGACGACCATTGAGGACAAAACCTCCGGCCAGAACAACAGCAAGGATGACACCGTGGAAAACAAAAGCGGCAAGGCCCGCTACTTCCGTGTTACCGCTACAGGCAACAACCAGGGCAACTGGGCCAGCATTCGTGAAATCACCTTTACCGACGCCAAGGGGGAAACCATTCGTCCCCAGGCCCCCAGCGGAGGAAAAAACGACACCCCTTCCAGCCCCGGCTTCAACGACAAAAACTGGCGGTCCCTGAACCTGCCGCACGACTGGGGTATTGAAGGCCCCTACCGCATGGACCTTCCCAATGAAACTGGCAAGCTCCCATGGGCAGGCATCGGCTGGTACCGCAAAACGCTGGAAATTCCCGCAGACGCCAAGGGCAACCAATTCTATCTGGACTTTGACGGCGTAATGTCACGCCCGAAAATCTATGTGAACGGAGAACTCGCCGGAGAATGGAAATACGGCTACGGTTCCTTCCGCGTGGACATCACCCCCTTCCTGAAATTCGGCCAGAAAAATTCCATTGCCGTCAGGGTGGACAATCCCCCCAACTCCTCCCGCTGGTATCCGGGCGGGGGCATTCACCGCCATGTATGGCTGACGGAATCCAACCCCGTTCACATTGAGCACTGGGGCGTCTTCGTCAAAACTCCGGAAATCACCAAATCCGCAGCCAAGGTGGAAGTGGACACCACGGTGAAAAACACCACGGAACAGCCTGTCACCCCCACCGTCACGGAAGAAATCCTGGACGGAAACAAGGTAGTGGCCTCCGTCACCACCAAGGGGGAAGCCATTCCCGCCGGAGAAAAAGGCAAGGTCACCAGCACGCTCACGCTCAAAAATCCCACTCTGTGGACGCTCAAGGCACCCCATCTGTACAAGATGAAAACAATCGTCAAGGTGGGGGACAAAATCATTGACCAGAAATTCACGAACTTCGGCGTACGCACCATCGAATGGAAGCCCACCGGATTCTATCTCAATGGCGAGCGCGTCCAGCTCAATGGCGTCTGCCAGCACCACGACCTGGGACCGCTGGGCGGGGCCGCCCACACGCGCGGCTATGAACGCCAGATTGAAATCCTGAAGGAAATGGGCGTCAACTCCATCCGCACCTCCCACAACCCGCCCGCTCCGGAAGTTCTGGACTTGTGCGACAAAATGGGAATACTGGTTATCGACGAGCTCTTTGACATGTGGCACAGCGCCAAAAAGGGACAGGACTACCACAACTACTTTGACGAATGGCACGAACGCGATCTGGTCAACTTCTGCCACCGGGACCGCAACCATCCCAGCGTCATCGCATGGAGTACGGGCAACGAAGTGCCGGAACAGGGCAACAAGAGCCTGCACCACGTTTCCCAGACCCTGACGGACCTCTTCCACCGGGAAGACCCCACCCGCAAGGTAACGGCTGGCTGCAATGACGCAGGCGCCGCCCGGAACGGGTTTGCGGACACTCTGGACGTGTACGGCTACAACTACAAGCCCTGGGCATACAAGGCCTTCTCCAAGGACCGGCCGGACCAGCCCTTCTACGCCAGTGAAACCTCCTCCTGTGTCAGTACGCGCGGAGAATACTTCTTCCCCGTGGACTGGAACAAGAGCAAGGGATTCTTCCTCTACCAGGTCAGCTCCTACGACCTGTACGCCCCTGGCTGGGCATACCGTCCGGACGTGGAATTCGCCGCCCAGGACGACAACCCCAACAGCGCGGGGGAATACGTGTGGACGGGCTTCGACTACCTCGGCGAACCCACTCCGTACAACCTGGACGCCACCAACGCCCTGAACGTGCCTGAAGGACCGGAACGGGAAAAACTGATGGCGGAACTCAAAAAGCTGGGCAACCGCGCTCCTTCCCGCAGCTCCTACTTCGGCATTGTGGACCTGTGCGGCTTCAAGAAGGACCGCTTCTACATCTACCAGGCAAAATGGAGGCCGGACGTCAAGATGGCCCACATCCTGCCCCATTGGAACTGGCCGGAACGCAAGGGAGAAATCACACCCGTACACGTTTACACCAGCGGAGATGAAGCGGAACTCTTCCTGAACGGCAAATCCCTGGGAGTCCGCAAAAAGGGCAAGGGAGAAAAAGACCGCTACCGCCTTGTGTGGGAAGACGTGAAATACACGCCCGGCACCCTCAAGGTAGTTGCCAAAAAGGACGGCAAGGCATGGGCTACGGACACGGTGGCCACCACCGGAAAACCAGCAGCCCTTACCCTGAAACCCGACCGCAATGAAATCAACGGAGACGGCTATGACCTCTCCTACGTCACCGTTGCCGTCCGGGACGCCCAGGGCCGCATGGTTCCGCGCAGCAAAAACATGCTCACTTTCAAGGTCAGCGGCCCTGTGGAAATTGCCGGCATCTGCAACGGAGACCCGACGGACTTCACCACCATGGCCAATCCGGAAAACAAGAATATTCTGAAAATCAAAGCCTTTAACGGCCTTGCCCAGGTCATTCTGCGCTCCCGCAAGGGAGAATCCGGCAAGGCAACCCTCCAGGTCATCTCCAATGGACTCAAAGCTGCCCAGACAACCGTAACAGTTAAATAAGGACAGGAAAAACCTTCCTGAACCAGCCGCCGTTTCCTGCACGGGAACCGGCGGCTTTTTCATGACGCAGCGGAAGAAATGAAATTGACGTTCCTTCTCATTCCTCCGTCTCATGTAGGGATTGAAAGAAAAAAACTTTATGTTACCCTCTTGCGCATGTCTGATCTGCCCAAAGCATATGATCCGTCCCTCGTGGAAGAAAAATGGCAATCCCTCTGGATTGAAAAAGGTTGTTTCAAGGCTGACCCGGCTTCCGAAAAGCCCGCCTACTCCGTCGTCATTCCTCCCCCCAATGTCACGGGAGTGCTCCACCTGGGCCATGTGCTGAACAACACCATCCAGGACATCCTGGTGCGCCGTGCGCGACAGAAGGGATATGAAGCCCTGTGGCTTCCCGGAACGGACCATGCGGGCATCGCCACGCAGGTGCGCGTGGAAAAGGATCTCAGGCAGACCACGGGACAGACCCGCCATGACGTGGGCCGTGAAGCCTTTCTGAAAAAAGTTTGGGAATGGAAGGAAAAGCACGGCGGCATCATCATCAACCAGCTTCACAAACTGGGCTGCTCCTGCGACTGGGACCGCGAACGCTTCACGATGGATGAGGAATACACCAGGGCTGTCGGACAGGTCTTCATCGACCTCTTCAAGGAAGGCCTCATCTACCGCGGACGCCGCATGGTCAACTGGTGCCCCGTCTCCCTGACGGCCCTTTCCGATGAGGAAGTCATCATGACGGAGCAAAAAAGCAAGCTCTACACTGTCTTGTACAAGCTGGAAGACGGCTCGGGCGCCCTTCATGTGGCCACTACCCGTCCGGAAACCATCATGGCGGACGTAGCTGTGGCCGTAAACCCCAAGGACCCGCGTTACGCCCATCTCATCGGCAAAAACGTGATGCGCCCACTCAACTCCACGCCCATTCCCATCATCGGGGATGAATACGTGGAAATCGAATTCGGCACCGGTGCCCTCAAAATCACCCCGGCCCACGACAAGGCGGACTTTGAAATCGGCCAGAAATTCAATCTGGAAATCATCGACATCCTTACTCCCGACGGCCATATCAACTGCCCGGACGTTCCGGAGCTGCACGGCATGGATCGCTTTGACGCACGCCATAAATCAGTGGAAATGCTGGAGAGCGCCGGCCTCATGGTCAAAATTGAAGACTATGACAACAAGGTAGGCTTCTCCGAACGCGCCAATGTTCCGATCGAACCGCGCCTCTCCATGCAATGGTTCCTCAAATATCCCTGCATTCAGGAGGCTGCGGACGCCGTCGCCGATGGAGACATCACCTTCCGCCCCGCCCGCTGGGCGAAAACCTATGCCCACTGGCTGGAAAACATTCAGGACTGGTGCATCTCCCGCCAGCTTTGGTGGGGACACCGCATCCCCGTCTGGTACAGAAAAGATAAGGCGGAAGAACTCCGGAACGCTCCCGCGCTGGATGCGTCTGCCCTGGAAAACGGTTCCATCTACGTGGGAACGGAACCTCCGGAGAACCCGGAAAACTGGATTCAGGACAACGACGTGATGGACACGTGGTTCTCCTCCTGGCTGTGGCCTTTCGCTACGATGGACGATGCCACCCGCGCCAAATTCTACCCCACCACAGACCTGGTCACAGGACCGGACATCATCTTCTTCTGGGTGGCCCGCATGATCATGGCCGGTTACCGCTTCCAGCATGAAAAACCGTTCAGCAACGTCTTCTTCACCTCCATCATCCGTGATAAAATAGGACGCAAAATGAGCAAATCCCTGGGCAACTCACCGGACCCGCTGGACCTCATCGCCAACTATGGCGCCGACGGTCTCCGCTTCGGCCTCATGCGCATCGCCCCCACCGGGACGGATGTTCGCTTTGACGAAAGCCAGATCGGGGAAGGCCGCAACTTTGCCAACAAACTCTACAATGCCACCCGCTTCCGCCTCATGCAGGGTAATGTGGGGGAAGAAACTGCCCTGCAGTACTCCTCCGTTCACCTTGCTATCATTTCCAAGCTCAGACAGCTCCACGCGGACGTGGAAAAAGCACTGTCGGACTATGAATTCAATGCTCTGATCCAGGTGCTGTACCAATTCTTCTGGAATGAATACTGCGACCGCTTCCTGGAAGCCGTCAAAGGCGACCTGAGGGACGGCGCGGACTCCTCCGTACGGGCAGCCACCCTGACTGTCATGGACACGGTACTTCGCCATTACTTGGCCCTGCTGCATCCAGTCATGCCCCACATCACGGAAGAACTCTGGTCCTCCCTGGGCTTTGCGGAAGGCAACGCAGGACTACCCCTCATGCTCACTCCCCTGCCCTCTCCGGACGGCCTGCTGGCCGGGATGGACGGGGAACGCATCACGCTGGCATGCACACAAGCTGCTGCCCTCTATGAAACGGCCAACAAGGCGCGCAACCTCAAGGCGGAATACGATCTGTCCAAAAACAAAAACGTCAGCTTCGTCCTGAAAACGGCCAATGGCGTTCCGCAGGATATCCTTTCCCGGCTCTCCATCCTCGCGAAC
The DNA here is from genome assembly GCF_036417395.1 of Akkermansia sp. AE01SA01. Lineage (NCBI taxonomy): Bacteria > Pseudomonadati > Verrucomicrobiota > Verrucomicrobiia > Verrucomicrobiales > Akkermansiaceae > Akkermansia > Akkermansia sp. AE01SA01. The sequence continues at coordinate 2,598,620 of NZ_CP143890.1, forward strand.
GCCAAATCCGTCACCCGCGACGCTTCCTACGCCGCACCCAAAGGAACTCCGGCGGCTCTCACGCCTCTCGGCGAACTCTTCCTGCCGCTGGAAGGCCTTATTGATGTGGAAGCGGAGCGGGAGCGCCTGGAACGGGAGCTGGATAAAATCTCCAGGGAAATTGCCAAATCATCTGCCAAGCTTGACAATGCGGGCTTTGTAGAACGCGCCCCTGCGGAAGTAGTTTCCCAGGAAAAGGAGCGCCTGGCGGACTGGAAAACAAAACAGACTCAGCTGAAAGCGATGCTTGATTCCCTCTCCTAAAAACATATTCTACCCGGAATGAATGATCTTCAACAGTACTTTGAAGACCGGAAGCAATTCGCGGAATTGCTGGAAGCGGTCGGCATCAGTACGCTGAAGGAATTCGCCGCGATTGATCCCTTCACCGTTTTGCCTGAACTTCATCAGGCAAAACGGATACTGAAACTGGAGGTGGAAATACCTGCGGCACCTGTGTTCAGGGAATGGGTGGCCCAAGCCCTCACTGCTCCCAGGGCGGCAAGCTCGGACAGCATTACCCGGGACGCGGGCTTCATCCTGCCGCTCGCCACTCCTGTGAATACTACGGAGAAAACGGAAGAAACACCTAAAGTGCTTCTCCCGGAGAGAAAATCCGTACTTCCCGCCAGATCAGCCGGCAAGTCTGTTGCCTCCAAATCACAGTCCCGGGAAGAATACAGCTACCGTCCCGCCAAACCAGCCTCCGTGCAGGAACACCGCAAGACCTACCTGCGGAAAAAAGGCATTAAGCACCTGACTCCTTTTCGGACCTGGATCGGGGCCATAGCCGTTCTTCTCTTCTTCGCCAGCAGCATTTCCGCCATTATTCTGACAACCATGATGCTGCTCAACGGAGAACGGGGCTGGCAAATCATCTGCCTCTGCTTCGGTCCCTGGATACTGGCCCTGATTCTTTACCTTGCCGTGGCCCTTCCCCGGAAATGCAGCGTATGCCGGGCACCCCTCTTCTCCTTTAAAAAATACAACCGCAACAAGGCGGCACACCACATTCCGCTGTTCGGTTATGTATTCGCAACAGCGCTGCATATATTCCTCTTCAACTGGTTCCGCTGTCCGGCCTGCGGCTCGGCCCAGCAGTTGGGCGGCAAATCCGCCGCGGAAAACAGCAGGCATTAAAAGCCCCCGGAAACTACGGAAGAAAAGGGGGACACACGCAGATTCATCAGGGACCATTCTCCGCCCTCTGAATGCTTCATAGAAGCATTTCCTCCGGCTCTTGCCCTCGCTGCACCAGAAACCTTGCAAACGGTCTTCCAAACACCCGGATGCCATGTTCCCTCACCCTCTTTCCCGGCTGTAAATGGCAACGACCCTTCCCCTGCCTGCCATAAAAAAGCCGCCTTCCCAAAAGGAAGGCGGCTTTTCAACATTCTGACGTGATTCGATTAGAGCACTTCCGGAGCAAGGGAAACAATCTTCATGAACTTCTTTTCACGGAGTTCACGGGCGACCGGCCCGAAAATGCGGGTGCCGCGCGGGTTGTTATCCTTGTCGATGATGACGACGGCGTTGCCGTCAAAACGGAGCACGGAGCCGTCATCACGGCGGATCGGGGCGGCGGTGCGCACCACCACGGCCTTCACCACAGTACCCTTCTTCACAGAAGCGGTGGGAATGGATTCGCGGATGTGGCAGGTAATAATATCGCCAATGTGGGCCTGACGGGTGCGCTTGCCGATGACGCCAATCATCTTGGCGGAGCGGGCGCCGGTATTGTCGGCCACCTGGACTAGGGATTCCATCTGGATCATGGTATCAAATCTCCTTTACTTAATGGTTGATTCCTGATTAGTGGGTAAGCACTTCCACCAGTTCCCAGCACTTGAGCTTGGAAAGCGGGCGCGTTTCAACGATACGTACCTTATCGCCTACCTTGGCTGCGGAATTTTCGTCATGGGCATAGAACTTCTTGCTCTTCTTAACGATTTTCTTGAACTTGGGGTGCGGAACGCGGGCAACGTATTCCACGACGATGGTCTTGTCCATCTTGGTGGAGGTCACCACGCCGACGCGCGTCTTGCGAAGGCCGGGCTTCTTGGTTGTTTCGGTTTGTTCGGACATTGGATTCTAAAAGTGTAGAATATTCTGTTGTTACCGGAAATCCTCAGTTTACGCTTCCCCGGTTTCACCCTTGATGGTAAGGGCGCGGGCAAGATCCTTGCGGACGGTGCGGATTCTCTGGTTGTTTTCCAGCTGGCCGGTGGCCTGCTGGAGACGGAGATTGAAGAGTTCTTCACGAAGGCTGCGCACCAGGGCGGAAAGCTCCTTGGCGGACATAGCACGAAGTTCTTTGGGGGAATTCTTATCGGACATGGTGATGAGTAGCTTTAGTGTTGAACGCCTTGACGATAGACGAAGCGGGTCGGTACGCCCAGCTTGTTGGAAGCCAGACGAAGGGCTTCACGGGCCTGGGATTCAGTCACGCCGCCTACTTCAAACAGAATGTTCCCGGGGCGGACAACGGCCACCCAGCCTTCCACGGCGCCCTTGCCCTTACCCATACGTGTATCCGGGGGACGGGACGTAAAGGACTTCTGCGGGAAAATGCGGATAAACACCTTACCTTTACGTTTCAGGTAACGGTTGATCGCAATACGGCAGGCTTCGATCTGGTTGTTGGTAATCCAACCGCGGTCGAGCACTTGAAGGCCGAAGTCACCAAAGGCAACATAGGTACCGCTGGTGGCATTGCCGGAACGGCTGCCGCGGTGCATCTTGCGGTGCTTCACTCTTTTGGGCATTAAAGGCATATCTTATTCCTCCTTGTGTTAAGTGTGATGAACAATGTGATGGCGGCTTTCTTAGGCACGCGGACGACGGGGACCGCGGGGGCCGGACGGGCGGGAACTCTGCTGGGAAACGACTTCATCGCGTTTGTTGACCCAGCACTTCACGCCGATGATGCCGTACAGGGTACGGGCTTCGGCAAAGCCGTAGTCGATCGGCGTGCGGAGAGTCTGCAACGGCACTTTGCCTTCGCGGTACCATTCGGCACGGGCGATGTCGGCACCGCCGAGACGGCCGGCGCAACGGATGCGGATGCCGTCGGCACCGCGTTCCATGGCAACCTGCACGGCGCGCTTCATGGCGCGGCGGAAGGAAACACGGCGTTCCAGCTGGACGGCCACGTTTTCAGCGATAAGCTGGGCGTCCGTCTCAGGGGAGCGGATTTCCACGATGTCAATGTTGACCTGGGTGGAAGCACCGCAGAGACCCTGAAGGTACTGGCGGATCTTTTCAATTTCTTCGCCCTTGCGGCCGATTACAAGACCCGGACGGGCGGTATGAACGGTGATGCGGACACTATTCCAGGCACGTTCGATCACGATGCTGGAAACGGCGGCGGACATCAGCTGCTCCTTGATGTATTTGCGCATTACCAAGTCTTCATGCAGCTTGGTGGCGTAATCCTGGCCCGTGGCGTACCACTTGGAGCGCCAGTCCTTGTTGACGGCGAGGCGGAACCCGATTGGATTTACTTTCTGACCCATGATGTTAGTTCAGCTATATGTGTGTTAGATTGTGATGAACTTAGCCTTCTTGATCGGCCAGTACAACGGTGATGTGGGATGTGCGCTTACGGATCATGTTGGCGGATCCGCGGGCGCGGGGCATGGTACGGCGCATGGTGGGGCCTTCATCAACCATGACGGATTTCACGACGAGCGTATCGACGGACAATTCCGCATTGTTTTCAGCGTTGGCCACGGCAGACTTGAGCGTCTTATTCAGCAGATAGGCACCCTTCTTGGGGGTGTAGGACAGGATGTCGGTCGCCTGGGAGACGGACAAGCCTTGGATTTCTTGAGCAATATCGCGCATCTTCTTGGCAGAGATGCGGGCGTATTTGTAAACAGCTTTCACTTCCATGGGTTTTTCCTCGTAGTGCAGGTTATTTATGAAGATGATTTAATCGTTGGTTTTTACTGAGGCAGAATCTCCGACGCGCACCGGATCGGCCGGCGCCATGAGCTTCTGAACAAGCGCGCCACACACATCCTTGCGAACGTCCGTGACTACGGCTTCTCCGATGGTTTGTGCTCCACGGGTCAGCAGCAATGGCATCCCGATTTGCATCCCGGCGGATTTTCCGACGTTGACCACCACCACTCCGGACTCGGAGTCGATGCTGAGCACCTTGGCTTCCGCCTGGGTTCCCGCGCCATCTCGCACGGGCTGTTGCCTGTATCCGAGCACGGAATCCAGCAGGCGCAGGGAGCTTTCCACTGCTGTTCTGGCGTCCGCATCCTCGGATATGGCCTGTTTCATGTAGGCGAGGATAGCCCCGGAGAGCTTGACTGACGCCTGTTCCAGCCGCTGAATGCGGTCGCTGAGAACCTCGATGTTAGCCATCGCCTGAATCAGGCGTTCCTCACTGTTACCTAGCGCAGCGCCTCCCAAAGCCTCCAGCCGGGAACGGATGTCCAGAAGCTGGGCATTCGCGTTGTCGGCATCAATGCGGGCCTGAGCGTAGGACGCCTTGAGGGCCGCATTCTGCTTTTCGAGACGCTCGATTCTGCGCGTCAGTGCCGCCGTACCCTCTTCCGCTCCCTGCATGGTTCCGCCCAGACCAACAATGGCCGAGAGGGAATAGGCAAGGATGGAAGAAGAGTTCGACATGTTGATTGTTAACTTACTGATTACTTCTTACCGATACCGCCGTGCTGTTTGAAGACACGAGTCGGGGCAAATTCACCAAGCTTGTGGCCTACCATGTTTTCCGTGACGTACACGGTGGCAAAGTTCTTGCCGGCGTGCACCAGGAAGGTCAAGCCGACGAAGTCTGGCGTAATCATGGATGCACGGCTCCAGGTCTTGATCGGCTTGCGATCGCCGGATTCAAGCTGAGCATCGATCTTGGCGAGAAGCTTTTGACTGACAAAAGGGCCTTTTTTGAGAGAACGTCCCATGTTATATGATCCTAGTTAAAGTTATTGTGTATTGATTACTTGGAGTTGCGGCGCTGTACGATGACGGAGTCGCTGGGCTTGCGGAGACGGCGGGTCTTCTGGCCCTTGACATGGCCCCAGGGGGACTTCAGGTGCTGGCGGCCACCACCGGACTTGGACTTGCCTTCGCCACCCCCGTTCGGGTGGTCGACGGGGTTCATCGTCATGCCGCGGACGGTGGGACGGACGCCCAGCCAGCGAGTGCGGCCGGCTTTGCCGGACATTTCGTTCATGTGCTGGGTATTGCCGACCTGACCGATGGTGCAGTAGCAATCCTCATTGAAACGGCGGATTTCACCGGAGGGCATCTTGATCAGCGCATAACCTGCTTCACGGTTGGAAACGATGGCCTGCTGACCGGCTGCACGGGCAACCTTGCCGCCGGAACCCGGACGGATTTCAATGTTGTGAACGGAGGTACCCAGGGGAACGTTCTTCAAAGGCATGGCATTGCCGACCTTGGGAGCAACCTTCTGGCCGCTTTCCACCTTCATGCCTACTTGCAGGCCGTTGGGGGCCAGGATGTAGGATTTTTCACCGTCCTTGTATTCGATCAGGGCGATACGGCAGGTGCGGTTGGGATCGTATTCGATGGTGAGTACGGTGGCAGGCACATCGAACTTGTTGCGCTTGAAGTCCACCAGACGGTACTTGCGCTTGTGGCCACCGCCGATGTGGCGGGTGGTGATGCGGCCGTTATTGTTGCGGCCACCGGACTTCTTGAGGGGACGGCAGAGACTCTTTTCCGGGGTGGAGGTAGTGATTTCGTCAAAGGACGGCCACACCTTGTAGCGGTTAGAGGGAGTAACTGGCTTGAATGACTTGAGGGACATGATAGCTTTCCTTCCTAATAGGGGCTTTAAACGAGGTCAAGGGTTTCACCGTTGGCAAGCTTGATGTAAGCCTTTTTCCAATGGGCGGTGCGACCCGCGTCAGCGCGGCGCTGACGCTTGAGCTTGCCGTCATAGTTGGCGGTACGGACAGAAGCGACCTTCTTGCCGAAAGCAACTTCAACAGCCTTCTTGATTTCGATCTTGTTGGCGTCGCGGTCAACTTCAAGGACCAGCTCTCCGGTGGTTTCCTGGAGCATGGTGGCCTTTTCGCTGATGCGCACCTTCTTAATGACTTGGTAAATGTCTTTCATGGCTTCTTAAGCAGTACGGCTGGCGAGGGTTTCTAAAGCATTGTCAACGAGGATCACTGCGTCAGCCTTCATGAGCTGTTCAATGTTCACTTCAGCGGCGGTCATCAGGAGCACGTCCTGAACGTTGCGGCCGGCGAGGTAGGTGGCTTCATCAAAGGAAGCGGCCACGATGAGCACTTTCTTGGCGTCTGTCAGATCCTTGACGGCCTTGATGAAAGACTTGGTCTTTCCGTCGGCCACAGAGAATTCGGCAACGGTGCTGATTCTGGAAGCGGCGATCAGATCGCCCAGAACGCGGCGCAGGGCCAGACGGCGGGTGCTCTTGTTCACCTTCTTGGAATAGTCACAAGGACGGGGGCCGAAGACCACACCGCCGCCCACGAAGATGGGAGCGCGCTTGTCGCCGTGGCGGGCGTTGCCCGTGCCCTTCTGGCGGAAGATCTTCTTGTTGTTGCCGCTGACTTCACCGCGGGTCTTGGTGTTGGCGGAACCAGTGCGGCGGTTTGCCTGATAAGCCACGATGAGGTCGTGCACGGCCTGGGAGCCCTTGTCACTGCCTGCAACCTGGATGTTGGCGGCAGCGGCGGCTTCTAATGTAAAGGTATTTGCGGACATAGATAGGTTTTCCTATATTCAATGTGTGGTTGCTAAAGCCTACTTCTTCTTGGCGGGGCGGATCACGAGGTAGGAACCGCGTGCACCGGGAACGGCGCCGGAGATGAGGATAACATTGTCCTCCGGACGAACGGCCACAACCTTCAGGTTCTGAACCGTGCGCCTGGCGTTGCCCATCTGCCCGGGCATCTTCTGATTCTTCCAGACGCGGCCGGGGGTGGAGCAGCCACCCACACCACCGGTACGGCGGTGCATCATGGAACCGTGGGCGGCGGGAGAGCCGTGGAAGTTGTGGCGGCGCATTGCACCCTGGAAGCCCTTGCCCTTGGAAGTGCCGATCACGTCAACCCACTGGCCGGCGGAAAAGAGATCCACGCCGGGATCTTCAGCGCCTTCAGCAGGCAGTTCAGAAGCTTCCACGCGGAATTCCTTGAGGAGCTTGGTGGGCTGAATGCCCAGTTTCTTGAAGTGGCCGGCCTGAGGCTTGGCCACGCGGCTTTCCTTCTGCGCATCAAAGGCAACCTGAATGGCATTGTAGCCATCCTTGTCTTCCGTTTTGATCTGGGCGAAGGTGTTGCCCTTGACGTCAATGACGGTCACGGGCACCATAGCGCCGGATTCCTGGTCAAACAGACGGGTCATACCGACCTTTTTTCCGATAAGTCCTAGAGCCATTGTAGTGTGTCTTTCTGTTTTTTAATTACTTATCCGGGTACCAAACTAGATGCGGATCGTGATGTCCACGCCGGCGGGAAGGTTGAGCTTCTTGAGCTCATCAATCGTGCGTGCGGTCGGATCGACGATGTCGAGCAGACGCTTATGGGTGCGGATTTCAAATTGTTCAGCCGACTTTTTGTTGACGTGAACGGAACGGTTCACGGAGAATTTCTCAATGCGGGTCGGCAACGGGATCGGGCCGTGAACTTTGGCTCCGGTGCGCTTGGCGGTTTCAACGATCTCCTGGGAGGAGCGGTCGATGGCGCGGGAGTCGAAAGCGCGGAGTCGAATGCGGATTTTTGGACTTTGCATGGACGTGCGGTCTATTGGTTATACTTCAAAGGTTGTTTATTTGGCCCTGTCGCTGACAATCTGGTCAACGAGGTTCTGAGGCACCTGTTCAAAGTGGGACGGCTCCATGGAGTAGGAGGCGCGGCCACTGGAAAGGGTACGGATGGCGGTGGAGTAACCGAACATTTCGGACAAGGGAACCATGGCCTTGAGAATGCAGGCATTGGCCTTGTTTTCCATGTTGCTGATCTGGCCGCGGCGGCGGTTCAGGTCGCCCATGATGTCGCCCTGGTAGTCGGTCGGCGTGGAAGCTTCAACGGACATGATGGGCTCCAGCATGATGGGCTTGGCCTTCTTGAAGGCGTCCTTCATGGCGAAAATGGCGGCCATCTTGAACGCGTTTTCGTTGGAGTCCACTTCGTGATAGGAACCGTCCACCACTTCAACGTGTACGTCCACCACCGGATAACCGGCGATAACGCCCGTGGTCATGGCTTCGTTGAGACCGGCATAAACGGCGTTCATGTATTCCTTGGGAATCGCGCCGCCCACAATCTTGTTTTCAATGGTGAGGCCCTTGCCCCGTTCGTTCGGCTTCACGTCGATAACAACGTGGCCGTACTGGCCGCGGCCGCCGGACTGCTTCACCAGCTTGCCGTCGCCGTGGGCGGGAGCAGTGATGGTTTCGCGGTAGGCGATCTGGGGCTTGCCGATGTCGGCTTCCACCTTGAATTCGCGCATCAGGCGGTCAATGATGATTTCCAGGTGAAGTTCACCCATGCCGGAAATCAAGGTCTGGCCGGTTTCTTCATCGGTCTTCACGCGGAAGGTCGGGTCTTCTTCAGACAGACGGCCCAGGGCATTGGACATTTTTTCCTGGTCGGCCTTGGTCTTGGGTTCCACAGCCATGGAAATAACGGTTTCCGGGAAGGTGGGAGGCTCCAGGCAGATATCGTTGTCCGGACTGGTGATAGTGTCGCCCGTAGTCACGTTGCGCAGACCCACAATGGCGGCGATGTCGCCGGAATACACAGCGTCAATGTCCGTGTGCTGGTCAGCCTGGATCTGAATAATGCGGCCCACGCGTTCCGTTTTGCGGGTACGGGGATTGTACACGGTATCACCCTTCTTGAGGACGCCGGCATACACGCGGATGAACACCAGTTTGCCGACGAACTTGTCAGCCCAGAGCTTGAACGCCAGCACCATGGGCTTGGCGTCGTCCGTAGCGGTGATTTTAAAAGTCTTTTCCGGATCCAGCGTACTTTCAGCGTGGGCGGGAACGGTTTCCACCGGAGAGGGAAGGTAGTCCACCACGGCATCAAGCAGGAACTGAACACCCTTGTTCTTGAAGGCGGAACCGCCTGCAACGGGGATAAACTTGTTGGTGATGGTGGCGCGGCGGATGGCTTCCTTGAGTTCCTTGGCGGTGAAGGGTTCTTCCATGAGAACCTTTTCAGCAAGTTCATCGTCCACGTCAGCCACGCGGCTTACCAGCTCATGGTAGGCCAGTTCGGCTTCCTCCTTGAGCTCGGCGGGGATTTCCTCAACCGTATAGGTGGAACCCAGACGGTCATTGTCGGCGTACATGATGGCCTTCTGGTTCACCACGTCGATCTGGCCGCGGAGCTGGTCTTCGGAACCGATGGGAATCAGAATAGCGGCGGCGTTGGCGCCCAGCTTGTTATGGATATCGTCCAGAACGTTGTTGAAGTTGGCGCCGGTGCGGTCCATCTTGTTCACGAAGCACATGCGGGGAACACTGTACTTGGTGGCCTGGCGCCACACGGTTTCCGTCTGGGGCTGTACGCCGGCCACACCGCAGAATACCACGATGGCGCCGTCAAGCACGCGGAGGGAACGTTCCACTTCAGCAGTGAAGTCAACGTGCCCGGGAGTGTCAATAATGTTCAGCTGGAAGTTTTCGCCTTCGAACATTTTGGTGATACCTTCATTTTTCACCTGCTTCCAGTTGGTGGTAACGGCGGCTGAGGTAATGGTGATGCCGCGTTCGCGTTCCTGCTCCATCCAGTCGGTAGTGGTGGAACCGTCGTGGGTTTCACCGATCTTGTGGATCATGCCGGTGTAGAAAAGAATACGCTCGGACAAAGTGGTTTTGCCGGCGTCAATGTGAGCGGAGATACCGATGTTGCGGTAGCGCTCAAGGGGAGCCTTGCGATTGGGATTGTTTACGTGATCGGACATAGTGTCTGGAAAGTATCTGTAAGATCGAAAGTGAATGGTTCTGCTGATGGTCGCGGAAGGGATTACCAGCGGAAATGGGCAAAGGCGCGGTTGGCCTGGGCCATCTTGTGCACATCGTCGCGCTTGCGGACGGCAGCGCCCTGGTTGTTGGCGGCTTCCTTGATTTCATTGGAAAGCGCCTTGTGCATCGGCACACCCTTGCGGTTGCGGGCATAATTCACGATCCAGCGCATGGCGAGAGATTCGGAACGGGCCGGATCCACTTCAAGCGGCACCTGGTAAGTGGCGCCACCAACACGGCGGCTCTTCACTTCCACACGGGGCTTGGCGTTTTCAATGGCGCGGGTGATCACTTCCAGGGGGTCAATGCTGTCCGTACCTTCGTTAGCCATGTCGATGGCAGCATACACAATGCGTTCCGCAAGGGAGCGCTTGCCATCCAGCATAACCTTGCTGATCAGCTTGCCAACAAGAGTGCTGTCGTAACGGGGGTCACGACGTTCGATTTTTCTATAGACGCGTTTACGGCGGGCCATAATATTTAATAGGTAAGATTGTTAATGTTTACTTGGCAGCAGCCTTCGGGCGCTTGGCGCCATACTTGGAACGGCCCTGGCGGCGCTTGTCGACACCGAGGCAGTCAAGAGCGCCGCGGACGATATGATAGCGAACACCAGGCAAGTCCTTCACACGACCGCCGCGAACAAGCACGATGGAGTGTTCCTGAAGGTTGTGGCCTTCACCGCCAATGTAGGCGATCACTTCTTCACCATTGGTAAGACGGACCTTGGCCACCTTGCGGAGAGCCGAGTTCGGCTTCTTGGGCGTACGGGTCATCACCTGGAGACAAACACCGCGGCGTTGCGGGCAGCTATGAAGAGCGCGTGACTTGGACTTCTCTTCCGGAGTAATACGTCCCTTGCGGACGAGCTGATTAATAGTCGGCATGTTTTCCTGCTTTGGTTGTGGTTCGTCGGTCTGCACCGATATTCAAGGCGAACATCCCTTTCAGTAAGCAGGAAGCGCGCCTTTTTTCCGGAGGCAAACCCGATAGAAAACGTATTTCTTGCACCTTCTGGTGCGTTTGGGGACGGCAAATATAACGTGATTTCACACCATGACAAGTCTTTTATTCCCTTTTCCTGAATATTTTTCTTAGAGACACGCTTTTCTCTCAAGCGGACCGTTCCCGCAATCCCGCCATGACAAAAAAATCCCGTCCGTGCAAACCGGCGCACGAACGGGAAATGAAAAAACGCAGACCGGATCAGTTCTTGGGCGTCACCAGGCTGTGGCCGGACATTTCGGCAGGCTGTTTCAGCCCCATCAAGTTCAACAGCGTGGGAGCCACGTCCGCCAGAATGCCGTTGGACAATTTCACCTCGTCCTTGTCTTCCGCCACGTAAATAAGGTCCACCAGATTGGTGGTATGGGCCGTATTTGGAGAACCGTCCTCATTGCGCATGTGTTCGGCATTGCCGTGGTCCGCCGTGATAAGCAGCTTGCCGCCCAGCTCCAGAATCTTCTTCACGCACTTCTCCAGGGCATTGTCCACGGCTTCGCACGCGGCAACGCCGGCTTCCAGATAACCCGTGTGACCTACCATGTCTCCGTTGGCAAAATTCATGATGATCACGTCGTACTTGTCTGCGGCTTCCACAAACTTGTCCGCCACTTCCTCCGCGCTCATCTGGGGCTTGAGGTCGTAGGTAGCCACCTCGCGGGGGGAAGGAACCAGAATACGGTCTTCGCCGGGGAACTGCGTCTCCACACCTCCGTTGAAAAAGAAAGTGACGTGGGCGTATTTTTCCGTTTCCGCAATGCGGAGCTGGGTCTTCCCGGCTTCCGAAACGATCTGGCCGAAAATGTTGTCGAGCTGCTCCTGCTCAAACACGATGGGGGAGGGATACTTGGCATCGTACTCCGTCAGGGTCACATAATGCACCTTCGGCTGCACTTCGCGGTCAAATCCGTCAAAATCGGAATACAGGAAGGCGTCGCTCATCTGGCGGGCTCGGTCGGCACGGAAATTGAAAAAGAACACCACGTCGTTGTCGCGCACGCGCTGTTCGTTGCCATACGCGAAAATGCCGGGCTTCAGGAACTCATCCGTTTCGCCCTTCGCATAGCACTGTTCCACATACTCGGCAGGAGAGCAGGAACACTGTTCGCCGCGGCCCAGAACGATGGCGTCCCACGCAAGCTTGTTGCGGTCCCAGCGCTTGTCGCGGTCCATCGCGTAAAAACGGCCGATCACCGTAGCTATCTTGGCTCCGTAAGGCTTCACGGCTTCCTCAAGCTGGCGCATAAATCCGGCTCCACTGGTGGGGGAGCAATCGCGCCCGTCCGTAATGGCATGAATGCAAATATCGCGCACCCCCGCTTCATAGGCGTACTTGACAATGCCCGCCAAATGGTTGATGTGGCTGTGCACGCCGCCGTCGCTCACCAGGCCCAGCAAATGCAGGCGGGAAGAAACGGCCTGGGAAAATGCGGTCTTCAATACGGCGTTCTCACCCATGGAGCCGTCCTTGATGGCATTGTCCACACGGCAAAGATCCTGATACACCACGCGTCCCGCACCCAGATTCAGGTGACCCACTTCGGAATTGCCCATCTGCCCGGCGGGAAGACCCACGTCTTCCCCGGAAGCACCCAGCAGGCTGTGGGGATAGTTGGCAAGGAGGTAATCAGTAAACGGGGTATCAGCCAAAACAGTGGCGTCACCGTATTCTTTCGCGACATCAGGCCCCAACGGATTGCGGCCCCAGCCGTCGCGAATGACAAGAACGACAGGCTTTTTAGACATGCGCCTTACTTACAGGCATTCCCCTCTTTTGAAAAGCCTGAAATCAGGCATTCCTTCTCCGCCTCTGAAATAGCCTGCGGCTTGCTGCCCCGCCCGACCCGGACGGCGACGTACCTTCCCTGCATCACGGGGCGTTCCGAATGAAACACCGCAAATTTCCATTCCAGGGAGCTGCTTCCCACATGGCCCAGGCTCAACTCAATGCTCAGCCAGTCCCCCAGCCCGGCGGAACTGGAGTAATCCACCTCCACATGCACGCGGGGCCAGCCGCAATCCGGGGAAAGCACCTCCAACCCGCGGGAACGCAGGTACTCATGCTCCACTTCCTCTACCAGACACAACAGCCGGGTAAAATGGGCCACGCCGGAAGCGTCCGTATCGTGAAAGGCTACTTGGCGCGTTCTGACAAAAGGCATGCAGGGGTGATTTTCATCCATGCCGTTATCCTGCCCCCGTTTTCGGAAACATGTCCAGACGCAAATGCGCGACAATATGTCACATCCGCTTGATTTGCGACATACTTCCCTTTATAATATAGTGCATGCCCGGAAGGGATACGGCGCCGCCATGAAGAAGGACACCATCGACAAGCTGATCGACCGCATCGACCATATCAAGGAGGAGGACCTTCAGCGCTTCTTCGTCAAGCTGGCAGAACAGCAGGGCTTCTTCCAGCAGGTGTTCGAATCCATCCAGGAAGGACTGATCCTGCTGGACAGCAAGGGGAAAATACTGTTCGTCAACCAGGCAGCGCTCAAACTATTCGACAAGGAACCCGAACACATCACGCCGGAGGACTTCTGTATCTTCCTGGGGCGCGACTGCTCCTGGAACACGGTCCAGCAAAGCCATACCGCCGTTTCGCGGGATGTGGAAATCTTCTACCCTGAGCATAAATTCCTGAATATTTTCATTTCCCCCATCGGCAATAAAAGCCAGGGCCACCTGATCCTCATCCGCGACGAAACGCCCCAGCAGAAGCGCAATGCGGAGAACATCGAGGCGGAGCGGCTCAATGCGCTGACCCTGCTGGCGGCCGGCGTAGCCCATGAAATAGGCAATCCGCTCAACTCCATCGGCCTGCACCTCCAGCTCCTTGCCCGGAAGGCGAAAAAACTGCCGCCGGAATACCGGAACGACTTTGAAGAACTGCTGAAAACGGCGGAAGGAGAAACCACCCGGCTTGACGTTATCCTGAAACAATTCCTCCAGGCTATTCGCCCCACCAAGCCCATCCGGGAACCCCACAACATTGAAGACATCATTATGGACGTCCTCAAACTGCTGGAACCGGAAATTCGGCAGCGCGGCATCCAGATCAATACGGAACTTCAAACCGGACTCCCCATCCTCAGCCTGGACCCCGTGCAGATCAAGCAGGTATTCTACAACCTGATCAAAAATGCCTATCAGGCCATTCCTCCCGCAGGAGGGACCATCCTCATCAAAAGCGGCTATACGGATGACAGCGTATTCGTAACCGTGGCGGACACGGGCTGCGGCATCTCCCCGGAAGTCATGGGCAGCATTTACGAACCCTTCCTGACCACCAAATCCACCGGCTCCGGTCTGGGGCTGCTCATCGTACGCCGCATCGTCAAGGAGCACGGCGGCTCCATCACCCTTGCCAGCCAGACGGGCCAGGGAACCACCTTCACGGTATTCCTGCCGCGCGTGGAACGCACTATCCGCCTCCTGCCTCCCTCCGTGCCGTCATGAACATGCCCGTCCTGCTGATTGTCGATGATGAAAAGCCCACGCGCGACGCCCTGCGCATGGGATTTCAGGATGATTATGAAGTGTACACCGCCTCCAATCTCGCCCAGGCCGTCACCCTCATGCGGGAAGAATCTCCGGACCTGGTGCTCACGGACCTGCGACTGGGCGGGGAAAGCGGCATGGACGTACTTAAATCCGCCGCCGCTCTGCCCCATCCTCCACAAAGCATCATGATGACGGCCTACGGCTCCGTGGATGCCGCAGTGGAAGCCATGAAGCAGGGAGCCTACGACTTCGTTACCAAACCCCTGAATCTGGATGCAGTGGAAATGGTGCTCAAACGCGCCCTGCATACCCGGAACCTGGAAACCGCCAACCAGGAACTCACCTCCCGCATCCAGGCGGACTCCGGACTACAAAAACTGCTGGGCCGTTCCACCGCCATGGAGCATGTATTTTCCATGATACGCCAGGTAGCCCCCAGTAAAACGACGGTGCTGATCGAAGGGGAAAGCGGAACCGGGAAGGAGCTCGTGGCCCAGGCCATCCATTCCCTTTCCGGAAGGCCGGAAAACAAATTTGTGGCCGTCAACTGTGCGGCCCTCTCCCCCCAGTTGTTGGAGAGCGAACTGTTCGGCCATGAAAAAGGCTCCTTCACCGGAGCCGCCCAACGGCGCATCGGCCGTTTTGAACAGGCGGACGGCGGCACCATCTTTCTGGATGAAATCGGGGAAATAGACGCAAGCACGCAGGTCAAGCTTCTGCGAGTGCTTTCCGAACGGACGATAGAACGCGTAGGCTCCAACACGTCCATTCCCGTGAATGTCCGCGTCATCGCCGCTACGAACAAATCCCTGAAGCAACTCGTCCAGGACGGCAAATTTCGGGAAGACCTCTACTTCCGCCTGAATGTGGTTCACATCCAGATGCCTCCCCTCCGTGACCGCAGGGAAGACGTAGTTCTGCTGGCGGCGGCATTCCTCAAGGAATTCGCGCGGGAAAACAACAGGGAACTCAAATCCCTCTCCCCGGAAGCCCTTCACGTCGTACGGAACTATCTCTGGCCCGGCAATGTCCGGGAACTGCGCACGGCCATGGAGCACGGCGTGGTCATGTGCAACTCTGACCGGATAGAACTTCAGCACCTCCCGCCCCAGCTCCAGGCGGCATTATCCCCCCCGGCTGCCGAGAAAACCGCCGGGGATCCTCTCCCGGACAATGGGAACAACACACAGAATGGGCTTGTCCCGCACGGGGTTTTGAATTTATCCTTGCTTGAACGGAACGCTATCCGGCAAGCGCTTGCCCAATCAAACGGCAACAGAACGGCAGCGGCCCTTCTGCTGGGCATCAGCCGCCGCACGCTTCAACGCAAATTACAAGAACTCCAAGACATATGAATCCGCCTAACACAGGCTCCCGCGCACCGTTCTTCATTGTCCTCATACTGCTGCTGGTCATCACGGGGGTTCAATTCTTCTTCAACTTCCGCGGCCTCTCGTCAGACGCCGCCATGGACCAAGCCCAAATCGCCCGCAACGTAGCGAGGGGAGAAGGCCTGATCACCCACAGAATCCGCCCCATCCAGCTCATTGCGGACAGCAGCAAGTCCGGACTCAACCCCCTCCTTTCCGACGCCCAGCTCCGGGAGCAGGAAGCCATCCTGGCAGGCCAGGGGAAAAGCCTGGTGGACGCAGAAAAATTCTCTCCCTACAAGCTCCGTGACACGCGCTATGCTCCGCTGAACATTCTGGTGGAAGCGGCCGTATTTAAATTGGCGGGCATACACAACTATGAACTCTGGAAAATGACCGGAGACTCCATGATCTACCTGCCGGACCGCATCGTGGCCGCCGTCTCCGCCATCTTCTTCATTCTTTCTGTCCTGAGCTGCTACTACGTGCTCCGCAGAATATTTGACACCACCATCGCCAGCTTTACCTGCCTGACGATGATTTTCAGCAATCTATTCCTGCAATATGCCACCAGCGGCCTCCCGCAGATGCTGATGCTCTTCTTCTTCACATGGGGCGTTCACTTCCTGTACACCGCACTGGTCAATGACCAGGAAAACCGCAAATTCCTGTGGCCCATTGTCTTCAGCGCCATTTGCTTTTCCTGCGTCTGCCTGACGGGATGGATCGGCCTTTGGCCCATGGTCGGCTTCCTGCTCTTCGTGGGCATCCGCTTCAAGCCGCACGGTCTCTACTGTCTCCCCGTCCTGGCGATCCTGCTGCTCTTCCTGGCCTATCCCGTCTATATAAACAAAACCACCAGCGGCAGCATTTTCGGGACCGCCTTCTATACCATCTGCACCGGCCTTCTCGGTTCGGAAAGCACAGCCATGAAGGCGCTCGTTTTCGGAGACATCCCCATCGGCGCACAAACGGCCGTCATATCCATCATCAACAACATCATTACCCAGGGAGACATTCTTTATGAAAACCTGGGGCATCTCCCCCTGGCCCTTGTCTTTCTGCTGGCTCTGCTGCACACATTCAAAAAGAAACCCGTCAACCAAGCCAAATGGGGCATCTTCTCCATGTGGTGCCTGGCTACGGTGGGTATGGCCCTCTACACGGTCAACAAGCCGGGAATCTCCATCGGACAAATCCAGATACTCTTCTCCCCCTTCTTCACGGCATTCGGCACCGCATTCGTCCTCAACCTGATTGCCAGGCATTCCAAGGAAGCGGCCCCCGTCCTGCGCGGCGGTGTCCTTCTTCTGGCGCTGTTGGTCACGGCCCTCCCCCTCCTGCTCAGCCTGCCTCATATCGTGCGTGTCGGCATCCTGACGGCCCACCGGGGCATTCCCGCATGGCCTCCGTACTATCCGCTGGGCATCAGCCAGGAAGTGCGCAACCAAACCAAGGCAGGGGACTTCATCCTCACGGACCAGCCGGCAGCTGTCAGCTGGTACGCGGACAGGAAAACTCTTGACATCCCCAGCCTTGTCTCCCATTTCACCACGCTGGAACGCGTCCTCTCATTCCACGGCGGCAAGGTAGGCAGCATTCTGGTCACTCCTTCCTCCACCATGGGTAAGGACATAAGGGCCGTATCCGGCTATTACGGGGAATTCGCGCCGCTCGTTCTGGAAGGCTCCATCCTCGGCCAGACGAGGGACAAAAACCCCGTATACATATTCAACCACAGCGGCGCCCTCTCCAAACTGGCCGAGCGCTTCGGCCAGTCAGACTCCCGCCAATTCATCATGGGCGCGGACATGATCCTTTACAGGGACCTTCAACAACCCGGTCCCGCACTTCAAAATTAACCAATTCATATGGCTAAACAACGGAAAAACTCTCCCGGATTTGAAGAATCCATAGCCCGCCTGGAAGAAATCATCAGGCTGACGGAAGCCCCCGTCACAGAGCTGGAAGACATGATCGCCCTCGTGGAAGAAGGCAACAAGCTCATACGCCACTGCCGCAGCATTCTTCACAATGCGGAACTTCGCATCCAGACACTCAGCAACCCGGAAACCGCCCAGGAAGAACAGGACGGTGCGGAACCAGACGCTCCAAACGCCAATGAATTCTCCCTCACCTGAATTGCCGGAACTGCTGGGCAGCATACATAACCATGCGGACCTGATGCAGATCCCGGAGGCGGAGCTCCCCCGGCTGGCTGAAGAAATCCGCTCCACCCTGATCCAGTCCCTTGCCGTCACCGGCGGCCATCTGGGCCCCAACCTGGGAGTAGTGGAACTAAGCATCGCCCTCCACCGCGTCTTTGAAACGCCTCGGGACAAAATCATCTTTGACGTTTCCCACCAGGCCTATGTCCATAAAATGCTCACAGGCCGCGCAGAGCAAATTCATACCATCCGCCAGTACCAGGGCCTGTCCGGATTCGCGAAAATGTCGGAATCCCCTCATGATTCCTATGGGGCGGGCCACGCGGGCACGGCCCTCTCCGCGGCGCTGGGCATGTGCGCGGCTCGCGACCTCAAGGGGGAGGACTACCACGTGGTCGCCGTCGCCGGAGACGCAGCCTTCACCTGCGGCACTACACTGGAGGCTCTCAACAACATCAGCCAGACCACAAGGCGTTACATCACCATTCTGAATGACAACGAATGGGCCATCGACAAAAACGTGGGGGCCCTGGCCAAATACTTCAACTCCCTGCAGACCTCGGAAACTTTCTCCTGGCTGAGGGACAAGACCGCCTCCTTCATTGAAAAACTCGGTGGAACCCAGGCCAAGGAATTCGCATTCAAGCTGGAAGGTACCACCAAAAACCTCATCTTCCCCTCCCTGCTGTTCAACAAATTCGGTCTGCGCTACTTCGGCCCCCTGAATGGGCACGACATCCCCACGCTGATCCGCACGCTGAACTACATCAAGGACCTGAACGAGCCCGTCATCCTGCACATAGTCACCCAGAAAGGACTGGGCTACCAGCCCGCTCTGGACAATCCCACGAAATTCCACGGACTGGGCTCCTACTGCGTGCACGACGGGGAAACGCAGGGCACCCCAACCCCCACCTTCTCCCAAATCTTCGGCTCCACGCTGGTGGACATGGCGAAACAGGATGAATCCATCACGGCCATCACGGCGGCCATGGCCAGCGGGACCAAGCTGGACCTGTTCAAGGAAGCCTTCCCCAGGCGCTACTTTGACGTAGGCATAGCGGAAGAACACGGTGCCCTGTTCGCTTGCGGCCTGGCGGCGGAAGGCATGAAACCCTACGTAGCCATCTACTCCACCTTCATGCAACGCTGTGTGGACATGATCCAGCATGATGCGGCCCTTCAAAAACTCCCCGTGCGCTTCTGCATGGACAGGGCCGGACTCTCCCCCGACGACGGACCCACCCACCACGGCCTGTTTGACATCGCCATGATCCGCAGCATTCCGGACGTCGTCTTCATGCAGCCCAAGGATGAAGCGGAATTCGTCCACATGCTCCGCACCATGAACCACTACCAAAACGGCCCCACCGTCATCCGCTATCCCAGGGGATGCGGCTCCGGCGTACCCCTTCCCGCCACAGCGGAAATCCTGCCCATCGGCAAGGCGGAAGTGCTTCAAACAGGAAACGACGTCCTCCTCGTTTCCCTGGGCACCATGATCGGAATCGCCCGTGACACGGCCACGCTCCTGGAAGAACGAGGCTACAGCGTCACTCTGGTCAACGCCCGTTTCATCAAGCCGCTTGACGACGAATGCATCCGCCTCCACGCCTCCCGCAGCAAAGTGGTCTGCACCTTTGAAGACCACTCCATCCGCGGCGGATTCAACTCTGCTGTCCTGGAATCCCTGGAAGCCGGAGAAATCACCATTCCCGTGGAAGCCATCGCATGGCCGGACCAATTCATCGAACACGGCTCGGAATCCATTCTCAGAAAAAAATATGGACTCACGGCTGAAGCCGCGATACAAAAAATTATTCCTCATTTGACTCCCAATCCTCAATGAAAACCTTCATCCTTCTCATCACAGCCCTCACATTTGCCATACCCCACGCTTCCTCCCAACCGCCGGAAGCCGCTGCACAAACACCCGCCTGGGTTCAGAAATTCAACACCCTGCCGGAAGAAACCAGAAAACAATACATCGGAAAATTCCAGGAGGCCGAACGATTCTTTGCACAAAAAAGAACCTTGGAAAGCCTCTTCTCCCTCCTGGAACTGGAAAAAATCTTTGACGGTAACCCCGGATTGTACAACCTCCGCGGCGCCTGCTACATTGAAATCCGCAACATTGAAAAAGCGTTGGAAAACTTTGAAAAGGCGCTGAAACTGGACCCGGAAAACCTCACTGTCCAATTCAACCTGGCGGAAGCCCTCTACGTAAGCCACGACTATGCCAAGGCTCTGAAAGCCTTCACGGAACTCCTGCCTCATTTCAAAGACACGGACAAAAACGGCATTATCCCACTCCTTCAATTCAAGCGCTACATCTGTGCCCGTAAACTTGATAACCAGCCCCTTGCCAAAGAGCTGGAAAACCTCTACGGTCCCATGGACGACACCCCTTACTACTACTGCATCCAGGCAGTCATGAAATATCTGGGAGGCGACCAGAATGCAGCCCAGGAACAGGTACTCTCCGCCTTCCGCATCTACCAGGGAACCAGTGCCCTCCAAGCCTTTACGGACGCCATGACGGAGGCCGGCATCCTGCCCTCTCCCTACGGGCAAACCGTCCCGAACCAGCCTGAAAAAACAGGGCTGGAAAAATCCCGTTCATGAATGCGGACGCCACCGTACTCAAGCTCTACCCACTGGGGGAAAACGGCCTGATCGTCGTCTGGTGTTCCGGGGAAGGCATCATCAGAACGGCGGCCAAGGGAGCAAGAAAACAATCCAGCCCTTTTGCCGGACGGCTGGATATCTTTTACCAGTGCCGTATGCAGTGGACGCCGGCGAAAAAGGGCGACCTGCATACGCTGACCACCGTGGACCTCATTTCCCCGCGCCTTTCCCTCCGCACGGACTACTGCCGCCTCTCCGCGGCAGGTTACTTCGCGCGCCTGCTCCTCCAGATGCTGGAACCGGACACGCCCATTCCGGAATTCTACGACCTTTTACAAAGGGCATACACCTATTTGGAAAAAAACATGCCTTCCGTACGGGCCGTCCTCCACTTTGAACAGGAACTCGCGCGGCTGCACGGCATTTCCCACCCCGGAATTCCCGCACATGTCATTCTGAAATCCCACTTCGGCAAACTCCCTCCGCAACGGGAAAGACTGCTCAAGGAACTTGAACGGCAGAGCGATCAAATGAAATGAGACAACCTCTTTCCGGGCGCACCCCATGCCGTCCGGATATACGTCCGCTCCCACGCGCATATGGATTGTGCTGTTCGCGTGATTGACTTGTCTCCAGGCTTCGGGCAGAATAAAGCGCACGGTTTTACTGCATGAAAATCTTTGACAGATACATTGCCCGACAATTACTGGGGGTGACAGTCCTGGGGGTAATGTCCCTGAGCGCCCTGCTTCTGCTGGGAAACCTGTTCAAGGAACTGCGACCGCTTCTGGTGGAAAGCGGAGCCCCCTTCAGCATTGTCATGGAATTCATCTTCCAGGTAATTCCTTTCTCCCTGATGTTCTCCATCCCGTGGGGGTTCCTCACTGCGGTACTCCTGGTGTACGGGAGGCTGGCCTCTGACAACGAGCTCACCTCCATGCGCATGGCGGGCATGAGCCTGTGGCGTTTGAGCGCGCCCGCCATCGCCATCGGCATTGCCCTTTCCGGCCTCTGCTACTGGATCAACATAGACCTGGCGCCCCGCGCCAAGCAGGCTATCTCCGAACTGCTGATCAAGGCGGCCTCCATCAACCCGGAGGGGCTGCTCCGTGAAGGACAGGCTATCACCAAATTCGACGACCAGGAAATCTACATTGACAAGCATATACCGGAGGAAAAGCTCATCTATGGCATGCATATCTACCAAAAAGCCTCGGACAAATCCCCGGCTGTAGCTCTGCACGCGGAACGCGTTACCTACCACTTTTCCCCGGAAAAAAAGATATTTGAACTTCATCTGTTCAATACGCTCGTCACCACGCAGGAAAAAAACGGAATTTCCAGAAGCGTGGTCGTGGATGAAATGCCCAGGAGCATCAGCACGGACAGGCATTCCGGCCGCCGCATCAAGGCCAACCGATTCACCAACGAGGAAATCAGGGAGGCCCTGAACACCCCTGGATACCTGAATGAAAATCAAACGCGGGAATTCGCCACGGAACTGCCCAGGCGCGCCTCCTTCTCCCTAGCCTGCATCGTCTTTGCCCTCATCGGAGTGCCCCTGGCCATCAACACCCGGCGGAAAGACACTTCCACGGGATTTGCCATGGGTATCCTGATCGCCTCCCTCTACTTTGTGGCGCTCATCTTCGCGGACCTGTCCCGCAAAAGCGGAACCGTGCTGCCCTATATCCTGCTGTGGCTTCCCAACGTCATCACGATAGCTGTTGCCCTCTACCTTCACAATAAGGCCAGGCACAAGGGGTAAGGTTCCTGAGGAGCCGTCTTCCGTTGGCGCGGAATTGTCTTTAACTGCCCGGAACGTTTCCGTATCATGGCGTGCATGCAGCACGTCCCCACCATTGCAATCGTAGGCAGGCCCAATGTCGGGAAATCCGCCATATTCAACAGAATGGCGGGCAGGCGCATCGCCATCGTGCATGATGAACCCGGCGTCACCCGCGACCGCATCAGCGCACCCTGCAAAATCACGGACCATGCCTGCAAGCTTATGGACACGGGCGGCATCGGGGCCCGGCTGGGCGACGGCTTTGCGGAACAGGTAGCCGCTGAGGCGGACATAGCCATGAAAACGGCGGACCTGATCCTCTTCGTGCTGGACAGCCGGGACCACCTCACCCCCATTGACCAAAGCATCGCGGACCATCTCCGCAAATCGGAAGTTCCGGTCATGCTGTTGCTCAACAAGGCCGACCACGAAAAACAGGACCTCAACCTGGGGGAATTCTCCGGACTCGGATTTAACGACTACATCTTCCTCTCCGCCGCTCATGGCCGTGGCTTCTCGGAACTGGCCTCCAAACTGGACTCCTTTCTCAAGCAGGCAGGGGCCCCCCTGAAAGAAGCAATGGAGGAAACTCTGGCAGAAGACACGGAAACGGCCCCCCCCATCAAGGTAGCTGTCGTAGGCCGCCCCAATGCGGGCAAATCCTCACTGGTCAACGCCATCCTCCAGGACAGGCGCACCATCGTCTCAGACGTAGCGGGAACCACCCGCGACGCCATTGACATCCCCTACCTGCATGACGGGCAGCCCTACGTTCTGATTGACACGGCCGGAATGCGCCCGCGTTCCCGGCGGGACACCTCCGTGGAAGTCTTCTCCGCCATGCGCAGTGAAAAAGCCATCCGCCGGGCGGACATCTGCCTGCTGGTCATTGACATCGCGGCGGGCATCACGCAGCAGGACCGCCGCATCGCCGGCATCATCGCGGAAGAAGGAAAACCCTGCATCATCATCGTCAACAAATTCGACCTCTTCCACCCGAACGCCCCGCGCAAGGATCGCATGGTGGAAGTGGAGGAACAAGTGCGCAGGGAGCTCTTCTTCATCAACTACGCGCCGTTCATCACCACCTCCGCGAAAAAATCGGAAGGTATTGAAATCATCTTCAAGGTCATCACGCGCATCCGTCGGGAATCCACCGCGCTACCCACCACGGGACAGCTCAACCGCCTCATCCAGCTTGCCCAGCAGATGAACCCGCCCGGTACCTCCAGTGGCTCTGCCAAGCGGCTTAAAATCTACTATGTCACCACGGCCGTGGACCCCAAATACAGCACCATTCCGGTACCGCGCTACGTCCTCTTCGTCAATGACAAAAACCTGCTTACGGACAGCTATTCCCAATACTTGCGCAACAAAATCCGGGAAAACTACCCGGCCCCCGGCATTCCGGTCATCTTCTCCGCCCGTTCACGCGTGCGTAACGACTAACCTTTCCCCCTCTCCGGCATGCTTTCCGTCAGGAACCTCAGCGCCTCCTTTCACACCAGGGCGGGCATCGTCAGGGCGGTAAGAAACGTATCCTTTGATGTAGCGCCAGGGGAAACGCTCGGCATCGTGGGGGAATCCGGTTCCGGAAAATCTGTCACCTGCTACTCCATGATGGGGCTTATTCCCATGCCTCCGGGCCGCATTGAAAGCGGTTCCGCCATGCTGGACGGAACGGACCTGCTCCAATGTTCGGAAAAAGAACTTCGCTTCATCCGGGGCAGGCGCATCTCCATGATCTTCCAAGACCCCATGACCTCCCTCAATCCGTATCTGACCGTCGGGGAACAAATTGCGGAACCGCTCGTCATCCATGAAGGAATAAACAAAAAGGAAGCGTTGGCCAGAGCCCTGGAACAGCTCTCCCTTGTCGGCATACCGGACCCGGAGCAGCGCATGAACGCCTACCCGCACCAATTCTCCGGAGGTATGCGGCAGCGCGTCATGATCGCCATGGCCCTGATCACCAAGCCGGAAATCCTCATCGCGGACGAACCAACCACCGCACTGGACGTCACCGTTCAGAAACAGGTGCTGGACCTGATCAAAAAACTACAGCAGGACATGGGAACCGCCGTCATCCTCATCACGCACGACCTGGGAGTGGTGCGCCAGTATGCGGACCGCATCAACGTCATGTACGCGGGCAGCATCGTGGAAAGCGCCTCCTCCGGGGAACTCCTGGAACATCCCCGGCACGCCTATACAAAAGCTCTGATGAAATCCATCCCCGGCCAACACGCCAAGGGGGCCCCCCTTTACACCATTCCCGGCCTGCCTCCCAACATGACGCACCCCCCCTCCGGATGCACCTTCCGCCCCAGAAACACCTTGGGCAAACCGGAACTATGCCTGAAAGACCGGGAACCGGAACTGGCGGAAATATCCCCCGGCCACTGGGTACAAAACTGCCCGGGCTGCCTGGCCGGAAATTAAAATTCTGGAACAATTGAAGAGTTTATAGAGAATTTTAGAGATTATGGGGAATTCCCATCCTACCCCTATCACCCCTATCACCCCTATCACCCCTATCACCCCTATCACCCCTATCACCCCTATCACCCCTATCACCCCTATCACCCCTATCACCCCTATCCCTCACCGCCCTTCTCATCCGGCTCATCCTTTCCCTCATCCCTCCTTCTCTGAGAAACTTCCCTTCCAAAAACTCAAGCTGCCTCATTAACAAAAACTTGGCCTGAAAAATCAGGCAAATCGCCATATTGGCTATCACTTCCGGTGGCCGCGTCCGGGCCAGATTCAGAAAATAATCCCGTCCCGCGGTCTTGTCCGCCCCTTTTTTCCTGACAAACTGCGCTTCCCGGGAATCCTTCTCCCATAAGAGCAACTTTCTTACCCTCAAAAAATCTTCATAATCCACCAGCAATTCATCCAGACTGGCTCTGGCGACATTTATCAACTTGATCTCCATCTCCAGAGATGTCAGCCCCGCCTCCTTGCCTTCTGCAATATTCTGCTTCCCTGAGCGGGCGGCTTGAACCATCTGATCTACTGTCCTGTCGCGGCACGACAAATATGTTTTGCAAAAATAATACGTCAAATCATAAATCTGTTCCGCTTTCTGGTAGGAAAGAAGAGAGCGGTAATCACCGGACGGACGCAGCAGAGAGGCCATAGGCCCCTATCTTAAAATCGAGAACACAAATACTCAATATTTTTATAAAAATTCCCAACATGCACACCGTCCACCAATACATGATTGGCCTGAACGGCCACGGACATCATCAATCTGCCGGAAGCATCGGGTTCCATCTTTCCCCAGTGAATCAGAGGCAGGTACTGCCCCCGGAAAGACCTGTAGGCGCTGGCTACCTGCGTAAACGGCATCCATGGAAGACAACTGAACACGGCAATATCCGTCCGGTGGCAGGGATTCGCACGGGCGGGTTCACCCTTGGCCGCCTGAATCAACGGAAGGGCATGTTCCAGAAAAACGGACAGACTGTCCCGGTACTCCACAACAATCTGGGAAAACTCCCCGTCGGCGGCCAGAACCGGAACCAGGGCATCCACGGACTCATACTCCCACACGTCCCCATCCTCCACCCTCTGCCGAAACTGGGGCACCTCATTCAGTGCCTTCAGCAGCACAAACATGCACACGGCGAAAAAGGACAGCCCATTCTCCCTAGCATAACGGTACAGCGCATCCACCCTGACGGGAAACGTAATGGAAAACATCGGGCAGTCAAAAGTCTGGAAATACTCGTAATGTGACTTTCTAGGCCATGAATCTACGTCAATCTTCTTTTTCATACCGTCTTTGTGAAGGAAAAGGCCCATGCTGATTTTTGCCTCTCTTCTCCGTCAGCAATATGGTGAAAAGCACGGACAATGTCCAGAACATCAACCATGCCTACGAGCTCAAAAACGACTCCCCCATCAGGCTGTCCAATGGCAACACACCGGAAAAATCACCCCTAACCATGCCGCCGCCGGCAACGCGCCGCTCACCCCGGCATCGTGAAAACGCCTGCATCCCAGGGAAAAATAAAACCATAAAATAATCGGCAGCCCACAAACGGCAGCGTCTCAAACCACCTGGGAATTATAAGAAAGAAAACCACCAAGCCGGGGCAAAACTCCTGTGGAAAACCGATACGCTCAGGCAGTCTCCTTATGGGAGGAACATGTGAACAAAATATCGTCAAGCGTCAGGAACGGAACCAGCAATATAACAGCTTTCTCCACTTTCCCGACGGCTCGTTCTACCAACATCCGGCCTTTCAAAAGGCTTTAAATCACTTGAATTGTCCAATGCACCCACAATGCTTTCCCGACACTCCGCCCTCTCTAACCCATCAACTCCGGAGACAGCGGCCCATAGCGGACTTCCCGGACCGGAAAATCCAGAACTGAAGGGCCGTGCGACTCGCCGTCGGAAGTACGGTAATAGTACCGTTTCATTCATTCCCTCCTCCTTTCAGGATGGAACCAACCGTGCCTCACATCTCCGGACGCGGGCCGTACCTGTTTTCCCCCTCCATACCGCGGAACATTCCCAGCAGCGCAACAATCCAGGTCAGGGACAAAACGATGATGACTAAGGAGACCACGACTGAAACGACAGCCACAAATGCAAGTGCTGGGGAAATGCCCGGATAATGCATCATTCCGGTCCTGGGGATCAATATCCCCGCATGTTCCAGCAGCCACGTTATCAGCCAATTACCTGCATAAGACACGACGGGCAGCGCAAAGACCCAGTACCCGGGCAGCGATAAATCATGCAATCTTCTCCAGCAGAGGGAAAAAGATTGAATGACGACCAGCAGACATAACAAAACACCAATGGTCCCTCCGGTGAAAAAGACAACGGACTCGCTCACCTTCCCCGGAAACAGGAACGCCAGCATCAATCCGCTCAATAGCGGCGCGGCCACGAATGCCAGACAATCCGCCAGCGTCATGGACAGGAAAACATGCATGCATTCCTGCTGCGAAGCCCGGCCTTCAAGCACGAATGCCATTTTCCAGGACCGACGGTAATAATACCACAACCGTTTCCAGCGCGACATCCGGGCAAGCTCTTCCGGCGTTACGGACATGACATCCAAGGGCCAGCCGACGGAAGTATTCCCTTGAACGACCTCCGCGAGAGAAATCCACTCGCCACTGTTTTCAGAGCGGACCATTAGAGAATCCGGCAGGCCACCCCACTTCACTTCACGGACCAGAAAATCCAACTCTGCAGGACCGTGCAATTCGCCGTCGGAAGTATGGTAATAATATTTCATTTCCACAGGCATGAAAATACCATACTTATCTGGAAAACAACTATCAATAACTTTTCTTCCAACATCTGCGTCCGGCCCGGACGCCTCTATTCTCCGGGAACAGTGACTTCATAAGACTCTGTCCAATCTTTCAGATTGGAGGAAGCTTCCACTTTCAGGGAAATCCCGACGGCCTCCTCATTGACCGGCCACGTCATCAGAAGGCGGTTATCCTTCTCAGAAATACTGACCGGACTGCCGGCCGGCTTCAGGGGATCCATTCCCGTAACATACTTCAACAGGTTGGGCACTCCGTCACCTGCGGCAGACTGTCCGGGTCCGGTCTGGGAATTGGAGGGGTCCCTGCCGATGATCTTGTCCTTCTTCCACTCATTCCACGTCAACTTCCCGCCTCTCTGTTCCACAAGAACATCTCTGGATGCCAAGAAGGAAGAAACGGTCAAGGCCGCGGTACGCGTGGAAACTCCGCCGTTGGCCTGCGCTGAAATGGAAATGGTTCCATTCCCATCCGTTCCCTCCACGGACTCAATGACCAGCCAATCGGCATTCTTTGTAGCCGTCCACCCAGCATCGCACGGAACGCACAGGGAGACTCCTCTTCCAGGGGAAAAGAAAAATGCAGCGTTATGCTGCGGGCAGACACACTTCCACTTGCTCCGTTAATCTTCAAACTGCGGCCAAACCCGCGGCTGCTCATGTCCACGATCTCCGCATCTCCGGCAGGAGCAGCAAAGAAACCATAATGTCCATCCAGGCTGGATATAGCCGTCGCGGGAAAGCTGTCAAACGTCTCTCCCACCGCTGTAGAATTGATCCAATCATCCCCCGGCGCAGCGGAAGCGACGGTCCCCGTAAATGCCAGCCAGCAGTACATGGTCGCCAGAACGGCAATCGCCAGCCACAGACGGCACCCAAGACATCCCCTGTTCCGGAAAGGGGTAAAATCTGTTGGAAGAACCATATTAAAAATATGGTCCAGTTACTTTTGCCTCAAAGCAAGACACTTCCCCTGCCGCTTTAAAAGCGGCCAGTCCTCTGGCCCACCCGTTGAAAAAACTACCGTTCGCCCGCTGAAAGCAAATCCGTCACGGAAGCCCTCTTCATGCGCCAGGCAGGCGCTAGGCAGGCCAATGTGGAAAGGGTCAGCACCAGAAGCACGGCATACCCCAGATGCGCCCAGGGCATCGTGATGGGAGGCGTAACAATGCCGAAGTGATAACCGTACTCCAGAATCTGGATGGAACACCAGGCCGCCAAAACGCCCAGCACCAGACTCATGATGATGGCACACAGGGAAATCATCAGCGTCTCCGCCCAAAGCATGCGCATCACCATCCCTCCCGGCACGCCGACTGCCCTCATCAGTCCGAATTCCCTCCGGCGGGATTGAACAGAGGCCAGCACGGTATTCAAAACCGCCAGCACGGCAATCACCATCATGATGATCGGAAGCTGACTCATGGTAAAAATCACGCTGTCCCCGCGGCTGGTGACGCTGCCGCCCAGGCTCTCCCGGGTCAGAGCCTTCACCAGCGGCTTCACGCCTTCCTCCCCTCCCGCCCGCTCGCGGGCCTTCATCAGGGCGAACTCGCCCAAATCATCCTGAAGCGCCACATTAGTCACGCCGGGAGCCGTATCCCCCCAGATAAACTGGAACCCCTGGTGGCCGTAATCCTCCTTGAGCCAGCGTTCATCCGCAATAGCCAGGGCGGCCACAAAACCGCCGCGGCGCACGCGCATGCCGCTGGTCTTGGTCAGCCAGTGCCAGCCGGGGAAGGAGACAATGCCGGCCACCTTCCAGGGTTCCCCCTTCATAGGGGCGGAAAAAGCGCCAACCCGCGCCCCGCGCAAACCGCCCTCAGACGCATTCCCCGGGTGGTTCCCCCGGGATGAAGGATTCACCAGCATCAAATCATCCCCCGCCTTCAAGCCTACCGTCCGTGCGAACGTATCCGGAATCAGCAGGGAACGGGTGGACTTCAGCATGGCATAGGCCTCTTCCGGATTGCCGGAGACAAACACGGGCTGGAACAGGGGATCTTTCCCCTCCGCCATCTTCTCCACGGGAATTCCCGCCAGCACCACGGAACGGTTGCGCATGCCGGAAAAGCCGGGGCTCTTCATCTGTTCCGGGGAAATATCCGGTTCATCCACGTAAATGGGATACATCCGGGCATTCTTCAGGCTGGGCCGCGCCATCAACTCAGGTACGTCTCCCGGCCGGAACTCCGTGTGCAGGAAGGAAACCAGCGTTCCGGGCGTGGAAGAATCCGGAGAAAAAGGAACCAGCATGGAATATCCCCAGGTCTGCACGGCCACAAACAGGGAAAGCCCCACGGACATGGACACCGCCGTTCCCACGGAACGGCTGAGATTGCGGCTGAGCTGGACCCGCAGGAACGCATGGGGCACGCGCAGAAGAAGCCCCGTCAGCCACGCCCCGGCCCATTCCGTCGCGCGGACGAAAGCGGGGGCAAGAAACAGGGCGCCGACAACCAGGCCGGGATACCCCAGCCAGACGAACATCCATTTACGTGTCTCCACCTCCAGTCCCGGAAGAAGCAGGGCGGCGGGCTGGAGCGCCACGCACGCAAGGCCCGCTAGGACGGACCACGCGGGAACACGGCTCACCTTCCCCATGAATCCGGCGGAAGGAACGGCCGCCTCCAGCGGAGACTGGCGGGAAGCGCGCCAGGCGGGAATCACGGAGGCCAGCAAAGCCCCGCCTACGGCGCACGCGGCCGCGACCAGTGCCGTCGTCCAGGTCAGGGAAGGCAGCGTGGAGGAACCTTCCTCCAGCAGGTACACCAGGCAG
The DNA here is from genome assembly GCF_036417395.1 of Akkermansia sp. AE01SA01. Lineage (NCBI taxonomy): Bacteria > Pseudomonadati > Verrucomicrobiota > Verrucomicrobiia > Verrucomicrobiales > Akkermansiaceae > Akkermansia > Akkermansia sp. AE01SA01. The sequence continues at coordinate 2,629,211 of NZ_CP143890.1, forward strand.
AACCCGGCGGCCAGGCCGCCCAGCAGGGCCGGAATGCACAGGAACAGGCCTTCCCCCACAATCAGCAGGGCAATCTGCATGCGGCTCATGCCGAGGGCGCGCAACAGGGCCAGCCTGCGCGTGCGTTCGCTGACGCCGATACTCAAGGTGGTGAAAATAATAAAAACGCAGGAAAAAAGGACAAGCCAGACGGACATTTCCGCACTATCCTTCTGCTGACGCACGGAACGGTCACTGGAAAGCCGCTGGATGATGGAATCCGTATCCGCCACGGCAGCGGAAGCCCTGGACAGCTTCTCCCGGAAACTCTCCACAAACTCCTTCTTGTCCACCCCCTCCTTCAGGCGCACATAAATCAGATTGGGAACAAAAGGCCGCCCCGTGATCTTCTCACACACGCTTGCCGGAACGAACAGGGAGGAAAAAGCGGGACCGCCCCCCATGCCGCCCGGCCCCATGATGACGCCGGGCGTTGCCTTTGCCTGCTTCACGATGCCGACGACCTTCACATCGTACACATGCGCACCCACGCGCACACTCATGACAGTACCTATGCCTGCGCGGAAATACCTGGCGCTTCCGCTTCCCAGCACCCCCTCCATGGCGGTGGAAGCCGCCATGTCGGGCCAGACGCCTTCCTCCAGGTCGTAAGGACATTCTGCGGCCAGGTTCCCCACCAGGATGGGACTTTGGGGCGGAATGCCCATGCGGTCGCGCGTCTGCTCGTCAAAACTGCCGCGTTCATTCGCACAACCGATCTGCAGGCGCGGAACCTGGCAGGCGGCGTTGACGGACTCCACCAGCGGAGAGGCCGCCAGGCGCGCGGCCAGTTCCGGATCGGCAAACCGGGGCTGCCCCCCGGGAGGCAACGGTCCCCTGGGCGCTTCCGGCACCAGGCAAAGGTCGTAATTGCCCATGTAGGCCTCGGCATCGTTGTCGAACTCCTTGACCAGCGTATCATAGCTCCCCATCATCCAGACGATGAGGCTGACGGAAACGAGAATGGCAAACACGCTGACGGCCACGCGCCCCCGGTTGGTCAGCAAATCCCGCCAGATCAGTTTGGGCAGCGGCGTCATAAGGCGTCGTTCAGCGTGCGTTCATAAAAGGAGGAAAGTTCCACGGGACCGGGAAACTCCGCTGTGGACCTGTCGTCCACAATGCGGCCGTCCTTGAGTATGATCACGCGGTCCGCCCACATAGCCACATCCGGCGCGTGCGTCACCAGCACGAAAGCGCAGCCCTGCGTGCGGTGCAAATCCTGGAACAAATCGCCCATGAGGCGGGTGTTTTCGGAATCCAGATTACCCGTAGGCTCATCCGCCAGCACCAGAGCGGGTTCGGAAATCAGGGCGCGGGCAATCGCCACGCGCTGCTGCTCCCCGCCGCTGAGGGTATCCGGCATGGCATGACGGCGGTGGGACAGCCCCACCTTCTCAATCATGGCGTCCAGTGCGGCGGCGGAAACCCTGCGTCCTCCCGCCAGGGAAGGCAGCAGGATATTCTCTTCCACGCTCAGGGTGCCCACCAGGTTGAACATCTGGAAAATGAACCCTACGCGGTCCCTCCGGTACACCGTCAGGGCGGCATCGGACATGGAGCCGATATCCCGGCCATCTACCACCACGGAACCTTCATCCGGAGAAAGCAACCCTCCCAGGACATTCAACAGGGTACTCTTGCCGGAACCGCTCGCGCCCATGACGGCTACGAACTCTCCCTGGGGAACAGTCAGGCTGATATCTTTCAGTACCGTTACCTCCCCGGTGCCGGATTTGAAACTTCGCTTGAGGCGGCTGACGGAAATAACGGGGGAACTCATGGCGGGAATAGAGGGTTAAAATGTGGTCTTCAGGCCTACTTCAAACGTGCGGGGATCGCCCACGGTGCACTGAACGGCGTGGCGGGTGGACTGCACGTACTTCTTGTCGAAAATATTGTACACGGCCAGCCTCAGCGTAGCATCCTTCAGCCATTTGGTCTCCGGCAGGGGAATCTCCACGGTGAAATCAAACACGCTGTAGGAAGGAATCGTGTAATTATCCGCGATCTTCTCGCCTCGGAACGTGGCGTAATAGGAATCCTTGCAACGGTAGCCCAGCCCCAGAACAGTGCCGTTCAGCAGGCCGCCGTCAATGCGGTACTTCTGCCAGATGGCCAGCGCATTGGGCGCGATGGTGGGATACACCTCCCCGGTGGTCCGGTTCTTGGTGCGCGTGTAGGTATAGGAAAGATAGGAACTCCAATTCTTGGTAATTTCCCCGGTCAGGGAAAGTTCCACGCCTTCCGCCCTTTTGGAGCCGTCCGCATAATACCTGTCAAGGGAGCCTGGCAAAGTCACGGGAGTATTGTTCTGGATAATATCAAACCAGGAGGCGGAAAACCAAACCTTGTCCACCGGGCTGACGCGGAAGCCGAACTCCATCTGGTCCGTCCTCCAGGAATTGGTCAGCTCCCTGTTATTCTCATCCTTGTAGCCAAAGTTGGGTGCGGAAGTGCGGGCGGCGTTGGCGAACAGGGCCACACGCTCCCCGATCATGCGGGTGATGCCGAAGCGGGGACTCCAGGCAAATGCGTAATTATTGTCCATGCTGAAATGAGCGTCGCCGCGCACCCCGGCCAGGAAGCGCCATTCTCCGTAGGACAACACGTCCTGCAACAGAAATCCCGCGCGCTGGATGACGGAATCGTCCGAATTGAGGCCGGAATAATCCCGGGGGGAGGGAACCACGGGAGCCGGATCATACAGGGAAAAATAATCGTTCGTATTATTCATGGACGAGCCGTCCCCGTACACGCTGCGTCCCGTATAGGACACGCCCATGAGCGCCTCATGCGCCACCTGGCCGGTCTTGAACTCCGCCAGGGCGTTGGAATAAAAATTCCAGTTGATATTCTGCGTGTCGCTCCAGGAAGCCTCATACTTGGCCTTGCCATCCGCAATCATCTGGTTGTAATACTCCTGCGTGGTCATGCCGCCCCCGCGGCCGGGAGAGGAGGAAACGCCCCAGATATTATAATCAACGTCGCTGTAGCCCAGGCCGCCGCCGATGCGGACCGTCCAAACCTTTTCCAGCTTGCGTTCAAAATCCAGCATTGCCAGCAGGGACTTGGAATTGAGGCGGCCGCTCGGTGAACCGTACCAGGCGTCGTAAGGACCCACAAAATGACCGGCCAGAACGGGAATGCCCATATAGGTGGGCGAATTCTGATACTGGAAGCTGGTCGTCAGCACTGTCTTGGTGCGGGAATCGTGCTGCCAGCGGAAAATGGGGGAAACCGTATACTTCTGGCCGCCGTTGGCACCGCCGTTCAGCCAGAACGGGCGGTCGTATTCGGCGGCGGCCACCGTGCGCAGGGCGAAACCGTCCGTTTCGTCGCCCCGGTAGCGGGTATCGTCAATGGTCATGCGGTACTTCTGGCCGTGGTGGGAAAAACGGGCATAAGCCGTCAGTTCCGTCCTGTCCACAAACTCCGGCGTCTTCAAAACCAGATTGATGGAGCCGCCCGCCCCGTAGGGTCCCAGCGTGCTGGACTGGCCGCCGGCTATGGAACCGATGGGGCCCTTGACGATTTCAATATTCTCGACCAGGGACGTATCCATGCCGTACCCCATGCCGCGCGGAAGAGGCATGTTGCCTATCTGTACGTCACTCCCCGCAAAACCGCGGATGGTGTACTGGTCCGCTGTTCGGGACATCAGCATGTCCCCGCCCGTATTGACGGAGGAATCCATGCGCAGGGCCTCCACCAGGGAATCGGTCCCCTTGGACTCCATCAGATCCCGCGTAATCACGTTTACCGTCTGCGGGACCTCTTCCGTTTTCATGTTCGTAAGCGTGGCCGTGCTCACCGTCTCCGCCCGCAGGGACTTGGAACGGATGGTCATGACCCGTTCCGGCATTTCCTGAACGTCCTCTTCCGCTGCCGGTTTGTCCACGGCGGCATAGGCTGACGGCCCCAGGACAAGAAGGCTCCCGATGGCGGCGGCGCGGTGCAAACCGCGCCCGTGGCGGCGATAACGGCGGTTATTCATGGCAGGTAAACGCATGCGGCAAGTATAAAACGGAAAGCCGTTCCGTCCATGCCCGTTTGTTAACAATTTAATAACAGCCGTCTTTCATCCCGGCAAACCCGTGGCGTATCATGCACGGAAAAATCTCCGGAAAAACCTACAGTCCCAGAGCCTGCGCCCTGCTCTCTCCGGCTTTCTTCAGCCATTCCGCCAGAGACTTCTTATCCCCGTCCGCCAGAAACTTCCGCACGTCGCCCAACTGGGCCAGCGCCGCATCCAGCCGTTCCAGAACGGCCGGGGAATTCTCCGTCAGAATCTCCGCCCACATGGACGGTTCCCCCATGGAAACGCGGGTGGTGTCGCGGAAGCCGCCGGCGGACACCAGCCCCAGCAGCTCCACATCACCTCCGTCCAGCGCACTGTGAACGCATAGTGCGGAAAGAGCGTGCGGAATATGGGAAATGCGGGCCACGGTGGAATCATGAACCGCCGCCTGCATCCTGATGCAGTGGCAGCCTGCGCGCTCCCAAAACCTCTGGAGCAGAAGAAGAACATCCTCATGCACGTGCTCGTCATTCGTCAAAATGCAGGTAGCCCCCTGGAACAACTCCGCGGAAGCATGCTCCATGCCCTGCTTCTCGGAACCGGCCATGGGATGGGAACCGATAAACGCCACTCCGGCCCGCGTCAGCGCAACCCCCACGGACTGGTGCACGCATCCCTTCACGGAACCCACGTCAGTCACGACGGCGCCCGGCTTCAAGGCCGGCAGCATGGCGGCCACAATATCCGGCATTACCCCTACGGGAGTAGCCAGCACAACAAGATCCGCCCCCTGCACTACTTCCTCCACCCGGGTGGAAACAGCACGCGCCGCACCGATGGAAAGAGCGTATTCCAGCGGTTCCGGCCTCCTGCCCCACAGGCGCACATGGACATGGGGCATCCGCGCCCTCACCGCCAGCGCCAAGGAGCCCCCCAGCAAGCCGGGCCCCGCAATGGCTACGGAAGAAAAGGAAGGCTGTTTCTTGGAGGCGTCTTTCATGGTCTTGCGGGCGGAAACATCAACGCCCCGGAACACGGAACATGTCCAGGGCGCGGCCGGCATCATTCCGCCGTTGCATCAGGGCACGCGGAACTTCTTGACCTCGTTAGGGAAATTGGTATCCCGCAGGACGGTTCCGGAAGGATAGGGCTTATTCGTGCTCCTGTTCAGAATCTTGATCTTCTTGGTGCGGTCATACGGGCTGACCACCACGGTGGGATCGCCCGTAGGCCAGGCGACGGGAATGGAAGAATTGGCGGCGGGCTCCACAGGTTTGGGCGAGGCAATTCCGGTGACGGGAGGATTGCCCACTGGATTCGGAACCGTGGGACTGGGAACGACAGGCTGGGAAGAAGCGTTATTATTTCCCCCGCCCAGAAGACGGTTGATGGTTCCTTCCTCGGTCCGGGCCGGATCGGGATTGAATCCGGAATTCTGCACGGACGACGGATCCAGAGAATTTCCTCCCTGGACTTCGTTCAGCAGACTGTCGCTCTGGTCTCCGAGGACACTCGGTCCGGACGGATAGACATTCCCCGTAGGATAAATGCCGATGGGCCGTTCATTAATGCGCTCCGTCTCGCAGGAAGGCAAAAGGACTGCGCCTGCGGCAAAAAGCATGCCAATCGTCTGGGAAGTGTTCATATAATCTCTCTTCAGGTTATATATTTCAAAGCCATCCTACGACCCCCCACCTTCTTGTCAACCATAAAGCCCGTTTGCCGAAACACTTCATGACAAGGGAATTCTTGAGTTTAGGGAACAGCCCTTTTCTCGCCGCCCCGCTTTATTCCGCTGACTTCCCGGAAAAACCGTCTTTTCGGGAAGAAAGTCTTCCAAGCCTCCCCCTCCCCTTTTCAACCCCTCCAAGGCCCTTTAATTCCCGTTTAAAATATATCTTGCGAAACGCGCGAACCAGCTCTTCTGCCAGAAAAAAGCCGTAGCGTTCTTCTCCGAAGCAGGAAACACCGGAATACCGTCCAGATAGCATTCCTGCGGAACATATCAAGCCAACCGGCGCCCCACGCTTCCGTCATAATCGGATTGTCCTGCGTTTCACAGAAAATCGCCGGAACAGGCCGTTGTCCTTCTTTCATCTTCGCCGGAACGGAACAGCCACCCGGCATAAAAGTATCCGAAATAGACGGCAACACCCGGACGGATATCCTCTCAAAAAACAACATCCGCGCTCCGATAGCGGCAACTTCCACGCAATCACTGCAATTCCACTGGGGTGTTTCATCTTTTCAAAAATGAAACACTCCATGCCCGGAGTTCACGGAACAATCCCGTCCCCGTTCGGAATTCCCTGCCTTCGGGACACTTCCGAACAGCATTACGGCTGCACGCTGACAGACGGGAGCCTCCAGCAAGTCATAAAAAAACTATTCCTGGATGCCTGATAATTTCAGGGAAACGCCTGCCCGGCGCCAAGGATGCAATAGACAGATTATCCTTCCCTACCCCCCGTGATCTGCTACAATCCGCCCCACATGGATGACGTACAGACATCTAAGAAAAAAAACCCCTCAAAAAAGGAATGGAGAGGTTTTTATTCCCTGATTCTCATACAAGCCCAGAACGCCTTCAATGAAAAGGCGGCCCAATTCCTGCTGATCCCGCTGGGCGTCTGGCTGGCCGCGAACAACATCGCATACGGACCGGACTCCTGGGTCAACTCCCTCCAGTATATCCTGGGCTGCATCTTTGTACTGCCGTACATCCTGTTCTCTCCATTTGTCGGATGGCTGGCGGACTGCTTCTGCAAGGCGCGTATCATCCAATTCATGTCCTTCCTGCAAATCCTGGTGCTGGGGGCCATGTTCCTGTGCTTCAGGTATGAAAACATAGAAATGGCCGTCTTTTGGTTCTGCATCTTTTCCGTCCAGGCAACCATTCTGAGTCCCGCGAAAAAAGGAGTGGTCAAGGACATGGTGGGATCCCGGCAGCTCGGGTACGCCTCCGGGCTGATGGAAATGAGCCTCATCCTGTCCATGCTTGCCGCACAGATCGGCATCTTCGTCTGGTTCGACATTCTTCAGGTATCTTCCAACGACGGCTGGGAAGCGGCGGCCTTCCCCACCATGATTCTCACCTTCATTGCCATTCCCGTGGCGGTGGCCGCCCTGTTCCTGCCCCGGTATCCTTCCAAGCAAACGCGGAAATTTGAATGGAAGCTCTTCTACGAACACTTCGTCCAGCTCAAATACCTGTGGAGCCAGCGGGACTTGAGGCTCAGTGAAATCGGCATCTCCTACTTCTGGTTCCTGGCCGGGGCGCTGATGCTCATCTCCCTGCAGATCGCCCAGGAACATCCCATCGGCGACGCCGGATTCAGCATGTCTGCCGCCATCCTGATGGCATGGCTCAGCGGCGGCACCGTGGTCGGGGGTGTCATCGCCTCCGTCATCTGCCGCAAAAAAATCGAGCTGGGGCTGATCCCTCTGGGCGCCATCGGTTTTACCGTTGGCTGCATCGCCATGTCCTTCTTCGCGCCAGGTTCCCTCGCCAGCAACATCGGCTTCGGCATCACGGGCGCCTTTGCGGCGGCCTATCTGGTGCCCCTGAACGCCCATCTCCAGGACAACTGTGATCCGTCCAACCGGAGCACAGTCATCGCCGCCGGCAACCTGATGGACTGCATCATGGGGCTGGTGGCCGTGGGATTCCAGCTCATGCTGAGGAACATCTTCTCCGTCCAGAACCAATTCTGGGTGCTGGCCGTGCTGGGCGTGGTCATCACGATCGTGGCGTTCCGGCTTATCCCTCGCGAATTCATCCGCATGATGGGCCTCTGGATCATGCGGATCGTGTACCGTTCACGCATCATCCACCAGGACCGCATTCCGGAAGACGGAGGGGCCATCATCGTTGCCAACCACGTTACCTACGGGGACGCCCTCTTCCTCTCCCTCATCTGTCCGCGCCCCATCCGTTTCATTGTGGCGGAGGAATTCGTGGCTATCCGCTGGCTCGGCTGGATACTGGAACTGTTCAACTGCCTTCCCATCTCCTCCCGGAACCCCCGTGAATCCCTCTCCAAGGCCATCCAGGCCCTCAAGGCCGGGGAAGTCATCTGCATCTTCCCGGAAGGGCAGCTCACGCGCACGGGCACCCTGTGCGCCGCACGGAGGGGACTGGAAATGCTCGCTAAAAAATCCAGCTGCCCGATCATTCCCATTTATATGGACGAGCTGTGGGGCAGCATCTTCTCCTACTCCGGCAACCGCTTCTTCTCCAAGGCCCCCCTCCACGTTCCCTACCGCTTCACGGCGGCCGTCGGCGAGCCTATCGCGCCGGATGCGGTTAATCCGCCGATGGTAATCAATACGCTGCGGGAACTCTCATCCACCTGTCTGGAAATCGCCGCCAGCATCGGGAGGGACGCCATTCTGAACCACCTGGAGCATATCGGCCACAAGCCCCTTGTCACGGTCAAAAACACGCGGCTTACCGGCTACGAGATAGCCGAATGCCTGATGAACGACACTGTGGAAGCTGAAAACCCGGAACTCCGGAAATGGCTGGCGACCCTTCTGGACTGTTCCCGCTCCCAGAGCCGCCTGTGCGACTTCTGGATGAACGCCCAGCAGCTTGAACGAGTGAACGCGCTCCAGCCCAGGGAACTCCTGCTCACCAGCGTGGGACATGAAGAAGTCCATGAAACGGTGGCCGCCGTCCTGTGGCCCATCCTCACCGGCACCCCCGTTTACCTGATCGGGGACGGGGACCACAGCATGCCGGAAGGGATCAGGCAGATAGCGGGTGCCGACTTCCTGCGCCGCAGGCTCTACAGCCTGGTTCCGGAAACGCGCACGCCCCTGTACGACTTCAGTGGCTCCGGTGACCTCGTCCTGCCCAACATCGGCTGGCGCCCCTGCTTTGCTACAGACCGCGGCATCATTCTGGCCATGTCCATGAAAAGAAGCGTCTTCAAGCTGGATGACGGCACCGTCCAGCTTGGCATGCGCGCCCGGACGCGGGGACGCCTTCTGCCGGGCTTCTATCTGAACCCGCCTTTTTCCACCATCATTGCAGGAGCCACCTTGTCCACGCCCTACTCCCTGCCTCCCAACCTGTACCTGGACGAATCAGGCTTCCTTGCGGAACTCCAGTCTTCCAACCATGAATAGCAACTCATCCCATCCCCGCCTCCCCTTCCCGCAGTACGTAATGACCCTGGCGCATGCCGCGGCTCTGCGGTCGGAAGATCCGTACCGCAAGGTGGGAGCCGCCGCCCTGGATGCGGATAACCGCGTCATCGGCACCGCCTACAACGGGCTCTACCCCGGATTCAAGGCGGAAGACTCCTTCTGGGCCAGCCGGGACGAACGCCAGAAATACATGCTCCATGCGGAAATCAACCTGTGCAGCCTGTTCCGCCGCGGAGAGGCCAGGGTTGTGGCATGCACCACAATGCCCTGCACCTCCTGCATGCAGGCCCTGTGCGCCCACGGCGTAAAAACCATCTACTACTGCGAGCCCTACGACAAATCGGAGGCTCCCGCCATCGCCTCCCTGTACGGTGTGGAACTAATCCAGGTCACGGACTATCCTCTCAGCGCGCACTTCCCCCTGGTTCTGGACTGCTAAAACATACATAAACCGCTAATTCTGAGAGAGATCCAAAATCCACCCTCCCATGGGCTGGGGTTCACCCTGGACCTTCGGATCAAGATGAGGGCCGAACTCCGTACACGTTCCGGAAACGATGCTGCCGCTGTTGCATTCGGCATCGTCAAAAACAATCAGAACGTCTCTCATGGTGCAGTACGTATCGCCATCCGCACCAGACTTGATATCGAGAATCGCGGAATGGCGGTCAGGACGGACAGCATACGCATAAACTCCCTTGTACTCAAACATGTTCCCCATCCGGGTAATATTCACATCCCGTCCTGTGAATCGAAGGCTGAATAAAGCCGTTCCTTCCTCCACCAGAACAGCCGTACGCCCGCTCAGGGAAGACCCCCCGTCATCTCCTGAGCGGCCTGATCCGCCGCCGCACCCGCCCAGGGTTCCTATCAGTGCTATGGAAAACAAAAAGGAAAACAGAGGAAAAACTTTCATCGGCGGAAACATGAACAATTACAAATATTAAGTCAAGCAAAGTAAGCCATTTCCTCATTTTTCCAACATTTTTATCATAAAAAAGGCCGCCTGTCGAAACAGGCGGCCTCCCAAAACAGACACCGGAATCATCCGATCCAGTTCCAGGTAATGGGAATCTCAATATCCGGGTGCAGGCTGTGCTTGACGGGACAGCTCAACGCGGCCTGTTCCAGCATCTTCCTGTCCGGGTGATCAGCGGGCAGCGGAACGTTGATGGTCACTTCCAGTTTTCCAATGCGGCGGGGGTCCGCATTCATGTGCTTGCTCACTTCCACCGTCATCCCCTCCAGCTTGATGCCCTTCCGCGCAGCGACAATGCCCATGATGGTGCTCATGCAGCCGGCAAGGGCCGCACCCACCAGGTCCGTGGGAGAAAAGGACTCTCCTTTCCCATTGTTGTCAACAGGAGCATCCGTGGAAAACCGCGCACCGGACGGTTCATGCATCATGGAGCAGCGGAGGCCGCCTTCGTACGTTGTAATAGTTTTTACCATGACCGTATTTTATACAAGGTTCTCGGCCATGCAACACACAAACATTGAATCCGGCATTTCTTTATGTTACCCGAATTTCCCATGAAAAGCTTCTTCAATGCGGCCATCCTCTCACTGGGGCTGCTGTCGGGCATTATTTCCACGGGAACGGCACAGAACTTCGACGCCATGAGCTTCGGGGGTGCCGGAGACTTCGGCACGCCCCAGGCGTCAGGCACGGCCAGAGCCACGGTGGAATCCTACGCTGCGAAACCCTTTGTGGTAGTCACGGAACTGGCCCTCCCGGACCACTGGCACGTGTATTACAAAAATCCGGGCTCCGTAGGCATGCCGTTGGAAGCTTCCATGAAGGAAACGCCCGGATTCCGCATTGAAGGTCCCTTCTGGCAGATTCCGGAACTGGGCAAGGGAATCGTGGACTTCTACGGCTACAGCGGCAAGGCGAAAATGGCCTTCCGCATTACCCCGGAAAACAATGCCCCGGAACAGGCATCATTCACCACCACCATGACCTGGCAAATGTGCGCGGAACAATGCGCCGCTCCAGAAACCAGGGATTTCACCGTCACCCTGAAACGCGGAGAAGGCCGGCCCTCCCCGGAGGCCGCCTCCCTGGTCCGGGGCCTTGTAGGACTTTCCACTCCGGCCTGGGCACAAGGCATGCAGTCCCGCATCTCCCAGGACGGAAAAACCGTCGTCCTTCATCTGAAAACTTCCGGGACTCCCCTTCCGGACGCTCCCGCCTACTTCTTCTGCGACCAGGGGGAAATCAACCCGACCGTTCCCCAGACTCTCAAAAAACTGGATGACTCCACTTATGAGCTGTCCATGCAATTCAATGATACTACGGACGGCCTTTACCCCAACAACCTGCCTCAAGCGGACAAGGACAAGCCTCTCTCAAGCCTTTCCGGCATCCTCCGCATAGGCGATGAGGGGGTCAGCATCACGGCGTCCAATGCCCCCTTCTCCGCCGCGGGACAGGAATCCGCCGCAGCGGCCTCCCCCGAATCTTCCGTTCCCGCCCCCCCCGTAATGGGTCTGGCGGAAATCATGTTCTTCATGTTCCTCGGCGGCATCATCCTGAACGTCATGCCGTGCGTCTTCCCGGTCATCGGGCTCAAAATCATGAGCTTTGTCCAACTGGGCGGCGGGGAAAGAAAAAAAGTGCTGGCCCATTCCCTCACCTTCGTACTCGGCATCATGATCTCCTTCTGGATCATCACCGCCATCCTGATCGCCCTGAAAGCGAACATGTTCGACTGGTCCTCCCCCGCCGGCCCCGGAATATTCAGCGGCGACTTCTGGCTGGGCCGCGGCGCGGAAGGAATCGTCAACTGGGCATTCTGGTTTGAAAACCCGTGGGTGAACTTCTGCCTGCTGGGGCTGATGCTGGCCCTGGGACTGAGCATGTTCGGCGTCTTTGAAATAGGTGTCAAAGCCACGACAATGGGCGGCGAACTCCAGCATAAAAAAGGCTATGCCGGCTCTTTCTGGTCCGGCGCTTTGGCCACCGTCATTTCCACCCCCTGCAGTGCCCCGTTCCTGGGGCAGGCCATCGGTGCGGCCATGCTCCAGCCCCCGCTGGGCATTGTGCTCTGCCTGACCATGATGGGCCTCGGCATGTCCCTCCCCTACATCGTGCTTGGAGCCTTCCCCGTCCTGACCAAATACCTGCCCAAACCCGGAGCATGGATGGAATCCTTCAAACAGGCCATGTCCTTCCTCATCTTCGGCACCGCCGCATACTTCCTCTGGATTTACATGGCCTTCTTTGATGCGGACAACCACCCGCAGGACATCCTCTTCCTCTTCTTCGGCCTCGTGCTCTTCTCCATGGCCTTCTGGATCTATGGCAGATGGTGCCCCATCTACCGCAGCCGGAAATCACGCATCACGGGGGGCATCTTCGCCATCCTGTTCCTTCTTGCCGGCCTCTTCTACATGCTGCCGCCGGAAAGCTCCGCCTGGTTCGACCGTGAATTGGAGGCGGGAGCGGCGGCTCCAGCAGACAACAAAAACGCCAGCCATGCGGAAGAAGGCGTGTGGGCCCCCTGGAGCCCGGAAGCCATGCAGGCTGCCCTGGGTCAGGGAAAAGCCGTTTACGTGGACTTTACGGCCCGCTGGTGCTCCACCTGCCAGGTAAACAAGGCCTCCTACACGGATGAAGTGCTGGCCGCGTTCAAAAAATACGGCATCGTCATGATGAAGGCGGACAAAACACGGACGAATCCCGTCATTGACCGGGAACTCAAAAACCTGGGCCGCACGGCTGTTCCCGTAAACGCGCTGTACCTGCCGGGGAAAAAACCGGTCGTCACCAGAGAACTCCTGTCTCCCTCCTACCTGCTTGAATTCCTGGAAACGGAAATGAAGCGCTGAGGCGCCCGCTTCGGAGGTCTTTACGCGGAACACATGAACAAGGAATTCTCAACGGACGACGGCTATCCGCCCTTCTTCAAAAAGGACAAAAGGGCATCCGCCCATACTTGATAGCCTTTTGCCGTCAGATGGACCTTGTCCCTGAACATGCCTTCCCGGAACGTTCCATCCGGATTCAGCAAATCCCTGTTAATGGACAGAACGGTAGTTCTTGGAAGCCCGGGCTTGCGCAGGAGTTCATTAATCTCCTCCTGGCGCTTCCGCAGCGGACCGCGGGGGTCGGGACCGTAAGGAGTAACCTCCATCAGAATCAAATGAGTGCCGGGAAATTTCTTCAGCAGGCGTGAAGCCACCTCCCGGATACCCTTTACCGTATCTTCCGGAGCCTGTTTCCCTTTCCACCAGCCTATATTATTCGTCCCGGCCAGCAAAACACAATAACGGGGCGGCGTCTTCACAGCCAGGCCCGTATCCTCCATCCTCCATAGCATGCTTTCCGTCCTGTCCCCGCTTACGCCGAAATTGACGGCCTTCATCGGCAAAAACAATCTCTTCCAGGGCTCCGCCCCCTCCTGCTCCCATCCCTGCGTGATGGAATCCCCCACGAACAACACGCCGCATTCCTTGCCCATCAACTGTTCCCGGACAACCTTGTAGCGTGCCGGAACCCAAGGCTGCGTATTCAGCTTGGCGACGTCGGGAGGATCGGGAATGGCATTCTCCTGTGAAGCGTTCGCACCAACGGAAAACACGGCCCAAAACAGGCACACGGTAAAAAAAACGCGCATATTCATCCTTCATGGAAATACGCTCTACCACAGAACCATCTTACTTCCAGGGAAGAAAAATCACCTTCCCAGCGCCTTGCCGAAAACCTCCAGAGGCTGGCCGGACAACTTCAACTCCCGCACCAGAAAACGGACGACTAAAAGACTCGCCAGAGCATCGTACAACGCATCATGCCACCGGCGTCCGGGCAGCAGGGCATCCACGGAAGGACTCACTCCGAGGGCATCACACAAGGTGGACAGGGAATAATCCGGCAGCCCGGGAACGCACATCTTCCCCAGAACCAGAGTATCCAGCCAGGGACCAAATCCGTGTCCCGGAAACCGCCGCAGGAACTTCCTCTCCGTGGCCGGATTGTGGCCCGCCACCACGGCGCCGCCCAGCCGGGAGCGGATATCAGGCCACAGCGCATGAAAAGGCGGAGCGTCCGCCAGCATCTCCGTGGTGATGCCGTGTACCTGTGAAGCCGACCACAGGACCGGCCTGTCCGTAGCAATATAGGAAGTCCACAACTCCGGCTCCGCCTCCAGGGAGGAACATGCGGCAATGCCGATCTGCACAGGCTGGTCCGTATCCCCGCGGGCAGCCCCGGCGGACTCAAAATCAATGGCGGCAAAACGCAGGCTGCCGATGATGTCCCCGGCACGCGGCATATCAGAACAACTCCAGCTGTGCGTATTCCCCGGCAGGCATATCGTCGTCCATGTCGGTATTCTTGGCCCTGGGTTCCGCCAGGCGCGAACGCTCCTTCTTCCGGGGCCGCGTGGAATTCATCTCCAAATGGGACAAAATGGCCTTGGCCCGGTCCACAATCACGGCGGGCATCCCCGCCAGACGTGCCACCTGGATGCCGTAGGACTTGTCCGCCGCACCCTGCACGATCTTGCGCAGGAAGACGATCTCCTCCTTCCATTCGCGGACGGCCACGTTGTAATTCTGCACACCCGTCCGGGAACGCGCCAGATCCGTCAGCTCATGGTAATGCGTGGCGAACAGCGTGCGGGACTTCAGTTCGTCATGCAGGTACTCCGCCACGGCCCACGCGATGGAAAGACCGTCAAAGGTGGCCGTGCCGCGCCCGATCTCATCCAGAATAATCAGGGAACGTTCCGTAGCGTTATTCAAAATCAGGGAAGTCTCGCTCATCTCCACCATGAAGGTGGACTGGCCGCGCGCCAGATCATCGCTGGCGCCCACACGGCAGAAAATGCGGTCCACCAGCCCCACATGGGCGGCTTCCGCCGGAACGTAGGAACCTATCTGGGCCATCAGCGTAATCAGGGCCACCTGCCGGATATAGGTGCTCTTGCCCGCCATGTTCGGGCCGGTCAGCAGAATCAGCCGGTTCTCCTCCGGTTCCAGGAAGGAATCGTTCGGAACGAACACATCGCCGGACAGGCTCTGTTCAATCACGGGATGGCGGCCGTTCACAATGTGCAGCGTCATGGAATCGTCCAGCACGGGGCGGCAATACTGGTACTGCTGCGCAATCTCCGCCAGCCCCAGCAAAACGTCCAGGTCCGCCATGGCGTCCGCGGTAATCTGGATGCCGTCAATGTGATGGCCCACCTCCTCCCGGAGAAGGAGGAACTGTTCATACTCCACCTGCCGGGAACGTTCGTCCGCCCCCAGAATGGTATTCTCCATCTGCTTGAGCTCCGGGGTGACAAAGCGCTCCGCATTCACCAGTGTCTGCTTGCGCTGGTAATCGGGAGGCACCTTGTCGTAATGGGACTTCGTCACCTCGATGTAATAGCCGAAAACATTGTTGAAGCGGATCTTCAGGGAATCAATGCCCGTGCGCTTGCGCTCCTTCTCCTGAAGCTGGGCCAGCCATGCCTTGCCGTCGCGGGAGGCCAGGCGCAGCTCATCCAGCCCGGCGTGATAGCCCTCCCGGATAATGCCGCCCTCCTTGATCGTCACGGGCGGTTCGTCCACCAGCGCGCGCTGGAGAAGGTCCACCAGCTCGTCAAAGCATCCCATGCGGGAACGGATGCTCTCCAGCATCTCTCCGCCGCCGGGCAGGGACTCCAAATCATCCCTCAGCGCGGGAATCCGGCCCAGGGAACTGGCCAGGGCCTGCAAATCGCGGGCATTCCCGGCTCCCTGGGAAATGCGCCCCGTCAAACGCTCCATGTCGCGGACATTCTTCAGGCTGTCCCGGAGCTTGCTCATCAAAAAAGGCTCCTGCAAAAGCGCCGCAATCATATCCTGGCGCGCCTGCAGCCTCCCCAGATCGCAGAGGGGGTGCAGCAGCCAGTCCCGGAGCTTGCGCGCGCCCATCGGCGTGCTGGTCCGGTCCAGCGTCCCCAGCAGGGACAGCTTCACGCCCCCGCGGGAATCCACCAGGTCCAGATTTCTCTGGCTGGCCTGGTCGATCAGGACGGCATTCTCCGTAGCGCGTACGGAAATGCGGCGCAAATGTTCCGTCGGTCTCCGGAGCTGGTAGCTCAAATAATGCAGAACCGCGCCGGACGCTCCGAGCGCCGCAGTCATTTCCGCGCAGCCGAAGCCGTCCAGGGAATGCACCCGGAAATGGTTCAAGAGGCTGGGAATGGCCGTGGAGGGAAGAAAAGTGTATCCGTCGTAATACAGGGTGGGATGGGTGCCGGGGAAACTGTCTTTCTGCTCGTCGCTGATCAGGAGCTCGGAAGGATTGATGCGGGACAACTCGTCCAGCAGCAGGTCCATGTGCTCGAACTGGGCTACGGAAAACTCCCCCGTGGTATGGTCCACGCATGCCAGGCCGAGCTGCTTCTTGTCCTTATACAGGGCCACAATGTAATTGTGGCGGGAGGAATCCAGCAAATTCATATCCGCCAGAGTCCCTGCGGAAATGACACGGGTCAATTCCCGTTCCACCAGCTTTCCGGGCTGGGGCAGCGTGGTCTGCTCCGCAATGGCGACGCGGCGCCCTTCCTTCACCAGCCGCCCGATATAGCCTTCCGCGCTGTGATGGGGGACGCCGCACATCGGAATGCCGTGGCGCTTGGTCAATGTCAGCCCCAGAAGGGAGGACGCATCCTTGGCGTCCTCAAAAAACATCTCGTAAAAATCCCCCATGCGGAAGAACAGCAAGACGTCTTCAGGCAGCCCGTTCTTCATGCGAAGATACTGCTCCATCATCGGGGTTGTGCTGGGTCCGGCCTTACTCATAAATAACGCTGGAAGACTAATCCGATTCCACCACCAACGCAAGGTTGGAATCTTGTTAGAAACATTCCGCCCATCCTCGGGGAACAAAAAAGCCGTACCCCGGAAAACCGGCGGTACGGCGGAAAAACCGGATTGCGGAATGTTCAGAACTCTACCACGGGAGCGTCTTTCCACAAGGTGTCCATCCCGTAGAATTCGCGCGTTTCCTGCCCCATGATGTGAACCATCACATCAATATAATCCACGACGGACCACAGGGTCACGGGCGTATCTTCCACGTAGGTGGGGACGGTTCCCGTCTTTTCTCTCACGGCTTCCTCCAGGTCCCGGATGACAGCGCGCAAATGGGGAACGGACAATCCTGTGCACACAACCATGAAATCCGTCAGGGAGGACATGCCGCGCAGATCGTACACCCGCACATTTTCCGCCTTGGCGTCATTTGCGGCGCGGGCGCACATCTTGGCCAACTCCATAGCATCAATGGATACCATATTCGCTTGTTTCTATTCAGTTAATTTTTATCTTCTCGGTCACTGCCGTAATCCTCCACCGGATTATAGGAGAAGGGGTCCTGTTCCTTGTCCGGGGCCTTGTCTTCCCCGTCCTTGTTTGCTGCAGCTTCATCCTTCCGGCCTTCTTCGGAATTCTTCTTATCCTCCGCGCCGGATTCCTCCTTCTTCCCTTCCTCTTCCACATCGGAAGGCATGGGCGGCGGCGTCACCTTTTCCGGGGGATTCTTCATCACCCCGTACTCCAGAATATCCACAACCTGGGAGCCTTCCAGCGTTTCAAACTCAAGAAGGGCCTCCGTCAGAATATCCAGCTTATCGCGGTTTTCCGTCAGGATGGTCATGGCGCGCTCATAGGCGGTGTCCACCAGAAGGCGGACTTCCGCGTCAATCAGCTCGGCCGTGGACTCGGAATAATTGCGGGAACGCGTGCTCAGGTCGCGCGCAATGTAAACTTCTCCCTGGTGTTCGCCGTATTCGATCAGCCCCAGTTTTTCACTCATGCCGAATTCGCACACCATGCGGCGCGCCAGATTGGTGGCGCTCTTGATGTCGCCGGTGGCGCCGCTGGTCACGTCTCCGAACACGATTTGTTCCGCACAGCGGCCGCCCATGGCTACGACAAGCTGGTCGAGCATTTCGGAACGGAGCTGATGCATCTTGTCGTCCGCAGGCAGCCACATGGTCATGCCCAGGGCGCCCCCACGGGGAACGATGGTCACGCGGTGCAAAGGCTCGCTGTGCGGCGTTTTCAGCAGGCAGATGGCATGTCCCGCCTCATGCACGGCAGTAATGCGGCGGCCGCGTTCGTTGATTGCCAGGCTGCGGCGTTCACGGCCCCAGTTGACCTTGTCGCGGGCTTCTTCAAGTTCCGCTTCCGTGATTTCCTTTACTCCCTTGCGGGCGGCCAGCAGCGCGGCCTCATTGATCAGGTTGGCAAGCTGGGCTCCGGAAAAACCGGCCGTACCGCGTGCAATGCGCTTGAAGCTGACGCCGGGCGCCATCTTCACTTTCTTGGCGTGCACCTGCAGAATCTGTTCGCGGCCGCGGACATCCGGCAGGTTCACCACCACCTGGCGGTCAAAACGTCCGGGACGCAGCAGGGCCGGGTCCAGAATATCCGCACGGTTAGTGGCCGCAATCACAATCACGTTGGCATTATTCTCAAAGCCGTCCATTTCCACCAGCAGGGCATTCAGAGTCTGTTCCCTTTCGTCGTTGCCACCGCCCATGCCGTAGCCTCTCTGGCGGCCCACGGCGTCGATTTCATCAATAAAAATCAGGCTGGGGGCCGTTCTCTTGGCCTGTTCGAACATGTCCCTGACACGGCTGGCTCCCACGCCTACGAACATTTCCACAAAGTCGGAACCGCTGATGGAATAAAAAGAGGCGTTGGACTCACCGGCAATGGCGCGGGCCAGAAGAGTCTTCCCCGTACCGGGGGAGCCCACCATCAGCACGCCGCGGGGAATGGTCGCACCCAGTTCACGAAACTTCTCCGGATTGCGCAGGAACTCCACAAGCTCCCACACTTCCTCCTTGGCCTCGCTGATGCCGGCCACATCCTTGAACGTCACCTTGTTCTTTTCCGGAGAAATGAGGCGCGCCCGGCTCTTGCCGAAGCTCATGGCGCCTCTCGCTCCCCCGCTCTGGGCGCGGAACATGAAAAACAAAATCACCAGAATCAGCACAATGGGCAGCAGATTCAGCAGAATGCCGCCCCAGGAGCCGGACTCCCGCTTGAACTTCGTATCGGGACCCAGCAGTTCCTTCACCCGGTCGCCCTGGAATTCCAGCGTAAAGGGCACCTCCACACGTTCAAACCTCTGCTTGTCCACGGCGGCGTCCCCCGTGGCTGCGGGCCAGATGCGGGTCACAAGCTGACCGGACAGTACATTCTCATTCCCGGCATCCGCAAGTATGGGGGCTTCATTGCCTCCCGCAATACGGCCTTCCAGAGCCATGCGGTTGAATTCGTTCACGGAAAGCTTCTGCGCTTCCTTGGGGATATTGTCCACCCAGCTGCCTTCCACAATCCGGTAGCCGGAAAGTTCATTCAGCAAAGGCTTGTCGCGGTCCGGCAAGGATGCGGAATAGGACAGCACGAAAGGCTTCATTTCCACCTTCGGTTGAAGGTCCTTCTTGTACACCAGGGCGTGGATCACCCCTTCCGAGCCGTTTTCACTCAGCACCACTTCCACCGGAGCCTTCGGATCGTTCAGGACCACCCGGCCGGCCTTGTATTGGGCTTCAAAAGATTCCAGACTTTCCTTCCTGGGCCCCAGTCCAAAGGATTCAGGGGTGAAAAAACCAAAGGCAAGCACGCCTACAATGAGGAGAACCATCACCCACACGCCCCAGTTGGGGGATTCGGGCTTTCCGGAGCCTGGAAATTTGGGAGGACGAGGAGGATTGGGAGGCATTCGGTCAGACATGAGACGATCAACACACAGAAGTTAATGAATCGGGCGGCATAATACGCCAGACATTGTAAAATAAAACTTTTTTCCGAGACATGCCATTCAGCAGGTGCAAGAAGCGATCACCCCCACGGCAATGGGGAAATAGACAACCCCGGCGTCAATCCCGTTTCCCTTTTCTGCGTCGTCCTTCGTGATTTGCCGTCTCTCCATTCAGGCGCTGGCGCAGCCTCTGTTTCCATTGCGGGATTTTTTCCTCCGTCCGGACATCCCGGGCCTCCCCCCAATGAGACTGTTCCTCCAGGGCCTTCTGCCTTGCCCTTCGCCTCTGGGCCTGAATCTCCTCCAATTTCCGGGCTCTCCGAATTTCCACGCGCTTGCTCACCTCTCCCTGGGCGGATGTCACGCGCCATGGGCCGATGCGGTAAGGGTACGTAATCGGCGCACAAATCAGGTCGGCGTCCAGAAACCGCATGGAAGTAACCAGCATATTCTTGACGTTGGCCAGCACACCCCCGTCCGACCAAACGCCTCCCATCCCCATTTCCAGCAGAAAAGCCAGGTGGAGCGTCTTCGCCCCAGATGCCAGGACGGCGAATTCCTTCAGGGAAATTCCCTCCGCCGGATCTTCCTCCGGTGCGGCCACGGACGCGGCCCTGAGCAGAAACATGGTATCCCTAACCTTGCGGCTCAGGGCGCAGACCAGCTCGCCCACCTTGGGGCGGGCATCAAAGCGGTAATCCTTCACCTCGATCAGCCACAAATCCCGGCGCTCCGGATGGTAGAGCAGAAAATCCATTTCCTTGCACCCGCCGCAGAAATTCTGCGCCTGGCGCGCATAATAGCCGGAACATTCAATGCGGCACACGACGTAGCCCTCATCGATCCAGAAACGGTGGACTCCCTCCACGTAATGGGCTTCTGACGGCTTATGACTCATAGCTCAGCTTCAAATACCTGTCCGCCTGTTCGATTTCCGCTTCAAGCGACTCAATAGGCCCCACATCCTCCAGGGAATCCCCGCACGTCACCCGTACGCCGGAACGGTCTCCCCTTGGCACGATCATGCCGAAAAACTTCCTGTGCACCATGGCATTCCGTGACTCGGAAAGCTGGATCATCAGCTCCCGAAGCAGGAACAGGCTGTGGGAGGAAAGAATTACCTGCACCCCCGTCTTGGCAAGCCCGGTCAGGGTCTTCACCAGCACAGGCAGATGAGAGGCGTTTAAATTCATCTCCGGTTCATCCCAGAACAGGACGGACCCTTTCCTCACGGAACCGTTTCTGATCAGGTAGCTCAGCGTTCCCAGCCTTTTGAAGCCCTCCGCCACCAGGCTCATCTCAATGGGATGAAGCCCCGGCCTTTGCAGAAAAAACCGGCCGTCCCTCTTCACCACCCCGCCTCCAATAATCTTCTCCAGCCGGGCCACCACGCGGCCTGCATCCGTGCTGATGGGAACGGAACCTGCATCCACATCCAGATATCGGCAAAGATCCCAGCTTCCCCCGTCCAGAAACTCGGGAAACCTGCTCCCCACCTGGACAAAGCTAGGATAAATAGTCAGCACCTCCCGCGCCGCCAGAAACACGACGGGAACATTCAGAAACCGCTTGGGCATTTCCTGAATATGCAGCCCTTCCTCCTCCTGCCCCGCCCGGAAATCGAAAACAAGATTTCCCATCCCCTCCGGCACACCCTCCCCTTCCATTCCGGCTTCCACATGGGCGTGCGCATTCCCGCGGTTCTGGGCGGTCAGCCCGGCCAGCCCGCGGGCGGCAAACACCCGCATCAGGTCCTTCCTGAGCCTCTGTTCTTCCGCCCATTTTTCCGGCAGGGACTTCTTGCCGCCATCCGCACTCCATCTGGCCACGGTATAGCACAGCTTCAGCAAATGGCTCTTGCCTGAATCATTGCCGCCTACCACTACATTGATTCCCGGCACGAACTCAAAATGTTCGCTGCCGGGAAACACCGTCACGCCGCGCACCAGTAGGTCATGTATCATACCGTTTTCAATTTAGCACAGAAGAGCATGCCGTAAATCACAAATGCCGCCAGCTTCCGTCAAGGAAGGAGCATTCCCGGCAGCCCTCCGGCCATGAAAAAAGGCGTTCCGGAACCATCTCCCCCGCACGCCGTAAACTCCGTCATGAAACCTTCCCGCCTTCCATCCGGACCATGTTTTCGCACTGCAGAAGTTCTGAAAACAGGGAAGTACAAGAAACCGCATAAAGCGGAACTCTCCTGCCGCCATCCGTTCCCGTCCGCGGTTTTCCCCTTCATCCTGCGCCGTGCGTCCGGAAGGCGCCGCGGCGCACTTTTGGCTTTCCATTGTCCGGCCCGTCATTAAAGTAGCGCTATGAGCGCACAGTGGACCACCGCCAGGGAATATACGGACATCAAGTATGAAACCACGGACGACGGCAGCATCGCAAAAATAACAATCAACCGCCCCCAGGTCCGGAACGCCTTCCGTCCCCAGACCGTTCATGAAATGCTCAACGCCCTCAACGCAGCGCATGAAGACCCCAAGGTGGGCGTGGTCATCCTCACCGGTGAAGGCCCGGACGCCTTCTGTTCCGGCGGCGACCAGAAAGTGCGCGGAAATGCGGGCTACATCGGCGAAGACGGCGTTCCGCGCCTGAACATTCTGGACGTGCAGCGCACCATCCGCACCATGCCCAAGCCTGTCGTCGCCATGGTGGCCGGTTATGCCATCGGCGGAGGGCATGTCCTCCACGTCGTCTGCGACCTGACCATTGCGGCGGACAACGCCAAATTCGGACAAACCGGCCCCAAAGTGGGCTCCTTCGACGGGGGGCTGGGCTCCTCTTACCTGGCCCGCATCGTGGGCCAGAAAAAAGCCCGTGAAATCTGGTACCTGTGCCGCCAGTACGACGCGCAGCAGGCTCTGGACATGGGCCTCGTAAATACGGTCGTGCCCCTGGACAGGCTGGAAGAGGAAACGCTCTCCTGGTGCCGGGAAATGCTCCGCCACAGCCCGCTGGCCCTGCGTTGCCTGAAAGCGTCCCTCAACGCGGATTGCGACGGCCAGATGGGCCTGCTGGACCTGGCCGGAAACGCCACCCTGCTCTACTACATGAGTGAGGAAGCCAAGGAAGGCAAAAACGCCTTCGTGGAAAAGCGCGAACCGGACTTTTCCAAATTCCCCAGGCTTCCGTAACCCCGCCGCCGCCCCATGTCCGCCTCATCCGACAACGAAGATCCGGAACGGAACAACTCCGCCGACACCAGAAACCTGCGCGACCTGCCGGAACACGAAAACATCGTGGAACACTTCTACGATCCGGACGACCAGGCCGTGCCGGAAAAACCCGTGCGGGAAAAAACGCCCTTCTCCCTGGTCGGCAACATCATCTTCCTGCTCACCATCGCCATTCTGGCCGGTATCTCCTGGCTGGTTTACAACTCCTGGCAACCCCAGGAAACGAGCTCCCTGCCGGGCTTCCGCCAAAAGGACAACGCCCCGGACATTCCCAAAATAGTAAAGCAGGCCGTAGCGAGGGACGCCTCCGTCTCCTTCTCGGAGGAAGACATCAACCGCTATCTGGCCTCCTCCCTCCAGCCCAAGCAGCACGGAGCCCTGGCCATCTTCGCCACCAATCCCGCCGTAGGCGTGCGCCTGCATGGCGGCAAGGAAAAGCCTGACGGCTCCATCGGGGAAGGCTACATGGAAATCATCATTGAACGCTATACGGGTGTGGACTCCCGCCAGACCATTTCCCTGTTCCTGACTCCCTTCCAGTCCATGGACCCGCACAACTACATGGCCGTTCAGACCCGCTTTGAATTCTACAATGACAAAACCCTGCCGGGCGGCATCCACGTGGGAGGAACCATCGGCGCCCTGTCCGTGCCCCAGGGTTACATGATCTTCCTGCTGCCCGCCTTTGAAAACCTGCTGCAAGCATGCTTCCCCCTCATCCACATGGTGGAAGAAAGCGGCATGGGCCTCCACATCAGCGATGGCAGACTAAGCCTGACTCCTCCGCAAAAGCGTACGCTGTAAAGGAACCCCGCAGGATTTCCTGCAGTTACTGAATACTAAAAATCAAAAAAAATTGTCTTTAATATTCAGTCTTTCTCCAAATCCCGGACCATAAGGGTCATGTACTCCTCCGGCCATGAGCGGATGATCTGGCCTGCGTCATTGAACACCGCCACCAGGCGGATTGAATCCCGGCCGTCGGAAAGGACCATGACGGTCTCGTCACTTTCAAAATCATAGCGCGGCTTGCCCAGCTTGAACGCAGGATTTCTGCGATCCGTCTTCAGCCAGGCCCGCGCCTGTTCCATCGTCAAACCGCGCAGGGAACGTTCGCTCCTGAACACGCGCCGCGCCGCATTCATGGCCGCGGGAGTGGCCGCCACCATCCCATCCCGGAACGGCTTGGTTTCCCACATGCGGTCAATGTCGCGGTCCAGCGCCCCACCCATGCCGCCGGAAAGAAGAAACACGGCCAGCGGCCAGACCAGCAGGGCTGCCGTCACATAAATGGTCAGCCGTTTCCGGCTTTTGGACAGCGCGGCGATGCTCTGGGCGATCCTGCCCCACTTTTCCACCAGTTCCTTGTCCGCATGGCCGAACAGGAAGTTCACCTTCCTGCTCATGACGCCCTTCCTCAATTCGGCAACCGTCTTCCCCTTCTCCGGGGCCAGGTCTTCCAAGGTGGGGCCCCCTTCCACAAAGTGGCGGACCACCTTCGGCCACAACACGGGCACGACGGCAAAACGAATGGCGAGAAGCACCAGGCTTCCCACCAGGCACGCCAGGGCCAGGTAGTCAAAGCTGCTGCTGAAAAAATAATCCGGATTCCACATCCAGATAAAAGGGGCTGCCAGATAAACGCCCAGGGAAAACAGGGACCAGGACCACACAATCGCGGAAAAGCGCCCCACGGCCACAATCAGCCCTAACAGGAACAACACGCCGCCCACGGCCAGTCCCCAGGGAAACACGCCATAAATGGCCTCCGGGAAAGCCAGAATCATCAACGCCATGCCCACAGGCTGCCGAACTTTTTGCATGTCTGTACCGTAGCACAAGCATGGGAGGGCTTCAAGAGAGTAAGACGCCGCAGTCACACAGCACCCATCCCTCCGGCGCACCGCCTACTTCAACCACCCGTACTCCATGATCAGGGCCGCTTCCACTTCCGCATTTTTCGCAGTTTCGGAATCCAGGTTCTCATACATCGTTTTAATATCCTTCCGCTGTTCCAGATACTCCTTGCCGGAAAAAGCCATGCGGGATTTCTTGAACTCAATTTCTTTCAGAATCACCTGCTTCCAGATCTCAAACCTTCTCCGGCTCTCCATCAGCGCGGCCACCTTGATGCGCCTTTGCTGCAAATCCATCAGAACCTTTTTCTGCATCAAATCATGATTCTCCTTGGCCGTCTTATACTGGAACCACGAGATCAGGCGGGTATCCAGCTCTTCCCGCAGACTCATATTCACCTGCATGTCCCCTCCTCCGGCAAAAAAGCCCTGATACGTGCCGCCCGTACTGGAAAACAGGGTGGGGCTGTAAAAATTGATATCCACGGACGGGAAAAACTTCATTTTGGCATTCAGCACCTGCAATCTGGACGCTTCCAGCTCCATGGCGACCATAGTTACCACCAGCAGGTCCAAATGGCGTGCGGCGGACTTGTATTTTCCCCAGTCCAGCCTGGGCATCGTTTCGGGCCTCACAAGCCACCGGGCCTCCATATTCCCCATAAGCGTGGCGAATCCCTCGGAAATATCATCCAGGCTTTTCTCCAGTTCCTGTTCCGCTATCTTCTTCTGAATCCCGTCATCGTTATAAGGCAGCGAATTTAGCCGGTTCCTGTAACTGATACGCGCATTTTGATAGGAAAGCACCTGCCGGTACAGGCGGGACACAAGCTCCCTTTTTTTCATTTCCAGCGTCTTCTGGGCCGTATAAACGGCGGATTTGGCGGAATAATAGTCAAAGGGAATCTGGGTCAGAGACGGCATATTGAACAGAATGTTGGTATTGTACTCCACATCCTGTGCCGTCACCCGGCTCAGTTCGCTCAGCTCCTTCGTCAGCATCCAGTCCAGGTTTACACCCGGGATAATTTGGGTAAATACATTGACGACCGCACGCTCCGTCGTCCTGAGAGATTGTTCGGAACGCTTCAAATCCAAATTCCCCTCCATCATGCAGGCCATGGCCTGGTCCCATGAAATCTCCTTTCTGGGAAGCCGGTTCCAATCGGGAATAGCGGCCATACGGTCCATCAACTCTCCCGCCTTTCTTTCCATGTGCTTGTCCACGGAACAGGAAGTCCAGACGGAGGCGCAAATGCAGGAACACAATGCGCCCTTCAACCAGGCCGCTCTGAATGGCCTCCGGAAAAGGCGGGAAACCGGGGAGAAAAAAAGCATGAGGGTGTTCGTTTCATAACTTCTGCCCCTGAAAAGTCAAGCACCAACACGACAGATCCGGGAAAGGAACTAGGGCTGGAAAGGAAAAAAGGGCTGGAGGCGGCTCCGGCTCCGTCTTTTCCATCAAGGCCTTTTCCTGTGTCTTTCATTTTCCAGATTTCCTTCCTTGACAAACCATAGGAAATACCACAGTCTGCGCAATAAATATTATCCAGTTAGTTGTTATGTGCCCTCTTTTTCAAACCATCTCCATGGCTTGCTGCTCCCTAGGACTCCTCTTTCTCACCCAATGCGGCGGAAGCAGCAGCGGCAGCGGCAGTGCCCCCACGACGCTTAACGGTACCACGGTATCCATTTCGCTGGGCATAACGGCTTCATCGTTCCCGAACATCTTTGAGTTAATCACTGACACCACCGGGCAATCCGTGCTCACCACCAGAGGAAGTCAAATTGCCTTATGGAACGGCGCCCCCACCGTGGTGTACTACAAAACAGGCGATAATACCGCTCACCTGAATCTGCGCTGGACCCAGGGCACCAACAATACTACCGCCTATTCCCTGGACATACCTTCTCTCGAATTTGACCAGTCCACGCATGCAGTGGTAGGAGGGGAAGGAGCCACCCTTTCATCCCAACCCGCAGGAGCGGAGATGGAAACTCTCAACAATGTCACGGCGGACATCACCGTTTTCTATAACAACTAATCCTCCCCTTCCTCGATATAATTCACGACATTTCTCATCCATATGAATACCCGTTTTTGCATCCTGACTTCCTTGTTGCTCCCTTCTGTATTATGCATCTCGGCGCTTACGGGCTGCGGCGGTTCCAGCAAAACGGAAGAAATCTATCTTCCTGTGGGCACCGCCCGCACTGTAACCGTTTCCCTGGAAGACCCGGAAGGCAGAGAAGTCTCATACGTCTTTAGCTTTAATGTGATTTCCGCACAGAACGCCACCATTTATTCCGGCGAAAGCGGAAGCCCAAGCAACGCATCCATGCACGTCAGAGGCTACGTTCCCGCGGACGACACCGCAAGTGAAGTATCCTTTTACTGGTACACCAACAGGGATGGGGAAGAAGCTTTCCCCTGCTACATGGTCATGACCAATGTCCAAAACGTCACCAAGGGAACCGGAAGCGCCACATGCGCCGTATCCGATATTTACTTTGCCGACCCTGCCGTCACGGACCGCCCCGGAACGATTACGAAATTCTATTTACCGAATTAACAGCTCATCCTTCCTGTTCTTTCCAAAAAACCCGCGGATATCTCTGCGGGTTTTTTCATGGCGGAAAAGTCCTCCCTAAAAACAGGGAAGGGCACTCTCCCTGGCAATACCCGTCTTTAATCCTGTACGGTGCAGTCTGGCCGGATAATCCGGACCGGATCATGGAAAAACGGACATTCCAACGTCCAACCTATCGCCGGAGAAGGGCAAAGCCCCAAAACTCCTTATCCCGATTCCTTTCCATCCTCCTGCAGGGAACAGAACCTGTGTCTCCTTTCCCAAACAACGGAATTTACCTGTATGCGGCCTATTTCAAAACCTTTCCGATGGGGCGATAGGCGGAGAATGCGACCGGAATGGAAGAAAACAGCACGCATCCTAAAAGGGAAACGCCCAGAAGCCACAAATCCTGCCGTATATCGGCATACGTCAGAACGGTATCGCCCAATTTGAAAAACTCTCCAAGGACGATCTTCTGCGTCTTCATGAAAGCCCATACGGCTCCGGCAAAGGAAATGCCTATCAGGAAAATATTCTCAACAATGAATGTGAGGATCAGAAGGACAGGCCGCACCCCGAAACTTTTCATCAGGGTATAAACATATTCGTTCTGGCGGAATTCCATGGAAGCCAGGGCAGTCAGAAGAATCCCCACGATAACCGCAATGCCGATGGAAAAACCCATCCGGCATTCCATCTGGTTGCTCATCAGAACTTCCAGCCTCTTCAGAAGTCCCACGTGCGTCTGGACTATCGTCATGCTCCCGTCATAGCGTACAATGTTGTTCAGCGTCTCCTCAATGCTCTGGATATTGGCTGCGGTCATCTCATGCACCCGGATGACATAACGGTAATTGCTCATGGGGGAATCCAATCCGGAATTGAAAGCACCCTCCGGGGTCAAAATCACTCCGGAAGGATACAGCTTCCCCAGCAAATGGTTTTCCGGAAGCGGGGAGGCATTCAGGGAAAAATCAAAATCTCCGATGGATACCACGCACGGCCCCGGATGCAGCGGACTCCTGCCGGGATTAAACAGGAGGACGACAGGATGCGCCTCCAACTCCAGATCGGCAAGAAAAGCGCAGGACTCCATGTTGTATTCCAGAATAGGGAAAGCGGGCTTCCCCACCCTGGCAAACCCGGCCGGGGAGTCCTTCAGGGCCAGAACGTCGCAGCCGTGCAGGAGAGGCAGTTCGTGCTGGAGCAGATTTCTTTTGGAGGCCTCTCCCTCACGCACGGTATCAAAAACCATGATCAGGTCCGCTCCGTTCTTCCTGATCTCATCATGCAGCATTTTGGAGGAAAGAACGTAATTCGCAAGAAAGGAAAGAGCGCACAAGGAAAGAAAAAACGCAACGAGTACCCGGGAAAGAGGGCTGGCCGGCCTTTCCTTCCAACGGTGAAGCGTATCCTTAAAGAGATACAGGCTGATTAAAATCAATGATTTCATGAGTCAGATCAAAAAGGCGTGAATCATGCGTACTCAGAATGCAAATCTTGTCGGCAGGATACTCCCTGATCAGTTTTTTGATGATCTCCGTGTTGCCGTCATCCAGTCCGGAAGTAGGTTCATCCAGCAGCAGAATATCGGAATCCTTCATCAATGTCCGGGCCAGGGCGGCGCGCTGGGCCTGCCCGCCGGACAGGCTTCCGGCCTTCTTGTGGCGCAGGGACTCCAAACCCAGCCTTTCCACCAGGTCATCTGCCCTGCGCTTCCACTGCTTTCTCGGCAGCATGGCCATTTCCGCGCATAGCTGAAGATTTCTTTCCACCGTTGCCAGAGGCAGCAGGTTGATGCCCTGGAACATGTAGCTCACCTCCTTGCGGCGGTAAAGCGCATCCGTCAGGGACGCGCGGCGGGGGGTAAGCACCCTCCCCCGCTGGGGCCGCAGATAACCGGCCAGAATTTTCAGCAGCGTAGTCTTCCCGCATCCGGAATATCCCTTTAAAATAGTGATTCCGGAAGAAAAAACCCTGTTGTAATTCTCAAAAATCCATTGCTTGTTCGAATAGCTGAACCAGACGGATTCACATTCCAATTTCATTTTTTCCGAACAATCAATTCCGTTTCACCGCTTACGACCAGCTCCAGATCGGGATGCATCTTTTCCAGAAGTTCCTGCCAAGAGGAGCATTTTCTCCCTTCCGGACTGGAAGCCAGCCGGATTTTATTAAGGCGGATTACCTCTCCGGGGGGGGAATAATAAAGCCTGGCCGTACAATTGGAGCCCAGCATGGCATGTGCCCGCTCATGCTCTTCCGGAGGCAGGCGGAAAAAGTAGGCCAGCAAATCCCCCCCGCTGGAGGTGTTCTTTTCCACACGCTTGAAAGCAAACGTTCCCTTCAGAGAGGACCCGTCGCTCATGGGCACTGCCAGATACAGGGATTCCGGAGGGAGCCTGGTCAGATCGGGATCGGTAATGGAAATGGTAATATAATAGGCGGAATCATCACAAACGGTCGCAATGGAAGATGCCGCATCCAGATACAGGGACGTGCTGTCGTCCCGCGGAAAGGAGAATTGGTACTGCAGCTTGCCGTCAAAGGGCATTCTGAGGATGTACTTTTCCTCCTTCTTGCGGAACTCCAGCCTGGGCTTGTCTTCCACCATGGTCAACTCCTTCTTGACCAGCTCTATTTTTTCCTTCAGGGATTGCTCCGCTTTCTGCCCCCCCTCCGGCTGTTTGCTGGCATACTCCCTTTCTTCCCGGGACAGGGAGGAATAGAACTTCATCTCCTCCAGCTGCTTTTCCAGTTCGGACAGTTCTTCCTTCTTGGCGATGCGATCCTTCATAATCTTGACTTCCAGATCTCTGCGCTCCATCTCGATCTCGTCCTCATTGACCGTAGCAATGATGGCATCCTTCCGGACCCTCCCTTCCGCCGGAATCCAGTTGCTGACAATCCCGTCCGCCGGCATGGCGAACGAGCGTATCCTCTCGGGCACGATCTTGGCCTTGAATGCATTGATATAGCAGTCCTGTGCGGCAACAGGGGCTTCCCTGCCCGCATCCGGGACGGAATCCATCACGGCTCCATGCAGCTGGCTGAATGCGAAGACGCATGGCAATGCCGTCAGGCAGGATTTCTTCCACGTTCTCAACATATTTCCCTGTAAAAGAAAAAGCGCGGAAGTCCTTTGCGAACCACCGCACTTTGAATATAAAATCTGTGACTCATGGGCCACTTGAGGAGATGACCAATCAATTGCCGGTGGGGTGGTAGTACACGTTGCCGGTCGTTCCGGACCACGGGGTTCCGGCAACGGCCCCGCCGCCCTCCTGCACGGCGCCTATGAAGCGAACGAACCCCGTGCATGTGCCGCTCGTATCTTCATGCTTTGTGGAAGCCTGGTACGTAATATCCATGTCCACCTGGACGGAGCCATAAAAAATCACCACAATCGGACCGGGCAGGGTAATCTGTCCCTGGGCTATTACGAAGTTTCCTTTCAGGGAAGCTTTCTCGGCACTCGGCCTCCTGTAGATCATGTGGGTCTCCGCAGGAATCGCAGGACTGGCCGCCGCTCCCTGGATCTTCGCCAACGGGAGATCGGAGCCATTGCCCGTCAACTGAATAGTCAGATCACCGCGATTTTCCGGGTTTACTTCATCCGTAATCGGCACTACCATGTCCAGTCTGCTCCCGGTCGGCAGACAATCCCCTTCCCCAGTATCGCCGCTGCCTCCGCAGGACAGAAATCCGACAGACAATGCTGCCAGAGACAGAGAAGAGAGAGAATACTTATTGAATAAACGGGCAGACATCATGGAAAAATAAGTTTTTTCTAAAATAGTGTTTCTTCCGTAAACGTCAATAAAATAACTGCGGGGATTCATATCTTCGCAGCGTCTGCCGCCCCGAAACGCCACGGAGAAAAGAAGGGGAAAGGGAAAACCGCCGGCGGGCCGTCATCCAGGAACACGGGAAAGAATGCAAAACCTGTTTTTCCTGTCTGAAACAACATCCGCAAACAAACACTGCCGCCATCATGGCCCGTCTCCGGAGAAAAGCTAGCCCGCTTTCTCCAGCCGCCTTTTGATTACGCGTCCCGTCACGAAGAGAGGTGCGGCTCCCATCAGAAACAGGAACACGGAGTCCTTCCACGGCGTGGGCACCGTCCCTTCGTCCGCGCTATAGCCAGGATCATCCGGAGCCTTCCCGGAATTGCCCCACGGCAGAGGCTGGCGGCGCGCCAGGAAAATCTCCGGGCGGTCCAGCGTATCCCGGCTGACCCGCTGAATTTCCGCGGACTCATCCAGCATCACAATGCGGTCGTTGACATAGAACGACTTGACGGAAGGCTTGCCTTTTCCCTTCTGCTCCAGCTCGGAAATCGTCCGCTTGTAGCTTTTTTCCGAACCGTCGATGGCGGCGCGCCGGACGGTTCGCACAGCATCTTTCGCCTGTTCCGGATCCTCCGCGCCAATGGCGGAAATGTGCAGCAGCGCCAGCTTGAGCAGCTTGAACTCCTCAAATTCACGGTTGCTCAACTGGGGCTTGGCCTTCAGTTCATCCACTTTTTCCTGAATGGTTTCCCGTTCCTTTTCCCAGACGTTTTTGGAGGCCTGGTCCACCACCATCATTTCAAAGGAATAGCGCAGGGGACAAAACTCCGCCACCAGGGGAACGCGGCCCGGCTTGAGGCGGCCATGCTCGTCCGTGCGGTGGGCGGACCAGGGAATGAACTGGTTCATTTCATCAAAATGCACGATGGCCCCGGCCATCAGAATCTGGGGAATCAGCAGCAGCGGCACCATGTTGAGCGCCGCGCGCTCCGTTTTGGCAAAGACGGAGACAAGCAGGGACAGGCTTACACCGATAAAGGCCGTCAGAGTCATCGTCCCCAGGTAAACCAGAAACATTTCATGGATTTCCAGAATGGCGTTCCCCACCCACAGGAATAGGGCGGACTGCACGGCGGACAGCCCTGTCAGCACCAGCGCCTTGGCAAGAACGTAACCGGTCACGAACACTTTGGAATTGCTTTCTCTCTTGAGCAGGGCACGGTCCTTGAGCACCTCGCTGGCCGCCCCGGTCAGGCCAAAGAACATGGCTACGATCGTCGCCAGAAACAGATAGGACGGAATGTGAAGAGCCGTGGCAAACGTGTATTCCGGACTGGAGGAAGCGCGCAGCGTCAGGGAAATCAGCAGGGCCAGCACGGGACCTTCCAGAAGCATGGTGTACAGCCCCATCCGGCTCCGGACGCGCCCCAGAAACGTGCGTACGGCCCAGATGCGGAAAAGCCGCCACAGCTGCATCACGCTGCGGCGGGGAGCGGGAGGAAACTCCAGCGTGCCTTCATACAGCGTCCTGGGGGCGCCTCCTTCATGATGGTGCCCCATTACGTTGCGGAAACGGTAGCCCTCAAAGCGTTCCTGCCACAGCCGCGGATGCTGCCTGCGGCGGCGGTCGTGCCAGGAAAGGGGGGCTTCCAGCACCTCAAATACGTAATCCGCACCTCCGGCGGTCCGGGACTCTTCCGAGACGTCTATGGACATGTCCACGGCCGCCTTCCGGAAATAGCGCATCATGCCCGGCACATCACCCCAGTAGGCCATCTGGCCGCCGTGGTCCAGCACCAGCACCTTGTTGAACTGGTTCAGAATGGCCGTGCTGGGGCGGTGCATCGTGGCGATCACCATCTTGTCGCGGCTCATGTTCTGCAGGGTCTGCATGACCAGCTTGGCATCCGAGGTGGAAAGGCCGCTGATGGGCTCGTCCAGCAGGAACACGTCCGCAATGCCTGCCAGGTCAAGCCCCAGGTTCAGGCGCGTTCTCTCCCCGTCGGAAATGGTGCGCGCATTCATTTCCCCCACGCGGCGGGAAGCGATGTGCGTCAGCCCCAGGAATTTCAGGATGGCGTTCACCCTCCTGGCACGGCCGGAGCGCGTCAGGCGCGGCCTCCGTATGATGGTAGCCTGGGCGATGTGTTCCGAGACGCTCATGGCGGCGTCCAAAATGTCTTCCCGGGGAATGAAGGCAATATAGGGGCGCACCAGTTCCGGTGCGCTGTACAGGAGCTGGTTGTTGTAGCGGATGCATCCGCGCGTGGGCGGCAGATGCCCCGCCATCATGGCCAGCAGGGTGCTTTTCCCGGACCCGCTGGGCCCCAAAATGCACACCATTTCTCCGCGCTTCACGCTCAGGTCGATATTATCCAGAACGCGTCCGGAGCGCCGAAATTCCTTGGTCACGCCCTCCACGCTGAGCGTCCTGATGGCGTGGTACTCTTCATCCAGCACCCCGGCGGAAAACCGGCAGCGCAGGGCATGGTAGGAATTCAGGTGCACCACGTCCCCGTCCTTTAAAGACATCCGGCCCTTGACAATCCTGCCGTTGATCCACAGAGGCATGGACGCCTCCATCACCTCCAGCCAGCCGGAATTGGTAGCGCTGGAAAAAGACACCTCCAGCACTACTCCGGCTGCCAGCCCCGGAGTCAGCAGCATATCCCCCTTGCGCGCCTTTTCCGGCATGTTGGTCACGCGCAGCTTGCGGGTGCCGGGGTCCAGGCGGAAGCGGCGTCCGATGTCGGACAGGGCGTTCTGCATCTCCCCCATCGAAAAAGGGCCTTCCCCATCCAGCGTGAAGGAGGAATAATATTCCATCCTGACACTTTCTCCGGGATACAGCCGGTGGCCGTCCACCACAAACTCCACCTCCGGCCTCAGCACCTCCACCTCGCAGGCCAGCCCCATGCTCACGCGCACCGCGCTGGCTCTGGACCTCATGCGGCTGATCTGGAGCGAACCGTTGTCCAGGACAAGATAGCAGACTTCCTGCTTGCCGGAACGCTTGCAATCCAGGAAAAAAGCGAAATCCTCAAAACTCAGCGGCCCGGAAGGCAGCAGCACCACCTGTCCGTTGGTCAGCGGCATCACTCCGCCGGTGGCCAAATGCCGCCCGCGCACCACGATGGACTTGGAGCCGTCGTTAACCACCAGCACCAGGCGGGAACACCGGATCAGCCGGAAGGAGATCCCCTGGTCGGACTCCGGGAGAGACACCTCTCCGCCGATTCCGGATGAAAAACTCACGCTGTAGGCCGGTTCCTGGGCCTCCACATCCGGAGTCATCAGAAGCTGCCTTAAATGGTTGGCCGCTCCCGGCAGTTCAAGCCCGTACGTCACTTGATCAAACAGCTCCCCGGTCATCCTGGGGTCTCCGGTATTGATGAGCAGGGAAAGCACTTCCAGGGCAATCGCCATGCGCTCCGTTTCATCCCGGCCGGAGGCGGCGGACGCCAGCACGTCCTCCACCGTCAGGCTGGCGCGCATGGACCGTTCAAACCGGTTGGAAAGCCAGCGGTGCTCCACTTCCGGGAAAGTGTAGCGCAGAATATCCAGGGCGGCGTCCGCATCCCGCGCGCTCAAGTGGCGGCGGCCGCTCAAAATGGTAGCGAACAGGTCCACCAGCGTTCCGGCGTGGATCTTCATGGACCCGTCATCCCGGCGCAGCCACGGAACATAGGCGCCCAGTGTTCTGACCAGATTCAACCTCCAGTGGATCAGCTTGGAGGGTATGTCAAAAAACCATCGGATCATGCCAGCGAATGCGTTGCCTGCACCAGTAGTACAGGGATTCCCGCACCACCTCAAGCGGAACCGGACTTTCCCGGAGAAATGACAATATTTTCTGCACCTTTATCTTGCAATAGGTCCGGCGTAAGTATAGTTCTGTCCAATATTCCTCGCCTTTCAAATGAAAGCGGGTCAAAATACACCAACATTATCACAACATGGATATTTTAGTTTCTACTCTTTGTGACTTCGCCGCCGATTACCAGGGCAAACTTTGCATTCAGGGCGGGTTCGATTCCCTGGTCGCGCGCCAGTTCCCGGTAGTGCATCCCGTTTGCGCCGTTGCCCTGCGCATCTGCCTCACCCCTGAAGACGAAGGCAACCATGAACTGGGTCTGAGCATCGTTGACGCCGACGGCACGCCGCTGGACAAGGAACGCATGCCCATCAAGATCAACTTCCCGGTGCCCGCCTTCCCGGAAGGCGCCTCCTTCTTCACCCGCAACCTGATCATGAACTTCCAGGGCCTGCGCTTTGAAAAGCCGGGCAACTACTCCATCGACCTGACGGTGGACGGAGAACTGGCCTCCCGCGTGCCTTTCCGCGTGGTACAGGTGCAGGAAGAAGCTTCCCAGGAAGCCTGATCAACACACGTTTTTTCTATCAAGCCGCCTGCCGTTTTTCCGGCAGGCGGTTTTTTATTGCCTTGTATTTCAAAAAGGACATGTTTCCGGAGAAGGAGGATTCCCCTCCACCATGTTCCGGAACGCTTTTCAACCACACAAGGCGTGAGCCGGCGCACCTGGGCGGTACAGATACACTCCGCCGGAAACGGATGCCACCGGAAACCCGTGCCCTTTCTCCCGGATGGCCTGCCTTACATTTCGCTGAAATCCAGCCGGGTAACGTTGAAGTAGGTTTTCCCCTTCCGGCTGGAACTCCACAGGATAACCAGCATCAGGGCAAACAGACCCAGCCGCCATGCCACTTCAAAAGGATAGCTGGTCACTTCCCGCTCCACCCCGATGCAGTTGCAGGAAAGGGAAAGCCCCCTGATCCATCCCTGGACAAAAAGGGCCACAAACGTAAACGTCAGCGCACTGCCCAGCAGAGCGGCTCCGGAGCAGGTCCTGCGGAACAGAAGCCCCAGGCCCACCACGATTTCACACGCCACCCCCAGGGAAGCCAGGGGATGCCCCCAGGCCTCCGGGAAAATGGAGAAACGGTCTATGGTTGCCTGGAGCTGGTCCAGATGAAGGAGCTTGCGCCCTGCCACAAAAAGAAAAAAGCCTCCCATCCCCACCCGGAGCAGGAACATGCAGATACGGACTATTTTCTCTCTCAGCATAACGAACGCTTTCTGTTATTCAAAGTGGCTTTGCTGGCGGCTTACCTTGTCATTGCGCAAATTATTAAGTTCGTGACGGACCTTTTCCAACTCCAGCTGAAGGGCCTCTTCCCGTTCGGAGGCAGTTCCCGCGGAGGAAGGCTGGGCCTTTCCGCCTTTTCGGGACTTGCCTACGGCATCTTCCTGGAAAAGCATCTTCAGCCCGGAGGCCTTCGTGTCAAACTTCAACACGCCGGAAACGGGCTTCTGGGAACCGGGATGCTTCACGGAAGCCTTCACCGTCACGGTGCCGGGCTGCGTTCCCAGGCGCACCAGCGCCGGGGCGGACCCCCACTTGACAGGCTGAACCAGCGTGCCGTCCGGAGAATCCGTCAGCAGCTCGGCCGGCCCCTCGATGGAAAAAACGATCTCTTCATCATTCAGGCGCTTCACCGTTCCGCGGCTGTCCGTGACTTCCGCCACCACGGCAAACACGTCGGAACCGTTCGCGGACAATTCCACCCCTTCCTCACGGTCCAGGCGCAGGCGGATTTTCTCCGCACGCCGGGACGGACGCACCTCATGCCTGGTCACTACCTTCCCGCCAATCAGGCCTTCCGCTACCAGCTTCACCGCACCTTCCTTCCCGGCGCGGGCAAGCTTCTTGTTTTCCATGAAATCCCACGCCTTCGGGAAGACGACGGGCACGCGCTTGAGGCCGCTGGAATAGGAACCCACCTTCTTTTCTACCGGAGCTCCTCCGTTGACGCTCAGACGCACAGAATCACAATTGGAAAATACCGTGACGTCTTCCGGAGAAAACGGGGTACATTCATTGGCGATGTAAACCACGGGACCGGAACCAAGTTCGTTCTGGGATTTCTGGGGCCGCTGGGACATGAAGGCGTAATAGGACGTCTTCGGCTGGCGGAAGGCATCCAGAATGCCGCCGTAAAAGGGATCCGGATGGTAGCCGCGCTGATGATCGAACGGATGCCACAGGCAGCCGCCGAAGTGGTAGGCCGGAGCGGCGTTCAAGGTATCATAGTTAGTATAGGGGAAGGACGTCTTGAGGTAGTGCAGGGCCTGAACCATCATCGGAACCTCCCCCCAATGGCGCGCCACGCGGGAGGTGGAATTATGGGCGGACCAGGTATCCACGTTGTCCCCGAATTCCCGGGTGAAATAAGGCTTGTTGTTTTTCCGCTCCTTGATGGACCAGTGCTTGTCTCCCGTGGAGGGATGGGCATAAAGCACTTCATAATGTTCGCTGCCCTGGGCCACCGCATCGCAAGCGGTATAGCACCCCGGATACGGGTATTCCTCATGCACCAGGTCACGGACTTTCTTGGCAAAATCTTTCGGATAATGGGTCTCATTGAGAATGGGCTCCCACATCATTACGGAGGGGTGGTTCCGGTCGCGGCGCACCATCTGGCGCACATCATCATATACCCGGTCCGCAAAAGGTCCCTTGCCCCAGAACTGCCATCCCGGCGTAGCGACGATGACAAACAGTCCCAGACGGTCGCAGGCATCCATGAAAGCCGGATCCTGAGGATAATGGGCGCTGCGGATGACGCGCATGCCCGCCTTTCTCAGTTTCACGGCATCCTGCCATTGCAGGTTGTTGGGTACGGCATTGCCCAGCCGGGCGAAATCCTGGTGCCTGTTGCCCCCGATCAATTTTTCCGGGAACAGGGAACCGTTCAGCACCAGACCTTTCTCCGTAATTTCCACAGTCCGTATACCCACCCTCATGGAACGGTTGTCCAGCAAATGGGCCGGATTCTTGGCATCCGTTCCTCCGTCGGCCTTCCAGACCTCCACGCTCAGCGTGTACAAATTGGGATTATCCGGAGACCACGGCCTCACATTGGAAATCACCAGGGGAATATCCACTTCACCCGTGGAATGCGGCGGAATCACAAGGGGAGCCGTCTCCCCCACGGGATCCACGCCCTTGGGGTCCGTCATCAGTGCCTGCACGCGCACCTTCTGTTCCTTGTCCGTATTGTTGGCTACCTGCACCTTCACCGCTGTCTTTCCTTTCCGGGTGCGGGGATCAAGGGATTGCGTTCGGAAAAAGATACCGCCGCCAGCCACGGTCCCTGCTTCATTCGGGTCCGTGATGTAAACGGGTCCCGTAGAAATCAGGTACGCATCACGGTAAATGCCGCCGAAATAGGCAAAATCCAGACTCTCCTGGGGCTTGCCGGGAGGATAGGAACCGTCGTTGGAATTGTCCGCCTTCACGACGATGACGTTCTTCTGGCCCGGCTTCAGCCACTTGTCCAAATTCACGATGACGGGAAGATACCCGCCTAAATGTTCTGCGGCCTTCTCGCCGTTCACCCATACCTCGCTCTTCCCCATGATGCCTTCAAAATACAGGGTATTTCTCCTGCCCTTCAGATCGGCAGGCGCCGTAAACGTCTTCCGGTACCAGACCGGTCCCTGGTAATTGGAACAGCCGCTGGCCTCTTCCGGCAGCAATTCGATGCCGTCGGGAAGATTCACGGACTGCCAGGAGGAATCGTCAAAATCCGCTCCGGTCACCCCTTGCGGAACATTCTTCCCCTTGAAAAACTTCCAGCCTACGTTCATGCCGTACACATGCCTTTTGGTCGTCTGTTCCGGCAGCCGGAGCGCCCCGGCTACGGAATACTGGCCTGTGGAGGAAGCTGCCTCCTCGGCGGCGTTTTTCTGGTCCGCATGCGCGGACATGGCTCCGGACAAAACTGCGGCCGCCAAAAAAACAGGAGAGATATTCATAAATAATAAATGGGATGTTTCTATTGCAAAGACTTTTTACGGAAAAATCCGTGCGGGTCTTTCACCCCTATAATACATCCTTGCTGATAATGCAAATACATACGTCATCAGGCATCTTCCGCTTGACCTGACTGGCATGTTTTTTCATAGTCAATTCGTCCTGTGCGGAACCGTTCCGCAGCCCCGGCTCCGGGGGTCAGACTTTCAGTCCCGTGAAAAGGAAAAAGCATGGCTCCCCCTGGGTTAGACCGGGACGCCCGCCTTTATCCACTAGTTTTTTTATGTCATCTTTCTTTCAGAAAATTGTCAAACTGTTCTCCTATGACATTGGCATTGACCTGGG
Organism: Akkermansia sp. AE01SA01; assembly: GCF_036417395.1. Classification (NCBI taxonomy): domain Bacteria; kingdom Pseudomonadati; phylum Verrucomicrobiota; class Verrucomicrobiia; order Verrucomicrobiales; family Akkermansiaceae; genus Akkermansia; species Akkermansia sp. AE01SA01. Next base: position 2,668,766 of record NZ_CP143890.1, read on the forward strand.
CACAGCCAATACGCTGGTCAACGTCAAGGACCAGGGCATCGTCCTGCGCGAGCCCTCCGTCGTAGCCGTCAAGGGGGACAAGGTACTGGCCGTGGGGGACGAAGCCAAGCGCATGCTGGGCCGTACCCCCGGTTCCGTCACGGCCATCCGGCCACTGAAGGACGGCGTCATTGCCGACTTCTACATCACGGAGGAAATGCTCCGCTACTTTATCAAAAAGGCTACGGCCAGGTACTACCTGATCAAGCCGCGCGTGCTCATCGCCATTCCCTCCGGCATCACGGAAGTGGAGCGCAGGGCCGTCAAGGAATCCGCGGAAGCGGCGGGCGCGCGGCGCGTGCACCTGATTGAGGAACCGATGGCGGCTGCCATCGGCGTAGGCCTTCCCGTTCAGGAAGCCGCCGGCAACATGATCGTGGACATCGGCGGGGGCACCACGGAAGTGGCCCTCATCTCTCTTTCCGGCATCGTTTACAGCCGTTCCGTGCGCTGCGCAGGGGATGAACTGGACGACGCCATCATCTCCTACATGAGGAGGACCTACAATCTCATGGTCGGGGAACGCACCGCCGAGGATATCAAAATCCGCATCGGCTCCGCCTATCCTCTGCCACAGGAACTCTCTATCGAGGTCAAGGGCCGCGACCTGGTCGCGGGCCTTCCCAAGACAGTGACCATCCGCTCTGAAGAAGTGCGGGAAGCACTCACGGAACAACTCAACACCATCGTTGACGCCGTGCGCACGACTCTGGAGCGCTGCCCCCCCGAACTAGCCGCCGACCTCGTGGACCGGGGGATTGTTCTGGCCGGCGGAGGCGCCTTGCTGCGCGGACTGGATCAGCTCCTTCACGAGCAGACCGGCCTGCCTATCCACATCGCGGAAGATCCGCTCAGCGCAGTTGCGGAAGGGACGGGAAAAGCCCTTCAGGAACTGGACTTCTTCACTAATGTTACGGATGCGGAAGACTGAATCCGGCAGAGCCGGCACCATTCGTCCGGCCCTCCGCTTCCATCCTGCCGCATCCGGTCAAACGCACCTGCCCGCCATGATTCCTTTCCGGCCCCTGCCAAGACTTTCATTCCAGCCACTCCCGCCGGGAAATGGCCTTCCGGAAACATTACGGGCAATAGCACACCCTAGCTTACTCACACCCCGTGTTTACAAAAATGCTTAAAAAAATCAAAAGAGCCTTCGGCTTCGGATCATGTGATCCCATGGAAGGCTCAACAATCATCATCAATGCCGAAAAACTCGAACGCCGCGTAGCCCTTCTGGAAAACGGCGTGCTGGAAGAATACACCATCGAGCGCGAAGGCGAAGACAACATCGTAGGCGGCATCTTCAAGGGCCGCGTCAAAAACATAGAACCGGGCCTCAAGGCCATGTTCGTGGACATCGGCCAGGAAAAAAACGCGTTCCTCCACTTCTGGGACGCCCTGCCCGCCGCTCTGGACTCCAGCCTGGAAGAAATCGAACGCGAAGGCCGTCCCAAGAAGCAGCAGCGCAAAATCACCTCCAAGGACATTCCGGACATCTACCCCATCGGGTCTGAAATCATGGTGCAGGTCACCAAGGGCCCCATCGGCACGAAAGGCCCGCGCGTCACCACCAACGTCTCCCTGGCCGGGCGCTACCTCGTCCTGATGCCCTTCACAGACCAATTCGGTATCTCCCGCAAGATCGAAGACCCGAAGGAACGCCTGCGCCTGCGCCAGATCATGCAGAAGCTGAATGTGCCGGACGGCATGGGCATCATCATGCGCACCGTCGCCCAAGGGCAGCGCTACCGCCACTTCGTCCGGGACCTGGCCATGCTGCTGGAACAATGGTACTCCGTGGAAGAAAAGAAAGAGGCCAACCCGGCTCCCGTGTGCGTGTACAAGGAACCGGACCTCATTGAACGCACCGCCCGCGACTTCCTGACGGACACCGTGGATAACATCATCTGCGACGATTCAGAAACCACGGAACACATGCGCTCCATTGCCGGCAAGATTTCCCGCCGCGCCAAGCGCCACATCCAGCACTTCCCCGTGCGCACGCCCATTTTTGAAGAACTGGGTATTGAAAAGCAGATCAACGAGGCGTTCCAGCGCCAGGTGCTGCTGCCTTGCGGCGGCTACCTGGTCATTGACGAAACGGAGGCTCTGATCGCCATCGACGTCAACACCGGGCGCAACAAGGGAACCAAGGACCTGGATAAAACCATTCTGGACACCAACCTGGAAGCGGCCTATGAAATCGCCCGCCAGCTCCGCCTGCGCAACATCGGCGGCCTGGTGGTAGTGGACTTCATCGACATGCGCCACAGGAAGGACCAGCAGGCCGTTTACAAGGCCATGAAGGAACGCCTGAAACGTGACAAGGCTAAAACCCAGGTACTCCAAATCACTCCCATCGGCCTGATGGAAATGACCCGCCAGCGCCTCAACGAAAGCCTGCGGGAATCTGTTCACGATCCCTGCCCGTACTGCTCCGGCCGCGGACGCATCAAATCCGTGATGACCATGAGCGTGGAAATTCAGCGTCAGATCTACGCCTGCATCCAGAAATACCGCGACACCATCGGTGACATGGTCATCGTCGTGAACTCGGAAGTGCTCTCCCGCTTCAAGAATGAAGACTCCAGCCTTCTGATGGAACTGGAACGCCAGCACAGCGGCAGGCTGATCTTCCGCGGCGACCACAACCAGCACCGCGAAAGCTTTGCCATCTACGACGCCCGGTACGACAACAAACCCCTGTACCAATCCGGCCAGTAACCCGTACTATTGCACCACCAGCCTTCCGGCCGGGCGACTTGGTCGCCCGGCCTTTTTTAATTCTCCATGAACCGCATTCCCACCTCGCCGAACGATCCCGTCAACACGGACATCCTCATGGTGGCGGAAGATCGCGTCAAAGGCTTCCTCCGTCTGCCCTTCCACGCCATTGCCGAACAGTGCGGCCATCCCGTGCCCCTGGTCATTGAACGGCTCAAGGCCATGATGAACGCCGGAGTGGTGCGGCGCGTGCGCCAGACGCTTCTGGCCACCAAGCTGGCCCAGGGAGCCCTGGTAGCCTGGCACGTGCCGGAAGAAAAGCTGGAAGCCGCCTTTGACTGGATGAAGGAACACGACCCCTTCACGGGCCATGTGGTGCTCCGCAACACGGACCATGCCAATCCCGGGGCCGGCTACCGGCTCTGGACCACGATCAAGGTGCCCGTGGGCTGCGGCACGCTGGAAGAACATTGCGACATCCTGAAGCGCCACGTCGGTGCGGCCGGCTATGTCCTGCTGCCGGCCCGCGGCGTCTTTACGCTGGGCGTGGGCCATATGCGCCGCAGGCACCTCCAGCCCGGCGACAAGACGCCGGAACCCGCCCCCATGCAGGAGACGAAAACCGTCTCCCTCTCCGGTCTGGAATGGAAAGTCCTGCTTTCCGTCAAGGAACAGCTCAAACCGGAGGAAATGGTGGAAGACCCCTGGTCCCTCCGCGCCGCGCAAATGGGACTGGGTACGGAAGAATACTGCCGCACGGCGGAAGAACTGGACAGAAAACAGGTGATTGGCCGCTTCGCCACCTTCCTGGAGCATGTGCGCGCCAGAACAGAGGACGGCCCCGTCACCAAATACAACGGACTGTTCCACTGGACGGTACCCGCCGGCATGGAAATCCGGGCCGGTTCCGAATGCGGACGCCACATCTGCATGACCCACTGCTACTGGAGAACAGGGGGGGACGTCTTCGGCGGCGCACAAATCATGGGCGTGGTGCACGGGCTGGAACGGGATTCCGTGATGGAGCACAAGGCCGCCATTGACCGCCATTTGGACGCCAAAGGCATCCCCGTGCTGCATACGGCCGTCTTCTGGGGGGAACGTTCGGAAATCAAGCCTTCCGAAATCTCCCCGGAAGTGTACGAAAAATGGCTGGAAGACGTCAAAAGCGCTCCCACCCTCCCGTAGGGCATTCCGTCCTTTATCTTCCTCCTTCCGGCAGCGGCCCGTACCAAGCCTGTTTCAGAACTGCCATGAAAACATTCACAGTAAAAGCATCCTCTTGCTCGTGGATGGAAAGTCCGTCCATGAGGCCTTTCCGTCGCAAGCCGTACAAGATAACATGGTGCCCAACCGGACCCCAACTTCGTAAACCACCTTATGAACGATGATCTGAATTTGCAGCCAGACCGGGGCCGTTTGACATTTGCTCAGGCGAATACCAGAGTAGAAAAAAGGAACGGGTGTTTGTTCGCCTGAAATCAACAAGGCGAACGTGTCAAATTGGAATTGGCAGAATTTATCTTATCAAGTGAAGGAAAAACCGGACATGAACAGAATGAATATCATATGCCTGGGTGTCAGAGACATGGAAAAGGCCATCCGCTTTTACCGGGACGGACTGGGTTTTCAGACAAGGGAAAAAAGCAACACCCCCGATGTCATCTTCTTTAACACTTCCGGCACGAAACTGGAATTATATCCTCTGGATCTTTTGGCAAAGGATATCAACAAGGACACTCCACCGGAAACAGGTACGGGATTTAATGGAATCACGCTTGCCTATAATGCCAAAAGCAAGGAAGAAGTGGTGAAAATCGTCGAACTTGCCCGCAAGGCTGGAGCAACGATTGTAAAAGAACCTCAGGATGTCTTCTGGGGCGGTTTTCATGCTTATTTTACTGATTTGGATGGCTACTACTGGGAAGTCGCGTGGGGACCGCGTGACAAATTTGACGACAACGATATGCTTGTTTTATAACGGATAAAACGGGCCGGGACAACGGAGGCAATTCCCTGTTTACCGGATCGGTTGAATGTCGCCTCCCTGGCCGCAGGGAACAGGAGCCTTTTTCAGTAGGGGAAAGCAGCGTTTCGCTATGCCGTTAAACACCGCTCCCAGTCTTCTAGGGCATTTTTTCCGCATTTGAGCTCTCTTCTGCCTTTGACTGCAAGGACCGTCTTTCTCCTGTGGCTTTGGGGAAAGCACGGTATGGCCATTCCATCGGCAGGCCGGACAAGGGCTTGACGATCTTTCCTGTTGCGGCACCAAATGGTGACGGCTTTACAAAGCCGTCCTGTCACGGGTCATGCCATATTAATGCCGGATTGGAGAAAATGTCCGTTTCATGCAGCTTCACGAGTGTACCGTTACGGAACGGCTTGCCGCCTTCCGGTACATGAGGCCGCCATCCACGCCATGAAAAAAACGGAACCGCCCTGCAACCTGGGCAGGACGGCTCCGTTTAAACCGGGGAAAAGTTCTAAGTATTTCCCTGACTGGTTCCTACTGCTTCTTTTCCGCTTCCGCGGGAGCCTGTGCGGCAGTACCGGGGGAGGGATTCTTGTAGGAAACGGCAAAGGCATCGTACTTGGCCGGCAACTTCTTGTCCGGGAACATAAGTTCATGCAGGCGGTACAGGGCCGCCGCTTCCTTCACGTTGAGGGGGCGCGTCTTCATCTGCATCTCGGGAATCACGGTTTCCGGATTATGCTTTCTGGCCTCCACCGCGGCGGACACCGCGGAGTTTTCCAGAAACTGGGCAACATCCGGCATGCGCAGGTAGGCATCCAGGGAGCGGGTGATGCTGGCGGAACCGAGGTTCTCGTCGGAACCATGCAGGAGCACCAGCGCTTCCGCAAAATAATCCAAAGCCTTGTTGGGGTCCCTTGATGCAAGGGAGGCTGCTCCCAGGGCGTACTTCATGCGCGCCTGCTGAAGGCGCGTGGCATTCTTCTTCGTTGCGAGGAAGGAGGAGGCCTGGGTCTTCACCTCGTTCCAGTTCCTGTCCGGAATCAGGGCCATGATTTTGGCTACTTCCAAATCATTCTGTGCGGAAGGGGACAGATTGGCAGCCCTGACGGGGAACCGGGACACCAGTCCCTTCACGCCGGCCCAGTCCATCATGCGCATGGCGCATTCCAGTTCATTGACGGCTGCCCGGGCGGACAGGCTGTCCTTGATGGGAAGCGTGGCGGCATACTTGCCGATCAGGGCATGGAACTTGTTGCGGGCGTCCTGGTACTTGCGGTTTTCCATGGCTACCTTCGCGTCGACGAAGTCATCCGTTTCAAAGATGTACAACGTCCTGAACGCGCTGGCAGCCTGTTGAAGAATGTCCTGGGATTCCCGTGTTTCCACAAACTGGACCATGGGACCGTTGGCCGACAGAATGAAAATATCCGTCGGGCGGCCATTCTTGATGGCGGGATTCGCTACGCGGGCCCTCAGGCGGGGAGGGTCCGCGGCGTTCTGCGCCATGGCCGGAACCAGAGTGGACAGACCGGCCAATACCATTATTACTGAAAGTGCTTTCATATCGTTTATATGCTAACCGTGTTTCGTTATTTCTGCCCCCTGGCGGAACGGATGGCCGCTTCATAGGCGGCGATGTCCGAACGTTCCTGGCTGACGGCAGGATCGGAACCGAATCTGGACACCTTGTCCTTGACCTGGTTGAGCAGGTCGCTGTCCTCCGCGGTCATCCTCTTGCGGTTGGCCGGAGTATCCAGCAACTGGACATACTGGCTGCCCGTCCTCCATGCGACGTACCTGTCGGAAGGCTGCTTGCCGGTGCCCTGGGACATCCTGTTTCTATTCCACAGCGTATCCATCTGGGCCAGCATGGCGGGAGCGGACCACTTCACCAGGCCCTTGTAATCGGCGCCCGTAATGTTCATGAAGCAGACCAGGGCCTTGTCCGGCTCATTCTGCTTCAGGTAGGCCTGCCCCTGCAGGAAGAGGACTTCCGGCAAATTCTTCTTGTAGGACTTGTCGGCGCGGTATTTCTCCGCGGCGGCAATCACGGCGGGCCAGTCCTGGCGGGCGGCGGTAAACTTGACCAGATTATACTGGGCGTCTTCCATGGCCTTGCGGTCCGGATTGGAGCTGGATTCCTCCTTGCTGAGTTCATCCCTCATCATCTTGATGGCGGTATCCACCTTGGCATTATCCTTGCTGCGGCCCAGAGCCACGGCCTTGCCGAAGACCGCGTTCTTGCGGTACTTGGACATGCCGTTGATGCGGGCCTGCTTGCGCACCGGATTCGGTTCCGACGGATCCAGGATTTCATCAAAGTAGGCAATGCTTTCCTCCGGCTGGGAGGTATTGGCCAAGTGCATGCCCAGCTTGACAAGCGTGTAGGGCGGCAGGTCGGAGGGCTTGAAGTCGCGCTTCAGTTCCACGAAAAGCTGCTTGACCAAACCTTCCTGCGCGGCCTTGGCGGCACGCTGCTCGTCCGTTTCCGTAGGTGCCTTTTCAAAGACTTCCTGCGTCTGGGCGATGACGGCCATGCGGAGCATGGCGCTCAAGGTCTTATCTTTGCTGTTGTCCACGCCGGGGAACCTGTAGAAGTGATTGCGCAGGGCGTTGGCGTCCAATTCCCGTCCCAGGGCCTTGTAGCCGGCCATGTAATTCTTGGTATAGGAATTCACGGCTTCCTCCAGCAGAACAGTCATCTTGGGGTCGTCCTTCTTGCCTTCCCGGACAATGACTTCCTGCATCTTGACGGCCGTGGGGTCAAACATTTCCTTGTCGTCCTTGAAGAAGTCCATGGCTGCCGCGGCAAGCTGGAGGCTGTAGCGGCTGCCGGGCATATCGGCAACCTTCCAGTATTCGTCATACCACTTCTTGACTTCATCCCGGCGGGCCTTGCGGGCGGCCTCCACGGCCTCCTTCGGCTCCAGGGGAAGAGGCTTCCTGGTGGCGTTCACAAGCAGGTTGTATACGGCTTCCGCGGCGGGACGCTTGTCGCCCAGCTTCTTGGCGGATTCCAGGGCGGCCAGCGAATAGGCTTCCGATTCCTGCTCATGCTCCTTGCTGCCGGCGTAAAGGCTGGCAAGCAGGTTGTTGGCATACGGGAACAGGCGGTGGTCCTTGAAATTGTCCACGATTTCCTTGGCATCCTTGATGGCAAGCTCCTCGTCGCCGGGATTCTTGCGGCCCAGGTAATTGAAGGCGCGGTCATAAAGCACGGCGGCCAGGTTGGCGTCATCCTTTTCCGGGAAGCGGGCAATATAGTTGGTGAAAGCCTGGATGGCATCATCCGCCCTGCCCAGGTTCGTGTACGTTTCACCCAGCAGATACATGGCCGTCTTCAGGTAGGTGCTGTCCCTGTATTCCTTGACGAAGCGTTCCAGCACGGGAACGGCATCTTTGTAGCGAGCAGCATCAGCGGCTCCCAGGTTGAACAGGGAAGCGCCCTTGCAATACAGGGCCAGTTCATAGAACTTGTGGGTGGGATCGCCCTTGTGCAGTTCCATGACCTTGTCCGCCTGCTGAACGCAAAGATCGAACTTCTTGTCTTTCAGCAAGCCTTCCAGGGACAGGGTATTCAAGGTGGGGGCGTACTTGGAATTCGGGAATTCCTTGATATGCTGGGCCACCAGCTCCCCGCCCTTGTCCGCTTCCCCAAGCTGCCAGGTGGTCATGGCCAGGTAGAACAGATTGTCTTCCCTGCCCGGGGCATCCGGATAGAAGTCATTAATGAGCTGGTAGGCGGCGCGGGCAACGCGCTGCGAACCATGCACCATGGCCTGGTTGCCCATGAAATTGAACGTGAAGGCATCCAGAACCTTGCCTTCCTCCTTCATCTTGTTGAACTGCTCGATCAAGGTGTTCACCTTTGACTTGTCCAGCGTATGGGAAAGATCGGTAACGCCGGGAACGGCGCCGTTAGCGCGGCCCAGGCGGTCCAGGGAATGGTTGGCGTCCGCCAGCACTCCGGCCTGGTCGGGCAAAAGCCCCATCAGCGTCAGGGCCAGGGAGGCATAGTCTTCAGACTCCTTCTGCTTGCCGCTCTGAAGAAGAGAACGGGATTTTTCCAGGGCTTCCGCAATATCGCTCACCAGCTTGGGGGCGTACAGCGCCACGCGGGTGGGGCTGATGTTCATCACGGAAGGGTGGGCTTCCACAAATTTCACCGTTTCCTGGCACTTGCCGGTCTTGATGGCGGACTCCACCATCGCCAGGAAGGAATTGGTGATGACGGCGTCTGAAATGCGGCGTCCCTTGTAGCGGGAATTCACGCAGGCGGTGAGGTTTTCCAGCCCCTTGTCGAAAGAAGGCGGATCCATCCTGAAATAGCACTGGGCCAGCAGGCCCTGCACTTCCCCGGCGTTCACGTTTCTGGCAACGGGATCGTTGCGGTATTCCTTCAGGAACTTTTCCAGAAGCTCGGCTCCCTTGCCGAATTCGCCCATGCGGCAGTAATTTTCCCCTTCGCGGAACAGGGCCATCTTCACGAGCTGGTTTCTGGCGCTCGGGAACTTGGTATAGCAGGCCTTGAAAGCCTCCACGGCTTCACTGTATTTCTTCAGTTGGGACAGACAGACACCTTTCTGGTAATAAAACCAGCCGAAACCGTCATCCAGGCCCAGCATCTTGATACGGGGTTCATAAACGCGGATGCAGCGGTCGACGGCATCCAGAGCTTCCTGCCACTTGCCTTCCCTCATGGCAGCCAGGGCCGTACGCTGATAATCGCGCGGACCATTCTGCGCATGAGAAGGCATCACCGCGCCAATGCTCAGCACGGAAACCAGGCCGGCCGCCAGTGCAGTAGTATAGTTTGAGTTGATCATGTGTTTAAAAAATCGTTGAAACAGAAGAGATAGTCGAACAGGTACGGCATCTCCGCAAAAGCAGGAAATATGCCTGCCTGTAATGGATTGCGTCATTTTAACAAGATGCGGCAAAGTCTAAAGCAGAAAGTTCGCCTTTTTAGTCATCCATGCAAGAAGCCGCACGCGCGCCTCGTTTATTTATTCCCGCACCCTGCTGCCTCCCCATCCTCAAAGAGCCTCCGGAAAACCTTCCACCAGTTCCGGAACATGAGAAGAAAAGGGATAAACGGTCCCGGCATCCAGCCTTCCGCTCGATAAAAAAGCTCCCGGAAAGCCACAAAGGCCCGGGAGCTGAAATCCAGTCAAGGCTTCCGCCTTTAATCGTCCTTGAGGTCGGTCAAGGCCACCGTTGTAATCCCGGCCTCCGTCAAGGCGTTCATGACGTCAATGACGCGCTGGTGGGGGACTTCGCCTTCCACCCACAACTGAACGACGGGCTTGGTGCCTACGGCGCTGGCTTCCTGCTTCTTGGCTTCCAGCTGCTGCACGAGCGTCGACAGGTTGTGGTTGTTCATGTCATTGTCGATCATCAGGCTGTTGTCCTTGCCCCAGTAAATGGTGCCGTCCTTGATGATGCGGATCAGAGCGGGTTCGATCTGGGCGGCCGTATCGCTCGGAGCGCTGCCGGGCATGGACATGTCCAGCTTGCGTTCCTGAATCAGAGAGGTCGCCACGATGAAGTAAATCAGCAGAAGGAAGCATACGTCGATCAGGGACGAGATATCCAGCTTGGGATCTTCATCCTCAATCGGTTCCAATTTCTTGTGTCTGGCCATGATGCGTGATGATTAGTCTTCCCTGCTTGCGGGGGCGGAGTTCTTGGCGGGCAGCACGGCAAAGACCACTTTGGTCACTCCGCATTCCGCCGCCACGCGAATGACTTCGCGGGAGCCTTTGAACAGAGCCTTCTGGTCGCCGCGCAGATAAAGGCGCGTTTCAAAATCCTGCTTGTCTTTGAAGCGTTCCGCAAGGTTCTTGATATATTCCTTCAATTCATCCGGAGAATTGAGCGGGGCGCTGACATCGGAGGCCCAGCGCACGTCATTGCTCATGCCGTCGGGCCGCTTGCCTTCGCCTTCCCCGTACACATTCACCACGATACAGCCGTTGGCGGACTTCACTTCACCGGAACTGGTGGCCGTAGGCATCTGAATGTTCTTATCCTTTTTAACGGTAATGGCCGTAGCGTTCACCACGAAGAAGATCAACAGGAGGAACACCATGTCGATCATGGGGGACATATCCATTTCCCCGCTCTCTTCATCGGAAGCTATATTGGCTTTTTTCTTCCCCATAAGCTACATTTGGTTGAGATTCTCCGGCCCGTCTCCGCCTAGGGCGGAAGTTTACGGGCCGGACCATAGGCTCGCCTGCGATCAAGCCAAGCCTTCGGGGATGCGGGCAAGCTGGGCTTCAGCGTTCACCACGTTGATGGAGGTGTTCACCATTTCCTGCAGCGTCCCCACGCATTCGGCGACATGGGCATTGGCAATACCCTTCTGGAAGAAGAAGAACGGAGTGGCGATAATGGCGTTGATCAGGCCCCAGAACGTCGTCAGCAAAGCCACGGAAATGTCACCGGCAAGCTGGGTGGGATCCGCCTGGCCCGCAGTAGACAGCGTACCGAACGCCCCTACCATCCCCTGCACCGTCCCGAAGAGGCCGAGCATCGGAGAAATCTGCGCGCAAAGGGCAAGCATGTTGATCCACTTGAATACGGAACGGCTTTCGTTGGCCGTAAAATCGGCAATGGCGTCTTCGATGGCGTCCTTGCCAAGGTCTTCCGGACGGGTGGCATCCACGTTCGGCAGTGCGTAGGCAACCAGGCGGCCCAGGTAGGTGGGGCTGCCGGCGGCCACTTCAATGGCGGAGCGGATCCGGCATTCGGCCATCAGTTGAAGAAGGGTGACTTTCAGATCTTCCGGGCAGAACTTGTCCTTTTTCAGGGCGACCATGTTGTAAATCACCAGGAAAACGATGAAGGCTTCCACCAGCATGATCGGAATCATGGTCCAACCACCGGCGATGATCCACTTGTCAAGCATGGTCTTTTCCTGCGGGGCAGCAGTTGCCGCATCCTGGGCAAAGGCCGACGTGGAAAATGCAGCCATCAGCACAGTAGCGAATGCAGCGAAACGGAAACCCAGTCTAAAAAGGTTCTTCATAATGTAAGTTATATGGTTGTTCGAAAAGATACTGGTGTATTAAAGCATGCAAATTCAGACTTGCAAGCATTCATTTTGGACTCTGTCAAAATTCAAGCGTCCGTAAAACCCGCTGCCCGGTTCAGCCGGCTGCAGATGGCACAGCTCCCTCCGCATCCCCTGGCGGGGCAGTATTCACGGCCGTACAGCACGATACGCAAATGGAGATCCCCCCATGTGTTTTCAGGGTAAAGCTCTTTCAGATCACGCTCCACGGCCTCCACCGTTTTTCCACTGCTCAGCCCCCACAGCCGCGACAGGCGGAAGATGTGGGTATCCACCGGAAATGCCGGTACGCCGAACGCCTGCGCCATGACAACGGAGGCCGTCTTATGACCCACGCCGGGCAGAGATTCCAGCGCCTGGAAGTCGCAGGGGACCTGCCCTCCGTACTGCTCCGCCAGAATCCTGCTCAGATTCACGATGGCGGAAGCCTTCCTCTCCGAAAGGCCGCAGGGACGCACGATTTCACGCACGGCCTCCACGTCCTGCCGGGCCATTTCCTCCGGCGTGGAAGCCAGGGCAAACAGAGCAGGAGTAACCAGGTTTACACGCTTGTCCGTACACTGGGCAGACAAAAGAACGGCAACCAGCAGGGTATAAGGGTCATGATGGGTAAGGGGAATGGGCGGATTTTCATACAGCCTCATCAGCTCCTCCTGCACGACGGAGGCCCGTTCTTTCTTGTCCATGCCACCAGAATACCATTCCGCAGGCGCGGCGGAAAACAAAAAAAACGCTCCGCCGTCCCGATGGATGGCGGAGCGGTATAAAAGCGTTTTCCCGCAGGGTTACTTGTCGGCCTTGGCGTACAGTCCCTTGGACACGCGGTGCTGAAGGGCGGCGTACATGGCGCGGCAGTGCCTGTAGCCACGGCGGCTGCTCAGAACTTCCAGGCTGTTGGCCGGATCTCCCCAGCGCACAATGGTCAGTTCCACATAGCGGCGCCCCCAATCCTTCATCAGCTTTTTGCTGGGCTGGTAAATGTCAATGGTGCCCGTGCCTACCAGGGCGCTGCCGTAATCGTCAACGACATAGAGGTAGGGCTGGCCCTTGATGCGGAATGTGGTCCCCAGCGGATAAACGGACCAGTCCGCCGCCGCACTGCGCACGGAAGACGTGTACTTCAGAGACGTGCCCACCGCATTGCGGGGGCCGTACGCCAAATGGTCGCGTTCGGAATGTGTGTAAGCCGTCGTACGCACTACGCGGGTACGCTGGGACGGATGGTAAAACGGCATCTTGTGCTTGTCGCGCCCCAGTTTGGGAAGGCTGGAAGAGGGCATCGCTGAACGGCTGGGTGCCAGAGGCTGAACAAAGCCCGGTGATTTTTCACTTACGCGGGCCAGGACAAGAGTATCACTATCGGATTTCCCCGTGCCGGTGACGGCACCATTTGTCGCACAGCTGCTGACAAACATGGCCATAACGGCGCAAGACAGGGTGGCAATTATTCGTAGATTCATGTGGTACGTGGTTATAGCGCCACACACGCGGCAATCATGCCTGAAAAAAAACCTTCTGGCCGCGTGCGGTGCCGACAAAAATCAGCAACGGCGGCTCTTGGTTACGAAATAATTTCAGCCTTGGCAAACTTTTTTTCTATACCACCTCTTGTAAATACAAAAAAAACCTTACCACAACACATTAAAAATCAACAATATAAAAAACATGCCGCATTTTTGTCATATCATGACAAATAATATACTTCACGAAGTCTCTTTTTCTATCATAGTACGACACACTTTTTTCTTTTGAAGAAAACTCTTTTACAATGAATGCATTATTAACACAAAAAGCATTCAATCCTTCAAAAGTTTTCATAAAAAAGTTCAAGGGGAAAGAGGCGGGAACTCAATCATTGCTTAAAAACAGTGAACGAAATGCTGTGTTCCCTTCATGCAAATTCCCCTTCCGGTGAGACGGCCGCATACCCAATGGGCTGTTGCATCCACAGGGAAATAGATTATAATTCCAGCCAAACATGTCCGCCGGCCTGCCCCAACACCTTACCCTTGACTATCTGCGCTCTTTGTTATCCAGAGGCGTGGAGCATGCGCCTGTGACGGAAGAGGCCCGGAAAGTCCTGAGGCAGTGGGTAATTGAAGCGCGCCGGCTGGCCCGGGGAGACATTTCCGCCCCCCCTGCGCCCGTTTCCGGCATGGAACATCCCCATCCCGAGGGAGTTCCGGAAAGTTCCGAACCCGCTTCCGTGGATGAAATCTCCTTCGGCAACGAACTCAGGGCCATCCTCAACGGCGTACATTCCGGGGGAACAGAAGAGGAACCAGCCGTTCCGCGCCACGTGGCCTTTGATCTGGAAGGGGAAACGGAAGAAGAAAAGCTTGCCTCCCTCCGTGAACTGGTGCTGCACTGGCCGCCCCTCAAAAACCTGAATTCCCTGCGGGAAACCCCCGTCTTTTCCTCCGGCAATCCACGGGCGGACATCATGATGGTGACGGACGCTCCCGGACTGTATGAAGAAAAGCTGGGCAGGCCCCTGGCAGGACCATCCGGAGAAAAGCTGGACGCCATGCTCCAAGCCATGGGCCTTTCCCGTTCGGACATTTACCTGACCCATCTGGTCAAGTTCCGTCCCTCTCTGCCCCGGCAACTCACCAACAACCGCCCCCCCACCGACCGGGAAATAGAAATTTCCCGCCCCATCCTCCGGGAGGAAATCATGCTGGTGCGCCCGAAAGTGGTCGTCGCCCTGGGCGCCATTGCCGCCAGGGGAATCCTCCAATCCGGGGAAACGCCGCTTTCCGCGCTGCGGGGGACCTTTCACACGGCTTTCGACACACCCGTGCGCGTTACCTACAATCCCAGCTACCTGCTGCGAACGGAAGATATTTCGGAAAAGCGAAAGGTCTGGGAAGACATGCTGTGCGTCATGGAACGGGCGGGGCTCCCCATCTCCGACAAACAGCGTTCCTATTTCCTACCCAGAAAGTAACATATGGATTATTTAAACGCCATTCTGGAGCGCAAACGCGCCGACTTGAAAAAAATCCTTCCCCTGGAAGGCAAATTGCGGGCCTCCGCCATCCTGAGGAACGACTATGCGGGATTCAGAACCGCCGTGGACCTGAGCGAAGACCGCCTCTCCGTCATTCCGGAAATCTCCCGGGCCTATCCTGCGCAGGGGATCCCACATGCGGACATGGACATCAGGCGCCAGTACTCCATGTTCGTGCAGGGCGGCGCGCAAGGCGTCTCCATAGCGGTGGAACCGCAGGTATACGGCGGGTCCTGGGACATGGTATCCGCTATTTCCAAGATAAGTTCCATTCCCGTCATGGCGCGCGACGTCTTCATTCACCCGGTTCAAATCTGCCAGGCCATCGTCACCGGGGCGGACGCCGTCAACCTCCTCGTGGCGGCCGTTCCGGAAAAGGAGCTGGAACCCCTGTACCGCATGGCCACCGGACTGGGGCTGGACGTGATGATGGAAGTCCATACCCTGAAAGAGCTTGAAGCCGCCATGGATCTGGAAGCCGACTTCGTCTGCATCAACAACGCGGACCCGCACACACTTCAGGCCAATCCGGCAGTCACGGAAAGACTGATTGAAGAACTCCCCGCCTCCGTCACCGTTCTTTCCGCCGGTGGAATCCGCACCGTGGAAGACGCCCGCCGGATGCTGGATGCCGGCGCGAACGGAGTCATTCTCCGGGACGAACTGGCGCACCTGGACATTCCCCAGGAATTCATGGAAGCCATCCTGGCCCTGAGGGCGGAATAACCCTTCCGGCCCTTTCCTGCACTATATATAATATAGTGTGGCGGATTCATGCCCGCTCCGGAAAAACCGCGGGCATGAATCCTTTTCGTTATCCCAATCACGCCCCATTTGAAACGGAACGGGACCGCGTCCTGTCTCACTTTTCGTATGGACATGACGAACTGCTCACATTGCCGGCATGATTCCGGCAAAAACGAGGTCCCGGAACAGGCTCTTTCCCATTCTTCCTCACCCCTCGGGGGCATGAATATGAAGGGAATGGACATGCTTCCTTCTTCCCCAGGCCCCTCCCCTTCCGGCGCCGTTTACACCTGCCCCATGCATCCCCAAATCCGGCAGAACCATCCCGGTTCGTGCCCTATATGCGGCATGACGCTTGAACCCGTGCTTCCTTCCGCCGCCCCACAGGACAACAGGGAACTGGACGACTTCCGCAGGCGCTTCTACATTTCCCTCCCGCTGGTGATCGTGCTCTTTGCCATTTCCATGGGCGGCCACATCGCCGCATGGCTGAATCCGGGGGTGCAGAACTGGGTGGAACTGCTGCTGGCCGCCCCCGTAGTCCTGTGGGCGGGCAAGCCGCTGCTGATCCGTGGCTGGGAATCCGTTAAAACGCGCAATCCCAATATGTGGACGCTGATCGGAGCCGGAACTTCCGTCGCCTTCCTGTACAGTCTGGCGGCTACGATCATGCCCGGATGGTTTCCTGCGGTCTTCGTCCGCGACGGCCACGTACCCGTGTATTATGAAGCGGCGGCCATCATCATCTCCCTGAGCCTGCTCGGGCAGGTCCTGGAATTGAAGGCCAGGTCCCGCACGGCGGAAGCCATCAGGTCGCTGATGAACCTGGCCCCCTCCACGGCGCACCTCGTGCTGCCCAACGGCGTGGAGAGCGACATTCCCCTGAAGGAAGTCCAGCCCGGCGACGTGCTGAGGGTGAAACCGGGAGAAAAGGTTCCCGTGGACGGCATCCTGAAGGACGGAGGGAGCGATGTGGACGAATCCATGCTCACGGGGGAACCCATTCCCGTCACCCACGTTCCCGGAGACACGTTGATCGGCGCCACGCTGAACACCACGGGCACCTTCACCATGACGGCCCGGGAAGTGGGGGACGGCACCGTGCTGGCACGCATCGTCAGCCTGGTGGCCCAGGCCCAGAGGACAAAGGCCCCCATGCAGAGGCTGGCGGACAAGGTGGCGCGCTACTTTGTCCTTGCCGTGGCGGCGGTCGCCATACTCACATTCTTCGTCTGGGGATTCTGGGGGCCGCAGCCGAGCTGGCCGCACGGGCTGGTGAACGCCGTGGCCGTCCTGATTGTGGCATGCCCGTGCGCCCTGGGACTGGCTACCCCCATGTCCATGATGGTGGCTTCCGGAAAAGCGGCCTCCCTGGGCATCCTGTTCCGGGACGCGGCTTCCCTGGAAACCATGCACAAGGTGGACACCCTGGTCATGGACAAAACCGGAACCCTCACGGAAGGCAGGCCCTCCCTCGTCAACGTCACCACGGCAGGCGGCATGAACATGGACAAGCTGCTTGCCCAATGCGCCTCCCTGGAACAAGGCAGCGAACATCCCATTGCGCGCGCCTTCGTCCAGAGGGCGCGGGATGAAAAACTCCCCCTGGACTCCGTTGCGGACTTCCAGTCCTTCCCCGGCGGGGGCGTGGCCGGAACCATCCAGGGCAGCAAGGTATCCCTGGGCACCGGGGACATGATGCAGAAACAGGGCGTGGACATCTCCTCCCTGGCTCCGTGGGTGGATGAACAGCGCCGGCAGGGCCGCGTGACCGTTTTTGCCGCGCTGGACGGACAGGCGGCGGGGGCGTTCTCCCTGGCGGACAAAATCCGCGACAATACGCGCAGGGCTCTTGCGGACCTGAAGGCGCGCGGCATCCGCATCATCATCGCCTCCGGAGACGCGCCGGCAACGGTGGAAGCCGTGGCGCAGGAACTGGAAATTCCCGAATACCACGGAGGCATGTCCCCGGCGGACAAGCAATCCCTGGTCTCCAGCCTCAAAAAGCAGGGAAGCGTGGTTGCCATGGCCGGCGACGGCGTGAACGACGCCCCCGCGCTGGCGGAGGCGGACGTGGGCATCGCCATGGGAACGGGGTCGGACGTAGCCATGCAGAGCTGCGGCGTCACGCTGGTGAAGGGGAACCTGCTGGTCATCTCCAAAGCCTTCGCCCTTTCCGCCACCACCGTGAACAACATGAAGTCCAACCTGGGCTTTGCCTTCATATACAACACACTGGGCATCCCCATAGCCGCGGGCGTCCTTTATCCCTTCTGGGGCATCCTGCTCTCCCCGGTCATTGCGGCGGCGGCCATGTGCCTGAGTTCCGTTTCCGTCATCCTCAACGCCCTGCGCCTGCGGCATTTTTCATGACGCCGCCAAGTCCCGCTCTCCAAACGCTCCGCAAAGGCGCGTGATTTCCGGAACTTCACCTTCCCGGTACATGACTTCCACAATATCGTAGCGGAAGGGGACCGTGTCCGGAAGCTGGCGCAGCCATTCAGCCGCTCCCTGGCGGATCAGGGCGCGCTTGCGGGCATTCACGGCCCGGCGCGCTCCCCCGTAGCCGCCATGCGTGCGCGTTTTCACCTCCACAAAGACAAGGCAGGCTCCGTCACGGCACACCAAATCAATCTCCCCTCCGCGGACGGGACGCCAATTCCTCCGTAAAACGGAACAGCCAGCCGCGCGCAGGAAAGAGGCCGCAGCCAGCTCCCCGTAAGCGCCCAGCCAGTCCGTACTCCGCACCTCCCTATTCAGGCAGGGACAATTCCATCTGTGAAACAGGCGCAAACGAGCGGCGATGCAGCGGACAAGGCCCATGCTTCCGCAGGGCCTCCATGTGAACCTTGGTGCCATACCCCTTGTGTTTTGCAAAACCATACTGCGGAAACTCGGCGTCCGCCTCCGTCATCATCCGGTCACGCGTTACCTTGGCCAGCACGCTGGCGGCGGCGATGGACAGGCTTCTGCCGTCCCCCTTCACAATGGCGCGGTGCGGCACGGGCAGTCCCTTCACGGGGAGTCCGTCCACCAGGCAGAAATCCGGCCGCAGGGAAAGCCCCTCCACGGCGCGGGCCATCGCCAGATGGGTGGCGCGCAGAATATTGAGCCGGTCGATCTCCTCCGTGGAGGCAATGCCCACGGAACAATACACGTCCGCACGTTCCAGCAGGGCGGCAAACAGGGCCTCCCGTTTGGCGGCGGTGAGCTGCTTGGAATCGTTCAAGCCGGGAAGGCCTTCCAGATGCTGCGGCAGAATCACGGCACCGGCCACCACGGGACCGGCCAGCGGGCCGCGTCCGGCCTCATCCACCCCAGCCACGTGCAGGAAGCCGGAAGCCCGCACCTCCGTTTCAAAACTCATGTCCGGGTGTGATCTTTCCGCCATGGGATTATTTCTCCTCCTGCTCCTCCGGCAGCCTGGTCAACAAAATCTGCGTGATCCTTCTGCCGTCCGATCCCGTCACCACAGCCCGGTAACGGCCTATTTTCAATTCCTCCCCTTCCTCCGGAATATGCCCCAGCTGGCTGATCATGTAGCCGCCCAGCGTGGTCACACCAGGACAATCCAGGTCCATCTCCGGCAGATAGTCCGCCAGGTCAAACAGGGTGACGGCGCCATTCACGGCATAAGTATCCTTGCCCGTCTTGACAAATTCGCGCATTTCATCCCGGTCAAACTCGTCCTGAATGTCATCGCCCACGATCTGTTCCAAAATGTCGTCCAGGAACACGAGGCCGATGGAATCGCCGAATTCATCCACCACCAGGGCAAAATGGGCGTGCTCCTTCAAAAAGAAAGTCAGCAGGCTGTCCAAGGGCATCGTATCCGGCACCACGCGCAATTCCCGCTTCACACTCATCAGGTCAGGATTATCCTGGCCCACGAGCTTGAGCAGATCCTTCACGTGCACCCAGCCCTTCACCTCGTCCAGATGGTCTCCCTCCACCAGCGGAAAACGGGTATGCCATGATTCCCGCGCCAGAGCCCAGTTCTGTTCAAAGGGAGCCGTCAGGTCCATCACATCCACTTCGGAACGCGGCGTCATGACGTCCTTCACGCACATATCGTTTAATTCAAGCGCGTTCTTGGAGATTTCCGCCTCTTGCCGGGTCAGTTCGCGGGAGCGCTCGCTCTCCTCCACCAAGTACATCAGTTCATCCGTGCTGTGCACAGTACACGCCGCCGCTCCGGGATCAATTCCCAGCAGGTATTTCATGATAAACCGGGCGATTCCGTTGGTCAGGCCGAGAATGCCCGTATATTTGAACACCCCATAAAAGGAATACAGCAGGGGGGCCACCGCCATGACGGACTTGCCGGGATGCCGGACCGCCATGCACTTGGGAAGGAATTCCCCCAGAACCACATGGCAGCAGGCAAAGAAAAGGAAGGTAAGAACCAGGGCCGCCCAGTAAACGGGCGCGGAGGCTTCCAGGCCCAGGGAGTATAGAAAGGGTGCCGTCAGCTCCGCCACGAACGGAGCGCCCAAAAAGCCCAGCGCCAGGGAGGAAAGCGTGATGCCTATCTGGCAGGCGGACAAATACAGGTCCAGGTGCCTGACCGCCTTTTTAGCGAGGACCAGCTTCCTTCTCGTCCGCGCCGTGGCGCCTTCTTCGGCGTGCAGCTGGCTTTCGCGTACTTTCATCAGGGCGAACTCGCTCGCCACGAAAAACGCATTCAATAATAAGAAAAGGACAAGGCCGGCCATTGCCAGCGCTATCCCACCCAGCGCCGGTTCAATAACCGGCACTTCAGCGGCCCCGGAGGCCGCAAGAATACTCAGAGGGTCTGGATCACTCATTCCGTTGGATTTAAAATACGGGAAAAACCGTTCTCATGCACACGCTTTGTACGTCACAATTTTTCATAAACACCCTTGTCCCGTTTTTCCAGCACGGTAAAGCCGGCGGCCTTGGCGTCGGAAACGGACAGGGGCTTGGTGATTTCCGGAACA
Organism: Akkermansia sp. AE01SA01; assembly: GCF_036417395.1. Lineage (NCBI taxonomy): Bacteria > Pseudomonadati > Verrucomicrobiota > Verrucomicrobiia > Verrucomicrobiales > Akkermansiaceae > Akkermansia > Akkermansia sp. AE01SA01. The sequence continues at coordinate 2,689,303 of NZ_CP143890.1, forward strand.
TTCACCCGGCTGACCACCTTGCGCACCGGATGTTTGCACACCAGGCACTTTTCAAGCGGCGCACGGTCCACGGGCCTCCGCAATTCGAAACCGCGGCGGCACACCGGACAGGACTGTTCGGGATCGTCGGGGTGTTCGGAAATATACTCGTATATGGGCATAGCAAAACGCTAGGCTAAATAAAAATCAGCCTAGCGTCAAAATCTTTGTAAGGCTGCAACCTTTTCCTCTCTTACCAGCTGGACTTGGTCACACCGGGGATCATGCCGGCGTTGGCCAGTTCGCGGAAGGAAATACGGGAAAGCTTGAAGCGGCGGATGAATGCACGGCGGCGGCCCGAAACAAGGCAGCGGTTGACCATACGGGTCGGGCTTGCATTGCGGGGCAACATGGTTAAACCGATATAATCCTTCTCAGCCTTCAATTGCTCGCGCAGCTCTGCGTAGCGCTTGACGGTGTCAGCCTTTTTCTTGTCTCTTGCTATCCAGCTCTTCTTAGCCATAAGTTCGGCGGAATAAGTAGAGGCCCCGCAGTGAAAAATCAAGCGCTTTTTTTCAATTTCATCAAATTCAAGCTGTTTTCAATGTCATCCGGCCTTTTCCCGTCCATACATCTATGACTCTGAATACCTGCCTCTTCCATAAACGGACCACGGAGAACGCCGCCGGGGAACCCGTTCCGGGAAAGGACGCCCGGAATTGCTTAACACTTCCTAACCATCTCCGGAACTCCCGCTTCCCCGCCCTTCCGGGAAGCCTTCCTTCTTCCCCTTTTCTCTTCCTGCTCCCTCCCCGTCCCCACCCTGGCGGACCAGGACAAAAACTCCGCCCATCCCCTCCTGCCCCTTCCGGAAGGGAATATTGAAAAAGGACGCCGTACAAGACGATTTTGTCCTTTCCACCGGAAAGGGAATGGGGCATCATGGCCGCGCACACTAATCACTGACGTACATGAAAATCGTAGTTGCATACTCTGGCGGCCTTGACACCTCCATTCTTCTGAAGTGGCTCAAGGAAAAGTACAATGCCGAAATCATCGCATACTGCGCGGACGTAGGCCAGGCTGAAGAACTTGACGGCCTGGAAGAAAAAGCCCTTGCGACGGGCGCTTCCAAATGTTTCATCGGCGACCTCAAGGAAGACTTCGCCACCAATTACATCTTTCCGATGATGCAGGCCAACGCTCTGTATGAAGGCCGCTACCTGCTGGGCACCTCCATAGCACGCCCCTGCATCTCCAAGGACATGGTGGACCTGGCCATCCGGGAAGGAGCGGACGCCATCGCCCACGGCGCCACCGGCAAGGGCAACGACCAGGTGCGCTTTGAACTGGCCGTGAACGCCCTGGCACCCAACATCAAGGTCATCGCCCCGTGGCGCGACCCCGAATTCCGCAAGCAGTTCCCGGGCCGCACGGAAATGATCGCCTACGCGGAATCCCACGGCATTCCGATCCGCCAGTCCCTGAAAAAACCGTACTCCATGGACCGCAACCTGCTCCACATTTCCTTTGAGGCGGGCATGCTGGAAGACACCTGGTACGACGGCACCACCCCGGCCGACCGTGAAATGTACAAGCTTTCCGTCTCTCCGGAAGACGCCCCGGACCAGGCCGAATACATCCAGCTCCTGTATGAAAAGGGCGACGTGGTCGGCATTCAATACGACGGACTCGCCAGTCTGCTGAAAGAACTGGATGTCACCCCCCGCGGCGAACGCGACGGCTATACCCTGCTCAGCCCGCTGGGCGTCATGTACGTGCTCAACGCCCTGGGCGGCAAGCACGGCATCGGCCGTGTGGACATTGTGGAAAACCGCTTTGTAGGCATGAAAAGCCGCGGTATTTATGAAACGCCCGGCGGCACCATCCTGCTGGCGGCCCACCGCGACATTGAAACCATCACCGTGGACCGCGAAGTGCAGAAAGTGCGCGACTCCCTCATTCCGGAATACGCCACGCTGGTGTACAACGGCTTCTGGTTCGCGCCGGAACGCGAGGCCATCCAGGCCCTGGTCACCAAATCCCAGGAAACCGTCAACGGCGAAGTGCGCCTGAAACTCTACAAGGGCAACGTCATGTACGCCGGACGCCGTTCCCCGCAGTCCCTGTACTCCGAAGAAATCGCCACCATGGAAGGCGGTCACGAAGAACTGTACAATCAGGACGACGCCGAAGGCTTCATCCACCTCAACGGCCTGCGCCTGAAGCAATTCAGCCGCGTCAACAAACCTTACGGCCACTAAAGGCACCGACTTTTTGCCAGCCGTCCGGAAAAGTAGTTTCCGGGCGGCTTTTTATTTATCGATAGAGGAAATTGTCCCTGCCGTACTACTTATGATGCACACTTTCCTGCGACTCTTCCTGCAGACGGCCCTTTTGATGACCGCCGGCCTATCCCAGGCAGCCGTACCCCCGCCCAAACCCAACATCATCCTCATTTATGCGGACGACATGGGCATGGGGCTGCCGGGATGCTACGGCGAGAGCCTAGTCAAAACGCCCAACATCGACCGTCTTGCCGAACAGGGCATCATGTTCACCAGGTGCTACAGCAGCCAGTACTGCTGCCCGGCGCGCGCCTCCCTGCTCATGGGCGTGCATGACAGCCACTCCAAATCCTACTCGGAAACTCCCGGCGGCCTGGTCATCACGGCGGAAAAACAACGCTGGAGCAATGAGGAATTTGAACAAAAGGCCGCCCGGAGGGCAGGCATCAAGCCCTCCCCGCAGGAAGTATTCCTCCCGGAAATGCTGAAAAAGGCCGGCTACGTCACAGCCCAGTTCGGAAAGCTGGACTGGGGCTTCACCACGTGGCACGGGGAATTGCAGCGCCACGGCTGGGACCACTACGTAGGCTACATGGACCATGTGCCCGCCCACGGCTACTATCCCTCCTTCCTCTGGAAAAACGGAGAACGCCTGCCGCTGGAAGGAAACACGCACGCCGATGCGGGAAAAACTCCGGAAAACTACTCCCAGGGCGCTACGGAAAAACGCCGCGGCAAGCGGGAGGGCAAAGTCACCTACGCCCCGGACGTCATGCTGCGGGAAACCCTCAAGTTCATGGAGAAAAACCGCAAAAAGCCCATGTTCATCTTCTTCTCCACCAACCTTCCCCACGGGCCGGTGGACATCCCCCCCGCGGAAAACATCTATGCCAGGAACCCTGAAATACGCAAGGCCTACACCAACGCCTCCGGCGGCAACAAGGAATGCGGCGCGGCGGCGGAGGAATACGCCTCCATGGTGGACAAGCTGGACAGGCAGGTGGAGGCCATCGTCGCCCAGGTGCACAAGCTGGGCCTGGAGAAACGCACCATGATCATCTTCGCTTCCGACAACGGGCATGAAATCTACTACCGCACGGACAAGGGCCGCGGCCGCAGCCTCGACTACCACGGCGGGGTAGTGGATAAAAACGGGGAACTGCTGGACGTCTTCCGCGGCAACCGCGGGAAAGTGGGCCTGAAAAATGCCATGGTCAACTTGGCGGGGCTCAAATGGACCAACCACGAAGGAGGCATCCGCGTTCCCATGATCGTTTCCTGGCCAGGAACCCTCCCGCACGGAAAAGTCTGCCACAGCCTGGCGGCCAATTACGACCACATGGCCACCTTTGCCGACCTGGCGGGGGTCCGCATGCCTGCGGGCAAGGACGCCGTCTCCTACAAAAACATGCTGCTGGGCAAACCGGGCCAATTGAGGGACTACATCGTCATCGACCACACGATCATCACCGGAGACGGCTGGAAACTGACCAGAAAAAACGGCCAGTGGCTCCTGTTCCAGATCAGCAGGGACCCGGAAGAAAGGAACAATCTGGCGGAAAAACAGCCAAAACAGCTGGAACGGCTCCAGGCCATCTACAAAAAGGAAGCGGGCAGTCCGCGGAAAGACAGGTAATAGGGAGAAATCCCCGCAGCTTTCCATTCCTTTCCTCTTTTTTGCTGGTTGAAACTTCCCCATTCCGCAGGTAGAGTACCCCGGTGAACAGCAACCTATCCAACTCGCGCCAGGCCGCCCTGGCCTGCCTGACGCGCTGGCATGAAGGCCGCGCCTTTGCGGAAACCCTGGTGGACCGGGAATGTTCGCGCCTCACCCTGTCCCCGGCGGACAGGCATCTGGTCCAGGCCCTGGTCTTCGGCGTTCTGCGCAACCAGAGCTGGCTGGACCACGTGATCGGCACGCTGCGCCAGGGCAGGCTGGACATGAACGTGCGGCTCATTCTCCAACTGGGACTGTGCCAGCTTTTTCTGCTGGGCATGGCGGACCATGCCGCCGTGTATGAAACCGTCAATCTGGCGCCGTCCCGCCTGCGGGGTCTGGTCAACGCCATCCTGCGCAATGCGCTGCGGAAGGAAAAAGCCATTCTGGCGGAACGGGAAAAACTCCCCCTCCACATCCTTTATTCCACCCCGCGATGGCTTGTAGGAAAATGGACGGCCCAGTTCGGACCGGAAGCCGCCCGGAAGCTCCTTCAATGGAACAACACCACGCCGCGGATCTACGTGCGCGCCAATTCCCTCATTCCCTTGAATGAAACCCCGGAGGGCCTCATCCCGCTCGGCGGCGTTCCCGGCTGGTTCTCCGTGGAAGGCCTCCTGCCGCTGAAAGAAATCAACTCCGGTGCCCTGTACGTAGCGGACCCCTCCACCCGCTACGCCATCGACCTGCTGGCGCCGCAGCCGGATGAGGAAATCCTGGACGCCTGTGCCGCCCCCGGAGGAAAATCCACAGCCATCATCGCCGCCACCGGAGGAAAAGCGCGCCTCACTGCCACGGATCTTCACGAACACCGTCTGCCTGTCCTGCGGGAAAATCTGGCAAGGTACGGCTCCCCCTCCGTAGCCACGGCTCAGGCGGACTGGGCTCTCCCCTGCCCTCCGCAATGGGAAAAGCGTTTCGATGCCGTGCTGCTGGACGTTCCCTGCTCCAACACGGGCGTCATCCAGCGGCGCGTGGACGTACGCTGGCGCCTGAATCCGGAGGAAATCCGGCGGCTGGCCGCCCTCCAGAGGACCATTCTGGAAAACGCCTCCCGCGCCGTCAGACCGGGAGGAAGGCTTGTTTATTCCACCTGTTCCATTGACGCGGAGGAAGACGGACTGCTGGTCCGGGAATTCCTGAAGGACCATCCGGAATGGACCCTGAAGGAAGAAAAACTCGTCCTTCCGCAGGAGGAAAAATCGGACGGAGCATATGCGGCCCTCTTGATCTGTGCTTGACCTCGGCCCCGATTTGTCAACAATGCCTGCTCCTGATTAATTCATTCCATTTATGTCCCGCAAACCAATTATTGCCGCCAACTGGAAGATGAACATCGGCCCCGCTGAAGGCGCCCAATTCATCGAAAGCTTCAAAACCATCCTCAAAGGGAAGGACGTCGCCTGCGACACCGTGATCGTCCCCCCCTTCACCACCATCCCCTCCGTGCTGAACGCCCTGGGCGGCTGCGGATGCATCGCCATCGGCGCCCAGAACGTTTCCCAGTATGACAACGGAGCCTACACCGGTGAAATCTCCACCAGCATGCTCCAGGAGCTGGGCCTCAAGTACGTGGTGCTGGGCCACAGCGAACGCCGCCAGTACTTCGGTGAAACGGACGCCATCATCAACGCCAAGATCAAGAAGGCCATCGCCGCCGGAATCACCCCGATCTTCTGCATCGGAGAAACCAAGGATGAACGCCTGGGAGGCATTCTGGAACCCGTGCTGGAAATCCAGCTCAAGGGCGGTCTCAAGGACCTGACGCCGGAAGAAGTCGCCAACCTGGTCATTGCCTATGAACCCGTCTGGGCCATCGGCACCGGTCTGACCGCCACTTCCAAGGAAGCCCAGGAAGCGCACGCCTTTATCCGCAAGGTCGTTGCGGACGTCTTCGGCGCAAATACCGCCGCCAAGGTACGCATCCAGTACGGCGGTTCCGTGAAGCCGGAAAACGTGGAAGAACTCATGGCCCAGCCGGACATTGACGGAGCCCTGGTGGGCGGCGCGTCCCTGAAGCCGGAATCTTTCGCCGCGCTCGTCACAGCCGCCAAATAAGCGGGTCCGCGCATTCCCGTTTTAATACCAGGCCGGCTCCTCCACGGGGCCGGCCTTTTCCGTTTCCGGGAACATGTCCCGCCATATACGGGATCGTTTTCCCGTAATATCTCATAAAACCTCGCCTGCCATCAGTATAGAAGCCCATGCAGCTTCTTTGAAACAGACGCGGCTTTTCACCTGCGGAAACAGTTTCTGGCTTTTCAAGCGACGGCAATCATGTACAATATCAGGAAATCATGAAAGCCCGCTCATTTACCTCACGCAGCAAAGGTTTCACGCTCATTGAAGTCCTCGTGGTCATCGCTATTCTCGCCCTGCTGTCGGGCATTTCCTACACGGTATATTCCCATGCCACGGAAACGGCGGCGCGGACGCGTTGCACGGACAATCTTCACAGGCTGAGCGACTGGGGCAAGGAATTCGCAGCCCAGAACGGGGGCAAGCTCCCCTCCAGCGGCATGAAGGACAGTCTCCTGAGTGCCAAGGCCTGCCGCAACTGGTGGGACGCCCTGGCCCCCATCGTCAACGCCGGCCAGCCGGACCTGATTCCCCTCACGGACAAGGAGCCGAACATGCTCCCGGACACCTTCCGCTGCAAGAATGACAAGCACCTTACCTACTTCAACTCCAACGACCCCAACCAGCCCGCCGGACCGGACACCGTCTCCTACACCAGCTGGCTGGACAACCGGAAGGGACGCCCCATGAACGTGGCGCGCGGCCAGGCCCTGAGGAACAAGCCGTGGCTCAGCGACGGCAACCCCATTGACGGCCGCAGCGTCATCACCTCGCAGGACTTTGATGAAATCGTGGTTCCCGCCCTGGAACGCCACCAGGGAGCTATCATGGTACTTTACGCAGACGGGAAAATAGCGCCTGTTGACGATCCTACGTTTGAAAAAATCACCAAGGACTCTTAAGAAACTTTTCACTCCTATCGGAAGAGCCGTCCTGCGGCCCGGAAGCAGGAAACCGATGGAATTTTCTTCCTTCCCCCGCTGATTCGCCTTTACGAACACGGGATAATCATTAAGGTTAGTGTTCAGATGAACCCGTATACCTCCTTTGAGCATCCGTATGAAATGATACCGTTGCATGTGGCGGGGTACATCCTGGGTTCCGTTTTGCTGCTCGGCCATCTATTCGCTCTGGTGAGAAGGCAGCAGACGCAGGCGTTTCTGCTGGCTTCTTCGCGCAACCATCTGCTCGCCCAGATTCTGCTGGCGGTGGGCCTGTTCTGGTTCTTCCTGCTCGTGGCTCCCCAGGGGCTGGGAATCCTGAGTTCCCTCCGCGTGGATCTGGCGGAATTCGAGGGCATCCGGTGGCTGCTCCAGCTTGCCTGCCCCGTCTTTCTGGTCCTGATGATCACCCAGGTGAAAAATCTGCTCTTTCCACGGGCTCTCGGCCTCTTCGGCCTGATGGTGGCCTCCCCCCTCCTTTTTGCGGCTTATCTGAAAGATCCGGTCACGCGCTTGCTCATCCCCATCTGGTGCTACATCGTCATCTTTTTCTCCCTCCTCTGGATAGGAAAGCCCTATCTTTACCGGGACATGGTCAATAAAATCTGTTCCAAACCCTTCTGGTGGACTCCCCTTTGCCTGGGCGGCATGGCCTACGGAGCCGCCATCCTGCTCTGCGCCATTCTGTGGTGGTAGCACGGACTGAATCCTGACGCCGGACCCGGCACTCTTCACCGCCGGAATCCTCATGGCTCCCGCGGAAAACAAGATTCCGGGGAAACCGGGCTGATGACCGGGAACGGCCGCAATGCCATTTTGCAAAAAGGAAAAACGGAGTGCGGACTACACCATGCCGCTTATGCCATGGACGCCAACACGCCCTGCGTGCCTTTCCCCGTTCCGGCGCAGTCCCGGCGCGCTCCGCCCGTTCGTCTTTGAGCCGCAATGAAGGAAGCAAACAGAAAATGCTTTTATTCCCTCCCATGATTTCCTATACCTCCATCATGCGTTGTCTGATCCGGCTCATTTCCTGTACAGCGATAGCCTTCCTCTCTCTGCAAACCGTCCGCGCTGCCCGGCCCAACATTGTCCTCATCCTAGCCGACGACATGGGCTGGTCCGATCTGGGCTGCTACGGTTCTGAAATACCCACTCCCAACATCGACTCTCTCGCCAGGCAGGGAATGCAGGCTACGCGATGCTACACGGCCTCCCGCTGTTCCCCCTCCCGGGCCTCCATCATGACCGGGTGCGAACCCCACAAAGTGGACGTGGGGCTGCTGGACGACGACAGCGGCCGTCCCGGCTACCGGGGACGCCTGAAACCGGACATTCCCACCCTGCCGGAACTGCTGAAAAAAGCCGGCTACCGCACCTACCTGTCCGGAAAATGGCATTTGGGAAAAGTCCGGGGAACCTATCCCTGGGACCGAGGCTTCGACCGCTACCGCGGGCTCCTGGGCGGAGCGGCGGACTATTACAAGCCCATGCCTGACCGTCCCTTCGGTGAAGACGGCAGATTGCTCAAGCCGGAAGACCTGCCCGATGACTTTTACATGACGGAGGACATCACACAGACTGCCCTGGCATATATTGACGATGCCGCCAAGGCAAAAGCTCCTTTCTTCCTTTACGTAGCCTATACGGCTCCGCATACGCCCCTCCAAGCCCCCAGGGAGGAAATAAAAAAATGCTGCCCCTATATGAAGGCAAATCTCCCGGCTCCATTGCCGCCAAAAGGCTGGAAAGCCAAAAACGCCTGGGCATCGTCCCTCCCTCCGCCGAGCTGGGGATGCGCAACAAATTCAATCCGGCCGGCTATGAAAAAAATTCCAGGGAACGCAAGGAATACATATCCGGATGCATGGCCACCTACGCCGCGCAAATCTCCATTATGGACCGGGGCATCGGCAAAATTCTGGAATCCCTGGACCGCCACCGCCTCAGCGGCAACACGATCGTCATGTTCCTGTCGGACAACGGGGCGACGGCGGAAATGCCACAAAACAACAAAAACAAAAAAACCGTGCTGCCTATCGGCCCGCTGGGGGAAGTGGGCTGCCGGGACGGCTACGGCCCCATGTGGGCGGCCGTATCCAACACGCCCTACCGCCAATACAAGATTGAGACCTTTGACGGCGGCCTCTCCGCCCCTTTCATCATCCGCTACCCCAAGGTTCTGCGCCCCGGAACACGCTACCACGCCCCGTTCCTGCTCCAGGACATAGCCCCCACCTGCCTCACCTGGGCCAAACTGTCCGTCCCCAGCCACATGGACGGCAAGCCGCTCAACTCCTATTGGTCCAAACCCGCTTCAATTCCGCCGGAAAAGGTATGGGACAGCATTCCCAACTCCTGCCCTCCCCGTACCATTTTCTGGGAACACCAGAGAAACCGCGCCGCTCTGACGGACAAATTCAAGCTGGTGGCTCCCAACCGGGGACCCTGGCAGGTTTACGACATCAGAGACAGGACGGAACAGAACAACCTGGCCCCCCGGCACAAGGCTCTGGTGGAGCAATTGTCCGAGCAATACAGAAAGTGGGCGCAGGAAACGCATGCCGAATAATCCCCGCACCCCCGCAAGCCAGAAAAAGATGGCCGGAACCGGAACCCCACCCTTTTCCAGATGCTCCGGTTGAAACGCCTTTTGCGAAAAAATCGTGGTTGATCCGGAGCCATTCCGTTCCGGGCCGGCCCTCACCGGGAATTGTCCGGAAACTGTTTCCCGGACACCCGGAACACATCCGGAGGAAGTTCCCGTTAAAGAAAACGGCATTAGTCACGCGCTTGCTCATCCCCATCTGGTGCTACATCGTCATCTTTTTCTCCCTCCTTTGGATAGGAAAGCCCTATCTTTACCGGGACATGGTCAATAAAATCTGTTCCAAACCCTTCTGGTGGACTCCCCTTTGCCTGGGCGGCATGGCCTATGGAGCCGCCATCCTGCTCTGCGCCATTCTGTGGTGGTAGCATGGACCGAGTCCTGAAGACGGCGCCCGGCGCTCTTCCTCCGGAATCCGCATGGTTCCACGGAAAACAGCGCTCTGGAGAAACCGAGTTCATGACCGGGAACGGCGGCAACACCATGTTGTAAAAAAGGAAAAATGGAGTACGCGGCGCCCCCTGTATGAAGGCAAATCTCCCGGCTCCATTGCCGCCAAACGGCTGGAAAACCAGAAACGCCTGGGCATCGTCCCTCCCTCCGCCAAGCTGGGGATGCGCAACAAATTCAATCCGGCCGGCTATGAAAAAAATTGGGAACCTATACACTTAAGTAGCCGAGGCTCCCAATGAACTGTTATTCACCTGTTCCGCATTGCTACGGGTATCTTAAGAAGCATTTTCTTCTATAGTTTAAGCAACCCAGTCCTCTGCATCATGAGCTGAATCCGTTCTCCGGAACGCCCGGCAAATCCCGCTCCGGATTCAGGACTGTTTTTTTAACCAAGGCAATAATCTGTCTCTTGACCTCTCGCGCCGCTTTTTAAAATCAGCCTGGTAGGCCTCATACATAAAACACTGCGCCCCGTCGCTGGCGGTCATCCCCAGGTCGGAGTAAAACTTGACCTTCCTCAGGGTTCCCTCCACAGGGGCGCCCACCACGAACTTGTCCCCCTTCACCGGGAAATAAACCAGCGCGCACCGTTTCCCTACGGCTTCAAGCCCCCCCCTCTGTCACATCGGCGGCCAGAGGGCAAGCGGTGACCGTGTCGATATAAAGATACGCCACAGGCTTTTTTTTGCTCCTGTCCCGTTTTTAGCGCTCCTTCCGTTCAGTCACGAGGTAAACACGCGGAAGCCCGACATCCGCCCGGGAAGGGGAAAGAATGCGGCCCGCAGACAGATGCTCAACAAGATGCCACCCGTTGCCGCCATGCGGTACATTTCTGGAGCATGTCAAAAACAAATCCTCCTGTTTGATCTTGAACACCAGAGTGCGGTACGGCCGAGTGCGTCCATGCATTTGTCCCGCCTGTGGCGAAATTGAGAGGCGCACCAGACTCAGGGCCTGGCGCCGAAAGGCGTACAGGTTCAAGTCCTGCCAGGAACACCGTCAATAACTTTCTTTAAGTAGAAAACCGAGGGAAAATCTATTGCCGCAGGGCACGGCTAGAGAGCATGCGGTAAAAAACCAGCCTTCCAGTAAAACCCGTTCTCCACCTTTTCCGCCTTCAACGGCGCCTTTTCCAGGCTAGTGCGCAACCTGCCAGCAAAAACAAGGCGGATGAAGGTTCCGGAGTAGGAAGAGCCATATCGTTCAGACTGAAAAATTGCATCACATAAGCATCCTTGTAATTCAGAGAAGGAGAAACTGACTCCTTGCGCGTGTCACTGGAAGACACCACGATTTCCTTTTCAAGAAAGGCGGCTCCATCCAGGGCGCGGGCTCCCGTAAACACAAAATTCCCTTCATTATTTTTCTCCTGGGATACAAGCAACTGAGCCAATCCGGTCATGCTATCGTCGGAATCTGTCACTAGAAGAGATTCCAGCAACCCCTCTCCATTCAGAGTATATCCCCAGCAGGTAATAGCATGACCGAACCCTCCTATATTTACCGTAAGCGCCACAGGACCACGGTCCACAAGCCCCTGGACTTGATTGGTGAGAGTAGACAGAGAATTGTGGAAAGCCATCGTCCATATTCCCAAAATGGAAATGTTGCTGCTGTAACTGGGAAAATACTCCTGGAAATAATCCTGGAAAAAATATTGCTTCATCTTGACGTCAAACGGATTGCCCACTCCCTGCCAATGCTGTATATACCAGCGGAATATTTCAGAATTCTGGGCAGAATATTTGTCTCTGGAACCTGTATAGGTCGTACGTACTCCGGAGACAGGACCGTATAATTCCTCGCAAACAGCCCTGTTCCTGTCCCACCAGGAATGAAGCAGATTGGAAGCCGCGGCAGCCGAGCAATGCTTCGTGTCATCATAAGGGAATTCTTTTTTCATGCGGTCTGAATCCACTTTTACAGATCCCGTGCCATTTTCTATAACAAATTTCCAGTATGGCACCACAGGGGTGTAGGCTTTGTTTACATCATACCAGCCTTCCGTCAACGAAACGCCGGGGGCAAACACATAATCCCCTGCAGTCGCAGCGGACGGCCAAGCCAAAGAAAACGCCAGTAATACTTTTTTCCAGTCTGATGCCTTCATTCCAATTTTTTTAAATCTGTTTTCTAACAACAAGTTTTTTGGTTCCACCACAAATGGCGGCGTGCCGCATGTTTAAGGAAGCAATAAATGAAAAATCATATATGTCAATTTCATTCCGCCAAAGGTCTCTTCCCAGAATTCAATTCTACAACGCTCTTTTTCCTTTACCCGCTCTTCCTGGACTCCGCCTCTCCGAGTGAGAATATTTTTCGACAAACGAATTCCATCCGGTGTTAACACTCTGGAAATGGGAAGGAAGACGGCGTCTTTTCCATTGTTTTCATCACTCCGGAAGTGTTGTCCGGCGTCTGCGTAATCTTTACGGCCCAGCCCGGAAGAGCCGTTTCTCGTTATTAAAAGGGGCCAGCTTCAAGTTTTCATTCGGCACTTACCCTCCTGGATAAAGGTAGTAAAATCAACGAAGAACTTGCAAATCTGGTCATGGTTCTTCGAAGGACTCGCAACATTGGAACCACGCCGCTGCCATGTGAACTTCTTTTGAATCATAACATCAGGCCTCTCTCTTGGGACAATCCACAACATACTCGCCATCTCCGAGGCAAAGCCACCTTTGAAACAGGGTAAGAAAAATCATTGGCGTCGTTATGGAGCCTCGCTTCCTGGGGAAAGAATCCAAATTGGATGCCTGCAACATGGGCCCGGGCATGTATCAATATACGGCGATAGACGACTGCTCAAGATACAGGGTCATGAAACTCCATAAAAGGAGAACGGCGACCAATACGCTTCTATTTTTAGAGGACCTTCTGGAAGAAATGCCATTCCCCATTCAGCGTATTCAAACAAACGGGGATGGGGGTTCTTTGCAGAAATCCTCCGGGAAAACACAGCCTTCCGTCCAAACGGTCATGCAAGCGTCATCTCCTCGGAACAACAGATGTGCGGGACTTCCGGGAAATGAGGAGCAATAGCATAAAAATACCTTTTACGTTGCATTTCACCAATTAAAATTCACGAAATAGTTAATAATTTGCAGAAAACGAAATTTATTCAAGGTTCCATGAAAAACGGCCTCCACTCCTTGCGGGACTACTTCCCTTGCTGCCTTTATTCTCCCGGCTTTCCGGAGATACTGTTCACCTGACAAAATTTCCTCACTAGCCGGAGACACAAAGAAAAAAGGAAGGAATCACACTCCAGATTCGTGATTTCATCATCCATTGTATTTTCATCATCATTAATTTTCAAAAAATCCCCTTGGACCGGAATTTATGAAAACACGCTATTCCGTCCAGGGAGCATCACGCGGTTTCCCTTGACAAATGGTTTGCCTCTCCTCTTCTCTCCCCTTGCGAAAAATTGCAAGAACACGCCCGTTTTACTTCTCCGTTTCCAAAACCGACATTTCTCCCTTTTTTCTAACAATTATTTAAACTACAGAAGCATTCCCTTTCAAGATGATAGAGTATTAGAATACTTCTAAATTAAGAAAAACTCATTGATTATAAATATAGTTCTATTAAACTTTCATAAGTCTTCTTTCAGATGAACGCCTCATTCTTCATACTCGCATCTTAAATTATTTTTACAATATGGAATATTTTTGAAACATAAGCGCCGGAGATTTTTCAAAATGTATTTTGTGCAGAATGTCCTCCTGAATTTTCTCTTTCCTGCATGTCGCCATGTCCAAAGAAACCAATAACTCTTTCCTCAAAAAAGCGAACATATTCCAGCCCATTCTGGTCGTCGTCATTTCCATCGTCGGCGGCACGCCGATAGAAAACGGCCATACCGGAAAAATCATTATTCTCATCATCCTGGGTCTTGCCTTCATCATCTGGCATGTGGAATGCCAGCTCATGCTCAATAAAAAAGAGGAAGGGGAAGTACGGTCCTGCATCCGTAAATGCCAGACCGCAACTCTCTATGAAAAGGCATGTACCGCCCTCAGTAAAGAATATGAAAACTTTGCCAACAAACTGGACGGCTCCCAGGAGATGCCATGGGACTTCAGCCAGGGGAGCGGTTTCCTGTGCGCCACAATTGCCGCTGCATTGGCGGAATACAAAAAATCCCTCATCTTCGAGGTACTTTACATCAAGGCGGAAAAGACGGAAGGCCGTATCCTGCTCAGCGTAGAAGGATACGCCCAGGGAGACCATAATGACGACACTCCGTCCATTCTGGCACAACTGCCGCGGCCCGTCACCAATACCCCTTCCATGCTGGATGAACAGCTATTCATGGAGCACCGTCTCAATCCCCTGGTTCTCTCCACGCCCCGCCAGGTGGCGCGCTTTTTCTTCCGCAAGCGCAATCAGCCTCCGGAGAAAAAATATCTGCAATACATTGCCGTCCCCGTAGTGTGCCACAGGAATGAAATCGTCGGCCTGATAGAAGTGGCCGTGAAGAGAACCCCGCTTCTGTCCCCGCCCGTGGTTCTGGAAGACCATGAACTGGCCGTCATCAAATCATGGCTGTATCATCTGAAAAACCACTTTCTACTGTTCCATAAAATAGAAAAAAGGGTAGCCGGAAAGGCAAGCCGTCCGGACTTTCCGGAAGATCGGAATTCCTGCGCCTGACCCCCCGGCTTCCCGGTTCATTCAGGAGAAAGGCTCCCTTGGAAATTTTCATAAGCCTTCCGGTTCGCCCATACAACCGATAAAAAACTCCGCAGGGGATCAATCCCCGCGGAGTTTCAATTGAAAAAAGAAGTGGTACTTGGACCGGGACTCGAACCCGGGACCAATAGATTAAAAGTCTACTGCTCTACCAACTGAGCTACCCAAGCACTTTACCCTTGGTGGAAGGGCGGAAGCAGTAAACACCACCTTTCCACGCATGGCAAGAGTAAAATGGGGCACGGGATGAAAAAAGATCAGGATTCCATGCACTCCTGCCACCGCGTACGCCACTCAGACGGAATGCGTACGGGACGGCCCTGGGGCATCTGCACGAAGGCAAGTTTCTGATGAGCTCTCACCAGCAAATCGTTGTTGGAAGCACGGCACATCTCGAAATCACACCAGAAACTGGCTCTTTCCACGGACTGAAGCCATCCGGTCGTCACAATCGTATCCCCCAGAACGGCCGGCCGAACGTAGTCGATTTCGTGGCGCACCACCACGGTGAATTGCTGGAGGTCACCCATGGTTTTATAATCCATGCCCAGCTTTGCTCCCAGTTTGGTGCGGCAGGCTTCAATCATGCGCAGATAGGCCAAGTTGTGGACCACGCCTCCACAATCCGTATCATAAAACATGACCTCGTCTTCCGTTTGAAACACCAGCTCCGGATTCATGGTCCCATTGTAAGAAGGATGAAGTGGGCGTGAAAGAAAATTCCGGTTCAGCCATGCCATGCATGGTGCGTCCGCGCCAGGGTCAGCACGCAGACGGAAGAGGCTCCGGCGCGAAGCAACAGACGGGAACAGGCATCCGCCGTGGCTCCGGTTGTGAATACGTCATCCACCAAAAGAATGTCCCGGCCACTGATGGGGCGGCGTTTTAACTTGCTTTCATGAGCAGCGTATATTTTCCGGGCGTGCCTGAGACGCTGTTCCCGTGCCAGGCTTGCCTGGGGCATCCGGGCCGGCAGGCGTTTCAGCACCGGGGCGACGGCCCAGCCAAGTTCCTTCCCCAGCAGCACGGCCAGTTCCTCCGTCTGGTTGTATCCTCTCCGGACAAGTTTGCGCCAGTTCATCGGAACCGGAACCAGCAGTCGCTCCCTTCCTCCGAACCAGTGGCGGTTTCCGCGCACGGCTTCCGCCATCATCCCCGCAAAGGTTCCGGCCAAGTGCAGGGCTCCGGCATATTTGAAGGAAAGAAGCAGTTCCCTTAGTTCTCCGTCATTGACGTACACGGCGCGCGCCTCCTCAAAGGAGGGAGAGTCCCCGGCACAGCGGGAACACATCCCGCCGGGAATGAAGGAACCCTCCGCCGGCTCCCCGCAAACGGCGCAGAAGGGTGGCTCTATGGAAATAAAACGCTCCCGGCATGCCGGGCAGACGTACCTTCCGTCCGGGCTGCGGCAACCGCATAGCTCACAGACAAAGGGATATACCCAGGAAGACCATTCCCTGAATATTTCCGCCAGCATTCCCCCCACGTATCAAAAGCTCCCGGGAAAACCCGCTATTCATTCTCCTCATCCGGAGAGACGGCGGATTCTTCCTCCGGCATGTCTTCCAGAAGCTTGTCAATGGCCTCAATCAGGCGCCACGGGCAGCGTTTGCGCTGGTATTTGCGCCACAGCAGGTCGCGCAGAGTAATCCAGAGGTCACGCGTGAATTCCACCTGTTCCCATTCCACATCGTCGCGTTCCGCACGGCCCACCTTGGGGGCGCATTCCAGCTTCCATTTATTGGCGTGGTGGCATGCCCTGTACACCAGGGTTCCTTCATCCGTGCGTTCTTTCCACGTGTGAACTTCCATGCGGTCGAGTGTGCAGGGAGATTCCTTCCGGGTAAAGCGGAATTTTTGCTAGTCATCCGCCCCCGCGGGATTAGTATGGCCCCTGTCATGAACGACACTGAAATGATTGAATGCCACGAGCCTGCCCTCCAGATGCAGCGCCTCATCTCCATCATGAAGCGCCTGCGCGCGCCGCAAGGCTGCCCCTGGGACGCCGAACAGACACACAAATCACTGATCACCAACATGATTGAGGAAGCGTACGAGGCTGTGGACACAATCCAAAGGGACGACTGGAAACAAATGCGGGAGGAACTGGGCGACGTGCTGCTCCAGGTCGTTTTTCACGCGGAAATCGCCCAGGAAAACGGACGGTTCGATTTCAATGACGTGGCCGCCGAAGTCAGTGAAAAGCTCATCCGCCGCCACCCCCACGTATTCGCCAGCTCCCGGGCGGATACGACGGACGCCGTCCTGACCCAGTGGGACAAGATCAAAAGACAGGAAAAAGGGACGGAATCCACCCCCTATCTGCACGGCACGGGCAAGGGGCTGCCTGCCCTTCTCCGGGCTTGGAAACTTCAGAAAAAAGCCGCGAAAGCCGGGTTTGACTGGCCGGACGCCCAGGGAGCCCTGGACAAGGTGAAGGAAGAAACGGCTGAATGCGAGGAGATACTGCCCCTGCCGGAAGAAGACCCGCGTATCACGGAAGAACTGGGGGACCTGCTGTTTTCCGTGGTGAACCTGTGCCGCAAAAAGGGAATAGACCCGGAAGTGGCCATGACGGGCGCCAACAAAAAGTTCGAACGGCGTTTCAATAAAATGGAACGCCTGCTGGCCAAAGACGGCCTCACACTGGACCAGGCGGACCTGGACGCGATGGAAGCCCGCTGGCAGCAGGCGAAATCCGCCGAATAACGGAGTTCCCAGCTATTTCTCTTCCGGGAATCGCGTTTCTCTCCGCGGTTCCCGGATTTTTTATGCGCCGCTCTCCCGGCCCTGAATCCAGAGAGGGACAGGGAGCACGGAAGCCCGGTGACCACTCAATGCCTGCGGCGGCGCAGCAAAAGCACCCCCAGCCCCAGGAGGCCCAGTGCGGCGGAGGCAGGTTCGGGAACAGGACGCACCAGCGTAACCACGCCGTCATTCATCCAGGTGCCTTCATTGTCCAGCACGAAACCGGCATTTTTCAGGGCGGTATCGTACAGCACACAGACCGTGGAAAAATCGGCGTTGGAAGCGCTGCCCGGAAGGTCCCTGTCACACAGGACAAAGTTGATAGTGCTCACCCGGGAGGCCATCAACTGGTCCATCAGGCCGCCGCTGCATTCCGTAAGCAGCAGATTCACCCCTCCGGAAAAGTCCAGGGATGCCTGTCCCGTTCCGGTGATCAGCGCATTGGTCGTCCAGGTGGAGGCATTCGTCATGGAGAAATTGCCGTCGGCATAGCTGATGTTCAGTCCGGGAGCGGAAGAGGCCGCGGAAGAAACGGTGAGGGAGGAAAGTTCCCCCATCCTGATGCCGGAATCCGCAGCATGAATCAGCATGTCGGCGATGACGGCCTGCTGCCCCGCGGCGACATCCAGCAGAGACCCGGAAAACTCCGTATGGGAGAGGGCGGCCCCGGTCCTGACCTCCACCTTCACGCCATGGAACAGGGCGCGGTCAGCGGAACTTCCGCCCCGGACAATGCCGTACCCGCCGGAAGACCCGAACGAAGCCCCGGCCACGGAGGAGGAACCCGCCCCGGTCCGCGCCGTCACCGTCACGGAGGCATCCGCCGGGGAAGAAGAGTTCAGCGTATTGACAGAGGCTCCGATCCCCTTCAGCTCCACGGAACTGATGTAGGAAACAACCCCGGCCTTGACGTCCAGCCGGGAGTCCGCCCCTTGCAGAACAACTCCGGCCTTCGTGTTGAGGGCTTCCGCATGGGCCAGTTCCAGGGCGGCATGGTCCGTCACACGGAAAGTGCCGTCCCAGGTATTGGCGCCTCCCAGCACCACGCGGCCATTCCGGCCGGCGTTGTCGTTCCTGATGCAGATGGTCCCGGAGGTTTTGCCGGGCTTGATTTCCCCGTTGAAGGTCATCACATGGCTGTCCCCGGACGCGGTCATGGTGTCCGGATCATATCCAGTCGTGTCCAGTACGAAGTCCGCGCTCCCGGCGTCCACCACCATTTCATAAGTGGTGTTCCAGTCGGCATCCAGCATGCCCAATATGCCCCCGCCATTCAGAAGAATCATGTTGCCGACCTTGGCAACGCCGTTTTCCTTATAAGCCGTTCCGGACAGGGAGCCGAACCCGCTGCCCAGCCGCAGCACGCCTCCGTCATTCACCTGCAAGTCATAATCATACACGTTTTTGGAACTTCCGCCCCCTACGACCAGATTGCCGTTTTCAGAAACATTCAATTTCCCCTCCAGGAAAAGCGTTTTCGCCACCTTGATGATCCCCTCCTGAATGTCCAGGCCTGCCAGGCGGGCGTTCCCGACAGTCTGGGAGAACGTTCCCGTCTTGATCAGGCTGATATAGCCGGAATCGTTCATCAGGCCGTTGTCGTACATATCCACATACCGCCCGAATCCCATGTCGCCATTGTAAACGCGGTCCTGCCTCTGGGTGGACAAATGCAGCGTAACGGAGGAATCCTTCCCGGCGCTTTTCTCCGCCGTAATGGCGGATTCCTCATCCATCCCCGCTACTCCGGCCAGGCTCCATTCATGGCCCTCATCCATGGGATAGAGGTGAAGCACCGTCGTTTTCGCTCCGTTCAAGCTCAGGTCAAAGGAGGCATGGTTCCACTTGTTTTGCGCCAGGGAGGCCTGCACCACTCCGCTGGCCCCGGCAGCCGCTCCCATGCTGACGGTTCCGGAAAAGCCGGAGCCGTCGTCCAGCCGGAAAACGCTATTGGCATGGTCGGTGGAATCCTGCAAAAACAGGTTGGCGGCAGCGCCGCCCTGAACCCGGGAAATCACGGCGCCGATCACCCTGTCCGTATGAGTCACCGTTACGCGGGAATCATCTGCAACCGTCAGCAGGTTGTTCAGGGACGCCACCTGCTGGACAAATCCGGAACTGGCATAATCCAGAGCCAGGGAAGTTCCGTCAAACATCCGTATTTCCCCCGTTCCCAGGGCGGAGGAGTCACGCATGACGATCCTGCCGCCATTGACTTCCGTTCCACCGGAATAGGTGTTCGCCGTCTCTATAATGAGGGTGCCTTTTCCATCCTTGGTCAGAATGGTTTTCCAGTCGCCGCTTCCGTAATCGTCCGGCAGCGGGCCGTCGGCAATCATGCCTCCGCCGACATGGGCGCGGAAAATGTAATTAACGTCGTCCTTAACCCGGATGGATGCGGGCCGGACCGTCCCTCTGATCTGCACAACGTTATATTCCCTTCCTCCGTCCATTTCCACCGCCCCCGTCTTTCCGTCGCCCTCCCTGCCGAAGACGACGTGATAGGAATCCCTGTAGAAACCGTTCACACCCAGATTTTTGCCGAGCCCTTCCAGCCAGTGGTTCCGGTCTGTTCCCTGGCCATCCGCCTCCGTATTGGCAAACCAGACATTGTCCGTAGCCGCCACGGCCTCGTCATTTTCCCCGCTTTCCCCATTGTACCAGGTGCGGGTGGGAGTATTGGTGACGGTCATGACCAGATTCAGGGAATCCTCTGTAATCTTGATAATGCCGAAATAGCCGCCGCCCACGGAAATCGTACGCGTCTGGAATCCTCCCAGACTGCCGTTGACAAAAATGCCGTTTTCCGTGGTTACCAGGTAGTACTCCTTGTCAATCGTGCTCGTGCCGCTGAAGTTATATCCGGAAAAGCGCACCAGCACATCTCCGTCCAGATTCAGGCGGCCGGAATCCGCTATCCCCTCCACACCCGTAATGGACAGAAGCGGATATTCCGCCTGTTCCACCGGAAGAATGTCACAGTCAAAATACAGGTAGGCCGAGTCGGAAATCGAAACGGAACCGTTCACCACGGCGGTTTCCGGCACTTGAATTACGCCGTCCCCAGCGGCCACTTCCCTGGAAGCGGAAGTGACGATGTGAAGAGCATACCCGGAATTGATCGTCATGTTCCCCATCCCTGCGCCCCAGTCCTGCACAACGCCCCCGGAAGCCACGCCTTCCGTCACGCCCAGTTTCAGCGTAGTTCCTCCATACAGGACGGCACTCGCATTTACCCTGAGATTGTTGAATCCGAGCGTTCCCTCCTGGAGGGTCAGATGGCGGACGGTGGCCGTGTGGATATATTGCGACCCTTTCCCCGCCTTGACCAGAGACAGCGTCTCCTTGCCGGCCGCAGTGATCTTCCCTGAAGAAGTGGAACCGTATGCGGAAGCCGTTCCGAAAACGCCGGCAAAATACAGTTCATCCGCCTCCCTCACATCAAGTGTCAGCGTACTGGTGGAATTGGTCAGAACGCGCAGGGTGTCCACTTCTCCAGCGATGGAATAGGCGCCGCCGTAGTATTCCGTGTCCTGCGTCTTGCCGATCAGGTCTCCCTGCAATCCCGCCAGAATGGAATCTGACCGGACCAGGAGAATGTGGTACAGGTCCATGCGCTCCTTGCCTTCAAAGGCGGTTCCGTTGTCGGAGGCATTCACCGCATGCCCGCGCGTCAGGTCTACCCTGGCGTTCCTCAGAGCGTCGTCTTCTATGGAAAGCTGAACCGCTCCCGGCTTGCGGACGTCAAGGCGGTCGTTGTTGGCGTTGGCATTGGCGGAGGATTTGGCAGAGGAATACAGGATGTAGTTGTCCAGTTTCACCGTGCCACTGAAATCGGATTTTTCCCCTTCCGGCAGGTTTTCGTCGCTTATGCGGAACATGCTCGCCCATTTGTCCGCCCCGTTGGACGTAGTGGAGGTATAGCCCATCAGCGTCAGTTCACCATACCCGCTGAGCCTTCCTGTCAGACTCAGGGTGCGCCAGTGGCGGGAGGTCAGGTAGTCCCACTGGTAGCCGGAGTTGTTTTCCGAGTTTTCATCCCGTTCTGCCAGGGACATCGGCGAATAGCCAATGATAACCCGGGCCGAGTCCTTGGAGGAGAAGCCTATCTGAATGTCGTTGGAAATCGTTGGATTGCGGTAGGAGCTGTCCAGTTCGTTCGCGAACGGATAGTTGATGTAGAGCTGCGTCCCGTCCGCCATGCGGATGCTGCCGGAGCCAAGCGCTCCTTCGCGTGCCGCAAGGATGCTGCCCTCCAGAATCTCCGTGCCTCCGGAGAACGTATTGCAGGTAGCCAGCGTCAGCATTCCCTGCCCCTCCTTGCGCAGATAGCCCGGAGCATCCGCCTCCCCATCCGCAATGCAGCCGCCGCCTTCCGCCACTGCATGGAACCTGTAGCCCAGACCGTTATTCGCCGTCTTGTCCACCGTGACCGTCATGCTGGAAATACCCACCGTGCCCTCAATGCAAACGTCAAAGCTGTTGATGTCCTTTCCGGACAAATCCTTCATGCCGAAGCAGACTTCCCGGTCTCCATTCCGGAAGGTCAGGCCGCCCTCCCACGGGCTGCTGCCGGAAGAACCGTCTGCCCATACATTTCCTTCCGCGGAGCCGGAGGCATTCCCCTGCCAGACGTAATAGGTGAATTTGTCCGTATCGAAAAAGGTTCCTGTCAGTGAGGAGGAATCCAGCCCGGTCAGCAGCATCTGCCATTTGTCGCTGCCCCGAACATTCAGCGTAATGCCCCCGTATACGTCAATATCCCTGTAAATCCAGTTGCCGTCCGCATCCTTCCCCTCGGCATACCGGATTATTTCCTTTTGCACCCCTTCGGAAAGGGACAGCGCATGCCCGTCCGTCAGGGAAACAAGCTTCCGGGAGATTCCGGATTCCGCGTCCGGGCCGGGGGAATTTACCGTCAGCATGCTTCCATGGGAAAATTGGACGGAGGAGTCCAACTGCAGCGTTCCCTCCATATCCATGACCAGCTCACGGCCGAATGTGATTGTTCCGGAAGATTGAATGGACATCAGGGCCAGTTCGGACGCACGGGCGCTTCCGTTCAGGGTCAGGGAAGCGCCAGAGGCGATGTCCAGCCGTGCGCCGGAAGACATGGAAAAACCGTCTTTCAGCGTGATGCCGCCGCCTTCCCCTATGCGGAGCGTTCCATTCTGAATATCCAGGCTGCCCAGATGGGCCGCATAAAGAGTCTGGGTGCCGGTTCCCTTCTTGACCAGGTTGATGATTCCCGTTCCGTCCGCTTCAATAACCTTTCCGGTGGTGTAGCTGTCCCTGTCCGCAGTGCCCGCATGGTAGGCTCCGTCCGCCCCTGCTCCTCCGATGATTCCCTTGAATTCATGGTCTTCCGCATTATCGACCGTCAGGGTAGCGGTCTTTCCATTTCCGACCGTGACGCGGGAGGAGCCGCCTGCCGTGTCCCCCTCAAGTCCGGCGGTGCTCAAATCCCCTTCCAGCTTCAGCACCACATAGGCGGCCGTGCCGACTCCGGACGTCAGCCAGTTGTCCAGGCCGCCCGGATTCGTTCCTCCCTGGCGGATCAGGGAGAGGTCCACCACGGTGGAGTGCATGTCGCCCGCTGCCTGGACCTGGACGGGAGTGTTGTAATTGCCGTTGCCGTCCATTTTGGAACGGGGAGCCGCCGTTTCCAGCGTTCCGCTGAAACCGCTCATATCCGCCCCGGTCAGGTCAAAGATGGAAACGCGGGCGCGGCTGGTGTTTTCCAGCACCAGGGTTCCGGTTCCCGCAATCCTGCCCTGCAGGAAGGCCGTACGGGCCGTGGAATTGGAAAATCCCAGGTAAACCCTGGAATCCGCTCCACCTGCCAGATTGATGTCCATCCAGTAATATTTATCCTTGTTTCCAGCGTCGCTCACGTTGGAACTTTCCAGGAAAATGTCTCCGGAACCCTCCATCGTTACGGCGCCATCGTAACCCTCTTCCGGACGGGCCGCCCCACCTGACGGCACAACAATGTCCGCCCCGGCGACCAAAGGTTCCGCGGCATTCCTCCAGGTTCCCGCCGTCGAACAGGCCGGGACTTCCTGCCGGAGGGGCTCCTGTTCCAGCTCGCCTTTACTCCCCTGTTCCTCCTTATCCTGTTCCTCGTCCTTTCCGGATGACGGCTTGGAGCCGTCTTTCCCCGTGTCCGAATGATGGGGAGGCGGAGAAGGCAGGTGCATATTGCCTCCTTGGGAAGGATCATGCATCATCGGACGGCTGCTGCCTGAAACCAGGGCATTTGCCAGCACCCCGTGAACCAGCTTGACGGCGGCGTCCTCGTCGCCCTGGAACGTGTACTCCTGCCCAATGTGGGAAACCGCCACTTTCCCTTTGAAAAGCTCGTCGGAACGCAGCTTCCGCCTGAGATGCCATTCCTCTCCCGGCTTCAGGGGAAAAGGAGGGGAAATCCTCACCAGGCCCACCTCTTCCCCGGTTCCGGAATGGCCGGCCGCAGGTTCCACCACGGCGTCCACTTTTCTTCCTGTCCTGTTTTCAAAGTAAAAAGTAACGCCCTTCCATAATTTTTTCTGCCGGGCCGGGTACTGTACCAGCAGCCCTCCCTTTTCCTTCAATTCCTCATAATCGCTAACAGCCAGCATATAATCTCCATTCAACAGCACGGCTGCATCACGCTGAACCGCGGGAGTGTTTCCGGAGAGAGCCGGAAAGCCTTCTGCAAAGGATTTATCAAGAAATAGTGATAAAACTCCAGCGCAACAGATAAGAAAGAGAATGCTTTTCATGGTTGTTGGTTTATCTTTATGCAAGGCTCAGACAAAAGTGCGCGCCATATACACCCGGATTTCAAGGCTGTCAATAAGAACGGCGATGCCCGCCTCAAACAGGAAATGAGATGCCTCGGAATCCGGACGCGTCACGGAAACTTTTTCATTTTTCAATGGAGCCGTCATCGGCGGGGCAATAAATACCGGATTTGCAATCCGGAAATCCCTGGCGGTGGAAACAATCCGGCTTTCCTCCGGCCTGATTCAGTACCCATGATCCGGAAAACGAGCACATCCGGTTCCATCCTCTGCCCGTTTCAATCCGCTGGCCACAAGCATCTACCGTTCTAATAAAATTCCGAACGGCGGAAAAGGGAGGAAGATTCCTCCCCGCGTTGCTGCGGACATCATTGATCCGCGAAAACCGGAAAACTACTGTTCCCGGAAGAAAAAATATCTGGATAAACGGGCGTAAATTTGGCTCAAACGCTTTTTCCTCAAAATTACAGGTTGACCCCGGACTGCAAATCCGCGGCAAAAGACAAAGCACTCATTATTATTCATCAACCGTTCCCATTGGCGGCAAAAACTTCCCGGAAAGATGAAAGCTGATGAAAAAAGCTTTCCCTCCGGTTTTTTCCCAAAAAAGGATTATATCAAGGAATAGAGGAGATGGAACCCTCCTCTCCACAATTCCCTGGAATCAAATTAAAAAGCAACAGGCGGGAAAAACCGCCGGACCGGGAGGCATGAACGTCCAAAATACCGAAATTCCCGGACTTGCACGGCGGAAACGGAGTCTCAGGCCATCATGTTCAGATTCGGGTCCTTCCAGGCCGGATCATACCCCTTGGCATAGCTGAATACGTGCTTGTGCATGTATTCGAAGTAGTGCTCCTTTTGCACCGGAGTAAGCTTTTCCCAGATGGCCACGTTCAGGGCGCGGCACACCTTCTGCATCATTTTCAGCGTAAGCTGCCGCCCCTGGCGTGCCTTCTGGACCTGCTTGTGGGTGAGCTGCTCCGTGGAAATGGCGACCAGATCATGGTTGGTCAAATTCCAGCGTTTCATCAGTTCTTCCAGGGGCTGTTCCCCGTGATTGCGTTCGGCGCCTGCTGCTTCCTCTTCCATACGCCTTTCTTCGTGCCCTATTTTGGGGAAATAGGCAACACATCATTGTCCCATCGTCACTTTTTTTGCATTTCCAGTTGCCCCCAGTCCGGATACATGGTTCAATTCCGCCCGGTTACAACAAAATGATCAGCGAGAAAGAGGAACTACTGGAATGGCGCAAACGCGCCGCCGCACAGCCAAAAGGGCGGGTTGTCCTGGATCTGGAAGCCGACAGCCTGCACCGCTATCAGGAAAAAATCTGCCTGATCCAGTATGCCGATGAAACGGGTTCCTGCCTGATCGACCCCCTCGCCATTGAAGACATGAGCCCGTTTTACAACTGGCTGCGGGACACGGAAGTATGGATGCACGGCGCCGATTATGACATGTGCCTGTTCCAGCGCGCCTGGGAAACGCTGCCTGCCATGATCTGGGACACCCAGACGGCGGCGCGCCTGCTGGGATTCCGCCAGTTCGGGCTGGCCGCCCTGGTGGAGCATTTCCACGGCGTCACGCTGAGCAAGTCCTCCCAGAAGGCGGACTGGGCCCGGCGCCCCCTTTCCCCCACAATGGTCACCTACGCCCTGAACGATGTCAATTACATGCTGGACATGGCGGACAAACTGATGGCCGCCCTCCGGGAAAAAGGCCGCGTGGGCTGGTTTGAGGAGATTTGCCGCCATTCCATGGAACGTGCGCGGGAACGCTACCTGACCGGTCATCCGGACCCCTGGCGCATCCAGGGCAGCGGCAAGCTGAACAGGAAGGGGCTGGCCGCCCTCCGGGAATTGTGGGCCTGGCGGGATTCCGAAGCCAAAAGCTGGGACAGGCCCTCCTTCATGGTCTGTTCCAATGCGGACCTGATCCAATGGAGCGTGGCCCTGCAGGAACAGAGGCCTGTTTCCCCCTCTCCCCGCTTCCATACCCACAGGCGCAGCCGGTTCACGGATGCCGTACAGAAATTCTACCTGCTGGACGAAGACGACTATCCGTGCCGTCCCCACATCCAGCGCCGCCAGCATTCCGAACAATTTGAAGCCAATCTGGACCGTCTCTGCAAAATAAGGGACGAAAAAGCGGAAGAACTGGGCATCGAAGGTTCTTTCCTGATTACCCGCGCCTCTCTGGAAGCCATCGCCGAAGACAAGGAAAAAGGCATGGCCACCCTGCTGAACTGGCAGAAGGAAGCCCTCGGTTTCTGACGGAGCATCCGCGCGCGTTTCATCGCGTTTTTCCTTCCCCGCCCAGGGACGCAGCATCTTGTTTACGGGAAAAATCTCTCCCTGTGCCATGACTCAGACGGGGTGATTTGTTTCTTTCCCGCCGGAGGGAATTCCCTTTAGGATGTGCAGGCTCCGTTCACCCTGCCGCTCTCTTTCCTCACATGACACTCTACACACTGCCATGCACAGAACATTTATCATTCTCTGCCTTTTGGGCGCTCTTGCCGCCCAGGGAAGACAGGCCGGCACGGACATGCTCCAATCTTCCGGACCGGAACCCCAGGGGCAGTTTCTGGCGGATATCAACCTGCTGGGAGCGGATTACGGAGACGAAACCGCTCCCATCCCCGACGACGCCCTCACCCGCACCCTGGGCGGCCTGCATACCCGCGCCTACAAGGAGGGACTCGAATTCCTGGTGGAAAACGCCTTTTCCTACAATTCCATCCACAACCCGGCGCCCGGCAAGCCCGGCACCCAGCTCTGGTATCTGCTGCACGCCCATGCCAACTACCGCCTCATCAAGTCCCCGCGGCAGGAGGATACCTGGCTGAAGCTGGAGCTTTCAGGCTCCGCCGCCCTGAATGGCCGCACCTGGCGGGGCGGCAACATGAACGATGCCATCGGCCTGACGGGAGACACCCACACGGATATTTTCGGGGAAAGAATCTTTTTTCTGCCGGAAATAGCGCTGCTCCAATCCTTCAACCGTGGAAAAAGCGCCCTGGTGGCCGGAGTGGTGAACCAGACGAATTATTTTGATACCAACAGTTACGCCAACTCCTCATTCGGGCAATTCTGCGCGTCTCCCTTCGTTAACAACCAGACCATCCCGATGGCGGACTCCAACCTGGGACTGATCATCCAGCACCAGTTCCACGACCAGTGGTACGCCATGATGGGCGGCAGCTTCACCAGTTGTCCCCAAAACGCGTCTCCCCTGAAACATACGGATGGCAAGAACTTCAATCTGTTGGCGGAACTCGGATGGATACATGATTCCGGTGCCGTCAAGCTGACTCCCTTTGTTGCGCGTATCAACGAACTGCCGGAAGGCGGGGAACGGAAAAATCTGCATACCGTGGCCGGAATAGCCGTGAACGCGGAACAACAACTGGGGTCCAGCCCCTGGAAAGTTTTCTGCCGCGCGGGCTGGAGCGGCTCCACGCGGGACAACGCCTGCGGCGCGGCCGTCCAGTGGTCAGGCGGCTTCGTATGCAGCCAGCCCCTCCAGCATCTGGGAATTTGTTCGGAGGGGGAAGCCAACCAGTTCGGCATGGCGCTGGCGGTCACCCGCCCGGACGACGGAAGCGTGGCGGAAGGCCGGCCCAGGAACAGAAAGGAAGTGGTGATGGAGTGCCATTACAACATCTCCGTCACTCCCTGGTTCCTGATCCAGCCTTCCCTGCTGTGGATTTCCAATCCGGCGGGCAGGGACGACACCGGAAATGCCAGCGTCTTCCGCATGCAGACCATTCTGACGTTTTAAGTTTTTCCACTTTTTTCATTGAGCGGAAGACGCTCCTCCCTATGCTGGAGAGCAGCCTCCCCTTTTTCATGCCTCCCCGCAGCCATTCCTTCATCCTCTTTCTGGCGGTTGTCCTGCTGATACCCGCCTTCTGTCTCCTTACCTCATGGCAGCGCCGCCAGAAGGAGGATAAAATCGCCGTGCAATTCGCGGAACTGGCCGCCTCCCGTCCCCGGACGGTGGGCACGCCGGAACAGCAAAGGGCTCTTCTGGAAGCACTCAGCCGCCAGTATCCGGGCGCGGCGCCTTCCCACAGCGTTCCGTGCATCAGGATTCCCCTCTGTTTTCCGGAAAACGGCCCCTGCCGACCTCTTCCGAAGGTCTTCTGCCTCTTTCTGGACGGCCGCTTTCTGGTTGTTCCGCAGGAACCGGGTGAAAACCCGGGATTTCCATGAACCCGGCGCCCATCCGCATCTTTCCGGACGGTGAAGACGTTCAAATCCGGAGGCATGTATGCCCGGCCTCCCGGCATCCGTGAAAAAATCTTTTCCGCTCCCGCCACGCATGGTAGGCTGGCAGGCGATGAATCATGCCGACTTAGACCAGCTGCTGATCCTGCAGGAAAAGGATGCGCGCATTGCCAGGCTCCGCAAGGAACTGGCCGCCCTGCCGGAACAAAGAACGCGCCTTCTCCGGCAAATGGAGGCTATCAAGCAGAAGGCTCTGGACGCCAAGAAGGAAGTCGCCGGCCTTGAAAAGGACATACGGGACGTGGAAGGAACGATTGAAAATAAGCGTTCCTACATCGGCAAGATGAAGACTCTCCAGTCCAATACCCGCAGGAATGAGGAATACCAGAAGTGCATTCAGGAGGTGGAAAAGACGGAAGCGGCCATCGACGAACTGGAAAACGCGGAACTGGAACTGATGGAGCGCCTGGAAACGGCCAAAGAGAGCCTGGCTCAAAAAATCCTCAAGGTGCAGGATTCCCAGAAGGAAATGGAAGAGATTCTGGCGCGCTTCGACCGGACCGCGGAAACGGACAAGCAGCTTCTGGACAATCTGACCGCCGAACGCGCGGACCTGGCCGCCGCCATTCCCGAAGATTCCCTGGGAGAATATGAGCGGATGACCAAAAGCAAGGGCGTCCCGGTCATCGTGCCCATGGATGAAAAAGGCCACTGCGGCGGATGCCACATGGTCGTTACGGACAATGCCCGCATGAAAGTGCTCGGCGGCCATGAAACCGTTTACTGCGACAACTGCCACCGCATCCTTCACTGACGGACTCCGCGCACACGCCGCCGGCATATCATGAAATCCAGATCGGAAGAGTTTGAAGAGTGGGGGACGGAAGTTATTTTCGGCCGCGCCAGGGGATTCCGCGCCACGATGATGCGCCTGGTGCTGAGAGGCGCCTCCTGGCTGTTCAAGCTGGTGGTACTGATGCGCCTGTACCTGTTCCATTCCAGTATTGCCAGGCAGGCCAGGCTGGGAACGCTCGTCGTCAGCGTAGGCAACATTACCGTGGGCGGCACGGGAAAAACGCCCGTGGTGGAACTGCTGGCGCGCACGCTTACGGAACGCGGCCGCAAGGTGGCCATTCTTACCCGCGGCTACAAGAGCGCGGAACTGGACGACCCCCAGGAATGGAAGGACAAGGACGGAAGGCAGGTGGAAAACCTGCCTAAAATCGCCAGCGACGGCCGCACCCGCTTTCTCAGCCCCCTGTATTCCGGGGACGAACCGTTCATGCTGGCCAAGAATCTGGACGGCGTGGCGGTGCTGGTGGACAAGAACCGCATCAAGTCCGGCATTTTCGCCATCGAACATCTGGGCTGCGACACCCTCCTGCTGGACGACGGGATGCAGTACCTGAAGCTGGCCCACGAACTGGACATCGTGCTGGTGGACTGCGGCGCCCCCTTCGGCACCGGGGCCATGCTGCCGCGCGGCACCATGCGGGAGCCCAAAAGCAGCCTGGCGCGCGCCAGCTACATCGTGCTGACCAAATGCGGCGGCAAGCCGCAGGACGAGCTGATTGCCAAAATCCGGCGCTATAACCCCGTGGCGGAAATCATCGTCAGCGACCACGGCCCCAAGTACCTGGAAAACGTCTTCACCGGGGAACGCCTGCCGCTGGAAGTGCTCAAGGGGAAATGGGTGGCCTGCCTCAGCGGCATCGCCCGGCCGGAAAGCTTTGAGGATTCCCTGCGCTCCCTGGGCGCCAATGTGGAAATCTGCCGCAGATTTCCGGACCACCACTGGTTTGAACAGTCGGAACTGGAAGAATTCTACGACCGGTGCGCGGACCGTGCCATGGATATGATCGTGACCACGGAAAAAGATGCCGTGCGGCTGGAAAAGCCGGAGGAAGACCCGGAAGTCCCCATCTACTTCCTCCGCATTGAAGTAGAGATCTATCAGGGACAGGAAGCCTGGAACCGCTGCGTGGACCGCATCTGCGGCATTTCCGAACCCCGGCCGCGGGACGAATGGACTCCCTCTTCATCCTTTTGAAAAGACTTCCGTTTCCCCGGCAGACCGGAAATTTCACCTCCTTCATGCAGGAAAGCCCGCTTGACTTGACCGGAAAACCATGTGAAACATGACAACAACATTCTTCCATGAAGGCATTCACCATTACTTCCATTCTGGCCGCGGCATGCGTCCTGGCGGCGGCTTCCCCTGCCGCAGAATCCCAGGCGCGCACAGCGGCCGCCGCCCAGGCGGCAGCCGGCATTCCCAAACAGGACCCGCAATTGATCAAGGGGCAGCTCCCCAACGGGCTCACCTATTTCATCCGCCCGAATGCGGAACCCAAGGGGCGTTTCAGCATACGCCTGCGCGTCAATACCGGCTCCCTGAACGAAACGGACGACATCCAGGGCATTTCCCACTTCCTGGAACACATGGTGTTCAACGGCAGCAAGCACTTCAAGCGCGGAGAAATGATCCCTGCCATGCAGAAGGAAGGCCTGGGGCTGGGCGGTGACGCCAACGCCTACACCTCGTTTGACGAAACCGTGTACACGATGGACGTTCCCAGCATGAAGGAATCCACCGTGAACCTGGCCTTCACCATCATGCGCGACTTTGCGGACGGCGCCCTGCTGGAGGAAAGCGCCATTAATGCGGAACGCGGCATCATCACGAGCGAATACAAGGCGCGCGACTCCGCCGGCTACCGGGTCATGAAAGAGGTATTCTCCATCATGCTGGACGGCACCAAGATTCCTCACCGCTATCCCATCGGCACGCTGGAAGTGATCCAGAACGCCCCGCGGGAAAAATTTGTGAACTATTACCAGACTCATTACGTTCCCAGCCAGATGCAGCTCGTCATCGCCGGGGACATCACCCCGGAACAGGGAAAGGAATGGGTGGAAAAATACTTCGGTTCCATGAAGAAGGACGACTATTCCTTCAAGGCCGACCGGGGAACCCTCAAAACGGCGACGGAGGCCACCAGCCACTGGATCACCAACAAGGAGGCCACCTCCACGGAAATCAGCATCAACATCGTCCGCCCCTACGAGAAGAAGCCGGATACCATCGCCAACCGCACCAAGGACATTCCGCTGAACATGGCGTATGCCATGCTGAACCGCCGCCTGGAAAAGATGGCGAAAAACACGGAGTGCCCCTTTATTTCTGCGGATGCAGGCCGCATGGAACTGCTGGAAACAGCGGAGGTGGACGCAATCCAGGCCCGGGCGGACTACAAGAACTGGAAGACGGTCCTGACCACCATGGAGCAGGAACTGCGCCGCGCCGTGGAATTCGGCTTCAACAAGGAGGAACTGGCGGAAGCCCGCAGCAACAGCATTTCCGCCGCGGAAAACGCCATCAAATCCTGGCCTACCGCCAAATCCGAGTCCCTGGCTTCCGCCATCGCCCAGAGCGCGGCGCAAGACATGGTCTTCACGACGCCTGAGGAAGACTGGTCCATCTCCAGGGAAGTTATTGAAACCCTGACTCCGGAACAATGCCGGGCCGCCCTGGAAAAAGCCTGGAGCAACGCCCATCCCCGAGTGATCGTCACGTCGAACAAGGAAAATGCCCAGGGCTCCTCCGAGGCCATGAAGACCTACAGGGAAGCCCAGGCCGCCAAGGTGGAACCCTACAGGGTGGACGAACAGAAGGCATTCTCCTACAAGTTCGGAGAACCCGGCAAGGTAACGGCCAAAAAAGAAGCCGCGGACCTGGGAGTCACGCAGCTCACCCTTTCCAACGGCGTGCGCGTCAACCTGAAGCCCACGGAATTCGACAAGGATTCCATCAACATCACCTTTGCCGTGGACGGCGGAGGGCTGAGCAGACCGGAGAAAGCCGCCGGACTGGAAATCTTTACGGGCGCCGTGATGAACGGCGGGGGCCTGACCAACCACTCCAATGACGACCTGGCTGCCGTCATGGCCGGCAAAAAAGTCGGCGTAGGCTTTTCCATGACGGACCGCTCCTTTGTGCTGGCGGGCAATACCAACCGGAAGGATCTGGAAACCCAGCTCCAGCTTCAAACGGCCTACCTGATGTACCCCGGCTACCGCGAGGACGGCGTCGTCCAGCTCCGCCGCGCCATCCCCATGCTTTACAACAAGCTGGCTCATGAAGCGCAGGGAGCCATGAAGACGCAGGTCCCGGCCATCCTGTACAAGAACAACCCCCGCTTCACCTTCCCCGAGCAGAAACAGCTGGAATCCTACCAGATCAAGGAAGTACGGGACTGGGTGGACGCCCCCCTGAAGAACAACTACATGGAAGTGACCGTCACCGGCGACTTCAAGCCGGAGGACATCATCCCCATGCTGGAACGCACGGTGGGCGCCCTCCCCAAACGCGCGGACGCTCCGGCGGCGCTGGACGAAAAACTGCGCCATCCGGCCATGGCGGACTTCAACTTCTCCAGGGATCTGGAGTACGACTCTTCCATTGACAAGACGCTGGTCTGCCTCTTCTGGAAAACACCCGGCGGAGAAGACAAAAAGCTGGCCCGCAGGCTGAACATGCTCAAGGCCGTCTTTTATGACCGCGTCTTCAAGGGCATCCGTGAAGACATGGGAGAAACCTATTCCCCCTTCACCGGCATCAACATCAGCGAAACCTATCCGGACGACGGCTACATCTTCACCATCAGCTCCGGCGTCATGCGCAACAAGGACGCGGTCCGCAATGCCATTGCCAAAATCGCAACCGAACTCGGCAAGGGGAACGTAACGCAGGAGGAACTGGACCGGGCGCGCAATCCCATCCTCAATTCCATGGAGCGCGCCCAGCGCGACAACGGCTACTGGATGGGCCTGCTGAAGGATTCCCAGGCCAGACCGGACCGCCTTACCCAGCAAAGGGAAAGCATTCCGGACGTCAAGGCCATCACGGTGGATGAAGTGAACAAGCTTGCCAGGGACATCTTCGGCAACGGGGAACACCTCAACCTGAATATTCTGCCGGATCATCCCGCCGCGGAAGCTCCGCCTGCTGAAAAGCAGGCGGATAAATCCGAAAAGACCCCGGCCGCCGTCCCCACGGCGGCTTTTTGCATTCACGCCACTGCCGCAAACGTCTCCAAAAAAGAGGCAAACGCCAGGAATGACTACGCCATCATCATCTCGGAGGAAACCGCGGCCATGCCGGAATGGAAAGCCGTGGCAGACAAGCTGGCGGAAAGGCACGGCGGCGCCATCGTCACCGTGAAGGATTCCATGTTTGCCAAACTGGACACTCTCAAAAAAATGGCTCCCCGCTTTCTGGCCGTCGTCGCGCGCCCGGAGGAGATAGACAGAACCGTGGTCAATGACCTGCACCGCCTCACGCGCCGCCTGGATGGCGACCCCTACGGGGACTGCATCTGGGGCATCGTCACGGGGTACGCGCCGGAAGACGCCATGCGCATAGCCTCCGCGGAATCCCCCCTTGTCATGACCCGCGCCATGGGCACCACCAACATTGACTCCGGACGGTTCAGCGAAAGCATGTGCATTCTGGACTGGCAGCCTTTCCAGTATATGGAACAGCGCGGATACAAGGAAAAAGTGACGCCGTCCTTTTACACGCGCGGCCTGCGCGAGCAGGAAAAGGGAGACCAGGGATCCCTGGGAGTGACGCCCAAGCTTACGCAGTACTGGGAAAAAAACGACCCCCAGTTCTTCGCCACTGCCTCCCATGCCACCCAGTTCAATCTGGAAATGCCCTTCAGCAAGGGGATCATCGTATCCGGAAACAACCAGTTCCATGTGCTGGATAAAAAACAGTTCAAGGAATTCACCACCTTCCTGCGCGGCGTGCTGTTCAACGGAAAGGAAGACGACCTGATGGCCTTCATTAAACGGAGCAACGCACCTGTGATCAAAGCCGGCCAGGGCCCCGCCGTCTGGCTGGCCGCGGGCAACTGCCTGGTGGGAGACGTAATGAAAACGAAAAACTCCATGGCCGTCACCGCCCTGAGCCGCTACGGCTTCAACCAGCTTGTGGGCTACACCGTTCCTTCGTGGTACGGCAAGGGCGGCTGGGGAACTCTGGGCATGCTTTTCAGCAACCATGACAATTCCAGCCTGGCGGAAGCCTGGTATCTGAACAACCAGTTCATCCTGGATGAAACCATGACCCGTTTCCCCAAGCTCATGGACGTGCATTTCAATTCTCCGGACATCAGCGGCATCAAGGACGATCCCGAATTTTCCAAGGGCATGGCCGCCGCCGGATACGGCATGGGCAAGGATCAGATGGGGCTGATTCATGACCGGGATACGGTAGCCTTTTACGGAGACCCCGCCTGGGTCGCGCGCCTGGACGAATCCCACTCCAAGTCTCCCTGGCACATCACCTGGAACGATCCGAAGGACGCCGCCAGAGGATTCACCGTCACAGCCAACAAGGACGCCAAAGGAAGGCTGGGTGTCTGGTTCCCCAACAGAATCAGCGCCAAGACGGCCACCGTCACGGTGGAAGACGCCGCCACCCCCGTGGAAAAAATGGGGCTGCTGACCAACGACTTTCTTCTGCTCCGGGAACTGGAACTCAAAAAAGGGGAAAAAGCCGTCGTGGAAATGAAATGACGGGATTTCCGGACATGCCGGAACACGGCGGAAGGAACGCTTCCCTCCCGGCAGGAATCCGGATACGCCCTCCTTTTTCCATAGACAAGCGGGCGGCAAACATGGATACTCCTGTTAATCAATCCACCCTATGACTGATTACTCCATCTTTTTCATCATCGCCATTGCCGCGACAGGCATAGGCGCGCTGTTGTTCCTCCTGTCCCTCTTCGGCCTGGGAGAACATGACCTGGACTTTGACGCGGATTCCGGAGGCGCCGACGTAGGGCTGCTCTCCGTCAAATCCGGCATAGGCTTCTTCCTGGGCTTCGGCTGGGGCGGCGTGTTGGCCCAGGGTCTGGGCTGGGGCATGGCCGCCTCCATAGCCGCCGCCGCTTTCACGGGCATCCTGATGTTCCTGATCATCGGCATATCCATGCGCTTCATCATGAGCCTCAAGTCCGACGGAACCCTGAACTATGAAACCCTCAAGGGCATGACCGGCTCCGTGTACATCAGCATTCCCGGCGGCCGCCAGCGCGGCGGCCAGGTAACGATCGCCCACCCCAGCCAGCTTCTGTACCTCCCGGCCATTCAGGAGGGGGAGGAAACGCTTCCGGCCGGAACGCCAGTGGAGGTGGTTTCCGTCGCCGCCGGCATAGTCACCGTAAAACCTCTTCATTAACAACCCCAAACATACCACCCATATTACAACACCATGGATAAGATAATACCCATTGCCATTCTGGTTCTCTTCATCATCCTGACGGCCTCCTGGCTGTTCAGCCGCTACCGCATGTGCCCGCCGGACAAAATCCTCATTGTCTTCGGCAAGGTGGGCACGGGACAGCCCGCCAAATGCTACCACGGCGGCTCCACCTTCGTGCTGCCGGTGCTCCAGTCGTACAGCTACCTGGACCTGAACCCGATCAACATTGACGTGCCCTTGCAGGGCGCCCTGTCCTCCCAGAACATCCGCGTGGACGTTCCCTCCTCCTTCATCGTGGGCATCTCCACCCTGCCGGAAATCATGCAGAATGCCGCCGCCCGCCTGCTGGGCCGCACCCGGGAGGAAATCCGCAACCTGGCCGCGGAAATCATCATGGGCCAGATGCGTGTGGTGATCGCCTCCATGACCATTGAGGAAATCAACTCCGACCGCGAAAAACTCATCAAGGGCATTACGGAAGGCGTGGACGTGGAACTGCACAAGGTGGGCCTCCACCTCATCAACGCCAACATCACGGATATCCAGGACGCCTCCGGCTACATCAACGCCCTGGGCAAGGAAGCCGCCGCGCGCGCCATCAATGACGCCACCATCAAGGTGGCGGAAGAAACCCGCCGCGGTGAAATCGGCAAGGCGGAAGCGGAAAAGGACCAGACCGTCCAGGTGGCGAACGCCCGCGCCGTCGCCATCGAAGGGCAGAACGAGGCCCAGATCAAGATTGCGGAATCCGCCGCCAAGCTGCAAGTGAAGCAGGCGGAAGCCAAAAAGCTGGCGGAAGTGGCCCAGAAGGTGCAGGAAGCCAAGACCCTGGAAGAAGCCTACCAGGCTGAAAAGGAAGCGGAATTGAAGCGTGCCGAACGCGAGCGCGCCACCCAGGAAGCCAACATCCTGGTATCCGCCCAAATCGAAAAGAGCCAGAGGGAAGTACAGGCCCAGGCCACTGCGGAAGTACTCAAACTGGAACAGGAAGGCAAGGCCCAGGCCCTGCTCATCCAGCGCAAGGCGGAGGCGGAAGCCATCCGCCAGCTTGCAGAGGGCGAGGCCCAGGCCACCCTGCTCAAGAAAAAGGCGGAAGGGGAAGGCATGGAAATGGTGGGCCGCGGTGAAGCCGCCGCCATTGAGGCCGTGCTGGCCGGGAAGGCCAGCGGTTTCCGGCAGATTGTACAGGCAGCCGGTTCTTCCGACGCCGCCTCCAACCTCCTGGTAACGGAACAGCTCACCAGAATCGTGGAACTCCAGTCCGGAGCCGTCAAGGGCCTGAAATTCGACAAGGTCATCGTGATGGGCAACGGCGGAGACTCCTCCGTGGGCGGATTCGTCCAGAACCTGGTGAAAGACACGCTGCCCCTGCATGAACTGGGCAAAAGCGTAGGGCTGGAACTGCCCTCCTTCCTGGGCAAATCCACGGACGGGAAAAAAGCCCCTGCTCCCGCCCCAGCCCCTGCCGCTACGGTTCAGGCCGGGACCACGGAAACCACCGTCAAACTAAGCTGATTTTCAGATGAATATGGAAGCCGTCATGGGCGTTTTGCTCGGCATCGGGCTGGGAGCGGCCTGCGGCTTCCGTATCTTCGTGCCCCTGCTGGTGGCCTCCATCGCCATCCACGGGGGCTTTCTGACCGTTACTCCGGAATTCGCATGGCTGGGCGGCACTCCCGCCCTCATCACGCTTTCCATAGCCACTCTGCTGGAAATAGCAGGGTACTACCTTCCCGTCATTGACAATACGCTGGACGTACTGGGAGCGCCCGCCGCCGTCATCGCGGGCACCATCCTGGCCGCCGGATTCATCGGCCACATGGATCCCATGCTCCAGTGGGGACTGGCCGCCATTGCGGGCGGAGGAGCGGCGGGCGTCATTCATGGCAGCATGGCGGCCATTCGTGCGGCGGCCTCCGCCGCTACGGGAGGACTGGGCAATTCCGCGGTCTCCACGGCGGAAACGGTATCCGCCTCCCTCGTCTCCATCCTGGCCTGCATATTGCCCGTTCTGGCCGTCCTCCTGCTGGGAGCGGCCATTTACCTGCTGGTCAGGTTCGTCATCTCCCTGAAAAGGAAACTGGCACAGGCCGGCACTCCGGACAAAGTGGAAGTTCAGGACTGAAACGAAATGCCATGTTTCGCCCGGGAGGAGGGGAAAACCCTCTCAAACCATGAGCGCCGTGCCTCCGGAAAACCGGCATTCCGCCCAGCTTCAGCACCGGGAGGCGCGTTCCGGTTCCCTTCAGCCCCCTTTCAACCATTCGACTCATTGACAAGGAAACGGAAGCGGGATAACATGCGGCCTTCAACATTTCATTCTACCGCCATGAACATCAAACTCATTCTTCTGACCTCCGCAGCGGCTCTCGGCCTTGCCTCCTGCAACACCATCAGCGGCATCGGAAAGGACGTGGAATCCATGGGCAGCAAAATAGACAGCGCTTCCCAGGCCACGAGCCGCTCCATGCAGCAGTAAAAAGCCTCCCGGCCTTCGGAACTCCACTCCGGAACACTTCCCGTTCCGGCACACACCCCCTGGAATGCGATCCAAGCGGAAAGGTCCATCTTTTCCGCAAAAGAGCCGCCTCTCCCTTTCCGGAGAAGCGGCTTCTGAATATTCAGCGGTTAGCCGTCCTACATGGCACGGCTTGTAGCCCGGGCGGCGGAATTGATATCGTTGCCGACGGATTCCACATCCCTGCCCACACCGCCGATCGTATGACAGGAAACACACCCAAGAAGGGTGGCGACGCCTAAAATAATTAATTTGGTTTTCATCATTTCATTGGAAGAGTTTCCGAGGATTCAGACTGCCTCCAGAGCTTTCCCGTTCAAATAACACACAATGATGCCGCACAGCTCCACCTGTCATTCTCCGCTCTTGCCATACCCCGGAGACAAAGCTTAAATGACAGCCGTCAACGGGAGGGAAACACTCCGGCAGATACCCTGCCCCCGGCTCCCTGAACCATACCATTTACCAAGATGATCAAAGTAGCCATCGTAGGATACGGCAACATCGGGAAGTACTCCGTGGACGCCTTGCGCGCCGCTCCCGATATGGAACTGGTCGGCATTGTGCGCCGCCCCGGCAACGAACCCGTTCACGGCATCAGGACCGTGGCGGACATTGAAGAGCTGGGGCACGTGGACGTCGCCCTGCTGTGCACCCCCACCCGCAGCGTGGAAGAAACGGCCCTGCCCCTGCTCGCCCGCGGCATCAACACGGTGGACAGCTTCGACATTCACGACAAGATCGTGGACCTGCGCCGCTCCCTGGGTGCCCAGGCCATCAAGCACGACTCCGTCGCCGTCATTTCCGCCGGATGGGATCCGGGCACCGATTCCGTGATGCGTTCCATGATGCTGGCCATGGCGCCCAAGGGCATCACGTACACCAACTTCGGCCCCGGCATGAGCATGGGCCACAGCGTGGTGGCGCGATCCAAGGAAGGCGTGGAAGACGCCCTTTCCCTCACCATCCCCACCGGTTCCGGCGTCCACCGCCGCATGGTGTACGTGGTGCTGAAAGAAGGCGCGAAATTTTCCGACGTCGAACTTGCCATCAAGTCCGATTCCTACTTCAGCCATGATGACACCCGCGTGCAGCAGGTGCCGGA
Organism: Akkermansia sp. AE01SA01; assembly: GCF_036417395.1. Lineage (NCBI taxonomy): Bacteria > Pseudomonadati > Verrucomicrobiota > Verrucomicrobiia > Verrucomicrobiales > Akkermansiaceae > Akkermansia > Akkermansia sp. AE01SA01. Next base: position 2,728,727 of record NZ_CP143890.1, read on the forward strand.
CATCGACGCGCTGAAGGACATGGGCCACGGCGTACTGATGGAGCGCAAGGGCGTTTCCGGAACCACGCAGAACCAGATGTTCAAATTTGAAATGCGCATCAACAATCCGGCCCTGACCGCCCAGGTCATGGTGGCCTCCGCACGCGCCAGCATGAAGCTGGGCGCCGGGTGCTACACATTGCCGGAAATCGCCCCGATGGACTTCCTGCCGGGCGACCGCGAAGAACTGATCGCACAACTGGTTTAACGAATGGCGCGCCCTGCATGGAGAAGATTTCTCCGCGTAGACGGTCTTTCCATAGCCCCGGAATGGATTCTTGCCGTTCCGGGGCTTTTTTCCGCCCTTGTTCCTTCAAATGGCAGCCCGGCAGAGCCATTCTGCCGTTATTCGCCATTCCATGCAGGAAGCGCCCGGGCAATGCTTGGCAGACACACCCTTAAAACAGTTTGTCCGCACCCGTCCGAAGAATCGCCTCATCCGCAATTCATGGATTCCTTGGCCCCTCATCAGGTCATGAACATGGGGCGTCACTGTCCAAAACCAGGCTGCCGTTCCTGAACACCACCGGAGCCGGGGCGTGGCGGTTTTCCGTCCAGTTCCATGCGCGGGCCAGCAGGGACCAGAATGCCGCATGGGGGGAATCCTTTTCCTGCATCAGCCGTGCCGGAGTCGGCACAAAGGGGTATATCTGCACGGGCACGCTTTTCTGGCCAGCCGCCAGGGCCTGTTCCACCATCGTATAAAGTTCTTCAATGCCCGGGTCCGTCATCGCCAGGCATCCGATGGAAACGTCCCTGCCATGCACCATGATCAGACTTCCCGTCCTGTTGAGGAAACGGTCGTAGGAATTGGGATAACCGATATTGAAGGACAAATGGTAATTGCTGCGCGGATTCAATCCGGTGGGAACCACCTCATAAAATCCCTCCGGCGTCTGTCTGTCCCCTTCCTTCTGCTTGGGACCGAGCTCTCCGGACCATGCGGCAATGGGATAGCGTTTGACGAGTACGTAGCGCTCTCCCTTGTCCGGCTTTACCCAGAGTTCCAGCAGGGAATCCTCCTTCACGGCACGCAGGAACACCGGGGAACCCACTCTGGCTCCACAGGGACCCAGAAAGGAATTCAGGACGGGCGTTACCCGTTCGCGGGCGGCGGAAGCCCGGCTGTCTGTATCATTGGCACACGCCATCCTGGAAACCATAACCGCACAAACTGCCAGAACCAGCCCCAGCCCGGTCAGCAGCACGTTTTTCTTCATGAAACACGTATAGCTTTCCCATCTGTTTTTACAAGGAGAAAACAACTGATTCTTTTAATGTTGTAAAAACCGTCCCAGAAAAAGACACTCCCTTCCCCCTGATTGGCATTGACTTGTTCCATAGCCGGGCTTACACAGCCGGAATAACCGCAACGGCCTTTTCCAGGGAAAACACACCGGAAATGTGCACGGCCTCAGAATGATTCTCCCCCTTCACCTCATGCGATATGGACATTGACCAGTTGCTTCCCATCACTACGCGCGGAGAATTGAGAGCATGGCTTGAAAAGCACCATCTCACCGCCTCATCCTGCTGGATTCCCATCACCCGCAAACCCTCTCCGCACGCCGTTCTTTACCTGGATGCCGTGGAGGAGGCCCTCTGCTTCGGCTGGATTGACAGCACGCGCAAAAAGACGCCGGAGGGGCATTTGGCCCAGCGTCTTTCTCCGAGGGCCAAAGGAAGCAAGTGGTCGGAACTAAACAAGGAACGCGTCCGCCGCCTGCTCAGAATGGGATTGATGACGCCGCGGGGGATGGACTGCCTGCCGGACATGGCCCCGGAAGCCTTCCAAATAGATTCCGAAATCCTGGACGCCCTGCGCCGGGAACCGGAAACATACGCCCACTTTCTGAACTTCCCGCGTCTGTACCGCCATGTACGCATTGATACCATCCAGATCAAGAAAAACCAGCCGGACCTGTTTAAAAGCCGCCTGGAAAAGCTTCTGGAACATACCCGCGCCAACAGGATGTACGGAGAATGGCATGACGGAGGCAGACTGTTAGAAGAATAAAAAACGGAATAGTTTTTTTAAGCTGTTTTTTCTCTTCAAAGTTTGTTTCGTTCATTAGGGGCTCATAGGGCTCATAGGGCTCATAGGGCTCATAGGGCTCATAGGGGTTATAGGGTCCATTCCGTCTATTAAGTCCACTTTGTCCATTAAGTCCATTTCCTTCCCCTCCCCCTCTTTGCACAGCCAGGGCCGCTGCGGATGAACCGCAGCGGCCCTGGTTTTTTCCAGCAGAGGCGGCGTTTCCGCCGCTCCCCTGGCGCCTTAACCTTTTTTAGAAGTCGTAGCGGTAGCCTATGCTTCCGTTTACCGAGCTGGCTCCGTTGCGGATGTCCGCGTTGCCGTCCACAAAGACCGTTCCCTGCGTCCCTACCGGCACGCTCAGGCCCGCTCCGATTTGCACGGCCGTGCGGCCGACTTTGGCTCCGCGCACCCTCTGCAGCAAGCCCGGGTTGCCCAGGAGTCCCACATTGGCTTCCCCGCGTCTGTCGCCCAGGTCCTGGGCCGCGTTGACACGCAGTTCCGCCAGCGCTTCCCTCCCGAAGATGTTGCTGCCTACAAGACCCATCCACCGGCCCCCCAAGGCAAGTGTCCCCGTCGTCAGTTCCTGCTTGTCCACATCAAGCCCCATGCTGCCGGCTCCCGTTTCACGGTAGCCGTCCATGCGCGTGGTGACCACCGAGGCGTTGAAGAGGGGTTGCAGGATGCTGCTCCTGTTTTCGTTGAGGTAGATGTCGTAGGTGAGTTCATACATCGCTCCCATTCCCCAGCCGTTGGTGTTGCCTTGCGTCCTGTAGCTGCCCGCTCCGTAGTCCACCGTCCGGTTGAGTTTGGCATCGTTCCACCCGCCCGTCAGGATGAGCGTGTGGGCCCAGCGCTTGCTTTGGTAGCGGCCGAAGAGGTTGGCGTAGTAGCTGTCCAGGTGGCCGTCGGCCGTGTCCGCCGCGCTGGCCGTCAGGTCCCCGTAGTTGGCCGTGAAGGCCGCCCCCATCGTGAAGGAGTCGCTGAGGTCCACGTCCACCCCGAAGGTGCCCCCCCAGGAGGTGAGTTTGTAGCCGCTTTCATCCCCCCTGGTGTCCAGCTGGGCGTAGGAGCCCGTCCCCTGCATCCACATGTGGAAGTAGGGGAGGTCTTCGTTGATGTAGGCGGGGTTGACGCCCATCTGGTTGGTGCGGTTGCGCAGCCAGCTCATCTGGTCGCGCAGCGCGTCCCTCTGGGCCATGGAGAGGCTGGTGACCGTGGAACCGGCCGCCGCGGCCATTTTGCGCGGGATGGCTCCGGGGTTGTGGACCAGATCGTCGTTGATGGCCGAGAGGAAGCCGGTGAGATATTCGTCCACCTGTCCGGCACGCGCCGCTCCCCAGACGAGGTTGGCGCCGGCCAGCGAGTTGGCCGTGTCCACCAGGGTCGCGTAGGGGTTGTCGGTTTGTTCCTCGGCCTTGAGCAGGATTTTGTTGCCTTCATGCACCAAGTGCGCGTTTTTGTAGTAGGTGAGGAAGAGGCCGCCTACCGTGAGCGTGTGGTCCCCCAGCGTGATGTCTCCCGTTCCGGTGAGTTCCATCAGCGAGAGTTCCATCGGGTTGCCCGGGTTCCAGGTGATGTTGATTCCCGGAAGCGTGGTGACGTGGAAGGAGGCTCCGTTTTCCACCACGATGCTGCCGCTGGATTGGATGAAGCTTTCCGCCAGGTTTCCGTCGGAGTTGAGCGTGAAGGTGGTGGTCGAGCCGCTGCCAAAGGCGGCGCTGTCCACGGTGAGGGTGGTGTTGAGCGCGGTCAGCGCGTTGTCGCTGGCCTGGATGGTCAGATTGCCGTTGTTTACCAGCTTGCCATAGGAGAGGCGGGCTTCCTCCACATCCGCCTTGCCCTGGAGAACCAGGTTCCCGCCGCTGATCGTCAGGCCCGTATCCGCCCCGGAGCTGCGCAGAACCTGCGTGCCCGCGCCGGATACGTCCAGCGTGCCGGCCCCAAGCGTTCCCTCAAAGGTGTACGTCCGGCCGGAGGCCGCCTGGATATTCAGGGTCTGGCCGTTGAGCGTCAGGGCGCCGGAGCCTTTCAGGCCCCCTGCGCTGCTGTCCGCCTCCAGGCTGAGGGAGCCGTCCAGCTCCAGCACTACGCCGGAAAGCGTACTGTCCGCGGCCAGCCCCAGGGAAGCGCCTTCCGCAAGGTGAAGCGTGCCCTCTCCGCTGATATGCGTGTTGGCAATGCCTTCGGCCTCTCCCGTGAGCGTCAGCGTCCCGGAGGAATCGATCACCAGGTTGCCGCCGTTGGTGCCGGACGACAACGTCCTGGCCGTCACGCTGCCTCCGACGCCGATTGCCGCAAGGGAGTCCGCATCCGTGGAATCAAGCCGCAGGGCTTCCACATGGGCCGTGCCGTCGAGCTGGAGAGTGCCCTGCCGGGCAATGATGTCCCCGGCCAGGCTGACCGTTCCTTCCAGCGTGAGCTTGTTGGCCCCCGTCTTGACCAGGTCCGTATTGGCAGCCGCCCCGGCCAGGCCGCCGATGTTTCCGGCAAAGCTGGTGTCCACCCCCGTGTCTTCATGGAAGAGGTTGTTTTGCAGCTCGATGCTTCCCTTGCTGTCCGCCGTGTTGGTGACAATGAGGCTTCCCGTGCCCGTCTGCCCCGGATTGGTTCCCGGCGCAGTCAGGTTTTTAATGACCATGGTGCCGTCGGATTCCACGTAGAGGTCCTCGTTGACGATGACCGTCTGATAGAAGTTGAGGGCCTGGTTGGTGACCGGATTTTCCGCACTGCCCGAGCCGTCCACCGAGGAGACGTAAACCAGGTCCGTGTCTCCGGAGATGACGATGCTGCCTCCATTGACGTCCACGATGCCAAAGCCCAGCGCGGCAAAGAGAGGATCGGCCGTGATGTGGTTCTTGAGCGTGCCCAGGTCCTGCACAAAGCCGCCGTTGGTGAGCAGGAGTTCCAGGTCGCCGCCCGCCGTTTTCATTTTCTCCATGACGCCGGCAAGGTTCAAGGTGAGCGTGGAGCTTTCTGCAAAGGAGATGCTACCCAGGTTGTCTCCCGTTCCGTTAAATTGGATGAGGGCATCCGCTCCCGTGAACGGGTCGCCGGAGATGTTGCCCTCGCTCAGGGCCAATTTGTTGTCCGTCCCGCTGACGGTCCAGGTGGAGCCGTTTTTGAGGCCGGTGATCTGCGTGCCTGCCGTGGTGGTGGCAACCGTTCCCAGCTTGCTCGCATCCAGCCCCCCGAGGGCAATGTTGCCGGAGTCGGCAGTGGCCTGGACACGCACCCGGTTCGTGGCCGTTCCGGCGTAGTTACCGGCATTGCTCAACGCTCCGGATTGGATGAGGATGTTGGTGGTGGCGGCCGCATCAGAGAGGTTGAGCGTGCCGTTGGCCAGCGTGAGCGTGCCGGTCAGGTTGTTGGCCCTGTCGCCCACCGCAAAGGTGCCCGCGGTGTTGACTACCAGGCTGCCCGCTCCGCTAATGGTTCCGGCCCAGGCGGCGTTGTCACCGGTTCCGTCGCCCAGCTGGACGGAGGAGTTCTGGGCAATGGAGAGTTCTCCCGTGGACGTGTTCGCCCCGGTCAGGATGAGCTTGTCGCTTCCCTGGACGTTGAGCCTGGCCGTGTCGATGATGTTGCCCGCATAAAGAAGATCTTTGCCCGTGCCGCTGTAGTTGACGCGGTAGGTGCCAGCCCCCCCCAGGGAGACGGCTTTCAGGAATTCCCCGCTTGCCTGTGTGGCGGCCGCGTCACCCGCGCCGAAGGAGAGGATCGCATTTCCCTGACCGGAGTGCAGAGTGCCTGTAAAGCCGGTGAGATCGCCCGTGAAGATGGCCGTCATCGTGGGATTGACGCCGGCGCCCGCAGGCAGGCCGAAGTTGGCCCCGGCTTCACTCGTCAGATCCCCTGACAGAGTAAGCGTCTGGTTGGAGTTGCCGTTGAGCCAGCTCCCGGCCGCGGTGACGTGGATGTCGGCCCCTACGGTGACGTTGCCGTTTACGAAGAAGCCCCGCCCGTCAAGTTCCAGGCTGGCTCCTCCCACCGCCTCCGCATTGGAGAAGCCCACTTCGTTCCAGTCGGTATTGGTGCCGTTGCCCACGAGCTTGAAGGTGCCCGTGAAACTGGTGTTATCCCCGCTGACCTGGTAGCGCCCACCGCCGGGGTTGGTGCCTTCCGTATGGCCCAGAATGAGCTCCCCTGCCCCGCTGATGGCTCCCGAAAGAGTAAATACCGTTGTCCTGTTGACGGCGCGCGCTTCGTTGAATTGCAGAGTGGCTCCCTGCGCAATGGAGATGGCTCCGCTCCAGATCCGGGTGGAGGTAGATCCCGCAGGCAGGGTGATGTTATAGGTAAGCTGGCCTCCATCTACGGTCATGGCTCCCGTGTAGGCGGTTTCGCCGGAAGCCGCGGCAGTAACCGAGATGTCCAGCTCTCCGTCGCCCAGCTTGACCAGGGCCTTGTTCCCCAGTTCCTGGCTGTAGGAGGCCCAGGAGATGTCGTTGCCGTTGGTGTTGATGCGCACGGCTCCCGTGCCGCCCGCGTCAATGAGGCCGGAGATGTCCTGGAGGGCCCCCGTGCCGTACATGAATGTGCCTCCGGCAAAAATAAGTTTGTTGGTCGCCACCAGGCCCGTCGTGCCGTCTGCCGTTCCCGTCGTGTTGAGCACCAGCGTTCCCCCGGACAGCGTTACCGTTCCCGTGCCCAGACCCTGGGCCGCATTGAGGTTGAGGGTACCTTCCATGAGCGTTGTGCCTCCCGAGAAGGTGTTGGTACCCGTGTTTTCAATGGTTAGCTCGCCCGTGCCGCGCTTGACCAGTTCCGTGGTTCCTCCCTCACCGTCCACAATGGCTCCGTCTCCCGAGAAAGTGTAGGCGGTTCCCAGCTCCCCTTGCGTGTTGTTGACCGTGATGCGCGGCGAGCTGATTTCTCCGCTGAGGGTGACCGCAGAGGTGGCCACTCCAGACAGGTTTTCAAAGCTGGCCGCCAGCGTGCTGTCGTAGGTCACGGTCTCACTGTCCTTGTTGAGCCAGATGTCCTCGCCTCCATCAGCCACCCAGGTGCCCGCCGTTCCACCGTTCCAGTTGAGGGCTTCTCCCAGCGCCTTGACGCGCAGGTAGAGCGTGTTGCCTGTAAGTTCCAGCGCATACGTGTAATCGGCGGAAAGAGCGCTGGAATCAAATAGGAAATTGTTGGCCGTCAGCGTGCCGAAGCTGTCGGCCGTGATCAGCTTGTAGTCGTTTTCCATCGTCTGGTCCACACCGTTGATGGTCAGCGTGAGCGTGCCGGCCTCATTGAAGGAGAGCGTGCCGCCCGACTGGATGAGGGGAGCGCTGGAGGAAGTCAGCCCCGTCAGGTCCAGCGTCAGGCCGGAGGCCTGGGAGAGGGTCATGTTGCCCGCCGAGGAGAGACGCGCCCCGCCGCCCATCGTGATGGAGTTGCCGAAAGTTACGCCATCCGCCAATCCGAAGTGGAGTTCCCCGCCTGAGACCGTCAGAGCGTTGTCATAGCCCGTGGCCGTGGAGAGCGTCAGCTTGCCCTCCCCGCTCTTGGTAAAGGCGCTGCGGCCGTCCAGTACCGTCGCGTTGGCAATCACCGCGTCCGTCCCCGCGCCTGCACAGATCTCGTCAAAACCGGTCACCGCCGCCGTGGCAAACATGTCTGACTTTGTCACCCCGTTGAGGTTGAGCACACTGCGGGTCACCACATCCCCCTGGCCCTGCCCGGAGATGGCCGTAGTGCCCTCAAAAGTGGCCGTGTTGCCTTCAATGGTCACGTTGGCAAGCGTCGTTTCGTGGCCCGTGCTGCCCGTCTTCTGGCCACCGGCATAGATGGCCGTGTCCGTAAAGGCCCCTCCCCTGATGGTCAGGTTGGCTTCCCCGATAGTCAGTTTGGATGTGGTATTCCCCCGTTCCACATAGGAACCTGCCGAAATCTGCGCCCCCCGGAAGCTCCCTCCCTCGATCGTCACATTGGCGGTGCCGATATTGGCATTGATGGTGGAGGTCCCGGTCCCGTTGACGACCGAGCCGCCCCAGATCTGGCCCGTGTACGTCCCCGATTTAATAGTCAGATTGGTAGAACCGGTGATGTTGACCGTACTGTCCGCCGTTTCCACCCAGGTTCCCCCGGCAATCATGGTCGCTGTGGAGCTGCCTCCAAGATCCAGGGTCATATTGGTGGAGGTCAGATTATGGGTGGACCTGTTGACCATGCTACCTGCAAACAGCTTCTTCCCTTCTGCAAACGTGCCGCCTGTAATAGTAGTGGTAGCCCCCTGCGCAAATACGTTTTCATTAAAGGTTCCTCCGCTGATATCCAGGAAGACCGCCGCGTTCTGCTTGACGGAGATTTCATTGCCTTTCCCAAGCCCCAGTATATTGGCATTGAACACGCCCCCGCTGATGCTCAGTCTGCCCTCGTAGCTTTTTCCTTCTTCTTCGTTACCATAATTAATGATGCCCGCCCCCAGCAGGGACACAACGTCATTAAACGTTCCACCTGTAATGCCCAGATCAACATTCCCTAAAATAGTGGAGCCCTGGCCTGCCCCTCCGCGACCGGAGCCGGCTGAAACAGCAGTTGCAAAAGTTCCTCCATTGACGGTAAAATTAACATTGCCCGTATGCAAAAAACTCTCCAGGCCCAAAGCCAGGCAAAAACCCATACTAGGATACCCCGTCCAGTTTCCCCCATCCACGGTAACGGAAACAGTGCCCGTCGTAACAAATTTATGTGCGGCATTATTACCGTCTCCCAAGATGGACAATCCCGGAATGGTACCGGCATTTGCGTCTACATTCAGTGTAATATCCGCCGCCACATTACGAGTTTCCCTTGACCAGCTCAAGAAATGAAAACCTGAAGAGAAGGAAGTTCCGCTCCCGATATTGATGATGAAATTGTTTGTTCCATTGAGAGAAGTCGTTCCCACAGTTCCTTCAAGATTCCACAATTGCACGCCTGCGTACGTTCCTCCTTCCAGGTTTAGCGTGCGCTCATATTCCCCCTCGTAAGTACCGGCCGCCGTAATATCCGTGAAATAAATGATCCCCGGAGATTCGGCCTGCGCCACAGGCTCTCCGCCCGGGACCTTAATCGTATATTGATCGTCGGAAAAGGAAATGGTCGTTTCTCCGTTATCATTCAGGGTATAGGCAGACCATGCAGGAGAAATGAAACAGGCCAGAAGGGCGGACAAGAGAGAGAGAGGCAAATGTGGACGCATAACAGTAATTTATTGATAATGAATAATTAATCTATATACCAGACTATATTACTAATAGTAAGTAACGGATTTAAAATCCGGAGTCAATGACAATTTTTGATGGCAAGCATTTTAAGACAACTGAACGGCTTACCGTACAAAAAAGGAAAAGCGACGGCCTACCCTTCAAACACAGCCACTATCAATATTTTAATTGTTATCTGCCTCATTCCTGAACATTTCCGGATTTTAAATCCGTGCAAGCATTTTTTCCATTTTTCCCATCCGGCGCATCCCGCATGCAGGAAAAAGTGATTTCTTGTCTTGCATTCCCCAGGAAGTGCCTGTATAAGCCTCCACGTCCCTGCCGCAAGGCGGGACAATCCAAGGTCATGGAGCGGTAGCTCAGTTCGGTTAGAGCGCCAGCCTGTCACGCTGGAGGTCGCGGGTTCGAGCCCCGTCCGCTTCGCCACCTTGCATTGCAAAAACAACCGCCTCCGGGCGGTTTTTTTGTGCCTTCTCCGGAGCTTTTCCATCATCCTGCATTTTCGAAAAAACATTTCCGGTCCGAATTCAGGCATATGGAAAACTTCCTGCCAATCCGGCATATTCTACGGGAAGCATGTTTTACTGGAAATGACGCATGGGCTTGCTAGAATGGCTCCAGCAATACAAATCATGAGCACACTTTCGGACCGCCTCTTTGAGGAAATCCTTCAAGCCCGCCGACGGGTTTATGCCGTAGGCGAACCTACTCCTCTCCAGAAATTGAATCTGCCGTCCATCCAGGCCCCGGTATATGCCAAGCGGGAGGACCTGGGCCCCATCCGCGCCTACAAATGGCGCGGAGCATACAATTGCATGGCGGCCCTGAGCCAGGAAGCCAGGGACAAGGGAATCGTGGCGGCATCCGCAGGCAACCATGCGCAGGGGGTAGCCCTGGCGGCAAGCGTCCTGAATTGCCGGGCCACCATTTTCATGCCGCGCTCCACCCCGGAAGTGAAGCAGACGGAAGTGCGCCGCCACGGCGGCAGCCACGTGGAAATCATCCTTCACGGCGACTGCTATGACGAGACGGCTGCCGCAGCCCATGAATACGCGGAAACGCACGGGAGCACCTTTGTCCACCCCTATGACGACCTGGTCACGATGGGCGGCCAGGGAACGCTGGCGGATGAAGTGGTGATGAGCGGGGAAGGCCCCTTTGACCGCGCTTATGTGGCCATCGGCGGCGGCGGCCTGGCGGCCTCCGTAGCCTGCTGGCTGAAGAAATTCTGGCCGGATATCAAGGTAGTCGGCGTAGAGGGGGTGGACCAGGCCTCCATGAAAACTTCCATTGAACAGGGGCACCGCGTGAATCTGGATTACGTGGATGTGTTCTGTGACGGCACTGCCGTGCATATTCCAGGGGAACATACCTATCTGCTGTGCCGGGATTTGATCGACGAGTTTGTCACCGTTACCAACAATGAAGTTTGCCAGGCCATCCGGGCCATGTGGGAATCTTCCCGCGTTGTCCCGGAACCGTCCGGAGCCATGAGCCTGGCGGGGTTCATGAAACAGTGGAACGAGGGACAGGTCAGGCCGGATGAAAAGAGCTTCGTCGTTATTTCCGGAGCCAACATGGATTTCACCCAGCTCACCCAGATCGCCCGCCAGGCGGGAATCGGCAACCATGAGACGCGCTATCTGCGCATCTCCATGGCCTCCAAGCGCGGCCAGGTACTCAAGTACCTGCGCCACATGCCCCCGGCCACTACGCTGGTGGATGTGCAATACGGCAAAACGGAGGGAGATACACAGTACCCCGTGTTCGGCATCGCCGCTTCCGACGAAGATCTGGATACCATCCGCACTACTCTGAAAAAGAAGGGCATTGAGTTCGAAGACATTAGTGAAGACGACGATGTGCGCTTCCGCATGATCCATTATCAGGCGGAGTTGTGCGAACACCCCCTGTTTGTTCATATTGAGTTTCCCGAACGCGCCGGAGCCTTCCTGGATTTCATGGAACGCATCGCGGACCTGGCTTCCCTATGCTACTTCAATTACACTTACACCGGGGAACGCGTAGGACGCGCCCTGGTAGGCATGGAGTTTGAATCCGCAGAGGACCGGGAAACCATCCGGAAGCGCATGGCCGGATTCACGCGGAACATCATCCGTTCCATCCGGGAGATTTCTCCGGAAGCCTTCCACCGGATCATGGGAAAGGGCAGCCTGAATATCAGCACAGGCATTAGCAACCACTGACAGGAGTTTGTTCATTCCTCCCATGCTTCCCCCCATCATTCTGGCTTCCCAGTCCCCGCGGCGGAAAGATCTGCTGACAGAGGCAGGGGTGGATTTTTCCACTGTCGTCCGGGAAACGGACGAGTTGAAGGATGCCTCCATGCCACCGCAGGATTTGTGCCTGCATAATGCTGCAGCCAAGGCGGCGGCCGTCTTCCGGGAATACCCCCAGGCTACTGTCATCGGCGCGGATACACTCGTTTTTCTGGATGGCATTCCCCTGGGCAAGCCTCTTGATACGGAAGACGCCCGCGCCATGCTGCGGATGCTTTCCGGACGCACGCACCACGTGTGCACGGCGGTCTCCATGCAGTCTCCGCTGGGCATGAAGGACATTGCCGTCCTGACGGAAGTCACCTTCCGGGAATTGTCTGACGCAGACATCCGCCGCTACATGGGACTGGTTCATGTGATGGACAAGGCCGGAGCCTATGCCTTCCAGGAACATGGGGACATGATCATCTCCTCCACGCGCGGAGATACGGATAATGTGATTGGTCTGCCGGTGGCGGAAGTGATAAATTGCCTGCGTTCCTGGGGATATTGAACAAGACAGGCTTCCGGAAGCATCTCAGCAGAAGCATGGCTGTCTTTTCTGCCTCCGCGGCACGGAAATCACGTATCAAATCCTTCGCTCCAGCGGTGTATGCCTTTCATTCCGGAACCGGAAGATTCCCGTCTTTCCGGATGGAACAGCCTTGCGCGAACATGGTGAAAGAATCCTGCGCCTCCGCGCTTTTCTGCATCTCCTGATCCCGTCTCCGGCTTTCAGCCTTTTCCCGCTCATTCTTCGCAGGAAGGTTCCGCCAGAAACTGGCTTACCTTGTTGTAAAAGGCCACGGGCAGAACGGCTTCCACCAGGGCGCCTTCCTCCACATATTCCGTGGAAATCACCATGCCTTCGCTGTGCATGGCGGCCGCCAGATCGCTCCTCGTATAGGGAATCAGGAACCGGGCGCGCCGGACACGGCTTTCCAGCATTTCCACGCAGGCGCGCAGCAGGTCTTCCGTCCCCTTTTCTTCCCGTACGGACATGCACACCAGGCTTCCGTTGAAATGGGGAGCCAGGCGCTCCGTCAACGCGGCCCGCTCCTCCTCCGGCACCAGGTCCAGCTTGTTCAGAACCACGATCATGGGTTTGTCCCCCGCGCCCAGTTCCGCGAGCACTTCCAGCGTGGTTTCGTAGTGGCGCACGGCTTCCGGATCGGACGCGTCCACCACCTGAACCAGGAAATCCGCCAGAACGGCTTCTTCCAACGTTGACTTGAACGCCTCCACCAGCCGGTGGGGCAGGTTGCGGATGAAGCCGACCGTATCCGTCAGCAGCAAAGGCTGTCCATTGGGCAGTTCTATCTTCCGCGTCGTGGTATCCAGCGTGGCGAAGAGCATGTCCCTGGCCATGACTTCCGAGCCGGACACCAGGGAAAGCAGGGACGATTTGCCCGCGTTGGTGTACCCCACGATTGCGGCCGTAGCCACGGCCTGCCGCTCCCGCTCCTTGCGCTGTGTGGCGCGCTGCCGGGTAACCATGACCAGTTCCTTCTGGATGGCTTCAATCCTGGCGCGCGCCAGGCGGCGGTCCACTTCAATCTGTTTCTCACCTTCGCCCCTGGCGGCGCCTCCGCCGCCCTTGCCGCCTCCGGAACCGCCGCCCTGGCGGTCCAGGTGGCTCCACATGCGGGCCATGCGCGGCAGGGAGTACTGCATGCGGGCCAGCTCTACCTGGAGCGTGGCTTCACGCGTACGGGCGCGTTTGGCAAAAATGTCCAGAATGACTTCTTCACGGTCAATCACGCATTCGTCAATCAGACGCTCCCACTCTCTTTGCTGGGACGGCGCCAGCATGTTGTCAAACACCACGCAGTCCGCCCCGCAATCCACGGCAAGCTGCTTCACCTCCTGAGCCTTCCCCGTACCGCACAGGAATTTGGCGTGCATGTCGCGGGACTTGACGAGGTGCTTGCCCACTATGCCGATGCCGAGGTTGGAGACAAGGTCTTCCAGCTCGTCCAGCATGGCCTGCTTTTCCCCGGCTTCGGAAGGATCAAAATAGATGGAAACGAGCATGGCCCGTTCCACCATTTCCGGCTTTTCGCGGATTTCAAACATAGGGGATCTGTTAACGGAATTGCTTGCTGGAGGTAGGCTTGTAATCCTTCAGAGCAGACTCCGGATACTGGTTGCAATTACAGCCGCAGGAAGAGAGGAAGCCGGCCACGCAGGCCAGCGTCAAAAAGCTGATCAGTCTCATGCGGCCATGAGACCCGCCCGAAGCTCCGGAATCAAGCAAATTTTACTGCATAAACGGCCTGGTCAACTGTGGACGCGATCACTTTTCCGGACGTTTTTCCCAAACCGTCTCTATTCCTCATCATTTTTCCCCTGAGGCTTTTCCTCCGCATCCAGGGCAGCCATCCACAGGTTCCATTGTTCAATGAAGGACCGTTCCATCTGAAGCAGGGCATTTTCCTGCTGGGTGAGGGAAATGGTCTGCGTAAGGCTCCCGAAAATAAGAAGGGGCTTGGAGTACGTATCCGCTACAGGAGTGAATTCCGCCGGCTTTTTCTGACGGCATTCCCGCGCCAGTACATACAGGGAATTGAAAGCCACGTCATCCCAGCTGGCCTTATAGGCATCACTGCCTTCCCTGCTTTCCAATGGCTCTACCGTGAGCAAATGCCCCTCCATGCCCGTCACGCGGACCTTGTCCCCGTTTTTCAGCACGAGCGGCTTCCACGGCTTCTTTTCCAGCATTTCAGGCAGAATCTTTTCCAGGCGGGAGAACAGCGGCTTCATCCGGTCCGTCATTTCCCGCCGGGCGGCCAGCTTGCTTTTCACGACTGGGGAAGAAACCACCGCTTCCGCATCACGATAGAGGGCGGAAACCTGTTCATAATCCCCCGTTTTTTCCATGATGCCGGCCGCTTCACGGCAAATATCGTCATAGCTGCGGGACTGCGCGGCGCGCAGAGCTTCCTGCCGGGCAGCCTCTTCCAACGCTTTTTTCCGCTCCTGTTTCTCCTTGAGTTCAGCCAGACGAATGGCTTCCGCGGCCTCCCAGTCCCTGGCCTTCTGGTACTGCATCCGGAGATGATCCAGAATCCCTTCCAGCGCGGCATAGGAGGGAGGCAGGGAGGGAATCTCCCCCGTCATCATTTGTTCACGGAGAAAGTCTGCTGCAAACCGTTTGGCTTCTACTTCCGCGACCGATTTTTCCGGCATGTCCTTCACCTGTTTCAGGCGTTCATACTGCCCGGTATATTCCTTCAGGTTGCTGAGCCACGCAGAAGCCAGCTCCCGCACGCTCCGGTCCCTGTCGTCAGCGGTTTCCCCGGCAATGAGATCCCGGAATGCCCCGTATTCAGGCCACATGCCGCCGAGGTACCAGCATTTGAGCGCCATTCCCGCATAATAATGCACGGCCAGGTCGGAATTGCTCCGCAGGCCGGGCATTCTGGAATTCCGGTCTTTTGCGCCCAGGTACGCGACCAGGTCGCTGATATCCCGGGAGCGTTCCAGTTCCACGGGGTCTTTGCAGTCCCGCACCTTTTTGCCCAGCTCTTCCAGCCGCACAACCCCTTCCGGAAACTGGCCGCGCGTCCACATGCACAACACCTGGTTCACCCCCGCCCAAACGGCTGTGGAAAGCGGACAGTCCGGCTGATCCGCCAGATCTCCGAACATGGCGGCAGCCTTCACCAGATCCCCCCGGTTCAGGGCTTTCTGGGCTTCATTGAACAGATTGCCGAAGCGGATGCTCCGCTCCAGCCTGGATTCCACGGCCGCGTTATCCTCCGCAGTAGTTCCCGCTCCCGCCGTAGGAGGCTGAACCGGGGGAAAGGCCGCGGATGCGGCATTTGCGGCTTTGCGCCAGGAGACGACCCCCCACGTTCCCAACGCCAAAACAGCCAGGAAGGCGAGAGACAGAATGAACCCCAAGCGGTGTTTCCTGCGCCGGGCGCGCCGGGCATCAGCGGCACGCCGTTCCGCCCAAGTCAGGCCGGATTCCTGCATGCCCCCGGAATATTCCTCCTGGGCCTGTGCCACAGCGGCCATCAGTTCCGGGTAAGACGAGAAGCGGCCTTCCTTGTTGAAAGCCATCAGCTTGTCCACGATGAAACAGGTCAGCGGGGAAATATCGTTCACCAATCGGTCCAGCGGAGGAAGGTTTTTCTTGCTCTCCAGCAGGATGTCGGACGACTGGGAGGCATCCACCCGGGGCGGAGAACCCACCAGCATATGGTACATGGTAGCTCCCAGCGCGTACATGTCCGTGCGGAAATCTTCATCTCCGCGCAGCAGGGTTTCCGGAGCGGCGTAATAGGGCGTCACCCATATTTCCCGCTCCATGTCGGACTCGCTGTGCAGCAGGGAGAGGCCGAAATCCACGATCTTGGCTTCCCCGTCCGGGGCCTGGAGAACGTTGGCGGGCTTGATGTCCCGGTGCATGAGGCCCGCATTCCAGGCGGCATCCAGGCCGCGCACGATATCCAGGGCTATGGACAGCACCTTGTCTTCCGGCACGCGTTCCTCCGCCGTAATCAGGGAATCCAGGCCACTGCCCTCCACCAATTCCATGGCAATGTAAAAAAGCCCCTGGTCATGCCCCACGGCATAAATCTGCACCAGGTTTTCATGGGATACCCTGGCCATGATCTGGGCCTCCCTTTCAAATCGTTCGCTGCGGACGGCATCCCCCGCATACGTTTCATTCAACACCTTTAGGGCCACTTCACGTCCCAGGACGGTATCTTCCGCACGGAAAACCACGCTCATGCCGCCTTTTCCCAGCTTCCCGGTGATTCTGTAAGGCCCCATGCGCGTCTTGACGCGGGTCAGAGCTCCGCAGGCGGGGCAGACGGCATTGGCATAGGGAGGCAGCAGGGAAATGTCCATGGCCTGTCCGCACTCCGGACAATTGATGATGTTGTCTTGCTGGGAACTCATGAAAGCACAGCCGGCTGCGGAAGAAAAAATGGAAAAACGGAGGCGTCCTCTCCATATCCTTCTTTGTTTTTTAAGCAGCCGGAAAAACCGGCCCGGGGACGCATGCTCCGTAGATGGATGGCAAGGAGGGACCCTGTCCGGGTCCCTCCTGTAAAATTCCATCCGTTTGTCAGGAAATAGCCGGCAGAGAGGCCGCCGCTACGGCCTGCCCGTGGCGCTTGGTTTTTTCATCCGGCACGCGCAGCTGGATCTTCAACTGCGGGAATTCGGTGCGCAGCACTTCTTCTGCCTTGTCAATGATGATCTGCCCGCCGTCTCCGGAAGCCACACGGCCCAGGAAGAGCAGGTTGCGGATGTCGTAGAACCTGGCGTAATGCGCGATGGCATAGCCGAAGTGCACGCCGATGGTTTCATAGATCTTGCGGGCGCGTTCGTCGCCTTCGGCCATGGCGGCCTGCACCTTCTTGAGCTGTTCCGGGAAGGGCATGCCTTCAAACTGGAATCCGGCGCGAGGGGCCAGACGGGCCACGGCCTGCTGGGAGAAGTAGAGGGCGCCCACTCCCATGTCCTTGGACCATTCGTCCACGCCGCCTTCTTCGGAATAATCCACGGGGGCGAAGGCGAGTTCGTTCAACCAGGGCTTGATATGGCCTTCCGGGTCCACATAGCCGGCGGCTTCGGAAGTGCCCATGGCGACGCCGAGCACGGCGTTGTCGTTCATGCCCATGGCTCCGGCGAGGGCGGTCACTTCACCGTCGTTCACCACTTCAAAGGGAATATTGTTCCATTTTTCCTTCTGCAGAGTGCGGAACACCTTGCCGAGGGTCTTTTCAATGTCCTCCTGGCTGACGCCGCGGAAGAGGGAGGAAGTGCGCACCTCACTGTTGATGATGACGCCGGCGGAGGAACCGCCGATGGCGTCCACACGCGGAAGATGGGCAGCGGCACGTTCCAGGGAGTCCTGGATGCCTTCGATATGGTACTGCGGGTCCTTCTGGAAATACGGATCCCACACAACTTCCTCGGAGAAGACTACTTCCCCGTTGACCACGGCGGCACACTTGCGGTCGGAGCCGCCCAGGTCAAAGCCGATGCGGTAGCCGTCCAGATTGCGGCCCAATGTCATGGAACCGGAATATTCCTCAGGCAGTTCGTCCACGGATACCTTCTTCACTTCGATCGGGGAACCGTAAATCTTCTTGCCGATGAAATCCCAGTCAAATTCACGGACGCCGCCCTTGCAGTAACGGGAAGCCAGCATGTCCGCAATGGCGTCATCGCCGGCGACAAGGATGATGTTGCCGCCCTTCTGCCACAGCAGGAATTTCACGATGCGTTCCACATAAGTTTCATTCAGGGCAACGTTTTCTCCGGTATGCGGGAGAAGCTTGCCGGACCAGCGGAAGCAGGTCCCGTCATTGCGGGTCAGGGCGATATCCACTTGATGGGAGGCGGGATCGGCAGCAGCTTTGGCTTCAAATGCTTGATTCCAAAGAACGGCCGGCACGAAGCCGGGGTCCAGCACGGGCGTGATTTTGGGTTGAATATTCATGGCGATAATCCGTTGCGAACGTAGCATACCCGCTTTTCCTTGAAAAGTATTCATTACCTTCCGAATGATTTTTTTTCAGGAACGCGGAGCGATAGCTCACTTTCTTCTGGCAAATCGCCATATTTCCACTAAAGAAACATGTACCTTTCCTTGGGCGTGCCCGCCTTGCCGGGCACGGCGCATCATTCCAAGCTCATCTGTCCCATGAATGAATTAACGGACCAGCTCATTACTCTGTTTTCGGCCACCTTGATCGCCATCATGCTTATCGCCGTAGCCGCGGGCGTATGCCGCCAGTCCCAGGTTCCGGGCATGAAACGTCCGCTGAAATGGAATATTTCCGTCGATCATCTGGACGGGCTGGATATGGCAATGTGCGGCATCGTCGTCCTGTACTTCAGCATGGGCGCCCTGATGGCCGCGGCCACGCCTCCCGGCGCTTCCGCCCCGCCCACTACCACAAACATGGAGCTGGACAGCTACAAGGTATTCAACGGCACCTGCCTGAACCTCATTCTGGCCTTCGTCCTGCTGGTGCGCATGTTCCACAGCGGCAGAATGGATGCCCTGGGCCTGAAGAAGCATTCCCTGAAAATCCTGCTTTACGCGCCCGTCTGCGGCTACCTGCTGGTTCTTGCCCTCCATTTCCTTCTGGCCCAAATGGGACTGTTCGAATGGATTGAACGGGTGACCCACGCTCCGGCGGAACAATCCATCGTCTCCGTGCTCAGGCATTCCGACAACGTCCCCCTCATTGCCGTCATCTGCTTCAGCGCCGCCATTGCCGCGCCCATCGTGGAGGAACTCATTTTCCGGGGCTACCTGTACCCTATCATGAAAAAATATACAGGAGCATGGTTCGCCCTGATCAGCAGTTCGCTCCTCTTCGGCATCATCCACGTAAGCCTGGTTCCCCTGGTTCCCCTGGCCCTGTTCGGGGCCATCCTGGTGCTGCTGTACGAATACACCGAATCCATCTGGACGCCCATCATCGCCCACTGCATTTTCAACACCACCACCCTGGTCAACATCCTGTATCCCGGCCTGCTGCTACCCTATGGCTCATGATTCCGCCATCCGCCAGGTAGGGGAAGATGCGCTCATACGCCGCCTTCTTCCGCTAATGACCGTCAATGACGGGCTGGTCACCGGCCCCGGAGACGACTGCGCCGTAACCAGAAACACCGGAGGAATGGACCTGCTCCTAAAAACCGACTGCGTGGTGGAAGGCATGCACTTCCTTCCCGGTACGGATCCGGAACTGATCGGCAGAAAGGCCCTGGCCCGCGCCGTGTCGGACATCGGAGCCATGGGAGGCGTGCCGCGCCATGCCCTGGTCACCCTGCTGATTCATGCGGACCGCCCCGTTTCCCAGGTGGAAGGCATTTATATGGGCATGCGGAACCTGGCGGAACAATTCGGCATCAGCCTGGCGGGAGGGGAAAGCTCCGGCCTGCCGTCCGACGGACTGATTATCAGCGTGGCCCTGACCGGAGAAATTCCGGAAGGAAAGGCTATCCTGCGCAGCACCGCCCAGGCGGGCGACCTGATTGCCGTCACGGGCGTGCTGGGCGGGAGCTTCCCGACGGGACACCATCTCGCGTTCACGCCCAGGGTCAGGGAAGGCGGCATTCTGGCAGCCTCCGGACTGGTCACGGCCATGATGGACCTTTCCGACGGCCTAGGCGCCGACCTGCCGCGCCTGGCCGCCGCCTCCGGGCTGGGATTCCGCGTACAGGAAGAACTGCTGCCGGTCCGGCAGGGATTCACGGCTGCCCAGGCCGTTGCGGACGGAGAGGATTACGAACTGCTGATGACCTTCCCCCCCCGCCGCCGTGAAGAAATCCTGCGCCTGGCCTCCGAACGTTTCCCGGAAACGCCCCTCACCGTCATCGGTGAGATGACGCCGGAACCTTCCTCATCCCTCCCCGGAGGATACAGGCATTTCCAATAACCGGCTGCTCCGGAAAAACAGGAGGCCGGAAAAAGCCGAAGAAAGGGCCTGAAAGGAGTTATTCCGCCGGCTGGACGCTTTCCTGCTCCTGCTGGATGTAGGGAAGAAGCTGTTCATACGTGGCCTTGCCCATGTAACGCTTGATGGAACGTTCCGGAGTTTTGAAAATATCCACCAGGATCAGGCAGTCCAGCACATCGCCAAAGTTCTTGTCCACGCCGAAGGAAAGTATCTTCCCGTTCAGTTTGAGATACTGGCGGAGCAGCACGGGAATTCCCTTGCCGTCCTCCTCCACGTCCGCTACCAGCTGGGACAGGCCCTGCGCATCCGTCAGGCCGATGGGCAAAATGCAGGATTCCGACCTTTTCAGGTCCGCCTTGCGCGGCGGATTGTAGGCCTTGACTTCCCGGCTCAGTTCCGGCTCCATTTCATGCGCCTTCAGGTAAGAGACGATCAGGGCGCGGGAAAGATTGGAATAGTCGCGGGAAATGCTCACCGTTCCGAACAAATAGCGGTAATGATGGTTGCGGGCCATGAACTGGCCGATGCCCTCCCAGATGAAGCCGAGAGCCAGCGGCCTTTTCTGGTATTCCGGCACAATAAAGGCGCGGCCCATCTCCAGCGAGCGGTCCAGCACTTGAAGAGCAGCCGGAGAGAATGAGAAGTATTCTCCGTTGTACAATCCCTTCACCCCATAGCGGGCAATAATCTTGTCCGTCTCTCCCATGCGGTAGGCGCCCGCAATCTTCTTCTGGACGCGGTCCCAGAGGAACAGGTGCTTGTAATGATTATCATACGTGTCCAGGTCACACGCCTTGCCGGAGCCTTCCCCCACCTGGCGGAAGGTGTACTCCCGCAGTCGGCCTATTTCAATCAGGATTTTGGGAATCTGGAGAGCATCCGCCACGTACACGTCCCAGTCTCCATTTTCCTGGCGCGCATGCAGGCACTCCGCAGGAAGGGCGTCGATTTCCGCCTGTATGTCGTTGGCGGGCACGGGCGGAATCAGAGAAGCCATCTTTGTCTTCTTGTCCTTCCTGTGTACATGGGGGCGGCGGCTCTTTTCATAACCCTTGCCCAGCAGGTAGGTGCGCAACCGCAAATGGGAAACCATAGCTTCGTCAGAATCATACTGCCCGAGCTGGCTGAAGGGAATGGGCTTGCCTACCACGATACGGTGCGTACGGCGGCCGTCCCTGCCCACTTCACGCGGCAGGAAGGCGACGCGCGCCTTACGGTTGATCAGGGAAATTCCCTGGAAAAGCAGGCTGTTGCGCCCCGGGAAATATACCGGAACCACAGTAGCCTTCGTCAGCCGGATAATGGCGGCAATATTGGAATTCCACGGATCATCCGTCACCCGCTTGTGGGCCAGAGAAAAACTGGAAGCCGTTCCGGCGGGGAAAATGCCCAGCACGCCGCCCTTGCGCAGCCACGCAATCATCTTCCGCATTCCGGAAAGGTTCTTGCGCTTGGCGTTCTCATCCTCGTACACGTCCACCTTGATCAGCCAGGGTTCCAATTCCTGGCACAGGGAAAGCTGTTCATTGGCAAGAATGCGCACATCGTCCCGGACGCGGGTCAGCAATTCCCCGAACATGATGCCGTCCGACAGGCCGTGGGGATGGTTGGCGACAACAACCACAGGCCCTTTCTTGGGAATGTTTTCCAGATCGCCGGGCCTCAGCTGCAACTTGAGGTTCAAATGCCTGGCAGCCAGCTGGAAGAAGTTTTCCGGAGAACCGGACTCCTTGTCGCGGACGATCTTGTCGTACGCCCTGTTCAAACGTTCCAGACCAAGCAACTTTTCAGCGGACGCGGCCACCAGGGAAGGGAGACGCGTATTTTCGTCCAAAATGTCTTTGATATCCACCATCTTCGGGTGCTTGAGCCGGCCCATGCCCTGCTGTATAACGGATTTACGGGAAAAAGTGAAACTCTTTTTCCCATGCCGTCCGGAACGCGGTCTTGATTTCCACGGGGGCGGAAGCTACAATCCGTACAGCTTCCGCCCCCATTTCCAACACAAAAAACACTCATGCACCCAGCCATTGCCATTGACGGTCCCGCCGCTTCCGGTAAATCCACCGTCGCCAAACTCATTGCGGACCGCCTCGGCTACACCTTCATCAACACGGGGGCCATGTACCGGGCCGTCACCTGGTACATGCTGGAACAGGGGATAGACCCGGCGGACACGGACGCCGTGCTGGCCGCCCTGCCCTCCGTTCCCCTCTCCTTCGGCAAGGACGGAAGCCGCTCCATCGTCCTCTGCAACGGCTCTCCCCTGACGGAGGAACTCACCCGGCAGGAAGTCAACGACCACGTATCCACCATCGCCGCCATTCCGGAAGTCCGCGCCCTGCTGGTGAACCGCCAGAGGGATTACAACCGCCAGGAGCCCGTGGTCATGGAAGGCCGGGACATAGGCACCGTGGTGTTCCCGGATACGCCGTTCAAGTACTTCGTCACCGCTTCGGAAGAGGTCCGCGCCGCGCGCCGCGCCGCGGAAGGGCTGACGGACTCCATCGCGGATCGGGACCGCAAGGATTCCTCCCGCGCCACTGCGCCGCTGGCGCAGGCGCAGGACGCCCTGCTGGTGGACACGTCCGACATGAGCATTGACCAGGTCGTCAACTTCATTACAGACAACATTCAACAAAAACTTTCCGCCAGATGAATTCCTTCTACTGGGTTTTCTACACGCTGTTCAAAAGCATCTCCAAGGCCTTCTTCTCCTGGAAGGTCATCAACAGGGAGAAGCTCATTGAGGACGGCCCCGTGCTGATCGTCAGCAACCACCAGAGCTTTCTGGACCCGCCCATGCTGGGAATCTCCTATGAGGAAGGCATCTATTTCTTTGCCCGCAAAACCCTGTTCCAGGGCATTTTCAAATGGGCGCTCCCCCTGTGCCAGGCCATCCCCATCGACCAGGAAAATCCGGACGCCGCCAGCCTCAAACACATCATCCGCCTGCTCAAATCCGGCAAGCGCGTCCTCGTGTTTCCCGAGGGTTCCCGCACGCCGGACGGGGAAATCCACGACGGCATGGGCGGCATCGGCCTCATCCTGAGCAAAACGAAAGTTCCCGTACAGCCCCTGCGCATCAGCGGAGCCTTTGAGGCCTTCCCCATCGGCGCCACCTTTCCCAGAATCCGCCCGGTCACCGTGACGGTGGGGGATCCCATTCCCTTCACTCCGGCGGAACTCAATGCCAAGGGCAAGGAGGCATACCAGCATTTGACGGACAAAATGATGGATGCCATCCGGGCCCTTCCCACGGAATAATCCCTTCCCCGAACTCCCGCCAGCCATGCTCTCCAGGCTGAAACTGATAGACTTCCGCTGCTACGGCAGCTTTTCCTGGCAGATACCCCAGCAGGGAGCCGTCATTCTGGGAAACAATGCCCAGGGAAAAACCACCCTGCTGGAGGCGGTCTGCTTCCTGCTGCGCCTGCAATCCCCGCGCACGGCACGCCCCAGCCCCCTGACGGCGCACGGCAGGCAGTCATTCGGCATCCGGGGGGAACTGCCGGGACAAATCCGGCGCATCCTGTGGTCCCCGGATGCCCCGGACCTCCAGGTAAACGGCGAACCGCGCAGGGACCAGCGCAGCTACCTGGCGGACAGCTACCCCGTCGTCTGGATGGGCAACGACGACCTTTCCCTGGTACGGGCCGGAGCCGATGCGCGCCGGAAATACATGGATTTTCTGGGCACCCAGTGGCACCCCAGCTACCGGACAGCCCTGTTCAACTACAGAAGGGCGCTGAAAACGCGCAACCATCTACTCAAGCATAAAAGCCGGGACAGGCTTCAAATAGATGCCTACACGCGGCAGCTCGCCCTGTACGGCACGGAATTGAGAAGCCTGCGCGCCAGCCTTCTGGAGCTTCTCCTGCCCCACATCATCATGGCGTACCGCAGCATCGGCGGCAGGGCGGAACAGGTAGGTGCGGCCTACCGGGCGGCGGAGGAAGGAGACCTGTACGAACGGATGTGTGCCGGGCTGGACCGAGACATCCGGTACGGCCAGACCCAGAACGGCCCGCACCGGGACGACCTGGAAATCACGCTCAACGGCAGAAGCGCTGCCCAATTCGCCTCGGAAGGGCAGCAAAGAACCATAGCCATTTCCCTGAAACTGGCGCAGTCATCCCTGCTTACGGAAGAAACGGGACATACACCCATCCACCTGATTGACGACGTTTTCGGAGAACTGGACCCCACGCGCAGAATTGCCTTCCTCCAGGCGCTGCCCGCAGACGCGCAAAGCCTCATCACCACCACCCATCTGGACTGGCTGCATGACACTCCCTGCCCCCTTCCGGCCTTCCGGCTGGAAAACTTCACGCTCAGGTCCGTTCAGGGTTGAATTCCCCCGCCAGGACCACCCAAAACGGCAGGCGGAAAACCGCGCCAATGGCGCTATTCCTCTACCCAGGCGTTCAATATTTCCACAATGTACATCTTGTGGAAATCTCCTGCTGCGTACCACTCCGAGGAGATTGCCCTGTCCAGAAAACATTCCGGTTTCAGGGCCTCCGCATACAGTTTGCGGCATTCCAGCACCAGCCTGGCTTCCGTAAAGCTCACATTGCCATTTTCCGTAAAATACGGAGACAGGCCGGAAGCGGCTACCTTGTCCGTATCCCGACCACTCGTCGTTCCGCAAACGCTCAGCGCCTTATGATATTCATGGCTGAAAAAGGACAGCGTGAATTCCTCCCCCTTCTCGATAAAATCGAACGTATATCTCTGCGGGCGAATCACAACAAATGCTACGGGTCTCTTCCACATAAAGCCCAAGCCGCCCCAACTGGCCGTCATCATATTGAAATGCTCCGGCGTTCCAGCCGTCACCAGCATCCAGTCGTGCCCAATCAACTGCACGGCATTATCCCGAATTTCCTTTGGATCAATTTTTTTCATCGTGGTCTCTAACGTTCATTCGCATATCATCCTACACTTCTCCGGCTATATGTCAAAGCCGCGGAGCGACTGGGATGACGCGGAAAAGGCGTCCCCTCCCTGCCGGAAACACCCTTCGTTTGGAGTTGCATTTCCGGGATGGCGGCCCTAGCATTCCCGGGATGAACCATACCGCGCTGGAAGACAAGCTGGGTTACCGTTTCAAGAACCCGGACCTGCTCAGACAGGCCCTGACCCACCCCAGCACGGACAGCAAGCCGGAAACGCGCCGGACATATGAACGGCTGGAATTCCTAGGAGATGCCATTTTACAGCTCGCTGTTACCCAGTACCTTTACCGCCACATGCCCCAGGCTCCGGAGGGAGTGCTGACCCAACTGCGCGCCCGCACCGTCAGCCGCGCCAACCTAGGCAAATACGGATTTATCCTGGAACTGGACAAATACATCACTTTGGGCAAGGGAGAGGAAAAAGCGGGCGGCAGAAGCAAAAACTCCATCATCGCCAACACGTTTGAATCCGTCTTCGGGGCCATGTCCCTGGATTCCGATTATGAAACGGCCAAGGCCATAGCCCTGCGCGTTCTGCACGACGCCCTGCACTCCGCCGCCAGCCATCCCAAGGAAATCAACCCGAAAGGGGAGCTCCAAGCCATCCTTCAGGACATCCTGCCGGAAACGCCCTCCTATGAAACGGAGGAAAAGGGCCCCAGGGATTCCGCTGACCGTTTTGAATCACGGGTGTTCTGGCACGGCCATACGGTCGGCGCCGGGCGCGGCTCCAGCAAAAGGAAGGCGGAAGTAGCGGCCGCAGCGGATGCCCTGGCGCGCCGGGAATGGCTCCGCATCACCTTGTAAACACTGGCGGAACAGGTGGCTATTTTGTCACTCTTAAGCCTTGGACAGCCCTGTGGCTGGTTTGATAGACAGAAGCCGTCTCCGTGAGGAAGAACCTTCCCCCGGAAGACCTTCTCACAGACACACACCAACCATAGAAAACAAATGAAGACCTATACTCTCCCCGTCATCGGCATCATGACTCTCGGAGCCTCCGCCTTTGCCAACACAACTCCGTCCAAGGCCTCCACCGGGAACGCCTTGCTGGCCCGCGACAGCTTCTCCACCTGCCAGTGGCTCGGCGACCGCTTCAAATGGTTTAATGCGGAACGGGATCACAAGAATCCCTACATTCAGGAATTCAACGTCTCACTGCGCATGCAGTACGGCCTGGACTGGATCGACCCGAACGGAGAGGGGCGCGTGATGGGTGAAAAGGAAGGCAACGGCCGCCGCTTCAATGACGAATGGCGCCGCTTCCGCGCCGGCTTCAACATGAAGTTCCTGAAAAACTTCAAGCTCAACAACGTATGGAACATTGGCGGCATGGACGGTCTTGAAAGCTATAATGCGGCAGAAAACCGCTGGGACACCTCCGACCTGACCTATTCCCTCTATGAACTGAATCTGGAGTACAAGGGCGGTCCCATCACCTATGCTATCGGCAAAATGAAGCCGCGCATCACCGGTGAATACCGCACCTCCTCCTCCGCCATCCTGACCATTGAACGCTCCATGCTGGTCAACCAGCTCCGTTCGGAAACCAACTACGGTTTCCAGATGAACAACTCCGACAAGAAAGACAAGATCGGCTGGGCGGCAGGCATCTGGCTGAACGGCAACGGCGGCACCGGAACGGGCAGCTTCAACAACCGCATTGAACCCGCTTTCAATTCCCAGGACAACTGCTTCGTTACCGGCACCCTGAGCTACGACACCTCCAATGACGTGTTCCTCAAGAAAAGCCGCCTGTGGCTGGACTACGCCCACAACTTCACCAAGTGGGGCGACGACGCCCAGAACAAGGCATACGACAGCCTGCATGATTACAGCTTCAAATCCAAGTACCAAGGCACGGGCGCCAAGGACGTGGTGGCACTGACCTGGGAAGGCTCCCAGGGGAACTTTTCCTTAATGACGGAAGTCATGGCCGGCTTCAATGTCATCGGCATGAAAGCCGGCGCTGAAAACGTCTTCGGCGTGACCATCATGCCGTCCTACAAGTTCACCCCCCACTGGGAAGGTGTGGTCCGCTACCAAATGGCGGCAGGCAGCAATGCCGTGAAGTGGGAAAAGCGCTACACGCAGAACTCCACCTATTCCGGCACTTCCGACTGCATGCAGGCTCTGTACCTGGGCGTGAACTACTACATCTTCGAATGCAATCCGAACATGGCCAAGATCATGGCGGGCGTTGAATATGCCCATTCCAACGGTACGGACGCCAGCAAGCAGAAGGGCTTCACCGGCTGGAGCTACAACATCGCCTTCCGCACTAACTTTTAATCTGCCGAACGGCACATCCCGCCCATATATGGCCGCCTCTATTCAGGGACGGCCATTTTTTATGGGGGAAAAACCCACGCGGCAGTTCCCCCCAAAAAATAGCGGCTGTCACTTCCGTAATGCCTTCCATATTCAAATACCTGGTCCTTAGCAAATCGGAAGAAGCATGCCCCATTTCCAGCTGCAATACATGCAAATTCTTGAAATGCCTTGCAAAGTAGCTGGCGAACGTATGCCTTAAAATATCCGCAGGCCACTTCTTCTCCTTCCCGTCCCATCCGGCCAGACGCCTCACCTCCCTCCACTTCGCCGACCAGTTACGCGGACACACGCTTCCTGCCCCGAATCCCATGGCCGCTGCTCTTTTCAGCAAGTTTTTTAAAACCGGCCGAATCGTTACGATGCGAGCTCCGCCTGTCTTGCTGTGCCGCGCCCTTAAGGAAACCATGCCCTCCCGTAAATTAATCTGCGTCCAATCCAGGCGCTTCACCTCCTCCGGACGAATGCCGGAATACAGCATAAGACCAATCGCGGCCAGGCACGCTCCGCTGGCACATTCCTCCGCCGCCGTCAGCAGCCGGTGCACTTCTTCCAGGGACAGCACGGGAATGGGAATTTCCTTCAGCCTCGGAAGATCTACATACGTCACCGGGTTTTCCCGGCACCAGCCGCGTTTTACGGCTGTTCCGAAAACACCGCTAAGCACCAACCGGGCCTTATGTCTCTGTCTGAGGGTGCCAAATGATTTTTCCAGCCAGGCCCGGCATTCCTGAGCCGTGATAAAACATACGGGTCTCCGGGCCATTTCCGGACAGCACCTTAACAGACGCCGGCTGATATAGCGGAAATCATCCCGGGTTCTTTTCCTCCGGTCATGCCGCGCCTCCATGGCCTCGTCCACGGCTCTCTTGAACGCCACTGTTTTTTTTCTGGCAATTAAAGCCTCTTCTCCCAGCCGGATGCATTCCCTCGCTCTCTTCCGCCGTCCGCCGCGCCCCCTGCTGGCCTGTAGCAATTCATGCGCCAGCTGGGCGGCCTCCACTACGTCCAGACCTGTTTTTCTTAAAATAGTCAGTGCCGCATGGTCCATTGCTGATATTTCCTCTTTCATTCCATCTATTTTGCCGCGGGTTTGGAATCCGTAGTCAAGTAAAAATAGTTCTTTATTAATCAAAAGGTTCAATAATTGCCTCCCATTACCCCTTTACCGTACCTTCACCCCTGTAATTCTTTTCCAAACCGTTTAATGACAAAGAGGACGCAGGAATGCCTATACGGATTCCAAATTCGTTATCCACCAGCGTAGGCCTTCTCTTTTGGGCATCCGCGGTTGCATGACGCCGCATGAAACCTCCCACAAGGGAAGGCCTGCCAAACCAATTAATTGAAATCCAATCATGAAAAAACTCCTCATCCTGCTCTCATCCTCCGCCCTGCTCTGCAGCTGCGGCGGCCTCTCGGAGCGCCCCACGGGACTGGTATATGCCAGCGTAGCAGATCCCATCGCCGCTACCAATTCCTCCGGTTCCCGCACCGGTGTAGCCACGGCTACTTCATACCTCGGCCTGGTTGCCGTGGGCGATTCCTCCATCTCCGCCGCCAAGGCCCAGGGAGGCATCAGCACGGTCTCCAGCGTAGACGTCAAACGTGAAAACATCCTTGGCGTCGTCAGCAAGTACACCACCACCGTCAAAGGCAACTAATCCTCTTGCGGTGTCTTCATACAGCCGTGCGCCGGGTGGCGCACGGTTTCCTTACTCCCCGTTTTTCCTTTCTATTCCCTGCAATACCTAATTTTCCTGCTTATAATGAAAATTCACCTGCCCTGCGCCCTCCGCAGAATATTGCTTTCCCTTTTCCTTCCGGTCGCCGGCACATCCATCTCCACGGCAACCGAATTTTTTCAGAACTCTGAGGAAACGCTGTCTTTCAATAATGGAAGCCGCCGCCTCTCATACGATTTCGATATTACGCCCAGCAGTCCCGTATTATTATATTCTTTCCAAAATAACAAAACTATAGAATTCCTCAATAACAGCGTTAGTAATAATAATAATGGAGGAGTTATCTGCGTAGACACGTCAAGATATGGTAGCTCCAAAGGAAAAGTGGAATTTTTGAATAACGGGGGTCATATCAAATTTATCAACAATACGACAACAAATGACGGTGGAGCAATAGCGGGAGGAATTTTGGGACTGACATTTGAGAGCAATCTCGGAGAAATCCGTTTTGAATCTAATCATGCTGGCAGGTACGGTGGAGCTATTTCCGGAAGAAAGGGCAATGAATTCACGTTTAAAGACAATAATAACATTATTTTCCTGAAGAATCAGACAACCAATACTGATGATTCCTTCCGGAATACCGTCGCACAAGGAGGAGCCATTTTCACTTATGGAACTGTCAAATTTGACGGAAATAACCAAGTGGTATTTACCGGCAACAATTCTCAGTCCGCCGGCGCCATCTACGCCGCATCCCTAAGCATTACCAACACAAAAGAGGAAGTCAGCTTCAACGACAACAACGCAACAGGAGAGTTTTGGAGTCCGGAAAATGCTCACGGAGGCGCTCTATATATTCATTATGATAATGGTTTCTTCCATTTTGACATCACCAATAATGCCAATGTTGTATTTGAAAATAATACTGCAACAGGCAGCGGCGGAGCTATTGCCCTGCATGGGCTAAACTACGCCAACCAAATACCTGTGTTCCAGGGAAACAGAGCACTATCTTTCCTTAATAACTCCTCAGGAAATGAAGGCGGTGCCATTTATTCTCAGCAAAACAGTTCCCTCATCTTTCAAGAAAATGAAACCATCTCCTTTGAAGGCAACACGGCTGAAGGTGGGGGAGGAGCCATACTCACCAGCTCCATCTCTTTCACGGGAAATAAAACGGTCTCCTTCACGGGAAACAGCTCCGGAACCACAGGCGGCGCGATCTGTGCCAGTGGTGGAACCGTTTCCCTCGTCAATAATGAAACCGTTGAGTTTCAGGGCAACTATGTAAAACAATACGACGAAGAAGAAAACCTCACCGGAGCCGTACTCAACAGCATTGCTCCCGGAGAAGGAGGGGCACTTTCACTTGAACTTTCCACCGGTGAAACTGGCGGAACAATTACCTTTTACGATGCCGTCGTCAACGCAAGCGATGTTTATCACCATCTGAATCGCTATGAAAATAGTGACGGCAATACCGTGACAGGAACCGGAGCCATCATATTTTCCGGTCTTCACGCGGAAGAGGATCTGAAGAATATTTTCAAAACTCTGGGACTGGATGCCACCGGGGAGACTTTCCAGAATTGCCTGGCAGATTCCCTGACCTCTTCCATCAAGGCCGGTAATAGCGTCATTCTTCATGGAGGTTCCCTGAACGTCAAGGACGGAGCCATTCTGAATATTTTGAATAGGGGTATTGATGGAGGAGATTATCTTGCCAAAACCGGCTCTACCACAGAAATTTCCAACAACGGCGCCCTGAATATTGCCCGGGACGCAACGTTTGAATCCGACACCAACTTGCGGATTAGCCAGGCAGGCATGGAAGCGGGAAGGAACTTGACGTCATCTGGATATGCCCATCTCTACCAGGGAACGCTGGACATTGGTGGGAACGCTGTTCTGAACGAGGGAGGCTGGATCGAACTTCAGCACGGCTCCTCCGTCACGGCAAAGGGCGTCTTCACTGCCAACTCATCGTCCAACGTCACTCTCACCGGTTCCGGCAATATCCTGAATGCCGAAGGCAATATTGTCTTCAACGAAGGCTCCTCTCTGGAACATTACTACGGCGCAAACTCAACCCTGAAAGCGCCATCCGTCGCCATGACGGGAGCGGATTTGCGGATCTGTCCCCAGAATGAGAGCTACGCGTTAACCGTGGACGGAAATCTGAGCCTGGAGAACGCCACCATCTGGCTCTCCCCGGAAAACCATGGGAGGAACTCCACTGCTGGCTTCAACGGGATCGACGTCACCGGAACGCTTTCCGTTTCCGGTTCCACCACCATCAACCTGAACAGCGAATATGCCAGCCTGAACGATGAAAAAAACGCAGGCCTGACGCTTTTCCGACTCAACGGAGAAACTGCCGGAAGCAACTTTACCGGCAATATCTCCAACTGGACGCTCCAGAGCTGGACGGAAACTTATGATGCCGGCACGCAAACCTGGATAAATACCTTCAACCCGCTGGAAAACGCGGAACTGGCAACCACGATCCTGTCTGGCGGGAAATGGGGGGTCATCCTTAAACTGGAAGAAGGGTCAACACCCACGCCCGGTGAAGATGATATTTATGTACATACCGGAGAAGAAAAATCCATTACTGACCTGGGCAAACGCGTCCACCTGCTGGGCGGTACGCTGGACGCAACCGGCATTCCCCAGAACACGCCGCTCACCAACCAGATCATTGTAGAAGGCACAGACGGTCTGCTGGTCATGAATGAAGACCAAAGCCTGATTCTGACGGGCAATCTGACGGGCAAGAAAGGGATCGGCTACGACATTGACGGAACCGCCGGCAACAGCGCCGGCGGCGTCGCCATCGGCAGCAGTAACGGCTTCCTGAACAGTAGCGCCGTTGACCTGAGCGGGGAAAGGTACAACATCGCCTCCCTGAATGTCCGCAGCGGCCTGGCCGACATCAAAGAAACAGCCTCTCTGGGTCACGAAAACACAGTCATTACCGTCGGTTCCTCCCGCAACAGCGGAGAAACCAATGCCTCCCTCATCAATAACGGCGCCATTCAGGGCAGTTCCCTTACCGTGAACTCCGACGGATCCGTGACCAACAACAAGGCATTGAATGTTGCGAACATCAACCTGAACAGCCAGTCCGCCCTGGCCAACACGGGGGATTTGACGGCTGAACAAATCACCGTGGCGAAAGACGCGCTGTTGAACAACAGCGGCTCTCTGGAAGGCAACGTTACCCTCCAGGGCTGGATGAGCAACAGCGGCCAGACTACCGGCATGGTTCTGGTGCAGAATGGCGGCATCCTTTCCGGCGGCGGCTCTTTTGAGTCCGTCACCGTCCGGCAGGGGGGGCGTTTGAATATTCAGGGGGCGGCCAACTTCAATGGCCTGACATTTGAAGAAGGCTCCGGAATGGCGTTTTCCGTCAACGGCACAAGACCGTTCAGCACCGGGATGAATGCGACAGACACCTATTCCCACGCAATCGTGGGAACCCTGTCGCTCGCTGGAACGCCGTCCATTGAGGTACACGTCGGCTCCAGACTGATTGCCGCAGGTTCCGAGTTCTTCACACTGAACCTGCTCCAGGCGACTGAAATCACCGGAGACGCCGCGCTGGAACAACAGCTCCATCTTACCGGAGAAACCGGCCTGCTGGAAAACGGCGGAGTTCTGGCCTGGAACCCGGAAACAGGGCTTCTCACCTTCTCCGGCAAGCTGAACATTGCTGCCGCCTCCGGCCTGGCAGGCCATGACGCCGCGCTGTTGGCAGACACCCTCTGGAGCAGCGTCTCTTCCGTCGCTTCCTTCGCACGTACGGCAAGCGCGCAAGGCAAGATGGCAGGGAACAGATCCTCCCGCCTGTGGGGAGCCGGCCTGGGGTACTTCACTTCCATGTCCTCCATGGACTCCCTGAGCGGATTTTCCTATCAAGGCGGTGGCTATGCCGTCGGCACGGATGTAGCTCTCGGAAAGGATGCCGTGGCAGGAGCCGCATTCGGCCAGATGTTCGGGACCCACAAGAGTTCCGACTCCATGCTCTCCGACAAACAGAGGTCATTCATGTTCGCCCTGTACGGCAACGTCCGCAAGGAACTAGCCCGCGGGCATGAGCTGAATCTCTCTGGTTACTTCTCCTACGGCAGCATTGACCACGCCGCCAGAACGCACGTGGGCGGTTCCCGGCAAACACCCGGACGGGCCCGCTGGGATGACAATGTTTACGCCTTCGGCCTGCTGGCCGACTGGGACATCAAGATCAGCAATACCTTCACCGTGTCCCCCTACACCGGGATCACCTACATGTACGGAACCCAGGGCCCCATTGAAGAAACCTTTGACGGCGGCAGCCGCTCCTTCGGGAATGGGGGTCTGCAGTCATGGAGCATTCCCGTGGGTGTCAGCCTCAAATCCGTCTGCGGTCTGGGCAATGGCCAGGCCCTTCTGCCGGAACTGAGCGTAGCCTACGTAGGGGACATCGCTCGCAGAAACCCGTACACCCGCACCTGGACAGCCGGGCAATCCGTAACCGGGCGGGGACATTCCCCCGGCAGGCACGCCCTGATGACACGTGCCGGCCTGGGCTGGCAAATCAACAGGAACTGGCAGGCAGGCGCTTATTACACGCTTGAAGTCCGCAGCGGACAAACCAACCAAAGCGTCAACCTCAACGCCTCCTACAGTTTCTAATCCTCCTCAGCGGGCTGAGGAATGCAGCCGGATTCCGCAGCCTGCTTATCAGGCAACTCTGAAAAAACAACAACATCATACACATTATGAAAAAAACCATCACCGCAGCATGCGCACTCATCCTGACTCTTGCGTCAGCATCCTGTCAGAAAAGTACAACGGAACAGTTCCTGAACATGCAGGAAGAGATGATTGAGCTTATGGAAAACATCAAGGATCAATCCAGTGCCAATAAAGCGGCAGAAAAGATTGCCAAACTCCGGGCAGAATCGAAGGAACTGGAAAACTCCATGTCCCAAGAAGAGAAAAAGAAAATGTGGGATACGGAAGAATATAGAAAGTTTCTGTTTAAAAAAGAACCCGTAAAAATGGAGCTATTTCAGAAAGACTACTATGGCTCCTACGAACTAAGGCAAGCGATGTACGGAATGTAACCATTCCGAAGGGCAATATTCGTAACAGGTCATACTATGTCCAGATTTCCCATTTCATTGAAACAGTGCGGCATCTTATCAGTTGCTTCAGTGGCTCTGTTTTCGGTCTCCTGCTCCCCCATTGTGGCGGAATACACCTACCGGGGAACAG
The DNA here is from genome assembly GCF_036417395.1 of Akkermansia sp. AE01SA01. Lineage (NCBI taxonomy): Bacteria > Pseudomonadati > Verrucomicrobiota > Verrucomicrobiia > Verrucomicrobiales > Akkermansiaceae > Akkermansia > Akkermansia sp. AE01SA01. The sequence continues at coordinate 2,762,962 of NZ_CP143890.1, forward strand.
TAACCGGCACAAGTGGAAAGCAGACGCGTGAATTGACCGTCACAGAATATCAGGATGGAATAGTTTCAGGTAAATTGAGCATACCATCATCCCCAATCATGGAACCATCCTCCTGTGGGAGCATTGGCGGAAGAATTGAGGGCAGGCGGATTGAATTCCAGCTTACATCATTGGGGCAATCCTACCTAAGTGCCAAAATGGCCTCCATGAGCAATGCAGGCACTATTGTTGCCTACATAGGGAATATTTCCGGCAATCGTCACATTATCAGTGGAAAATGGCATGCAGCCAATGATCGGAATTCCTATCTTCGGGGTGGTTCGTTCTCCTTTCACCTGACTAGAAAAAACGGTAAACCTGTTGCCAAACCCAAAATCGCTCCTGCAGGAATTAATACGATGAAAATTGAAGGAGGTCCTGACGGATGGACGATATAATAAACATTTCAACCTGGAATCTCCACAGCACAACCTGGCGGCAAGATAAGCTTGATACCCCATTCCCTTTCATTTTCTGAACCATGCACCTGAAGGATTCCCATATAACCCCCTCACCGGATAATGCGGCGGAATCACAAACAGACTTGCCGCCCCTGCCCTCTGCGGTCGCGCCTGAAGTCCCCCTGCCGGAAGTGCCGCTCCCTCTGCCTCCGGCCACCCCCGAACCGCCTTTGCCGGAGATTCCGCTTCCTCCCCCTCCGGCCACTCCCGAACCGCCCTTGCCGGAGATTCCGCTTCCTCCCCCTCCGGCCACTCCCGAACCGCCCTTGCCGGAGATTCCGCTTTCTCTGCCTCCGGTCACGCTCCCTTCCAATTCCGGACAAAAGAAGCAACTAAGCTGGCTCATTCCGACAGCAGTAGTCATCCTGGCAACAGGCGGATGCTTAGGCTACTATTTGTACACAGAAAAAAAAGCCTTTGCGGAACAAACCGTTCAACTGGAAAAAGATACTGAGGCCTTGTCTGAAACAATAACTCTTCTGCATCAAAAACAGGAAGAAGCCCGGAAGGGCAATCAAACCAAACTCCTGAAGGAAAAAGAAAATATCCGCCTTCTGGAAACATTGCAAAAAAAGGAAAAGGCCGTGGAACAAATCCGGCAAAAGCACAACTCCGTCCTTGCTGAACAATCCAACGCCATAAAACGCATAGAAGCCCTGGAAAAAGAATTGGGTGAAAGTACCCGGAATAATATCGAAATACCAAGGAACGGGGGGAACTTCGTGGAATGTGTCAATAGCTCCACCGTCAAGGCCCCCATGATCAACCCGCCTTGCCCGGAAACCGACAAGAGCCTGTTACAAAACAGCCTTGCCTACCTAAGGGCACGCAAACAAGGAACCGCCGCTGCGCTTTCCGATCACTTTGCCCCCTATTGCAATTACCAGTACGCCAACAATCGGGAAGTTTCCAGGGAAATAGTTATAAATGAAATCCGGAAATTCTGGAATAAATGGCCCCAGCGCAATTATCGCCTTCTCGAAGTAGCCTACAAGAATAATCACGTGGAAATTATTTACATTTATAAGTATGCCGACCAGAGAGGCCGAAGCCTCCAAGGATACGCCAAGGAGATATGGGAGACCAACTCTAGCGGGCAAATTATCCATTGGCGGGAGGAACTCAATTCAAAAACTCCCCCAGCCGCCTCCGAAGGCCACCGCATCATATCCAAAAATAATTGACCGCCCTTACCCCATGAAAATCCTTATTCTCTCTTCGGTTCTAGCTCTCTCTCTGGGTTTTCCGGGATGGTTGTTCAGGTCATACGGACAAAACCGGGAACTATTCCAGCATGCCGGGCAGAAAATCGCCTCCCTGGAAGAAGAAAAATCCTCCTTGGAAGAACAACTCAACAAACATCATCCGAATACCCAGAACCCTGATGCCGATTCCATTTTGGGGAAACAAGAAGAATATCTTAAGCGGCAAATACTCAAGCAGGATCAAAATATGGACGCCCTGCAGCGTTTCCTGCAGGAAAGTGAGCACCAACTTCGTTTACTGAAAACAAAGGAACGGGAGCTGAAAAATCTGCTAGAAAAAAAGAAAAAGGAGGAAGCCAGCATCATCCATGCCCCGCAATCCATCGCCGGAGCTACCATTACCATTGAATACAAACTGGAAGGAGAAGACAACGTTTCTAAAAAAACGCTCAAATCAGGGGAATACTGGATTAATAAAAGCGACTATATACCTCAAAGAAATACTGCCCTGATCTCTTTTGAGTACTCTGAACAATTTAATGCCCAAAAATCCAGGAATTGGATCATTACCAGCGCCAGTTCTTTTAAAGAGTGGGTGAATGATGACAAGAAACAACTGGCCGTCATTACGTTCACCGGCAGAAAGGGAAACACATACACAGGCACGGTCAAGGGGTATATGGTGACCAATATAGGACAGGAGATCGGGATCAAGCTTGCCGGCATTGTCATTACGCTGCCCTAATAAACAATGTGATGCAGAATGGGCATGAGAACGGCTCACTTCCCTTCCTCCCTGTTGTCAGAAATGATCTATTCACCCTTGGCGGAGAAAGATTGGAAAAGGCGGAAGCCTACCGGAACCAACCGTCACATGCCGCCGTTCTCTAGCTCCATATAAATCCCACGCAAACTTTTGCGGCCAACAGATACACACCATTCATGCCGTTATGAATGAATCAGATAAAACATACTATTATGCCCCTCCCGGCGGACAAGCCTCAGGCCCCGTCAGCGAACAGGAACTGCGCAAGCTGCTGGAACAGGGAACCATCCATGAATCCGACAATGTCATCAGGAAAGGGGAAACCCAATGGCGTCAGATCAGGCAGGCGCTGAAGAATTATGACCAGTCCGGGAAAGACACCGCATTTGTTCCCTCCCCCATCCCTGTCTTCTTGCCGCCCCTGCCAACGGAGCGGCAAGAAGAGAACCGTGTTTCTGCCATCGACGGAGCTGTCCAGATCATGGATATAGTCGAGAAAACTCTCAATGACCTCAATACGTTTATAGATAATCGTCTGTACAGTTTGTTCGGATTCAGAAAATTGGTGCCTTACTTTAAAAAGTGGGTCAATTTCACCATTCATCTGACAAGTGTGATGACGATTTTGACATCCATCCTGTTGGCTTTTGCCGTTGCTTCCATTGTTTCCGCCCCCAAATCCATGTACATGAACCCTTATTCCACGTTCAATACCAGAGCCATGGAAACCGCACAAAAGGCAGCGGAGGCAAATGGCGGGATGTCTGGAGGGACCTTCCTGACGGCGTTGGGAGGAGGCTTTCTTCTAGGCGTCATCCTGCAATACATTTCCGGCTTGTTCTCAAAAGCCAATGTCAACTATTTCTATAACAGGAAGCCGGTGTTATCCTCCATGTTGCTGCCCCGGCTCAATGTCATCATATTGTGTATTTTATTGCTTGGCACGCTCATTTCCCTCTTCTTTGTAAAAGGGCTCTTTATTTTTCTGGCGATTCTGGCTCTGGCTTCCCAGTTGTACATGATCTGGCTGCATTTGAATTGCGACCGACTTTTCATGGAAGTGACGGATAAGGAAGCCTCCGGGCCTTCGGACCTTATTGGATATATGATGTATCAGCTCCGCTTCGCGCTGGTAGCGGCGCAGACGCTAATTCCCGTATGGTTGTTGGGATTGTGCGGCTTTTGTTGTTCCGTCCTCTTTTCCGAAGACAAGGGAGGTCTCCTTGTTCGGTTGCTGATGTCGGGAGAATTGTCCATATGCGGCGTGATTGGATGGCTCTCACTGCTGGCAGCGCCCATAGCTCTTCATTTGTGCTATATCTTCGCGGCTCTTGTGCCGGAACTGCTTTTATCCATCCTGAGAGGCTGGAAAAAATCCTGACACCATTACTTTACGTCACTCATGTCCGGGCAGAACATATTTCCTGACGGTCTTCGCCCTGATTCTTACAGAATCTGCACCTGTCCGCACGGGAGATTCGGCATCAGTTACCTGAACGGGAAAGCCATTCCTGCAAGGGTAAGTTTCATGGCTTCCTGATGCGCTGTCCAGCCCCCTCCGCATCGCCATCACGCTGGCCAATAAAGACGCCAAGCGCTTTTCCAACCAACAGATACATATATTGAACCGTTATGAACGAATCAAATAAAACATACTATTATGCCTCAGCCGACGGACAGGTTACAGGCCCCGTCAGCAAACAGGAACTGCGCAAGCTGCTGGAGCAGGAAACCATTCGTGAATCCACCAATGTCATCCGGAAAGGGGATGCCCGATGGAGCCGTTTGAGTGACTTCCTGCCGTCTCAAACCGCGGATCAGAACGAATCAGATAAAACATACTATTATGCCTCAGCCGACGGACAGGTTACAGGCCCCGTCAGCAAACAGGAACTGCGCAAGCTGCTGGAACAGGGAGCCATCCGTGAATCCGCCAATGTCATCCGGAAGGGGGATGCCCAATGGAGCTGTTTAAGTGACATCCTGCCGCCGCAAGGCAGACCCGGTTCTTCAGAGCCTTCCAGACAAAATCAAAAATTCCATGCTCTCGCCAAAGGAGAGGTAGGCAAGGGATTTCTGTCTATTTTATTGGATACGTATGCCATTGCCTTCAAAAACTTTTTATCTGTTTTTCTGGCAGTTATCCTGTGGATTTTAACCATCTGGATTCCATACATCCATATAGGAACCACGATAGCCATATTTAATCTTCCTGTGGATTTGGCCAAGGGAAAAATTATTTCTCCAACATGTATTTTTGCCAGACGCTACAGGCAATTCTTTGGAGAATTTTTTATCATGGCTTCTCTAATGATCTTCGGAATAGCGATTGGTTTATGTCTCTTTATCATCCCCGGCATCGTCCTGGCCTATTCATGGATGCTGGCGCCTATTCTTTTGATTGACAAGGGAGTCAATCCCACAGAGGCACTGACATTAAGCAATAAATACACTTACGGGAACAAGTTTTCCTACTTTCTGGCCTCAATTGCTCTATCGGTATCGTTTGGGGTTCTCCTCGGTCTCATATCCCTGGTCAGTTCCGACCTGGGTATGGTCATTAACATTTTGTTGGCTCCGGTAATGGGAATCTCTCTCATTGCAGCTATGTATAAAAAACTTGTTCTCTCAGGAACGAAGGAAGCTTGATTCCTCAATCGTCCTTCCCGCAAAGGAACGCATCCCGAACGTTTGCTGAAGAATCCGGATTCCAATATTTCAACAAATGATGCAGGCTCTTTCGTTATCAATGAAAATGACGGCTCTCGTGTTACTGTTCATGTTTTACGGTAATATTTCAAAAGGAGCTCCGGAAAAACAGCAAAACGGAATAGTCCCTGACAAGCAGGAACTGACGGTGCTGCTCAAAAAATCCAGTAATCCAAACAACGAACAACAAGCCAATAGAATCAGGGTGAAACTCTGGTTCTATTGGGAAAAAAGACTTCAACGGGTTTACCAGCGCTTGCAGAGGCATTACGCGCTCCGTCCGGAACTGGCGGAACCGTTAAAGACTTCCCAGCAAGCGTGGCTTACCGCCAGAGACGCCACCATGTATGCCTACGGATTCTGCCTTAAAAAAGGTGATGAAAACAGGAAAGAGGACGGGTGGTTCAAAGCCAATATGAACATCATGATCATTGAAATGACTGAAACGCGCTGCCGAATTCTGGAAGAACTGCTCAATATCGTTCAAAGCTGTGATCTTTAATTTACTATCTCCTCTCCACATTCCATGAATCTTCTTTCATTACTTCCTCTGCCTGTTATTACCGCCGTCTGCGGAGCCGGAGTGTGCGCCGCATATATTGAGGCACCCGGTTCCATCAATGGGGCGACAATCAATCTGGACGGGGAATTATACTATCCATCCAACATTACTATTGAACGATATGAACCTTGGAAAAATACAGCCCGGATGATCATACGCTACCATAAGCGGCTCATGCCCAGAATCCATCTTTCAGACTCGCTTACCGGTTCCACAACAATAGAAGAAGTCTATGGAGAAAAAGTAAAACCGGCTTTTGTTACCTTCACCGGACAAAAAGGGAATATTTATTCCGGAACAGTCGCAGGATCCATGTTTTCCCATTATAATTACAGAGGCGAAGAGGAACAAAAACGTCTAGCCATGCTGGAAGATAAAAAAATTGAGTTTATTTTTCCTGACGATAACCGTCCTGTGACGGGCAGTACAAAAGGGCCAAAAACCCTGAAAGAAGGCGCCATCCTTCAGATCCAGACGGATAAGAGAGCCTTCAGTTACAAAATCGGGAGTAACTGCATGTTATTATACTACTTCCTAAAATATCCGGATGAAAAAGAAGCCGGAATTGTTTTGGACTTGGACAAGCAGCCTGGAAAACCGGATATTTCCCTTTGTCTTTCCGCCTCGGATACATTTGAAGAAGTTATGACCATGTTTGACCCCGAGCCATACATCGTCTTTACAAAGAAATCATCCGATAAAATTTATGAAGGAGCTTTTTTCGGATATTTATACGGATACACGACAGATCCGGAAACAAATGATGCCCAGGAACCTAACTATACTGTCATTTTCAGAGAAAAGCTGCTGAGTATTAAAATTATTCTGCCGTTAATCTCCCAATAACATCCACTCTTTAAAAAGACATAAGGCCAATTCATCATGTTAGCTAAATTCGCATGAATAAAATACCCATTACATTTTTATCTGCTTTCATGGCTCTTGTGTGCGCCCCTTCCGCCTTTTCGCAGGAAGAAGTGAAGGCTCCCCAATCCCTGGACGGAGCTTCCATCAGAATCAAGATGGCTGATGAGAAGGAAATATTCTGTAAGGCAGATGATTTATGCATTATCCTGTACAAGCCGCAGGGTAATACGGCTCAGCTTATCCTTACCCACGCTACAAAGACTTGGCCCCAGAGAATTCGTTATGAAAAACTTTCAGGAGATGGCTCCTACGATGCGAAAGAGAACAAAGGGACGCCGGCCCTCCTCACTTTCACCTCCGTCAAAGGTTCCGTTTACCATGTCTCCGTGGAAGGCTACTGGACCAGCGACCATTCCCCTGAGGTTGAAACCGTACAGAGCATGGAAATCATTTTCCCTGCGAACGTATCCATCCATGGGGATGAGGAATGTATCGAACTCCTCCCCGAGACGGAAGAATTTGAAGAGCCGCAACGTACCTGAACTCGTTTCCCGCTCCGAATCATTTGAGCCTTCCAACTAAGTTCCCTTCCATCAGAACCACTCCACCCCATTGCATGCAGATGATCCCTCCATTTTTTAACAAGCCATTATCCGCCCTCCTCCTTTTCCTGTTTCTGTTCATTCCCCAGTCCTTCGCCCGGGATGACAGAGATAACCCTATGAAGCAATTCGCCTCCTTATTGGGCGATACACTCAAAGCCTCTTCCTGCAATGAAAGGAATTTACAGTCATCAAAACCACAGGGCAAGACATCTTCCCCCTCTGCCATGAAGCAGAAACAAAATCAACAAAAACAAAAACGTTTGTTCGAAAAATCGGCTCGGGAGGCGGAGAAACTGATTAAAAAATACAAGATTGACATCAATCAGGAAGTAGAGATCCTCACCCAAAAAACAACTCCTGTTGCCGTCGTGGCAGAATCCGGCAATGTTCCCATGATGGAACTACTTATCAAACACGGGGTAAATCTTGACCAGAAAGTTGAAAAACGCAACCGCGACAACATCCTCTACACCCACCCAGAGCATTCCCTCATCTTGAATGCGGCGGTGGCATCCGGTCATATCCCGATGATAAAGTTGCTTTTGCAGCACATACCGAATGCAGACATTTCAGGATTAGGGACTACCTATCTTGCCGCACGGCGAGGAGATTTGAATATGCTCCGCTTCCTGAAAGAACAGGGTATCCCCTTTCATTCCGCCTGTCTGGGACAGGCTGCAAGCAATTGCAAATGTCGTAAACCAGATTGCCCCCATCTGGCTGTTATGCGATATTTGCTGGAAGAAAACGGATTTGATATTAAAAGGGATCATGGCAGTTCCCTATATTATGCTTGTTGGAACGAAAATGAAATTTTGTTACACTTTCTGCTGGAACATGGGGCGGAATGCGACATTAACACGACTCCGAGCTATGCTGTCTGCCCTTCCTCCGGGCCAGTCCTCATCCATATGTGTATGCGCAAACATGAAAACGTCAACATCATCAAGACACTCCTTGCCAAAGGAGCCAATATTCATGCCACCCGAAAACATTCCACACAAAATGCTCTTCATGTAGCTTCCTACAACAATTGTGCTTCTGCCGTTCCCATCCTGATCAAGGCGGGCCTTGACGTCAATACCCGTGATAGTGATGGGAAAACTCCATTAATCCTGGCCGCCCAATTAGGCTGGTTGGAGACAGTGAAAATCCTGCTTGACCAAGGAGCAGATGTCTCCGCCAAGGACCACAAGGGAAAAACAGCCGCAGATTATGCCCTGGAAGCATCAAATCATACCGAGGAAACTCTGAACGGGAGTAATTTTGACAAGGAAAAAGCCGGGGAAGTCTATCGTTTGCTAAGCAAATCCCGCTAACTTGTAAGATACATAAACATCGTTTCAACACTGAAGTAGAAAGAAACAATGAAAATGGAAGCAAAAGGTGACTGTCCCCCTGGATTCCTTTTACACTGTATTTTTTCTTCACTGCTTTTCGTCAGGTCAGCAAACCTAACTTTCTTTGTGGATCTATTTTCGGAGGACAGATCACTATTGAACTTGAATGAAAAACGGAGTTATATAGGATAATTCTGTTCTATTGTTTATCTTCTATCAAACGGTTAGATTTTAATGCTAAACGTTTATATTATCCTTTATCCAATAATTCAATTAAGGAAATTCGGACAAATGAGAAGGAAAAGATTAAAGTATATAATCCACAAAAAAATCAGAATATCTACCCATCAAAAAGGCAATCTCATACATTCAACCACGTCACCAATCCATATGCATTCATGAACTTCATCAGAAAAAAATCATTCCTTCTCCTTCTTTTTATTCTCTTGGGGTTGAATTCGACATGGGGAAATGACGACATTTCCCCAGTAGCCCGGGCTTTAAAAGGGAGGACTGTCAATGCCAAGGGGGCTTCCGCTTCGGTAAATGAAAAAGCCGGATATTACGTTTTCATTTTTTCAAGTATTGGCTGCGGTCCCAGCATTGATCTCATTAGCGGGAATTCTTCCACTGCGTGGCAAAAAGCCCTGAAAAAGAGCAAGGTTCCTACCGAATGTATTGTCGTATTTTTACCGGGCGAACACGATTTTGACGACAGGGTGGTCAATCGTCTGAAAAAACTGGACAACCCGCTGCCCTATCCATACCTGCTTCCATCCCATTTGCCATGCCGCTTTTACCCCAATTACACGAACGGCACGCCCGCTATTCATGTCTTCGACGGCAAGGGACGTGAAGTCCCCTTCTCCTCGAGGGATCCGCAGGAGCTCATGGCTAAACTTGAAGAGTTTGATGCCTTACCGGAGGGGGAACGTACTTACATCAAGCCGGATACCGTCCAAAAAATGGATTTTTCTGAAACCGCCCTCGTCAATATATGGTCTGAAATCAACAAAACTCCTCTTTACCAATATGATTCCGCCGGTAAAAAAATGATTCCTTCCAAAATCCCTGGCAAAAAACCTTACCTTCTCTTATGCAGTCTGGGAGACTGCTCCAACGCAACATATGAACTGGAGAGAACCCGGTTGCTTGAGAGGATACGATTCATGCAGGAAAAATATGACCGTATTCAATTTTTAGGATATATCCCAGGATTCTCCGATGGTGATGAGTCCAAATTGGCCGAGTACTCAGAGAGATACAAATTGACGTTCCCTTTCTTTTACAGCCACATCCCTCAACGGCTCATTCCACATGAAGCCTTGCGGCCGGGCGCCATGGTTCATGATGAATACGGGTATGGCCTTGAGAGAATTAAAATAAACGGATATTCCGTCAGTTCCCATCCGGATAGCAGGAAGCAGGACGGGTTTTCCAAAGTTCTGGACGGAATCGAATTTCTGAATGGATTAAAGCACGAACTGTACGTAAAACAAATCATGATCAAACATTCCGTCAAACCTTATTTGTTCAACAGCATTGTATCTGTCACCAGAAACGCCGCTAGAAAATATCCGTCAAGCATCAAAAATCTCCCAATAGTCCATCCGGAGGAAACAAGCAGCGCAGGCGGACCAAAGATGTTCAACGACATGGAGAAGAATAAGGTTCAGGATAGCTCCATTCCCGATTTTAAATGGACTCCGGATTCAAAAGCGGAAGCCGTGATGGCAGATGCGGTAAAATATAATCTTCCTGTGCTCATTTATTTTCCCGATCCCTGGAAAAAATCCCCCATCAAGGATATTGAATCCGCCGCATTCAAACGCGGCATGAAAGGCGTAGCTCTCGGCCTTCTTGTAAAAACGAGCAAAAAATCCACCAAAAAACCGACTCCGCTGGAAGAGAAGTACGGAATCGGCTTATATCCTACTCGCATTCTGGTGAGTCCCGACGGGAAAAAGATCGACTCCAAAATAGGCGCCGAATTTGGAAATGACATAGGCCCCGAAGATTATGTGAATTATTACAAACGGCTTCGGCAGAAGGAGTAACATGTTTGGTATCATGGAGTTCACGTTCAATCTCTCCAATGCCTGAAAACAAATGAAATTCTTCACTCTGAATATTCTGCGATAAGTTTACCATGGACAGCACTCCTCTTTCCCCGGAGCAAGCAATCATTTTCCTGCAGAAGTTCGGAAAACCATTGAGCTTAACCCTGTTCATAGCGGAACCCTTATGTTCCGGCATAACCTTAAAAAATCGACACACTACAGGCGGGTATCCGGCAACGGCTCCGATTTCAAGGTCATCAACTTGGATTGGGCGGTATATTCGCGGCCCTTTTTCACCAGACCGCCGGAGCTGACCAAGTTCTGGAGTTTCTCATAAATTCTCAGCCTCAGGATTTCCTCGCCGCCCAGGGACATGTGCTTTTCCTTCATCACGACGACGGCACGCTGAAAGATTTCATTGAATTCCAGCATTCCGGCCTCATGAAGAATGACAATAAGCTCGTCAGTCACCAAATCAGGTGCTTTGCGCGAGGAACGTGATCTTCTATCCTCAAGCATGATGTTAGAACACTATCATGACACATTTCGAGGGTCAAGTTGATAAGTCCGACGCAGCCCTCCGCCACCCGGAGGAGAAGAAGGCAAATGACGGATGCCTAAAGATTAAAGGGAAGAACGTATTCCGGATTTTTTTCGTCCGGGTACATCTGCATGAATCCTCCCTAAGCGCACCTTCAGGACAAGCGCGGCGCATTCACGCCGCCTACCAGCAGCACGATTTCCCCCTTGGGGGCACGTTCCGCAAATTCCGCCGCCAGACGGGAAGCGGAGCCGCGATGGTAGGTTTCAAAGGTCTTGGTCAATTCCCTCGCCACGCAGACGGGCACATGTGGGTCCAGAGCCGCCAGCGCCCGCATGGTCTTGACGATGCGGTGGGGGGATTCGTAGAAGATGCTCGTATGGCTTGCTTCAACAGCGTTTTGGAGCATGGCCCCCTTTCTCCCGGATTTGACGGGCAGAAAGCCGCCAAAGAAGAAAGCGTCCGTAGGCAGGCCGGACCCCACCAGAGCCGTAACCACGGCGGAGGGCCCCGGCAGAACGGTGAAGCTCACTCCTTTTTCCTTGAGGGTCTGGATGAGGCGGTAGCCCGGATCGCTCACGCCCGGCATGCCCGCGTCACTAATGACGGCAAAGCTTTCTCCGCCCGCGGCGCGGGAGGCGATTTCCGCGCCGCGCGACTGTTCGTTGTGGTCGTGCATGCTCAGGAGCGGCTTCCGTATTTCATAATGGCTCAGCAGAAGCCCGGAATGGCGCGTGTCCTCGCAGGCGATGACATCTACCTTGCGCAGCACATCCAGCGCCCGCAGGGTGACATCCGCCCGGTTGCCGATGGGGACCGGAACAAAGTAAACGCTGTATTCTATTTCCGCCATGTGAAGGATACTCCCGGAATAACGCGGAACACTAGCCGTTGGTCAGCATTTCCGCAATGGAGGTTGCCACCAGGCGCGCCGCGTAGGAAAGGGCATTTGTCCGCGCCGTCTGGATGTTCCCCACGTCAAAGAATTGGCCGACTTCCTCAGCCGACCCCTTATAAAGCACTTTGCCCGTCCTGCCGTCAACCACCTGGTATTTGACGGCCAGGCGCAAGCCGAGTTCCGAGCTTTTATACGTGTCTTCCCGGGAGGAACGGAGCTGGTCGAAAGAGATGGAGTAAACCTCCCCCTGCACCCGGATGTCCGCATTCCCGCGGGAGCTCAGCCGATAGGTGCCGTCCCTCTGCAGTTCATCCGCCAGCGCTCCTGTCACCAGCGTGGCGGCGCGGGGCTCCAGGGAGTTGTTGGCAAACAGGTCGACCTTGACGGTTTGCGCAAATTCCAGTTTGGGCGGCTTGGTGCCCCCCATCTGGTAACCGCAGGAACCGGCCAGAAGAGAGAGAACGGGCAGCAGGAGTTTCAGGACGGTCCGGATACGGTTCATGATGGCAAGAGGGATTCTGTTACCTGACGGTCACGCCCAGCTGCTTCAGGCGGGCCTTCGCCTTTACGGCGGCGGCGGGATTGACATCCCCTTTGGAAGCCACTTCCTGATAGCAGAAGATGGCCGCGTTCGTGTCCTTCATCTTGGTCAGGTAGTATTCCGCTACTTCCAGCTGCTGGGCTATCAGTTCCCGCTTCATGGCGGCCAAGTCCGCGCGGACGGCTCCGGCTTTGGCGGTATTCGGGTAGCGCTGCAGGTAGTCTTCATACGCTTCCTGTGCGCGGGCCACGTTGACGTGGTTGCGGTCACCGTCGGCAGCCGCCTGGCGGTACAGGGTGGCGATCTGAAGCTGGGCCATGGGGGCCAGCGGAGAATCCGGATGATTATCCACCAGATTCTGGTAGGCTTCAATGGCTTCCTTCATGCGGCCGCGAGCCGCCAGATAGTTGCCCAGCACATTCATGGCCTGCGGGGCGGAAGGCGCATAAGGAGCATTGTCCCGCACATGGTTAAGCCATTCCGTCACGTTTCTGGGGTCCATCCGTACGTCGAACATCCACAGAACACGGTTGGTCAGCGCGCCGCTGGCCGCGCCAAAAGCCATTTCCTTCTGCCGTTCCATGGCTCTGGCGTACAAGGGGCTGTCCGGGTGGCGGTCTATCAGCTTCTGGTACTGGTCAAAAGCTTCGGCAGGGTCCTTCCGGGCCTCGTAAAGTTCCGCCATTCTGAACCTGGCCTGCGGGGCTTCCCGTGAAAGGGGATGCTTTTCCACCACGCGCCTGTACTTCTTGATAGCTCCGGAAAGGTCGTTTTTCTCCTCTTTCCCCTTGGCTTCCTGCATCAGAGAGATGGCTTTCTGATCCACCATGCGGACGGTTCCTGGAGGGGGAGGTGCTTCCGAAGAACATTGGCACAGTATGAAGGTTCCGGCCACGGCGGCCATGAGGACAAGCAGCTTTTTCACATTCATGACTTTACAGGAGGGAACGAGACCGCGTCAACCCGGTGAACGCAGATTGACGCGCAAAAGAAGAATCAATGGCCCTTGCCGTATACGGCCTCGGCATCAAAGACAACGCCGCCGTCCGCTTGCCGCAGGGTAACGGGCTGCCCCTGAGGCTGTGCTTTCAGTTCGTCGCCAAACGGGACGGAACGGTAAAAACAGGAGTGGTGCCCGGTATGGCAGGCTCCGGCGCCGCACTGGTCCACCAGCACGATCAGGGCGTCCTGGTCGCAGTCGATCAAAATTTGCTTCACTTTCTGCACATGGCCGCTCGTCGCACCCTTGTGCCAGATTTCCTGGCGGCTGCGGGAATAATAAACGGCTTCCCCCAGTTCCATGGTCATGCGCAGGGATTCCGCATTCATATAGGCCAGCATCAGGGGTTCATGGGTCACATGGTCCATGGCCAGGGCCGGAATCAGGCCATTCTGGTCAAATTTGGGGGCGAATTCCACGCCTTTTTCCACATTCACCTTGCCGCGGTCGGCAAAGACAATCCTGGATGCGATGTCATTTTGTTCCATAACCGGCCCCCTTAGTACATGAAATATTCGGCATATACCAATCTTTTCTGTTGCTCTGACGCAACGAAATGCTTTCATAGGGCGGTATGGCATTCACGGCATCCCAAGCGTTCGACCTGCTCCGCACCGCCTTCTCCCGCAACAGGCTTCCCCACGCTCTTCTCATCGTGGGCGACGAGCACCAGGGCGCGTCCCGCCTGATCCTGCAACTGCTGGAACTGATCAACGGAATCCGGGCGGACCATCTGGACGGCGTGCGCGACGAATACTGCCGGCTGGTACGCCCCAAATCCAAGTCCCGCCGCATTCTGCGGGATGACATCCGGGGCGTGGAGCCCTTTCTCCAGCAATGCGCGGCAGAGGGAAAATGGAAGATTGCCATCTTCATGGATGCGGAACGCATGAATGACGAAGCGGCCAACGCCTTCCTGAAAACCCTGGAAGAACCGCCCAGCCAATGCCTGCTCATCCTGGCCACAGCCCAGCCGGACCAGCTTTTGCAGACGATTATTTCCCGCTGCGTACGCGTCAATCTCCTGCAATCCGGAGAATTCAGGCTCACCCCCACCCAGGAGGCCCTGCTCCCCCACTGGCTGGAAACCTGCCGCAACCTCAATAACGATCTGGCGGCCCTGGCCTTCCGCAGCAAGTTCATCGACGTTATGACGGAGGCGAAAGCCGCCATCACCAAAAACATGAACCAGGCCCTGAAAGACGAAGCGAAAGAGGCTGCCCAGGGCACGGACACCACGGACTGGGAATCCCGAAACAAGGACGCCAACGCCGCCCAGATAGAAACGGAGTACCTGGAACAGCGCTCCCAAGCCCTTGAATTGCTGAGCAGCTGGTTCGGGCAGGCGGCATTGATCGCTTCCGGCGCTCCGGGAGTCGCTCCCATCCATCCGGAGGTGCAGACCCTAGCCGCGCAAATGCCCGTGAACGAACTGCTGCGGCGCATGGAAGCGATCAACAAACTGCGGGACGATCTGAATTTCAACATCCACGAGGCCCTGGCGCTGGATGTGTACCTGCTTGCCGCCGTAGGCTCCTCCTGACCGGACATCTCCCTTTTTTCCAAACCAACACACACCCATGAATACATACCCATGCATCCTGCTCCTAGCCACCGCTCTTGCTGGTGTGGCCCCCATCCTCGCCGTCACCCCGGAAGAGGGCAAACAGATTTATGCGGAAGCCAAGGCCGGAAAGGCGGAGGCTCAATACAGGCTGGGTCTCTGTTACCTGAAGGGGGATGGAGTCAAACGCAGCCCCTCCCAGGCCAAATTCTGGTTTTCCAAGGCCGCCCGGCAGGGACACCGCACGGCAGAACGCTCCCTGCGCCTGATTCCCAAAATGGCGCCACTGCCCGTCAACTCGTCCGTCGACCAGGCCACACGACAGAAAAAAGGGCTGGAATTGTACGAATACCTGTACAAGCTCAAGGATTACAAGGCGGAGAGAGAAGTTGTCGTCAAAACATTTGGCCGCGATAAGAAAGGAAAAATCCCCGCACAGGGAACGGCTCCGAATCTGGCCGCGGTCAGCGCCCTCATCCGTGCCGGAGCGGATGTCAACTATCAGGGGGAAGATACGCAGAATTACAAATCCTGCCCCCTGGCCCTGGCCGTCAACATGGAGTTTTACGAACTGGCGGACCTGCTCATTGCCAATGGTGCGGACGTCAATGTGGAATTGAAAGAAAACGGCAAGATCGGCAACTCATTCTCCCTGCTCAGCCGCTATTCCAACGACTATCCTCTTTCCAAGGCGAAGTACCTGCTGGAAAACGGAGCCGATCCCGACTACGTAAGGGATTCGGGCTATCCTCTGCTTGTCTGGGCCGCGAGGCACGGGCAGAAGGAATTCGCAGCCCTGCTTCTAGAATACGGGGCAGACCCCGACAAAACCCTGACGTTACCGCGCAAAAAAAATTACAAACCCGGCAACGGGGAAACGGCCCTCTGGGCCGCAGCCAATTCCACCAACGCCAAAGACCCGGACCTGGAAGCCGTCGCCAACCTGCTGATCCAGCACAAGGCAGACGTCAACCGCCGCGCCAGGGACGGCACAACGGCCCTGGACCGCGCCATTGCGCGGAAGAGGGATGGGCTGGTGCGCATCCTGAAAGCCGCAGGGGCCAAAACTTCCAAGGAATCCGGCAAGTAGGAGCGGACGGCTTTCCGGTCGTCCGCATTTTTCAGAGAGCCCTTCCGTCCCCCATCTCCCCTCCCTCTGCACGAATATGAACCGATATTTATTCCTGCTGTTGCCCGCCGTCCTTGCCGGTTTAATGACCGCCCAGGCCGTCACTCCGGAAGAGGGAAGGCAAATTTATATGGAGGCCAAGGCCGCCCGGCAGGGACACCGCACAGCGGAACGTTCCCTGCGCCTGATTCCCAAAATGGCGCCCCTCCCCATCGATCCGTCCATCAACCAGGCCACACGACAGAAAAAAGGGCTGGAATTGTACGAACACCTGTACAAGCTCAAGGATTACAGGCCCGCACGGGAAAACAGGAATTCTTCCACGACCATCAACGGAAAAACGACCTATCAGAACTTCCAGAGCAGGGGACCAAACCCGATCTTTCCAAAGTAAAAGCCTTCATTCGTGCCGGGTGGACGTCAATTGGCAGGGGGAGGAAAAAGGAGGCGACAAGTCCTGCGCCCTGGCCGTGGAAATGGAGTTTCCTCCATCCTCAGCAGAAACAACTTCAGCGGAGCCATTTCCAAGGCTACCTACTTTCTGGAAAACGGAGCTGATCCGGATTACGTGTGCAATGACGGGAGAACCCTGCTGCTCACCGCTTCCCGGTATGGAAGCACGGAGACCATCAAGCTCCTCCTGAATGATGGGGCAGATCCCAACAAGCTCAACGGCAAGCCGCGCTTTGGGCATTACAAGCCGGCCAATTCGGAAGCCGCGTTCTGGGTTGTGGCGGGCACCACGGGACTTCTGGAGAGTTCCACGAATAAAGTTGCCAGGTTGCTGATTGAACACAAGGTGGATGTGAATTACCGCGACCCGAACGGGACTACGCCGCTGGACCGGGCCATCGCCACGCAAAAGAACGCCTTGGTCGCCCTCCTGAAAGCCGCCGGAGCAAAGACTTCCCGGAAACAGAAATAGGGACCTTCCGGGCATTGCCCTAAATTTGCCTTATTCCGCCACGCCTTTGAGGAGCGGGAGAATCACCTCCCCGTATGCCCGGAGCTTCTGGTCATAGCTCAGGCGCGCCGCCGCCGGACTGGTGGACGGCATTTGGATGATGCTGGGGAATTCCCGGAGAAACAATTCCGGAAAATACCGTTTAAGGTACTTGTAGGAGGCAGTGCCATTGCAGCATACCGTGATTATGCCCGGAAAGCGTTCCAGCAGCGCAGCGATGTCATTGGGCCGTTCCCGGGTGATGTGCTGGTCCAGGCTTCCGGGCCTGACACCGGAGGCCACCACGTCCCACAGCCCCACTCCCCCCCGGTTGAGCAGGCGCAGACGTTCCTCATACGGCAGGGAAAAGTCAAACTCCAGCAGCTCCCCCATGATTTTCCAGAACGCATTGCGCGGATGGGCGTAATACTGCACCTGCCGCAGGGATTCGTCCCCCGGCAGGGAACCAAGCACAAGTACAGAACATTCCGGCGTCACGGACGGCGGAAAGGAACGTTTCTCCACAGACTGCTGAATTTCTTCCATCATGCCGGGATGTTCATGGCTCCTTCATGCCGCAGTGGCTGCGGACCTCTTTCATGCTCACGTCCTGCTTCAGCAGGGAAGCCAGCCACGCATTATGGCCGATGGAAGGGGCCAGATTAAACCGTTCCGGACGGGTGATGCGTGTAAAAATGACCCTCTTGATTTTGGATTTGGGAACCGTCTTGGATCCATAACCGTCCGGGACGTTGGAAGACCAGAAAGTCACCTCGTCTCCGCCATCCTTCACCAGCACCGTCAGGTGCCCGGATTCCTTGCGGCCGATGTGGTCCGTCCAGAAAATCTTCATGAAATCTCCCGCCCGGGCCTGGCTCCAGTCCTCGAAGTTCACTCCCGCACCCAGGGAATGCACCAGCACGGCAAATCCCGGCCCGTTCGCGTTGGCCCAGCCCCACGGACCGTCGCCGTCATGCTGGCCGATGCGTGGCATCAGGGCCAGCCACGCACGCTCGGAAATAACGGGTTTGGACCGTTCGTAATTCCAAATTTCCAAAGCTTTAAGAAGAAGAAGATAACAGGCGGAGGAACAGAAGGAGGGTCTGGCTTCCTGAATTAGGAAAACGGGTTTTCCGGCCTTGGCATCCCAGCGGCAGGCTTTCTGCACCAGGGCTTCCAACGCCTGCCGGTTGGCCTTGTAGCCGCCACCGTCCTTGAACCGGGACAGTCCGCTCCGCACAGACCGATACCATGCGGCCTCGTTTTCCCGCTGGCCGGCAGACGGGCGGGCCGCGGAGAAAGAACCCGCCGACAGGGCTGCCGGAGAATACAGCAGACCGAGACAGCAAATCAACATCAGGGCATTCCTCATCTTCTTCCCCCAGAGTATAGGCGCGGCGGAAAATGGCAAGAACGGAGTGCCGCGGATTTCCCCTGAACCGGAACCCGATGAGAAATAAAAGGAGCACATTCGCCGGATGATGCAGGAAAAGCCCCGGCCGTTCCTGCCAAGGCCACACGGAGAAATCCCGTTCCGGTCCCTACGGCGGCGCTTTCCAGGCGTTGCCGGCAAGGAGTAGGGACAGGGACGGAAAAATAGCCGCATCTTTCCTTTTCCATGTAAAACGCCAGATTCCGGCACAAACCTTCTCTTGAAGCTTCCTGTTGTTTTGTCTGGACTTATCGTGCGGCGTCCCTTACTGTGCGTCAGGTCACGCGCCGGGTATGCGGAGCGGAGAGGCAACGCACCTTGGGCGGACCCTGTTTCCGGCATTTATTGTTAACCACCACGGATTATATATAGAGGCATCATACCATGGCAAAACGCGAAGACATCCGCAAAATCCTCATCATCGGCTCCGGCCCCATCATCATCGGCCAGGCCTGCGAGTTCGACTACTCCGGCACCCAGGCCTGCAAGGCCCTCCGGGCCGAAGGCTACGACGTCGTTCTGGTGAACTCCAACCCCGCCACCATCATGACCGACCCCGGCATGGCGGACCACACCTACATTGAGCCCCTGACTGTGGAACGCATTACGGCGGTGATTGAAAAGGAACGCCCGGATGCCCTGCTGCCCAACCTGGGCGGACAAACAGCCCTGAACCTGGCCTCCAAGCTGAACGAGGAAGGCATCCTGAAGCAGTACAACGTGGAAGTTATCGGCGTAGACCTGGAAGCCATCGCCCGCGGTGAAGACCGCATCATTTTCAAGGAAACTATGGACAAAATCGGCGTGCCGGTGGCCAAGTCCGAACCCGTCTATACCGTGGAGGAAGCGGAGAAGGTGGCCGCCGAGCTGGGCTACCCCGTCGTGCTGCGCCCCGCCTACACCATGGGCGGCACGGGCGGCGGCATCGTGTATAACGTGGAGGAACTGCGCCAGGTGGTTCCCCGCGGCCTGGCCGCCTCACTGATCAACCAGGTGCTGGTGGAAGAATGCGTGCTGGGGTGGGAAGAGCTAGAACTGGAAGTCGTGCGCGACGCGAAGGGCCAGAAGATCACCGTCTGTTTTATTGAAAACGTGGACCCCATGGGCGTGCATACCGGGGACAGCTTCTGCGTAGCTCCCATGCTGACCGTTCCGCAGGATGTGCAGGACAGGCTTCAGGACTACTCCTACCGCATTCTGGACGCCATCGGCGTCACGGGCGGCACGAACGTGCAGTTTGCCCACAACCGTGAGGACAACCGCATCATCGTCATTGAAATCAACCCCCGCACCTCCCGGTCCTCCGCCCTGGCCTCCAAGGCCACCGGCTTCCCCATCGCCTCCGTCTCCACCAAGCTGGCCTCCGGCATCACGATGGACGAGCTGCCCTACTGGCGCAAGGGTTCCCTGGAAAAATACGAGCCTTACGGAGACTACGTAGTCGTCAAGTTCGCCCGCTGGGCCTTTGAAAAGTTCCCCAAGGCAGCCGACAAGCTGGGCACCCAGATGAAGGCCGTGGGGGAAGTGATGAGCATCGGACAGAACTTCAAGGAAGCCTTCCAGAAGGCCGTGCGCTCCCTGGAAATCGGCCGCGCCGGCCTGGGCCGCGTAAAGAAGCTGGAAGCCCTCACCACGCCGGAGCTGCGTGAGAAAATTACATACGGCAACAGCGAACGCTTTTTCCAGATTTACGAACTCCTGCGCCGCGGCGTGACCGTGGAGGAAATCGTGAAGCTGACCCGCATCACTCCCTACTTCATTGAGCAGATGAAGGAATTGGCGGACTTCGACTACACGCTGGACGCCCAGACATGGGATTCCCTGCCCGTCAAGACGCTGCACCAGGCCAAGGAAATGGGCTTCTCCGACAAGTATCTGGCCCAGATCTTCGGCGTTCCGGAAAAGGCCATCCGCACCCGCCGCATTGAAAACGGCATCGTGGCCTCCTACCGCATCGTTCCCGTCAGCGGCGTGGAACACGCGGAATACTACTATTCCACCTACAGCGGCGCTCCGGATGAGGTGGCCGTGAGCGACAAGAAGAAGATCATGATCCTGGGCGGCGGTCCCAACCGCATTGGCCAGGGTATCGAATTCGACTACACCTGCGTGCACGCCGCCTTCACTCTGCGGGACAACGGTTATGAATCCATCATGATCAACTGCAACCCGGAAACGGTCTCCACGGACTTTGACACGGCCAACAAGCTGTATTTTGAACCCGTGACCGTGGAAGACGTGCTGACCATTTACGAAAAGGAAAAGCCGGAAGGCGTCATCGTCCAGTTCGGCGGCCAGACCCCCCTCAACATCGCCCAGGCCCTCAAGGACGCCGGCGTAAAGATCATGGGCACCCAGCCGGAAGGCATCCGCCTGGCGGAAGACCGCGAATATTTCCGCGAACGCATGATCGCCCTGAATATCCGCCAGCCGGAAAGCGGCACCGCCCGCTCCCTGGAGGAAGCTGTGGAACTGGGCCGCCGGATCGGCTACCCGGTGATGGTACGCCCCTCCTTCGTGCTGGGCGGCCGCGGCATGGAAGTCATTTACGATGAAGAAAACCTGAAGCGCTATGGCGTGGAAGCCATTCAGGTCAGCCCGGAATATCCCATGCTGATCGACCGCTTCCTGGACAATGCCATTGAAGCGGAAGTGGACGCGCTGGCCGACGGCACGGACACCTTCGTGGCCACGGTCATGGAGCACATTGAGCTGGCCGGCATCCACTCCGGAGACTCCGCCTGCGCCATTCCTCCCGTGACCATCGCCCCCAAGCACGTCCGCACCATTGAGGAACACGCCGCCAAGATCGCCAAGGACTTCCAGGTGAAGGGCATCCTGAACGTGCAGTTCGCCATCTGCGACGACGAGGTGTACATCATTGAAGCCAACCCCCGCGCCTCCCGCACGGTGCCCATCGTCTCCAAGGTCACGGGCATCTCCATGGCGCGCCACGCCACGGAAATCATGCTGGGCAAGAAGCTCAAGGACCTGGGCCTGAAGCCGCGCGCCTGCCGCTTTATCGGCGTAAAGGAAGCCGTCTTCCCGTTCAACATGTTCCCGGAAGTGGATCCCGTGCTGGGACCGGAAATGCGCGCCACGGGCGAAGTCATGGGCATTGCGGACAACTTCGGCATGGCCTACTACAAGGCCCAGGAAGCCGCGGGCTGCATCCTGCCGACCTCCGGCAAGGTGCTCGTCACCGTCTCCGACCGCGACAAGAAGTTCATTGAACCCATCGCCCGGGACCTCATCTCCCTGGGCTTCAAGATCGTCTCCACCGGCGGCACTGCGGAATACCTGCGCGGCCAGGGTGTGGAAACGGAAGTGGTCAACAAACTGCACGAAGGCCGCCCGAACCTGGGCGACATGATCACCAACAAGCAGATTGACCTGATTATCAATACTCCGGTGGACCGCACCAGCATGATTGACGACTCCTTCATTCGCATGCAGTCCATCCAGAAGAAGATTCCGTACATGACCACCATCGCCGCCGCCAGGGCCACGGTGGAGGGCATCCGTTCCGCACAGCACGTGAAGGTATCTCCCCGCTCCCTCCAGGAATATCATTCCTGAACGCGGACGGCCCCAGCCATTTAAAAGGAATGCCCCGCATGCGTCTCCGGCATGCGGGGCATTTTTTAACCGTAAATCCTATTGACGGGTGACTTTCAGGCGCAGGAAGCGGCGCGCGTTTCCGCCGTGCACGGGTTCCGGGTCTTCAAAAACCGCCTCCGTTTTCCCCTTTGTTTCCATGACTTGAACGGGCGTCCACGTTTCCAGATCAGGGGAACACTCCACGGAATGCTCCACGTCAACGGCCTCCGGATTAACGGGCCATTCAAGTACAAGTCGGCTGTCGCCGCCATCCTTTTCCCTGACCGTAAGCCGGGTAACGCTTCCGCAGGGCTTGAGCGGGTCAAGCCCCGTGGCGTACTTCATCAGATTGGAAATGCCGTCCCCCGCCGGGCATGCGTCCGGAGCCATTTGATCCTCCGGCGTTCCGGCCGGAAAGCGGTCCTTCTTCCATTGTTCATACGGATTGCCGGCCTGGGTGATAGAAAGCAGGCGAACCAGCCCTTCCGGTGTGGTCACCTCCATGATCCCGCTTCTGGAAGCGGAGGAATTGTTGGGAGCAGCCGTCACGGTGAAACTTCCGTCTCCATGGCCGGAGAAGGTTTCCGGCACGGCCCAGGACGCATTGGAAGCAACGTTCCACGCACCCTCGGAAACAACGTCTACCCGCACGCTCCCCGCGCCCTCCCTGCCTAGGGAAAGCTGTTCGGGAGAAATATGGAAAATAGTTACCGCTTTTAGGGAAGATTCAAAGTACAGCTCCGGCAGGGCATTCTTTCTCATCTTCCACGGAGAGGAGTCATCTTCCCCAAAGGAAAAGCCCAGTCCGTTCCACACATTTCCGGAACCGTCCACGGATGCGGAGGCGCCATTCCTGTTATTGGCACCGTGAACGGCGGAAATATCCGCTCCATGCGCGGAAATCGTGGAGGCGCTGTTGAAGGCATTATTTTCCAGAACGGAATCCGCCATGTATCCCAGAATTCCCCCCGCATAAACGCTGGACGCCGTGCCCGCGACAGACCCGGAAGCCGCGCATCCGGTATAGCTCCCTTCCATGTCATAGCCGCAAAATCCGCCCGCCATGGCGTAATAGGATCCCGCCGTTCCTTCCACGTTCCCGGCCCCATAGCAGTGGGAGAACGTGCCTCCCCGGTGGTTGTACCCGGTGAAACCGCCCGCCATGGCCGTACAGGCTCCGGAGACCGCCGCGGCGTGCGCCGCCACCCTGGAGACGGAGCGGCAATTCTCACTGATTCCCAGGCTGTTCCTCCCTGAAAAACCGCCCGCACAGGCATAATCCTGGGAAGAGGAAGCACGTACTTCCGCCCCTCTGGCAGCGCAGTTCACGTATCGGCAACGCACGCTGTCTCCAGTGAATCCGCCGGCCCAGCCCTTGGCGGAATGAAGAACACGCACGCTGCCGGAGGCAACGCAGTTCATGAATCCGGCGCAGGAGGCAAACCCCATGAAGCCGCCCAGCGTAAATGTCTTGCCTTCATCATCGGCCTCCACGGTGCAGGTGGAAAAACAATTTCGGAACGTGGCGGATACGCTGTCATCCGTCTCCGGCAGAAAAGCCACCATCCCGCCGCCGTAGCCATGGAAAAAGGAGTCAAACTCAACGCCGCTTTCCCGTGTCACCACTACGCGGCCTTGGGAATAACAACCCTCCAGGGAACTTCCGGCATGCCCCGTGGCCAGAAAGCCGCCGGCAAAAAAAGAAGCGGAAACGGAGCAAGCAGTACCACACCGCACAAAGGAGGAACCGCCGCCATCCCGCCCTACCAGGCCGCCTGCTTCATAAAGGGAGCTGACGCTCCCTTCCACGGTACAATACAGGAACCGGGTTCCCCTGGAAAAAGCCGCCAGGCCGCCTGCGGATGAAACAGCCCTGACGGTCTGGGAGATGAAAACGTTCCTGAGATGAAGGTCCCGGATATCCGCCTCATACAATCCCGCAAAAAGCCCTGCATGGGCAAGACCGTCCGTCTGCACGGAGACATTGGAAATGGTATGCCCGCGGCCGTCCAGCTTGCCCTGGAAGGCCCCGGTCCCGTCTTCCACGGCGGAAGAGGAGCCGATGGGCGTCCACGCTCCCTTCAGAACAATATCCCCGGTCAGGATGAAGTGCTTGTCCCTGTGGGCCGGGCCACAATAACCGCCCAGCGCGGCCAGCCCCTCCGGGCCGGAAATCAGGTAGGGGGATTCCCGGCTGCCGTCCCCGCCTTCAAAACCGGAAACCCCGAGGACCGGAGAAACGGCAAAAGCGCTCATCAGAAACAGCCCCGCACAAAAAAGGGAGGAACGGAACTTGCCGGAAAAAAGCAGGGAAAGAAGACTCTTCATGGCATCAGGGATGGTAATAATACTCCACACGGTCATAATAGGCGGTATTGTCCTGGGTGGGGAGATGGTCCCCCATGAATCCCAGGTTTTCCACGCTGCAATATATGAAGAACGGGAAACTTGTTCCAAACGTCACCCGCTGGGTCTGACGGACTTCACCGTCTATCAGCCACTTTACTTCATAATTGTCGTTGGCCAGCGTCAAATCCATCTCCACGGTATGCCAGCCCGTCTTGACAAGCTGTCTTCCGGATACGTAGGGATTGGCCTGGGAAGTCATCGCGACTACCAGGTCGTCATCTCCGGCGCCCAGCCTGGTTCTCTCCGCCTGCGTGCCGGAACCTATTTCAAAATCCAGTTCGTGCTGGTCGTCACAGTAAATCCAGGCGCCTACGCTCGTTCTTCCGCACTTGTCCAGTCTGGGCAGGTAAAGGCGCCATTTATAACGTCCCGTGGTATAAATCTTGTCCTTTGTCAGCACTTTCCGGCGGTCCTGTGTTCCCTTGCGTACATGAATGGCCAGCAAGCCGTTTTCCGTAACGGTTTTCGGCTCCGGATTCGGGTCAGGATCATGGGGGGTATTCTGGTTCATATGCTGCCAGTCCTCCATCTCATTGAAATTCCATGTCCTGTGGTACACGTCAACGGGAGGAGCGGAAGGGTCCGCTGGATGCAGGAGATCGGGACGGACGGCCTCCATGACCGCCCTGGCTTCCTCTTCCGTCGTGATGGCCTTTCCCCACAACGCAATATTGTCGAAATCGGCCGCAGCGGCCTCATTGGCATTGTTGCCTGTGCATCCCAACCCTATCAAATGGATGCGGGGCGCGAACTGGAAATTCCCGGCAATGGTGCAGGTTCCCCTGTGCCTGCCGTCAATAAAGAGATTTATAGTCTTATTGTGAATGGAATACACCACGGAATGCCACTCATCCCCGGAGGGAACTGCCGGAGGGAAGGCACTGGAATTGCCGGATTCATCTTTCCAGGAGCTGGCGCTGGTGCCTCCTGCTCCCCAGATGGTCCAGCCGCTGTTGACGGTAGCCCCGTCAAGGGCGAATAAAGCGCTTCCTCCCGCATAATGGCGGACGTTGAATGAAATGGAAAAATCCCTGCTGGACAGGGGCAGGCCATTCCCATTGGAAATTTGCAGGCTGTTCCCGGTTCCGCCCGTGGCGCGTATATAACCGGAATTGTTCACGCCGCCCGTTTCATGGTGCACGAAACCGCCAGGGGTAATCCTTACCGGGGTTTCTCTCGTAAACGGCACATTGCCCGTACCGGTGACAAGCTTCTCCGGAGTCCCTGCCGCGTCAAAATCCAGAAGATAGATCAACTGATTGGTTGATAAAGACGCATGCAATTGATTACAAAGGCAGAGGGACGCAGCCCAGTAGAGTAGTTTCGCCATCATGATGAACCGGATTCTGAAATGAAAAACCTCCCGGAGCCAGCAAATAAACAGGAAAGAATGAGGCGGCTCAACGCCGTCTGCGCCGGCTCAGCAGGCCGAAAAGACCGAACAAGCCCAGAGAGGCAGTGGAGGCTTCCGGAACCATGACGTCCGAAGCGGGATGCTCTGCCAGGAATTGCACCTCTTCCGCACTCAGATCCCTGTTCCATAGGCTGAAATCATCCATTTTCAGCGTACCCGCGTTCACGCCGTTGTTTCCGCAGCCCAATTGGAAAAAATTGAGCTTTCCAAGATCGGCGTCTCCAAAATTGTAAGTCGCCGTCCTTGTACCATCCAGATACAGGGAAATGGTTCCGTCCCCAGCCGTCATCGTAAAATTCTGCCAATTGGAGGTATTGCCGGTCAATGTACCCACATTCCCTGCATAAAAATTCCCCTGGGAGGAACTCACGAACAGTTGAATGGAATTGCCGATGGTTTCAAACTGAAACGTACGGCCGGTGTCCGTCGTCATGCGAAGAACGTAATTGCTGTTCAGGGAAACGTCCTTGAATTGAAAATTAACGGAAAAATGATTCGCACTGATATTGGCGGCACTTACCGCGGATGTTCCCGGATGCGCGCCGGAAGCCCCGGCCAAATTCAAGTACCCGGTGCTGCCGAAAGCTCCGCCTGACGCGATCCCCGTTCCTCCCCACGCATTGATGCCCCCGGTATAGCCGGTGTAGCTGTCATATTCAGTCGCGGTCGCATCAAATCCCATATGGATGACCAATCCTTCCTGAAGAGGAGAAGAAACCGCAAGGGAAGCGCCATGGGAAATTCCCATGGAAGACATTCCGGATGTTAATAGAATCATGGATAATATTCTCATGGCAATTTAATTCTTAGCGAATTCTTAATCCGTTACGAATGAACATGAGATAATCCCACTCCCGCATGAAGCGCCGCAGACCCGTGCACCAGCCGAAAGCCAGCATGAATGGCAGCGTACTTTCTTTCCTGAAAATCAGCGTATCCTGACGGAATTAATTGTTTTCAATGGCCGTAAAGGCTTGCGGCGCTCCGGGCGGCAGTCACATCAATCCGGCAGGTTTTTCCCAGGGAAACGTCCCCCAATAGAGAAGCGGCCGCACAGCCTAAGGCGCTCGGTATAAAAATCGCTCCTTGACGCCGGATTAAGAATTCGGCCAGCTCCATTAACCGTTCCCGGAGCTTCTCTTATTGCATTCAGGGAGACATATTGAATTGTCTTTGTCGCTGAAATTGAACGGTTTGCAAAGATTCATTTCATGACAGGTAACGATTTAGAAACGAGCGAGGTTCTATATTTTGTCTTGTTTTGCATATATCAAAAGAACGCTTCTTTCAACTGCAAAGATAGTGGATAATATTGATTTTTCGATAGAAATATCATGCTAAAAACATAAATATTGAGATAATTGCCTTTTTCTGTTTTCTATTTTGCGGATTGAAATGTAAAATCGAGTCTTTTTTTGTACCTTTGCACATAAACTCGAATGATAATAACGTAAAAACGAACACATGGAGAACGTATTATTTCCGTCTTTATACGAAGAAGATTTTATAATTCGTTCCTTAGGAAGTATAGTTACTCAACCTGACGTTGCTTTGACAGAACTTGTCGCGAATGCTTGGGATGCGGGGGCATCAAACGTAACAATATCTATTCCAGAAGAAACAGGTCATCTTTTATATATTGAAGATGATGGTATTGGTATGTCCGAATCTGAGTTTCAGCATCATTGGATGACATTACGCTATAATCGTTTAAAGGGACAAGGTCGTAATGTGAAATTTCCCAGTGGAGAAAAGAGTAATAGGCTTGCATTTGGACGTAACGGTGTAGGTCGGCATGGTTTATTCTGCTTTGGCAACGAATATAAAGTAATTACTGAAAAAGATGGTAAAAAACTCACATTAAAAATAAAACCTAATGTTGACTCTCAACCTTTTGCTGTAGTAGAAAAAGAAGAATGTATTTCAACCAAAAATGGAACAAGATTGGAGGTCATTGTAACGAAGAATCTTCCAAACATAGACAAAATAACAGAAATACTATCTGCAAGATTTTTGCATGACCCACAGTTTAGAATAACTGTGAATCATCGAACCTTAAATCTTGAAGATTTGACAGGAGAAACAGAGCCAGCAGAAATAGATATTGATGGTACCAATATCCACTTGACTGCATATTTTGTTGACACAACAAAAGCTGGAAGAAAAAGCATATTCCAAGGTATTGCTTTTTGGCAATCAGGTAGGCTTGTCGGAGAACCTTCATGGTCTTTGGGGAAAAATTTGATTTTAGATGGAAGAACATCTTTAGCTAAACGCTATACTTTTATAATCAAGTCAAATGATTTATCTGAATATATAAAAGAGGACTGGAGTGGATTTAAGACATCTGAAGAAATAGAAAAAGTGTATCAAGCAGTCGAGGAATTTGTTAATAATTCATTAGAAAGCGTGTCATCTGCTACAATTTCTAATGTTACAGATAATTTAGACACCACTATAAAACAGTCACTACAAAAAGTCAACCCATTAGTTAGAGAAGAAGTTAAAAGTACAATAGCAGAAATTGTAAAAACTAATCCTAAAGTAAGACAAGAGTCTGTAAATCTTGTTGTGCAAACCATCCTAAACATGGAGAACTCAAAAAATGGGCATGAACTATTGGAAAAACTTGCAACTCTAAGTTCGGATGATATTGATGGTTTGAATAATTTGTTGAATAAATGGACTGTTAGCGATGCTTTAGTCGTTCTTAATGAAATTGATAGGAGACTGTCAATCATTACAGCAATAAGAAAATTAGGAAAAGATAAAACAACAGATGAATTACATGTCCTTCATCCAATGATAGCAGAATCCAGATGGTTGTTTGGCCCGGAATACGAATCTTCTGAATATATATTCAATCAGCAAATGAAAACTGCTGTTGAACGGATATTTACGGATGTCAAGTATCTAACACTGGATGCAAACTATAAAAAACGTCCAGATTTGATATGCTTGCCGGATAGTACGATAGGTGTAACCGGGATAGAAGATTTTCCTGCAGACCTTGGATTGGCAAAAGTACGTAAACTATTACTCATCGAATTAAAAAAAGGGGGATTCAAGATTAAGAGAGAAGAAAGAAATCAAGCTCAGGGGTATGTGGAAGATTTGCTAAATTCAAATTTGGGTGTTGATTGTCAAATAACTGCCTATGTTGTAGGAGATTCTATCGCAGACAATTTAACTTCTATGACGAAAATAGGAGACGGTGGGCGAGGAACTCTTTATGTAACAACTTTTGACCAATTAGTTGATACAGCAGAAAGAAGGATGTTTGGCCTTAGACAAAAAATAGCTGCTCGATATGATGACGTACCAGGAATGGAGCTATATGCTCAAGCAATGTTGAACCTATGACTTTCCTAATCAAATAAAGATAAAATTAGGCGTTCACCCTTAACAAGTGAACGCCTAACTAATTATCAACCTACCGCGTTCATTTCATCTATCAAATCTTGGTAGGTCGTTACCTTGTGATATTTCACATTGGCAGTAGAAATGGAATTGAACAATTTCTCTGCGCAACTGATTTTCGCTTTTTCTATGGCAGACAAGTCCATTGATGACATCGAGCCTTTGGTTTCTGCTATAAAGAAGATGTGTTTCACTCCATCCTTTTTCATGGCAATAGCCCAGTCCGGGGCATAGTTGCCTACGGGAGTGGGGATTTGGAACGTGCGTGGCAACTTGGCATACACCACCACCTCATTGGCTTCGTCCAAATCGTGGGCAAATTGGCGTTCACCCTTGCTGTCACTGAACACATAGTCTGTGATGTGTTTCTTTGCTTCGTAAGCACGGTCAAAATCCATCTTGCTCTTTACGGTGAAAATGTCGCTGTCATACTTTCCGTCTGTCATGTTATAACGGATAGCCTCCACAATCATGGTGGATTTCTGCTCCTTGATGATGGTCGATACCTTGCGGATAAACTCTTCCGGGTTGTTCTTGAATAGATAGAGCTTGTTTTCTCTGATGCCTTGCAGTATCTTCACCACCGTGCGGCGTGTCAGATTCGCACCTTTGGCAATATCGCCCACAAGGTCGTAGCGGACAGTCGAAGTACAAATATCCGTCAGCCGATGTGATTGGGAACGGGTGTCGCCAAACTCCGTCACCTTTTCCTCGTTCTGTACACCCTCCACCATAATATAACGCAGTTGTTTCACTTCCAACTCCGCATTGATGTGCAGGATGGACTTTTCTATCAATTCCCGACTATCGTAGTTCACCGTATAGACATACTGGTGGTTTATCTCTTTCCACAGGGCCTGAAACTCTGTCTTGTTGAAATTCTCATTCAACTTATTGTCGGACGTAGTAGTCTTTTCCTCCACGACCATGTCTTCAAGAGCCTTCGTGTCGAAGATGGAGTTGATTAGTCGGGTAACCCCTTCCGCTATCGGCAGCAATTTCTGTGGCAATGGCGCGATAGTCCCTTTTGCCACAGCCTCACGATACGCTGATGTGATGTTTTTATTGTTGTCAATGTAGTCGTTATCCTCCAAATAGATGATGATGCGGCTTGCTTCAGTTTCGCTGACGGTGTGTATGTCTTCGCCAATCTTAAATTTCTTGCCTGTGAAATAAGCGATGGTGGCTTTGGTGGCACGTTCACGAAGCACGTCACGGGTCTCGCGCTGCAAGGCTGTAGTGAAGTCGGCATAACTCTCGTTGGCAATCACCGTCAGTTTGTTTACCTCATGCACCTCATCGCCCAATAGTTCGGCATCCATGCGCGTACCGTTCCTGTCCACGCAGATGCGCAGCCCGCGTCCCACTTCCTGACGCTTGGCAGTGGAGGAACTGCTGTGTCGGAGCGTGCAAATCTGAAACACATTGGGATTGTCCCAACCTTCACGCAAAGCAGAATGGGAGAAGATGAAACGTGTGGGTTCCTCGAAACTCAGCAAACGTTCCTTGTTCTTCAATATCAGGTCGTATGCTGAAATGTCGTCCGACAGCCCCGTCTTCTTCTCAATCTTTCCGTCAACGGCTCTTTTGGTCTTCTTGTCTATGGAGAAATAACCGTTATGCACTTCCTGTGAAGTGGAACTGAGCAAATACTTGTTGTATGTCTCATCATAGAGGTTGAGTTCTTCGTTCATCAATCGGGCATACTCTTCCTCGAATATCTTTTGGAACACGCCTTTCACCTCGTTTCCGTCCTCGTCATAACTCTTGTATTTAGCCACCTCGTCAATGAAGAACAGCGACAGGCACTTGATGCCGCGTTTGAACAGCTGGCGTTCTTTCTCGAAATGCGATTTGATGGTCTCCCTAATCTGCACACGCTGCATGTTCAGTTCGTTGGTGTCGCCGATAACCTCGCCACGGCGTATGGTTGTGCCATTTAAGAAAGTGACATAGCCGTTCACATTGATTTCTGATACTGTGAAGCCTTCGTATTCTGCCAATCCTGACTCTGCACGCAAGCTGTCGCCTACACTGAAAGTCTTGGTCTTGCGGACAATCGTGCCCGATGCCGTCTTGGTCTCAATCTCTATACGTGCTATGGGCGGCTGTTTAGGCGATAGCACGATATTGTCCAGATAGAGGTAACTGCTTGTTCCCCGCAGGTTCTTCACTTCAAAGCCTTTCACATGGATGCGCTTCACCAGTTTCTGACGGTAAGCATCCAGTGCATCCAGTGCATAGATGGTATAATGCTTGGTCTTGTGCGTGGCCGAATAATTCAGCACAAACAGCGGATTGAACCGCTTGATGCCTGCTTGCGTGGCATCGCCCTCCATTTTCTGTGGTTCATCCATGATGATAATCGGATTGTTTGCCGCTATCACATCAATGGGGCGGCGACTGGCAAACTCTTCACGCTTGCTGTAAATGATACGGCTCTCCTTACTCCGTCCGCCCTCTTTCATGGAGGCGGCAAAGGCTTGGGTGTTGATAATCATGGCGCACAGCCCCGAATCAGAAGAAAAACTGTCGAGTTGTTGCAGGTTGCTGCTATTGTAGATAAACCAACGGGCTTTCCGTCCATAGTATTCCATAAAATGCTCTTCCAACATCTTGATACTCTTTGCCACTCCCTCACGGATAGCAATGCTCGGCACCACGATGATGAACTTGCTCCAGCCGTATTGTTTGTGCAGTTCAAACATTGTCTTGATATAGACGTAAGTCTTTCCCGTACCCGTTTCCATCTCTATGTCAAGGTTCACTGCCCCTACGCCTTTGGCAAGTGTAGATGAGGGCGTGATGTCATACAGGTTCTGTATGGCATTGATATTCTTTAGCAAAGTTGGGCTGTCCAGTTCCAGTTGATGGTTGCGATAGCCTGTATAGTCCTCCTCGTCAAAGAAATTCTTTTCTCTCTTTCCCGGGTCTATACGATATACCGCCATTCCGTGTGATGGTTGCCCGGTAAACACCGCCACCGTGTTCTCCACGGCATCGGTTTGGTATTGCTGAATCTTAAACTTGAATTTCATGGAAACTGCATTTAGATGATTCTACAATTCGTACCGGGTGAATAATGCTTGAATATCTGCTCGAAGTTGTCTATCACATTGTCATTGGCAGCCGAAGCGTCACGCATCACGAAATAGACGGGATGCTGTTTAGCAATCTCGGTGATGGTGGTCTCGTTCACATCGCGGTCAAAACAAGCAACGAGGTAGTTGTCATCTACCATATAAATGTGCTTGCCCGCTATCTGTTTCGTTTCTATCTTGGCGGACAGTTCTATGCCGAGATCAAGCATCACTTGGAAGAGTAAGTCCTCGTTTGTGCGGTCGGCTTTTACATTTTCGTTGAACAGGTCTTGAGCAGTAAACTCCAGCGGAGTGTAATAGACATCTTCCATGTTGGAAGTGTCAAGTTTGAGAACACGGAAACCTGTGTCAAGGTTTTCAATACCCTCTTTGCCTACATTCTCGTCCTTGATTTTCTTTCCAGCACGGCGGATGCGTTCTTTACCGATCTCGCAGATGTTCTTATAGCCGGCTTTATAGGCTTCGCTCTTCTCGTCTGTCAGTTCGGGAAGCTACACCATAATGAATTTACGGTTTCCTCCGTCTTCGGCATTGAGTTTCATAACGGCATGGGCAGTAGTGGCGGAGCCGGAGAAGAAATCAAGGATAATATCATTATTATTTTTTGAAAGAATTGTTGTTCCAAGAATAAACTCCTTGACTAACGATATAGGCTTGGGAAAATCAAAGAATTTATTTAGAGTAATACTCTCTAAGTCCTTTACCCCATTCTTGTTTAGATGTTTTATTACTGTATAAAACTTAGATGTATCTTCTGATAACTTTCGATATCTACCAACAATATGTTTCCCATTTTTGGGGATTAAAATGTACAATCCTTTTTTTATTCCGGCATCAATTTCATCTTTTTTCTTAGCATCATGCCATATCAAAATATCTTCATAATGACATATTCCATATCTGCCAAATTCTTCACGAAACCAATCTGTTTCTATCCAATACTCTTCACCATCTTTTATTACGATTTGTCCTCGAATATCTTTAGGTCGTCCTAATGGAATAGCTGAATCTATTTGCTTTGCATAAACGAGTAAATAATCATGACCAATAACAGCCCGTTTTGCCAGACCTCCACCTTCAGAACGTATGACAATAAAATTACTTACGAAATTAGATTCTCCAAAAATCTCATTGCAAAGCTTTTGCATATTATTGATTTCGTTATCGTCTATGGAAATACAAACATAACCATTATTAGCAAGTAAATCCCTCGCCACCTTCATACGCGGATAAATCATATTTAGCCAATCCGTATGAAAGCGACCGTTGCTTTCTGTATTGCGCAGCATGGGGTCAATGGTCTGGTTGCCCTCTTCATCAAACAGACCACTTGTTTCTTCATACTCACCTTTACCCTGTGCAAAGTCATCATTATATACAAAATCGTTACCCGTGTTATAGGGTGGGTCAATGTATATCATCTTTACCTTGCCGAGGTAAGTCTCACGAAGGACTTTCAGCACATCGAGGTTGTCGCCCTCGATGTAGAGGTTCTGCGTGGTGTCAAAGTCCACGCTTCCCTCACGACAAGGACGAAGCGTCATTGTGGTAGGTGTATTTGCCAAACGGTTTGCCGCACGTTTATCAGGCCAAGTGAACTGATAACGTTCCTCACCCTCACCGATAATGTCATTTGATAGCTCCGCTTGCAATTTCTCAAAGTCAATCGCAAGTTCGGATTTGCCATCCTTGCCCAACCGTTCCGTTACACAATTAGGGAACAATTGTGCTATTTTCTGTATATTGGAGCCAACCACATCATGGCTCTGCATTTTCAGTTTATCCATTATATCTGATTTTTCAATTTTTTTATCTGTTCAAAGTATTCACGCTTTTTCTTCGGCTGTTTCTCATTCGCCATTTTCTTTTCAAGAGTGACTATTTTGGCAAGAAGTTTAGCGCGTAGGTTGTCAGAAATAATCTGTTCTGTCAGGGTATTTCCGTCTGCAACATCAATCTGTCCTATACCCTTCACGAGATTCTCCCAAACGGCATCAAGATTCAATCCCGATAACGGAAGCGTTGCTTCAACCGTTGGTTGCCATGCAGATGTAATCAGTTTGGTATGGAATACTGCAAACTGTGTCTGCTCTTCGTATTGCAGAGCCAAAACCATATTTTGCGGAATGAGTTTTACGAGCAAAGCGATGTTCCTGCTATCGTATTCTTTGTGCTTCAACAGTACGGCAAGAACATAAAACTCCTTTACTTCTAATCCATCACTCAGTGCCGGAACAGTGGCAGGAGAAACTACTGCAACAATATCCAAACGGGCAATGTCTGTATCGAAACCCTCTCGCTGTGAGGGGTTCAAATCGAACTTCGCATAGATGGCTTTCTTCGGAAGTTGCCTCTTGCACTCTGTGGATGTTGGAAGGCCGTACATAGTTCTACTTTTTTTGTTGATGACAAGAATTAGTCGGCTTATTATTCTCTATCGACTTGATTAAAATCGTGTCTCTAATTTCGACTTTTAATGGATCATCTATGCGATTACTTTTTATTGCAGTTTCAATTGTATTGATTTGCTTTGGCTCTATTTCTTGAGGGGCAACAACTTGCCACATTCCAAAAGCCACAGAAACCATTAAAGAAAAAAATGCAATCAGCATTGCCCATCTACTATATTTAGCCGATTGCAAGGCGACATTCATTTCTTTTTCATAATGTCTTTGTTCTAATGTCCTGAAATCATTATCAACATAATCTTTCGCTAATGGTAGGGGGTAAATAATACCTAAGCCATATTTTTGCAATTCATTAGCAAAATCAAGGTTTATATCTTGAGCCTGCTCTATTTGAAATAAACCATAGATTCCATTGCCCATTTCCTCCATTAGTATCTCCTTATCAGAAGAGCAAGGAATAATAGATTTCAAATCTTTACATTTCTTAGGCTTAAATTGATTGCCTGTGCTGTCATATATATAGTTTTCTCTATCATATAAAACACTAAATCCTGTATTCTCCCTGTCAGAATAAACTTTTTGCATTGAGATAAAACCAAGAGATTCTAACTCTTTGATGAAATAGATAAAATCACAGATGCTATAATATTGCTGTTCTGCATTATTTTTATCTTTAGACTCATTATATAAGGAAACTTGAGGTTTATCTCCATAAGTCCATTTAAGAGCGAAAAAAGTGAATTTTGAACGCAGCATCTTTGCCACTTGTAATTCTTGGATATGGTTTAACCCTTTTTCCTTTATCTCCACGAGTTCTTTTATCCAATTGTTTTCTTGTTCAGTAAATCTTCTCATAACACTATTTGATTACCAAGAAACAGATTAACTCAAAGTCGTCCAATCCCCGTATCTCTTCTGTAAACAGCGAGCCTTGTACTCCACTGAGGAAACTGTCAATGTCGCTTTCTTCTTTTACGTTGATGATTGATGTAATGGCATCGCCTAAGAGGTCGGAGTATTTGCGCATATCCTTTCCGTCACGGGTCAGACGGTTGAATTCACGGCAAACATCCATGTCGGGTGCTGTCTTTCCCTTGCAGAGAAAACGCATACGGTCGAGCAAATCTTTGGGTGAAAGATGATTGACAATGACTTCCTTTGCCTCCGAGATGTAAACCATATAGAAGGGATGCAAACGGTTCTTGCGGTCGATGTTCACACCGTTGTTACGGTTCTTTAGCACGAAAACAACTCCGGCAGGAGAGTCCTTAGTGGCAGGAACAACAGCATGCAGACCGAAAGGCGTATGTTCCACATCGGTATGCTCTTTCATATAGGCCAGCAGGTCGAGGCGGAACTCGTTCAGCCCCAAGTCCATGATGTTGATGCCCGTATTCATTTCCTCAATGTCCACCACCTCGCTCTGCAAGCGTTTCAATTGCTCGCGACGATATTCCAGGTCGCCCTTCTCTTCGGGCGAAATAGGATTGTCATCGCCAGTGCTGGTGAGCACGGACACTTTCATGCGAGCCTCCACGCGTCCTTTCAAGTCGATGTATTCATCCAGTGTCACGTTGGGCCAATAGTTCACCAATTGGATTACGTTGTTACGGCTACCTATACGGTCAACACGCCCGAAACGCTGAATGATGCGCACGGGATTCCAATGGATGTCGTAGTTGATGAGGTAGTCGCAATCCTGCAGGTTCTGTCCCTCGCTGATGCAGTCGGTGGCAATCAACACATCTATCTCGTCCGTGATGTGCGGATAGATGGTTGCCTTTTCCTTCGATACGGGAGAGAACAAAGTCAGCACCTTGTTGAAGTCCAACTTCTCACGCTGGGGCAACCGCAAGGTACTGCGAGCCTCCACATCACCCGTGACCAGAGCGGTGTTCAGACCGTGCCGTTCCTTTATGGGTTGTGCCAGGCAGTCGTACAGATATTGTGCGGTGTCAGAGAAGGCGGTGAAGATGATAATCTTCTTGTTATTGCCGTTTATCGGGTTGGCAAACTTACTACGAATGTCGGCTATAAGCTGTTGTAACTTGCTGTCGTGCTCCGGAGTGATGTCCGCCAAAAGTAAAAGCAGCAGGTTCAGGTTCTCCAAGTCCTCTTCAAGATACTTTCGCCATGAGATATAATCAAGGTCGCACAAGGCTATCTTCGTTTTCTTTCCGCCGATGAACATATCCGTTTCACTGTCGTCCGTATCAAGGTTCTGCGAGATGTCTTCCATTTCAAGTGCGAACTCTTCACCTTGCTCCACCTCCTTCAGCTTATCAAGTGTGGAAACGATCAAGTCGCGGATGCGTTGCAGCGTCAGGCGAAACGAGTTGACAGAACTCTCCAAACGCTTTAGCAGATTGATGCTCATCAGGCTGCGGATGCCTTTTTCACGTCCGCTCATGGTCAGGTTGGAATATCCGTCCTCGCTGTTCACATCCATGTATTTCTCCCGGTTGCTTGCCAAGAGGAAATCGGACGGGGTGTAAATGGCAAGGTTCAACCGACTCACCACCTCGTATATTTCGTTGTAATTGATAGCAGAATCAAGGTCGGTCAAGTCCGGGCGGCGTGAAATAGGGGTAAGTCGTGTGGGAAACTTGCCGATGTCCGCCATGTCATAGTATTGTTCGATATGCTTGCGACTTCGTGCAATGGTCACGCTGTCTAACACCTCGAAGAAGTCAAAACTAAGACGGTTCAGCAGTTCCTTTGTGGTGCGTTCCTCCACAGGAAGTTTCGCCCACACATTATAGGCTGTTTGTGCTTGGCGGAAAATATCATCTATGCTTGAAGAGGTGTTGAGCAATCCGTCTATCTTTGCACTTTCTCCCTCGTATGCCAGTTGCAGTTGGTTCTTGAGGTCGTTAAAACGGTTGTTCACCGGGGTGGCCGACAGCATCAGGACTTTTGTCCTTACGCCTGTGCGGATAATGCGGTTCATCAGTTGCAGATAGCGGTTCTCACGCGGATTGTCGTCATCCTCGTCTGTCGTCACCTTACCACCGTTGCGGAAGTTATGGCTTTCGTCTATCACCACAAGGTCGTAGTTTCCCCAGTTGATATTGGAAAGTTCCTGACCGTTTGTCTTGCCTTCCCTGCGCGAAAGGTCGCTGTGAAAGAACACATCATAGCGCAAGCGGTCTTTGGCTATCGGATTATTCTTGTAATTACTCTTGTAGGTAATCCAGTTGTCATTAAGTTTCTTCGGACAAAGCACAAGCACCGTCTTGTTTCGGTTCTCGTAGTATTTGATGACCGATAGGGCTGTAAATGTCTTGCCCAATCCCACGCTGTCGGCAAGAATACAGCCGTTGTACTTCTCCAGTTTGTTGATGATTGCCAGACAAGCGTCTTTCTGAAAATTATAGAGCTTGCCCCATATCTGGCTATCCTTGAATCCTGTAGCCTCGTTCGGCAGATGGTCTTCTGAAAGGTCATCCAAGAACTCACGGAAGATATTGTAGAGCGTAACAAAATAGAGAAAATCGGGCGCGTTCTCCTTGTAGGCATTGGTGATGCTGTCCAGCACTTTTTCTGTAACCACCTGCATCTTGGCATTGTCGTTCCATACCTGATTGAACAAAGACAGATACTGAGCGGAAAAGGGTGCTTGCATCTTGCTAATTATCGTATAGGCGTTGTTGCCACGCTCGCATCCTAATTCCACAGTGGTAAATCCCGTGATGGGCATATACGCCTTGTCGTCAACTACGGCAAACCCCATCATGTTCTCCCCAGTACTGTTGGACTTGAAACATGCTTTCTTGCGAATCCACCCTGCACACTCTTTGGCAATGGCCTTTTGAGAAAGTTCATTGCGGAGTTTTATTTCAAACTCAGAACCATATAGGTTGCGCTCTCTATTTAGACGCGGAATATAGAATTCACGTTTCTGCTTGTCCGCCTTCTCCGTAACAAAGGTCGGGGAAGTAAAGATGAAACGAAGTTCGTCAATATCCTTTAACTGCGCTTTCAGTTCTTCAAAGGCATAAATGGAAAAGCACGAAGCGGCAATGGCGACTTTGCCGCCACTGCGCAACTCTGCAGCCCAATCGTTTTTTAGGGTCTTATTGATGTTGTCTATGAGTTCCATTTGCCATTTTACAAAATCGTCTCTTGCTAAGAGACGGATGAGTTGCCTTATTCCATTGATATAGAGTTGTATGTTTCCATTTTCATGGATAATTTCGCAAAACATCAGATATTCTTTGCTAAACAAAAGCATAGTAATAGGTAAGATTTTCAGCGTTTTATGTTCTAAAAATCATTATTTTGCGTAATTTTGCATTATAATATCCGTCTCTTAGCAAGCGTAGGATTGATTTGCTAAACATTCACGGTTTCACAGCAAATCCAGTATTTTCTTATTGGCGTTATCCACCACAGTAGTATCCAGCGATGCAAGATAAATTTGTGTCGTGTTCTCGGAATCATGACCCATTCCTTCGCTGATGACAGAGATGGGTACATTGCGGCTCTTGGCAATACTTGCCCACGAATGCCGACCGACATACATTGTCAAGGGTATCGGTAAATCCAGCTGCTTCCCGATTTTCTTCAGCAAATGGTTCACTCGGTGAAGTTCGTTGGTGTATTGTTTTCGATAATCTTCGTTCCGTTTTGTGATAATGGGTAGCAGGTACTCTGTTTCGTTTATCGGATATTTGTCAAGAATCTCTTGCATGCAGTTTTCCCATTTGATGAACAGTTGTTGCCCCGTCTTACGTCTGCGATAGGAAAGAGTGCTATTCTGCAAGTCTTTCTTTCTCAGATACGCCATATCAATGAAAGACATTCCCCTTGTGTAAAAACAGAACAGGAACATATCACGGGCAAAATCAAGGTTCGGTTTCAATGACAAGTCCAGTCCTTTGATACGCCTGATGTCATTGAGCGACAAGGCCCTCTTTATGGTTTTCTCCACTCCCGTATAAACGGACTTGAACGGATGTCGCTGCTCGGTCAATCCATCCTCCACTGCACGGTTATAGACCGCTTTCAAGATACGCATATAAAAGGATATGGTATTGGGCGTATTTTCTCTGCCTTTCAAATAAACCTCGTACTCAGCAAACAAATCTGCGTTAAGCTGGTCTAACAAGACCTCCTTGTCATTCATAAAGCCACTGAAACTCCTGAGAGCGGCAGTATAGGTTTCCGAGGTGCGTATCTTCCCCAAGCGTTTCAGCCTTGCTATTTGCTGGCTGATGTAAGCGTTGAACGATTGTTCTTGACTGTTGTCGTGAAAACGCATGACTATATCATCCGTTACAAATGTACCGGATTGGGATAACGTATGTATAATCTTATTCAGCCTGTCCTTGTCCCACTTGATGCGTGAACCGATTGAAAGCAGATAGTTGTTCCGCTCTTGTTCGGTAGATAGATGATGCAAGACAACCGTTTCGGAATGGCAGTCCCATTCCGAAACGAAAAGTTTGTACTCAGTGTTTATCTGTCTGACCACACGGTTGTGGATGACCTGATAGTAGAGTGTTCCCTCCCTGCCATTCACGGTGGAGGGACGAAACTTGACCTTTACTGATGCCATGTTAATCGGATTTTGATTTGATGTTCTCCTGCATCAGACTATCGGAAACCGCTTTCAGGGATGTTTCATATCCATCAGACTGCTTCCGTATCCAGTCAATGGCTTTTTCATCTCGGTGGATGTCGAACACCTTGTTCAACCAAAGCACATCTTTGGCATCGCATCCGCCCCAAGAGCGGATGACACGGAACTTCAAGGCATCATCGGCATACTGTCTATTAGCCTGCCATTGCGCAACATTGCCCCATAGTGATAAGGCACATACCGCACCCAATCCAACAACGAAAGAAAAGACCTTGCTTGACTTGATGTCAAAACTATGCCGATGGATATGCTCCTGCGGTTGCTGCTCTTGTTGCGCACATTGTTCGCTTTGTTCACTCTGCGTTTTCTTGATTGCATCAAGGTGGTGCAGAATTAAGGTGAAAATCTGTGCGTATGCCTTCCAGTGCTTATCCAATATGCCCTTAATTTCTCCAGATTGAGTCTTTGCCGTTTCCACAACAACCTCCTTGATTGGAGATAAATCCAGGTTATTATTCTCTATTTTCGATTGTTGAATTGCCACGTTGGGCAGCTCTTCCAACTTTCCGTTTATGCCTTTTAAGGCGGTCTTGATTTCCTCAAAGAGGATGAATACATTGTTGTCTGCCATAATTACCAATTGATTTTACGTTGTTTCTTCTTTTTCTTATTTCTCAGATATGGGTCGTATGGCTGTTGTTCCTCCGGCATATTGCTTGGAGAGAACAAGCCTAATGAGCCATTGATTAATTCGCCACCGACACTTGAAGTCGGGTTTATTTCTTCCCGATTAGTCTGCGGTTGAGGTTGCATCTGCCGTTCATTGTAATTGTTACGGCTCAATGCCGCATCAATCTTGGAGTAACTGAATTGCCTGTCCACCTTGGAACCATTGAAACGGTAGCCGTTCATCGTAAAGACGATGCCTTGGATTTCATCCGTCTGTCCCTTGTATTTGAACTGCATATCTACACCTTGCCGTTCCAATCTTTCAAGCAGGGTATTCCAATCCTTGCATCTGCCAACCTCTGTCTTCAATATTTGGTATAGCTCGTACCTCGTCTTGTCAGGCTCACGCAATCGGTCTATCTTCACCTGTTCCTTACCATTGGCAAAATGAAGCCCGTACTTCTTGGTCAGTTCCTTACAGATGCGCTCGCTACGGAAGCGGTCGTTCCTGTCGGATATGGTCTTGCCATCATTGTCGATGCGATTGAACGCGATATGCACATGTGGATGCTCCTTGTCAAAGTGCCGCCCAATGATGTACTGCGTGTCCTTGATGCCCATCCGTTCCATATATTCCCGGGCAATCTGCGCCATGACCGTATTGTTCAGCCGTGGCGCGTCCTCCTTTGAAAAGCTCAATGCGATATGCCCGACAGCCTTTGCCACTCTCGGATTCATCTGTGCTTGCCCAATAAATCCTTGCACTATCGTGTCGTTATTTTCCAAAAATAAGCCGTCTGAATCTATGATTTGAGTACCTTTTTCATCGTTCAGGATGTAATAAACCACAGCCTTAAAGTCTGAGCCTTTCATGATTTTTGCTATCATAGGCGTATCCGGTTTATAAGGTTGTCAATCTCTATCATCAGTGTGCGGCAGGGTAAGAACACGGAAGTGTATCCCTCCGCATTTGCCTTCCGTACCAGTTGGTTTAAGTTGTTCGCCATGCCGCAGAGTTTGCGGATAAGGTCGCCATGCTCTTTCGAGAGCCGTTCCTTTACGCCGCCCTCTGTGACACAACCACGAATGAACTCGCTGGCAGAAACGCCAGCCGACTTCGCTTTGGATTTCAACAGGTAGTAGTCTTCTGTTGCCATCTTCACCGTGATACGGTATTTCAGTTTCTCGGTGGTTCCCTTGACGGGGCGACCGCCTTTGTTGGCTCGTTCCCGTCCGTTGTTCATTCCATTGTTTTTTCTTTTTTTACTGTCCATATTTATCTATTCTTTAGTTTAATCACTGATTGTAATAATTGTACATAAGATAGACCTACGGGATGTGCCTTCCCTGCGAGGTTTGGAGCGGGGCAAGTGGTTTCGGTCTGCCCGAAACATAAACTTGCCCCTCCAAACTTAGTTACAAGTGATTTAGAGCATCTCTGAAAGATACCCTAAAGACACCCGGTTGGTCTTGTCTTAATTCCTACAATTTACGCCATTGGCCAATATCGTTTCCGTAAGTAGAGAGATGCTGACGGGCGAGGTTCTCTATAAGCCCAGATACACTCATGCCACGTCCTCCGAGGCGGCGTACAATCTCGTCCAGCCTGTCACGTACCTCCCCACTGACGAACACGGGCTTGCGGTCGGCTATCTTGGGCACTCGCAAATAGGTGGCGCGGTATTCGTCCAATGACAGCCTGCGCTGTTTGCTGCTGATACGTCTGACGATTGTCCGTCCTACGGGAATGTTGCCCGTATCTGTGGCGGTTTCCTGTGCCTCGTCATCTGATTCCGCCCCCGTTACCTGCTCGTGTATACGAGTATCCGGCATAGCCGCTTGTACTGCGGTTGTGCCCGGTTCATCCAACACTGGAAAGAGACTGCCCGCTTCCGCAATAGGTTCTTCTTCTGCGGCTACGGAAGAACTGTCTTCCTGTTTGTGTTCGGGCATGGAAGGCATATAGTCTTCCAGCTTGAAGTTCTTGAACGCTTCATCGTTTTCGATGTTTCTGAATTTCTTGCTCATTTTTGTTTCTTGTTAAAGTGAATACTTGTTGGTCTGTATGCGCATAGTTGACCGTTTGTCGGGAGCAAAGTAAGGGGCTTTATTGCAGTCAGTCAAGGACTTGGATTCTGTTAGGAAATTTTGTATGGTTTTGCTTTAAGGCGATATAAACAATGGTGCAGACTTCTCCGATTTGCCGGATATGAATCATAAGGAGGACAAAGATGATTTTAAGGGCAAATTTGAATTAAGCCCTTATTTATCTTTTGGCATTCTTGCTAAAATCACCAATTAAGATGATAACGAAAAGTAGTATCCCGGACAACCTCTGCCATATCGGTGCCACATGCTGCCACTTTTGGAAAAACCATTGTCGGATAACGGATTATATATTCCTTTGCAGCAAAAGAAACAATAACAGCAAAGAATAATGTATATGGAAATTGTATCAATCGAAAGAAAGACCTTTGAGGAGATGGTCGCCAAGTTCGACCGCTTCGTCCACCGTATGGAAGCCATCTGCCAGCGGCACGGCGAAAAGAAAATGAGTGAGTGGATGGACAATCAGGACGTGTGCCGGATGTTGAACATCAGTCCCCGCACGTTGCAGACCCTGCGGGACAACGGCACGCTTGCCTACTCGCAGATA
Organism: Akkermansia sp. AE01SA01; assembly: GCF_036417395.1. Lineage (NCBI taxonomy): Bacteria > Pseudomonadati > Verrucomicrobiota > Verrucomicrobiia > Verrucomicrobiales > Akkermansiaceae > Akkermansia > Akkermansia sp. AE01SA01. The sequence goes on from NZ_CP143890.1 coordinate 2,806,885, forward strand.
AACCACAAGACATACTACCGTCCCGAAGATGTACAGCGTATCGTTTCCGTTGTGGAGGATAGGCGGAAGGAAGCACGTTTCAAAGATCGGACAATATAAACCTGATGCAATGAACATAGTAGAATAACAATACCCACTAAATCCAAAGTAACATGAACGAACTGATTAACAAAGACAACGAATGGATAATCCACTTCATGGGCAGTCTTGACCGACTGATGGACAATTATGAGCGTCTGACCGCCAACTATCGCCCGACATTGGACGGAGAGCGTTTCTTTACCGACAAGGAAGTGTCGGCACGGCTGAAGGTGAGCAGAAGAACACTTCAGGACTATCGCAACGAAGGACGGATAGCCTATATCCAGTTAGGCGGTAAAATCCTTTACCGTGAATCCGACATTGAACGGATGTTGAATGACGGCTACCGCTCCGCTTTTCGGCAGAAGGCAATCTGATTGACTATCTGATTTTCTTAAAGGAGCGCAGTTTGCCGTCTGCCCTATAATTTGCGGTAGCAATGGACTTACAGCAAAAAGAAAAAGGGACAGTTTACAGGTGAAGCATCCACATTCCGCTTCACTTGTAAACCGTCCCCGATTTTTCTTCTGATTTCCCGTCAGTCGCTTGTTTCCGTTGCCGGATGCCTTACGAGCGTATGGTCGGCAGAGGCAAGGTTTTCGGGCTGAATACGCTCCGCAGGAGGAAGATTCTGCCCGAAACGGCTTTGCCGCCTGACCTTGCCACTGCCATCAGTGCCATGCGCTACCTTTGCATCCGAGCATCGGGAACAGGTGACTGATGGGATGAACCTCAACTATACCATAGGTTGCTTCCTCTGCCACAAGATACAAACAATGTTATTGAGTTCTCTTTCTTGGTGGCGTAGATTTCATTTATCACAAACCGTCTGAACAAGATACTTTCTCTACTGCATATCCTGAATGCAATGGCTATAACCATTTCAAGATTATAAACATCATAACTGATACCATCTGGTTGCTTGATATATTTTATCGTATCACATTCGTTTAACTCCTTATTCCTATATATAGCATGAATCGCTTTACGAATGTCACAAGAGAATACTCCAAACAGGTCGGCGATTTCGAATTGTGTCATCCATACGGGTGCGGTCGGAATAGTGACCATACCCGCTTCACTGATTGTGATTATACCTCTATCCATAATATATTGCATTGACATTGTTTAGTTACTTTTGTTTGTCTTTTCGCCGGTAGATTGTTTCTTCCGGCGTTCCATCAGTTTGTCCATATCCTTTGAGATTTTGTCATCGGTTATACGTGCATATCCCTGTGTCGTCCGAATATTGGAGTGCCCCATCATCTTGGCGATACTCTCTATCGGTATATCCGCTGAAATAAGGAAAGTTCCGAAACTATGTCGGCTTTGGTGGTAGGACAAGTTATCCTCTTTGCCTATGATTACACCTAACTCATGAATTTCAAACCACAAGGCGTCACGGTTAGGAAGCGGAAATACGGGCTGTTCGTCATTGACCGTGTTGTACAGCGACAATATCTGTTCCGCTATGGGATGCAGGGGTATGAACGCTTCCACCTTTGTCTTCTTGCGGTTGATACGGATATACCGTCTGCCCTCCGCATTCATCCCGATGTGGTGGGGATGCAACAACTGTATATCCACATACGCCAATCCTGTCAGGCAGGAGAATATGAAAGCCCGTCTCGCCAACTCCAGCCTGTTGTCATACATCGGGGTGGAAAGTATCTTCTTGAACTCATCGCGGCTGATGTATCTGTGCTTTGCCTCCGGTTTGGTTTCATATTCCAACTCCTCGCAGGGATTCACTCGGATTATCTCCTTATCGACTGCCAGATACAACAGGCGGTTCAACCATCGCAGACAATGGTTGGTCTGAGATGCCCCGAAGTTCTTGCATCTTTTCAGATATGCCTTATAAGATTTGCCGAAGTCCTCTGTAACTTCTTCAAAACAGATGTCCTTTTTACCCGATGACACAATATAGTCTGTCAGGTACTTCTGGTAATACATTGAACTTCGATAGGAGGAGGTTGAATCTATTTCCTCGGAGTGTTTCTTTAACCGCTCCCGTTCCCATTCTCCCATTTGCAGGAGGGTAGTCGGATGAATGTTGTTTTGGGTGATGTGGCTCTTCAACATCTCTGCACTGACTACACCTTGCGATTTCAGTATTTCTTCGTATGCTTCTGAAATGATCCGGAGATATTCCTGCAAGCGGTTGTTTTCCCTTGTGGACTTTATCTCGTTCTTCTTGCCATTCCAATCTTCGGGACGGCAATAGATACTTGTGCTTATGACAGTCTGTTTCCCGTCAATGGTTATGCGGCAGAGAACGGCGGTCGTACCGTCAGCCTTTACCTTGCTGCGGTTGATATAGGGTAACAGTGAAAATGTACTTCGCATATCGTTTGCCGTATTAAAGGGTAAGTTTGAAATCCTCGGTAGCTTTGATGAACCTGTCCATGTCCTCAAAGAGTTTTTTCGGACTGACACGGGCGTACACCTGAGTGGTGGAAATATCGGAATGCCCCAACATCCTACTGATGGTCTCAATCGGCACACCAGCTTCGAGCGTAATCAGCGAGGCGAAACTATGCCTCGCCTGATGGTAGCACAGGTCATCCTTGATGCCTGCCAGTGCCGCCAACGCTTTCATGTGCCTTCTAAGATTGGGCCAGCGAAGTAAAGGAAACAAGGTTTCTCTGTCCTCACTGCTATACTTATTGATAAGCGCAATTGCTTCGGGCAATAGTTTTACACTGGCACGGAGTTCGTTTTTCTTTCTGCGGTATTTCAACCATAATGCCCCGTCCCCGTCTGTCTGCAAATTAGCATGGGTAATCGAAACGACATCCGCATAAGATACACCTGTGTAACATCCGAAGAGAAACATATCCCTTGCCAGCATATGGGATTTGCGGTATGCAGGTATTTCCACGTCACGGATTTTCTCGAACGATTCACGGCTCAATGCCCGTGGAGTCGTTTCCGTTTTCCTCGGCAGGGTGAAATGTTGGAAGTGGATTTTATCGGCATGTCCCTCTTTATAAGCTATACGGCAAATCTTCTTAAGTATGGCAAGATAATGTCTGGCAGTATCGATTGCCTGTCCTTTATCTTCCGTGACAAATGTCTGATAGTCGTGGATGAACTGTTCCGTCAGTTGCCCGAAAGCCAAATCCTTGACCTTGTACTGATGCTTGATGAACTCTCCGAGAGCCAGCCGCATATAGTGATAGCCGGGATAAGTACTTTTGGCACGGTCAATACCGATACGTGCCTTGATGTCATCACAGACAACATCGGTCATTTTCATAAGGGTCATCTGCGTTTCCATGCTGCCTTGAAAAAGGTCTTTCACATCGGTGGCATCGAAATCAATTTTGCGTTCCACAAGATTGTCGAATGCCATGTTTAACGCCAGTAGCAACTTGTCAATCTTGGCATTAGTCTCCACCGCCTCGCGGCTCTTTCCGTTCAGACGGCTTTCACGGGGATTCCACAATTCGGGAGTGCAGGACAACTTGCATCCGAACTGTGCCATCGTGCGGTTCACTGTAATTCTTCCCATTATCGGGGCTTTGCCCGACTTGCCCAGTCCGCTCTTTTTGAGGTAGAGCAGCACCTTGAATTTTTCTACTTTCATACGCTTATATTTTTAGGTGCAAAGTTACTTGCCATATAAGCGTTCCTTGATAAGCAAAATGTAGAGTACGAGTGCAAAGAAAACGGTGAGGATTTCTTTTCATTGCATTCCGTTACCTGTTCCCGTTCCAGTAACTGCCCGGCTAACGGTCTGGTAACTGAACAACCTCTATATTACGTTGTCATTTGCATTTTCTCAATTTGGAAAAATACTGAAACAATGCTCATTTCAAACGGTTTACGTTTAATCTTCTTCTGTCTGCTTTTCCTTGCGTAGCCTATCACTTTCCATTCCTTCCGGAAAAATCACGCTTCCGCTATTTCCGCGCAGATCAGCGTGGCGTTATCCTGATTGGACGCTCCGTCCCGGTTGATTCCGGCCAATACGGAACACACCAATTCTTCCGCGGACAGCATGGACAAATACCGTATTCCCGCCGGGCCCAGGGAATCCAGATAGGGGCCCACCCCATCACTGGCGACCAGAAGACGGTCACCGGGAAACAGAGGGAAGAATTCCTCCCGGAGATCCACCAAAGGCACCTCCTTCCCCATCAGAGCGGAGGTCAGGGAATGACGGGAAGGGTGGCTCAAGGCCTCCTCCCGGCTAATGGAACCTTCATCCGCCATGCGTTCCAGCTCTGTGGAATACTGGTGAAGATCATTAAGCAGAAACATCTTCTCCTCCCGAATAAGCAGCAGAAGGGAATCACCCACGCTGACCCAGCGCAGCCCTTCCGGCCCTATCCAGGCCGCTACCAGCGTCGTGCCCATCTCGTCATCCTTCCCTCTCTTCCTCCGGACGACGCGCACCTGTTCATTGGCGGCGGCCACCGCGGCCTTCATCCTCTTGCCGGGAGAACGGTTTTCCCGCTCAAACGCCTGGGAAAAACCTTCTATGGCCGCGCGGCTGGCCAGTTCCCCGCCGGTATATCCCCCCATGCCGTCCGCCAGGACCAGCACCAGGGCATCCTCCCCGGCCAGGATGGAAAAGGAATCCTGCTGATTGCTGCGGGCGCCCAGAATCTGGTCCCCATGCAATCCGGAAACCAGGAAAGGTTCTTGAGAAAAAGGCTGCTGCGTCATGGCGGTGAGTTATCATACCACGGCAAGCCCACCGGGATAAAGCAATAATAATGTGAGAGAAGAAGCCATGCCTGCAGATCCGGGACGATTTTCCAGAGGAGCAAAAGCAGCTATCACTGCGCGGCCGGAGAAATCCGGACGGAACGTCCCGGAGGAAAACATGCAGAACCGGAATGGCGCGCGGAAAGACAATCGTTGAATGCCGCACCAGGCAGAGCGTTCAGTACCCTCGGGAACATTCCTCCAGGAGCCGTTTTCTCCACAAAAAGAAGCAGGAAGTTCTTTTATACTGGCGGCAGGAGAAATCATCCTCTACCGTTCTCAACGACCCTTTTTCATTCCATGAGCCTTTCTTCATCCCGCCCTTCCATCATATGGGAACTTTCCGGAGATCCCTGCGCAACACAGGAAGAAGCCCTTTCCGGCATCAAAGACGATACGGAGGCCTTCATCATCTGCAACCGCGGAAACGAGTTCCTCCAGGCCGCCTGCAACGATCCGGAGAGCTATCATTGCGAGATATCATTCGTCAACGGAAAGAACAGGGAACTTTACATAGCGCCCAAAGATCTGGACTACTCCCAGCTCCAAGACCTTTTCTCCCGCTATGCCGCAGGGGAAGACCTTTCCCGTCTTAAAAGGGAGTGGACTCTTGACGTGGACAAAACCGGCCATATTACCGCCATCATTATTATTTTAGCATTCATCGCCATCCTGGCTGCCGTCATCGTTCAATCCATGAATTGAACGAAAGCTTTCTCTTTCCATTGTCGGATATTTCCGGGATATTCTGACAGAAGGGTTCTTAGATTGCGGACTTCTGCCGGAAAAACATTGCGCCGGCCGGGAGCCAAGGAAACAACCGTCAGGGAAACGCAGGGACGTCCTTTTCCCGATGCAGCGCGTGGACGGCGCATACTCAGCAGTTCCCTAAATACACAACGGTTTCATTCGGAACCGTCACACGGCCTTCCATCTCAAACCGGTCAAACAGCCCGTCAAGGGCAGCCAGCCAGGAGGAACGCCCTTCGCCGTTCTCCATCAGGGCATAGGAGGCGGACATCATGCGGCGGAGGTACTGGTCGCGCGTATAGGACAAATTATTCGGAAAGCGGAATACCCGGAAGCGGTGGCCGAAAAACGCTCCGATACTGTCCGTCAATTCCGCCAAGCCCCCGCTGAACCCGTAAAAACGGGGGCAGTAAAGACGATGGATGCTTCCTTCCTCCCGGACAATAGGGCTGTCTTCCACCCTGGAATTCCAAATCAGGGCTATCCTGCCTTCCCCGGTCAGAATACGGCGGCATTCCCGCTTGAACGCGAAGGCGTCAAACCAGTGGAATGCCTGCGCCGACGTCACCAGGTCCACCGAAGCACCGGAAAGTCGGGTATGTTCCGCCGTTCCCGCCACGGAATGAAAACGAGAAAAGCCGTTCAGCGTCTTTTCCGCCTCCTTCCGCATGTCATCGTTGGGCTCCACCCCATACACGGTCCAGCCGCGCTCCAGCATGGCGCGGGAAAGAATGCCCGTTCCAGAACCTATATCCGCCATGCGGGGATTTTCCCGGCGGGTTTCCTGGGTCAGAAGCTTAACAACGGCGGAGGGATAACCGGGCCTTCCCTGGGCATAGGCTCCGGCTTTTCCGGTGAATCGGTCAGTATTTTTCATCAGCCTTTGCGGTATGGTTTACTCTTTTTCTCCTGTTGTTCCAGTCTCAATGCTGTTCCCGGGTCATGAAAAGCCGCCACGCTGCCGGATTCCGGAAAAAAGATGAAGCCCGCTTCCGATGCCCGGCGTTCGGGCGGCATACGGGAGAGTTTCCCTTCCCATCTCATCCTTCCGGCAAAACGGAGGGAGGCAGTCCCCACTGATGGCTTTACAAGTCTTTCATGAGCTTTTAGTATCCGGATCAGACCCGCCCCTCCCGAATTGCGTCCTGATTACGGGAAAACGAACATCTGCGGGTTCCATTTTTCCAGACTGCGCCGCCCATGTTCGGATATTACAGACTTGCCTCCGCCGTTCCCCAGCTCCGCGTGGCTGATGTGGACTACAACGTCGACCAGCTCATGGCCGGATTCCGGAAAGCTGCGCAACAGCAGGCGGCGGCCGTCGTCTTTCCGGAGCTGTGCATTACGGGCTACTCCTGCGGAGACCTCTTCTTCCAGCCGCGCCTGAGAGAGGCGGCCCTGGACGGCCTGCGCCGCTTTGCGGAAGCCACGGAAGGTTCCGGCACAATTGCCGTAGTGGGCCTGCCCTTCCTGCATGAAGACGCCCTGTACAACACGGCGGCGGTGGTCCAGTCCGGCTGCGTCCTGGCGCTGGTTCCCAAAACGGTGCTCCCCAACTACCGGGAATTCTACGAAAAGCGGCAGTTCACCTCCGGCAGGGAGCTGGGAACGGGAACGAAGGAAGTTCAAGTCAACGGGGCATGCATCCCGTTCGGAACGGAAATCGTCTTCCATGATGTTTCCTCCCCTTTCAGCTTCGGCGTGGAAATATGTGAAGACCTGTGGAGCGTCATTCCTCCCAGCTCCCAATTGGCTCTTCTGGGGGCCAGGGCCATCTTCAACCCGTCCGCCGGAACGGAACTCACCGGCAAGGCCGCCTACCGTCGCGAACTGGTCAAACAGCAAAGCGGCAGATGCCTCTGCGCCTATGTCCTGGCCTCCGCCGGAGTGCATGAATCCACCACGGACGTGGTGTTTGGAGGGCATTCCCTCATTGCGGACAACGGCAGGCTGGCGACGGAAGGCGAACGGTTCGGCAGAGAAAGCTCCCTGATCCTTGCAGACGTGGACTTTGAACGGCTGGCGGCGGCGCGCCTCTCCGAAAGCTCCTTCAATGACAGCAAATCTCTCTCCCCTGCCGGAAACGCCCTTCATCTGACCGTGCCTGCGGAAATTCCCGCCGCCCCCGGCCTGGAATACGCCTTCAACCCGGCGCGGCCCTTCCTGCCCTCCCCGGCCCACCGCCGGGAACGGTGCGAAGAAATCATCGCCATCCAGACGGCGGGACTTGCCAAGAGGATGGAACACACCCATGCCCAAAGACTGGTGATAGGCATCTCCGGCGGCCTGGACTCCACGCTGGCCCTGCTCATCTGCGCCCGCGCCTGCCGGGCATTGAAGCGTCCTGCCTCCGACATTCTGGCCGTGACGATGCCGGGCTTCGGCACCACGGACAGAACCCACGGTAATGCCGTAAACATGTGCCGCCTTCTGGGCGCGGAACTCCGGGAAATTCCCATTTCCGAATGCTGTCTCCAGCACTTCGGCGACATCGGGCACGACCCCGCCGAACGCACCACCACCTATGAGAATGTCCAGGCCCGCGAACGCACGCAAATCCTGATGGACCTGGCCAACAAAAACGGGGGGCTGGTCGTTGGAACTGGGGACCTGTCGGAAATAGCCTTGGGATGGAGCACCTACAATGGGGACCACATGTCCATGTACGCGGTCAATTGCTCCATTCCGAAGACGCTGATACGGTGCCTCATTGAACACATCGCAGGAGAATCATCCCCGGAACTGGCGGCTACCCTCCTGGACATCAACAACACCCCCGTCAGCCCGGAACTTCTGCCTCCGTCAGACGACGGTTCCATTGAACAGAGGACGGAAGATGTGCTGGGCCCTTACGACCTGCACGATTTCTTCCTCTTCCACTTCATCAAATACGGCGCGGAGCCGGACAAAATCCTGTATCTGGCGGAACACGCCTTCCGCGGAGAATTCCAGCCGGAATTCATCCGCCGCGGCCTGGGCATCTTCATCCGCCGCTTCTTCCGGCAGCAATTCAAGCGCAGCTGCATGCCGGACGGTCCCAAGGTAGGGACAATTGCCCTTTCCCCGCGCGGAGACTGGCGCATGCCTTCCGACGCCTGCGGAACAGTGTGGGAAAAACACCTTTCCCACCGTTGACCTCTCCGGAGAGCTGCTGCACACTAACCTTCCCCCGACCCGGCACAAATTGCCACGAAGACAGATTAATGTCCGGGGGCCAGCTTCAACCCGATGATGCCGATCAGCAGGAAGGTAGCCGCCAGCATGCGCCAGACATTGGAGGAATCCCCGAACCACAGGATGCCCACCATGAACGTGCCCAGAGCGCCGATGCCCGTCCATACGGCATAAGCCGTACCTATGGGAATGTTCCGTTGCGCCAGCCACAGCAGGAAGCCGCTCAGAGCCATGCTGAACACGGAGAACGCAATGCAGGCGGCAAACCTGCCGGAACCCGTGCCGGGCGCCTGTGAAAGCTTGAAGCCCAAAGGCCATCCGATCTCACAGAGACCGGCCAACACCAGATAAATCCAGGACATATATTGAAACGGGGAATCATCTTCCGTTCGCCGGCCTTCCCGAATGGGAAAAGCTCCAAGGGCAACGGATGCCTTGGAGAGTACCTGCAGCCGCCCCGGAATCAAGCCGGCAATGCATGCGTACCCTGTCATCGGGAAAAAGCAACTATGCGGAGTGGAATGTAGTGATAAAAGAATCCTTTCACATTCTAACAAATATAGTGCAGGCTTTTTGAACCTGCACTATATTTATATAATTCTTAAAATTAAAGGCTTATATAATTTTCAATCCACGCATAACAATTCATGCGAACAACACATTTATACTCCAACAAGCGCCCAAGTCAACAAGCGCCCAAGTCAACAAGCGCCCAAGTTAATTTACCTTCTTATAAAAGCCTTTAAGAAATTCCTTGAACTCTCCGAAGAATCCGAGTAGTGTCTGCTCATCGTTCAACTCATACCAAAAAAAGCTAGAAAGAACCCCTCCTTTCTAGCTTTTAAGATTACTACTTCCGAACTTCAGGGAGACTTAGGAAGCATAATGTCGCAAACATATGCTATACCTTTCTATATATATCAACTCTGAAGATAGGAAGTTGTTCTCCCAAAGAGCGCATCAACCCATAGAGTATAGCCATCATATTATGAAAGGAAATCAACGTAGAAAACGTCCTATATATATAGCATTTCAAATTAATATGAATATATCCAGTAAAGTAATTAGATATATTTTTATAATATTATTATTATTATTTCGCGTGATTTTAACAGATTCATTCTCATTCGTTTGGCCCCATCACCATATTTACTAAATTCATTCTGTAAGTGTGAGAAATAGATCTATTTCTCACAATTACATTATATTAATAATAAATATATTACGCAAACGAGATAGAGAAATCGACAAAAACTCAAAAAATATTTTTGATCGTTTCCAGCGTCTTCTTCGGTTTTTCCGCTGCCTGCTTCCGGGCTACCCGGTCCACGAGGTCATCCACCAGACGCAGGGTAGGCCCCGTGTACGTATCCCGATACCATTTCAGAAGAAATCTCTGCTGTCCGTCACGGCTTTTTATGCTGAACCCTAATTTAAGCTGTGCGGGAGAAAGGGCCGGCCAGGTATAGGGCCGTGTGGCCGCATATCCGATCGCCAGCGCGGCATGAAGATCCAATTCATGTTCCCGGTCCATCACTACCAGATGGTGCAAAAACATATGTTTTTGCACCAAGTTCTCATAAGGTATAGTAGTTGAATATCCTGCCATCTAACAGATATAACCATGTTTGTACACTAAAATCCTCCCCATGAATCTTTTAAAAGCAAGTAACAATGACAAGGCCCGTTCCAGAGGAAAGAGGCCAGGCCCTTCTTTCATGAACAATTAAATCATCAAGAAAATGGACCTGCGGCGACCGGAAGTAAAAAACAAAATCCCTTCGCTGCGCTTCGGCACAAATTCAGTCATGAAAGCCGGAGGCTCCATTCCCTGCCAGCCGGGTTCCCACCATGCCACATGAACATTCCTTTCATTGTCTCTTCCCCCCTCAACCCTTTCTTCATAAAAAACGGGACTGGAAATCCAGTCCCGTTGGAAAACGAATATTTACCGTTCACGAACTTATTTAAGAACCGGAGCTTTCCTTCCTTCCGGCAGTCCCGTGTCCTTCCCGTCCGTCAGCCAGTCAATCGTGATGGGAACAAACTTCAGCTTCTTGATATGTGGCTGGTTCTCCTCATAAAGCACACCTACTACGCCGGGCTCCACCATGGCAAGGCTGGAATAGGCAAAACCGCCTTCTCCCAACAGTTTTTTCACCGGCCAGGTCTTGCCGTTGTCATAGCTCATCGCCACCTGCCCCTTGATGCGCCGTCCGGCGCTGGGTCCGGAAAAGAGGATGCGGCTCCTGCCGCCAAAGGCAGGCTGGTCCGTCAGAGAATAAGTCAGCAGGGAATTCTGCGTGCTGTCGCAAAACAATTCCGGAGCATCTTCCACTTCACCCCATGTCTCGCCGCCGTCCTGCGACCACACGATGCGGCGGCAATTGCCTCCGCCCCAGTGGCGGGCGACCATGACCACGCCTCCGTTATCCGTTTCCGCGATGGATGTTTCATTCACCAGGCCCTTCATATTGGCGGTTGGCTGGCCCTGCTTCCAGCTTTTGCCGCCGTCGTCGCTGTAAATACAGGAAATCACCCACTTGCCGAACGGCCCTTCATTCATCGGAATCACCAGGCGCCCCTTGTGGGGACCGCTCCTCAACTGGGCTCCCGCATTCGGGCCGGAAGCCATGATATCCACCCCTGTGGGCCGCTTGGTCGTCCTAGTAATATCCACGGGCTTGCTCCAGGAAGAACCGCCGTTCCTGCTCTGGATCATGAAATTGCGGATGCACTTCTCGTCGTCCCAACCCTGGGGGATATTAGGCTGCCGCTCCTTGACCCCGGCGGGATAACGCTGGAATACGACAGTCACGGTCTTGGTCTTGACGTCATAAACCGGGCATGGATTATTAAAGGTGGCCCCATGAGACTTGGCGATCGCCCGGGGACGTGACCAGGTCTTGCCGCCATTCTTGCTGACGCTCATGATAATATCGTTCTCCCCCTGGTCGGTATTCTTATACCGGCCTTCGGCAAACGCCAGAAGCTGCCCCCTGCCGATATTGAGCAACGCGGGAATGCGGATGGACTCATAAGGATTCCCTTCCCCCGCGCTGAATACGGTCACGGCCTTGTCCGTGGGAAAATCGGCCTTCTCATCCTGCCCGAATGCCGGCAATGCCACGGCACATACGGCACTCATCAAACACTTGAATACGGAATTCATCATCTTTTCCACCCTATTCCATTTTCTTCTTCCAGACAACGGCCATGTCATGAATAGGCGTGAAGACCAGAGGAAGCCCTGGAATAACGCATACCATCAGTCCGTCTTTCCGAAACTTCCTCCCGGACCTGACTCGCGCTCGGGAAAAAGAATGAAAGAGAACAAAACAGGTTCTTGAAGGAATTCATGACTCGATAATCACGCACACTTTTTTACCACCTTCCTGCGAGAATTTGCCGCCAGGATGTTCAGACCGTGGAAAAACAGAGGCGGCCACAATGCACGCACCGTGAAATATTAACAAAATCTTCTGATAGTCAAACATGAAAGAAAAACAATCCTTCTCCGGGACAATGAAAAATCCGTCCGTATGCCGTTCCGGCCATGTACGCCTTAAACATCCGTTAAAAGAAATCCTGAGACAAGGAATTCCTCCCCTACGGAACCTTTTGTCCAGAGGTCATATTCTCAACATGAAAATATGGAACCTGTCAAAACCAATACGAACATGCAGACATGCCATGTTCCCAGTCCCGGCGGTAACCCTTTCAGGAGAAACGAAAAACGTTGATGCGTGCAACAGCCTGCGTCCTTCCCCACCCGGATGGAGATCCTCCGTTGGCAATGCACTTGCAGCCGGGAAACAGGGGGCATCAATAAACGGGATGCCCATGAAATGTAACGAAAGACACAACGATGGAAACTAAGGAAACATTGCAATCTTTGGATGAATGGTCCAGGCAGGAACTGAAAGACATTCTGGATTTTTATATCAATTATGACTACGCCCCCAAAGGCGGTTTTTACGGAGCCGTTCTGAGGACGCTTGAACCGGTCAAGGACGCCGACCGCTCCATTGTGCTCAACGCCAGACTCATGTGGACGTTTGCAAGCGCCTACCGCATTCTGAAGGATCCCCGCTATCTGGAAATGGCCAACCATGCAAAGGATTACATCAAGGAACACTTTGTAGACAAGGAATACGGAGGAGCCTACTGGGTAGTAGACGCCCAGGGCAACCCCGCGGATGAGTCAAAATACCCCTACGGTATTGCCTTCATCATCTATGGAGGAGCGGAATTGGCAAGAGCGAGCGGCAGCAAAGACGGCCTGAAGCTGGCCCGGGACATGTATGAAGCGTTGGAAAAACATGCCCTGGATCCCAAACACGGGGGATACTTTGAAACCTTTACCCGGGATTGGAAAAGGCGGGATGACAGCTTCAATATTCCGGACCCTTCCCTGGGATCCAAGGCGCTCAACACCCATCTGCACATGATTGAAAGTTATACGACTCTGATGCTCGTGGATGATGATCCCAAGCTGAGGAAAACCGTGGGCGAACTGATTGACATTATGACCAACAAGCTGCTGGACCAGGAATACTTCCACTACAAGCCCTACATGACTGATGACTGGAAATCAACGGATACCCTGTTTTCCTTCGGCCACGACATTGAAGGCGCCTGGCTGCTGACGGAAGCCGCCGAAGCTTACGGAGGCAAGGAACTGGTGGAAAAATGCAAGCCGATTTCCGTGCGGATTGCCGATGCATGCGCGGACGGCATCAACCCGGACACAGGAGGCCTGTATGCAGAAGCCAACGAGCACGGACTCGTAGACCGTCAGATGTCCTGGTGGGTGCAGAGTGAAGCGGTCATCGGCTTCTTCAATGCCTTCCAGTTGACGGGTGATCCCAAATATCTGGCGCTGACAATGAACGTAGTCGACTACATCAGGAACTATGTCTCCGACCATAGCGACGGCAAATTCCGGGAATGGCTCTCCAGAGGAGACCTGGATCCCCAGGACGGAGACAACGAATTCAGAGTAAACGCCTGGAAAGGCCCCTACCACAACGGCCGTATGTGCATGGAACTGATTGAACGCATTGCAAAAATGCAGGCCTAAAACGCCGTTCCCGAAATAGATGCCGTAACTGGCATAAGTTTTCTTTCCGAGGAAACCGTTCCAACGGGAATGCAGACTGGGTAAAAACGGTTGTTTATTTGCCGCCAAGGGATGAAGCCTGCCATATGGTTTCATCCATTTCCATTGGAAATCAAACGGGAAGGAATAAAATATCTTGTGCCTGTCCGCAAGGTACAGATGGTCCCTGTCTCCAGTTCTTATTCCAAACCGGATAATTTCTTCATCTCGGGAAAACGCCGCTCTTCTAATGAAAAACCTTCCTTCTTCCGCATTCCGTCCGGGCAAGGAAACCTTCCCCGGAAGGAAAAATAAGACGCTTCTCTGCAAACCGTGCCGAATGTCTGCTCAAGAATGAAGAATGTGCGGACGGACAAGAAGAGACTGCGGCTCCTTCTGAAACCTCTGTAAAACAACAGGCTCTGCATGCTGTCTGCTTCTTTATTGTCATGGGGGCGGCAACTTTCCCGTATCACCTTACTACAAATATGGGGTATTTTTCAAAGTCGGCAATGGAATTAATTTAAATGGACATAATGGATGCTTTCCCAGATGAAACAGGCATTTGAAGCTTCATGGAACAGAGGGGATAAAATGCTGATCTTTATCGAAATCATTAGAGAATAGGCAACTGGACGCACTCGGCACGGTTCTGCCTGTCTAACGGGGCCGACTTCTGCGGAAAAGATGATCAATCATGGAATATCCGCCAAGTTACAAAATCGGATATCGACCGAGGCCACACGGCAATTTCGGAAGAACGTATGACAATCCTGAACAAGCGGAAAAAAGCGCGTTAATGTCTATTCCAAAAACTGTGTTGTCTATTGAGCTACAGAAACTTAATATGTTAGTCGCTTTGTGCCGACATAGGGAAAAGTGTTGTGCAGAATAAAATAAACCCCTTCATTTAAATTACATACAGATGATATCGAACATTTTCACCAGAACTTACTTTAACATAAACAGTAAAAAATATTTTCAATGAAAAACTTTTTCCTCATTCTGGTGGCATTTGCAGCTTGCAGCTCGGTTCAAGCCGAGTTGCTGTCCCATTTCCTTGACGGGCAGCCAAGCCCTTATAACCACGCTGCCACAGTACCCGGCATTGACTCTTCGGGAGGCAGCCAGATGACTACTTATGAGGGGGCCATCACTTCATTCACCTATAGCAGAAATCTGGATATGATCAACTTCCCAACCGTATCGGGTGGCAATGGCAACTATTGGGCCCTGTTCAATGATCATACAACGCCGAGCGACACCCCCCACTATGACAAATCATATATTCAATTTTCAACCAAGGCAGAAGGAGGAAAATCCCTTGATTTATATAACATTACATTTGATTGGGGAGCGGCTGTCCTGGAACCGACAACAGTAACTTCACGGTTCGGATTTGAAATTTTCGCCAACATAGGCGGAGAGGATTGGATACCTCTTGGCCTGACAAGCCAGCGAGGCGTCATTAATGTTGGAACAGATGCAGGATTCAAAACTTTTGATCAAAGTGTATCTTTCGACTTAACTTCCTGGAGTCAAACCTATAGCAACATAAACGAAGTCACATTCAGAATTGCTTTTGCCAACACGACCGAAGATGTTGAGGAAAGTTTGGCGATTAGCAACATACGGCTCAACGGCATGGTGCGTGATGCTATTCCGGAGCCTTCGACCTCCATGCTTGGCTTGCTTGCTTTCATTGGCTGTCTCGTTCGTAGAAAAGTCCGGCCAGCTTAGAATGAGACAAGTTGCAACAGCAATAGGAAAAATTCTCGATCCTTCTTATTTTCTAAACTATACGCTGGACAAACAATCTACAAACGCTAACCAGGCCTTAGAATTCTCTCATTTGAACCGACTCCAATTTGGGGTATGGGCTACTAAAACCAGAACAGGAACTCCATGTCTTTCAGAAGGAATGGGTAAACCATGCAGGAAGAAAGGAACAAAAGCGGCTCCGGCCGCCTTATGGAAATCTACCTGGAATCCGTCTTGTTCATCCTGCCCCGGGATTCCAGGGGGTAATCGAAAAACGGGCACCAGTTATCCATGCGGTGCACGACATCCTGAATCCGGGTCTTAACCTTCTTCCCCTGGGAATCCCGCAGGCACCCGCGCGCGCCGGTACGCGGACCGGAGGGAAGCTTCTCCTTTAAGGTCATTCCGTACCGGAGGCGGCTGCTGGAAGGGTCTGATGATATTACAATGCGAACAACATTTTACCGTTCAAGCTGACGGACTTAATCTCCAGAGGCTCTTCCCGGCTATTCACTAGGGAAAAACCGTAATTGCCCGGATCAAGAATCGTCCTGGTATCCAGCGCCAGAGGAGGCACAGGCGCGAAAAACTTTACGCCTACCGTCCAGTCCTGCCCTTTCCTGCCGATGGCATGGGCGACGGGATGGATGGGCTTCCATTTCACGCCTTCCACCATCACCTTATACATGACGTATCTGGCATACTCCGCGTAAAGACGGAACATGGGAGCCGTCAAATGCACCCCGTCGCTATAGGTGAAATGATACATGGGCGTGGCCATGATGTACCGGCTGTCCTTCTCCAGGGCCAGATCCAGCTGGGCCACGGCAATGACAGGGTAATCCGTGGGATTCTGGACAAAATAATTGAGGTGGGAAGAAACCTGGTACCCGAAGCACAGCACGTCATTCTTCTGTCCGGTGACGGCCTTGGCGTCCGCGTCAATATCCTGAATCAGCGCGCATCTTCTCTTTGTACCATTCCCTTGTTTTTCTGTCCTGCTGGTCGGTTTCCCCCTGCGTCCACAGGAAACAAGGCATGGAAAAGGTCTTTCCAGCCTTGTCCGCCAGCTCGCGGCCCGCTGTCAAATCATCCAGAATGCGCTGATAGGGAGCGTTGCTTTTGGAAAGAACACCGATGCTGACGCCTCCCACGCCGTCGGCAGAGCAGAGGAACCGGACCCTGTCGGCCTTTCCGGCATCGCGCTTCTTCAGCAGGTGCATGAAATTACCGGATGCTCCGGAAACGGGCGTCTCCCCCCTGGCGCCGTCCGGAGAAACTCTCTCCACCAGAGGAACGGCGGCGCTCCGGTCATTGCCGCCCTCAAAAGGCCGCACGCCGCCCTTGAACATCAAATTTCCGTCCTTCTGCTCCGTGGTCACGACCGGCTTGGCCGTCCACCCTACGGAAAGCGACTACCCATAGGACGGCAGGTAATTCCAGTCCGTTAAAACGGGCTTCTGAGCATAACTACAAGGGACACCCGCCATCAATAGACAGAAAAGCACCCCGGAACGGACACATATATTCATCTTCATAATAAGACCACGCCATCATGAGCATGTACGGCCGGGTACTCATTAAAATTTCCATGCGGGGAAGAAATCATCAGGAAACGATGAAACTTGATCATCCCTGAAAAGGCGGCATTCTAAAACATTAACCATCAGCTATAACAACACGAAACAGCTGCGGCCTGCCCCCATTGATGAAATAAAAATGTCGGGAGCCTTTCCGTTTTCCGGGCCGATTTTCACCAACGAAGTCTGCCCGGAAATAAATCCTTTGTTACGACCCCAGGCATTTGGGAAACTTCACGCTGTCTTCAAAATTCAGCCCGCTCGGTTTTGGCCGGATTTCCCTTTCTCACGGAGAAACCAACGGTCTAATCAATAACCAGCTTTTTCAGCGTCTCCCTGTCTTCGTCGAGCACTACGGTTCTAAGCGCATGTTCATAGCACTGGCGGGAGTATTTCCGGGCTTCTTCCTTGAATTGCCCGTTATCCAGGTTATACAGCTCGGCAAAAGCCTTCAACAGCTTGATGTCAATAACCGTAATGCCTCCTTCATCCCGAAGGATAGGGGCAAAAATATCCGAAAACAGATTGGAGACAGTTAAAGGAGGCACCCAGACTCTCTCATGCTTCACCTCGGCATGGCGTTCCGCCTGGGCGTAATTCGTCAGCAACCGGACGCCCCGGTTGATAATATCAATCCCTGTTCCGTAATCATTGACGGCCGCGGACAAGGCCCGGGCGGCAATTTCAGCAAGTACGCACAATCCGAATCTGGGATCCTGTTCAAAATTGCGCTCATGGCCAATCACAAAAGCTCCAAGCAGTTCACGCCGGGTTTCATTTGACACAGGCTTGTCAGCATAAACCAGAATCGAGGTAACGGAAACGAAATCCCCCGGCAGCGCAACAACGTAAATATTAAGATCCTTATCTCTGGAAAGGTGGTCCAGCTTCTCCATGTCAATATATTGGATATTGCCTGTCTGATCGCTCCTGACGGGAACGGCATTTTCCGGAATATCAAGCTCCCGGTCAACCAGCGGATTAGCCCCCAGATAGGGTTCCTTGGCGCGTGCCAGCAACGCTTTCCGTGTGACCCCTTCCACAAGCTCTGAAGTCTCGCCCACCCGGCCAAGCCGGGATAAATGCTCAATCCACCGGATGAGCGTAACCAGAATAATGGCAATCACTCCCAGGGTGACAACGAACAACACGACTCTTCCTTTCTGGTCGTACATGCCGGAATTCAGAAAGATGATCGCAATCAGGCTGAAAATGAAGGACCCGATGAACGTGGAAAGTGCATTCTGGGCAGTAGAATCTTCCATCAACAGCTTGGTGGCTCTGGGTGTCACGCTTGACGTAGCCGCTGCATAGGCGGAAACAACCGTGGTTAAAGAAAAAGTCGTAACCGCCAGCATGCTTGAAGCCAGGATATTTAAAATCGTATCGACCGTATCGGCTCCGATCTTCTGAAAAATATCAAATGGTACAAACTCACCCAGGTAAATCGATGCAATAGCCGTAATAATAGCCAGTAGCGCAAAATAGGTAGCCTTGACCCAAAGCAGCTTGTTAGCCCGCAAAAACAATAACCTGATTTGGAAAATGAAGGACCCTTTCATCAGAAGCTGGAATTGGAAAAACGGTTGAAGGCTACTCTCCTGTTAAAACAGTATCGAAGCCTCTCCGTTCAAGAATAAGACTCTCAAGAAGAAGGAAAGGTGTACCATGTTACAACTTTAATGTCCCCAAGGAGAAACCAGCGCCATGGAACGCCATGAACTGGGAAGCCCCGCTAACATGTTCTGAACCTGGGAAAAATGCTTCACCCGAGGCAAATGGCTCAAGCATGACAGCAGCGAATGCCCCTGTCACGGCAACCGCAGCAGGGGGAGGCCAGGGATTAAAACAATGGAAGCCTTCAAAATCACACGCAAAGAAGATTGACAGTACCATACTGAAGCGCTCCCCTTCATCAAACAGCCCGGGCCTTGTGTTGAAGCCGGGTGGATTTCCGTTTGCCGGTAAAAAGAGGAATGGTGAAAGAAGAGGAAAACGGAGAGTGTAACTTCTAACATCGTAAAATCATTCACTCCCCACGTTGTTATGAACCGGATCATTTCATTACTCTCCCTTCCCCTGCTGTCGCTCGCAACGGTATTTGCCGCCAATACGCCGGAAAGTATCGGCAATGACCTCCAGCTATTCAAGGATACCTCCTGCACGGCCCTGAAACAGGATGTCAAGGATACTTCCGCCTTCCAGTCTGACACGATGAAGGAACTCGCGGACAAAATCCTGGCAGGCAACTACAAGCCGGACTACCTGTATGCCGAATACGAGGCCCTCCCCTCACCCCGCCAGACGGGCAAAAATCTCAGAATCGGAGATGGATTCAGCAAATACGACAACATGACGGGCGTCTACCTCGAAAAAGGGCAGCACGTCGTGCTGGTCGGCAAGACGGATGGGCGTGAAATCAGCCTCCTGCTCCCGAACCTGATGCGCAAGCCGGCCGAAGGAGTGCAGCCGACGAAAGACCCCAACGGCTGGGGACTGCACAAAAAGCAAATTCCCCTCAAGGAAGGAATCAATATCATTGATGTGGAAACGCCCGCCAACGCCTACATCAGCTACTTCACCAATGATGCCGATACGGCTCCAAAAATCCCCGTCCATTTCGTGACGGGCAAGGCCAACGGCTATTTTGACACCACCCGGGGCGATACTAATGAAGACTGGGTACGCCTGCTTGACCAAGCCGTCTCTCCGATCATGGACGCCCGGGGAAAATACATCCAGGTTGCCTACCCGGTTGAATTCCTGAAAAAAATCACCAGCGACCGCGGGACAGAACTGATCAACGCCTACGACAAACTGATCGGCATCCAATACCAGCTGATGGGCCTTGAGAAATACGGCAAAATCCCGAAAAACCGCGTCTTTGCCCGTGTGAACTTCAACTACTACATGTTCCGCGATGGCGATGGAGTCGCCTACCTGGGAGACAACGGCACCATGCGGATGGTAACCGATCCGGAAAACGTCCTCAAGGGCGACGCCTGCTGGGGCTTCTCCCACGAAGTAGGTCACGTCATGCAAATGCGCCCAATGACCTGGGGCGGCATGACGGAGGTCAGCAACAATATCTTTTCTCTGCAAGCCGCCGCCAAAACAGACAACGAAAGCCGCTTGAAGCGCCAGGGCAGCTACGACAAAGCACGCAAGGAAATCATCGACGGAAAAATCGCCTACCTGCAATCAAAGGACGTTTTCAACAAGCTGGTCCCCCTGTGGCAACTCCATCTCTACTTTACCGAAAACGGGCATCCCGACTTCTACCCTGACGTCATGGAATACCTGCGCAACAACGCGGGAAACTACGGAGGGAATGATACCATCAAATACCAGTTCGAATTCATCAAAGCATGCTGCGACGTCACAAAAACCGACCTGACCGACTTCTTCGAGAAATGGGGCTTCTTCAAAACCGGACAATTCCATGTCGGCGACTATGCTAATTACGATTTCACTGTCACCCCCGAAATGGTGACTGAAACGAAAAAATGGATTGCAGATAAAGGCTACCCGAAACCTGAAACTGATATCATCGGAATAAGTGAATAGAATTATTAAGAAATCCTAATTATTCCTCATAAAAGTCATAATATGCCTGTCTCTCAGTAAAAAATGGAAACCTTTTCTCCATTAGAAAATGTATCAATTGGAAAAAGTAGAAAGTCTATTTAGTCATTCATAAGGAAAAATTATTTTTTGCGGTAATTTTTCAGATTTGAGTATGCTTATCCTCACTATTCCTCTGGAATCCTTATAAACGATCCTGAAGTTATTCAAAATAAATTACCTCTGCCAACAAGAATAACATCATACGATTTAGCGGAAAATCGGCAACATTCCTCCAATACGAAGCTATTTTCAAAAAATCATTTCCCTATGGTCCAACAAACCAGTTTCATCTTTTGAAGTAAAAGAAATTCAGGACAACTAATTCTAGTAGTTTTCTACAGGAATTAAAGATAATTGGCAACAACAAAAAATAAAAAACCTGTACAATCAATCATAGAACAAAGATCAGAAATTTGTAAGGTACTATATGGCTTGTTCTTCCTGGTTATTCTCTTAGTCTCCCCAAGTAATTTCTAACATCTGATGTATAGACTTCTTAATTTTTTCTAGAAGCAGAAGAATGACTCTCATCTTTCAGAATAAATCAAGATCTATTTTCATCTTAAATATTTTTTCTATAATAACCTCACTCCATGTATCTATATTCATTTTATAAACGTCGTTAACATTTACAATATGCCCACTTTTAGATTTTCCTGTTTTCATGGTAAATTCATCCGATGTAAGTTTGAATTTTTTATTCTCTAAATCCATCTCTATAGTATAACAAATTGCGAAATGCTGCGCATTTCGTTTACCATCGGGAGTACAAATAATAAAAGGGCGAGAATCACGGATCGATAAGGATTCTCCAATTTCTTCTTGTATCTCTCTATGAAGAGTTTGTTTCATTGTTTTAAATATATCTTCATTAGGATCATCACGGTCTTCAATGCGAGAATGACCACCTATATAACAAAGAATTTTATCACGTTCTTGTGAATTTTTAGAAATTTTTTTAGGATTCTTTTTTACAATCAATAATTGATTCCTTTCTTTATTTGTAATGACAGCTATAACAATTGGTTGTATACAAGATAAATCCTCTTCGACAACATTTCTATTTTCAAATTTTAATTTTTTTCTTGAAAATAGAGATAAATCATCATGTATTTTTTTCTTTAGTATAGCATTTTTAATTGTATCGTCAAAATATCCTATTTTTTCTATCAAAAGATCTTGTAGATTATTAAGTATTTGAGTTGTAACTTTATAACTAACAATATTTGGCAAATTATTAGTTTCATCTGTGTCGGTTGTAATTTGTTCAATTTTTCTAAAAAAAGAACCAAATTTAGAAATAGAATTTCCTATCGAATCGTTATATTCTTTGAGTATCGTTTCTTGCATGATCGACCCTCTTTTTTCTGTCAATAGATTCGAATATTCTCTAACTATTGATGTATCTGGTTTTACAGAAAATACATAAATAAGATCTATATTTTTCCTCCATATGTCCATCCGTATAAATTTTGTCAATATGTCATATGAATCATCATCTAAATAAGGAGATTTTCTTGAAGGATACGTATTCAACCATGTAAACCAACATAACGCATCAAAAATTCCTCTATCACATATAATAACATCTATTTTATCTTTACCATGTTCGAGATTTTCTAATATCTCTGAAATAGCAGATGTCAATGTCCATATATTGAAAAATGGATGTCTTTTATTTTCGATAGGACAAATGCTTGCTCTTTCGGTCAAAAGAACGGTCTTGAAGCCATTTCTTTTTAAAAAAATATTTAAAGAAGTAATGGTAGTGGTCTTTCCAGATTTAGGACTGCCACAAAATTCTATTAAAAGAGGTCTTCTTTGTCCTCTTTCTTGTTTCAAAGATAAAACTTTAGAGGCAAGTTCTTCTAGCTCTGTTATCGTTTTTTTTCTATCCATTTTAACTTTATTTAAATATTGATGTAACTTTATCAAAACAATTTTTATCTAGATAGTTTAAGATATCTCCAGAAGAAAATCCTGCAAAAAAAGATAATAACATCACTAAATAGATGTATCCACTATTTAATTCTTCATCAATAATTGTAACTATCTGAAATCCAGTTCTTAACGATAGAACAATTAGTAAACTAAATCCAATTGCAAATATTGGTCTCAGTAAATAGTAAGCTAAAACTCCAATTTCTTCTTTTTCCTGATCAACTTCCGGTGATAAAAAAACTTGATTTATACACGATTTATAAATTTTTCTCATATAAAATATGGTGCAACCCACTAAGGATGCTCCAATACCTCCAATAATTGCGATATCCGATATTTTTAAAAAAGAAATAAAACTAATTAAATGGTACAATAACCCCATGATAATTAATACAATACCTAATACATTCAGTGCTACATAATATATAATTACAAATATAATTTTTTTACAGATAAGTAAAAATTAATTTTTTTATCTCCATTACCTTCCATATTCTATAATACAATAGAATTATTGGACATTGTGGATTTGTCAATCAAATTTTCCCATTTCTTCCCCATGTCTCTTCAAACAAAAACCGCAATATACTCATTACGAACATATTGCGGAAAATTGATGGCGGACAGGGAGGGATTCGAAGCCTCGAATTATTGATTATAAGTGGTTAACAGCGAATTCACTGGACTGAAAATGGATGCTTTTGGGGTGACATTATGTAAGTTATTCATTACAAATGCTTCTTAATTTCATGGGAAGGCCATTTCCTTTCACCTCTTCCCCCGTATATCTTCCGGTATCTCTGGCCCAACAACTCCTTCCTGCATGGTTCTGGTGAGACCAGAATTTCGACTTGCCATGTTCTTTCAAATGTTCTAAAAGTACACATATCATTCATCCAAGTGTGTACTTTTGACTCATGACTATCCCTGCTCCAATCAAAGATTTTTTCCGTAACAAAGGCGGAGTTGTCCGGCGGGGGGAACTTCTTCCTGCGCTGATGACCGCAAGAATGCTGCAGAAATATATGGAGATGGGGATTATCCGAAGATGGGGACGAGGCTTTTACTGTCTTAACGATGAAAGCCTGCCTTACGAGCCGGAAATGCTCATGGTTGCCAGGAGATATCCTGCTGCGGTTATTTGCCTTGTGTCGGCGCTTTCATTCCATGACATGACGACACAAATTCCCCATGCGGTTGATATTGCCATTCCTTACCAGGGGAATGCTCCCAGGTCTTCCTATCCACTCGTGCACACATTCCGGTTTCGTGATGCCATTTATGAAGCGGGCATTGAAACACATGACATGCAAGGAGTGCCTCTGAAAGTCTACAATATGGAAAAGACTCTGGTGGACGTGTTCCGTTTCAGGAACAGGGTCGGAATGGATGTGTTTCTGGAAGCCCTCAAAATGTACGCGAATAATCATCCCGTCAATCTTCCCCTCATTCATGAATATGCCGCTCTTCGCGGAGTTACCCGAACGATCATGCCTTATCTGGAAACACTCGTATGAGCAAGGAACATCCCGCCAACAAGGCCGCTTCAATAAGAGACAAGCTTTACAACCTGTCTCGGAAAAGCGGACGGAATTTCCAGGAAATCGTTCAGTACTATGCGATGGAGAGATTCCTGTACCGTCTGGGACAATCTGAATTTCAACATAGTTTTGTCCTCAAAGGAGCGCTTATGCTGCGCGTCTGGAATGTTCCACAGGCAAGGGCAACAATGGATATAGACTTGTTGGGCAAATTGGATAATAGCGCTTCATTCATTGAGGCGTGCATTCAAAAGATTCTGGACGTACCCGTGCCGGATGACGGGCTGTCATTTGATCCAGAGTCGGTGACTTCCATGGAAATAACCCAGGAATCGGATTACCGGGGACGCCGCATTTTGTTTTTCGGGTATCTGGAACGGATGAGAATCCGGATGAAGATTGACATAGGCTTTTCCGATATTGTTCTGCCGGCTCCCATTCCCATTCATTTTCCTACGGCGCTGGATATGGATCCACCCATGTTGCAGGGATATACACGGGAAAGCGCTATTGCTGAAAAATTCCATGCCATGGTTTTCCTGGGACTTCAAAATTCCAGGATGAAGGATTTTTATGACATTTATGTTCTGTCCAGCCATCATTCGTTTGAAGGAAATCTTCTAAGCCGATCCCTCCAGGCTACTTTTGAAAGGCGCCATCTGGATATTCCATCCTCTTTGATAATAACGTCTTCTTCATTCCTGAAAATGAAGGAGGTGCAATGGACTGCCTTTCTAAAGAAATTTCCCGTCTCTCTGCTTTCCGGGATTCCGGTTCATTTGAAAGAGGTCGTTCAAAGGATTTCGTTTTTCCTGCTACCTCCATGCGAAGCATTATTGTCCAAGGCTTCTTTCGAGAAAACCTGGAATCCGTCGACTGGCAGCTGGGATGAATCAATGTCGTGAACCGTCACTTCTTCTGAAAGGTTTGTTGCTATTAAAACGGAAAGATTCCCCCCAGTGAAGGAGGGAATCCATGCCGTTCTCCGGGATGATCCTAGAGGGCTTTGACCTTGTAGTAGTACTTGTGTTCGTCCAGGGTTTGTTTGAGCGAATCAATCAGGTCCGTCCTGTCTGCCGGTATGTACACGGCGTCATGGAGGCTGATGCAGACTGGATGATTCCGGCAGAACTCCCGGAGGATATCCTCGTAGTGGAACAGGGTATGGGAAGATTCCAGATCGTCGATCGCCTTGATGAAGGATTCCATTTCATCGAAGTAGTCGTCGGTGAGGAATTCCCTCAACTGGTTTTTACATCTGGTAATCCATCTTTTATCGGCAGTACCTGACAACAGGGAGAAAATCCATGTGATAAGTTTCTCCTTGGTTTCTTCCCTTTCGTCTTGATCTGTAGGAAGCAGGGTATTGGTTTTGATCGCTTCGAGCATTTTCATGCATTGGCCGCGTGCAGCAAGGCACTGAACAATGGAATTGGTCAGGTCAATTTCCACCATGTCAACTCCATAGACATTTTTGAATACATGCTTCCTGATAAATGAAGGCATTGGGGTGAACATGTTGTAAACCCGTGGATGCTCATCATTTTGGCTGTATGCATTATCGAAACGCTTGCCGGCAATTTCAGAAACAAAAGCAGTTTTGTTATTTGGCTTTCTTTTCCTAGCATTTTCAATAAGAGCCTTGAACGCCGGTGAGTTGGTCTCAGCCTTGAAGATGGAATTCAAGTTATAGGATTTGAGGATGCAGGGATGAACCGGGATGGATTCAATGCCAAGGCTGGTTAGTGCCTCTTCAAAGATAGGGGTGATCTTTGTCCTGGTTTTCTTGTTGAGGGAACCATCCTTGATATTGGGATTGAACAGCATCCTGTAGAGGCCGTGTTTGACCTTGTTGACAGGAATGGTGAAGTAGACGTATTCCTTGGGAGGAAGTATTGGCGCCAGTTCTCCGTTCTCCTGGACGAGAGGGAGGGCGTTCAACAAGTTCTCGGCATCTACTTGCTTCATGTCCTTTTTGAGCATTCCGATTTTCTCAGCCGTTTGATTGGCGTTAATGAGTTTGGAATTGTTGATGATGGTTTTTGTGACACGGGTGTTGGTTACACCCATCAATTTATTATTATTTTTAATAAACATTCTTCGTAGTATCCGAATGTTCTTTTTATTCCTAAGTGCTCTTTTATTATGGAAATATACATCCTCTAAAATACCTTATAATAAGGATATAATGAAAATCTTATTGATTCATTCGCCCGTTCCCTGTATGGATGTTCGCAGGTAAAATGAGGAAAAGGAAACGGCCATTTGTCCCGGCGGATAAGCAGGACACGAGGAAGCTGACTGCGGAAGAACGGGAAAAACTCCGCAGGAAGGCGGTATTGCTCTATAAGAGGGAAAATCCTGTTCCGGCCATTGCAAGGAAACTGGGTATACGTCCTGCGACTGTCTATAGATGGATTAATAATTACCTGAACGAAGGTCCTGTCAAATACAGGGAGAATAAGAGGGGGAGGTATCCTATCCCAAACAAATACACTCAAAAACCATGGAATGAATTTGTCAAGGAACTCAGGGAATATTGGGCAACCCAGGAGAAGAAGAAGCCGGGAGTCCCTGAAAATATATTACTATACAGGGGTAAAGAGTTCTTTGAATGGTGTTCCGGACTGACAGAAGGAACCAGGTACGTTTATTACTGCCAGATCAGGAGAAAGCTGGATGAACTGAAAATCCGCGAAAACGACTCGGTTACGCTACAGGACAGGGATTTTCTTCGGAGGCAATACTATGATCCGGGGCACCATCAAACCGGATGGATGAAGTACTGCATGTTCCTACTGGGAAGGCCGTTCAAATCCAACAGCAGGAACATCTGGTTCAAGGGAATTTAATTCTCAATGGATTTGAAGGCATGCAGACAATTTCCGGGTATCCGTCCGGTATTATAGCAAGGGGAGCATTCCGCTAATTCTTACAAATTATTCTGGATAATTATTCAGAATAAGCTGTTTGCTCTCTTCGGGGTATTTCCTGATGCACAAAAGACTATTTTTTGTAATATGCTGATAGCAATTTCATTATACAAAAAATGGTCTCATACAATGTATATATAAAATAAATGGAGAAGGAATTTTTTCCCGTATACCTGATACATGCCCAAGGGAATTTGCCCATAACGGAGCCTGGTCTATCCCATACGGATTTGGGAACATGTACTCCAAGACAGCTGTCTGCCAGTTTTTGAGCTCAATAGGAAGAATGGAGATATTTTAGTAATAAGGACATAGGACTTCATTTCTGATGAATAGATGAGTCCCGTCTAATTTGACCATGGCGGAGTCCGGATAGCCCCCGATGGAGTTGGGAATCCTTCTCCCAAGACAACTGTCCAGGGCATGTTTTTTACATAAAATGGATATGGAAAGAATGTGGAATACTCATGATCAATGGAATAGGAACAGCAGGTTCAAGTTATTCAAGGCATGGATCATGGAAATTGTTCCATAAAGAAGCCTGGATTGCCCTATATGGATTTGATGGGAATAGGCCAAGTGTGCCCACTGGGGGAAATTGAACCTGGATTCATTCCATTATTCAAATAACTCGCTGGGCATGTATTGCGTAATACAGTTTCAGGGAGACTGCCGGAAATCATCCATGTAAAATTGTCCCACTATGATTTTGGCGACAAAGATTCATTTCAAATACGGCAGTCCTTCCTATCCAAATGAACAAGATATCCAGTCCATTTACCTGTCAGGAGAAGGATTGGAAGGGTTTTATCCCAAGGAACAAGTTTACGACATGCTTGTTCAAGGAAAGATTATCAGGGGCAACATTTACCCCTATCCTGCATTGGAAGAAATGACGAGTTTCAAGGGAGAGAAGTATGTGCGTTCCATGCCTAACGAAAGCAAGCACGACAATCTGCTCAATTTGCCCCGCGTGTGATTTTGTTTATGCCGATTCTCGTTTCGATATAGACAAAAGGTTTTGTGTGTATTGTGCAATAGTCAAACAGGGCACTTCACATGCAGCCTCCGATTGGGAATCCGGTTAATCCAGATTGAGTGAATCAACGTATTCAGGCGTAAGTTTCCAATAGAGTTCCGCATCCTTTTTCCTGGTAGGCTTGTAGTAATGCTTCCGTATCATCTGGATGCTGTTGCCCATTTCATCGGCTACGCTGGCCATGTTTCCGAAACAGGTAACTTTATAGGTGCAGTAGCTGTGCCGGTATCCGTTCTGCTTGGCTTCAACGTATTCAGGGATTGTTCTCCTGAAGGCGTCATAGATGCGGTCGACATGTTTTTTGCATCGTCCGAAATCAAAGACAAGTCCGTTGGTATGTTCACATGTAAGAAGCCATTTTTTGGCAACGTTGGGGAGATGGACAATGCGTCTTCCGGTTTTTCCTCCTGACAGGTAAAAGTCTCCGTCTTCATCGGGATTGCTCAAATCCAGTTCCTCCCATGTAATGTATTCAAATTCGGACAACCTGACTCCGCAGAACATGGCGATGACCAGCGGAGCGAGCATTTTGTTTTGATGTACCTTCGTGTAATGGAGGATTTGGACGGCTTCATCGACTGTATAAATGCCGGGTTCAGGACGTATAGCCTTGGGGCATTTGATGTTGGTCATGTCGATTTCACACCATTTGAAGAACGAGATGACGGCCGCCCGGTAATGCTGGCGTGTCTTTTCTGCTATATCCAGACCATAGAGCCATTTTTCCACTTCATCCTTCTGGATGGTGCTGACGATTTTCTTTCCGAATACTTCCTTGAAGACATTGACTCTTGAGAGGGTGAGGCGGATGTTTTCCCTGTTGGATGCCGTCAGGAGCTTGTGCTTTTTCCATTCCTTGAAGAGATCCCCGACCCTCCTGCTTTGCTTGGGATGGGCGACGAAGCTCATGTATCTTCTGATGAATTCAGCCAGGGAGATGGAAGGATTGGTTTTGTAGAAACGGTCGATCATAATCCTGTCTTCGGGATCGATGATTGTTTCTTCTACAAGCCCAGTTTGGGAAAGTTCTTCTTCAAGGATTCGGCATTTTTCCAAACCTTCCTTCCTGTCCTTGACCCTGCATTTGTTGTTCCTGGTGGAACCGTCGGGGTTGATGGTGTTCCAGTAGACGCGAAACCTTCCGTCGTTCTCCTGAACCAATCTGCATAATTTGAACTTCTTCGCTGCCATGTATGAGTTAATTATACCGTGAAAACAGGAGTTCGTATGCGGTAAAACTCAATGATGGTCAATTATTTTTTGTCGTAAAATGAATCGGTTTTATTATCCGGCGATTCCCATTTTTGAAGCCGTAAAGGAGCAGGCCAACCAGAAGGAAATGGATAAGAACCAAATACCGATATTCTTCCAATTCAAGTCTCCTCCGTCAGCTCCTATGGCGTTTCCCCTACCCAGAAATTGATACAATCGGTATGCGTCTCCTATTTTGGTCAAACATCCCAACAGGAGGTAAAATACGATGCTTTTCAATGAACCAGCCTTGCCCGGTTTGTCATCCGCATACCGATGAGTGGATAGCGTGTTTCCCTGATGGTCGCAAATGAAGAGGGCGTTTCCTTTGAGTATGGAGACGACCTCAGAAGAGAATCCCAAGAGTTTTCCTTGTTGAGTGAACAGGATTTGTCCTTCAGGAGATATTACGCGGACATGTGTTCCTTGCTGGTATGCAACTCCGATCATGAATCCATCATGTCATGAACCACGGGATTCGTAAGCGATAAAATACAATGACTGTCAATTATTTTGCCGTAATGATCAGTTATTTCCCTGGCTTGATAGGAGGAATATCCTGACAGAAAAAAGCTACATCCCTATTCAGTTTTTCTGCGATTTCGCAGATGGTATAAAATGTGATGTTGCGCTCTCCCCTTTCAATGCTGCCGTAGTAGCTTCTATCCAAATTGGTAACATGCGCAAATCCTTCCTGAGAGAATCCCTGGGCTTTTCTCTCGTTTCTGATCCTTTCTCCTAATTCCTTGAGTACATTTTGCTTGGACATTTATTCATTATCGCAGAAATGAGAAATTTATGTCCACGGTCTAAAATACCTCTTTACAGTTGTGGAGATACGCGATATTCAAACGCTATCACCTACTAACCAAGGAGAATGAACAACCCACATCAATTATGAAGTTACACCTGCCTACAGTACTGCTGGCGGCCGTGCTTGCCTGCATCTCGCAACCGCTCATCGCTACGGAAACAATCAACCTAAATACCCATAACTGGGATCAGTATGTCGGAGATTATGGAAATCCAGGATCTCCTCAATTTGATAACGTCAACCTAAGCCTTGACGGCAATTGGTCTGTTAATCTTGATAAATTTTACGGTCCATGCTGGGGATCAACGGATGACGGTTCCTATATGTTGACAGGACAAGGTACTATGGATTTCAAAAATGATTCCTTTATTATATGTGGAGGATCTTCCGATTGGCCTGATTCATATAATCCCCCTACTGGTAACGCCAAATATACCATCAGTTCTGGTATCGTTTTAAAAAATGTATCATTAGACGCACAGTTAGGGGCACAAGTGAAATTCAATGGTTCCCTCGAAACGAGCAACAAAGAATCTCCCTGCTCATTTTTTGTTGATTCTACTGTTGATGGCCCTTTATCTATCATTGATTTGAGAAACGCGACGATTAAGGATAACGACTTTGTTAATTTGGAATTTTGTCGAGGAATTATTATCAAAGATCAATATACTGTATCAGCTAACCATGGACTTAAGATTTGGAATTATACTTCATCTCAAGGAAGTGGGATTCTACAGGGGAATCTCATTCTTTCGGATGGCGGTGAGATAGCTCTATTTACATATGGTGGTCACAAATATTCTAACATAACTATAACTGGAACTTTATCTATTACAGGGAATACAACAGTTGATTTCCACTCTGTTTCTTCTCCGGAAGATGGTTTCACTAGCCCCGAGACGGGGACAATTGTATTTTACTGTAAAGATATTACTGGTGAAACTAGCCTTTTGAAGATTACTGAAAGTTATCGTGGAACCACCACAGTTTCCCGGAACATTAGTGACAAGAAATTCGTATCCATTGCTCAAACTGATGGTCGCTATGCCCTAACGCTGGTTGACAACGGTTACAATCCAGGTCAACCGGAACAACCGGGAACCATTATTACCGACGGCAAAGCACCCGATACTCTTTCCAAGGATGTTGTCGTCTCTTTGAGTAATGGAGGAAACGTCGATGCGACGGAGGTTACCAGCGGACTCAACAATTCCTATGTCCATGGAATGGGAGGAAGCTTGGTGACCGGTGATTCACAAACATTTACCATGGCAGGATCAGACACCCTCGGATTCAGCATTGTTGGAGAAAATGGAAATGCAGGCGCAGACATTCAGGTCGGTCAGGTTGGAGGAAACATTACCGATGCCGCCATTGTTTTGACCGGAGGCAAATACGAATCCAAACAGGTCAATGTTCAGAGCGGTCTTCTGGAAATTGCTCAAAACACTGTGCTTGGAACGACTGATTCCATGCTGACCGTTGGAGTTTCCAATGGTTCAGGAAATACTGTCGCCGCTTCCGTCAACAACAGGGGAACAATCAACAATGATGTTACTATCAATTCAGGCGCATCCCTGGACAACAGGAATACCGTCAATGGAAATGTTCTGGTCAATGGATCATCCATTCTGAGCAACAATGGGACAGTAAAGGGAGAAGTGACAATTGCGGAAAACGGTTCTGTCAATGGCAGCGGTACATTCGCCTCGACCATTCTCCAATCCAACGCTCTGCTCTATGTCGGCAATAGTCCGGGATTCCAGCAGCACAATGATCTGACTTTGGATAATGGTTCAAGGCTTGGTTTCTACTTGGACGGGATTACTGCCGCTACCTTGGCGAACCATGGTTCAGGCACCTATTCCAATCTTTCCGTGACTAACATACTGAATTTGAATGGAACAGTGAATACCGAAGTAGAAGTTGGTCTTGGCATTTTGGCCGCAGGAACGGAAGCGTTTACTCTGGATCTTATCCAAACGGAAGGAACAGTTTCCGGGAACGGCGATTTTGTCCTTTCCCTGGATGATAAAAACCATCTACTGAAGGAAGGAAGCCTGCTCTGGAATGCGTCTACAGGGACATTGAGTTTTATTGGACAAGTGGACGAAGCTGTAGCTGCCGCTCTGGTCGGAAAGGACGGATCCAATATCGCCAATTCCTTGTGGTCGAGTACAAGCGTCGTCAAGAACTTCGGTCAAACGGCTGTTTCTCAATTCAAGGTCACCCAACCGGGAGATTCCAATGTATGGGTAAGCGGTTTGGGTGATTTCGTTACCATGAACTCCACCTCTCATGCAGACGGCTTCCAGTACAACGGAGGCGGGTATGCGACAGGGATTGACTACGCCTGGACGAAGAAATTCCGCGCCGGCATCACTTTTGGGCAGACATTCGGAACGTTCAAATCCGACGACAACCAGGCATCCGTCAAGCAGGACAGTATCATGACCGGCCTGTACGCCAATTATCTGGAATCCATCAATGATAATCAAAACCTGGGATTGAGCGGATATTTCGCCTATGGTTCCGTGGAAAACAAGGCAAACACCCTTGTCGGTAATTCCTCATACCTTCCCGGTCATGCAAAATGGAATGCCGATGTGTTCACATTTGGCCTTAAAGCCGATTGGAACATCAAAGTCACCAATAAGACCACATTGACGCCGTTCATTGGAATTGATTACGTCCATGGATCGCAGGAAAGCTTCACGGAAACATATTCCAACGGCAGCCGCCAATACAGGGACGGTAATATGCAGGTATGGAGTGTTCCGGTAGGCATCACGGTTAAAAAGGAAGTATCGGTCGGAGGAGGACAGCTTCTTCTTCCCGAACTGACAGTCGCCTATGTCGGTGATGTATCCAGAACAAATCCTTCGGTCAAATCCACCATTTACGGCATCGACAACAAGCACGAAGGAAGCAATCCTGGCCGAAGCGCCTTCATGATGAACGCCGGAACCAACTGGATCATCAACCAGAATTGGAGCGTAGGAGCGTTCTACACCTTGGAAGCCAGAAGCAGCCAGGTGAATCAATCCGCCTCACTTTCGGCAAGATACAGCTTCTAAATAGATAAATAACAGTCATCAAGGGATGGAATCAGCAATGGTTCCATCCTTTTTCATTTTTACACCTCTACTCTATTCCTACCATATAGGGTACGGCAAATGGCATGGTACCCCCGTCAAACCAAACACGCTCCCCCAATTGAAAGTCTATCCCTGTTTGGGCTCAGTCTATACAAAGGACTTTTCACATGGAGGGGGCACTTTCCCAAACACTTCAAAATTGTTTTTCGGAAAAATGGAGAACTTTTTCTCTATTAGGAAATGTATCAGGAATAAAAGGAGGAGAACCCATTTAGGCCCCCGCCTGGCAAAAATATTTTTGAGACCATTTTTCAGATTCACGCACGTTTCGCCAGTTTGAAGTCCTTATAAGCAATATTGACAAATTACTTCATCACGTCGAACCCAATCGCTTACAACCGCCTGAAATCACGGCATCATTCCTCCATGAAGATTTTATACGAAGCAGTTTTCAAAAAAATATTTTCCCCCGATCCTATGCATCTTGCTCCATCACATAAACCAAGAGATAGAAGGGTTATAGGTAAATTAATTCTAAATTGATTTCTACGGAAATTATTTTAGAAAGTAGGATAAACCCAAGGTAACAGGGCAAAAAATCCTCACAAACAATTCTGGAAACATTCAGAATAAGATAACAAGTTTACTGAAATAGCCATCAATTTCTGATATCCCAATTACCTAACCTGGAGTCTCTGACTGTCTGATACAATGGGGATATGGGAGGAGTAAAAGAAGGAATAAAATGAGTTTTCACATTCGCTAATATATCATAATGAGTAAGTTGTAAAAAATATAGTCTCATACAATGTATATAAAAGTATATGGGAGAGTTCAAACGTATACCTCAGTGTACCATGTATTTGTTTCAGAAGAAAATGCTTTCTGAATTCACAAGTAAATGGGAACAAATAAGTTATGAGAAAAACGGTCTCATACAATGTATAAGTAAAGAGGAAGAGAGAGATTTGCCCCAGTATACCTGTAGTTTGATTCCCTGAAAACATTACCATGGTCAATGTGTTTTGTACGAAGCTGTTTTCAAAAAAATCATTGGAAACAATTAATTCTGAAATGATTTCTATGGAAATAGTTCAGAATATTAGATCAATTAGAATAATAAGAAAAGGAGGAAATCTGAACGTATTTAGAGTTGTAATAACAATGGTACAGCCGAATATGGACAACGATTCAGAAGAAGATAATCCTGATTGGGATAAATTTTGGAGCTATGATCCTAGTCCAGAAGATCCTCATGAATTTGGAGAGTGTATGGAGGACTGGTACGACTATGATTGAAGAAAGGAACAGAAAGAAATTGATCGTAGGAAGAAAAAGGAAGAATGGGAAAGGTGGTTTACTACAATTGGGGATAAGGTTCCGCAGAATACAGGATTGTAATTACATGTAAATTTGTTATTGAGGCCTTATGGATGTTTTTTCTCCAGAGAAGCGAAGCCAAGTGATGTCCCGGATCAGAAGCAAGGACACCAAGCCTGAGAAAATTATCCGGTCAATTCTCCACAAACTAGGTTTTAGGTTCCGCATCAACCGTAAAGATCTTCCTGGCAAACCGGATATCGTACTACCAAAATACAAAACAGTCATTTTTGTGCATGGCTGCTTCTGGCATCAGCATGAAGGCTGTAAATATGCGGTAATGCCCAAAAGTAACACTAATTACTGGAAACCAAAGCTTACTAAAAATGTGGATAGAGACAAATTGAATGTAAAGAGATTAAATGAAATAGGTTGGAATGTATTAACGATATGGGAATGTCAAATTCCAACGATAACTAAATCCCCTCAAATTATAGAAGGAAAAATTAAAAAAGAAATTTATTGATTATCTGAAAAATTTATCCCTCTTTCATATTCCATATAATACTCTTCTTCATCAATTTTTGTGAATTTGACATATCTGCTACCAAATTTATCTAAGTCTTCCAATTCTACTTTTGTTCCTAATTCTAGTCCTAATTTATTTCTAAAATATTCACCAAATTCACTGTTATTGTACGTCGTTTCAATAGCTTTACCTTCATCTTGTGCGACAACACACACAAAAGGAAAGCCATCATTTGTTAATACAGAAAATGGTTGTCCTCTATCGGGAAAGAAATTTCTTAATTCTTTTGGTATATGAATATAAGCTTGATTGGGATTTCTACCCTCACGTTGTCCCCAGTTCAAACCCGCTCTATTGTGCATTTTCCCAGTTTTTTCAGAGAATAGAGGAAGGTATACGCTCTCTTTAGAAGGATATAATTGCGATTTATTGGGGTCATCAGCAGAAAAAAATGGAGCATTCACCGCTACATATTCTTCTGCTTCATCACAATGACAATAGAGAGAATGATGCAATAGGGATTGATAATATTCCAAAGCTTCAGTTGAATTGCATTCTATCCCTAATTCCCTCTGGTTTTTTAAAAATCCAGTGACTGTATAATTAGCTGTTGAAAGAAACGCCTTTACAGGGCGGTTGTCTTTTCTCCATACATAAAGTTTCGAGTGAACTGCAGGATATTGGCTGCTTATATATGAACAATTAAAATCTATTTCCTTATGTAATTTAATAAAATTCCTATGATGAATCTCTGAAACACCATATATAGGAGTCATTCCAACAAGAAGCTCAATTGCAATTTCTTTTCCTAACTTTTTACGTATACTAGAAATTTGATATTCAACCATCGCAGAGGTAGCAAAACCTGAAACAATAATCAGACTATCTGCCTCATTTGCTGGCCTTACTAACACCTCATCAAACAATTCGTTTTTATTTACAATCATTTCCATGGAATATTAGAATCTATAAATTGATAGGGTTCTCCCAGAATTGATTTTAATAATGCCTCGAATATTACCTTAACCCCTTGAGGAGGCACTGCCATACCTATTTGTTTTCGAACACTTTCTTTAGATCCCCGAAATACAAAATCATCAGGAAATGTCTGAAGTCTAGCTCTTTCTCTATTTGTTAGAGCTCTATTTTCCGAATAATGATAAACATGGGTTCCTCCTCCACCGCTCCCTGTTATAGTATAGGCTGGCTCATTGGCTTTTAGTCGCTTGTATATTTGACTAATTTTTGCGCCTTTCACATTTAATTGAAGATGAACAGGTATTTTAGCAGTAAATGCATTCTCTCCTTCTCTAATGTATTTAAGTCTTTCTATCACAATAGCTGATTGAACTGTCTGCTCATTATTCGCTACGTCGCTAGGTATATTTGCTAGTGCTTTTTTTACGGAAATATCTATTTGAGAAAAAGGAGCTGGAGATGGTATATTAAATTTTATATCAACATCATTTCTTATTCCTACAATAATAATACGATGGCGTTTTTGAGGAACTCCATATTCTTCAAAATGATAAAGATTTGGAAATAATTTGTAACCTTTTCCTGAGTTTTTAAATGCATCGAGAATGTACGAAAAAGCTTTCCCATCATTTGCACTTCTTAATCCACTGACGTTTTCTGCAATAAAATATTTAGGATTAAAAATATTTAATGCAGCTACGCAATATTCGTACAAAGCCCCAAAAGAGCCATGCATGCCTTTCTGCTCTCCCACAGTACTAAAATCATTACAAGGAAATCCAAATGTTAAGCAATCAATAACTCCGTATTTTAACAAACTTTGAAATTCTAATTTACGGATATCTTCACAAATAATCTTACGAGGCTTTAAATTTTCATTATATGTGGCACATGCATCTTTATCATAGTCTGTTGCCCATAAATGTTCAATTTCTATACCAGGAACACAAGCTAATTTAGCAGCTTCTCCAATGCCTCCAGCTCCACAAAAGAGTTCCGCTAACTTGAGCTTTTGTGAAGAAGAAAATTTGAACAAGTCTAGTTGCGAAAGCATGGGCCAACTGTACTAGGAGACGAAATGGAGTTCAAGGTTAAAGGAGCATCATTTTCCCCCATTTCTTCCCCATATCTCTGCTAACAAAAACCTCAATATACTCATAACGAATATATTGCGGTGGAAAATTGATGGCGGACAGGGAGGGATTCGAACCCTCGGTACTGTTTCCAGTACACACACTTTCCAGGCGTGCTCATTCGACCACTCTGACACCTGCCCGTTGATAGATTGTGTTAGATAGGAAAGCGGGGGTAATGTAACGGTAGAAGAGAGACTTGGCAATCTTTTTTTCACTCGCAAGACGTTTTCCTGTTTTCCACAGGCTCTTTTTACATTTCCAGCCGTTACTTGAAAAGGGGGAAGATGGTAGTATTGGAGAGATCCTAAAGGGAAGGTGGTAAAGGCAGGGTCAAGGCCATGGCCTGAACCATAAGAGAATCTATGTATGCTATCCAAAAAGCAGGCCTCCGTTATCCACAGAGGCCTGCCATAGAGCAAAGGAGAGTTTTCTCACGCATACTCCTCTTCTTCTAGAAAGGCACAGAATATTCTCTTATTTCCATGTTTACGCTCTTAGCCTTATGAAGAAGGCTTCTGCTTTTGCCAATCCGGTCCTTATTTCTTCTCCGGGCGTTCGAGGCTGATACCCCATTTATCCTGCATGAATTTTTTGTGGAATTCCAGTTTGTCCTTGAAGCGGTTCAGGTTTTTTATCTCCTTGGGGGACCATGCGGTTTCCACAAGGGCCAGGGCGCGCGGGTAAGCCTGGTAGAAGACGCGTTCGATGTCCGGCAGACGTTCCGCCCACAGGCAACAGTCTACGCCGCGCACTCGTTCCGTTTCCTTGGGGGAGAGGCCTGCTAGAGGGTCAAAGGAATACACGTTTTCCAGCGTGTTGACGGGCATCCAGCCCGTGTCCGGCTGGCCGGAAGGCCAGTCGCCGGGAAGCTGGGGATAGTCAAAGTAGCATTTCCCGTTGGGGGCGCAGATAACGTCCACTTTGTCGCCCGTGGTGTTGGCTACCGTTTTAGGCGTGTGGCCGCCTCTCCACGTGGTGACGATTACTCCGTCCGGATATTTGCCCATGGGTTCATACCAGAAGACGGCCGTTTTCCCGCGGCTTTTCAGCATTTTGGCGCACCGGGTGAAGAATTCCACCATTTCCTTTTGAGCGGCGGCTTTTTTGTTTTCTTCACGGATACCGGCTTTTTCGCGGAAGTCGGCGCATTTGGGGCACTTCATCCAGTTGTCCTCCGGGGCTTCATCCCCGCCCAGATGCACGTATTGGGACGGGAAGATGTCTTTGAGTTCATTGAAGACGGCGTTATAGAATTTCCAGACGTCCGGGTTGCCGGGGCATACCAGCGTGTGGGAAATACCCGCATTCGTGCGCACTTCCAGCTTGGGGTTTGGGAAACAGAGAAATTCCGGATAGGCGGTGCAAAGGGCCTGGTTGTGACCGGGCACGTCTATTTCCGGGATGATTTCAATGTTCCGGGCAGCCGCGTATTTTACCAGGTCTTTTAGCTGTTCCTTGGTGTACATGCCTCCATGGGGAGTTTTGTTGCCAAAGGTTTCCTTACGCTTGGAGGCCACGCTTTCCAGCTTGGGGTACCCGGGCACCGGGAGGCGCCAGCCCTGGTCATCCGTGAGGTGGAAATGGAGCTTGTTGAATTTGTAGAAGGACATCACATCAATGAATTTTTTGACGTCCTCCACCGGCACGAAGTGGCGCGCGGTGTCCATCATCATGCTGCGCCAGCCAAACCGGGGCTTGTCTTCAATGACACCACAGGGTATGCCGCCGTCCTTGTCCTGGGCCTGGAGCTGTTCCAGCGTGTTTTTGGCGTAAAAGAGGCCCGCGCGGTCGCCTGCCTGAATTTCCACGCCCTGCGGCTTGATGGTGATTTTGTATCCCTCCGGCCCCAGGGCCTTGTTGGCGGCCTGCTTGAGGATTTTGGGGGATTTACAGACGCCGGAGGAAGTGCTGATTTCGACCGGTTCCGGGATGATTTGATAGGGACGGGATTCCACGTCGCCGGCGGCAAAAACGCTGCCGCCCATCGCCAGCAAAAGAGGTAGGATACGCCATTTCATTGCGCGCGATTGTGACGGAACCGCATTGCCTCCGCAATCAAAAAAGACCATAGGGTTCCGGCATGTCCCGGAAAAGACGTTTCCCGCCCGCACTTCCATCTTGACGGATGCCTCAAAGACGGGTTTGCTAGTCCTGCGCATGGGAGAGTCCTTTTACACACGCACCACGGAGACACCCCCCTCCGCCTTTGATTTGTCCCTCAGGCCGCCCGCCTTCAGCGAGTTCCGCGGGCAGGAGAAGATCAAGGACCGCCTGATGCTGATGGTGGAAGCCGCCAAACAGCGCGACGACGTGCTGGACCACATTCTGCTGAGCGGCCCTCCGGGCCTGGGGAAGACGACGCTTGCCAATATTATCGCGAATGCCGTTGGCTGCCGCATCCATACGACGTCCGGCCCCCAAATTGAGAAGGCGGGGGACCTGGCCGGCGTGCTGACCAATCTGGAAAAGGGAGACATTCTTTTTATTGACGAGATCCACCGCCTGCACCCGGCCATTGAGGAGTATCTGTACCCGGCCATGGAGGATTTCCGGCTGGATATTATTATCGACCAGGGGCCGAACGCCCGTTCCATCCAGTTGAATCTTCCCAAGTTCACCCTGGTGGGGGCGACCACCCGCGCCGGCATGCTGACCAGCCCTCTTCGTTCCCGGTTCGGCCTGGTAAACAGGCTGGATTATTACACGCAGGAGGATCTGTGCGCCATCATCGAACGTTCCGCCGGGCTACTGAACGTTCCCGTGGAACCGGCCGGCGCGTTCCAGATCGCCCTGCGTTCCCGCGGCACCCCCCGCGTGGCCAATTCCCTGCTGCGCTGGGTGCGGGACTTCGCGCAGGTGCGCGGCAACGGCATCATCACGGAGCAGCTGGCTCATGACGCTCTGACGATGATCGAGATTGACGACGACGGCCTGGACGAGATGGACAAGCGTCTGCTGGAGGCCATGATTTACAAGTTCAACGGCGGTCCCGTGGGCCTTTCCTCCCTGGCCGTGGCCGTGGGGGAAGACGCCTCCACTCTGGAGGACGTGCACGAGCCTTTCCTGATTATGCAGGGGTACATCAGCCGCACTCCCAGGGGACGCGTGGCGATGCCCTCCGCCTATCTCAAGATGGGCGCCACTCCGCCCGCCAACGGCCAGGGATGGCTGTTGTAGAACACCCCTTTACGGCATGGCAGGAGTCCTGCGTTTTGTGCTGGTCATGGGGCTTCCTTTCTTTTAGACTGTTTCCACATTAAACGTCAGGACGTTTTCTGTTCATCATACGCCTAAAGCTATGGCCGCAAATTCTGAAATCGCTTTTAAAAGACTGCCCGTCAAGATCATCGGCACGGGTTCCTATGTTCCGGAACGCCGCCTGACCAATGCGGATCTGGAGAAGATGGTGGACACTTCCCATGAATGGATCATCGAACGTACGGGCATCGTGGAGCGCCGCATCGCCGCCCCTGACGAGTATACTTCCCACATGGGGACAAAGGCCGCCCAGCGCGCTCTGGAGTCCTGCGGTCTCCAGCCGGAAGATATTGACCTGATCATCGTTTCCACCATTACGCCGGACACGTTCACGCCCGCCACCTCCTGCTACATTCAGGATGCCCTGGGGGCCAGGAATGCCGCCGCCTTTGATATTTCCGCCGCCTGCTCCGGTTTCCTGTTCGCCATGAAGACGGCCGTACAGTACCTGGGCACCGGCCAGATGAAGACGGCGCTCATCATTGCCGCGGAAAAGCTTTCCACTGTCGTCAACTGGGAGGACCGCACCACCTGCGTCCTGTTCGGGGACGGCGCCGGCGCAGCCGTGCTCCAGGCCGCCACGGGGGAAGAAGGGGAAGGCTCCATCCTGGCCACGGATATCGGCACGGACGGTTCCCTGCATGACCTGCTCCAGATTCCCGGCGGCGGTTCCCGCTGCCCCACCACGGCGGAAAACGCCCATGAACGCCTGGCTACCCTCGCCATGCGCGGGAAGGAAACCTTCCGCCAGGCAGTTCCCCGCATGAAAGATTCCGCCGCCAGTGTGATTGAACGCGCCGGCCTGACTTCCGACGAGATCAAACTGATCATTCCGCACCAGGCCAACCTCCGCATCATCAATGCCGTGGCCCAACGCCTCTCCATTCCGGAAGAAAAAGTATTCATCAATATTGAAAAATACGGCAACACTTCCGCCGCCGCCGTAGCCATCGCCTTTGACGAGGCGCGCCGCTCCGGCAGATTCGGCAAGGGGGACAACGTCGTCCTGGTTACCTTTGGGGCAGGACTGACATGGGCCGCCGCCGCCATCCGCTGGTAATCTCCTTTATTCATCCAGACTTTATTCTCACACATGACTACCGAACCATACGGCAAGAAGAATCCGTTTCCCGCACCCGTACTTTCCGTCAAGCACCTCACCGCGGAAGACAGCCCCAAAGAGACCATCCACATTGAATACAGCCTGGACGGCTCCGGCCTGGAATACATCGCTGGAGACGCTCTGGCCGTTATTCCCGCCAACGATCCCGCCCTGGCGGACGCGCTGATTGAAAAGCTCGGCTTCTGCCCATGCTCCGCCGTCTCTACTCCGAACGGCGAAAGCACCGATCTGCGCGAGGCTCTGATCCACCATTACGACATCACGAACGTCAACAAGGCCCTGCTGACCAAATGGGCGGCGGCCTCCGGCAGCCAGGAACTGGAAACGCTTCTGGCCGGGGACAAGGAAACCCTCAGCAATTTCCTGTGGGGTCGCGACGTGCTGGACCTGGCCATGGAATATCCCGCTTCCTTTGAATCCGCGGAAGCTTTCGTCGGCATGCTGAAGAAGATCATGCCCCGCCTGTATTCCATCGCTTCCAGTCCGAACGCCCATCCGGAAGAAGTGCATCTGTGCGTAGGCGCCGTGCGCTATACGGCGCGTGACCGCAAGCGCGGCGGCGTCTGCTCCACCTACATGGCGGACCGCCTCCAGCCGGGACATACGGCCAGGGTATTCGTGCATACCAACAAGAATTTCCGCCTGCCGGAAGACGGGGATACCCCCATCATTATGGTTGGCCCCGGCACCGGCATCGCCCCTTTCCGGGCATTCTGGGAGGAACGCACCGCCTCCGGCGCCAAGGGCGGCAACTGGCTGTTCTTCGGAAATCCGTACAGAGCCACTGATTTCTGTTATGAAGACGAGCTGAACCGGCTGACCGGCACCGGCAAATTGAAATTGTCCGTGGCCTGGTCCCGCGACCAGGAGAAGAAGGTGTACGTACAGCACCTCATGGTCCAGGAAGGTGAAGAGCTCTGGAAATGGCTGGAAAACGGCGCCTGTTTCTACGTCTGCGGAGACGCTGCCCGCATGGCGAAGGATGTGGATGCCGCCCTTCATGAAGTGATCCAGACCTGGGGCCATAAAACTCCGGAGGAAGCCGCGGAATACGTGGCGGACATGAAGCAGCACCACAGATACCAACGCGACGTATATTAATCCGGGATACCTTCCTTCTTTTTTACCGTGCCTTTCCATCGCCAGTGGAAAGGCACTTTTTTTCCCGGGATGAATTTTTGTCGCCTCTCCTCGGGAATAAGTCCTAACTAATAATTATCAAGAACCGTAGCCTTCCAGCCCCGTCCACTTGTATGAACAGAACGCCAATTCACTGAAGGAACCACAAGAACTTGTTTTTCCGCCTTCAACAGATTGTCAGATGTAATTTTCATCCTACAGAAAATGCGCGGCATCAATTCCCATCCCTCCGGCAAACGCCACAACTGGCCTTTCAGGGAAATAAGGCGTCAAGTCTGTTCATGCATGGCAGAACCGACCCTCCGTACATGGATTGGCTCTCACTCCCTTTCCCAACGCGCCATTACCCTTTTCCTCATTCACTGCCCAGTAAGGAATATCCTCTCCACATTTCATGTTTCCTGTTCCACTATAGCCACATGATAGGAGACCTCTTATCTCCTGCCGCCGTTCTGTATAAACAGATGCAGCAATTAGAGTAAATCCCTTTTTCAGGTACTTTCTACCTCCCCTGCCGGATTCTATCAAGCTTTGCAAACAGAGTTTTTCACCCTTCTGAGTTTAAAGAAGAAGACCATGCAGAGTAAATACAGACGTTGCGGCAAACAATGAACCACACCCATCCATCCCGGCTCTCTTAACACCCATCTCCGGCGAAGGGAATAGTTCCACTAATTCCGCTGTTGATCAATGCGGCTTATCACCTTTCTTCTCTCCTCCATTTCGGCAAGCAATTCTTCCCGGGAACGGAAAACCGGAGAGCGGCCCTTCAGCAATTCCCTGCACAGTTCCAGACCCGCCTCTTTGCTTTTTTCAATTGGCTCTGCATCAACAGGTCTTTTCTTTCAAAAGCTGCGGCCGTATGCATGTCGGCAAACCGGGACGCGCTGTTGATGGCCCAAATGTTTTTAACGGCGAACCGGTAATAGTACAGGGAGGTGTCCGGCAATTCATAGATGTTCCCCTGCAGCCATGCATGGAACCCCATCAGGTCGTCTTCAAAACTGGCTGTCATCGGCAACGCTCTCCCCCATTCGCAGGCACTTTTCCTGATCATCATGCTTCCTCCGTAATGAGCAGCGGAAGAAAAAGTTCCCTGTTGAAGCGCGACAGCCGGAACCGCCTGCGGAGCAACGGGGAAGACCGGAAATTCAAACGCAACGCCGGGTTCCTCGTGTACGCAGGTCATCTGGCTGACGACAGCCACGGCATCCGGATGCTCTGTCACCACTCGGGCGAAAACACTGCACCTCCAGGGGAAAGAGCAGTCATCCCAGTCCTGCCGCAGAATCCATTCATGGGAGGCCAGCTCCACTGCCTGCCGTATATGCGGCCCGCGCCCCAGAGAGAGGTCATTCCGATTCAATACTAACCGGTACGGCCCCCGATATTGCGCCGCCATTTCTTGCATGACGGCAAAGGTTCCATCGGAAGAACCGTCATCCGACAAGATGATTTCAATCGGCCCCTCATAATCCTGTTCGAATACACTCCTGATGTCTCTGATGCAGTATTCCTCATTATGCCCAGTCAGAATAATGCTGATGGAGGGGAGTTCCGAAGGATTCATGAACAGGAACGGCCCAGAAAAGAAAACGAGAATCCCAGAGTGAACAAGGATCCATGCTGTTTATTAATAAGGTGTTCCTTTCATAGCAGATTCTCAAATCCGCCTTTATTTTTTTATGAATCTTTTATTTAAAGCAGGTTATAAAACAAAATAAATTTATTGAAAATATCCTTTCTTTGTTTTTAAAAGCAGGAGCTATTCCCTTTAAAGGATTCTTTAAAAAATATTTGAATTGACGACGGATTGAGAATCCGTTATGGTCAACCTGTTCATGCGTGCAATGAACAAGAGAAAGGGCAGGATGAATTCCATTCCTCTTCCGTTTACTGGCCATGATTACTGCAGAATCGGTGGAGAATTTCCTTCATATCCGGATTCCCATCCAATTTTCAAAGCTGTTCATCGTTCTTCCTAAATGCAGAACCCGTTTTTCAGCGT
Source organism: Akkermansia sp. AE01SA01 (assembly GCF_036417395.1). Classification (NCBI taxonomy): domain Bacteria; kingdom Pseudomonadati; phylum Verrucomicrobiota; class Verrucomicrobiia; order Verrucomicrobiales; family Akkermansiaceae; genus Akkermansia; species Akkermansia sp. AE01SA01. The sequence goes on from NZ_CP143890.1 coordinate 2,851,787, forward strand.
CATCATTCCAGCCTACAATCTGGAAAAGTATATCGCTACCGCCCTTCAGTCTGTACTGGCTCAAACATTCCGGGATTTTGAAATTATCATCGTGAATGATGGATCCACAGATGAGACCGTTTCTATTATCCAGTCTTTCCACGATCCCAGAATTCACCTGTTTTCCCAACCCAATAGAGGCGTCTCGCAAGCGCGAAATATAGGAATGAGAAAAGCCAGGGGCGCTTATTTTGCCTTTCTAGACGGTGACGATTACTGGTATCCCGAGCATTTGGAGCTAGCGAATGATTTTTTCAATCTTCATCCAGAAATATTAGTTTATTCCAATCGCCATATGCTGGATGAGCTGGCAAACGTTCCGCCCCGCCCTTCACCTTATCCCGCATTCATTCGGAGGCTGGGGGTAAGAGGATTGTTATTCATGAACTCCAGTAATGTGGTTCTGAGTTCGTCTCTTGCGTCCCGGCTTCCGCCCTGGGAGGCAGACATGCCCTATGGAGAAGACGGACTGTACTGGACAAGATGCATGAGGCAAACAAGCCTGATAGGGCTGGGAGGAACCGTTACTTCCATTTATCGGCAAAGGGCTCATTCCGTCATGCATGATGCAACCTATCAACATGTTCCCCTTTATGAACTCATTACTCCCCTTCTGGATGAACTTGAAGCCATGGAAAAACCGACATGGCAATTTGCCGTTCATTTCCTGATCCTCAGGGAGCTGCATCCCAACAGATTGTTGTTTCTTAACGAAGAGGAAAGAGATCCTCTGATGGGCAGAATCAGGCAATTCATGCATCCTTTCCTAAACCGACCATATTTTGACGCTTATATGCGAGCCTGTTTCACAAGGGAGAGAATGGAACAATCGCTTTCTGCACTTATGGATAGAACTATTTCCCTATGCAGATGGCTGGATCTTCTGGAGAGGATGGGACGATTCATATTCCGTCGCAATGGGGACCAATAGCTCGGAGGGCAAGCAAGTATTAATTCCTTTGACTGCAATAATCCATGTTCTTTCTTTAACATGAACATCGTATATGCCACAGACGATAATGGGGCGCTGGGAACGGGCGTAAGTATCGTTTCCCTCATGGAAAATTTACCGCCCGGGACTCATGCCGACATTTACATCATGACAGACGGTTTGAGCGAGGACAACAGGGTCCGTTTCAATTCCCTGCAACAGACCTACTGCATTAGTTTGCACTTCATAGACATGAAGGATAAATACAAGGATTTTCCCGTTGGCTCCAAATGGTCGACGGCAACATACTACCGCCTTAGTCTCGCGGAGGAACTTCCCGCCACGGTAGAACGGGCTCTGTATGTAGATATTGACATCATTTTCAACCGGGATGTCAGCCCTATGTATGAATCCGAGTTTGGAGATTGCCTCATTGCCGGTGTTTTCACCACGGAACATTTATCTGAGAAATTTTTCGCACGCTGGAAACAGGAAATGAATATGGACAGGGATTCCATTTATATCAATGCGGGCGTCATTCTTTACCACATTAAGAAAATACGTGAGGAACGCTTTGAAGACCAAGTGTTATCTTACGCAAAAAACAATATCCATCGCCTCTCCTGGCAAGATCAGGATATTTTGAATGTATGCTACCAGAAACGTATCTTGCTACTCCATCCCATGTGGAATATCTGTGACGGAGCCATTTGGGCGATTCTCTGGGAAGGCGTAAAAAGCTTTGATCATAATCCCCTAAAACCGGAAGATCTGCTGGAAGCTGCCTCCCGACCGGGAATTATTCATTATTGGGGTCACCCCAAACCTTGGCAGCCCAACAGTCTTCGTCATGACAAGGGATTGTTCTACAAGTATTGGAAAAAATCCCCGTGGAAGAATAAGATCAAAGATTTCCGGAAGAACAACGATTACCTCTGGCTGTTTATTTGCAGAATGAGATGCCTCCTGGGAAAAGGTAAACGGCTTTTACAAGGCACGCGCCAGTAAGATTGCGGGAGTTCTCTCGTATTTCCTGTCAACCGAAGGATTTACAGCCACCATCCTGCATTACGGAATGCTGGTTCCTGCCATTTTTCTTTTGCCAGGCCATCCGCATTCTCTTTCATCCTGGCGCTCCCCACTCCCGGGAATTTCCCTCCTCAGATTTTCCTGCCATGAATAACATGGAAAGCACCGCATTATTCATATGACAAGCTCTATTTCAGTTTCGACATAATCGTTTGCATATCCGCCCCTGTTATGCGCATCCTGTCTACTGGTGCCCTTATAATCATCCCGGGATGAATTGCAGATACCTTCTAACCCATATAGCCAATCATTGCACCGAGCGCGGCTGACGCCTGCATGACAAGTTACTACATACGGCAAGGGCTATCCGGACAGTTCCGCCTCCTGCCTGATTCGCAGCACGGATTAGGGACGCGACGTTGGCAGCAGTACATATGAGCGCTTGTTCCCCACATTACTTTCCTTCCATGGCGATGGCTACCCGGTAGCCGACAGACCATTCCTGCGTCATGAACCGATGGGAGGTGTTCGTTAACGGCACCTATGCCATGCCGATGACATCCCTGTTTTGCGGCTCCGGCCATAGGGCTGTATTTGTTTCAACTGTAAAAAGTTACCGCAGTAAGCTGCCATCTGCAGAGATACAAAGACATATACCAGAAACGGCGTAACTTGAAACTGGAAGAAGCTCCCCAACCGATGGGCGAACAGCTGTTTGGTGTATTTAATAACTTCAGGATATTTTCTGAATAATTCTTTTCCCAAAGCCACATCAGCTTTCAGCCAAGGATATACCTGATTGATTTTCCAATTCAAAATAAAGGAATAAATTGAGGAACCCCAGCAAACTCATCAGGGTTCCCGTCAAACCGACAAACTCAGCGCCCAGGCAGTCCAGGAATATTTTTCTTGAAAAAAAGATATGATAAGAATCAGAACATAAAAAATGAGGTTTACCCGTGCACTCAACAGGCTTTTTTTACTCGGGATTCTTCCATATCATATCATTCATTTCATAAATTTTATCTTCCCTTTAGAAGAAGATAAAAACACAGACGTCAATTTATACTCGTCTTCGTTGGCCCGGTTTGTAAATACAAACAGAATATAGCCAGTAACACAGCCGGGAAAAGCGGCATCAATCTAGCACAGTGTTCCTCTTCATCAATATCTTTTTATAAAACCATATGGCACAAGCCTTCGCTCCGGAAGCTGTCCCGGCACGGTTTCATAAAGTATTCTTGTTTTATTCATCCCTTCCATCTACATTACCGCCCATGAGCAAGGGCCGGATTCTCATCGCTGCATATGTTTTTCCTCCCGGGGAAGGGGGCGTGGGCATGGCGGCCCATGAGATGGCCAGCAGCATGGGTGCTCTGGACTGGAACGTCCACGTTATCACCCGCCCACAAAATCCCTCGAATAGCTCTTCCTGCGCCAAATGCTGTCCCCTTACCACTCTACCGGATTCCCTGACGAAGAACAGTGCCCATTTAAGGGAATATTTGAGCGTTTTTCTGAAAAATCTTCAGCCGGATTTTATTATCTACCATTCCTGGTCCAACTGGTGCCGGGAAGAGTTGCTGGCGTGCGCGCAGGATGCGGGCATTCCTTTCTTCCTTCGCTCTCATGGAACGGCTTCCAATTTTCTCTCCTATTTTCATTTAAACTACCCTCCTTTTTTCGGGATGAAAAAATGGCTCTGTTCCTTTTTAAAAATACGCAGGGACATCCTTAATATCCTCCGGAAATCTCCGTTAAACCATCTTGTTTTCCTTGATCCCTACGGAACTCTTTTCAAGAGTTTCGATTATTACTACGCCTCCAGGCGGCAACTCTCCAATTATGTCAGCATTCCCAATACATTTCCGGCCCTGAAGCAGACTGCTCCTTTCTTCCGGGAAAAATACGGGCTCCCCTCCGGCCCCATTTTCACCTGTCCCGCCAGCGCCTGCAGTAGAAAACGGCAGCTCCTCTTCATACGCCATGTAAAGCAAACCAAACTGCAGAACATTGTTTTTCTTTTCCTCGTCCCGGAACGGAATTCATACGCGGAGAAAATGGAGCAGCTCATCGGGGATGATCCCAGATTCAGGATCCTCTACGGCCTTCCCCGGCCGGAGGTGGAAGCCGCCATTATAGAAAGCACAGCCGTTTTCCTTTACTCCTTTCAGGAGCAGCAACCCCTGTGCATTCTCGAAGCGATGTCGTGCGGCGTTCCATGGTTCACGCCGAATGTGGGCGCTGTTTCCACCCTAAATGGGGGCATCGTCCTGAAAAAAGCATCTCCCGCCACGGTGAAAAAAGTCGTGGAGTCCCTGACGGACGAAAAAATCCGGGAGCAACTGGGGCAGGAGGGGAGCCGGACATGGCAGACCCGTTACGCGCCCGGCGTGGTATATGGGCAGTGGGAGGAATTACTTCTTTCCTCCGTTCAGCCGGAAGAAAAAACTTTCCTGCATCCTCCTCTGTTCCCGAATCATTCCCCTGCACCCTAAATCCGTCTCAACCTCGTTTTTGAAGCCATGCCTCCCGAACGCCTTCGCCCCGTATTAGCCATAGCAGCCGACCTTCCGCTCGGACGGCTATTGGCTCCCTTTCGCGACAAGGATCAGCGTACAATTCCCTGGCTTTTTGCCCTCTTCCATGCCTTGGAATACCAGAAAGATTTTGATATCCATTGGATTACACTCAGTAAAGATGTTTCTACCGGGGAGACTATCCACACGCACAACCAAACTATCCACATCCTTCCCCTGGGCAGTATGGGCAAAAATATCCTTACAGCCCATTTTCTAACGGTTCGGAGGATACGCAAAACCCTGAACGGCATACGGCCGGATCTCCTGCACATATGGGGCGTGGAACAGGCTTACGCGATGGCGGGAAGAACCTTCCGGGGAAAGAAGCTCCTTTCCTACCAAGGCGCCCTTACCGCTTATTGCCAGCGCGCGCCGCAGGCTTTTCTCCTGCATATGCAGGCGTTCTGGGAACGATTGGCCGTCAGGCATTATGACCTGATTACATGTGAATCTCCCTGGGCGTGCGACCGCGTTGCGGAGATTGCTCCCCATGCCCGACTTTCCTGCATGGAATACGGCGTGGAGCCCTCCTTCTACCATCTTGCCAGAAGACCTTCTTCAACACCCTCCTGCTTCTTTGCCGGAACTATTTATGAATTGAAGGGCATCTCCTACCTGGTGGAGGCTTTCTCGCATCCGGATCTTGCGCATATCCAGCTATTCATTGCAGGCAGAGGCGCTCTCAGAGAACGTCTGGAAGCCCAATCTACGCCTAATATCCACTGGCTGGGCAGCATTTCCCGCCCAGAACTCCAACAGCATCTCTCCACAGCGTGGTTCCTGGCGCATCCCACCCTGGCGGACTGTTGTCCCAACATCGTGAAGGAGGCAAGAGTCATGGGTCTCCCGGTAATTACCACGGCGGAAGGGGGGCAGGTCCAATATGTCAAAGATGGAATATCGGGCTACATCATCCCTGTCCGCGACAGCGGAGCCATCAGGGAAGCCGCACTGAAACTTTCCAAAGACCTGGATACGGCCCTTTCCATGGGAATGGAGGAACATCAGGAATGCCGCCGTCTGCTTGACGCAGAGCAAACAGCAGCTGATTGCCTCTCACGTTATCACACCATGCTGCATTTACGCTGATGAAATTATTCCTTATCCATCTGCTCTCCGGAATAGGATGCCTGCTCCTCAAACTCCGGGGAGTGCGTACCGGAGCGGGCGTCATCCTGACCGGACTGCCGCGGATCAAAAAATTTCCGGGAGCTTCCATCACCATCGGCAACGGCGTCACCATCCACTCCATGGCACGGATGAATCCGGTTCTTTCCCATCATGCCTGCCTGGCGGCTCTTTCACATGAAGCCCGCATTACTCTGGAAGACGGCTGCGGCGTCAGCGGAGCCACTCTGGTCTGCGTCAACGGCATCCACATAGGGCGCCACACCTTGATAGGCGCAGACACGCTGATTCTGGACAACGACATGCACTATCCCCGGAGCGGCGCCAGCTGGGGCAGCACGTGGGGAAATCCCGGGCAGGGAAAGCCCATTCACATCGGAGAAGGCTGCTTCATCGGAGCCAGGGCCATTATTCTGAAAGGCGTCACCATCGGTCCCGGAGCCGTGGTCGCCGCGGGAGCCGTCGTCACCAGAGACGTTCCCCCCGGCTGTCTCGCCATCGGCAATCCCGCAAAGAACAAACCTCTTCCCGAACGCCTCAAACATCCTTGAGAAACACCGGGTGCCATCTACCCTTGAACATTTCTCTTGCCTGCCTCAGGACTGCCAAAAGGCAGATTCTGTCATGACATCTCAAATTCCTCAAACAAATCTTTCTGATAAAAACGCATCATCCCAAGAACATTGGATTGACATATCCAGATTTCTTGCAGCATGCCTGATTGCATGTGTCCATACGCCGATTTTTTCTTTCGCCAGCATGTTCCAGCTGCCGGTGTTCAATGGCTGGGTGGCATTCTTCCTGATTTTGGCAGCCTATTTCATGGGTCGAAATAATTCCTGGAAAAAAGCGTTCAAACGGCGTTATACGCTGCTCATCCCCTTTCTTTTCTGGAATAGAACATCTCTTTCCTCCCTCCAGGAGTCATGAATATGAGAGGACAAAAAAGTCTGGGTTGGCCGACTCTTCTAAGAAATATGTCCATCGTTAAAAAACAAGGAAATTTACAGCCCTGAAACAACCGTCATCATTATCATTCCACTGCTTATTACCAAAAAGGATCGCGCACAGAAATATTCAAAAAATGCTGTTCAAACAGGATTTTGAAAAAATGTCCGTATTCCTCCCCTCTATTTCTTACTTCCGGGAAAGGATACCAACCTTTACACTTAGGGCGCCCTGCATCTCAACGCCCTGAAATATGAAGCCATCTCGTCTTCACTTTACCCTTTTCTTCAACAGCTTTTAGGTATCTCACGGAAACAACAAGCACTATCCGCCATTGCTCCATGTTATGATTGAAACTTTTCCCCCCAACAAAATAGCGTTTCCCATGACCTTGTTCCTGGCAGGTCCCACCGGGTCGGGAAAATCCGCCGTGGCTGTGGAACTGGCGGAAATGCTGGGAGCAGAGATCGTCAGTTCAGACGCCTATCAGGTCTACCGGGAACTTCCCATCCTGACGGCGGCTCCTTCCCCGGAAGATCGGGCGCGCATTCTCCACCACATGGTTTCCATCATTCCAGTCCAAATGCCCTGGGACGCCACGGAACACTACCACCGCGCCATGCGGTGCGTGAAGGATATTCATTCCCGCGGAAAAACGGCCATCATTACGGGCGGTTCCGGCCTGTACTTCAAATTCCTTTCTCACGGCCTGTCGGAAGCGCCACCGGGGAATGCCGCCCTCCGCGCCTCTTTTGCGAACTATTCCACGGAAGAATTGTACGCCAGGCTGGCTTCCCTGGACCCGGAAGGTGCAGTCCTGACCAATTCCTCCAACCGGCGGTATGTGGAACGCAATCTGGAAATTGTCCTTGCCGGAGGAAAACCCCTCTCCTTCTGGAAACGGAACTGGCTGAAGCCGCCTCGGGGGCCTGGCTGGGCCATCACCAGGGAGGTTCCGGAACTGGACAGCAGAATCGCTCTCCGCGCCGCGCGCATGATGCAAGAGGGAGCCGTGGAAGAAATAGCCACCCTGGGGCCCTGCTCCGCCACGGCGGAACGGACCCTGGGTCTAGCATTAATACGCAGCATGCTTCGCGGGGAGATTACTCGTGAAATCTGCCAAGCGAAACTGGCTCTTGCCACCCGGCAATACGCCAAACGCCAGCGCACCTGGTTGAAACGGGAACAATGGCTCCGGGAATTGCCGGCCGATCAAAATTCTACCGCACGGCAGCTTGCAAAACGCATCATGCAGGATCTGAAGTCATGATTTTTCGCCGTGTAGCAGTAGCTTTTTCCGTCCAGCCACTTCAATTCCATTTTTCATGCCACTGTTACCGAACCCGGTAAAATGCTTGAAAAACGCCACGGCGGTATCAGCATCAATCGCGAACTTCGGATAATGTGCGGATGTAAACATGCGGCGTCCGCCTCCGGCATTAACCGCTTCCACCGTCAGGACTACGACTTCTGCAATATTCGAGGAATCCTGAAAATCTTCCTCTTCCAAGGCAGGAGCATCATGCAAACACGCCCACACCTGTCTGGCCTGCCAGTCATCCGACAAAACGCACAGGACAGACACTACTCCCGCAAACGCCTCCAGATAATTGGAGGGTATTTCTTTTTGCGTATAGCGGTCCGTGCGGGTGTACCCCTCCGCATCCCGGTACACGGCGGTCATCGTAAACTCCTCCCACACTCCGGGCCGGGGAAACTGAATTTGTAATTGTCTTTCACTCATAACTCTAACTGGCCTGAATCAAACTGCACCACTCTCCCACAACAGTCCCTCCATAATATCGGGGAGCATGGACTCCCATAGCCGCATGCCATCCTGTCTTTGCCAGAGACAATCTATTATTGGATAACGCCCCAAGATAGGAATCCCCTTCAAACATCTCCGGCAAAACCTTGTAGGAAACAAGACGGCCAACCTTCTTATCAAAACCAACCAGCCACACCCCGGAAAACTCACTCGTCATGGACAAGGCCACACCCCGCAACGCAAGACTGTCAGGAACTGTAGAACCATGCTCGGTATTGACGACACTGGCGGAATCACGATCCCACCGGAACATGCGGACAAACACGCTGCACTGAGCATTGGCCGGACGGCCAATCTGAACATCAACCCAATACCTCATATAATCCGCGGGCGTGACAAACGGATCTCCATCCAGGCTCGCGTAATCCGCATTGAAAGCAACATTGCCGATGGCGATGGAATCGAAACACCGTCCAAACCCCAAACCGCAGGACATCGGAAAATAGCAACTCGTCAAGCCGTCGTAAGAGGTATTATGATAGTCAGGACTGATCCAGGAAAACTCGGCCGTGGCTACTGTCCATGCCGGCATATTATCTCTGTTGGCAGCCCACCAAAAACGGTCCAGAAGCACGCCAAAGGGAACAGGGTCGGGAGACTTGAAATAAGTCCTCAACGGAGAAAACTCCATCTCCTGAAGAAGCTGCACCTCGCGGAATCTGGCCGCCTGCGTATCCATGGATGGCGCTACGGGAATATTAATGCCCCCGTTGGCGTTCACAGTGCTGGAAAACGTACCTCCCTGGGCTGTCAAATTCTTCAGAACAGCATCCTCACCGTTTTTAATACCGCCGTCTTGGGCAGACAATCCCAAAACGGCGCCCTTAAAAGTCTGCGTTACAAGGGCATTCTCATCGGAGACCTCTACGGTTTCCGTAGGAGCGGTAAAACAGAATTGTCCGGCAGCAGTTATTTCCAGTATGGTGAGAGACCTCTTTCCGTCATTGAGAATGGCTTTCACGGTACAGCCAGTTGTACAAGTAAGGGCATAATGCGCCCCCGGTATGGTGTTTATTTTCATCGAACGGATTTCAAAGTAACCAATGCGGCACTTCATCCATTCTGCCACGTGCTGGAGTATAAACGGTAACCGTATATTCTCTCCATAATAAGGAAAACTGCAAAGGAGTAAAACAAGCAGCAAAAAAATAAAAAACGCCTTTTTGGCGGAAACAAATAGAACATCAATCTTATAACTGAATGCCATGGAAACAAATATGGTCACCAGCTCCAGCAGAAAGACCAGCCAAAATCATTTGAACAATAAAAAGGTCACTCCATAGATCAGATCAACGGCCCTTTTTGATCAAATAAATCCCTGCATGGCATCAATCCTTCCATCCATTGTCCATAATACCGCAAATAATCATATCACAACTTGTTGAAATTCAAAAAATTAATTAAAAAATAACATGACAGCAACGCATAAAGTATCCAGAACGCTATGCATACGCCTCCACCTAATTTATTCAGCCACATGGTAAAAGCATTTAAAGTCAATTAATAATAAGACGGATCGAAAACAGCCCGGACAGCACCATGATCAAAAAAGGCAGTTTCTCAAAAAAACAGTCTTTCCATAAATCGTATCAGTCGCCTAAATCGCAATCAGACAAAAAAATCATAAATTCAAATCTTTCCAGACGGTTATCTTCCCATACGGAGGACTTCACCTCCTGAAACACTGGATCCGCCCGCCACATCCCTTCCTTCTGACCAATGGGAAAGCCTTTCCCATCATGTAATGATGCCACTTTTTCCTTGGCTTGCCGGGCCATATTTGATTTACAGGAGTTGGCGCAGCGAATCTCGCAAACGGAGACAGGGAGCGTCGGCATCAATTTTCCTTCCAGCACAGTGGCACGTATTCTTGTAGGCTTATCCGGCGGAGTGGACAGTTCCGTTGCGGCGGCGCTGCTCGTGGAGCAGGGCCATGAAGTCGTGGGGGCTTACATGAAAAACTGGGTGAATGATGAAGGCATTCCCGGAGAATGCCCATGGGAACAGGACATTCGGGACGCGCTGGCTGTCGCTCAAAAAATCGGGATCGAATTCCGTGTGATCGACCTCGTGGAAAAATACCGCGCACGCATCGTGAACTATTTGATTGAAGGCTACCGTGCCGGCTGCACGCCGAATCCGGATGTGCTATGCAACCGAGAAATGAAATTCGGCGTGTTTCTGGATTATGCCCTGGAACAAGGATTCGAGTACGTCGCCACCGGCCACTATGCCCGCAGGCTCGACACGCCGCAGGGCTCCTTCATCCTGCGCGGCCGTGACCCAAACAAGGACCAGTCCTATTTCCTCTCTCTGATGCGGCCCGCCCAGATTGCCAAGGCCATGTTTCCCCTGGGCGATCTGCTGAAACCGGAAGTACGCGCGCTGGCGGACAAATACGGCCTTCCCACAGCCCACAAGAAAGACAGCCAGGGCATCTGCTTCATCGGCCAGGTGAAGATGAGCGACTTCCTGCGGCACTACCTGCCGGACAAACCCGGAAAAATTGTGGATACGGAAGGCAGGATTCTCGGCACCCACAACGGACTGCACCTTTTCACGATGGGTCAGAGGAAGGGACACGGAGTGGCTTCTCCGCGGGAAGGAGTCGCGTACGTCGTCGTGGGGAAAGACGTGAAGCGCAACCAGCTTATCCTGGGGTATGAAGAGACTTCCACACAGGGCCTGTATGCCTCCCATGCGGTTGTCGGCGGCATCTCCAACACCCTGTTACCGTTGCCCTCCCGCATTATGGCCCAGCCGCGCTACCGCGCCAAGGCGGAATGGGCCGCCTGCGAATATCTGGAGGAAGGAAAGGTGCGCCTGAGCTTTGACGTGCCGCTGCGCGCCCTGGCCGTGGGGCAGGTATGCGCGTTTTACGATGGCGGCAAACTGCTTGGCGGCGGCTTCTTTGAATCCATAGAGTCATGATTGGTCCGGAACGCACTATAGCCGCCCAGGCGACCGCCGCAGGCCAGGGAGCCATCGCCATCATCCGCATGAGCGGTGGTCGGTGTATGGAGATCCTGGCCAAATGCACCCGCCCGAGTCTTGCGGAGCGCCTGCATCCCCGCCGCGCCGTCTTGACTCATCTGCTGGATGCGGAAGGCACCCCCATCGACCAGGTGCTGCTTACCTACTTCCCGGCTCCCGCCAGCTATACGGGGGAAGATACGGTGGAGATTTCCTGCCACGGCGGCATGCTGGTAACGGAACGCCTCCTGAAACGCCTGTACCGGTGCGGGGCATCTCCGGCGGAACCGGGAGAATTTACGAAAAGGGCCTTCCTGAACGGACGAATGGACCTGACCCAGGCGGAAGCCGTCATGGACGTAATCTCCGCGGGAAGCGATCTGGCGCTGAGAGCCGCGCAATCCCAGCTGGACGGAAGCATCGGGGCACGGGTGGATGAACTTAAGGACGAGCTTGTCCACGTCCTGGCACATGTGGAAGCCTATATTGATTTCCCGGACGAGGATATTTCTCCGGACACTGCGTCCGCCCTTCTCTCACGGCTTGGCAACGCAGAAGAACAGCTTTCCGGCCTGCTGGGTTCGGCTGCCGCAGGACGCCTGTTGAGGGAGGGTATCCGGACAGCCATCGCAGGACCGCCCAACGTCGGCAAATCCAGCCTGCTCAACACCTTGCTGGGATACGAACGCGCCATTGTCAGCAACATTGCCGGAACCACGCGGGACACCGTGGAAGAATCCATCCAGATCGCCGGGCTGGCCCTGCGCCTGATTGACACGGCAGGAGTCAGGGAATCCTCCGACGTCATTGAACAGGCCGGCATTCTGCGAACTAACAGGGCACTGGAAACCGCAGACCTGGTTCTGGAAGTGATGGACGCCTCCCTTCCGCGGACCGCCCCTCTTCTGGCTGAAAACCGCAATACGCCCAGCCTGCTAATCCTGAACAAATGCGACCTGGGGATCCATTCGGACTGGCAGGAAGTTTCCGGAATCCATTTCTCCTGTTCCACGGGAGAAGGCAGGAAAGAGCTGGAAGAAGCCATTATCCGCACCTTTGCATCCCAACTGCCCTGTGAAGCGGGAAGCTCCCTGGTGGCCATCAACGCCAGGCACCAGCATGAACTGGGCCTGTGCCTGGAACACGTCCACCTGGCCTCGGAATCCATCTCCCGGCAGGAAAGCCCGGAATTCACGGCTCTGGAACTGCGGGAAGCTCTGGTCCATCTGGGGGAAATCACGGGAGCCGTGGACACGGAAGACGTGCTGGGAGCCATTTTTTCCTCCTTCTGCCTGGGAAAGTAATACCTTGGCAAGGATGATAGCAAATCTTATTGATTATCTTCAATATATCTCTCATGCGCGGGTTACTTTATTTTCGCGCTGTTTCCTCCTTCTGCATCCTTCTTGTTCAGGCAAAAACATATTTTCCCGCGGAAGGTCTTCGTAAATTCCCCAAAAAATGATGGGACGGCACCGCTTACAATTTGTCCTGGGCTTGCAACAGCCGGCAACCTGCTGTTATGGCGACAGAACAATTTTTCCGGCGTTCCGGCATCCATCCGTAACGGCCTGGGAAAAAAGGCATATGGGAATTGATCATCCTTTCATTGCCAACGGGGAAAATACATCAGGAAGTATGGTGCATGCACAGGAATGGCATATGGGAGAGGACACCCTTAACAGCAACATTTATCAAAATGATTTCAAGATAGGAGAAGTGGATACCCATGAAGGAAATAAATTCAACCGTAATGTGATCAACTGCTGGGTAATGGAGATCAATAAATCTACAGAAATAATTGAATTTATTTACTTTACAAATTCCGGCAATGACAAAAATCTTGAACAAGAGCCGTCGTCTCCAATGAAACGGACAATTTCCTGCATCCGGAGAGCGAAAACAGCAACAACTGGCTCAATGTCCATGATGTCTTAATACTTCCATTTTAAAATGTTCCGCAACCTTCTCCCTGCTTCACGGTACTTGTTTTTGCGGGATATTCACGAAGACTTTTACGCCTTACGGTTCAGAATCTTCGGAAACTTCCGCCTCCGCTTCCGGAGAAAACAGCGGAATGTAGGAAGGCAGGTTCCAGTTCCAGCGGATGGCCGCCAGGCGTACGGAAAGCGTCACGACGAACCCCGTCACAAAGCAGGTGGAAGAGTCGATGCCCAGATAAGAGAGCGCGGCATAGGCCACGCCGCCCATGAGCGCCGCCGTGGCATACAATTCACCGGGACGGAAAACGTAGGGAACGTTTCCGGTCAGCACATCGCGCAGCAGGCCTCCCGCCACGCCGGTGCAGATCCCCATCATCACGGAAACGGTAGGCGTATAGCCGTGCAAATATGATTTTTCCGTGCCAATCATGCCGAAGAGGGCCAGCACAATGGCGTCCGCCACGCGGATGGTTCCCAGGGGCGGCGGATACTTCTGGGCCAGGTAGAAGGTCGCCAGACTGGTAATGACGGCGGCAAGAACAAAAATTTCCCCACTGGGAAGCGTCCAGTACACCGGGATATCCAGCAGCAGGTCGCGCACGGTTCCTCCGCCCAGAGCGGCCAGCGTTCCGCACACGATCACGCCGAACAAGTCCATCTTCACCCGCGAAGAAGCAATGGATCCCGCCAGGGCGCCAATGATGGTACTCATGATTTCACAGATGGAGAGGAACATGACGGGGCGGGGGAAGGAAGAAAAACGGGGATCAGCACACCCGTATCCACGGAAGAGATGAATCCTGCATGGCGCAGAACAGGGAGGTGGAGCCGAGACCTATGTCATGCAATGTAGCACGCATCAGGCTTTCTGCCAATGCCGGAGAATTGCTTTCAGCGCTTAAATGGGCCAAAACAACATTTTTCAGGGCATTGTGCGCCACACGCCTCAACAGGTCGCACGCCTGTTCGTTGGAAAGATGGCCGTGTCCGGACGCTATGCGCTGTTTCAGCGGCCACGGCCTTTTGGGCGTAGCCGCCAGCATCTCCGGATCGTAATTGGATTCCACCACCAGGCTGTCCACCATGGACAGATATTCCGCCACGCATCCGGGCGCCTGCCCGGTATCGCTGATAAAGCCCAGGCTGGACTGTTCCGTCTCAAACTTGAAGCCCACGGGGTCCACGGCATCATGGTAGGTGGGAAAAGGCGTAATGACAATATCCCCTATCTTGAAAGACTGTCCTTTTTCAAAATAGGTCCAGGGAGCTTCCGGAGCCTTTTCCTGGACGCACATGGCAGTATGACGCGTGGCGTACACGCGCACGGCGTGCTTTCTGGTGAACTGATGCACGCCCTTCATGTGGTCGGCGTGTTCGTGAGTAAGCAGAATGGCATCCAAGTCGTCCGGTTCTACTCCGGCATATTTCATTCTTTCCCTGAGCCTTGCGGCGCTGAACCCGGCATCCACCAGCAACACGGTATCCCCCGCTTTCACAATGGTGGCATTTCCTCCGCTGCCGCTGCCCAACACGCAAAACTGCATCATGGGCGGAAATATAATCCTCTCCCGTAGGCGGGGCAAGACCGGATCAATGCTTTTTTCCCGGCATTCATGCAAGAAAAGAATGACTTTATCCAGTACGGGGTTGACATTTCAGGTGCATTAAAGTGTATTGAAAGCACTACGTAGTGTACTTGCAGGCGATGAGCAGTGTATCAGACAACCTATTTGGTGCATACACGCACAAGCTTGACCCCAAAAACCGGATTGCAATTCCGACGGAATGGAGGCCAAGCGAAGGCTGTGCCCTGCTCCTGCTATCCGGACGGCGCCTTGACCTGCCGACGGTGAAAGTCTACACCAAGGACAAATTCCTGCAACTCATTGAAAAAATTAAATCTGCGCCAGGCTATAGTGAAGCGCAGATCGACCTGTTCATCGGCAAACTATACGCAAATTGCGTGGAAGCCATCATCAACGCCCAGGGCAAGCTGCTGATTCCCAAACCCATGTGCGAGCATGCACAACTGAGTTCCGCGGTGCGTCTCGCCGGCCGCGGCGGCTATTTCGAATTATGGGAACCCTCGGCCTATGAAGAAGTCGCCCTGCGTGAAAACGCCAGCATTTCCGACATTAACCAATCCTTCGGCATTTTCTGATCTCCTCTCATGCCTCCAGATCCGTCTACACAGTCCGTGCACCAGGCAGACACCTTCGCAACGCTTGCGTTGCGCCCGGGCTGGCTTGTCTCCCGCCTGGGCATTGCCGCCAGGACCGGACTGGATGCGGAAGTCACGGCATATTCCATCGTCTTCTGGCTGCATGACGCCCTGCCGGCACAGGACATGATCGCCTGGCAGAAGCAGAAGGCCCGCATCACCGCGGAAATGGCCCTGGCCGGCCAGAAGGGCGCCTACGGCAAACTGGGCGCATTGTCCTCCGACCTGAACCGGGCCTTTGAGGACCATGTTGAGCTTTCTTTACGCGCGGGCGCGGGCGCCCATCTCCGCACGGACGCCATCCAGGCGCTCGCGGACGGCATCTCGGCCAGCGCGGCCTGCCGTCTGTTGGCGTGGAGCATTTGCCGCAACCACGTTCATGTGATCGCGGAGCTGACCGGAGAAATGGGAGTGGATGAACTGGTCTGCTCCTGGAAAGCCCTGGCCCCCGCCGCGGACTGGGAAAGCGCGTACCATACGGAAGCTCTGAAAGCGACGGAAGTCGGCGCCAGACTGGATGAATTGGTGGCGGAAATCGGTGAAGCGGAAACTGTGGCCGCCCCTGCTCCGAAGGAGGGGCAGGAAGACTCCTCCGGGAACTTCAGCCACACCACTGTCCTTCTGCACGAGACGGTGGAAATGCTCGCCCCCGCCCCCGGCAAGCTCATCGTGGACTGTACGCTGGGCGGAGGAGGACACACGGAACTTCTCCTGGAACAGGGAGCTACCGTATGGGGCATTGACCGGGATCCGGACGCACGGCGCGCCGCCACGCTCAAGCTTGCCCGCTTCGGTTCCCGCTTCAAGGTGCTTGCTGGCAACTTTCAGGATGTGGAATCCCTTCTCGCCCAGCAGGGCGTTTCCCGGGTGGACGGCCTGCTGGCGGACCTGGGCGTTTCCTCCCACCAGCTTGACACCGCTTCACGCGGCTTCTCCTTCCGGGAGGACGGCCCCCTGGACATGCGCATGGACACCCGCTCCGCCTTTTCCGCCCGGAACCTGGTGAATGAAGCCCCGGAAGAGGAACTTGCAGACATTCTCTGGCAGTACGGGGAAGAGCGGGCCTCCCGCGCCATCGCCCGCGTCATCGTGAAGGCCCGTTCCCAGGCTCCCATCGCCACCACCGGACAGCTTGCACGGATAGTGGAATCCGTTTTGCCCCGCAAGGGCAGGCAGCATCCGGGCACCCGCACCTTCCAGGCCCTGCGCATCGCCGTAAACGGGGAGCTGGACGCCCTGGACTCGCTGCTGGCCTCCTCCGTAGGCCTGCTCGGCAAGGGAGGACGCCTGGCCGTCATCACCTTCCATAGCCTGGAAGACCGCAGGGTCAAGCAATTCTTCGATCTGCACAGCCGTCCGGAAATCGACCGCCCGGAATGGCCTGCCCCGCGCCCCAACCCGGACTACTGCTTCCGTCTGCTTTCCCGCAAGCCAGTCACTGCGGGAGAGGAAGAACTTTCAACCAACCCCCGTTCCCGCAGCGCCAAATTGCGCGGCGTGGAAAAAATCATCTGACACCGCTCTCCCGCTCCCACCATCATGAAAAAATTCAAACAGCATTTCACCGGCCACCAGATCAGCGTAAGCATGATTATGTGGCTCATTGCCTTCGCTTCCCTCACCTGCGGCGCGGGCATCACCTATGCAGTCCTGAAAAACGACCAGATCCAGGTTACGCGCGATATCAAGCAGATGAACGACGAAATTGCCTCCTGCGAACTTACCGGGGAATACTACCGTTCCAAAATCTCCTCCCTGACCAGCCGATGGGCCATTCGCGACAGGCTGGCCCAGGACAAATCCAACCTTCAGCCCATTGATCCCGCAGCCGTAGAATACATTTCACCGAAAAACGCCTCCCGCATCGCTGCGGCCGGCAACTAAACGCGTCGCGCCGTTCATGACCACGCTCACGAAATCCAGATTCGCCAGAAGAAGCCTCGTCCTGTGCGGCGTGGCGGGCGGCGTGGTCATCTGGCTCATGCTGGGCCTGGTCAACATCCAGCTTGTCTCCCCGCGGAAAACGGGAGGACTCCCCAGCGGCGGCATTCTGGAACGCGAGGTACTGCGCCCCCAGCGTGGCCGCATCATGGATGCCAATGAGGAAATCCTCACCAACAACATGCACAGCTCCATCCTGGTGGCGGACGGCTACCACCTGAGCGACCCCAAGGTCATCAGCTACGCGCTCGCCTATTCCAAGGCGGTCCACTCCCCCCTTTGGGCGGAAGCTGAAACGGAAAAGGAGCAGGAAAGGCTCATCTCCGGATTCCGCAGGAAAATTCTCAACCAGGCCGCCAGCAGGAAAAACGGCAGCAAGGAATACAACCTGGCAAAAATTCTTCTCCAGGAACCGGAGGAAGAACCGGAAGGCACGGACAAGGCTCAAAAAAGAATGGAGGAGCTTTACGACCCGGCCACGGTGCAGGAATACGTTCAGGCCCACCTGGAATACGCCGCCAGGGTCATTGCACCCTTTCTGCCGGACATGAGCGTTCAGGACATCATCAGCTCCGTGGAAAAAGACGGGAAAATCCCCAAAAGACGCATCGTCATCGCCAAAAACCTGTCGGAGGAAAAAGCGGAGCTTCTGCGTGAAGCCATCCAGAACGCCCGCATCCGGGGTTTCCAGTTTGAAACCTCTTCCAAACGCATCTATTCCGTACCTGAATGCATGGTGCACATTCTCGGCTACATCGCCCAGACGGAAACCAGCGGTCCCTACCCCGTCGCGCTTGCCGGCCTTGAAAAACAGCTGGACGACCAGCTTCTGGGCCATGACGGCATCCGGGAATGCCGGAAGGACAGCCGCGGGCGCATCATCCCTTCCGCGGATTCCCGCTTCAAGGACGCCGTGGACGGATTGAACGTGCGTCTGACGGTGAACATGGAATACCAGACCATTGTGGAGGAGGAACTGGATGCGGCCATTTCCTTCTATACGGACAGCACACACAAGCCCAGGGGCTGCATCATCGTGGTGGAACCTAAAACCGGCAACATTCTGGCGATGGCCAGCAGGCCCCACTATAATTTAAATACGCGGGAGGGCCTTCGGGAAGGTGCCTACCATTTCGCGGTGCAATCCCTCTATGAACCGGGCTCCACGTTCAAAATCGTGGCGGCCACGGCGGCCGTGGATTCCGGCAAGGCCACGTTCGACACCATGATCAACTGCACGCCCTACATCGTGCCCGGCTCCCGCCCCGTGACGGACAAGCCTCGCTTTTACAACGCTCTGACGCTGGCAGGCGTGCTGAAAAAATCCAGCAACCCCGGCGCCTTCCGTATCGCTCTGAAAGCGGGCTGGCCCACTTATAAAAAATACTTTGACCTGTACGGCTTCTCCTCCAAGACGGGCATCGAACTGCCGGGGGAAACCAACAGCCAGTGCCAGGATGGCAGCAACTTCGTCAACTTCTCCCGCATCAGCTTCGGCTATTCCCTGATGGTCTCTCCGCTGCAGGTGGCCATGGCGTACGCCGCCATCGCCAACGACGGCGTGCGCATGCGCCCCCGCCTGGTGGACGGCATCTACGTGGATGACAAAAACTTCCAGCCCTCCCCTCCTGTGGAAGTCTGCCGCGTCATGAGCATAAAAACGGCCAGAAATCTGCGGAACGCGCTCTTTCACGTCACAGACATGGACGGCACCGCCAAGCGCGCCCGCATTGAAGGATACAACGTAGGCGGCAAGACAGGAACCGCCCACAAGGTAAAGCCGACCGGAGGCTATTATGAAAACCGCTATACCGTTTCCTTTGTGGGCATGCTGCCTGTGGAAAACCCGGCCTTCGTCTGCCTGGTGGTCATTGACGATCCCACCTCCAAGCACTGCCACCCCGGCGGCGGCACCGTCTGCGCCCCCATCTTCCAGAAACTGGCCACGCGCCTGGCGGCGGCCATGAACATTCCCAAGAATACTCCTTCCGCAGATCCGGACAAGAAAACGTCCCGGGTTCCCGCCTCCGCTTCCCCGTCCAACCAGCCGCGCAGATAGAACTACATCATGAAGCTACTTACTCTTCTCAAAGACCTTCCCAAGCATACGCTCACCGGTTCCGGCCAGGTGAAAATCTCCCATCTGGAATGCGACAGCCGCCGTGTTCTGCCCGGCTCCTGCTACATTGCCCTGAAAGGAACGCAGGCCGACGGGCACGCCTTTATTCCGGAGGCCATCAGGCGCGGAGCATGCGCTGTCGTGGCGGAATCCCCCTGCACGCAGCAGGCCATGGACGCCAAGGTCTCCTGGGTGGAAGTGGCTGACTCACGGCTGGCCGTCAGCCTGATGGGAGCGGCCTGGAACGGCCACCCCTCCCGCCACATGTCCATGATCGGCGTCACCGGGACGAACGGGAAAACCACCACGGCGTACATCGCCCATTCCCTCCTCAAGCAATCGTGGCTGCGCGCCGGGCTGATCGGCACCATCGCCTATGACAACGGGGAGGAAATTACCCCCTCCACCCACACCACGCCGGGTCCCCTGGAACTGGAACGCCTGCTGAAGGAAATGTTGGAAAACGGCTGCCGCGGAGTAGCCATGGAGGTCTCCTCTCATGCCCTGGACCAGGAACGCGTGGCGGGCATCAACTTCAACGTGGGCATCTTCACGAACCTGACCCAGGACCATCTGGACTACCACCACACCATGGAAAACTACTTCCAGGCCAAGGTGAAATTGTTTGAGCAAATGGCGGCGGACACCAAATCCCGCCGCAAGCCCGTGGCCGTCATCAACATTGACGACGCCTACGGCCGTCGCCTGGCGGAAATGTTCTCCGGCCGCATGGCGGTGAAAACCTATGGTTCCGCCCTGGGGTCGGACTTCCGCATGCTCGTGCACCACGCTACGGCCAGGGGCAGCGAATACGAGCTGGAATATAAGGGGAAAAGCTACCTGGTCCGCGTACCCCTGATCGGCAAGTTCAACATGTACAACAGTCTGGCGGCGCTGGCGGCCGTCATCTGCACAGGAATCCCCGTGAGGGACGCCATCGCCAGCCTCCAGAACATTCCGCAGGTGCCCGGCAGGCTGGAATTGTTCACCCATCCGGGCGGCGCACAAATCTTCATTGACTACGCCCACACCCCGGACGCCCTGGAAAACGTCTGCAAGACGCTCAAGGAACTGTGCTCCCGCCGTCTCATCACCGTATTCGGCTGCGGCGGGGACCGGGACAAGGGAAAGCGCCCGCTGATGGGCGCCGTGGCCGCACGCCTGTCGGACGCATGCATCGTCACGTCGGACAATCCCAGGAGTGAAGAACCCCTATCCATCATCAACCAGATCACGGCGGGCATGCCGGAAGGCCGGTACGCCATCATCCCGGACCGCGCACGGGCCATTGCCACGGCCATCGACCAGGCCCGGCTGGGAGACATCGTTCTCATTGCCGGCAAGGGTCATGAAAACTACCAGGAACTTTCCACGGGGCGCATCGACTTCAGCGATGCCAAGGAAGTGCGCCGCAACATGCGCATCAAGGACGAGTTCACGCAGGCATAACACACGACCATCATTCCCATGACCTCCCTCACGGCACACGGCATCTGCAACGCTATCGGCGGACAGCTGGTCAGCGGCCCCTTTGAAAGGGTCGCTTCCGGCGGTGTCTGCACGGACAGCCGCGCCCTGGCGCCGCATGCCGTCTTCTTTGCCCTGGGCGGAGAAAAATTCGACGGGAACCTGTTCGCACCGGAGGCCTCCCGCACTGCGGCGGCCGTTGTCGTCAGCCGCGTGGAACCCGGCATTGATCCCTCCTGCGCCGTCATCCTGGTGGAAGACACGCTGACCGCCCTGCAGAAACTGGCCTCCTGGTGGCGCTCCAACCTGAAGCTGATCGTCGTGGGCCTGACCGGGTCCA
This sequence comes from Akkermansia sp. AE01SA01, assembly GCF_036417395.1. Classification (NCBI taxonomy): domain Bacteria; kingdom Pseudomonadati; phylum Verrucomicrobiota; class Verrucomicrobiia; order Verrucomicrobiales; family Akkermansiaceae; genus Akkermansia; species Akkermansia sp. AE01SA01. The sequence goes on from NZ_CP143890.1 coordinate 2,873,276, forward strand.
ATGGGAAAACCTCCACGAAGGACCTGACCGCCGCCGTCCTCTCCCGGAAATTCCGCACTGTCGCCACGGAAGGCAATCTGAACAACCACATCGGCGTCCCCCTCAGCATCCTGAAAGCGGAACCCGCCGATGAAATGGCCGTGTGGGAAATGGGCATGAACCATCCCGGGGAACTGGCCCCGCTGTGCGGAATGACGCAGCCGCACATCGGCATCATCACCAGCATCGGTACCTCCCACATGGAATACATGGGTTCCCGGGACAACATCGCACGGGAAAAATGCACAGTTGCCGAATACCTTCCGGAAAACGGCCACATGATCTTTCCCGCGGACTGCGACTATGCGGACATGATCCGGCAGTCCACCCGCGCCACCTGCATCGACTGCGGCATTGATTCCGGGACGGTGCGTGCGGAAAACCTCATTTCCACGGAAGACGGAACGCGGTTCACGCTCGTCATACCGGGCTTCTGCCGGGAAACGGTGGAACTGCCCGTGCATGGCCGCCACATGGTCTGCAACGCACTGCTTGCGGCCGCCGCCGGCTGGGTGGCAGGTCTTGCAAAGGAACAAATCGTCTCCGGCCTGAACGAGGCAAAATTGACGGGAGGCAGGCTGCACTGCAAGCAGAGCGGCGGCATCCTGGTGATAGACGACACCTACAACGCCAACCCGGACTCCATGCAGGCGGCCCTGCGCACGGCAACCGACCTCCCCTGCACGGGCAGGCGCTTTGCCGTGCTGGGCAGAATGGGGGAACTGGGTACCTTCTCCGCGGAAGGCCATGCCCTGGTGGGCCGTACAGCGGAGGAACTCCATTTCGACTATGTAGTCAGCGTAGGGCAGGACGCCGCGCAAATCACGGACGCCATCCCTCCCGGTTCCGCCACCCGGGCCCTGTATCTCGCCGCTCCGGAGGAAGCCGCCGAATGGCTCCGCAACCATGTCGCCCCGGGTGACATCGTCCTCTTCAAAGGCAGCCGCGCCGCCCGCATGGAGCAAGTCATGAACCTCACTTTTCCGCCCCAGTAAATCATGTATTCCCTCATTGAACATATCTGCCCCGGATGCGGGCTTGCAGACACGGCAGGGAGGGCTCTCCTGGCCTGCCTGCTTTCCTTCGTGCTGACCATGGCATTTGCACCCAGGGTCATCCGTGCGCTGATTTCCCTGAAAATCGGCCAGCCCATCCGGACAGCGGAAGAAGTGCACAAACTGGCGGAACTTCATGGAGCAAAGTCGGGAACGCCCACCATGGGCGGTGTGCTGATCGTGGGCGCCACGCTGGCTGCCACCCTTCTGTGCGCCAGGGTCGCCAACCCTTTTATCATCTCCTGCCTGTTTGTCACAGTGGGGCTGGGCCTGCTGGGCTTCCGGGACGACTACCTGAAAGTAACCAAAAAAACTTCCGACGGCATTTCCGCACGCAAAAAACTCATCGTTCAAGCCCTGGTGGGCCTGCTGGGCGTCGCCTTCCTGTGGCTGTATCCGGAAGGGCAGCCGCGCGTGGAACTGCACGACTACGTCACTTCCCTCTTCATCCCATTCTACGGGCAGGTGAATCTGCCGTGGTACGTTTATATCCCGTTCGGCGCGCTGGTCGTGGTCTCCGCCTCCAATGCGGTGAACCTGACGGACGGCCTGGACGGGCTGGCCTCCGGCTGTTCCGTCGCCACAGGCATTACTTACGCCATCCTTGCCGTGCTGGCCGGCAACTGGCTGATAGCGGACGGCCTGAACATTCCCTTCCATCCGGCTGCCAATGAAATAAGCGTCTTCATGATGGCCGTGGTGGGGGCCTGCCTGGGCTTCCTGTGGTACAACTGCTACCCGGCCAAGGTCTTCATGGGGGATACCGGCTCCCTGGCCCTGGGGGGCGCCTTCGGCATGGCGGCGGTCTGCACCGCGCAGGAAATCCTCTTCATCGTCATCGGCGGCGTCTTCGTTATGGAAGCTACATCCGTAGTCCTCCAGGTAGGCAGCTTCAAGCTGCGCCACGGCAAGCGCATCTTCGCCATGGCGCCCATCCACCACCACTTTGAGCTCAAAGGATGGAAGGAAACGCAGGTAATCACCCGGTTCTGGATGATCAGCCTCCTGCTCGCGTTCCTGGGCCTGTTCCTCATCACCACCGCATAAACCGCCCATGAATCTTCACGACCTCAACATAGCCGTTCTGGGAGCGGGAAGAAGCGGACGCGCCGCGGCGCGCCTGGCCATGAAGCATGGCGGACGCGTGTGCGTATTCGACACTTCTCCGGCGATCACCGGCTGGCCGGAAGACATCCCCCTGCATGCAGGCGCCACGCAAGAAGACGGGCACGCGTTCCGCGCGGACCTGGTCGTGATTTCCCCGGGCATTGAAACGGACTGCCCCTTTGTCAAATCCTTTGGACGGGAAGGCGTGGAGACTATCGGGGAAATGGAACTGGCTTCCCGCTTCTACCGGGGGAAAATCATTGCCATCACCGGCACCAACGGCAAGACCACCACCACGTCCCTGGTGGAAAAAATCCTGCTCCGCGCCGGAAAAAAGGCCGTTGCCTGCGGCAACTACGGCGTGCCCATGGCGGAAGTGCTTCTCCGGGATGCCGTTCCGGACGTGCTGGCGCTGGAAGTCAGTTCCTTCCAGCTTGAAACCATCCGCAACTTTCATCCGGACGTGGCCGTATGGCTCAACTTCGCGCCGGACCACATGGACCGTTACACCGCCGTGGAAGACTATTACAAGGCCAAGCTGCACATCTTCAACAACCAGACGAAAAACGACCTGGCCGTGGTGCGCTTTGGAGAACATCTGCCCGCTCTGAAAGCTCCCGTCCGGACATTCAGCTCCGAATCCCCGGAAGCGGACCTGTACTACCGGGAACCCCTTGTCATGGGAGGAGGCTCCCCTCTGCTGAACCTGGCAGGGACTTCCCTGAGCCAGCGCCACAACGCGGAAAACGTCATGGCCGCCGTGCTGGCCTGCCGCCACCTGGGTATCCCGGCGGAAACCGCCGCGGAAGTGCTGGAGGAATTCACCCCTCCCGGCCATCGCTGTGAAGCCGTCCGCACGCTGGACGGCGTGCTGTGGCTGAACGATTCCAAAGCCACGAACCTGCATGCCCTGAAAGCGGCGCTGAAATCCCAGAACGCCCCCGTCGTCCTCATTGCCGGCGGCAAGGACAAGGGACTGGACTACCTCCCCCTCCGCTCCATGCTGAAGGAAAAAGTGCGCGCCTGCGTGGTCTTCGGCCAGATTGCGGACCAGCTTTACGACTCCTTTTCTCCTGCGGCGCCCACGGAAAAAGCCGCAGACGTGGCGGACTGCGTGGAAAAAGCGCGCCTGCTCGCCCGGCCGGGAGACACCGTCCTGTTCTCCCCCGGCACCTCCTCCTTCGACATGTTCACCGGCTACGCCCAGCGGGGACAGGCTTTTCGCGACGCCGTGAATGCCCTATCTCCCCTCTCCTGACCATCCCACCAAAACCATCATCATGAAAACGACCAAAAACCCCGATCACAATCCGACCGGACGCACGCGTCCGAAGCGCAAGCTGGGTACCGTACTTCGCGCCAAACTCAGCAGGTACCGTGCCCGTGTCTCCGAATTTGAAGACGACGCTCCCAGCAGCACCGTCGTGCGCTGGCTCGTCGTCCTCCTTCTCCTCCATCTTCTCGTCATCGGCGGGGTGTGGGTGCGCAGCACCTGGTTCAAGAACACCACGGAAATGGTGGAAATGACCGCCACTCTGCCCTCCCCGCCCACCGTCCCGCAAATCCCCGTCCCCGCCGTAGCTCCCGTAACGGCCCCCGCCGTTCCCCAGGCGGCTCCCGCCGCCCCGGTGACCATCACCCAGCCGGAACAAGTAGTGGACGCGCGCCCCGGCAGGCAGGAACAGGCCGCTCCGGCCCCGACCGCTCAGGAACATATCCCCGATGCCGCCCCGGTGGCAGGCCCTGCTCGCCACATCGTGCGCACGGGAGACACCTGGGAACGCGTCGCCCGTGACAACCGGGTCTCCGTCGCGGACCTGAAAGCCGTCAACCCCAATATGCAGAAACTGGTCAGCGGCACCACGCTGGTCATCCCGGCGCGTCCCGGCGATAATCTCGTCCAGGAAAAACCCGCTGAAGCCGACACGGCCCTGAGCGGAACCGCCCATATTGTGAAAAAAGGGGAAACGCTCTCCGTCATTGGCCGCAAGTATAAAATGAACTGGAGGAATATCCAGAAATTCAACAAGATGAGCGACAAGGACGTGGCGCGTCTCAAGATCGGCCAAAAAATCATGATCCCCAAGAAGTAGTCCTTTCCGGTCCGCCCGGTTGCCGCCATGTCTTCCAAAGTCTGCATGATTCTGGTCTGGTTCTTCGTCATCTGCCTTCTGGTCGTGGGTCTGGTGATGGTGTCCAGTACAGCCGCGTGGGCTGAGGAAACCAAGCATCCGTACGAACCGCTTTTCAAGCAGACGGCCTTCGCCTGCGCTGGGCTGGTGGGCGCCCTGGTCCTGTCCCGCATAGACTACCGCCTGTGGCGGAAATACATCTGGTGGATTCTGGGTCTCGCCTCCTTCCTGCTGATCCTGTGCTATGTGCCGGGCATCGGGAAGGAAATCAACGGGGAACGCCGCTGGATCACCATCGGCATGCAGTTCCAGCCCAGCGAATGCGCCAAACTCTGCATGATGATGGCCCTGGCCCACTGGCTGGCCCTGTATCGGGACCGCACCACTTCCTTCTGGTGGGGGTTCGTGATGCCGGGCATCATCTTCGGCATTCCGCTGGCCCTGATCCTGTTTGAAAAAGACATGGGCACCTCCGTAGCCCTGGCACTGGCCGCCTTCTGCGTAATGTTCGTGGCAGGCACGCGTAAAATCTACCTGGGCGCCGCCCTGATCGTGGCCGGGGCATCCCTCTACTTCCTCGTACAGAGCAACGCCAACCGCCTGGAACGCTTCCTGGCCTGGAAGGACCTGGACGCCCACAGCCAGGGGGCCGGCCTGCAACAGTACCGCGCCGCCATCGCCCTTTCGCGCGGAGGCCTGGAAGGCGTGGGGCTGGGCAACAGCGCGGAAAAGCACGGCACCCTCCCCTTTGCCCACACGGACTTTATCTTCGCCCCGCTTGGAGAGGAATTCGGCTTTTACGGAACCATGGCCGTGCTTCTGGCCTACTTCCTGATGACATACGCCGGCATCGGCGTGGCCATGCAGTGCCGGGACGCCTACGGGCGGTTCCTGGCCGTGGGAATCGTGGCCATCATCTTCTGCCCGGCCATGCTGAACATTGCGGTGGTAACCAATGCCGTGCCCAACTCCGGGCTGCCGCTGCCCTTCATCAGCTTCGGGGGCACCAACCTTGTCTTTACCCTGGCCGCACTGGGAATGCTCACCAGCATCCAGAGATTTTCCACCGGCGCACAGCCCAACTGTGAAATCACCCGCAAAGACGAACGCTCCATTGACGTAAGATTATGACCCAGCCCTCTCCCACACGCTCCCCGCTGAACATCGTGATTGCCTGCGGAGGCACCGGCGGCCATCTCTTCCCCGGAATAGCCGTGGCTCAGGAACTCAAGAAACGCGGCCACAAGGTCACCCTGCTCATCTCCCAGAAAAAGGTGGACGCCCAGGCCAGCAAAAACTATGGCGATCTTGACTTCCGCGTCATTGAAGCCATCGCCATGCCTAAAATTCCGTCCCTGGGGCTGCTGGGTTTTGGACTCAGGCTGTATAAGGCCATCCGCTTCAGCCGCCGCCTGCTGGATGAAGTGAACGCGGACGCCGTTATTGGCATGGGCGGCTTCACCTCATTCCCCCCCGTATACGCCGCTCACCGCAAGGGCATCCGCACCTACGTGCACGACTCCAACGCGCTGCCCGGCAAAGCCAACCGCATGACCGCCAAATGCTGCACGAATGTGCTGCTGGGCATTGAGGAAGCCAGACATTACTTCAACGCCGCCAAATGCATCGTCACCGGAACCCCGGTGCGCCAGGAAATGGCCGTCCGCAAGAACAGGCGGGAAGCCCGTGCGGAGCTCAATCTGCCGCAGGACCGCCGCGTGGTCCTGGTGATGGGCGGCTCCCAAGGGGCCAGGAACCTCAACTCCCTGGTCATTGAAGCGGCCAGACAATGCGCTGAATTGTGCGACTTTCTCATCATTACCGGCGCGGCGGATTTTGCGCGGGTCAGCCAGCTCACGGCTGACATGCCCCATGTGCACGTCATTGAATTCTGTTCCGCCATGGCCTCCGCATACGCAGCCGCGGACGTGGTCGTCTCTCGTTCCGGGGCCTCCAGCCTGACGGAACTGGCCCACATGGGCAAAGCGGCCCTGCTGGTGCCCTACCCCTTTGCCGCGGACGACCACCAGGCCCACAACGCCCGCGTTTTCGCGGCCCACGGCGCGGCGCGTATGATGCGTGAAAACACGCTGACTCCGGACGACATCGCCGCGTTCCTGAAGGAAGTATTCACGGATTCCGCCCTGCTGGCGTCCATGAATGAATGTGCTTTACGTCTGGACATGCCTGATGCAGTATCCCGCATCGCCAACGTCATTGAAAACACGGACTCTCCAGCCAGCCATGATTAAAACCCTGCACAAACGCCTCATCAACAGGAAGTCCCCGGCGCGCCTTCACCTCATCGGAGTGGCGGGGTCCGGCATGTCCGGCCTGGCTCTCATGCTCATGGAAATGGGGCACAGGGTCAGCGGCTGCGACCGCGTAACCAGCACGGAAACGGAACGTCTGCAAAGCCTGGGGCTGGCTTTCTCCTGCCCGCACTCTGCGGACGCCGTGGCGGACGCGGAAATCGTCATCTATTCCAGCGCCATCCGGGAAGACAATCCGGCGCTGGCCGCCGCGCGCCAGCTCAATATTCCCTGCATGCGCCGGGCGGAATGTCTGGCAGCCATCCTGAACGGGAAAAAAGGCGTAGTCGTCTCCGGCACACACGGTAAAACCACCACCTCCGCTCTTTGCGCCCATCTGATGAGGGAAGGCCGCATGCGTCCCTGCCACTACGTAGGGGCGGAAATCCCCGTGCTGGGCACCAACGCCCACTGGAATGAAGACAGCGAATACCTGGTGGCGGAAGGGGATGAAAGCGACGGCACGCTGGTCAACTACATTCCGGAACACAGCATCGTCCTCAACGTAGAGCCGGAACACCTGGACCACTACAAGGACCTGGATGAAATCAAGACGGTGTTCCACCAGCTTTGCACCCAGACCCGCGGAAAAATCATTTACTGCAAGGCCCATCCCGGCGCGGCGGACGTCTGCGGCAGGTTTCCCAATGCCGTTTCCTACGGCTGGTCTGATGCGGATTACACCGCGGCCGACGTGGTGGAACGCCGCGGCCGCACCCTCTTCACCGTTTTCAAGGGAACGGAAGAACTGGGCCGTGTGGAACTGGGCATTCCCGGCCGCCACAACGTACTGAATGCCCTGGCCGCCATCGCCCTGGCCACGGAACTGGGCGTGGACTTTCCGTCTGTCACGCGCGGCCTGGCCTCCTTTGCCGGGGCCAAACGCCGCTTTGAAACCAAATACCTTTCCCCCTCCATCCGGATCGTGGACGACTACGGCCACCATCCCACGGAAATAGCCGCCACCCTGCAGACGGCCCGCTCCCTCCAGCCGGAGCGCCTGGTCGTGTACTTCCAGCCGCACCGCTACACGCGCACCCAGATGCTGGCGGAAGACTTCGGGAAAGTGCTCCAGGCTGCGGACCTCGTCTTCGTGGCGGACGTGTATCCCGCCAGCGAGCTTCCCATTGAAGGAATCAGCGGCCAAACCATCATTGACGCCATGCACAGGCACGGCGGGGTGGAAACCCGCTACCTGCCGGACCTCAACACGGCCCACCACGCCATCGGCAACACCCTGAAACCCGGCGACCTGTTCCTGACTCTGGGAGCGGGCAACGTTCACGAATGCGGCATGCGCATCGCCCGGGACCTAGCCCTGCTGGAAGACCTGGAACGCACGGCGGGAGAATCCCTGAACGGAACGCTGTATGAACCCATGTCCCGCCACACCACCATGGGAGTGGGCGGCTGCGCCCAATTCTGGCTGGAGCCCTCCACCTTTGCCGCCATGCAGACGGCTGTCAACTATTGCCGGGACAGAAACATCCCGGTTCACGTCGTGGGCCGCGGCTCCAACATCATCGTGCGCGACGGCGGCCTGCGCGGCGCCGTTATCCACCCTTCCGGCGGAGAATTCGACACACTGGAAATCCGGGACAACTTCATCACGGCAGGAGCGGGCGTACGCCTGAAAAAAATGGTCTCCGCCGCTCTCCGCAGCGGCCTCGGCGGCCTGGAATGGATGGACGGAATCCCCGGCAACGTGGGCGGAAGCCTCCGCATGAACGCCGGAGCCATGGGAAGGGACATGATCCGGAACCTTGTCTCCGTCACCTGCCTGGATGAAGACGGGGAGATCCGCAGCCATCCCTCCAGCGATCTCAACGCCCAGTACCGCTCCATTCCGGACCTGGCCCACAACTTCGTGCTGCAGGCCGTCTTTGAAGGAAGCCCCTGCGCCAAGGAAGAAATTGAAGAAAAACTGGAAAACGCCCGCGCCAAACGCAGGCTGTCCCAGCCTTCGGGCGCCAGCGCCGGCTGCATCTTCAAAAATCCGGAGGAAATCCCCGCAGGCAAACTAATTGATGAACTGGGGCTGAAAAACGCCTGCGTGGGGGACGCGTGCGTCTCCAGCGTGCATGCCAACTTCATCATTAACCGGGGCCATGCCAGGGCACGGGACATCACCATTCTGATCGACATGATCCGCAAGGAAGCCATGGAAAACCGGGGAATCGACCTGAAATCGGAAGCCCAGGTCATCGGCGACCGCGAACCTCAATTCTAACCAACCATTTACTGTTTCATCATGAGCACCCTCAAACGCGACCTCAGCATCGCCCTGCTCCTCGGCGGACCGGGCGCGGAACGGGAGGTATCCCTCGTCTCCGGCAACTCCGTTTACGACGCCCTGGCCCGGGCCGGATTCACCAACGTCACGCGGGTGGACGTGCAAGGCCCGGACTTCCGTTTGCCGGAAGGCACGGAACTGGCCTACAACATCATTCACGGCACCTTCGGGGAGGACGGAGCACTCCAGTCCATCCTGGAAAAACGCGGCATCCCGTACACCGGAGCAGGCTCCCGTTCCAGCACCGTCTGTTTTGACAAGACCAAATCCAAAAAAATCTTCACGGCAGCCGGAGTCCCCACCCCAAAGGCAGAAATCCTGAACTGTTCCAACGGCATCATGATGCCGTCCCTTCCGCTGCCTTTCGTCATCAAGCCGCCCTGTGAAGGGTCCAGTGTGGGCGTCCACATCGTTCACCGGCAGGAAGACGTGCTGCCCGCCATGGAGGAAGCCGTCACCCACGGCCCGGAAGTGTTGGTGGAGGAATTTATCCAGGGCAGGGAACTTACCGTAGGCATTCTGGACGGAGAAGCCCTGCCCGTCATCCATATTTGCCCCCGTTCCGGTTTTTATGACCTGAGTAACAAATATCCCTGGATGAACATGGGCGGCGGAACGGACTACATCTGCCCGGCGGACCTCCCGGAGGAAACCGCAAAAAAAGTTCAGGAAGCTGCCCTTCAGGCCTATCGCGCTGCGGGCGTGGAAATTTACGGCCGCGTGGATGTGCTGCTCCGCGACGGAGACGAAGCCCCCTTCGTCCTGGAAATCAACACCATTCCCGGCATGACCCCCTCCAGCCTGCTTCCGAAAGCCGCGGCGGCCGCCGGTTGGTCCTATGAAGCCCTCTGTGAAAAAATTGCAGAATTATCGCTAGCCACCCCCAGGAAATAGCGTAGTATTTGACAAAGGGCGGGGAGTCGCCCATCCCACACCCCCCGATGTCTCATAAAGTCACAACGCCAGTCCCTTCCTCCGCCAAAAGGCAGGAAATGCTTCTGCTGGAACGGGAGGCCAGAAAAGAGGCCATAGAACGCAAGGGCAAGAATTACCGTTTCTGGCTCTTCCGGCGCAAGCTGTACCACATCGTTGTCGTTTACACGCTCATCATCGGCCTCATCAGCGCCATCGTCTTCCTGTGGGCCAACTACATCCTCAAGTACGACTGGCTTTCCATCGACACCGTTACGCTGAACAGCAACGGCATCTTCAATGCGGAACAGGCCTTCGCCGTCATGGGTATCGGGCCACAGGACAACATCTTTTCCATAGACGCCTCCGTACTGGAACAGCGCCTGCAGAAATGCCCCGCCATCCGCCGGGCAGACGTCAAGTACCAGGTTTCCTCCAACCCCACGCTGATTGTGGACATTGACGCGCGCATTCCCGCGGCCTGGATTGACTGCCCGGAGCTGGGAATCCATCCCGGAGACGCCAAATATGGCGTACTGGCGGACAAGGACGGCGTGATGTTCCCATGCATGGAAACGATCCACATGCCCTACATCCAAGAGAAAAAGCTGCCTTCCGTCTCCCTCCGGCCACCCAGTTCCGGACAGCTCGCCTACGGCGTCCGTACCCGGGATCTGGAAGCGCCCATGCAGTTGATTGAACTGTTGTCCGGTGCCGTATCCGAATTCCTGCCCGGCATCGTCTCCATCTCCACGCCCAACGACTGGTCCTTCTGCGTGCGCTTCTCCAACGACTGCCAGGCCACGTTCAGCCACTACGGTCTGGAACGACAGGTGGACAAGCTGGAACAGGCGCTGGAACACGCGCGGCAAACCCACCGTAAAATCAACGCCATCAACCTCATCCCTGAACATAACGTTCCCGTCCTTTTTGACGGTGCCTACGAGGACATCCCGCTGGCGGAGCCCATTGAGGAATAACCCTGCTCCCGCGGGTTTTCACAGGATTTCCCACATGTCAGAATTCTACTCTACATCAAGGGAAAATGACTCTGGAAAGACCCACTGAACGCTTGCAAACAGGCCCCGTTCAGCTATAATTTTCCACGATATATGAGTAACGATACACCCTTATCTCCCGAAGCGGAAAAACTGTCGGCCGCACGCAAGCGCAACCTTGACCTTGCCCTGACCCAGATTCAGAAAGACTTCGGTGAAAACGCCATCATGCGTCTTGGCGACAACGCCAAAATGGAAGTGGACGTCATCCCCACCGGCAACCTTCTCATTGACCGCGCCCTGGGCGTGGGCGGGTTCGCCCGCGGACGCGTCGTGGAAATCTACGGACCGGAATCCTCCGGTAAAACCACCCTCACCCTCACGGCCATTGCCCAGGCCCAGAAATCCGGCGGCCTGGCCGCGTTCATCGACGTGGAACACGCCCTGGACCCGCAATACGCCGCCCGCCTGGGCGTCAACCTGGATGACCTGCTGGTCTCCCAGCCGAACTCGGGGGAAGAAGCCCTGCAAATCTGCGAAGCCCTGGTGCGTTCCAACGCCATTGACGTCATCGTAGTGGACTCCGTAGCCGCCCTTGTCACCAAACAGGAACTGGAAGGCGAAATAGGCGACTCCACCGTGGGCGCCCAGGCCCGCCTGATGTCCGCCGCCCTCCGCAAGCTGACCAGCTTCATCTCCAAGGCCAGGACCGTCTGCATCTTCACCAACCAGATCCGTGAAAAAATCGGGGTCATGTTCGGCAACCCGGAAACCACACCCGGCGGCCGCGCCCTGAAATTCTATGCCTCCGTGCGCGTGGACATCCGCCGCATCGGCCAGATCAAGGGCAGCGACGGCTCCGTAACCGGCAACCGCACCAAGATCAAGGTGGTCAAGAACAAGGTGGCCCCTCCCTTCACGGAATGCGAATTCGACATCATGTACAATGAAGGCATTTCCTCCGTGGGAAGCCTGCTGGACTTGGCGATGGAATACGACATCATCCAGAAGCGCGGCTCCTGGATCAGCTACAACGGCAGCCAGATCGCCCAGGGGCGCGACGCCGCCAAGGAGGCCCTCAAATCCAATCAGGAACTGTACTCGGAAATCGAAGAGCAGGTTAAAGCCAAAATGGACGAAAAGGCGGCCAAATAACTGCCGTCTTTACTTTTCCTTCAACCGGGCGGGCTCCTCTTTGCGGGGAGTCCGCCTTTTTCCATCCTCCTTCAAATCCCTGCCACCCTCCCGGAAACTGCATTCTCCGGCTTTCCTGCCGGAATTCAATGATGTGGTGCATCCCTCTTCCGGCGTCCACGCACGCACTGGAAACGTGCCGTTTACAAAAACCCGGAGCTATCTCCCGCACCCCGCGGAAACGGTTTTTCCGGCAGGCCGCTGTCAGGACCCCACACTTCCGGCATGCCGGAAAAAAATGAAAGAATCCCGTTCACTCCCTTTATGAAAGGATCTTTCACGGCAACTTTTCTCTTGTACGTCATGAAAAATCCGTTAGTCTGTGCCTGATATCGTCCTATGTATCCGTCCTCTCGTACATCCTGCACAGCCATGCTCGGCATTCTGGGCATGTTCCTGTTGACGCTGTCCACGGCGCTCGGATGGAATCCGGAAACCATCAACGGAGTGCAGTACATCCCCATGTCGGAAGTGCGCACCCATTACAAGCTTACCCGGGAACGGACGGAGGGACGCCAGAAAGTTTACGAGGTGCCGGAAAAAATTCAGATACGCATGCAGGCACACAGCCAGGACATGTACATGAACAACATGAAGTTCATCCTGTCCTACCCCGTGGCTGACCACCCCTCCAAGGGACTGATGGTCTCCAACATGGACCTTCACAAAATCATTGACCCTGTCCTGCGGCCCACGTACATCGCCAACCGCCGCGGATTCAACACGGTAGTCATCGACCCCGGCCACGGCGGCCATGACAGCGGCGCGCGCAACCGCATCAGCCGGGAGGCGGACCTCACCCTGTCCGTGGCCAAAAAACTGCGCGACCGCCTCAAGGGCATGGGCTACCAGACGGTAATGACCCGTGAGACGGACAACTTCATCTCTCTTCAGGACCGCGTGCGCATTGCCAACAAATATTCCAACGCCATCTTCATCAGCATCCATTTCAATGACGGCGGTTCGTCCGCCCGCGGGGTGGAAACCTTCACGCTGGCCCCTGCCGGAACGTCTTCTTCCATGTCCCGCAACATCCGGCAGGAAGCCTTGCAAGGCAATGCCCAGGACAGCATGAACATCGCCTTGGCCACCGCCGTGCAGGGACACATGCTGAAAGGCCCTCTCGCCATCAAGGAAGGAATCTCCATGACTGACCGCGGCATCAAGCGCGCCCGCTATTCCGTGCTGTGCACCATCAAGCACCCTGCCATTTTGGTGGAGGGAGGCTTCATGTCCAATGCGCAGGAAGCGCTGCTCATCAACACGGAACGCTACCAGAAATTCATGGCCTCTTCCCTGGCTGCCGCCGTACACCAATACCGCACGGCCCTGGGTCAGCAGGTGCGCAGAACGCGCTGAGGGCCTCATTCCCCGCCCTGCCGTACACATGAACATCATCCGCATTCCCGGGCTGGCAGACTACCAGAAAACCCTGCGCATGCAGGAGGAACTGGTACGGGCCCACCAGGATGACCCGGAACGGGAAGACGAACTGCTGTTGCTGGAACACGCCAGCGTATACACTATCGGCCGTACGCGCGACCATGCCAGCCTCCATCCAGGCACTGTGCTGCCCTTTCCCATCCATGAAATCAACCGGGGAGGGCAGGCCACCTACCACGGACCAGGCCAGCTTGTGGGCTACCCCGTCACGGACCTGAACCGCCGCGGCAGGGATCTGCACGCCTACGTCACCTCTCTTGAAAATGTCCTGATAGAAGCCTGCGCCCGGTTCGGCGTCACCGCCCGCATCCGGGAAGGGCTGGTAGGCGTCTGGGTGGAAGACCGCAAAATAGCCTCCATCGGCGTGGGAGTGAAAAAGTGGATAGCCATGCACGGCTTCGCCATCAATCTGACGCCGGAATCCCTGCCTCCCTTCCAGGCCATCACCCCCTGCGGTATCCAGGGCGTGCAGATGACCTGCCTGGAAAATGAAATCCCCCCCTCCCTACCGAAAGAGGACTTGCTGAAGCGCTTCGGAGACGCATTTGGTCAACTCTGGGCGGAGAGGAATTAGGTTTGCCGGGTTCTCACCAACCACCGGTCGCATCAGGATACTGTGCATCTCCTTGGTAACATCTTGATTACATCATTTTTCTAACTTGTGTTTTCCAAGAAGACGATTATTCTTGGAAAACCTAATGAAGTTCAAGTACTCTCTGTTCTTTACATGGCTGGGCCTGTTCCTTTTCTTTTCCTCTGGAATCATAGAGGGTGGAACGCCGCAGAACACCCTGGCTATTCCTCCATGTCCGGCGCCTTTCCTGATGGATGCTCTGGTGGACAATGGGGGTACCTTATGGGCAGTCTCTGAAAACCAGGGGGTCTGGCATCTGACCTCCAATGGCGCCTGGGAGCAGATGAATCTCAAACCCGGCTTCCCCGATACGCTCAACTGCTATGCGATCGCCCAGGATCGTCAGGGCCTCATTTGGGTAGGCACGGACAACCAGGGCGTGGCCGTCTGGAATGGCGCAGCCTGGAAGCACTACGACCGCCTGAACGGACCACAGGGGGAACGCATTTTTGATATTCAGGTAAATCCGGCAGATGGAACCGTCGCCATGGCCACTTCCTCCGGACTCTGCTTTTATCATCCGGAACACCAAACCTGGACGCCCGTTACACGTGCTGAAGGGCTGCAGGAAGACCAGGTGGAATCCCTGGCCTTCACTCCACAGGGGGGACTTTACATCGCCTATCAGTGCGGGGGCGTCAGCTACTGTCCTCCCCGGAAAAACTACCGGCAATGGACTCACGTTCAAACCCGCTGGTACTGGGACGAGGGGCAACGCGTCCGCCAGCCCGTGGAACCGTTCGGCTACGGCCTACCCTCCAACCTGTGCAACGCCGTCATTGCCCCGGATGCCAAAACCACATGGGTGGCCACCACTTGTGGTCTGGCACGGCGCCGGGGGCCACAATGGATTTTTACACGAGGGAAAGACTATAAAGCCAAAAACAAGGGAATCTATCAGGGAATGCCCTCCGGGTGCAAATCCTCCGGGAAACCTCCCGTCACTATTCCTCCCGATTTGCTGCCGGAAGACTATGTAACGGCCCTGCATGCCTGCCCGGAAGGAATCTGGCTGGGGTTCCGTGAACAGGGAGCGGTCCTTCTGGATGCTGACACCATGAAGATCAAGGGAAAAGCTGAACAGTTGAATAAATCAAAAAATCCGCGTGCTAAATGGATAAAAAACTTCGTAACTTTGCCTTCCGGAGATATTTATGCCGCCACCAACGGAGGCGGCATGCAATATGTCGGCAAGACGGAGGCAAAGCCCTCCATCCTTTCCGCAGGAAAACCAGCAGCCTTTCCCAAAGAACTGCCCCCTGTCACAGAAAAAAATTTGGATGAACTGCTAACATGTGCCAGCAAATTCAATGGAAAAGACAGGCCAATTTTCTGCGATTATTACGGAGAGGACTGGGCCACCAGAGGTGACTGGATAGGTAGATATGGTTGGAATTACGCCATTTTATGCGCTCTTAACGCCCCCGACAGTGTCTCCTTTCCCCGAACCGTCTATCCGTATGGAGACGCTCCTTCCTTTAGGAATATAGACATACGCGGCTACATAGGACGCCATAAAACCAAAGATGATGCCATTCGCAACTGGTGTCATTGGTTCAATAAACCGGAGAACAGGAATGTCTTGTACTGTCCGGATACGGCTACCCGAACAGAAGCGGAATGGGACGATCATGGCGAAGCATACGCCCGTACCCATGATGGCCCCGACCTATGGATCGTTTTTGATATTCCGGAGGGGCTTCATGAGCTTTCTCTATACTTTTATAATCCGAACGGAAGGGAAGGGAATGGAGGATACAGGGATTACCTAGTGGAACTTAGACAATGGAAATCCCGATTCCTCAGTCCCAGTAACTTTAACTTGAAGTACCAACCAAGATACATTCCGAACAAAGACCCGGAAGATCCATTCGGAACTCCTGACGCCAGACATCAAAATCTCTTTATCAAACATTTCAACGGACGCGTGGATGAACTCCGGTTCATGCACCGGCCCCCTGTTCTGGCACGCTGCCGCGTCAATAATTTTACCGGAAGCGGAGTTTACAAAAGTTTTCTTGTGACCGGTCCAGCCACCTTTACATTAAGAATTCTGCGAAATTATTCCTTCAACACAATCATCAATGGGGTTTTTGTTTCCGATTTGACAGGGAAATCCTCCAGTAGGCCTGTTTTCATGCATACGGAACCTTATTCCTCGCCTGGCTGGTTCATGTACGTGGACGAGACCCTGCCGATGAAGGCCATGAATGTATGGTCCTGTTACCTTCCTTTTCCTGGTATGACAAGGCTGCGAATGTTGCAGTCAAAATACGCCATGTTGCAGGCATTTCGGTTCCTCCGTGACATGGGTGGTTCAACTCCCATCTTCCAGCAGAAAAAAACTTCCCTGCTCCGGCAATGGAGTTTTCAAACAAGATTTTGGGACACTCTATCGCGGCGGGAATTTGATAAAGTATGCCAACGGGATTGGAAGCACATGCAGGATCAATACATAGAACGGCGCTCTGCGGAGTGGCGTCCATACAGTCCCAACGTTCTTCCATTAAGTACTAACGAACTGCGCCTGATGGAAAAACTCAACATCAACTGGAGAGACTATCTCCCCGGTTCCGGCCGGGCTTCCATGTCTATAGAAGAATTAAAACAATACCTTGAACAACATAAAAAATGAATACGTATTCATCCTCTCTCTTAATCATCCCCTTCTTCGCTTTTTCCATTCCGGCCCATGCTGATGTGAAAGAAGTTGATCGGAAAGATCCTCGTTGGAAACAGGCGAAACAGCTCACCATCAAAACGGATAACAAAACAAAACGAATTTTTGAGGCGGAAAAGGCTCAGGATAACTCTTTCTTCTATATTGCATCCCAAGAAAATACAGAATTTTTTTGGACTGAATATCAATTCAAGCCCAAAGGAAATGATGAAACCAAAAACAGAGTAGAACCTATGTTTGAATGGGGAATCATTCCTCCCGGAAAAACTCAGGCAATTAATAAAAAAGAATTGGCATTAGGAGAAACGGTCAAGGACCAGGCAAGATATGAAGCTGACCTCAGTTCTTTACAAAAACCCGACTCGCTCAAAATTGCCTGCCGCATGATTGCCTACTGGTACAATGACGGAGAAAAAGTCAACCAGCCTGATACGGGAAAAGCCAAGACATCTGTCATTAAACCGCCTTCCTTCAAACTTAAGGTCAAGGAACTGGCATTCAACACCGTGAAAGGGGAAATTGATTCCGACTCCTTTGACATTCAAGAGACAATCAACGGAAAAGACATTTCCGTGCCGGAATTCAAGGACGGCAAAGAACAACAGGGAACCGTGGTGGCTTATCCCGCCCAATCCAGACCAATTATTAGAATTTCTGCGGAACTGTCCTCTGACGATATTCCAGCCGAACAATGGAAAGATCTCAGCATCAAACTCAACGCCGTCGGCTCCAATGGAGATGAAAGTCTGGTCCAAGGCAAAAAATTCCACTCACGAAAGGAAATGGACATGGAAGCGGGAGCAGAGAATAATACCCAAACGGTCAAGGGAGACATTCAGGCAGCAGATGCCCTGGAAAATGAAATGAAGCAGGGAAGTCTTCAGCTGACCTGGAGCGCCGAGTTGGAAGGTGGGAAACTGGACTGCAAGGCGGAAACAAGTATAGCGAATGCTTTCCTCATCCTGCGCCAGCAGGAAATCGAGGCTGGAAAAGGGACTCCCAAACTATGGAAGCAGGCTCTTTTGGCCGGGGCGGGACATCTGTTAAAAATGAGTGATAATAAAACGGCTCTTTCCCGCGTCACCAGTAATGTCGAATATGCAAATGCCCTCGTCAAAGGAATCATTTATCACAGCCAATATCCAGATGTTGCGAAGTCAGCTTATACCACAGCTTCCGATAGATTTTCCTTTACGATCAACCTTTCTTCAATCGTTGACCTTTACCAAGGCAATTCCGGTCCCAAACTTATTTGCATTGATGCATGCGGGACACTCCAGGCTCTCTATCAGCTGATGACTGATGATTCCATCAGCGCCCGCCTGGCAGACCCAGAGGCAAAAGAAGGGCAAACGCTTCCTGCCAATGCCGCCGGACATGCTTTTAACGCATTAAATAATAAAGTTTACGATGGAACTCCGCAACGAGGAGCACTCCATGGAGGCATTGCGCCTGCTACGGCACGTGGAGGAAATATCCAGCAACATCTTAAGAACATGGGGGATGCCAATAATATCAAGCTTAACTTGCTTGATCAGGAGGCTACGTTTACCATTAAATAAAGACTCTCATGAAATTTCTTCTCCTGTTCCTTATTGTTGCACATCCATTATTTGGTATTGAAGATCAAGACGATCCCTTCAGGCAGCATGCTTCTCCATGGGTAAAAACATGGGAAAAGGAATGGGACGGAGAACCATGGCTCATCTGCGTGGAAGGGGAGGAACAGTATCTCCTGCACAGCAAATCCGTCAAGGAATGGGCGGACCAGCGCCCATTCCTGGGCCATCCGTTCGACCGTGCCAGAAATGCGGAAGAATTGTTCGGCCCTCTGGTTAACCAGCTTCCCCTGCAACCGGGAACGTACGATCCTCCCTTCAGGAGAACATTGCATCCTTATTTAAAACTGGAAGATGCATTCGTGTTCCAGGCAACCCTGGAAAGTTCGGACGGGGATCCAAAACCTTTCTGGATCGTTATGGACAGGGACGGCCATGTATTATTCACATTCCACTGGTGCTATTCCTCTCGCTATGAATTCCCCCTGGTATTTGCTGCTGCCAGAGAGGAAAACCTGTTGCGGTTCAATTATCCCTATCCGTCCAGCCGCAGACTGTACCCCAACTTCAAGGACGAGGATTTTCCCCCTCCTTTCAAACAACCGACCTCCCTGGTGCAACGCGCCAAAAACCGGTCTTTGTATGCCTTGGATCCAAAAACAAAACAACCCATCCGGCTTTATATCTATAACAAGGGGGCCTGTGTCGTGTATGCCTCTCCTTCGGCAGAACTAGCCACCTTGGACTGGAGTTCCTCTTATTGGAACCGGCATGTCCGCCAGACTCCGAAAGAAATAGAACGGTTGGAAGCAATATTGGATCAATTCATTGATTTCCAGATGGACTCCAAGGCGGCTCCTGCGGATTGCCGCAAGGAAATCGAATTACTACTCATCAAAGGCAGGGAACGCGGACGCCTTTTCCATCAGGAAAGGGAAAAAGAACGGAAGCAGTACTTTCAACTCTTCGGATGGTGCCACCAGCTGATTGCCGGAACCTTGCCGCAATATCAACAAGAAAGCCTTCATTATCTATCTCTTGCTAAAAAAGAGGACATTCAGTCCTTTCTCCTCCCTTTGAACCTTCCACTCAACCGTTTCTATCCGGACGCCAAAGTCGATGTCAAATGTCAGGTTCCTTACTGTACGGAACGCTGGATTCAAAAAATCTGGAAAGGAAAAATCCAGATTTACGAGACGGATTGGCGCCAAAAACGTTCTTTCCGCTGTACTCTGATTCCGGATAATACGGGAAAGAATATACGCATTGCCTATTCTATCGTGGAATGCTCCACAGAAAACATGTGCCGTGAAGCTCTTGCGGACAGAAGGTTCTGGAGACCGTTCAACGAACATGAAGAATCCGTGGAAGAAGTACTGCTCCACACAAGGGTCCATCCGGGCCTAGTGGGAGAATACGACCTAAGCTCCTCTCTCCGTATGAACTACCGCGGCATGATCATCCCGGAAAGTGAAACGGCCACTATCATCTTCCGCCGTGGAAATACCATTGTAGCTCTCGTTGCCTCGGATCCCCACTATTCCGTGCTGTCCTTGGCCAAGAAGATAGACCAAGAGCTGAAAAAGATTTACATGCCCCGTTATCAATCCAGACGTACTCCATGATTTTCCTCCCTTTCCTTCAAGACGGAAATGCGCCAAAGGCCGGGAAGCGGTCATTTCAGACCATACGCCTCCGGGAAATGTTCAAAAAAACGCTCCGAGTAAGACACAAACCGTGTCAGCAATACATCCTTGCATCTTGACGCGGTTAACGAACGGACGGATGCTTAAGATCAGTTATGGGAAAAACACTTTTCCAAAAAATCTGGGATGCTCATTCCGTCGGCATTCTGCCGGACGGAAGAACGCAAATGTTCATTGCTACACACTTTCTGCATGAAGTTACTTCTCCGCAGGCTTTCGGCATGGTCCGCGACCTCGGTCTCGCTGTCCGTCATCCGGAACGCACCTTCGCCACCGTGGATCACATCATTCCCACGGACAACCAGGTGGAACCGTTCGCGGACGCCACGGCGGACGCCATGATCCGGGAACTCCGCCGGAACTGCGCGGAAAACGGCATCCGCTTCTTTGATCTTCCTACGGGCCTTCAGGGCATCGTGCACATGGTAGGGCCGGAGCTCGGCATCACCCAGCCGGGCATGACCATCGTGTGCGGGGACTCCCACACGGCTACGCACGGCGCGTTCGGCTCCATCGCGATGGGCATCGGCACCACGCAGGTGCGCGACGTGCTGGCCACCCAGACGCTGGCCCTCAGTCCGCTGAAGGTGCGCCGCATCAACGTAAACGGCAAACTGGCCCCCGGCGTAAAAGCCAAGGATGTGGCCCTTCACATCATCGGACTCCTGGGAGCCAAGGGCGGTCTGGGATTCGCCTATGAATACGGCGGCGACGTGATTGACGCCATGAGCATGGACGAACGCATGACACTGTGCAACATGTCCATTGAAGGCGCGGCGCGCTGCGGCTACGTAAACCCGGACATGACCACGGTGGAATACATCAAGGGACGCCTGTTCGCTCCCGAAGGCGCGGACTGGGACAAGGCCGTGGAACGCTGGCTAAGCTTCGCTTCCGATGCGGACGCGGAATACGATGAAATCGTTGAAATCGACGGAGCCTCCATCGAACCTACCGTGACATGGGGCATCTCCCCGGACCAGAACACGAGCATTAACGGCGCAACGCCGGATCCCGCATCCGCCCGGAACGCCGACGAACGGAAAATGATCGGCGAAGCGCTGGAATACATGAAATTCCCCGCCGGAATGCCCCTCAAGGGACTTCCTGTCCAGGTGTGCTTCATCGGGTCCTGCACCAACGGCCGCATCTCCGATTTCCGGGAAGTGGCTGCCCTCATCAAGGGACGCCACGTGGCTCCCGGAATCAGGGCGCTGGCCGTGCCGGGCTCCCAAATGACGGCCAGGCAATGCGAAGAGGAAGGTATTGCGGACATCTTCCGTGAAGCCGGATTCGAATGGCGCCTGGCCGGCTGTTCCATGTGCCTGGCCATGAATCCGGACAAGCTCCAGGGTGACCAGCTCTGCGCCAGTTCTTCCAACCGGAACTTCAAGGGACGCCAGGGCAGCCCCACGGGCCGCACCCTTCTGATGAGCCCCGCCATGGTGGCCGCCGCCGCGCTGACGGGAAAAGTCTCTGATACCCGTGAAGTGTTCTCCATGAACTAACCTTTCATCTCCAGATCTTATGTCTCTGACCAAATTCACTTCCATCACCGGCACCTGCGTCCCGATCCCCGGACCGGACATGGACACGGACCGCATCATCCCCTCGCGCTTCCTCAAATGCATCACGTTTGACGAGCTGGCGAACGTCATGTTCTGGGACGAACGCTTTGACGAAAACGGGAAGTCCAAATCTCACCCGGTGGACGATCCCCGTTTCCGGGGAGCCGCCATCATTCTGGGAGGCACCAACTTCGGCTGCGGCTCCTCCCGCGAGCATGCACCGCAAACTATCAGGCGTTCCGGTATCAAGGCCGTCATCGCGGAATCCTTCGCGGAAATCTTCTTCGGAAACAGCACAGGCATCGGCCTGCCCTGCGTGTGCGCTTCAGCAGAAGACATCGCCGCCCTGTCCCGATACATCTCCGACCACCCGGAAACGGAAATAACCATCGACCTCCTTTCCATGACCGCCTCCTGGCCGGACGGCTCCATCTTCATCCGCATGCCTGCGGAAGCCCGCGAAGCCCTGACCCAGGGCCGCTGGGACTCCATTGCGGAACTGCTCGTCAACATGGAAGCCGTGGAAAAGAAAAATGCGGAACTCCCCCAAGTTTCGGCCTCCTGCTGATTCAACCATCACTCCCCTCCCCCTATCCCCATATGATCTTCAGAATTACAGACTACGTCCAGCGGGGCACATTGGATAACCGCGAACGCGGAACCATACGGCTTGTCCTGCATCTTATGGGGATGCCCCACCCGGTGCGTATCACTCTGCAGGGAAACTGCCTTCAGGACCTGGCGGGCTGCCTGGTGGAATTTGAAAATCCTGCTCCCCACCTGCTTCCGGCGGAACTGACTGCGTTGCCAGACATCATCCGGGGAGTGACGGGAGACATGACAGCCAGCCGCCGCATGCCCGTAAGGGGGAGGAAAACCCTGGAAAACTCCCTGTACATGGAATGGTTCACGGACCATCAGGACATGGTCCTGATGGAAAGCTCCACCTACTCCGTCAGGGTATCCCTGCCGGAATGGACCATGGACGCCTGCGAGGAACAGGTGCAGATCATGGCCAATCAGCAAATGCTCCGCACCCAGGTCAAGACATGGGCCAAAAACTACGCCAACAACCGGGAAGACGGCAACCTCCCGGACCATGCGTGGGACAGGCGGCTGCGAGAGGCAGAAGCCATTGCCATCGCCTACCAGGAAGTCTTTCAGAAATACAGGCTGAACCCTACCGGGGACATCCGCGTAGCCTTTGTCATGGGCTGGGACGAGGTGCTGGACGACATCGCGCAGTCGGAAGAAACGGGCACCCCCTGTTCCTGCAAGAGTACCGGCATGCTCAGCCTCTTTGACATCCTCAATGAACAGGAAGCTCAGGAAGTCCAATCCTGCATGTTCCACCCGCTGTTTCAGCAGGTCATGGAATTGACGGATCTGTGCCAGCGCCAGTTCAGCAAGGAAATCAGCAAATCCCAGCGGAGCAGAACGGAACCGCCGGAACCACTCGGCCAAATCTTCTACTGCATCCGTTACATCACTCCCCGCATTCTTTCCTGCCTTCTGCAGGAAAAGGGAAACGGCGCGGACTACTGCACGCTGGCGGCCAGAATGGCCCTGTGCGTGGAGCAGACGCGCCTGACCGTCTCCGCCCTGAAGAACAACGGACGGCAGATAGGGGACGAAGTCCGGGAACGTTTCTCCTCCCTGCTTGAAGAAGTCAGCTCCTTCCAGGAAAGCCTGGCAACCCAAAGCAGGAAAAGCAACCTGTAATATCCTGCATCCGCACCACCTCCAACCATCTACTATCATGCGTTTTCATACTTGCCTCCAGGGACTCTTCCTGGTTCTCGTCGCAGTATCCCTCTCTCCGGCGGACGAACCGGCCATTTCCCTTTCCGATTTCGGGGTAGACAAAGTCATGTCCGGTCCCGTCGTTTCCATCAGTGACCAGTACAAGGGCGTTGTAAAAATTGAAGTGGACTCCCTGACCCCGGACTACGCCACGCCGTGGGATACGGGCCGCTACCAGGGAGGCATAGGAACCGGTTTCCTGATCGGTGAAAACGCCTTCATGACCAATGCGCACGTGGTAAGCAACGCAGAACGCATCTACATCTCCATGTATGGGGATTCCCGCAAAATTCCCGCCAGGGTCAAATTCATCGCCCATGACGCCGACCTTGCCCTGCTGGAAGTGGAGGATTTCAAGCCGTTCAAGGGAATCAAGCCCTTTGAATTCAGGAAAAACCTGCCCAATCTGGAAGACGAGGTAAGAGTCATCGGCTACCCCATCGGCGGCAACAGGCTCTCCGTCACGCGTGGCGTTGTCTCCCGCATTGACTTCACTCCGTACGCCCATCCCCGGAACATGGAACACCTCACCATCCAGGTGGACGCCGCCATCAACCCGGGCAACAGCGGCGGCCCCGCCCTCATGGGTAACAAAGTCATCGGCGTGGCCTTCCAGGGTCTGAACAACGCCAACAACACGGGGTATGTGATTCCCACTCCCGTCATCCGCCATTTCCTGGAGGACATCAAGGACGGAGTCTATGACGGCTACGTGGACATGGGCATTCAGGCGGCCCCCATCCTGAACCCCGCCATGCGCAAGGCCTTCGGGTTGCCGGACGACGAAAAGGGCGTCCTGATCGGCAAGGTTCTCAAAGGCTCTTCTGCAGACGGCATTCTCCGGAACGGAGACATCCTGATGAAGGTGGACGGCTACGATGTGGACAGTTCCGCCATGATTGAACTGGAAGGCCAGAAAATCAGCATGAAAGAGCTGATTGAACGCTGCTTCAAGGATGACAGGCTGCCTCTGGACATCATCCGGGACGGCAAGCCCATGAAAGTGGAAATGGTCATGAAACCCTCACGGGCCAAGGAACTGCTGATGGAGGAATACGACAAAATGCCCCGCTATATCGTCTTCGGCGGCTTGGTATTCCAGCCCATCCAGCGCAACGTGCTGGCTGCGGCGGACATCTCCATGCTGGACGTAGCCCTGGACATCCGGGACTACCAGGAAGACGGAGGCTGCGTGGACTATGAAGACATGGTCATCATCACCAAGGTATTGGACGATGAAGTAAACGCCCGCCTCTCCGGCTCCGTTTCCAACGCCATCGTGGAAAAAATCAACGGCGTGAAGGTCAAGGGCCTCAGCCATGCCTACAAACTGCTTTACCCGGAAAAAATGCCGGAATATGTCATTATTGAACTGAAAGACGGAGAACGCCCCCTGATCTTTGAAGGAAAAGCCATGGAAGCGGCCAACAAGCGGATCTTCAAAACTTACAATATCCCTAAAAACGCCCGGCTTGACAGCGCCATTCCCGGCCGCCAGCCCTCCCGCAAAGAAACTTCTGCCAACTAACACAGCCATGAAATCCCTTTCTCTTCTTACTTTCGGCTCCCTGATCCTTCTTGCCGGATGCCAGCCGCGCGAATCCTCCATCCCGGCCCCGGCTCCCGAACCAGAACAGCAGCAGGCGCCCGCCATGACTCCGGGGCAGCCGGAGGAAGCGCCTCCCGCTTCCCTTCCCGTGCCTTCCCCCACCAATTCCATGGTGGGCATCAACGCCACCAATCAGGGATATGCCATGGTCCAGCCGTGGAGCAAGGAAAACCCGTCCTACAGTGAAGGCTTCGGCATCTATCTGGGAGACGGCAACATCCTGACGGCCGCCAACATCGTCTATTCCGCCAGCTTTGTGGAAGTAACTTCCTCCGACGGCTCCCAGACGGTTCCCGTGACCGTTACGGCCTTTGACCCGGAAGCCAACCTCGCTCTGCTCCGCCTGAAAAACGAGAAAGACGCCGCTTTTCTGGACAAACTGGTCCCCGTTACGCTGGGGAAAGCCCCCAAACTGGGGGACAAGGTGGAATTCTGGCAGTTTAACGCGGACGGCCTCCCCATCACCACGTCCGGTTCCATTCTGGCGACGGAAAGCTCCTGCCCATTCACCAGCGGCGAACCCTTCGTCCTGTACAATGTCAAATCCTCCGTCACTCCCCTGAGGGGCGGTGCGGGCAATCCGGTCATGATCGGAAAGGAGCTGATAGGTCTGAGCGCCAGCTGCAACCCCTCCGCCCAGAAAGTGCTGGCCGTCACCCAAACCATGATTTCCCGTTTCCTTGAACAGGCACAGTCCGGCAAATACTCCGGCTTCCCGGCGGACGGCACGCAGGTCACGGAACTGACGGACCCCGTTTTCCGCAAATATCTGGGACTGCCCGAAAACGGAGGCGGCCTTTACGTCGCCAAACTGCCCGTTTACAGTTCCTTCTACAAGGCCGGCATACGCTCCGGAGACGTTGTGGAAAGCGTCAACGGCATCCCCCTGGACAGCAAGGGACTCATCAGGGATTCCTCCCTCGGTCCCGTCTCCGCCAACTTCCTGTTCCGCGATTCCGCCAAACCCGGAGACGTCATCACGCTCGGCATCCGCCGCAAGGACAAAAACGGCGCCAGCCAGCCCATGACGGTGGACGTCACGCTGGACCGCGGCGCATTGGAAGGAGACCTGATCAATCCCGCCCCCTTTGTTGCTGAGCCGCGCTACCGCATTTACGGCGGCCTGGTCTTCATTCCTCTGACGGGCGCACTGGTGAGAGAAATCAACAAGCTTAGTAAAAACCGCCCTCCTCTCAATCTGGTTGAGGCGATGGAGAAAAAGGAGGAAATCCGGAAAAAAGGCGTGGATGAAATCGTGGTCTTTCTGGTAGCCCTTCCCACGCAGGCCACCCTGGGCTATGCCTCCATGAGTCCCTCTATCGTGGAAAAAGTGGACGGAGTGCAGGTAAAGAATTTCAAGCACCTCAACCAGCTTCTGGACAGACCCGCCCCCGGAGGCACGCACCGCATTGAAGTCGGCCAGCAGCCGTACACCATGTACATGTCACAGCAGGAGGCGGCCAAGGCGGACCGCTTCATCCAGATGCGGGCCGTTCCCGTACTCCGCAGGGACTGAGCCTGCCGTCCCGATACGCCGCCGTTTTACAGCATACGTTCTGAAATGTCCCTCCACACGCTGAACATCCATCTGGATTTTCCCTACAGGGTAGCCTTCACCCACGGGGTTTTCCGGCCGGAAAACGACGCACTGGCCGGGCTGATGGAGCAGAGGGAGGGAAGCCGCGTCCTAGTCCTGGTGGAAGAAGGACTGGAACGGTTCTACCCCTCCCTCCCGGCGGACATCGACCGCTACTTCACGGAACGGGCCGGAACACCGGGCTATGCCGGGCGCCGGACCGTACCGGGCGGGGAGGCGGCCAAAACCACCTTTGCCGCGTGGGAAACGGGCCTGCGCCACATCGTGGAAGCGGGGATTGACCGCCATTCCCATATCGTTGCCGTGGGCGGAGGGGCCTTTCTCGACGTGGCAGGATTTGCGGCCGCCACCGCTCACCGCGGCATCCGCCTGCTGCGCGTACCCACCACCACCCTCTCCCAGGCGGACTCCGGCGTAGGCGTCAAAAACGGCATCAACTTCATGGGGCAGAAAAACTATTTGGGCACCTTCGCCATTCCCTGGGCCACCCTGAACGACTTTCTCTTTCTGCACTCCCAGCCTTTACCCCTCAAACGCGCGGGCCTTGCGGAGGTGGTGAAAGTGGCCGTCGTGAAAGACGCCGTTTTCTTCGACTGGCTGGAGGAACACGCCGGAGCCCTGGCCGCATGCAAGACGGACATACTGGAACACGCCGTAGAGCGTTCCGCCCTGCTCCATGCGGAACACATCGCCCGCGGAGGGGATGCCTTTGAAATGGGTTCAAGCCGCCCCCTGGACTTCGGCCACTGGGCCGCCCACTACATGGAAACCATGTCCGGCTATACGCTGGGCCATGCGGAAGCCGTCTCCGTGGGAATGTGCCTGGATATTCTTTACTCCGTCAAAAAAGGCTGGCTGCCCTCCCGGCAGGCGGAACGGATCATCGCCGTCCTGAAAGTTCTGAAACTGCCCGTTTTCCACCCTCTTCTCGCCCGGAGGGGGAAGGACGGAGCATGCGAAATCCTGAAAGGGCTGGAAGCCTTCCGCGAGCACCTGGGCGGCCATCTGACCGTTTTGATGCTCACCGGCATCGGAAAGGGAATGGACGTCCATGAAATAGACGCCGCCCTGATGGAGGAATGCATCCGGGAAATGCAAGTACAGGCGGCTTCCGCAGAATGAGCCTTTCCCCGGAAGCCTACTTGCCGTTCAGGTAATCCAGAATAATCCGCACTTCCACCTTCACGCCGTTGAGCAAGGCGCTGTCATCCGCCCTGAAACCGGGATTGTGGTTGGGGGGACCGTCACCGGAACCCACGATCATGAAATAAGTCGGCGCCACCTGCGCGTAATAGGAAAAATCTTCACTGGCGGAAAGTCTCGGGACATCGAACACGTTTTTCGCACCCACCGCCTCCATGGCAGCCTTCTTCGCCAGTTCCCGGAGAGCGGCATCATTCTGAATAGCCGGGTAGCCGAGCACGTAATCCAGCTTGTACGCCGCCCCGTTGGCCTCGCACACATGGCCGATGATGGAACGGACGCGCTCCTCCATCAACTTGCGGGTTTCCGGCGTGACGGTGCGGATGGACGCGGCTAGCTCCGCGTTGCCGGGAATCACGTTCGGAGCGTCTCCCGACTGGAACTTTCCGACGGAAACCACGGCCATTTCCCCGGGCGTTACATTGCGGGACACGACGGTCTGAAGCATCATCACGATCTCAGACCCCGTCACGATGGGGTCCACGCCCATCTGAGGCATGGAACCGTGGGAACCCTTACCCTGAATGGTCAGGAAAAATCCATCCGATGAAGAAGAAGCGGCGCCAGCCGGCAGCATGCCGATGGACCCCGCCGGCATGTTGGGAATGACGTGTGCGCCGAAAATGGCGTCCACCCCCTTCAGCTTCCCGCTCTTGATGATCTGCAAGGCTCCGCCGGGGGACTTTTCCTCCGCATGCTGGAAAATGAAATAAACCGTGCCTTGCAGTTCCTTCTGCATGCCGGAAAGGACCTTGGCCGTTCCCAGCAGCATGGCCGTATGCATGTCATGACCGCAGGCATGGCTGATGCCCGGCGTCTTGCTGGCAAAGGAAAACCCGGTTTCCTCCTGCACGGGAAGGGCATCCATGTCCGCCCGGAAACCCACGGTACGGCCGGGTTTGGCTCCGCGAAGAATGCCTATGACGGAAGTTTCCGCAGGCCGGATGACTTCAATATTGCCGAAGGAGCGCAGCATATCGGCCACATATCTGCCTGTGTTGTATTCCTTGAAGGAAAGTTCCGGATTCTCGTGGAGATGATGCCTCCATTCCACCACATTTCCGGCGACGGACGGCACATCGGGCTGCTGCGCACCCGCCGCGGACAGGCAGCAGCAAAAAAGCGCCACGAACCAATAAGACTTTTTCATGGTTTGAATAGACGAATCGTTGTCTTTTATTCAGACAATTCCTCCACATTTCCATTTCATGAAAATGTGCCATCATATGACGGCCTTTTTAAAGTAACCTCGCCCTGGGGGATGCTGTGGTAAATTCTCCATGACAGCCTCCATCCCCTGAAAAGGCAAATACCATGGGAAACATTTTCCGGATTTCCTTAAAGTGTCCACACCCGGGTTTCTCCGTCCCATTTACGGTCTGCGGACCATGGAATCCGTTTACTTCAGTTTAAAAGAGAAATAATGCCCCGGAATTTTTCATCTCCTTCATCGGCTATGGATGGTATTCCTGGTAAGAATGGCACGGAATGCCGGACAACATACAAGCCGGCGGCTGTACCGGAAATCAACCAGCGCCCACAGCACGGAAAGCGATTCCGGTAAAATAAAAGGCATTGGAAAGATCCGCCGCCTCTCGGCAGGTAGAATTATCCCAACAAAAATTACCTGAAAAAATGAAAACCGTTTTTAAATGGATGGCAGCTCTCCTGATTGCGGCAGGGGCCGTATGGATCGTCATGCCGTTTGCTTTCATATATCTTTTTTATACGTCAAATACAGCTTAAATCCTGATATGACTCCTGCCACGATGGAGAAGATCATTAAGGAAAATCCTAAAGACATATGCGAAATAGAACAGCGATTGAATAGAAGGAGGGTTCTTCCCGGCCGGAATGACTCCGATTTCCAGTCTTACATGGAACGGCTGGAACGAACTACGGCCAGATATGCGGCGGAGGGAAAACTGACTTCCCTGTCCGTCAACTGGTATTGCGGGAATAAACAGGCCGCTGAAGTAAAATATATAGCCGGCTGTGAGACAAGAACAGCGTGGGAAGAACACAAGCCAACCTGGGCGATCTTTCGGACAAAACGACTTACTATTTCCTTCTTGACGGGAATCTGCGCCTCCTTGGCTGGATGAAAGAAGAATCAGACGAATAGGGACATGCGTGTCAACCGCATGTTCATCACCGTGGAACGGCCGCCAGCAAGGTCTGCGTGTATTCATGGGACGGGGAGGAAAATACCTCGTCGGCATCCCCGTATTCGACGATGCGCCCCTTGCGCATAACGGCAATCCTGTCCGCGATGTAATGGACCACGGACAAATCGTGGGAAATGAAAATCATGGTCAGGTTCAAATCCCGGGCAAGCGTCATGAGAAGATTCAGAATCTGGGACTGGATGGAAACATCCAGCGCGGAAACGGGCTCGTCCGCAATCACCAGCCTGGGTTTCGGCGCCAGGGCGCGGGCAATCGCCACCCGCTGCCGCTGTCCCCCGGAAAATTCATGCGGGTATTTCCGCATCAGGGCAGGGCTCAGCCCCACCCTTTCCATCAATTCCGCCACATCATCCCGCATCTGGGAGAAAGTTCTCTTGCGGCGGCGGCATTCCAAAGCCTCCTTCAGCGTCGCATAAACGGTAAAGCGGGGATTCAGGGATGCGTACGGATCCTGGAAAACCATCTGGAAATCCGGGCGGCGCTTCCTGACCTCGGACGGGGAAAGGGCCGTCAATTCCTCTCCTTCCAGGAAAATACGGCCTTCCGTGGGTTTCTGGAGCAGCATCACCGTGCGGGACAGCGTGGACTTGCCACAGCCGGACTCTCCCACCAGTCCCAGGATTTCTCCCTTTTCCACGGAAAGGGATACCCCGTCCACCGCCACGACGGACGCCGGTTTGCGGGAGGAGAGCATCCCCTGCACCGCAGGAAAGACGACACTCACATGATCCAGTTCCAGAAAAGCCATATCCTCACTTTAACAGGTGTTCCGGAACAAGACAAGATACCAACCGTGCCAGCTTCGTCAACATGGGCGCCGCCAGCCCTCCCGGCAGTAATAAGAACAGGGCGGCCTTCCTGTCTCTTTATGAGCCCGGAGAATCATCTTCCGGCTTGAAAGACCAGCGGAACAGCTGCACCAGAACATAAACCGCCGCATCGCCGAGAATAGCCGTTCCTCCGGCCCAAAAACCACCGAAAATGAAAATAAGCCCGGCCTGGGCGTCGCTCCGCAAATACCCCGGCGTGGCGACCGACCACAACCAGTAAAAATGACAAATGAGGCCGATGATTAAAAAAGTAACCGTCTCCCACCTGTACTTCCGTCCGGTCCCTGCATAAAACCACAGCAGAAGCAGGAAATACCAGCCTCCGGACACAAGCCCGAAGAAGGGCTGCAACAGGCTTGAGGCCAGCACCATGTTCCAGATGAACATGCCGATGATCACTCCCATGAGCAGGCGGAAAACCGGATCCTGCTTCACCGGTTTTTCCACAAGGCCCTTCCTGTCACCCCCAGGCTCCATGAAAGCCGTTTTATCCGCACATTCCCCCGGCAGCAAGTAAAAACGCTTCCGTCCGGGTTGCCTGTATTCCCGGTCAGCTAATTCCGGAGAAACGGGAAATGGACGGACCGCCCGGATTCATCCCTGTGGCAGCAACAGGGTGGTAAAATAGCGGCAAACTATCGCCCTGACGGTTATGACGAGAATCCGAACACCGATCATGGATGATAGATTTTTCCGTCAACAGGCGGGTTTCCTGTTGAAGGGCGGCATGACTGCATGCGCAAGGAATAACCCATGATTCACTCATCAGAAAAAACTGCCGCCCCAGAGGGGGACCAGGGATTCGGCAACATGAAAAAGAGCCGCTCCCCTCGCAGGGAACGGCTCCTGAAATTCAGTTCATGCGGGCTTACGCGCCAAGCTGGTAGCGGACGAAGGAGACGACGGAAATTTCGTCGCCGAGTTCCTTGCCGACCTGCTTGAGCAGGGCGTCCACAGAGACGGAAGGATCCTTCACGAATCCCTGGTTCAGCAGGCAGGACTGGGCATACAGGGCCTTCAGCTTGCCGGGCAAGATCTTTTCCAGCAGGTGTTCCGGCTTGCCTTCCTGAATGAGCTGCTGGCGCGCGATTTCCTGTTCTTCAGCCACAAAGGCGGGGTCCAGGCTGTCGGAGCTGACGCTCTTGGGAGCGGCGGCGGCGATGTGCAGGGTCAGGTCCTTGACCAGGGCCTTGAATGCGTCGCTCTTGACGGTTTCTTCCTTGCCGGCCTTGACGGACAGCAGAACGCCGACCTTGCCGCCCATATGGATGTAGGAGGCGATGGTGCCGTTGCCGTCCACCGTCAGGCGGGCGAATTTGCGCAGGCCCATGTTTTCGCCGATGGAGCTGCACATGGCCTTGATGTACTCTTCCGTGGTGCCTTCAGGCATGGAGACCTGCAGGGCTTCCTCCAGGGTGGAGGCCTTGGAGTCCGCGAGCGCCTTGGCAACGTCGTTCACCAGGCCCTGGAACTTGTCGCCCTTGGCGCAGAAGTCCGTTTCGCAGTTGAGTTCAAGGATGATGCCGCAGCAGCCGCAGGGAGCCACGACGGTGCGGATTACACCTTCCTTGGCGTCGCGGTCAGCCTTGGCGGCGGCCTTGGCGATGCCCTTTTCACGAAGGTACTTCACGGCGGCTTCCATGTCGCCGTTGCATTCGTTGAGGGCCTTCTTGCAATCCATCATGCCGGCGTCCGTCTTGTCACGGAGGGCTTTGACGAGAGCAGCAGTAATTTCTGCCATAGTTTTTCTGTTCTTTCTGAATGGGGGTTGATTAGGCGTTGGCGGCGGCGCCCTTGCCTTCGTTGATGGCCTTGACGATGCAGTCAAGAATCAGACGGATGGAGCGGACGGCGTCGTCGTTGCCGGGGATCGGGAAATCGATGTCCTTCGGGTCGGCGTTGGTGTCAACCAGCACGCAGACGGGGATGTTCAGACGGTGGGCTTCGCGGATGGCGATGTCTTCATGGTCGGCACCGATGGCCACCATGGCGTCCGGAGCGCCGCCCATGTTGCGGATGCCCTGGAGGTTGCGTTCCAGCTTCTGGCGTTCGCGGTCCAGAGCGGCCAGTTCCTTCTTGGACATGCTCTTGAACTCGGGGGTCTTTTCAATCCCTTCAAGATAGGAAAGGCGTTCGATGCTCTTGCGGATAGTGCTCATGTTGGTGAGCATGCCGCCCAGCCAGCGGTGGTTCACATAGTACTGACCAGTGGCTTCCGCAGCTTCGCGGACGGCTTCCTGAGCCTGGCGCTTGCAGCCGACGAAGAGAATCTTCTTGTTGCGGCGGGCCAGATCAGCGAGGAAGGAGCAGGCCTTGTCCAGGCACTTTTCAGTTTCTTCAAGGTTGACGATATGAATACCGGCCTTGTCCTTGAGGAGGTACTTCTTCATGCTGGGGTGCCATTTGCGGGTCTGGTGGCCCAAATGAACACCGGCTTCAACCATCTGGTTAATCAGATCATTAATCATATATGTATGTAGGTGGCTTTCCTTGCGGCAGGAAAAGCGGTTTTTGGGGACTTCGACGCTTTCTACCCCTCCGATCCCCATTGTTTAGGTTGCGCCGAATCGCGCGAGGGACAAATAATATACCGCGTGCAGCCCTTCTTGTCAAAGCATAAATCATTGATTTACGAAACCATTCCGTCATCCGCCGCACTTCCCGGCGCCCGTGCCGTTCCAGACCTTCCGGGAGGCATGCAGACACTTATCGTACAAAAAACATGAACATGCCGCAAAACGGACTTGGAAAAAACGCCGGGCAGGCGTTCCATGCGTCCGCTCCGGATGACCAAGACTCTGACAAGCGGCAATCCCGCCAAATTGATTTTCCTGTTTACCATTCCCCTGCTGATCGGCAATCTGTTCCAGCAATTCTACAACATGGCGGACACCCTGATCGTGGGCAGGACGCTGGGTGTGGAAGCCCTGGCTGCCGTAGGCTGCACGGGAGGGCTGATGTTTTTCATCCTCGGGTTCGTGATCGGATTCACGGCCGGCCTTTCCATTATCACGGCCCAGCGTTTCGGCGCCGGACGCAAACGGGCCGTGCGGCGCAGTTTTGCCGTGTGCATCCTCCTGAGCGCGGCAGCAACCGTCCTGCTGACGGCCGTGAGTGTCGTCTTCGCCCGCCCCGTGCTGGAACTGCTGCAAACGCCTCCGGAAATTCTGGATGCGGCCCATTCCTACATCATCATTATTTTCTGGGGAATCGGCGCGGCCATGCTGTTCAACCTCCTTTCCAATGTCATCCGCGCTCTGGGGGACAGCAGAACCCCTCTCTACTTCCTGGTGCTGGCCTGCGTGCTGAATATCGTCCTGGACCTGGCGCTGATCCTGCGTTTCGGCATGGGGCCCGCCGGT
The DNA here is from genome assembly GCF_036417395.1 of Akkermansia sp. AE01SA01. Classification (NCBI taxonomy): domain Bacteria; kingdom Pseudomonadati; phylum Verrucomicrobiota; class Verrucomicrobiia; order Verrucomicrobiales; family Akkermansiaceae; genus Akkermansia; species Akkermansia sp. AE01SA01. The sequence goes on from NZ_CP143890.1 coordinate 2,907,501, forward strand.
GCGGCCGTGGCCACGGTCACTTCCCAGCTGGTTTCCGGACTCCTCTGCACCATCTACGTGTTCAGGAAGTTTCCCATGCTCCGGCTCACCCGGACGGACTGGAACATGAGCCGCCGCTACCTCTGGGCGCATATCCGCCTGGCCCTCCCCATGGGCTTCCAGGCATCCATCATCGCCATAGGCGCCATTCTCGTGCAGTTCGCGCTGAACCGGCTGGGAGCCCAGGCCGTAGCCGCCTTCAGCGCCGCCCAGAAAATCGACATGGTGGCCACGCTGCCCATGATGTCCTTCGGCATCACGATGGCTACCTACGTAGCCCAGAACTACGGCGCCAGGAATCCGCTCCGCATCCGGCAGGGGGTGCTGCAGTGCAGCCTCATGTCCGTAGGATTCAGCATCGCCATAGCTGTCGTGAACATCATCTGGGGACCGGAACTCATCCGGCTGTTCGTAGGGACGGGCGAGCGGGAAGTCGTCAAGCTGGCCCAGACCTATTTGAACATCAATGCCTCCATGTACTGGGTGCTGGCCCTGCTGTTCGTATTCCGCTACACGCTTCAGGGGCTGGGGCAGAGCATCGTGCCTACCTTTGCAGGCGTCATGGAGCTGGGGATGCGCGCCTTTGCCGCCATTATCCTGGCGCGGTACCTGGGTTTTGCCGGGGCCAGCATGGCGAGCCCCGCCGCATGGATCGGTTCCTGCGTGCCGCTCGCCATTGCCTACTTCTTCACGAGAAAGAGGCTCGCACAATCCATGAAACAGCCCTTTCCCCCATGCTGCGGGGAAGAACGCGAATCCATACGCCAGGCGGCATAACGGCGGAAGGAAAGCCTTCTTTACTCCGCAGCATAACGGCGGACAACGCACGGCGTCCACACCACCGGTTCCCCGATGCCCTGAATGGCTGCGGTCATGGCGCACACCTCTTCCCAGTCGTTTTCCAGCAATCCGAAGGAATTGAACTTCAGTTCATAACTTTCCTCCACGTCTTTGTAAAGGGCGTTGCACAGCCAGGAATGGAAGGAGCCGCATTCATAACCCACGATGTCAAAACCCAGGAATTCCCCGCATTCCGGCTCGTCCGCCTGCGGAGCGGCGCCGCGTTCCCGTTCCACTGCCGCGCGCATGGCCCGGTCATCTTCCCCGGCAAAGGAGATACTGACCAGTTCCAATTCGCGGCCGGAGGAGGACAATAACGAAAGCACGCTGCGGGCTCCCGCCAGAGTGGGGAAATTGTCGGCTACCCAGCAGTCCATGAACTCTTCCGCCGCTTCGCGCAGCTGCTGCGCCTCCCGCGGGGAAAGTCCCATGCTCCGGGGATAATCCTCCTCCGCACGCCCGTACCGGCCCCAGTCCATCTCCGGATGAAGGCGGCACAGGCAATCGCTGACGGAAAGAATGACGGAAACCGGGAAAAATCCGGAATCCGGGGGTACGTGTAAAGGCTCAATCAGATAATAGCCAAAGGCCTTTAATTCGACGGGCAGTGTTTTTCCATTCAATTCCATTGCCAGGGCAGTTTCCTGTTTTCTCCGTCTTCCTCTCTGTGGGAATGGCAAAAATCCACGTAGGCTTCCATGGCCCGGCGCTGGTCTGCACTGAGCAGGGCCGTATCCTCCAAACCCCATTCCGCGAAATCCTCGGGACACGTCACCTCCATGCAGCTCCACATCCTGCATCGCAGATCACAGCACATGAATGCGGGGACCAGAAAACGGTAACCCTCCGGATCCGTAAAGCACAGGGCCGTATAACAATGATTCAGCATCGCGTCCGTCAGCTTTGTCCAGTCGTGCCGTTCATCACTGTCCGCCAGTCCGCGAAAAACCTCCCCGAATCCCCCCATATCCCTGTAATCCGCCTGGAGCAGTCCTATTCCGTTCCCCAGTTCCACCCCGGCAAACGCCTTGGTGATCTGCTCAATGACGGGGGCCGCTCCTTCGCGCATTGCCCCGTATCCCGGTATCCGTTCCAGTTCTTTCTGAGTCTCTTCAAATTGTTGCAAATACCATGCCCGGACATCCTCAAGATCCGTCATGTCCGGCCAGTCGGATTTTTTTCCCGCATCTCTTTCCGGCTCCGCCGGCCGATACGCGTGCTCCGCCTGCAAATAAAACGTGCCGAAGGGCGGCAATATCTTCAACTCCTTGCCGAACCTGGCCGCCAGCTCCGGAGAAGGCATGTCCTCCCTCATGTGCTTGCCTTCCCCGATCAGGAATGGAAGAACAAGCACCTTCTTTCCCTTCAGAGAAGGAAGAACCTCTTCCACGGAAGGAGAGACGCCGAAGTACGCCAGCGCCATCTCCGTTCCCTTCGGCAGCCATACTTTTGAATGTTCCAGAAAATCGGACGGTTCCGGGGGCAGTTCCCTTCCCGTCACGCCGTGGGCCACCACCAGCAGGGAAGCGTCCTGCTCCAATTCATTCTGTAGGGATTTCCACACGCCAAGGTTCCATGTACGCTCCGCTCCCCATACGGGCTGGAATTCCAGAGCCGGGGACAAGCCGCGCTCCGCATACAGGGAACGCAGCAATTCCGGCAGGGTTTCCGTCACCGTCCTGCCGCTCTGCATGAAAACGGGATAAACCCAGACTGCGCCCTCACCGGGAGGAAGCTCCGCAGATTCCAGGTCGCGGAAGGATGCCTGCCAGACAAAATCGCTCGCTCCCTTCACGTTTTCCGCTACCTTCTGCCGCAGCCGGGCCCCCGCCTCATCATAGGAAACGCATAATTTGTAAATCTTTCTCGGCATGTCGTTAAGACCCCGGCGGGGCAATGGCGTTCAGCCCCCGGCGTCATCAGTGGAACGGGAAAGAGGCGGATGATTCGCCGTTTGTAGCAGAAACGCCGGATTCAGGCAATACCATACCTCTTCTTTCACCTTCTTCTGTTTCCCGTATCCGGTCCCCGGCACACAGGCATGAAAAATCCTGTTATTGCGCACGCCGTCATGGAATTACGCACTCCTTCAAAAAATACTCCGGACGGGACGGCCCCCGGAGGCCGAATCTCCCGCCGGAGGCAGGATAGCGGCTTGACCGGAGAGGCCGGAACAGTCATGATAGAGGGACATACAGGTTTCCGTCTTATGTCGTTTTATATTCAATCCGTTGAAATCGGCGGCCCCCGGCCGTTCTACCTTCTGGGCCCCTGCTCCCTGGAATGCGAATCCTTTGTCTGGGAAATGGCCCGCTCTATCAAGTCCATCGCTGAAAAGATGGCCGTGCCGCTGATTTTCAAGGCATCCTACGACAAGGCCAACCGCACCTCCGTCACCTCCTTCCGCGGACCGGGCGTGAAGGAAGGCTGCCGCATCCTGGCGGAAATAGGGAAAGAACTCAATCTCCCCATTGTCACGGACGTTCACACCGCACAGGAAGCGGAGATAGCCTCCGAATACGTGGATCTGCTCCAGATTCCCGCCTTCCTGTGCCGCCAGACGGACCTGCTGGAGGCGTGCGCCAAAAGCGGACGCGCCGTGAACATCAAGAAAGGCCAGTTCCTGGCCCCCTGGGATACGGTAAATATCGCGGAAAAGATGAGAGCTTTCGGCTGCGACAGGTTCATGATGTGCGAACGCGGCACCACCTTCGGCTACAACAACCTGGTGGTGGACATGCGGTCCCTGTACTGGATGAAGAAGGAAGGCTTCCCCGTGGTGTTTGACGCCACGCACGCCGTCCAGCGTCCCGGCGGGCTGGGCGGGACAACGGGCGGAGACAGCGAGCTGGCTCCCGTTCTGGCTTCCGCCGCCATGGCAACAGGCAGCGTTGACGGCGTGTTCATGGAAGTGCACAAGAACCCGTCCAAGGCGCTTTCCGACGGTCCCAACCAGATTCCCCTCCACCTGCTTGAAGGCGTGCTGAAACGCCTCCAGGCCATTCATCAGGCAGTCCGTTCATGCTGAAACCATTATCCACATGTGCGCTGGCGTCCTTCATGTTCTGCATGACGGTCTCCGCAGACACGGTCCTGCCGGCAGAAACTCCACTGGCCGGGGTGGATAAGAAAATGCCCATGCTGGAACTTCTCCCCGTGGGCAGTACGCTGACCAAAATCAGCATGACCGAATACGAAGGGCCGCGTCTTTCCCTGCTGCTGACCGCCTCCAGCATGACGATGGTCGCTCCCCAGCAAGCCGCGGGAAAAACCCTGAACATCTACCTGTATGGGAAAAACAGCCAGGTTACACACCTGTTTTCCGGTGACGCCTCCTACTTCCTGGACAGGAAACTGGTTGTCTCACACGCGAAAACCACCATCCGGGATGAGAATTTCTCCGCCACGGGCGCAGGGCTTTATCTGGATACGGAAACCAGACGGGGTATCCTGCTGGGTCCCGGCAAGACCATCCTTCACGTAAAAAATCTCAATAAGTAACGTCACCTTACCATGATCCGAATTCTCACCCTGCTGGCTTTGGCCGGAGGCCTTGCCTCCGGCGCATCCGACATTCCGTCTCACATCGTTCAGCCGTTGCCCCAGGAGCTGGACCCCATGCTCGAACCCGCCTTCCAGCCCCCGGCAGACATCGTGCGTCCCCTGACTGCGGAAGAAACGGCTCAAAGGGAAAAAGACCTGGCCCCCATCCCTTCCGCCCCCCTGACGGAAGACGGAGAGAAAGCCCTTTCCGTCTCCAATGCCCAGGACGCGGAAGTGGACGAACAAATCAACGGATTCCGGCAGAAATACAATGTCTCTATTCATGCCACCCCCGCGGAAGTCACGGCCGCACCCGCCGATTCCGGGATGGAGAAAACCGACAAGGAGACCCCCACGGAAATAACGTACGATGACGGCCTGTATTTTGACATGAAAGAGGGGGTGCTGGTGTACATGAAAAACGTGCATGTTCGCAATCCGGAATTTTCCCTGGACTGCACTGGCCCTTTGAAAATCTATATGCAGTATGTAGAAAAGAAGGGCAAGAAAAAGCCTTCCGACCGCAAGAAGGAAGAAGGAAAGGAAATTGACAAATCCGGGCCCGTGCTGCCCAATGACGGCAACTTCGATTTCAATTCCATCAAAAAAGTCACGGCCTCCGGCAACGTAGTGCTGCGTTATACGGATAAAGACGGAAACCTCTGCACGGCAAAAGCGGAAAAGGCCACTTACGATGCCAATACCGGGGAAATCATTCTTGCGGGCAACTATCCCTCCCTTTCCCGCGGCGGTTCCTTCTTCAAGAGCGACGCCAGGGACGGCTTCATCCGCGTTTACGGGAATGGAAATGTTTACATTCCAAAGGGAGGCAAATCCTCCTTCCGGGATCTGGACAAGCAGCTCTCCGAACGGAAACAACAAAAAACCGCCCGCAAGCCGTGACCGACTCTTCCTCCCACTATCTGCTGAACGCCGAAGGAATCTGCAAAACATACAAGACCCGGACCGTCGTGGACCAGGTCAGCCTGAACGTGGGCCACGGGGAAATCGTGGGGCTGCTGGGACCGAACGGAGCAGGCAAGACCACCTCCTTTTACATGGTGGCGGGGCTGGTGCGGCCGGATGCAGGCCGTGTGATATTCGCCGGAGAAGACATCACGGAATTGCCGATGAACCTGCGCGCCAGGCGCGGCATGGGCTACCTGCCGCAGGAGGAATCCATCTTCCGCCGGCTTTCCGTGGAAGACAACCTTATGGCCATCCTCCAAACGCGCAAGGACATGACCGCCAAACAGCAGAAGGACCGAGCCCAGGAACTGATGGACCGCTTCGGCATCGCCAAGCTGCGCCGTTCCATGGCCATCCAGCTTTCCGGAGGGGAAAAGCGCCGCCTGACCATAGCCCGCGCCCTGGCGACGAACCCTAAACTGCTGATGCTGGACGAACCGTTCAGCGGCGTGGACCCCATCGCCGTTTCCGACATCCAGAAAATCGTCATGGAACTGAGCGACAGGGACGGGCTTTCCATCCTGATTACAGACCATAACGTGCGGGAAACTCTGCACATCGTGGACCGCGCCTACATTCTGTTTGAAGGAAAAGTGATCAAGCATGGCTCTTCCGAGGAAATCGCCAACGACCCCATCGCCCGCAAACAGTACCTGGGCGACCAGTTCCGCATGTAACCGCACATTCCGCTTCATTTTCCATGTCCGTTCCCCAAAACACGATCGCCCTTGTTTTCGACTATGACCAGACGCTGAGTCCGTCCTACATGCAGGACCAGGCCATTTTCCCGGAATTCGGCATCTCCCCTGAGGAATTCTGGACCAGGTGCAACGCCACCGGAGAACGGGAAGGATGGGACGGAGAGCTGATCTACATGAAAAGCCTGCTGGACGCCCTTTCCCTGGACCGCGTCAGCAATGCGCGGCTGACCCAGCTCGGAGAGCGCCTTACCTTCTATCCCGGACTGCCGGATTTTTTTGAATCGTTCCCGTCCATGACCCTGTCCCCCCTCCACGCGGACCTGGGCATCAACATTGAATACTACATCATTTCTTCCGGATTGAAGGCCCTGATTGACGGGTCCGCCCTGCGCCCCTACTTCAAAGCCGTCTTCGGCTGCGAATTCAGCGAGGTCAACGGCCACATCGATTTTCCCAAGCGGGTCATCTCCCATACCACGAAGACACAGTACCTTTTCCGCATCAATAAGGGAATGCTGGACTACGACCAGGACGTCAACGACCATATGCCGGAAGACATGCGCCCGGTCCCCTTCGCCAACATGATCTACATCGGGGACGGTCCTACGGACGTTCCCTGCTTCACCGTCATGCGCAGAAACGGCGGCCACGCCGTAGCCGTCTACAACCCGGAAGACAAGACCGGCCGCAGTTTCCGCAAATGCTACAACCTGGCTTCCAATTCCGACCGCGTGAACTTCATCGCCCCGGCGGACTACAGGCCCGGCAGCCATCTGACCCGCGTGCTGGGCGGCATGGTCACGGACATCGCCAACGGCATCGTGCGCCGCCGGGACCGGGCCCTGGCGGACTCCTGCGTCTCCGCACCCTCCTTTTCCAAATAAAACGCATCCAGCGCACCCATTCCTTACCTGACATGAACAAACATTTTCATTTTCTGGGCATCTGCGGCACCGCCATGGGGGCCGTAGCCGCCGCCATGGCGCGCCGGGGCTATACCGTCACCGGATCCGATGCCAACGTGTATCCCCCCATGTCCACCTTTCTGGAACAGGAAGGCATCACGCTGTTTGAGGGCTACAGGGCCTCCAACATCCCGGCGGAAGCGGACGTCATCGTCATCGGCAACGCCATGAGCCGCGGCAACGAGGAAGTGGAAGCCGTGCTCCAGCGCCGCCTGCGCTACCTTTCCCTGCCGGAAACGATGAAGGAATACTTCCTGCGCGGCAAGCGCAACTACGTAGTGACCGGAACGCACGGCAAAACCACCACGACCTCCATGCTCGCGTGGCTGATGGAGGACTCCGGAATGAACCCCAGCTTCATGATCGGCGGCATCGCCCGCAACCTGGGCCGCGGCGGCCGCTTCACGGATTCCGACTTTTCCGTGCTGGAAGGGGACGAATACGACACGGCCTTCTTCGACAAGCGTTCCAAATTTCTGCACTACCTCCCGGAACTCGTAGTCATCAACAATATTGAGTTCGACCACGCGGACATTTACAACTCGCTGGAGGAAATCAAGCTCAGCTTCAGGCGCCTGACCCAGATCATCCCCCGCAACGGGCTGGCGCTGGTCAACGCAGACGATCCCAACTGCCTGGACGTGGCGAAGGGCGCGCCCTGCCCCGTCAAGACGCTGGGCTTTTCAGACAGTTCCAACATCCGCATCCTGGACGTGGAAACCTCCACGGACGGCAGCCTTTTCACGCTGGAAGGCACCCGCTATTACGTACCCATGATCGGGGAATTCAACATCCGCAACGCGGCCATGGCCATCGCGGCCGCCCAGTTCGCGGGGCTGAGCGTCAAGCAGCTTGCGGGTTCCCTGGCCCGGTTTGAGGGCGTCGCGCGCCGGCAGGAAGTCAAGGGAGTTGTGAACGGCATTTCCGTCGTGGACGACTTCGCGCACCACCCCACGGCCATCAAACAGGCCATCCTGGGCCTGCGCCAGCGTTATCCAGAAGCCCGCATCTGGGCCGTTTTCGAACCGCGCTCCAACACCACGCGCCGCAATATCTTCCAGAACGAACTGGCCCTGGCGCTCGCCACGGCGGACTTCCCCGTGGTCGCCGCCGTGGACCATCCGGACAAGGTGACACTGGCGGACCGCCTGGACCTGCATAAACTTTCCGGCGACCTGGCCGCGCTGGGCAAGGATGCCCTGATTGGCGGGCATGCGCAGGAAATCGTAGCCGCCGTCTGCAAGAAAGCCCAGCCGGGAGACGTTATTCTGGTTATGAGCAACGGCGGCTTTGAAGGCATCCATTCCAAACTTCTGGAGGCTTTGCAAGACTGACCCCTTCACCATTCTCCGCCAATGAAAAACGCATCCACCATCACCGCTTTCATCATCAGCTTCCTGGTCGTGGGCAGCCTGGCCCTGGTCTTCCTGTTCATGAATCGCCAGGAGGAAGAACCCGGACATACTTCCCCAGCGGCAACTACGGAAGAGCCGGCGCGCCAGACCGTGACGCCCCAGCCTACCGTGGACCCGCTCACCAGGGACGACATTGAAAAGCAGACTTCCACCCCGGCAACGCTGGTCAACCTCAGCTCCCCCCAGACGCTGGCGCAGGCCATTGCCAAAGTAATCCAGGACAGGGACCTGAACACGCTAAAGGCCCTGGAAGTGCAACAGGCCGTTACGGAGGCCCAGAGCCGGACCATCCGGGAACTCATGGAGGCGCGCCACGTGCGCCTGTCCTCCCCCGGCATCACCAGCATCGGCGCCAACAACCAGGGCACCAATCCCACCGCCAGATATACACTCAACTTCAGCAGCGGCGCGCGCGGCTACCTGGACATGAAGCGCAACGACAAACAGCAGTGGACGCTGGACACCCTCACCCTCCCCAGCAAGCAGGATCTGGCCAAGGACAAGGCGGCCCCCATGGTCATGAATGACCCAATGGGCATCGTTAGCTCCTTCATGGACGCCGTGGCCAAGGCGGACTTCCGCGGAGCCCGGAAATTCGTGGACGGCTCCAAAGTACAGGACGCTACCGTGGCGGGCCTGTGCATTCTGTTTGAAGAAGGCACCTTCCGCCTGCGAGACGATGCCCCCATTAAAACCGCCTATGAGGCGGACACCAATGCGGGGTTCTTCGTGCATCTGCAGGACGCCCAGGGCCGGAAAGCCGGCAATGTGGGCCTGACCGTAGCGAAAACGGACGGCCAATGGCTTATTGCGGAAGCCTCCCTGGACAGCATGCTGGAAGCCTACACCAAGCGGCAGGGCGCCGGGGACGATTTCTTCATCCCCATCGTGAAAAACCCGCAGGGCGGAGATTCTCTGGCCCTGTTCTTCGGCTTCAATGAAGACGCGCTCTCCAAACGTTCCGCACGCCAGCTCCAGATTGTGGCGGAAGCCATCAAGATGGACGGCGGTAAAAAGCTGGAAATCAGCGGCCATACGGACGACGTGGGCAGCGAACGCTACAACCTGGGACTTTCCGAACGCCGGGCCGCCGCCGTGAAGGCGCAGCTCATTGAATTCGGGGTGCCGGCGGACCGGATCGTCACCAAGGGATTTGGCAAATCCCAGCCGCGCCGTACTTATCCCACCAATGCGAACGAAGAGGAACGCGACGAGGCCCGCAAGGAAAACCGCCGCGCAGAAATGTACCTGGATTTTTAAAAACGGCTGGAGAATGGAAGATTCACCACCCAAAATTCCCAGTCGCTACCATCCGACCGCCAGCCGCTGAAACTACATGGCCCGCCGCTACGTCATCAAGCAGGATTCCGCTCCTTCCGCCCCCATTTCCGGGATCGACTACCACGCGACCCTGAATGAAGAGCAGTATGCCGCCGTTTCCTCGGCACCGGGGGCGGCGCTCGTCATTGCAGGCGCGGGTTCCGGAAAGACGCGGACGCTTACCTACCGCGTGGCATGGCTTCTGGACCACGGCACGGACCCTTGGAACATCCTGCTGCTCACCTTCACCAACAAGGCCGCCAGGGAAATGACGGAGCGCGTGCGTGCCCTGATTCCCATCGACCTCTCACGCCTGTGGAGCGGCACCTTCCATTCCATCGCAAACCGCATTCTACGCCAGCATGCGGACTACCTGGGCTATACGCCGGCCTTCACGATCATGGACTCGGACGACCGCAAATCCATGATCAAAAACATCGTGAAGACCCTCAAGCTGGACGAAAAATCCTCCCGCTTCCCGAAGCCGGAAGTGCTCTCATCCCTTTTCAGCTTGGCGGACAATGAAGGCGCCGGCATTCAGGAAACGCTGGAAAACGCCTATCCCTACCTCTCCAACCATCTGGACGCCATTCTGGACGTGCATGAACAGTACGTCCTCCGCAAGCAGGAAACCAACAGCATGGACTTTGACGACCTGCTGCTCAACGTCGTGCGCCTCTTCCAGGAACAGGAGCACCTGCGCGCCCTGTACGGCGCGCGCTTCCACCACATCCTGGTGGACGAATACCAGGATACCAACTACCTCCAGAGCCGCTTCATCGACATGCTGGCCCGGGAGCACGGCCAGCTCATGGTCGTGGGAGACGATGCCCAGAGCATCTATTCCTGGCGCGGCGCGGACATGGAGAACATCCTCAGCTTCACGACGCGCTACCCGTCGGCGAAAACCTTCAAGATAGAAACCAACTACCGCAGCGTGCCGGAAATCCTGGAACTTTCCAATGCGGCCATTGCCGCCAACGAGATGCAGATTGAAAAACGCCTGCGTTCCGTGCGCCCCACCGGGGAAATGCCGCCCGCCCTCGTGCCGCTCAACGACGACCGGATGCAGGCCAAATTTATCTCCCAGCGCATCCGGGACCTTGTTGAAGAAGGAACGGACCCCAATGAAATAGCCGTGCTCTACCGGGCGCACTTCCACAGCATGGAATTGCAGATGGAACTGACGCGCAGTGAAATACCCTTCCGCATCACCAGCGGCATCAGGTTCTTCGAGCAGGCGCACATCAAGGACGTGGTGGCCTTTATGCGCTTCGTCGTCAATCCGCGGGACGAGCTGTCCTTCCGCCGCATGGTCATGCTCCTGCCCGGCATCGGCCCCGGTATGGCGCAAAAACTCTGGGCGCGCTGGGCCGCATGCCCGGAAAGCAGGGCGGAAACGCCTCCGGAATCCTTCTCCGCCCTGATGATGGAATTCCCGGTTCCCGCCAAATCCAAGCCGGGATGGATGCAGCTCTGCTATACGCTGGACGAGCTGGCTCCCGGCGGGAAAACAGCCAATCCGGCCTCCATGCTCGTCTCCATCAATGAAGCGGTTTACGACGAGTACATGCAGTCCGCCTTTGAAAACTACGACCAGCGCAGGCAGGACCTTCTGCACCTGGCCGGGTTTTCCGAAAGGTTCGACTCCGCGGAAGATTTCCTGTCCCAGCTTTCCCTGCTGGGCAATACGGATGATGAAAGCGCGGCGGCCGACCTTTCCGGCGGGGCGGTCACCCTATCCACCATTCACCAGGCCAAGGGGCTGGAATGGTCCGTCGTCTTCCTGATCGGCCTGTGCGACGGCATGTTCCCGCACCAGCGCGTCATTGATGACGGCGACCTGGCCGGGCTGGAGGAAGAACGCCGCCTGTTCTACGTGGGCATCACCCGCGCCAAGGACCAGCTTTACCTGACCTATCCGCGCTGGAACTGCCGCGCCCAGGGAGGCACCTTCATGCAGATGCCTTCCCGCTTTCTGGACGAAGTCCCCGCCGCGCTGGTGGAGGAATGGGAGGTGGAATAATCCGCAAGGCCCTCATTCCTTCTCTGTCAAACGTTCTTCCACCTCTTGCATGAATTGGCCGCTCATCCCGGCATTGCGGAGAAGCTGGCGGATTTCCTCCGCATCCTCCGGCCCTTTGCCATATCCGTAACGGATATGTGAAAAAAAGTCTGTACGCACTTTGTCCCGGATCAGATCCAGCTCCAGTTCCATGCGCCGCAAGGGAGGCAGCTCATTATTCCATCGCCCCCCCCATTGGGAAACGGGCTTTCTCTGCATATCTACCAGTTCCTGCGGACGAAAGCGGGAGGCCACCCTGAGCAGGTTCAAATAAGTTTCCGTCTTTCTCCGCCGGTCAACAGGAAGTTCCTTCCCGAGTTCCCAATCACGCGTGATATCATCCAGGCTGACACAGGCGGTGTGTAAATCGTCCATCTGCCCCTCTTTTTCAAATGTTACAAGTTTTTCATGAAAAAGCTCTTCCTTCTTATCCAGCCTTTGTTGAAACAGAGTGGCTATGGCTGTTTCCAAAGGGCACCCTTCAGAACGTTCCAGGATATATCTCCACGCTAAAAATCCTTCCTGATTATCCGCGATGGAGGTGCTTACAGCTTCCATAACAGCTGCCTGGAAAGACGAGCCAAAACCCTCTTTCCCGGAATTCCCGCTCTTGTGCATGGCTTTCAACAAAGAAAATTGGAGACCCAGCTTTTCTACAAGACACCCATAAGGAGAGTTGCAGTATATTTTCTCATGTTCCACCCATTCGTCAATGGCGGCTGCTATCCGTTCCGGACTGCCCTTTCCCTTTTCTCTTAATTGATCAAGATCTTCACGCAAATTGCGGCCGTCAAACCGATGTTTGAAATACATCAGGAATTCGGGTTCCGCGCCCATTCCTTCCGCAAGCTTCAAAAATTTCTGCTGTGTTTCCCTGGATTTTTCGTACTCCGATTCCACCTTGTAGCTCAGATCTGAAAATATTTCCGCGTGCAGACCGTACAGCAATTCCTGGGCGCCTTCGTCATACTCTTCTTTCAGACCCTCCCCCGGTATTTTAAATACCAAATTCACCTCCTCCCGCCTCTCATGGGAAGGATCCAGGCGTTTTTCCAAAATGAAAAGCAGGCGCAGCCAAGAGGCTGTTTTGAAATTCAGTATTTCCAAGATATTCTTATGCCGCTGATAATCATGATGCAGTAAAGACTCAATCAACCGGTCTGCCTTTTCCAAACCTCCTCTGGAAAAATTCTCGTCCAGAAGCAGAAGGCTGTCTTCAATCCTTTTCTTTTCCATCTCCAGAATACGCTGGCATTCGTCATGAATGTACGAGGCGCGGGCCTTCAATCCATAGGCCGCCAGCCACCATCTGGCCTCCTGCAAATAGAAACGGGAATCGCCGCACGTGCACCTGATGTTCTCCATCATTTTTTCTTCCAGATCCTGTGTTACCAAGGAGCCGTCCGGCCACGACGTTTCCGTGGCGACGATGTGGTTAAGCCGCAGCCAGCGTTCCAACTGGAAAAAGGTGGATGACTCCTTTCCCCACAATACTTTCCGGCATTGTTGAAATGCTCCGATCAAAGCATCCGCGTCCTGCATGTCCTTCCTGTCTTTCGTTTGTGAAAAACGGTCAATCGCTTCATCAATATCCTTGCGCGCGCAGGCATCCCGCAGATTGTCCCTGAAATCGTCATTCATCCCCAACATTTCCGCCGTGTGCAACAAAGCCTGCCTGGATGCCTGGTCCATGAACTCGACAGATTCAATCCGCGTAAAAACGTTCCAATAGGCATCCGTCAGCTTATCCTGCACCTTTTTCTTCAGGTCAGCTCCACGGCTTTTCCTGATATTTTCCCGGCGGGCAATCAGATACTGCCTGCGGGATTCCGGCTCATGGAGACTGTCCGGAGCCTGACCGGAAAAGGCCATGCCGTCCTTCCCCACAGGAGGTGGCGGATCAATGTTGCTGAATGCGACATCCTCCTCCAGAAAAAGGGGATCCCGGGCATATTCCAGAAAATGCATGTATTGCAGGCAGCTTATCATTTCCCGCAGCTTTTCTTCCGGCGCAGGCTTGTCCAGGCAATTGAAGTCTTTGTCCGGCATCCAGCTCACATCCGTCTGCGTCCAATTCTGGAGAAAGGTGAAAAATTCCTTCTCCACTCCTTCCGCAAGGGCCAAAAGCTCCTTTCGTTCTTCCGGGGATGGCTTGCCGGAATACGCGGAGCGGATATAGTCCATGACGGCCACCCTGGTCTGAAAACGAAGCACCCGGAGTCCGGACTGGATATAGTCGTAAAGATAGGCGCTTCCCACCTTGGCGGGAACAGGGCGCGGGACTTTTTCCGGCAGGTTTTTTTCCCCTTTTCCCGTCAGAATACGGTACATTCTCGGAAGATAGCTGGCATCCACGGACTCTGTGATCATCCGGAAAAGGCGGAAGTAGTTCTGAAGCTTGTACCTCCGGATTTCCGGCGCCGCATTCCCCTGCCCGTCACGGTCGTCCAGACCTTCCAGCTCCTCCAGCACCTTGTCCAGATGACCGGGCACCATCGACTGGTCAAACAGGCTCATATTTTCCTCGATGGCCTGTGTGGCCCGTACATGCGCCGCACATTCCCTCCCCATGCAGACATTTTTAATTGAACACACCAAAAGAGAGCCCGTAAAAAATGCCACCAATACACATATAATTTTCATAATCAATAGTATAGTTGTTTTGTAAAGAAATCTTCATCTGTTCCGGGTTAAAATGACTTTCTTTTTGGGGCTATCATGAAAACATCGTCATGAATGACACATGATAAATATAAATGCAATCATTTCATTGTTAAATATTTTAAACACCCGTTCCAACAAAACCCTCCTTGTCATCCTCCTGAACATGCGCTCGCAGGGATCATCTAAAATGCTGGACGCCGTGATTGTCACGAATGCGTAACCACCTAATCATTAAACAAATAAAAAAAGCATGAAATTAAGACTCCCACAGATGTTGCTGGCAGCCGTCATCGCCTGCCTCGGCAGCTTCTCAGTTGCCACAGCGGCTGACTACACTGCAAACAGCGCCGATTCGCTGGTGACAGCCTGGAACCAGGCTGCCGCTTCCAATGAAGCGTCAACCATCACCATCACCGTTCCTGCCGATTCAGACAACATTACGCTGACCCAGGAACAGAAGGCCCAGCTGGCGGCCATCTCCGGTACGGGAAGCATCACCGTCCAGATGACTGATGCAAGCGGCAAACTGGTCAATTTCAATTACGACCTGGTCAACGAACAGGTCAAATTCAACGACATTACGCTGAGCGAACCTGCGGACAGCGCCAATGAAATCGTTGTCACCAACGCCTCGAACACCACCATTGACGGCCGGAACATTTCCATCGTGGGATCTGAAGACCCCAGGGCTCCCAAGGTTTTCGGCACGGCCATCAAATCCACGAACGGCCAGGTGAACGTCGGCGACAACGTTGCCATTGATCAGACCATCACGGTAGAAGGCGTAGCCACCACTACGCAGGATCCGGCGACTCCTCCCACAGGCCAGGCCTATACGAAAACGACTTCTTCCTCTTATCAGGACTCCAATGAAGTAGCCGTACAACTGGGTGACAATGTGTCCCTGCAGGGTGCCGTCACGGCAACCGGACAAATCACCAGCGACCCTGATTCCAAGATTACGCTGAACGGAGACGTGACCTCCAACGCGGGAATCGGTTCCGTAACGACGGAAGGATTTGACGCTTCCAATACCCAGACGAGCAAAACCGTCACGCAATCCATGGACAACAGCGTTTCCGGAGGCATCGTGCTTGGTGAAACGGCTGCGGGAGCCATCACGATCAAAGCCAACGGCGGACAAATCTCCCTGGGAGATAACACCATTCTGAACGGAACCACCGTTCAGGCAGATTCTGCTGACCTGACCAAAACCGTTTACAACAATACGGACAACTCCTGGGGTACCGTAGAAGGTACTCCCGAAGTGCTGGATACCATCGAAGGCAGCATTGCCCTCGGCCAGAATACTACGGTTAAGGAAAATGCCACGCTGACGGCTGACGACGACATCGCCATCGGGGAAAATAGCCTGATCTCCGGCAATTCCGCCGCTGACGGCATCGTAACGGCAGGTGGAGAAATCACTCTCGGCAACGGTACGCAAGTACTGAACAACACCGCCACCAACGCCGACAAGTCCGCTATCAACCTGGCGGACGGCCAAACGCTGAACATCGGTTCCAACACCGTTCTTTCCGGCAATACGGCCAACGGCGTAAGCGGTTCCGTTCATGCGGGCGTAAACACCCAGATCAACGTATTCACGGACGCCGGCGCCTACACCTACATCAGTGACGGCATCGCTACCGCGGCTCCCACCGCATCCGCTGCGGACGCAGTTTCACGGGCCGCCGACCAGGCCGCCGTGATGACCAAGACCGGAGCCGGCACCCTTGTGTACGGCGGCACGGGCGCCACGGATACCTTCGGAGGCACCTACCAGCAGCTTGAAGGCAACCTGATTATCGGGAACGCCACCTTCGGCACGCCGGACGCCACCACCGGAAGAGTTGCAGGTCCTGAATCCATCAACTCCGCCGTCATGGGCACGGACACCACCGTATATGACATCCGGACCGGCAGCGTGACTCTGGCCCAGGATTCCACGATGAAGGGGGCTTCCGCCACTTTCAGCGGTGATTCCACCCTGCTTCTGAGCGACGGATCCGTTCTCGACTTCGGCACCCCGGCCACCTTCACGGACGATTCCCGCGTGGGCATCCAGGTTTCCGACTCCGAAGGCAATTCAGTTCCGATCTCCCAACTCAAAAAGGGTACGGAAAGCGTAACGGTGACGCTGAACGGCACGGATATTTCCGGCCGTCTGCAGAATGGCCTGTTCCTGACCACCACCATGGCTCCCGGAACGGTTGACGGCACCACTACCATCACCCAGAACATGAGGGGCATTGACGGTGTCATGTCCGGTTACAACGGCAACGTTTACACCACGGCCGTCGGTCTGGAAAACAACCGTCTGAACGCGGCCGCAGGTTCTCCCGCCGCCGAGTTCTACGAAGAACTGTTCCGGGCGACAAATGCCGACCAGGCTGCCCACATGATTCAGTCCGTGAGCGGTGAAAACATCGTGAACTTCACCTGGGCTGCAAGCCGCACCCTGAGAAGCTTCGCCGACCTGGGCCGCATCCAATCCGCCGCCTCCATGGCGCGCCAGACGGAAGACACCATTGAAGTGGTGGACGCCAAGGGCTCTCCCATCGCCCGCAAGACGATTGCCAGGGGCAACGGCAATATCTGGGTAGGCGGCATGGGTATCTGGGACGACCAGGACGCCCGCGGAGGAGTTTCCGGCTACAAGTACAATGCCGGCGGCTATGCCGTGGGTATCGACTACAAGGCCGCACAGGGTTCCCTGATCGGTATCGCAGCCGGCCAGAGCTTCGGCGACATCAAGGACAAGTCGAACTTCGGTTCCGACTATGACGTCGACTCCTTCCTGGCCATGATCTACGGACGCATGCATCCCTTCAGGGAAAGCAAGTTCACCCTGGACGGCTACGGCGCCTACGGACGCTCCAAGTTCAAGGGCAATTCCTACATCATGGGTTCCGATCTCAACGGCAACGTCAATTCCGACACCTTCAGCGGCGGCCTGTACGCCACGTGGACGGAACGCTTCGCCCTCGGAAAGGCCTACGTGACACCCTACACCGGGATTGAATTCATGACTTCCGAGCTCAAGGGATTCTCCGAAAGCGGTCCTTATGGACGCACCTTCGACCACGCCCGGGCCCAGAACTGGACCATTCCGGCCGGCATCACCATCGCCCGCGCCTATCAGACGGACGGCGGCACCACCATCACCCCGGCCCTGACGGTAGCCGTGGCCCAGGATGTAAGCCGCATGAATCCCAAATCCAATGTCACCGGGCCTCTGGGCGCATGGAACGTACGCGGCGTCAACATGGGCCGCACCGCATTCCGCCTGAACGCCGGCATTGACGTGCTCTTCTCCAGCAACTGGGGAGCCCGCGTCTGCTATCAGTTCGAGACCCGCAACAAGCTGACCGCCCACGGCATCAACGGCGCCATCAGCTACACTTTCTAAGTACGACGGCGTTTCAACGCATGCTTTTACTTGGTTATGGTAGGCCCTTTCCCGCCTTGTGCGGGAAAGGGTTTTTCCATGCCCGCGCATCCACTTTTTCATGTTCCTGCTCTTTGTATGTTGCAAAGAAGATAAAATATTGTTTCCTGCGGATTCTCAATCCGGCGTCAATTCAAATATTTTTTAAAGAACCCTTTAAAAGAAAACATTCCTGCTTTTAAAAACAAATGAAGGAAGTTTTCAATAAGCTTTTTTTAATTTATAATATGCTCCAAATAAATGTTTAACAATTAACTTAACTATAAAGCCGGATTGAGAATCCGTTACATCCGCCCCGTTGAACTATTTATTGGAAATGAAATTATCTGCATTTTGTGTTTTCTGCTGCATGCTGGGCGGTATCTCCCAGGCAGCCACCTATATCTGGAGCGGAGCGGCCAACAACGGGATTTACGGAGATTCCGGCAACTGGACGGTAAACGGTTCCCCGAACGGCTATTATCCCCAGCACAGCGCCAATGACGATGCCGTCATCGGGCAGAATGCGGGCACCATTACCTGGTCAGACAGCGAGGCTTTTTTCGGAGCCACCAACACCATCCAGATCGGTTCCGGAAGTACATTGGTCTGCAGTCCGGCCAAGGGGGATCTCAATGTCAATTCCATCACCCTGGAAGGCAATGCCCATCTGGTTTTTGAATCAACGAACGCTTTTGGGTTGGGCCGCGACTTTACTCTCAACTTCGGAACGTTTACCGCCTCGGAACACGGTTCCTGGACCGCTACTGACATCACCAATTTCTGGGTCAATCACCACTCCGTCCATTTCACCGGAACGCTGGACATGAACAGCCTGACCGGAAGCGGTACCATTGAGCTGGCCAGCATTAAATCCGACCAGTGGGACGGTCCCCTGACACTGGATCTGAGCGGCCTGAACATTGCCAGCACCTCTCAGGTACAGGCAAACGTCACCCAGATCACTGAAAACGGCGTTACCAAGGTAATTATCAATTATGAAACCGTCCCTGAACCCGCCACTTTTTCCCTGGGCATTCTGGGGTTGGGAGGCTTGCTCTTGAGACGCAGAAGAAAATAACCACCGTTTCCCGGCAATCCATTTTGCCCGGCTTTTCCCCAGGGAAAGCCGGGCTTTTGATTTTCTCCACTCCGCGGAAAGACCGTTTACCCTATAAAAAAGGGGACTGCAGGTCCATATGCTTCACGGCCGGAAACGGCGGCACGGCCTGCCGCCTGAACGTTAAAACTCGCAATTCCGCGGCGTGCGGGCAAACGGCAGCACGTCCCGGATGTTCGTTACGCCCGTGATGAACATCAGCAGGCGTTCAAACCCGGCTCCGAATCCGGCGTGGGGAACGGAACCGTAACGGCGCAAGTCGGCATACCAGCGGTAGGCTTCCTCGTTCATGCCCTGCCGCTTCATGTTTTCCAGCAGAATGTCCAGCCGTTCCTCGCGCTGGCTTCCCCCCACGATTTCGCCGATTCCGGGAACCAGCACATCCATGGCGGTGACGGTCCTGCCGTCGTCATTGAGACGCATGTAGAAAGGTTTGATCTCCTTGGGATAATCGTACACGATGACCGGGCTCTTGAAATGTTCCTCCGTCAGGAAGCGTTCATGCTCGCTCTGCAGGTTGATTCCCCAGGAGACCGGAAAATCAAATGTTCTCCCGCTCTTGAGAAGAATGTCCACGGCTTCCGTATAGGAACAACGCACGAACGGCGTATCCTTCACGTGCTCTAGGCGCTCCCGCAGACCCTTGTCCACAAACCGGTTCAGGAATTCGATCTCTTCCGCGCTGTTCTCCAGGGCGTCACGGACCAGCTCCCGGACAAATGCCTCCGCCATGTCCATGTCCCCGCGCAGGTCGCAAAAAGCCATTTCCGGCTCCACCATCCAGAACTCCGCCGCATGGCGCGTAGTGTTGGAATTTTCCGCCCGGAACGTGGGGCCGAACGTATAAATATTGCTCAGGGCACAGGCAAAAGCCTCCCCTTCCAACTGTCCGCTCACGGTCAGATAAGCCGCTTTCCCGAAGAAATCCCGGGCGGCGTCGCGGGAGGCGGCATCACCCACGTCCAGCGTTGTTACGCGGAACATTTCTCCCGCCCCTTCACAATCGCTGGCGGTAATGATGGGCGTACTGACCCAGACAAAGTCCCTGGACTGAAAAAACCGGTGGATGGATGCAGCCAGACGGCTGCGCATGCGGAACACCGCGCCGAACAGGTTGGTGCGAGGGCGCAAATGGGCGATGGAACGCAGAAACTCCGGCGTGTGCCCTTTCTTCTGCAGAGGGTAGGATTCCGGAGCGGCGCCGACCAGCTCCAGGGAAGAAGCGCGCAATTCCCAGCGCTGCTTTCCCTGCCCGGCTACCAGGGCGCCGCGGATGCTCACCGCGGCCCCGGTCGTCATCTCTGCAATCCGTTCATAGCCGCGGATGCCCGCATCCGCCACCACCTGGAGGGAGGCCACGCTGGAGCCGTCATTGATCTCCAGAAAGGAAAACGCCTTGGAATCCCGGCGCGTACGCACCCAGCCCTGCACCAGCATGTCCGGAATCTCCGCTTCACTGGACAGGGCGTGTTTTACCAATGTTCTGCTGATCATGGCGCAAGTATAATACGCTCCTGCCCGCAAGCCAGCCAGAAGTGCCCCGGAAAGGGAAATATTCTGCGATTCTTTCGTCAGGCTATAAAAGCCTTCCGTACTTATTTGGACGGCTGCAGGACCTGGCGTCCCGTCGTGATAGCGATGGCGTCAGCCACGGGCATTTCTTTCTCTGTATGCTCCGCGCCCCATGAATCGGAAAAAATGACCGTTTTCTTTTCCTCATCAAAGCCAATGATCAGGCGCAGGTGGCCGCCGCGGGTCTGGGACAGCCTCTTGGGCTCCGGCACGATGCCCAGCTGCACGGACCAGAGAACGGGAATACCCGCAGTAATATAGGGGCGGATGGAATTGATCCATTTGTCCACCTGGCTCTGGGAACCCGCCCGCGCCAGTTTAAGCACTTCACCGTCCGCATTGTCCCAGAAGGCCGGCCAGCTCGTCTGGCTGTCCACTTTCTCCTTCTTCAGCTTGGAAGCCGCCCGGTTGTAGGATTTCAATATATTATTGAAATCACGGTAATCCGTCAGGGAATCCAGAACACGGATCCTGATTTGGAACCGCGCTCCTATTTTCTTCAGGTTTTCCGCCATTTCAGCAGTGCTTGTTCCTCCGGAAGCGGACGTATTGCCCAAGGAGGCCAGTTCGTGCTGATCCACATAATCCATTCCATAATAAGCGAACACACGGGCGGCAGTAGCCACCACGCAGTAGCCTTTCTGTCCCTGGTCCACCATGGGGATGTCCTGAATCACGATGCGCTTCCCTTCCTTCTTCACATGCTGCTTGATGTCCGCCTTTTTCGCGCGGGAGGACGTGTCCGCCCGGGCGATGGAAGCTTCCGTAGGCCCTACTTTCAGACGGATGAATTCCGCCTCGAACTCCCGGCCCTCACGCGACGAGTTGGCCTCCACCACGGCGGCTCCCTTGTCCCATACCCAGGACCAGCCGTTCACCTTCACCACGGCTTCACGGCGGGAGGCGCGGTATTCCTTGGACTTCACGCCGGTGAGGGTGTCCAGGGCCGCCTTGACACGCTCCAGGCGCGCTTCAAACTCATCCCGGTCAATCGCCCCGTTGTCCCCCTTGTTGTAAATCATGACGGTCATGGATTGGGGTGTATTATCCTTCCAGTTCACCAAAGTCTCTCCCAGGGAAATTTCCCCTATCTTGATCCGGGGCCTGGCCATGCGGAGCTGGGTTTTCTCCTTGTCCACCCAGCCGCCCGCTTCTCCATTAAAATACTTGCCGAACAAGTCCTCCCTGGACGAACTCCAGAAGGAACCGGACTTCAAATCCGGAGCCATGTCACCGCCTGCCAAAGCAGCGGACAGCAGGCAGCAACTCGTGAATACGGACAAAAAGAAAGAAATGAATTTCATGGCGTCAGGGATGTTGAAAGGCAACTCCACCCAGTGGAATTTATTCTTCAATGTATGTCGCAATGCTCCTCATGCCAAGCAAAAAGGAATGAAGCAAGCGGGTGCGTCACCGCCGGACAGGAACAAGTTTCGCAACGGCCTGCATCCCCGCAGACGGCCCGATATACATTGTCTGCCGGATTCATCCATTTAAACCCGCCTGTCCGTTAAAATCCCGGTTCTCCCCATCCTCTCCGGGAATGCCTCTTGACCGAAAAGGACTGGAAAACCTGAAACACGCATAGAAAAGGCTGGATCAACAATTCCTGGAATACAGCCCTCAAGCAACCCCGCGGTTCCTGAGAAAGAACTTTACAAGATTCTATATCTAATAATCTCCAACTCCGGCTCCCCAACCTTACCCCGGGAGAAACACCGCCCACATGAACTAGTCCGAACGCGCAAAATACGGGATAAACCCCTCCATGATTTTCTTAACAATTTCCTCATGATCCTCAAAAGTGGTGCCATTGCGAAATAAAAATGTGAGAGTTTGATAGCTCGCATTCCAGCCTTCCTTTCGATACAGATAAAGTGCGCACACTCTCTTGTCCGTTTCACTGTAAAAAAGATCGTAATGCTTTGTTCTAATAATTTTAGTTATCGGTCTGTGAGTGAAAAGGTCAGCCAGTATGACCTCCCTCGGGGTCTCAAAACCGCGCGGGACGTAAAAGTCCTCGGTTATAAATCCGTAGGTGCTGGCCCTGACTTCCAATGATTTTTTCTCATCATGCAAAACAAGGGTGTACAGGTTTCCCTCCGGAATGCGAACATCTCTTCCTATATCGGGACTAAATGATATTCCACTGGCGGGATCAATGGTGAAACTGCTTGGATAACTGATGATGAAGCACCGGGCAAAACGCCCCCGTTCTTCTCCTTTTCCGAAAGTCGTCCATTTGCCGGGGAGTTCAGCATCTCCAGCAGCGATGCAATTCCCCAGTCCCAAAAACAGTGCTACGGGAACAAGAAGAAATTTGATCGGCTTCATAGCAATAAAAACGGATAAAATGAAAATTCATTTCTTCCCATTCATTTATAATTCTTCATTTTGTATTATATATTCCTGAATATTCAGGAGATTTCAATTTACATTAGTTGAAACTGCTTTAAAAATAACAAAACGAATCCCCTTGCTGATAAAAAACAATAATACAAACAACAATAATCCTGCAAGCAACCCGTATGCTATTCCATGGACCAAACATAGTGTAAGCGTAATTAAAACAACAGGAACACTGCCGAAGATGATAGCTATGATATTAAAAATGAGCGATATTTCCGAATCTTTCGCGATGGCGGAAAGAAACAAGGGGATCAAGTACAATATAAAAAATAAAAATATTAAAGGCATGGCTTCAATTTCTTAAGAAAAAATAAAAATATACGTTACGCGAAATAAATTTTATAAATGGTGCGACCGATATGATTTTCGAATAAGAAGCGGGGTTATTTCCTGTTTTATCCATTTTTCATAAATGATAAAACATACTCTGGGATGGAGACTTTTCCGTACTGATGATAACTTTAATAAATTTATTCTCCTCATTAATTTCCATATCAATGGTGGGAGAAGCTCCGATGTATATCCACAAATTATAAAATTCTTTTTCTATCGTCCCGTCATTAATGCGCCGTTTCAATTCTTGCCAGGCTTCAGGATTGCCTTCATTTTCAAAAGCCAATCCATATGACTTCGTGAATTTTTCCAGGGACCAGGTGCCGCCCAAAGTAGAGAAACGGCAGTGGTACTGATGGGAAACGGACGATAGAAACATACTTGAAATTGCCGCCGTATTAGCCATGGATCTTTGTCTGCTGTCCACCGTCTGCTGTTTAATATACAAGTAGGCTGCAAACAGCGCTGCGGCACCTAATAAAAATAAAATCATTATTTTTATTAATTTCTTCATATTAACTAAATTTATATATAATACAGAAGGAAGTCAAGGAAGATAATATCTTCCTTTTTTACCGATATATTGTTGCTTGCAAATGTTTTAGAAATTATTCCTACTATTCGTCATGAGATGTTTGTCTTGAAAAAATCAAATTAATGGATCATATGCAAATTTATGGATTTATTCCAGCCAATTCAACATATGGGATAAACAAATATCATGGTTCTGATAAGAACGAATATTGCTTTTCCCTATTTCTTATCGTCCGTCCATTCCCCCACAAGAATGGGAAACAAGCTGCAGGTACTGCATCCGGCAGCCAATATGCCTGACGGCTCTTTTTCCTTGATCTTCTTTCCGCAGGGTTTCTTTAAGAAAGGCCCTGCTGCCAGCTACGTACCGCTATGCAGGAATGAGGCGCGTCCGGAAGGACCAGAATATCCTCTCTGCTCAATTGTAAGGGAAACCGCTTGTTTTCACAAGAAACCCCGGCTGTGCCTACGAAATATAATCACATGGGAAACTAATAACCGGACACGAGAAATAAAGGATAACCACGCTTTTCCCGCCTTTTCAGGCACATGTTCTGCGCAAATTCTGTCTTGTCCCAAGTTTGTTTGCTAAAAACAAATTCTGCTTTTCCGGCAGATCAAGAGGCACCCCAAGCGCCATCCAGAAGAGGCAGAGGAAGCACCCCCGGATAAAAAATACGGCCTTCGGCAGGATTTTCCCACCGGAGGCCGGTATTAAATCAATAATCGCGAACGGTTACATGACCGGGCGCAGGCGCTGGAGAATGGCGTCCTTGGAAGTGGCGCCCACCATGGTGTCCATGATTTCTCCATCCTTGATGATCAAAAGAGTAGGAATGGTGCGCACGCCATAGGTAGCGGCCAGGCCGTTGTTGGCGTCCACATCCACTTTGCCCACCTTGACCTTGCCGGCAAGTTCCGTAGCCAACTGGTCAATGATCGGAGCGATCATGCGGCAGGGGCCGCACCATGTAGCCCAGAAGTCGACAAGCACAGGAATGTCAGACTTCAGGACTTCATCCTCAAAATTTGCTTCAGAAAATACGTTTGCCATAGTACCGCTTAGAGTATTTGGAGAACCGTTATGTTCACTTATTCTTCGTCGTCGGCGACATCGGAGGACGCATCATCAGCAGGGGCATCCGCAGCGGCTTCGTCAGACGTTTCAGACGCTTCCTCGGCGGCGGCGTCATCGGCAGACTCGTCGCTGGCGGCGGGAGCTGCGGCGGCAGGCTTTTCTTCACTGCCCAGCCAGCCCGTCATGCTGCGGGATTCCAACGTATCCGTAGCATACTGGTAACCGACGAATGCCAGGGCAAAAGCCAGGGCAACAAAGGAAAGAACATTCAGAAGGGTATTGGAGCCCTCCTCGGAGTCCTGTTCAAATTTTTTTGCCGTAAAGGAAGCGGAAGAAACGGGAGCCGCGGCGGGAGCCGTATTCAGGCCGATGGTGGCCTGCGGAAGCTGCGCGGTAGCCATCCCTGCACCGGGAGGAGCCAGGGGAACGGTAGGGGCCGCTGCTGCGGGAGCCACAGGAGTGGTGGCGGAGCCAAGGGCAACCGTCTTCAGGCCGCCGCCAAGCTTGATCCCTCCTCCCAGGCCGGCAGGGCGGAGAGGAATGGTAGGAGCGGCAGCTGCGGGCGGAGCAGCCGGCGCGGGTGCTCCGGACACGGGAGGCGCGGCAGGAGGTACGGGCGGCTGGGGTACGGAAGGCGCTGCCGGAGCCGGCGGAGGAGTGGGCGGCGGCGGAGTACCGCCCGGAATGGAGGGGGGTGGTGGATTACTCATATCGGAAAAAATAGCTGTGCTGAAAGATAGCTCTCGCTTATTTCCGTCCGTAAATCAAGAAAAAGAATGCGCAAAGTTCGTTTTCCATGCAATTTTTTTCAATTAGGCCCGTATTCCTCTCCAAACACGCTGTCCGGACTTGCCCTGAAAAGCGTTCTTCCCTACGCTGTCCGACCGGCATTATTTGATATGAAACCCATTACCAAACTAGCTTCCACACAATTGCCCGACGGCTCCATTCTTGAACTCTGGGAACGGGACGGCTTCCATTTTCTGCTCAGGGACGGCATGCAGACGGCTTCCAGTTTTTCCCACGGAAGCAATGAAACGGCGGCGGCCATTGCCACGGCGCCCGTCAAGAGGGCCAACCAGCCCTCCTTCCTTCTGGACGGCCTTGGCCTGGGCTTCACCCTGTTTTCCCTGATGGACCAGGTCCAGAGGGAAAAAGCCAGCTTCGTCGTGGCGGAACCGTGCAGGGAGCTGGTGGACTGGCACCGGGAATTTCTGGATGGGGAACGTCCCGGATTCCTGCATGATCCCCGCGTCAGCGTGGAATTTTCCACCGCTCTCCAGGTAGCCCGCAAGCAGCAGAAGGCCTTTCACGCCATTTTGTGCCGTTCCACGCACGACCGCATGAACCTGAGCGTAGCGGAAGCTTCCGATTATTTTGCCGCCCTCAAGCAGGGGGGCCTGCTGGTCATCACCGTAGCCCGTCCGGACACCCGGCTGGTGCGCACCCTGCAGAAAGCGGGCTTCGAAGTCAGCACGGAAGCGGTGCCCGCTTCACATAAAGGAAAGAAAACTACGTTTCACACCGTTATTCTTGGAAAGAAGGGGCGCTTCGTCCCATTCTCCGCACGCCAATCCTGATTCATCTCCGATTGCATACCATTGTATATGAAGCATACATCCCTTACCGCCACCGGCCTTCTCGCCGCTCTCCTCATGGGGGGAGCCGCCCTGGCCGACTCCATCGCTCCAGGCATTCTGCTGCCCAAAAAGAACACCAAGTCCATCTCCTTTGCCCCCAAGGGAAGTTCCGACATTTTCCTGATCGGCATCATGCCCCAGGGCAGCTCCGTCAAGAAGGGAGATTCCGTGGCCCAGGCGGATTTCCGTACGCTGGACAAGAGCATTGAAGATTACGAGCGGGCCATCAAGAGCAAGAATCTGGAAGTGCTGAAACTCCGTTACGCGCTGGACCAGCAGAAGGAGCGTTCCGCCATGAGCCTTCAGAAATTCCAGACGGCCCTGACGCGCACGGAGGAGGACCAGAAGGATTTCCTGGAAAAGCGCAAGGCCCGCATGCTGGCGGAAGAGGAGGAACGCGTCAACAAGGCCCTGCGCTACATGTCCTACAAGCAGGAGGAGTTGAACCAGCTCACCAAGATGTACAAGGACGACCAGGTGGCGGAAGAAACGGAGGAAATCATCCTGAAACGGCTGAAGAATGAACTCGGAGAAAGCGAGTTCGCCGTCCAGGGTGCCAAACTGGTCGCGGAACTGGCCAAGCTACGCAATATCCACCGCCTGGGCGAAGACTTCGCCACGGCCGTGAAGGAAAAGCAGACGGACCTGGCGGAAGCCCGCAAGCAGGCGGAATTCGACCTGGAACAGAAAAAAATAGCCCTTACGGAAGCGGAGGTGTCCCTGCGCCGCCTCCAGGACAAATACAACGAATTAAAAGCCGACCGCGAAATGGCCTCCTTCAAGGCTCCGGAAAACGGCATCCTGCTTTACGGAGGCTACGTGGCGGACAAATGGGTGGCCATTCCCGTGGCAGAAAAGCTCAAGCCCGGCGGCAAGCTGGAAGCCTTTGACAAAATAGCCACCATCGTTCCCCCGGACTCGGAACTGATCGTGCAGGCCACCCTTCCAGACTCCACCGCCACGCCTAAAGTGGGGGAAACCGTCGTCATCAAGGTGACGAACATGCAGATTCCCGGTGTCATCACGGAAGCCAGCCCCATTCCCGGAGCAGACGGCAAACGCCGCATCATCGTGACGCCCAAGGTTCCCGCCAGCCAGATATTCGCTCCCGGACTGCCCGTCCAGGTGACCATCAAGGATCAGCAGGCCTGATCTCTTTTCCGCGCATGAACAAGGCCGTCCTTTTCCTCTCCGTTCTGAGTGCCTGCACGGCGCTTGGCGCACCTGTGCCGACGGAAGGCGGGGAAAAAAGAGACACCATTCCCATTGAAAAGGTTCCGGACGTGGAGCCCCCCTCCCGGGAAACGCTGGACCAGTCCATACGCAGGGCGGCGGATTTCCTTCTGGCCAGCCAGAACAAGGACGGCTCCTGGGGAGACCACACGCGCACCAAGGGGCTGAATGTGATCTGCCCTTACCCGGAAGGCCCCAGGTCATTCAGGACCGCCTGCACGTCCCTGTGCGTCATCGGCCTGCTCGCCAGTCCGCTGAAGGATGAACCCGCCGTCAAGGGAGCCATTGACCGGGCCGTCCAGTACCTGCTTGCCACCCTTCCCCTGCTCAAGCGCGGAGACACGCGCACCGTCCTCGGCGTATGGGGTCATGCCTACGGCCTCTCCGCCCTGTGCCGCGCCGCTGAAAATCTGCCTGAGAACTCCCCGCAATACACGGAGCTCAAGAAAGTGGCCGCACTGCAGGTGGAGGCGCTGAACTGGATGGCGGACGTCAAAGGCGGCTGGGGCTACTACACCTTTAAAACTTTTTCCAGACGGCCGATGGGGGAACCCACCTCCTTCCTGACGGCTACGGTGCTGATTGCCTTCAAGGACGCCGAACGCGCATTCGGCCTCCAGGCCGACCCCCAGATTGTCAAGCGCGCCGTCGCCAGCCTGGAAAAACAGCGGACGCCGGCCGGGAGCTATGTGTATTCCATATCCCACATGTTTTATCCCGGCAGGCCCATCAACCGCCACACCGGCAGCCTGGCCCGCACCCCCGCCGGAGACCTGGCCCTGATCCAGTACGATCCGGCTTTTGTTTCCAGACGCCAGCTGGAAGACGGGCTGGAACGCATCTGGAGCCGCTCCGGGTGGCTCTCCCTGGCGGTGAAGAAACCCATCCCTCATGAAAGCTTCGCGCAAAATGCAGGCTATTTCTTCTACTACGGGTATTACTACGCCGCCCGCTGCCTTGACCAGGTACCCCGGGAACGGCTGCCGCGCCATGCAGCCCATCTGGCGGACGACATCCTGCCCATGCAGGAGAAGGACGGCTCCTGGTGGGACTATCCCCTCTACAATTATCACAAATTTTATGGCACCGGCTACGCCCTGTTCGCCGTTTCCCGGGTCCGGAGCGCGCTTTATCCCACCACCCCGCCCGCTTCCTGACCATGTTCCGCCTTTTGCTTTCCAGCCTGCTTCTGCTTGCGTCCCTGGCTGTTTCCGCCAGAGAACCGGAAACGGTACCCGGCAACCGGAAGGATACCATTTCCATTGCAAAAATTCCGGATATTCCTCCTGCTGAACGCGGACAATTCAGCGCGGCATTCCGCCGCGGCGTGGATTTTTTGCTGGAAAAACAGAACAGGGACGGCTCCTGGGGAGACCACCGGGTGATCGGCACATGGAACATTCTCTGCCCCTATCCGGACGGCCCGCTCACCTTCAAGACGGCGAGCACGGCCCTGTGCATCGCGGGACTTAACGCCACTCCCCTGCGGGACGAACCAAAGGTACGGGAAGCCATGACCCGCGCGGAAGATTACCTGATCCGGACGATGCCCCATTTGAAGCGGGGGGACGCCCTCTGCGTTTACAACATCTGGGCGCATACCTACGTGCTGGACGCCATGAGCATGCGTGCGGCCGGGCTGGACCGCGAAAGCCCGCGCTACAAACAACTCATGGACTGCGCCCGCCTCCAGGTGGACAGGCTCAACGAACTGGCTTCCGCCAAGGGGGGCTGGGGCTATCTCACCTACATCGGATTCAGCGAACGGCCAGCATCGGAACCCACCTCCTTCCTGACCGGGACCGTTCTCATTTCCGCATGGATGGCCGGTAAGACATTCGGCCTTTCCCTGGATGAGAAGGTATTCCGCCGGGCCCTGAAATTCCTCAAATCCCAGCGTACCCCGGCCGGAACCTATGTTTACTCCCTGAGCCACTCCTATTATCCCGGCAGACCCATCAACCGCCACACCGGCAGCCTGGCCCGCACCCCGGCCTGCGATTACGCCATCAAGCTGTGGGAACCGGAAGATGTTTCCATGCGCCAGCTTGTGGACGGACTGGACCGCCTGTGGAGCCGCAGGGGCTGGCTGACCATGGCCCTCCACAAGCCGGTTCCGCATGAAAGCTTCGCACAGAATTCCGGGTACTTTTTCTATTATGGATATTATTATTCAGGAATGTGTCTGGACATGCTGGCCCCCAATCAGGTAAAACGTCATGCGTCTCTGCTGGCCGGCGACATCCTTGCGCGCCAGGGAAGAGACGGTTCCTGGTGGGACTATCCATTGTACAATTATCACAAATTCTATGGTACCGGTTATGCCCTGTACGCCCTTTCCAGGGCATGGGACAAACTGTACGGCCATCCCGACCATTCACTGACCACTTCCGCATCCTCACACAGTCATGACTAATATCATCAGTCCCCTGCTTTCCATCCTCCTGTTTTGCGGCGCCGCCGTCCTTTCCCCGGCGGACGTCCCCGTCAGGCACACTTCCTTCAAGCCCGGAGAAATCTGGACGGACAACAACGGCGTCCACATCAACGCCCACGGCGGCGGCATCCTCTACGACAAGGGAACCTATTACTGGTACGGGGAACACAAGGTGGAGGGCGACGCGGGCAATTACGCCCAGGTGGGCGTGCACTGCTATTCCTCCAAGGACCTGTACAACTGGAAGGACGAGGGAATCGCCCTGAAGGTGGTGGAAGGGGACAATTCCCACCCCATCGCCAAGGGCTGCATCCTGGAACGCCCCAAAGTGGTTTACAACAAGAAGACCAAAAAGTACGTGATGTGGTTCCATCTGGAGCTCAAGGGGAAAGGCTACGGGGCCGCCTATGCGGGAGTGGCAACGGCCACCAAGCCGACCGGACCGTTCACGTTCCTGAGGGCCGGGCGCGTCAATCCGGGCAAATGGCCCCTGAACATGGACAAGAAGGACCAGACCATGGAAACCTTCAAGGGGGTGCCAGGCCTTACTTCCAGCGCCCTTCCGGAAGGCGTCCGCTCCGAGGACATGTTCAAGAAAGATTTTAAAAAAGGCCAGATGAGCCGGGACATGACCATTTTTGTGGACGACGACGGCAAGGCCTACCACATTTATTCCTCCGAGGAAAACAGCACCACGCACATTGCGGAGCTCACCCCGGACTACACCGGGCACACGGGTAAATTCGTACGCGTTTTTCCGGGCCGTTTCATGGAAGCCCCCGCCATCTTCAAGCACAAGGGCAAATACTACTTCATCGCTTCCGGATGCACGGGCTGGGCTCCCAACGCCGCCCGCAGCGCCGTGGCCGACCGGATTGCCGGACCGTGGAAGGAACTCAAAAACCCCTGCGTGGGCCCGAAGGCGGGCATCACCTTCGGCGGCCAAAGCACCTACGTTCTGCCCGTGCAGGGCAAGCCCGGCAAATTCATCTTCATGGCGGACATCTGGCGGCCCAAGAATGCCATCGACGGACGCTACCTGTGGCTGCCCATCCAGTTTGACGGCGATCAGATCAAGCTGGAATGGAAAGACGAATGGAAATTGGAAGACCTGTAAGAATACGAACACGCAACCTGTTTCAAGAATATGAAAAAAACATTTTCAACCGCCTTTTTCTCCCTCTGCCTGTTCTGCGGCATGACCGCCCTTTCTCCGGCGGACGTCCCCGTCAGGCACACTTCCTTCAAGCCCGGAGAAATCTGGACGGACAACAACGGCGTCCACATCAACGCCCACGGCGGCGGCATCCTCTACGACAAGGGAACCTATTACTGGTACGGGGAACACAAGGTTGAAGGGGACGCCGGGAACCGCGCCCAGGTGGGCGTGCACTGCTATTCCTCCAAGGACCTGTACAACTGGAAGGACGAGGGAATCGCCCTGAAGGTGGTGGAAGGGGACAATTCCCACCCCATCGCCAAGGGCTGCATCCTGGAACGTCCCAAAGTGGTTTACAACAAGAAGACCAAAAAGTACGTGATGTGGTTCCATCTGGAGCTCAAGGGGAAAGGCTATGGTTCCGCGTATGCGGGAGTGGCGACGGCCACCAAGCCGACCGGGCCGTTCACGTTCCTGAGGGCCGGGCGCGTCAATCCGGGCAAATGGCCCCTGAACCTGGACAAAAAGGACCAGACCACGGAGTTCACCAAGGAAATGCCCGACTACGTCCGCATCATCAGGCGTGACTATCCCGGCGGCCAGATGAGCCGGGACATGACCATTTTTGTGGACGACAACGGCAAGGCCTACCATATCTATTCCTCGGAAGGCAACATCACGCTCCACATAGCGGAACTCACGCCGGACTACACCGGGCATAACGGAAAATACGTCCGGGCTTTCGTCAACCGCTACATGGAGGCTCCCGCCATCTGCAAGCACAAGGGCAAATACTACATGATCGCTTCCGGCTGTTCCGGCTGGGCTCCCAACGCCGCCCGCAGCGCCGTGGCCGACCGGATTGCCGGACCGTGGAAGGAACTCAAAAACCCCTGCGTGGGCCCGAAGGCGGGCATCACCTTCGGCGGCCAAAGCACGTACATTCTGCCCGTGCAGGGCAAGCCCGGCAAATTCATCTTCATGGCGGACATCTGGCGGCCCAAGAATGCCATCGACGGACGCTACCTGTGGCTGCCCATGAAATGGGAAGGCGACCAGATCAAGCTGGAATGGAAGGATGAATGGACGCTGGAAGACCTGTGATTGAAGGTCCGCATCCGCGGATGCCGGCTCCTGCTCCCTGCTGAAGGCCGCCTGCCGGGAAACAGCACGGAGAGTTGTTTCCTCCCGCATTTCCGGACGCAGGGGGAAACTGCCGCAGACTCTTTTAAAGAATCCGGCCTGTTCGCTTTTTCAAGGAACAGGCCGGATTCTTATTTTTCAAGGGCAGTAAAAACTGCTATTAACGGGATTTTCTGCTCGCAATGATGTAATTCCTCATGCGCTGGTCAGCCGGAGTGGTGGGACGCACGCTGGTAACCCACTTGCCGTCCTTGTCCTTCTTCTTCACTTCCGTCCTGTCGCGGTAAAGCTTCGCGGAAAAATTGTCGGAATCCAGAATTACCGGACCAGGGCCCCTGGTGACGAGGGGAGCGGGCGGCACTTCCGCAACAACGGTCAGGGGTTCACGCAGGGATTCGTACCAGTACACCAATTCCTGCTGCCCCTGAGGATTGGCGGGATACGGAACGTATGCGCCGTTATTGGCGGAAACCTTCACATAAGCCGGTTCCGGAAACGTAGTCTGATAAGAAGAAGGGGAACAGGCCCCCAACAGCATAAGTCCGGCGGCGCCGGTAATGATCATGGAATGCAGTTTCATATAAGCATTGGAGTCCCCGCCGGGCATCACCGTTCAGACGATGAGCGGCAACAGAATGTCACCCATGACGGAACAGACGGCTGAAAATGAACAGGGACAAGCCTGAATCGCCGGCATTTCCTCATCAGCCCCACGCCGTTTTTCAGTCCGGGCTTCGTACGGAATTCACCGGGGAAATGTTCCGGAAACCATGGAAGCATGCCGTCAAGCCGGCTCCCGGCAGGCGCCTTGTCCGAAAAAGTCTCTATTTGCGGGCAGCCTCCTTCTCTTCTTTCCTTCTTTTCTCCGCTCCGGTCATTCCACCATTCTCCCGGATCAGGGATGCAGCTTCCCCATGACCATGTTCCAGGGCGATGTCCAGTGCGGTCCGCCCTCGCCAGTCTTCCGCATTGATCATTCCCCAGCATGTCCCCAAAATCCGGACCATCCCGGAGGAACCCGCCTCGGCGGCCTCCATGAGCGGCGTAACCGCGCCCTTGAGAAGAGCGTGCTGTTCATGCAGCCGGATACGGGATGTCAACAGCCGGAGCGCGTCCTCATCCTTCAGCCTGACGGCTAAAAAAACGGCCCGCCACGGAGATGCGGCATCATCCAAATCCGTGCGCAGTTTTTCCAGATTCTCCGCCAATTCCGCGTATTCCGCCGCCAAAGGCCCTCCGGCAGAGGCCTTGCGCTCCATCGCAAGACGCGCCTCCCCGAATCCGGCAAAGGAACGGGAAGGACATTCAAAACCTTCCGCCCTTCTTTCCGGCGCCAGTCCGGCCAGCGTCATCAAATCCCGGCATCGCTGCCGGTACAGCCATGTCCAGTGTGCCGTCATGTAAATGTCAATACCGGAACTCCAGAAATAGATTCCGGGTTGTATCTCGTATTCCACGGACATGATCACATAATACCTCCAGGCACGATTCGCCATTTTCAGTTTTTTCTCCCATCCGGTTTCCATACCGGGCCTGTAGCCGTCCTCTCTCAGCAGAGCCGTCCTGATGCCGTCCAGACGGGCTTTCCAGTAATTCCGGTACTCCATCATCATGGATTTGATGAAAGGATAGTCGGACGAACATACGGCCTGCTCCACCCTGTGCAGAACGGGATCATCCTCCTGCCATCCGGGGTGGACGGGAACGGCATCCACCAGGGGATAGGCATGCGTCGCGCACGCCGTATCGGCAATGGCCATGATCCTTTCCATTTTTTTTAAAGCTCGGCGCACCAGCACCTGCGCCTCTTCCATGTCCCCCAGCTTCTCCCGGAACGGAGTTTCCCCCAAGTCCGGATATTCCCGGCGCTTCCGTTCGGCCAGAATCCATGCCCTGTAAAATTCTTCATCCGCCTGAAGGAATTTCTCCCAGGCGGCCTGCGTCGCCGCCCAGGCAAGCATGACGAGTTCGTCCTGCAATTCCTGCATGGGCATTTCGTACGCTCTGCCATATTTGTACGGAATCAGTTCCGCCTTCACAAACCACCGTGAAGACAGCCATGCAGCCACGGGAGCATACAGGGCATCCAGCTTTGACTGCCAATAGGCATCCAGCCTGGCAGCGGCTTCCGCCAGGGCGCGGGCATCCTTCGCTTTCCTGGCGGCATCCACTGCCTGTTCCAGCCGAGCCGCCTCCCGTGCATCCGGTCCGGGAAACGCCCGCTTTCCATAGGCGGGCATGTATTCCGCAAACGCTTTCAACGTACCGGAAGGCAGCAGCCATTCCTCCATCTTTTTATTCCGCCCTTCCCCAGAAGCCCATCCGGATAAAAACAATGCGGCCGCCGCCATCGTCCATAATCTGACTCTCATCATGACCCGTTCTCTTCCTTCCTGTTAAGCCGGACGAGCCGTCATTATGTCATAACAAATTATTTATTTCCATCAGCTTCCTCAGGGAAAAACGAAGGAAGGAAAGAGGCTTGCCGGAATCAGGGCGGCATGGTTGAATGGCATCATTCCTCCCATGATCACGGATTTCCGGCTGAAGGTATTTGAAACGGTCGCGCGGCGCCTCAATTTTACCCGCGCGGCGGAGGAATTGTTCATCACCCAGCCTGCCGTCACCCGCCATGTGAAGGAACTGGAACGCCTGCTTGACGCGCGGCTGTTCAAACGGGAAGGCCGGGGCATTGTCCTGACGGGGGAAGGAAGCCGCCTGCTGATCCATTCCCGCAGGATTCTGAAGGAATACGAGGCATTGAACGAAGACATGGCGTCCGCCGGGAATGTGCCCGTGTCTGGAGAGCTGAACCTGGGCGCCAGCTCCACGATGGCCCAATACGTGCTCCCTCCCCTCCTGGCCCTGTTCAGCCGCCTTTACCCGGACATCCGCATACGGCTGAAAAGCGGCAATACGGAAGAAATAGAACAGGCCGTGCAGGATGAAACCGTACAGCTCGGCATTGTGGAAGGCACGGCAACCAGAAAGGACCTCCATTACCTCCCCTTTCTGGCTGATGAAATTATTCTGGCGGGAGGAACACAGGCCGCGCCGGCGCCCCGGGACGGCCTCACTGCCGCCCAGCTTTCCGGCATCCCTCTGATCATGCGGGAACCCGGATCCGGCACGCGGAGGATCGTGGAGGAAGCGCTGAAAGCCCAGGGGGTCTCCCCGTCCAAACTGCATGTCCTGATGACACTGGGCAATACGGAGAGCATCAAGCTTTACCTGGAACATTCTTCGGCGTGCTCCTTCCTTTCCTCCCTGGCCGTCAGGGAAGAGCTCAAGAAGGGAAACCTGAAAAGAATCCCCCTGCGCCACATGGAAATCCGCCGCTCCTTCCATTTCGCAACCGGGCATGGAGACCACAGCAGGATCAACGAGTTGTTCATCAGGTTCTGCAAGAGCTATTATAACAAAATCTAATCAACCATAAACGTTTTTGATTAGATTTAATCATGAAATAGAAGTATACATCCCGCTCAGCCGTCCGACTCGTGGCCATCGGAAGGCCGCAAACGTTCCGAACCATCATTCTCCAAAACCATGTCTCCCAAACGACTCGCCAATCCCCTGCACGGCATTCTGCTGATCGTTCTCTTCTCCTTTTCCGCCTGTTACATTGCGGATTTCGAATGGGTGAAGCACCTTTCCTTCAGCCCGCTGATCGTCGGCATCGTGCTGGGGATGATTTACGCCAACAGCCTGCGCAACCATCTGCCGAAAACGTGGGTCCCCGGCATTCAGTTCTGCACCAAGCAGGTTTTGAGAACGGGCATTGTGCTGTACGGATTCAAGCTGACGTTCCAGAGCGTGATCGACATCGGAGGCGCCGCCCTGCTTATTGACGCGGTCGTCGTGGCCTTCACCATTCTGCTGGGCGCGGGACTGGGCCGCCTGCTGAAGATGGACCGGGATACGGCCCTGCTGACCTCCATCGGCAGTTCCATTTGCGGAGCCGCCGCCGTGCTGGGGGCGGAACCTGTCGTGAAAAGCCAGCCGTACAAGGCGGCCGTGGCTGTCTCCACCGTCGTTATCTTCGGAACGCTTTCCATGTTCCTCTATCCGGCCCTGTTCCGGGCCGGAATGCTGGACCTGACGACGGAACAAATGGGCCTGTTTACGGGAGCCACCCTGCATGAGGTGGCGCACGTGGTCGGCGCCGGCAACGCCATGGGACAGGCCATTTCAGACCCGGCCATCATCGTCAAGATGATCCGCGTGATGATGCTGGCCCCGGTCCTGGTCATCCTGAGCATCATTCTTTCCCGCAGGGAAGCCGCCGCCGGACAGGCCGGGGAAAAACGGAAGATCACCATCCCATGGTTCGCTTTTCTTTTCCTGGCCGTCATCGGCTTCAATTCCCTGCATCTGCTCCCTTCCGGTGTCGTAAGCGCCATCAATTCCCTGGACACCTTCCTGCTGACCATGGCCATGACGGCCTTGGGCGCGGAATCCAGCTTTGAGAAATTCAAGAAAGCCGGAGCGCGGCCCTTCCTGCTGGCGGCGCTGCTGTATGCCTGGCTTTTCTTCGGAGGCTACTGGCTCGTGAAAGGAATAACGGCCTGGATGGCATGAGAAATGCCGTGCCATGGTGAAACCGCACTTCCCGCAACCCGCCTCCTCCGGCCGCAAAGAATTTTGAATAGCCAAACCGTCTGGAGACGCTATAGTACACGTACCCAGTTTCTAAAACCAATGGCAACCAAATTATTCATTCCCGGACCCACCGAAGTAGCACCTGAAGTACTCGCCGCCATGAGCGGCCCGATGATGGGTCACCGATCCAAGGCGGCCTCCGCCCTGCAGCGCCGCATTTCCAACAATTTGCGCCGCATTCTGCTGACGGAACAGGAAATCCTGCTTTCCACCTCCTCCGGCACGGGCCTGATGGAAGGCGCCGTGCGCTCCTGCACCGCCAAGCGCGCCGCCATTTTCTCCGTGGGCGCCTTTGGCGACAAGTGGTATAAGATCGCCACGGGCAACGGCGTCCCCGCCGACATTTTCAAGAGCGAGCTCGGCCAGCCCACCACCCCGGAAATGGTGGACGCCGCCCTGTCCACCGGCAAATACGACACGATCTGCATCACGCACAACGAAACTTCCACCGGCATTCAGAACCCTGTGGAAGAAATCTCGGAAGTACTTAAAAAGTACCCGGATGTCGTCTGGTGCATGGATGCCGTCAGCTCCGCCGCCGGTTCCCGGATTGAAACGGACAAGCTGGGCGTGGACGTGCTGGTGACTTCCACCCAGAAGGCACTGGCCCTGCCTCCCGGCATGGCCGTCTGTACGCTCTCCCCGAAGGCTTACGAACGCACCGCTTCCGTTCCCAACCGCGGCTGCTATTTTGACCTGCGTTCCATTTACGACACCATCCAGAAGAAGGATTACCAGTACACGAACACCCCGTGCGTTTCCATCATGTACGCCATGGACCTCCAGCTCCAGCGCATCATGCAGGAAGGCGTGGACAACCGCTTTGCACGCCATGAAGCCATGGCCGAGTTCGTGCGCTCCTGGGCGGACGAATATTTCAGCGTTTTCGCCAACCGCGACCACCTTTCCCGCACCCTGACGGTGATCAGCAACACACGCGACATTGATGTCGCCGCGCTGAACAACGCGCTGATCGAACGCGGCATGCAGCTTGGCAACGGTTACGGCGATTTGAAGAACAAGACGTTCCGCATCGCCCACATGGGTGAATTGACGATGGACGACATGCGCTCCATTACCTCCAACATTGTGGATATCCTCAAAATTTAGCACTCCCTTCCCGTTCCCTCTTTCCCGGACAGCCGGGAAAGAGGGAGTGGCAACCCGTTTCACAGGGAGAAGATTCTCCCGGATGGGCATCTTCCGGATTCTTCCATTTTTCCGATTCGGCAGGCTTTCCCGTCCGGCATACGCCGCCGTTCATTGCGGCATGTATTTTAGCGGGGCTTGTCTCCCCCATCCGCTCCCTGTATCATCGCCGCTACTCCTAACCGTTCATCTTTTCCATGTCCACTCTCCACCCTTTTCCCGCCCTGCGGCCTCCACGGGATATGGCCGCACGGGTGTCCTCCCTGCCCTACGACGTCATGAACCATCAGGAGGCCAAAGAGATGGCCGCCGGAAACGACGCCTCTTTCCTGCACATCTGCCGTTCCGACATTGATACGGGCGAGGAAGCCATTCATGCCCAGGAAACCTACGCCAGGGCGAAGGAAAACCTGGAGGCCTTCATCCGGAAAGGCTACCTCGTCCAGGACGGCGCACCGTCCTTTTACATTTACCGCCAGATCATGTGGGGCCGCGTGCAGACAGGCATCGTCGGCTGCGCCTCCGTGGACGAGTATGCGAACGGCACTATCAAGAAGCATGAACTGACCCGCAGGGAAAAGGAACTGGACCGCATCGAGCATTTCGATGCCTGTTCCGCGCAGACGGAACCGGTCTTTCTGGCGTACCGGAAGCATGATGGGATTTCCCGCATCATCCGGGAATGGATCAAATTTCATAAGCCGGAATACGATTTCACCACGGAGGACGGCGTAACCCACATTCTGTGGCCTGTTGCAGATCCCTCAACCGTTGAGGCCATCCGGAAAGGATTTGAGGAAGTGGAAGCTTTGTACATTGCGGACGGCCACCACCGCACGGCCTCCAGCGCCGCCGTCTCCGCCAGACGCCGGAAGGCGCACCCGGACTATACGGGGCAGGAAGAATTCAACTATCTGATGGCGGTTGTCTTCTGCGACGAGGACCTGTTCATCATGGATTACAACCGCGTCGTGCGCGACCTGAACGGCCTGAGCCGCGACGAGTTCATGCAAAAGCTTCAAACCGTTTTCGACGTGGTCCCCGCAGACACCGTTCCGGGAGAAAGCTACGCCCCGCGCGCCAAGCATGAATTCGGCATGTATCTGGACGGCCGCTGGCATTCCCTTACCGCCAAACCGGGCACTTTCGACGCGGACCATCCCATTGAAAGCCTGGACTGCGCCATCCTCCAAGCCCACCTGCTGGCTCCCATCCTGGGCATTGACGACCCGCGCACCAGCGACCGCATCGACTTCGTAGGCGGCATCCGTGGCCTGGGAGAACTGGAACGCCGCTGCGCCGAAGAGATGGCGCTGGCCTTCTCCCTGTATCCCGTCACCATGGACGACCTGTTCCGCGTGGCGGACGCCGGGGAAATCATGCCCCCCAAATCCACCTGGTTCGAGCCCAAGCTGCGCAGCGGGCTTTTCGTCCACACCATTGAACAATAACTCTCTTTTTTCCATATCAACATGAACAAGGTTCTCATTCCCACCAAACTCTCCGACGTAGCGGCCAACACACTTAAAACGGCTGGATATGAAGTCATCCAAGACGCGGACACGCCCCTGGACGTACAGGCAGCCAGCCACCCGGATACCGTGGCCCTGATCGTCCGCAGTGAAAAAGTCACTCCGGAAATCATGGACTCCCTTCCCTCTCTGAAACTGGTGATCCGCGCCGGAGCCGGCTACGACAACATCGACATCGTGTACGCCCGCAAGAAGAATGTGGACGTCATGAACACGCCGGGCGCCAACTCCAATGCCGTGGCGGAAGAAGTCATGGCCATGATCCTGGCGTATTACCGCCATCTTGTCCAGGCGGACACTACCACCCGCGCCGGCCTGTGGGAAAAGAAAAAGTACATGGGCAGCGAGTTGACCAAGAAGACCGTGGGGATTATCGGCCTGGGCAACATCGGCCGCAACCTCGTCAAACGCCTCCAGGGCTTTGAACCCACCCTGCTGGGGTATGACCACTTCCTGGCCCGCCAGCGCGCCCTGAACATCGGCGTCACGCCCACCAGCATTGAAGACATTTTCTCCCAGTGCGACATCATCACCCTGCACGTTCCGGGCGGTCCCTCCACCCACCACATGGTGAATGCAGAACTCAT
The DNA here is from genome assembly GCF_036417395.1 of Akkermansia sp. AE01SA01. Classification (NCBI taxonomy): domain Bacteria; kingdom Pseudomonadati; phylum Verrucomicrobiota; class Verrucomicrobiia; order Verrucomicrobiales; family Akkermansiaceae; genus Akkermansia; species Akkermansia sp. AE01SA01. Next base: position 2,948,040 of record NZ_CP143890.1, read on the forward strand.
CAGCCGCATGAAGGACGGAGCCGTCCTGATCAACTGCTCCCGCTACGGGGTAGTGGATGAAGAAGCCCTGGCCGCCGCAAAAGCCGCCGGCAAAACCATCGGCTACCTGACGGACGTGCATCCCAAGGACGCCGCCGGAGAGAAACCCTCCGCCGCTGTGGCAGACCTGCTCCTGCCCCATCTGGGAGCCAATACCAGGGAAGCCAACACCAAGGCCGCCAAACGTGCCGCAGAACAGATGGTAGCTTATTTCTCCGACGGGGATACCTCCTGCGTGGTCAACGGGGAATCCCCCAACGGCCTCAATCCGGCCCATCTGCAACTGGCCTTCCTGCTGGCTGCCCTGGCCCGCAAAGCCGGCGGCAACAAGCCCATACGCCGTGTGGAATGCACCTTTTACGGCAATCTGCGCGTTTTCCGCAAATGGTTCACCGCCCCCATTCTGGAAGGGTTGCTGCCGCACGCGGAAAAAGGGCTCATGCCTCCCGCCGCGGAAGAGTCTTTGCGGGAGCACGGCATTGTCTTCAAGGCCCGCGAACCCAAGGACGACAAGCCCTATGAAGATTCTATCACGCTGGACGTGGTCATGGAGGACGAAGGGGAATATTTCAACACCAGTGTGCGCGGCGTCGTGACGGAGGGCATTCCCATGGTCTCCCGACTGAACAACTTCAACGGCCTGTATGCCGACCTGCGCGGAACGACCATTTTCCTGCACTACAAGGACCGCCCCGGCATCATTGCCATCATCGGTTCAGCCCTGTATTCCAACGGCATCAACATCGACAACATCGCCGCCCCGGCCGACCACTCCACCCAGGAAGCCCTGGCCGTCCTCAAAACCAACAAGCCCGTTTCCGACGAACTACTCAACAAAATTGCCAAAGAAATAGACGCCATAACCGCCTTTTCTCTGGACGTTTGATCCGCGCCATGCTTCCGGAGCTGTCTGGAACATCCCTGGCAAAAAGGCCGCTCTCCTTAATACTAAGGGAGTGCGGTCTTTCTTCATTTCTGCCTGATTGACAAGAGAGCCTTATTTTTGTAGTTTTACCCGAATCGTTGGAACATTCCCATGCGCTACGTACTTCTCTTGCTGACTATCCTGACTGCCGGTCTCTCCGTTTGGTATTACCAACATAAAATCACACCGGAAGGAGAGGCCCTAGCCGCCCGGAAACAGACCATGGAAGAAGCAGCCGTGACACTGCAGCAAACTGTCAACGAAAGCCGCACAAAATTGAACAACGCCCAGGACGCTACGCGGGATGCGGAGCTGGCGTTGGAAAAATTCCAAGCGCATTATCTGGATAAAAAAAGGCAGCAGTATCAGGAAAATGTCGATGCCTCCTACCGGAAAGCCATGGAGGACCATCAGGAGGAAGTGAACGATCACAACCAAAAAATGGAACACTTCCGGCAGCGCGCCGCCAAGCAGAGGGAAAGCATCAAATCAGCCCGGGAGGAACTGCTCCAGAAAAAAGAGCAAATGAGGGGCCTTCTTGCCAAACTGACGGACAAGCAGCGAAGCATCCAAAAGGAACTGGCGGATGCGGAACGCGAGGCGGCAAAATCGCGGGAAGATTCCAAAACCAAGAAAAAATCCGCCGTCCGTGCTCCTTCCCAGAAAGTCAATACGGAAGCCTTGCAGGCACAACTGGCCCGCATCCACCACGCAATCGCCGGCACGAATGAGAAAATTCGCCAGTTGGACGCCGATCTGACGACGCAGGAAGAAAAGGCCGTCAAGCAGGAACTCCGCCTGCAAAACGCCGAAAAAAAATTGACTGAACAGAAAGATACCGCTCTGGCAGACAACAGGGAGGAAAAAGTGCCGGACATGATGGACGTGACGGACGACGATCTGCTGGCAACCGCAGAATACAGGGAACAATCCAAAACCGTCCGGGAGGCATTCGCACGGGCCCAGAAGGAAGAAGCACAGGCTTCCAATGCCTATGACAGGGCACGGGCGGCCATGGGCAGGGCCTCCAAAGAGGAACTGGCCGATTTGAACAAGGAGCAAAAGAGCCATGCCTCCTTCCAGAAGATGTTCACGGGAGCCGCTTCCGTCGTCGGGTTCGTCCTGCTGCTGTTTACCGTGGGGGCCTTCCGCCGCGGTAACGGTTGACGCCCCCCGGAGGGAGGCGTTGACGGATGCAGGAGATATGGTAGTCTCATGCGGCTTGATGATGTTAAAACTGGCCCAGCTTCACGGAGAACCGGAGATCTTCCATTCCATTCAGGGGGAGGGAGCATCCCAGGGTGCGCCCTGTGTTTTCCTGCGCCTGGCTGGGTGCAATCTGGCCTGCTCTTGGTGTGATACGGCCTATTCATGGGACGGTACATCTCCCGTCGTGAGGCTTTCCCCTGAAGAGGCGGCGATAGCCGTCCTTCGTTACCCCTGCCGCCGCCTGGTCCTCACCGGGGGCGAGCCTCTTATTCAGCAAAAGGCTCTACCGGGACTGTTCCGACTGCTTCCGGAACACTTCGTGGAAATGGAAACCAACGGCACTATCCTGCCGGATGAAGAGTTGCTGCACCATATCGGCCAGTTCAACGTATCCCCCAAGCTTCCCCATTCCGGCAATGATGCCGCCCGAGCCTGGAAACCGAATATTCTGCGCCGTCTGGCGGAGACGGAAAAAGCCTGGTTCAAATTTGTGGCTTCCTGCGAAGAGGATGTGGCAGGCGTTTTGCGACTGGCACAACAGGCGGGAATCCCTGCGGAGCGCATCCTCATCATGCCTCTGGCCGCCAGCCGGGAAGAACTGGACATCATGCGCCCGCGGGTTGTGGCATGGTGCCTGCGCTACGGCCTGCGCTTTTCCGACCGTCTGCACATCGCCATTTGGGGCAGTAAAAAAGGCGTCTGACCGGATTTCAGTATTTTCCGAAATCGGCCGGACGCCGTAAAAAAGGGAAAGCCTTTTCCCTAGGCCTTCTGCTTCAGGTCCAGAAGCATCTGGGCATTGCTGGGGTACTTGTTCAGGAAGAACAGGAAGCGTTCCATGGCTTCCACGGGCTTGTGGCCTGCCAGCGCACGGCGAATCAGGTTCATCTTGAAGAGCCACGCATCCGGCATGATCAGTTCCTCACGGCGCGTCCCGGACTTCAGGATATCCACAGCCGGGAAAATGTAATGCTCCGCAATGCGGCGGTTCAGCACCAGCTCCATGTTGCCCGTTCCCTTGAACTCCTGGAAAATCAGGTCGTCCATGCGGCTGTTCGTTTCCACCAGCGCCGTGGCGATAATGGTCAGAGAACCGGCCTGCCGGGTGTTGCGGGCGGCGGCAAAGAGGCGACGGGGCATTTCCAGTGCACGGGCGTCAATGCCGCCGGACATGGTGCGGCCGCTCCCCTTGTCCGCATTGTTGTAGGCACGCGCAAGGCGGGTGATGGAGTCCATCAGCAGGAATACATGCTGCCCCGCTTCCACAAGGCGTTTGGCGCGTTCGATGCAAAGTTCCGCCATGCGGCAATGGTCGCGCACTCTTCCGTCATTGGAGGAAGCGTAGATTTCCGCGCCGGGCAACGAACGCTTGAATTCCGTGACTTCTTCCGGTCGTTCGTCCACCAGAAGCACCATCAGGTGGACGGAGTCCTTGTAATTTTCCAGAATGGCCTCAGCCATATGCTGGAGGAGCGTCGTCTTGCCCGCGCGAGGCGGAGAGACGATCAGCCCGCGCTGGCCGCGGCCTATGGGGGCAATCAGGTCGAGCGTACGCGTGGTATAGCGTTCCGGACGGGTTTCAAAGGAAAGGCGCTTGGTCGGGTTGACCGCCTTGAGTTCTTCAAAATGCGGATGCTTGCGGGCTTTCTCCGCAAGGTCTCCGTTGATGGAGGTGATTTCCGTCAGCAGAATGCCGCGGTCATGGCGGCAAGCCTGCCCGTGAACCCACACGGCGGGGCGCAGGCCGAATTTGCGGATCATGTCCTGCGGGACGTACACGGCCTCCGCAAAAGCGTCAAAATCATTGTCCGGCTTCCGCAGAAAGCCGAATCCCTTGTTCGTGATCTCCAGCAGGCCGTCCACCGGTTCCGGCGGCCCCAGTTCCCGCGGAGCATTGTTCTGGGGGGAGGGATTGTCCTGGAAATTGCCATTCCGGCGGTTTTTAAATCGGCCGTTGCCGTTTTTATTATTATAATTTCCGTTGCGGTTGTCGGGCCGGTTGGTCCTGTTTTTGTTAAAACGGTCGTTATTGCGCTGGTTGTTCCGGTCAAAACGCTGGCGCTGCTGGTCATTCCCCCGCTGTGGTTCCCGGGAAGATTCGTCTGACAGGTCTGCCGCCCCTTCCTGCACCACCCTGATGGCAGGGGGTGCGGCATCGGGATTTCCCTCCGCATCCTGCGCGCGGTTCTTTCTCACGAACCGCTGGCGGATCACCTTGGGCTTCTTTTCCTCAGCTTCTCCGGAAGAAGACTCTGCGGACGTGGCGGAATGCTGCGGCGCCAGGACGGGAGCGGAGGAATCCGGGGCGCCAGCCTCATGTTCCACCATGGGAACGGCCTTTTTAGAACGCCTGCGTACCGGCTTGACTGCGGTATCCGCAGCAGGAACAGGCGTTTCTGCCTGATCGGAAACTTCCTCCACGGGCTTCTTGCGGGGACGGCCCCGTCTGGGTTTGGCGGAAGCTTCCTCCGCCGGGACTTCTTCTACGGCCTTGGCAGTACGCTTGCGGACGGAGGTCTTCTTTTCCGGCTCCTTCGTTTCCCTTTCACCTTTGATTTCCGTTTCAGGCGCCTTTTTCCTGACAGTCCGCTTGCGCGGGGCGGGGGAAGATTCCTGTGCGGATTCGGAAGAGTGCGCGTTCACCAGGGATTCCGCCGGAGTTTCCGCAGAGGATTTGGTCCTGCGCACGGTGCGTTTTTTGACTGCCGGCTCCGGAGAACCCTGCTCCGGAGTCAAATCTGGGGAAGTATCAGACATGAAAAAGAAGGTTAAACTGCAAAAAGCGTTTCCTGAAAGACAACGGCGCTAGTCAAGCTGTTCGAGGATTTCCTCCGCCACGTCAAAATTGGAAAACACGTTGAGCGCATCATCGTAATCATCCAGCGCTTCATACAGCCGCATGGCGGCCCTGGCCGTATCCGCATCATTAATCATGGTTACATTCTGGGCCACGGAAATCAGCTTCATGGAGGTCACCGTGTGTCCAGCGGCGCGCAGGGCGGCGCATACGTTATTCAATTCCGTGGGATCGGTCACAAACACCCATTCATTGTCGGAATCTCCGGTTTCCACGTCGTCCGCACCGCATTCCAGCGCCAGGTCCATGGCGGAATCTTCCGTGAGGCCTTCCGCCATGATGCGGGCTTCCCCCTTGCGTTCAAACTGGTAGGCAACGGAGCCGGGAGTGCCGATGCTACCGCCGTTCTTGGTGAACAGGGTACGCAGTTCGGAAGCGGAACGGTTCGTATTGTCCGTAGCCACTTCAATCAGGAAGGCCGTTCCGGCCGGCCCGTAACCCTCATAAGTAATTTCCTGAATGGTGGCTCCTCCCAGTTCTCCGGTTCCCTTCTTGATGGCGCGTTCAATGTTTTCCTTGGGGGTGGACACGGCCTTGGCTCCGTCAATGGCGGCTCGCAAGCGAGGATTCAGGTCCGGATCTCCCCCGCCGCTCTTGGCGGCCAGCATGATTTCATGGGCAAAACGGGCGAACACCTTGCCCTTTTTGGCATCTTCCTTAGCCTTAACGTGCTTGATTTTAGACCATTTGTTATGTCCGGACATAGAAATTAACTGGGAATAATAATAAGTGAATGTAAAAGAGGCAAACTAACAAGTGGCGCAATCCTTCAACCCGGGCGAACATATTGCTTTCTGCATCATACCACGCGGGGGGGAATCAGGGCTCGATCATCCGTAAACATGCTACAGGGACCAGATACTCTGCCGGAAAATATGCCGAACTCCCAAAAAGGATGACGGCAACCACTTGGCAGTCACTCTCAACGCAAGCAAAATACAGCATTCCCCGGCGTTGGCAATACTTTTTTAGGTCACGGAAGCATGGAGGCATACTCCAGGGAATCGGATAAACAATTCCTCCCTCTGTCTGGAGGAATTATTCTGCGGAAAGATCGCCCGTCTTATTTAATTTGATGAGGAGCAAGCGTCTCCAGGAAAAGATGGAGGGACGTTTTATCTCTCTCCGCTAGTCCTCCTCACGCTCTATTATTTCTCCTTCATCCCGATTATCGGCCTCATACATAGTCACATCCTCATGAAGCATGGAATAACACTTATAGGAATCGGAAGTGATTCTGTCCAAAAGACCTTTCTTTTCTTTTTTCAAATGCTTCAATTCCCTGCCGTGCTCATCAAAATAGCTGATCTGCTGAATACCGTTTTCCGGATAGGAAAAACGGATCATCGCACATTGCAGCTGATGATCGGAACTTAATTCGCCGTGCTGGTCATAGTAACGAATTTCCTTTACGGCACGGCCCCCTCCCAAATCACTTCCAGGCTCATAATGGTCTGCACAGCGCCGTGCCCAGCCCTGCAGGCCGCGCGTCAGCCGTCCGAATTTGTCCGTATATTCCGCCTCGGCTACGTCGTAGGGGTTCAGATAAAATCTGGCTTGCAGCAGTTTTTCAGGCAGAAGCATCCGTAATACATCAATGTCATAGTCGAAGCCGAACCTGCCCTTCAAATAAAATGTTTTTCTCTCAAAAGCTGTCACTTCCGCCTCCCAGCCCTTGTGAACTTCCAGACAGGTCACACCGGCTCCGGGCGCGGGCGTTGCCTTGTACTGATGGTACCGTATTGTCCGCCCCCTCGGATAAATTGCCGGGCGCTCCACATCCACAGGTTCCTGATAAAAGATGCCGCTTCCCTCATCCCCCTTTCCAAAAAAGGATTCCCTGAAAACAAAAGCCCCGTGGAGAATCCATGCCGCCTGCTGAATGACATCTCCGCGGTGATAGCCGTCCTTGCAATGGCATTCTTTTCCCTCCGCATTATAAAAAGTGACACTGTTTCTTCCCCTGTTCTCTTCCACTACCCGCATATGGTATCCCTGATCGTCAAGTTCACAAATTTTGCCATCCATTGTAAAATACGTGTAAATGAAAAGTCCGTAATCCTGAATATCAGTCCAGCTCCGTTCATTCACCCTATCATATTCTTTTTTGGGATAAAAACCGGACAGGGCATCCAGGAACCCTCCCTGCCGCACCGTTGACGGGGAAGGAGCATCCACCCATTCTTCACAGGCTAGAATCAATGTTGACTGCAGAAATTTCCGCCCATTGAATTCTATCGGCTTCAACTCAACACTCCTGGAGTTGACGGGAGGATATTTTCGGTCGAAATATCCGGGATTCGGCGGTTCCCACAAGTCCATCACCGGCAATCCTCTCACATCAAACATGCGGACACCTCCTTCAAACAGGCTCATCCCCGGCAGAGCCATCATCAAAAAAGCCAATAAATATTTCATATCCATATGATTTTCTTCCTATAACCTGGAAGATAAAGATTCTCTGGGCAAAATTGACCACATGTGGAGCATGGGAAACGGCAAATGTCTTTTATTAAATGATTTGGCCTTCAACATCAAGGAAGCTTTCATCATCCGGCAAAAATTGTTCCCCGCATCTTCCGTCCGGCTTGACGATTTTTCGTCAGTATGCCGTCTGAAACCATAGCTGTCCCAAAAAGGCAGCCGCCCCGTTCAACAAAGAATGTGTTATCGTTGACTAAGAGAGAGGACCCGGCTTAGATTGGTTTTTCCGTTCTCTTCAGCCTTATGGATCAAGCAGCCCACCATGAAAAATCACGCGCGGCCTTCTCCTCCGTCCTGTGGTCTGCCTTCCTGACTGGAATCAAGATTTGGGCCGGCGTGGAAACGGGCAGCCTGGGCATTATCTCGGAAGCCCTGCACAGCGGACTGGACCTGATGGCGGCGGGAATGACCTTCTACGCCGTAAGGATAGCGGCCCGCCCGGCGGATGAAAGCCATCCCTACGGGCATGAAAAAGTAGAAAACCTTTCCGCCCTGGCGGAAACGGCCCTGCTCCTGGTCACCTGCGGATGGATTGTCTGGGAGGCCATGGATCGCCTGTTTTACAATGAAGCGGAAATCACTCTCACCTGGTGGGCCTTTGCCGTGGTGGCCGTCTCCCTGCTGGTGGACGTGAACCGCTCCGCCATGCTCCGCCGGGTAGCCAAAAAGCACAAGAGCCAGGCCCTGGAAGCAGACGCCCTGCATTTTACAACGGATATCTGGTCCTCCGCCGTGGTGCTGCTGGGTCTCTTCTGCGTATGGCTGGCCCATCTGGTTCCCGCGGAATCCGTCTGGCACGGTCTTCTGGAAAAGGCGGACGCCGTTGCCGCCCTGTTCGTTGCCGCCCTGGTTTGTTCCGTAGCCTTCGGCCTGGCCAAGCGCTCCATCCACGCCCTGATGGACGGGGGGTCCTCCGCCCTGACGCACCAGGTGCTGGCTGCCATGAAGAAGAACGCTCCGGATTACCCGGTCAAGCGCATCCGCCTGCGCGACGGCGGGGCGCGCATTTTCGTGGAACTGGATGTGGAGGCCCCGGCGGAATTGCACGTGGACGTGGCCCATGACGTGGCGGAGTCCATAGAAGGGATTGTGAAATACGAGCTGCCGGAAGCGGATGTCATCGTACATATCGAACCTGCCCATGAAGACTTTGCCGGCATGGAGCCGGATGCGGTCGTCCACCGCCTGGCCCTGCGCCATCACGTCCGCATTCACGGTTTTTATGAAGGAAGGGGCAAGCATGCTTCCTGTTATTTCATGGATGTGGAAGTTCCCGCGGACTGGCCGCTGGACCGCGGATACGAGGTTGTGGAAGCTTTCAGGAAAGATGTTATCCAGGAGCTCCAACCGGAAAAGGTTGTCTGCCGCATTGAACCGGATTGCCGTGAAATGAAGGCCAATTCCGTCCCGGAGCACACTCCCCCGGAGGAAGTACATTTAAAGGTGCGCCTCATCCTCCAGCAACACCGCGACATCCGCAACATTGTCAAGCTGGATCTGGACAAGGAGGACAGCTTCCCGACCCTTACCTGCCTTTGCACGGCCGACCCGGAGCTGACCGTCCGCCAGTCCCACCAGATAGCTTCGCAACTGGAAGACCAGATAGAAAACGCCCTGCATCATCTGGGCCGCGTCACCGTCATCCTGAAGCCGGAGACCCGGAGCTGAGCGGGGTGGCACTGGCTCCTTTCTCCCTTTCCCATCGCCATGAAGCAGAACCAATACGACAATGATTCCTTTTTCCGGAAATACAGCCAAATGGACCGTTCCGTCAAGGGACTGGCCGGAGCCGGAGAATGGAAAACGCTGGAACGGATGCTGCCGGATTTTCACGGGAAACGGGTTCTGGACCTGGGCTGCGGATTCGGCTGGCACTGCCGGTATGCGGCGGAACATGGAGCGGCTTCCGTCACGGGGGTGGATATTTCGGAAAAAATGCTCGCCAGGGCCGCGAGCATGGAAAATACGGATATCATCAACTACATCTGCATGCCCATGGAGGACATTGATTTTCCTCCCTCTTCCTTTGACATAGTCATCAGTTCACTGGCCTTTCACTACACGCGGGATTTCCCCCGCATCTGCCGGGAGGTTTCCCATTGCCTGGGCAGCGGCGGCGCATTCGTTTTTTCCGTGGAGCACCCCGTTTTTACCGCCCAGGGACGCCAGGACTGGCATTATGACGGCTCCGGCGGCATCATGCACTGGCCCGTGGACGGTTATTTTGCGGAAGGCCCCCGCAAGGCCGTCTTTCTGGGGGAGGAAGTAACCAAATACCACAGGACGCTCACCACTTACCTGGGCGCCCTGGCCGCAAACGGATTTGAGATCATTGCCGTGGAAGAGCCCCAGCCTTCCGGAGAGCTTCTGAATACTGTTCCCGGCATGCAGGACGAGTTGAGGCGCCCGATGATGCTCATCATTTCCGCCCGCAAAAAGTAGCGCGCCTCACGCGTTCAGTTCCTCATGGCAGAGATCGGAGGTGCATTCGTTATTCAGTTCGGCGCGGATGCGCAAACGTTCGGAAACGATCTTTTCATCGTCCGCTCCACCCTCGCGCAGGAAATATTCCGCCATGGAAAGGGCCACTTCCGATTCCGAGGAGAAAACCTGGGAAGCTCCGGCTTCTTTCAGAATGTCCACATCCCGCATGTATTTGGTGTGAATCATCACATCGAGGCGGGGATTGAGTTCAATGGCCATCTCCACGATGTCCTTGGCATCCGGAATGGAGGAGGAAAGAATCAAGCTCTCCGCGTATTCAATGCCCGCATGCTTCAGCACCTCCCGCTGGCGCGCGTCCCCGTACACGATTTTACCCCCCTGTTCCCGTATTCTGGTGACTGTATCTATGTTCATTTCCACGATGACGACTTCCACGCCATTGTCGTTTAAAATGCTTTTAAGCATGCGTCCCGTAGGGCCGAACCCCACCAGCACCACACGCCGGGCATCTTCCTCAGGCGGCGGAACAACGTTTGCCAGGGATGGCGCAGGAAGACCGATGCCGCGCTTTTCCAGCCATTTGACCACAGGAGTAATCTTACGATAGAGAATGGGATTTAATGAAATGGAAATGACGGCGGCGAGAATGATGGCCTGGTTGGCTTCCGGAGGCAGAATGCCGTACACCAGTCCTATTCCGGCAAGAATGAAGGAAAATTCCCCCACCTGCGCCAGCGCTACGGATACGTTCAAGGCCAAAGCCAGCGGCCTCCGCAGGCAGCGTACAACCACATAGGCGGCCAGGGGCTTGCCGATCATCACGACGGCCAGCGTTGCCAGGGCCAGCGGCCAGCAGTCGCCCACGGACATCGGATCAAACATCATCCCCACGGAGACGAAGAAAAGAACGGCGAAAGCGTCCCTCATCAGCATGGCCTCCGCCGCGGCACGCGCGCAGAAGTCCGACTGGCCGACGACCATGCCCGCCAAAAATGCGCCCAGCACCATGGACGCCCCGAAAAATTCGGCGGAACATACCGCCACCCCCAGCGCAATGACCAGCACGGCAAGCGTAAACAGGTCCCTCGCGCCCGTTCGCGCCACATAACGCAGGACCAGCGGAATAATCTTTTTACCGGCAAACAGGGTCAGCGCGACCAGGACGGACAGCTTGACGAACATCCATCCTAATTCGGAAAGAATGCTGTCCCAGCCCCCTGCTCCGCTTTGCCGGGCCTCCATGACAGCGGGAATCAGAACCAGCAGAAGAATAGTGAACAAATCCTCCACCACCAGCCAGCCGAGAGCCACATGCCCGCTGGGGGTGTGAAGATTCTGATGGTCCTCAAGAACCCGCGTCAGAACCACGGTACTGGCTACGGAAATAGCCATGCCGAACACAAGGCCGGAAATCGTGGACCAGCCGAAGCACCACCCCACAATCACCCCAAGCACCGTAGCCACGGAGATTTGCACCACCGCGCCAGGGACGGCCACCTTTTGTACGGCAATCAGGTCCTTCAAATGGAAATGGAGGCCAACCCCGAACATCAGCAGAATGACGCCCAGCTCCGCAAATTGCTCCACCGTGTGGCTGTCCGCTACAAAGCCCGGCGAATAAGGCCCTACGATAACGCCGGCCAGCAGGTACCCCACCAGCGGGGACAGGTGCAGCTTTCTGGCGATGAGACCGAAGAGAAGAGCGGCGGTCAAACCGCCGACGAATGTAAGAATGAGGCTGAAATCGTGATCCATAAATGGGGGAGTGACGGGTCTGAGGGATGGAATTGGTGAAGGTCCCGGCGGTTTTCAAGGCTATCCTGTTTGGAACGCCCCCACAAGAACGCAGTGCGCTTCACCCGGATACAGCCGCATTTTCACCGTGTCCGGGGAAAGATAGAAAAGAGATCATGGGAGTTACATGGATTTATGCCGTTTTATTGTATCAACGGTCCCGTTCTTTAACCGGCATCCACAACCGTGATTCAAAAAGGGCATGCCTCCATTTTGCCGAACATGGCTTTCTCCTGGCCGCCTTTCCTGAACAAAAACGCAATGGACGGAGTTCCTATCCGCCAGTGTATGCGTCTTTCATGTCGCTTTTATTTATCATTATTTATTATTTATTTGAATTAAATCATGAACATCATAGTCTCACCCATGATTATATTATCAAAGATATGCCACAACATTCCAATTTTAACAGACAATGGAACAGCCTGAAAAGCGAGATGAAACTGGAAGACCGGCCACTCCGGAGGCAATTGGAACATTTCATCGACCGGAAGCATGACCTTTTTGTTCTTGTGCAGTATGTAAAAGCTCTGACAGCCCTGGACCTCAGTTTTGATTTTCACCGCCGGTTCCACAAACGCAGCAGGGACGTGGCCGCCTCCATCCATTACTGGACTATTCTCTGCGTCACCGGCATTCACATGCGGATGGACAGGCTCCACAACCTTCCGGCCTGCGCGGAAACGTTCCGCTTCAAACTGCTTCCCAAAATCGACCTGCTCAGGAGCTGCTACATAGCCTATCTGACGGATCAACGGGAGAAAATCTGGAAGCCGGATTCGCGCATAAGCCGTTTCATCCGGTGCAAATGGAACGCCCCGGACCTGGAAGCCTCCTGCCTGGATAGAATTTGCAACAAAGCAGACGCCGGCAGATACGCCAACATTCTTGTCGTCATCCTCAGCGAAATTCTCCACGCTTTGGGAGAACTCCGGAACACGCTGGACCTCGGAACGGCTCTGCTGGAATTCAGCCGGGAGACAGAAAAGCCCTGAGCATTACAGGATCAGCATGCAGTCTCCGTAGGAAAAGAATCTGTACCGTTCCCGAATGGCCTCCATGTATGCCTTCATGACCAGCTCCTTTCCGGCAAAGGCGCTCACCAGCATCAGCAGGGTGCTTTGCGGCAGGTGGAAATTCGTGATCAGCGCATCCACTACCTTGTATTTATAAGGCGGATAAATGAAAATGTTCGTGGAGCCGGAACATTCACGGAGGGGCAATCCCTCCGCCGCGGCCACATGCTCCAGTACGCGCACGCTGGTAGTACCCACGGCAATAACTCTTTTGGCTTCATTGATCGCCCGGGCGGTGGCTTCCGGCAGGAAAAAATGCTCCGTGTGCATTTGATGGTCCTCAATATTGTTCGCCTTGACGGGACGGAACGTGCCCACGCCCACGTGAAGCGTCAAAAAATCATGCGGTACTGAGGCAAGCAGTTCCGGTGTAAAGTGCAGACCGGCCGTAGGGGCGGCAATGGCCCCCTCATGCCTGGCGTATACTGTCTGGTAACGTTCCTTGTCCGAAGGATCGCTCTCCCGGTTCATGTAATGGGGAAGCGCCAGCCGTCCGTACTTTTCCTCGTCCACTTCCCGGTCAAACCGGATCAGGCGGTACCCTTCCGCATCGATTCCCTCCACCGTTCCCACGGATTCTCCGATGGAAACGGCGCGTCCCACCTTCATTTTGCGCCCCGGACGCACCATGCACTTCCACAGAAGGGGATTGAGCACCTCGGCCCGGACAATCTCAATGGAACCGTCATTGGAAAAATACCTGGCAGGGACCACCCTGGTATCATTGAGGATGAAATGGTCTCCCGGCCTTACGTACTCCGGCAGGTCGCAGAAATGCCTGTGTTCCATCAAACCCGTATCCCGGTGGAGCACCAGCATCCGTGAGGCGGCGCGGTCCGGTAGAGGGCGGTCCGCAATCAATTCCTCCGGCAGGGGATAATCAAAATCAATGGTGCGCACGGCCAAGTGCATTGCCACGAATCCGCCGAAAGGTCAATACCTTTGAACATCGGGGAACACAATTATCTCTTTACCCTCATCCGGCAAGTATGGTATGGAGGGAAGCATGAACAATTTGCTGTTAGCGGACATGTCCAATGCAACTGTCTGGGGAACGTTCCTCATTGTCGTTCTCGTCATCTTCCTGGTGATCTTCTTCGCCATCATTGCCAAATTTTTCAAGACATGGCTGCGCGCGCGCCTGGCGAAAGCCCCCGTTTCCATGGGCAACATGCTCGGAATGTGGCTGCGGAAGGTGCCCTATCCCCTGGTGGTGGACACCCGCATCACTGCGGCCAAGGCCGGGCTGGACATCAGCACGGACGAGCTGGAAGCCCATTTCCTGGCCGGCGGCGACATCGTGGACTGCGTTCTGGCCCTGATTGCCGCGGAAAAAGCCGGCATTCCGCTGAGCTATGACCGCGCATGCGCCATTGACCTGGCGGTGAAAGGCACCTCCAAAACTGTGCTGGAAGCCGTGCGAACCTCCATCAATCCCAGGGTGATCGACTGCCCGAACCCGAGTTCCGGACAGACGCGCCTGACCGCAGTAGCCCGTGACGGCATCGCCGTAGCGGTACGGGCCCGCGTGACGGTGCGCACCAATCTGGACCTGTTCGTAGGGGGCGCCACGGAAGAAACGGTGGTGGCCCGCGTCGGGGAAGGCATCGTCTCCGCCGTAGGCTCCGCGCCATCCTACAAGGACGTTCTGGAAAAGCCGGAAGTCATTTCCCGCACCGTCAGCGACAAGGGGGTGGACGCCGCCACGGCATTTGAAGTTCTTTCCATTGACATTGCGGATGTGGACGTGGCCGGCAACGTGGGCGCGCGCCTTCAGGCAGAACAGGCTGAAGCGGACAAGCAAATTGCCCAGGCCAAGGCGGAAGTGCGCCGCGCTGCAGCCGTAGCCACGGAACAGGAAATGGCCGCCAGGACGCAGGAAATGCGCGCCAAGGTAGTGGAAGCAGAAGCCCAGATTCCCATGGCCATGGCGGAAGCCTTCCGCAACGGCAACCTGGGCGTGCTGGACTACGCACGCTACCAGAACGTGGTGGCGGATACCAAGATGCGCGACTCCATCGCCAAGCCGGAAGCAACTCCTTCCTCCATTAAATAAACTTTCCGGCGTCCGGTAACGGTAAAGCCCCATTCCGGACGTCCGCCCCTTCTTCATGAATCTACTGGCAAACATCCTTGCCGCACGCGGCGAAGACGGCAATCCGGAACTGTGGTTCTATCTGGTCCTAGCAATTGTCTTTATCGGCAAAAGTGTGATCAGCTACCTGAAAACGAAGAGAGAAGACAATGAGGAAGAGCCCGACCTGGAAACGGAAGACCAACACGAAAAACGCGTCAGGGAAGTCATTGCGGAAATGAGGCGGACCGTGCCCGAACGCCCGCAGCAGGCTCCCCGCCAGGAAGTGCCGCAGCCCCGTGTTCCCGCACGTGCGCCCCGACCCGCACCTTCCCCCGTAGAACTCCCGAATCCCTCCGTGAAGCGCAAGCAGCGTTCCCAACCGGACCCCGTCCCGGACTGGGGGCACGGACATGCGCAGGAAGCCGCCAGAAATACGATCGAACGCTACGTGAAGGCAGAGGAGGAAGCACATGAATCCATCCGCTCCCTCTCTGATGCGGAGCAGGCCGCTCTTCAGCGTTTGCAGCAACGGGAAAAGGAACGGCAACCTGAATCGATCCCTTCTTCCCCCCTTCCCGTTCCCCGTCCCCTGAAAGATTCCCTACGGCATTCCCAGTCCCTGAGAACGGCCATTCTCTATCAGGAAATCCTCGGGAAACCGAAAGCCCTGCAAGGTTTCCGGCAGTAGCTGAAGCCTGCGTTTTCTACGGAATACATCCCATCCCGGTAATCCGGCCCTGGCTGAAAGGCGGCCTGTCTTCCAGCATTCGCTCTTGCACGCAGAAGGTGGAGAAGGTAGTCTTCATGCCGCAATGACAGACACACCTTTGCGGATTGCCGATCGTGAATTTACCTCCCGCCTGATGATGGGAACGGGGAAATTTGCCTCCAATGAGAGCATGAAGGAGGCGCTGGAAGCTTCCGGCTCCCAAATCGTGACTGTAGCCCTGCGCCGGGCGGACCTGACGGGCAATCACGATCCCGCTGCCAACATCCTGGATTTCATCAATCCGGAAAAATACCTCATTCTCCCGAATACCAGCGGAGCGGCTACGGCGGAAGAGGCCGTGCGGCTGGCCCGTCTTGCCGTGGCAGCCGGACTCCCCAACTGGATCAAGCTGGAAATCCACCCGGATGCGCAGTATCTGATGCCCGACCCCATTGAAACGCTCAAGGCAACGGAAACCCTCGTCCGGGAAGGCTTTATCGTTCTTCCCTACATCAACGCAGACCCCGTACTTGCCAAACGCCTGCAGGAGGCGGGTGCCGCCGCCGTCATGCCCCTGGGTGCGCCCATAGGCACTAACAAGGGCGTACTTACCCGTGAATTAATCAACATTATCATTGAACAAGCCACCGCTCCCGTGGTGGTGGACGCCGGCCTGGGCGCCCCCAGCCATGCGGCGGAAGCCCTGGAAATGGGAGCGGACGCCGTCCTGGTGAATACGGCCATTGCCGCCGCAGGCAATCCCTCCCTGATGGCGGAAGCATTCTCTCAGGCATGCCGTGCAGGCAGATCCGCGTGGCTGGCCGGACTGCCCGCCGTCTCCGTCAAAGCGGCAGCCACCAGTCCCCTTACGTCTTTCCTGCGGTCATAAACTCTTCGAAGAGTTCTTTTCCAGATATCCCGGCGGCTACGGTGGATTCCCATTGGGTACCATCAGCATGCGCGTACTTATGAATTCCACCGAATCCCAAGTATATCCTTTCCAGTGAGAAAAGGATGCTTCAAATTCGGTTCAGTTATCTACAGATAATGTCGGTAAAAGTACCATGTAGGAGTGATTGTTGATTCATTGGCGTTAACTTTGTCCTCCCAATCTGGAAATTCCCCATGAAGTCCGGTCTTCTATCCTGCATGAGATAGCGCACGCCCTAGCCTGGATGAGCCACGGCGGCCGCTTCCACGTTCGGAAATGGAAAACCAGTTGCCGGGAAATAGGAGCCGTTCCACGCGCCGCCAGGCAGAAAGCCACCCGTACCACCATCTACCAATAGGCACGGCGCTTGCAAACTATGGGAGAAAGCGTCGGCAAATATCACCCTCTCCCCGAATCCTTCAAGCTCCTCAAGCATATGATCCGGGAAGACAAGCCCGAATTACAGAGACAACAGGAAACGATGCTTGATAAAAAAGATTGACCGGACTGATACATAGTTTCGATCGCCAATACTGTTGTACAGATAGCTGAAATTCTCTGCATGATGGATTTGATCTTTTATCGCTTCACAGTAACTATTGTAACAATCATCAATCCTGGCTTTTAAACTGGTACTGCATTTGGGGATAGTCCAACACCATGAGAGGAATATTTTTAATGATCATAGATCCGGTAAAGACTCCCAATATGTTCTTATATATACTTTCGTACAGAAATACATCAGTTCAAACGAGCCCTTAATATTTTTCCACCAATCTGGAACAGGGTGTAAATGTTTTAACCTTTCTTTCAGCAATTGATGCTGCTGGACCGGAACCAGGGCGACTCTCAATCCTGTATCGGATTCTCTTGAATCAGCGTAATACTTGCGACGAGGTATTTCTTCTTTGTTATCCAATATGGAGTAAAATAATCCTCCTCCCACGGATGTAATCGATAAGCCCATGCCGGTTGATAAATTGCCGGTATCCGTTTTCCAGTTGACTGGATTGCTGCCATACAGGCGATGAGGATGATAAAAATCTGCACATAATTCCCATACATTGCCCCGCATGTCATGGAAATCCCAGGCATTGGGCTCCTTTAATCCCACGGGATAGACTCTTGCCTTTGCATCATGAGGATTTGTCCATGCTATTTTCTCCAGATTGCCGGGAGAAACGATTTCCTTGCCGCAGGAACAGGCTAATTCCCATTGAGCCACCGTGGGTAAGGAAAAACAATATCCTTCCGGCAGAATTCCTTGTTGTTGTGCCATCTCAGTCAATCGATCACAAAAATCCAGGCATTCATAGTAGGATATCTGGCACATGGGGTACAGCGCACCCGTTGCAATGGTATCTTCCTCATTGAGTTCCGGAACCGGTGTCCATCCCATCACTTTTTTCCATTCCTCCTGTGTAACTTCGTATTTCCCCAACCAGTAGGGATAAGTTATTTCTGTAGGGGGGTCGGATCCTGCAATTTGGTAGCTCCCTTTTGGAATGAAAATCAGGGTGAGTTTGTGTTCCGAATCAGGAAGATCAATTTCCAATATATCTCTAGCATTAGTAGTTTCGATATGAGTTGATGTCGGGGAAACCCTATCCAAACATGTGATGTCATTGCCGGGATAAAGTAAAAAGATGAGCAAAGTCAGTAATGTTATAATAAAAAAACTGATTTTTTTATTATTTTTTATCCATTTTATGATCGTATTATTCATCCTCAAGGGGCAGAGTGAGTTGAGAGTTTTTCATGGCTGTCTGATGATCTTGTCCTATAAGGCGATACCCTACATATCTTCCCATCTGTCTGTTATGGAGGATACCATGCGCATCTAACCATCCACCATCAGTTTTAATAGGTTGAATAGGATATCCCGAAATCATTCTTCTCACATGAAGTTTGGTGAATGGTGTTCCATCGATTTGGGGAGGGACTGATACTTCTCCTGCCACCAAGCATGACGCCAAGGTAGTCTGTACTTCGTCTTCCTCAGAAAATATTTGAAGGAGATTTTTATTTTTAATCATTCCTATCCCATCTTCTGTGCTATAAACAGGAACATCCATATTTCCATAACTAGCTATCACTTGAGGCGTAGCAATTAAAACAACTGCGTCAATAAGAGGTGTGGAACAATTACAAATTCGAGCCAGAGTGGCGAGAGCAAACAGAATCACATTGCCTCCATGGCTATGTCCTACAAGGCGTATTTTTTCATTTGGATAATGCAATGAGATTTGACAGAGAAAAGATGCCAATTGAATTCCTCCCTCAATTCTTTGAGAACTTATATTCTCTCCGGTCCATTTAAAAGGAGCACATTTGGGTTTGTTCCGGGTTGTAAATTGCCAAACATCTCCTACAACCCAATTCAGGGCTTCAGCAAAGTCTCCTGCCGGTTGCCACCACCGTTCATCTTTGGCAAATGTCCCATGGATAATCATGGTAAGAAGTCCCAGATAATCACTGCCGATATTGACGGAATTTCCAAGGATGCCATATAAATTTTCCCCTCCGTTTTCAGCAATGGGATCACGGCTGATCCACCTGCCGTCCAGGGGATTGAGATGACGGTAATTATAATAGACAAGTCCCAGTTCATCATCCGCGTATTCACAGGAAAACCTGAACTTGTTCTCTTCTGCCATATTTCCCTCTGCCGTGATAAGTCCGCCGAAAGGAGCATACTCATAGCGGGCTCTTCTTGTCTGCTCTCCGTCGAAGATGGAAGTGACATTCTTAATGGCATCGTGCATGAAATAGAAATATTTCCCCACTGCCATTTCATTCTCCTTCCATTTGGTCATCATCAGGACACGCGTAGCCCGAGGATCCGTAGGATCCCACAGATAGCTTTGTACAAGTCCGGGTTCTGGCCGCATC
Source organism: Akkermansia sp. AE01SA01 (assembly GCF_036417395.1). Classification (NCBI taxonomy): domain Bacteria; kingdom Pseudomonadati; phylum Verrucomicrobiota; class Verrucomicrobiia; order Verrucomicrobiales; family Akkermansiaceae; genus Akkermansia; species Akkermansia sp. AE01SA01. Next base: position 2,967,478 of record NZ_CP143890.1, read on the forward strand.
AAATCCAGTTCAGCTACCTGCAAATAGTCCCGGTACAGGAACCAAGAGTGGCTGGAAGTGCTTCCATTGATGATCACTTTCTTTTCAAAGCGACGTCCCCGATAGTCAAAACCGCAGGCAACGACAGTCCGACCGTCTTCACTGGTGAAGGAGACGGGGCGGTTGTTGGCATCATAGGAAACTTCCCAAATGCCCGTTGAGGTCTTAATCGTGGTCTGGTTGCCGTCTGGGTCGAAGGAGGGTGTGAACAGTTCTGTCTCCCCAGTCACGTCCGTGTATTGGTTGAGTTGGTTGGCCTCGTAGGATACCTCTTCCTCCAGCTCCCGGGCGGACTTGCGGTTGCCGATATTGTCGTACTGATAACTAAAGCTCCCATCCTGACCGATCCGGTCTTCTACCAGTTCACTGCGGTTGTTGTAGGTGAAGTCCCTGGTGGTCGCCGGAGTGGCAGCCTCCCATGAATCCTTCCGTTGGACAGGACGCATCAAGTGGTCGTATTCATACTTGTGGGCGGCAACTGTTTGCCCATTCTGAGTCTTCTCATAACCGATGGAGGCCAGGAGGTTGAGCTTGGGATGGTAGGTGTTGCTGCGGACCATGCCGTTGGGATAGGACAATTGGTTGAGGAAGCCACTGGTTTCATCATATTCCCAAGTAAAGGGAGATGCCAAACCTTCCAGATTCATCCCGATCATGGCACCTTGATGGCCATAGTCAAGATGGGAGTGCTGAATGGTGCGTGATCCAAGCATCAGCCTGTATCCGGCGGGGCGTCCGAAGGCATCGTAGTCTTTCTGGATGCTGCTTTCCACCTGTCCAAAAGAAGTGTCCTGAATCATTTTGCCGTAAGCGTCATAGGAAAGTTCTCTGGTTCCTGAGGCATCGCAAACAGAGATCATCTGCCCGAGGTGGTTGTAGGCATAGAACCAGGGCTGGGTATCATCACTATGGGAAACGGAGACTAATTCTCCGGTGGCCGGAGCATACTGATAAGTTGTCACAATACCCCTGGCCCTGGTGAGTGTTTCCAGGCGGTTGAGCTTGTCATAGGTTTTAACGGTACAGGAGCCGTCGGCATAGGTCTTCTTGAGTTCAAGCCCCGTAGTCGCATCGTAGAGCCATGTAGTGGTGTCTCCGTCGGTGCGACCGGAAGGATCGACCGTGATGTCCCCTTCGTTCGCTCGGAAAGTAGTCAGAGCAATTATTCGATCAGCTTCGTCGTAGGAGAAACAGGCCGGCTGGATGGCGGTACCGTACTCGGCTGCCTTTCTTCCTCGAATGTCGTAGGAGTAACAAGTTGTTCCTCCCATCGCATCAGTGATACAAGCCACGGCGTCACAGCAGGTCTGGTAACTGGTTGTAGTGTTATTGCCGGCCGGATCGGTGACTTTAATCTTACGCCCGACAATATCCGTTTCCGTAATGGTGGTATTGTTTCTGCTATCGGTTTGTTTCAGGATCATCCCGGTAGAGGTGTAGGAACGCTCTTGGGAAAAATGAATGCCGACATGATCGTTTCGATTGATCGTGAAACCGTCGACTACGAAGGACTTCGCTATGATATCAGAGGTTGGGATGCGGCTGAATTGAGTTCGCTGGGCAGGAGCGGTGTATTCCGTCCATTGGATACTCTGTTGCCCGTAAATATCGGTAGAAAGGACCTTGCTTTCCAGCACGGGATCCAGACGTGAAACCATGTTTTCCGTAGTCTGGGTGAGAGGAAGGCCATCGGCATTGTATGTTGTGGAAGTTTGCTTCTGATAAATGCCGTCTTCCCTAATTTGGTAGCACATTGAACTTTCCGCAATTCTATTTTTTGTAGCGTCATCCGGATGGAGTTCATCCAGAAGGATGACCTGCTTCATGGTGCGTCCCAGTTCATCATAGGTGGTAATGGTGGGAGCCATGTCCTCTATCTGCGTGTGAATAAGCTGTCCCTTGACATTGTAGGAGTTTCTCGTGACGATGAATCCCCCGTGGGTATTGGGCTCTTCCTGCCGACTGATTTGTCCGAAACCGTTTTTAAGAGTTCGAGACAGCACAACTCCGTGAGACAAGGTAGTCGTAAGGATACCTTCCGGCGTCAGTTCCTGCCGGGTCTCCATCTCGCGCTGGCCAGTTCCTCCTTCCATGATGGTAGTGCCGTCGTAGTAGGTTTGCGTCACCAGAGTGGCTCCGGAAGGAGCCGTGACAGTGGTTGTGAGTCCGTCGTTGCTGTATTCCGTACGGGTCACCCGGCCGAGGGCATCTGTCTTGGAAACGATTCTTCCCAGATCGTCGTATTCTATACTCTCGGTCGTTGTCATGGAGCCTACATCACGGCGTGTGGCAGTCGTTCTGCCTGCTGTATCCTTCATGTAGGACGTGATTGTTTCGGGTGTGGTTTCCGTGGCTGAACGAATGGTTTCTACGAGCTGTTTGGCCGTGTTGTAACTGTAACTTGTCACCACACCGTCTTCGTCGGTCTCTCTCAAGGGACCGCAGCACATCCATTCTGTCGTGCTGAAGCGGCCGTTGCCCTTGGTCGTTTTGATTCGCTTGAGCTCGGCATCATATTCATAGTCCTCCGAGGAAATCAATGACCAGTCCCCTCCTGTGTGGACGTACTGCTCTTTTCGGGTGGTTGTCCCATTGGCGGCAATGTATTCCACCTTTCTGGTGCTCTGGCCGGGAATGACTCTCCCATTAGCCTGCGCAGTTTCCGTCACCTTGTGAACACCCCCATGGTCTGTGGTGGCTTCATAGGTACAGACGGTTTGCACTCCGTCAATACCCTGCCTCATTTTCTGTCTTCCCCGGGCATAGGGATATGAAGCAGCTTCTCCGTAGGTCTCTTCCACACGCGTATGAACTTGATCGCTTCCTAGGGCTGTTTCCGTCACCGTTATACAGTTGGCTTGTGGAGTGTCGTTATAGGCATAGACCCGTTCAGAAAGTACCGTTTCCATCCCGTCTTCGGCAATGATGATTTCCTTTTCCGTTGCCGGCCTGAAATCATTGAAGCTCAGGTCTGCATAAGTGGTGCGCATTCCTTTCTCCCCTCCTCCTGTCCACGGCGTAGCTTGCAAAACTACCCGGCCCTGGTCGTCATACTCGTAGCGCGTGTAGCCTCCGTCGGGCTGGATTTCCAAAGACACCCGGTACTGGTCGTTGTACGTGTAGAGCGTCGTCTGGGCCAAGGATGTATTATAGCCCTCCGTGCTGCTGATGGTCAGCCAGCCGCCGTCGGTATACTTCTTCACTGTACGCGTACTGCGGGATGGCCGGGAATCATTGATGCTCCTGACCGTTTCAATCCGCTCCCACTTGGAGCCGGGCAGAGCGTTGCGTTCAATCGTGCGCACGATGCGCTCATCCCCTTCTCCCTTGATGATGCTCACCTTGTTGCCTTCTTCGCGACGTTCGATGAAGTGCGGTTCCTGGCCGGCCCGCTGGTTAGTGATACGGGTTACTGTAGCACCGTTCTCAACGGAAGTTTCGTAGACGGCTGTTTTGTAGGGCTCTCCAGTGACGGTAAACTCTCCGTCATTAGAGACAGAGACATTTGCAGGAGCATACCACTCCAGGGTGAGGCTGTTGTTTCCGGGAATGCTGCGCATCAGCCCCTGGGCCCGGGAATAGACGCTGTTGAGCGACCCGTTCTGGTTGTAGGTGACTTGGACCTTTTTGGCATACTCCTCGGCGGTCATGATGTGTCCTGAAGAACTGGTAACCGAAACGACTTCTCCAGTGGATGCCGAGAATCGCAGGACCATACCGCTGGGAAGAACCATATCCATGAAGGCGGGAGTGCCTTGGAGGTTGACAGTGAGATCTTGGTTGAGAAGCCTCACCCGGTAGTCGCTCTTTCTGGAGCTGCCAATGGGAGAAGCATCACAGCTCCCCTCTTCTGCCTTAAAATAGATGTGACTTCCGGAGGGGCGTTTGACGGTGACGCGCCGTTCGTCTCCAGAGAAGTAAGCACTCCATGCCATGGGATGGTTGTAGCGCAGGGAAGGCCCGCTGTTGGAGTTGAGGCTGGAGAGGGTGGAAGATCGCGCCATCCTCATGAATCTGGCCGGAGAAGGAGGAGGGGGACCTCCTGCAGAAGGGGGATTGACACAGGCATCACCCTGGCAGTCCTGTTCGTCATCGGGATCGCCCGGAGTAGGTTGCTTTTGGACGCAGTTCTCATCGCCTTCCTCGTCACAGTCACAGGGACAAGGGCATGGTTCCTCTTCGGTGGGCGGTTCGCTGGAGGAAGAAGACAGGGAGCTGGAGCTGGAACTGGAGCTGGAACTGGAGCTGGAGCTGGAGCTGGAACTGGAACTGGAGCTGGAACTGGAACTGGAACTGGAACTGGAACTGGAACTGGAGCTGGAGCTGGAGCTGGAACTGGAACTGGAACTGGAACTGGAGCTGGAGCTGGAGCTGGAGCTGGAACTGGAACTGGAACTGGAACTGGAACTGGAACTGGAGCTGGAGCTGGAACTGGAACTGGAACTGGAACTGCTTGACTTGGGATCAAACCCAAAATCATCCCCTCCCCCTTCCGAAGAGCTGCTGGAGGTATTCTCTTCTTCCTCGTCCCGATAAAGATTGACCAGGGTGATGACTTCCTCCCCTTCCCTGTCCGGAGGAGTTACATTGGGGTCGAGGTAGGAATTGATATCGGGCGCCTCCGCCTTGTCGGAAAGAATGGCAATGCAGAACTCCTGTCCGGAGCCCAGGGCGGCATGGTGCTCATGGACGATTCGGCACCAGTAATACCCCTGTTCCAGCACGACGCTCTCCGGCTTCACGGAAAGGTCCTTTGCTTCCTTCGTGAACTCTACATTCTTGAATGGGATGGCCAGGGAGATGGAGGAATCGGCGTCCAGGGAGAGGAAATAGGTACCGCGTTTCATGATCTTGAGGTACCCGGTCCATTCGTGCCGGGTGTCGCCGGAAGCGGAACGTGGTGAGATGAGAACGGGGGCGGTGATGCCGTTGACGTAGAAGTCGGCCTGCGGGAGTCCGTTGGCGAACATGGGAACGAAGGGATAGCGGGGATCCAGGGTGTTGTCGGTATTGTTCATTGTCTTGTAAATCAGGTTGGTGAAGGATTTGTAAAATGTAAAAATCAGGATCAGAGTTAGTTGTTTTATTCAACCGTACAAGAGAGAAAAGGGAGAGAATGTTACAGGCAACTTACCTTGAACGGTTGTGGCAATAATTTGTGCCACAAGGGTTTCCACGCCTTATACGTTTAAGTGTGAACACCCCCCGTTTTTAAGAGAAGAAAGGATACAGAGGGAACGGGCTTTTTGGCCAGCAGTCAGGGCAGTTTTTGAGCAATGTGCCCAAGTGAAGAACTCATTAATTAAGATCGCAAAAGAACAGTCGCATTGATTAATCACCTTCCCAGAACCACGGTTCTTCTAGCTGACTGGAAATATGATACCGTCTGATTCAGGAAAATCCACTTCCCCAAGAAATCACTCCCTGTATCCCATCCATAAAATGCCGCAATCAATCTGTTCTTATGATAAGGCTCTTTACAAGCAACGCTTCAAATCAGAAAATATATTAAAATAAAAAAGATATGGCCTTAGCACTGCCATGCGCTACACGAATGTCCCACATCTTTTCTCGACCATTTAAGCTATCATTAATCAATGATCCCTCAGCTTAATAGTCAGATTTTTCCAGAGCAAAGGGAAAGTTTTTCTCGCAGGGAACGTTTTGAAAAGAATTACTTAAACCAAATCCTTTTCAGATCAGATTTCACCCTCAGGCGTCCTTGGGCCCAATCTTTTTCCGGATTACGATTTCCAGTATAAAGCAGCCGGCCACAAACAGCACGATCAGCGGAATGAGGTAAGGCTGGCTGAAAAACATCTGGTAGAAGAATGCCGCCAGAATGCCCAACATCAGGACAAATCCGGCAATGATCAGCAGGGCGTTTCCGTGCGTCTCTTTCCGCAGCCGCCAGTGGGCCACGAATACGGCCAGATAACTGATCAGGAAACAGGCCCCCGCAAGGTTGGCGATGGCGACAAGATTAAACGCGTTGGTCAGCACCAGAATACCCAGCAGCAGATAGAAGAAGCCCTGCGTTCCCCTCCCCCAGAAAGGCTGTTTGAACATGGCGTTCAACTGCCCGTTGCGGGCCAGTCCCCGGGAAATGTCCAGCATGCTGAACATTGTGGCGTTGATTGCAGATGCCGTCGCAATCAGGGCTGCCACGGATACGGCCACGAATCCCCATACGCCCAAAACAGGAAAGGCCGCCTGCGCCACGGCGGTTTCCGCATGCTTGTCCAGGGAGGACGCGGAGACATTGGTCAGAACCACGTATGACAGCACCAGATACAAAACCATCACAACGCCGATCGCCAGAAAGATGGCGCGGGGAAGCGTCCTGGCGGGATTTTGAAGATTGCCGGCCGTGTTGGCCATCATGCCGTATCCGGCAAAGGCAAAGAAGGTGAGGCCCACGCTTCCCAACAGTCCGTCCAGGCCCTTGACGGGAATGACGTCCGCCCCAACAGGCACGGAAGAACCGAAGCTGGCGAGCATCAGGATGGTCAGAATCAGCAGTTTGAAGGCTACCAGCACCACTTCCGACTTGCCGACGGCCTTGACGCCTCCCATGTTCAGCGCCCCGAGCAGCAAAATGGCAATACTGGAAAAAAGACCCGTAGTAAACACAGTGACGGATTCATCCGGCAGGAACAGGCGGGAAGCATACGCCCCGAAGGATTTGGCCACCAGGGCCACCGTGATGACCAGCGTGCCCAGATAAATCAGTGTGAGAGCCCCGGCCAGCGTTTTGTGGGAAAATCCCTTGTTGAAATAATCCATAATGCCGCCGGAACCGGGATAACGGGATCCGAGGCGGGCATAGGTATAACCGGAAAGCAGGGCGGCCACTCCGCCAATCAGGAAGGACCAGTACACGTTTTTGCCCGCCATGAGGGTCGCCTGACCCATCAGGGCGAATATGCCCGCTCCCACCATGGAGCCTATCCCCAATGCAATGACGTTCCACAGGGACAAATAAACTTTGGGAGCCGCTCCTTGCATAAAGGAATTAGAGGCTGCCAGCCGCCGGAACGTTGATCTTTGCACGCGGCATGACACGTCTCCCGCCCATCCGAGAGCCTCTGTCATCATGACTATTCCGGCACGGCTTTCCCCTTGAACCTGCGGGACGCGGCATGTAGGGTACGGCCAGATGATCAAGACTGCCATTTTCGATTTTGACGGCACCCTTGCAGACACGATCCCCCTGTGCCTGGAAGCTTTCCGCCGGGCAGTGAATGATCTGGACGGAAGAGTCCTGACAGATAAGGAAATAGAACGGAATTTCGGCCCGGACGATTTAGGCGTCATCCGGAAGCTGTTTCCCGGCAAACCGGAATTGCACGAACACGGGCGCAAATTGTTTATCCATTATTATCAGGAATTGCATGCGGAAATGGCTCCCGCTCCGTTTCCCGGCACGGTCGAATTGCTCCACAGTCTCCGCAACAGCGGCATTCGTTTGGCGATGGTTACGGGCAAACGCAGGGAAAGCGCGGATATTTCCCTCAAGTTTTTTCATCTGGACGGTTTTTTCCCCGTGCTGGAAACGGGTTCTCCGGAAGGCGGCGTAAAAACGGACCGCATCAACCGGGCTCTGGAACGCCTGGGAGCTTCCGCACGGGAAGCGGTTTACATTGGAGACTCCCCGTCGGACGTGGACGCTTGCCGTGCCGTTCCCGTCCGCATCATTGCCGCGGGATGGGCTCCCGGAGCCGACGTCAAGGGACTGGAAGAACGTTGCCCCGACTGGTTGCTGACGCGGTTTGAAGACCTGGAACCCTTTTTCCGAAAGCACGCCGCGGATGTAAATCATCAAAATGCAGCCCTTTGATATTGCAATCCCCGGCAAATTCGACCAACATTATCCGGCTCATTTCACCCTAATCCATTGATGACTCCTCAGAAAGAACCCGGAAAAGAAGGCTTGAAAATCCTGCTTATGCTGGCAAGCGCCATCATTATCACGGCCGGGCTTCAGGCAGGCAAGCAGGTGTTGCTCCCCATCGTCCTATCCGGGTTTCTGGCGATCGTCAGTTACCCGATCACCACATTTTTCAAAAACAAGCTCCGTTTTCCACACTGGCTGGCAGTTCTATTTACGGTCATCATGGACTTCGGCGTCCTGGTCGGCCTCGGTTATCTGGCCCAGTATCTGGGGCAGGATCTGGCCAAGACCATCAATGCCAAATATTATCCCCTGCTGTTTGAAAAAGTCCACGAATTCCGCGCCTTCCTGATTGAAAGGGACTGGAACAATCTGGCGGACCAGATGCTGCAGGAAATTCCCGACCTCCTCAACAGCCAGCGCATTGTAGCTCTTTCCACCGGGGTCATGGGGCAACTGGCCTCCATGCTCACCTTCACCACCCTGATCCTGATTCTGATGACCTTTTTCCTGGGGGAAGCCCCCAGATTCCGGGCAAACATCAACAAGCTGGGAAGCAACAGCGACACGGGCATCCGCAAATTCTCCAAAGCGCTTGAAGGTGTCCAGAAATACCTGGTTATCAAGACATTCATCAGCGCCCTCACCGGTCTGCTGGCTTTCCTGCTCTGCTATTACATGGGGGTGGACTTCCCCCTGCTCTGGGGCATCGTGGCTTTCGCGCTCAACTTCATTCCCACGTTCGGCTCCATCATCGCCGCCATTCCCCCCACGCTGCTGGCCCTGCTGCTCATCAGCCCCACGGCGGGCATCATTGTGGCGGGAGGGTACCTGCTCATCAATACGGCCCTGGGCAACTGCCTGGAGCCCATGCTGCTGGGACGCCAGTTCGGGATCGTCACCAGCATGGTCCTTCTCTCCGTCATCTTCTGGGGCTGGGTATGGGGGCCCATCGGCATGCTTCTGGCCGTTCCCATCACCATGTTGGTGAAGCTGGGCCTGGAAAGCTCCAAGGATCTGGCGTGGATCGCCCAGCTCGTTGACAATCCCCCCGTATCCAGATTCCCGCTCCCTCCTCGTCATTCCGGGAAAACAAACGAAAACATCAACAAGGAATAAACCCATGCATTCATTCGCTTACAAAAACGGCTTGCTGTACTGTGAAAACGTCAACCTTCAGGAACTGGCGGACAAGGAGGGGACTCCCCTGTACGTGTACAGCAAGCATACCATTCTGAGCCACTTCCACCGCCTGAGGGAATCCCTGGAGCCGTTGAATGCGGAAGTAGCGTACGCGGTGAAAGCGTGCTCCAACATCGCTATCCTGAACCTCATGGCCCGCAATGGAGCGGGATTCGACATCGTGTCCGGAGGGGAACTCTTCCGTGTTATCAAGGCCGGAGGAGACCCGTCCAAATGCACGTACGCCGGCGTAGGAAAGACGGAAAAGGAAATCCGCTATGCCCTGGAGCAGGGCATTTACTGCTTCAACGTGGAATCCGAGGCGGAAATGCGCGCGATCAACGATATTGCCGCCTCCATGAACCTCACGGCCCCGGTAGCCGTCCGCGTCAACCCCAACGTGGAGGCGGGCACGCACAAGTATATCACGACCGGCAAGTCGGAGAACAAATTCGGGGTGGATTTTGAACAGATCGAATCCCTGTATGAAACGGCCGCCCGAGAATTGCCGCATGTGCACCTGAAGGGGCTGCAAATGCACATCGGTTCCCAGCTCACCCAGGCAAAGCCCTTCATGGAGGCCGTCAGGAAAGTGGCGCCCCTGGCCGCACGACTCAAGGAAAAGCACGGCATTGAATTTTTCTCCATCGGAGGCGGTATCGGCATTGTTTACCAGAATTCCCTGGAATCAGGCGTTCAGGAATGGTGGAACGAGGATTGCGCCCAGCTTACGCTGAGTACATACGCCCAGGCCGTTGTTCCCGTCCTTGAACCTCTTGGTTTGCATATCATTGTGGAACCTGGGCGTCTGATCGTCGGCAACGCCGGAGCTCTCATCACGCGCTGTCTGTATGAAAAATCAGGCAAGGCGAAAACCTTCAAGATTGTGGACGCAGGAATGAACGACCTCATCCGCCCGGCCCTCTATCAGGGTTACCATGAAATTATTCCGGTCAGGGAACATCTCTCGGAATCCTGCATTACCGCAGACGTCGTGGGACCCATCTGCGAATCCGGGGACTTCCTGGCCCAGGACAGGAAAATGACGGACGTGCGGCAGGGAGAATTGCTGGCTGTTCTTTCCGCGGGAGCCTACGGGTTTTCCATGTCTTCCAATTACAACTCCCGCCCGATGGCGGAAGAGGTGCTGGTGGATGGAAGCCAATGGAACGTCATCCGCCGCCGCCAGACCTGGGAAGACCTCATTGCCGGGGAAATCATCCCCGAATAGTTCCGTTTACGGGAGTGGGAGGGAAACCGACCTTCTTTCAAGCTCGTTACCATGCAAATGGTATCGGGAGTTTTCCTGCCCGCTCCCATTCCCAACGGACATCCCGCTTCTCCGGAGCGGCCCTTCCACCTATTCGACAAAAGCGGCTTTCATGAAGTTTCCTTGCAATGCCCCGCCAAATGCATTATTCGCTATCCGATCCATTTAATTCATTCTCCATGCTTCTCAAAAAACTTGCTCTTGCCGCCTTCCTCCTGTCTGCGCCTGCGGCCCTTTCCCTTCCTTCCAGCCCCGTAGAGGGTAATCCCGCCATTATTCCCTTTCCAGCAACGCTGTCCATAGAAAAGGACAAACCGGGATTTTTAATCGACAACAGCCTGCCCATCCTCAAAACAGGTAATAAAGCGTGCCTGTCCTCCTTTCTGACCGGTTTTTCCAACAACATTCATCAAATCAAGGCGGTGCCCGTGCAGAATGCGAACAATGCCGTGCAGATACTCCTGAAAAAGAATTCATCCCTTTCTCCGGAGTGGTATTCCATTAAAGCCACCACACAGGGAATCACCATCTCATGCACTTCCCCGGCAGGAGCCTTTTATGCGGCGCAAACCCTCAAGCAATCCCTGACGAAAGATGCGGCGGGGAAATGGGCCATTCCCTGCATGACCATCACAGACAGCCCGCGCTTCACATGGCGCGGCATCATGATTGACAGCGGACGCAACCCCCGTTCCATTGAGGAGCTGAAAACCATCATTGACCTGCTCGCGCACTACAAGGTAAACACCATCCACTGGCACCTGACGGAAGACCAGGGCTGGCGGCTGGAAATTAAAAAGTATCCCAAGCTCACCTCCATCGGAGCCACCCGCCCGGAAAGCCCCATGCCCGGCAATCGCAACAAGGGAGACGGCAAACCCTTCACCTTCTTCTACACACAGAAAGAAGTGAAGGAACTGGTGGACTACGCCAAACGCAGGCACATCACCATCGTCCCGGAAATAGAAACGCCCGGCCACGCCGCGGCCGCCATCACGGCCTATCCCGAATTCGGCAATAAGGACATCCCCGGCTACAAGCCCCGGGTGGCGACGCGCTGGGGAATTCTCCCCTTCACGTTCAGCCCTACGGAACCCACCTTCAAATTTATTGACGGCATTCTGGAAGAGGTCTGCCAGCTCTTCCCGGATTCCCCCTACATCCACATAGGTGGAGACGAAGCGCCCAAACAACAGTGGAAAAACTCTCCCCAAGCCCAGGAAGTGATGAAGAAAAACGGCCTGAAAAACGAACAGGAACTCCAGAGCTACTTTATCCATCGCGTGGAAAAGCTGGTCAACGCGCGCGGCAAGCAAATAATCGGCTGGGATGAAATCCGGGAAGGCGGCCTTTCCAAAACGGCCACCCTGATGGTCTGGCACGATCCCGGCATTGCCAGGGAAGCTATCAGGCACGGAAACAAGGTGATTATGACCCCTTTTGAAAGTACGTATCTGATCCGGCAGGAGGGTCCGCATCCGGAAGGTCCCGAGTACGAAATGGCGACTTTCTCCACCATCCCCCTGCAAAAGGTGTATAATATGAACCCCATTCCGAAGGGGCTCACCCCTGAACAGGAAAAAAACATCCTGGGCGTGCAGGGAAGCTGCTGGAGCGAATACATGACCACGCTGGCCAAGTGGCAGTACATGGTGTTTCCGCGCATGTTCGCCATCGCGGAATTGGGCTGGACGCAGCCCGACCGTAAAGATTTTACGGATTTCAAGAGACGCCTGGACAGGCACAAGCCTTTCCTTGATGCCCTGAAGATTAACTACCGGACGGACTCCGGAGAGCCGGCTCAGCCGGATGCCAAAATGATCCGCGAGTAAACGGAACCCCAGAAAAATCACGGACGCCGCGCCGTACCGCGAGCGCCGGAGTTCAGTCTTGCCCTTCCTTGAAAAAGCGCCTATCATAACCCCGTTATGCCAATAGCCACACCAGAACAATACATCACCATGCTTGAAACGGCCAAGAAGGAAGGCTACGCCTACCCTGCCGTTAACGTAACCACGATTGAAGTAATCAACGGCGCTCTCCGCGCCTTCTCCGAAGCCAAGAGCGACGGCATCATCCAGGTTTCCATCGGCGGCGGCAAATTCGCTTCCGGCACCTCCGTCGGCAGCTCCGCCATCGGCGCCATTGTTCTGGCGGAAGCCACCCGCCGCCTGGCTGAAGAACACAAGGTGCTCGTGGGCCTGCACACGGACCACTGCCAGCCCGAACATGTAGATACCTTCCTGCGTCCCCTCCTGGCCGAATCCCGACGCCGCGTGGAACGGGGTGAAGCTCCCCTTTTCAATTCCCACATGCTGGATGCCTCCACCCTGCCCATGGCCGAAAACCTCAAGCTTTCCCAGGAACTGCTGAAGGAATGCGCCGAACTGGGCATCGTCCTTGAAATTGAAATCGGCGTCGTGGGCGGTGAAGAAGACGGCGTGGACAACTCCGGCCATCCCGCCGACAAGCTTTACACCTCCCCGGAAGACATGCTGATGACGTATGAAGCCCTGGCTCCCCTCGGCAAATTCATGCTGGCCGCCACCTTCGGCAACGTGCACGGCGTGTACAAGCCCGGCCATGTCAAGCTGAAGCCCAGCATCCTTCGCGACGGCCAGGAAGCCGTGATCGCCAAGCACGGCGAAGCGGCCCGCATGCCTCTCGTCTTCCACGGCGGTTCCGGTTCCGAGCTTTCCGACATCCGCGAAGCTGTTTCCTATGGCGTGGTGAAGATGAACATTGACACCGATACGCAGTACGCATTTACGCGCCCGATCGTCTCCCACATGTGCGAACACATCAACGGCGTGCTCAAGATTGACGGTGAAGTGGGCAACAAGAAGGACTACGATCCCCGTTCCTACCTCGCCAAGGGTGAAAAGGGAGTCGCCGCCCGCCTCCAGGAAGCCGCAGACAACCTCATGTCCGCCGGCAAGACCCTCTTCGGCAAGATCTAATAGTACCTGAAACGGTGCTTGTACAAAACCCGGTCTCCCGAAAGAGGCCGGGTTTTGTCTTTTGTCCTTCACATCGGAAGAAGCAAAAGTTAGTCTTTCAGACTAAGATACTTTAGCAAGCATGGCCATTTTCCCTCTACTGCAAAAGCTTTATTCCCATCTTCCCGGATTCTCTGAGAAGAAACGAAAAAACATGAACCGCAGGCTGGCATTCCATGAATGGACCAAGGGGTTCCGGCGCTTTTTCAGACGCCCGTTCGTTTTTCTTTTTGGTTCCCCGTTTCATTCCAATTTAGGAGATCAGGCGCAGACGGAATGCATCATTGCCTGGATCAGGAAAAATCTGCCCCGGCACGAAATATTCATTGCTTCCTACATGAATACTTCCCCGAGGCTTCTGAAGAAGATACGCAAGCATATCCGGAAAAATGACATCCTGCTGTGCCACAGCGGCTACCATATGACGGACCTGTACGATGAGCAGAGCCACTATCTCCGCATCGCCCAGCTTTTCCCCGACCATCCCCTGACTATTCTACCCCAAACTATTCATTATCAGGATAATTCCCATGCACAGGCCACAGCGGACGTTTTGAACGCCCATCCGGACTGCACCCTCCTTTGCCGGGATGAATATTCTTACGAAGTAGCCAGGGGATTATTCAATAAATGCCGCCTTTTTCTTTATCCGGACATCGTAACCTCCCTCATTGGCAATATCAAGCTGCCTGAATATCCGCGGAAGGGCGTCCTCTTCTGCATGAGAAATGACAAGGAAGCCTTTCACCAGCCGGAAGCCATTGAACAACTCCGCCGGAAACTGGAAGAGTTTATTACAACGGAGCAAACGGACACTACCGTGGATATCCCTCCCGACGAAGTCATTGCGGACAGAAAGAGAATACTCCATTCCACCTTTGATTATTTCTCCCGCTTCCAGGCTGTAGTCACGGACCGCTACCACGGGACCATTTTTTCCCTGATCGGCAATACTCCCGTCGTTGTCCTCAATTCCAGCGATCATAAACTCGCCTCCGGCGTCAAATGGTTCCCCGAATCTTTCAGCGGGCACGTCTATTTTGCCGAAACGCTGGACCAGGTACCCGGGTATGTGCAGCATATCGTTGACCAACCGCCCAAGGAGCCTCTTCCGCCTTATTTTTCCACGGAATATTACGACCACCTCCTTGAAAAGCTGCATTTCCCCCATACATGATCGACATTTGTCCCACCACTGACTGTACAGGATGTTCCGCATGCTTTTCCATCTGTCCCAGGCATGCTGTTACCCTGATCCCGGATCAGGAAGGATTTCTGCATCCTCAGATTGATCAAAACCTCTGCATTGATTGTGACCTGTGCCGAAAAGCCTGTCCGGCCCTGCAAACGCCGTCCCGTAAAGACAGGCTCCCGGAAGAACTGTTTTTTGCGGCCTATCACCGGGATGAAAACATACGCATGGCATCCTCCTCCGGAGGCGCCTTTTCCGCGCTGGCTTCATGGATGCTGAAACAGGGAGGATACGTTTGCGCCGCATCCTATGACGACGATTTCAAGGGAGTACACCATGTTATCATCCGCTCGGAGGAAGAGCTGCCCAGGCTGCGAACATCCAAATACACGCAAAGCAGAACCGGAACCTGCTTCCAGGACATCCTCCGGCTCCTGAAGCAGGGGGAAAAGGTCCTGTTTGCCGGAACGCCGTGCCAGACGGCGGGGCTGCATCTCTTCCTCAGAAAAGAATATGACAACCTGCTGACCGTGGACATCGTCTGCCACGGAGTTCCATCTCCCGTCATTTTTACGGACTACATCAGCTACCTTGAACACAGGTACAAGTCCCCGGTCAAAAATTACAATTTCCGTGACAAGAAATGGAGCTGGTACCATTTCAATACAAAAGCTGAATTCAAAAACCGCAAGGCCGTTTATCTGGGTACATGGGAGGAGGACACGTTCATGCGCGGGTTCCTGAGGGACTATTTCCTGAGGGAAAGCTGCTATACCTGCAAATACAGCAAGCACGAACGCTACGCCGACATTACCTTGAGCGATTTTTGGGGTTATGACGCCACCGACGGAGGCTTTCCCAACGACGACAAGGGGATTTCCATGTGCATGTGCAACACGGTATCAGGCAAAAATGCTTTCGAGTCGGCCAAATCTTCTCTCATCTGGTGTACGCGTCCACGGAAAATGAGCCTCACGAACGGAGGGTTCTCCCCCAGATCGGCCACTCTGGAAGAAAGACAGGCTTTCCTGGAGGAATACCGCCGCATCGGATTTGACCGGGCTGTGCCAAAATACATGTACCCAGAACCTGTACCTGATGACCTGAGAGTCCTGTATTTCTGGGGCAGGGGGAGCCGTGCCCTGAAACGCTCCAGGAAACTGCTGCGTCTTGTAAGAAAAATACAGCGCTTTTTCCGGAGCTCCAAAAAACAGGCATAGATCGGGAATCCAAGTTCCCTCTGCATCCTAAATATCGTTCCTTAAAAGAAACGGCAGAAATGTCGGTTTACTATGGATTTGCCATTCCGGCGTCCGGAGTCCCCCGCACGTTGGACTGGAAAACTTCCGGAGGCAACGAAAGGCAAACTCTGCACTTAATCCTGGCAACCGTCCGCTTCTAGTTCCCTGCCTTGCGGGATTCCCGGACGCGGTCGTTGGCGTTCAGGATGCGCTTGCGCAGGCGGATGAAATGAGGAGTAGCCTCTACCAGTTCATCCGCTTCAATGTATTCAATGGCGCGTTCCAGGGAGAAGTTGACGGGAGGTGAAAGCTGAATGCCGTCCCCCTTCGTGGCGGAACGGATGTTGTTTAAATGCTTTTCCTTGCACGGATTCACGGGCATGTCCATCTGGCGCGGGTTTTCACCCACGATCTGCCCTTCGTAAATGTCCTCCTGCGGCCCCACGAACAGGCGCCCGCGCTCTTCCAGGGCGGCCAGGGCGAAGGGAGTGGAAACTCCCGTTTCCATGGAAACAAGCGTGCCCGTGGTGCGCGTGGTGATTTCCCCGGCGTAGGGGCCGTAATCCCGGAACAGGTGGGAGAAAATGCCGTGGCCGGACGTCAGGTTCACCAGCTCGAATTCAAACCCGATGATGCCGCGGGTGGGGATGTACGCCTGGATGAAGGTATGGCCCGTGCCTTCCTTGCATACCATGTCTTCCATCTGTCCCTTGCGGGCGTTCAGGAGCTTCATGACGCCGTTGGAATATTCGTCCGGCACTTCCACGTAAATCGTCTCGTACGGCTCCGTCAGGCGGTCGTTCTCATCCCTTTTCATGATCACGGTGGGACGGGAAACGCACAGCTCGTAATTTTCACGGCGCATGGTTTCCACAAGCACGGCAATCTGCATGGCCCCGCGGGCGGAAACGGAGAACACGCCGGCCTTGTCCGTATCCTCCACCTGGATGGAAATATTCGTACGCATCTCCCGCATCAGGCGGTCGCGAATCACGCGGGAAGTAACGTTTTTGCCGTCACGGCCGCCAAAGGGACCGTTGTTGATGGAAAATTCCATGGAAATCGTAGGCGGGTCAATCGCCACGAACGGCAGGGCTTCCGTCTCCTGAGAACCGCCGAGGGTTTCACCAATGTTTACGTTTTCAAATCCCGCCACGCCCACGATGTTTCCCGCCACGCCCACGGCGGAATCTGTGGTGCCCAGGCCGGAATATTCAAACATGCGGGTGACCTTGCCGGAAACGCAGGCTCCCCCGCTCTGGTGGAGCCAGACGGTGTCTCCTTTCTTGACGGAACCGGAAGTGATGCGGCCGATGGCCACGCGGCCTACATAATCATCCCAGTCAATGTTGGAAACGAGCATCTTGAACTCCCCTTCCGGGTCTGCATCCTTTGGTGCGGGGATATGTTCCACAATTTTGAACAGGAGGGGGGTGCAGTCCACGGGAGGTTCCCCTTCCATGGAATTCATAAAATAGCCGTCGCGGGCGGAGCCGTACACGAAAGGGGCTTCAAACTGTTCATCCGTAGCGCCCAGTTCAAGGAACAGTTCCAGCACCTGGTCATGCACGGCGGCGGGATCGGCGTGCGGACGGTCGATCTTGTTGATCACCACGATAGGCATCAATCCTTCCTGGAGAGCCTTGCGGAGCACAAAGCGCGTCTGGGCCTGCGGTCCTTCAAAGGCATCCACCACCAGAAGAACGCCGTCCACCATCTTCATCACGCGTTCCACTTCACCGCCGAAGTCGGCGTGCCCAGGAGTATCAACGATGTTGATGGTGTATCCGTTCCAGAGAATGGAAGTGTTCTTTGCCTTGATCGTGATACCTTTTTCCCGTTCCAGATCCATGGAATCCATGGCGCGTTCCTGCACGGCCTGGTTGGCCCGGTAGGCGCCGCCCGCCTGCAGAAGTTGGTCAACCAGGGTCGTTTTTCCATGGTCGACGTGAGCGATGATGGCGAGATTGCGGAACTTGGAAGGATCTGACATTTCGCGCGAGAGCTAAAGGCACGGGAAAATAAATGTCAAGCCTGCTCCACGAATACCGTCATAATAATTCCGCGCGCGAGGCCTCCGTAAAGAACCGTGATTGACGGAACTTTTCCTTCACGCGTGAATTTATAGCTTTCCCCGGCGGGCAAATGCGGCTATCCTGTTCCGGCACAAACAATTTCCTAATTTTAAACGACAATGAAGATTTGGTTAGACGGCAAGCTAGTGGAACAGGAGGAAGCCAAGACCTCCGTGTTTGATCATGGCACACTTTACGGCGACGGTATTTTTGAGGGCATCCGCTTTTACAACAGGCGCGTCTTCCGGCTGGAAGACCACATGGACCGCCTGTTCAACTGCGCCCATTACCTGCTGCTGGACATGCCCTACAGCAAGGAGGAACTGTCCAAAGCCGTTTGCGAAACCGCGGCGGCCTCCGGCCTGGACGACGGCTATATCCGCCTGGTAGTCACGCGCGGCATCGGCAACCTGGGCCTCAATCCCTTCAACTGCAAGCGTTCCTGCGTTTATATCATCGCGGATAAAATAGCCCTGTACGATCCGGCAGTTTATGAAAACGGCCTGTCCCTGATCACCAGTTCCATCCGCCGCAATCGTCCGGACACCATTTGCCCGCAGGTGAAATCCCTCAATTACCTCAACAATATCCTGGCCAAGGTGGAAGCCGTGCGCCAGGGAGCGGCGGAAGCCCTGATGCTGAACGACCAGGGCAACGTGGCGGAATGCACGGGGGACAACATCTTCATCGTGAAGGACGGTACCGTTTATACGCCCCCGGTGACGGACGGTGCGCTGGACGGCATCACCCGCCGCGTCGTTCTGGAAATCTGCCGTGAACAGCAAATCCCGGCGGAAGAAAAAACCATGAACCGCTTCACGGTCACGTGCGCGGATGAATGCTTCCTGACAGGAACGGCCGCGGAATGCGTTCCCGTTACCAAACTGGACAGCTACGAGCTGGGTTCCGGCAAAATCGGGCCCGTGACCGCCCGCATTCTGGCACGCTTCCAGGAACTGACCCAGCACACGGGCACGGAATTTTAATTTCGTTTCCTTTTCAACCGTAAAGCCGCTCTTCTTTCCGGGAAGAGCGGCTTTTTCTTTCAGGAGGATTCCTTAAAAGTTAATCCTGAATGAGAGGGGAGGAACTATTCCAACCCCTTGCATCGGAATATGGAAAAAACAGACTTACTTCTTCTTCGGCAGACCGGTTTCCGGGTCAAACTGCTTGGCCTGCTCCATGTGTTCCTTGGTCTGGTAGAAACGAACATAGTCAATCAGGAACTCAACCGGATATCCCGTGCCATCCTCGGGCGCTTTTTCACACCATTGGCCGCCTACAGCGGAATTGAGGATCAGATAAAAGGGCGTGCGGAAGGGATTGCCCGCCCCATTCGCGTAATTCGTGGTATTCAGATCGATAGACTTTACCAGCTTGTCATCCACCATCAGCTTGATGCTGTCCTTGTCCCATTCCATGACGTAGATATGGAAATCGTCGGAAAGATTGTCGATCTTCACCGTGCCGCCGCGTGAAACGTCTTTCTTGGAGACACCGTCCGGGCTTAAATGGAAAGTGGAATAAACCACGTCCGGCTGTTGGGAAATATTTTCCATCATGTCAATTTCCCCGTTGGTGGGCCATCCCCACTTGTTCTTGCCCAACAGCCAGATGGCGGGCCAGATGCCCTTGGCCTTGTTGGGAAGTTTGGCGCGGACTTCCAGCCTGCCGAACAGGAAAGTCTTCGTTTTAAGCGTGCTGACGGAACCGGAAGTATAAGGCATGAATTTGGTGTTTTTAATCCATTCCGCATTGCTTTTCTTGTAATTGATGTTGGCAAACTTCTCAAAATGGGTCTCCAGCACCAGATTGCCGTCTTTCACGCGCAAATTCTTCGGGCGCGCGGTATATGTCTGCTGGGAGCCCTGGTTGCGTACTACGCCCAGTTCCGGCTGCCATTTCTTGAGGTTGATCTTGGTGCCGTTGAACTCGTCGCCCCACATGTACACCCAGCCGCCCGGCAGAGTTTTGGGAGGATTGACGTTTTCTCCCTTTCCGGACGCGCACAGACACGCCGCCAGCAATACGGCAAACAGGCCTTTCTTCATCATATCATCAATACTGTACTTGAAGAGTCCGCCTTTCAATCAAAATCCCGCATATATGTGTTTGCCATTGAAAATTCCGGAGCAACCCGTTCTCACGTCTGGTAAAAAATTAAAGAGAAATGGTCCCCTGCCTGTGTTATATTCCACCCATGAATACAAATTTTCCCGAGAAATGCTGGGCAATGCTTCATCAAACTCCCCTGGGGCCGGTCGGCATCATAGAAAACGGAACAGCCATCACGCATATCTTTTGGGGACACATGGATCAGCCGCAACAACTGCCATGGAAGAATACCCCCCTGCTGCAACAGGCGGCCAGCCAGCTTGACGAATACTTCCGGGGGATACGCCGCATTTTTGACCTGCCGCTCGCTCCTCAGGGCACTCCTTTTGAAGAAGCCGTCTGGCAGGCTCTTCTAACCATTCCCTACGGGGAGACAAGAAGCTATGCCGACATCGCCCGGCAAACGGGCAGGCCGTCTGCCTGCCGCCCCGTAGGCCGTGCCAACGGGCGCAATCCCATAAGCATTATTATTCCCTGCCACAGGGTCATCGGCGCCAACAAAAAACTGACCGGGTATGCAGGAGGATTGTCCATCAAACAATACCTGCTTGAACTGGAACAGGGAGCGACATCTCCCTTCCTGCTCTTGCCGGAAGAGCAACACATGCACCGGAACCTTTCCACCACCTGTTAAGGCGGCAAAACAGGAAAAAAGCCTATTCCTGCGGGGCTTCCTCCTGATTCTTCTGCGTTTCCTGATTTTCAAGAGACTTCAGGGCTTCCTTGGGCGACTCAATGCCCAGCCACTGCAAGGGAAGGAGTTCTCCGGTAACCTTGTAATGCTTGTAAGTCACCCCGGCGAACAGCGCCAGGAAAAACATCAGAACGGCATACAAGGCCATCCACATGTAATTTTTCCGTGCCGTGCGGGTAGCCTGGTCCGCAAGCTGCTGCAAATTCTGCATGGCGGGAGAAAAGGATTCTTCCTGTCTGTTCCCTCCGTCCGTTCCGGAGACCGGGAGGGAAACCGGTTCTTCAGAGAACTTCAAATGCACCTCTCCCAAAATAATATCGTCCCCTTCATACAGGGCGGCAGGCCCCATGGGAGTCAGGCCGTTGATTTTGACGCCGTTGGTGGAACCCAGGTCTTCGATGACATAACCGCCGTCCTTGTACTGGAGCAACGCATGTTCTCCTGATACGGAAGGAGAGGGAATGGCAATTTCACAATGTTCATCCCGACCGATACGAGCGAAATATTCGCCGTTTTTCGGGAGAACGATGGTTTTCTCGGAACCGTCAGGCAGCAGAATGGAAAGGCGGGGCATGATTTACAGCTGATGATGCCATGCCGGCACTTCTTTTCAATCCAAAAGACCGTTTGCACGCATTCCATTGGAAAAAGCCGCACCAATGCCCTCTATTGACACCTTTGACTGCAAGTGATTTAATAAATTCATGCCCCCTCTCTCTCCTTCTTTTGACGGCTATAACTTGGCCACAGCCGTCAAAAGCGTTTTCCGCAAATACGCGCGCTTTTCAGGCCGCGCCACCTTGTCCGAATTCTGGTACTGGACATTGGGACAAACGGTGATTTTCATTCTCTTGTGGATGCTCAGCCTGGCATTTATGCTGAACCTTTTTATTTTCAATGATCCCCAACAGATGCCTCCCTCCAGGGTTTTCAACCATGTTCTGGCAGGAGAAAGTCCGGTGCTGTTATGGGCGCTCTCCACGCTACTCCCTTCTCTGGCCGTGGGATGCAGACGCCTGCATGATACCAATAAAAGCGGCGCGCTTCTTCTGCTGAACCTCATTCCGCTGGCGGGCCCCATCCTTCTCATCATCTTTTTTTGCGAGGACAGCCAGCGGGGAACAAACCAATACGGCCCTTCGGAAAAATATCCGGAAGACAGCGATCGGGCCGGTTTTGTTCCCCCCGGACGTATTCCGGCTCCCTAGGTGGCACGAATCACATGCCGTGGAAACGGACGTACAGTCCTCCACTTGTCTTGCTTTCGGGCCAAAAATGCCTAAGATCAAGCCATGTTTGTTGACAACATCCGCATATTTGCCAAGGCAGGAAAGGGAGGAAACGGGCTGGTCAGCTTCCGCAGGGCCAAATTCGTGCCCAAGGGCGGCCCGGACGGCGGGGACGGCGGCGATGGCGGTAGCGTCATTCTGGAAGTGGACCCGCACACGAATGACCTGCGTTCCTTTTTTTACGATCCCAAGCTGATCGCTACGGACGGCGTAGGCGGCCAGGGAGCTAAAAAACACGGCAAAAACGGGAAATCCGTCATCGGGAAAGTTCCGCCCGGCACCATCATCTACCGTAGCAATGCCTCTTCCATGTCGGAAGCCACGTGGCTGGAGCGGGAAGGCGACGGCATTGAACTGGAAAAAATCGCGGACCTGACGGAAATAGGAACCCGGTTCACTCTGTGCCAGGGCGGCATCGGCGGCAAAGGCAACTGGCACTTCCGTTCCGCCACCAACCAGGCTCCCACGGAAGCGGAACTGGGCACGGAAGGGGAGGAAGGCGTCTTTTTCATGGAACTGCGCCGCATTGCGGACGCTGGGCTGGTGGGCTACCCCAATGCCGGCAAAAGCACGCTGCTGGGCGATATTTCCGCAGCCAAGCCGAAAGTCGCCAACTACCCGTTCACGACGCTTCAACCCATCATCGGCGTGGTAGAATTCAACAGTTTCCGCCGCTGCGTGGTAGCGGACATTCCCGGCATCATTGAAGGCGCGCACCGCAACCGTGGCCTGGGACACGAATTCCTGCGTCATATCACACGCTGTAAGGTACTCGTCTTCGTTCTGGACATGGCCGGAAGCGAAGGACGCGACCCCATCGAAGACCTGCAAAACCTCCGCACGGAAATCAAACTTTACAGCGAAGACCTTGCCAAACAGCCCTGGTTTGTCGTTGCCAATAAAATGGACCTGGAAGGTGCGGAAGACAATCTGGCTAACTTCAGACTGCGCTTCCCGAAGGTGGACGTAATCCCCCTTTCCGCCCTCAACGGAGACGGCGTCGCACAGCTCAAAAGCAAGCTTGATCAACTCGTAGGCTATAAATTCGTTCACTGATTCCCGTTCCGTCCAACATTGCCTCAAACACAACCCCATGAACGCTCCGCTCTCCACGCCAGCCGATCCCGACCAGCTACTGAGCCGCATTGCCGGAATTGGAGACCTTTTCGCCATTGAAGGGGAATTCGTCACCGGCAAGGAAATACCCAGCGGCCACATCAACACCACCTACAAGGCCACCTACCGCAAAAGCGACGGAACGGAAGACTCCTACATTCTGCAGCGCATCAACGACTACGTCTTCAAGGACCCCCGGGCCGTTATGCGCAACGTGGAAAAAGTTACCCGTCACATCAACTGGAAAGTACTGCGCCGCGTGAAAGACTCCGCCGGTCAGACCCTCAATCTTTACCCGGCGCGCGGCGGCCGCAACTACATAGACATCCCCGGAGACGGAATCTGGCGCTGTTACAACTACCTGGCCGGCACGCATACTTACGACGTAGTGGAAAACACGCGCCAAGCCTATCAGGCCGGTTTCGCCTTCGGATCTTTCCAGGACCTGATCAGCGACATGAATCCGGACGACATTGTGGAAACCATTCCCGGCTTTCATCACACCCGGAACCGCTACAACCGCCTCATGGAAGTTGCGAAACAAGATCCCCGGGGGCGGCTTTCCTCCTGCCGGGCAGAGCTGGAATTCATCAGGGCGCGGGAGCAGGACGTAGACCGTCTCCTGGACCTCCAGACAAAAGGAATACTGCCCACCCGCATTACCCACAACGACACCAAGATCAACAACGTCATGCTGGACGAAGACACGGACCACGCCGTCTGCGTCATTGATCTGGATACGGTTATGCCCGGCCTCGTCCTGTACGACTTCGGGGACATGGTGCGCACCGTCACTCCGCCAACGGAAGAAGATGAGGAAGACCTGAGCAAAGTCCGCATGCGCATGCCCATGTTCCAATCCATTGTGGAAGGTTATCTGCAGGCTGCCCATGGATTCCTGACCCAGGCGGAAATAGACCAGCTCGCCTTTTCCGGAAAGCTCATCACGCTGGAAATCGGGATCCGCTTCCTTACGGACTATCTGGAAGGGGACCAGTACTTCAAGGTTTCCCGGTCCGGACATAACCTGAGCCGCTGCCGGACACAGCTTAAGCTGGTGGAATGCATTGAACAGGAACTTCCAGCCATGGAGCAGTATGTCCAGAGGCTGGCCAGGGGCCTGACCAGGAAATAGGAAAGCCCTGGTGCTTTTTCTTCTTCATCTTCCTTCCTCCGGGACGGTAATACCGTCCCTTATTATTTATATTTTTTGAACACGGCGGCGATTTCCACAATCCAAGAAACATTCCACACAATCACTGCCATTTATGTTCAAAGTCCCGGAAATTCAATTAAACGCCTACGGCAAGCCCGCAAGAATCCTGTATCTGGCTCCCTATGCGCCCGATGCACCCGACTTCTCCCAAAAACTTTACACGGGCAACGGAGGTTATCCCCAGTACCACTACAACATTTATAAAGCCATCCAGGACATAGGCTATGATGTCGTCTCCTCCTCCAAGCCGTACTCCGTACAATTTGCCAAGGGAAATGTGGACTATGTCTTCTCCCTGATGAACAGGTTCCAGATGGCCAAGCCGGAAATCTTTATCTCCTCCTACTGCGAATTCATTCAGGTTCCCTACCTGGGCGCTCCTCCCAACATTCGCGCCATTGCAGAAGACAAACTGCTGACCAAGCTTGTCTTCCGCTCCCTGGGCCTCCACATGCCGGAGGGCATGGGACTTTCCAAAGACCGGAAAATTCCGCAGGAAGCCCCCTTCCCCGGTCCCTACTTTGTCAAAAAACGCTTCGGCGCCGCTTCCGGAGGAATCCGGGAAGACAGCATCTGCGGGACCTGGGAGGCTGTGGCTTCCTGCGCCAAACGCCTTATGCAAGAAGGGCATGAAGTTCTTGTGGAACAATACTGCGAAGGCATTGACGTCACCGTTCCCGTGCTGGGAGGAGAAGAACCCGTCGTTCTGGGATTCGTACAGCCGAAGTCGGACAAACCCGGCAACATCATCACGGAAGACCTCAAACTGCATGACCATCTTGGCTACCAGCTTGTATCCGTGCACGATCTGGAACAGGATATCATTGCAGACGTCCGGAAAGTCTGGGCGGCCCTGGGGCCCATGGACTACTTCCGCATTGACTACAGAATCGATTTTGAAAAGGGCGAACGCCGCATTCTGGAAATGAACGTCTGCTGCCACCTGGGCAAAAGCGGCTCCATCTGCCTGGCGGCCGCACAACACGGCTACACCCAGGCGGATATTCTTAAATACATCCTTGACTACAGCATGAGAAGGCAGAAGGACCTCCAGCAATACGGAACGTGGCTCATTTGAGCCTGATACGTGTCTTTCCATACACAAAACCGCTCCCCAATTTACGGACAGGAAAAGCTCCTGTTCGTAAATTTTATTATATAGTAAGGAATGTTCCTGCTTTGCTTCTGAAAAGAAAGTTCCTTCTAAAAAATATGGAAATTAGCTATTCTCTGCCTTGAGAAATAAAATCCAGATGAGCTTTTCGTCATAACATTTTAGGCGTCTTTCATTTGGGTGACAGAAAGTTCTACATTGTCCGCAAATCACTTAACAATACTGGTTTACAAGACAATGAACAATACCGACAACACTCCGGAACCCCGCTATCCCTTCGTTCCCATGTTCGCCAACGGCCTCCCGCAGGCCGACTTCTACGTCAACGGCATCACCGCCCCCGTTCTCATCTCACCACGTTCCGCTTCCGGCGACACACGCCATGAATGGACCGGGTACCTCAAGATCATGAAACGCGGTACCTATTTCCTCTCCCTGGACGCCGATTCCTCCATCTCCCTGGCCATCCCATTCAAGAATGTAGAGTTCACGAAGGAAGCAAAGGACCTTTCCGTGAAGCCGGAGAGCGTCGTGCTGGAACAGGGGTATTACTGGTGCCGAATCGTCCATGAGCACCATGCCGCCCTGGGCTCCGGACAGGAGTTCTGCATTGCCGTTCTTTCCGACAAGGCGGAGGCGCCCGATATTAATTCCTACCTCGACCCTAATGTAACTCCTCCGGACAGGGAAGGAGAGGAAGTCATCACCCTGGTCAATCTTTATCGGGACGAGGAAGAGGAGACCACCTCCAGCAGCTCTTCGGAAGGGGGAGGGTTTGATTTTGGGTTTGATCCCAAGTCAAGCAGCTCCAGTTCCAGCTCCAGCTCCAGTTCCAGCTCCAGCTCCAGTTCCAGTTCCAGCTCCAGCTCCAGTTCCAGTTCCAGTTCCAGCTCCAGCTCCAGTTCCAGCTCCAGTTCCAGTTCCAGTTCCAGTTCCAGTTCCAGCTCCAGTTCCAGTTCCAGTTCCAGTTCCAGTTCCAGCTCCAGCTCCAGTTCCAGCTCCAGCTCCAGCTCCAGTTCCAGCTCCAGTTCCAGCTCCAGCTCCAGCTCCAGCTCCAGTTCCAGTTCCAGTTCCAGTTCCAGTTCCAGCTCCAGCTCCAGCTCCAGCAGCAATTCCTCTTCCTCCTCCAGCGGACCGGAAGAAGAAGGCTGCCCATGCCCCTGTTCCTGCAAATGCGAGGAAGAAAGCGCTCAATCCGAGTGTGACAAGAATGGAGGACCCAACTCTGCCGGAGGCCACTCCTTCGGCGGCAACCCGGATGATGCCGACGACTGTGAAGGCATGCTGGAAGTCGGCGGGGAAAACTCCGGAGGCGGGGGTGAAGGAGGCGGCGCAGCTTCCTTCAGTTTCCGGGCCAATCCTCAATGCTCCATTGGACTGCGCTACAAGCATCCCCTCGAATGGACCTGCTCCTGGGACTCCGCTTCCCGCCAGGCAACTGTCAAGCGCCCAACCGGCAGCTCCATCTCTTTCCGCGCCGCCGCCGGAAGCGCCGACGCTCCCGTTTCCGGAGGCTCACGCAAACTCAACTACAGGGTCCGGCTGCTCAACCGGGACAAGTCTCCCTGCACTGACGGAAATCCCATTTATCTGGACATGGTCCAGAGCAATGGAAGTACCCTGCGCTTCTCGGCTTCCACCGGCAAGGTTGTCTCCCTGATTTCTTCTTCCGGGGTGGAAACCACGGCGGAAGCCTATGCTGCCAAACTCCAGGTCAACCGCCATCCCTCCACCGGCGCCATCCAAAGCATCTGGTCCCAGTCGCAGGGTCTTCTCCAGGCAGTGCCTGAAGGCAACAAACTCACCCTGGAGTGGTACTCCCCCTCCCAGGTGAACAAAACCGCCCGGAGCGTAACTGCTTCCGGGACTCCCTACAAGACGGTCAGCTATGAAAATACTGTCAAGGATGGAGAACCCGTGATGCTCATCACCGAGCAGAGGCAGGGCATGCCCGCCTTCCGCACGGAGCGGAAAGTGGAAGGCAACCATGTAACTATCACCCAGGGTGAAGGGGACGAGCGCATCGTACGGCGGATTGAGCGCAATTTCCTGCCCGGCGGCAAGTGGGAAATGATTGAGAGCTACCGCAAGATCAACGAGGAAACGCCCGTATCCTGCGTACGCACCGTCCAGAAGAGCACGGACGGAGGCTGGCTGACCATCAGCAGCACGGAGGGCTACGATACTCCTCTGGCCCAAACAACACTCTACACGTACAACGACCAGTTCCGCGTGTCATTGGAAATCAAGCCCGACGGAGGCTACACGCGCTATGAGTACGACGACCAGGGCCGGGTGGTTCTGGAAGCAACACCGTGGGCAGGAGGAGGAGAAAAAGGAACACGTACCACCTATGCCGACCTGCGTTTCAATGATTTCAGACCGGCAACGGAAAGGGAAATCATCATTGCCCAGGACGGAACGGAAACCGTTCTAAGCCAAAGGAGCTATACCTATGAAGACAGCCCCGAAGTCAACCGCACGACGGTGACAGAAACAGCTCTGGGCTCCGATGAGGTTCACACAAGCATCTCGGAGACTTATGGAGAAGCAGCACAATACCCTTATGCCCGGGGAAGACAGAAGATGAGCCAGGGCATAGACGGTGTTCAGACCATTTATACCTATGAAGCCACCACGGATCATGGTGCTCTCCACAAGGTGACCTCAACTGTCCAGGCAAACGGGAGCATTGTTCCCGGCCAAAGTACCAGAACCGTGCAATACGTCGCTGAAAACGGCACCACCACCAGACAGGAGCAATACGTCCACACAGGTGAAAATTGGTCTTTAATTACTTTGGAAGATTATGAATACGATGTTGAACTTCGCCGTACCAAGACGACGAAGGGCAATGGACGCATCCGCACGACGGAATGGATGTGCTGCGGTCCCCTGAAGGAGACCGACGAGGATGGAGTAGTGACCACCTATGGCTACAACTCGGCCAAGCAACTAGTTGAAACTATTCGTTCCGCCACGGAAACCACGCCTGAAACCATCACCAGCTACATTTATGATGCCGCAGGAAGGATTATTTCCACACGAAAGGATGTCGGTGCCCTGACGACGGTTGAAAGCACGGAGTACGACGATTTGGGAAGGGTTATTTCCACAACCGATATCCTCGGACGTGTGACCAGGACTCAATACAGTGATGATCAACTCACCACTACTGTCACCACTCCTTCAGGGTCTACCTTGATTACCAAAACCTATTATGACGACTTTATTCTTCTCCAGACAGGAACCGGTCAGCGAGAAATCGAAACTCAACTTGAGTTGACACAAGAGGGCATCCTCACCACAACCCTGTCCCGGGGAGTGGTTCTTTTACGCTCCCTGGAAAACGGCTTCGGCCAAACCATCCGGCAGCAACAGCCCAATACGAAGGGAGGATTCATTGTCACCAGCAACGCTTACAACGACAAGGGGCAGCTTGTCCGCTCTCAAGCAGAAGACATGGCTCCCACAGCAACCGACTACAGTGAATTGGGCAGCATCGTGAGGCAAACCGTCCTTCTGGACGAGCTTCATCCCGAAGATGCCACTAAAAACAGGATATCGGAAAGCTCCACATGCTACCAGATACGGGAAGATGGCATTTATCAGGTACAAACCTCTACAACCTACAATACCGAAGGACTGCCCGTGACACAGACTGCGGAAACCATGGTTTCTCAGCTGGACCCTGTACTGGAAAGCAAGGCTCTTTCCTTCGACGTGTACGGTCAGCAGAGTGTCCAATGGACGGAATACACCGCTCCTGCCCGGCGAACTCAATTCAGCCGCATTCCCACTTCGGATATCGTGGCTGAATCTCTTGTAGTGGATGGATTTACCATAAGCCAAACCAATTATGCAGGAATCCACTCTTCACGGAAACGCTCCTATACCTCCACAGGAATGATGCTGAAGCAAACCGATGCCAGGGGCAATGTTACTGCCATCGAAACCGACCTGGCCGGACGCCCTATCAGGACAACCGACGCACAAGGCAATATCACTTCCACTGCCTACTCCCCCTGCTGTGACGCCCCTGCCTGCATCACCAACGCCCTGGGAGGCACCATCTGTTATTGCTATGATATCCGCGGCCGGAAAACGGCCGAATACGGGACTGCCATACAGCCCTCCTGCTTTGCTTACGATGAAGCAGGACGCTTGACATCGTTAACCACCTTCAGGACGGATGAAGGCGATATTACCACCGATCCTTCCAGCCGCACCGACGGAGATACCACCACCTGGCTCTACGACACGGCCACGGGATTGGAACTCAAGAAAACCTATGCCAATGGTTCCTGTGTTTCCAAAACCTACGACAGGCTCAACCGCCTGGAAACACTCACCAAAGCCAGGGGCATTGTGACAACTTATCAGTACGCTCCGGCCACCGGGGAATTAGTCTCCGTCTCTCACAGCGACAACACCCAGCCATGGCTCTACTCCTACAACCACCTGGGACAGATGATCACCGTTTCCGACGCTTTAGGTACTCGAGAGTTCTCTTATGACGCCTATGGGAGAATGATCCAGGAGACTTCCTTTGGAACTGCGGAAAGCTGCATCCAGGAAGAGTATGACGCCTTTGGGCGTCCCTGCGGATACCGCCTGATGATCGGAACCCGCACCGTGCAATACTCCCATCTTGACTATGGCCATCAAGGTGCCATGATCGGGATGAATATGGAAGGCTTGGATACTCCCTTCACTTGGCAGTATGACCAGATCAGCGGCTTCCTCAATCAATTGTCCTATCCCAACGGCATGGTCCGCAGGAATACCTATCATCCCCAGCTCTATCTCCTGGCTTCCATCGGCTATGAGGTCCCCGGGAATGGCGGTAGGGTGGCTGGACATGTCTACCAGTACGACCACTTGATGCGTCCCGTTCAACGAAAGGATTCATGGGAGGCTGCCACTCCGGCGACCACCAGGGACTTCACCTACAACGGCAGAAGTGAATTGACAGGGGATCAGATACAGCAAAGAAACAACTTTGCCTATCAGTACGACAACATCGGCAACCGCAAGACTGCCCGTGAGCTGGAAAAAGAAATATCCTACGGAGCCAACGAGCTCAACCAGTACACAAACATAATTCAGGCGGATGTTTCCTTTGACCCTCTCTATGATGCGGACGGCAACCAGACAAGAATTAGAACCTCAACGGGCATCTGGAATGTTTGCTACGATGCCAATGACAGGCCTGTTTCCTTTACCAGCGAAGATGGCCGCGCTGTCGTGGCCTGCGGCTATGACTATCAAGGACGCCGCTTTGAGAAGAAGGTACTTGTCAACGGGACAGCTGCTAGTCGCACTTATTATTTGTACCGCGGCTACCTGCAGGTAGCCGAACTGGATTTGATGCATCCCCAGCCAGTGCTGGTAAAGGACTACGTATGGGACCCCACAGAGACGATAGCCACGCGCCTCCTGATGATGACATGCTGGAAAGCGGACGGAACGGAAACCGGCGGACATCTTTTCTTCATGCACGACGCCCTGAAGAACGTCACCTCCATTTTTGACGGTCAGCAGGCACGAAGGGCCCGCTACGAGTACGCTCCTTTCGGTGCCCTCATCACGGCACAGGGAGACATGGCTCAGGATAACAGGTTCAGGTTTTCCTGTGAGTATGCAGACGATGAACTGGGACTTGTCTACTACAATTACCGGCATCTTAATCCCATGGATGGCAGATGGATCAATAGGGACCCTATTGCGGAAGTTGGAGTCTGGAATTTGTATAAGTTCGTTAAGAATAATGGATTAAATAACATTGACATTTTGGGGCTTAATGAAATTATTATCAGTGGAGGTTGTAATACAAATACAGGAGGCATTAATCAATCATCCATTTATTTTGATCGTTTTCTTTCATATCTTGCCTTTTCTGCTGTACAAAAAGTATCTGGTTGGGGATTTCACGATCAAAACTGGTCAAATTTTATCATTGCCGCTGAAGAGCAAATCAAAAAACGCAAGGGATTACTCAAACCCGGCGAACAAATAGAGTGGTTGGTTGAATATGAAACTTATAGAATACGAGCAATGAATGACATGCACGGTGGTCAATATTATCTAGATCAAATTCAAAAAAAAGCTCAGGAATTAGGTGTTGTATTAAGATTCTATAAAACAAAATCAGATTTAGCCTCCCTTATCAATTCGGTTCAGGTATATGTATTAGATAATGCTACAGGAACTTTAACCACAGCCTTCATGGAAAGGACAGCGCAAGACAAAATCTCCCGCTTCGTCTATTATGGTCACGGAGAACCGGGAAGTTTAAATCCACGATATCCTTTTCCAACCCATGGGCTACCTGACAATAGTTTCTCCATAACTAACAATGATATTCAACAAGGGATTTTTAAAAAAGGAAGTTTTATAAAGGGTGCAGTCGTCATCAGTTGTGGTTGTAGAACAGCTACCCCACCAGGACCAGGTAAACCATCTTTTACCCAAGTATGGGAAGGCTTTTTTGGTACGGTTATGTACGGAGTCGATGGTAGAACCAGTTACGCAAAGCCAGAGAAACCAGTTCCATCAGAACAAGAAAAAGCACACTACGTGCCTTCAGCTCCCCCTCTTTAGCAGGTCTCGATAGAATAATTTACATGAATATAAAAAAATACATATTTTCCTATAAAACATTGTTTATTTCAATATTAATTGTTTTATCAATATTATTTTATTTAACTTTCATAAAAGGTATTATTTTTCTCTGGGAAAGACCTGCAGAATATACGGGAAGAACACTGGAATATCATCATAACCAACTTATTGACGCAGGTTTCATTTTCGTTGGATTTTATAGAAGTTTTGAAATTGATCATTATTTATATAAAAAAGAAGAGTCCCTCGGTACATGCAAATATATAGAATTAGAAAAACATGAAAACTTGGGAGAAAATAACTCTCATTTAGTGAATTTTTCAACAAAATATTTTAAAACTCCTTTAAAAAATAAAATTTCAGTTCGATTCAGTAGTGATCTGGCGGATGATTTTCCCATTGACAATAAGGAATTTGAAGAAAATTATACCAAGGAAATTCTTGAACAAGAATATTTTTTACTAGAAAAACACTAATTTTTTTGAATATTATCTTTTATCGTGAAGAAAAATATTCATTTAAAAAGAATTAAAGCAAGAAAAATAAATTTTATCTAGATAACTACGGGGTTATTTGTCTTTATTATTTGTTCACCTGACGTATTTACTTTCAAAATTCAATGAATACACATGGTTGAATATATATCTTTCTCTAATTAATATTAATCGTTACTATAACGGAATTCCATTTTTAATTCTCAATATTACCATAATTGAATTATTTTAATTAAAATATATATAAAAAACAATCACTATCAGTGATTTCACTTTGAACAATAAATGATTAAATACATATTTTATCTCATCTGTTTCTTCATATGCCCCGTAGGGACTGCAGCAGTTCATACTGAATTCGTACCACAAATTCGGCAAGAAAAGAATTCACTGGCTTTTCAGCTTGTCGTTGACGATTTCAGTAATTGGAAAACCGATTTCTTCAGCGTTTCCGAAAAAGAAAATGATGCTTGCCGCCTGATAAAAGACGAACATATTCCCGTTGTTGAAGTGGTCAAAAAACTCCAGTCCCTGGAAGAAACAGGAGACAACTGTGCGGCCCGAGCATTAGCGGGTATGTATTTACAAGGAGAAAAACTCCCATACGCCCGGCTTGATGCCCTTAAAATTCTGAAAAAGGCGGCAGGCCGGGGAGACAAGGTATCCAAACGGATAATCGGTCAAATGCTGCTTGATTTTCAGTACACGGATTTTTCCCCGGTAAATGCATTTTCCTTTTTAAAGGAAGCAAAAGAAGGGGGAGATCCGGAAGCGGCTGTTCTTTTCACGACCGCCTGCATTTTAGAGGACCTCGAAGAAGGGAAAGAATCTGCGGAAGAAATTCAAGAATTGAAAGAACTCTCGGAAAAAGGTTCTCCACTGGCCCAGATGTATCTTCTTCTCACCCGGAAGACACTCCTGAAGCAAGCAGGAAAAGATACAGGAAAGATTGATGAAGCCATAATCCAATTAGCTTTACCATCCCCTCGCCTGACTTACATTGCAGCCTTGAACCAGACAGGGGAGCGGCAAAAAGAATGTATGGAAAAGCTTGTCAAAGCCAATCATCCTCTTGGAATCATTCTAAAGGCAAAAACCTATATGGCAGACGGAGACTGGAGCATAGCTGCCTTCATGTTGTCCAAGCCGCCCATCAATAAAATGCCGGAAGCCCAACATCAATTGGGAGCGTATCTGTTTCTCAGCTTCATGAACCAATCCGATCCGGACCTCAAGGAACATTTGAGAGAGAAATTCATCTCTTCCTTACGGTCCGCGGCCGACCAGCATCACCGAAAAGCGGAGTACAAGCTTGCTTCCTTTTTAATGCTTGCAGGACCATCTCTCATCGAAAATTATTCTACCCAGGAAAAAATGCGAATGGTTGACGTTTTAAAACGGGAAGCGCTGAGTGGGGATGCTGTGGCCATGAATAATTATGGTTATCATTGTCTGACAGGTTTTTATTCAAGGAAGAACCTGAAGGAAGCTGAAAAATGGCTGTTGAAAGCAGTTCAGGAAAACTATGTTCCTGCTTTAACTAATCTGGCCCTGCTTCACGCCGGAGAATTCAATGATGGAACCGAGGGAGACGCTCCCATCAATTATAAAAAATCAATAGAATTTTTGGAAAAAGCAAAAGAAATGGGAGATACCGATGCACAACGGCACATTGATTATCTCAAGGAAATCTCTTCCAAACATCAAAAAACCAAATCAGAAAACCTGTAAAGCAGAATATTGAACTATGGAATCAAGGCCATAGTCTTGCAGTTTCTTAGCTCTTTTTTCTTTTCCTGATCTGCGCCCATTCCAACAGATTTATTTTCCGGCCGAGTGGCACGGCCGTTTTCCATGCCGTCATCCTTTGAATGTAATATCTCAGTAAAAAGCGCAAAGCATGCTTCTATACCTGGTCTCTACGATTTTCCCTTCTTTTATACCTTGTAGACAAGTCAATTGCAAAAAAGAATAGACTGTGTTGATAAAAAATAAAAAGATATGGAAACAAGCGGATTCTCCAGGAGAACATAGGGCCGTCAACCGCTTCTTAAAAAACCCTTCTGGCTGTAAATTTGAGGATCATTCATTTATGGGAAAATAGACGTAAGGAAAGATTATTACTGATCCTGTGCCTTTTCCTTCATGTCCAGCGCCTTAAAACACGTCAGATCCAGATATACAAAGGATTTTGACGACGGCCGCCGTGCAGTATATGATCCTGGAAAAAATCAAAAATACCGGGAGGATGTTGCAGTAACCCTCAAATGAAATCCTCCAAACGACAAATTAAATATGAAAACAATAAAAAATATTTTCAAATGGATTGCGGGCATTATTATTATAATGGGTGTCATGTGTATCGCCATGCCGTTTGCTTTCATGTATCCCTTTTTATACATAAAATATACTTTAAGCCCCGAGATGACTCCTGGGATGATGGATGAAATCATCAAGGAAAATCCTAAAGATATATACGATATAGAACAACGATTAGGTAAGAACAGAGTTCCTCCCAGGCAGGATGATTCCGCCTTTCAGTCCTATATAGGACGGCTGGAGCGAGACACAGCCAGATACATAACGGAGGGGAAATTAAATTCCCTGCACATCAATTGGTACCACGGAAATAAAGAGGCCGATGAAGTAAAATATATAGTTGAGTATGAGGCAAGGACAGCATGGGAACGCACCAAGGCCAATGCGGGAAATCTCTCAGATAAAACGACTTATTATTTCCTGCTCAACCGAAATCTCTACATACTTGGATGGATGAAAGAAAAATTAGAGAAATAGAAATATGTGGCGATAATTCATTTTTCATAAACTACTTACTCATGTATGACCCCATCATTTCATCCATAGATTTCACGCCTGATACTATCCTTCATCCATGTGTGTACAATCTCTGTTTCCGTTCCTGAGCCAGTGGAAGGGTATGCTACGGCTTCTACAATAGAATTGGTCCAATACTTCTTTTGTATAAGCAAAAAGATTTAAAAAAAATTGAGATTGCGGAAAACTCTTTCAGTTGGGGATATGTCGAACCCAGCAACTTCTTCAAACAACCTCAAACTATACATAAAGAAGATTAACTACACACTCTTTTCCATTGATCTGTCGCCTTAACCGATTAAAGAGGAAACGCGTTAATTAATGGTTCATGCCATCTGATTACCCCGTGTAAAAATGTATAATCCTCTCATTCCCTGGAATGAGAGGATTATTCCAATACAAGGCCGTTCCAAAACGGAACAGGGCTTCACAGTCTCCCGGAGGGGCGGCAGTGAAGAGGCATTATCCCTGATCCCCTGTCTTTTCTTTCGCGTCCAGAGCTTCAAAACGGGCCAGAACCCAGCAGAGGTCGGACAGGCGGTTCAGGAACAGGGCGGTGTTTATATTGCTTAAGGCGTTGTCCAGTCTCAATGCCACCACCCGGCGTTCCGCGCGGCGGCAGACGGAACGGGCCAGATCCAGATAGGCGGATCCCAGAGATCCTTCCTTGCCGGGGCGCGCCCAGCCTTTGAAACGGATGTCGCATTCCTTTTCCAGTATGTGGGCCTGTTCCTCCAGCCATGCTACGTCCTCCGCCGTAATACGGGCATAACCCTTGGCATCGTACTTCGGCAAATCCTCCTCCAGCGTGGCAAGTTCCCCCATGGCGCCCACCAGACGGGCCTGAACGCCGTCCAGCACAACCACCGTACGCGGATTTACTCCGGAATGCCGCACGACGCCTATCAGGGAATTCAATTCATCCACGGTTCCATATGCTTCTATGCGCGGCGCCGTTTTGGGGCTGCGCCTGCCGAACATCAGATCCGTTTCGCCATCGTCTCCACGCTTGGTTATCACGCTCATATCCCGTACCCTATCATGCCATTCCCAGCCTGCACGCAAAAAAGAAGGCATGATTCTGCAGGAAAAGCACTCATACAACGCTTCATAAATAACAAGTTGCCTTCCTGCTCACCTACCTTGACTTTCCGGGCGTGGAGATATTAAACTGAAACCATTAATCCTATTTTCGCCATGATTCAACTTCCCTCCTGCGTGCTTTCATTTCTCTTTATCCTGCCATTCTTTGAATGCATTCACGACAAGCCTTATTCATTAACCAGCGATGTGGTCGTGAACGCCTCCGAGCTGCCGGGCCCCATCCCGGTATGGAAGACTCTTCCTGCGGACT
Organism: Akkermansia sp. AE01SA01; assembly: GCF_036417395.1. Taxonomy (NCBI): domain Bacteria; kingdom Pseudomonadati; phylum Verrucomicrobiota; class Verrucomicrobiia; order Verrucomicrobiales; family Akkermansiaceae; genus Akkermansia; species Akkermansia sp. AE01SA01. The sequence goes on from NZ_CP143890.1 coordinate 3,004,221, forward strand.
CCGGCAGGCTCCTGATCATCAACCTGGATCATCCGGAACTTCCTTGGAAGCACGTTTCCAGAAGCATTCAAGAAGTCTACGACTTTTCCCTCTGCATGGACATCCGCCTGCGCCGGGGAAATGCCTCCGCATCCGCTTTCCCGAACTACTTTGAACAAGACCTTCCTGTCGTCGTCAGCCCTAAACCCATGCAGGAAATAGAAAATTCAAACCATCTGGTCATGGAAATCCCCGTCTCTGACAACTCCGCCCCTGCCAGCAACTCCAGCCAAAAAACATTTTCCTACCCCTTCACGGAATCCATCCGGTCGCGCGACCCGGCCAGAGGAATCTACCAGCTCACCTGGTGGCGCATTCAAAAAGAAACGGATGCGGCCGCCCGGGAAAATGACCTCACGGCTTTTGCTGCGGCGGCGAATGCCGATATCCGGCAACGCAGGGCATTCATGTTCCATGTTGACGATGAAATCCCCTGCGGAGAGGTGTTCCGCTATCTCCATGCCATCAAAGAGCCGTCCTCCCTGGTCGGAGTAGGTTTCAACAGGCCCGAAGCTTCTTCAGGCAAAGAACCGTGATTTCTCTCCTTTTTCATCTCACCCTCCAGCATGACACGTCCATTATTTGAAACTTTTGGAGATGGCTGTACAACCCCTGCATGAACCGGACGAGAGATGAATTGGCGGCGGCAGCCATTCCATCGGTTAAAGTCCCTCTCTGGACCCGGGACTATATGCTGGCCTGCTGCGCCAACCTCATGATGGGACTGGCCTTCTTCGAGCTGGTTCCCGTTCTTCCGCTGTACCTGACGGGCCAACTTCAGGTTTCCTCCGGCTGGCTGGGCTGGATCATGTCCATTTACGTGCTGGCGGCCATCCTGTCCCGCCCCTGGTTCGCACACCGGGTTGATTCCGGAGACCGCAAAAAGATTTATGTTACGGTTTACATCCTGCTGGCCCTGTCCTTTTCCGGATACGCCGTTGCCGCCACGGCCCTGATGTTTTTTGCGACGCGCTTTATCCAGGGGCTGATCTGGGGCGGCATGACAACGTCCGGTCCGACGATGGCGGTGGATATCATTCCACCGTCCCGCCGCGGTGAAGGTTTGGGCTTTTTCGGGATGACGATGACGCTGGGCATGTGCCTGGGTCCCGTGATCGGCCTCCAGGTGTACCAGCAGTACGGCTTTTACGTGATTACGTGGAGCTCCCTGGTACTGTGCCTGGCCGGAGCGGGAATTGCCTCTCTTATCCGCGCTCCACGGCGTCCCGTTCAGGAACCCGTGCAGGAAACACCTAAAAAAGTGCTGGACCGGCTCGTGCTGCGTGTGGGCATTCCTCTGGCGGTCAACGTCATGATCGCTTCCTTTTCCTACGGGGTAGTGGCCGTTTACTCCGCCTTGTACGGCAAGATGTATGGCTTCAAGTACGCGGGCCTGTTTTACGCTTTGATGGGAATCGGCATGCTGGTCTCGCGGTTCATGGTGGGCAGGCAGATCGACCGCGGCCGCGTGGCGGAGCTTTCCGTCATTTCCCTGGGCATTCTGACGGCCAGTTTCGCCGCTCTGGCCCTCTTCCCGCTGGAATGGGTGTATTACACGGCTGCCATCCTGATCGGCTTCGGGTTCGGCATCTTCATTCCCACCTTCCAGACCATGAAGCTGAACATGGCGGACCGCGGCCACCGGGGAGCCGTCAATTCCACCTTCTTCACAGCGTTCGACATCGGCGTAGGAACGGGCATGTTCTGCGGAGGCAAGATTTACGCGTACCTGAACCTGAACTGGGCCTTCGGCATAGGCGCGTTGCTGAACCTGCTGGCCATTGTCTATTTCTACCGCATATCACTGGACCATTACCGGAAAAACAAGCTGGGCGTGGACTCCGACTGAAGCGCCCGGACACCCTCGGTCAGACCTGTCTCGAAACGGCAAAGGCCTCGATCACTTTTCCGGCGGAAGGCCGTACGCGCAGCAGCCGCGGATTCCAGGCCAGGGAAATGCTGCGGGCCAGGCCCTCCAGCGCGGGATGGGTGATCTTGAGAAAACCCTTTCCCAATTCCCCCTCCGCCATGCAGGGCAAAATTGCCATGAAGGCGCCGCTTTTCAACATGCGAGCCGCAAAGGGAAACGACTGTGTTTCACACTGCACCCGCAGGTCTATTCCATATTCCATGCAGCTCCGTTTCAGGGAGGCATAAAACCCTGAACCGCCGGCCAATGTTGCCAGAGGCAACGTTTCCATCAGACGGGGAAAATCCGCGGACGTCCCGCTTGCCCCCTTCCCTGCCAGCGCCTCAGGAACATACAGCGCATAGTCCATGGACCGGATCACCCGGCTTTCCAGTCCTTCCGCCGCCAGCGCGCTGGTGCGGACAATGCCGAAGTCCACATCCATATTCTGGAGCCTGAGAGGAACGTCGCTATTGCGCAGGTTTTGCAGGGCAAACAGCCAGGGCAATCCGCGCTTCTGCATCTCCGCCAGCACGGGCGCCGCAATCCACGCGTGAAGGCTGTCGCCGGCCCCGATCGTGAAGCGGTACGGCATGTTCCGGCTGCGGCTCTTAAAATCGTCCAGCAGGCACAGGCTCTCATGGGCGCGCCTTACCAGCTCCCACCCGGAGCGGGTGAGCACCAGCACCTTTCCGCGGCGGCGCGTCAATTCTACGCCGAAAAACTCCTCCAGCTCCTTGATCTGCCGGGAATACAGACTCTGCCGTGCACTGTCGCCGCGGGCAGCTGCGGCAATGCTGCCCGCCCGGGCAACTTCAATCAGGGTCTTCAATCGGTCCAGGGATAATCCGCGTTCGGAAAAAAGATGCTCAAACATGACTATATAGTCATACTACATGCATCTTCCTATAATGCAAGAGTCAGAAAATACGTTATGGTCACGAAGTCACAGGACACCGCCGCCCGCACTTCATGCACGCCATCGCGGCGCCCTTCAACCATAGAAATGAGACATATGATCACCATCAACGGAAAATACACGGAAGCCCGGGTGTTCACGGATGAACTGGAAGACCTGGCACGCACCCAGATCAAGGACGTTTGCCACCACCCCGCCTTTGAAGGAAGCCGGGTGCGCATCATGCCGGACGTCCACGCCGGGGCCGGATGCGTGATCGGATTCACCGCGGAACTGAAAACGGACAAGGTGATTCCCAACCTGATCGGCGTGGACATCGGCTGCGGCGTACTCACGGCGCGTCTGGATTCTCTGCCGGATTTTGCCGAGTTTGACGCCCGTCTGCGCGAACGCGTACCGTCCGGCATGCACGCCCGTTCTTCAGTCCACCAGGCCCTGCTGGACGATCCTGAACTGGATGAAGAGATCGCCCGCATCTGCGTGGACGTTCTGAGGACGGACAAGGACAGGCACCGCCGTTCCATAGGTTCCCTGGGCGGCGGCAACCACTTCATTGAAATAGCACAGGGAGACCGGGACACCTACCTGTGCATCCACTCCGGCTCCCGCAACTTCGGATTGAAAATAGCGGAATACTACCAGAAGCTGGCCACCGCCACATGCCCGAACGAATACCTGGTCCAGCGCAAGAAAGGGCTCTGCTACCTGGAGGGGGAAAACACGCTGAATTACATGCGGGACATGAAAGTAGCCCAGCGCTTTGCCGCACTGAACCGCCGCGTGATGCTGCACGAACTGATGGACAATGCAGAAGGACTGGAAAGCTTCGACACCGTCCACAACTACATCGCGGAAGACAACATCATCCGCAAGGGCGCTGTCCAGGCCTCCGCGGGCTGCAAGCTCATCGTGCCCCTGAACATGCGGGACGGCTCAGTCATCTGCATCGGCAAGGGGAATGAGGAATACAACAACTCGTCCCCGCACGGGGCAGGCCGTAAAATGTCCAGAAAGAAAGCCAAAAGCAGCATTTCCCTGGAAGAGTTCGAGGCCTCCATGCGGGGCATCTTCTCCACCTGCGTCTCCCGCGCCACGCTGGATGAAGCGCCCATGGCCTACAAGGACGGAGACAGCGTGCTGGACAACATCCATGAAACGGCGGAAATCGTGGAACGCATCCGCCCCGTGTACAACTTCAAGTCGCCTGAATGGTAGACGCCCCGCCGCCCGCCCCTCCCGGAAACGTCCTATTCCGGGAGGGGTCCGGGGACTTCCGAACGACGTTTAGGATTTACCGGCCTGGTAAATTAGCTTGTAGGGTTCCGAGACCTGGATCGGAATGGCATATACCCTGGAGGTATCATTCCATTCCACTGAAGAAACATCAAATTGCTGGCGATCGTAATACCCCACCACCTTGCCGTTGGTCGTCACGCAGAAAGCCGCGGCATTTTCCCCGTTCCTGACCACGATCATGCTGCCTTTCCTGGTGGCGGAAACGGAAGAACTGAGCCGGGCGTTTTCCTTGTACTTGGTCCAATAGCCATTGAGCTCGGAACCGTGCAGGTTCTTTCCCCACAAATTCACCGTCTTCCCGTGCTGGTGCAGGAAAGCGATGCGGAACTTCGGCTTGGGATACCTCTTGGCGGCAATGCGCGCCTTGGAGGCGCGCGCCATTTCCTCCGTCATCTTAAAACTGTACTCCCCATACTGGTTCCCTTTATAGTCGATGGGAACAAACCAGTTGAAGATCTCGAAATCCTCCGTGAAGTCCGTTTTGGAGACATTGCAAACGCGTTCATACCACGCCAAATGGGCTTCAGAAACCTCATACTGCTGTTTGGCAAGAGGCTTGCGCCGCAATGACTCGAACAGGACGGGATAAAATTCCGGATTGATCCCCAGCTTGTGGAAGTACAGGTAGAAGGAATATTGGGCAAAGCCCCATTTCGCCCATCCATTGATATCGTGAAAGGGCTTTCCCTTCACGACGTCCTCCAGCAGGTACTTGCAGGGATTCTCCATATCCGTGGCCCGTTCGTTGCCATTGATCCGGTTGGCCACCTGGTCCAGAATCAGTTGCGCGAAGAAATTGTTGGAGCTTTCCGACATACTGCGCCAATTGAACGGATGCTGGTAGCAGTGACCGATTTCATGGCCTATCCCCCAGAGGCGGTTTCCCTGAAGCACGCCGGGCGCTATCACTTCATTCTTCATCGTGTTGCCGTTATCACCGATGCTGTAGCCGCAATAATACCAGGTGGCGAACATGTGGACGCCGTTGCCCACGGAGACGCCAAGCTGACGGTTATTGTGCGGCTGGGGATATTTGTCAAAGCCCATGATCTTCCACATGGCCTTGACGCTTTCATCCCATGTCTGGACGGACTTCGTAATGGAATCCGGACTGTAGGCCCTGAGGTATTCCGTATGAAGAATCATCATGGAATAACGCCCCACGATGTCAAACATGCTGTGGGGAGCCTTGCCGATCATCCGTTTCCAGTCCTTGTCCGTGTGCCTGGTGACATCAAAATACCCGTTCACCGTTCCGCTGCCTACGGGAATATGGACGGTTATGGGTCGCTTGGGCTTGCTGATATCTGTATGGTACATCACATACAGCAGCCCTGAACGGGAAATTTTGATCTTGTTGATTCCTTTGTCAAGAGGATAGGCGGAGGATTCTATTCCCGCCGGGGAAACGGAAGCCAGGGCAATGTCTTCCCCATGCGTGGGCCCGACGAACACCAGAATTTCATCCCCTTCCTGCGCTACGATCCCGGTAGGATTGTCAAATTTATTCAATGCGTTGATGTTTCTTAATTTCGCAGCAAATTCGGGATGGCTGTAAGCCCTGTAGGAAGCGATGCGGAATTCCTTGTCCTCATATCGTCCGGATTTCAGCTTTCGCGCCACTATCTGGAGAAACTCCGGCAATGCCTTGAGATCCGCCAGCGTGCACTTGGGATTCAGGGAGGAACAGGACGTGTCTTTGAATACTTTCAGCACTTGCCGGTTGAGGCCGGATTCAGGTTTCTGGTAAAAACCTACTTCCCGCACAGTGAATGAAGGAGACGTCCCTTCCGGATAATCCACCTCCATCCTGATTTTCTGCACCTTCTGGAGCGGTGTCTTGAATTTGACGATCCTGGAACCGCCCAGATTGAACTTGCCGAGCTTCCGCCAGGAGGATCCCGTCATGACAGAAAGGGACACTTCGTTGAAATTGGCTCCGGAGAAAGACACGTAATGAAGGGTGGACGGTTCAGCAAGCTCAAACTCTCCCTCCACGTGCCTCGCACCGGGCGCATGCCAGTTGGCGGACTCCAGGGAACCGTCTATCGCCTGGTTCACGGAATGGCCGGAAGAATAGGGAGACTGGGGGGAGGAAGCCTTGTTCACCTTCAACGCAATGTCCGCGGGGACATCCAGGGCAGGATAATCTTCAGCCGGGGAAATCCCTGAAAAGAATACTGCCAGAACGGCAAGCAGAACCGTCAGCCGGCCTGCGGAAACAATGGATAGGAGTTGAACATTCATTGGACTGCCCCATTTTACACGTTTTTCATCTCTTTCTTTCACCAAAAAACAACAACAGCAAAAAGACCACATGTCCATTCTTCTTCTCCCATCTTCACCTCTCCCTATTTCCGGATGGACAATACGCATCCCTCCATGCCATGCTGTGAAGCCGTCCTCCACCGGAACGCAGACTGCATGCAGGTAAAAAACACATTCGGCAAATGGTGTGCCATTCTGGCTGTTCCCATATTCCTTCTGGGCACGGCGGTATTCTCCTTCCTGTGGAATATCCCGTTCGACAAGCTTTCCGCCCTCCGTCCCGGGGAATCTCCCCCCGCAATCCTTTTCCGGGACGGACCGTCCCCTTCCCCCTGTCCGGCGGATTCATCCCTCCTCCCCTGCATTCTGCCGGTAGTGAATCATTATGTGGGCGGCATCAACAACTGCGGCCATGTTGATTTCACTTCATATGCCCCCGCAGAAGCGGAAATACGGCTGGATCACCTGATCATCGGAATGAATGCCGACAAGGTAATTTTCAATTTCCGGACCAAATACGGCTTTTATCTCCAAACAAGCCGGAAACCCACCGCGCGTGACCGGGCCATTTACGAATGGTTGAAAAACCTGCCGCGCATCAGGAGCACCCCCGGGCGGAAATCTTCCGCTGACATTCGCGGCGAACACAACAGCGACAGCATTGTCTAACTTCATAGCCTTCCGCAAAATATCCGGACACATTCCGGAAGGCAAACGCAGCAATATGGTTATGAAACGTATCTACCACGGTCCGTGGCCCCTGGCTGGCTTGGCATTCGCCATCCTGGCGGCCGTGGCCATGCTTTCCCTGCTTTCCTGCGGAGAAAACGGCCATGCGGACAACAGCAAACATCATATGGACAACAAGAATTTGAAGACAATTTACCTGGCGGGCGGTTGCTTCTGGGGGGTGGAAAAATATCTTTCCCTGATTCCCGGAGTTAAAAAAACGGAAGCCGGCTACGCCAACGGCTCCACCGCCAATCCTACGTATGAGGAAGTATGCAATAAGGGAACAGGCCACGCGGAAACGGTTAAAGTGGTATACGATCCGGACGAAGTCAGCCTGCCCTTCCTGCTGGAACAATACTATGCCGTCATTGATCCCGTCTCCGTCAACCGACAGGGAAACGACTCAGGAGTACAGTACCGCACGGGCATTTACTACACGGATGAAAAAGACAAGCCTGTCATAGAAATGTCCTTGAAACGCCTCCAGCAGCACTTTAAGCAGCCCCTGGCCATTGAAATCCAGCCCCTCAAACAGTTCTCCAGGGCGGAAGAATACCATCAGGACTACCTGAACAAAAACCCCGGCGGCTACTGCCACATTCCGGCCTTCCGCTTCCGGGAAGCCAGCCAGGCCAAAGAGGCCAAACCCGTTTATCAAAAGAAATCGGATGAAGAACTGCGGAAGTCCCTGACTTCGGAACAATTTGCCGTCACCCGGAAAAACGCAACGGAACCCCCCTTCCGGAATGAATATTTCAACAATGACCGTCCCGGCATCTACGTGGACATAACTACAGGAGAGCCCTTGTTCCTTTCCACGGATAAATTTGATTCCGGCTGCGGATGGCCCAGCTTCAGCCGCCCTATCAAGGAAGGCTTGATTCAGGAAAAACAGGACTTTTCACACGGCATGAACCGCACGGAAGTTCGCAGCAGGACGGGGGATGCCCACCTGGGCCACGTGTTCCCGGACGGTCCCAAAGAACGCGGCGGCCTGCGCTACTGCATCAACAGCGCTTCATTGAAATTCATTCCGGAACAGGACATGGAAGCCCAGGGTTATGGAAGATACGTTCCCCTCCTGCAAAATAACTCCGGAAAAGATCAATAGAACGCGGGATAACAACCGCTGCATTCAGAACCATATTTCCGGCAGGGTTACGGAGAAGGTTCTATGGTTGCATGCCAGCCGGTACATTTGCCGCGCGTCGTGTCACCACTCCGAACAACAGTGCAGACAAAGTCGCCCACGGGACGGCTTCCACAAGCCGTATTTTTCTCCACAGAACAGCCAAAGCAGGCGGAATTGTTACAGAGTGAAAGCAGATGCCGTATTTCCATCACTCTAAATCTTAACAATCATTCTCATGCGCCAAAAACAACGGGTGCGTACATGATGGAAATCCATTCATGCCGCTGCCGGCCGAATTCGGGAACCGTTCAACCGGCAGTAAGGCATGGAGGAGGGTTTGGGTTGTTGGGAGCAATGCGACTTGCGGTACAAAACCGATTATCTTCATACGTTCCTATTTTGATAGCGGCAGCCGGGTCGATTTTGTGTAAAAAATCTTCTTTTATCTTTTTTTCATGCTCTCATATGTCATTCATTATATTAATGCAATAAATCTATTATGGAAATAATTAACAAATACCCTCCTGACTTCGGGGTTCCGCAATGAACAAATATCCCCTATTTCATAAGAAAACTTCAGCGAACGCAAGAAGGTTTCCAGACGGAAAACCTGCCCCTTCTTGCGGGAAGTCCCGGTCTTTTCCATCTTTCCCGGTTCCATTAGTATGCGCAGTTTTTCCGGACCTTTTTCTGAGAATAAGGAATACCGCAATAAATCATGGAGAGTGAGATTCCAGAAAAACGGCCAAATCAAGGCTTGTCAGTAAAACCAGCACCTCCGGCAGATCATTCAGTTCGTTCTCCTGTTCTAATGGGAGAACTCATTGCTTCCTCCTCATCAATAAAAAGCAGATGTCGTCTGCGGCCATTTTTTCCCGTTACGGCACAATCTTCACGGGAGTTCCGACCTTGACGGTTTTAAAAAGCGGCACACAGGAGGAACGCGTCATGCGGATGCAGCCGTGAGACTGGGGCGTCCGGAAGACGGGCCCCACATGCATCCCGATTCCGCCATCCGTCAGGCGCATGAAATAAGGCATGGAGGCATCATACAAGTTGGAAACATGGTGAACTTTCTTTTCCGTAATGTTAAAATGCCCAAGCGGCGTCTTGTGTGTAGAAGTCCCTACGCAAACGGGAAAATCCATGGCAACTTCATCGCCTACCATCAGCTGCCCCCTCTGGGCGCTCCGGCTTATCACCACACGTGTATTGCCGGATCTGGCCTTCTTCATGATATCCGGGTTCATCCATTCATCATGCACTTCCGTATAATCCACGCCGGCTACCACAACCCGCGTATTGGGATTGTAGGATGCCATGGGCATCGTCAGTGGAACTACTCTCAAATTCTCCTCCGGCGGTCCCGAACAGGAAACCATCGCCAGCATTCCTGCCAGGGCGCTTCCAATGATTACCGAGCTTTTCTTTGCATTCATAATATTCAACTCCCTTTTATGAGTTGGACATATCACAGACTTATTTTCAATGTTTCATGACGCATTCTGCCACAATCCTCACAGGCGTTCCAATGCGGATTTTATTAAATAGAGCTGCACAGGACTCCCGCGTCATGCGAATGCAACCGTGAGACTGAGGCGTCCGGAAAACGGGCCCCGCGTGCAGCCCGATTCCGTCCCTGGTGAGTCTCATAAAACACGGCATTGCCAAACCGTACAGGTCCGAATAATGGTCCTTGTCCTTCTCCAGTACGGTAAAAGTTCCTGCGGGGGTAGGATGATCCCGGTCCCCGGTGCAAACGGGAAAATCCATCACTACCTGTTCATTTGCGTACAGCCGTCCCCGCTGGCTTCCCAGATAAATAACTACATGGAGCACCCTGGCATCCACTGCTTTCAGCAAATGACGGTCAGACCATTGTTCCATGCTTTCCGGGTACCCTTTGCGGGCTACGAATTCCGTATGGGTTTCCAGATGCTCCCCCTCCATAGCAGCATGAACCGTGCCGGGGACCAACAGCAGAATCAGTAATGGCAAATAAGGCAGAAGTTTCATGGGAAGCCGCTTATGGCACTATCCCATTCCCCCGTAGAGAGGGCAAGTTCATTTTTCCGGCATGCAAGCTTCTTTTATCCTCTGCTCTCCATGACCGGACCGGAAAACCCCGTTCTGCATTACCTCCCTGTTGCCAACACCGCTACAGGCACGGGAGATTGCGCACAACCGTAAACACCACAAGCACCCCTGCTCCTGCCAGCAATGTCCGGTTAAACACGCGCCTGTTCCGGATAAAAAAAAGGGTTCCCAGCCACACCAGGGTCGGAACCAGCAGGATATTGTACTTCAAGGAATCCGCGCAGTGCCCGTGCAAAAGGGCATGGAGAGCCCGGGTGGAACCGCAGCCATAACAAAGCCACCCCGTGGTTTTGTAAAAAGGGCACTCCGGCAGCCAGCTGGAGCGGGAGGGATCTCCCGTAAACACGAGCACGCCGCACGCCAAGGCAAGGAGCGCCCCATACAAGGCAAACAATTTCATGCGTTGGGGAAGCCTGCGAAATGCCCTTATTCCGCAAGCCTTAAATTCATCTGCACTTCCTGCCGTCTTACCAGCGGCCACGGAGCATGAAAGCTCCCACCATCATGAGTACGCTGATGATAATGGCAATGACACTCATGGTCCTTCCACTGGTGTTCTTCGGGTATTTGCTCATACCGATAATACCAAGGACAAGACCTACGAGACTGCACAAGACAGAAAAGACAAGGGCGCAAATAGCAAGGGTGTTATTCGGCCTGACCGGCTGAGACATATGTTCCATATCCATTTCTTGAAAACATTGGTTAAGTACGGTTACGACATTAATCCTTTCCCCCATGTTCAACGCAATAACGTCTTGGTATGCCAGCAATTTGTCAGTCCTCCCCCCAGGCGGCTACCTTCCTCCGGCGGGAATCAGGCACGTTGCCGGTCTGGAAAAAAGGCATCTTCCCCTCCGTGAACAGGAAAATCCTTCTTTCGCCGCACAGAATCCTTGCCTTATTGTCTTTGACCTGTATAGTACCCGCGACTGCCAGCAGGGCAGCCGTCTGTTTATTGTTAACCGCTATTCAGCACATGACCCAGATCGCCAAAAGCACGTTCACCACGGGAGCCGGAACCCCGGGACAGTTTTATTCATTGCCCGCCCTGGCGGAAAGCGGCTACCCGCGCCTCAACCGCCTGCCCGTTTCCATCCGGATCGTGCTGGAATCCCTGCTCCGCAATTGCGACGGATTAAAAGTGACGGAAAAGGATGTGGACAATCTGGCCTCCTGGAACGCGAAAAATCCCGGTTCCTATGAAATCCCGTTCACCGTAGCCCGCATCGTTCTCCAGGACCTGACCGGCGTTCCCCTTCTGGTGGACCTGGCCGCCATGCGCTCCGCTGTGGCCGGACTTGGAAAAGACGCCTCCGTTATTGAACCGCTGGTGCCCGTGGACCTGGTCGTGGACCATTCCGTGCAGGTGGACTGGGCGGGCCGCACGGACGCTCTGGAAAAAAACCTGGACATTGAATTCCAGCGCAATGCGGAACGTTATGAATTTCTCAAATGGGGCCAGCAGGCTTTTCAGACCTTTTCCGTGGTTCCCCCCTCCGTGGGCATCGTCCACCAGGTGAACCTGGAATATCTGACGCCGGGCGTCATGGAAAAGGACGGCGTTTATTTCCCGGACACTCTCGTGGGTACGGACTCCCATACCACGATGATCAACGGCATCGGCGTGGTAGGCTGGGGCGTGGGCGGTATTGAGGCGGAAGCCGGCATGCTGGGCCAGCCCGTCACTTTTCTGGTGCCGGAAGTCGTGGGCGTTCACATGACTGGAAAGCTCCGGGAGGGAGTCACGGCCACAGACCTGGCCCTGCATGTTACCAAAATGCTGCGCCAGCACGGCGTGGTGGGCAAATTTGTGGAGTTCTTCGGAGAAGGCGCCGCGGCCCTGCCGCTGGCGGACCGCGCCACCGTGGCGAACATGGCCCCGGAATACGGCGCCACCATGGGCTTCTTCCCGATGGACGAACAATGCTCCGACTACCTGCGCCAGACCGGCAGAAGCGAGGAATCCATCGCCACATACGAAAACTATTTCAAGACACAGAACCTCTGGGGCATGCCCCGCAATGGAGAGCTGGACTACACGGACCAGCTGGAGCTGGATCTTTCCACGATCCAGCCCGCCGTTTCCGGCCCCAAACGTCCGCAGGACCACATCCGTCTGGACTCCATCAGGGACAGCTTCCGCAGCATGGTCAGCGCACCCATTACGGAAGGCGGTTACGGAAAAACGGAATCCCCCTCCGTAAAAGTGACCATGCACTCCCCCGCGGGCGTTCCCGTTCCGGTGGAAGGCTTCAGTCAGGAAGCCGAGCTGAAGGATGGCAGCATCCTCATTGCCGCCATCACCTCCTGCACCAATACCTCCAACCCCGGCCTGATGCTGGCCGCCGGGCTTTTGGCCCAAAAAGCCGTGAAACTGGGGCTTACGGTCCCCTCCCACGTAAAAACATCCATCGCTCCGGGTTCCCGCATCGCTTCCGACTACTTCGCCGCGAACGGACTCCAGGCCTCCCTGGACGCCCTCGGCTTTGAAACCGTCGGCTACGGCTGCACCACCTGCATCGGCAACTCCGGCCCCCTGAACCCGGAACTGGAACAGGCCGTGAAGGAAAACAACATCATCGGCGCCTCCGTGCTGTCCGGCAACCGCAACTTTGAGGCGCGCATCCATGCCTCCATCAAAACCAACTTCCTGATGTCGCCGCCTCTGGTCGTCGCTTTCGCGCTGGCGGGCCGCGTGGACATTGACTTCCAGAAGGAACCCCTGGGTACGGACAAAAACGGCAAGCCGGTATTCCTGAAGGACATCTGGCCCAGCTCCGCGGAAATTGCGGAAGCCGTCGCCAAATCCCGCAACCCGGAGGCCTACCGGGAGCTTTACACCATCACGCCGGACAAGAACCCGCGGTGGGCCGCCGTCCACGCCCCCTCCGGTTCCGTCTTCCAGTGGAATGAAAACTCCACCTACATCCAGAACCCGCCCTTCTTCTGCGGCTTCAACGGACAGACCCGCACGCTGGCGGACATTACAGACGCCCGGCCCCTGGGCATCTTTGGCGACTCCGTAACCACGGACCACATCTCCCCCGCCGGAGCCATCCGGGAAACGGGTCCCGCCGGTCTATACCTGCAATTCATGGGCGTCTCCCGGAACGACTTCAACTCCTTCGGCTCCCGCCGCGGCAACGACCGCGTCATGACCCGCGGCACCTTTGCCAACGTCCGCATCAAGAACCTGATGGTGGACGGAACGGAAGGCGGCTACACGCTGTACTTCGGGAACAGGGAAATCCCGGCCCCGGACAAGAACATCCCCGCCTCCGCGGGCTCCCCCGCCTTCATTTACGATGCCGCCATGGCCTATGCCCGCGACAACACCCCCCTGATCGTCATCGGCGGGGAAGACTACGGCATGGGCTCCTCCCGGGACTGGGCGGCCAAGGGAACGAACCTGCTGGGCGTGAAAGCCGTGGTAACCAAGAGCTTTGAACGCATCCACCGTTCCAATCTCATCGGCATGGGCGTACTGCCGCTCAACTTCGCCAACAAGGAGGATTACGACCGCATCGCTCCGTTGAAGGATGTCACTTTCTCCATTCTCGGCCTGAACAACGGCATTGCCCCGCGCCAGCAGGTCACCCTGCGCGTGCAGCCCGCAGACGCTCCGGCCTTTGACATTCCCGTAGTCGTCCGCATTGACACCCCCATTGAAAAGGAATACTACTTGGCCGGAGGCATCCTGCAATACGTGCTTACGCAAATCCTTAAATAACCATTCCATACCGGGAAATCCGGTACGGAATTCGTGCAGACAGTCCGTGCGCCTCTTCCCGGAAGCGCGGGCTGTGCACGCACGCATGGCCCTCCCCGTTTCAAGGCAGGCATGACACGGCAACTTAGTTTGAGTAAACTAATTCCAAATTCTGCTTGCAATCGCTCCGGCCTGTTTCTAGAACAGGCACATGGAATACAGATCTTTTTGGACGGGCCTTCTTGCCGTGTTTGCGGCCCTGACATTCGCCGGCTGTTCCCAGAACGACAAAATGAGGCCGCCTGCCATCTCCTTCAAACCGCAAAACGCCCCGGTCGTGCCGCGCTCCATGAACCAGATGAGCCGGGAAGTAGGTATCCGCGTATCTTACATGCCCAAAAGCACTTATGCCCGGAAGCGGGCTTCCTCCATGACCCCCCGCTTCATCACCATCCACAGCACGGCCAACCCCAAGGGGGACGCCAACGCCCATTCCCGCTATCTGAACAGCGGCAAATCCCGCAGTTTGAACTGGCACTTCACGGTCGACCAGTTCGGAGCCTACCAGCACATTCCCACGACGGAAACAGGCCATCACGCGGACCATTCCGGTCCGGGAGACAAATACTCCGTAGCCATTGAAATGTGCGAATGCACCACCCATAACCCCGCCATCATCTACAACAAGACGGCCAAGCTGACCGCCCTGCTCATGCAACGGTACGGAGTTCCCCTGCGCAACGTAGTCCCCCATAACTACTGGTCCGGAAAAAACTGCCCCGCCCCTCTGATGACCAACGGGCGTCCCGGTTATAAATGGAGCTGGTTCATCTCCCGCGTGGACTACTATTACCGCTGCCTCCAGGCCGGGAAGTAGCCTCTCCACCCGTTTGCGATGCGGCTCCTGCATGCCGCTTTCATGACAATAAGGCCTCTTTACGCGCCCCGGCAAAGGGTGCTTCATGGAAAGCATGAGCACCATCACTTCTCCCGGAGATACGCACCGTCTGAACAACGGGCTGCCGATGCCCGGCATCGGTTACGGAACGTACCTGTCCCCTGACGACGAGGCCGGGGTCCGCTGCATCCTGGACGCGCTGGAAGCGGGCTACCGCCTGATAGACACGGCCAGCCTGTACGGCAATGAAGACACGGTGGGCCGCGCCGTGCGTGAAAGCGCCCTGCCGCGGGAAGAAATATTCATCACCAGCAAAATCTGGAACACGGACCAGGGATACGACAGCACCCTGAGGGCATTTGACGCCTCCATGCAGCTTCTTCAAATGGACTACCTGGACTTGTACCTGATCCACTGGCCCGTGCCCGCCGGGCATGCGGACGACTACCGGCAGCTCAACCGGGAAACCTGGAAAGCCATGGAACAACTCTACCGGGACGGACGGATCAAGGCCATCGGCGTAAGCAACTTCCTCCCCCACCATCTGGAGGCCCTGATGGACCGGGCCGAGGTTATGCCCATGGTCAACCAGCTTGAAATCAATCCCCGGTACCACCAGACAGCCACGGCCGCCTTCTGCCGGGAAAACGGCATCCTCGTGGAATCATGGGGGCCTCTGGCCAGGGGAGGCGCGCTGGAGGAACCGATTCTGCGCCGCATCGCGGACAAGCACGGCAAATCCGTCGCCCAGATTTGCATCCGCTGGGTGCTGCAACGCGGCATCGTGCCTCTGCCCAAATCCGCGCACAAGAACAGAATCCGTGCCAATCTGGACGTTTTTGACTTTTCTCTGGACGGAGAGGACATGGCCCTCATTGAAACGCTGGACGCTCCCGGCAACTATTCCATCCATCCGGATTATTTTCCCGAGGAATAATCTTCCCGGAAAAACATCCTCTTATCCGTTCCTCTTCCTGGCGGACTCCACCAGACGCTGCCGTGCTTCCAATTTGGCCCGAAACGCCCTTTCCCGTTCCTTCTCCTTTTCAGCTATGACCTTCTTCTCTGACTCCCGGAGCTCCCCGTACCGCAACGGGTCCATTCCAGCCTCGTTCTCCGGCCCTTCATGGTGGTAAACGGGCAGCCCGTCCGCAGCCAGACCCACATGGTAATAATGCTCATCCTTTACCTTGGGGTCCCGGCTCTTCTTGTTCATGCGGGAAATCATCACGGCGTACCCCAGGCCCGGAGCGTTCATGAGCTTCTTTTCCGCATCAAACAGAACGGCCACCCGGGCATTGTCGTACTCCAGCTTCATGACGCCGCAGACCATTTTCCCCTCCGCATTCCATTGGAAAGACAGAATCTTCCGGGTCAGGAAATTGGGTTTGCATGTCTCGTAGCCGCCCTTGACGGAATTCTTTGCCATACTCAGGGAATAATCAGCATTGCTGAAAGTTTTTGATTCACGGGCGGCAATCTTCTCCCCCGCCGGCAGAAGAGAGGATACCGGACCGCGCATTTCCGTCCGCGCCTCAAGGAGGTGTTTTTCCGGCGCCAGCAACCCCTTTCCCGTATCGTAGCAGGCGTAAACTTCTCCATTCTCCAGAATCATATCGAAATTTTTCGGACCCCCTCCACTCGCAGGACGGACTTGCGGACGGTAATATTCCCGTATCAGGAAGGGATTCCCTCTGATGGAAGTAAGGGAAGTCGTGCAGGAAAAACCGTCCACCTTCCTCATTCCCGCTACGGTCTTGGTGGCGGCTTTCCGGGCGGCCCCGCTGAATCTCGGGGATATGTCCCTTTCCACCGGAATCCAGGTAACCTTTTCAAGCTCTTTCATGATATACGGCCAGAACGTTTCCGCCAGCTTGATATCCCGCCGGGCTGTTGTTCCCGTCAGGGAACGGACCAGCGCGGCATCCTCCTCATCCAGGCGGTTCAAGGGAATCTCCACACGCTTGCGGCCCACCTTGACCGCCACTTTGGTTCCTGTACAGGACTGAAAAGTTCCCTTCACCACGTCTCCTAACTTGGAGACCCATTCCCGTTCTCCCGGGAAAGGATAATCTTCCGCCAGGCTGCAGCATATGCCGCACCACGCCAACATAAGGATTAATGCATGTTTCATCACAGGGAAAACGGGTTGCAGTTCCAGACTAGCACAAGGAAGAAGGGGAAAAAGCTTTTTCCACCCATCCCTCCGCCGCAGGCCAAGCGGAACCCTTCACGCCCCCGGCAAAAAGATGGTTGGAATCGCTGCTGCCGGAAAATCCGCCGTTAGAAAGCAGCCGCATCCGGCAGAAGGATGCTTCTCCTCTCAGCATTGCCGATTATCCTTTGTGCGGCAGGGGAAATCCGCAATCCATGCCTCTACAGGGAAAATTCCCTATTTCGACTTCGGTTTGCTTTCCTTCGCCTTTCCCTCTTTGGCATTCTTCCCGGAGGCTCCCGTTTTCCTGGCAGGGAACTTCTTTTCCCGGGGCGGGAATTCAAAGCCGATCTTGCCCAACTTGGCATTGAACACAAGATAGGCGTCAAACGGACGCTTGGTGCGCTGGGAAATGAATCCCTTCATCAAATCCGATTTGCCCTCCGAAAGGATCTTCAACACCTGGTCCAGGGGAATTTCACGGCCCAGGATGGTGCGGGCCACGGAAACGGGAGTATGTTCCTTCCCTACTGTCAGGGTAGGCAGTTTCCATGCCTTGGCGGTTTCCATCACGTCGTGCTCTCCCATACCGGGAACGGTGACGCTGGCGGCCTTCACGGCTTCTTCATTAACCGTCGACTCGTCCTCCTCCCTGGCGGGGAAGTACAAGGCGGCGCGGCACTTGTCGTTAAGTTCCAAACCTGCCTCAAAGGGCTTGCCGAAGCGGGATGTAAATCCTTGCAGAATCCCCGTCTTGCCGTCCACAATCAGGGTCTTCAACTCTTCATCCGCCATTTCGCGGCCGGAAATCACCTTGCGGATGCTGAACTTGCAGGAACGGCAGGAAACTGCATCCAGCGTATTCTTCAGACCGTGGACATGGCAACACGGGCAATCCAGGTCGATTTCCGGCAGTTCCACCTGCTGCTGGGCTTCCTGGAAGTCATGGACGCGCTTCACAATCTCCCCGGTCAGCTTCTTGATGCCGTCCATGAAGGATTCCCGGCCCAGGGACGCCTGCTCCATCTGCTTGAGCTTGTATTCCCATTCTCCGGTCAGGCTGGGGGATGTCAGAGTTTTCAGACCGATGCGTTCCAGCAGGGCGATCAATTCAATGCCGCGCCGCGTTGCCAGCAGGTCCCTGCCGTCGCGGGCAATGTATTCCTGGGAAATCAGACCTTCAATGATAGAGGCGCGGGTGGCGGGCGTACCCAGGCCGCGTTCGCTCATGGCGGCAGCCAATTCTTCGTCATGCACCAGTTTTCCGGCACCTTCCATGGCGGCCAGCAAGGTGGCTTCATTATAGCGGGCCGGGGGCTTGGTCATGGCGTTGCGTATCTCGATTTCGCGCACGGCAGCCTGTTCGCCGTCCTGCACCGGCACCAGTTCCTCCTTGGAGGAGCTGCCGGCCTTGCGGCCGTACACGGCCTGCCAGCCGGGTTCCACGAGCACGCGCCCCGTGGTCAGGAAGGCGTCCGTGACGCCGTCCCGATGGTCGATAAGAGTGGTTCGTCTGGTATCTTCAAAAACAGCGGGAGGGAAGAAAACGGCCAGGAAACGCGCCATGACCATTTCAAAAAGCTTCTGCACGTCGCCGCTCAGTTTTTCGATCTTGCCCGTCGGAATAATGGCGAAGTGGTCGCTTACCTTCTTGGTGTCGAACACGCGTCTGTTGGGCTTCACCCGCTTGTTATCCAGAATGTCTCTGGCAAAGGGGGCGAACTCCGCATTCTCCTCAGCCACGGCGCCGACAATGCCGTACACCTTGCCCAGATAATCTTCCGGCAGGTAGCGGGAATCCGTACGGGGATAAGTCAGCACTTTGTGCTTTTCATAGCACTCCTGGGCCAGCTGGAGCGTCCTTTTGGCGGAAAAGCCGTAACGGTTGGCGGCCTCCCTCTGGAGGGAAGTCAAATCGTACAGCAGAGGGGCAATCGTCGTGACGGGCTTTTTTTCTTCCGTTACCGTACCGGACTTGCCCCGGCAGCGGTCGCGGATGACGGTGGCCAGCGCCGAATCCCAGATGCGCTCCGCACGGGAATGGGGATTGTCGTTCTTCTTCCAGTCACGGTCAATCCAGCGGCCGGAATAAACTCCGGATTGAACGCCGAAATCCGCCCACACCTCGGAATAGGGTTCCGGTTCAAACGCCTGGATCTCCAGTTCGCGCTGCGTCAGGATGGCGAGCGTCGGCGTTTGGACGCGTCCGGCGGGCGTTACGCTGAACCCTCCGCGGGATTGAAGAATGGTCAGGGCGCGGGTGCTGTTCAGGCCTATCAGCCAGTCGGACTCGGAACGGCAGACGGCGGCGTTGGTCAGCGGCTGCATGTCTGCCTCGCTGCGCATGCTGTGCCAGGCGTTCAAAATGGCCTCGTCCGTCATGGACTGCATCCAGAGGCGGCGCGCGGGCTTTGTCCACTTTCCGTACCGCACCAGGTTGTGAAAAATCAATTCCCCTTCGCGGCCGGCATCGCATGCGTTGACGATTTCCGTCACATCCTTGCTCTTGGCAAGCTGAAGAACCTTTTTCAAACGGTCTTCGGACTGCTTGATGGGCTCCAGTTCAAAGGACTTGGGAATGACGGGCAGATAATCGAACTTCCAGGGAAGCGACTTGCCGCCCTCCGTCATGGGCTTCTTCTGCTCCAGAAGATGGCCTACGGCGGAGGTGATGATGGCTTTGTCGTTCTGGTAAAAGGAACCGGACTTGTCACGGGTGAATTTTCCAAGCTCTTTGCCGAGAACTCTCGCCAAATCAGTGGCTACGCTCGGCTTTTCTGCTATAATTAAGGTTTTGGACATATGAAAGGCTCGGAAAGATGAAAATAGTGGAAAATACG
The DNA here is from genome assembly GCF_036417395.1 of Akkermansia sp. AE01SA01. Taxonomy (NCBI): domain Bacteria; kingdom Pseudomonadati; phylum Verrucomicrobiota; class Verrucomicrobiia; order Verrucomicrobiales; family Akkermansiaceae; genus Akkermansia; species Akkermansia sp. AE01SA01. The sequence goes on from NZ_CP143890.1 coordinate 3,024,218, forward strand.
TGCACGTCAAAAACCGCTCCTGGCGGCGCGTTGCATCTGGAGGTGAATTCCTACTCCCCTACCCCCCATCCTTGTCAATCACCAATTATGTATCTACGGAAAAAGTGCCCCTTTATGTCAGGATTAAGGGCATTTCCGCTATTTCTCACACGGTACAGCCTCGCTGTTCCCTTGCCAGCCGCGCAGCCGCATGCTATGAAACCGGATGATGAAAAGAAGCCTTTTTCCCGTTCTGTTTCCGGCCTGCATCGCCCTGCTGGCGGCCTGTTCCCCTACGCCGTCCGACCGCATCGCCAAAAACATGCCGGTTTACCAGCAACTGCCAAAGGAACAGCAAGTCAAAGTAGCACGGGGAGAACTGGAAAAAGGAATGAGTCCGGAGGCCGTCCTTCTGGCCTGGGGGGAACCGGAACAGAAAATGGCGGGGTGGAGCAACGGCAAAAATACGGAACGTTGGATTTACACGCGTAGCGGCACAGGCTGGTCCCTGGGGCTGGGCGGGGGCGGATTCCGCGGCAGGGACTCCGGCGTCGGTACCGGAGTCGGCGTAACCATGCCGCTGGGAGGCAGGCCTCCCATTTCATACAACGTCCTGTTTGAAAACGGAAAAGTCGTCAGTTGGGAAGCCGTCAAGGGCTTCTGACACATCGGCGTCCCAAGACGGAACCATGCGCCAGAAGGCACGCGGAGCCACGGCCTTCTCCCCGTTACTTGCCGCAGGCCTTGAGGATGGCTTCCACCAGGCCGTTGATATCATGCTCCCTGGCCTTGATGGCAGGGGGATGTCCCAGTTCCTTTAAAGTATCCGTAGTCACGGGGCCGATGCTGGCCGCCTTGCACCCGGCCGGCCAGGGCAGTCCGAGCTTGAAGAAATTCTCCGCCGTGGAGGAGCTGGTGAACGTCACGATGTCCGCCCCCGTCTCCCGGAAGACAGCCTGGGCTCCGGCCACATCATCCGTCTCCGGTTCCGTTTTATAAGCTACGCATTCGTCCACAATGGCTCCCATGGACATCAGGCCGTCGTAGATAACGCGGCGGGCGTCTTCCCCGCGTACCCACAGAAACGTGCTGTGTTCAATGGTGCCTATCTCCTCCCGGGCGTCCTTGAATGCCTTGACCAGCCCTTCCGCCACGTACTTCTTAGGCATGATATCCACAGCCAGCCCGTATTCCCGGAGCTTGGCTTCCGTCCCCGGCCCGATGGCGGCGATCCTGGCGCCCCCGATGCTCCGGATGTCCTTGTATACGGCAAAAAATGCCTGGAAGAAGCGTTCCACGCCGTTGGGACTGGAAAAAACAAGCCAGTCATAGGTATGGGCATGCACTACGGCTTCCGCAAATTCCCGCTTGTCCGTAGGGGGGGCGATTCGGATGGTGGGCATTTCCAGCACTTCCGCACCCAGGCGGCGCAGCCGGGAACTCAATTCCCCCGCCTGCGCCCGCGTGCGGGTCACCACGATGCGCTTTCCGAACAAGGGAAGGCGTTCAAACCAATCCAGATGGACGCGTTCCTCCACAACGTCCCCGATCACGACCACGGACGGAGCGCCCAGCCCGGCCTTCAACACTTTTCCGGGCAGTGTCTCCACCGTACCCGCCACGGTGCGCTGTCTCCCCGTCGTGGCCCATTGAATGGCGGCGGCAGGCGTAGAAGGGGTCTGTCCATAACCGATCAGGGCCTTGCATATTTCCTCCAGCTTCTGCATGCCCATCAGCATGACCTTCGTCCCCTGAGCCTCTGCGATTCCCTTCAAGTCCAAGGAAGACTCCTTCTTGTTCACGTCTTCATGGCCCGTAAACACGGTAAACTGCGTGCAATGCCTGCGGTGCGTCACCGGAATGCCCGCATAGGCGGGACCCGCAATGGCGGAAGTGATGCCCGGTACAACTTCAAAAGCAACGCCGGCAGCATTCAGGGCTTCCGCCTCCTCTCCCCCCCGGCCGAACACATACGGGTCTCCCCCTTTCAGCCGCACCACTTTTTTCCCATTGCGGGCCAGCTTGACCAGCAGGGCATTGATTTCCTCCTGCGGCAGCGCATGCCGGGAAGCTCTTTTGCCTACAAAAATCCTTTCACAGAAAACGGGCGCCCAATTCAGCATCTCTGCGGAACTCAGCGCGTCGTACACCAGCACTTCCGCCGTTTCCACCAGCTCCCGGCCGCGGACCGTAATCAGACCGGGGTCTCCCGGACCCGCTCCAAGCAAATAGACGATACCCTGTTGCATGTTGTCATTCAACCTCACGAACAGTCCCCTGGCGATAACAAACCCCGCCATACGCACACGTACGCTCGTAAAACGGAAACTGTTCCTGTGGATGGGGGAAAATTCCCGGAGACACCCCCTTCCAATCAAATCCGCCTCATTTTTCTGAGGGTAATGCGTGACGCAACTGTCACACGGAAGCCTGAAAAAAATCTTGTTTTTTTAATGAATACAATTATTGCATATGTTATGAACATTTCCGGAATTCTTTTACCAGTTCTCTGTGCCGCATTCATCGCATCCGGTTTTGCAGACATCCCGGCCTCCAATGTGCCCGCCCCCGTCAAAGCCCAAGTGCAGAACCAGTTTCCGAACGCCGGCGTCATCGAATGGGACTTTGACCATGACGAAGACGTCTATGAAGCGGAATTCCACATCAACGGCCTGGAATACGAGATGAAACTCTCCGCAGACGGCACCGTCTTCCTCATCAAGGCGGATGTTCCCCTCCAGAGCCTTCCTGCTCCGGTCACGGCGGCGGTCGCTAAGGACTTTCCGGGATACGCCCTGCGCAGCGCCAAACAAATCACCGTACGGGGAACCGTAAAATACCGCGTCGACTGCCGTTCGGAAAGCGCCGCCGTCCGAAAGCTGGAACTGTATTATACCCCGGACGGCAGGCTACTTTCCAAAAAAATTGACGACTGATCCTTCCCCAGGGGCATGAACCCTTGATGACAAACGGGCCGTACACTGACACGCCGCTCGCTGGAGTCAATGAAACCAGATGATATAAAGTCAAAACTGCAATGATTGAATTCTTCAACGTAAATATCCTTTCCTATTACGTGCAAAACGCGGAATCCGCTCCGCAGCATTCCTATACCATTTATTGGATCATCCTGCTGGGCTCCATGCTGCTCAGCTGGCTGGTCAGCGCGCGGATGAAAAGCCGTTTCAGCGAATACTCCCAGATTCCCATCCCGATGACGGGACGGGAAGTGGCTGAGCAAATGCTGAAAGACAACCACATCACGGACGTCAAGGTGACGTCCACCCCAGGCCATCTGACGGACCACTACAATCCGGCGGACAAGACCGTCAATTTGAGCGAATCCGTTTACAACTCCAACAGCATCGCGGCAGCGGCCGTGGCGGCCCATGAAGTGGGGCATGCCGTCCAGCACGCCCAGGCCTACCACTGGCTGGGACTGCGCTCCGCGCTGGTGCCCGTGGTGCAGCTATCCTCCAACCTGGTCGGAATCGTGCTGATGATCGGCATTGTCCTGCTGGCGATGGGCGGTTCCCCCTGGGTATTGGGGCTGGGCATCGGCCTGTTCGCCGTCACTACGATATTTGCTTTCATCACGCTACCGGTGGAATTTGACGCTTCCGCCAGAGCTCTGAAATGGCTGGACCGCTCACACCTGATGAACTATTTTGACCATGGCAAGGCCAAAAGCGCCCTCTTCTGGGCGGCCATGACCTATGTGGTGGGGGCTCTTTCCTCCCTGGCCATGCTGCTGTACTACGTGTTCATTTTCATGAACGCCAGGGGCAGAAACTGACCCCTGCGAACCTTCCGGACCGGCCCTCCGGCCGACCGGAAGGCCGGGAGGCCCGGCGTATGATGAAATGACATTGCATTTCCGCATGCAGCATATAAAATAAGGACGTGGCACATGGCGACACTACATTACCGGATTTGCAGGCAAGCGCCCTCAAGGCCTATCAAGCCATTCTTCTGGCGCGCGCCTTCGACACCAAAATTTCCAGCCTTTATAAAGCCGGAAAAATCACGGGCGGCGTTTATCTGGGCAGGGGCCATGAGGCCATTGCCGCCTGCGGCGGCGTTTTTCTTACCGCCGGCTACGACGTAATTGCGCCCTTCATCCGCGAACAGGCCGCCCGCGTCGCATGGGGGGAACCTATCATTGAGGCGGCACGCGCCTACCTGGGGTCCGCCCTGGGATACATGAAGGGGAGGGACGGCAACGTTCACCGCGGCCTTCCGGCTGAAGGCTACATGGCCCCCATCAGCCATCTGGGCAGCTCCGTGGCTTTTGTCAACGGCTGCCTTTTCGCCAAACGGCTGGACGGCAAGCTTCCGGGCCCCGTAGGCATGGTTTTCTGCGGGGACGGCACCACTTCCACGGGAGCCTTTCATGAAGCGGCCAACATGGCCAAGGTGGAACAGCTTCCCCTGGTGCTGGTCGTGACGAATAACCAATTCGCCTATTCCACGCCCAATGTCCGCGAATTCGGCACTGCCTCCCTGGCGGACAGGGGCCGCGGCTACGGATTCGCCGTTCATGAAGTGGACGGCACTGACTTCATGGCCCTTCTGGAAACGTTCCGGAAAGCCGTAGGCAGCGCGCGCATCGGAGATGGCCCCCAGTGGGTGCTGGCCAAAACCCTGCGCATGTGCGGCCACGGGGAACATGACGACGCCTCTTACATCCCTAAGGAACTGAAGGAGGAATATGAAAAAAAGGACCCCGTATCCGTCGCGGAGCGCCAGCTTCTGGAAGCCGGATGGCTTACTCCGGAAGAAGCGGCGGACCTGAAACGGCAGTATGCGGACGAAGTGCAGCTTGCCGTAGCCACGGCACAGCGGGAACCGGAGCCGGACCCCTTCCGGGAAGACTGGAACGCCACTGTCTGGAGACCTTATTAAGACCGCAAACGGAACATTCCCATGAGCGTAACATACATTGATGCCATTCACGACGCCCAGAAAGACCTGCTGACGGAAGACAAGGACGTCTTCCTGTACGGGCAGGACATAGGCGTTTTCGGCGGCGCATTCAAGGCCACCAAGGGCCTGAAGGATCTGTTCCCGGACCGCGTGATAGACGCCCCCATCAGTGAGGACGCCATGGCGGGCATGGTCACCGGCGCGGCCGTCATGGGCAAAAAGCCCATCATGGAAGTCCAGTTTGCGGACTTCAGCACGATTGCTTTCAACCAGATTGTCAACATGGCCGCCACCCACTACTACCGTACGGGCATTCCGGCCAATATTACAGTGCGTCTCCCCTGCGGCGGAACGCCCGGCACGGGCCCCTTCCACAGCCAGAGCATGGAAGCCCTGTTCGCCCATTATCCCGGTCTGCATGTCATGACGCCGGCCACGGTGGCGGACGCCTACTGGATGCTTCGCCAGGCCGTGGAAATCCCTGATCCGGTCATCTTCCTGGAACACAAATTCCTGTACCGCTGGTTAAAGGCGGAAGACAACTACAAGGAAGCACCCGTCGTCCCCTTCGGCATGGCGCGCATCGCCCGCACCGGAAAACACGCCACAGTAGTGGCGTACAGCGCCATGGTGCATGAAGCCGTCCGTGCGGCGGACCTTCTGGCGCGGGAAAGCGGTTATGAAGTGGAAGTGGTGGACATGCGCACCGTGCGTCCGCTGGACATGGACACCGTCATCGCCTCCGTGGCGCGCACGGGCCGCGTGCTGGTAGTCGGGGAAGACTTTCCGTGGGGCGGAGTCACGGCGGAAATAGTCTCCCGCATCGTGGCGGAAGGCTTCCACCTGCTTGACGCGCCTCCCCAGCGGCTCAACGCCAAAGACACGCCCATCCCCCAGCATCCCAACCTGTGGAAAGCTCACCGTCCCACTCTGGAATCCATCGCCGCGTCCATCCGCCATCTTTTATCCATTTGATTCAACCCAGTTTCCAACCATGCCTAAAGTACCCATTCTCATGCCCCAGCTCGGGGACTCCATTGCGGAGGCCACCGTGCTCCGCCTGCTGGCGGCTCCGGGGGACACCGTAGAAGCCGACCAGGAAATCTTTGAGGTAGAGACCAACAAGGCCACGATGGGCGTCACCACCATGTGCGGCGGCATCCTCAGCGACATGTTCATCAAGGAGGGGGACTCCGTCGTGGTCGGCGCCTGCATGGCGATGATTGAGGCCACGGACGAGGAAATAGAACGTTCCGGGGCCACCCCGGCGGGGGAAGACAACCAGCCCTCCCTGCCCGCCAGCCCGGAATCCGTCCCCCATTCCTCCCCTGCCGCCCCCGCCGCGACGGACAAGCCTGCCGGTGTCCACTTCGGCATAACGGGAGACTCCTATCAGGAACACGACGCAGACCTGAAGGTACAGCCCAGCGTGCGCGGATTGCCCGTTCCCGCCGGCATGAAAGGCGCCCACTACATGTCCCCCCGCATGAAAGCCCGCATGGATGAACTCGGCATGAGGGCGTCCGACATAGCCTTCATCTCCGGTTCCGGATCCGGCGGCCGCGTCACCATTGATGATCTGGAGGAATTCCTGGAATACGTCAGCCAGTGGCCGCGCCGCAAGGCATCCTCCATGCGCCTGGCCGTGGCGGACGCCATGCGCCGCAGCTGGACGCGTCCTCTGGCCTCCGCCGGGCGTCCCGTGTTCATGGATCCCCTGATCAAACACAGGCAGCACTCCCCGCACCGGCCCGGCATCACCCTTTACTTTGCGCGCGCCCTGGCTCTGGCCCTGGCGGAAAACCCGGAATGCGCGGGCTATCTGGTGGGGGAAAACATCCTTTCCCCTCGCACCATTGACATCGGCATCGCCGTTCAGGTGGCGGACGGCGTCATGGTTCCCGTACTGCGCCGTGTGAATGAACGGACAATGGAAGAACTGCTGGAGGACTACAACCGCCTGATCGCCCAGGCGCGCCGCAGAAGGCTCGCCCCGGAAGACAGCACGGGAGGCATCGCCACTGTCACCAACTTCGGCGGCTTCGGCCTCACCTTCGCCGCTCCCATGCCCATGCCCAGCGAATCCATCATTCTGGGCGTAGGCGCCGTGACCAAAACACCGGTATGGAGTGATGAAGTGGAAGCGTTCATTCCCATTTCCAAGGCCAACATCGTGGCTACGGGGGATCACCGCGTGGTGGACGGCGCCGACATCGGCCGCGTGCTCAAGCGGGTGGCGGAACTGCTCCAGCGCCCGGAATACCTGTAGCTCCTCCCATACCTTCCGCCTGCTCAAGCCGCATGACCACCAATCCGCCTATTTTAGGTCTGGTAGCCGGTGACGGGGCCTATCCGGAATACATCGTCCGGGGAGCGCGCCGCCACACGCCGCACTTGCGCATCGTGGCCGTGGGCTTCAAGGGAGAAACCAACCCTGCGGTCATTCCCCTGTGCGATGAGTACCAGGAATTCAGCGTAGGGCAAATCAGCAAGCCCTTCTCCTTCCTGAAAAAACACGGGGTAAAAGACGTCATCATGGCGGGGGGCATCAACCCCAAAAACATCCTTTCCCTCCGGCCGGACCTGCGCGCCCTTTCCGTCCTGATGCGCATGCCGGAGAAAAACGCGGACTCCCTGCTGGGGGCAGTCATCACGGAAGCGGAAAAGGAAGGCTTCAACATCCTGCCTGCCTCCACATACATGGAGGAACACATGCCGCAGCCGGGCCACATCGCCGGCCCTAGGCCTACCCCGGAACAATGGAAAGACGCCGTCTTCGGCATGCAGACAGCCAAGGAAATCAGCCGCCTGCACATCGGCCAGTCCGTCATCGTACACCAAGGTACCGTCGTAGCCGTAGAGGCCATTGAAGGCACTAACAACTGCATCCGCCGCGGCGGCCAGCTTGCCGGGGGCAAACCCGCCACGCTGGCAAAAGTGGCACGCCAGGGGCACGACATGCGCTTCGACATCCCCACCGTAGGCCCCGCCACCATGGAAACATGCGCGGAATGCGGCATCCGCCAAGTTGCGCTTGAAGCGGGAAAAACCATCCTGCTGGAACGCGAGCGTGTGACGGAACTCTGCAAAAAACATAAAATCAGCCTCCACGCCATTTAGAACCATCCGTTCGTTCCAGCGTCCGGCACCTCAACCTTCCTCATGAACCAGCTCAAGGCAGGAGTCGCTCTCAATTTCGCCAGTACGGCCCTGCGCCTGGGAACGGCGTTCTTCATGACCCCCTACGTTCTCTCCTGCCTGGGAGCCGTGGAATACGGAACGTACACCCTGGTATCCTCCGTCATCATGTGGATGATTCTGGCGGACTTCGGCATCTCCGCCACCGTCTCACGCTACGTAGCGGAATTCCGCGCCAAAAAGGACCAAAAGAAGGAAGCCGTCTTCCTTAGCAACGTCATGCTGCTCAACATCATTTCCGGGTTGGTCATTTTCGTGGCCGGAATAATCGTCTATTGGAACATCCCGGTCCTTTTTCCCTCACTTCATGGAGAAAACCTGGAAAATTTCAAGGTCATGTACCTGATCTCCTTTTCGTATACGGTTCTCTACTTCCCATTCAAGGTATTTGCCGGCATTCCCTCCGGCCATCAGAAATTCATTGTGCCCGGGCTTATCAACATCACTTCCGCCATGCTGGCGGTGGCCGCTTCCGTCCTCTTCCTGTGGTGGGGATATAAGGCCATCACCCTGGTCATCATCAACGTGGCTTCCGGATTTGCCATTCTGGCAGGCTCCATCTTCTACTCCATCAAGGGGCTGGGCACCCGCATCCAGTGGAAAATCTCCCCGGAAATCCTGAAAGTCATCCTCACATACTCCTGCTGGATCTTCGTCGGAAGCATTGCAGACCTCCTTTACTGGAAAACGGGGAACATCATCATAGCGCACACGTCGGGTCCCATGGACGTGACTCTCTTCTCCCTGGGGATCAACTTCTCCAATTACTTCATCATCGTTTCCACTGCCGTGGCAGGCGTTTTCTTCCCAAAAATTGTTTCCATGGTTGCCCTGAACCAGACCAACCAGGCACTGACGAGGCTTATGGCGCGCGTCGGACGCCTCCAGCTCCTCTTCATAGGCCTGCTGATGATGGGCTTCATCTTTTTCGGCCAGCAATTCCTGACCCTGTGGGTGGGCAGAACTCTGGGTTCCCGCACTTATATCTGCTGGATCATCGGGTTGCTTGTGGTCATTCCCCTGAGCCTTCCCCTGGTCCAAAACCTGGGAATTCAAATCGTGCAGGCCAAAAATATGCACAATTACCGGGCCGGAATACTGCTGGTCATTGCCGTTTGCAACGTCATCGTGGGATACATGCTGTCCAAATCCTTCGGCGCACCGGGACTGGCGGCGGGAACGGCCCTCTCCCTGATCTGCGGACAGTGCATTGCCATGAATTACTTCTACCACAAAAAAGTGGGAATCAACATCAAGGTCTTCTTCTCCCGCCTCCTGAAAGGCAGTCTGCTGCCTGCCCTCATTCTATCCACAACCGGGGCCCTGCTCGCCTGGCTGATTCCTATGTCGTCCCTGATGCCGTTCTTTACAGGCATCTTTCTCTTTACGGCATGCTACATCCTCTGCGCGTGGCTTTTTTATATGAATGACTCGGAAAAATCACTCATCCTGAATACGTTCAGACGTTTTCGGAAAAATACCTGATCCCTTCATCCCGGATTGTCAGGACTTTGCCTTCCATGTGCGTATGAAGGCCTTCCACTTTCTCCATACTTTCCTCAACAACCGCATGAGAAAAGAAGGATTCCAACGCCTGGAAATGCGGTTCATCCACCGCCGCGCCGGCCCTCTCTCCAGGCCCTCCGCCCATTTTCGATAATCCGCCGGCATGTTTGCAGAATGGGAATAGGAAGGATTCTGGGCAATTGCCTTTTGAAAATCCACTCTCTCCAAATAAAGACGGCCGCCTGCCGCACGCAAGGCTTCACGCCCCTTCTCCGAATGCTCCAGCACCAGAGACACCCCGTCATCCCTGTCCAGCTCCGGGGCAACCCATTGCACGCCCCAAAAATCCCCGAGCGTAATATCGGCCTGCCGGGGCGTCTTGTGAAACATACATGCATAACATCCCGGCCTCAGGCAAATATCCATTAAAAATCCCCCCATGAAAGGGTCTCGCGTAAACGGAGCGGCATAACGTCTTCCTTCCTCAAACTCCAGGAGCAGACTGTAATTTTTCCATCCGGTATTCTTGTTTCTGAAATCCACTTTCCGCACGCGTGAACCATAATTGGCCTCCTGCCATTTGACGTAAGCCTCAAACAAATGGTCGGACGGTACTCCGTGGCAAATAATATCGACGGTCAGCAGGAGCTCATGCCGGGCGCCCAAAAAACTCAGCAACCCTCCAATCTGGCAGGGAACACCGGAAAACAGGACCGGAATACCGGCCTTCAAATCCTGTCGGACACTTTGATAAACGGTCCCTATATCACTTTGGCGGTATTTCGCCCCCCGCAGCCGGAAAAGCTGCCCGGCATCATCCACACGAACATGGCGTACGCGGAGCTCCTCCTCCATGGACGCCCCGTACACGGCTCCCCCCTTCTCCAAAACGGACATGGCCAAGGCACTGAACACGCCGCCGGAAGAACTGGCAAGCCTGACTTCATCATCCAGATTCCAGCCTCCGTATGCGGCAGGCTCATGATCCGCCCCGGTGGAGGAACAGCCGCGCATTTCCCCATTAAACACCGGACACACCTTGATGCACTTCCTGCACCCGATGCATGAAGACTCATCAATATGAGGATACCGGAAACCGCCGCCGTTCTCTCTCATCACGATAGAATGCGCAGGGCATGAATTCAGACAGGCCGAACAACCGGAACATGAAGGTACGGACTGTATTAAAAAATTCTGGCTCAAGGCCTTTCTCATAAAAGGTTCTAATGCTGAACAAAACAGAAACTGGCGGATTTGGAATTCGACGGCACGGATTTGGAATTCGACCTGCTTTTTTATAGAGACAATCAAGTTCCCTTTTCGGACGGTCCGGCTCTTGAGTTCCAAATAATCGGAAAATTCGCTGTTTCGGAAAAAAGACGTAATATTATGATGGAGAGTCAAGAATGATGGTTGTTGACCCCGCGTAATAAAAAGATGAAGAAAAATTCTCTTCCGCTTGCGTTGTGTAAATTTTCCTTCTGCTGGAACCAGGCGGGGTCCATGTCCGGAAAGGCGGAGTTCCAACAAATGAGTAGAGAATGATGCCAAATGCCTTTTCCTCAGAATTGTAGCTTGACTCCGAATTCCAAATCCGGTATGTCCCCGCTCCAGCCCCTTAATCGCCCTCTCATCATGTTTTTATGAATTCTCCACTGGCTCCAGACACACTGAACAAACTGGTTCCCCTGTGCAGCGGCTGCGGTGCATGCATGAACTCCTGCCCGAAAAATGCCATTAAACTCGTTCCGGATGCGGAAGGCTTCGTTCGCCCCAGGGTTCATTCAATGGACTGCACGGGCTGCAAAACATGTATCCGCATCTGCCCCGTGCTTCATGCGGAATCCCACCCTTCTCCGCAACAAAACCCCCTGGCCGTGTATGCGGGATGGAACAAGGACGAATCCATACGGCTTGCCAGTTCTTCCGGCGGTATATTCAGCGCGCTGGCCATATCCATCCTGAAAAAAGGAGGAACCGTATATGGAGCGGCCATGGGAGAGAACCTCCGCGTCCGGCACATCCGTATCACCACGCCGGAGGAACTCTCCACCCTGCGCGGCTCCAAATATATCCAGAGCGACACCGGATGGATATACCGCACCGTCAAAAAAGACTTGAAAGAGGGCCTTCCAGTACTCTTCTCCGGAACACCGTGCCAAATTGCCGCGCTTCACCAATATTTGAAGTGCGCCTACCCTCTGCTACTCTGTGTAGATATCATTTGCCACGGCGTCCCCTCTCCAAAGCTCTTCCAGGAATATATCCGCCTCCGGGAATCCGGAGAGGAAAACCGCAAAGTAACCTCTGTCCAATTCCGGGATAAGCGGGTGGGATGGAAATCATTCAGCATGGTGTGCCGGTTCGGCGATGGAAAAGCCGCCTACGCGGAAACTCTCCACCAGGACTTGTTCATGCAGGGATTCCTGGGCAACTTCTGTTTGAGGCCCTCGTGCTACGCATGCCCCGCCCACAAGGAGCGCAGGCATGCAGACATCACGCTGGGAGACTTCTGGGGAGTGGACCTGAATATGCCGGAACTGGACGACGACAAGGGAACATCAATTATCTTCATTCATTCTGCCAAGGGGGAAGCTGCCTGGAAGCAGATTCAGCCGACAGTTTCTTGCAAAGCCGTTCCCTATGAACTGGCCGTACGGTACAATCACGCCTACCACCAATCCATTCCGCATCATCCTGCGGAAAAGCTGTTCCATGATAACATCGGCACCGTTCCTTTGGAAACCCTCATTGCACGGTGCCATAAAAAAGGACAGCCTTCCTTGCTGCGCCGGATCGCCAGAAAAGTAAAACGCTCGACTAAAAAAATATGGGACCGCAGAATGCGCTGACCGGACGGGAATTTTCCCCTTCCAAACACAAAAGCCGCATCACGGCAGAGATTTACCTGCCGTGATGCGGACATGTTCCGCTATCGGATCATTCCGGTCAGCCGTCATGCCGGAAAACGGTTGAAAGACGGCTTCCGTGCCTGAAATGCGCGGAAAGGAACATGTAAAACAATTCTACTGTCCTCAGGCATCTCTGGCCGCATCCTTGGCGGCTTCAGCCTTGTCGCCCATCCGGTCAGCCGCATGCTGCACAGCATCCTTGCTGTCCTGGTAGGTATCCTTCACGGCATCCTTGCTTTTTTCGTAAGTGTCTTTTACTGCTTCCTTGCCTTGTTCCATCTTTTTGGCGGCGGCATCCTTGGCGGCTTCGGCACCCTTCTTCATATGTTCCTTGGCTTCAGCCATATCCTTGTCCCCCTTGTCTCCATTGGAGGAAGAGCCTCCACAGGCACCCTGGGCGAAAGCGACAACGGGAACCGCTGCCAGTACTGCTATTGCTGTATAAATGAGTTTTTTCATGATGTTGATCTATTTAGATTCAATCTAATAGACTACGCTTTCATGAGAAATCGTCAAAGGACGTGCGTCATTGTGCGTTCACGCCTTTGCCCCGGCGGCGAGGGAAACGGCTGTAGAAACACATTCACGGCAAGAGACTTGGCCCTTCTTTTTCAACTCCTTGCACCGGGAATAACCCAATCTGTCCACAAAACGCGCCACGATGTCTGCGCGGCATTCCTCCGGACTGCATTGAAGCGCACCGTACAAGGCTCCGCACAAGCCGTCCGGGGCCCTTCCTCCGCTGCATGCAGACAGGGACTCCACCAAATCCATGCGCTCCAAGGCGGCGCACACGGTCTGGGCGCAATTGTAACGGTAAGGTTCCGCACGGAACATGGACAGGGCCTTTTCCTCAATATTCATGGCCGGAACCGTAAGCCATGGAGCGGGAAGGGTCAAGTTCCTCCCCTATCTTCCCGTCAGCACGTACCACAGGAACAGGCTGTTGTGCTTCACGTACCTTTTAAACAGCCGACACGGCTCCCTGCAAATGCGGTACAGCCATTCCAGACTGTTCTTCTGCATCCACACCGGCGCACGCTTCACCGTGCCCGCATGAAAGGCAAAAGCCGCTCCCACGCCTGCATACACGGCGGGAGGAAGCAGGTCCTTCTGTTCCGCCATCCACCGTTCCTGCTTGGGACATCCCAGTCCCACCCAGACCACATTGGCTCCGCTGCTGGCAATGGCCTCCCTCATATCCTGCAAATCCTTCTCACTCCAGTAGCGGAACGGCGGAGAATAAACTCCGGCCAAACAAAAACCGGGGAACTTTTCCGCCAGCCTGGCCGCCAGGGTTTCCAGTGTCCTTTCGTCGCCCCCCAGCAGAAAATGTCTCAGGCCGGGATATTCGGCATTCGCCTTCACCACGGCTTCCATCAAATCCGGCCCGCTCACGCGTTCGGCGGTCTCCCCCCCCCCCGCACTCTGTTGAGCTTCCATACCACCGGCATGCCATCCGGACAAATCACATCCATCCTCTCCAAAACCGCGCCATACTCCGGTTCATGTACGCCGCGAGTTATCACGTGCACATCTGCGGCGGCTACCAGAAAAGGGGCTTCCCCGGCCAAGGCACGTTCCACCAGAACGGAGCACATCTCTCCAACGGAGCTTACGGCCACGGAAAAGCCGAACACGTCTCTGGTGCCGATATCCGGCGACGCGTCATTCCTGTTCTTGTCGGGAAAAGAGGTCATGTCGGCAGGGAAGGAAGAAATCATGGCAGGGACAGCCGCAGGCCATCATAGGCCGCCCCCACGTTCTCCGGCAGCCTGCCGGACAAAATACGGTAATCCATGTTATGGGAAAGGTGCGTCAGAAAAGCCTGTCCGGGTTCGATGGCCCTGATGGCGGCCAAGGACTCGTCCAGGCACATGTGAGTGGGATGAAGGTCATAGCGCAAGCCGTCGATAATCAGAAGATCCGCCCCCGTCATGCGCTCCAGGGAGGCCTCCGGAATACTCTTGACATCAGGCATGTACACCAGCCGCCTGCCTCCGGACTCCAACACGTAGGCATAAGTCTCCACTCCGGCATGCATAACGGGAAGAGGCGTCACCAGAACGCCGCCCACGTGGAAGGGTTCCGTCGTCTCGTGGGGTTCCGGCCGCACGTAGCCGGTTCTGGCCTTTCCGGACTCAAACGCCCAGCCGTACATGGTCCTCAAAGTCTTCATGGTTTCCGGGGAGGCGTACATGGGCAATCCTCCCGCTCTGCGCCAGCAGAAGGCTCGCAAATCGTCAAACCCGCCTATGTGATCCACATGGGCATGCGTGTACAGCACGGCATCCAGATCGGTAATATTTTCCCTCAGGGCCTGCTGACGCAGATCGGGAGAGGAATCCAGCAGGATACGGATGCCGGACGCCTCCACGTAAATGGAAGAACGCAATCGCTTGTTTCTGGGGTCCGGGGAGGTGCAGACCGCACAGGAGCAACCTATCTGGGGAACCCCGGTAGACGTGCCCGTGCCCAAAAAGAGAATGTTCATCACGGATGTCATGGTTGCGTTTAGAGCTGATTATGCCATAATGCATTCAAAATCCAAAGCCCGAATGCTTACTTTGCTGAAAATCAGGAACCTGGCTCTCGTGGACCAGCTGCTGTGGGAACCCAGCTCCGGCTTCATCTGCATCACGGGGGAAACGGGAGCGGGCAAATCCGTCATCATCGGCGCCATTCGTCTGGCGCTGGGCGAACGTGCGGACAAAACGCTCATCCGTTCCGGAGAACAGCAATGCAGCGTGGAAGCCGTGTTTCATCTCCCGAACTCATCCCCTGTGCACGCCATCCTGAACGAACACGGGGTGCCCCCCTGTGAAGACGGCAACCTCATCATCAAGCGCATCATCTCCCCCACCGCCAACCGCCAGTTCCTGAACGACAGCCCCTGCACGCTGAACCTTCTGCGGGAGGCGGGCGCCTGCCTGGTGGACATGCACGGCCCCAATGACCATCGTTCCCTGACCTCCCATGACAGGCAGCTCTCCCTGCTGGACGCCTTCGGTGAACACGCCCGGCTGACGCAGGCCTACGCGGACTCCTGGAGACAATGGCAGGACGCGCGCAGGGCGTATGACGACCTGGAGCACGCAGAAGCCGCCGCCGACCGGGAAATAGAACTGCTGCGCCACCAGGTGGACGAGATAGACGCCGCCGGATTCACCCTGGAGGAAGTGCTCACTCTGGAGGAACGCTGGCAGCGCGCCCGCAACGGAACAAGGCTCCAGGAGCTGGTATCCAGAATGCTCTCCATGCTGGAGGAAACGGACGGTCCCGGACTCGGCTCCCAGTTGCGGGAACTCTCCCGTGCCTCCCACGACCTGGAACGCATGGACTCTTCCACCGCCGCATGGCTGGCTCCGCTGAAGGGAGTGACACTGGAACTCAAGGAAATTGAAAGCCGCCTGGCGGACTACTCCGCGGAACTGGACTGCGATCCCCAGGAGCTGTTCCGGCTTGAAGAACGCATCAACCTGCTGGAATCCCTGAAAATGAAATATGGGCATTCCTTTGAAGACATCGCCGCACGACGGGAGGAAGCCGTACGCAGGCTGGACCGCATCGAGCACCGGACGGAACGCCTGGAAGAACTGCGGGCCGCCATTGCCCAGCTGCGCAAGCAACTGGACGCCGCCGGACAGGCCCTGACGAAAGCACGCCAGGCCGCCGCGCCGCGTCTGGCGGAATCTATCGTCAAACATTCACGGGAACTGGGCTTCCGTCAGGCCGTATTTGAAATATCTCTGACTCCGCTCCAGGACCCCGGCTCACAGGGGATGGAAACGGTGGAATTCCTCTTCGGCCCCAACCCGGGAGAACCCTCCAAGCCCCTGCGGCTCATTGCATCCGGCGGGGAGCTGGCCCGCATCATGCTGGCGATCAAGAGCGCCCTGGCCCACAAGGACTCCACGCCGCTGCTGGTGTTTGATGAAATAGACGCCAACGTGGGCGGGGAAGTGGCCCGGTCCGTGGGCTTTAAAATGCAGCAACTGGGCGCCAGGCATCAGGTCATCTCCATCACGCACTTTCCGCAGGTGGCCGCCCTGGCCTCCCACCACTATCTGGTCCAGAAAGCCTCCGCGGGCAACCGCACCATCTCCTGCCTGCGGGAAGTGGACCAGGAAGAAAGAATAGATGAACTGGCCCGCATGCTGGGTGGCGGAGGCGATCACGCACGCACGCTGGCCCAGGCTCTTCTGCAAAACTCCTGACATTCTTTTTCAGCCCCTTCTCCATCAAGGCAAAGCCCCTGTTCTGCAACGTCTCACGGCCTTATTTCTCCAGATAGGGCTTAAATGTGCGCAGCCTCAGGGAATTGAACACCACGCACAGGGAACTCAGGCTCATGGCCGCCGCAGCTATCATCGGATTCAGCGTAATGCCGAAAGCAGGGTACAGGGCTCCGGCGGCCAGAGGAATGCCGATCGTATTGTAGAAAAATGCCCAGAACAAATTCTGCCTGATAATGTGGAGCGTGGCGCGCCCCAATTGCAGGGCCTCCGCCACGCCGCGCGGATGACTCTTCATCAGCACGATGTCGGAAGACTCCATCGCCAGGTCCGTCCCGGACTTCAGGGAAATGCCCACCTGGGCGCATGCCAGGGCGGGCGCGTCGTTCACGCCGTCTCCGACCATAGCCACCCTGGCCCCCGCCTTCTCCATCTTCATGATGTGGGAGGCCTTTTCATCCGGCAGCACGTCGGAAACCACTTCGTCAATATGCAGTTCTTCCGCCATATGCCGCGCCGTAGCGGCATTGTCCCCCGTCAGCATCACCACGCGCATCTGCATTCTCTTCAAATTGTCCACGGCGGAAAGGCTGTCCGGCTTCAGGGAATCCGCCACCATGACCGCCCCGGCGGGGCGTCCTTCGCGTCCCACGTAAAGGGGAGAAGCGCCCTGCCTCATGAACTCCCTGAACCGCCCCTGTTCCTCCTCCCATGAAATCCCTTTCTCCTGCATGAACGCCAGGTTGCCGATGACATACGGTACTCCGTCCACCGTCCCCGCAATCCCGCGGCCGGGCACGATGGACAGGTCCGACACAGGCCGCACGGGCAGCTCCAGCATTCTGGCGTGTTCATAAATGGCCTTTCCGACCGGATGCTCCGATCCCTGTTCCAGGGCGGCCGCCGCTTCCATCAGTTCACTCGCATTCATGCCGTGCTCCGGCAGAACAGCCACCACGCGCGGCTCCCCGACGGTCAGGGTTCCTGTTTTGTCAAACACCACGGTATCCACACGGCTCAAGGCCTCCAAAGCGCTGGCGGACTTGCACAGAATGCCCAGGCGCGCGCCCCTGCCTGTACCCACCATAATCGCGATGGGGGTGGCCAGACCGAGAACGCAGGGGCAGGAAATCACCAGCACGGCAATCGCCCTGGCAAGAGCAAAGGAAAAGCCCTCCCCGGCAGCCAGCCAGATGCCAAACGCCGCAAGAGCAATGGCAATCACCGCGGGCACGAAGAAATAACACACCCGGTCCGCCAGCCGCGCAATGGGAGCCTTGGACTGGCCGGCCTGCTCCACCAGGCGGATCATGCGGGCCAGCGTAGAATCCCCGCCCACCCGTTCGGCGCGGACCTTGAGATATCCGGCGCGGTTGAACGTACCGCTGATCACCCTGTCTCCGGCGCTCTTATCCACGGGTAAACTTTCGCCCGTCAGATCGGACTCGTCCAGAGCGGCCTGTCCTTCCGTAATCACGCCGTCCACCGGAACCCTCTGGCCGGTCTTCACCACAATCAGGTCATCCACTTGGAGTTCATTCAGGGGCACGGCCCGTTCCTCCCCTTCATGCCAGACCAGGGCTTCCTGGGGAATCAAATTCACCAGACCCTTCACGGCGGCATTCGTCTTCCGGTAGGAACGGCGCTCCAAATACTTTCCCAGGGAAATCAGGGTGACGATCATGGCGGAGGACTCAAAATACAGCTCCATGGTATCCACTCTGCCGCCTTGCAGCATCCTGCCGCACAGCAGGAACAGGCCATACAGGAAGGCGGACCCGGAACCGATGGCAATCAGGGAATCCATATTGGGAGACAGGAAGGCCAGCTGACGCACGCCATTGACCAGGTAATGCCTGTTCAGCCACAGAATCAGGGATGCCAGAATGCACTGCCCCCACAAATTCGCCCAGATCCCCCACTCTCCGGAAGGCGCCGGCCAGCTCCACATGGGCCCCATGGACAAATACATCAGGGGCAGCAGCAGCAAGACGGACCACACAAGCCGGGCGCCTCCGGCATCTTCTGCCTTTTCTTCTTCATCCTTGCCGGAAGGTGTTCCGTCCACCCAGTCCGCCAACTGGAATCCGGCTTTTTCCACCACCTCCGCCATGCGGCCCCTGGCGGGAGAACCATGCTCCCGGAAAACGACGGTCATGCGGCCTGTCAGCAAATTCAACTCCACACTCTCCACCCCCTGCAACTCTCCCACGGCCCGTTCTACTTTGGCGGCACAGCCGGCGCAATGCATGCCGGAAACCAGATAATTCTTTTCTTCCATGGTCGTTAAAAGTGATTGTTTCCTTATTCAGACAAACTGAAACTCCTTATTGTTAGCCAATCCTAACACATGCCATGAAATTCTCAACACTCTTCCGCGTAAATGAACTTTTATGGCAAAAGATGACAAACCGCCTTACCTATGACCGTAAAAGATAAAACAACCGTCATTCACATCATATGAAAACCGCCTTCTTTCTCCGGTCCCTGGCCTGCGCCGCAATTCTGGCCGTTCCCGCCCATGCCCAGCTCTACTCGCTTCACGGGGACGGCGTCAAAAAAGCCGACAGAGTCGTGGAAAAGGCGGATTATTCCGGCTATGAACTCGTCTGGAATGACGAATTTGACAAGGACGGCCGCCCCGATCCCGCCAAATGGAACTATGAAAAGGGATTCGTCCGCAACAAGGAAGCCCAGTGGTACCAGCCGGAAAACGCCTATTGCAAGGACGGCATGCTGATCATTGAAGGCAGGAAGGAGAAGCGCCCCAACCCCCGCTACAATCCGGAAGGAAAAGACTGGCGCACCACCCAGAAGAATGCGGAATATACATCAGCCTCATTGACGACACAGGGCAAATTCTCCTGGCAGTACGGACGTTTTGAGATCCGCGCCAGATTCAGCCCTCGGGAAGGCATGTGGCCTGCGTTCTGGACACTGGGGGTCAGGGAAGGATGGCCCAGGTGCGGGGAAATAGACATCATGGAATACTACCAGTCCACGTATCTGGCCAACCTCTGCTGGGGATCCGCCAAAAAACACGTTGGCAAATGGAGTTCTACCTACACGCCTCTGAAATGGTTGCGGGAAAAAGACCCTCAGTGGGATTCCCGCTTCCATGTCTTCCGCATGGACTGGGATGAAAAAGAAGTGCGCCTGTACGCAGACGACATCCTGCTGAACAAGACCTCCCTGGACAATACAATCAACGCCGTTTACAAGGAAATCGCCAATCCCTTTCGGCAACCTCATTTCATCATCCTGAACCTGGCCCTGGGCGCCACCGGAGGCGATCTGAACAAACTTCCCCTGCCCCAGAAATACGAAATAGACTACGTCCGCATTTACCAGAAAAAGGATTCCCCCCACAAGGGGACTATCCCGTACCAGCCGGAAAAGAAACCGGAAGCCCGGATAGAATGATGGCCGGGAAGAACACGGTCCCGGAATTTCTCCCTTCAGGAACGTTACCACACTGCCAGGAGGCGTGAAAATCTTTTAAAATACCCGGCAGGCAGTCTCTATTCCGCAGCTTTCCCCTTGAGAACCAGGAGAATGTGTTCTGCCATGAGGGCGTGCCCCTCCGCGTTGGGGTGTACGCCGTCCACCAGCAGGCCCTCCTTGTCCTTCATGACCTTGTTGAGGTCGATCACTCTGGAGTTGGTGCTTTTGGCCACTTGCCGGATAAGCGGAATGACTTCACTGGAAATGCGCTCCCTGCTGATGCCGCCTTCCCGGGCCTCCTGGGACGGAATGGGCAACAGGCAATACACCTTCAACCTGGGATTCTCTTTCCTGAACTCCGCGATCACCTCCTTGTAATTATCCGCAAAATCAGCCTTGTGTTTCCAATTCACTTCCTTGCTGTCATTGGTCCCCAGGCCGATCAGCAACATGCCGGGTTTGAATGCCAGAGCGTCACGGTAAGCCTTTTCCCGTGTGATGGGCCGGTCGCCCTTGAAAAGCAAGCAGCGGGCGGACACGCCAAAATTTCCGACTTCCGCCTTCTTGCCCAAAGCTTTAGCCACACGCGACACCCAGCAATCCTCCTTCCTGACCAGCATTCCGGCGGTAATGCTGTCCCCCAGGCACGCAATCCGGACCGGAGACGCGCCATACGCCGGAATCAGCGCGTACCACATGCAAATCCCTAATAAAATGATCAACTTTTTCATGGCCGGAAATCTGTGATGAAAATGGTGTAACGCAAGCAGGGACGGATGTAAAGGAATCGGGCCGCCCGGCTTCTGGTCTTTCCGGCGTTTTGCCGCAGACATAAAAAAACCCTTCCCGGTGGCAATCGACCGGAAAGGGCGTAGTAGGAAAAAAGAACGCTTAGTTCACGCGGCCCAGGTAGGAACCGTCTTCCGTCTTCACGGAAATCTTTTCGCCGGGCTTGATGAACAGGGGAACCTGCACAACCAAGCCGGTGGTCATGGTGGCGGACTTGTAAACGTTGTTGGCGCTGTCACCCTTGATCCCTTCCGGGGCTTCCGCCACTTCCATCGTGATGGAGGCGGGCAGTTCCACGGAAACGACCGTTTCATCAGTGAAAAGCAGAATGTAAATATTGCCTTCCATCAGGTAATCCTTCACGGGCTCCACGATGTCCGGAGACACGGTGATATCCTCATACGTATCGGGATTCATGAAATGGTAGCCCATGCCGTCAATATAGCTGAACTCATACTCCTCACGGGCAAGGTTCACGCCTTCCAGTGATTCATTGGAAGTCAGGCGAAGGTTGTACACTTTTTTGGTGGAAATGCTGCGGATGCTCATTTGCACATAGGAAGCCATGCGGGGGGGGCACTTGTGCTCCATGCTGACTACAACGCAAACGTCATTGTTATGATTAACCGCGTGTCCCTTGCGAAGATTGATTACGGGTACTTTTGCCATGCGGCCCGTAACATACCATGTTTTCCCTCTCCGTCAAGCTGAAAAAAACCCGTCAACCCCTTGATCCGCTTGGCTGAAACGCTCTTCCATCATGACGGAAAAACCGCCCCCGGCCATGCGTTTCTAACGGCTGAGATCCTGCTGGAAAAGCACTTTGATGCCGGAGGAATTCAAAACCGTGCGTCCGAAATTCATGTCATCCACATGCAAGGCTATCAGGGACACCCCGGCAACGCGCGGCAGGAGGGGATACACGAAATTGACGTTCATCTCCGCTGAATACAGAACATCCAAACACCTCTTGAGGTCCGCGGGACCGTGGCGCAGAGCCGCCACCAGGACGTCGGAATCCGTATAGCAGATGCCCTTCTCCAGAAAAATCTCGGAAGTCCGTTCCGGATCGCTCACCACCAGCCGGGCGATTGTCGCTTCATGGCAGTCATGCATGCTGAACCCCAGACAGAAAATACCGTGCATGTCCAGCAGGCCCAAAAGGGCGGACAAGGCCCCCACCCGGTTCTGGAGCATCACGGAAAACTGCTTGACCGTACTGCCGGGCGGTTGAATGGCTTCATCCTGCATGACTGCGAAAAAACGGGTTGGAACTCTCTTTACTTCACGTACGTCTTGAGCACGCGCCTGATGATGGCGAGCGCCTGCTGAACCTCTTCTTCACTGACGTTCAGAGGGGGCAGAAGGCGCACCGTTTCCGGTCCGGCGGGAACGGAAAGCAAACCTTCCTGCCGCAGGGACTCCACAACGACGGAGGCAATCGTCTTGCCTTCCGGCGCGTCCACCATTTCCGGATTCAGGCCGATGCCCAGCAGCAGCCCCAATCCGCGCACCCCCTGCACCACGGGCAGATTCCAGGACTCTATCTCCGCACGGATTTCCGTACCCAGCCGGTGGGCGCGTTCCGGCAGCCCTTCGGAAACGACTTCCCGGAGAACGGCCAGGCTGACCGTGGCGGCAAGAGGATTGCCGCCGTAAGTGGAACCGTGGGAGCCGGGGTCCATGATGGAGGAAAGCTCCGTGCCGCTCTCGTCAATGGCGCGGTCGGAAATCCAGAAGCCGCCGATCGGGAAGCCGCCGCCCAGGGCTTTTGCCCAGGAAACGCCGTCCGGCTCCACGTCCGGGGCCACAGCGCGCCATCCCATGATATTGCCGCAGCGTCCAAAGCCGCACTGGACTTCGTCAATCAGTAAAAGAAGGTCATGCTTCCTGCATAGCTCAGCCAGCCCGCGCAGGAACTCCGGCGTCACGGAATTGACGCCGCCCTCGCCCTGAACGGGTTCCAATAGGAACGCGACCGTTTCCGGGCTGATGGCTTCGCGCGCCGTCTCCAAATCATTGAAGGGCAGGTGCCGGAACCCCGGCAACATCGGATCAAAGCCGATCTTGATCTTGTCCTGCCCCGTGGCGGACATGCTGCCCAAGGTTCTGCCGTGGAAGGACTTGTTGAACGTAAGCACCTCAAAGCGCGGTTTGCCGTCCGGCTGGGGGCGCCGGTGGCCGTAGCGGCGCGCCACCTTGATCAGCCCGTCATTGGACTCCGCCCCGCTGTTGGAGAAAAACACCTTTCCCGGACGCTCCACGCACTTGGTCACGATGAACTCCGCCAGATCCGCCTGCTGGGGAATCTGGTACAGGTTGGAACAGTGCACCAGCGTGGCGGCCTGCTTCTGCAGGGCCTGTGTGACAGCGGGATGACAATGCCCCAGCACGCAGGTGGCGATGCCGGCGCAGAAATCCAGATAGCACTTGCCCGTGCTGTCCCACAGACGGGCGCCTTCTCCGCGAACGGCTGCCATGGGATAGCGGCCATAAGTGTGAAGTACGTACTGGTTGAATTTCTCTTCTGTATTCATGGAGGTGAGGTTGAATAATGCCTCTGTAGTTTGCGCTTCTGGCCCCGTCTGTAAATGATTTTTTTAGGACCCACGTCATGATTTGCACATTTTATCCGGAACGGAAGTCATATCTCTGTTCAGGGCAGGATTTGATTTTTCTTTTCTTTTATCTGTACCGTATCAAAATAAATCCATCAACAGCATCAGTCCACTATGGCACATTTTCTTAATCCCAAGGGATTCCTGGAGGAATTCAAGGCTTTCGCGCTGAAAGGCAATGTTATTGACCTGGCCGTGGCCGTCGTCATCGGCGGCGCGTTCAACAAAATCGTCTCCGTATTCGTTTCCAGCATCATCACGCCCATCATCGGCTACCTCACGTCCGGCGTGAACCTTGCGTTCCTGACCCTTAAGCTGGGAGACGTGGAACTCCGGTATGGAGAACTGCTCCAGGCTACCATTGACTTCCTGATCATCGCCTTCTCCATCTTCCTCGCCATCAAACTGATCGGCGCCATGCACCGCAAGCAGGCGGAAACGGCCGCCGCGCCCGCACCCAAGCCGGATGACGTCGTCCTGCTGGAACAAATCCGCGACATTCTCCAGAAACAGGCGGAAACCAAATAGGCATTCCGCCGCCCGTGCCGGCTCTTGACGGAACCGGCGCCTTTTTCCCCTTTACTTGTCCGCTCCATGGCGGGAAAGTGGAGGCATGACTCTCCTGTTGCGTGTCCTGGCTTGTGCCCTGCTGCTTGTTCCGTCCCAGCTTCCGGCGGCGGATGCGCAGAGCTTTATATCGGAAAAGCCCTACCCTGTGGCAAACATCCGGGAGCCGGAACAGCACCTGCCCGTCAACAACGTCATCCTGATGATCGGGGACGGCATGGGCATCCACCACCTTTCCGCGGCGTGGGCCGCCAACCGGGGACGCCTGTTCATTGAAAACTGCCCGGTGACGGGTATTGCGAAAACCTGGTGCCGGGACAAGCTGGTCACGGACTCGGCCGCGGCGGGAACCGCCATGGCGACGGGGACCAAGACACTTTACAAAAGGGTGGCCACATGTCCGGAGGGCAACAAGCTGGACTCCCTGATCGACAAGGCGAAAGACATGGAAAAATCAACGGGCGTGGTCGTCACCTGCGAACTGAATGACGCCACCCCGGCAGCCTTCTGCGCCAATAATGAAAAAAGATCCGACTCCTACGGCATCATCGGCGACTATCCACGCTCCCGTGCGGACTTCATCTTTGGCGGCGGAAGCAAATATTTTACCCAGAGGCCGGACGGGAGGGACATCTTCAAGGAAATGGGGGCCCTGGGCTATAAAATCGCCCGTTCCTGGGAGGAAGCCGCCGCCCTGCCGCCGGGAAAAACGCTCGCCGTCGTAGCTCCGGGGAACCTGCCCCCTCCCGGCAAAAGGGGCGCCGTACTCCGCCAGGCCACGCTGAAAGCCCTGGAAACCCTCTCCCGCAACCCCAGGGGATTCTTCCTGATGGTGGAAGGCTCCAACATCGACAAGGCGGCCCACCATGGCAAACTGGCGGAAATGATGGAGGAAATCTTCGACTTTGACCGGACGGCGGGAGCAGTGCTGGAATGGGCGGCGCGTCATCCCGGCACGCTGGTGGTCATCACGGCGGACCACAACACCGGCGCTTTCTCCCTTTCCGGGGGCAATCTGGAAAAAGGGGAAATCACGGCCCTGTTCTCTTCCGGCAACCATGACGGAGTGGCCGTTCCCGTTTACGCTTTCGGCTCCGGAAGCGGCGCCTTCACCGGCATCTATGAAAACACGGACATTTTCCGCAAAATCATGGCGGCCATGAAAGGGGAGGAAAACAAGGCTGTTCCCGTCAAAAAAGACTCTTGAGCAGTCTGCCTTCTTCCTGCTGCCCGCTATGCTTCGCCCTTCCGCGGCGGCGCATCCATGTGCCGCGCCACCAGGCCGGCTCCGGCCGTAGCCAGGCCGCCTATCAGGAATACGGCCTGCGGACCGCCCGTGCTCATCCAGATCAGGCCGCCCAAAACGCCGTAGGAAATGGAGGCCACATGGTTGATGGCCAGCCCCGTGTAAATACTGGGCGTAATATCCTCCGGCCTCTCGCAAATGCGGGCCACATACGTGCTGCGGGCCATGCCGAGCGCAAACAACAGGTTATCCAGAACGAAACAGGCGGTCACTACCGCCACGGCCCAGTGCGAAGGCAGCAGCCCGGGGGCAAACGCGTAAGCCAGGCACAGCAGGGACAGTGCAATGCTGTCGAAAATCGTGACATTCCTCTCCCCGAACCTCTTGATGCTCCACCCGATCAAAGGCTGCGTTCCCAGACCGGCCACCCCGGCAATCAGCAGGGTCTTCCCGATATGCTCCGGAGACTGCCCCAGCGTACTGACCATCAGCCAGAACCCGAATGTAAGATACAGCTGCTTGCGGATGCCGTGCAAAATCTCCAGCCCGTAATAAACGGTGTACCTGCGCTTGAAAACAAAACATTCCCGCCACCCGCGGCGCTTGGGAAACACGGGCGTCTTCACCCGGCTCAGAAGGACGGCAGCCAGCAGGCACACGCCGCCCATGATGAAAAAATCCACGGCAAAGGACTGGTTGAACTTCCACTTGATCCAGACGCACAAAGCCCCCAGCAGAGAAGCCGCCGTGCCGAGCGCCTTCATCTGCCCCAGCCTCAGGCTGCGGTTTTCGGGCCGCGCCGTATGAATCACGATGGTATCGATCATCCCCATCAGAACGTGCTGGCCCAGGCTCACCGTCAGAATCCACGCGGACAAAACCCACAGCCCGGTTCCGGGACCGCACAGGGCCAGCGCATACATGCCGCCGAACATCAGCAGGCAGGCCACTCCGGCCATGCGCACCTCATTGAACATGAAAAGCATGCCGACCACAAACAGGGAAAGGATGCCGGGCAGCTCCCGCGGCAGTTCGATAAACCCGCGCATCTCCACGTCCAGATGCTGGGCGTCCCGCAGGAAATTGCTGAACACCAGATCATACACGCCGCTCCCGAACTGCCCCAGGAACAGGGCCAGCAGCACAAACACCATCGTCTTTCTGATGCGGGGGGAAGCGGCATCACTCATAGCGGCAGGATACTCTCACAGGCCGAAAACAGGAGCAACCGCTATTTTTCAGGGATCAATGGTATCCATTCCCGGCTCCGCAAACATCATCCCGTTCCTTCGCCCGGAAATTCATATTACTATTCCCTTCCAGGCAACTCACCGGTCTTCACATCTTCCGGTCCGTGCGAACCTTCGCCCCTGCCAGTCTTTCCCTCCTCCGGCGGAAGAACGGTTTCCGGCTCCACCGCCTCCTCGCTGTCGCTGAGCGCGGAAGGAGCAGGCATTCTGACCACCCAAAATCCAGTCCCGTTCTCCCGGTCAATGCGTCCCAAATCAATTTCAAACACGCCCTCTTCCTCCATATCCCGGCAAAGAACCGACTCGTTCCATGCCTTGGAAAACCATCTTACACGTTCGGATGGCAGAGCTCTTACGCTATGCCCCGTCACCGGGACAAAAGGACGCGCCACCTTGAAAAATTCCCTGCTGTCCTTCATGGTAGGGAGAAAAAAGAAGTGGTCCACAGAGCCGCTCCCATCCAGAGAGAATACCTTCCCGGTAATATTGACGGGACGCACGACAATATCATCCTTCCCGGATACAGGGGAATCTTCCTCTACGGCCGCTGCCGCATGCGGTTCTTCATCTTCCCGCCCATAAACAGCGAGAGGCCACGCCGGGAAAAAGAAGCCGGCCGCCGTCAGGATACGCAGGACATGTCGCGATACATTCATCCAAGGATTTCCTGATTTAACCACAAACATGGCTCCTGACAAGTTCCAATCACACAGCCACACCTGCCGGCGCTGCTTTCCCGGTACATTCCAAATGTTTTTTCAGGAAAAACACGGAACACGTTGAAAAACTCTCTCATCATTCCGGCTCCTCGCTGTCGGGTTCCCGATCTTCTCCCCCCTTCCATGGCCCTCCCGTCTCCGGATCCACTCCCCTGGATTTCATATACTTATTAAATTTGTTTTCCAAACTGTCATCCGGCTCCCACTTTCTCGGCTCCCTCTTCTCCGGTCCCAGCGCGTGCATCTTCTTCAACTCACGGTCTATCCTCTGCGCTACCGGCAGCATGTCCCTCCGCAGGTCCTCCGCGATCACGCACGCCGCCGTCGTCCCCCTCACAAAGAAAATGGCGCCGTACCTCCCCTCGCGCGTCGCCCTCCCGAATTTGTCCAGCGTTCCCTTCAGGTACAGCGCGTAGTCCCCAACCAGGCTGTCGGACACGTTCGTCCGGCCCGCCACCACCACAGGATCCGGCTCCACAGGAGGATCTTCCTCCTTTTCCCCCATCGCCTTGCGCCGCGCCTTTTCTTCCAGTTGAGCCTGCCACAGACGCATGCGCGCCAATCCCTCCAGCGCATACGCGCGCGTCCCGCACTGCGCCACCGCCACATACACCGCGCTCCGGTCCTCATCGCTCAACAGGCACCGGCGCGCAATAGACGCCTCCGCCTTCCATTTCTCCAATACATAAAGTACCCCGCATTTTTCCAACCAGGCCTGGCAACAGTGGGTCAGCCGTTGCGGGTGCGGACCGGATTCCTCCGTCTGACGGTACCCGGAGGCATCCGGAAAGTGCAATTTTTCAGCCACCACCTTCCAGCTCTTCTCAAAGGACGGAATCACGCCTCTGTCGGGCGCCTGCGGCGGCGGAGGAGGATTCCCGTAACTGATCGTCCGACGATTATGGTCGTATTTCAGCTTTTTAGCCCTGGGCAGCAGGGACAGGATTTCCCGCTCCGCCTCCACCGCTTTTGATTTTCCCACTTGTATGTTGACGAATTCCCGCAAAATTGGCACCAGATCGTCCTGCCGGATCGTCGGAGATTCGTATTCCAGCGGCCAGTCGAAGCAGTAAGCGCCTCCCAGATCTTGTGTCACAACGGAGACATTTCCTTTCACGAAAGAGCGCAAGAGACGGGTCTTCTTCTGCTTGTCCACATAATAAATCCACATCTCATCATTCTGTTCATGCAGCTCCATGTTATTCCGCGAAGGAATCCCATACATGGATATCCCGATCCACACGGCATGAACGCGCGGCAATATCCTCCCACTGCCATAGCCGAAACTAAAAGCATGAACAATATGGCCGTTCCTGTCCATCACCAGCCACGAACTTAAATTAAGAAACTCGCCACTGAAGGAGAATACATAATATTTTCCTATCTTCAGATTATTTTTCAGGTCCAGTTTCTCCGGCAAAGGTTCCTGAAGGTCCATGTGGGCGCCCATCAGAGAGTCATACATGATGCCGAGAAGCTCCCGGGGTGTTTCCGGTTTTTGATCCGGAGGCCCTATGGTCATCCAGTCGCACCATTCTGACATCGACTTCTTCTCCACCGGGAACTGTTCCATTCCGTCAACGAAATACATGCCCACCCCGGCATGCAAGGGAACCGCCGTCCCGAACAATAAAAATGCCATCAATAATCTTTTCATATCAGTTAATCAATCGGTGTTCCGTATCTCCGTCAGAAATATACCATCGGTCATGGTCATCCACTATTCCTTCATTCCGTTGGTCAATGAATTCATCCAGGGTCACAGTTCCTGCTTTAGACGTTCCCAATGGAGGCCTCGGCTCATTCCCTTTTCTTTTATAAGGGGTACCGTCGTAAACTTTTCCTTCATAGATCCCGACCTCGTGGCCCCAGTCATGCTTGCGCAGGATGTCCTGCGCCACGGCTTCTCCATCCGTCACCATGTTCTGCATCGATCGGAACAAAGCCGCAGCTTCCACGCAAATGAGAAACATTTTTTTCTCAAAAAAAATCGTTCACCATTTTGTTGAGGAGAATGTCATACACATATCCCTTTCCTTTCGGATATTTGCGACTGTAATTTGTAATAAAAACTCCAGGATACCAGCTCTTCTGATAAATCCCCTGCACCAGCATCTTGGCATATTCCCCAGCCTTGGAACATGTTTGGGGATCTCCTTTGGGAGTAGGACGCAGGAGCTTATCGACCGCCAGTTCAATGCCCTTTTCCCAAATCTTGGTGTCCTTCGCCGCGCTCTGGTCGATTTCGTTCTGCCTCAAAATCAAGTAGACACGCGGCATCGTGGAGCGGTACAACTTTTTTAAATAAATATCTTCCTCCTTTTCCCGGAGAACCCATTCCAGGTCGATTTTGCCCTTGCGCATCTTCTCTCCAAGAGCTTCTTCCGCCACAAAATTACCCGTCAGCAACAGTTTTCCGTTCTTAATCGACTTCTCTATTTTTCCCTGCAATTTCAGCTTTTTCAGCACATTCTCCTTGTCTTCCTCTTCAAATTGTTCAGCCCGGGCGCCCCACTCGTATTTTTCCAGTTTGGCGGCAGAAAGTTTACGGGAAATCAACTGAAGCTCCGTTTTCACCACCGGGGTGGATTTGACGGGATAAACCACGATCGTGTTATCCTTCACCGGCTCGCCATCCTTGAATTCGGGCGTATTGTTGATGACTCTTCCCCTCGCTTTATCCACCACGTCAAACGCGTCATTGTCTATTTTACCGGGGGCGGTATTGAAGGAAATGGATTTGATCTGCATTTGCAACTGGGGGTCATCCACGAACACCCGGCGCAATTGTCCCTTCACGATCTTCATCTCCTTCTTTTCTCCCGGATATTTAAGGCGCGCCTGCATATACACCAGAATACGGTGGTTGTTGTCCGGCCCCATCTGCTGCAAATCCGCCTCATAAGGAGATTCCCAGGCCAGTTCCTCTTCCTGGGGAACAACCTGCCCTCGATCATCCTCCATCTTCCAGACCAGCTTGGCCTCCACTTCCGCATTCGTTTCCCGATGGACGACGGGAATGAATTTGCATGCGGCGCGGAATTTTTCCCTGTTGTTGTCCGTGGCGCGGAAGTAGACGAAGCGGTCGGAATCCTGGCTGTGTTCCAGTTCCTCCACGCGTTTGGTCACGTTCTCCGAGGTGATGGTCAGATTGTCCGTTTTTTTCCAGCGGCCGTCGTCTACGTCGACTTCTTCCGGTTTCTGATCCTGGCCGTAGCCGCAGGCAAGCAGGCAGCACCAGAAGCCGGTCAGTAAAGGCACGGGCCTCAAGAGGCGCAATACGTTATTCTTCATCATTGTTTTCTAGTTGTTGTTGGGGAGGGGCTTCCTTCAGCACGCGTTTCAATTCTTCCAAGGTCATGGGGGGCGTTGCTCCGGGCAGATATTGTTTCCAGTCCATGTCACGTTGTTCCATCCGGGAGAGTTCCTCCCGGCTCAGAGGCAGCACATGGGGACTGTGGGGACGCCATTCCGCGGAACGGTAGATGACGCATTGTGCCTGCAATCTGTCCCAGGAACGGATACAAGCCGCATCAAAGTCCTTTCTCAATTCCTCATTCCAGAGTTTCAGGACAAATTGCCAGACTCTCAGCAGTTCCCGGTACTGCGGGTTGTCCGCATGGGACTCCACGTATGCCCGCAGGCTTCGGTATGCCCGCAGGCGGTTCCGCTCCTCTCGGTCCCAGCGGGACGGGGAAGGCAGCAAATCCGGGGAAGTCCCGCTCCACAGAGACAGCAGGTCCGCAGGCAAATCGTCTCCGATGGTCAATCCCGCGACGGAGGGAATATAAGGGTCCCCCGGAGCCAGGATGGGCAGTGTGGGATATTTCCCGTCCATCCTGGTTACAAAGATGCCGTTGACGATGGTGTTGAACGAGGCATTGCGCCTCACCGTAAAGCTGCACGCCACCGGCCCCTTGACGAGGAATCTTTTGTACACCCCATTGCCGGCCATATCCTTCACGCGCGTCCGCGCCTCCACCGGATAGGCCTGCCGGGCGAAGACCTCCTCCTTCCTTTTGTCCGAGTTTTTCCACCAGGCGTCCCTGGGCGGCTCCTTTTTTTGCAGGCTCCGCATCCGGTTGCCCTGAATCAGGCAATTGACCAGGCCCGGATACCGGGATTTCCAGGATCTGGCCTCAATCAGATAGTCCCGGTAGCCTGCGTTTCCTTCCCGGCCGTTGGGATTGTAAAAATACAGCGCCACCTCGTGCAGTCCTTCCGGAATATCTACTGCCACGATGACATTCGGACCGTCAAACGTACCGGCATAGGCCTCCCCGTGGTCGTCCCATTCCGCCTCCGTCCGCGTTCCCACCTCCGGACAATAAAGTACGTTGCGGTTTTCCGGCCAGCTGGGCTTGTGGCACCAGGCGCGCAGGAAATCGTTTTTATTCCTGTGAAGCCCCATATATCCCTTGACGTCCACTTCCAGAATTCTTTCCCCTTGCGGAGCCACGCCCGGTTTGCGCCAGTCCGGATACCGCGTGGAGAAATAGGTATTGTTCAGCGGGGCATTCACGGCGCAAAGAAGAGCATGGTCCTGCCCGTAATGGCCGCACCAGTCCCCCCGCGTGGCCCAGTCCTCCCCGGCATACATCACTCCCGTAGCGGGTGAATTCCCTCCTTCCTTCACCGCCGCCGCATTCCGTATGCGTTCCACCGGCGCTTCCCGGGGATGCGGGGGCGTGGAGGCGGCTGGCGCCTGGATACGGTATTTGGCCGTCTCTCCCACCTTTTGCAGCCCTCCCCCGTTCGTGCAGGCGTACACATCCCCGCCGGGCAGCACTACAAAACTCCTGACCCACTTGGCCCTGCCGTTGCGCTGCCTGTCCAGCGACCTTTTTATCACCTTCATTCCCGCGGGATCCACCAGAGCCGCCCCCTCCTTGCGGAATCCCACCCACAATCCTTCGCGGCAGGGCAGCAGCGCCGTCACGTAATCCTCCGGCAGAACGTCCGGCTTCCCGATTTCCGACGGAAACCCCGTTTTGCGGAAGACGGAGGGAAGCCCTCCGTAAATACCCTTGTTCCTGGCCGCCGCATCCTTCCCGCGCGTATAAAGCCACTTGCCATCACGCAGCCATGCCAGGCCGCAACTGGTTGCAGCCCATACGTGCCGGGTTCCCGCCGCCGCCACGGCGTTGCACAGATTGGAGGGCAGTCCCGTTCCGTACATTTCTCCGGGCTGGTGCATGCGCCTGCCTTCATCCCAGTGCCAGGGCGACTGCGTGTTGTTCCATTTTTTCCATCCGCTCTCCGGAGTGGAAATCCCCACTCCGCCGCACTGGTAGCCCGCCACCAGGGCTCCACCGGCCATGAAGGCCAGGGATTCGATCTGGTTTTCCGCCAGCCCCTCGGCCCTGCTGACGGCCGTCCAATTTTTTTCCGCCGGGCTGTAGATGCTCAGTCCTCCGGAAGTAGCCACGGCCACATCCCCCGTCTCCGGACTGACCTGGATATCGAAAACGCGGTCTCCGGCGAGGCCGTTGAGCCGGTTATAGACCTTCCATTCCCGTCCGTTCCATACGGCCACCCCTTCATGCGCGGTGCCGGCCCAAATGCGTCCCTGGCCATCTACGGCCAGCGCGTAAATGTTGGGGGAATCACCGGGAAAACCGGGAGTCTTGTTCATCTGCTGCCAGGAGCCTCCCGGAATAAGCCTCCAGAGCCCCTGATTCTCGGAAGCGACCCAGAGGGCGCCCTGGCGGTCGACAACGGCATCCATCAGGAAGGAGGCAGGACACCGGGGAATGGAAGAGGAAGCCTGCTGTGGAGCTCCGGAGCTTTTGGGGGCGCCATGTACCGCCGTCAGGGTCAGGGCGCCCGCGAACAGGCAGACAGACAAACGGATCAGGGCGCGCCAGGTACAGGTCACTGAAAGAGAAAACATAGGAAAGAAAGATAGAGGAATTATTCTGATGGAATAATAAAGGAGACATTTCGTCAATTGAAAAATAATTGTTATAAAATTGTGATCCATCCTCCGGTTTTCAAATAGCCGGGAAATGCTCCAGGATGCCCCGTTGAAGGGGAAAATCCAACCTGCCGCGCCGGAAACAAAAATAAATAAAAATGCAGAACGGAATTTTTTGCAGGCACCGCCCGTATTCCTTCTTGTCATGACTTCCATCCCCTTTCCTGCGGCAACAGCTTTTATCCTCGCCCCTTTCTGCTGGGGAGCCCCTTCCGCCCCCGTCCAGGAGGTTCCCGCCATCATTCCACGGCCCGCTGCGCTGGAATTCCAGGCCGGACAACCCGGTTTTTCACTGAAAGGCGGCGTAAAACTGCCGGAGGGCCATCCCCTTTCCGTACAGGCGGAGCGGCTTTTCCGGGAAAACGGCGTCAAAACGGCGATGGTGGAACAGGACGCCGACATTTCCTTTACGGAAGACAAATCCCTGGGAGGGGAAGGCTACCGCCTGACCGTCACCCCGGATTCCATTTCCATTGCCTGCGGCGCGGCCAACGGCGGGCTCCATGCTCTGCAAAGCCTCATGCAGGACATCGTCACGGACGGCGTCGGCGCTCCCGCACTGGCCGCGCTGGAGGTAAGGGACCAGCCCCGCTTCTCCTGGCGCGGCATCATGATGGACAGCTGCCGCCACATGATGCCCGTGCGGGACATCAAGAAAGTGCTGGACCTGATGTCCAGGTACAAATTCAACATCCTGCACTGGCACCTGACGGACGACCAGGGATGGAGGCTTCCCGTTGCCAAATACCCCAGGCTCACGGAAACAGGAGGAACCCGTGCGCAATCCCCCATAATCGGCAGCCGCAGCAAGCCGGACGGCAAGCCCTATTCCGGCCATTACACGGCGGAGGAAATCAGGGAGGTAGTCCAGTATGCGAAGAACCGGGGCATCACCGTTATTCCGGAAGTGGAACTGCCGGGGCATGCAGCCGCAGCCATCGCCGCCTATCCGGAGCTGGGAAACGCAGACATTCCGAATTACGCCCCGAAGGTGCAGGAAACCTGGGGAGTCCACCCCTACACGTTCGCCCCTACGGAAAAAACCTTCCGCTTTCTGGAAGACGTCATTGACGAAGTGTGCCGCCTGTTCCCGGACAGCCCGTACATCCACATCGGCGGAGACGAAGCCCCCAAGGACCAGTGGAAGCAGTCTCCCGCGGCACAGCAGGTCATGAAAGACAAGGGCCTGAAAAATGAGCACGAACTCCAGAGCTACTTCGTCAGAAGGGTGGAAAAAATGATCAACGCCCACGGCAAAAGGCTGATCGGCTGGGATGAAATCCAGGAAGGGGGGCTTTCCCCGACCGCCACCATGATGGTCTGGCGGAGCTGGATGCCGGACAGCGCCAGGCATGCCCTGGAACAGGGCAACGACATCGTGATGACGCCCAACAGCCACCTGTACTTTGACTATGACCAGGGACCCGGAAAACCCGCCGCCGCGGAATACGAAACCATCAACAACGACTCTCTCACCTGGCAGCACGTGTACTCCCTGGAACCCGTCCCGCCGGGGACGCCGAAAGCCCGGGAAAAACAGGTCCTGGGCTGCCAGGCCAACGTCTGGGCGGAATACATACCCAACCTGCCGAAGTGGGAATACCAGGTTTTTCCCCGCGCTCTGGCGCTGGCGGAAGTAGCCTGGACGCCGCGCGAATTGAAGAACGAGCAGGACTTCCGGCTGCGGCTGGAACGCCAGCTCCCGTTCCTGGACGCCCGCGGCGTGAACTACAAGAGGCCGGACAACGGCGCTCCCGCACGCCCGGATGCCGTCATCACCCGGGAACTCCGCTGAATCCGGGAGGAAACCATGCCGTGCGGCCCTCCCCGAGGCCGCATTATGGACTAGCCAAGTCCCAGGAAAACCATTACATTGGCGGCATTATGAATTTGGAACTGCTTCGTCAGGTTTGCGCAACTCCGGGCGCTCCGGGGTTTGAAGACAAAATCCGCGACTTCATCATTCAGGAAGTGGCGCCCCTCGTAGACGCCATACGCGTGGACAACATGGGCAGCGTGATCGCCATTGTGGAAGGCAAGGATACGGAAAAAACCATGATGGCCGCCGCCCACATGGACGAAATCGGCTTCATGGTCCGCCACATTGACGACAAGGGGTTCATCAAATTCCTGCCCCTGGGCGGATTTGACGCCAAGACGCTGACCGCCCAGCGCGTGATCGTACACGGGAAAAAGGACCTCATCGGCGTCATGGGCGTCAAGCCCATCCATGTGATGTCCCCCGCGGAACGCACCAAGCTTCCGGAAGTGACCGACTTTTTCATCGACCTGGGCATGAGCAAGGAGGAAGTGGAAAAATACGTCTCCGTGGGCGACTCCGTCACCCGCGAACGGGATCTGGTGGAAATGGGCGACTGCGTGAACGTCAAATCCCTGGACAACCGCGCCGGATGCTACGTACTCATTGAAGCCCTCCGCGCCATCAAGGCTTCCAAAAAGAAACCCTCCTGCAACTTCGTGGCCGCATTCACCGTGCAGGAGGAAGTGGGCCTGAGAGGCGCGCAGGCCGGCACGCTGGATATTCTGCCGGACTTCTCCATCGCGCTGGACGTCACCATCGCCTGCGACATTCCCGGCACCCCGGCGCACGACCAGGTCTCCCGCCTGGGCGAAGGCGCGGCCATCAAGCTCTATGACGGCTCCATCATCGCGGACCGCCGCATGGTTCAGTTCATGAAAGCCACCGCGGAAGCCAACAAGATCAAATGGCAGGTGGAAATGCTGCCCGCAGGCGGAACGGACGCCGGAGCCATGCAGAAATTCGTGCCCGGCGGCTCCATCGCCGGCGCCATCTCCGTTCCCACGCGCAACGTCCACCAGGTCATTGAAATGGCCAGCAAGAGCGATCTGGATGCGGCCGTGGACCTGCTGGCCGCCTGCGCCATGAATGTAGACAAATGGGACTGGTCCTGGAATTCCGTCAATCAATGCCAGAGCGTCTGCGGCAAACCGGCCAAGGCATCCAAGGCCGCTGCCAAGACCGACAAAGCCGCCGCCAAGAAAAAGAAGGCCAAGTAAAGCCAGTCTTTGATACATCCCTGAACAGCAGGCCGCACCCGGGAACGGATGCGGCCTGTTTCATGGGAAAGCTTGTCCGCATCATTCCGGAAAACGTGCATGACCGGCAGGGCCATGTCTCCATAAACCGGGTCTGGCATTTCCCTTCCCCTTCGGCGGCATGCCGCAACCGGCAAAAAAATCTCCCGGCATCCTAAAGACACCGGGAGCGAATCAATGAGAAAAGGAAAATTACTTGGCGGCGGGAGCCGGTGCAGGAGTAGGAGCCGGAGCCGGAGCGGCATCCACTTCCACTTCTTCTTCCTCTACTTCAACGCCTTCTTCCGGGCCGGAAGCGCCGGTCTTTTTCATGGCGTCCTTCAGAGCCTGGCTGCCGAAGAAATCGGCCTGCTGCAAGCGCTGCATGTCAGTCATCATGCCCATGAAAATGGGCAGAAGTTCAGCTTGGCGGGCTTGCATGGCGGCGTCCACCTGGTCCGCCAATTTCTGGGCGTCCTTGGAAAGGGCCTCGCCCTTTTCATTGATCTTCGCCATCTTTTCGGCGGCCGCATCTGCGGTGGCCTTGTCCTTTACCGTGCTGAGCGTAGCGGACATTTCCTTCATCAATGCCAGCATCTGGTCTGCGGCTTCCTTCGCTTCCTTGGAAACTTCAGCGGCCGGTGCAGCCGGCTCCGCAGGCGTTTCAGCAGCCGGCGCGGGGGCCGGAGCCGGGGCATCCTGGGCGGAAGCCATACCTGCAAATGCCAGGGCACATGCTGAACTAATTGTTACAATGCTCTTCATAGCGTTCTCCTTGTACAGGCTCTCCATGTCTGCGTCAATGCCTCATTGTGTTACGGCTCCCTCTGATGCCGCAGAAAACGTGTTTTGCCATTTTTTCAAGCTTCCGGACTTTTTCAGTTGCATCTTTTTAGAATTATTATAAATTTAATTCCGATGACCAAGACCATAGAAAATCTGAAAGCCGCCATTATTGGCGAAAGCACCGCCTCCGCCACTTATGCGGCCTATGCAGCCAAAGCTGCCCAGGAAGGGCAGCCTCTCATCCAGAAACTGTTTGAAGCCGCTTCCAAGGCTGAATCCGTCCATGCCGCCAACCACAACAAGGTACTGGAAAAACTCGGAGCCAGCATGGACCCCTTTGACATCCAGATTCATGTGGGCACTACGGCGGAAAACCTGAAAGCCGCCATTGCCGGGGAAACCCATGAATTTGAAAGCATGTATCCGGAATTCATCGCCGCAGCGGAGGAAGAAGGGCAGAAGGCCGCCGTCCGTTCCTTCACCTGGGCCACGGAAGCGGAAAAGGAACATGCCGAATTTTACGCCGCCGCCCTCCAGGCCCTGGAAAACGGAGACACCAGCGCCCTGCCCGGACAATACTGGATCTGCCTTGTGTGCGGGGACACCTTCAAATCTCTGGAAGGTGTGGAAGCCTGCCCCCTCTGCGGCACCAAGGCTGAAAAATTCCTCGTCATTGGATAAACTCCGCTTGAGCACCGGAGACCTTCCATGACATTGCAAAACCGCCCGGGTTATTCCCGGGCGGTTTTTTACACCGGCTTCCGCAATACACGCGGGCCGGAAAAGAGCAAGAGTTTCTATTTAGCGAACTTTTTCTGCAGATTCTGCGAATATTGTTCCAGTGCCTCCTGCTGCTCCTTCTTCAGCTCCTCCACCTTCTTCAGGTCGCCGGCCTTCTGGGCAGCCTCGATTTTCTTTGCAAACTCTACCTGAATCTTGCCTTGATCAACGAGATTCAAATCCTTGGCTACGGAGAACAAATACCCACCCGTAGCTATGCCGCCGGCAATCATGCCCACGACGATCATGATGATGCCGAACATGGTGGCCTTTTTACATACGGCCACAATGGCGCATACGATGGACACGACCGCAAGCAGAATACCGATAAGGGCCGCCATCATGCCGAACCATGGAAGCACCACGGCCAGCACGGCACAAGCGACCGTAATACCTTTAAGGACTCCAGAACATTGACAGGCAACAGGTTGGTTTTGAGTTTCCATATGTCTCCTATATACCTTGCCGCAGCTGATTGTCAATCATTGCCAAAGAATCTCAGGTAAAAAATTCCAACATCATCCGGTTTACGGAATTCCGGGTAAATAATGCCGGTAGCCGGAAATTTGCTCCTGTGCAGCCACAGCCGCGCCCTCTTCCATGAAACTCCACTTGCAGGCAAATCCGGTAAAACCTGTTTACCTCCCTTTCCCCATGTGTACCAGGCGTCCTGACAGATACAGCGGTCATCATCTCCATTAAAGATGGGCTTGCAGAAATGAAAAAGCAGTGCTAATGGTTGGAGATCAACTAATTCCAATAATGAAAAAAATCTTCCTTATACTGACCGTTTGCTGTCTGTGGCTGTGTACTGCCGCCGCCTCGGATGAAACTTGGCTGCAGGACATGGAAAAGGCCAAACAAGCTGCGCAAAATGATGGCAAGGATATCCTGGTGCTTTACAAAATCGGGGAATACCCCCTGTTCAGTGACGAAAATCCGGAGCCCTTATTCCATTCCATTCACTTCACAAATGCCGCACGCCGCAACTACATTCTGGTGAAGTAGCAAATGCCCCTGTCCGACCCGGAGGATTCTCCGTCCACCGCCATCGTTTTTTGTGATGCCTCCAGCCGCCCCTACTACAGTTTCTCCGGTGAATGGACCATGGGAATGGACTGGGTCCTGGAAGAATTGGTTATTGCGGCCGAGCGCAAACCCGTCATACAGAAAATTCTTCAATCCCTGGACAGGCAGCCCGGCAAAAATCCGGATTTCCGCCTCATCGGACAATTGTTCCTGTCGATGCCTGACGGAATAGAACAATTCCATGCTTCCTACCGCAACTGGATGGAAAAAACGCTGAAAAACGACGGCGAAGATTCCAGCGGATTAAAAAAACGCGCTCGCCGTATTGAGCAGATGAACCAGCTTTTGAGTGAACTTCTCAAAATCATCTCCAACGCAGAAAACATGGAACAGCTGCAATCATTCCTCCAGCCTTATCAAACACGGCTCAATGCCTCTCCTGTCGTAAAGCAGTTCCTGGA
This sequence comes from Akkermansia sp. AE01SA01, assembly GCF_036417395.1. NCBI lineage: Bacteria > Pseudomonadati > Verrucomicrobiota > Verrucomicrobiia > Verrucomicrobiales > Akkermansiaceae > Akkermansia > Akkermansia sp. AE01SA01. Next base: position 3,063,697 of record NZ_CP143890.1, read on the forward strand.
ATCTTACCTGGCTGTGGAACCATACATCCACCCCCTGAAAAAGGACCCCTCCTTCCTGGATTCATTTCTACAAGAGCCAGTGGAAAAAGTGCAGGCCCGAATTATTTCCATTTCTCCCCATTCCAAAATGTCCCGTTACCTGCGTACGCATGCCTGGGACAATATCCGCATGGGGGCAGAGATTTTCAAATTGGACGACACTTATAAAAATAATCCGTCACTAGCCCTTCAACGTCTGGAAAAATCTTTCTCCAAATACACCTCTTATGCATCCCGTCAGTTGCTGCTGTTGCTCAAAGGCCGTTTTTTTGCGGAACAAGGAGAGTGGGACAAAGCCCGGCAGGCTTTGAACCAGGCAATCCCCATGGACCCTCTTTCCGGCAATGCCGGGGAAGCCAAAAAACTGCTTCAATCACTCTCCTCCAACCGGGTGCGTCTGCAGGAACTTTTTTATTTGAAACGTCGGGAAAACCAGGAAATAGATGACGAATGGGATAAACTATTGCTCATAGAAACGTCAGGAAATGTATTTTTCAATTTTTCCACCTTTGACGAATACTTCAATTAGATAAACCCTCGCCGCCATGAAATTCATTCCGGCATAATTCTGCTTGAGCCTCGTTTCCGAGGCCTTACAATAGCTTCTTTCCGGGGCGGAAGGAACCCCGCCCCGTTCATCTGATGGCAATACCCCGGACAACTACCGACTCTCCGGCACGGCACCTTGCAAAACAACACGTATGGACGGCGGTTTTGCAGGCTTTGCGTGCCGCGTTCGTACCCCGCCGCATGCGCTGCCTGTGGGCGGCCAGCCTCGTAGCGGCACTGGTGGTCAATCCATATGTACTCAATGACGGTCAAAGCGTGCTGATGAGCTGCATGGGGATTGTCTGCTCCGCCAGCCTGCTCTGCGGCGTCATCCTGCTCTGCCTGAAATACCGCTTCACGGCTTACGCCGTTCTTCCGGCCGTCATCCTGTTCAATGCGGGCCTGTACATGATGCAAATGCGGTACGGAGTGACCCTGAGCCTCTCCGTCCTGGCCAGCATCGCAGAAACCAATTTCCAGGAAGCCTGCGCCTTCTGCACGGCCGGCTCCATAGCGGGAACGCTGCTGCTGGCCGGCTTTATCTACCTGGCCATCTACTGGAGCCGCCGTTCCCTTCACCAGACGGCCACATGGGCCGCCCTTGCCTGCATCTGGAGCCTTTACGGCGTTTCCCTTCTTTTGAGCATCCCGGCCGTTTCCTGCAGTGCGGAACCCCTTTACCTCTATTATACTTCCGACAAGGCGAAGGGCTGGCCGCTGGTGGATTTTGTAATGGCTCACAAGCTGGTCAACGAGTACGTTGCAAATGACGCCAGGCAGTTCAACCTGCTCCAGGAGCTTCCCTCCTGCGCGGAGCCGCTTTCCCATTGCGATGCGCCGGACAACCTGGTCGTCGTCTTCCACATGGGCGAGAGCGTCCGGGCCGACCATCTCCCTCTCAACGGCTACCACCGCAATACAATGCCTCTGCTCTCCCGTGAGCCCAATGTCGTTTCCTTCCCCCACGCTACCTCCTTCGGCATCGTTACGCGCATTTCCGCCATCGGCATGTTTACGGATGCGGAACTGGAGCGGCGCCAGCCCGGCCATTCCTCCTTTATTGACCTTTTCAACAAGCACGGCTTCAAATCCATCCGCATCATGGACCTGAACGGGGATTCCGTGCACAACTATTCCCTGGGCATCCTGACCCGGAACTGCCGGGTGCAGAAACAAACGCCGCCGCTTCACCGGACACCGGACATGATGCAGGAGCGCACTTCCCTGGTAATGGAGGGATGTCTGGGAGAGTACGGGAACGCCAGACAACTGTACGTCATTTACAACGAGGGCAGCCACATGGCGTTTTCCTATCCGGAAAAAGCCGCCCGTTTCACTCCGGCCCGCTGCAACATGGACGACCCCAAGGCGCATCTGGATGAAACGATCAATGCCTACGACAATTCCATCGTGGACCTTGACGCCTCCGTGCACCGCATGATCAGCCGGCTGAAAGACCGGCCCGCTATTTATTTCTACTGTTCCGACCACGGCGTGGCCCTGGGAGAAAAAGGAAAAATGTTCCAGGGCCACACGCTCCCCTGTGTTTACCGCCCTGCCATGTTCGTCTGGTATTCGGACGCTTTCGCCGCGCGTTACCCGGACATGGTGCGCGCCCTGAAGGCCAACCGCCTGAAAGCCGTTTCACACGACCATATTTTCCATACCCTCCTGTCCCTGGCGGCCATCCGCTCAGAGACCGTGCGGCCGGAATTGAACCTGGCCGCCCCGCAGGCAAAAGAAACCGCCGTTCCCATCCAGCCGGAAGTGCTGGCGGACTGGCAGCCGTTCGCAACGGCCACGGCAGCCAGCCTGTGAAGGAAACCACGACATTCTGCGATAAAACGGCCGCCGCCGGAACTCAACGCACTTTTACCTGGAGCGGAGTCCGGATGCAATCGCGGACGCGGCGCACCTCTTTTTCCCATTGTTCAGCGGACTTGACGGGAGAAGCCTTGCTCCATACCGCCCCCATGTACCAGTCAAAGGAATTCCCGCTTTTCATGGAGCGGGTCCAGTAGGAGCATCCCTCTCCATCCTCCGCGGCGCCATCCGGCGCCCACGGCACCATAACAGCGGTTCCGAAACAGCCGTTATCCTCCTTGGGCCTGCTCCATGCGGCCATGATTCCGGCTTCACGGTCCGCCGTGACAACTTCATAACTGTTCCTTTTCTTCCCGGTATCCATGCCAGCACCGACTCGGATTTCCGAAGAATTGCCCCTGTTCAGAGTCACGGAACTTCTTACCCTTGTGAAATGGCTTCCGGCATCCAGAGTCACCTTCCTGGTCTCGGCAGCCTTCATTCCTCCTCCCACGTTCCACGGCGCGTAACTTACTTCAAAAGCGGTCTGAACAGGTCCGTTGTACAGGGTCCGTACCCTGGCCCAGTTGCCGGAAACATGGGCTTTCCCGTCTCTGAATACGGCAATGCCGCCGCATCCGCGTCCGGGCCCCACATTGTACATGTCCAGTCCGTTGCCGTGGTCACGGTGATAATCTCCCTTCTTGTAAAATTCATTAATTACAGGCACCCCTGCCTTCTTGCTCCATACGTCCGTTCCGCTGGAAACAAGCCCCTCCCCCTCCGGCGCAGGCCTGGAAACTGCCGGACCGTAAATACGGTGGGCCGTACGGTCGTTTTCCCACGCAAAATCGTCCAGCCGCTCCGGCACATGACGACTGAAGCACACCCCTTCCACAGGAGCGGCATCCAGGGAGGAATTCTCCAGAATCCAGAAATCGCGGGACGCTCCCGCGCGGAAATTGCTCTGGAACAGCAGGGTGTCCATCCTGCCGTCTCCGTCGGTATCCGCCAGCTGGTGAACGATCACGCAGCCGTTGCGCACATCAAACACGCGCAGCCGGGAAGAATCCCGCCCTTTTCCGGGATTCCACGGAACGGACACCGTTTCCCGGGGTCGGAAAACATTTAAGGGATTGGTGACGGAAACGGTTTTCCGACGCGGATGATCTTGACGAATCACCCATTTGCGCAGTTCGCAGCCGGCCAGCAGATAGGCTCCGGAACCGTACACTTCCGTATCATTCCCGGAATAATGACCCGGCTTGTCCGCGATCGGCTGCACCCAGCCCAGCGCTCCCTCCGCATTCACGGCGCCGCAGGCCGCCTGCCATGCCTTCCGGATAACGGGCAAATATTCCTTTTCATCCAGATAACCCTGGTTCACGCCCCACATCATCCCGTACATGATAAAAAGGGTGCCGCTCATTTCCTTCAAGGGCGGTTCGGCGGGGTCCATCAGGCTGGCGTGCCAGGAGCCGTCGGGAGACTGGCATTTCTTCAATGCCGCCGCCATGCGCTTGAGCAGGTCCACGTAAAAGTGACGTGTGGGCCAGTCCTGCGGCATGTCCTGCAGAATCATCGGCAGTCCGGCAATTACCCAGCCGTTTCCGCGGCTCCAGAACATCTTTTTCCCGTTGGCCGCCGGAATGGTGAAGTAGCGGGAATCCCGGTAAAACAGGCCTTCCTTCTTATCGAACAAATAATCGTATGCGGCCTTGTATTCCCGGTCCATGAACTCCAGATACCGGCGGTCCCCGGTATAGGCCGCCAGCTTCGCGAATACGGGGGGCGCCATGAACAGGGCGTCCGACCAGCACCAGCGGTCCTGGCATCCGGGCGTCTGGAATTCAAGGGAAGCGGAAGAGGGCCGGGCCATCACCTTGTCCAGAACGGCCCGGATCTTTTCGGCGGCGGCGGGGTTTTCATCCTCCATGGCCATTTCCATCCAGGCATGGCCGATCGCATGGTCATCCGCATGGTAAGGCCGTTTCAGAATGCCCCATTGGCTGCCTTCCCCGACCGTCCTCACGGTTTGAAGCTTCATGCTCTGCGGATTGGCCAGGGCATACTGCATCAGGCCGGAATAAAATGCCCCATAGGTCCAATGCAAATGGGAACGCTTGACAGGATGGGCTATCTGCCAGGCTGCTACAAGTTCAAGATTTTCCTTGATGGTTTTTTCCTTCCAGTCCGCAGGAGCGCCGGAAGCAACTCTGAATACGGACAAAAAGAACAGAAACAGAACCAGTATGCTTTGTTGCAGCCTGTTGAATGAGAAAGAAAATCCTTGCATACTCATATATACAAACAAACCAGTTTTAAAATTTCTTCCTTAATCATTTTTCGGAATTATATGAAATAATCCCGCAGAATCGTTTTACCCCTTTAATGATAGCGTTTGAATGATAAACGCAGAAGTTTGATGGCGCCGTCCAATCAGTTGATATGCATAACCCGGACGGATCAGGCAAGACAAAAGTAAAACAAAGAACCCGTAATTTTTGATCCATTTTCTCATGCCGTCCTCAGGGAAGCCCTTCCGGGCACATATGGTGTCATGACGAAGGCGGATGCTGTATTTTCAATCATCCGCTTCCAATATTATACAATATGTTGTATAATAAAAAATATTTAATACATTATTTGCACATTTTCCTTGCAGCCCCATATGTTCTATGGTTCATTGCATTTCAGCGCAGGTAACGGAAGACGGTGAAAATCCGTCGCGGACGCGCCGCTGTAACCGGTAGACGATGGACCGGACACTGATTGCCAGTTAATCGGGAAGTCTCCATCACATGTCGCACCGGGAGCCAGAAGACGACCTGATGCTGCCGTATCTCCCATCCCGCGGACAGGATGAACATACGCACAGGTTTCCTCGTGTACCGCTTTCCAGACGGGCTGCACGCGGCTTCCCCTGCTTATGATTTTCCAGGCTTGTGCCAGGCTCGCGGATGAGCGGTCATCATCCTTTCAAGCGAGACATCACCATGGCGACAAGCATCATCAAACGTTCCGGAAAGAAGGAACCATATCAGGGCTACAAGATCGAGGAAGCCATTAAAAAGGCGTTCCACAGTTCCGGCACTGTTTACAACCGCGCCATTTATGAAGAGGTGGAGGCCAAGCTGGGCCACCAGGACAACGCAACCGTGGAGGAAATCCAGGACCTGATTGAACGGGCTCTGTTCCGCTGCGGATATTTTGAAACCGCCAAGGCTTTCATCACCTACCGCTTCCTGCACAAGATGCAGCGCGAACAGATTGCCGGCCTGTATTCCGGCAATACGTATGTGGACTGCAAGCTGACGGTGGAGGAATACATCGGCCAGAGCGACTGGCGCATCGCCGCCAACTCCAACACCACATATTCCAATGCCGGGCTGATCAACAACACCGCTGGCAAGGTGATCGCCAACTATTGGCTGGACCAAGTCTATTCCGCACGGGAAGGCACCGCCCATCGGGAAGGGGACTACCACATTCACGACCTGGACTGCCTGACGGGCTACTGCGCGGGCTGGAGCCTGCGCAACCTTCTGAATGAAGGGTTCAACGGCGTGCGCAGCCGCGTAAACAGCCGGCCTCCCCGCCACTTCCGGGAAGCCCTGGGCCAGATGGCCAATTTCCTGGGCATTCTGCAGAGCGAATGGGCCGGAGCCCAGGCGTTCAGCTCCTTTGATACTTTCCTGGCCCCTTACGTTTTCAAGGACCAGGCGGACTTCACCCGCATCAAGAAGGACATCCGCAGCTTCGTGTACAACCTGAATGTGCCTTCCCGCTGGGGGCAGTCCCCCTTCACCAACGTAACGATCGACTGGACTGTTCCGCGCGACCTTCAGGACCAGGCCCCTTTCAGTGGCGGAGAACACCTGTTTGAAGGAGTGGAAGACCCCGCCCTGCTCCTCCTGGCGAAGGAACGCGGGGTGAACAGTCTGACTGAATTGACCTACAAGCACTTCCAGAAGGAAATGAACCTGATCAACAAGGCCTTCTATGAAGTGCTCACGGAAGGCGACAGCACGGGGCAGCCCTTCACGTTCCCCATTCCCACGGTCAACATCACGGAAGACTTCGACTGGGAAGGGGAAAACGTCCCGCTCCTGTTTGAAAATGCTGCCAAGATAGGCTCCTCCTACTTCCAGAACTTCATCGGCAGCCAGTACACTGTCAATGAAAACGGGGAACGCGTGCCTGACGAACGGGCCTACAAGCCGGACGCCGTGCGTTCCATGTGCTGCCGCCTCCAGCTGGACCTGCGGGAACTGCTCAAGCGCGGCGGCGGCCTGTTCGGCTCCGCGGAAATGACCGGTTCCATCGGAGTGGTGACCATCAACCTGGCGCGCCTGGGCTACCTTTTCAAACAGAACCGGGAAGCTCTGTTCGCACGGCTGGGGGAACTGCTGGACCTGGCCAAATCCTGCCTGGAAAAAAAGCGTGCTTTCGTTCAGGAAATGTATGACCGCGGCCTGTACCCCTACACCAGGCGCTACCTGCCCACCTTCCGCAACCACTTTTCCACCATCGGCGTCAACGGCATGAACGAACTGCTGCGCAACTTCTCCAATGACACCATGGATATCACCACGGAAGAAGGCAGAAAGTTCGCGGAAGAAATCCTGGAGTTCATCCGCCTCCGCATGCAGGAATACCAGGAGGAAACGGGCAACCTCTACAACCTGGAAGCCACGCCCGCGGAAGGCACCACGCACCGCTTCGCCCGGGAGGACCAGAAACGCTACCCGGACATCATCCAGGCGGGCCCCGTGGGCCAGCGCTATTACACCAACAGTTCCCAGCTCCCCGTGGGCCATACGAGCGACTTGTTCCGGGCACTCCAGCTCCAGGACGAACTCCAGTGCTGCTACACCGGCGGAACCGTCTTTCACATGTACATGAATGAAGCCATCAGTTCTCCGGAAGCCTGCCGGGACATCGTCCGCAAAGTGCTGACCCGTTTCCGCATGCCGTACCTGACCGTCACCCCGCTTTTTTCCGTCTGCGAGAAACACGGCTATCTGCGCGGGGAGCACCAGTACTGTCCCTTCTGCGACGAGGAGCTGCTCCGCCTTCACAGACACGAATAACCGCCTTTTCAACCGGCCGCCTCATTTCAATCCAACCATCAAAACAACAATGACCAAACAGGAAATACTAAGCAAATACGCCCAGGACCGCACCCGCTGCACCGTGTACACGCGCGTCATGGGCTACCACCGCCCCGTGGAAACCTTCAATGCCGGCAAGCAGGGCGAATTCCATGACCGCGTCCACTTCGTTGAACCGGACGCTCCCTGCAACTGTTCCCCTCGTACGGGACAGCCACGTTAATTTTCCCAATAACATATGCGAAGTCAATGGGAACGGGTCGGGGCATAGCGGACATCACGCCGCTCACCTTGCTGGACTTTCCAAACAAGGTGGCCTGCATCTTCTGGCTGGGAGGCTGTAATCTGTTTTGTCAGTACTGTTACAACGTCTCCCTGGTTAAAAATGCGGCCCCCGGAACCGGCGGACGAACGGACTACCTCGATTTCCTCAGAGATCGGGTGGGATTTCTGGACGGAGTGGTCCTGTCCGGAGGCGAATGCACGCTGTGTCCCGACCTTATTCCCATCTGCCGTGAAATCCGGCAGCTCGGCTTCGCCATCAAAATAGACACCAACGGAACGCGGCCCTCCGTCGTGGAAACCCTGGTGGAAAAAGGGCTTTGCGACTACATTGCCCTGGACTACAAGGCCCCCGCCGAACAGTACGGCGCCGTCACGGGAAGGCCCGGGCTGTTTCCGTTCTTTTCCAGAACGCTGGACTATCTGATTGCCTCAAAAATCCCTTTCGAAGTCAGAACGACCGTGCACCCGGACCTGTTGACGGAAGATCACGTCAACACCATCATACGCGACTTGACAAAGCGGGGTTATGAAGGCAACTACTTCGTGCAAAATTTTTACCAGACCACACAAACGCTCAACTCTCTCCCCGCGCCGAGTCGCCCGTTTGACCGGAGCCGGGTGGATTCATCCTCCCTCTCCGTCCAATTCCGCAACTTCGACCTCGGCAACGGAAAAAACTGATACCGCCCCGCATGTTCGACATTCTGCTCAACCACAACACCCTGGTTCTCTTTGGAATCATCTTCTTCGGCATCGCCCTTGGCAGCATTAAAATATACGGCCTCAACCTCGGCCTTTCCGGCGTGCTCTTCGTGGCGCTTGCCGCCGGCCACTACCGGTTGGCCATTCCCAATGGAGTGGGGCAGCTTGGCCTGGCGCTCTTCGTGTACTGCGTGGGGCTGAGCGCAGGCAACCGCTTCTTTTCCGCCATCGCCAAGCAGGGCAGCAAACTGGCCGTGATGTCCGCCGTAATTGTGGGCGTTTCCGCCCTGTTCACCTGCCTGTGCGGCATCTGGTTCAATGTGCCGGCGGGTATTTCCTCCGGCATCTTTGCGGGGGCCTGCACCAGCACTCCGGCGCTTGCGGCCGCCACGGAAAGTCTGCCCGGAGCCTCCGGCAGCGGCGTCAGCATCGGCTACGGCATCGCCTATCCCTTCGGGGTCGTGGGCGTGGTCCTGTTCGTCCAGCTCCTGCCGCGCCTGCTTCATATTGACCTGAACAAGGAAGCCCAGGTCATGCATTCCAGGCAGGAAGCCAGCATCATTTCCCGCCTGGTGCGCGTCAACCAGCCCAACCTGCTCGGCCAGAACATTGCGGACTGCAAGCTGCTGGACGGCCTGCACTGCATGGTGACCCGCGTGGTGCGCGACGGCAGGCTGATGCCCCTGACGCCGGAAGACACCTTCCGGGAAGGGACGGAAGTCCTCATCGTAGGCAACAGCGATACCATGCCGCACGACATCGCGTTCCTGGGGGAAGCCTGTGAAAACCCCTACCCCATGGACTCCCAGAAGGAACGCCGCAAGCTGATCCTGACCAACAAAGACTATGCCGGACGCAAGCTCCGCGACCTGAAAACCCTCCGCACGGACGGCGTCATCATCTCCCGCATTTCCCGGCTGGGGTTCACCTTTGTCCCCACGGGTGACACGACATTGGAACGAAACGACGTGCTGACCGTCGTCGGTTCGCCGGAAAACCTCACCAAATACGGGGAAAAAATCGGACACCGCAGCCAGGACATGAATCAGACGGACCTCCTTTCCCTGGGATTCGGCCTGTCCCTCGGCATCATTCTGGGGCTGGTCAACTTCAGCCTGGGCAACGGCATGGGCATTTCGCTGGGAATTGCCGGCGGTCCGCTGATCGTCGCCCTGCTCCTCGGCCACTTCGGCCGCCTGGGCCCCATTGTGGGGTACATCCCGCGCCCCACACGCCTGCTTCTTCAAGACCTCGGCCTGGTCTTCTTCCTGGCAGACGCGGGCATCAAGGGCGGCGCGGACCTGGTGGACACGGTGGCCACCCACGGCGCGGCTGTCTTTGTGATGGGCATCATCGTCACCTGCGCGGGCATGTTCTCCGGCTACTTTGTCGGCATGAAAGTCTTCAAGATGAACATTCTGGAATGCCTGGGCGGCATCTGCGGCGGCATGACCTCCACCCCGGCTCTGGGCGCCATCGCCAGCAAGACGGATTCCCAGGCCCCGGTGGTCAGCTACGCTACCGCCTATCCCGTGGCCCTCATCCTGATGACGATCATCGCGAAGGTCATCATCCAAACCATCGGCGGCGTAGTGGGAATTTAAAACCCGGCGGCACGGGGCGGAAGACAGAAAAAGGCGGCATTTCTACGCATGGACTTTCCCTTTGTCGTTCTTTTTACTCTTGTTCAGCCACTTCCAGGCAGACGGACTGAAACGCCCTCTTCCAATGGATGCGGATGCCTGCGTTCATCAGGAAATCTCCGCCCAGAACTCGTTCATGAACATTCGTGATGGAGCCGTTTTCATCCATGTTCAGCTCCCGGAGCATATACCTGGCTTCGGGTTTCAGGCCCTTCAGGCGCAGGGGCGGCGGGGCGTCCGCAAGCCACTTGTCCATCAGCCACGCGAACACGACGGCGCGGTCCTCCCGCACGTACATCAGGGAAGCCACACGGCTTTCATACGGCGAGGACAGGCGGTACAGGTCCCCGAACTGGACCACGGGGCGAATGCGCTTGTATTCCGCCAGCGCGTGTCTGGAAAAGGCCATTTCCTCTTCCGTCATATCGCAGGGCTGGAGCTCGAAGCCCAGGCGGCCGGACATGGCTGCGTCAAAACGGAATTTCAGCGGCGCGGCGCGGCCCGTCTGATGGTTGGGGGAAGCCGTCACGTGGGCGCCCATGGAAATGGCCGGGAACAGGTGCCCGATGCTCCACTGCATGAACACGCGTTCGCAGGCATCCGTATTGTCGGATGTCCAGAACTCGTGATGCCGCCGCATGGTGCCGTAATCGGCGCGGCCGCCCCCGGAGGAACAGGCCTGGAACACCACCTGCGGAAATTCCTCCGCCAGCGCGTCCAGAACGGATTCATAGCCGCGCACATAATCAATGGCCAGATTTCCCTGATGGCGCGCATCCAGCCATGCGGAACCGGGATCGGAAATCTTGCGGTTGCAATCCCATTTGACGTAGGCGATGTCGGGATGCTTTCCAAGCAGTTCGCGCATCACGTCCAGGATATGGCTGCGAACTTCCGGATTGCTCAGATCCAGCAGGTACTGGCTGCGCTCCAGCCTGTTTTCCCGGTCAGGCAGGCCGATCACCCAGTCCGGATGATTCGTGAACAATTCCGACTGCGGATTCACCATTTCAGGTTCCACCCAGATGCCGAAGCGGATTCCCAGCTCTTCCGCCTTTTCCGCCAATCCGTCAATTCCGTGCGGAAGCTTGGCCCGGTTCACCTCCCAGTCCCCCAGCCCGGCACGGGCGTCATTGCGCGGGAACCGGCTGCCGAACCATCCGTCATCCAGGACAAAAAGTTCTATCCCCAGCTCCGCCGCACGCTTCATCATGCCGTGCAGCACTTCCTCGGTAAATGTGAAATACACCCCTTCCCAGGAGTTCAGCAGCGTCATCCGCTCTTCCTCACCGCCGCGCAGGCCGTAGCGGCGCGCCCAGCGGTGCATGCTTCGGGAGGCTTCCCCCTTGCCCCTACCACTGTGGGCCAGGATCAGGGGAGGCGTCTCAAACACGCCGCCGGCATCCAGCACATACGGAGCGGGAGCCACATCCATTCCTGCGCCTGCATACAAATAATGGTACGGACTGTGCCGGAACCATATCCGGTAATTGCCGGACCACGCCACCGCGCCCATGATCACTTCCCCGGAATCCTCACGGGCCGGGCCGTCCAGAGAAATGATGAAACCGGGGCTTCCCTCCTGCGCGGCGCGGGTTCCGGTACCGGAAGACAGGACGAGTTCATGGCCCCGCGCCACTTCTTCCTCGCTCATCAGGGATTCTCCGCCCCAGGTGCCGCGGAAGCTCGTCACAAAATACCGTTCCGCCTTCAAATTCAGATGGCCGGAAGCCGCCCGGTGAATCCGGATGTCTTCCTTTCCTTCATTGCGGATGACCATCCACTCCATGAAAACGCCTGATTCCCGGTGGGCGCGCACGTGCGCTTCCACCCGTACCGGATAGGCCGGATCCTTCAGGTAAAAGACGGCCTCCTCCCGGTCTCCGTCCAGCCGCACAACTTCCTGCCGTTCACACTCCAGGCACAGGGAGAGGAAACCGTCCCCCTGGGTGATGCAAAGATCGTATTCCCCGGACGCATTCGGCAGACCGTCCAGGGAATCCGCCAGTGTCGTACACAGAAGAGGAGCGGAAGCGGAATCCGTAAAAGCGTCTTCCGGCTCGTGCAAGGGCGCTCCGTAATAGGCGCGGCGCACCCTTCCCTTTCCATCGAGGAACAGACTCATCTGGGAGGAACGGGTCAGCAAATGCACGGAATCCGGCGTCATGGTCGCAAAAAAGATGGATGGTTCTATTCCAGACCGGCCGTCCGGGCCGCCCCTGTCATCTTCATTAACCCTGCACCGGAACGGGAAGTCAATGGCAAAATGGAAAGGGCGGCCCGGCGGATCCGCCTACTTTCTCCATAAATGGCCGGAAGGCCGGAATTTCATGGTGCTTGATTCATGCACGAATAATTTGCCTCCATGGCCCGGGTGCCTGACCACGCGGGCCTGGCGCCGCTTGATGCCGAAAGTGCCGAAACCGCGGAATTTAACCTGCGACTTCCGCTGCACGGACCGCGCAATCGTGTTCAGCACGGCGTCAAGCACCTGTTCCGCCTCCCGGGAAGTGGCTTCGCCTCCCAGTTCCCGCCGCAATTCCTGAATGAATTCTGTCTTGTTCATAAGGCCGCCAGCATGAAAGGCCGCCTTCTTCCGGTAAAGCGAAGACGGCGCAGCCCCATTCCTGCCACCTGAACCGTCCCATTCGCGGCCGCGGAGAATCCGCAAGTTTCTCCCTTGCCTCCCCGCGCCGCCGCCATTAAGGTCCGTGAGAGCATGCTCTCTTCTTCCATGAATTATTCCAGTCCGGAAAGAACCTTCAACACGGTTCTGCTGGAATGGCACACCTGTGCCTGGCTGCTGCTGCCCGTGCTGGCGTTCATGGCCGGATGGATGCACTGGTACATCTCCCTCCCCGTGGCGGCGCTGCTCATCCGGGGAATCGGGAAGGGGGCACGGAGCGGCGCGCCGGGGCAGCAACCTTTTCCCCTTTTCACGCGGCAATCCCTGTACGTACTGACGGCTTTCACCATCGTGATGGTCCTCTCCGGATGGGGAGGCTGGGTCAACCAGCATCCGGACCACATCGTCAGAAACGCCTGTCTTCAGGAACTCGTTTCCTCTCCGTGGCCCGTCGTCTTTCCCGACGGAGACGCACTGATATACAACATCGGCTTCTGGACCATCCCCGCCCTGGCGGGCAAACTGGCCGGGCTGGACGCTGCCCGCCTCCTGCTTCCCCTGTGGGGAGCCTGGGGGCTGTTTCTGGCCTGGTGCTGGATTTGCGTCTTTTCCGGACGCCTCTCTACCGCCTTCGCCCTTCTGCTGATCCTGTTCGGCTCCCTGCTGAACCTGCAATGCTGGTTCTCCCTGGATCTGTTCCGGCTCCATTACTTCGGCATTGCGGAACAAATCATGTGCAGCGCCAACGCATCCATCCCCGTCGTTCTCTTCTTCGTCTGGCTTGCGTCAGGCCGGATGCCGTCCGGCTGGCTGCTGCCGCTGTTCTCCTGCATTGCCTTCTATTCGCCTCTGGCAGCCGTGGGCGGCCTGCCGATAACAGTCTGCCAGGGAATCAGGCAATGGAAGGCCGAACGCAGCGGTACGGCAGTCTTGACTGTTCCTGCCGTCCTTGCCGCCGTCATTCCGGGAATCTGCTTCCTGCTCTACTACGTCCATGTGAACGCCCCGGCCTCCCGGATGGGCCTGCGGCCTTTCTACACAAGCTGGGGAGACCTCCTGCTCATCGGCACTTCCTTCCTTGTATATGCCCTGTTCTGCTGGCACGACTTCCGGCGGAATCCTCTCTTCCTCTGCACGCTGGCAACCGGCCTGCTTCTCCCCTTCCTGTACGTCAACGGAGACGTCAACGACCTGCTCTGCAAGGGAAGCGTTCCGGCGCTGGCCTGCCTGCTCGCCTTTCTGGCCTCCGCCTGGGTGCGGCATCCCAACCTCCGGATGTGGATATGGCTCCTGCTGGCGCTTGGGCTGGCGCCCCGGTTCAATATCCCCTATTACTGCTGTTCCTTCAACGCCCTCCAGGCATTTCTGGCGCCTCCGGCTTCAGAAACAAAGCCTTCTTCCTTCGCCTACGGGGAATGGCGGCAACTTGCCTATGCGCCGCAGGCGCGCCGTCAGGATGAATGGGGTTCTACCATGCACCATCCCGGGCACCGGTGGTATCCTTATTATTCCGGCACGCCGCAGCCATGGCTGCGTTTCATTTACCGTTTTTAACAAAACCGTGCAGGCACAGAAAAGGAATGCCGTCTCCCGGCCTTTCTTCGAAAGGGCTGAAGCCTCAGGAATTCTTTTCCTCTTCCTCCTGGAAATTCTTCCAGCATTCCTTGATGACCGCAGGCAGGGATTTGCCTTCCTTGTCCATATCCCCCTGGCCTGCCATCCTTTTAATCACTTTTCCGGAAACGGGGTCCAGAATGATCACGGCGGGAGGACCAAAGACAACATAAGGAGCCTTGGAACCTGCGCATCCCACCACCTTGGCAGCTTCCTCCGGAACAAACTGAAAGGTAAAGGAACCCGGAGACCTGCCCGGCGCCTGCCTGGTATCCACCAGCCAGAAGATGAATTTTTTGCCGGATTCCCTCTTAAAAACCCGCTCCTTGATATGCTTGTTCGTAAAGATGTTGCAGTATGAGCACCAGGAAGACCCCGTCAGGTAGATGACGAGGGGAACCTTCTTGGCAATGGCTTCGTTGCGCAGTGTGTCAAAGGCGGGGCTTCCCGATTCATTCACGGCGGGCAGGGGCGCCTGCTGTGCCAGAGCGGAAGCGGGATGGAGCATGCCCGTCATGGCGGCGGCACAAAGAACGGAAATGGCAAACTTGATCATATTATAATAACCATAGGTTCCCCTGCGCAGAAGTCAAACTTCAAGATTCCGCCATTGCCATCATTTGCCGTTCAAGGTATATACATTCGCCATGCGCCATTCCAACCCTTATAACCGCAGGCATCCTTCCCGGAATAAATGGCGGCTCATTTTCTGGTTGTTCATGGCGTTCCTGCTCCTGTGCGGAGCTCTGATTTACTTCCACCCGGCGGAAAACTGGAAAACCGCAGACCGCAGCAGTAGCGGACTGGCCCCGCTGCCCTCGGAAGAACCGGAAGCCGTCGTCCAGGTCTATGCCGCGCGCGCTTTCGGCTGGCGCAAGTATTTTGCCGTGCATACCTGGATAGCCGTGAAGGAGAAGAACGCCGGTTTTTACACCGTGTACCAGGTTATGGGTTACCAGCTTCCCTCCCGGGGAACCAGCGTTTCCATCTCCCGGGATATTCCGGACCGTAAATGGTTCGGCGCGGAGCCGGAGTTGATTCAGGAACTGCGTGGAACAGCAGCGGAAAAGGCCATCCCCGTCATCAGCCGCACGGCACAGGATTACCCCCATGCCGATACCTACTGGATTATTCCCGGACCCAACAGCAATACATTCACTGCCACGCTGATGAGGGAAGTGCCGGAATTGACCGTGGAGCTTCCGCCTCATGCGGTGGGGAAGGATTACCTGCCCGGTGGCATTGCCGGACGAACGGAGAGCGGTACAGGCATCCGCATCAATTTATGGGGTCTCGCCGGGTTCAGCCTGGGACTGGCGGAAGGAGCGGAAATCAGCCTGCTGGGCCTGAATGCGGGGTTTGACCTGCTCCGCCCCGCCCTCAAACTCCCGATGATCGGGCGCATAGGCCTGCCGGACGCCCCCGTGGGCTGGAACTGGTGGAGCGTCACGCTGCTTCTTTTCACCGTGGGATTCATTTTCTTCCGAATATTCCGCCATATGCGCCGGAAGCGCAGGCAGGCGCACAGTATTCCCCATTTCCGTCATCCACGGACAAAAACGAGCGAACGTATCTGAACCAGTCTCATTCCGCTCAAAATACATTGACATTTCAGGATTATTGGTTAACCCTGCCACTCAATAAGCGGGGAAGATCGCACTGTTTTTATTCTATAAAACGCCTATTCTCCCATCGCCGGCAAATGGGTAATCAGCCATAGGCACGGTGAAATACCATCCAAACTCACATGAATATCATGATGATGGTACATGGATTAATACAGTTCGCCATACAGAACCTAAAAAGGAATCCCGGCCAAGAGGGACCAATTCAATTCCGGGTTGAATTCTCCTTTAGACATGAGAAAATTTCAATAGAATGACATATGAAAAAATCACTCATCGTTTTTATATTATCCAACATTTTATTTCACTCCTATGGCGCCCTGCCTGCAACAATTCCCTCTTCTCATTTTTCTGCCATTCCATCCTCTGAAGCCATGAGAAAAAATGGTCATGATGTCGAATCAGAAATAGCTAATCTTATCCAGGGAAGCGCTCCATTAACTTTTTCCCAGAGAAAAGTTATTTTTGATCTTCTGAACCGTCTCTCCGGAAAAGATTATATAAATTTCCTGCATGAGACCATTGATTTATTTCATGAAAACGCGGATCTGCCAGAGAGTAAAATAGAATTAGTTCTTTTTCCAAATCTTCTGGAAATGCCGGACATCGTCGGAAATAAGGATTTATTTCTCATATTCAATTATAAAAACAAGCATGTCCAGTCCCTTAAAAACAAGATTCTCGGCTCTGAAAAAATCTCCAAACTTCTCAAGGACAAGCTGGCCTCGCGTCTAAGTTATAAAGAAAAGTCTAGAGCTTATGATACTGTGGCATTTGGGCAGGGCCTCCTCCCGGAAATATTGCCTTCCACTCAATGGGCTCCCTCTTTTCTCAACAATCCGGCTTCTTTACGAATCCAAGAAGAAACCCTTTCCTCCCTTACTTTGGAATTAAGAAATATCGTTGCTTTATTAAGCAACAACCGCCATTTCACTGAAGACCAGATCAAACAAATATCATCATCGGCGCGCCAAATGCTCCTTGATTTAAAAAATCTTATGCTGTATACACCGCTTCCCGATTTACATGAAACCAAGTATCTGGAAGAGAAATTCTATGCGGAAACATTCCCATCAATTCAAAAACTAAAAACCGTTTTATTTGAAATCCAACAAAATAAAGATGACAATCAGCTAACGGACATTATTGGCCATCACTTTTTTGATATTGGAAATTCCTGCGATAGTTATTTTATTGAGTATGTGGTTTGCCGGGAATTATTGAAACAGCAAGTTGAAGAAAATTCCACCTCCCCAAGAGCGACAAAGTGAATACATCTTTTTTTTGTCATCCATTATTCTTCAAAAATGCTTTCAGACTTTATTCGATAGTTAACTCATCCTTCCACTTTTAGGATCATTTTAATCATAGGCAATCCCGGCAATTCACTTGCCAAGCGCGGATGAAGCTGTAAGAATCCGCGCCATGAAAAGACTCCTGATCCGCTCCTGTCTGATTGCCGGGTTGGTCTGCGCCGCTTCCTGCGCCTCCAATAAGGAAACGGCCGCTCAGGAACCCGCCGCCACTCCGGCAATGCAGCTGGAACAAACGGCCGCTGCCAGCCGCCCGGCGCCGCTGCCCCCTGTTCCCGTCACCACCAGCCTTCTTCCGGAAGAAAGGAATGAAAGCGATATTTCCGGCCCGGACGTGCTCCCCGGTGACTTTCGCCCCGGGCTGCGCACCCCCAAACTGCCGGATACCCTGTTGTACGACCTGGACGGCAAGCTGATTACCCCCGCTACTCCGTAATCCATCCCTCTGAACTATGACCGCCACCATTCCCAAGGGCTTCCATCCCGAACCTTTTTCCTACCACCAGGAGCTTGAACTGGACATTGACGCCCTGTCCAACGCGGGCGACGGCATCGGCCGTGTGAACGGCTGGGTGGTGTTTGTTCCGTTTGCCCTGCCGGGAGACCGGGTAAAAGCCCGCGTCTGGCGCAACGACAGGAATTATTCCTCCGCAGACTTGGTGGAAGTGCTCCGCCCCAGTCCGGACCGCGTGGACCCGGTGTGCCGCCTGTTCGGCACCTGCGGCGGCTGCCAGTACCAGCACTTTTCCTACGACTGCCAGCTTTTCTGGAAAACGCGCCAGGTGGCGGACCTCCTCCGCCTGCAGGCGGGGCTGGAACTCCCCGTAAACCCGGCCATCGCCTCCCCGCGGGAATACCATTACCGTTCCAAGATTACGCCTCATTTCGACAAGCCCAAAGAAGGCGGCAAACCCGCCATCGGCTTTCTGAAAGCCGGCTCCAGAAGGGAAGTGGTGGACGTACCGCAATGTCCGATTGCGATGGAATGCATCAACGAGGTCCTGCCGATGGCCCGTAAAAGCGTCTATCAGGCGGCGGCCCGCTTCAAGCGCGGAGCGACGATTCTGCTCCGGGCGTCGGAAGGCGGCGTCATCACCAATAACAACGCCGTGGCCTGTGAAAAGGTGGGCACTCTGGAATTCCACTTCCTGGCCGGAGATTTCTTCCAGAACAATCCGTTCATCCTGCCCCTGTTCACGGATTACGTGGCCCGGCAGGCCAGCATGGACGGCGAGGAATTCCTGGTGGACGCCTACTGCGGTTCCGGCCTGTTCGCCCTGAGCCTGGCGGAAAAATTCAAAAAAGTGCTTGGCGTGGAAGTCAGCGAGACTTCCGCAGACTGGGCGCGGAGCAATGCCCGCAGCAACGGAATCAGCCACGTGGAATTTCTGGCGGCGGACGCCGGAGCCATTTTCGCCCAGGTGGACTTTCCGGCGGAAAAAACTGCCGTGGTGATCGACCCCCCGCGAAAGGGGTGCAGCATGGAATTCCTGACCCAGCTATTCGCTTTCAGCCCCGGAAAAGTGGTGTACGTCTCCTGCAACCCCGCCACCCAGATCCGGGATCTGGCAGAGTTTGACAAGGCCGGCTATGCCGTCACCGCCGTCCAGCCTTTTGACCTGTTCCCCCAGACCAAGCATTTGGAATGCGTGGTCACTTTGAAAAAGAAAAACTGACCTTTCCATGCCCAAGCTTTACATCAAAACCTACGGCTGCCAGATGAACGAACGGGACTCCGAACAGGTGGCCCGCATGTTCGTCCAGAAGGGGTACACCATGACGGACCGCGAGGACGAGGCGGACGTGATCCTGTTCAACTCCTGCTCCATCCGTGAACAGGCGGAGCAGAAAGCCCTGGGCAAGATGGGGCTGCTCGCCAAGCAGCAGCGGCACCGCCCCCACGTGGTGTACGGCATGATGGGCTGCATGGCTCAGAGCCGGAAGGACGAACTGTTCAAGGAACTTCCGCGCCTGGATCTGGTGATCGGCACCCAGAAATACCACCGCGTGTTCGAACACGTGGACGGCATTCTCCGACAGCGGCAGGAACGCCGCATGGACAACCTCCGGAGCGCCTTTTCCGGCAGCCATGTATGCGATGTGGCGGAAGAGGAGGACTCCCAGAACCAGATCCGCGACCACCTGGACCCGGGTGCACGCTCCACGGCCTACGTTTCCATCATGCAGGGGTGTGAAATGAAATGCGCCTACTGCATCGTGCCCTACACGCGCGGAACGGAGCGGAGCCGCCCCATCCGGGACATCGTGGACGAAGTGGCCATGCTGGTGGACTCCGGCGTGAAGGAAGTCACCCTGCTGGGCCAGATCGTCAACCGGTACGGACGCCAGATGGACAGCGTGAATGGAAAAGGCGGCTTCGTCCAATTGCTGGAGGCCGTCCATGAAGTGGAGGGCCTGCGGCGCATCCGCTTCGTTTCCCCCCATCCCATCGGCTTCCGGCAGGACCTGGTGCAGGCGTTCACCTATCTTCCCAAGTTGTGCAGCCACATCCATTTCCCGATGCAGAGCGGCAGCGACCGCATCCTGAAAATGATGCGCAGGCCGTACAGAAACGAGACCTTCCTGGATCTTTGCGCGCAAATGAAGCAGGCCCGTCCGGATCTCTCCATCACCACGGACATCATCGTGGGGTTTCCGGGAGAAACGGAAGAAGACTACCTGCTGACCAGACAGGCCGTGGAACAGGTTCAATTCGACAACGCGTTCATCTTCCGCTATTCCCCGCGCCGCGGCACGCCTGCCGCCGCCATGGAGAACCAGATTCCGGAAGAAGTGAAGGAGGCGCGCAACCAGGACCTGCTGGCCGTCGTCAATGAAATCGCCGTCCGGAAAAACCGTGAACTCATCGGCACGGTTCAGGAAGTCCTGCTGGAAGGGCCTTCCAAAACCAACGCCGCGCGCTTCTCCGGCCGCACCTCCCAGAACAAGCCCGTGATGGTGGATGCGGAGCCCGGCCTGACGGGACAAATCCTGCCCATCCGGATTGAGGAAAGCACCGGATTCACCTTGTACGGCGTTCCGTGCCCTTCCAGGGCGTGACGGTCACGCCGTCCTCTTCCGCCTTCAGGTACAGGGCTCCGGTTTCCGGCAGCCGGTACACGGCCACGCCTTCCGGCACGGGGCATCCCCATTCCGTCGTGAAAATGACTGTCCGGGCTCCGGTTTCCCTGATCCATGCAGCGCTGCTGACCGGGTCGCGCGGATGATGCCCGATAATCAGGACATCCGCCCTTTCCGTCTCTTCCGCCCGTGCCAGGGTGGAAAATCCGGCATTCCCGACCAGCAGCACGCGGCGTCCCCGGCACGTCCACGCCAGCACCGGGCTCCGGTCCTGATGCACCCCCGTAGGCAGCGGCTCCGGCAAATCCGCCGTACTCACCCTGTTGCCGGGGCGCAATACCCACTCCTTCGCAGAATGCTGCGCCCCGCGGCCCCAGTTCTGGATGCCGGGATACTCCTGCAGCAAGACTTCCACCCCGGCCCGTTCCGGCTTGCCGTTCCTGGTCGTCATCACGCCGGAAGGCTGTATATGAAGGTATTTCAATATGGGAAGAAGAGTGTAGCGGACTGTATTCTCCGTACCGGTATCCACCACCAGCGCTGGATTGGAAATGACGACGGACCAGGCGTTTTTCTGCATGGGAACCACCACGGCCCCGTTTTCCTGAGCAGGAAGCCGGGCGGGAAGATAGCTGCACGGCAGGGCGGCCGCAAACTGGGTAACACCCAGCATGCTCCCGGCCAGCCACGCCGCCGCGGCATTACAGACGGACAATGCCCAGGGACACCACGCAAACATCAGCCCGAACAGGGAAATACCCATCAGGAAGGGAACCAGCAACGCCAGGCATATGTTGGTGAATGGCGCATACAGGTTCCAGGTGCCGAAATGCCACGCCGTCAGCGGGATGGACATCAGCCATGCCCCCACGGACACAAGCAGGGTTCCGCGGCACGCTTTTTCCAGCCATACCAGTCCCCTTTCCCGTGCGTTGTAAATCCGGGGAGGAATGAACGGGTCCGGTCTCCACAGGGGCTTTTCCCGGTTCATGTATGCTACAATGCACACAATCACGGCAAACACGCAGAAAGAAAGCTGGAACCCCGGCTGGAAAACCTGGAGCGGATCCACGAAGCACAGCACGATAAACGCCAGAGCCAGAATGTTGGCGGGATGCCCCTTCCTGCGCAGGACGGAGGCCAGCAGCCAGACCACCGCCATGATCAGGGCGCGCAGGGCTGAAACGGACATTCCCGTGACAAACACATACAGGGCCAGCAGGGGGATGCAGGCCAGCCGCGCCACGGGGGGACGGATGAGCAGCAGCCTCAGCAGGCCCAGAATCAGCATGGCGGCCAGACCCACATGCATGCCGCTGACAGCAAACACATGCATGCAGCCGCTCTCCATGAAGCTGACCATGGTCTCCGGCCGGGCGGTCGTCTTGTCTCCCAGCACGGCAGAAACCATTACCTGCCGGGCCTCATCGTCCGGCGGCGCACCCTGTTTCAGCAGCCCTGCCGCCTCTTCCCGGAGATTCAGGGAAGCCGCCAGAAACCGGCTGCGCCAGTCTCCCGGCCCCAGCTCGGAAAATCTTTCCAGCCGGACTCCGGCCACTACCCGGTGCAGATAACCCCACCGTTCCCGGTCAAACAGGCCGGGTCCGCAAGGAGGTTTCAAGGAATAAACCTCCCCTTCAAGCCGGTAGCGTTTTCCCGGTTCCAGCGGAAGCTCTTTTTCAAGGGAAGAAACCGTATAAAGCCACTTGGCCCCGTGCGGCCTGAACAGGACGGAACGCCCGGAAATGGCATCAACGGAACCTTCCGCCGCAAATCTGCCGCCCTCTTCCACAGCCAGACTCCCGTATTGCCGCCCGTAATCCAGCAGACAGCCGCCGGCCCAGACCGCCAGCGCGACGGCCAGCAGACTCATGGCAGGCATCCGGAACAGACAGGGCAGCAAAACCCAGCAGGCGCAGAACGCCCATAACCACGGGGAAACGTCCACGGCCGCACAGGCGCACAGCATAGCCAGCGCAGGCGCCAACAGCGGAGCGGAAGTCATCATCCGCCCCGGCCACGGCCGCAGCAGATGCGACTCCTTCTCCATGCGGGGAACAGGTTACGGCATGGCGTCCGGGCCGTCCGGAATGAAGGGAAGAACGGAAGGCAGCGGAAGAACAACGTTTGCAGGGAGGGGAGCCTTGCGCTGGAGCACCTTGGGCGCCAGCGCCTCGCTCGTTTCATAGGCGCTGCGGAACATCTCCAGCTTGGCGTCCAGATTGTCGATATAATGAAGGGCCACCGCCTCCGGTGTTTTCGGGAACACCGGGGAGCCGAACGCCAGTTCCCCGTGGTGGGAGGCAATCAGGTGCAGCAGGTGCATGCGCACGTCCGGAGAGGGCGGGTCCAGCGTCTTCCAGGAATCCGCCTCCGGAAGCGCCATGATGCGCTTCCACAGATTGTTGACCAGTTCAATTCCCAGAGGGATGTGACCCAGCAGTTCGCCGGCTTCCGAATACGGCATCGTGAAATCCTCCTTCGGGTAACAGTTCTCCCACAGCTTTCCGCAGTCGTGGAACAGGCAGCCGGCCAGCAGCAGGTCGCGGTTCAGCTCCGGATTTGCCTGGCACACGGCAGAAGCTGTACGCATCATGCCGGCCACATGTTCCACCAGGCCGCCGCGGCGTGCGTGGTGGTACGTTCTGGCAGCGGCGGCGCGTTGAAGCCGTTCTCCGAATTGTTCGATGAATTCGACGCACAAGGCCCGGATGCGCGGATCGTTCATGTTCTTGATCAACACGCAAATCTCCTTTAAATCCGCCTCCTGCTTCTTCTTCAGGGTTCCGGAACCGGCCAGGAAGCTTTCCTTCTCCGTCTCTTCCAGCAGGCGCACGTCCAGATCGGCGGCCTCCATCCCGAAAGAACCCTTGGTCCACTGGCCGCGCAGGCTTACGAAACTGCGGAGCGGCAGGGAAGCCAGCACCCGAAACCAGGGCTTGTCTTCCCACACCTTCAATCCCATGGACCCTTCCGCATCGGCAAAAGTTACGTCCAGGTACGGCTTGTTGCTCTTGGTCAATTTCTGCGCACACTGGGAAATCTGGGCAAAAACCTCCGCTTCCACCTGGCCTTCCGCGGCCAGTTTTCCCAACTCCATGAGACTGACTTGTTCCATGCGTGCCATCTTGCCCCGCTTCTCCCCATCCGTCAAGAAAACGCCGGGCGCGCGGCCACTTATCCCCGTACCGTTACGGCAGGTTCCGTAAAAACAGGAATACGCTATTTTTCCAAAACGCCCAGTTCAGCAATGACGACATGACTGCCTTCCAGCACACGCCTGCCGACAAAACGCAGGTAGCGGGCTTTCACGGGAGCCTTTAAATCAATTCTCTGGAGGACGGGATTGGCCCGGATATTGGAAAACTCTCCTTCAGCCGCGGGCGTTCCCCATTCCCTTCCGTCCTTACTGAAATAGACGGCGTATTGGTCAATCGTACCTTTGGCGGAATCCGCGCGCGGAGTGTACAGCACGGCCGCCACATTCACCGCGCGGCCCATGTCGATATCAAGCGCCTGGGGCGGAGCAATCTCTCCCTGTGGAGCATGCGTGTGCCACAACGTTCCGGAATCACCGTCAAAAGCCAGTTCCGGCGCGGCGGCGGATCTTTCTCCGCTGATCACCTTCCAGTCACGCGAAGGTACCGGAACCACCCGGGCCGTGACAGAAGACTTCCTGCCGTTACCCTCGCTCACCGCCTTCACGGTTCCACCGCTGGAAAGAACAAACGGCTTTTCATAAACGGGAGACTGCGGCCCCGGCTCCGTTCCATCTATCGTATACCGGACAGCAGCTCCCGCCGCACCTGTTAGCGTTACCCGGCCGTCGCGGTCATAGCTGACGGAGGGAGCATTCAAAAAACCGGGATATTTCCACAATGAAACCTCGCAAAGCGCTGGAACGGCCTTAAATTCTTCCAGCACCACACGCACTTCATCCGTCGTCACGGGCCTCCCTTTCAATATGACCCTGGCCCCAATGCTGGATCCCTCCACCCATGTGACAAACCGCCCGTTCTCGCGCACTTCCACTCGGAACTTGCGCACCCTCTGCCCAAGCTGGATGGGCTCCGCCAGGCGGATGACGTCAAACGTCGCGGAATCGGGCAATTTCAGTGTGAGGAAAGGGTTCCTGTCTCCTTTGGAAGCGACCCAGTACGTAGCACGCTTACGGTCAAGCACATGCCGTGCCCCGTATCCGTTCAGAGCGGAGGAAGAGTTCGCTTCCGCTCCTTCGGCAAAATTGCGGGAATAAAGCTCGTTCAGCAACGCACGGAATCCCGCCAAAGACTTTTTATCCTCTTCATGAATGCGCCCGCTACGGTCCGGCGGCACATTCAAATTCAGGTTTGCTCCTCTCCCCACACTGTTGAAATACAGTTCCAGGAGATTCTCAGGCGTCCGTACACGGGAATTCTCGTGATCATGCCAGAACCAGCCCGGACGAATGGAAACGTCCACTTCCGCGGGAATCCAGTACTTCCCGTCCACCGTACCTTCCACGCCCAACTGGTAGCGGACCGTGCCGGGGGAAGGTTCCGTTCCCGCCTGCAAAGGTACGGGTGTATAGGTAGCCCAGCAGGGATAACCCGCATAACCGCTCTCATTCCCCACCCACCGGACATCAGGCCCCACATCGGAAAAAATGACGGCTTTCGGCTGGAGTTTTTTCAATTCGCCCCATGTCGTTTTCCACTGGTAATAGGTGCTTCTGTCAATAGATCTCTTTTCCCGCGCCCCCCCGTAATAACCGTCGCCACCGTTCGCTCCGTCAAACCAGGCGAGGAAAAGGGGGCCGTAGCCTGTCGCCAGCTCCTTCAATTGCCTGCGGTACATTCTGATATATTCCGGCGTACCGTAGGAGGACGCGTTGCGGTCCCAGGGAGACAGGTACACCCCGAACTTGAGACCGTATTTTTTGCACGCGCGGGAGACGTCTTTCACGACATCTCCCTTCCCGTTCTTCCACGGGGAGGAAGCCACGCTGTGCCGGGTAGTCTTCGTGGGCCACAAACAAAACCCGTCGTGATGCTTGCAGGTCAGCACCACTCCTTTGAACCCGGCATCCGCCAGTGTCTTGACAAGATCGTCCGCATCAAAATCGGAAGGATTGAAAAGTTCCGGCTTTTCGTCCCCATATCCCCATTCCTTTCCCGTAAACGTATTGATTGTAAAATGGACAAAGGCATACATCTCCATGTCATGCCAGGCCAGCTGCCCCACAGTGGGAGCGGGAAGCAACGGTGCAACCTTTTCCTTCGCACAGGCGGTTCCCATGCCGCACGCAAACACACACATTCCCAGCAGCGCCGGGACCAAACTGTTTAATCTTTTCCTGCAAATCATCTCGTGCAATCATGTACGTTGAAACAGATTCCCATTCTTTCCGGTAAATGATGCCTCTCCTTTGGTCTTTTTTCTCCAAGCCGGAATGCTACCATTCATACAACTTACGGAACCGCTTTCATGTTACACATCGGATGCCATCTCTCCTCCGCAAAAGGGTATGAAGCCATGGGCAGGGTAGCCCTCTCCATCGGCGCCAACACCTTCCAGTTCTTTACCCGCAATCCGCGCGGAAGCAAGTCAAAAACAATTGATGTCCAAGACATAACACGATTCCTGAAACTTGCCGAAAACAACGGGTTCGGCATTCTGCTGGCACACGCCCCCTATACCCTGAATCCCTGTTCAGCAGACCCCAAGGTCACCCGTTTTGCGGCTCAGGTCCTGCAAGAGGATCTGGCGCTGATGGAATATTTGCCGGGTAGCCTGTATAACTTCCATCCGGGCAGCCATGTAGGCCAGGGAGCGGAAAAAGGCATTGAATTAGTGGCGTCGCAGCTAAATGATGTGCTCTCATCCGGACAGACCACAACCGTGCTGTTGGAAACCATGTCCGGAAAGGGCAGTGAAATCGGAAAAACCTTCGAAGAACTGGCTGCCATCATCGAACGGGTGGAACTGAAGGAAAAACTGGGCGTCTGCCTAGACACGTGCCACGTCTATTCCGCGGGCTATGACCTCGTCAACCGTCTGGACAGTGTGCTGGAGCACTTTGACTCCGTCCTGGGCCTGAAACGCCTGCGCGCCATCCACCTGAACGACAGCATGACGCCATTCGCCTCCTTCAAGGACCGCCATGAAACCATCGGCAAAGGTTCGCTGGGTGAACAGACCTTTATCAACCTCATCAATCATCCGGTCCTGCGGGAATTGCCCTTCTTTCTGGAAACGCCCCGGGACGAAGCCGGCCACGGCCAGGAAATAGCATGGCTAAAAGAACATTACCGCGCGTGAACCCGGCACAATGCAGAACTGGCGGCGGCAGGCATCCAATTTTTCTCCGGGTCTTCTCTGAAAAAAAACTTGCAAGACAGTCCGATCCAGAATAAACAGAAGCCGTAAATTAGTTAAAACTAACTCATGCGTCCGCTTTTTCACGGGCCATATCACTCGGTTTTATGAAAGAAATGCGCATCGTAAAAATAACAGGGCGTGAAATTCTGGATTCACGCGGCAACCCCACCGTTGAAGCGGATGTGTACCTGGCAGGCGGAGCCGTAGGCACGGCGGCCGTCCCCAGCGGAGCCTCCACGGGCGAACATGAAGCCTGGGAGCTGCGCGACGGAGACCCGGCCCGCTACCAGGGCAAGGGCGTCACCAAAGCCGTGGACAACATCTGCAATATCATCGCTCCCGCCCTCATTGGCCTGGAAGCGACGGAACAAACCACGGCGGACGCACTCATGCGTTCCCTGGACGGCACGTTCAACAAGGCCAAACTGGGCGCCAACGCCATCCTGGGCGTTTCCCTGGCCCTGGCCAAAGCCGCTGCCGCGCAATTGCAGCAGCCCCTGTACCGGTACTTGGGCGGTCCCAATGCAAAGGTGCTTCCCGTGCCGATGATGAACATCATCAACGGCGGCGCCCACTCCGACGCCCCCATCGACTTCCAGGAATTCATGATCGTTCCAGTTGGGGCGCCCACCTTCCGGGAAGCGCTGCGCTACGGCGCGGAAGTATTCCACGCGCTCAAATCCGTTCTTCACGGCCGCGGATTATCCACTGCCGTGGGGGATGAAGGCGGTTTTGCCCCCAACCTTGACTCCGCTGAAGATGCCTTGGACTGCATCGCCCAGGCCGTGGACAAGGCGGGCTACCGTTTCGGAGAAGACATTGCAATTGCCTTGGACGTGGCTTCCTCCGAATTCTACGATCCCGAATCCGGCCTGTACGTCTTCAGGAAGTCCGACGGAAGCCGCCGCACGGCGGAAGAACTGACGGATTACTACGTGGAACTGAAAAAGAAATACCCCATCGTCTCCATTGAAGACGGCTGTGCGGAAAACGACTGGGACGGCTGGAAAATCCTGACGGACAAGCTGGGCAAAAGCACCCAGCTCGTCGGGGACGACCTCTTTGTGACCAATGTCGAATTCCTGCGCAAGGGTATCAGCTTGGGCGTAGGCAACTCCATTCTGGTAAAGGTCAACCAGATTGGGTCCCTTACGGAAACGCTGGATGCCGTGGAACTGGCCATGGGCAACCGCTACACGGCCGTCATCTCCCACCGTTCCGGAGAAACGGAAGACGCTACGATCGCGGACATTGCCGTAGGCACCAATGCCGGACAGATCAAAACCGGCTCCCTGAGCCGTTCCGACCGCATGGCGAAATACAACCGTCTTCTCCGCATTGAAGATGAACTGGGGGAATGTGCCCGCTACGGCAACGGGTTCGGTCTCTTTTAACCCATTTCTGCCGAGGCCGATATAAGGCAATCTCCATCCCCGCGCCGCTTTTGCGGCCGGGGATTTTTCGTATCCCGATGGAATGGAAACTTTTCTTTGCAGTGAAATATGCCATGCTGTGGTGTCCACCTGCCCTGCATTGATTGACTCTTTATCTATCTTTCCTCCATGCCAGCTCGCCTTTCGCTACCCGCACGTCCCTTGTTGTACGCGGGACTGCTATATCTGGCGCTGCCCATGATTCTGTTCCTGTGGGGATGGCTTCAACCTTTCTTCTCTCTCCCTCTTTGCGCCACCCTGGCCTACGGTTTGCATGCCACGGTCCGGAAACTGCCGGAATGGCGGTTTTCCCTGACAAAACGCGGAACAGTTCTTCTCCTCCTTCTGTCCGCCGGGTGTCTGCTTCTGACATTCCTGTGCGGTTTTACGGGCCACTTCCAGCAACATGCGGACTTCACCATCCGCAATGCCGTTTACGGACAGCTCATCGCGGAACCATGGCCTCTCGTCATGCCGGACGGCCACCATTTCATCTACTATCTGGGTCATTGGCTGCCGCCTGCCTGCGCAGCGGCCTTCTGCCCTGCTGCATACGCTTCCTGGCTGCTGGCAGGGTGGACCTTCCTAGGGCTGGAACTGGCGCTCCTGACAGCGGCCTGCCTCTGGGGAATCCGGAAAACCGCCTGGTGGACCCTGCTACTCCTCTGTCTCGGTTCGCCTGCCGCGTCTCTGGACTTCCTGGGCATGCCTCTCTCGCACCTGTTTCCGGAATATAACGCCCAGATGGCCCTGTTCATCGGCATTCCGTCCCAAATATTCAACACGTTCAACCACGCCGTCCCGGCTCTTCTATGTACGGTCCTGCTTCTGACGCGTTCCCTGCCCGCCTCCGGCTACTATCTCATGGGAGCCCTGTTGCTGCCCGGTTCTCCTCTGGCAGCCCTGATTCTGCTCCCCTTCATTCTGTATGAAACACTTTTCCGGGACAGCGCATGCGGGTTCCGTACGGGGGAACGCCTGCGCCCCCTCCTGCTCCACCCTGTTTTCTGGGTCGCGTTCCTGTGCGTGGGGGTCATGAGCCTCTTTTACGCCCACCTGGACGGAGGCGGCCAATTCTCATGCCTGCTTTCGGACCAATACGCGGAGGCGTTTCACTACACCATGCGGCGGATGGTGCTCTATCCGGACTCCGTCAAATATGCCAGCTTCCTTCTTTCCCTGCTTCTAAATGTACTTCTGCCGGGGGCGCTCCTTTTCGCCGCCTGCAGGCGCATGCCCCTGTATTACATCACTCTGGGTGGGATGGCATGTTGCTTCTTCTTCCGGATGGGTGTGATGAACAACGAGCTCCTGTTCAAGGCACCCGCCGTGCTTTACCCCTTCCTGGCATTCCTCTTTCTGCACGCCTTCCGCACCGGAAGCACACGGTCCCGCATCTTCCTGGCCGTTTATGTGACATTCACGGCCATTCCCTCCATGATCTGCGTGGCGGAAAAACTGGGAACATTCTCTACGGACAGCGCTCTGATGCAGGCACACCGGCAGGAAAACTACGGGGGAACCCTCTACCACCCGGAACAACCGTTCCACCGCCAATTTATCAAAAAAGATGGCCATCCCCTCCCCGCCTGGCTATTCAAGAGATGCCGGAAGCCGTGAAACGGGAAACCGGCTCAGTCCAGCCGAATCCCGAACATGTCGGACAGGGAGCCTGCATCCCTGTCCAGGGCGTCTTCTCCGCCGGAAACCGGTTCCGGAGCATCCGGAATCAGAACGGACGCGTCAATTCCCCTCAACATAAACAACAGTTCCGGCTGATCGTCCAGCATCACGCCGAACGCGTACAAGGCCGCCGCCGCATGCTTGCACAAATCCGCCCAGTCCGGGCAGGAACAGGAAAAACGCCACTCTTCCGGCGTAGGGAACAGCCCCCTCTCCGGATCGCACAGGATTCCCAGCAACTCCGGGGACAGGTTCCCCTTCAACAAATCAATCCAGGATCCGATATGCCCGGCGCACCGTGCGCGCAACCGGGCAAGCGCTTCTGCATCCGGGGGGGCGGCCTGAACACAGACCTCATATACATGCTCCCCCATCACCAGCGCATCAATGCGGCCGGGAGTCCCCTTCACGTCCAGAACGCAGCCATAGCGCAAGTAGGTGCGGCCAGGGGCCAGCCGCATGCCGTACACCTCGCACGCGGCCAGGCTCTTCATCCACTCCTTTCCCCAGAACTTTTTCGCCAGATTGCGTCCGGAAGCCGTTACGGGATGCAGTTCCATTCCCTCCGCGGCCAATTCCACCGCTTTCTCTTCCGCACGTTTCCGCAAATCCGCCCGCTTCAGCGGCATGTTGTCATCCATGCACATGGACGGACAATAGCACACCAGCATCCTCCACGCACGGAGAAAGAACGCTGGATTATGACTGTCCTTTTTACGGGAAGGCGAGTAATGGGAACAATCAAATTCTTAAAAAACAATCTGAATATACTCGCAAAGAAGATCAACTCAAGTATTGGGGACATAATATAGTGGCTATCGTCTCCAATCCTGCAAAACTTTCCTCATCCAGCTTCATGATCATTTTTAGAACATTGATTTGATATGCCATGAATAGGTTCAGCATTCTTTCCGCCGGAAAACCCGCGGCTCCGGCAGGAGGCCCACCGTATCACCCGGTCGCCCTGCATTCCTATCCATCTGCATAAAGACAGGAAGAAACCATGTTTTTTTCTCCATCGGGAAACGCTCCATACCCGTGCAGCTTTGGCTTTTTCCACTTTAATGGGCATATTCCCCGAAATATCCGACACCATGTTTTCCGCGCAATGCCACGGAGCCGGAGTCACATAAAACACTTCATGAAATGGCGTGAACCAGCGCTGCAACCAATAATCAATAGCCTTGTACTGCGCTATCCACGTCCAGACATGCCGGTGGTCGGGAAGCTTTTGCAATATCTTCCGCCAAACTCTCCGGTGCAGCAGCATGGAAAAGGTGCCCAATACGCCGGAACACCGGTAAATATTGAAAAAATCCCGCTGCTTGCCCAGCTTTCCGGCATAGAGGGGTTCTCCGTGATATCCCACATAAAGCAGTTCCCACCTTGGATCATGCATGAAATCCTGAAACTGCGGAGTCATCCTCTCCAGCCGCTCCACATCCAGACGGGCGTCATCCTCCAAAACCAGGATGACCTGCCAGTCTTCATGCTCCAGGGCATACTGCAATGCCCTGGCATGGGAAAGAACACACCCTGCCGCTCCCGCACACGTTCTGGCCCTGTCTCCTGTTCTGGCAGTAAACCAGGGATGGGAAAGGTATCCGGGAAGCTCCGTCCCGCGCACGGCCGCAATACGGTGTATCTTTTCGATGGGAACCACTCCCTCCAGATGGTTCATCAGTTTTTCCCATCTTTCCGTACTCCCGTCCAGATTAATGACGAGGACGGCGTCTATCTGCTCCCATAGCGTGGAACGGCAGGCTTCGTCACGATCAGTCATAAGGATATCCCTTTGGGTACATCATTTAATTGAAGCTCCACTTGTTAGCCGCGTGTCCCCTCCATAATGGCCAAAGCCGCCGGACGAAGCATTGTTTCAAACACCTCCCTCAGCCCATGGTCGATCAGCTGTATTTCAAGCATCCCGTAAGAGCAGTTAGCCTCTATCAATACCGGACCGGCAGACGTGACGGCTACATCCCATCCCACACTGTGGGTGCATGGGAATCCCTCATGGGCACGGCATACCAGATCCACGCACTCTTTCCAAAAGGGAATGCGACGTCCTTCAAAAACGATTCCGGTATCAGGATGGGCAGAAACGCCTTTTTTCCGTGGGTCCTCCGTATATCCCCATTTCCGCAGAACTCCTGTCGGCTCAATTCCCACGGCCAACCCGCCCCGGGAAAGATTGTCCAGGAACATCTCTCCTGTTCCCGTACGCTGCATGCCAGCTACATACCGGCTCCGGCCGTCCAATCCGCGCATGGTTACCAAACGCAAAGTGTTAAGGGACTCCGGGTGTAGTGCAGCTACATCGGGATGCTGCCGCACTGCTTCTTCCACCAGCAGGGGCAACGTGACCAGCCGGGAAAATTCAGTGAACCTCATAATATGTCCGCTGACGCGGCATCTCTCTTGATCCACCCATTCCACAAGAAACGAATCCTTGCCTTTCATTCCATCAGCAGGTTTGATAAAAATACAGGGACAGCAATGCCGAAGAAACCGGTTTAACGGAATGACACTGGCCCCTCCCGCAGTCTGAATCAAAGGAGTACCCCCCCCAAAAAAAACGCCAAAACGCCGGGGAACCGGCAGGCCCTGCCGGACGAACACATGCCATGCGCTGTCCTTATTGTTCAACACTGCGCATTCGTTTCCCGCATATTGCAAAAGAGGATGGGCATATTTGAGCCACTCCGACTCAAAAACATACCCGGATGAATCCGCTCCTTCATACTGCAGCCGGAACTGGAAATAATAATTGATGAGCATGCGTACGGGAAATGCCTTTCCCGTGGAAACCCATTGATGCAATTCGCGTATCACCTGGGTGAACGGCTTGGAATCCTCACGCCGCGTCGCCTCATACAATTCACGTATTTTTTCCCGTCCGCGTTTCAACTTGAGATGCCCGGAAATCGTCTTGCGTACCATCCATAACCTCTCGGAAAGAGCAGGTTCAGGCAATGGCGCATCGACTCCCAACGGCAACGGGACATTCTTCTCCATAATCTTAAGACGTTGTAAAATAAACTAATTCCAGTCATCGGCAGAGAAATCCGATTTCCCCTCGCGGCTGATCCGCACAAAAGGGGAGGGCTCACAGCGGCATCTGTGATCACGCCTGCAACGTGTCCTTACCCCCATGCGCACGGCTGTTTGCCTGAACCATTGCGCGAAACGGGAAAACCAGCGCCTTTTTCCCGATACAGGAGGGAGAGGCTTGTCTGCCATGGCGCGCAAATGCTCCTCCCAAGTCGGTACCGGCTTCAGCGGATGGGCATCCAGATATTCCAGCAGTAAAGACATTTCCAGCTGTTCCACAGGAGTCATGGTGAAATCAAGCAACTCCTTCTCACTCTGCAGTGGCGGCATGCAGGGTAAATCCTCCACTCCGACCGCAAGGAAATTCAGCCGTGTCCTTTTGCATTTTTCACACGTTCCGCAATTGCGGGACAAATCCTTCCCCTGATAACATACGCGGAGCTTCCGCAAAGCCAGCGGCCATGACGCAACCACAGCGGCTTTCTCCGTGCGGGTATATTCGGAACCGTCCGTAACGATTTCCACCCCGTGGGAGGAAAGGAAATGATTCGTCACCGGATTGTTGCCGCTGGCCAAGTGGAAATACCGGAAACAATTATCACTCCCCAGCATCAAATGCCCGTATTGCCTCCCAAACACCCTCATGCACGCCACCAGCATGGAAAAGTAGGACATGCCGTAAGCACAGTGCATATCGCGGAAATTCGTTTCCACCGTATAAAACTGCGGGATGCCCAGGTCCTCCACCAATTCCCCGGCTATGCGGGAAGCCCCGTTCCAGTCAACTTCCTTATCCTTGCGGATGTCGGCGCCTCTTATCATCAGGCAGGCTTCCAGCCGCTGATTCTGTGCGCCGGCCAGCCCCCTCGCATGCCGGAAAGCCATGAAACAGGCATCCAGGCCGCCTGAAAAACAGGCCAAACATCCAGGCTGCAGGACTCTGCCACTGTCATCTTCCACCACCTCCGGCTCCAAAGTCACGGTCCCATACTGGGCAGGCTGCAAATTAACCCAGGCCGTCACATAGCGGTCCAACCCGGTCAAGAGAGATGCGGACACCGCTCCGCGCACCTTGTAACGGCCCCCGTACTCCATCATTTTATGCAGAAACAGCACGGCCCATACATCTCCGCTGTTGTCCAGCCGATCAGGATGGAGAGAGTCTCCCCGGACCCTCAAATATTGCTTCCAGCGTCTCACTCCAATACGGAGGCAAGCGGAAAGCTCCACGCCACCATCCGCCATCATCCTGGGTTTTTCTATCTCAATCTCTCCGCTCATGATTCGGTACGGGTACATTGCTCCTTCTGAGCTGAAGGAGAAGCTCCTCCATGTTTCTGCAAAAGCTTACATGCGATAGCGACTTCATGGACTGTTCATGAACTCCGGAAAGCTTTCCATACGAGTTATCGATCATCATCGTCTCCCTGCCTGCCATGGCTGCGGCAATAGAAACGTGCAATCGATCCGTGACCACCACATCCACCGCGTTGACGGCATGCAGGAGCATGTAAACGCCCATCATGTTATAGTCGTGCCAGCGGCAATCTCCTCCCCCGTAACGGGAAACATCCATGCGGGGGACCGGGGGAAGACAGGAAGCAAAGGCTTCATCCCTTTCCTGGTCCTCTCTTAAAAACCAGCCCACACGGCGGCCGTCTTCCAGGAACTGAACCCGGGAGGAAAGATGCCTGAGCAGGCGACGGCAGGTCTTGCGGTAAAAACGGCAGAGATGGGCCTCCCGCTCTTTGATCAGATTCATGCCGGAGAACAATCGAAGCAGGATGCCCGGTTCCGCACACCTTTCAACCAAGGACTCCCATGAAGGCAGCAGGAGAAGAGAAAAATAAAAAGCCATATCATCCGCTGGCAGAAAAAACGCTTTTTGATTAAACTTCCGGCAGTATTCCAAACTGCGGTGCTCCCGACAAAACACTGTAAACCTTTCGTCCATCAACCGCAGAATACTCCTGCACCCGCGGATGCTGTGAGGTAAAATCACACACCGCGACAATCCCGGAGAGGAAAAGACAGGAGCCATCACCTCATGCCAACCCCATTCAGACACCAAACCTCCGCCACCGCCATACACCAGTGTGTAGGCTTCCCCGTAATCTTTCCCTTCTTCATATACTTCATAACTTAGCCCAATCCGGTCAAAAAGTGTCACGGTGGAGGCGGCAATCAACTCATCTCCCAAATTGCCGGGATTAGGATAGTAAATGAAATGCTCCAAGCCCGTCAGGCATTGGTAAAGAGTGTCCGGAACCGTGTAAGGGAACGTACTGTAACTCCTGTTAATGCAAGGAGCCTTCATGACACCATGGACGAGGTTGATTATTCATGACGGCCAAGGCATTGGGGCGCAGCCAGCAATTCAACAATGGACGCAACCCTCCATGAATAGGTTGAAACAACGCCCAATGCACATTACCTTCCTGAACCAGAGGACCCTTCTCGGTAACGGCAATATCCCAGCCAACACTGAACATCTGAGGGCACTCATAATGCGCTTTCAGCGCAAGCTCTACGGACTCCTTATAGAATGGAACCTGAAAACCGGCAAACGAGATTCCTGTGTCAGGATGGCGTTCGCACGCCCCCTTACTTAAATCCTCAAAAAAGCCTCTATTTACCAATTTACCATCAGAATTAATTTTTACACACAACCCTCCGGAGCACCAGTTATCAATACTTGAACTTCCGGCTCCCATTCTAAACAATGAGAAAAGTACCTCTATTTTTCCTCCGGGAGTATACATGGTTACTATACGCAAAGTATTCAGTGAAGAAGGATGGAAAGCAGACAGCCGGGAATGCCCCCGTACCAATTCCTCTACAATTAGAGGCCCATCCTCAAATCTGTCCTTTAGTTCTTCCCATTTTATGAAATGTCCATCTGCCAAACACCCCTCCTTTATATCAGTTGCCTGAAGTTTCATGCACCCCTTCCCCTGATATGAGTCTATAGGTTTTAAGAACAGATCCTTTGCCGAAGCCAGCAAATCGCTCAACTTTCTCATTTCTCCTCCTGTAAGCCGGCATACAGGCATATTCTGTTTCCAGACAGCTTCACCAAAACTCATTGATACAGGAATAGAATGACCGCGCAAATACTGCCTGGTGCGATTCTTATCGAGCAATATGTTGGCCATTTCGCCGGAAGCCTGAGCCAGAACTAAATTCCATCGAATCCATTCATCCCAAGTGCAAAATTCACTTACATTTCTGCCTTTAGAATGGAGATGCTCATCAAAATACTCTTTTTTCAGATGTTTCAGATTGCCATCATACTCCCAGATAATTTTTTTGATATCTGCCAAGACTTCCTCCTCTGATTTGATTTCATTCGGGTCACATTCGTCCAAGAGTGCGCGTATTTTCGCACGATCTTTACCATACAAACGCCGGGTATCTGCAATTTTTTTACGAACCGACGTTTTTAAAGGTCTT
Source organism: Akkermansia sp. AE01SA01 (assembly GCF_036417395.1). Lineage (NCBI taxonomy): Bacteria > Pseudomonadati > Verrucomicrobiota > Verrucomicrobiia > Verrucomicrobiales > Akkermansiaceae > Akkermansia > Akkermansia sp. AE01SA01. Next base: position 3,100,074 of record NZ_CP143890.1, read on the forward strand.
TCCCCAGTTGTCTCCGGTTGTTTTTGTTTTCTAGTTAGCATACGGATTTAGTTTTTAATAATTGTTTCTGCAATCTTCTGTAAACAAACATCCAGCCGCCATGCATACGCTGCATGGTCGCAGTACCTCCGTGGGGATTAGACTCAATAATCAGGGGACCTTTCTGCGTAACAGCCACATCCCAAGCAATGGCAAATACATGTTTGGAAAAACATTCGTGCGCCCGGATAATCAGCTCTACAGCTTCCTGAAAACCGGGTATTTTCGTTCCTTTGAATATCAGGCCACTATCCGGATGTCTGTCCATAATCAGGGAAGGAATCTTGTAAACGCAACAGCCCCAGTCACCCATCACGCCCTCATGGTCCAAACCTACGCAAACTCCCCCAGTCTTGGCATTGTCCGTACAGGATCCGCCAACTCCTATTCTGATAATGCCATCCAGAAAACAAATTCTCCCTGAGTTGTCTCTTATAGTCCACAAACGGAGTGTATTAATACTTTGCATATGAAAAGCAGAAATTTTCGCGTGCTGAGTTACCACCTGTTCAATCAATAAGGGGGGAAACCCTTGCAAAGAATCATTCAGTTCCAACCAACTCCGGTACTGTCCGTTTACCAGACACCCACTGGTATCCCCAGGGAGAATTTTCATGCAACAAAAACCGCCACAAGTATCATAGGGTTTGCTGAACAGCCCTATCTCGTACCTGTTTAAAGCTTCTGCAAGCAACTCTTTTTCATTATTGGCGCTAATTATTACGGGTTGCGCATCTCCCCTCACAAGAACACCCAGACGCTCCGGCATGGGAATACCACGGCGGGTGAAAAAAAAGTTCTGTTTCGGTTTAATGAGTAGAACATCTATTTCATGAGTGACCAAACGATCCAATTTTTTCCAAGTAGAGTCCCATTCATTCCAAAGTACAAAATCTTCGAATTTTCTATCTTTATAATTCAAGCCTATTCTAAAATAGTCCGACACAATATCACGGAAGGGCAATGCGTTCCTTTCCCGGATAATTCTCCTGAATTCGGCCAACACTTCCTCGCCGGACTTGACCTGCTCTGCTGGATAAAGGGAATTGATATGACGTATATGATCCGCCGCCCGCCAGCACTTTCCGTATGCTCGCCATCGCTTCCGCTCCATGTTCAACTTCCGGAAAACGCGGAATCTCTCAATTTCCGGATTTGCCGGCATCCTACTCATGAAATTTTCTCCAACTGAAGGAGTACAAAATATTCCATTTATTTCGCGGAATGGGACATGGATGCGTCATGCAAAACACCCAGCCCATTCCCCTTATCTTCATTGCCTAAAAGGCAAAACTGTAACCAACATATGCCGTCGTCGTCGAAACGGCGTTGATCTGACAATTAACCATCATTCGCTGTAAACCAAAAATCAGGCAATTATTAGAATTGGGGAAATAATGCTTAATGCCCAGACCCAGACCCATTTGAGCTCTGTTGGTCGTCGTAGATTCTTCATCTTTAAATTTTGTCTCGATCTGATTCATTCCAATACGAGTACCTACAAAGAAATAAGTTCTTTGTCCTACCGCTATATTATAATCAATACCTAGGTTCAAAGTCAGATGAGAAACATCCACATCATGCTCACTACCTTGAGCATAACCTAAAGAAATGCCGGCATTCCAAAAACTTTTTTGTTCAATGGCAAAATTCCGCCGCCAATCTACTCGAAAACCGTATAAATGGTCAGGAACAGCATCCCCCTTGTCATAATCAATAGCAGTATATTCTGCGTTAATCATCAATTCCGCATCCTTGATGATGTTTGAAGGTGGAGTAGAGTAATCGGAAAGAGTTTTCCGAGGAGCGGCGTCTGCGAATCCGGCGGAACACGCAACTCCGCACACCAGTGTAGATAAAACATACTTCTTCATAAATATATTAACTGTTGAATATCAATAAAATGCCAAAGACTTGCCTTGACGTTTTCAATGTAGCGGATTCTCAATCCGTACAGACAACAATTTGTCTGTTGAAGTAGCACCTTTTATGTAACACCCAGCCTGTATCCTTCAATCACTCAAACGAAACAAAGAATCTCAACAATAATCATATCATCTTGAAAACCAGTCCATACTAAAAAAACATTTTTTGCTTGATTACGGATTGAGAATCCGATGGCACTAATATCAACTGCCATGGCCACGCACACCCCTGATCAATTAACGAATATCGCCGCCGTCAAACTCATCGAAGATACCGGAATCAGCATTCTGGAGGCGGCCCTCCTCGTCCGTGAACTGTACCAAGGCCTGGGCGGCCGCGGAAAAGGCATCATGAGAGCCAGATTGTGCATTCAGCTGGGAAAAAAGGAACTGCATCAACGGGAAAAAACCGTTTCCTTCCATCAGGGGGTGGAGGAAACCCTGAAGGCCAAACAGCACCGCAGACCGCGCACGCTGGCGGAAATCAACTACATCTGCACACGGCTGATGAAGAGCTGCCCGGAGCTGAAAACCAGGCCTTTAAGAGCCATGTACATGCAGGAATGCGCCGATTGCATACGGCGCACTTTTTCCACGCTCCGCCAGCAGCACAAGGCAAGGGTGGTTTTAAGCGGCATTTTCTCCACGGCACTCAAACGCGGCTGGTGTGCGGAAAATCCGGCGTTACAAATAGAATTGCCTCCCCTGCGTGAACAAGCAATCCGTCCCTTGGTTATAACGGAAATCCGCACTCTGTTCCATTCAGCCCGGCAGCTCTACGGCAGCGCATGCATCCCGCCGCTGGGCCTGATGCTGTATGCGGGAATCCGTCCGGCAGAGGTAGAACGCCTCACCTGGGACGCCGTCAATATGGAGGAGCGGGTCGTTTGCCTGAAAGCCCTTCACAGCAAGACGGGAGGGAGCCGGCACGTTCAAATCCATCCCGTCCTGCACCGGTTGCTTAAGGAGGCGCAGCCATCCCGGAAAGAAGATCCCGTCTGTCCGCCCAACTGGGCGGAGAAATGGCGGCGCGTCCGGCAGCACGCCGGATGGAACGCGGCGCACGGCCTCCCCTGGATACAGGATGTGCTGAGACACACTTATGCAAGCTACCACGCCAAGCATTTCCGCAATTTCACGGAACTTCAATATGAAATGGGCCATTCCGGCCTTCATTTGCTCAAATCCCGCTACCTGAACATGCAGGATATTTCCCGGCAGGACGCTTCCCGGTTCTGGGACGTCAGGGAATCTGGACCGCCCCGGAAAGCCATTTGATTCTATTACCCATTTCAGGCTTTTAAAACTGCGCGGCTTGGGGCAAAACAAGTGGGTCATGTGGAAAGGCAGATTTTCTAAACCCACCGCAGACCTGGTTCAACGCTATGGCGAGTCCGTCTCCTACGACTGGAGGCTCTTCCGCCAGGACATTGCCGGGTCCATTGCCCATGCGCGGGCGCAGCTCAAGGCAGGATTGCTCAACCGGGAAGAGTTCGACGCCATCGAATCCGGCCTCCAAGGCATCCTGAAGGACATTGAAGAAGGAAACTTCACGTGGAGCCGGGAGCTGGAAGACGTGCACATGAACATTGAGAGCGAGCTGACCCGCCGCATCGGCGCGCCCGGCGCCAAGCTGCACACGGCCCGCTCCCGCAATGACCAGGTGGCTACGGACACGCGCCTCTACTGCCGCACGGAGATCGATGAAATTCTGGAAAAGGTGCGCCGCCTGCAGAGGGCCCTGGTCATGAAGGCCAGAGAATACGCGGATGCCATGATGCCCGGCTACACCCATCTTCAGCGCGCCCAGCCCGTCACGATGGGCCACCATCTCCTGGCCTACGTGGAAATGCTGAACCGGGACGCGGACCGCCTGAAGGACTGCCGCAGGCGGCTGAACGTTTCTCCGCTGGGTTCCGGAGCCATTGCCGGTTCCACCATTTGCCTGGACCGCCACGGAATAGCCGTGGAACTGGGTTTTGACGCCGTCACGGAGAATTCCATGGACGCTATTGCGGACCGGGACTACATCATGGAAACCCTGTTCGACCTGGCCGTCATCGGCGCCCATCTTTCCCGCCTGAGCGAAGACGTCATCCTGTGGTGCACGGCGGAATTCGGCTTTGCCACCCTTTCCGACGCCCATACGACGGGGTCCTCCCTGATGCCCCAGAAGAAGAATCCGGACGTCGCGGAACTGACCCGCGGCAAGACGGGGCGGCTGTACGGCAACCTCACCGCCGTCATGGTAGCCGTCAAGGGCCTGCCGCTGACCTACAACCGCGATCTTCAGGAAGACAAGGAACCGCTTTTCGATTCCATCGACACCATCAAGCTGGCCCTGGATGTCAACGCGGAGATGATCGCCGCCATGACGGTCAACACGGAGCGCGCCCTGGAAGCGGCATCCGACCCCATGCTGCTGGCCACCGACCTGGCGGATTACCTGGTGCGCCGCGGCGTTCCCTTCCGCAAGGCCCACGAACTGGTCGGCAAGGCGGTTGCCATGAGCATTTCCACCGGAACACCGCTCAATCAGTTGAGCGACGAACAATTCGCTTCCATCTCGGACGCTTACGGAACGGATGCGCGCAGTGTATTTGAATTGACAAAAGCCTTCTCCCAGCGTACCAACCCGGGGGCTCCCAATTCCGAAAACACCCGCCGCCGCATCGCCTGCTGGGAAAACATCCTTTCCAAATAGCATGGCTCCAGGAGGCGGCCGGAACGGAGAAACAGCCGTCCGCCTCCGCGGCGCGCCCTCAGGCGCAGACAGGGGGGAATTTTCAACCATCCCCGGCCATGGCCCAACGCCATAGCCTCCAGATCCGGCAGTCATGTTCAAACCAGCTCTCGTTTCCTCTCTCAAAACCTACACCAAGCAAACTTTTTTCTCAGACCTCTTTGCAGGCCTGACCGTGGGCGTCGTAGCCATTCCTCTGGCCATGGCCTTCGCCATTGCATGCGGGCTTTCCCCGTCCCAAGGGCTTGTCACCGCCATTGTGGCCGGGTTCCTCATTTCCCTGTTCAGCGGCAGCAAGTACCAGATAGGCGGCCCCACAGGCGCCTTTGTGATTATCATTATGGGCGTGCTGGAACAGTATCACGCCTCTGGCCTGCTGATCTGCACCTTGATGGCGGGCGTCTTTCTCATCATCTTCGGCGTCTGCCGCATGGGGGCGCTCATCCGCTTCATCCCCTTCCCCGTCACCACGGGGTTCACCTCCGGCATCGCCGTAGTGATTTTCTCCACGCAGATCAAGGACATCTTCGGCCTCACCATTGCAGAGAAAATTCCCGGTGACTTCATTGACAAATGGGCGTGTTACTTCCAGCACTTCCACACCGTCAACTGGGCCGCGCTGGGACTGGCCGCCGGAACCGTCATCCTTACCCTGCTGAGCCGCCGCTTCTGGCCCAAGGGCCCGGCCATGCTGGTAGGCATGCTGGGAATGACGGCCGTTTCCGTGGCTTTCACACTCCCCGTAGCCACCATCGGGCAGGCCTTCGGCAGCCTGCCGAACACCTTGCCATTGCCCTCCCTCCCCCACATCGACTGGCACAACGTGGGCGCGCTGACGGCGCCCGCCTTCACCATCGCTCTGCTGGCGGCCATTGAATCCCTGCTGAGCGCCTCCGTGGCGGACGGCATGACGGGCGGACGGCACAAGCCGAACATGGAGCTTATCGCCCAGGGAATCGGCAACATCGGTTCCGCGCTGTTCGGCGGCATTCCTGCCACCGGAGCAATTGCCCGCACGGCCACCAACATCAAGGCGGGAGCAAAAAGCCCCGTTTCCGGGATGATTCATTCCCTGACGCTGCTTGCCATCCTGATGGCCTTCGCGCAATACGCCCAGCAAATCCCTCTGGCCGTGCTGGCAGGGATCCTGACAGTGGTGTGCTATAACATGAGCGAAATGCACACCTTCAGCCGCCTGCTGAAAGGGCCGCGGCAGGACGCGGCCGTGCTGGTGATCACCTTTCTGCTAACCGTCTTTGTGGACCTGGTCGTGGCCGTGGAGGTGGGCGTGGTGCTGGCCGCCCTGCTCTTCATGGGCCGGATGGCCCAGATCAGCGACGTTTCCGCCATCAAGAACGAACTTCTGGACGACGATTCCGAAGACAGCGGAGACCGTTCCACAGCCAAACTCAATATCCCGGAAGGGGTGGAGGTGTTTGATGTCAAGGGCCCCTTCTTCTTCGGAGCAGTGGAGCAATTCAAGGACCAGGTACTGAAAACTCTGGAACACGATACGAAGGTAGTCATCCTGCGCATGCGATTGGTTCCCGCGCTGGACGCCACCGGTCTGAACGTCCTGTCCGACTTCTGCCACCAGTGCCGGGAACACGGCTGTACCCTGCTTGTCTGCGGCGTGCAGCCCCAGCCGCTGGATGTCATCCGCCACGCTCCCTTTTACCGGGAATTGAAGCGCTACAACATTTGCGAGAATATTGACGCCGCCCTGACCCGGGCGGACAAGATTCTCAACGGCCCCGCTCCAAAACATCTGTAAGAGAGAAGGAGGACGGTCAGGCTCCGTGTGCCTCCAGATAGGAAGCTCCCCACGCGTTCATGGCTTCCAGCACGGGAAGAACGCTCCTGCCGAACGGCGTCAGGGAATATTCCACCTTCGGAGGAACGACGGGATAGACTTTCCGCTCCACCAGCCTGTCCGCCTCCAATTCCCGGAGCTGCTGGGCAAGCATCTTGGTCGTGGCCTCCGGAACCAGCCGGTGCAGTTCATTGAACCGGAGAACGGAGTTCTGGTAAAGAAACCAGAGGATCACGATCTTGTATTTCCCCCCGATCAGGGAAATAGTTGCCCCGCAGGGACAGCGGTAGGTGGAAGGGGGTTTCTTCATGGCTTCAGTAACTTTTTGGGTACTATATTACAAAACAGTGCCTACTTGTCAAAAAATCCCTGTCGCCCTATTCTGGCCGGAATTCCATTTCACCAGATATGAAAGTGACTATTGATCAAGAAAAGTGCATCCATTGCGGCCTGTGCAAAAAAGCATGCATCCTCACCCGCTTTTGCGGGTTCGACTCCCTGGAACAAGGCGCAGAACAGCACTGCATCGACTGCGGCCACTGCGTCGCCGTCTGCCCTCGGCAGGCCATCAGCCATGCCGCCGTCAAAAAAACGGAATCTATCGGCTCCGTCCCGGATGAGCAGGGATTCCTGAATCTGCTAATGAAAACCAGGAGCGTCCGGCATTTTAAACCCCTTCCCGTCGGCAGGGAGGCCTATGACCTCATGCGCCGCGTGGCGGAATACTCCCAATCCGGCCTGAACGCCCAGGAAATCCGTCTGATAGTCATCGAGCATCCGGACGCCCTCTCCCACATCAGGAAGGCGACCATGCGCATGTACGGGAAACTGGAGAAGCTGGCCCGGTTCCCTCTGACGCGCTTTTTCCTCAAAATGGCCCTGAACCGGAGGGACTATCGTTCCGTGATTTTTGAAAGCGCTACGCACAACCTGCGCCAGCAGGCTCAGGCGCAGGGCGAAGACCCCATTCTGTACGGAGCCTCGGCGCTGATCCTGCTAACCGGACCGGCAGCATTGCAAACCGGCAGGGAAGACGCCACCGTCATTTCCCAGAATATCATGCTGGCCATGACCTCCCTGGGTATGGGGTGCTGCTACATGGGAGGATTGGTCCTGGGATGCCGGATGCTCAAATACAAGCCCCTTCTCCGGGCCCTCCAACTGCCGGAAAAGCAGGAAGTGTACCAGGCCTTCGTTCTCGGCATCCCCTCCCTGCAACTCAAACGCATGCCGGAACGGAAACGCCGTGAAATAACTTTTCGCCGGTTCTCCGATCAATGACCGGAATCCTCTTCCTCATACCGGGAAAGCAGGAAGTCCAAATCTTCCAGCAAATGCTGGCTGGTACTGCTCCACCGCTTCTTTCCCTGCAGGGCCAGAACGCATTCCTTTTTATCCGTAAAGCGGTAGCGGGTAATGCCCTGCTCCCGTAGGCGGGAAAGGTACTGCCTCAACTCACCATCAAAAAACAGCCAGAACGGCACGCTACGCGCGATCTCCGCCACGCTGACCGTTATGGGCGGCGTCATGTCTTTCAATTCCCTGGCCAGATGGGAAAGGCCCACGTCCCGGAGCATGCGGCGGATGCGGTCATACAAGTCGGACAGGGACATGACGGACAAGTCGCATTCATGCTCCAGATAGTAGCGGACGGAAGCAAGCAGGTCTTCCTTGAACGGCAGAGTCGTTCCCGCCTGGCGCGCAGCGGATTCCAGCGCGTCGGCCAGCCACTGCTCTCCGTACTCGGCGATCAGGAAGTCGCCAAGCTTGAGCAGAGGTCTGTTATTTCTGAAGCCGATCATGGGAAATGAATGGAAAGACGTTATAAAATGGGCAGTTTGCGCTGGAGGGGATCAATCAGCGTCTGGTGGCGCATCTGGGTGATCTCCTGAATGAATTCCTCCACATTGGAAAACTGGCGATACACGGACACGTAGCGGATGTAGGCCACGGGATCGATGGCGTACAGTTTTTCAATCACCTTCTTGCCGATCTCGCTGGACGGTACTTCCCGCAAGTGGTCCCGGTGCAATTCGGAAATGATTTCCTCCACCGCCCGGTCCAGGCGGTCCATGCTGACGGGACGCTTTTCACAGGCTTTGACAAGGCCCCTTAAAATTTTTTCACGGTTCAGGGCTTCCCGCAAGTTGTCCCTCTTCACAACGCGCAACTCCGTACGCTCAATTTGTTCATACGTCGTGTAGCGGTAATCGCATCTCAGGCAGACACGGCGGCGGCGAATCGTCGTCCCGTCCTTGGACATGCGGGAGTCGATGACCTTATCTTCCAGATGACCGCACTGAACACATCTCATGTCGGCACCATACTACCATATAGCGCGCCCATAAAGAAAAAAGTACGCCAAATATAGTGCAGAAGGCTTAACCATCAATATTTCCCAAACACGTCTCCTGTGAATAAACCGCGTGTGCAAATCCCTTTTCCCCGCCCTGAAAAGGATTCCCGCGCATGCCGGAATTGTGAATAAGCGGCAAACAAAAGCCCACAGGATTTGCATGGAAGGATGCCATTATTTTCATGCGTTCTCCCTGCCGGGGAAAACCGCACTCGGCAGTACCTCAAGACATGTTATTTCCCATTACCGTCATTCATTCACCGTACCACCTTCATTGACGACAGAGCCGGAGGGCAATCTGGTTCCGTTCAAATTCAGGACCGCGCCTTTCCTGACAGTAATCCGTCCCAAATTCAATAACTGCCCGGCCATTCCCTCCAAAGACATCTCCGTTCCTGCGGACAACACCCAGGAACATTTCAACGAGGAAGCCCGTACATTCCTGAATACAACTTCAGCCGCACCTTTCTGCCCTCCTTCATCCTTCCGGACGACATGCACTTCCGCCTGTCCGGACAAAAACCCAGACAGAGCCTTCCCGTCCAGCACCGCAGGCTCCTGTGATGCCATCGTTACAGCAGAACCGCCGGGAACGTTCCAGATCTGCCGTCCCGCAAGTTGAACATTCCCCCTGATGAGCAGATTTTTCCCTTCCTCCAAGCGGATTCCTCCCGGGCCAATCATCAGCCTGTCCCCGGGCGCGCCAGCACCTTCAATCACTACCGTATTCACGGCCGGATCTTCCACCTGTATGCCGAACAATTTTACTGTGCCGGACACCACGCTCGGCTTGATGGAAGAAGCCACATTCCACACGCACATATTTTTTCCCGGCTGTTTCCTGTTCATCCATGCTTCCGGAGTTCCCAGAGGAGCATCGTAGCAACCACTGCGGACAGAACCAGCCTCCTTTCCCGCCAGCCGGGCCGCTTCATAGGCAAACCGCGCACCGATGCTGATTTGGGCCTTCCCACTGTAATGCACTCCCATATTATCCCCGGCTGTAAGCTTGGGCAGGTCCCTGGTAGGAACATAGCCCATGCCCGGACGGGAAGCCGCCAGACTTTTCATGACCTGCTGCGTCGTTTTTCCCTGTACTGTGGTATCGCGGCCTTTCAGCCCTCCGGTAATATTCCCGGTCTCCGCATCCGTTTCATTCCTGCCGCCCCAGTTGGCATTCTCCCCGATGATGGCCTTTTGCGCAGCCAGCGCGGACGTGTCTCCGTAGGGTTTCAAATCCACTGACAAATCTTTCAGCAATCCCAGAAAACGGGACGCACTTTCCGGGATGGAAGCGCCAGCGTTGCTCTCCCCCTGCAAATACAGGAGCCCGGAAAACGTCACTTTGGAATATTTGGACCTGTCCACGGCCCCGCAAGCGTTTTTAACAGCCTGCACCAGCGTCTGATAAGCCTGGCCGTGCTTTTGCCAGTGGGAATTGTCCCCTCCGTCCCTGGAAGCCTTCACAACTGCCACATCCGCATCCTTGAACCAGCCGTTTTTTTCCAGGGTAAAAGCAAATCCATACTCCGGCCCCATGCACAGATTGCCATTATAGCGCGGCATCGCAGGCCGGACTTGTTCCCAGGCCGTGGAAGCACCGGGAAACACTCCCTCCCGCTGCCCGAAATTCTCATGCCAGTACAGCGTAGTCTGCGGTTCATACTTCTCCAACAGCTCCGGAGAAGCGGGACTGCCCTTCACTGCTCCTAAAGAGTTGGACTGGCCCGTCAGCAAAAAAACCTTCAACTCTTTGGCTGAAGCCATGGAAACAGAACACGCCAACAGGAAAAACAGCAGAATTTTTTTCATGTCGAAAATTGAGTGGAAACCCACCATACGCGATTCCCTCAGCGGAACAAGATCACAGACAGGATTCCATATAAAGACCAGCCATTTGGTCAATTTTTTTTACTGATCAAGGATGGGAGGATATGTTATTTATATATATTTTCAAGAAAAGATCAAGCCCCTGGAGTTGTTTAAACTTCAGGGGCTTGAGGTAAAAAATCCCGGCGGCGACCTACTCTTGCGGGACCTATCGTCCGACTACCATTGGCGCGGCAGCGTTTCACTTCCGGGTTCGGAACGGGACCGGGTGGGACCACTGCGCTCTGGCCACCGGGCTTCAGGGGGAAGAGTTTTTATTGATCTTCATCCTGCCTGCCCGGGAGCCCTTGGGGGCTTTGAGGGGGATTTTTTAAGGGTTGTTGTGTGTGTGGCTAAGAAGATTTCCTCTCGTTACGAGGGGAAGGAATCAGCGTAAACTGACATCTGCGTGGCTGGTGGTGTTTAAATCATGCATATGGTGAATAGGACATTTGGTAAGTTGTATTCACGATTGGGAGTGTGATGTAATATGATGAAGTCTATCGGTGATTAGTATCGCTTGGCTCAATACATTGCTGCACTTACACCTGCGACCTATCGACGTGGTGGTCTTCCACGAACCTATAGGGAAAACTCATCTTGGGATGGGCTTGGCGCTTAGATGCTTTCAGCGCTTATCCCTTCCGCACTTAGCTACTCGGCCATGCACTTGACAGTACAACCGATGCACCAGTGGTGCGTCAGACCCGGTCCTCTCGTACTAAGGTCTGAACCCCTCAATTTTCCAACGCCCACAGAGGATAGAGGACCGAACTGTCTCGCGACGTTCTGAACCCAGCTCGCGTGCCGCTTTAACCGGCGAACAGCCGGACCCTTGGGACCTTCTCCAGCCCCAGGATGCGACGAGCCGACATCGAGGTGCCAAACCACGCCGTCGATATGAACTCTTGGGCGTGATCAGCCTGTTATCCCTAAGGTACCTTTTATCCGTTGAGCGACGGCAATTCCACTTTCTACCGCCGGATCACTTGGGCCTGCTTTCGCATCTGCTCGACTTGTTGGTCTCACAGTTAGGCGGGCTTATGCCCATGCACTCGACACCCGGTTGCCAACCGGGCTGAGCCCACCTTCGCGCTCCTCCGTTACTCTTTGGGAGGATACCGCCCCAGTAAAACTGACCGGCTGACACGGTCCTCTGGCCGGATTCACGGCTCAGGGTTAGATCCTCCAGTTTCAAAGGGTGGTGTCTCATTGATGACTCGGATGCCCCCTAAAGGGCATCTTCAGCGTCTCCCACTTACTCTGAGCATTAAAACCGAAGAAACAATGACAGCTTACAGTTAAGGTCTATAGGGTCTTTCCGTCCTTCTGCGGGTAGGCGGCATCTTCACCGCCACTACAATTTCACTGAGCGCCTGGTTGAGACAGTGCCCAACTCGTTTCACGATTCGTGCAGGTCGGAACTTACCCGACAAGGAATTTCGCTACCTTAGGACCGTTATAGTTACGGCCGACATTCACCGGGACTTGGGTTTAGAGCTTCGCCTTGCGGCTAACCCCTTGCCTTAATCTTTCGGCATTGGTCACGTGTCACACCCTATACTTCGACTTGCGTCTTTGCAGAGTGCTGTGTTTTTGATAAACAGTCGGTTGGGCCATTTCTCTGCGGCCTGCATCGCTGCAGGCACCCCTTCTTCCGAAGTTACGGGGCTAATTTGCCGAGTTCCTTAACCAGGTTTCACTCTTACGCCTTGGTATATTCTACCCACCCACCTGTGTCGGTTTGCGGTACGGGTCGCTTAGCATACGCTGGGGCTTTTCTTGGCACTCGATCCAATGATGCGCTGAGTCCGTGGACTCAACTCGGAATTCAATAACCTAGTCATCTTTTCTCATGCGTCCCCCCAGTTTAAGGGTCGCGAGCTCAGGATTATTAACCTGATGTCCATCGCCTACGCCTCTCGGCCTCGGCTTAGGTCCCGGCTAACCCAGGGACGAAACACGTTGCCCTGGAAACCTCGGGTTTACGGCGGCCGGGGATTTCACCCGGCTTTACGTTACTCATGTCTGCATACTCACTTGCATGCGCTCCAGGGTCAGTCGCCATCACCCTTCAATGCGCATGCAACGCTCTTCTACCACTCTGCCTTGCGGCAAAGTCCAGAGCTTCGGTATAACGCTTGATCGCCAATCATTTTCGGCGCAGGATCACTCGATGAGTAAGCTATTACGCATTTTTTAAATGGTGGCTGCTTCTAAGCCAACATCCTCACTGTCTGTGTAATCCCACATCCTTTCCACTGAGCGTTATTTAGGCACCTTCAGCTGCTGGTCTGGGTTGTTTCCCTCTCGACAATGAAGCTTATCCCCCACTGTCTCACTGCCACGTTCCATTGCACGGTATTCGGAGTTTGATAAGGTTTGGTAAGCGGGTGTGCCCCCTAGCCTTGTCAGTGCTCTACCCCCGCGCATCAGCACGTGACGCTGCACCTAAATGCATTTCGAAGAGAACCAGCTATCACGGGGTTTGATTAGCCTTTCACTCCTACCCTCAGCTCATCAGAGAACTTTTCAACGTTCACCTGTTCGGTCCTCCACATGGTTTTACCCATGCTTCAACCTGGCCAAGGGTAGGTCACCTCCGCTTCGGGTCCAGTACCTGCGACTTGATTCGCCCTATTCGGACTTGCTTTCGCTGCGACTCCGGGCCGGAAGCCCTTAGTCTTGCCACAAACACTGACTCGCAGACTCATTAAACAAAAGGCACGCCATCGCAGATCGCTCTGCTCTGACACTTTGTAGACATACGGTTTCAGGTTCTATTTCACTCCGCTCACAGCGGTTCTTTTCACCTTTCCCTCGCGGTACTTGTTCACTATCGGTCGCCAACTAGTATTTAGCCTTGCGCGGTGGTCCGCGCGGATTCATACATCGTTCCACGTGTGATGTATTACTCAGGATACCACTAATTCCCACTCTGGATTTCGTCTACAGGGCTTTCACCTTCTATGGCCAGCCTTTCCAGGCTGTTCTACTATCCAGTATGGTCGAATATGTCGTGGTCCTACAACCCCGAAGGAGTACCTTCGGTTTGGGCTCCATCCGCTTTCGCTCGCCACTACTTACGGAATCGATTTCTCTTTCTTTTCCTCCGCTTACTGAGATGTTTCACTTCAGCGGGTTTCGCGTTTCATACCCTATGTATTCAGGTATGAACGATCGAGTATTGCCTCGATCAGGTTACCCCATTCGGATACCCCCGGATCATCGCTTGCTTGCAGCTTCCCGAGGTTTTTCAGAGCTTGCCGCGTCCTTCTTCGCCTGTTGGCACCAAGGCATTCACCGTACGCCCTTACTTACTTCATCATATTGCAAAAGCTTGTTACCACTTCCACAATACCACAAAGCCCTTTCGTGACTTACTGTATTGTCTTTTTATCTTGGTATGCATGTTTTATGTTGTGTATTGTAGTTGTTTTTCAACTACCCACTTTGTTGGAAAGCGATTGCTTCTCAGCAATCGTTTTCTTTGCCACGCAGATGTCAATTTTCGTCTTCCTTCCAATAATCAATTTTTTGGTGGGCCTGACAGGACTTGAACCTGTGACCCCGCGCTTATCAAGCGCGTGCTCTAACCAACTGAGCTACAGGCCCGGCTTGGGTCTCTTGCGAGACAGTTACCAAAGACTAAAGATTAGTTACCAAAGTCTTTTGTTTCTGTCCCTCTTTACCGAAACTGGTGGAGGCACGGGGACTCGAACCCCGGACATCCAGCTTGCAAAGCTGGCGCTCTACCAACTGAGCTATACCCCCAGTTGCGGTTCTTTCAGAAAAAAAGGCCGTGACGCACGTCGTACCGGCTCCGCTCAAAGGCGAGCCTGCTTTACACATCTTGTTTAGTTCGTTGCGCTCCCTCGCGAGATACGCTTTCTCATCCCTCAAGACGAGAACCGACCTATGCAGTCAATGCTGCACTTACTCCATAGAAAGGAGGTGATCCAGCCGCAGGTTCCCCTACGGCTACCTTGTTACGACTTCATCCCAGTTACCAGTCTCACCTTAGGACCCTGCCTCCTTGCGGTTGGCTTCAGATACTTCGGGTGCGACCGGCTTCCATGATGTGACGGGCGGTGTGTACAAGACCCGGGAACGTATTCACGGCGCCGTAGCTGATGCGCCATTACTAGCGATTCCGGCTTCGTGTAGGCGGGTTGCAGCCTACAGTCCGAACTGGGCCCAGTTTTCAGGATTTCCTCCGCCTCGCGGCTTCGGCCCCCTCTGTACTGGGCATTGTAGTACGTGTGCAGCCCTGGGCATAAGGGCCATACTGACCTGACGTCGTCCCCACCTTCCTCCCAGTTGATCTGGGCAGTCTCGCCAGAGTCCCCACCTTGACGTGCTGGTAACTGGCAACAGGGGTTGCGCTCGTTGCTGGACTTAACCAAACATCTCACGACACGAGCTGACGACGGCCATGCAGCACCTGTGTAACGCCTCCGAAGAGTCGCATGCTTTCACATGTTGTTCATTACATGTCAAGCCCAGGTAAGGTTCTTCGCGTTGCATCGAATTAAGCCACATACTCCACCGCTTGTGCGGGTCCCCGTCAATTTCTTTGAGTTTTAATCTTGCGACCGTACTCCCCAGGCGGCACGCTTAACGCGTTAGCTCCGGCACGCAGGGGGTCGATTCCCCGCACACCAAGCGTGCACCGTTTACTGCCAGGACTACAGGGGTATCTAATCCCTTTCGCTCCCCTGGCCTTCGTGCCTCAGCGTCAGTTAATGTCCAGGAACCCGCCTTCGCCACGAGTGTTCCTCTCGATATCTACGCATTTCACTGCTACACCGAGAATTCCGGTTCCCCCTCCATTACTCTAGTCTCGCAGTATCATGTGCAATCCAGGGGTTGAGCCCCTGCCTTTCACACACGACTTACGAAACAGCCTACGCACGCTTTACGCCCAGTGATTCCGAACAACGCTTGAGACCTCTGTATTACCGCGGCTGCTGGCACAGAGTTAGCCGTCTCTTCCTCTTGTGGTACTATCTTTTTAATTTGCTCCCACATGACAGGGGTTTACAATCCGAAGACCTTCATTCCCCCACGCGGCGTCGCACCATCAGGGTTGCCCCCATTGTGAATGATTCTCGACTGCTGCCACCCGTAGGTGTCTGGACCGTGTCTCAGTTCCAGTGTGGCCGGACATCCTCTCAGACCGGCTACCCGTCATCGCCTTGGTGAGCCGTTACCTCACCAACTAACTAATAGGCCGCGAGCCCATCTCCTAGCGCATTGCTGCTTTGATCTTTCAATCGTATGCGGTATTAATCCCGGTTTCCCAGGGCTATCCCCCACTAAGAGGCAGGTTACTCACGTGTTACTCACCCGTGCGCCACTAGAGAATTATTAGCAAGCTAGCAATTCTCCCGTTCGACTTGCATGTCTTATCCACGCCGCCAGCGTTCGTTCTGAGCCAGAATCAAACTCTCCATCAAATATAATTTTTGAAATTGCTGGACCAAATGGAATCTCTCGATTTCATTTGCGCCATGCTTCGCAAGCTCTTCACTCGGGTTTGTCTCCCTCGTGCCTCTTCGCTTATTCCAGCACGGCGCGCGTCACGACCTTTTTTCCTTCCCTTGCTTCTACCAACCCTACCCTCTCAGAGCTAGGTCGCTCCTTCAGACCGCTTACCCATCGGCGATTCTCATCGCTCAAAGGACGGCCCTGCGTAGGCTTCGGTAGTCATTCCCTTGAAAATCTTCTTATCGGCGCTCTCTTTAAAAAAGCTTCCTGCAGACGGCCAGCCTTCCTTCCCAAAACCCATCTGCAGGGTTCCCAGGGCCGTGGGCCTTTCGTTCTGCCGCCGTGTTGGCGTGCCGAGAAGTCTACTAAAACCAACCCATTTGTCAATATATTTTGAATCAAAAATTATCCGGACTGATTTCCAATCTAGAAATGTCCATTCCTAATATTCTAATAATGAATAAAATACGTTTTTGTCATACTCCTTTTTCCACTCGTCATTTTTTTGAACATTCTCCTTTTTCTCCCTTTCCCATGCCTTTCTTCCCTCCTTGCCGCATGGTTGGAGAAACAAAGGGCATCCGGCGCCATATCTCCATGGACATGGATGGCTTCCGTGTTTGCCTGGACTGATTTATTCTCCCTGATTGCGTGATTGTTATTGAAAAAGCTGTTTATATAAAGTGACACTTCCCTGTAGAGAATCATGGCGTTTTCCCCTGTAGCGACCCTGTTGTTTCCAAAGGTCAGATTGCCCTGGTCAAATAGTAACAGTTCCACTGTTTATCCTGTGGAGAGGAAGGAATGAGGAGATATGAACCATGCACGTCCTTTTCTCTCCGCGCTACCCAATAAACAGGGGCGCAACCTAACGCCGCGCCCCTGTCCGCTTCCGGATCACGCCGGAAATACGGGCTTTTCAGTTATTTCTTTTCCTTGGTAAAATCAAGCTTGCCTCCCTTTTCCCGGACCACGATTTCCGTCCCTTCCGGGAAGTCTCCTTCCAGGAGTTTAAGGCTGAGGGGGTCCAGCAGGTCGTGCTGAATGGCACGCTTGAGGGGACGGGCTCCATAGACGGGATCAAAGCCGTGGTCCGCTACCAAGGCCGTAGCCTCCGGAGTCATGCGCAGGAACAGGCCCTTGGCTTCCAGACGCTTGCGGACACGCTGAAGCTGAATGTCCACAATGCCCTTGAGTTCTTCCGCCGTCAGCCGGTCAAAGATGATGATTTCATCAATGCGGTTCAGGAATTCCGGGCGGAAGTGGCCCCGCAGGGCTTCCATCGCCTTGGCTTCGCGCTGTTCCGCGTTGATTTCATTGAGGATGTACTGGCTGCCGATGTTGGACGTCATGATGATGACCGTGTTGCGGAAGTCCACCGTACGCCCCTGCCCGTCCGTAATGCGGCCGTCGTCCAGAACCTGGAGAAGCACGTTGAAAACGTCCGGATGGGCCTTTTCAATTTCATCAAACAGAATCACGCAGTAGGGACGGCGCCGCACGGCTTCGGAAAGCTGGCCGCCTTCTTCGTAGCCCACGTATCCGGGGGGAGCCCCGATGAGCCGGGCTACGGAGTGTTTTTCCATGTATTCGGACATGTCTATCCGGATCATGGCGTTTTCATCGTCAAAGAGGAATTCCGCCAGCGCCTTGCTGAGTTCCGTCTTGCCCACGCCCGTGGGCCCCAGGAACATGAAGGAGCCGATGGGCCTGTTTTCATCCTGAAGCCCCGCACGGGCACGGCGCACGGCATCAGACACGGCCTTGACCGCCTGCTTCTGTCCGATGACGCGGGCTCCGAGGCGTTCCTCCATGTGAACGAGCTTGGCGCGTTCCCCTTCCTGCAGACGTGCGGCGGGAATGCCGGTCCAGGTGGCGACCACCTTGGCGATGTCCGCCTCCGTGACTTCCTCCTTCAGCAGGCCTCCATCCGCCTTCTGCATCTTGTTGAGTTTTTCCTTTCCCTCCGCCAGGGCTCGTTCGGCCTCCGGCAGTTCTCCGTAAGTGATTTCAGAGGCACGCGTCAAGTCGCCCATCCGCTTGGCCCGTTCGCTTTCAATCTTGAGGGATTCTATTTTTTCCTGTTCCACGCGGACGGCGTCCAGCGCGGCTTTTTCACTCTTCCACTGGGCAATCATCGAACCGGATTTTTCCTTCAGATCAGCCAGTTCCTTGGTGATTTTTTCCAGACGGGCCTTGCTGTCTGCGTCTTCCTCCTTCGCGAGCGCCTGCCGCTCCATTTCAAGCTGCATGGTTTCACGTTCAATCTGGTCAATTTCCGAAGGCATAGAATCCAGTTCAATCTTGAGCCTGGCAGCCGCCTCGTCCACCAGGTCCACCGCCTTGTCAGGCAGGAATCGGTCGGAAATGTAGCGGTCGGAAAGAGTGGCGGCGGCCACAATGGCTGCATCCGTAATGCGCACGCCGTGGTGCACTTCATAACGTTCCTTCAGGCCGCGCAGGATGGCGATGGTGTCCTCCACGCTGGGCTCGGACACCATGACAGGCTGGAACCGGCGTTCCAGAGCCGCATCCTTTTCAATATATTTGCGGTATTCGTCCAACGTCGTGGCGCCGATAGTCCGCAGCTCGCCACGGGCCAGAGCCGGCTTGAGAAGGTTGGAGGCATCCACCGCCCCTTCACTGGCGCCCGCGCCTACGATGGTATGCAGTTCGTCAATAAAGAGGATGATTTCACCGTTGGAGTCCGTCACTTCCTTGAGGAAGGATTTCAGGCGTTCTTCAAATTCGCCGCGGTATTTGGCTCCGGCGAGCATGGACCCGATGTTGAGGGACACGATGCGCTTGTTGCGCATGCTTTCCGGCACGTCGCCGTTCACGATGCGGCGTGCCAGGCCTTCCGCGATGGCGGTCTTGCCCACGCCGGGTTCCCCGATAAGTACGGGGTTGTTCTTGGTCCTGCGGGAAAGTATCTGGAGAACGCGGCGGATTTCCGTGTCACGGCCGATGACGGGGTCAATTTTGCCGGCGCGGGCGCGGGCCGTCAGGTCCGTGCCGTATTTTTCCAGCGTCTGGTATTTGCCTTCCGGGTTGTCGTCCGTCACGCGCTGGTTGCCGCGCACATCCTTCATGGCGGCCAGATAATTGTCCCTGGTCAGTCCAAAGGTATCCGTCAACTGGTGTACCTTGTTCTGCGTATCCAGCGCCCCCAGCATGAAGTGTTCCACGCTGAGGTAATCGTCCTTCAGCTTTTTGCGTTCATCCTCGGCGGCGTGCATTACCGTAGCCAGGTCCCGGCCCATCTGGGGCTGCGTGGTGGCTCCGCTCTGTGTGGGTTCATGGGAGACTTCCCTTTGTGCGGCCTGCAGAAGCAGCCCCGGATCACAGGAAGCCTTGCGGAGAATGGGGGAAAGAATTCCGCCGTCCTGTTCCAGCAACGCCACCAGAACATCCAGAGAGGAAATTTCCGGTTTTCCAAGCCGCCCTGCAGTCTGCTGCGCCTGCATTAGCGCTTCCTGAAATTTTGTTGTTAGATTGTTAAGCATGGTATGTTGGTAATTTAGACATAAGAATAACTCCAACCGTTGAATGGGAAAGCAGGATTTTTGTCGTTATCCAAAATTTTTTTGACCCTTCGAATTCCTTGTAATATTGTGGTGTGACCGGCGTAATTTACAGAACAAGCATTTTACAGGCCTTTTCTTATTTTCTCATTACCAGCTTTTTGCCAAAATGATCCGCATTTCTTTTCTTCCGTTTCTCTGCTCCGCCCTGCTCCTGACCCAAACGGGAGCCTCCGGCAAGGAGATGCCATCCCCCTATCCCGCCCCGGAACCCGGCGTGCGCCTGACACCGCCGGAATCACCGGCTCCCGTCCTGAACGAACCGCGGCTTTTCGGCGCACGGCCCGGCTCCCCCATCCAGTTCGCCATCTGCGCCAGCGGGGAACGCCCCATGAGTTTTGCCGCCGCCAAACTGCCTCCCGGCGTGAAACTGGACAGGGAAACCGGCGTCATCACCGGAAAAATCAGCCGTCCGGGAACTTATTCCTTTCCCGTGCAGATAAGCAACGGCCATGGCAAAACGAACGGAACCATCACTATCCGCATCGGACAGGAGATGTGCCTGACTCCCCCCATGGGCTGGAGCAGCTGGTATTCCTACAGCGGCGGCGTGAGCCAGGAAAATATTCTGAAAACCGCCCGGCTGCTCGTCAGTTCCGGGCTGGCGCAATACGGCTACCGCTATGTTAACATTGATGATTGCTGGCAAGGCGCCAGAGGCGGCAAGTACCGCGCCATCCAGCCCAACAAGCGTTTTCCGGATATGAAGTCCATGTGCCGTGAAATCCACAGCCTGGGGCTGAAAGCGGGAATTTACTCAACCCCGTGGATGGGAACCTACGCCGGCTACATGGGAGGCACTTCCCCCAATCCGCAGGGAGATTATTCCTCCCTGGCCCTTCCTGAAAACAAACGCCCCCAGCCCGACCAACTGTTTGGGGGCTGCCCAGGTTCCCAGCGGCTGGGAGCCGCCAAAATAGGCCCCGTGTGGATGGTTACCCAGGATGCCAGACAGTGGGCGGAATGGGGATTCGACTATGTCAAGATGGACTGGTACCTGATCGACGTGCCAAGCACGGAAAGAATTGCGGCGGATTTGAAAAAAAGCGGCAGGGACATTGTGCTGAGCGTTTCCAATTCCACCCCGTTCGAGATTGCCGGGCCTATCAGCAAGACGGCCAATGTCTGGCGCACGACGGGGGATATCGAAGACCACTGGGGCAGTTTGAAGAAAATCGCTTCCTCCCAGGAGAAATGGCAGCCCTACGCCGGGCCGGGGCACTGGAATGATCCGGACATGCTGCAAATCGGCCGCCTGGGCAAGGTCGGAAAGGCGAATACCACGTTCAAGCCCACCCGTCTGACACCGGACGAACAGTATTTCCAGATGTCCTTCTGGGCCATGATATCCGCCCCCCTGATTATTTCATGCGATCTGGAACATCTGGACGATTTCACCCGGGGCATTCTGTGCAACCGGGAAGTGATCGCCGTCAACCAGACATTTCACGGCCCTTCGGAAAAAGTCCTGTCCCAAGATGACGGTGAAGTCTGGATCAAACCGCTGGGGGAAGGCCGTACCGCCGTCGGCTTTTTCAATAAAAGCAATAAAGGCCAAACCATTCATGTTCCCCTTTCCCGCCTCAAGGTGAAGTCTCCGCAAAACGTGCGCGACTTGTGGAAGCAGGAAAACGTCGGCACGGCAAGTCAGGAAATGAAAGTGCAGCTCAACCCCCACGGAGCGGCCCTGTTTCTTCTGGAGGGTAAAAAATAGCCTTATGGCCCGGAAGGCGCGTTCCTCCATTTCATACATAAAATCCGCCCCGGCGACCGGAGAAAGATGCGGAACCAAGGCACCGGCCGATTGCCGGACGATTTTTCCGCCAGGGTATTCCCCGGACCGGGACGGTCAACTATACACCCCTAACTGGAAGGCAATGTATCTAGGGCGGCGTTCAGCGTCATCACGTTGATTACGTTTTCCCCCAGAATGCCGCCCGGAACGAGGTGTTCCGCCACCAATTGCCGCACTTTTTCCAGAGGCAGTTTGCGGGCTGTGGCCACGCGGGCCGCCTGGAATTCCGCTGCTTCCGGGGAAATGCAGGATTCCAGGCCGCTTCCGGAAGCGAACAGGAGATCTGCCGGAACAGGCGTTTCCTGCGGCAGGTTGTGGGCTTTCAGCAGGGCCGCCTTGCGCTCCGCCACCGTCCTGACCAGTTCTCCGGAGGTCCAGGAGAGGTTGCTGGCTCCGGAAGGCATGGTGGCGTAATCCCCGGCGGAAGGCCTGGGCCAGAAGTACCTGGCGGAGGTGAAGGGCTGGGCGATGAGCTCCGAGGCGATGACTTCCCCCCGTTCATTCCGGATCAGGGAGCCGTGCGCCTGATGGGGGAACAGAATCAGACTGACAAGCGTGACAGCCAGGGGATAAATGCCGCCGGTGACGACGGCCAGCGCCAGAAACAGGCGCAGATTGGGAAATGTCCATTTCATAATGATTCAGCAGGTTGATTTTTAATTGTTCAGACGAGGTGCAGGGCAGTGACGGCCATGTCGATGAGCTTGATGCCGATGAAC
Source organism: Akkermansia sp. AE01SA01 (assembly GCF_036417395.1). Taxonomy (NCBI): domain Bacteria; kingdom Pseudomonadati; phylum Verrucomicrobiota; class Verrucomicrobiia; order Verrucomicrobiales; family Akkermansiaceae; genus Akkermansia; species Akkermansia sp. AE01SA01. The sequence goes on from NZ_CP143890.1 coordinate 3,122,407, forward strand.
GGCGCAATCAGGCCGCCTACCCCGTAAATGAGGATGTTGCGCTTCAGCAGGGAGGCTGCTCCCGCCGGTCGGTAGGAAACCCCCTTCAAGGCCAGTGGAATAAGCGCCACGATAATGAGGGCGTTGAAGATCACCGCGCTGAGGATGGCGCTCTGCGGGGAGTGTAGTCCCATCACGTTCAGAGCGGAAAGCGGCCCCCGGGCCATGCCGTCAGCCACAAAGAGGCCCGCAAACATGGCGGGGATGATGGCGAAGTACTTGGCCACGTCATTGGCGAAGGAGAAGGTGGTCAGCGCGCCGCGGGTGATCAGCATTTGCTTGCCGATTTCCACGATTTCAATCAGCTTGGTCGGGTTGCTGTCCAGGTCTACCATGTTGCCCGCCTCCCGGGCGGCCTGCGTGCCGGTGTTCATCGCCACGCCCACATCGGCCTGGGCCAGGGCGGGAGCGTCGTTGGTGCCGTCCCCGGTCATGGCCACCAGATGGCCTTCCGCCTGTTCTTCACGGATGCGCGCCAGCTTCATTTCCGGCGTGGCTTCCGCAATGAAGTCATCCACTCCGGCCTCCGCCGCAATGGATGCGGCAGTCAGGGCATTGTCCCCTGTCACCATGACGGTGCGGATGCCCATGGCCCGGAGCCGGGCGAAGCGTTCCTTGATACCGCCCTTGACGATGTCTTTCAGGTAAATGACGCCCAGCACGTCCCTTCCCCGGGCCACCACCAGCGGCGTGCCTCCGGCACGCGCGACGTTCTGCACAGTCATTTCCACCTCCTGCGGGAAGGCTCCGCCCTGGTCCTTCACCCACTGCGCCACGCTTTCCGCAGCGCCCTTCCGGATGGAAACGGCCGGCTGGCCGCCGTGCGCCGCAATGTCCACGCCGCTCATGCGGGTGGAAGCGGAGAACGGAACAAAGGCGATGTGGTCCGCGTCCATGTGGCGGCCCCGGATTCCAAATTGCTTTTTGGCCAGCACCACGATGCTGCGCCCTTCCGGCGTTTCATCGGACAGGGAGGCAAGCTGGGCGGCTTCCGCCAGCTGCTGGTCCTCCACGCCGGGCGCAGGCAGGAATTCATTCGCCATGCGGTTGCCGAAGGTGATGGTTCCGGTCTTGTCCAGCATCAGCACATCAATGTCCCCGGCCGCTTCCACGGCACGGCCGGACGTAGCCAGCACGTTCCGGCGCACCAGCCGGTCAATGCCGCTGATGCCGATGGCGCTCAGCAGGCCGCCGATCGTCGTCGGAATCAGGCACACCAGCAGGGAGACCAGAACGGGCAGGGAGATATGGCCGTCCGCCCTGAAACCCAGCGCCCGGGCGGAATCCTCAATGTATCCGGCCATGGCTGGGAGGGAAAGCACTACGGCAATGAAGACGATGGTCAGCGCCACGAGCAGGATGCCCAGCGCGATTTCATTGGGCGTCTTCTGCCGGCTGGCGCCCTCCACCATGGCGATCATGCGGTCCAGGAAGGTATTGCCCGGTTCCGCCGTGATGCGGATGACGATGCCGTCGCTGATCACGCGGGTGCCCCCCGTTACGGCGCTGCGGTCTCCCCCGCTTTCACGGATGACCGGGGCGGATTCCCCGGTAATGGCGGATTCGTCCACGCTGGCGATGCCTTCAATCACCTCGCCGTCAAGAGGAATGATGTCCCCGGCCTCGCACAGCACTTTTTGCCCCTTGCGTAGCTCGGAAACGGAGACTATTTCCTCCGTGCCCTTGTCCGTCAGCAGACGGGCGTTCACATAGACGCGCATTTTTTTCAGGGCGTCCGCCTGGGCCTTTCCACGGCCTTCCGCCAATGCTTCCGCAAAGTTGGCGAACAGGACAGTGAACCAGAGCCAGAGCGTGACTTGCAGGGTAAAGCCGAAAGGCTGCCCGGCGGCGGCATCCCGGATAAGGACGACCGTGGCAACCAGGGCACCAATGGCCGTGACGAATATCACGAAGTTTTTGGATAAAGCACGCGGGTCAAATTTGCGCAGCGCGTCCCGAAAGGCCGTTTTCAGCATGGCCCCGTTGCACCAGGATTGATTCTTTTTTTCTTCTTTCATCATCGTAAAATCTGGTTTGTTGGTGAATGCTCCTTACAGCATGGTTCCCGAATACAGAAGCAGATGTTCCAGAATGGGCCCCAGGGCCAGAGCCGGGAAGAAGGTGAGGGCACCTACAATCAGCACCACGGCCACCAGCAGAACCATGAACATCAGGTTGTCCGTCGCCATGGTGCCCTGGGCTGGAGGCGCGGTTTTCTTGGATACCATGCTGCCCGCAATGATCATCACCGGAATGATGGCTCCGAATCGGGCCAGCAGCATCGCCAGGCCGCCCAGCACGGAATAGAAAGGCGTATCCCCAACAGCCAGGCCGGCAAAGGCGCTGCCGTTGTTCCCGGCCTGGGAACCGAAGCAGTACAGAATTTCCGTCAGACCGTGCGGTCCGGCATTGCAGATGGATTCACGCCCCACTTCCGTAGCGGCGGCCAGTCCGCTCATAAGCAGGACGGTTATGCCGGGCAGCAGAACGCCCACCATGGACCAGCGCACTTCCCGCGCTTCAATTTTTTTGCCCAGGAATTCGGGAGTACGCCCCACCATCAGCCCGCACAGGAAGACGGTGATCATGGCGAACATCAGCATGCCGTACAGACCGCAGCCCAGGCCGCCGAAGATCACTTCACCCAGCAGCATGTTGAACAGGGCAATGCCGCCGCCCAGCGGGGACATGCTGCAGTGCATGCAGTTCACGGAACCGTTGGAGGAGGCCGTCGTAGCCACGGACCAGAGGGAGCTGTTCGTCACGCCCAGGCGCACTTCCTTGCCTTCCAGCATTTCCATGCCGGGGAACAGCGGGTTCCCCGTGTGTTCCGCCCACTGGGAAAGCCCGATGGTCGTCACAAGCAGAAGCATCATGGCGCCGAAGATGATCCAGCCCTGCCTTTTTTTCCCGATCATCACGCCGTAGGCATACGGGCAGGCGCAGCCGATCAGGAGCAGGGAGAGCATTTCAACCATGTTGCTGAACGGCGTGGGGTTTTCAAAGGGGTGCGTGCTGTTGTTCCCGAAGAAGCCGCCGCCGTTCGTCCCAAGCTGCTTGATGGCCACCTGGGAGGCCGCCGGACCGTTGGGAATCACCTGCTCCACGCCGTCCATGCCCGGTACGGTGACGGGTCCGTCAAAGGACTGCACCACCCCCTGGGAGACCAGCAGAAGCGCAACGACCACGGAAATCGGAATCAGAAAGTACAAGGTACTGCGCGTCAGGTCCGCCCAGAAGTTGCCCAGAGTGGAGGCGCATTTCCTTTTCAGACCGCGGATCAGGGCGGCCATGACGGCAATCCCCGTGGCGGCGCTGACGAAGTTCTGCACGCCCAGCCCGGTCATCTGGACAAAGTAGCTGATGCCTTCCGGCCCTTCGCCGGAGTAGAACTGCCAGTTCGTATTGGTCATGAAGCTGATGGCCGTATTCAGGGCAATGTCCCACCGCATGTTTTCCGTGCCGGCGGGGTTCAGCGGCAGCCATTTCTGGCACAGCAGGGAAAGGAACAGGATAAGGAATCCGGCGGCGTTGAACAGAAGAACAGCCGTCAGATACTTTTTCCAGCCCATTTCGCGGGAGGGGTCCACGCCGGCCACACGGTAGGTGCAGCGCTCCACGGGACCAAGAACCGGGGAAAGCCAGCTCCGCTTTCCCTGTAAAACATTCGCCAGCCACTTCCCGAGCAACGGAGTGAAGGCGACCAGTATGCCTATGAATAGGACAATGATTAACAAGTCGTGTGAGGACATAACGCAACTTTATACATGTTCCGGAAATTCCGGGTAGTTAACAAGGGGCTGCCGGACATTAAGAAATTGTTAATTTCCCTCCGGAAGCCCGTTTTCCATGACGCCAGTACGCCGTTAGAATTCCACGCCCAGGCGGAAGCCCACCCAGAACTCGTCCCCGGCGTCCCTGCGGCGCAGCACCGTAGCCGCCTGGGAATAATTGACGGAGCCGGAAAGGGAATAATGTTCCGCAAACCGCCACGTCACGCCCAGGCTCCAGTCAATGCAGTTGGAGCCGTCGTCATAGTCCACGTTATAACCGCCGTTGTACCCGTACCTGGCCATGGGCGTTACCGTCACGTTCTCCACGGGGGACCATTCCAGTTGCACAAAGGCGCTGTAATAGGCTTCAAAATCCTGGTGTTCCACCTTCGCCTGGGTTTCCGCCCCCACGGTCAGCCAGTCCGTCACGGCATAGGAGACGGTCAGGGCCGGATTGGCTACGTTGTAGTCCTGCGTGAAATAGAACTGGTGCTCATACCAGGGATTGACGGTCCACTTCCCCAGCTTCCAGGCGTAACCCAGAACCAGGTCCAGCTCGTCATAATTGGAGGAATCCCCCCCGGCGTACCAGGCGCTGAGCGTAAGGTCTTTCCAAGAGATGCTCGGAGCCACTTCCCAGATGCCGCTGCCCGGCAGGCAGTCCAGCCCTTCCGTCACGTATTTGCTGGACCAGCCCGCGGAAAGGGAGAAAGCCCAGTCCGTGTCCGTAGAAGGGATGGCGGCCTCCTGAGCGTTGGCCAAGGAGGAAGAGGCCGTTTCCCCGCCCATGCAGACGGTTCCTGCCATCATGGCGCAGCCCAGAACTGCGGCCCCTATGTTTCTTGCGGTGTGTGTAATCTTCATAAAGACGTATCGAATACGTCCTGAATCCTACACAGCATATTGACCTGCGTGAAGTTAAGCCACACCCTGCAACCGTTATGAAAAAATATATTTTCCGGTTGCCATGGATGAAAAGCTGCAACCTTCCGCGGCCTGCGGAAATGGAAAAAAGATTTATTCAGCTCCGTCCGCCACAATTCTGTACCCCAGGCCGGATTCTGCACGGATAATGCGGTTTTCGGGATCGGAATCCCCCAGCTTCTGGCGCAGGTGGGCAATGTGCACCCGCAGGTAGTGTGTATCTTCCTCATGCTGGGGTCCCCAGATTTCACGGAGCAGTTGGCGGTGGGTCATCACCTTGCCCTGATGGAGCAGCAGAAGGCGCAGAATGCCGTATTCCTTGGAGGTCAGATGGATTTCCTCCTTCCCCTTCTCCACGCGCCGGGAGCTCAGGTCCACAATGATGGACCCCAGCCGGAATACGGAGGGCTCCCTGTCCGGCCGGTTGCGCCGCAGCATCACGCGCAGGCGCGCCAGCAGTTCCCGGCCGCTGAACGGCTTGGTCAGGTAATCGTCCGCCCCGGCGTCCAGGGCGTCCACCTTCTCATCCTCCCTGTCCCAGGCCGTCAGGATCAGAATGGGAACCTGCGTCCATTCCCGGAGCTGTTTGAGCACTTCCAGACCGTTGATGTCCGGAAGGCCCAGGTCCAGAATAATGGCGTCCGGCCGTTTCAGAGCGGTCTCGCTCAGGCCGAGCTGCCCGTTTTCACACTCGCGGACATGGTAGCCTGCGCCAGTCAGCGTCAGGTTCAGGAGACGGCGTATCTGCCGTTCGTCATCAATAATCAGGATATCTGCGGGAAGGTCGCTCATGACACAGGAAGGGGAGGTTTATTCTTCAGGAACATCATCATGCTCCACCAGGGGAAGGACAAGACGGAAACAGGTTCCGGCGGGAACGGGAACCAGGGTAACGGCTCCCCGCTGCGCCTCCATGAAACCGCGCACGATGGGAAGCCCCAGGCCCAGACCGCCGGGCCGCGTCGTCCGGAAGCGCTCAAAAATGGTTTCCGCCCGTTCGGGGGGAATGCCCGGCCCCAGGTCATGGACATCCAGCCAGACCAAGCCGCGTGCGGGATCGGTTCCGCCCTTCAGCGTAATGGGGGTTCCCGCAGGAGTATGCACGCACGCATTCAGCAGCAGATTGACCAGCACCTGCTCCATCAGGGAGAAATCCGCCTTCACCAGCGGATAATCCGGCGGCAGGGCGACGGACACGGGATGGTCCCGGCGCGCCTCCCTGGTGGCGGCCAGGGCCCCTTCAATCACGTCCCCCAGGTCGCACCAGTCCAGTTTGGGCTTCAGGGCGCCGGATTCCAGACGGCTCACGTCCAGCAAATTTTTCACCAGGCGGCGCAGGCGGCGTGCGGCCAGCAGGATTTCCCCATACTCCTCCCGTTCCTCCGGCGCGGACGCGGCGCGCCCGGCCAGCTTCTCACAGCCGCCCTCAATCACGGCCAGAGGCGTCTTGAACTCATGGGAAACGCTGTCCAGCAGGGATCGGTGCAGTTTTTCGGATTCCTCCATGAGCCGCGTACGCGCCCGTTCCGCCCGCAGTTCTTCACGTTCCAGCGCCATGGCCAGCTGCGCGCCCATGCTTTCCAGCAAATCCTTCTGCCCTGCCGTGAGGCGCTCCTCTTCCTCCGGCCTCACGCCCAGCACGCCCATGCAGCGCTCCCCGGACATCATGGGGAGGTAAAATCCTTCCGCCACCGGGAGCGTATCCGTAAACCTGCCTGCGGGCCGGCGGTGCTCCAGGCACCAGGCAGCCACGCTCCATTCCTTGTCATCCATGGAAAAAGCCCCCCCGGATTCCCACAGCTTCAGCCTGCGGCCGTTGCCTTCCGGCGTCATGACCGCCAGGCGCACCCCCATGATCTGGCTGATCTGCCCTGCGGCGACGGAAATCAGGGAAGGCACGTCCGAGGCGGACCCAATGGCGCGCGAATACAGGAACAGGGCATTCGTCTTTTTTTCCCGTTCCCGCTCCTCCTGCTCGCGAACCCTCAGGCGGGAAGTGAGCCGCCCCGTGGAGAGAGCCACCAGAAAGAAGAAAAGGCACATCAGGGCATCCTCCAGCCGTTCTATCTTGAACGTCATCACCGGGGGAATGAACAGCAGGTTCCACAGCAGGGCGCTCAGCGCAGCGGCCATCAGCATGGCCCAGCGGGAACGGATGAAAAAGCCCAGGCCCACTACTCCCGCCAGATACAGGAAGCCGGGAGCGAAATAACCGGTAAACGCGGAAATCAACAGGCCGATTCCCGTAACGGCCGCCGTCACGCCTGCGGCCAGCCAGTAGTCCCGGCCACATTTTCCCGTTTCCCGGTGCCAGCTCTTCCACCGGTTCCGGACTGGACCGGGAGCGGCGGGAACTACGTAAATATCAATCTGGTCGCTCCCCTTTACCAGCTTGTCCACCAGGGACATGGGCCGCACCAGCCCCCACAGGTAAGCCTCTTGCGGCTTGCCCACCACAATCTGGCTGACATTTCTCAAAAAGGCCATGCGGAGCAGCGTCTCCGCCAGGTCGGAACCGGGCATCACGATCACTTCCGCACCCAGCCGCCGCGCCAGCTCCAGGTTGGCGTCCAGCCGCTGCTGCTGTTCGGGGGACAGCGGCACGCCCGTATCCACGGAAAGGGCAATCCACGGAGCGTTCAGGGCGTAAGCCATGCGCCGCGTCCAGCGCACCAGCCGGGCGGAAAACGGGCTGGGCCCCACGGCTACCATCAGCCGTTCCCCGCTGCGCCAGATGGAGCGGTCCCCGGAAATGGTGCGCACCTCCGTCAGCTCATGGTCCACCTTCTCCGCCATGATGCGCAGGGCCAGCTCCCGGAGGGCCGTAAGGTTGGACTCCTTGAAAAAATGGTCCAGCGCGGCGGAAGCCTGGGGAGCGCTGTATACCTTCCCTTCCTGAAGACGCGTCCGCAACTGCTCCGGCGTGATGTCCACCAACTGGATGCAGTCCGCCTCCGCCAGCACGGAATCCGGCACGGTTTCCTGTACGGGAGCGGCAGTAATGTCATGAACGGTATCGGAACGGCTTTCCAGATGCTGCACGTTCAGCGTGGTGTAAACGTCTATCCCTGCGGCCAGCAAATCCTCCACATCCTGGTAGCGCTTCCTGTGACGCATTCCGGGAACGTTCGTATGCGCCAGCTCGTCCACCAGAATGAGCTGGGGCTTCACGCGCAGCACTTCCTCCAGATCGAACTCCTCCATCTGTACGCCCCGGTAAGCCACTTTCTTCATGGGAAGGCGCGGCAGCCTGCTGATAAGGCGCATCGTATCCTCCCGGCCATGGGATTCCGCCACGCCGATCATGACCTGCACGCCCTTGTCCGCCGCCTGGATGGCGGCCTCCAGCATGGCGTACGTCTTGCCTACTCCCGGCGCCATGCCGAAGAAGATTTTCAGCAGGCCGCGGCCGGGGCGGGATTCCTCCCTCCGGATGGAGGCCAGAATCCTGTCCGCCCGCTGGCTGTCCGAATGCATTTCCGAAAACATAAATAGTACAGGAAAACAACACTTCCCTGAGGCTGTAAAGCATTTTAGAGACTTCCTCCTTTCCATGCAAATAAAAGAACTCCGGAATAACGTTAATATTTTATTAAATTCCTGAAAGCACTCCCAATCATCCCCCCATCCATTGCCCTAATAGAAACAGGGAGCTCATTTGTCCGCCAGAAAATACAGGGAACAAAGAATTTTATTTACCCTTCCCAACGCTACTTTTTGCTCCGGCAGTTCCATACTTTTTCAGAAAGAGGAAATTGAAAGAAAGAATTCATTTTTTCCGAACGTGTTTTTTAAAGAAAAACACTCTGCACATAGCCTCTGCACTATTTGAAAAACTGCAGGGCGGCACCGGAGACATTCAACTGGCACCATAGGCAAATGAAAAAACTGGCATCCACCATCCTGGCGTTTCTTTGTCCGTTCCTCGCCTGCGGACAAACCACGCCATCCGCAGGTGGGGCCGTTCCCGCACCGCACCAGCTAAAATGGCATGAGGCGGAAATGGGGGTGGTTTTTCATTACGATCTGCATGTCTTTGACGGAAAAATCTACAATCAGGAAAACAACCGCGTCAAACCGGTGGAAGATTACAACATCTTCAATCCTGTTCGGCTGGACACCGACCAATGGCTGGCAGCAGCCAAGGCGGCCGGAGCCAAATTCGCCATCCTTACCGCTACGCATGAAACAGGTTTCGGACTATGGCAGAGCGATGCCAATCCCTATTGCCTGAAGGCCGTTAAATGGAGAGACGGCAAAGGCGATATCGTGCACGACTTTGTCACCTCCTGCCGCAAATACGGCATCCAGCCGGGCATTTATATCGGCATCCGCTGGAATTCCCTGTTGGGCATCCATAACTTCAAGGCGGAAGGCGAAGGCGAATTCGCACGCAACCGCCAGGCCTGGTATAAACGCCTGTGTGAAAAAATGGTGACGGAACTTTGCTCCCGCTACGGGGAATTATTCATGATCTGGTTTGACGGAGGAGCGGACGACCCCAACGGACTGGGGCCGGATGTGGAACCCATCGTCAGTAAATACCAGCCCGGCTGCCTGTTCTACCATAATGTGAACCGGGCGGACCTGCGGTGGGGAGGATCGGAAAGCGGAACGGTGGGTTACCCCTGCTGGTCAAGCTTCCCCTATCCCTACAGCCACAGCAATGCAAATGACAAAACTGCAAACCATAACAAACTCCTGAGGCACGGGAATCCGGACGGAAAACACTGGGTTCCCGCCATGGCGGACACTCCCCTGCGCGGCTACAACAACCGCCACGAATGGTTCTGGGAACCGGGAGATGATGACAAGGCCGTCTATCCGCTGGCCAATCTGATGGATATATATGAAAAATCCGTAGGCCGCAACGCAACGCTGATCATCGGCCTGACGCCGAACCCGGACGGGCTGATTGCCCCCGAAGACGTAGAGCGACTGAAAGAACTGGGACAGGAAATCCGGCGCCGTTTCGGCACGCCGCTGGCCTCCGTCTCGGGAAATGCGGAAACGCTTACCCTTCCATTAAAAGGAGAGCAAAGCGTCAACTACTGCATCATTCAGGAAAACATCCGGCACGGCGAACGGGTGCGCACCTACCGCGTGGAAGCAAAAGTCAACGGTAGCTGGATCACTGTATGCAAGGGAACTTCCATCGGCCATAAGCGCATCCAGTCCTTTGACCCCATCAAGGCGTCCGCACTCCGTCTGACGGTGGAAAAAGCCACCGGCATGCCCGAAATCAGCAACTTCAGTGCCTGCTACGTCATGGAAAAATAGCAAAAATCTCCATCATTCTCTCCCTCAGGGTAAAAACCATCCAACAGGCCAAATTGAAAATTCAGAACGTTTTCCCCTTTCTGAATTGACAAATGATGCCCTTCCCCCTTAATGGATTAATGTTTACGAATCCGGCACATTGCCTGCCCGCTTGTTTCTGTACCTGTGCCCTGTTTCCGGTCTTCTCGGCGACCCTGCATGCGGAGACGGCCTACAGCACGCCCTGCGGCTATATTCAAACGGACCTGTACGCCAAGCAAACCAATTACCTGGGGCTGGGAGTACATCCGGAAGCCCTGATGCAGCATACATTGAAAACGGACAATGTCACTTCAAGCGGAAGCAAGGTCACCATCACGGACCCGGACGTCAATTTCAATGAATTGATGGACGAAAATTCCGCCTATATCCTGGTCCTCCACTTCGGCAACGAGGTCGTGGCCCTTCCCCTTAACCGGGACGGCTGGAAAAAACCGTCTTCCTGCTGGAAGGAGCATGAGATTGAGGTAAGCGACTCCCTTCTGGCCGAATTCCTCAAAAAGGGGAATTCCCCGGATTTCTATGTTCTCCGCAAGGCGAGGACTTTGAATGACGTGCTTGGCGATGACAACAAATTCGGGCTGAAAAGCGGCTCTGCGGCTTCCGCCGACAATGCGAGTATTTTCAACTCGGAAACCACCAAACAGGCGGTATATTACTCCGGAACGCAATGGATGCGGAGAGGGTCCAAGGAGGATGTCGGCAGCATGCCCGTCTTCGGCCATGAGCCGTTGGACATCACCCGCAAGGCCGGGGAAGATATCAAGGCTTTCGTCATTGGGGAAGTATCTCCTAAACATCAGAAACTTCTGCTGGCCGGGCAAAATTCGCTGCTCCACACAAGGCTTCCCCTGGCCCACTCCCTCCGGGAAACCGGGCTGCAGAATACTCTGCAATCAGGAGATGCCGTTTACGTCCCCCTCGGTGACAAGAACGTCATGATAAAATGTACCTATCAGAGAGACCATTGGGAAGACGAGAAGGGACAGGATGTGTCCGATATCCCCTTCCATGGAGTTCTTTCCATTTCTTCCTCTTCCAAGACTCCAGCCTACATTAATATTAATTCTTCCATCGCCACTCAACAATAACCTTTGTAAACCATGTCCCACCATTCCTTATTTACTTGTGCGCTTGCTTCAATCTCCTTCCTTGCCGGCGGACTTGTCCAGGCAGGCGATTACTTCATTTCCAACGAGGAGGATTATAATACCTCCATCGCTGATACCCTGGGAATCCCTCTCAGCAGCGGTTGTGCCATGCTCGGCACCCTGACAAACTGGAATTACAACTTTAACGACGCCAAATGGGCCAATGGAGGAAATGAATATGATCAAGGCAATCTGAGCTATAGTCAAATAGTCGATATTCGGAACAATTTTGTCAGCACGCTCAACATCAGTCCTTCCGACAACGGATCTATTACCAATGGCGGACTCTTTTCCCTGTCGGGGTCATACCAGCAGCCTACGGGATTGACCTTGGAAAATACCCCTCTTTATCTGATGGTCGGCAACGGCTCAACCATTGATGTATCTACCGAAATCGCCGTATTCGTCTTCCGCAAAACTGAGGATGGCAATCTCGCCACCTATCCCTCCGATCCGGATTTTCCCGGTTCCAATTATCTTGATTTTCTTTCCCGGGATAAAGCTGTTGCACTGGAAAGTGAATGGTATGTTGAATGCATCCTTGGCCACAACACTCCCAATGGATTCCAGCTCATTCCCGAACCGGCCACGGCCACATTGGGCCTGCTTGGCCTGGCGGCCCTGATGATGCGCAGAAGAAGATAAAAAACAGGCTTTCCTTACCAATCAGCCTCCGTGCGGATTACTCTGTACGGAGGCTTTTTCATGCACGAAAACATGGATGGCAAGAGCCTCATGAAACCGCATGCCATCCGCAAACCGCTATTAATTCAGAAATGGCTGTCAGGAACGCCGCAAGCCTTGATGGCAATGGCGGCCGAACGAATACCTGCGAATGTGCTTTAAATACAAGTGCAGCCGGAGGCCGCATGCTATTCGACTGGCGCCAGAACTTGCTGCACTTTGCCAACCTTGCAGGAAGGAAAAAGGACCGCCCCGCGCGCTTAAAAAAACGGCGGGGCGATCGTGCAAGCGGGTTGAGCCGCAGAAGCTACTTCTTCACCGGAATAATTTCCAGTTCAGCCACGGCGGCGTAATCCCTGCCCCCCGCCTCGCTGAGGGCGGAAAAGCGGAAATAGCGGGCTTTTACGGGTGCGGCGAATTTCACCTGCTGCAGGTCCGCATTGTTCGGGAAGGAACCCTTGGCGGCAGGCTGCCACTTCTCGCCGTCCATGCTCACTTCCACGGAATAATCCTTCACGCGGCCGTTGGTGCTGCCGTCCTGGCGCGGCAAATAGGTAATTCCGGAAAACTCCCGTTCCTTGCCCAGGTCCACGGCCAGCACGTGCGGATGCTTGGTCACGGTCTTGTTATATTCGGAGTGCCAGAAGGTGCCGGGGTCCCCGTCAATGGCAAACTCGGCGTCCGCCTCGCCCTGTTCCTGGCTGGTCACGCTCTTGACCGTGTACTTGTCTGTGCGGGTCAGCATGGTCATGTCCAGCTGGGCCGCGGGCACGCGGATTTCACCCTTGTAGGACTTGGCCGTAACAGGACGCATGAAGAAGGACAGCGGGTAGGGCTTGTTGGCCTTGATGATATCCCTGCTCATGGGGCCGGGGCCGCAGGAGGCGCCCCCCAGGCCGCGCGTGGCGGAGGAGAGGACCAGCACGGTCTTGTCCGTCGTCTTCGGCAGTTCCACGGGATGGTTGGCCAGAATCAGGTCCGTGGTGGTGTACGGAAGGGCGGAGAAGGCAAACGGGGCGCCCACGGAGCCGAAGAGCAGGCCCTGCCCCTTGTCGTCCGTGACTGCCACCCAGCGGGTGTCTTCATGATTGCCGCAGTCCTGCGGCCTGCCGTACGGGAAGAAGGAATCCCGGGCCGTCGTCTTGTACACGCCCAGAGGCATGCCGCTCTTGCGGTCCGCATAATTTTCCTCCGGCCCGCGGCCGTAATAGGTCACGTTGCCCATGTTCGCCGGCAACTGGAGTTCATACCCCAGGCGCAGCAGCTCCAGGGGATTGCCGCGCGGCAGCAGCACGGACTGGCAGACGACGGTTCCATCCGGGTAGATGGTCCATTCCAGATTGTTGATGAAATGGGTGTTCGTGTCATTCAGGGGCTGCTTTTTAGGCGTGATGGAGGTCTTGGTGTCTCCATAGCCGCTGATGTTTTCAGCCTGCTTGCCGCTTACCTTGACGGACTGCTTGACGGTGACGCTGCTGCCGTTGTCCACGGCTTCATAGCTGAGCAGTTCATGCTTCAGTTCACGGAGGCCGTTGGCCATGCTCTTGGCCATGACGCCCGGCTCGTTGCTGGAGGCGGCACGCAGGGCGTTCACCGCCATGGGCGTCTTGAACAGGGGCTTGCCGTTCACGGTGAACTGGGTCAGTTCCCCGGTGGCCGCGTCAAACTGCACGGAGAAATCCTTGCCGGACACGGTGTGCTTGTCCGCGCTGAGGGTTACCTTGCCGGAAGGAGCCTTGAACATGGGCAGTTCTCCCTGCACGGGAAGCTGTAGCTGGTCAAAGGCCAGTTCATAGCCCTTCTTTGCCCAGTCCGTGTCCTTCTTCAGCTTGTAGCTGACGCGCAGGGCGTATTCCGCGCCGGGTTTCCGGTTCTTCCACTGGGGAATGTCCGGTACGGGCACTACGATCTTTTCCTGGGGACCGGCGGCAGGCGTATTCAATTTGCCTTCCGCCACCACATTCCCGTTCTCCGTCAGGGTCCAGGTGATGTCGTACGGGGTGAGGTCCGTGAAGAAATTCTTGTTAAAGATGGAAATCTTGCCGTCGTCCGTCAGGGACGTGGAGATGTTTTGATAAACGTGCTTCACCTCAAAGTAGCCCGGTTCCGGCGTGCGGTCCGCCAGGATGGTCCCGTTGAACACGAACTGGCCGCTGTTGGGATGGTCGTTGAAGTCGCCGCCGTAGGCAAGCATCTTCTCACCGTTCGGCAGGGTCTTGTATAGCCCCTGGTCCACCCAGTCCCAGATGGCGCCGCCCATGATGCGGTCGGAGGACTCGATGGCCTCCCAGTAATCCGCCAGGTTGCCCATGGCGTTCATCATGTTGTGCGCGTACTCGGAAATGTAGTAGGGCTTCGGGAAATTCTTGTTGGCCGCCATGGAGCGCGTCCAGTCCACGGAGGGGTACTGGTTGGAACCCAGGTCCACGATGTCGTTGTTGCGCTCATAGTGGGTGGGGCGGGACATGTCCCTGGCCTTCACGATCTTTTCCGCGCTGCGGAAATTCTGGCCGGGTCCTGCCTCATTCCCCAGAGACCACATAATCACGCTGGGGTGGTTCTTGTTGCGCTCCACCATCGCCATGATGCGGTCCACATGAGCCGGCATCCATTCGATGGGGTGGGAAAGGGACTCCTTGCCGTAGTAGTAGCCGTGGGACTCGATGTTGGCCTCGTCCTGCACGTAAATGCCGTACTTGTCGCAGAGATAGTAGAAATAGGGATCCGCCGGATAATGGGAACAGCGCACATGGTTGATGTTGGCTCTCTTCATCATCTGCACTTCCTGCTCCATCTGTTCCGGAGTCACGTAGTGCCCGGTTTCCGGATGGCTTTCATGGCGGTTCACGCCTTTCACCTTCACCGGCTGGCCGTTCACCAGGAACACGCTGTCCTTGATCACTACATTGCGGAAACCCACGCGGGAGGAAACCATTTCCTCCGTCTTGCCGTCACGCTTCAGCGTCAGCACCAGGGTGTACAGGTTGGGGTCTTCCGCGGACCAGAGCTTCGGCTTGGAATAAATGCCCAGCAGGGAAGTTTTGAAATCCTTCATGCCGGTAATGCGCAGAGGCTTTTCCATCACGCCGTCGTAGGGAGCGTCCTTGGGCTTCACGGGTTCCACCAGTTTCCCGGCGGAATCGTAGAGGGCCATGGAAATGGTGCAGTCATCCAGCTTCTGCGTGGCCGGGAACAGGTTGCGCACATCCACGTCCACCTGGAGGCGCCAGTCGCCGTCCACGGTGCCGGGCTTGGCATGGTCAATGTTCAGGGCCCAGTCCTTCTGGTCCGCCGGATTGGTATGCACGAAAAAATCGCGCACATGCACCTTCGGCAGAGCGAAAATGGAAACATTCCGGAAAATGCCGGAAAGGCGGAACATATCCTGGCATTCCAGATAGGCGCCATCGGAATGGCGGTACACTTCTGCGGCCACTACATTCTCACCCTTCTTAAGGTAGGGGCTGATGTCAAAACGGGCGGGATTGCGTGAATCCTTGGAAAAGCCCACGTACTTGCCGTTGATCCAGAGATAGAAGAAGGAATCCACACCGTCAAACTGCATGTACACTTCCCGGCCGTCCCAGTCCGCGGGCACCTCAAACGTGCGGCGGTAAGAACCCACGGGATTCCGTTCCTTGTAGGACGTGTAATTCTTGTTGGAGGGCTCCTTCATCACATATGGCCAGGAGCGTTCAAAGGGATACGGCTGGTTGGAATAAATGGGTGTGCCATAGCCCTGAGTCTGCCAGGAGGCCGGAACCTTGATTTCCTTCCAGTCCTGAACATCGTAATCCGGCTTGTAAAAGTCGGCCGGGCGGCTCTGCGGATCCTTGGCCCAGTGGAATTTCCATTGTCCATTCAGGGACTTCCACCATTGGCTGTTTTCCGGCAGCACTTTCAGGGCTGATTTCAAATCACTGAAAGACATGAAGGAAGCCGTGGGGGCCTCCTTGTTCAAATGCAGGTTCTGCTCTTGCTCCCACTCCAGCCCGGTGGGGGCAGGTTCGGACGGCGGCGCATCCCCGCCATGGGCGGACAGGCCGCACATCACGGTGCCTGCCGCCAGTGCGGTGCAGGACAAACGCCAGGATCTGGTTGTTTTCATGAATATATCGGGTGTGTCAAAGGTTGTATGTACGAACGGATCGTCCTGTTACATACGAATCCGCAATTCTAATTCTAACAGCAAACCTGCATTTTGCAAGCTGCCGCTCCGCTATGCAAGCTGCCCGCACGGAATGCGGGCATTAAAAAGTATGCCTCAGTTGAAGCACGCCTACGCACTGGATGGACTCCTGCCGCGTGTATTCCTTGGTAATATAATGCAGCCCGAAAAGGAATTCCGTACGCTTGTAGGTGACGCCGAACCCGTAGCCCCATTCCGCCACCACGGGATATTTGTTCACGTAATCCGGGGAGGAATGGAAAACGGTGCCGTCCAGATACAGATCATGCGCCACGGCGCGCGCCGACGCGTGAAGATATCCGTAATAACCCCAGTTGGAAACGGAAGTCCTGTTGTAAACGAAGGGGGGAGCGGCGCTGGTGGCCCCGCGGATGCTGTTTTCCGGCGAGGTATTGCCCAGATTATAGCCGAAGCGGAAAGTCATGCCTCCGCCTGCCTGCACCTTCACGGTGCCGGCATCCGCGTGCCAGTAGGCCAGGGCGTCTGTCTCTAACCCGGAACCATAATGCCTTTCCAGCCCGCGGAGGCGGTAATAGCGTTTGAAAAACAAATTGGCGGTCATTTCGCTGGGAAGCTGGTTGCTCCAGCCGGGCCATTGTTCCATCCCCCACATCTTATGAACCAAATGCTGGGAGCCCTTGGCCAGGGAAGGAGAACCCGTGGTACCCAGCTGGAGCTCCAAGACATTTGCCCGGTCCTCATTTTTAACCAGGGATATCAGGCCCAGCGTCAGATTGCCCACGTAGGGATGCTCTCCGTAAATCGGCTCGCGGAGTTTCCGCTCCGGCGTAAACATCAACTGGGTCAGGTCCAGGCCCCACTGCTGCCGCAGATTGGAGGAACCATTCATCCCCATGAAACGCCGCCAGGAATCAGAAGCATTCGTCCCTCCCAGCACTGTTCCCAGCATGCCTGAAAACGTGCGGCTTTCCGCAGTGGTGCCGGACATCCAGCCAATGCGGACGCCACTGGTATAATTGTCGTCGTCCCCTACAAACATGTCGTTCTCCACATGGAGGCTGATAACAGGCCCTTCCTGAGGGGCTGCGGCAGGGACGGTTCCTGCATAAAGAGAAGACGCTCCCGCCGTTAACAGGCTGGCGCACACGCGCAAAGCTGCACATTTCATGCGGGGCAGTTTGTCCATTTCCTATCCGCCTTGCAAGGAAAAATCAGGCATGCTTCCGGTTTGGACTTTTCAATAAGGGAAAATATCCACAGACTTCCGCTTTACCCCACAAGGGTTTCACACCATGATCATTGACACGCACTGCCACCTGGCTTCTCGGCAATTCGACCAGTCTCGCCGGGAAATTTACATACGGCATGCCGTTGAAGCAGGAATAGACCGCATGATCACTCTGGGAGCATGCATGGACGACTGGGAAGAAAACCTGTCCTGGGCGCGTCAATTTCCCGGCACGGTCTTCTGCGCGCTGGGCATTCATCCCGACGATGCGCACGGTGCCCCGGAAAAGTGGGCGGAAAAGCTGACCGCGGCCGCGGAAACCGTTCCCCTCGCCGCCATCGGGGAAACCGGTCTGGACTACTTTCACCCTGCCCCGAAAGGCTGGGAAACGGCGGACTTCCACCGACGCCAGCAGGAACTCCTGGAAGAACACTTTGAACTGGCCGCCCGCCTGGGATTGAACATCGTTCTACATACCCGGGACAGAAAAGGTTCCCGGAGTTTTGAAGACGCCCTGGCAATTGCCGGAAACCATGCGGGCCGCGTCCGGCCCGTATTCCACTGCTTTATCGGAGACACTGCACAGGCAGCGCGTATCTTTGACGGGCTGGACGGCATGGTCTCCTTCACCGGGGTAGCTACATTCAAAAACGCTCCCATCGTGGCGGAAACGGCGCGCTGGTGTCCGGAAGACCGCATCATGCTGGAAACGGACTCCCCCTACCTCAGCCCGGAACCGCTCAGGGGCCGCATGAACGAACCTGCCCATCTCATCCATACGGCCCGTTTCATCGCTGTGGCCAGGGGAATGGAACTGGAAGAACTCGCCCGTTTGACCACCCGGAATGCCGGAACGTTTTACAATTTGTGCCAGCAGTGAAAAAAAATCCGCAAAATCCGCGTTAGCTCCTTGAAACCGAAATAATAAATTAGTAAGAACAGGCACACATGAAAGCGCACCTTATTTTAACCTGCACCTGCGCTGCCGCGCTGGTCCTTCCATTTTCCTCCTGCTCCAGCCAGAAATCTTCCACAGCGGGCTACGATACTGCAGAACCCATAGCCAACGGGGAAATTCCGCCGTGGATCGCGGAAAGTTCCGATCCCTCGTATGAATCCGGCCACTACAGCCCGGTAGCCAACCATTCCGACTACTCCTACAACCCGCCCGCCAAACCTTCCGTCAGCAAGAAATCCACCACGCGGAAATCGGCTGCCAAGTCCTCCCGCAACGCCGTTGCCAAAAAAACTACGCGGAAGTCCGCTCCCAAGGCCCGGACCTATACCGTGAAGAAGGGCGATACCCTGGGCGCCATTGCCCGCAGAAACGGCACTTCCGTAGCCGCACTCAAGAAAGCCAACAGGCTCAAGTCCGACCTGATTCACATCAACCAGAAACTGACGATCCCACGTTCCAAATAATCCGGAGCCTCCGCCCCGGATCCGCCACTTATGAAGCGCCTCCTCCCCTGGGCCATCCTCCCCGTGCTCTGCATGGGGTGGATGTCCTGTTCCCACTCCGGCAAGGAACACTCCTCCCTGCCGGACCCCCGCACCCTGGACAAATCCGTTCCGGAATACAAAAACCCCTTCCATCCTTCCACGTACGCGCACTTCGTAGCCCGCAAGGACTACAAGAAAACCTACGATATTTACAAGGATGACACCCTGCTGAAGCGTACGCCGAAGAAATCGCGCAAGATTTTCGTCTGCCTGAACGAGCAACGGGGACAATACTTGGTGGACGGACTCGTCGCCATGGACTTTCCGCTCTCCTCCGGTGTCAAGGCCTATCCCACCAAAACGGGCGACTACACCGTCATCTCCAAAAAAGAGGACCATGTTTCCAACCTGTATGGCAAGATGTATGATGCGGAAGGCAAATGCATCAACTACAATGCGGAATCCACCGACCCCGTTCCGGAGGGAGGCCGCTTTGACGGCTCCCCCATGCCCTACTGGCAGCGACTCACCAACGCGGGCCTGGGCCTGCACGTGGGAAAGGTGCGGCGCCATCCCATTTCTCATGGCTGCGTTCGCCTGCCGCGGAACGTGGCGGAAATTCTCTACAAGCAAACCAGCATAGGAACGCCCGTCACCATCCGGAACACGCCCCTCCCCGTGCCGGAAGCGCAGAAAGCCCCCTCTGGGCAGTAAAAAGCAGGCGGAATCTTACCACAGAAATAAGCTTTTGCCGACAACCGGATGCGAAAAAGGACTGCCTTTCGGACAGTCCTTTTTTAACGATTTTTTATTAGAATAGCGGCGTAAATTTTAGAAAAGGGAAAGTCTCAAGCGCTTGAGAAGCCCTGTTACGGCAATGTTCTCTTATTCTTTTGATCTCCATGAAATTTCAATTCTCCCTGGATGATATGCAACCATGAAAACCAGCTAAGAGGCAATTACCGGATCAATTCAAATCAGCTTGTCCGACATACGGAATAAATATTGATCACCCGGATCATCATTAACTGCCCCTTCTTTTGAAAAGAACAAAACCCCCTGCCTGTCTTTAACTAAATCTTCCAGTATTCTATCTACAAATAATAAAGCTGTTCTCAAGGAAAGGAGCTGCGTTGTATTATATATTGAAGCTTTTCCGCCCAAAGATGAATGACAATGTGTAATTTCAACCTGGGATTTCCACTTCATCTGCTCTGCCTTCACCGGACATAATATATTTATTGTTACATCAGATACATTTCCTGCAGAGTCCCTTAAAAAAACAATTTCCTTTATCATCTTATTATCTCGTGGAGTGATTACATTGTTGCATGCAAGAAACACAATTCTCAGTGGCTTGTGCATAACATAAAGCTCGTTCACGTGCTGACCAACGAAATTTACAAGTAGCAGCCTGTATACCATAAGCCAAATGACATCCTTCTGTACAAGCTTGACGTAATGCTTCTTTTGTAAGTTTCACAATCAATTCACGACAAGCTGTTGTAGCTAAACATACACAGACACTCAGTCCCATCATTTTTGCTGCAGTATATGTATAAGTCCCTACAACAATTCCGCCGCAGGCGACCGCTGGTGCAACCATGCCTTTTTCATTATAGAATGTTATCGTATTATTCTCAAGCATACTATACAGATCCCTGTTAATCCACCTACCGTCTGCAGGATTATAATAACGGTAGTTTTAGTAGAATAGGGCCAATTCTTCATCGTTCATCTCGCTGGACCACTGTACGGGCTGGACAAGACTTCCTGTGCTGCCAACTGTCCCATAGGGAGAGTAGTCGTAAGTTGCCGCAACAGTTCCCTGCCCATTGAACACTTCCGTGACATTCTTGTCGAAGTCTATTCCATAGCAGTAAAGAACATCGTCCTGCACCAGGGCCAGGGGACGCGTTGCTGCCGATTCCAGCGGATCCCACCAAAGTGTCTGAAGCACGTTCCGGTTATGGAGCATATTCCCCACCGCTTGTTTAGTTAGAATTTATACAATTCATATTACGCAGTTTAATATTTCAAAAAATCAGACCAAAATATGCACAAAGAAAACTAATTTCTACGACTAAACTCTATCACCACTAGTCGAGTAACTATGACCAATTATCATAGTCATAAGGACAGTAGATCATTTATATAGCAATAATGCCGAGCACAAGAGCTTTTTGCATATCATCATCAGCGTCAAAGAGGGGAGGAATAATGGACGTTTTTGGTTGTTTTAAAAGGCCAAATGACAACAATCCTATAATCATTCTTAAAAAATACGATATAGTTTGATTCCTGGAAATTGAAACTTCAAATTGACGGTCTATATTATCGTAAACTAATGATTTACGTATTAGTCTATTATTTAAATCTTCTTGAAGAAAAAAATCGATATATCGACTTCTCTTGTAAGAAATTCGGATTCTTATATCATCTAATCGTGATATACAATATTCTTGTTCCGTGGTATTAATGCAATAGGAATCTGAGTTAATTTGAGATATTTCAATTTTATTTCCCCCTATTTCTCCTATGCCTTTGCCTGTTTTTATAAAGTAATGGAGTCTACCTACCGTATCAAATATAGAATTATCGATTAAGTATAGAACCCTTGCATTTTCTTTTGTATTTAATAAAGTCGCCCCGAATTGAAGTTTTCGCCAATCAATATCCTTTTTCATTCCTTCAATTATTTCTTATGGGCTTATGTTATTGGTCATTGTAACAATGGAATCCATGGTGTGCAATATTGATCTTGCCACTCATGATTACAATCTATTTTTTCAGCGTCCAAATTTTTGCACTAGCCCAAACACGAGCACGCAAGGATGCACACTCCCGACCTTTAACTTCAAACTTATCCAATTTAATAGTCACACAAGCTGAAGCCCTAAAGTTAATACCTCCCCTGGCACCCACTTCTAAGGAACCTATTCGGCTTGCAGCTTTGGCAATTAACCCAAGTTCCGAATATCCATGAACACATCCACCGCCAGAAACACTATTGCTATAGGAACTATAATTCATTAATATCCATAATATTAATTCTATTTTGAATAATTTGAAACGGAATTATATAGAATAGTCTTGTGACGCCGTTTTTTTCCAATCACAGGATTCAAATGATAAATGCAAAAGTTTGATACGCTTGTTCAATGAACCGCCACGAAGAATCCAGATAAATCATGCAACACAAGACTAAATTAAATAATTCCGTTTAGTATTAAATAAATAGTCGAATATATGAGTCCTGAACAAGACATTCCTAAAAGAAAGAACTGTACTTGTTTCAATCGTCTAAGAGACATGTTTGCTCGAATAGCAATTACAAGGTAAATTTCATCTGGATTCCAATGTCTATTTATTTTGCAAAGAATGTATACAAAGATAGACGTAGAGACCATCAATAATAAAGTGTATAAAGAACTTAAGAATATGGCAACCACAGGACACTTGCCAGATTGGTATAAAGCTAATAGAATGAATACACATAAAACAATAAGAAATAATGAACCTATGATCTCAGCACTAATTTTATATTTTTTAACTATATTCTGAATTTCCTTACTTCTATAAAATTTATTTTCTTTTTTTGTTTTTGAATTTAGCAGACATATAAAAAAGGATGAAACAATAGCCCATAATATATCAGACATGTCTCTTAATTTTCAATTTAATGCAGGCCATGGCCTAGATGGTGAGGGAGGAGGAAACGTTGGAATAGACAAACGCTGTGCAGTTCCCTCAGCAGAAGCTCTTTGCCCAACAATAACTTGAACTGTACAATCTTCCATATTATCCAGATCCACTTGAGTATTCTAGGATTGAATTATTCCCGACCAACCCGTACAAATTCCATCCCTTCTTCAACAATCAATAGTTAATTCAATGGAGGTAAAATAGATTTCCAATCGAAAGTTTCTAAATCTTTATCTTTTAAAAAATCCTTTAAAGTAATAATTTTTTGTGTATTAATTGATGAGCTACTATCCAAATTACATTTTATAAATATTGGTAAAGATTTTACTATTTTATTTTTTTGTGAATTTTCTCCATGATTTATATATTGCTCCATTTTATTAGAAATTGCATTGTCTTTAATAGAATCCATGCGCAGTAAATTTAAAATTAATAAAATTATTATCATTGTATTCTTTTTTTATTCTTCTTTTTTTCTTTACAGCAATATGTTGCCCATTGCCCTAACATTTTTCCATCTTGAAAGTGTATTTTATCCAATCCTGGTTTAATAATATACTTAACCATATGGTTTTGGATGTTAGTTATACCTGTGACACGGTTTCCATCTACTCCTAATTTAAATTCAAAAGGAGGTAATTGTTTTGGAGTTCCTAATGGAATTGTACGCCCTACACAATGAACTTCAATATCAATTCGCTCTGCTTCGTGATAAAGTATGCTAAGCAAATGATTTCTCTTTCACATTCTTGGCATTGGGTTTCATTTTGTGTACTGTTTTTCTCCATTCGAGTACAATCTCCAATAAGAATTTCTCGAATGATATCAAGAAATGTGTTTAAATCTACATTTTTAGGTATCTTTTCTGGATCGGGAGACAATGGTTTTGTCGTTTCACATGCAATTCCAATACAATTACCTTCTGTTTCTGTGTTCGGAATGACTGTGCCGCTACCATCGTTAGATAATAACCCGAGGTTATCAATATTTAAATTATTTCTCACAAACCCATACAAATTCCAATCACCCTGTTCAGCGATGGGATCCCTGTTAATCCACCTGCCATCAGCCGGGTTGTAATAGCGGTAATAATAGACCAGCTCCAAATCTTCGTCGTTCATCTCGCTGCTCCACTGCACGGGCTGGATAAGGTCGCCTGCTTTTGTGACTGTCCCATAGGGAGAGTAGTCGTAAGCCGTCGCGATTGTTCCCTGCGCGTCGAACACCTCCGTCACATTCTTGTTGAAGTCCCATCCATAGCAGTACAGAGAGGCATCCTGCACCAGAGCCAGAGGCCGTGTGGCCACCGGTTCCAAGGGTTCCCACAATAGTGTCCGGAGCACGTTCCGGCTGTTGAGCATGTCCAGGGCCGCTAGTTGCAGGTAACCGCGGTACAGGTAGCGTTCATGGCTGGTGACCGTTCCGTTGACGGTTACTTTCTTCATGTAGCGGCGGCCCTGGTAGTCGTACCCGCATTCCACCACCGTGCTGCCGTCCCTGCTTGTGAAGCCTACCGGGCGGTTTTCCGCATTGTAAGCGGCCGTCCAGATACCCGTTGAAGTCTTGATGAGAGTCTGGTTGCCCGAGGCGTCGTATTGCGGCACGAAGGGGTGTTCCAGAGTGGGGGGGGTGGAGAGTTGAGAGTGGAGTTGGCGATGCTGGTGTACTGGTTCAAGTTGTTGGCCGCGTAGGTGAGTTCTTCGGCTATTTCCTGCACCGTCTTATCGTAGCTGTAACCGTAGCCGTCTGTTCCCCAATGTGGCTGCGGTAAGTTCATTTTTGCCGTTACAGTTAAAGTTGTCGCTACAGGCTACTTTCGTTTATTGCTACTACGTGGAGGTGGTTAGGTGTCCTACCCATCGTAACTCTGGAAATAGAAGACAAGAAATGATGTTCATCATTAGATTACAGCTGCTATTTCTTAAATTCAAACAATCTGTTATCTATTTTATCCATTAATTCGTAGAGCTTATGTCTTGTCTCTTTGTCTGCTGTTATTCCTGGTACATAAATACTTCTAAAATAATCATCAAACAAAATTCTGAAAGAACCGTATGAAGTGATATTTACCTCTCCTACCCCATCCCTTGTTATTTGTGGGGCTGGTGCTTCCACATATTTATTTCTAAATTTTTTAATAAGTTTTAAAAAATCATGACGTTCCTGTTCGGTTAATTCTACTAGTTTTGCTTTAGCTTTTTTATCCTTGTGCTTGTAGCGTTTTATGATTGAAGTATATTCAGCCTTTTCTTTTTCATCATGATTGCTCATATAAGAATAGCATCCTGCAAAAAGAAAACAGCAACAGAAGAACAATATACCATTATAGGAAATATTAGATATTTTCATATTAAATATCATTATTACATTTTGAATACATGAATGAAACCTTTTCATATATTTGATTTATTTACAACGCTTCTGATACTTTAAACTATTCTATGAATTTAATATAGCATCAATAACGCTTTCTCCGTTGCCTTGGGCTAGTGATATTCCGCATCCATAAGTATTATTTCCACATCCTCTTTAAGAAATCCCGACTGGAATTGGCGATAATATCGGCCTCTTTAATCTTTTTGGCCCAAGGTTCACCTTGGGCAATACTCTTTTCTAACAAATCGGAAATCACTTCTTTCTGTTTATCTATGCAACCCCAAGTATTTTCCCATGATAAATCATGATACTGGCTTAATATAAAACGCAATCTATTTTGCCGTTCTAGAATAAGAGCCAGGGCAAGGGAGCATATTCCCTCGTTACTGTTTTTCAGTAATATGGACATGGCATTCTGATTACCTTCATAAGCTCCCTGAATGAGAAAAAAAAGACCGCGTATCAACCATTCATTTTCATGGCCCTGTTTTATCAAATGGCTCCTGAAGTTGTCATAATTGAACATATCACAATCCAATTCTGACAAAGACTTGAATATTTCCTGATCTACATCCCTTTCTGCTTGTTTTATCTCATTGCTCCTTTTAAGAAAGGCGGAAACAAGTTCTTGCTGATATTCAAATATCTTATTTTTTACATCATATTTTGTAGCGATAAAATTATTTCCGGGGAGGTAAAGTGATTCATGCAATCTCAATACCTTGCCACACGATATTAGGCCTTTTTTACTTATGCAATTTCCGTCACCATACTGAATTCTTAAATAAGCATAGATAGATTCCCGTGCTTCATCAAGTATGCTTTGGGCATCATCTTCTGTACTATCCAGCCTGCTGGATATTTTATTCAGTTTCTCTAATAAATGAATAAGATGCAAACCGTCTTCATGTAAATCAATCGCAGAATTAATACACATGGGAGATGATTCTTGATAGTGAACCGGCTGGCTTGAACAAACATTTGTTATGATGCAAAATGTTAAAAAATAAAAATAGTTCATTTATTATTAGAAATTTTGAGAATAATAAAACCATTCCTTTTTTGTAGCCTCTGCTTCTACAGTTTATAACGCTTTTTATCATCTACTGCCCTTTGAGAAAGGGCATTAATAGCATCATAAAATTTATTGATTTCCTCTTCTGAAGCATAGGTCATTTGTCCATACCCTGTATCTTCATCAACATAAGGAAATATGAAAAGGGGATCTTGTCCATTTGGAACCAAAGCTAATTCATCCCATACGATACCTCCATTATTTCTAGCAAACCCATACAAATTCCATCCCCCTTCTTCAGCGATGGGGTCATGATTGATCCACCTGCCATCGGCAGGATTGTAAGAACAGTAGTTGCAATAGACCAGCTCCAAATCTTCATCGTTCATCTCGCTACTCCACTGCACTGGCTGGACAAAGTTGCCCGTTTTGGTAACCGTCCCATAGGGTGAATAATCATAGGCAACAGCAATAGCGCCTTCCTTATTGAACACCTCCGTCACATTCTTGTTAAAGTCAACGCCATAGCAGTACAGGGCATTATCCTGCACCAGAGCCAGAGGCCGCGTGGCCATCGGTTCCAGGGGATCCCACAACAGTGTCCGGAGCACGTTCCGGCTGTTGAGCATGTCCAGGGCCGCTAGTTGCAGGTAGCCGCGGTACAGGTAGCGTTCATGGCTGGTGACCGTTCCGTTGACGGTTACTTTCTTCACTTAGCGTCGACTTTCTGGAACAAAGACAAAATTTTTTCTTTCACAGAGCTGAAATTCAATTTTCCTTTTGGTTGATACCATAGATCCATATCTATTGATTCGATTCGATTTTTATTTTCATCTAAAAAATCAAGTATGTAAAAGAATGCTGGCGTAAAGAAAAAACCATTCTTGGTACGTGTAGACCAATATTTTGCATTTTTCCATTCTCCCAATAAATCTTTTTTTAATTCCTGACTTAAATTATATATATAAATCTCATTATCTTTACCCTTCTGATAATATCGTTTTTCTATTCGAACATACATGGCTCGTTTTTCGATATTAACCAACTTTTTCTGAATTTCCATCAATGATGTTTTTCTATACCGCCAGTCTGTAATCGTATTTTTTTCACTATTTTTTAAAATTTTATCTTTGCCGAAACAAGGTATTAATAATAGAAAAATAAATATAATAAAAAATTGAGGCATAAGATTTAGCATCTATAAATTTTCCGAAAGATATGCAGCATAATTTTCTGCATTCGTTACAGCTGTCCAAGCATCATGTTCAGCTATCCATTCCGCATAATCATCCCCGTAAGGGGCACCGGAAGGTTCCGTATTAGGATTCCATGGGGCTTGTTTATCCAAAACAAGATTAGGTTGTGGCATTTCTACTTCATGTGATAATTCGTGCAATATGGTATTAGCTTGGTTCTTAAAATCATTGCCTCCTGGAGAACTGAAGAATTCAGGGCATAGAAATATTTGAAATTTCCCATCATTGTTATAAACATAAGCAATCCAATTTTCGTCGCATTCTATTCCACAACAATCAACAGAAATAGTTGCATGATCCAAAATACGTTTTATTTCTGAAATTACGCGATTAACCACTTGGTGTCGTGCGCGGGAATACTTACCAAAAAACCGAACATAACGATCCGACTTGGGATTGATGTCCTTTATTGCCTTAGAAATTGCATTCTGAGCTATCTTAAATTGCTTGCTTATATTAGGTCTTTTATCTCTACAATTCTCGTCATATTCAATCTTTGGCTCTAATCCCAAACGGTCACTGTTAAGAAATATATGGTTTTTAACAATTGCATATAAATTCCATCCCCCTTCTTCGGCGACGGGATCGCGATTAATCCACCTGCCGTCTGCGGGATGGTAATAACGGTAATTGTAATAGACCAAGGAAAGTTCCGCATCGTTCATCTCGCTGCTCCACTGTACCGGTTGGACGAGATCGCCCGTGGAAGCAACCTGTCCATAGGGAGAGTAGTCATAAGCTGCCGCAATACTTCCATCTCCATTAAACACCTCCGTGACGTTCTTGTTGAAGTCAACGCCATAACAGTACAGGACATTATCCTGCACCAGGGCCAGAGGACGCGTTGCCACCGGTTCCAGAGGATCCCACAACAGCGTGCGAACCACGTTTCGGCTGTTGAGCATGTCCAAGGCCGCTATTTGTAAATAGCCACGGTACAGATATCGTTCATGGCTGGTGACCGTTCCGTTTTGGGTCACCCTCTTCATGTAGCGGCGCCCCTGGTAGTCGTAGCCGCATTCCACCACCGTGCTGCCGTCCTGGCTGGTGAAGCTCACTGCCCGGTTGGCCGCATTGTACACGACAGTCCAGATGCCCGTTGACGTCCTGATCAAGGTCTGGTTGCCCGAGGCGTCGTATTGCGGCACGAAGGGGGCTTCCAGGGTTGAGAGTGGAGTTGGCGATGCTGGTTGTACTGGTTGAGTTCGTTGGCCGTGTAGGTGAGTTCCTCGGTCAGTTCCTGAGCCGTCTTGCGGTTGCCGATGTTGTCGTAGCTGTAACCGTAGCCGTCTGTTCCCAATGTGCTCCGGTGAGTTCGTTTCTGCCGTTGTAGCTGAAGCTGTCATTGCGGGCAGGTTCCGTTTTCCGCTGCTGCGTGCATGTGGCCGGGCGTCCCAGAGCATCGTAGCTCTGGGTGCGGGAAAGAAGCACGGTTTCTCCCAGCCGACAACCAAATCAATACTCTGTAAACTTAATAATAAATATTTTTCACATTACTCAAGAAAATAATTAATTTTTCTCTAATCAATTAATTTTTTAATAAGTTCCGCAGTACTATTAAGTACAATTTCCAAAGATTTTCCGAAGATTTTAATTGTATAAATACTAGACTGAGGTATATGAACGTGAGTTATCGATACTTCATATTTACAGCCTATATCATTTAAAATATGATTATATTCACACTGTATTGATTTATTATATAAAATTGGATCTGATATACTCACTAACCAGCCAGGATTATCACATGTTTCAATTGTAATTCCATACAAATGTTCCCAT
The DNA here is from genome assembly GCF_036417395.1 of Akkermansia sp. AE01SA01. Classification (NCBI taxonomy): domain Bacteria; kingdom Pseudomonadati; phylum Verrucomicrobiota; class Verrucomicrobiia; order Verrucomicrobiales; family Akkermansiaceae; genus Akkermansia; species Akkermansia sp. AE01SA01. The sequence continues at coordinate 3,151,252 of NZ_CP143890.1, forward strand.
TCATCATTACAATGGTTCCGATAAAATCTATCAATTAATTTTATACACATATTTTAATCTAATATAATAGTTTTATTACAAACATTCTACAGGAGATTCAACTTTTTTTTCATAACATTTGCAAGTTTTCGGATCTTGATGCATTTCAAATTTCCACCGATGCCGATGATTTCCTGGACAAGGATGATGGGAACGTGAAGGGGGAACATAATCAATACGTGTTCCTGATTTACCTTTAGGAGGAGGACAAGGAGGGCAAGGTTGTTTTAAAACTGCACATACTATAGCTAGGGATATCCCAAGGAGGTCTGATATTGCTTTGGGACTCATTCCTTGAGCCCCATAGGCAATAATTGTGTCTGTAACACTATCAGATATTAATCCAACAATATCTTTTTTCTTAATGGAATTATTGCCAATAAAAGCATATAAATTCCACCCCCCTTCTTCAGCGATGGGATCACGATTGATCCATCTGCCATCAGCCGGGTTGTAATAGCGGTAATTATAATAGACCAGCTCCAACTCTTCATCGTTCATCTCGCTGCTCCACTGCAACGGCTGGACAAGGTTGCCCGTTTTCGTGACCGTCCCATAAGGTGAATAATCATAGGCAACAGCAATAGCGCCTTCCCTATTGAACACCTCTGTGACGTTCTTGTTGAAGTCCCACCCATAGCAGTAAAGAGCATTATTCCACACCAAGGCCAGGGGACGCGTAGCTACCTCTTCCAGAGGATCCCACAGCAACGTGCAAAGCACATTCCTGCCGTTGAGCATATCCAATGCCGCTAGTTGCAGGTAGCTGCGGTACAGGTAGCGTTCATGGCTGACGACCGTGCTGTTTACAGTTACCTTCTTCATATAGCGGCGGCCTTGGTAGTCATAGCCGCATTCTACCACCGTACTTCCGTCCGTTGCGGTCTTGATCGATGTCTGGTTGTCTGAGGTGTCATATTGCGGCACGAAAGGTTATTCCAAAGTTGAAAGTGAAGAATTGAGAGTGAATGGACGATGCTTATGTATTTGATGAAGTTCGTTGGACGCATAAATGTTTGTTCTTTCACATTTTATAGCAATTTTTTTTCCAAGTATTATACCATTTTTTTATTATATTATCATATTCAATAAGTTGTATTAGACACGGAATGCAGACGGCAAAGCATAAAAACGATAAAAAATATAATATCATTATTTTTGTCGTAGCCCAATCAACAGAAAAAAAGTTACAACAAATAAATATATAACTTATGCTTGCTAACAGAAGAAATACGTTTAAGAATATTTGTATTGTTCGCGAATGATAAATGGGAGGAACGGAGCTATAAACGAATGGATTGTATAACGCGTGTATTTTTTTTAGAGATAAATAATAATATCCTCGGAAAAATATAAAAGGCATAATTCCCCATACTCCGTAAAATACAGCCTCTTTATTTTCAGTAATCTTCTTGACATGCTGCTGATCAAAAATCAATAAAAATATGGAAAATATACAAAATGTTATGCAAAATAACAATGATACTATATACAAATAATATCTAATTTTATACTCATTGAAAATGATCGAATTTATATGATTTTTAGTTTTCTTTTTCAATTTTTTTATCTAATTTAGGATAACAACCAGCACCATCCCAGACGCATCCATCTGATTTAACTTCAATCAAATATGAACCTTCTATATTCCACGTCATGTCGCATATATGAGGAATAGCGATTAAAATTATTCCACCTGCACACAAAATGGCACCTAATGCCGGAAATTTGAACACACACGGTATACTTGCTGCACACATACTTGAACCCGCATGTGTCATGTGATGAGCTGAACTTGTGAATCCATTGGCTTGTACGTATACTCGTGCTTTAAAATGAGTATCTAAGTTCATTAAAACATCTGTTTTAATGATTTTTTTATCTACATAATTTTCATATTCGATTGTAATATTTGTTTCCATTTCTTCTAATTTTGAAGTACGTCCAAAATTATCACATGAAGCTTTTCCTTTTACCCCAACTAAAAATTTTATATATTTTTCTTTTTCCAACTGTTCACTTTCATTTATTAAAACAGTTTTAAAACCTAATAAATCCATTTCTATATTAATCCTATTCCACA